>NZ_CP081113.1:0-2850000 GCF_025141875.1 Sulfitobacter sp. M368
ATGACGCAGGACCAATGGGGCGCAATTAGGCAGCGACTTCTCAAAACTGTAGGGCAGAACAATTTTACAACCTGGATTGAGCCACTTGTTCCGGGTCCGGTGTCGGAAGGGATTGCAACCCTGCATGTGCCGACCAACTTTTTTGGAAACTACGTCAGCCAGAATTTCGCCGATCTGATCCTGCATGAGATCAACGCTGAAGGTGTTGAGGCATCGCGCCTGAACTTCGCCCTGGCAGCCCAATCCGGTTCGACCGCAGCCAAACCCGTCATGCCCCCTAAAAAAACCGCCGCGCCGCAGGCCGCTGCAAACTCAAATGTCTTGAACACCGCCCCGCTTGACCCGCGTTTCAGCTTTGACAATTTTGTTGTCGGCAAACCCAACGAACTGGCCCATGCCGCCGCCCGCCGCGTTGCCGAAGGTGGCCCTGTCACTTTTAACCCGCTGTTTTTGTATGGTGGTGTTGGCCTTGGTAAAACACACCTGATGCACGCCATCGCGCTTGAGTTGCAGCAGCGCAAACCGCAGATGAATGTGCTTTATCTGTCTGCCGAACAATTCATGTACAGGTTTGTTCAGGCCTTGCGTGATCGCAAGATGATGGACTTCAAAGAGATTTTTCGTTCCGTCGATGTGTTGATGGTGGACGATGTGCAATTCATCGCCGGCAAAGACAGCACGCAAGAAGAATTCTTTCACACGTTCAACGCGCTGGTGGACCAAAACAAACAGATCATTATTTCCGCCGATCGCGCCCCCGGCGAGATCAAGGATCTTGAGGACCGTGTTAAATCCCGCCTGCAATGCGGTCTGGTGGTGGATCTGCATCCCACCGATTACGAATTGCGCCTTGGCATCCTGCAAAGCAAAGTCGAGGTTCAGCGCCGCAACTATCCCGGCCTTGAGGTTGATGATGGCGTGCTGGAGTTCCTCGCGCACCGGATCAGTTCAAACGTGCGGGTTCTTGAGGGTGCACTGACACGGCTTTTCGCCTTTGCCTCACTGGTCGGGCGTGAGATCAACATGGAACTGACGCAGGACTGCCTTGCCGATGTTCTGCGCGATTCAGAGCGCAAGATCACCGTCGAAGAGATCCAGCGCAAAGTCAGCGATCACTACAACATCCGTCTGAGCGATATGATCGGCCCGAAACGCCTGCGCAGCTATGCCCGGCCCCGTCAGGTGGCGATGTATTTGTGCAAACAGATGACCAGCCGCAGCCTGCCCGAGATTGGCCGCCGCTTTGGCGGGCGCGACCATACCACCGTGATGCATGGGGTGCGCCGGATTGAAGAGTTGAAACAATCAGATGGCCAGATTGCCGAAGATCTGGAAATGCTGCGCCGCGCCCTTGAGGCGTGATCCACAAACCATGCGTGCGTGACCAAATGACAGGGGCCTTCGGGCCCCTCTTGCATTCCCTCCGCGAAACCAACAAAAGTCTTGTGAAAGCGGGGGAACAAGGTAGTTTGCCTATCCCGGCAGTCCTCAGGGAGAAGGCACATGAAATTCAGCATCGAACGCGCCGCGTTGCTCAAGGCAGTCAGCCAGGCACAATCTGTTGTTGAGCGGCGCAATACCATTCCGATCCTCGCCAATGTGCTGATTGAGGCAGAAGGCAGCGACGTGTCCTTCCGCGCCACCGATCTGGATATCGAAGTTGTCGACAAGGTTGGCGCACAGGTTGAACGTGCCGGAGCGACGACCGTGTCCGCAACGCTGCTGCATGAAATTGTGCGTAAGCTGCCCGATGGCGCCTTGATCAATCTGACGGCTGACAGTGCCGCTGGCCGCCTCACGGTTGAGGCTGGCCGCTCCAACTTTAGCCTTGCCACCTTGCCGCGTGAAGATTTCCCGGTGATGGCCTCTTCTGAATATGCCTCGAACTTCAGTGCGCCGGCGCCGGTGCTGCGCCGCCTGTTCGACAAATCCAAATTTGCGATCTCTACCGAAGAAACGCGGTACTATCTCAATGGTGTCTACATGCACACGGCAGATTCCGCAGGTGGCAAGGTGCTGCGCTGTGTGGCGACCGATGGTCACCGGCTTGCCCGGATTGACGCAAATCTGCCCGAAGGCGCGGCCGAGATGCCCGGCGTGATTGTGCCGCGGAAAACCGTGGGTGAGCTGCGCAAACTGCTGGATGATGATGATTTGCAGGTCGCCGTGTCAGTTTCGGAAACCAAGGTCCGCTTTGCCACGCCAGAGATTACCCTGACATCCAAGGTCATTGACGGCACATTCCCCGATTACACCCGCGTCATCCCACAGGGCAACACCCGCAAGATGGAGGTTGACGCCAGCGATTTTGCGCAGGCGGTCGATCGTGTTGCCACTGTAAGCTCCGAACGGTCCCGCGCGGTAAAGTTGCAACTGGACGAAGACCGTCTGATCCTGTCGGTCAACGCCCCAGACAGTGGCGCGGCCGAAGAAGAGCTGGCAGTGGCTTACGGCGATGAACGGCTTGAGATCGGATTTAACGCCAAGTATCTGTTGGAAATCGCCAGCCAGGTGGACCGCGAAAATGCGGTGTTCCTGTTCAACTCTTCCGGCGATCCAACATTGATGCGCGAAGGCAATGACGAATCCGCTGTCTATGTCGTCATGCCGATGCGTGTGTGAGGCCCGCGGAAACTATCAGAGTTCCCGGCCGTTTTCTTTGAAAGAAAATGGGGCCGCCGATGGGTAAGTTATACCTCTCCCAGCTCACGCTGTCCCATTTCCGCTCGCACAAGCGGGCGGTGGTGGATTGTGACGCACGTCCTGTCGCGATCTTTGGCCCCAATGGTGCGGGCAAAACCAACCTGATCGAAGCGGTGTCTTTGCTGTCTCCGGGGCGCGGTTTGCGCCGGGCCAGCGCCGAGGACATGACACGCAGGCCCGAAGCATTGGGGTGGAAGCTGACCGCGATACTGCATTCGCTGGATCAGGTTCATGAGATCGAAGTCTGGTCCGAAGGTGGCAATGCCCGTCAGGTGCGTATTGACGGCAAGGCCGCACCGCAAACAGCGCTGGGGCGGATCGCCCGCGTGCTTTGGCTGATCCCCGCGATGGACCGGTTGTGGATTGAGGGCGCGGAAGGTCGAAGGCGGTTCTTGGACCGCATGACGCTAAGTTTCCTGCCCGACCACGCAGAACACGCGCTGACTTATGAAAAAGCCATGCGCGAACGGAACAGATTGCTCAAGGATATGGTGCGGGAGCCGTCATGGTACGCCGCGCTTGAACTTCGAATGGCCGAAGCGGGCGCGGCAATTCACGCAGGTCGCCTTCAGGCGCTTCAGGCCATTGCCGAGGCGCAAGACCAGGCACAAACCGCCTTTCCGGTGGCCACCCTGTCATTGGAATGTGACATGCCCGCAGAGGCGGAAGAGTTGCAGGCCGCACTTGCGGACAATCGCACCCGCGATCTGGCGGCGGGACGCACATTGATCGGACCGCACCGCGCCGATCTGTTCGGGGTTTACGCAGCCAAGGGCACTCCAGCCAAGGATTGTTCAACGGGGGAACAAAAGGCGTTGCTGGTCTCGCTGATCCTGGCCAATGCCCGGGCCTTGGCGGAAGGCTTTGGCGCGCCGCCGTTGCTCTTGCTGGATGAGGTCGCTGCACATCTGGATGCGGACCGGCAAGCCGCCCTTTACGACGAGATTTGCGGGCTTGGCGCGCAGGCGTGGATGACCGGAACCGGGGCGGAAATGTTCACCGCTCTGGGGGATCGCGCGCAGGTTCTGGAAGTCACAGAAGAGGCCGGAGAAAGCCGCGTGACCGCAGCCCGCTGACACCTTCCATCATGGCACAAAATCTTGTGCCATTTGCGTGACAACCCTCTGCAAAACCACTATAAATCGGACAAAAGAAGAAGGTTTTTCCACATGTCCGAGAATGAGCAGACGCCACAGGAATATGGCGCCGATTCCATCAAAGTTCTCAAAGGCTTAGAAGCGGTCCGTAAACGCCCCGGCATGTACATCGGTGACACCGATGATGGCTCTGGCTTGCATCATATGGTCTACGAGGTCGTGGACAACGGAATTGACGAGGCATTGGCCGGTCATGCGGACGCCGTGACAGTCACAATTCACGAAGATCTCTCTGTTTCGGTCAGCGACAACGGGCGGGGCATTCCGGTGGGCATCCACGAGGAAGAAGGCGTTTCCGCCGCCGAAGTGATCATGACCCAGCTGCACGCGGGCGGTAAATTCGACAGCAATTCCTACAAGGTCTCCGGCGGTCTGCACGGTGTTGGCGTTTCGGTTGTGAATGCCCTCTCAGACTGGCTTGAGCTGCGCATCTGGCGCGAGGGCAAAGAGCATGTCGCCCGTTTCGAGGGTGGCTTTACCACCAAGCATCTGGAGGTTGTCGGCGACACCGATCGCACCGGCACCGAAGTGCGGTTCATGGCCTCAACAGATACGTTTTCGAACCTCGAATATTCGTTTGAGACATTGGAAAAACGCCTGCGCGAGCTGGCGTTCCTGAACTCAGGTGTGCGGATCATTCTAACCGACGAGCGCCCGGCAGAGCCGTTGCGATCCGAACTCTTTTATGAGGGCGGCGTCAAAGAATTTGTTAAATATCTCGACCGGCACAAAACCTCTGTAATGCCGGAACCTATTTTTATTGTTGGCGAAAGGGACGATATCGGCGTCGAGGTCGCAATGTGGTGGAACGACAGCTATCACGAGAATGTTCTTCCTTTCACAAACAACATCCCACAGCGCGATGGCGGCACCCATATGGCCGGTTTTCGCGGGGCGCTGACACGCACAATCAACAGCTATGCCCAGTCTTCTGGCATCGCAAAGAAGGAAAAGATCAACTTTACCGGTGATGACGCTCGCGAGGGTCTGACCTGTGTCTTGTCGGTCAAAGTGCCTGATCCAAAATTCAGCTCGCAAACCAAGGACAAGCTGGTGTCGTCTGAAGTCCGGCCAGCGGTTGAAGGACTGGTGAACGAAAAGCTGTCTGAGTGGTTCGAAGAAAACCCCAACGAAGCACGGATCGTGGTCAGCAAGATCGTCGAAGCGGCCCATGCCCGTGAGGCTGCGCGAAAGGCCCGCGACCTGACCCGCCGCAAGACCGCGATGGATGTGAATTTCCTTGCTGGCAAACTCAAGGACTGCTCCGAAAAAGACCCTTCCAAGACCGAAGTCTTCCTTGTGGAGGGTGATTCTGCGGGAGGGTCTGCGCAAACCGGACGTGACCGCCAGACCCAAGCGATCCTGCCCCTCAAAGGTAAGATCCTGAACGTGGAACGGGCGCGATTTGACCGGATGCTGGGCTCGCAAGAGATCGGCAATCTGGTGATGGCACTTGGCACCGGCATTGGGCGGGACGAGTTCAACATAGACAAACTGCGCTATCATAAGATCGTCATCATGACGGACGCGGATGTTGACGGGGCGCACATTCGGACGCTGCTTTTGACGTTCTTTTATCGCCAGATGCCACAGTTGATCGAAAACGGGCATCTCTACATCGCACAGCCGCCACTTTACAAAGTGTCACGCGGCAAATCCGAGGTATACCTCAAGGATCAGGCCGCGATGGATGATTACCTGATCCAGCAGGGCATTGAGGGCGCTTTGCTGCGCCAAGGCAATGGCGAAGAAATCTCTGGCGCCGATCTGGCGCGGGTTGTCGATATGGCCCGCCAGTTGCGCCGCGTGCTTGAGGCCTTCCCGACCCATTACCCCCGCCATATTCTGGAACAGGCGGCCATTGCCGGTGCCTTTGTTCCCGGCGCGGTGGACAACAACTTGCAAGGCGTGGCCGACAAGATCGCAACCCGTCTGAATCTGATCGCGCTCGAATATGAACGCGGCTGGCAGGGCCGGATCACTCAGGATCACGGTGTGCGACTGGCCCGCATTCTGCGCGGTGTCGAAGAAGTGCGCACGCTGGATGGCAAGATGCTCCGCTCTGGCGAGGCGCGGCGCTCTGGCTCCTTTACGCAGCATTTGCAGGACGTCTATGATCTTCCTGCGACCTTGGTCCGCAAAGACCGCAGCCAGCTCATCCATGGCCCGCTTGATCTGCTGAGCGCGATCCTGGCCGAAGGGGAAAAGGGCCTGTCTTTGCAGCGCTACAAGGGATTGGGTGAAATGAACCCTGATCAGCTGTGGGAAACCACGCTAGATCCGGATGCCCGTACCTTGCTGCAGGTCAAAGTCGAAGACATGGCCGAGGCCGACGATTTGTTTACCAAGCTGATGGGCGATGTCGTCGAACCACGCCGCGAGTTTATCCAGAAAAACGCGCTGAATGTGGAAAACCTGGACTTCTAGGTTTCTTGGCCGGTCGCGCAGCAATACGCTGTGCGGCCTTTTTTACTTCAGCCCGTTGATCGCAATGTAACGCGACAAATCCAAGATCAGCTGCCCCCGTGCCCGTGCAATCGCATTGGGGCCTCCTTTGGGATCAAACGTTACGCTCAGATCAAACAAGCCCGACCGTTCCCGCCCACCGTCACGAACCGCCACGAAATATTGGCCTGTGGTGCGAAACACCCCGTCGCTTGTCGCAACAAGATCGGAAAACCGCAGTTCCAGCCGTGCGGATGGAAAGGCTTCAAACGGCCAAGGTTCTGAGGCGATGGCCCTGCCGGTCATCTGGGCGAGGTTCCGGCTCAGCTCAAGTGCGACGGCCCGCTCCGGCGCATCGGCCCAGAGGATATCCGATGAACTTTTGAGAGTGCCGTCCGCAGCTTGCAGATGGATCTCATCCGCCGCTGCATAACTGGGCAAAGACACATCGCGCACTTCCACGGATGAAAAGGCGATGCGGACTTTCTCGGTCACAGGGGGCGTGCTGACGGCAAAACGTTCTGCGCTGCCACAGGCGGCCAGCAGCAGCGTCAAACCCACAATCAAAGACCGGCGGTGAAATGTCATTCTATCGTCCCAGCAAAAGCGAATTGGGGTTACGTTCAATGGTCCGCGCCAAAGATGCAAGAGCGTCGGCGGCTTTCTGAATGTCACGCAGGGTATCTTGAGCGGAGCGGCTGATCTCTTCGCCCTTGTTGTACCCTTCAATTGTGCGGCTCGCCTGAGCAAACAGGCGGGTCAGGCGATCCACGATATTTGGCAGATCCTTGGCCGAAACCGCGATGTTGTCCGCTGCGTTACGGGCCGAAGCCAGCGTCTTGTTCACATTCTCGATCGCACCGCCCTCGCGCAATTCCTGCAAGGTGTAATTTACTTCATCCAACGCCCGTTTGAGCGATCCAGGCAATGCAACAGCAGCCTCCGTTCCGATCACAGCATCCGCGGATTTGGTCAGCGCGGTGAGTTCCTCCACCAGCTGGTTGAGTTCAAGCGTTTCGGCCTTGGCCGCGACGGCCTGGATTTGCTCCACCAATGCGGGCACCCCTTCGACCGAGGTCGTCACAGAATTTGCGGCGACGGTTGCGCCTTCTAACGCGGCAGAAAGACGTTCAGCGACCTGCTCGCGTTCCAATGTCGCCACCAGCGTTTCCACCCGTGTGAGCGTGGCGTTCAGGGCCACCGGGATGTTTTGCACATCATCCGAGGTCACAAGCCCCTGCAATTCGGCCAACAACAAGCGCAGATCTTGCGGCGTTTCGCGCAGGTCTTCGTCGGTGACCAAAGCCTCTGCCGAATTGAGGAACGAAATCGCACTGTTGAGCAATTCCTCGATCGGCAGATTGTTGATACGGGTGAACACCCCCTCGACGGTCGCGGCCGCGTCGGATGTTTCGCTAAAGGTTGTGGGCAGGACAGGCAATGCATCGCCATCGGCAACCAAACGGGCGGAGGGCGCATCTTCGACCATCACCAGCTCCACCTTGAGCCCGCCAGTCAGCAAACTGGCCGAAGCCAGCCGCGCACGCAGACCGTTGCTCACACGTTCCTGCAGAAACAGCAGCGCGTTTTCCGCATTCACATCGACCGGCAGACCAAGGCGGGCAGGTTGGATCGAAAGATTTACGTTCAAACGCACACGGCTGTCGCCAAACTGGTTGTAGTCAACAATACCGGACAGCGCCTCAACCTCGCCGATCTTGAGGCCGCTCAATTCAACTGGAGCACCGACCACGAGACCGGAGATATTGTCCTCAAAGATCACACTCAGCTTCAAGGGTGTAACCTCTGAAGCATTAAAGACCGAGTTTCGCGCTGTTTCCTTGTCCGGGAAAATCTCAAATACGGTGCCATCCTGAACACGGTCACCGCCCGACACAAAGGTATCAAAGGTGATTCCCCCGCCGACCAGCGTCGCGAGAGAGGAAAAATCAATCTCGGCGCCTGCAGGGCCAAGTGTCACGCTAAAGCCGGAAGCATCCCAAAATCGGGTCGATTGGTTGACGAGCGTCCGATGCTCTTCGAAAATCAACGCCTCGACCACGGCGTAGTTGTTGCGCGGATCAATCTTTGCACGGCCCACACGGCCCACTTCGATGCCTTTATATAGGATGGGCGCATTGTCCGTCAGTTGGCCGTTGGCCGTAGTTTTGAATGCAATTTCCAGACCCGACTGACCCGGACGGATCAGCGGTGCCTCAGATGCCCCTTGAAAGAGATTGGCATAACCGCCGACCTGATCGTCCCAGGATCCCTCGATGTATACACCGCTCAGAACCGTGCTGAGCCCGGTAATTCCTTGCGCGGTCACCTCGGGCTGGACAATCCAAAAGACCGCGCTGGCGTCAATGAAAGGCGCAACTTCCTTTTCCACACGAATTTGCGCGGTGACCTTGGACAGGGATGCGGTAAAGCCGACCTTTTCAACAATGCCAACCGTCACATCGCGAAACTTCAGCTCGGTTTCTCCGGCCTGAATGCCCGCGCCGTTCTCAAACTCGACCGTGATCAAGGGACCACGCTCGTTGTAGGATTGCCACGCAACCGTCAAGGCAACCAGCAACGCGAGGATCGGAATGATCCAGATCACCGATGCCCCGCTCAGGAACACCTTGCGGGCAGGCGATACAGACACATCTGGCAGGTCGTCATTCATGTATGTCTACGCCCCCATCACCGGCTGGTTTTTCTTTGGCTTGAACGTCCCAAATCAGGCGGGAATCGAAGGCCTGCGCGGACAGCATCGTGAAAATGACCGACAAAGCAAAGAACATAGCCGCAGTGCCGGGATTGATGGCGGCCAATGCCTTGAGTTGCACCAGAGACGACAAAATCGCAACCACAAAGATATCGATCATCGACCAACGGCCGATGTATTCCACCACCTCGTAAAGGAACTGCCGCGTGTTCTTTGACACCATCGACCTGTTCTTGACGCTGAGCGCGAGAAACGCCACCGCCCAGAACTTGCCCAAGGGGATAACCACCGAGGCAAAGATGATAATCGCGGCGATGCCATGGTTGCCGTGATGGGCAAGTTCAACCGCACCGCCGATGATTGTGCTTTCATCCACCTGAAACAGCGTTCTGGTTTGCAGCATCGGAAACAGATTTGCCGGCACGTAACAGATCAGACCCATCAGCCAATAGGCCCAGACCCTTTGCAGGCTCATCGGATCGCGTGACACCAGGGCATGACCGCAGCGCGCACAGGTTTGCGTGCCCAGCGGCCACGCCTTCGAACAGCGCGTGCAGGCGACGATACCCAGATCACGGGCGCTTACGATCTTTTTGGGTGTTCCAGAGAGTTCCATACAGACCATTTACACATAAAGCTGTCCTGCGCGATCACCAGAACAACAAGAATACCAAACATCCAGAACGCCGGGCCAAATCCCACATGGGCCAGATCCGCGACCTTAACCAATGCAACGGCGCAGCCAATTGCAAAAATCTCTGCCATCGACCACGGGCGCATGGCCTCTGACAACCGAAATGCGCGGATGGCGTGGCGGGCCGGAGGTCGGTCCAGCACCACGGGCACTAGAACATAGAGCGTCAGCAACACGCGGAACAGCGGGAACAGAATAATCAACGCCGCCGTCGCCAATGACAGTATGATCATCGGCCCACCCGAGAAAGCCAATGCCGCATCCAGGATTGAAACCGCATTTTTGTTGCCCGCCGCGTCGATGGTCAGAAATGGAAATATCGCCGCGCCGATAATCAGGAACAAAACAGACAAAGCCACTGCAATGATATGAAGGCCCGCATTTCTGCGCGGCGCGATCAGAACCTTGTGACAGCGCTGACATTTCGCCCGCTCACCATGCTGTGGCCGGACAAGTTGAAAAACCGCATCGCACTGCGGGCAGACAATGACCTTGTCCAAATCGATCCGGCTGTCTGTAGGCGCGTTGTCTTTCATAGGGGCAGAGTACCCGATCCTGCATAGGGGCGATACGGGAATGTGGTAACTTTGCACGGCGGATCAAGTGACGCGGAAATGGGTCACTACAGGTTCAGACCCGATTTAGTCTCTAGGTCAGCGTCTCGATCTCTTCATCAGAAAACCCCAGCGCTTGCAGAACCTCCACTGTTTCGCCGCCCACGGCATTGGGCGCAACGATTGGCCTTGGCTGACTCCGCGAAAACCGGGGTGCAGGGGCAGATTGCACTGTTCCGCCCACATTGATCAGCGACTGCCGCAGCGCCATATGCGGGTGGTCGGGCGCTTCGGAAAATTCAAGAACCGGCGCGACACAGGCATCTGATCCTTCGAAAATTTCTGCCCATTCATCACGGTTTTTGGTGGCAAAAATATCCGCAAATCGGGCGCTCATGTCCGGCCATGTTTCACGGTCGTTTTGCGAGGTCCGCAGATCCTCGGGCAGGTTCAGTTTGTCCAACAGGATTGCATAAAATTGTGGCTCTAACGCGCCCACAGAGACATATTTTCCATCTGCACAGGTATAGCACCGATAGAAATGCGCGCCGCCATCCAGCCAGTTTGCGCCACGGTGCTGAGTCCAGAATCCCTCGGCCAGCATTCCGTGGATCAGCCCCATCATCGCGGGCACACCATCCACCATCGCCGCATCCACCACCTGACCTTTGCCAGATACGCCGCGTTCGATCACCGCGGACAGGATGCCAAAGATCAAGAACATCGTTCCGCCCCCGTAGTCCGCGACCATATTCAATGGCGGCACCGGCGCTGAATCTGCTGCCCCCATCGCATGAAGCGCCCCTGTTAGAGACAGATAATTGATGTCATGGCCTGCTTTATGCGCCCAAGGCCCATCCTGACCCCAGCCGGTCATCCGCGCGTAGATCAACGCCTTGGGGCAGCTGTCCGGACCAAGGCCCAACCGCTCCATCACGCCGGGGCGGAACCCTTCGATCAAAACATCGCTTGCGGCAATCAACCGCCGCGCTGCATCAAGACCCGCATCGGATTTGAGGTTCAGCACAACAGACTTCTTGCCGCGCCGGTTTACATCCGTTGGGTCAGCGGGCGCTGCGGCACGATCCACAGTGATCACCTCGGCCCCCATATCCGCCAACAATTGGCCTGCCAAAGGCGCAGGGCCAAGGCCGGAAAACTCAACAACCTTCAACGATGCAAGTGGACCTTGAGACATTTTGCGCTCCCGTGATGGCAATTGACCGCCAACAAATGCAAGCACCGCGCAAATAGCAAGTGCTTGCGTCAGCGATCAAACCCGTCACACTACGGCCATCGCATTCACCTAGTCGGAGACTTTGATGCCAAACCTCAAAAACATGACCCGCTTTGTTCCGTTTGTCGCGGTTGTCCTGTTGGGATTGCTCTGTCTGGTTCTGGTTTTTGCATGGTCTGTCTGGTTTCTGCTGCCGCTGGCCGTTTTGACCGTGCTGAGCCTCATGGGCATCTATGATGTTCTCCAGCCCAGCCATTCGATCCTGCGCAATTATCCTGTTCTGGGTCACATGCGCTTCTTCTTTGAGGGGATCAGGCCGGAGATCCGGCAATATCTGATCGAATCCGACCAAGACGAAGAACCCTTCAGCCGCGATGACCGGTCGCTGGTCTATCAACGGGCAAAGGGGCAGGAGGACGCGCGGCCTTTTGGGACGCGAAAACGGGTGTATGAGGCGGGATATTCTTGGGTCACCCATTCGGTGCAGCCGGTCCATATCACCAATCCCGATTTTCGGACGGTGATTGGCGGGCCGGAGTGCAAGCAGCCCTATTCCGCCTCGCTGTATAATATCTCCGCGATGAGCTTTGGCTCGCTCTCCGCCAATGCCATTCAGGCGTTGAACACCGGGGCAAAGATGGGCGGCTTTGCCCATGATACCGGTGAAGGATCGGTCAGCCGTTATCACAAGGCGGGCGGCGGTGATCTGATTTATCAGGTGGCGTCGGGGTATTTCGGATGCCGGGCCGAAGATGGCAATTTTGATCCTGAAAAGTTCCGGGAAACCGCATCACTGGACCAGATCAAGATGATTGAGCTGAAGCTCAGCCAGGGGGCAAAGCCCGGACATGGCGGGCTGTTGCCTGCGTCCAAGATCAGCCCCGAGATTGCCGAGGCACGCGGGGTTCCGATGGGCAAGGACTGCGTGTCGCCTGCCGCGCATCCGGCGTTCTCTACCCCCATCGAAATGATAGAATTTATCGGCACGTTGCGGGATTTGTCAGGCGGCAAACCTGTTGGTTTCAAGCTCTGTATCGGCCACAGGCGCGAATTTATGTGCATGGTCAAAGCGATGCTAAAGACGGGCATCACACCCGATTTCATTGTGGTGGACGGGGCCGAGGGTGGCACGGGTGCCGCGCCGGTGGAGTTCTCCAACCATGTCGGTATGCCGATGATCGAGGGGCTTACCTTTGTGCACAACACGCTGCGCGGGGCGGGCCTGCGCGACGGGATCAAGATTGGCGCGGCCGGCAAAATCGTGCATGCCTATGACATTGCGCGCGCCCTGGCCTTGGGGGCGGATTGGTGCAATTCGGCCCGTGGTTTCATGTTCGCCATCGGCTGCATCCAAGCGCAGGCCTGCCATACCAACCATTGCCCTGTCGGCGTCGCAACGCAGGACAAATTGCGGCAAAGGGCGCTGGATGTTGGCCACAAAAGCCAGCGGGTGGAGCGTTTTCACCGCAACACGATGGAGGCCCTGGCCGAGATGACCGGCGCGGCGGGCTTGCATCATCCTGATGAGTTTTTGCCGCGACATCTGATGATGCGGCAAGGTGACAACAGCGTGGTCGAGGGCAACGAGGTTTATCACTATCTGCCCGTAGGGTATCTTTTGGACGACAAGGCCGAGGATTTGCAGGGCAACAAAACCCGCTGGGCCCGTGCCCGTGCAGAGAGTTTTGCGCCGGTGGATTGACCCGCGTTAATGCGGACCTGACGCAAATCGTTGCGCGGTTTGCCGTTCGGTCAGATCAAACCGGCCCAATTGCCCCGGCGGCATCACCGCATCCAACGCCTGCACAAAGTCCGGCAGCGCGTCCCGCGCGCCCACGATGGCGACACGTCCCAGCTTGTCCAATTGCGCCAAGAGGCGCTGTGACACCGCATCTGTGGCCGTGGGTTGATCAAATTGGGACGGCTCTGACAGGTCGATCACCGCATTCACTGATCCTTCATCCTCAAGATATGGATCAAGCCGCGCCTCAAGCACCTCAAGATCGCCCGCGGCGATTTTTCCTATCAGATGCAGTCGCAATGTCTGTGGTGCCAATTCTTCAATCGCGATCATTTATGCATCCTTCCCTTGGGCCAAAGCCAGCCTTATTGGGAACAGCAAAAAATGAGGATTTCGTTTACGCGATGATGTTCTGATCTGACTGGGCGTCGATCTGGGCGTTGATCGAGCCGCCCAGAAGAACCAGAAAACTGCTGATCCAGAGCCAGATCAGCATCGCAATAACAGCACCGATGGACCCGTAGACCTGATTGTAATTACCAAAATTGGCCACGTAGAACGAAAATCCAACTGACAGGACGATCCACGAAAACACGGCCAGCACTGCGCCCGGAGACACCCAGGACACCCGTGCCCGGTGCCGGTTCAGCCCATGCCGGTACAAAAGACCGACACCGACAAACAAAACGATCAACGCTATCGACCAGCGCAACAGATCAACCAGCAGGTTGGCCAGAAATCCAAGCGGGAAGAACGCCAGAACCACCGGAATAACCACCAGTGTCAGCAACGCAACAATGCCAACCGCGACCATCGCCAACGTCACCAGCAAGGCCCGCAAGTAGTGCCGCGCAGTGTTTCTGTTGGGGCGGTTATAAACGTTGTTGAGCCCGGTCATCATCGCGCCGACACCGGCCCGTGCGGACCAAAGCGCAAACATCAGTGACAATAGCCCCGCCCATCCCAAAGTATCCGCACTGGCCGTTACCAGCGCCACCACCTGATCATTTATAATCTCGTAAACATCATCCGGCAGCAGGCCCCGCATCTCCTCCAACTGGGCCACAACCACAACAGGATCAGAGATCAGCCCAAGCAATGCAATGAGCGCGGCCAAGGCCGGAAACAACGAGAGCATCGAGAAAAACGCGACACCGGCTGCGATCAGGGCGAGGTTGTTTTCTGCAATCTGCGCAAAACTCGCCCGAAGCGCCCGCCAGAGAATACCAATGGAAAGGGGCGGACGGCTGCTCACGGCTGTCTCCTGATCTTGGTTCTATTCCGGCTCCACATCATCGCGCACCTGCCCCCATGCCACGAGGGTAAATATCATCGTTCCGCCGATAATGTTACCCGCCAAGACTGGCAGAAAGAACCCAAAGAGTGCGGGACCGACGGTCAACGACCCTTGCAGGACAAGCACGGCCATTTCCACTGATCCGGCGACGATATGGGTGAAATCCCCCGCCGCGATCAACCAGGTGAACACAAGAATCAACCAAAACGCCGATGCCGAAGCCTGAGGCAGCATCCAGACAATCAACGCCACGATGATACCGGCCGGAATGGCACGCCAGAACGACTGGCTCGCGCCCATTCCTGTGGCATGTTGGGACAACCCCTCAATCGCTGGCATCAATTCAGGTGACAATGCTGGCGTGAATACAAACAGGGCGGCGGCGACAAATGCGCCGACAACATTCGCCCCCAGAACGATACCCCAAAGCCGCATCATACAGCCAAAGGCGTACCACGTGCGTTCCTGCATAATCGGCAGGACCGTCGTAATCGTGTTTTCCGTAAATAGCTGCATCCTGCCCATGATCACCGCCAGAAACCCAAGCGAATAACCAAGGTTCTCGATCAGGTAGCGCCCTGGGGTATCGGGCAGATAGGTACGCAAAACAGCCTCGCCCAAGACGGAGAGGCTGATCAACATACCCGCGGCAATGCCCGACCAGATCAACGACCGTTTGGTGCGTCGCAATTCCTCTTCTCCGTCCCGCCGGATCACTTCGTAGATCAGCTTGGGCGACAAAGCCGCGGCATCATTGACGGATTGCTCTTCCATTTCTTCTTCGAGTTCGGGGTCTTGGGTCTGGTTCATTTCGCAATCCTGTAATCCTCGGCAATCTTGAACTAGCGCGGACCACCCCAAGGAAAAGACCTGATCCAAAATCGGAGGTATTGTGCATCGCTGCTGGCAGGGGGCTTGCCTTAACGTGCGATGCGGTGAACGATGCCTCCATGACAACACCACTTGCCTCCGCCATCGCCGCCAAACGTGACGATCTGATCGCACTGACCCAGGATCTGATCCGCATTCCGACGCTGAACCCGCCCGGTCAGGATTATCGCCTGATCTGCGAGTATCTGGACAAGCGGTTGTCGGCGCATGGATTTGAAACGCAACTGATCCGCGCTCATGGCACGCCGGGAGACAGCACAAAATACCCGCGCTGGAACATCATCGCACGGCGCGAGGGGCGTCATGCGGGTGACTGTGTGCATTTCAACAGCCACACGGATGTCGTCGAGGTCGGCGCAGGCTGGACCTTTGATCCCTTTGGCGCCGAGGTTTCGGATGGCAAGATCTACGGGCGCGGCACCTGCGACATGAAGGGCGGCTTGGCGGCCTCTATCATCGCGGCGGAAGCCTTTATCGAAACCCATCCCGACTTTTCCGGCGCGGTTGAGATTTCGGGCACTGCGGATGAAGAATCCGGTGGCTATGGCGGTGTCGCTTATCTGGCCGAACAGGGCTTTTTCGACCCGGCCCGCGTGCAGCATGTGATCATCCCCGAACCTCTGAACAAAGATCGCATTTGTCTGGGCCATCGCGGCGGCTGGTGGGCGGAGATCGAGACAAAGGGCGAGATTGCCCATGGCTCCATGCCGTTTCTGGGCGATTGCGCCGTGCGGCACATGGGGGCAGTCCTGACCGAATTTGAAGACAAATTGTTCCCGGCGATGGCGGCCCGTTGGACAGAAATGCCAGTCGTGCCCGAGGGGGCGCGGCAATCAACCATGAATATCAATTCCATCCATGGCGGCCAGAGGGAACAGGATGATGACTTCACAGGACTGCCCGCCCATTGTGTGCCAGACAGCTGCCGTATCGTCATCGACCGCCGATTTTTGGTCGAAGAACCCTTGGAACAGGTGCGCGGCGAAGTGACCGACCTTCTCGAAGGGTTGCGCGAGACCCGCGCCGATTTCGACTATGAGCTGACCGAGCTGAATTCCGTCTTGCCCTCCATGACCGACAAGGACGCGCCCGTGGTGCGGACCGTGGCAAAGGCGATTGAGGATGTGATGGGCAAACCGGCTGAATATGTTGCCTCACCCGGCACCTATGATCAAAAACACATCGATCGGATCGGCAAGCTGAAAAACTGCATTGCCTATGGGCCGGGGGTTCTGGAATTGGCACATAAACCTGATGAGTGGATTGGCATCGATGATATGATCGACAGCGCCAAGGTCATGGGCGCGGCGCTGGAAACGCTCTTGCTGCCTCAGGGTTGATCGTCAAAGGCCGTTGCAGATCGGATCGCCAGACCGCTGACAATGGCCGTCATTGCCGCGCCGCGATGCATTTGCGCAGCGGGGAAGCTTTTGCGCAGGGCGTCTTCGACCACCTGCATCAGCCCTGACCCGCCCACAAAGATCAACTTGTTCACCGCCGTCGCGGGCACATCCGCCATCGCAAGCGTGGTTTGCGCCGCCTCGCCAATTTGATCTGCAAGAGGTGCAAGTTTCCTGTGCATGAAGGCGGCTGGCAAAGGCAGGGTCGCGCCTGATTTTAACATGCCCACATGGATCACCGGATCTGTCTGCGTGGGGTCATTGGCCATGATCTTGCCCGCCTCAACCGCAAAGGCCAGATCATGACCCAATTCATCCTCAAGCACCTTTTCAAGCCGCGCCAGACGTTTGGGATGCACCGCAAACCTGGCCAATTCCCGCGCGGCGCGGCGGGTGTCAGGGCCATAAAGAAACGGGATCTTCTGCCATGTTGCCAGATCATTAAAGATCGCATTCGGTGCGACATGGGTGTCATTGCCAAAGGCATGACGAATGTCGCTGCCCATGCCCAGTTGCGGCATCACTTTGGCAATGCTCAAACGTCGGTCAAAATCGGTGCCGCCGATACGCACACCATGGCTTGCCAGAATATCAATGTCGCCGCCCTGCTTCTGCCGGAACAGCGTAAAATCCGATGTGCCGCCGCCAATATCGACCACCAGACCCAGATCACCATCCTCTAGCGCCGCCCGATTGGCTATCGCCGCCGCCTCAGGCTCATTCAGGAAACGCACATCGGAAAACCCCGCACGGGTATAGGCTTCGGTCAGATCCAGCAAAGCCTGATCATTGCGGGCCTTATCTGCGGTGTGAAACTGAACGGGCCGCCCTGACAGCGCCCGATCAAAGGATTCACCCGTCGCCGCCTCGGCGCGGCGTTTTACCTCAGCCAGAAACCGCCCGACAATGTCAATGAAATCCAGTCGTTCCCCCAGGAGCATCCGGCTTTCACGCATAAGACGGGTGCCAAGCAGGCTTTTGAGTCCGCGCATATACCGGCCCTCCTCGCCCGACAAAAGCGCCTTCGCGGCCCGCTCCCCCACCAGCATCTTCTTGGATTCAAAGTCAAAAAACACTGCTGTCGGCAGGGTTTGCGCACCCTCCTCAAGGTCAATCAGCACCGAAGCACCACCCCGGACATAG
This sequence comes from Sulfitobacter sp. M368, assembly GCF_025141875.1. Classification (NCBI taxonomy): domain Bacteria; kingdom Pseudomonadati; phylum Pseudomonadota; class Alphaproteobacteria; order Rhodobacterales; family Roseobacteraceae; genus Sulfitobacter; species Sulfitobacter sp. M368. The sequence goes on from NZ_CP081113.1 coordinate 17,979, forward strand.
CCCGCCGCCGAATTGGATGTGCCAAAATCAATGCCCAATGTAGATGACATATCAGGCTCCCGCCCCATCAAAAGGCCGGTGCATACCTCTCCCCCTGACCAAAGGCAATCAAACCAAGGAATGCTGGCCTTGAGCACGATTCTTTTGTTAACGTCAGGTATAACCAACCGGGAGACCACCATGTTCCACCTTCGCACCATTCTGCTGGGCGCAAGTACTGCCGCCCTGATGGCAGGCACAGCCATGGCCAAAGATGACATCACATTGGCCATGCAGCTTGAACCGCCACACCTTGATCCGACCTCTGCTGCCGCTGGGGCCATCGATTCTGTGCTTTATTCCAATGTGTTCGAGGGGCTGACCCGGTTTATGGGTGATGGCTCTGTCGTTCCGGGTTTAGCTGAATCCTGGGAAATCTCTGATGATGGGCTGACCTATACATTCAAGCTGCGCTCGGGTGTGACCTTCCATGACGGCACCACCATGGATGCCGAAGACGTGAAATTCAGCCTCGACCGCATCAACGCCGAAGACAGTGCCAATGCGCAAAAGGCGCTCTATTCTGCCATCTCAAGCGTGACAGTCATCGACCCTACAACGGTCGAGGTCAAACTGTCCGAACCCAATGGCAACATGTTGTTTAACCTCGCTTGGGGTGACGCCGTGATCGTCGCGCCCGAAAGCATTGAGAATATCAAGCAACAGCCCATCGGCACGGGCGCCTTCAAATTCGACAGCTGGTCGCAGGGCGACAAGATCGAGATCAGCCGCAACCCGGATTATTGGGGTACCCCCGCTGTGCTGTCCAAGGCCACTTTCAAATTCATCTCTGACCCAACGGCGGCGTTTGCTGCGATGATGGCCGAAGATGTGGACGTTTTCAGCGGCTTCCCAGCGCCCGAGAATCTGCCACAGTTCGAGGCAGACCCACGATTTCAGGTTCTGATCGGATCTACCGAAGGTGAAACAATCCTGTCGACCAACAACAAGATGCCGCCCTTTGACAACGTCAAGGTGCGGGCCGCCGTGGCCCATGCAATTGACCGTCAGGCGATCATCGACGGGGCGATGTTTGGCTATGGCACCCCAATCGGCACGCATTTTGCGCCGCACAACCCCGCCTATGTCGACCATACCGGGATGAGCAATTATGACCCCGAGCGCGCCAAGGCGCTGCTGGCCGAAGCTGGATTTCCAGACGGGTTTGAAACCACGTTGCACCTGCCACCCCCATCCTACGCCCGCCGCGGCGGTGAGATCATCGCAGCACAGCTTGCCGCTGTTGGGATCAAGGCCGAGATCAGCAATGTCGAATGGGCGCAATGGCTGGAAACCGTGTTCAAAGGCAAGAACTTTGGCCTGACCATCGTCAGCCATACGGAACCAATGGATATCGGGATCTATGCCAACCCGGACTATTACTTCCAGTACGACAACCCGGCCTTCCAAGAGCTGATGACCAAACTGAACAGCACGACCGACCCAGACATGCGCACCGCGATGCTGGGCGAGGCGCAGACCATCATCTCGAATGATTACGTGAACGGTTACCTGTTCCAACTGGCGGCGCTGTCAGTGGCCAAAGCTGGCATTCAGGGTCTTTGGGCCAATGCACCAACGCAGGCCAATGACCTTACGGCGGTCAGCTGGTCCGAGTAATCCTTGACCCTTAGAATCCCAAAAGGCCCCGCGATTGTCGGGGCCTTTCTTTTTTGGTCACTTGCGACGGGTGACGCCATTTTCATTTTTGAACTGATACAGGTCAGCCCCTGAAACCGTCGAAACGATCAGGCCGGTGCCATAGGCGGTGATCCCCGCGATGCGGAATTCTTCTGGTGGCAGGACACTTGGTACATCTACCGCATAAACCGCGCCATCTGGCGATTGGCAGCGCACCGGTGATTTGGCGTTTGCCGCAGGATAGTCGATTTTTCCGGGCATGGCTGGTGTCTGCAATCTGCCCGACGGCAAGGTCACAGAACATACGGTTCCCGCAGGAAAATCCTGAAACAGGATTGAGATTTTCGATTTGGGGTTCAGGCCCGGTGCGCTTGCCGTTGGTGCATTTGACCCACCACAAGCCGCCAGGGCAAACGCCAAAGCGGCGCCCATTACGATATTTTTCATTAGGTTACTCTTGAACTTCTTTCTACTTTTGCGGGCATATTGCGACATTGCCTCGCCGTCAATGCAAGACAACCGCACAGCGACGCGGCGTTTCTGCCACAGCCCCGCATCAGCGCTATTTCACCTCTTGTCCTTTGAAAGATCAGATCAGACATCATGCAAATGACAAATGCCGCACCCCCTGCCCTGCAAAGCCGTCTGGCCGGTTTGGATCTTGCCAGATACCTCGCCTTTGTCGGGATGGTCATTGTGAACTTCAAGATCGCAATGGGTGCGGAAAATGATGGCGGCTGGCTCAGCCTGCTGAGCGGTGCCTTGGAAGGGCGCGCCGCAGCGACCTTTGTCGTGCTGGCGGGGATCGGCCTTGGGCTGGCGGGGCGCAAAGCCTTGGATCACACGGTGTCTGTATCCCTGCGCCGGGCGGTTTTTTTATTGGCGATTGGCCTCATGAACATGCTGATCTTCGAGGCCGACATTCTGCATTATTACGCCTTCTACTTTCTGTTTGGGGTGCTGCTTTTGCCCCTGTCCTCCCGCACGTTGGTCTTGGCCATTCTGGCGCTCAACCTGGCCTTTGTCGCCATGGTTTTCTTGTTCGAATATGACACCGGCTGGAATTGGGAGACCTTCGCCTACGCCGATTTCTGGACGCCTGCGGGCTTTGTCCGGAACCTGTTTTTCAATGGCTGGCACCCCGTCATTCCTTGGCTTGGATTCTTGCTGTTTGGCATCGTACTCAGCCGCCTTGCCTTGTCAGAACGCCGGGCTCAGTTGGCCTTGGTGGGCCTCGGCGCTGGCGCGCTGGCCTTTGCCGAAGGGGCCAGCTTCGTACTGGCAAATATGCTGGTGCCGCTCGATGCGGAGTTTGCCCTGCTGGTCACGACCGACCCGGTCCCGCCGATGCCGCTTTATAGCTTGGCGGGGTTCGGGGCTGCCTCTTTGGTGATTGGGCTGTGTCTTATGGTGGCAGGGCCGCTGGGCCGATGGCGCATTCTTCCGTTGATCGTGCCTGCTGGGCGGCAAACACTGACTCTCTATATAGCGCATATCCTGGTGGGAATGGGCACGCTTGAGGCCTTGAATATGCTCGGTGGTCAGACCATCGCGCAAGCGGTTGGCGCAGCGCTGTTGTTCTGTCTTGGCGCGACGATCTATGCCAATATTTGGTCGCTGGTCTTCAAACGCGGCCCGATTGAGGCACTGATGCGCAAGATCGCTGGCTAACCCCCTTCAGGTCAAAGTACAGGTCGCAACAACAACTGCCGCACAACCTCTTTGACCTCATCCCGCACATCCCCGAGGCGCGGTTTATCTTGCAATGTCGTGAACCAATGCTCTGGCGGGTTCTTGCCGCGGCGATTGCCGTCAAACCGCAAAGCCCGCAGAATAACCTCGGCCTCCGTCGGCAATGTTGCAGGCAAATCCTGCCCGTTCAAAATCCCCCAGATCCCGGTCCAGAGACGACCAACGGACCACGGATTATAGCCACCCCCGCCCAGCACAAGCAGCCTTGGCGCCATACCCATGAGCCGGCGCAGGATATCCCAATGCGCGTTGTTGCTGAGGTGCAAATGGGACAAAGGATCTTCTTCGACCGCATCCGCCCCGCAAAGCAGCACGATCGCATCCGGCTCAAAAGCCTCCACGCGGGGGAGGATCAGCGCATCGCGAACAAAGGCCATTTCACTGTCGTCAAACCCGCGCGGCACCGCAATGTTGAGCGCATTTCCGCCCCCATCGTTTTCGACCGGTCCACTGCGCGGCCATAGCCGTGCCTCATGCACCGAGATCAGCAGGCAATCGGGATCGCCGCCAAAGCCTGCTTCCACGCCATCGGGGTGGTGCGCATCGATATCCACAAAGGCAATTCGCCGTATGCCAAAGCGGCGCAGGCTGAGCATCGCAAGCACGGGATCATTGAGATAGCAGAACCCGTTGGCGCGGTCCGGCATACCGTGATGGGTGCCGCCGGCAGGGTTATAGACAACACCGCCGTCGCGCAGCAGCTCACCTGCAAGGATGGACCCACCCGCAGCGGTGGCCGGGCGCCGGAAAATCTCGGGGAAGACCGGATTGGTAACACTTCCGATGTCATGGCGGGAGAGATCATCTGCGGTTGCGATCTGGTCCGCTTCGACCCGCTGCAACGCATCGATGTAATCGGCTGTGTGCCAGTTCACCAATGCCTCAGGCTTGGCGCGGGGCGATGTGATAAATTGGCCCTTAGGCAACCACCCCAAGGCCCGCGACAGATCCATCACCGTAGACACACGCGGCACCCGCAAAGGGTGCCATCGGCCATAGCTGGAGCCACGATAAATCTCATGTCCGATGAAAAGCGGGCTGTTCATGCGCCATACTTATCCCAAGCGGTAGCTTTTGCCATCAACACAAAAAAAGGGGCACCCCGAAGGATGCCCCAATTTGTTCAACTGTCCGTTGATTTAGCGTGTGCCGGCAGAGCCGATGGCCGCTTCGGACACCATAGCGTCAAGGTTGGTGTCGCAGGTCCGTTCGAACAGCGCCATGTCGTCGTCGCTGATGGTGTTTTCATCCGCTGTCAAAGACGATTCGTTCGCTGTCGCTTCTGCGCCTGTGGCATTGCCGTTATCGCTGTCTGTCGCTTCTGCAGCTGTCACACCGTCGCCATCGTCAGTTGCAGTGGCGCTGTCTTCCATGCTTTCACCGTCGTCGCCTGTTGCGATCTCGGCCAGTGCCATTTGGGCAACTTTCATGCGGTCCTCATCACCGAGCTCTTTCCATTCGGCACATGTCATGGATGTGCTCATATGGCCGTCTGCGAATGCAGGTGCGGACACGGTGCCCATGAGGGCGGCGATGGCAAGGGTTTTTACAGTCGTGTTCATTGTTACTCTCCAAAACTCATTAACGTCACCAAACCAACCAGCCGGCTGACATTTGGTTCCTAAAGAAGATGAAGCCTTTTATCCTAATACCCTCAAGCCGTTGTAAAATATGGCATATATCAGTCATCACGAAAACGGCATCTGCTTGGGAGGCCTGACCAACCGCTATATCAAGGCGTCAATTCACTGCGATTTCGTCAGGGCATCGCCGCCAAAGCCCTCTGGACCCGCCCCGCTCCTGCGCCTAACCTTCCCGTAATGCTACGTTATACGATCAAACGCCTGATTTCGCTGTTTATCAGCCTTGCTGTGGCGTCGATTGTGATCTTTGCCGTGATTGAGATCGCGCCGGGTGATCCGGCCTCCTTTATGCTGGGGATGAACGCACAACCTGAAACGCTGGCTGCTTTGCGCGCTGAACTGGGCCTCGATGTGCCCAAGGTGCAGCGCTACCTGACTTGGGTGGGCGGCATGCTCAGCGGTGATTTCGGCACCTCCTATACCTACCGCACCCCTGTGATGGATATGATCTCTGACCGGTTGTGGGTGTCCTTGCCGCTGGCCCTTTACGCTTTGGTTCTCAGTACCGTTTTGGCCTTTCCTGCCGGAATTTACGCGGCTTCCCGCCGGGGCCAGGCGGGCGATATCGGTGTGATGGGGGCAACCCAGCTGGGCGTGGCGGTGCCAAACTTCTGGTTTGCCATGATGCTGGTGCTGATCTTTGCGATCAACCTGCGTTGGTTTGCGGCGGGTGGTTTCGTTGGGTGGGACAAAGGGCTTTGGGCCGGTCTGCATGCCCTGACCTTGCCCGCGATCGCCCTCGCCCTGCCGCAGGCCGCCATTCTTGCCCGTGTCATGCGGTCATCGCTGCTGGATGTGCTGGGCGAAGATTTCATGCGCACTGCACGGGCCAAGGGCCTGACAGCGCGGCAAGCCCTGTGGCGGCACGGGCTGCGCAATGCGTTGATTCCGGTGCTGACCATCATCGGGTTACAGTTTTCCTTCTTGCTGGCCGGATCGATCATCATTGAACAGGTGTTCTATCTGCCCGGTCTAGGGCGGCTGGTGTTTCAGTCTATTTCCGCCCGCGATCTGATCGTGGTTGAATCGGTGGTGATGCTCTTGGTCTTCTCTGTCATCACCGTCAATTTCCTAGTTGATCTGGCCTACGCCGCTGTTGATCCCCGGCTGAGGTCGCGCACATGATCCGCAATCTGATCATCGGTGGTGCGTTGTCTGCGGTGTTTGTTTGTGCCGCATTGATCAGTTTTGTCTGGACCCCTTATGACCACGCCGCCTTGGACATCGCCAACAAGCTGAAGACGCCCAATGCACTACACCTGCTGGGAACTGACCATTTTGGCCGCGATATTCTAAGCATGATCATGGTTGGCGCACGCACCTCGATTGCGGTGGCGCTGGTGGCTGTTGGTATCGGGATGGGCCTTGGCGTGCCGCTGGGCCTTTGGGCGGCAGCACGGCAAGGCACATGGCTGGATGAATTGATCATGCGCGGCAATGATCTGGTGTTTGCCTTTCCCAGTCTTGTGATTGCCATTCTGATCACCGCGATCTTTGGTGCAGGCGCGATCAATGCCATCATTGCCATTGGCATTTTTAACATCCCCGTATTTGCCCGGATCACCCGCGGCGCAGCGCTGTCGCTGTGGCAGCGGGAATTTATTCTTGCGGCACGGGTTGCAGGAAAATCCGCGGCACGGATCTCTGTTGAACATATCTTGCCCAATGTGACCAACCTTCTGATTGTGCAGGGCACGATCCAGTTTTCGCTGGGCATTCTGGCCGAGGCGGGGCTGAGCTATGTCGGCCTAGGTGCACAGCCTCCAACACCGTCATGGGGGCGGATGCTGGCCGATGCGCAGACCTTGGTCAGTATTGCACCCCATATGGCGCTGGTGCCGGGGTTCGCGATCATCCTGACAGTGCTGGGGCTGAACCTGATGGGCGACGGGTTGCGCGACTATCTGGATCCCAGATTGCGGGTGGCTCGGGTATGAACCTGCTTGAGATCACCAATCTGTCCCTGTCCATTCACGCGCTCAAAATCCTGCGTGACGTGACCCTGTCGGTTGCACCCGGCGAAATTGTTGCCGTCACGGGAGAGAGCGGATCAGGCAAATCCCTGACCGCGCTGGCCACTATGCAATTGCTGCCCAAGGGCACCGAGCTCAGCGGTCACATCATGCTGGGCGATCAGGATTTGACAGAGCTGACTGAAGCGGAACTGTGCGGCATTCGCGGCAATGACATTGGCATGGTGTTTCAGGAACCGATGACCGCACTCAACCCCGTGCAGACCATAGGCGCACAGGTGGCCGAGACCATTCGCGTGCACCACAGCGAAGTACCCCGGCAAGAGGCAGAATCCCGCGCCGCCGAAACCCTGTCCCGTGTCGGTCTGCCCCAGGACCGTTTTCCCATGTCGCGCTATCCTCATGAGCTGAGCGGGGGTCAGCGTCAGCGGGTTGTGATCGCCATGGCCATCGCCCTGCGCCCGCGTTTGCTGATCGCGGACGAGCCGACGACGGCATTGGATGTGACCACGCAGGCGCAGATATTGGCGCTGCTGAAAAAACTGGCCCAAGAAGACGGCATGGGCCTGCTGATGATCACCCATGATCTGGCCGTGGTGGCGGATATGGCCGACCGGATCATCGTCATGCGTCACGGCGAAGTGGTGGAACAGGGCGAGACTCAGGCGCTTTTGCAAAACATGCGCCATCCCTACACAAAGATGTTGTTTGAAGCGTCCAGCCATCGCGTTTCACTGCCCGAACCGCCACCGCCAAAACCATTGCTTGAGGTGCGCAATGTGATCCGCGACTACCGTCTTCCGCGCACCCGCCTGTTCGGGCATCCGGGATATTTTCGGGCGGTGAACGATGTGTCTTTCACCATTCAACGCGGTGAAAGACTGGGCCTTGTTGGGGAATCGGGCTGCGGCAAGTCTACGTTGACCCGCGCCCTGCTGGGGCTCGAGCAGGTACAGGGTGGCAGCATCACCTTGAACGGTGCACCCGTTTTCAGTGGCACGCGGCCCAATCTGGACGTGCGCCGCCAGATGCAGGTGGTGTTTCAAGATCCATTCGGCAGTTTCAATCCACGGCACCGGGTTGACCGTTTGATCACCGAACCATTTCATTTGCTGCCTGATCCACCGCAGGGCGCGGCGCGCACCCGTGCGATTGACGAAGCCCTGACCGCGGTCGGCCTGACCCCCGAAGACGCCAGCAAATACATCCATGAGTTTTCCGGCGGTCAGCGCCAGCGCATCGCCATCGCCCGCGCCCTGATCATCCGGCCCGAGTTGATCTTGTTTGACGAGGCGGTCAGCGCCTTGGACGTTTCTGTACGGGCGCAAATCCTGGACCTGCTGGCCGATCTCTGCGGCGCTTATGATCTGACCTATTTGTTCATTTCTCACGATCTGTCGGTGGTTCGCACCGTTACGGACCGGGTGTTGGTGATGAAATCGGGCGAGATTGTCGAACAGGGCCAGACCGAAGAGGTGTTTGAACGTCCGGCGCATCCCTATACGCAATCGCTGATTGCTGCCGCGCCTGTCTTGCCCGAGATCGAGCAGGCCCGCGCATGACCGACCGTATCAGCATCGCACCGGTGCCAGAACAGAACCGAGGTGTCATCGACGCCATGTCAGAAGCCTATTTCCGAGAGCTTTTGCCAGAAGGGCCGGTCTATTTTCCAAACGCGCTGGACCGTTACTGGATCGAGCCAGGCCGACATCCTTACGTGATCGAACTCAATGGCGCGCCAGTCGGTTTCGCCCTTGTGTGGAACCATAAGGATGGTTGCCATGAATTGACGGAGTTCACCATTCAACCCGCCTTTCGCAATCGCGGGATCGGGACAGAGGCCGCAACACTGATCTTTCAAGCTCTGGGCGGTGATTGGGTCTTGGGTGTCGCTGAGAATGCACCCAATGGCATGGCTTTCTGGCGGCAATGCCTCGAAAGCTGTGACGCGGTTTTCGAGATCACAGAAGGCCCGCCACGCACCGCAAACCAATGCGGCAGCTATGCATTTCGGGTCGGGCGATGACCTTGCGCCCTTTCCTCCAAAACCAAAGGACATTTCCATGAAACCCGGTCCCAAGAACCTGATCACCGATGTTGCCGGTCTCTTGGTTGGCAACGCGCAGGACGATGTCCTGAAATCCGGGACAACGGTTGTCACGGCCACCGAACCTTTTGTGGCCTCTGTGCATGTGATGGGCGGCGCACCCGGATCACGGGAAACGGATCTGCTGGCCCCAGACAAATCCGTGACAGAGGTTGAGGCGCTGGTGCTTTCGGGCGGGTCGGCCTACGGGCTTGATGCCTGTTCCGGTGTGGTTGACGGGTTGAGGGCACAGGGGCGCGGGTTTCAGGTGCGCGGCGCGGTGATCCCGCTTGTGCCGGGGGCGATCTTGTTTGATCTGCTCAATGGCGGTGAAAAAGACTGGACCGAGAACCCCTACCGCGCCCTTGGCCGCGCGGCGTTTGAAGATGCCTCGGCTGATTTTATGCTGGGCAGTTTTGGCGCAGGCACGGGCGCATTGACGGCGATGGTCAAAGGCGGGCTTGGCTCGGCTTCGTTGGTTTTGCCAGATGGCAGCACAGTCGGGGCGCTCGTTGCGGCCAACCCTGTTGGCGCGGTGACCACACCCGGCGACAAACACTTTTTCGCGGCCCCATTTGAAATCGGGGACGAGTTTGGCGCACAGGGCGTTGATCCTGCAACTGGTCTGGGTCTGCAATTGGACAGCCGCAAGATGCAGGCCGTGTCACCACGTGAGAACACCACCATCGCCATCATTGCAACCGATGCCCCCCTGACCAAGGCACAATGCCAGCGGGTCGCCGTCGCTGCCCACGATGGAATTGCCCGCGCGACCGTTCCGGCCCATACACCCCATGACGGCGATCTGGTCTTTGCCCTGAGCACTGGCACCGGCCCTGCGGTGCCTGACACCACGTTGATTGGCCATGCCGCTGCGCAATGCCTGGCCCGTGCCATTGCCCGCGCCGCCTATAAAGCGACGCCCGCCGATGGCGATCTTTTGCCCTGTTGGAGTACACTCAATGCCTGATCTGGCCCTCGATGATATCACCCTGCACTATGAAATCGATGGCAGCGGTCCTCCGATCTTGCTGCTGGCCGGGATGATGGGCGACAATGCCAGCTGGGGCGCTCTGCTCCGGCTCTTGACACCGCATTTTACGGTCATTCGCCCCGACAACCGCACCACTGGCCAGACCACCCCTTGGGATGCCCCGGTGAGCGTAGGACAAATGGCCGAAGATGCCGCCGCGCTGATGCGGCATTTGGGTCATGAGCGTTATCACGTCACCGGGCATTCGATGGGCGGACTGATGGCGATGGAATTGTCCGGCCTCGTGGGCGATGCAATGGCCTCGCTGACCATACTGGCCTCTGCGCCCGTTCGGATCCCGCGCACGATGCATGTCTTTGATACCTTGCTGGCCATTCGCCGCGCCGAGGGGGGCGAAACCCTTTGGCTCAATGCCCTTTACCCTTGGGCGTTCCGGCCTGCATTTTTCGAGAATCCGCAAAATGCCAAAATGGCGGTCGAGGCGGCGCTGGCCTATCCCCATGCCCAGACCGTCGATGCCATGGCGCATCAGATCGAAGCCTTACGCAACTTCCGCCCGCGTACCCGCGCAGGGGACATCAAAACACCAACACAGGTGATTTTTGCCGCCGAGGATCTGATGATCCCCGAGGCGGAAGGGCGCCAAGCCTTCGCCGCCATCGAGGGGGTTTCACAGATCACCCTGCCCGATGCAGGCCATTCCATCCATTGGGACGCGCCGGAAGCCGTGGCAGAGCGGGTCATTGCCCATGCGCAGGCTTACACCGCGTCAGGCTGATTGGCAGGCGCAGCTTGCGCCAAGGCTGGCACCTCCATGCAGGCCTCATGGATGCGCCTGATCGTCGGGTAGGGCTTCATATCGACCTCAAACCGCGCGTTGTTAAGGACTTGAGCGTAGAGGCACAGATCGGCCAGACCAACCGTGTCACCATGGCAGAACGTGCCGGTCTCCGGTTCTGCCGCCAGCCGTGTTTCAAGCGCCTGCATGCCCGCGCTCGCCCATTTGCGAAACCACGCCGCCTTGCCCGTTGCATCCACGCCAAATTCGGCTTCGAGATGTTTGAGAATACGCAGATTGTTCACTGGATGAATGTCCAATGCGACGATCTGCGCTAGGCTGCGCACCCGCGCCCGCGCCCAAGGATCAGATGGCAGCAACGGCGGTTCTGGATATACCTCCTCCAGCCATTCCAAAATTGCCAAGGATTGCGGCAATGCCCCCTCCGGTGTGACCAATGTGGGCACCAAACCTGACGGATTTAGCGCCAGATGTTCGGGACTGGCTTGTTCTCCCTTGAGCAGGGACAGCGGAATATAATCATAGCTCAGCCCCTTGAGATTCAGCGCCGCCCGCACCCGCACAGAGGTCGAGGACCGGAAGTAATTGTGCAATGCCAGATCCGTCATGCGCGATCTCCGATCTTGACTTCTAGGGTTCCGATGCCATCCACACCGCCGGTGATCACATCGCCGGGGGCAACCGGGCCAACGCCCGCCGGGGTGCCTGTCATGATCAGATCACCGGGGGCCAGTGTCATCGCCCGCGACAGGATCGCAACGGTTTCGCGCACCGACCAGATCAGATCGGACAAATCCGCATCCTGCCGGATCTCACCGTTCACGGACAGCCATATGCGCCCGGTTTCAACACTTGGGACATCCGCGATAGGCTTGATCGCAGAAATCGGCGCGGAGTTGTCAAAGGCTTTGCCCCAATCCCACGGGCGGCCCATCTTTTTCGCTTCGCCCTGTAGGTCGCGGCGGGTCATATCAAGGCCAACGGCTGCGCCCCAAACATGAGTCATCACATCCGCCTCGGCAATGTCAGATCCGCCTTTGCCCAGCGCAATCACCAGCTCGATCTCGTGATGCAAATCCTCGGTCAATTTTGGGTATGGCAGGGTGAAGGGTGTGTCGACTGCGGCATCGGCTGGTTTCGTGAAAAAGAACGGCGCTTCCCGCGTTGGGTCTTTGCCCATCTCGCGGGCATGTGCCTCATAATTCCGGCCCACACAGAAAATCCGCCGCACCGGAAACCGGTCATCGGTGCTTTGCACCGCGAGGCTGGCCTGTTTCGGCGGGTTGATCACATACATCGGCTGTTCCTTTCGCAAACCCTGCGAGATGCAGGCCGCGCCACCTAAACGCAGGTCACATAAAACCTCAATGCCGGGCGGCTCAGGTTGGGGCGGCCAGGTCCTGTAGAATGGGGCAATCGGGGCGATGATCCCCCGCGCAGGCTTCTACCAGATGCCCAAGGGTGTCACGCATCGCTGACAGCTCGGCCAGTTTGCGATCGATCTCTTTGAGGTGTTCTTTGGCGATCTGTTTCACATCTGCGCTGGCGCGGCCCTTGTCGTCGTAGAGGGCAAGCAGACTGCGACAGCTTTCCACCGGAAAACCCAGCGATCTGGCGCGGGCCAGAAACGCAAGCTTGTGCTGGTCCGTGTCACTGAACACACGGTATCCGTTGCTTTGCCGTTTGGGGCTGACCAATCCGATATCTTCGTAATAGCGGATGGTTTTTACAGGCAGACCCGTGGCTGCCCCAACCTCTTTGATGTTCATGTGACCCCTCCTGCACGTCTGAGCCGCAGTGCATTTGTCAGCACAAAGACCGATGAAAACGCCATCGCCCCGGCCGCCATCGCCGGCGACAAAAGCATTCCGAACGCAGGGTATAGCAGACCCGCGGCAACCGGAATCAACAAGATGTTATAGCCAAAAGCCCAAACCAGATTTTGCCGGATATTGCGCAGGGTCAGACGTGAGATGTCAAATGCGGCAACCACTCCGTCAAGCGTGCCGGACATCAACACAACATCCGCCGTTTCAATGGCCACATCGGTGCCGGTTCCGATGGCGATTCCCACATCCGCATGGGCCAGGACCGGCGCATCATTGATCCCATCACCGACAAAAGCCACCCGCCGGTCCGGGCCGCCAAGACCGTCCAGCGCAGTGATTTTACCCTCTGGCAGTACCTCGGCGATCACCTTGTCGATGCCCAGCGCCCGCGCGACGGCTTGTCCTGTCTGCTCGCCATCCCCAGTGATCATGGCAACCTCGATCCCGCGAGCCTTGAGGGCCGCAATCGCATCACGGCTTTCGGCCTTGATCGGATCGGACACCGCAATCAGCGCCATCGCGCGGCTCTCTTGCGCGGCGAAAAAGACCGTCTTACCATCCTCGGCCAAGGCTGCCGCCTCGCCTTGGAGTTCGGATATATCTATCCCGGCATCGGCCATCATCGCCGCGTTGCCGATACGGATCAGATCACCAGCAACCCGCGCCGTGACACCCTGACCGGACAATGCGGCGAAGTCTTCGGCCACGAGGACCGGCACGCCTTCGGCTTGCGCCGCTGATACAACCGCACGGGCGACCGGATGTTCTGACAAAGCCTCCACCGCCGCGATTTGGGACAACACGGCAGCGCGATCAAACCCCGCTGCGATGTCCAAGGCGGTCAGGCTGGGCCGCCCTTCGGTCAGTGTACCGGTCTTGTCGAAGGCAACCACGTCCACCCCACTGAGCGATTGCAAGGCATCCCCTTGCCGAAACAACACGCCAAGCTGTGCCGCCCGCCCTGTGCCGACCATGATCGAGGTGGGTGTGGCGAGCCCCATCGCGCAGGGGCAGGCAATAATCAACACCGAAACCCCTGCAACCAGGGCATGTGACACCACCGGTGCGGGCCCAAAGACGAGCCAGACCAACACCGTCAGCAAAGCAATCAGAAGAACAGCAGGGACAAACCACAGCGTCACCCGATCCACAAGCGCCTGGATCGGCAGGCGGGCATTCTGGGCCTGCTGCACCATCCGGATGATCTGCGACAGGGTTGTGTCTTGTCCGGTACGCGTCACCTCGCACGTCAGGCTACCGTTGCCATTGATGGTGCCACCTGTCAGCGGATCACCGGGCGATTTGACCACTGGCATCGGTTCACCGGTGATCATGCTTTCATCCACACTGCCAGTGCCGGATTTCACTTTTGCGTCGATGGCGATCCGCTCTCCGGGGCGGGTGCGGAAAATGTCACCGGGGCGCAGATCCTCGATGGCTGTTTCAACCCAGTCCGCACCAGATTTGACCATGGCGGTGCGCGGTTGCAAGCCAACCAGTTTTTGGATCGCACTGCCGGTCTGGCCCTTGGCGCGCGCCTCAAACCAGCGGCCAAGAAGGATCAGCGCCACAATCACCGCCGCCGCTTCGAAATATACAACTCGGCTGTCCTGCGGCAGCAAAGCGGGCAGAAACAGCGCCACGGTCGAATAGCTCCAAGCCGCGCCAGCGCCCAGCGCGACGAGGCTGTCCATGTTGGGCGCCCGGCGCAACAAGGCCCGCCCGCCCTTCACAAAGAACGCCCGCCCCGGACCAACCAGAACCAGCGACGTGAGGATAAACTGAATGATCCAGCTGGTCTGGTGCCCGATGGTGCGCCCGATGAGGTGGTGCAAAGCTGGCACCATATGCCCGCCCATTTCCAGAATGAAAACCGGAAGCGCGAGGCACATCGCAAGGATCATTGCACGTTTATGGGTCTGCGCCTCTTCGGCCTTGGTTGCGGCGCGGTCTGGCATCTGGCCCTGTTCAAGGATTGTTCCGGGATAGCCTGCCTTTTGGGACGCAGTGATCAGTTCGGCTGTGCTGACAATGCCAGGGACATAGCGCACCAATGCTGTTTCGTCGGCCAGATTGACCTGCGCCTCAACCACACCCGGAACAGCTTTCAACGCGCGGTCCAACCGTCCAACGCAAGAGGCACAGGACATGCCAGTGATCGCCAAGGTCACGGTCTGGTCAGCAGCCGGATATCCGGCGGCACCCAAAGCCGCGATCGCGTCTGCTTTGGCCCGGTCATCACGGGCCGAGAAATGGGCAGTTTCGTCTGCCAGATTGACGGTGACCGCATCAATCCCTTCTACGGATTCAAGCGCGCGCGCCGCGCGGCCGACACAGCCCCCGCAGGACATATTCATCACCGAGATCGAGATTTTTGGCGCCTGCGACATGGCCCTGCTCCTTGACTGACAGCCCAGACATAAGGGTTCCAGTCACTAGAAGGTCAAGAGGCAACTGCCGACGCTCTCAGATTTCCATCAATGCGCCGTAGTGGTCCATTCCGCGCAACAACTGTGCCTGATAGGTCGCTGCATCAATATTGGCACCGCACACCACCACACCGACCCGCTTTGCCTGCAATCTTTTGCGCAATGGCCCAAGCAGCCCTGCCATCGCGGCCCCGGCTGCGGGCTCCACGGCCAGTTTCGCCTCTTGTTGCAGTGCGACCATACCCGCGCAGATCTGATCATCGGTGACGCGCACCATATCATCCACATAGGCCGCACAGAGGGCGTGGCCCAGGGGCAATGCCATGGGCGGGCCAAGGCTGTCCGCGATGGTATCAACCTTGTCCAAGGTCACAGGCCGGCCCGCTGCCAAGGACCGCGACATGCTGTCGGCGCCGGACGGCTCCACGCCAAAAACCATGCAATCGGGCTTGTGCAACTTGACCGCCGCCGCGATGCCGCTGATCAAACCACCACCGCCCACAGATACGACGACTGCGTCCAGATCGGGCATGTCCGTGATGAGTTCATAGCCGACCCCGGCCGTGCCAAGCGCGGTATTCACCCCTTCGAACGGGTGAATAAAGGTCCGGCCCTCTTCTGCAGAAAGGCGTTCTGCTTCTGCGAATGTGGGCGCTCCGGGCGCACGCAGTATCACTTCGGCGCCTTCGGCCTCGGCCCGGGCGATCCGGAAGGGGTTTGCGTTGTCTTGCATCACCACTTTCGCAGATAGGCCCGTCACGCGTGCCGCCCATGCCGCGGCAATGGCATGGTTGCCCGCACTGGCCGCTGTGATCCCCGCCACTTTGTCTGATTCTGGGATTGCCAGAGCATTGGAAAGCGCACCCCGCGCCTTGAAGGTTCCGGTGTGTTGAAAACACTCAAGCTTGAGCGCGACATGGCCGCCGCCCATCACATGACCGATCAAGCGAGATGAAAGTTCAATCGCCGGAGTGTGGGCAATATGTGCCCGCAGTTGTTCTGTCCGCTGGCGAATACGATCTGCCGTGATCTCGCTGATATCCACGGTGGTGTCTGCTCCCATGTCCTGTCCTTTATGGTTTTGCACCCAAACCGGGCCTTCGCTGGTCTCTTTCACGAACATGGCCGTGCCCAAAAAAACCGGCAAGGCTCTGCTTGTCTTTGCTAATGTCGCTTGAAACTTGGTAAACTGCTAGCCTAACAGGCAATTGATTTATCCGGTTGCCTTGCAACCCAGGCAAGACGGCAGGCAAAAAGGACAACCGATGGCAGCGAACAACATCACCCCTGTTATTCTTTGTGGGGGATCAGGCACCCGGCTTTGGCCCGTTTCACGCAAAAGTTTTCCAAAGCAGTTTATCAATCTGATCGGCGACGGAAGCCTGTTTCAACAATCCAGTGCACGCCTGTCCGGGGCTGGATTTAACGCGCCGCTGATCGTGACCAACTCCGATTTCCGGTTTATCGCGACGCAGCAGCTGGGCGATGCGGGAATTGACCCCGGTGCCGTTCTGATCGAACCGGAGGCCCGCAACACCGCCCCGGCCCTGTTGGCCGCGGCGCTGGTTCTGGCCCAGGACAATCCGCAAGGTCTGATGCTGGCTGCTCCCTCAGATCACTACATTACGCAGGCCGATGCATTTCGCGATAGCATCAAACGTGGCTTGGACGCCGCAAGTGCAGGTCAGATCGTGACCTTTGGCATTGCGCCTGACCGCGCTGAAACCGGCTATGGTTATCTTGAGTTGGGCGAAGGCGGGCAAAACGGGGCTTTGCCACTCAAACGGTTTGTCGAGAAACCGGAACTGGCCGAAGCAAAGCGAATGTTGGCCGATGGTGGCTACCTGTGGAACGCGGGCATTTTCATGTACACCGCACAAACCCTGATTGATGCCTTCGCCGCCCATGCACCGGAGATGATGGCGCATGTCACGGCATCTGTTGAAGCAGCCAAACCAGACCTTGGTTTTCTGCGCCTTGACCCTGATGCATGGGCCAAGTGTGAGGACATTTCCGTCGATTTTGCGATCATGGAGAAGGTCAGCAACCTGTCCGTTGTGGCACATGAGGGCGACTGGTCCGATCTGGGCGGCTGGAGCGCGGTGCATCTGCATGCCAAATCGGATGAAAATGGCGTCGCAACGCAGGGTGCTGCACTGGCAGTAGATTGTGCCAATACGCTGCTGCGGTCGGAAAACGATGCACAGCGACTGGTGGGGCTTGGCCTTGAAAACATCGTTGCCGTTGCAATGCCCGATGCCGTTTTGGTGGCAGACCGGAATTGCGTCGCTGATCTGGGCACCGTGGTCAAGCAAATGCGCAGCGCCAACATACCGCAAGCCGATACCTTCCCCAAGGATCACCGCCCATGGGGGTTCTTTGAATCGCTGATCGTTGGTGAGGGGTTTCAGGTCAAACGGATTGTTGTGACCCCCGGCGCAGCGCTGAGCCTGCAGAGCCACAAACACCGGTCTGAGCATTGGATCGTCGTTGTCGGCACTGCCAAGGTGACGGTTGGCCCGGATATGGACAACCTGGAAGTCAAAATGATCAACGCCAATGAATCAGTTTATATTCCATTGGGTGCGATCCACCGCATGGAGAATCCCGGCGACATTCCGATGGAGCTGATCGAGGTGCAGACAGGTGATTATCTGGGCGAAGATGACATCATCCGATATGAAGATGTCTATGCCCGTGGGCAGGGCGCCAAAGGGTAACACACCTCTGAAATTCGGGTGCATTTGACGCGCTTCCATTGATGCCAAAGCATATGGTTTGGGGAGACTTGATCTTAATCGGTCAGATCTTTGAGATAGGCACCATATTCGTTTTTCTCGAACATCTCTGCGCGTTTGGCCAGTTCATCATCGCTGATCCAGCCCTGGTCATGTGCGATCTCTTCGAGGCTACCGGTTTGGAGCCCCTGTCGCTGTGTCAGGGTCCGCACAAAGTTCCCCGCATCAAGCAGGCTGGCATGTGTGCCCGTATCAAGCCAGGCATAGCCGCGTCCCATGCGGTTGACCCGCAGTTGGCCCTTCTTGAGATACATTTCCAGCAAGGTGGTGATCTCAAGTTCGCCACGCGCAGAAGGTGTGACCTCTCGTGCCAATCGCGGCGCATCCGCATCCAGGAAATAGAGGCCGGTCACAGCATAATTTGACGGGGGTACATCCGGTTTCTCAATGATCTGGCGGGCGGTGCCGTCTGCATCAAACCCAACCACGCCATAGCGTTCCGGATCCGCCACGTGATAACCAAAAACCGTGCCACCACTTTCCTGTGCATCGGCGTCCGCCAGCAATTCGGGCAACCCATGCCCAAAAAAGATGTTGTCCCCAAGCACCATGGCAGAGGGGGCTCCATCCAGAAAATCCTCCGCCAGGATATAGGCCTGCGCCAGACCATCTGGAGATGGTTGCACGATATAGGTCAGGGAAATGCCCCATTGGCTGCCATCGCCAAGGCTGCGCTGAAACTGGGCTTGATCCTGCGGGGTGGTGATCATCGCGATTTCGCGGATACCTGCCAGCATCAGAACCGAAATCGGGTAATAAATCATCGGTTTGTCATAGATCGGCAAAAGCTGTTTCGAAATCCCGATGGTGATCGGATAAAGCCGTGTGCCAGATCCACCCGCCAGAATAATGCCTTTGCGCTGTGTCATTTGGATGCTCCGAGATCTTTGAGAATTTGGGTGAGGCTCGCGTGCCACTGTGGGCGTTCAATGCCGAAGGTCTTGTTTGTTGTGCTGCAGTCCAATCGCGAGTTGAGAGGGCGTTTGGCGGGCGTTGGATAGTCGGATGATGGAATGTCGTGCACTGTGCAATTCAATTCGGCCTCATCAAAAATGGCGCGGGCAAAATCTGCCCAACTGCAATCGGGCGCTCCGGCGAAATGATAGGTGCCGGTCTTGTCTGGGGCATCTATCAATTGCAGGGCAATCCGGTGACAGGCGGCCGCAATATCCGCCGCTGCGGTCGGGCCACCGATCTGATCGGCCACCACATTGAGGCTGCCCCGCTCTGCCCCGAGGCGCAGCATTGTCTTGACGAAGTTTGCCCCATGGGCCGAAACCACCCATGAGGTGCGCAGAATGGCGTGAGTACAGCCCGCATCGCGCACGGCTGTTTCTCCGGCCAGTTTGCTGCGCCCATAAGCGCCCAAAGGCGCGGTCGCATCATCAGGCTGCCACGGTGTCTCGCCATCCCCTGCAAACACATAATCAGTTGAAATGTGCACCAAAGGGATGCCCAAATCGGCACAGGCGCGGGCCATTGCGCCGGGTGCCGTGGCGTTGACCAAGGTTGCTTGTGCTTCGTCTGACTCGGCTGCATCCACCGCAGTATATGCGGCGGCGTTGATCACTGCGGCGGGCTGGTGAAACCGGATCGCTTCGGCGCAAGCCATCGGATCGGTCAAATCCGCCGCATCCCGGCCAAGGCAGAGAGTTTCTGGCAATTTCGCCAGCTCACGCGCTACTTGCCCGGATTTGCCAAACACAAGGATCGCCATCTCCCGCTAACCCTTATTGCCCAAACGAACGCCTACACCATCGCGACCTTGCAAAGCCCGCCACCAGTCTTCGTTGTCCAGATACCACTGCACAGTCTTTTCCAGTCCTTCGGTCAGTGTCACAGAGGGCCGCCAACCTAATTCATCACGAATGCGCGCCGGATCAATGGCGTAACGCAGATCATGCCCCGCGCGGTCTTCCACAAATGTGATCTGATCGGCATAGCTGCCCGTCTTGGGCCGCTTTTCATCAAGGATCGTGCAGATAGAGCGCACCAGATCAATGTTGCGGGCCTCGTTCTCGCCACCGATGTTGTAGCTGCGACCCAACGCGCCTTTTTCCATCACCAGCAAAAGCGCATCTGCGTGGTCTTCGACAAACAGCCAATCGCGCACGTTCTCGCCCTTGCCGTAGACCGGAATGTCCTTGCCCGCCAAGGCGTTCAGGATCACCACAGGCACCAGTTTTTCAGGGAAATGGTAGGGGCCGTAATTGTTGGAACAATTGGTCAAGACAACGGGCAAGCCATATGTCTCATGCCAGGCCCGCACCAGATGGTCGCTTGAGGCCTTCGAGGCCGAGTAAGGCGAGCGCGGATCATAAGGGGTGTCTTCGGTGAACATGCCTGTCGCGCCGAGGCTTCCGAACACTTCATCAGTGGAAATGTGGTGAAACCGGAAATCTTCGGGCTTGCCGGAGCCCGCCCAATAGCTGCGTGCCGCTTCAAGCATGTTGTAGGTGCCGGTGATGTTGGTCTCGATAAAATCACCCGGCCCATCAATGGATCGATCCACATGGGATTCTGCCGCCAAATGCATCACGCATTGCGGCTTATGCGCGGCAAACACCCAATCCAGCGCAGCCCTGTCACGGATATCTACATGTTCGAAGGAATAGAGCGGGTTATCAGACACAGGCGCGAGGTTTTCCAAACAGCCCGCATAGGTCAGCGCATCGAGATTGATCACCTCATGCCCGCGCGAGATCGCCAACCGCACCACTGCCGACCCGATAAACCCTGCACCGCCTGTGACCAGTATCTTCATGTTGCGCCCTCAAAGGTGAAGGGACTGTCAAAGTCTGAAAAACCCTGCGCCTTGCTGTCTTTTTCTGACAGGATCGCATCGCCGCTCAGCCCCCAGTCAATCGCGATATCAGGGTCATCAAAGCGCACCGCACCGTCACATTCGGGCGCGTAATAATCGCTGCATTTATAGATAATTTCGGTGTCAGCTGCCCTTGTCGCAAATCCATGCAAAAACCCTGCGGGGATCAAAAGCTGCAACCCGTTTTCAGCGGTCAGATCATAACCAACCCATTGCCCATAGGTCGCGCTGCCTTTGCGCACGTCAACCGCAACGTCAAACAATGCCCCGCGTCCGCAACGAACAAGCTTTGCCTGTGCATGTGGCGGCGATTGAAAATGTAGCCCGCGCACTGTGTTCACCGCAGAGGATAGCGAATGATTGTCCTGCACAAAATCCAGATCAATCCCATGGTCTGCCATCTTGCGGCGGTTCCAGCTTTCGCTAAAAAATCCACGCTCATCGCCAAACCTCGGTGGGCTTAGCAACAGCACGCCGGAAAGTTTGGTCTGGGTCACAAAATCCACGCAATCGCTCCGTCACTTTTGGTCATCATGGGCGTAGCAAGCACCCGACCGAAAGTCACGGAACGATTGAGAAACGCGGTGTTTCTATTCTTGGCTGTCGCTTTCAAGAATCTCTTTGAGAATATCTTCATCGCTCAGATGCGCGGGCACCCTGATCCGTCCGACCCCCGGCAAGACAGTTTCACGGTACGCGATCTCGGAGACGATCTTTTTCTGTTTTGGTCGCTTTGCCATATTACTTTCCCATTGTCGCAAGGGTGAAGAGCCGGTTGCTGCCGACCCGGTTTTCGATAAACATTTTTGGCACGGCACCGGTGGTATCGATGGACAGGCTGATCTCTCCATCCGGGCCGGTGGTTCCGGTCAACGGCCCTGTCAGATAGTTGATGCTGCCTGCCGGATTGGCGAACATTTCCCCAAAGTTGGTCGCGTTCACCAAGGTGCCCGTCACTGCAAACAGGTAAAACCGTGCAGCGATATTGATGCTCAGCCACATCAGGATCCGCGATGGGTTTGACCAGGGGATATCAAAAGACCACGCTGTATCGTCCAGAATGAACACATCCTCGAAAAACTGCTGGCCGCTGTTGATCTGCACGGCGCCAGATGAGCTTTCAATGCTCAACCCAGTGTGAAACGTGCTGCCGTCCGGGCTGACCTTGATCGAGAAATCGTCATTGCCTGCGGTCCCCATTTCCGCACGTCCCGAGAACCCGGTTTGAAACAGCAGACTGGCGGTATCTGCCGCAGAGTCTTTGTTGAGTTTCAACTGATGGCCACCGCCATCATGGGTGAGCAATGTCGCATCCGCCGCGACTGACAGACGATTGGTTGCATTGGCCGTCGTCCCGACCCCGACCATCGGGAGGTTCTGAAAATCCAGCGCTGGAATGGCATCAACCCAGAGCGCCCCATCAAAGCGCAATTGCGTTCCAGTGGTGGCCAAATCTGCGCGCCACCCTGTTCGCGGGGTAAAAAAGACCCATGCCGCATCGGCCCAGACCGCTATCGCATGGTCCTGTCCCGCCCATGCCCCCGTCGCGGAGGCACCAACAAGATACCGGTCTCCCTGTGCAGGGCCGGCGGGCGGTGCCGTTAAACCCGCATCAAGCACGGCAAGCTGCGTCACCGCATCCAGAATGCGCAGCGCCTCATTGTGGGTGACGTGTTTTTGCGCCTGCGCCGGTTGGATATAGGGCAGGGACAAAATCGGAGATTGCTCTGACATGGACGCTCCTTCTGGGTTGCCAAAACGTGAATGCAGCGGACCCTGTTGCAGTCCTGTAAACAATTTCTGCGGCGTCGGTCTGTTGCCGCGAATTTGAGGCAACAGCAGGCCTTTAAACTTCGCTGGAAAAACCAAAAGATTGCCACAATCGCGGCCCCGCAGAATCCGGTTTTGCCTGCCATCCAAACCTGCAAAGCATGCGAGGTGTTTCATGGTCAGAGCGGTTTTTTCGGTGCAAGGCACTCTGAGCGGCGCAGAAGAAAATGCGCTGGTCGGGATTAACGACCTGTTGGTTGTGCCGGGTTCCGACGGCGGCACATTGTACACCGCAACCCGAGGAGACGGGTGGCTCAGCGCGTTCGACATCGGCGATGGTGCGGGACAAACAACGCTGGAAGGGCATTGGCGGATCGCCCCGCAATACTTACAACTCGAAACCACCGATCTGGTGCTGAAAGGCCCAGATCAGTTGTTTATGGCCGGATTAAACAGCGCGGATTTGCAGGGTGTGACACTGGATGCGGGCCGGGCCGGCAGCCCGTTTGCCGCTTCCACGACCATGGCATCGCAGGACATCAGCGCCCGATACTTTAGCGAATTGGTGGTAGAGGACACGGGCCAATCCGGGCTCGCCGCCCTTCGCGGCGGGGGTATTGTTCAGGTTTCCTTTGGCGCGGGCGGGCAGTTTGTAACAAAAGAGATTGATACCTCTTCCGCGTTGAATACGGCCCGCGCATCTGATGTCTTGATCAGCAGCCACAATGGCCAAACCTACGCTTTTGCCAGCTATGGTGCCGAGGACAGCGTAAGCATGTTCAAAAAAGCGCCAGACGGATCCTTCGATCATATCTCAAACATCGACACTCAGGATGGCTTGTGGGTGGACCGGCCCAGTGCATTGGCAGTGACCACTGCAGCGGACGGCGGGCTCTATCTGGTGAGCGCCGCGTCCGGCAGTCATTCTCTTTCGGTCATGGCCATATCCCCGGACGGCATGACGCCCGTTGATCAGGTGCTGGACAGCAGCGAAACCCGTTTTGCAAATGTGTCTCACGTGACAAGTATAACCATCGGTGCACAGGATTTCGTGCTGGCCGCAGGATCAGATGCCGGGGTCAGCCTGTTCGCGATGCTGCCGGGCGGGCGGCTCCAACATCTGCAAAGCATGGAGGCCACTGCCGATGCGCCACTGAACGGCATTACCGCGCTTGAGGCACTGGCCACATCCGATGGCATTCGCATCTGGGCCTCAACCGAAGCTGCACCATTCTTGTCGGAATTCTCCGTTGACTTGCAAGACCTTGGGATCAGCAAGGCAGCCAGCAACAGCGGTGGGCCCCTGAACGGATCACGCGCGGACGACATCCTCAGCGGCAGTGCAAGCGCAGATCAGATCCATGGCGGCGACGGCAATGATTTGATCTGGGACGGTGCAGGCGCCGATGACATGCGCGGTGGTGGCGGAAGCGATACGTTCATTTTGACGGCAGATGACACGCGGGACCGGATCCTTGATTTTCAATCGGGCACCGACCGCATCGACATCTCCACATTCAGCCAGATGAATGGCATCGGCGCCACGAGCATCTCCTCGCGGTCCTATGGCGCCGACTTACGGATCGGTGACGACGTCACCGAAATTCACAGCGCAACCGGTGTTGCCCTTGATGCCGACGACTTTGATTTTGGCAATCTGATCACCGGGGATCGCATCGAAACCGACCCTGGTCACTATCCAGGGGCGACAACCCCGCCACGTACAGACCCGGCGCCTGCCTCAGATCCGGCACCCGAACCGCAACCCTCAAACACTTCCGACTGGCAGGCGGCGCCCGAATTTGAGTTGGACCGTAGCGGCGCAGATCAGATCGGAACCGAACGCGGCGAGGCAATGTATCGGTTTGGCTCTGACGATCGGCTCTTGGGTGGGGGCGGCAATGACACCATTCAGGCAGGCGCAGGCAATGACAGCGTCACGGGAGATGCGGGAAATGACGAAATACACGGGGGTGGCGATCATGATCTGCTGATTGGTGCAGGCGGTTTTGACACGATCAATGGCGGCGATGGCGACGATACGATCTGCGGTGACGGTCATGCAGACTCCCTCAACGGTGGTGACGGACAAGACGTGATCTTGGGCGGTGATGGATTTGACCAGATCAATGGAGGCGCCGGAGCAGATCGCGTTTGGGCCGGCGCAGCACCAGACCGCGTTTATGGCGGCGATGGCGATGATTGGCTCAGCGCGGGCAGCAACTTCGGCACCTCGGTCGATGGTATTTGGGGCGAGGCCGGCAACGATACGTTGTTTGGAAATGCAGGGTTTGACTATCTCAATGGCGGAGATGGTGACGATTTGCTGGATGGTGGTCATCAAGCCGATAATCTTTATGGCGAGGCGGGCAATGATACCTTGATCGGAGACCAGGGGTTTGATCGCCTGTTTGGCGGCGACGGGGATGATCTGTTGTCCGGGGGACAGATGGGGGACGCATTGTTTGGAGACGCAGGCAATGACACCCTTGATGGCGGCGCAGACAATGACCGATTTTTTGGCGGCACGGGCGACGATCTTTTGCTGGGCGGGGCTGGCGTGGATACGCTGCAAGGTGGCGCCGGTTTTGACACCCTCGAAGGTGGTGCAGGAGACGATCTGCTCTTTGGCAATTTTAACGCCGATCATTTTGTCTTTGCCGATGGCCATGGCCACGACCGTGTGGCCGATTTTGAAACGCAAAACGATCAAGAGGTGTTGGATCTGTCCGGCGTGACCACACTGAACAGCTTTGCTGATGTGATGAACGTTGCGCGGCAATCAGGTTGGGATGTCGTGATCGACACGTCGCCAAACTCATCCATCCGGTTGATCAAGACCGACCTGCAAGACCTCAGCGAAGATGATATCGTGTTCTAGTGGTTGCCCGCCTTGCTGAGAGCCTGCTCAATCAGACCCTCCAGCGCTGCGGCTTGTGTATCGAAATCGGTGACGGCACAGGGCGCCATATGGGCGGGATGCGCGGCAATCGCATCGGTGATCTGACGGCGCAGCGGCGCAGGATCCGGTCCGATTGGTATCAAATCTTCCTGCGCAATATAGCCGTGTTCTGTGCTGCCACCGCTGTCTGTCTGGATCACACGCACACCCCGCGCAAGCGCTTCGCGGATGACCAGGCCGAAGGTTTCCTTCCATTGCGAGATAAACAACAGGACGTCGATCTTGGAATAAAACTCATCCATTTCGTCTTGTGTAAATCTTGGGTGAACTTCCCATTCCCCCGGCAAGCCCGAAAAATCATGCCCCTGCCACCAAGAGCCATCCATGCTTCCGTCAACCACAATCACCCGGAAATCCGTTTCTGACAGGCCGGCAAAGGCATCCTTGATCAATGGCCATCCCTTGATCTGGGAGGGGCCCCCAACGAACCCAAAGACAAGTCGGCGATCTTGGCGTCTGCGGGCGCTCTGCTTTTTGGCAAAAGTCTTGTCCGGCAGGCGTATCCCGTTTTCCCAAACCACGCCCCGACCGGTCGCAAATCCGGAATTTTCGCACAGCCCTTTTGCAAATTGGCTGGGATAAGTCACGATCTCCACCAGACCGCCCATGGTTTGCAGATGTTCAAACCGGGTTCTCGCCGCCCAATAGTTTTCAACACATCCCTTGCACTGCGTGATTTTGACGGGATGCTGACCACAATAGGTTTGATCCATTTGGATCATGAACTGACGCTCACAGATCCACCAAAAATCATGCACGCTCAGGATCACGGGCACATCTTGATCCCGCGCGGCGGTTATCACACCTGTTCCAAGATCCTGAAGGCAATGTGCATGAACCAGATCAGGGTCCAGTGTATGGATCAATTCCGCAACCCGGGCCGTGATGCCCGGATTGTCGTAGGCCGCACCATAGCTTCGCCCCTCAGGCACATTGATTTGATAGTTAACGATACCGTCGACTTCTGTTTTCAGCACAGCATAATCGGCGATCCCGGCCCTGCAGCAGAGCGATACAGCCGTGACTTGAAATCCACCCCGCCGGATCAAGGCATGCGCAACTTCTTGAGCAACAATCGTTGCGCCGCCGTAGGAATGCGGGGCAAAAAAAACATTGGCGACCAGGATATGGCGCATTTTCAACCTTCCACCCAACGAACAAGCTCCGGCGAGATGATGTGTGGCTCTGCTTTTCCGCTCCAATGGGTTTCGATGTCCTTGCGGGCAGTGCGGCCCAGGTTTCTCGTATAGGTGAGGTCTTGTGCCAATAGCTCCAAAGCCTCGGTCCAACGCAGATCGGCCCCAACGACCAGTCCCGTTTCACCGTGGCGTACAACGGCGGCGAGATCACCAATGCTGCCCACAATCGAAGGCACCGCCACAGCCGCAGCATCCAGAACCCGCACCGCAGATTTGCATCCGTTGAAAACATCATCACTCAATGGCATCACCGCACAATCCGCACACGCAAGCGCGTTCAGATAAGCGCCGTAATCCGTGAATCTGAACCGCTCAATCTGCTTGTCCAACCCATTTGGCAGTATCTTGGAATCGACGTGCCCCATCAGCATCAGCCGCCGCTTTGGATCCGCCTGAACGAATGCCGACAAGCCTTGCAGGATCTCCACAAGATCCATTTCGTGCCCTAGTGATCCGCTTGCGAATGCCACACGAAAACACCCATCATCTGGCCGGTCGGTTTGCATTGCCTTGGCCCCGTTGGTCAGAGTTTGGCAATCCGCAAAATTGCGCCGCAAGTAGGTGGGTCTTGGAGAATAAAGCCCTGAATGGGCGATCATACCGGGTGTCGAAACCGACAGAACATCAGCGCCGTTCATCATGCTCAGGTATTTTGGCGCTTCATTGAGAAAGTGGGTCTTTAGAGACGGATCAACCGCAGCCATATTTCCGTAAGTGCCATAGGCCGACACCGAAAAAAGCGGATCGTCCAGATCATACAACACCGGCAGTCGCAGACGCCGCGCCTCATAGCGCAGCATCTGGGTTACGTCGGTGGTTTTCAGACGGTATTCAAACAGATGCGTCGCCTGTTGCAGGATCGAGGTGGCGCGGGGAATGTCCTCATAGTGGGCATATGTAAACTCGACCCCACGCGCCTGCCAGAACGTCGCCAGCTGTTCCACACGGTATTTGCGACATTGCGGCAGGTTCAGATCGCCGATCAATGCAATCTGTCTGCGGCGTTGAAGAACGGCCGGTGTCGCACTGATGTGAAAGCCATTGTGCTGTGCCAGTTCCTGCCAGACCGGGCCAAGGTATAATGCTGATGGATCAACGCGGTGATCGGAGCTGGGAGCAACCGTGCTTGGTCCCTGACCGCGCAGTCGGCGGATCACATATCGCCAGGCCTTGCCCAACGCGCAAGCAAAGCCGTCCTGACGAGCGGTTGTGGAGAAACGCCTGATTAACATTTGCCAAGTTCTTGGCACCATTCCAAAGTCGCTCCGAATAAACCTTTGAAATGTTAATACTTTGCTTACCCTTAACGATCTATGAATCTCAGGTGTCTTCTTTAACCAATGGTTTTTTTGTGCCTGCTATCACTCCCGACATGACCAATACCGTAACCATTCTGATGGGCGTTCTGAACGGGGCAAAGTGGCTGCAGCCACAGCTCGATAGTATTTCAGAACAAGATCACGAGGACTGGGTCTTGCGGTTCAGCGATGATGGATCAACGGATCTTAGCAGCCAGATTGTCCGCGGCTTTTCTGACCGGTTCCCCACGCGGATTCATTGCGGTCACGGACCAAGAAAAGGCTTTGGCGACAACTATATGCGTCTGATCCGTAATCTGCCTGAAAAGGCGGGATACACCGCCTTTGCTGATCAAGACGATGTCTGGAGCAGGGAAAAACTGGGGCGGGCTGTTGCCGCACTTTGTGGGTTTGAGGAAACACCAACGTTGTACTGCGGACAGCGCTGGCTTTGGTATCCCAAGACGGATCGCCGCATCAAATCATCTCGTCCCAATCGGGATTTTGAGTTTCGGAATGCCTTGATTGAGAATGTCGCAGCGGGCAACACCGTCATGTTGAACCCCGCCGCCACGCGGTTGGCGCGGCAGGCCTCACGCATGATAACACAACCGGTTTTTGCGCATGACTGGTGGCTCTACCAATTGATCACAGGGGCCGGCGGCAAAGTGGTTTATGATAGCGGACCGCCCTGCATTCTTTATCGGCAGCACAGCGCAAATGCGATTGGGGCGGGTCATGGCATGTCCGCGCAGATCAAGCGCAAGACGGGTGTTCTCAAGGGCAATTTCGCCATGCGCATCCAGCAAAACCTTGCCGTGCTCGGGCAGATAAGATCGCTTTTGACAGAGGAGGCGCGCCATGATCTGCGCCGTTTCGAACTGGCCCGCAAAGCTGCGTTGCAGCAGCGGTTGTTGCTGTTGAACGAAGTCCGGCCCTATCGGCAAACTCCGGTCGGGACACTTGGGTTTTGGGGGGCCGCCAGCCTTGGCCAAATCTGAGAAATGCCCTCATGTGGTTCTGGTTGGCGGCTGCGGGTATCGGTCCGGCGTACCTGAACATATTCTGCATATCGTGAAAGCCATGAAAGGCCGGGCCCGCATCACAATTGTCAGCGAGCCGGATCAGGGCGGTTATACCGAGGCGCGGGCGCTAGGCGCAGCACATCACGCCATTCCCGGATTGGCCTCTGGACTGTCGCCACTGCGCCATTTTCGGGCCTGCCGTGACCTGCTGAGGCTTTTGCGGGAACAACCGGCAACGCTGGTTTGGGTACATGCGCGGCTGGCTGTTCTGCTGTGCCGGATCGCACTGGTGCTCAGGGTTTGGCGGCCCGCCCATCCGGTTTTGTTTACTTTTCACGGCTTGCCCTTTGATCGGGGTCACCGTGCGATTCTGCGCTGGTGCTCTTCGCTGGCAGAGCGCTGTGTCTTGCGCTTTTCGCCGCCTTTGGATCTGGTTTTCCTAAGCAACCGGATGCGGGCATCGACGATTTTGCATTTGGGGGATTCTATTGCGACGCGACACCGCCTTCACGTGTTGGCAAACTGCTCTGATCTGGGGCAATTGCCACCTATTAAGCGCACGGCGGGTGGCAATATCGTGATGACCGGGCGGGCCTGTTATCAAAAGGACTATGGCACTGCTTTAGAGGTTTTTTCTGCCTTACCGGACCGTTTTACGCTCACCCTTGCAGGGGTTGGCACGCAGTCGCCGCGCTTCCAGAGAAAGATTGAGAAAAGCTTGCCCAGAGCGACGTTCAAACGCATCACCTTTTGCGGCCCGGTTCGGAATGTTCGGCCCTTGCTGGCTGCGGCTGACGCATTCTTGTTGACCTCGCGCTACGAAGGGTTGCCCATCGGCGCACTTGAAGCGTTTGAAGTGGGATTGCCGCTGATCCTGAAGGACTTTGAGGGAGCGAAGGAACTGGCTGCCAGGCACCCTTTCGCGATGGTGACTTCGTTTTGCGATCTAAAGGCAGATCGCGATCAGATCTTGGCCCTGCTCGCGGATTATCAGGAACAAACGCCGATCAGCCGTGCGGCGGTGCAGCACGCTTGGTCACAATCCTTCTCTCCTAAGATCTTTCAGCATCAGCTTTATCAACTGCTTGAGGAATGCGGGGTATCCCTTCCCCCTATAGAGGGTGCGCCAGATTGTATTCGTGATGTTCAAGCGCCGCATCAATATCACGGTAGAAGGTCAATTTGCCCTGCTCCAACACCGCAGCCATGCTACACAGACGTCGAACCATCGGCGCGGAGTGAGTGACCACGATCGCCCCGGCTGTTTCGCGTCGCTTGTCAAACACCTGCACACTTTTGTGACGGAATGCCCCGTCCCCAACTGAGGTCACTTCATCCACAAGGTAAGTGTCGAATGGTACGCCCATGGAAACACCAAAGGACAGCCGGGATTTCATGCCTGCCGAATAGGTGCGGAATGGCATTCTGAAATGCCCGCCGAGTTCCGCAAAGTCTTCGACAAAATCCACCAATGCATCACTGTCTACACCATAAAGCCGTGCGACAAATCGGGTGTTCTGTACACCTGTGAGATCTGGATGAAAGGAGCCCGCGAACCCCACCGGATAAGAGATTGTTCCCGTAGATTGGACAAAGCCACTGCTTGGCCGGATGGTGCCGGAAATCAACCTGAGCAAGGTGCTTTTCCCGGCACCATTCCGGCCCAGAAGCGCGACCGAAACCCCGGTTGGAAACATCGCAGTCAGGTTGTCGAAAATTACCTTACGGCCATGCCGTGTTCGAAAAGACTTGCAAAGATTCTCGAGCCGCACCATCGCACATCACCGCCGGTCGCGCAGGCTGTAGTAGATCAGACAAAAAATCGACCAGACAAAAAATGAAAAGAGGGTCTGCAGTCCCAACAACTTGGCCCGCTCCGGAAACTCCGCTCTTTCGGCCAATGTTGGTTTGACATGCGCGGCCAGATACCGGCTTTGCCGTCGTACCTCGGCCTGCGCGGAATCATGGGCGCCCAAGGCAGCGGTATAGGCCGTTTCCGCAAATTCCCGATCTACGATGAGACCTTCATATTCCCCAACAAGGGTCGCAAAGGCCGCGTCGCCATTCCCCTCAACTCCCAATCCCAGCTTGCGCCGCTCGGATGCGATGCGTCCGTTGATTACATCTATGCGGCGTCTGGCCTGTGCAATGCGCGGATCATTGTCGCGCGTCGTGTCTTGCAACAAATCAAATTCGATCAAGGCATCGGCGAGTTGCTGTTGCAGGGTAACGAGCAGACCCATCTGATTTTGTGTATCGATACTCGGATCGACAATCTGGGTCCGGTTGCGGAATTGGGTCAATGCGCGGCGTGCGGTTTTGAGGCGTTCGACCGCGTTCTGAAGCTCCTCGCGGGTATACCTGATCGAATCTTCCTGCGCGATATCCGACAGGCTGTTGATCATCGCGGCGCATTCATCCAGCACCGCCTGAGCAACACGTCGGGCGTCCTGGGGATCAAAAGCACGTACTTCCAGATCAATCAGTCCCGTGCCGCTGTCATAAACAACAGAGATTTTACGATCCCAATGCGCCTGGAGATCCTCAATGGTGCCCGCAGGATCAAAGGCAAAAACAGGATCCTGTTCAGGAGGGATTCGTGACCAGATGGCCCGGAGGTCAACGCGATCATTCACCCGCGAGACCAATTCCTGACTGGATAGATATGCAAACAGAATGTCGGTGTCAGACGAGCTTGATCCAGACAGCTCCGTGATCCCGCCAAGCAGTTCAATAGCTGAGCTTTTGTCCTCGGTTCGGACAGAGAACGCCACGTCCGACGCATATTGATCTGCCGCCCGCTGCCAAAGATAAAACGCGGTAACCAGTGACGGTAAAAGCACCAAAACAGCGAAAGACAGCAACAGTAACCAATGCCGTTTACGCGTGCGTGCGGGTTGTGCAGGTGGCCCAACAAGAAATTGCGGAATTTCCGGTTTCATCACTTTCGGCGGGTCCGGGTCATCGGGTGGCAAGGCCGGACCAAGCTTGAGCGGCGCTTCTTTCGGCTCGGACCCTGCTTTGGTTTTTAGCCAACGCACCTTTGTAACAGGCCTCCTTTGATCAGAGGTATCATCCTGCATCGGAAAACTCTTTTGGTTGCATTGTTGAATATCTTTGCCACCTATAGTTTCATAACTTTACTGTTTTGACCAGCCGGGAGGCCGCACATCACATCTCAAACCCCTCAAACGCTGCGCCCGCAATCGGCACGGTTTGCCACGCCCCGCGCCATCGGTGCGTTGATCCTGCGTGAGATTTCGACGACCTATGGCCGGTCACCGGGGGGCTATGTCTGGGCCATCCTTGAACCTGCCGCTGGCATCGCGCTTTTGACCCTGGTGTTTTCCATTGGGTTCCGGACACCGCCGCTTGGCACCAGCTTTGCCCTTTACTACGCGGCGGGGATCCTACCGTTGATGATGTTCACCGAATTATCTGGAAAACTTGCGCAAACCATTCAATTCAGCCGCGCCCTACTGGCCTATCCACGGGTCACATTTCTGGACGCACTGATCGCGCGACTGGCACTGAATGTCCTGACACAGTTGATGGTCCATTTTGTCTTGCTCGGCTCTATCTGGCTGGTTCTCAAGCCGACAACCATTCTGGATTTTTCAAAGATATCCCAAGCCTATTTGCTGACCATCGCGCTTGGCACGGGAATCGGGACGCTCAATTGTTTTCTAACCGTCGCTTTCCCTATTTGGCAGATGGCCTGGGCAGTCTTGAATAGGCCGTTGTTCATCGTTTCTTGTATCTTTTTTAACTTTGAGAGCATTCCGCAGCCCTACAACGATTACCTCTGGTTCAATCCGCTGGTCCACATCGTCGGATTGATGCGTGACGGCTTTTACCCGTTTTATCTGCCGACTTATGTGTCGGTCGTTTATCCAATGGGATTGTCGGCGCTGACTTGCATCTGCGGCTTGTTCCTATTGAACCGATATCATCGCGATGTGCTGGATCAGTAGCACAACCCAAAGTATATTAATTATCGACAATACTCTTGTTATGCGGTACTTTCCAAAGGTTCTTTACCGATGGGGCTGTTGCTGATGACGCTTGCGAGAATACCCGATTTCCATTGCTTGCTGATGATGGATGGTGTGATTTACGGCAATCTCGAAGACAATGCGCGACCGACGTCACGTGAACTGCACCTCGGTGGCGCACGCAGCCTGTTTGCACCTAGCGCGCAGGCACCGGTAAACGGACACGGTGTCTCGATCCCGTTCAACCTATCTTCTGATGCGATGACCACCCGCATCAGATCAGAGCCGAGCGAAACAAAAGCCGGAGAAATCTTTGCGTGCTGGGTCAACTACCTTTCTGACTGGAGCATGAATGGCAGCCAAACCATCCAGTTGATGATCCATCAATTCGATGCTCCATGCCGCATCACGTTCGAAGATCAATTGACCGTCGCCAAATTGCGAAAAGGTATGCGGCTCGAAACCTACCTGGCCATCCACCGGGCTCAAGCCGATCTGATCGTCACCTTCTCGGACCTCTTCAGCGATCGGGAGGAACGCCATCGCGTGGTCTTTGATCCGGCCTTCAAGGGGGGTGCAACGGCCAGCGGCTATTTGCCCGTTTCAATCCCGCTGCCGGACCATTTCGAAAGCTGCAATGTCGCGCTTGCGGTTGAGTACCATCAGCATATTCCCGACGATACCGGCACAGAGCCATTCATGTTTATCGCGGGTACGCAGATCGCCCCGGATCGTGAAGCCAAACCCAACGAGCCAAGTGCCGTACCCCGCCAAATCTCCGGAGAGGCAACGGAAAACGGGAACACCTGGGTCAGTGCACCCCTGCCAACCGCCCTCACGCCCGGGCAGGCGATTTCAGTGAACGTTGACGGAGAATCCTTTCCGCTGACACCGATGCAAACAACGTCATTTTTCGTTCGGGAGAATTTCGGGCACACGTTGATATGTCAGTCCGAAGAGGAATTGGATCTGATTCTAAGCATTGATGGCCGCTACATCAGCGCACTGCAAATTGGGGTGAACGACACTGTCATACGGTTGCCGGATCAGTTTCTTGATGGCCATGTCCATCTGGTCTGCATCACTGACAGTTCTGGTTCTGTCACCCTGTTCAAGAGTCAGCAATTGATTCCCGCAATTGTCACCCCTGCCGAAGTGATGCAGCACGAATCGGTTGCCCCTTTCCCGTCAATGATTTTTGCCCAGACCGCCCTGCGTTATGATGGTTTGAAAAAACTGATCGGCGCGGCCGGGGCAGACACCAACCTTGCACAGGTGGCTCACGCAATAAAAACCGTGGAAGGTGGGCACGAAAACGTAAAACTTGAACCGCTTGCCTTTGCGCAGGTGGACAGGCCTGACGTTTCCATCGTCATTCCAGCCCACAACAAGGTCAAAGTGACCTACCTTGCCTTGTGCTCTCTTTTGATCGCGACAAATCGCGCCTCGTTCGAAGTGATTGTCGTTGATGATGCCTCAACTGACGAGACAGCAAACCTCGAAAAGATCGTCACGGGAATTAAGGTCATCCGTAATGAAATGCCGCAGCGGTTTGTCCGGGCCGTCAACGCTGGTGCGCAGCTGGCCAGAGGTCACTACATCGCCTTGCTCAACAACGATGTCGAAGTCACGGCGGGATGGCTCGATGCTTTGATTGATGCCTTTGACCGGTTTGACAATGTCGGTCTTGCCGGATCCAAGCTGCTTAACCCTGACGGCAGCTTGCAAGACGCCGGCGGGATCGTCTGGGGGTCCGGAAACCCGTGGAATTACGGCAAGGCACAAAACCCCCACGAGCCGCGTTTCAGCTATGCCCGCCAAGCGGATTATCTATCAGGCGCTGCGTTGATGATGCCCCGGCACCTGTGGGACAAGATCGGCGGCCTGTCGCAATATCTTGAACCGATGTATTTTGAGGACACTGATCTGGCCTTCAAGGTTCGGGAGGCAGGATACGCAACATGGTTCGTTCCCTCGTCACAGGTATACCACTTCGAAGGCATGACCTCCGGCACTGATGTCTCCACCGGGTTCAAGAAATTTCAAGAAGTGAACCGACCCAAATTCAAACGACGCTGGGCCAGTGCCTTCGGGCAATTTGGCACCGAAGGTATCGCACCAGATCTTGAGAAAGATCGGGGGATTTTTGGGCGGGTCCTGTTTATCGATTATGCTCCGCCTCGCCCGGATAAGGACGCCGGTTCTTACGCTGCTCTTCAGGAGATGAAGCTGGTGCAATCGCTTGGCTATAAGGTCACATTCATGTCGACCAACATGGCACACCTGGGGAGCTACACCGAAGATCTACAACGTCAGGGGATCGAGGTGATCTATGCGCCGTTTTTCATGAACGTGGATGAATATCTAACCAAACACGCCCAGGACTTTGATGCCTTCTATCTGACCAGATATTATGTCGCCCAGGCCGTTCTGCCGACAATCCAGGCCCATGCACCCGGCGCTCGAATCCTCTTCAACAACGCCGATCTGCACTTTCTCAGGGAGTTGCGTACAGCCCAACGCGAGGGCGATCTGAACAAGTTGGAAAGCGCCCGCAGGGTGCGCACAGAGGAACTTGATGTCATCAAGGCGGTTGATGTGGTCCTGTCCTATACCGACGTCGAACATTCCGTCATCGAGGCCTACACCGATGGGCAGGCCAAGATCGTCAAATGTCCTTGGGTGGTGGCCCTTCCTGAACAAGTTCCGGAGCTTGAAGGCCGCCACGGCTTGTCTTTTTTGGGAAGCTTTCGGCACCATCCAAACTCGGAAGGTATCAAATGGTTTGCAAGGGACGTGATGCCACTGCTGGACTGTGACGGCGCGGCACCCCTTTTGACAATCTACGGGTCAAGTATGAACGAGGACATTCGCGCGTTGGCGTCTGATCTGATCCACCCGCACGGGTTCGTTGAGAACGCCAGCGACGCCTTTCAAGGGCATCGCATTTTTATTGCGCCTCTGCTGTCCGGCGCGGGCATAAAGGGCAAAGTCATCTCTGCTCTCGCGCATGGCATTCCTACAGTTCTGACGCCGATTGCCGCCGAAGGGATTGGTCTGCGCAGCGGTCTCGATTGCATCATCGCTGAAACATCCGACGAATGGCGCAGGGCAATCGCCGCGTTAGCCTGCGATGACCAGCTTTGGCAACGGCTGTCGTCCAACGGGCGGGAATACGTCGCAGATGCCTTCAGCTTTGATCGGGGCCGAAACCAGATGCGCAGCGCGTTTGAAGCGGCAGACTTGTTTTGCGCACGGCCGTAAGATCGGGGTTTTTCGCATGAGCCACCCCTCACGCACGGTGATCTTGCACTGCCACCTGTTCAAGAATGCAGGCACATCGCTTGATCACATCCTCAAGCAGAACTTCGCAGATCGCTGGGTCACCCGCGAATTCGACATGGGAAAGGGCGGCAACACCGGTCAGGTCGAAAATTGGATTCGGTCCTCACCGAAGGCCGTGGCATTCTCATCCCATACAGTGACGGGACCGCTGCCCAGTTTGCCCGATATCGAAATTGTCCCGATCCTGCTGCTCAGAGATCCTTTGTCACGGATCAGATCGGCCTACAGGTTTGAAAGAAGTCAAGAGGCGGACACCCTTGGCGCCAAGTTGGCCAAGGTCAACGATTTGGCCGGATATGTTTCGAAAAGGCTGTCAAACCCCCAAGACCGCCAATGCAAAAGCTTTCAAGCCTGGCGGTTGGCAATGTTCTGCCCCGGACCAGAGGCGGAATACCAAAGAGCAAAAAAAGGCGCTGCTTTGATCAATGAGACAGGTGTGCTTGGTCTGGTTGAGGCATTTGACCAGACCTTGGCGGCACTACAATGCCGCATCAGGGGGGTGTTCCCTGATTTTGCCTGGCAACATGTCCATGCCAATACCTCTGCCAAGACACCGGAGTCGCATATGGACCGGGCCTTGCTGCAGCAGTTGGAAGACGCCAATGCGGATGATCTAAACCTGTTGCGGTATGCCCAAGAACTCCTGTGTGTTGATCAGCGGAACGATTAGGCTGAGGGCCCGGTCAATCTGTGTCGCTGGTTTGACAGGTTTTGTCTGTGACGTGGCGCAGTTGCACAGTTGCACAGGAACTCTTGCTGAATTTCATACAGATGCGACGAAGCTCCTTGGGAGAATTCGCCAAATCCGAAGAGCGTCAAAAACACAGGATTAATGGCTCCTGACCCTGATCGACCAGCTTTCGGGTATTTCAAAACCCTCTTGCTCCACTTCCCTGCAAATCCGTGTCGCATCACTTGCAAACAAATCCGCAAAGAACCCCGGCATTGGATGTTTTACACTCTCGGTAAATCGTCGCTCCAGAAGGCTCTGTGGATAGTGAAACGATTCAATCCCAAGAAAGGTCTCGATTTGGCGGAGCACAGCACGCTGATCATTGTGGAGATCCTCATAGAAGATCACTTTGCGGCTTTGCCGGGGAAGACCGTCACGCAGATTGCGCAGCACCTCACCGTATTCAGCATTCTTCCAAATATGTGGTTGCCGAACGAACCCCTCAAATTGCTCTGCGCTCCAAGATGATAGGTTTTCAATCTGGCCTGTGATTTGCAGATGAAACTTCGTATGGCTCCACAGCCGTTTGAGGGGATCCCGCATCGTATAAAGAACCCGCAACCGATCCGCATGACCCGCGACACGGGGCCAAGCCGCCGCCGGAAGCAGCGCATGCAAGTTGGAGAAATCACAGGCGTAGACTTCTTTGTCTCGCATTTGAAACAGATTTCGATACCAGAAATCATCAACCGGACGGCTGAGATAATTGGCGATCCAATGCAAATTATGACGCACCGCATCAATGTTTGCGGAGTTTGGGTCAAACCGTGGCAAATACCGGTTTCGGGCTTCGGTCAGGCGC
Organism: Sulfitobacter sp. M368; assembly: GCF_025141875.1. NCBI lineage: Bacteria > Pseudomonadati > Pseudomonadota > Alphaproteobacteria > Rhodobacterales > Roseobacteraceae > Sulfitobacter > Sulfitobacter sp. M368. Next base: position 55,915 of record NZ_CP081113.1, read on the forward strand.
CGGGTTTCGTTCAGTTGGGTCTGATCAACATAGCGGTGGTAGAAATAGTGAATTTCCTTTTCCATTGCAAAATGGAGAGCGGGATGCCGCGACAGCACGGCATACAACCAGGTCGTCCCGGCTTTCATTGCACCAATGCTCAGAAACAGGTTGGAAAACAATTTGCCCGCATTTTCTTCGCTTGATGCATTCATCATGCCGCCTTGGGCAGACGCAGCCCCTCCAGCAGCTCGAGATAAATCCGATGATACACATCGCGGCGAAAATGGTTCAGGTCCAATAAATCTTGCGCATCGTGAATGTGGTTTTCGGGGTTGAGCAGCATTACATTCGGGCGCTGCTCCGCCACCTGCCGCAAGGCCGTGTTCAATATTTGATGATGCCTGTGTCGAGGTTTGTCCCGGTTGAGAAAAAACAATGAACCACGTTCGTTGGCCAGCATCAGGACGATCTGCACCTGCGGTGGAATGACATCCAATATCTGCGTGTAACGCTGTACCATCTGACCAGGGCCAAGAAGGCCAAGATGCTCAAAATACCGGCTGAGAATATTCAGTCGCTCACGCTGTACATCTGTCTTGGCCACAGCGGCACGTAGATCAGCGCGGGCGATCAAATCATGATTTTGAGCGCCAACAAGCCAATATGGCACCTGCAACCCGGTGTCTTTGTGACGATAAACCGGAATGTCCGCATCGGCCCAGAAGCTCAAGAAACAAAGTGAGCCGGGCCTGCATATCGACAGCAGATCCGTTTCAAAATCCTGCGCTTGATATCCCAGACTTTGGGCTGCCTCCATCTCGGCTGCCGAAAGGCCGCCGCCCAGTGCGGGCATCAAGAATGCAGTATGATCGCGGCGCAACATCTGACCATTGCGCGGCGCGTTAAACTCTTCAGTGATCTGTGAGCTATGCAGTGTCAAATAATGCATCAAGCTGGCCAGATCACAGCCACCCCGTGCGAATATCGGCCCGAAATTCTGTACCGTTTGGGCCGGTTTTTCCTTTTCTGGCAGCAGCGTCAGCGGCGTGATCCAATCCACCTTTATCGGATCGTTTTGCAAGTCGGAAAGAACCTCACCACGCACCGGAAGCTCTGGATTGTTCAGCACATCGTAAACGTAGTGTTCGATAAACATATTCAGCGTTCGGCAGGAAAAACAGAAATGTTCAAGTCGGCGCGTATTCTGGATGCGGCGCGTGAGGTAGAACCCGACATAGCCGTAATCACCAAACCGGTCCCGCACCCGGATCAACGCAGCGTCGCTGGTGTTGTGAGACAACGCCGCGCCAAGCTTCGCGCGGGCATCCTCAATGTTTTCCGGCAATCGGTTCTTTGTAAAATTAAGCTGGTTTGTGCGATTGATCAGCTCAATCGCACGATCCAAATGCGCCGTAACGTCGTAGTCAAAAAGCACCTGCACGTCGCTCTTTCGCAGGAAATCCAGACTGCTGTCATCCGTGATCTCTTTGGCGTGGTTTTTTGCCTCTTTGATCTTGTATTGCCCCAATCTTGAAAGGTCGGGATCATCTTTTCCGGCAAGTTGCGGTGCGTCCTTTAGATGGCAAATCACCTCCGGTCCGGCAGTATTCAAACCCGGCGCAGCCGCTGCCGCTTGGGCGAGGTTCATCGGGTTGTCGTCAATGAACAAGACCGATTGCGGGCGCAATCCAATTTGGTCCAACATCGCCGCGATGCGCGGGCCCTTGGCCGTCCAGTCAATACTGGGAAAGATAAACTGGTCCCAGATATCCTTGGCCTTGAGAAGCCTCTCAATGTTTGCGTGATCATTCTTTGAACAAATCGCGTTCATCACGCCGCGCCTGTTCAGGGCAAGTACCAGATCGTGACAATCCTGTCGGTACGCGATGCCTCCCTCAGTCAACGTGCCGTTCCAGAATGTCTCATCCAGATCCCAAATGATCAGACGGATCTCTTCTGGGAATTCGGGACACGGCATCATGATCACTTACAGCCGCCGCAGATTGTAAATTGTGTCGTGGCCAGACCGCGGCCCAAGCTGCCCGCCATCAAGGCCATCCTTGGCCAGTACACCGGGATTTGCGTCTAGGAAGTCATGCAATGCATCCCCTGCATTACGATCCTTGTTTTGCAACCCTTGTCCGCCACCGACATCCTGGTCTTCGAGAACAAGAAAGTCACCCGTTTGCAAATGTCGGAGCGCGAAATGGAGAGTGGTCATCATTCTTTGGTACCCACAGGCCTGGTTCGTTGACATGATCCAGGGTCGGGGCAGATCGATCACATCAACCGAATTGAGCGCCTCCTCCAGAGACATCAAATCGCCCTTGAGGAGGGTTTGGCCCATGATGCAACGCTTTGCCTCGGTCAGATCAGGTGTAATCGTCACAAACTGCGCGTCCGCCCCATAGGTTCGGGCAATATTGCGCAACATCGCCCCTGTTTGACTGGGCCGTGACCCCACTTCGATCAAGCTTTCAGGCAGCACCTTGTGATACAAATGCAGACAGCTCGCGGTCAGTCCGGCGGTGCCATCAGGCGCAGCGGAGCCAACAAATTCAGTGGCATTTCTGCCCTTTAACCCAAATGCGGTTTGGCTGGCCTGAACCCGGACAGATCGAACCATAGACGTACCTCCGATCTTCCCAGACCTTTCGTCAACTCTGCCTAAGGTAGAGTGAATTTAAGTTTATGTGAACTCTAAAGTGTAAAGATCGGGTAAAGACAGACGCGCAAAAACTCTATCTCTGTGCAATCTGGCGTGCCTCGCTTGGGGTTAAGCCAAATTCAGACCGGAACGCTCGCGCCATTGCGCTGGCATCCTGATAGCCGGACCGCACGGCAATTTCGGCCATAGGCAAACGGGTCGTTTGCGCCAAACGCCGCGCCAGTACCAGACGTTGCCGCCGGTAAACATGCTGCGGCGTAATGCCTGTTTCGTCTTTGAACGCTGCTTCTAGGCGGCGCTGGGTACAGGAAAGCTGGCTTGAGAGCCGTGAAATCGAAACCGGAGTTTCCAGATGCTGGTTCATAAACGCAATCGCGGCGCGAACCAGTTTACTGCGCCCCAGAACCGGCTCTGCAGGCGTCGTCGTGGCATCGCGGGTCACGAACAACTGCTCCACCTCAAGGGCCAGCTTGGCACCGCCATCACGCAGAACCATATGCAAGGACAGATCAAAGGCCGCCATCGCGCCCGAACAGGTGATGCGTTTACCGTCAATCACATAACGGTCCTGTTCAACGGACACCTTTGGGAATTGCTCTGCCAGGGCTGTGATCTCTTCGGGGTGAATCGTGGCGCGATACCCGTCCAGAAGCCCGGCCTCGGCCAGCAACCACGATCCGGTATCAAGGCCCGCGACCTGGTCAAATCTGCCTGCCGCGGCCCGCAGGCTTCTGATGACATCGGGCCGGCACAGGGCACGAAAGCCATAAGACGGAGCAACCATCAACACATCGCCGCGCATATCGCTCAGGGCCACTTCTGGAAGGATGCGCAGCCCGCTTGAACTCTCTACACCAGCGCCATCCGTGGTCACATAGCGCCAAGTGTAAAGCGCGCGCCCGCCCAGCGTATTTGCGGCCCGCAAGGGTTCAATCAGATTTGCAACGCAGTGGTTTGAAAACCCGTCGAACAACAATAGTCCGATATGCGTCGGTTCTGGATTTGATTTGTTGGAATCCTGCATAATCTTTACTAACTCTGCACATCGGATGCCTGCAATCCCCCTAAGCTATTCAAAACGCATTGGGGGACCACCATGGATTTCGGCCTGACAGAAGAACAAGAAATGATCGTCTCAACCGTCCGCAGTTTCGTGGAAAAAGAGATCTATCCTCATGAGGCCGAGGTAGAGCGCACAGGCCAGGTGCCGCATGAGCTGGGCGAGGCGATCAAACAGAAAGTCATCGACCTTGGATTTTATGCCTGCAACTTCCCCGAAGAGGTCGGCGGCGCGGGGTTGAGCCATGTGGATTTCACCCTTGTCGAGCGCGAGTTGGGTCGTGGTTCAATGGCCCTCACGCATTTCTTTGGGCGCCCCCAGAACATTCTAATGGCCTGCAACGACGATCAAAAGGAACGCTATCTGCTGCCTGCGGTGCGCGGCGAACGGATGGATGCACTTGCCATGACCGAGCCCGATGCGGGTTCGGATGTGCGGGGGATGAAATGTACCGCCGTGCGCGATGGCGGTGACTGGGTCGTGAACGGGTCCAAGCACTTCATCTCGGGTGCGGAACATGCAGATTTCTTCATCGTTTTTATCGCCACAGGTGTGGATGAAACCCCCAAAGGCCCGAAAAAACGGATCACCACCTTCCTCGTGGATCGCGGAACGCCGGGGTTCGAGGTGCGCGACGGGTACAATTCGGTCAGCCACAAAGGATACAAGAACTGTATCCTCTATTTCGACAATTGCCGCCTGCCCGACGCGCAGGTTCTGGGTGAGGTCGATGGTGGTTTCGCAGTGATGAACGAATGGCTTTATGCCACGCGGCTGACCGTTGCGGCCTTTTCCGTTGGGCGGGCGCGGCGCTGTTTTGACTACGCGCTGAACTATGCGGCCGAACGCAAGCAGTTCGGCCAACAGATCGGCAAGTTTCAGGGCGTGAGTTTTCAAATCGCGGATATGATCACCGAGATTGACGCCGCAGATTGGCTGACACTGTCAGCGGCTTGGCGGCTCGATAAAGGGCTTCCGGCCAATCGCGAAATCGCATCAGCCAAGGTTTACGCCTCCGAGGCCTTGGCGCGGGTCACTGATACCACCTTGCAGATCTTTGGCGGCATGGGGCTGATGGATGATTTCCCGATCGAACGGTTCTGGCGGGATGCACGGGTTGAACGCATTTGGGATGGCACATCAGAGATTCAGCGCCACATCATTTCGCGCGACTTGTTGCGCCCCTTGGGGGCTTGATGACCCGCAATCTGGATCGGCTTCTCAGGCCACGCAACATCACGGTGATCGGCGGCGGTGCATGGTGCCGTGCGGTGGTGGAGCAATGCCAAAGGATGGGGTTTGCGGGCGGTATTTGGCCGGTTCACCCAAAGGCGGAGACTGTCGGCGGCCTGCCCGCGTTTTCAAGCCTGGACGCCCTTCCCGAACCACCTGACGCCTGCTTTGTCGGCGTGAACCGTGACGCGACGGTTGCCCTTGTTGGCCAGTTGTCACAGATGGGTGCTGGTGGCGCGGTGTGCTTTGCTTCCGGCTTTCTTGAGGCGCAGGCAGAGGATGCAGAGGGTGCAGATTTGCAGGCGTCGTTGCTGCAGGCGTCTGGTGAAATGCCGATCCTTGGGCCAAATTGTTATGGCTTTGTGAATTATCTCGACGGCGCGTTGCTTTGGCCGGATCAGCATGGCGGCCAACGCTGTGACGGCGGCGTCGCCGTGATCACCCAAAGCTCAAACATCGCCATCAATCTGACTATGCAAACCCGCGGTCTGCCACTTGCCTACGTCGTCACAGCGGGCAATCAGGCGCAATGCGGTATCGCAGATATCGGTCTGTCGCTGCTGGATGATCCGCGCGTTACGGCGCTTGGCCTTCATATCGAAGGGTTTGGTGATCTGCGCGGGTTTGAAGCCCTCTCGGCACGGGCACGGGCACTGGGCAAACCGATTGTCGCGATAAAGGTGGGCCGCTCCGATCAAGCGCGTGCCGCCACGGTTTCCCACACCGCATCTCTGGCGGGAGAAGACGCAGGCGCCGCCGCCCTTCTGCGCAGGTTGGGCATTGCCCGCGTACCGGATTTGCCAACTTTTCTTGAAACTCTGAAGCTGCTGCATGTTGCCGGCCCATTGCCGCAAGGCACCATTGCGACGATCAGTTGTTCGGGCGGCGAGGCCAGCCTTGCCGCCGATACCGCTGTTCCTATGGCCATAGACTTTCCACCGCTCAATCCACGTCAGAAATCAGACCTGCGGGCGGCCCTTGGCCCTCGCGTGGCGCTGGCCAATCCGCTGGATTACCACACTTATATCTGGCGTGACGTGCCCGCGATGACCCGCTGTTTTGCTGCGATGTCCGACCCCGGAATCGCCATCACCATCCTGATTGTCGATTTCCCGCGTGCAGATCGCTGCGACCCCAAAGACTGGGATTGCGTGATCGCGGCCTGTATCGCCGCGCAGCAGGAAACCGGAGGCCAATATGGCATGGCCGCAACCCTGCCCGAGCTGATGCCCGAAGCTGTGGCAACACAATTGCTGGCGGCGGGTGTTGTGCCGTTTTCCGGATTGACCGAAGCACTTGCTGCTTGTGCCGCCAGTGTCATGCCATTCACTGCCGCGGACCCCGTTTTGTGCCCCGAACCCTGCGCAAACCCCCGACTGGTTTCCGAGGCCCACGCCAAGGGTGCCCTGGCCGCATTTGGCCTGCGCGTTCCCCGCTCTGCGCGCGCCTCTGGTCTGAATGACCTGTCCCAAGCCGCCCGCATTGTCGGCTTTCCCCAAGTGCTCAAGGGCGAAGGTATTGCCCATAAGACCGAAGCCGGCGCGGTTTGTCTCAACCTGCATGATGAAGCCGCAACACTGGCCGCTGCCAATGATATGCCCGCGACTGAATTTTTGATCGAAGAGATGATCACAGGCGCTCTGGCCGAGCTGTTGGTCGGCATTGTCCGCGACCCGGCGCATGGCTACCTCCTGACCATCGCAGCAGGTGGCGTCTTGACCGAGATCCTGAACGATTCCGTGTCTTTGCTCTTGCCTGCCCGACCGGGCGAAATTGACGCCGCATTGGACCGCTTGAAAATCGCACCATTGCTGAACGGTTATCGTGGCAAACCACCTTGCGACCGCGCCGCGATATTGCGGGCAGTGATGGCTGTGCAAGACTATGCCCTTGCCCACACGGCGGGCTTGCAAGAGATTGAGATCAACCCATTGATTTGCACGCAGCACGATGCCATTGCCGCCGATGCGCTGCTGCGGCGCGACGCATAATCCAATTGAAAGGCCATCCAATGACCGACAGTCCCGTCAAGACCCACCGCGAAGGCGCAATTTTGCAAGTGACGCTCGACCGGCCCAAGGCCAATGCGATTGACCTGCAAACCTCGCGCCTGATGGGTGAGGTCTTTGCCGGTTTCCGCGATGATCCAGACCTGCGGGTGGCAATCATCACAGGCGGCGGGGAAAAATTCTTTTGCCCCGGATGGGATCTCAAAGCGGCTGCTGATGGTGACGCGGTGGATGGCGACTATGGCGTCGGCGGATTTGGCGGCATTCAGGAAATGCGCGACATGAACAAACCGATCATCGCCGCCGTAAACGGCATTGCCTGCGGGGGCGGGCTGGAACTGGCGCTGAGCGCCGATATGATCCTTGCCGCCGATCACGCCACTTTTGCCCTGCCCGAGATCAGGTCCGGCACCGTGGCTGACGCCGCCAGTGTGAAATTGCCCAAACGCATCCCCTATCACATCGCGATGGAACTGCTTTTGACCGGGCGCTGGTTTGACGTGACCGAGGCCAAGACGTGGGGTCTGATCAACGAGATTGTGCCCGGCGATCAACTGCTGGACCGTGCATGGGAGCTGGCACGCCTGCTTGCCTCCGGTCCGCCGCTGGTCTACGCCGCCATCAAGGAAATCGTGCGCGACGCCGAAGACAGCAAGTTTCAGGATACCATGAACCGGATCACCAAACGGCAATTGCCAACGGTTGACCGGCTTTACGCCTCTGAGGATCAAATGGAAGGCGCCCGCGCCTTTGCGGAGAAACGTGACCCGGTCTGGAAGGGGAAATAAGGTTCCCGGTTAAGACGTCTTTGCGTCACCTTCTGCCGTATCATCCACCAATTCGGCATCCTCAATCGCATCGGTGTCTTTGACAGGGCCGGGGCCATCTGCGCCCGAGTTGTCTTCAATCGCACCAACAATCAACGGCAGCATCTGAACACCCCCCGGCATCGCGACCTCGGACATCGGCGGGGTTTTCCATTCAAGGGTGTCAAAGCTCTTGCAGTTTTCGCAAATCGGATGCCATCCGGAATGGATATGGTGGCAGTTTTCGCAAATCCACTGCGGACCGCGCGACACGGTCAGTGCTCGCGCCAGCCAGCCCTTGACGATAGTGTCAGATGCGCCTTCGCCGCGCTCAATCGCCGCCATCAGGGTCACGGAACGTGCGGTTGGATCGCTTTCCACCAAATCACCCAAGGCACGCCGCGCCTGGGGGAAATCTTCGTTCGCAATGTGCAATTCGCTGAGCAACATCTTGGTTTCGGGGTGATCCGGCTGGGATTTGACCAATGCGTTAAACCGCTTGATCCGTGCTTCAGGCTTTTCGTCCGGCTCAATCGCGGCAAAGGCAGCGGCAAGATCGGGATGGGGATGAACGCTCCAGGCTTTGGTCAGAACGCGTGTTGCATAGCGCGGCTTGCCCTGTTCCACATATCCATGCGCCGCCATCACGGCAGCAGGCACCAGATCGGGCGACATTTTATTGGCCACAATGGCCGCCTCCCGCGCCTCGATGCTCTTGCCCTCTGCAATGACATCCTTGGCCTCTGACAAGGCCAGAACCGCATCGCGCCGCTTGTGTACGTCACGCGGCAACTGTCCGTTCTTCAACTTGGCACTGAGGGTCTGCCGTGCACCGGACCAGTCTTCTTTTTCCGCCTGCAGCTTCAAAAGAACATCACCGGTTTCCTCGTGCTTGGGCTTCAGCGCAAAGGCTTTCTCCGCCAGCTTCAATGCTGTTTCCGTATCACCATCAGCCAGTTTTTGTTTCATGATGCCGCGGACACCGACAAACCGGGTGGATTCGTCCTCAACCAGCTTGCGATAGGTCTCCTCCGCCTTACGCCGATCACCGGCCAATTCCGCCGCCTGCGCCGTCAACAAGTTGGTCAGCGCGGGTTTGTCGAGATACTTGTCGGCTTTCGCAGCCTTGGCCATCGCCACACGGCCCTCACCACTGGCCAGCGCCATCAGCCCTTCGGCCAATGCGTCATAACCTTTACGCTCCCGGTTGCGGTCAAAGTACCGCGACAGCGCGGTCTCGTCGCCGTTCAGGAAATGCCAGGTCGCGACCAAAAGCGATACGACTTTGATCAGCAGCCAAACTGCAATGATCAAGAGCCCCACGGCAATAACCGATTGCAGCGGTCCAAAGCTATACTCAGTACCCAGCACCGTCACCTGAACGCCGCCTTCGCTTTCCAAAAGGAAGCCAGCGCCCCATGCCAGTACCGCAACCGCCGCGACAAACAGGATAATCTTGATCAATGACCACAGCATATATTCATGTACCTCAGTTTGCCGTCAGGCGTTGGGACAGGGTTTGGATCGCCTGTTTTGCATCATAGCGGGCGCGGGCGTCGGTTAACCAATCTTGCATCGCCGCCTTGGATGGATCGGGCAGAGTCTCAAGCTCACTCAGCGCGTCGCCAAGCCGTCCGTTGCGCACCGCGTCTTCGGCCCGTGATAGCACCGCGTCGGGGTCACTGCCTTCGCGCGGCGCCACAGACCGGGCACCCAATTGGCGGCGCAAGAACCCGCCAAAACCGTCTTCGCCGTCCTGAGCACCTGCCGCGCGGGCATCTGTCAATGCTGCGCGGGCCGCATCGGGGAAGCGTGTTTGCAAATTGACCAGCGTCACCACACCAGATTGAGACAGCGTATCAAGGGCTTCAGGCACATCTGCCAATCCGCCAGCCTTGAGCTGTGCCAGTGGTTCATCAAAAGGCGCACCGGAGTTGACCGCCGCGGTCACCTGCGCCAGCGCATTTTGCAGTGTCGCCTGCCGCGCCGCATCGGCGGTCGCCTCTTCTACGGATTTGGCGTTGTTGAGCAATGCTTCGATCTCGGCTTTCTGTGCCTCGACCGACGCCTGCAGGGCCGCCAGATCCCGCTCATAGGCGGCTATCGCAGTGTTCGACGCGCCCTCGCCGGTGGGTTGTTTCTCAACCGCGGTCAGGCGATCTTGCAAACCGGCAAGTTGGCCTTCGATTGCCGCGATCTGCGCGTTTATTTCATCAGTGTTCGCAACAGGCGCTGCTGCAGGTTCAGCATTTTCCAGCGCTGCGATCCGGTTCGCTTGGGCGGCCAGTTGCGCTGTCACTGCGGAGGTATCGCCGCGCAAATTGAACAGGTCGAGCTGCGAGACCAAAAATCCTGCACCAAAGGCTACAGCGCCACCCAGAACCAGCGGCAGAAAAATGCTCTGGCGGTCTTGAGGTGCCGGTGTTGGCGGCAAGGGCTTGTCAGGGCTTGCAGGAGGCGGAGTGGTTTGCTTTGCCCCGCTGGTCTCGGATGAATTCGGTGCAGATTCCCCTGGCTTGGCTGTTGACGTGGACGGCTTGCTTGCGTCCGCTGGTTTTGCGGCTTCGGTATGTTTTGGTGCTTCCGGCGATTTTGCGGCTTCCGGTTTTTTCTGTTCTGCTGCCGCAACGGTTTTTTCCTTTACCGTAGCTTTGTCTGCTGTTGTCTCGGAAACCGTTTTTGCCGCCGTCGCTTTGGCCGTTGTTGCCTTGGATGCGGCAGCCTTTGGTTTGGCGCTTGAGGTCTTGGGCTTCGCCCGGACCGGCTTTGATACTTTGGGTGCGCGGGATGCGGTTTCCCTGCCTCCTGAACCGGCTTTCGCTGATGTGGAGGAGTTTCCGGTAACGGGTCTCTTCGCTTTAGCCACTCTGCAACCTTTCCGATTCTGACCGACAGATCAGTTTAACCACCCGATTGTATCCGGCAATCAAACCTGCCTTCAAGCTAAGCTGTAGGTGCGCAGCTGTTTTTCAATACATTGCACCATATCTTTGCCTGTTGGTGCCTTTGCAATGATCACATCCACAGGCGCCTTTTCGCCCAAGGCGTCAACTACCGCTGCGCTGATTGCGACGATTTGGAGGTTCTGCACCGACCGGAACTCTGCGGCAAAATGCCCCGCGGTTCTCGGGGAGAAAAGCGGCAGCAAAACCCTTGTTTGACTGCAGAGCGCCGCTTGGGCGTCAGCGGTCAACGGCACAAGCGCCTGATCATAGACTTCAATCACTTCTGTCTCGATCCCGATTTGCGCCAAACGCGCCGCGATCTCGCCCCTGCGGTGTTTTCCGGCCAGATGGGTCAACGGACCGCTGGGCGCATCAACACTCAGCCGTGCAACCAGATCATCCGCGTCCCGCGCGGCGAAAGCAACGCGCCAGCCTTGGGCAGTTGCGGCCTCTGCGGTCTGCTCGCCCACGCAATAGGCCGTGCGCCCCTGCCCCGGCGGGCCAAATTGAACCGCATTGGCAGAGGTGAATATGACTGCGGCAGAAACATCTAGGTCCACCACGGCTTGGGTCGGAACAATCTCTAACAAAGGCGACAGCACAACATCCACCTTGGTCAAAAGCGTGGGGTCAAGCCGTGCGAGGAACTTTTCCGCGCTTCGCTTGGGCCGTGTGATCAACAAAATCGGCTTGGTCATTGAATGTCTCGGCATTGTTTGCCCCTCTCTGCGGTGTTACCTGCGAGGGACGCCCCATGCAACGGATAGCGCCATGACAAAGACCATGACCATTCTCGGCATTGAAAGCAGCTGCGATGACACCGCAGCGGCATTGGTGCGTGTCAGCGACAAGGGTGCAGAAGTTCTGTCATCGGTCGTGGCCGGACAAACGGAACTGCATGCGGCCTTTGGCGGCGTGGTACCAGAGATCGCGGCCCGCGCCCATGCGGAAAAGCTGGATTTTTGTGTTGAACAGGCTCTAATAAAAGCAAAGTTGGACCTATCCGACATTGATGCCATTGGGGTGACCTCTGGTCCGGGGCTGATTGGCGGGGTTGTTTCTGGCGTTATGTGCGCCAAGGGATTGTCCGCAGCGACGGGCAAGCCGCTTTATGGTGTGAATCACCTCGCCGGCCATGCGTTGACTCCGCGGATGACGGACAATGTGCCTTACCCCTACCTGATGCTTTTGGTTTCGGGGGGCCATTGCCAGTTCTTGATGGTTTCTGGCCCTGACAGCTACAAACGTATTGGCGGTACAATCGACGATGCGCCGGGGGAAGCTTTTGACAAGGTTGCGCGTTTGATCGCCCTGCCCCAACCCGGCGGACCGTCCATCGAACAGGCGGCAATGGCCGGTGATCCAAAGCGTTTTGCCTTTCCCCGCCCCCTTCTTGATCGTCCGGGCAGCGATATGTCGTTTTCCGGGCTCAAAACCGCTGTGTTGCGGCAAAGGGATGCATTGGTGTCCGCGCAAGGCGGTTTGACCAAACAGGATCAATCTGACCTCGCTGCCGGATTTCAGGCTGCTGTTGTGGATGTACTCGCAGAAAAGACGCGCCGTGCCTTTGATCACTATCCAGACGGTGTTGATCGCAGCCTATGTGTCGCCGGCGGCGTTGCGTCAAATTCCGCCATACGCGAGGCGTTAGAGACTGTTTCAGATCAATACAAGGCCAACTTTATTGCGCCGCCGCTTGCCCTTTGCACCGACAATGCCGCGATGATCGCCTATGCCGCTGCCGAACAGGCACAGCAGCGGCCCGCGGATGATCTGACCCTCTCTGCACGGCCCCGCTGGCCGTTGGACCAAACCGCCCCGTCCATGCTTGGATCGGGAAAGAAGGGAGCTAAAGCATGAGCATTGCGGTCCTAGGTGCCGGAGCTTTTGGCACAGCTTTGGCAATATCGCTGGCTGGATCAGGCCCAGTCACCCTTTGGGCAAGAGATCTGCGTGATATGACGGCACGGCGCGAAAACACGGCACGATTGCCGGGCTGTCCTTTCCCCGAGAACCTGACACTCACTGATAACTTGAATGACATCGAGCGCGCAGACATCATTCTGCTGGCTGTTCCGATGCAAAAACTGCGCCAAATCCTGTCGGCGAACGCCAATATTCTGTCAGGAAAACACCTGGTGGCTTGCTGCAAAGGTATTGAACTGACCACGGGTATCGGGCCGGTTTCTGTGATCCGTCAGGAGGTGCCAGATGCAATTGCGGCCATCCTGACTGGCCCTAGCTTTGCCGCCGATATCGCACGTGGCCTGCCGACCGCACTCACCCTTGCTTGCGCCGATGACAAAGCGGGCAAATATCTGCAACAGACCCTAACAACGGCAAATATACGCCTTTACCGCACCAATGACACCATTGGAGCGGAGCTGGGTGGGGCTTTGAAGAACGTCATCGCGATTGCCTGCGGGGCCGCGATGGGTGCGGGATTGGGTGAAAGTGCGCGCGCCGCTTTGATGACCCGCGGCTATGCGGAAATGCAGCGGCTTGCCCGTCATTTGAACGCCAAACCAAGCACGCTGTCCGGCTTGTCCGGATTTGGTGATCTGACTCTGACCTGTACCTCTGATCAATCGCGAAATTACCGGCTTGGACTTGCGTTGGGATGCGGTGAAACTTTTGACCCCACAACCACAGTTGAAGGCGCCGCAACGGCCCGCGCTGTTAATGAATTGAGCCTGTCCGCCGATCTGGAGATGCCAATCACCGCCGCCGTTGCAGCCGTGCTGGATGGCAGGCAAGATGTACCGGATGCGATGAAATCACTTTTGGCCCGACCACTAAAGGAAGAATGATATGCTTGTTGCCCTGATGGCCCATGACAAACCTGGCGCCCTGGAGATCCGCAAGGAAAACCGGCCAGCGCATTTGGATTACCTCAAATCAACTGATCTGGTTGCGCAGGCCGGTCCGCTTTTGGATGCAGATGGTGGGATGATCGGATCTTTGATCATTCTGGATGTGCCAGATTTGGCGGCCGCCCAAAGCTGGGCAGAGAATGACCCATATGCCAAGGCCGGTTTGTTCCAGTCCGTGACCCTGACCCATTGGAACAGGGTGATCGGCTGATGGCGTATTGGCTTTTCAAATCGGAACCCAACACTTGGGGCTGGGATGATCAGGTGGCCAAGGGCGCGGCGGGCGAAGAATGGGATGGCGTGCGCAACTATCAGGCCCGCAACTTCATGCGCGAAATGAAACTCGGCGACCGGGGGTTCTTTTATCATTCGATGAAGGAAAAATCAGTGGTCGGGATCGTCGAGGTTTGCGCCGAATCCCACCCCGACAGCACGACCGACGATGACCGTTGGGAATGCGTGGATATCAAGGCCATCCGCGCCTTTGAGGTGCCTGTGACGTTGGATCAAATCAAAACGGATCCGCGACTTGCAGAGATGGTGTTGGTCAAAAATTCCCGCTTGTCTGTGCAGCCCGTGACCGAAAAAGAATGGCAGGTGATCTGTGATTTGGGGAAAACCGAGCCTTGAACTATAGAAAACATGGCAGCGCCCTTTCGGTCATTTCAATCTCCCTGACCATTGGTCTGTGATTACCGGGGACAATGGTCAGAGCAAATACAGGCCACCCTCCGACATCGCAGACTTCTCCAATTATCTGGCAATTTTCCGCCTTGGCTGCGTAGAATGCCTAAAACTGGAGGGACGAAATGGATTTTCTAGCAGTGATTATTGCCGCGGCAGCGGGGTTTGCCTTTGGGGCGGTCTGGTACAGCGTGCTTTCAAAGCCCTGGATGGATGCCGTGGGTCTCAAGCTTGGTGCGGATGGCAAGCCTGAAGGATACTCCAAGACGCCCTTTATCCTTGCCGGGATCGCCATGATCCTTGTGGCGGGGATGATGCGACATACGTTTTCCCTCTCGGGAATTGACACAATGGGCAAGGGGTTGCTGTCCGGCCTGGGCATCGGCCTGTTTTTCATCAGCCCATGGATCATGATCAACAATGGCTATGCCGGCCGCCCGTTTCGCCTGACCTTGATCGACAGCGGCTATGCCACGTTCGGCTGCGCGGTCATTGGTCTGGTGCTGATGCTGTTCTGAAACGGAAAAAGGGTTCCGGCACAGATGCCAGAACCCTTCTCACCCCGTGCGCTCCCATAACCCCGCACACGTATCGAAATCTGTTCTGGCCTTACTGGCCTTTGAGTTTCATAGCATTTGCGCGGCGTCGGGCCAAGAAAATGATGTTTCAAACACAGATCGAAAAAAGAACGCCCGCTTAACCAAAAGCGGGCGTCAGAATGATAGATCGGGACGAGCTTAGCCGTAAACGGCCTCTTTGCCAAAATGCTTGGTCAGCATGTAATAGATCACGGCGCGGTATTTGTTCCGCTCGGATTTGCCATATGTTTCGATCGCCTTGTTGATACCCGCCATCAATTCAGGGCTGTCGGACATGCCCAGTTTTTTGATGAGAAAGTTGTTTTTGACCAACTCCAGCTCACTTTCCTGACTGGCCGCAACGGTTTGTGCATCCGCGTTATAGATCGACGGACCGCAACCGATTGTCACCTTGGTCAACAGGTCCATGTCTGGCGTCATGCCACATTTGTTCTTCAGATCGTCCGCATATTTTGCGATCCATTCGTCACGCTTGCCCATACAGAATTCTCCCACCTTAAATTGAATTGACTGATCAGAATGCCTGATCTCGGGCAGAGACTAATCCGTAATCCCAAACCGACAAAGGGGAAATTTCTGGCGTTGTCGTCGCATATGCACCCTTGCTTCACGGCTGATCGCCCTCGTCTTTATCGGCAAAGGCCCCAACCGGTGTGCTGCAAATGGAAGTGATCTGAATGCAGGGCGTTGTAATCCGGGCCAAGCGTCAGGCGAAACCAATCGCATGCGCCATCCCGCGCCGCCCGCAGAAATCCGCCCCGTTCACCACCGTCCTGCCAATGATCCTGCAACAGGATCCTTTGACCCTCCGCCATGACAAAGCCCCGAATGTCCACCGCGTCAGCCGTTGCATGGGTGCTCATCCGCCCGGTTGGGCCGCTGGCCGTGCGGATTTCACGGCAGTTGTAGCTTGATAGATGAAGGATCTCGCGCACAGGCTGGTTCAGAATGTCCTGTGCCTTTGGCGTGATGGAATGCTGATGCCACATCGCCAAACGCAGAGCTGTTTGGCAGCGGGTGTTGAGAGGGCGCATCCTGGCGTCACCCACAGAGGTCAGGCGCACCTGCGGTTTGATGTGGCACTGTGCACTCTGTTCAAAATCAGGGAGATCCTGAAACGCGGCACCGGTGCCCAGCGCCGCGCGGCAGAGGCTGTCAGCGGATAGAGCCTGCCTCAGCTTCCAAGACGTCATGGGCGTGATGGGGTCGGTCACAGATAGCGGTTTGAGGGGGTTCCATTGTGGCGGAAGCGGTGATTGTGGATGGGCGATCAAGAACAAGGCCAGCGCAGAAAGCAGAATGCAGATCGAAAACACTGCTGACACAAACCGCACAGGCTTAACCCCAAATTACAATCACCCATCAGACATAGAAAGGCCGGGGCAATTGTCGACCCCGGCCTTTGTCACATTCTGTTGCGTTTGATCAGTAGCGGTAGTGCTCTGGCTTGAACGGGCCATCCGGGCTGACGCCGATGTAGGCAGCTTGCTCCGGGTCCAGCTTGCTCAGCTTCACGCCGATCCGGTCCAGATGAAGGCGTGCGACCTTTTCGTCCAGATGCTTGGGCAGGATGTAAACGTCGTTCTTGTAGTTGTCGCCCTTGGTCCACAGCTCAATCTGCGCCAAGACCTGATTGGTAAAAGAGGCAGACATGACAAAGGACGGGTGGCCCGTGGCGTTGCCAAGGTTCAGCAAACGCCCTTCGGACAGAAGGATCAGCCGGTTGCCGTTTGGCATCTCGATCATGTCCACCTGTTCCTTGATGTTGGTCCATTTGTGGTTCTTCAGTGCGGCAACCTGAATTTCGTTGTCGAAGTGGCCAATGTTGCCGACAATCGCCATGTCCTTCATTTCGCGCATGTGCTCGATGCGGATCACGTCTTTGTTGCCGGTGGTGGTGATGAAGATATCTGCCGAACCGACGACATCTTCGAGCAGGACAACTTCAAAGCCGTCCATTGCCGCTTGCAGCGCACAGATCGGATCAACTTCGGTGACTTTGACGCGGGCGCCTGCGCCGCGCAGCGAGGCGGCCGAGCCTTTGCCAACGTCGCCATACCCCATAACGACTGCGACTTTGCCCGCCATCATCGTGTCAGTGGCGCGGCGGATACCGTCGACCAGAGATTCCTTACAGCCATATTTGTTGTCGAACTTCGACTTGGTGACAGAATCGTTCACGTTGATCGCCGGGAAGGGCAATTGCCCGTCGCGGACCAGTTCATACAGGCGGTGAACACCGGTTGTGGTTTCTTCGGACACGCCAACAATCTGATCACGCATTTTGGTGAACCAACCGGGGCTGGCCGCCATGCGTTTCTTGATCTGGGCAAAGATCGCTTCTTCTTCTTCGGATTTCGGGATGGCGATCAGATCGTCTTCGCCATTCTCCACACGTGCCCCCAACAAGATGTACAATGTCGCATCGCCGCCATCATCCAAAATCAGGTTCGGTCCATCGGGGAACATGAAGGAACGGTCCAGATAATCCCAATGCTCTACAAGGGTTTGACCCTTGATCGCAAAAACTGGCACGCCGGATTCAGCAATGGCAGCCGCGGCATGGTCCTGCGTGGAGAAGATGTTGCAGGAGGCCCAGCGCACATCGGCGCCCAGTGCCACCAGCGTTTCAATCAAAACAGCGGTCTGGATGGTCATGTGCAACGATCCAACGATGCGCGACCCCTTCAGAGGTTTGCTTTCCCCGTATTCATCGCGCAGCGCCATCAGGCCGGGCATTTCGGTTTCTGCGATATCCAGTTCCTTACGCCCATAGGCGGCAAGGGTGATGTCTTTGACGATATAATCTTCGGCCATGTGGCACCTCATAACAAATTTGACCGCCGCCTATCATTTTTAGGCAGCGGTCTCAATGATTGTTCGTTTCAAATGGGCGGCAGCGGGGCTTAGTCAAGCGCAGCAATCAGTTCATCCTGATTTGCGCCGGCCATCCAATCTTCGCCCTGGGCCAGAACGCAGGCATTCCCGTCCGCCAGCGCTTTAATCAACGTCCATGTGCCGGTTTGCTCGGAAACCCACAATTGCTCCCGGTTTTCGCTTGGTTCTGAGACAGGTCTTTCGCCGTACCAATCGATCAGAGAGGCTTTCATCTCTCCCGATGGCATGCAGACGGTATCGGCCGCCGCGGCGGGGGCGGACAGTCCAATTGCAATCAAAACAGCGGATATCGAAAAAACGGGTTTCATGGCTCTCTCCTTCGTGGAATTAACAGATGAAGCCAACAAATGGTTCCAATTGCAGATGAGATGAGGCCCGGTTCATGGCGCAACAACCCCGTGCATGGCAGCGGATGCTGTCCGGTCGCAGGCTTGATCTGCTGGACCCGACCCCGGTGGATATCGAGATTGAAGACATTGCGCATGGGCTGGCCTTTGTGGCCCGCTGGAACGGTCAGACCATGGGCGATTATGCCTACTCCGTCGCGGAACATTCGCTTTTGGTCGAAACGATCTTTGGCCGGATCAACCCCAAGGCGCCAGCCAAATGGCGGCTTGCCGCGCTTTTGCATGATGCGCCGGAATATGTGATCGGCGATATGATTTCTCCGGTTAAGGCAGCGGTTGGGCCCGGCTACGGCGCATTGGATGACCGATTGACGGCGGCAATTCATCTGCGGTTTGGCTTGCCTGCTGCGATTCCGGCCAGCGCCAAAAAACAAATCAAACGCGCCGATAAAATCAGTGCCTGGATGGAAGCAACCCAGATAGCGGGCTTTTCCGAAGCTGAGGCCAGCAAGTTTTTCGGGCGTCCCGACGCGGCGCTGATCGCGGATCTGCGGATCATCCTGAGACCCCCCCTTGAAGTACGTACAGAATTTACCGCACGCCATGCACAGTTGTTGGGAGAGACGACTTGATAAATGTGCGTGTTGCGGGGCGGCTGGACGCACGTCCAATGGCGGGTTTGCTGAACGAGATCATCCGCGAGGGGGGCACCACGGCCTTTACCAACGAAGTGACGCGCGACACTTTGCTTGGCTGGTTTGCCCAAGCCCCCGATCAATCCGTTTGGCATGTGGCAGAAGACCCCAAGGGCGCGTTACTTGGTTTTCAGTCGATTGAACCCAAGGCGAAACTGCCCGCAGCGGCCTGCGACATCGCGACCTTCGTTCAGGTCGGGCAAACCGGGCTTGGCATCGGGTCAAAACTGTTTGAAGCGACCCGCAAAGCGGCTGTTGCGCTGAATTATGAATGGATCAATGCAACCATCCGTGCCGACAACAGCGGCGGTCTTGCATATTACCAAAGCCGCGGTTTCGAAGACTATGCACGCCACCCCAATGTATTGCTGGGCAACGGCATGTATGTTGACCGCATCAGCAAGCGGTACAATCTTTGACCGTCAAACCCTATCTCGGTGAACGCTTTGCCAAAATCCGCTGAAGTGTGCGGCGGTGCATGTTCAGCCGCCGCGCTGTTTCGGACACATTGCGATCACACAGCTCGTACACGCGCTGAATATGTTCCCAACGCACGCGGTCCGCGCTCATCGGGTTGTCGGGCGGCGGCGGCATGTCCCCTTCAGGCACCAAAAGCGCATTGGTGATGTCATTGGCGTCCGCAGGTTTGGACAGATAATCCGTCGCGCCGATCTTGACCGCGGCAACAGCCGTGGCGATCGCACCGTACCCCGTCAGCACAACCACCCGGCAATCTTCACGGCGTTCGCGCAGCACCTCCACCACGTCGAGGCCATTGCCATCTTCGAGCCGCAGATCAATCACCGCATAGGCTGGCGGACGCGCAGTTGCGATGGCCTTGCCGGCGGCAACACTGTCCGCGGTCTCAACTTCAAAGCCGCGTTTTTCCATTGCCTTGGCCAATCGGCGCAGAAACGGCTCATCATCATCCACAAGCAATAGTGACTTGTCCGCGCCGATATTTGGGGTGTCTTGCATCAGGTCACAGCCTCATCTGGAAATTTCCGTCTACCATTAACCATATGGCGCGACGCTAAGCCGCGTCAAACGCTCAGAGTTGATCGACAAAACACCCAATCTGGTCTGCCATCTGTTCGGGCGTGGTTTCGCGGCGGAAATACTCGACAAACCCTTCTTCAGGCATCACCAGATAACTAAAGGTCGAGTGGTCCACCAAATATTCGTCATCCACTGCCTCATGCGCCTTGTAGTAGGTGCGATAGGCCATGCTGGCCACTTTGACCTGCTCGGCAGAGCCAGTGAGCCCGATCATACGCGGATGCATGACTTCGGCAAATTCACCAACCACCTCAGGTGTGTCGCGGGCAGGGTCAATGGAGATGAAAACCGGTGTCACCATCGTTCCGCGCTCTTCAAGGATCTCGATGGCGCTGGCATTGCGGTCCACATCAAGCGGGCAAACATCGGGGCAGTAGGTATACCCGAAATAGATCAATGTTGGCTCTGTAATCACGTCTTTGTCGGTGACTGTCTGACCTTGGGCGTTGACCAACTCGAACGGGCCGCCCAACTCTCCGGCGACTGCAGCAGACCGGCATTGGGCAAATTTATCGTCGCTCTTGGTTCCCGAAGTAATAAAATAGGTGCCCAGCAAAAGCGCGGCGGCGGCTGCGGCGGCTGAAATAGCGATCGTGCGGTTCATAATTCTCTCCTACCAACGGTGGTCTTGATCGGACTCGGCGGCAGACCTACGCTACATTTTCGGCGATGTAACGGCCAATAAACATAAGGTGCGCAGATGACGCAGGCGAATATCAGACCCCTCACCGCGCGCACGCGGGCCAACTGGATCCGTCTGCGCACAATGATCCTGCTGCGCTGGGTTGCGATCACTGGCCAATTGATCGCCATCACCGTGGCCCAGCTGGTTTATGGGCTGCAACTGGAACTGGGGTTCTGCTACCTTGCCATCGGCGCATCGGTAATCGGGAATCTGGTCGCGACGCTGGTGTTTCCGGAAAACAAGCGCCTGTCCGAACGCGAAAACCTGTTGATGGTCATGTTCGATCTGTTGCAATTGGGATTCTTGCTGTTCCTGACCGGCGGTTTGAACAATCCTTTCTCTCTTTTGGTTTTGGGGCCAGTGACCATTTCGGCCACCGCGCTTAGCCTGCGATCCACCGTGGTGCTGTGTTCCACAGCCATTATTCTGGTCACTGGGCTGGCGGTCTTTCACCTTCCGCTCACCAGCCAAAGTGGAGATATCCTGCGCCTTCCGGGCCTGTTCATTTTTGGTCAATGGACCGCCTTGATCATCGCCATTGTGTTTACCAGCGCCTATTCGCGGCGCGTCACGACCGAGGTTCACTCGATGGGGGATGCCCTTTCGGCCACGCAAATGGCCTTGGCACGGGAACAAAAGCTGACCGATCTGGGCGGCGTCATCGCCGCCGCCGCGCATGAGCTTGGCACACCGCTTGCGACGATCAAACTCACCAGTGTCGAATTGATGAATGACCTGGCTGACCATCCTGACCTTGCCGATGACGCAGCCCTGATCCGCGATCAGGCAGACAGATGCCGCGACATTCTGCGCGATATGGGAAGTGCGGGAAAAGATGATTTGCACCTGCACAAAGCGCCACTTGAGACGGTGGTTCTGGAGGCGGCAGAGCCGCATATGAACCGGGGCAAGGAGGTGTTGATAGATCAGGCCTTCACTGCCGCCCAGCGCAAAAGCCAGCCCTTGATCCTGCGCAAACCCGAGATTGTACACGGGCTGCGCAATCTTGTGCAAAACGCCGTTGATTTCGCAAGCGAACGGGTGTGGGTCAGCGCCGATTGGACCGAAGAAACCGTCACCGTGCGCATTATCGACGACGGTCCGGGCTTTCCACCGTATCTTCTGGGCCGGATTGGCGATCCGTTCATGCGCCGCCGTTCACCCGAAAAGAACAAATCCGCAAGACCGGAATACGAAGGCATGGGGCTGGGCCTTTTCATCGCAAAAACCTTGCTGGAGCGGTCAGGTGCGACGCTGCGGTTTGCGAATGGCAGTGACGACCGCAAAGCGGGGGATCGCACTGGCGCCGTGGTCGAGGTGACATGGCCGCGCCGGACCCTCAACACCCGCGATCATGAGCAGCCATTGGGGCAAAACCCTCTAATCACTTCATAAATTAAGGCGCACCCAGAGCCATTAATGGTTTGTTAACTATTTCAACCCACTTTCCATGCTTTGTTAATCTCTGCGGAGGTGTGGCTTGTTTCTGGAACTCTTTGAGATTGTTGTCATTGTCCTGACGGCCATTGTGGCGGCTGGCTTGGCGCAAAGTTATCTGTCCCGGTCCCATGTCACCGCCACCACACCGATTGAACCGATGGCGCTGCTGTTCACCGATGGCGTCCTGCAACATGGCACCGACAGCGCCCTGCGGCATTTCGCAGTCGAGCCGGGTCTGCACGCATGGCAGGATATCCGCGACACATTGATCCCGACATTTCCTGATTTTCCCCCGGTGCCCGGCTCAGGCCCGCAAGGCAGCGTTGTGTTGCAGCCCCAAGGGCAGGCAGCGCCGCCGCATAACATTGAACTGCGTTGGCGTGACGCCCTGTGTTGGGTCACGCTGACCCCCGTTGAAGAGCCGTCCACCACCACCCCGATCACACCTGCCATCGCGCAGGAGATGAACGCGCTTCGGCTTAGCAGCGATACAATGATCAACCCGGTTTGGCATCTGAACGCTGAGGGTGCGGTCTGTTGGTCAAACCCCGCCTACACCGTTCTGCATGAGCTTGCACGGGGGCCAGATGCCGATCCTGAAACACCGCTTTTTCCGATCACGTCCGGCGATGGACCGCGCCGTGTGACCCTGCGCCTTGATCCTCTTGATTTGCCCGATTGGTACGAGGTGACATCCATCCAGATGGGCAGCATCACTGTGTGCCACGCCAACTGCATCAACGCATTGGTTGAGGCCGAACAAGCCCAGCGCGACTTTGTCCAGAGCCTCGCCAAGACCTTTGCGCATTTGTCGGTGGGTTTGGCCATATTTGATCGGCGCGGACAGTTGGTTCTGTTCAATCCGGCACTCGTGGATCTGACACATCTGACGCCAAAATTTCTCAGCAGCCGCCCGCAGATATTGTCCTTTTTTGACCAGTTGCGCGAAGACCGCATAATGCCGGAACCCAAGAATTATGCCTCCTGGCGGCAGGCCATCACTGATTTGATCGCGGCTGCGTCCGACACCTCCTATGAGGAAACCTGGAACCTCGAAGACGGGCGCACCTTTAGCGTGGAAGGAAGGCCGCACCCGGACGGCGCCACCGCTTTCCTGTTTGAAGATATCAGCGCCGAAGTATCCTTGACCCGCAGTTTTCGGAGCGAGCTTGAGCTGGGACAATCCCTGATTGATGTGGTCGAGGATGGCTTGGTTGTGTTTTCGGCCAGCGGCGCATTGACCTGTTGCAATCTGGCCTATCGGGATTTGTGGGGCCACGACCCTGGTACCGGCTTTGTCGAAACCACGATTGGCGATTGCATTGATCTGTGGTCCCGGCTTTGCCAGCCCAGCGCCCTTTGGCCGGAAATTGCGAAATGCATCTCTGAACGCGGCACCGGAACCCCTTGGGATATGACACTGTACCTCAAGAACGGCGACGCGTTGACCTGCGAAGTACGGGGGATTACCTCGGGTTCTACCTTGGTTCGATTTCGCAATCGAAGCGCTGCAAATGACCCCGCCGCATCGCGCCGCGATGAGCTGGAAAAATAGCTGACCAAGCGCCGCTTTGATCTTGCAGTCATCCGGCATGGCCGTCACCATATGGCATGTCTGCACATCATCTTTCAGTATCAATCTCGGGCGCGGATGAGATGACCCTTTTGGCCGCGAGATTGGCCTCCCGACTGACCGCAGGAGACGTCATTTTGCTGACCGGTGATGTCGGCGCAGGGAAGACCCATTTCGCGCGATCTTTGATCCAATCGGTGCTGGACATGCCAGAAGATGTGCCCTCGCCAACCTTCACCTTGGTGCAAACCTACGACACCGATATCGGCGAGATCTGGCATGCCGACCTGTACCGTCTCACCTCGGTTTTCGAGATTGAAGAGCTGGGATTGACCGATGCCTTCGAGAGTGCCGTTTGTCTGGTCGAATGGCCTGACAGGCTTGGGCCGTTGACCCCGGACAATGCCCTTCACATCTCCATCGAGCCCGGCGAAGATGACAACGCCCGACAGCTGATGATGCGTTGGAAAGGGTCTAAATGGGCGGACAAGCTGGGAGCAATCCATCCATGAGCGATCGCGCGATCCGGCTGGATCAATTCTTGGCCCGGTCCGGCTGGTCCGATGCTGGCCGCGCGCTGGTCGCGGGAGATGCATCAAACCGCCGGTATGACCGATTGACCCGTGCCAACGGCGAAACCGCCATCCTCATGGATGCCCCGCCCCACAAAGGCGAAGACATCCGGCCGTTTGTCGCAATCGCCGATTTTTTGCACGGCCAAGATCTGTCCGCACCGCAGATCTATCATCAGAATGCAGAGGAAGGGTTTCTGATCATTGAGGATCTTGGTGATGATCTTTTTGCCGATCTCATGGCAAAGAACGCCGAGGCGCAACTGCCGCTTTATCGCGCCAGTATTGATGTGCTGGTCCAATTGCACACCGCGCCGCTGCCATCCTTGCCCCTGTGTGATGCCAATTGGCTGATTGAAATGACGGGGCTGTTCTTTGATTGGTACGTTCCTGAAGGGTTTGACCATCTTGGCCGCGCGTTCGATAATGTGTTCCGCCCGCTTGCCGAGAGGGTTTCACAAGCAGAGCAGGTCGTGATCCTGCGCGATTACCATGCGCAAAACCTGCTTTGGTTGCCCAACCGGACAGGCGCGGCGCGCGTCGGTATCTTGGACTTTCAAGACGCTCTGTTGGGGCATCCCGCCTATGATCTGGTATCAATCATGCAAGACGCCCGCCGCGATGTGGATCCAATGATCGAAGCTGCGATGATCGATCATTATCTCGCCTGCACAGACAGGCCGCGCACAGAGTATCAAAACGCCTATGCCACGCTTGGTTTGCAAAGAAATCTGCGCATTCTGGGTATTTTTGCAAGGCTTTGCCTGCGGGATGGCAAGGCCCATTATGTCGATATGATCCCGCGGGTCTGGGGCTATGTGATGCGCAACCTGAAACACCCCGACCTGCACGAGGTGAAATACCTGCTTGATCCCTTTCTTGCCCGCCCGACACCTGAATTTTTGATGGATTTGAAAAACCGATGCGCGACCACCCCACAGCCGTAATGATGTTTGCCGCCGGTTTTGGCACGCGGATGAAACACCTGACCAAGGATCAGCCGAAACCAATGATCAAGGTCGCGGGCAAGGCGCTGGTGGATCACGCATTGGACCTGACCCATGGCACGGGGCGCGTGGTCGCCAATCTGCACTATAAGCCGCAAAAGCTGCAGTATCATCTTGAGGTGCAGGGCGTTGAGACTTTGATCGAAACGCCCGATATTCTGGACACCGGCGGGGGCTTGCGAAATGCGTTGCCTTTGCTTGGCGAAGGTCCGGTATTCACCATGAACACCGATGCGATCTGGGCCGGGCCGAACCCGTTGCATCTGCTGCGCGATGCCTGGAACCCAGCGACGATGGATGCGCTTTTGGTCTGTGTTCCAACCGCACAGGCGGTGGGTCATGCCGGATCTGGAGATTTTACGCTGGCTGACGACGGCACATTGTCGCGCGGTCCGGGCGTCGTTTACGGCGGCATTCAGATCATCAGAACCGAACTTTTGCACGACATCAAAGACCGCATATTTTCCCTCAACCTTTTGTGGGACATGATGCAGTCCAAAGGGCGGCTATGCGGCCTGCGCTACCCCGGAAAGTGGTGTGACGTGGGGCATCCCGGCGGAATCGCATTGGCCGAAGAAATGCTGGAGCAGCACCATGTTTGATCCATCAGATAGCGCCAGAGTCTTTGGATTGGCCCCAGGTGTAGATTTTCCTGCCGCGCTTGCGGACGGTCTTCGCGTGCGGCTGAAAGATGCGCCGCCGGATGCAATGGCGCGGGTTGATCTGATCGTGAACACCCGCCGGATGGCGCGGCGCTTGCGGGATATTTTCGACAATGGGCCAGCAGGGTTTTTGCCCCGCATCCGGTTGTTGGGAGAATTGGACACAATGGTGCCCGGCGTCACAGCCCCGCCTGCAATCCCTGCTCTGCAACGGCGGCTTGAGCTTATTCAATTGCTGTCCGGTCTGTTGGAGGCAGACCCTACATTGGCCCCGCGTGCATCGCTTTATGCCTTGTCAGACAGTCTGGCGGCGTTGATGGACGAAATGCAGGGAGAAGGCGTTGATATCAGCGCCATTGAGAATCTCGATGTCAGCGATCAATCCGGGCATTGGGATCGCGCCAAAAGGTTTATCGAAATTGCCCACGGCTATCTTGGCCAAACGGGCAGCGCGCCGGATGCAGAAGCGCGGCAAAGGCAGTTGACCTTGCAAATTATTGCCGCATGGCAGGCCAATCCACCGCAAAATCCCGTGATCCTTGCCGGTTCCACAGGCTCGCGCGGGACCACCTCATTGCTGATGCAGGCGGTGGCAAAGCTGCCGCAGGGTGCGCTTGTCCTGCCGGGGTTTGATTTTGACATGCCCACCGCGGTTTGGGCGCAGCTGGATCAGGAACTGCTGTCCGAGGACCACCCGCAATACCGGTTTCGGCACTTGATGCAGGCGCTCGAATTGCCGCGCAAGGATATCCGCCCCTGGGCCAAAGGGGATCCACCCTCACCCACCCGCAATGCGCTTGTTTCCCTGTCTTTGCGCCCGGCACCTGTCACCCATGCATGGCTCAGCGAGGGACCGGGCCTGGCCGGTCTGACCGCTGCAACGGCTGGGATGACCCTTGTGGAGGCACCAACGCCGCGCATCGAGGCATTGACCATCGCACTGCGCCTTCGCAAGGCGGTCGAAGAGGGGAAAACCGCTGCGTTGATCACGCCCGACCGGATGTTGACCCGGCAAGTAACCTCGGCGCTGGATCGTTGGAATATCCTTCCGGACGACAGTGCAGGCACGCCGCTGCAATTGTCGCCGCCGGGCCGGTTTCTGCGCCATGTAGCAGCGTTGTTTCTGCGCAAGCTGGATGCAGAGGCCTTGCTGACTTTGCTCAAACACCCGCTCACCCATAGTGGTGCGGACCGGAACCTGCATCAGCTGCATACCCAGCGCCTTGAGATGCAGATCCGCCGCGATGGTTTGCCCTATCCCAATCCAGACGGCCTTGCCCGGATCGCGCAGAAGGCCGCGGACAAGATCGAAGAGCCGGGTGCATTTCTTGAGTGGGCCAATTGGGTTGGTCAAACGTTTTGTTGCCATGCAACCACTGGTGATCAGGCCTTGACCACTTGGGTGCAGCGCCATCTCGATCTTGCAGGTAGGATTGCGGCTGGTCCGTCAGGCACAGACGACCACGAATTGTGGCGTCGCAAGGCCGGACAGGCGGCGGAAAAACTGATGGCGGATTTGTCTCAGCAAGCCGTTTTTGGCGGCGCCATGTCTGCCGGTGATTTTACAGATCTGCTGGGTGCTGTTCTATCGGGTGGCGAAGTGCGTGACCGCGATGCGCCGCATCCCGGCGTCATGATCTGGGGCACCTTGGAGGCCCGTGTTCAGGGCGCTGATCTGGTCATTATGGGCGGCTTGAATGATGGCACATGGCCCGAAGCACCGCCGCCCGATCCATGGCTCAACCGCCAGATGCGCCTGCAAGCCGGTTTGCTGCTTCCTGAGCGGCGCATCGGTCTGTCCGCGCATG
Organism: Sulfitobacter sp. M368; assembly: GCF_025141875.1. Taxonomy (NCBI): domain Bacteria; kingdom Pseudomonadati; phylum Pseudomonadota; class Alphaproteobacteria; order Rhodobacterales; family Roseobacteraceae; genus Sulfitobacter; species Sulfitobacter sp. M368. The sequence goes on from NZ_CP081113.1 coordinate 83,520, forward strand.
ATTATCAACAGGCCATCGCCGCTCCGGAGGTCTGGATCACACGCGCAATCAGATCAGACGAGGCAGAAACCGTGCCATCACGATGGCTCAATCGTTTGGGCAATCTGCTGAACGGTTTGCCGCAAGAAGACGGTGCCAAAGCCTGGGCCGCGATGCGCGCGCGTGGAGAATACTGGACCAAACAAGTGCGGGCATTGGAAGAAACCATCCGCAGCACCCCTGCCCCGCGCCCATCGCCCCGCCCGCCGGTCATTGCCCGCCCGCACGCGCTTTCTGTCACCGAGATCAAGCGCTTGATCCGCGATCCCTATGCCATTTATGCCAAACACACATTGCGCCTGAGACAGATCAATCCACTGGTACAATCCCCGGACGCCCCGGTGCGCGGCATTGTCTTGCATGAAATCATGGAACGGTTCGTCAAATCCGTCGGCGCCAATGCGGCGCATTTGACCAAGGATCATCTGCTGTCAATTGCCCGCGAAGTTCTCGAAGCCGAAGCGCCCTGGCCGGCCGCCCGTGCGATGTGGTTGGCGCGGATCGAGCGGGTGGCCGATTGGTTCATCGCGCAAGAAGCCAAACGGCAAAGTTATTCTTCCCCCGTGGCCTTTGAAAAGGCCGCCCGCGGCAAACACGTTTTCGAAGAACTTGGTTTCACGCTCACTGGTTTTGCCGACAGAATTGACCTGACTGATGCCGGTGATGCGCTGATCTATGATTACAAGACCGGCACGCCGCCCAGCAAAAAAGAACAAAAACTGTTCGACAAACAACTTCTGATCGAAGCGGCGATGGTCGAAGAGGGCGGCTTTGCCGAGGTGGGTGCAGCACCGGTCGCAAATGCGATTTTCATCGGTTTAGGGTCGAAACCAGTCGAAATTTCCGCCCCCTTGGATGAGGAGCCCCCCGCCGAAGTGCTGGCAGGGTTGCAAGAACTGATCGCAAGCTACCTCACCGCAGCGCAAGGGTTCACATCCCGCCGAATGGTCAAAACCGAAGAGGCGGCAGGCGATTATGACCAGCTTGCCCGCTTTGGCGAATGGGACGGAACCACAGTTGCCTCGCCGGAGGATCTGACATGATGCCGGACTTTGACGATGCCACCCGCGCCCAGATTGATGCGGCACGGCCAGATGCCTCTACTTGGCTCGCGGCGAACGCGGGGTCGGGCAAAACGCGGGTTTTGACGGACAGGGTGGCGCGGCTGCTTCTTAGCGGTGTCGAGCCACAGCATATTTTGTGTCTGACCTATACAAAAGCCGCCGCATCAGAGATGCAAAACCGGCTTTTTAAGCGTCTTGGCGAATGGGCCATGCTTGATGATGCTGCCTTGCGCAAAGCGATGGCTGATCTGGGCCTGAGCGATGATCTTGATCCCGCTGAACTGCGCAAGGCACGCACCTTGTTTGCACTGGCGATTGAGGCGCCGGGCGGTCTGAAGATTCAAACCATCCACTCCTTTTGCGCGTCTCTATTGCGGCGCTTTCCACTCGAAGCCGGGGTCAGTCCACAATTTTCCGAGATCGAAGATCGCGCAGCAGACTTGCTGCGTGCAGACATCGTGGATGCCATGGCGGAAGATCATGACGGCCCCCTGATTGCGGAAATTGCACGGTTCTACACCGGCGAGGATTTTAGCAAGCTGACCCGCAGTATTGTCGGGCTGCGTGACGCTTTTGCAGCCTCTCCAGATTGGCCGGAATTGCTGCAACTTTTGGGTCAGAAACCGGACCTCAGCCGCGCGTCGATCGAACAATCGGTCTTTTTGGGAAGCGAGGCAGATCTCATAAAAGCAATCACGCCCCATTTGATTGCGAAAGGTGGAAACGACACCAAAGCCGGAGATGTTTTGGCGCAAATCGGGTCATTTGATTTGTCTGCCCTCCCAACCCTCGAAGGTGTTTTCCTGACCGGAGCAGGCGCAAAATCCCCGTTTACTGCAAAGATCGGCAGTTTCCCAACCAAACCCACACAAAAGGTCATCGCAGATGCGATGCCTGCGCTGGAACAACTTATGATGCGGGTCGAAGAGGCCCGTGAGGCGCGTCTGGCTTTGGCATTGGCGGAAAAAACCCATGCGCTACACAAGTTCGCCAAGGCATTCCTATCGCGCTATGAGGCCGCCAAGCAGGCGCGTGGCTGGCTCGATTTCGACGATCTCATTCTCAAGGCCCGCGCCCTTTTGACCGACAAGGCCGTCGCCGCATGGGTGTTGTTCCGCATTGACGGGGGGATTGATCATATTCTCGTTGACGAAGCGCAGGATACTTCGCCACGGCAATGGGATGTGATCGAGCGCCTGACAGACGAGTTTTACAGCGGGTCCGGTGCGCGGTCTGACGTTGAACGGACCCTGTTTGTGGTCGGTGACAAGAAGCAATCGATCTATTCCTTTCAGGGCGCCGACCCGTTGGAATTTGATCGTAAAAGTCTGATGTTTGAGGAAAAGATCGTCGAGGCCGGCAAACTGTTTCAGCATCGCAGTCTGGACTATTCCTTTCGGTCCTCTTCGGCCATTTTACGCCTTGTAGACACTGCTTTTGATCCAGACCTTCAATCCGGTCTCGACAAAAAAACGCAGCACAAACCGTTCAAAGCCGCCCTGCCCGGCCGTGTTGATCTGTGGCCTGTGGTGGAAAAAGCGGACGACAACGAAGACCGCATCTGGACCGATCCGGTGGACAGGCGCAGTGCCCGGCATCACAGTGTCATCCTCGCCGAGCAAATCGCGGCACGGATCGCCACGCTGATCAACGAAGAACACTACATTCCCGAAGACACCGACACGCCCGGCGTCTTTGCCCGCCGCCGTGTCCGTGCCGGTGATTTCTTGATCCTGGTGCAGCGCCGCTCTGCCCTGTTTTCCGAGATTATCCGTGCTTGTAAGGCCGCGAACCTGCCAATTGCGGGGGCGGACAGGCTGAAAGTTGGGGCGGAACTTGCCGTCAAGGATCTGGCGGCGTTGTTGTCATTCCTGGCGACGCCAGATGATGATCTATCTTTGGCGACCGCGTTGAAATCGCCCCTGTTTGGATGGTCCGAACAGATGTTGTTCGATCTCGCCCACCGGCGCAGTGAACGCCATCTCTGGCAGGCGTTGCGCAATCGGGAAGATCATTCGAAAACAGTCTCTATATTGGAGGATCTGCGGGCGCGCGTTGATTTTCTACGCCCGTATGATTTGATCGAATGCATCCTCACCCGGCATGATGGACGCCGCAAATTATTGGCTCGTTTGGGCGCCGAGGCTGAGGATGGGATCAACGCGATGCTGTCGCAGGCCTTGTCCTATGAGCGCAGCAATGTGCCCAGCTTGACCGGCTTTATCGTCTGGATGCAAACTGACGATCTGGAGATCAAGCGCCAGATTGACAGTGCCTCGGACCAGATCCGCGTGATGACGGTACATGGAGCAAAGGGGCTTGAGGCGCCCATTGTTATCTTGCCCGATACGGGGCGACGCGACATCACTGTCAAGGATGAAATTGTCCGGATGGAAGGTGTACCAATTTGGAAGGCCGCCGCAGCGGATATGCCAGCGGCCCTCAGGAAAACCATCGACAGCATGAAAGACGCGCAGTTTCAGGAACGGTTGAGATTGCTATACGTGGCGATGACCCGCGCGGAAAAATGGCTGATTGTTGCTGCTGCCGGGGATCTGTCAAATGATGGATCGTCCTGGTATCAAATTGCCCAAGCGGCGATGGGTCATGCAAACGCTGTTCCTGTGGGGGATGATGGCACTTTGCGGTTTGCGGAGGGCGATTGGGACAGCCTTGATACGGTTGATCATGTGACCGATCTTGAAGAAAACACTGAGTTAGACCCTGTTTTTGCGACACCTGCGCCCATCTATTCTCTAAAGCAAGGGGCGCTTTCTCCATCTGATCTCGGTGGCGCAAAGGCCTTGCCCGGAGATGCAGGAGAGGACAAGGAGCGCGCCATGCTTTACGGGACAGTGGTGCATAATATGTTGGAGCGTCTGGCACCACTTACCGCTCTGGACCGTGCAAGCGCTGCCACGCAAATGGTTTCGGCAAACGCTCCGGAAATGACAGAACAGGCCTATCAAGAGGCTCTGCAAGTTTTGAATGACCCTGCCCTCGTCGGTATTTTTGCGCCCGGCACATTGGCCGAGGTTCCGATAACAGCCCAGATCGGACAGGCCCGACTACACGGATTGATCGACAGGTTGATCATAACCGATGGTGCGGTCACAGCTGTAGATTTCAAAACCAATCGGATCGTACCGGATAGACCGGAACAGTGTCCCGACGGTATTCTTCGGCAGATGGGCGCCTATGCGAGGATGCTCGCGCAGATCTACCCGGATCGTGACATCCGCACAGCCATTCTATGGACATCGACCTGCCAGTTGATGGAATTGCCCCACAATATTGTGACATCCGCGCTAGAGTGCTCGCCATATCTTGACGCGGGGGGCATGCGTTCATAGGTTCTGTTCGAACCCAATTCCTGTCAGGAGAGCATCATGGCCACCGTCGCAGTTACGGACTCAACGTTCGACGCCGAAGTCAAAAATTCAGATATCCCAGTCGTGGTGGATTTCTGGGCCGAATGGTGCGGCCCATGCAAACAAATCGGCCCGTCTTTGGAAGAACTGTCCGCAGAAATGGACGGTAAAGTTAAGATCGTCAAAGTAAACGTGGACGAGAACCCGAATTCACCTGCCCAGATGGGTGTGCGCGGCATTCCGGCGTTGTTCATCTTCAAAGATGGCCAAGTTGTATCCAACATGGCAGGCGCCAAGCCAAAAGCAGCGCTGCAAAGCTGGATCGAAGAGTCGATCTAAGGCTTTGATGATAAGATGGTTTGAGGGCGTCCCAAGTGGGCGCCCTTATTCTATAGGCCAGCCAAATCGTTGAAAACGCGATGCAATTCTGACCTTCGCGTCGGGCTTCCCCGCGTTTATGCAGTTTTGCTGCCAGAACCAATGCACATACCGATCAAACGCTGGTTGCGCAGTGGCGGCGGCATGAAAGCTATCTGACAAATGCGGGATATCTGCGGCCACGGCGATGTGATGAAAGTCAATTTTGCCAAACAGCAATGCAGGTTTACCAAAGAAGTATCCTGCAAAGGCCGCGGCTGAATTTTGGCTGACGACAAAGTCACAATGCTGCAAACGTTGTTCCATATTGCCGGTTTCGACCGACAATTGGCTGTGGCGCCCCGAAAGTTCATCAAGCGCCGTCAATTCTGCTGCCGAATAGGTTTCATTGGGGTGCAAGCAGGCCACAACCGGTCGTGCGCCGCCATGCCTCAAACAATGCTCAATCATCTCGATCGGTGAACATCGTTGGAATGAGCGGTGTGCGGTTAGCTTACCCTGAAGCGGAACATAGATATATCCGTCTTTGGTTGCCTGGCCGGCCGCCGCGCCAAAAAGCCGGTTTTGCCAATAAGTATAGAAACGCTTGGCATCGGGGTGATGGATTGCCGGGTCAAATCTGGCCTTGGCAACATCCCATCGCCAACGCTCTGTCGTCGCCTCGATTTGCCAGAACGGATAGTGATAGGCCCGCCGAAACACCAAACCGCGCTCGGCGGGTGGGGCGGACATGTGAGACAGGGTATAAGTGCTGGCATTGCCTTTGACGGCTGGCTGATCATGAAATGTGACCCTAAATAAGGATTTCTCTGCAACATCACGCACCAGATTGATAAAATTATGCGCACCTGCCTCCGCGCTTTTGCGCAGATCAGGCTCCAGATATATGCAAAGTTCTTTCATCAAGGAACGCTATCCAGAGATCAAAGGGCGGGCAAGGGCAGCCACCCTTGTACGCAACCAGCGAGAAGGCCATATAGTCCCCAAGCAGACAGGAGGCCGCGCATGGCACATCAGGATTTTCCCGGCTGGCACGGGACCACGATTATTGGGGTCAAGAAGGCCGGTGAAGTGGTGATTGCGGGGGACGGTCAGGTGAGTCTTGGCCAGACCGTGATCAAGGGAACAGCCCGCAAAGTGCGGCGGTTGTCTCCGGGCGGCTTTGACGTGGTTGCCGGATTTGCCGGATCGACCGCCGACGCCTTTACCTTGCTGGAACGTCTGGAAGCCAAGCTTGAAGCGACGCCCGGCCAATTGGCCCGTGCAAGTGTGGAATTGGCCAAGGATTGGCGCACCGACAAATATCTGCAGAAACTTGAGGCGATGTTGATAGTGACCGACGGCAACGACCTGTTGGTGATCACCGGTGCCGGTGATGTGCTGGAGCCTGAACATGATGTGGCGGCCATTGGATCAGGTGGAAATTTTGCCCTGGCGGCCGCACGGGGCCTGATCGATAGCGACCGCGACGCCGAAGCTGTCGCCCGGGATGCGATGGCCATTGCCTCTGACATCTGCGTTTACACAAACGGCAACCTGACCGTGGAGAAAATCAGCCAATGACCGATCTGACCCCCCGTGAAATCGTCTCGGAACTTGACCGTTTTATCATTGGCCAAGCAGACGCCAAGCGTGCCGTGGCCGTGGCCCTGCGCAACCGTTGGCGGCGCAAACAGCTTTCGGACGATCTGCGTGATGAAGTCTATCCCAAGAACATACTGATGATCGGGCCCACAGGCGTTGGCAAAACCGAGATCAGCCGCCGTTTGGCCAAACTGGCCCGTGCGCCGTTTCTCAAGGTTGAGGCGACCAAGTTTACCGAAGTGGGCTATGTCGGGCGCGATGTTGAACAGATCGTGCGCGATCTGGTCGATGCCTCTATCGCGATGACCCGCGAACATATGCGCGAAGACGTCAAGGCGAGTGCCCATAAAGCAGCCGAAGAGCGTGTGATCGATGCCATCGCGGGGACGGACGCCCGCGAAGGCACCCGAGAGATGTTCCGCAAAAAGCTCAAAGCAGGAGAGCTGGACGATACGATGATCGATCTGGAGCTTTCGGACAATTCCAACCCCTTCCAGATGATGGATATCCCCGGACAACCCGGGGCGGGGATGCTGAACCTTGGCGATATGTTTGGCAAGGCGATGGGCGGACGCACCACGAAAAAGCGTCTGTCGGTTGCAGAAAGCTATGAAACCCTGATCAGCGAAGAAGCCGATAAATTGCTGGATGATGAAACCGTCACGCGGGCGGCGATCGAGGCGGTTGAGCAGAACGGGATCGTCTTTCTTGATGAGATCGACAAGGTCTGTGCCCGATCTGATGCCCGTGGCGGCGATGTAAGCCGCGAAGGTGTGCAGCGCGATCTGTTGCCCCTAATCGAAGGCACCACCGTCAGCACCAAACACGGGCCGGTAAAGACTGATCATGTCCTGTTTATCGCATCTGGCGCGTTCCACATCGCAAAGCCATCCGACCTGTTGCCGGAATTGCAGGGGCGTTTGCCAATCCGGGTTGAGTTGCGCGCGCTGACCGAGGCGGATTTTGTGCGCATTCTCACCGAAACCGACAACGCGTTGACGCTGCAATACACCGCGTTGATGGGCACCGAAGAAGTGACCGTTTCCTTCACCCCCGAAGGGATCGCGGCCCTGGCCAAGATTGCGGCGGATGTGAACCAATCGATCGAGAACATTGGCGCACGGCGCCTTTATACCGTGATGGAACGGGTGTTTGAGGAATTGTCCTTTACCGCGCCGGACCGATCCGGAGACGAAGTGGTGGTGGATGCCGCGTTCGTTGAACAGAACCTTGGCGAATTGACACGCTCTGCGGATCTGAGCCGCTACGTGCTTTGATAAGCTAGCGGGCGGGCGACAACCACATATAAGACCGGCGCCGCCGCTGGCCTCATCCAAAGATTGTCTCTTTTCATTCCCTTTCACCTGACCGATGAAAGGGCATGGACTATTTCCGATTTATGCACCGGAACTGGCTGTTTTTGCTGGCCGGCTTTCTGATCACATTCACCTCGTCCTATGGGCAAACCTATTTCATCTCGCTGTTTGCCGGTGAGATCAAAGGTGATTTTGGACTGTCGGATGGCCAGTGGGGTGGCATTTACACCATCGGCACCACACTTTCCGCGATCACGATGATCTGGGCGGGCGTCCTGACGGACCGGTTTCGTGTGCGGGCATTGGCGCTGTTGGTGATGGTTGGTCTCGCCTTGGCCTGCGTTGCGATGGCTTGGGTGACCCAATGGATATTGCTGGTTCTTGTCATCTATGCGCTGCGGCTGACGGGACAGGGGATGATGTCACAGTTGGGCGCGGTGGCGATGGTGCGTTGGTTCGAGGCATCGCGCGGCAAGGCGTTGTCGCTCGCTTCCATGGGGTTCGCTGCGGGGCAGGCGATTTTGCCGGTTGTGTTTGTCGCGCTCTTTGCCGTGATGCATTGGCGCAATCTTTGGCTGCTTGCGGCGGCGCTGGTGATCCTGACCATTCCATTCCTGCTGATCCTCCTGCGCCAAGAGCGTACACCGCAAAGCATGGCGGACGAGGCGCAGATCGCCGGAATGCATGGCCGTCATTGGACGCGCGGTGAAATGTTGCGCTCTGGCTTGTTTTTCCTGATGATTCCGATGGTAGTCGGCCCTTCCGCCTGGGGCACCGCACTGTTTTTTCAGCAAGTGCATCTTGTCGAGGTTAAGGGATGGGAACTTGTCGCCTTTGTCGCCTTGATGCCGGTCTATACGCTGGCTGCGGTGGTTGCGACCTTCGCCTCGGGCTGGGCGATTGACCGCTTTGGTGTCAGCCGCGTTGTGCCGATTCAGATGATCCCGTTCGGCCTCGGCTTTGCGGTGTTGGCCTATGCCGATACGATCTTTTGGGCGGGCATTGGATTGATGATCTTTGGTGTGGGGCAGGGGCTCCAATCCACCGGCGCCTCAGCATTCTGGCCCGAATATTATGGCACGCGCCATATCGGATCGATCAAATCTGTCGCGGCGGCGCTGATGGTATTCGGGTCTGCGATTGGGCCGGGTATCACAGGTGCGTTCATTGATTTTGGGGTGGATTTTCCCGATCAAATGTTGCCCATCGCCGTCTATTATTTTGCCGCCGCGGGCCTTGCAACATTTGGCATCGTCAAATACCGGCCCACTTTGGGGCGCTAGCGGTGCCGCCTGAGGTAGACATAATAGGCACCATCGGCCCCATGGCTGACATGGGCCTGGCTGACCTGCATCACCACGGATGACAGGGGCGGCGCATTCAGCCAGTGCAAAACCTGATGGCGCAACACACCATATCGAACGGGAATTGGCCCACCCTCATCGCGGCGCTTGCCCTTGCCGGTGACCACCAGAACCAGACGTTTGCCATTGCGATGGGCGTTCAGAATGTACCGGTTGAGCACCGGATGCGCCTGATCAAGGGTCATGCCATGCAGGTCGATCTTGCCTTCGGGTTTGATCTTGCCGCGCTTGAGCTTGGTAAAGGCTTTCTTGTCCATCTGAACCGAAGCCGGCCCAAGCGGATCAGCAAAAGCCGGCGAAACAGATGTGGGCGCCTTGCGCGGCATCCCGCTGCCCTTACCGCTCAGCGCAGCTTGGGCGCGGCGGATGGCGGGCGCGGTCGGGTGGGGGGCGTCAATCTCGGCCCGAAACAGCGATTTGAGGTCAAGCCGCTCTGTCCGGTCCGTTACCCTGCGCCAGAGCGCCAGATCTTCGTCGTTCAAACCACGCTTTTTCATATCGCGCTTTCCGGTAGCAGAGCATAGGCGCGTTGGATCGGCATCAGCACAACCATGCGTCCGGGATCGCGCAACTTGCCCGCCGCCCGACCGGCGCGATCACCGGTGCCAAAGAAAATATCGGCCCGCTGCGCGCCCTTGATCGCAGATCCTGTGTCTTGCGCAATCATCAAACGGCGTAATGGATTTTTGCCGTCTTTCTCCAACCAAACGGGCGCACCCAATGTCACATATCGCGGGTCAACAGCCACAGATCGCATGTCTGTCACCGAGCGATTCATGGCGCCCAATGGCCCTTGATCTGCAGGCACTTTGCTGACCTCGCGGAAGAACACGTAAGAGGGATTGTGAAACAAAAGATCGCGCCCCTGCACCGGGTTGCGCCGCACCCAGTTTTTGATCACCTGCGCACTCACTTGATGGGCGTCATATATACCGCGGCGCACCAATTCCACACCGATGGATCTATAGGGATGCCCGTTGGAGCCGCGATAGCCAACGCGTATGGACCGCCCACCGGGCAGGCGGATGCGACCAGATCCCTGGATTTGCAGGAAAAACAACTCTACCGGATCATCGACCCATGCAATTTCAAGCCCGCGGCCCGTCATCACGTCACTGGTCAGGATCTCCCGGCGGGTCAGCCAGGGATTGCTGCGCAATGCCTCTGGCGGCATTTTGTAAACCGGATAGCGATAGCGGGACGACCGATACAGATCGCCGTCCAGCTCCGGCTCGAAGTAGCCAGTGAAAAGGGGGTCTTGGCCGTCCTCGATCAGAACAGGGCGAAAGAACAATTCGAAAAACTGGCGCGGTTCGGGATCGGCTTCGGCAAACTGGCACAATGACCGCCAATCGGGGTCTTTCATGTCACGGCAGGTGTTGAGAAATACCCTGAGCGCCTTGCCGTGATCGTCCTTTGCCCAGCCGTTCAGCTGTTCAAAGGACAACACTTGATAGGTCACATCACTGGCGTTTGCAGGGCTCACCTCAGCGATCCCCGCCATGGCCAGTGCGGCAAGCGCACCGGTTACCCGTCTGTAGAGACCAGCAGCCAATTCGGATCATCCGAGCCCATGATGCGGGCAAACACCCAGGTGTCTTTCTGGCGTTTGATGTCCGTGACGCTGCCCTCAACGATATCACCGCCACGATCACGCACGGCAGACGTCAGTTCAGCCACGAAACGGATCGTCATCTCCGCCTCTTTGGTGTCCGGATCAAGTGTGGCATTCACCAACTCCATCTCACGCACGCCGATAAAGTTGGCTTCAATGGTCAGTCCCTGATCTTCGCGAGCAGCCACGCCGTCAACAAAGCTTTCATAGATATCTTCGGACAGGAATGGCTGGATCTCGGCCAATTCGCCACGCTCGTAGCCCATTACGATCATTTCATAGGCGCCGCGTGCGCCGCCGAGAAAATCACTGACGCCAAAGGAAGGTTCAAGCCGCTTCATCTCGGCCAGCGCCTTGGCAGCGTCGCTGTCTTCTGGAACGTGGTCGGTGATGTCCAGATCCGGCCCACCTTCGATCACTTCGAAAGCAGGGCCAGAACGGCGTGCCGGCTCATGATCGATGACGGGGGGTTTTTCAAAACCCTCGCGCGTTCCCAACACGTTTTTCAGGCGCAAAATCAGGAATACCGCAATACCGGCCAAGACCAGAAGCTGTATTATAGGTGAATTCATCGGGACCTCATTTGGGCAAACCATGGAAACATATCAGTTAAGCTCTTATGTAGGTGCTTGACTGGGGCAAGTCCACTCCGCCCCACCTGAAAGGACGTTTGCATATGTGGCTTTTGATCGCATTTATCGCTGTACCCCTGATCGAGATCAGCCTGTTTATCCAAATCGGGGGTGCCATTGGTCTTGGCTGGACCTTGGCAATTGTGCTTATCACAGCGGTCTTGGGCACTTGGTTGGTGCGCAATCAGGGGATAATGGCCTTGGGCCAACTTCGCAGCTCTTTTTCCGATATGCGCGATCCCACCGAACCGCTGGTGCACGGTGCGATGATCCTTTTTGCCGGCGCTTTGTTGCTGACGCCGGGTTTTTTCACCGATGCCGTTGGATTCGCGTTGTTGGTGCCGCAGTTCAGACAGGCCGCATTCCGTGCAATCCGAGCGCGGTTTACTGTTCAAGGCTTCACACAACGCAGCGGCCCGCCCCGATCTGATCCGCATAAGGACGAGATCATTGATGGCGACTACCACGAAATTTCCGAACCGGCTGACCGGGACAGTGGCCCCTCAGGCTGGACAAAGCATTGAGGGCCGCGTGCCAACCTGCTAAGTCCCCTGAGATTTATATTTCTTGAGGGAAAATCCGATGGCCGAAGAAGCAGCACCAGCACAACCACAAATGCGTGTCTTGGGGCAATATATCCGCGACATGTCTTTCGAAAACATCATGGCACAACAGGGCGCTCCGTCTGACGTGCAGCCAGATGTGCAGGTTCAGGTGAACCTTGATGCGAAAAAACACGGCACAGACCACCAGTACGAAAGTGCGATCAAGCTGAACGTAACGTCCAAGAACAAAGGCACGGATACGACGCTGTTTGTGCTTGAGATCGACTACGTCGGCATTTTCCACATCGAGAATGTGCCAGACGACCAGATCCACCCGTTCTTGTTGATCGAATGCCCGCGTATGATCTTCCCGTTCCTGCGCCGCGTGGTCAGCGATGTTACCCGTGACGGTGGCTTCCCGCCGCTGAACCTCGAAAACATCGACTTCATGTCCATGTATCGCAACGAAGTGGCCCGCCGTCAGGCAGAAGCCTCCGAGGCGTCTCCCGAGAACGCTTAAAGTTTAGACCAAAGCACGTCGTCGCCCAGGTGCCCGAGAAACTCGGCATGGGCGGCGGCTTCTTCCTCGCTGAGCCGTGAGGGCAGGGGGTTTGGCCGTGGTTTGGCTTTCCAGGCCTCGACAACCGTCCCAGACTTCTGATCCGGTGCCGATGACAGTGCAAAATCCGGCTGTCGGCCGCCGATCAGCTCCAGATAGACTTCCGCCAGAATTTCACTGTCGAGCAAAGCGCCGTGCAAGGTGCGGGAGCTGTTGTCGATGCCAAACCTGCGGCACAACGCATCCAGCGATGCCGGGGAACCGGGGAACCGTTTGCGGGCGATGGCCAGCGTATCAATCGCCTGTTCCCAAGGGATCTGCGGCAGGTTCATCCATTTCAGCTCTGCATTGAGAAACTTGATGTCGAACGAGGCGTTGTGAATGATCAGTTTGGAATCGCCAATAAAATCCAGAAAGCTCTGTCCAATTTCCGCAAATTTGGGTTTGTCAGCAAGAAACTCATCCCCAAGCCCATGCACCTGAAACGCCTCATCGGGCATATAGCGTTCAGGGTTGATGTAAACATGATAGGTTTCGCCGGTGGCGACATGCCCCATCAGTTCCACCGCGCCGATTTCGACAATCCGGTCGCCGCTCTCGGGATCAAAGCCCGTTGTTTCCGTATCGAGAACAATCTCACGCATGGTTTAGCCTCTCCCGAATGCTGCGCAGTGTGGATTTTACCGCTTTTTGCGCTGTTTCAAGGGTGTCCGTGGGGATAACAAAATCTGATCGTGCGCATTTTTCGTCGTTCGGCATCTGCTTGGCGAGGATTGTTTCGAATTGCGCTTCGGTCATGGTGCCGCGTGCCATCACCCGGTCTTTTTGGATTTGTGGATCGACGGTCACACAGGCAACCGCATCCATCTGGGCGTCACCGCCGGTTTCAAACAGGATCGGGATGTCCAAGACGATGATATCGGTGGTCGCGGCTGCGATGAAATCGGCTCGGTCCTGACCGACCAGCGGATGCACAATCTGTTCGATCTGTTTCAAGGCGTTGGGGTCACTTGCGATGATATCTTTGAGGGCTGGTCGAGACACCGCGCCATCGACGATGGCTTGCGGAAAGACCTCAGCGAACAACGGCACCGCTGCACCCCCCTTTGCATAAAGCCGATGTACCGCCGCATCCGCATCCCAAACCGCGCAGCCCGCATCCGCGAACATCTGGGCTGTCGTGGATTTGCCCATACCGATAGATCCGGTCAGCCCCAGCAGAAACATCAGCGCAACGCCGCCGCACGGGTGGCGCGGTCCACTTCGGGTCGTTTGCCAAACCAACGTTCAAAACCCGGCACCGCTTGATGCAACAACATGCCCAAGCCATCGACAGTGGTGCACCCCATCTCTTCTGCGGTCGCCAGAAGGTTGGTTTTCAGCGGCGCATAGACCAGATCAGTGACCACGGTGTTTTTTGTCAGGCCATCCAGCGGGACACGCAATTCACCTTTGCCGACCATACCAAGTGATGTGGTGTTCACCACCAGCGCGGCATCGTCGAACATGTTGCCCGCCTGAACCCAGTCAAACACGCGCAGACGATTGCCAAAATCCGACACCAGTTTTTCAGCTCGGACGCGCGTGCGGTTGGAAATGTAAATTTCTGGCACACCCGCATCCAAAAGTGACGCAATCACCGCCCGCGCCGCGCCGCCAGCACCCAGGATCGCGGCAGGCCCTGACTTCGGTTGCCAGTTTGGAGCGCCCGTCTTCAGGTTTTCGAGAAACCCATAACCATCTGTATTGTCTGCATGAATTTTGCCATCTTTGCGGAATATCAGCGTGTTTGACGCACCGATAAGGATGGCGCGGTCCGTAACAAGGTCCGCGATTTGCATCACCGCTTCCTTGTGGGGGATTGTCACGTTCACCCCGACAAATCCCATGCGAGGCAAGCTTCGGATCACCTGTTCAAGATCAGCGGCGGCGACATCCATCGGGATATAATGCCCTTGAATGCCATAGGTTTTGAGCCAATGCCCATGAACCTGCGGCGATTTGGAATGCGCGATCGGAGATCCAATCACACCGGCCAAGGGTATTTTTGCCAAAGTCATTTGGGGAGATCTCCGCGCAGGGTCAGGTAATTGAGCAGTTCCAAAAGTGGCATACCAAGGACATGAAAGTAATCCCCCTGTATGTTGGAAAACAGACGTACACCTTCTTCTTCAAGTTTATAGCAACCAACCGCGTGGCGAATACTCTCCCAGTTGCGATCAACATAGTCTTGCAGATAGGCATCGCTGATTTCGCGCATCCGCAAACGTACTTGTCCGACATGCCGCCAGATCGGTTTGCCATCTTCGCAAAGGACGGCAGCCGACAGCAAACTGTGCCGATCCCCTCGCAATGATTGAAGTTGGGTGATGGCGTCCTGGGGAGTTTCGGGCTTGGACAACAAAGTGCCGCGATGGTCCAGCACCTGATCACAACCCAATACCAAGGCACCGGGGTGTTTTTCGCTGATCTTTGTGGCTTTCATCTCGGCCAGGGCATCGGCAATATCGCGAGGCGTTGCCTCCTCTGCCAAAAGCGCGGCTTTGATCATCTCTTCATCAACACGTGGTTTGGTGATCTGATGCATCACACCAGCCTGATCCAGCAGCTTGTGGCGGATTACAGAGCCGGAGGCCAGGATGAACGGCTGTGGCATGTGGATAACCTTGTGTGTGACGTTAGGCATTTCTTAAGGACTTCTGATGCAGAATTCAAAAGCTGAGGGCAGGTTTGACGGTTTTTGCCATAACCGCTGGTTTGTTCGCGATTCCCACCCAATAGGATAAGGAAAACTCTCGACGTGGGAGGAATCGGTCATGGCGCAGTTTATCCCGTGAGTTATCCACGATATTTTTACCCATATTATGTCTTAACCATTTGATTTAATTTTATTAAATTTCCTTTAATCAATTTATATGCACAGAACAGGTTCAGAGTTCTTCAGTTCGGGATAAACCTTGAGTAATTCTTTAATCCACAGATTTTCTGCTCCCTACAAACAACATCATCTTTCTTATCTTTCTTATTATTATAAGAAGGGCCGAAAGAACGGAGTGGGATATGTCTGATCTGCTTGCCCTTGCTTACCCTTGGACGAAATCCTTTCATATCATCTCGGTCATCGCTTGGATGGCCGCGCTGTTCTATCTGCCGCGATTGTTTGTGCATCATACCGAACAGGCTGGGCTAAGCGGAGAAAAGCATGATCTCTTTGCAATGATGGAATTCAAACTGGCCAATGTGATCATGCGGCCCGCTATGCATGCCACCTGGACCTTTGGGCTGCTTTTGGCCTTCACACCAGGGATCGTCGATTGGTCTGCGGTCTGGCCCTATAGCAAAGCAATCTGCGTTATTCTGATGACGTTGTTTCACACTTGGCTCGTTATCCGCATGAAAGCATTTCAACGAGGCGAGAACCACATCACAGGTCGGCAATTCCGCATGATGAACGAAGTACCAACTGTTCTGCTGATCGTGATCGTGATCTCTGTGGTGGTCAAATTCTGAAATATTGACAGTCTCTTGGCCTCTGCTTATACCAAGCGCACCTTCCCGTCCGGGAGGGCGACCTAGCATTTACATTCCAATGACGCACAGCCCCGCTTTTGCCTGGGCTGCACAGGATTATTCATGACAACCGATACGCTGAACCTCGCTGACCTAAAGGCGCAAACGCCCAAGAACCTTTTGGCGATGGCCGAAGATCTTGAGATCGAAAACGCCTCCACGATGCGCAAGGGTGAAATGATGTTCCAAATCCTGCGCGAACGCGCGGATGAGGGTTGGGAAATTTCCGGTGACGGCGTTTTGGAGGTTTTGCAGGATGGATTTGGCTTTCTGCGCTCTCCGGAGGCGAACTATCTTCCGGGCCCGGATGATATCTATGTCTCGCCCGAGATGATCCGTCAGTGGTCCCTGCGGACCGGAGACACCATTGAGGGGCTGATCAAGGCTCCTGACGACAGTGAACGGTACTTCGCCCTGACCGAGGTCACAAAGATCAACTTTGAAGAGCCTGAGAAGGCGCGTCACAAGGTTGCTTTCGAAAACCTCACACCGCTTTACCCTGATGAGCGTCTGACGATGGAAGTTGAAGATCCGACAGTCAAAGACCGCTCCGCGCGGATCATTGATCTGGTGTCGCCCATCGGTAAAGGACAGCGTTCCTTGATCGTCGCGCCGCCGCGTACCGGTAAGACGGTTCTGCTGCAAAATATCGCCAACTCGATCGAAAAGAACCATCCTGAGTGTTATCTGATTGTCCTGCTGATCGACGAACGGCCGGAAGAAGTCACCGATATGCAACGGTCCGTGAAAGGGGAGGTTGTGTCCTCTACCTTTGACGAACCGGCGACGCGTCACGTGGCGGTTTCCGACATGGTCATCGAAAAGGCCAAGCGTCTGGTTGAACACAAGCGCGACGTGGTGATCTTGCTCGATTCCATCACGCGACTTGGTCGTGCGTTCAACACCGTTGTTCCTTCCTCCGGTAAAGTTCTGACAGGTGGTGTGGATGCCAACGCCCTGCAACGCCCCAAGCGTTTCTTCGGTGCGGCACGAAACATCGAAGAGGGCGGTTCGCTGACCATCATCGCAACGGCCCTGATCGACACAGGCAGCCGGATGGATGAAGTTATCTTTGAAGAGTTCAAGGGCACGGGTAACTCCGAGATTGTTCTCGATCGCAAGATCGCTGACAAGCGTGTGTTCCCGGCCATCGACATCCTCAAATCCGGCACACGAAAAGAAGATCTGTTGGTTGATAAGATCGATCTGCAGAAAACCTTTGTTCTGCGCCGGATCCTCAACCCGATGGGGACGACGGATGCGATTGAATTCCTGATTGGAAAACTCAAACAAACCAAGACCAATTCGGATTTCTTCGATTCGATGAACACCTGAGTTATTTAATAATAACAATAGGTTATGATTTATGGACACGATCTTTGCCCAAGCGACGGCTGGGGGGCGGGCTGGCGTTTCTGTCGTCCGCTTGTCGGGGCCGTCCGCCTTTGAAATCGCGGAAAGGATCGCAGGCCCATTGCCTAAATCCCATCGCGCGGGACTGCGTTTGGTAAGAACGCAGACCGGAGAGGTGATTGACGAAGCGTTGATCCTGCCTTTTGCCGGCCCCAACAGTTTTACCGGTGAAAATGTTGTCGAATTCCAATTGCATGGCAGTATCGCTGTGGTCCGGTCCTGTCTTGAACTGCTCGCGTCCTTTCCAGATGCACGCCTGGCTGAGGCGGGTGAGTTCACCCGTCGCGCCCTCGAAAACGAGCGCTTGGATCTGGCGCAGGTTGAGGGACTTGCCGATCTGATTGATGCGGAGACCGAAGCGCAGCGCAAACAGGCATTTCGTGTTCTGTCCGGTCATCTCGGAGATCAGGTAGAACGCTGGCGAAAAGACTTGATTCGTGCGGCGGCCCTTCTGGAAGCTACAATCGATTTCGCTGATGAAGACGTGCCCGTTGATGTGACGCCTGAAGTAGATGCGTTGCTGAAGGGCGTCATGTCCGATCTGGATGGTGAAATTGCCGGCACAAAGATTGCTGAGCGGATTCGCAGCGGTTTTGAAGTGGCCATTGTTGGCGCGCCGAATGCGGGGAAATCGACACTACTCAACGCACTTGCGGGGCGTGATGCGGCTATCACATCGGAGATTGCGGGCACGACCAGGGATATCATCGAGGTCCGAATGGATCTTGGCGGACTTCCAGTGACCTTGCTTGACACGGCTGGCTTGCGCGAGAGTGATGACGTCATCGAGGCCCTTGGCGTTGATCTCGCGGTATCGCGTGCTAGGGCCGCGGATCTCCGGATTTTTCTTGCGTCACCGGGAGAAGCTCTGATGCTTGAGCCGGTGAAGGGCGATATCGTTGTGCGCCCGAAGGCGGACCTATTGGATGACAGCCAGGACGCGATATCTGGTAAGACGGGGCAGGGTATTGATGCTTTGGTCAAGCGCGTTCAAGATCAGCTGTCGGAACGGAGCTTGGGCGCGGGGCTCGCCACGCACGAGCGCCACCGAAAAGCGATGGAACGCGCTTCGGAGAATTTGGACGCTGTGCGTGCGATACTGGCGCGGGGCTCCGATCATTATGATATAGCTGCGGAAGAGCTGCGGTCGTCGATTCGAACCTTGGAAACGTTGGTCGGCCGCATTGATGTAGAAAGCCTTCTGGACGAAATATTCTCCAGCTTCTGCTTGGGAAAATAATGGAGTGTTTCACGTGAAACATTTTGAAGTTGTTGTGATTGGCGGCGGTCACGCTGGGGCGGAGGCTGCACATGCTGCGGCACGGATGTCTGCAGACACCGCCCTTGTAACGATGACCGAGGCGGGGATCGGCGTTATGTCGTGCAATCCGGCAATTGGTGGCCTCGGAAAAGGCCATCTTGTGCGCGAGATTGATGCGATGGACGGTGTTATGGGGCGCGTCGCAGATAAGGCCGGAATCCAATTCCGGTTGTTGAACCGACGCAAAGGTCCGGCGGTTCAAGGCCCACGGGCGCAGTCCGATCGCAAAATCTATCGCGAACAGATGCTCTTGGAGACCCAGAAGCAAGACAACCTGACCATCGTGATTGGTGAGGTTGTCGATCTGATTGTTGAGAATGGCAGAGTTTGCGGGATTGTCCTTGCTGACGGTGAGCAGATCACAGCGAATGCAGTGATCTTGACCACTGGCACGTTTTTGCGCGGTGTCATTCATATCGGGGAGGTTTCGCGGTCCGGTGGCCGAATGGGTGACAAGGCGTCCGAAAAATTGGCTGAAACGATTGATGGGTTTGACCTACCTATGGGACGGCTCAAAACCGGGACACCACCAAGGTTGGATGGCCGCACGATCAATTGGGATGTCTTGGATGAACAGCCCGGTGACGAAGAGCCGGTCCTGTTTTCCTTTTTGTCCAAGCAAACATCAGCACCGCAAATCTCTTGTGGTATTACGCACACCAACGAAAAGACCCATGACATCATTCGCACCAATCTCGAGCGATCCGCGATGTATGGCGGACATATTGATGGGGTTGGCCCCCGCTATTGCCCCTCGATCGAAGATAAGGTGGTCCGGTTCGCCGATAAGGATTCCCATCAAGTTTTCCTGGAGCCGGAAGGCGCAGATGATTACACCGTCTATCCGAATGGCATTTCGACATCTTTGCCGGAAGAAGTGCAGCTAGAATACGTGCGTTCGATGAAGGGCCTTGAGAATGCCGTCATTCTTCAACCGGGATATGCGATTGAATATGACTACATTGATCCACGCGCGCTGAAGGCGACGCTGGAGGTTCGAAAAGTACCGGGCCTGTATCTCGCGGGGCAGATCAATGGCACCACCGGATATGAAGAAGCCGCCGCACAAGGCTTGGTTGCGGGGTTGAATGCGGCGCTCTCTTCACAGGGCAAAGATCAGATCACCTTTAGCCGCGCAGACAGCTATATCGGCGTGATGATTGACGACCTGACAACGCGCGGGGTCAGCGAACCCTATCGGATGTTCACCTCACGGGCCGAATTCCGGCTTTCCTTGCGCGCGGACAACGCCGATCAGCGCTTGACGCCACTGGCGATGCAGCTCGGTTGTGTTTCCGACCAACGAAAATCTGCTTTTCAGTCCAAACTGAATGAGCTGTTGCGGGTAAAGGAAATCCTTTCCTCTGCCACTTTCACACCAAAAGAGGCCATTCAGGCCGGGATTGCGATCAGTCAGGATGGCAACAGGCGAAGTGCGTTTCAGTTGCTTTCTTTCCCTGACATGAAGTTTGAAGATATTTTGCCATTGGTTCCGGAGCTTGAAGGCGTCTCCTCTGAAATCTCAGAACAGATTGAGCGTGACGCGCTCTATTCCAACTATCTCGCGCGGCAGCAAAAGGATATTGATGCCCTGCGCAAGGATGAAGCGCAGAAAATACCGGTCGGGTTTCAATATGAGGCACTTGACGGGTTGTCCAATGAGCTCAAGATGAAACTGATGTCGGCACAACCGGAAACGCTGGCGCAAGCTGCCCGCATTGACGGCATGACCCCTGCAGCATTGACACTTCTTCTGGCGCGGTTGCGTCGCGATGTTGGGAAGAAAACTGCATGAGCGATATGGATTTGGATGTTTCACGTGAAACATTGGACAAGCTTGAGGCATTTGTTGCGCTCGTTGAAAAATGGACGGTCAAAATCAATCTGATATCCAAAGCAAGCGTTCCTCATATCTGGGACAGGCACATTGTGGATTCAGTACAAATCTATGACTTGGCGCCAAAGCAAGGACACTGGGTTGATCTGGGTAGTGGAGGTGGCTTTCCAGGTGTGGTCTTGGCAATTCTAGCGTCAGAAGGTCCAGATCCAGTTAAATTCACGCTGGTTGAGAGCGATCAGCGTAAATGCGCATTCCTGCGAACAGCGTCCAGAGAGCTGGATCTGGGAATCACAGTGCAATCCGAACGTATTGAGGAAATTGATCCATTGGGCGCCGACATCCTGAGTGCCCGTGCCCTGGCGGATCTGTCTGTTCTATTGGGTTTTGCCGAACGACATCTTTCGCCGGGCGGTCTGGCTCTGTTCCCGAAGGGGGCACAGTGGAAAAAAGAGGATCAAGAGGCGCGGAAGCTGTGGTCCTACGATTGTGAACCTGTCAAAAGTAGAACCAGCGCTGATGCTGCGATCCTGAGTATCAAGGAAATTTCCCGTGTCTGACTTATCCCGCCCCGATGGCCCCAAGATTATCGCTGTTGCCAACCAAAAAGGCGGAGTTGGCAAAACGACCACCGCGATCAATCTCGCCGCTGCATTGGTTGAGGAAGGCAAACGGGTGCTGCTTGTTGATCTTGATCCGCAGGGCAATGCCTCCACAGGACTTGGAATTGAGTTGGAGGACAGGGTTTACACAACTTATGAATTGCTTTTGGAAGATATTGATCTGGATGAGGTCGTTCAGGAAACGGATTATCAAGGTTTGTTGATCGTTCCGGCGACCGTTGATCTGAGTTCCGCTGATATTGAGCTGATCGCAAACGAAAAGCGCAGTTTTCTGCTGCATGACGCATTGCGGCAAACACAGATGGATCGCTATGCGCTGGATTATATCCTGATTGATTGCCCGCCGTCGCTTAACTTGCTGACCGTGAATGCAATGATCGCGTCCCATTCGATCCTTGTCCCGCTGCAAAGCGAGTTTTTTGCGCTGGAGGGATTGTCACAACTGATGATGACCATCCGCGAAGTGCGCCAAACCGGCAATAAGGATCTTCGGATTGAGGGCGTGGTGCTGACGATGTACGACAAAAGGAACAACCTTTCACAGCAGGTGGAGCTGGATGCACGCAGTAATCTGGGTGATCTGGTGTTTGAAACAATGATCCCACGAAATGTAAGAGTGAGCGAAGCGCCAAGCTATGCTATGCCAGTGTTGGCCTATGATCCTCAGTCCAAGGGGGCGGAGGCTTATCTGGATTTGGCTAGAGAATTGATCAAGAATAACGTCTGAGGATGCAGAGATGGCAGATAAACAAGATCGCAAACGCGGATTAGGTCGCGGGCTGTCCGCATTGATGGCGGATGTCGCGGAAACCGAAGCGACAACCGCACAAGGGCCCGTCGCGACGGAGCAATATATCCCGATTGAGCGGATTTCTCCGAACCCGGAACAGCCGCGGAAGCGTTTTGCTAAGGAAGATCTGGATGATCTGGCCGCGTCGATCAAGGAGAAAGGCGTCATTCAGCCGTTGATCGTGCGCAAGCGGAGCGATGAATCCTATGAGATCGTCGCTGGTGAGCGCCGCTGGCGTGCAGCGCAGCTGGCGCAGCTACATGAACTGCCGGTGGTGATCCGTGAATTTACAGATGTTGAAGTTCTCGAGGTGGCAATCATCGAGAATATTCAGCGTGCCGACCTGAACCCGATTGAAGAGGCCGCAGGTTATCGGCAATTGATGGACAAGTTTGGCCATACCCAGGAAAAAATGGCCGAAGCGCTTGGCAAAAGCCGGAGCCATATTGCGAACTTGCTGCGCCTTTTGAACCTGCCACAGCCAGTCCTGGATATGGTCCGGGATGGCGATCTAAGTGCAGGGCATGCGCGTGCTTTGGTGCCCGCGCAAGACCCCGTCAAATTGGCCCGAGAGATTGTCAAAAAGGGGCTGTCCGTTCGCGCAGCTGAGGCGTTGGTTAAGAAAGAACAGCAAGCGGATGCCAGCGACGTGGTCGATGGCAAAAAGCCGGCGGCCAAAGTTGAGAAAGACGCCGATACCAAAGCGTTGGAGGGCGATCTTACAGCAGCACTTAAGATGAAAGTTGTGTTGAACCATAAGCCCGGCCAAGAAAAGGGCCAGCTGACAGTTCATTACGATTCATTGGATGAGTTGGATGAATTGTGCCGCGTGCTGAGCGGTGCTTAGTTAGGTATAAGGTGCTCGATCACCGCGTTCAGAACGTTAAATCCTTGATTTGTAACAATAATCCGATCATCTGTGGCGCTGATCATCCCAATCTCGCTCAGATGATCGATCTTTTCTTCGGAAACCGGTTTACCAGCAATTCGTGCAAACCGCTTTGGATCAATGCCTTCCTTTAACCGCAAGCCCATCAACAAAAATTCGATGGCTTGTTCGGATGGATCGAGCAGGCTCCGTGGCTTCTCCGTCGTCCCATCAGATGATCTCTCAAGCCAGGTTTTGGGATTGCTGAAGCATTCTGTTGCAAAGCGGTTGCCTTCAATCGTAACCCGACCATGGGCGCCGGGCCCGATTCCGATGTAATCACCATATCGCCAGTAGATCAGATTATGTCGCGATTGCGCCCCGTCGCGGGCGTGATTTGACACTTCGTATCCCGGCATTCCCATTTCGTCGCAAATGTCTTGGGTAAGGGTATAGAGATCGGCGCCCAGATCTTCATCGGGCAATCCGCGTAATCCACCACGGGCATAACGATCGCCAAATGCTGTGCCTTGTTCAATGGTGAGTTGGTAGAGCGATATATGGTCTATCGCGAGGTTTAGAGCCTGCTTTAGCTCTACCTTCCAGTCCTGAGCGGTTTGGTTCTGGCGTCCGTAAATCAGATCAAAACTGACACGGTCAAACGCGGCCCTTGCGACGTCAAAGGCGGTCAGGGCCTCTTTTGCAGTATGAATCCGGCCAAGGCGGCGGAGATCTTCGTCGTTCAAAGCTTGTATTCCCATGGAAACGCGGGTGATCCCGGCGTCACGGTACGCGGCAAAGCGGCCCGCCTCGACGGAACTGGGGTTTGCTTCGAGCGTGATTTCAAGATCGTTGGCTGTGGGCCAGTGTGTTTTGATGGCGCTGATGACATCTGCAACAACATCAGGGTCCATCAGGCTGGGCGTCCCGCCACCAAAGAACACTGCATTCAGGACACGGCCCTTGGTTTCAGCAGCGGTGCGTTTGAGTTCTGACAAATAGCCATCACGCCATGCGCGTTGGTCAATTTGTCTGCTGACATGGCTGTTGAAATCACAATACGGGCATTTCGCCTCGCAAAACGGCCAATGGATATAAAGCCCAAAGCCGCCGTTTTGCCAATCTTCAGTCAAAACAAGCTGTGATCAGCTTGGAAAAGGCGTCAGCACGGTGGCTGATCGCGTTTTTCTGATCGGCATCCATTTCGGCAAAGGTGATGTCATGGCCGTCCGGCATGAACATCGGGTCATATCCATGGCCCAATTTGCCGCGGATCGGCCAAACCAAAGTGCCGTTAACGCGGCCCGCAAATACTTCGTCATGGCCATCGGGCCAGGCTAGAACCAGCGTGGCGCAGAACCGGGCGCGCCGGGGGTGCGGTGCCGATTTTTCTTCAAGCAGATTGTGCGTCTTGGTCATCGCCATCGTGAAATCGCGGCCGGTCGGGGTTTCCGCCCAATCTGCAGTGTACACGCCGGGCGCATTGTCCAAGGCTTCCACCTCGATCCCTGAATCGTCGGACAGGGCAGGCAGGCCGGTGGCTTGCGCTGCGGCATGTGCCTTGATCCGTGCATTGCCAACAAAGGTGGTCTCGGTCTCTTCCGGCTCTGGTAGGTTCAGCTCGGCCGCGCCGACCACAGAAACGCCGCGCGGAGCGAACAATTGCTGCATCTCCTCCAATTTGCCAGCGTTGTGGGTGGCAATCAGGATGCGGGTTTCTGTGAATTTCCGGGTCACGCAGTGACGTCCTTTTGGATCGCGACGAGTTCGGACACGCCTTTCTCGGCCAGGTCCATCAATTGGTTCATTTGATCGCGCGAGTACGTGGAGCCCTCAGCGCTCATCTGAACTTCGATCAATCGCTTTGAGCCGGTCATGATGAAGTTGCCGTCGACCCCTGCTTCTGAATCTTCAGGATAATCGAGATCAAGCACGGGCTGACCCGCGTAAATGCCGCAGCTGATTGCGGCAACTGGATCAACCAGCGGATCGGTGATCACATCGCCGGCCTTCATCAATTTGTTGACCGCAAGGCGCAGCGCAATCCAGCCGCCGGTGATCGACGCGCAGCGGGTGCCGCCATCGGCCTGCAAAACATCGCAATCCACGGTGATCTGACGTTCGCCCAGCGCAACGCGATCAACACCTGCCCGCAAAGACCGGCCAATCAGGCGTTGAATTTCAACAGTGCGGCCGCCTTGCTTGCCCGCTGTGGCCTCACGGCGCATTCGGGTGTTGGTGGCGCGGGGCAGCATGCCGTATTCTGCGGTGACCCAACCCAAACCGGAACCTTTGATAAACGGCGGAACGCGATCTTCGATGGTTGCAGTACACAAGACATGGGTATCCCCCATCTTGATCAGCGCCGACCCTTCGGCATGTTTGGTAAAGCCTACCTCAACAGAGACAGCACGCATTTCATCAAGTTTCCGGCCAGAGGGACGCATATTCATTCCTTTACAGTTTGAACCGGGGATAGCGCCCGACCTATGCTGTATGCAAGCCCGATTGACGTTTACCCTTGCTGCACCTTTATTATCTCCTAAACAGGTATGAAGATGACAGAGACCTCTGACCTACTCAACGAGATGAATGACCGATCCCGCGAAGTGTTTCGCCGGGTGGTCGAAGGATATCTGGCCAATGGTGATCCTGTTGGGTCACGAACCCTGACACGGGATTTCAGTGAAAAGGTCAGTGCGGCTACAATCCGGAACGTGATGCAGGATCTTGAGTACCTTGGTGTCTTGGGATCGCCGCACGTCAGCGCCGGGCGTATTCCGACACAACTGGGCCTGAGGATGTTTGTCGACGGGATGATCGAACTGGGTGATCCGACAGAGACCGACCGCGAAAAGATTGATGCGACCCTTGGCGACAATGCATCGGATGTTGGCGGTCTGCTTGATCGTGTTGGCTCTGCCTTGTCGGGGGTCACGCAAGGGGCGTCACTGGTTATGACGCCCAAGCACGAAGCCCCTATAAAACATATCGAATTTGTGTCCCTGTCGCAGGATCGGGCACTGGTGGTTCTGGTGTTTTCGGACGGTCATGTGGAAAATCGACTGTTCACGCCACCCCCTGGGCAAACGCCGAGTTCCATGCGGGAGGCGGCAAATTTCCTCAATGCGCTGGTTGAAGGTAAAACCATCAGCGAGCTTCAAAAAACCATTGAGCGGGAGATCGCACAAAGGCGACAAGAGATTGATGTTCTGGCCCGCGACATGGTGGAAAGTGGTCTGGCACTGTGGCAAGGCGAGGATACCAACACGGAGCGTTTGATCGTCCGAGGACGGTCGAATCTGCTGGGAACGGAAGCGGAAGCCGAGGATCTGGAACGTATTCGCAGCCTGTTTGATGATCTGGAACGCAAGCGTGACATTGCTGAATTTCTTGATTTGGCCGAGGGCGGCGAGGGTGTACGCATTTTTATCGGCTCAGAAAACAAACTTTTCTCACTTTCGGGTTCCTCTCTGGTGTTTTCCCCTTATATGAACGCTGATCGAAAGGTGATTGGTGCGGTCGGCGTGATTGGCCCCACTCGCCTGAACTATGGACGTATCGTGCCGATTGTGAATTACACGGCACAGCTGGTCGGAAAACTGGTGTCTGATCGGAGTTAGAGGTGAAAAATGGCAGAGCCTAAGGAAAACGATTTTCTCGACGATATTGAGCAAGCGATGGCAGAGGAATTTGCCGAGGACGCGGCAGAGATTGATGACGAAGCGCTGGAGCTTGAACAGCTTCGTGCAGACCGGGATCAATACAAAGACCGTTTCATGCGGGCGCTGGCCGATGCCGAGAATGCACGTAAGCGGTCTGACAAGGATCGCCGTGAGGCGGAGAACTATGGCGGGTCAAAGCTGGCCCGTGACATGCTGCCTGTTTACGACAATATGAAACGCGCCCTTGAGGCCGCCACAGAAGAGCAGCGGCAGGTGTCCGGCCCATTGCTTGAGGGTGTGGAGCTGACCATGCGCGAGCTGCTGAATGTGTTCAAGAAACACGGGATCGAAGTGATCGCGCCGGAAGTCGGCGATAAATTCGATCCGCAGCATCATCAGGCCATGTTCGAAGCGCCGGTGCCGGGCACCAAAGCGGGTGACATTATCCAGGTTGCGGCAGAAGGGTTCATGTTGCATGACCGCTTGCTTCGTCCCGCACAGGTTGGGGTTTCGTCGCAACCTGCGGGATAAGAGATTTCTTGCCTTCGGCGAGAGTATTTATTGAGCCAAAAAGAAAGAGGTGGTCAGTCTTTGACCGCCTCTTTCAGTTTGTACAGCAGATCAAGTGCCTCACGCGGGGTCAGCTCATCTGGCATGATCGTCTTGAGTTGTTCTTCAACCTCGGACTTTTGGGTCGGAGCAGGGGCCCGCGTGGCGCTCACCGAGAAAAGCGGTAGATCGTCGATCAGGGTTTTCTGAGTTGCGCCGCCTTCGCGTTCGCCTTTTTCCAGCGCATCAAGAACAACACGGGCGCGAGCTATCACCGCATCAGGCAAACCGGCAAGTTGCGCCACTTGTACGCCATAAGATCGATCCGCCGCGCCCTTGCGCACCTCGTGCAGAAAGATCACCTCGCCTTCCCATTCTTTCACCGCGACTGTGGCGTTATCAACGCCGTTCAATTTACCGGAAAGGGCGGTCATTTCGTGATAATGGGTGGCAAAGAGCGCCCGAGATTTGTTCACATCATGCAGATGTTCAAGCGTAGCCCAAGCGATCGACAACCCATCATAAGTCGCTGTGCCGCGACCAATTTCATCGAGGATCACCAAGGCGCGGTCGTCCGCTTGGTTGAGAATCGCGGCGGTTTCAACCATTTCGACCATAAATGTGGAGCGGCCGCGCGCCAGGTCATCCGAAGCACCCACCCGGCTGAAAAGCTGGCTGATCATGCCGATATGCGCAGAAGCGGCGGGGACGAAGCTGCCCATTTGAGCCATCAGGGCGATCAGCGCGTTCTGGCGCAGAAATGTAGATTTACCGGCCATATTGGGGCCGGTCAGTAACCAAATATTCGCATCCTGATCCGATGCGCTGAGGTCACAATCGTTGGCGATAAACGGCTCACCCGATTGTTGGGCGAGGGCGCGTTCCACCACGGGATGACGTCCACCCTTGATGTCAAAGGCGCGGCTGTTGTCCACCTTGGGGCGTGTCCAGTTTTCCGCCAGCGCAAGATCGGCCAGGCCCGAGGCCAGATCAATCTCGGCCAACGCGGTTGCGGTGACGCCGATCTGCGCGGCGCTTTCAAGAATGGCGGCTTTGAGGGATTCAAATAGCCGTTTCTCGATCTCAAGCGCGTGGTTCCCCGCATTGAGAATCTTTGTCTCCATTTCGGACAATTCTACCGTTGTGAAGCGTACCTGATTTGCAGTTGTCTGACGATGGATAAAGGTCTCGGACAGGGGTGGCGCCAGCATCTTGTCTGCATGGGTTGCGGTGGTTTCAATAAAATATCCCAGCACATTGTTGTGCTTGATCTTCAGTGTCGAGATGCCCGTGATAGAGACGAAATTCTGTTGCATTTCTGCGATGACAGAACGCCCTTCATCGCGCAGTTTGCGCGAAGCATCCAGTTCTTCGTCATAGCCTTCGGCGATGAATCCGCCATCGCGGGCCAGGAGCGGCGGCTCTGCAACCAGCGCGGCATCCAAAAGGTCAACGAGATTGGTATGGCCGGTCAAACCTTTTGCCGCAGTGGCAAGCAGATCTGGCAGATCAGATGGCGAGATCAGGTTTTGGAGTTGTTCTGCCTCTGCGAGGCCATTGCGGATTGCGGCGATATCGCGCGGACCACCCCGATCCAAAGAAAGCCGAGACAAGGCGCGGTCAAGATCAGGCACCTTGCGCAGATGATCGCGGATATCCTGAACAAGGCGACGGTGTTCGGTGCAGAAGGAAATCGCATTAAGACGGTTGATAACAGTCTCTAAAGACCGCGAGGGGCTTGCGATCCGGCGCTCCAGCAGTCTCGCGCCGCCGGCGGTACAGGTGCGATCCATGATCGACAAAAGCGATCCAGCGCGACCACCTGTCATGCTATGGGTCAATTCCAGGTTGCGTCGGGTAGCGGCGTCAATCTGAACGCTGCGGGCTTCGCTTTCCTTCTGGGGCGAGCGCAGGAGGGGCAGTTTGCCTTTTTGAGTGATCTCCAAATAATCGATCAATGCACCCATTGCAGAAACTTCGGCGCGGGAAAAGCTTCCGAAGGCATCAAGGGTTGCAATGCCGAACAGATCACAGATGCGTTTTTCGGCTGCGGTGCTGTCAAAGGCGGAGCGGGCGATCCCGGTTAAAGCGAGGCCGAAATCAGAGACTAACTCGGCAAATTCCTGCTCTTTGGCTTCGGACACGATCAATTCGGATGGGGTGAGGCGGGCCAGTTCCGGGCTTAACCGAACGGTTGCCAAGGGCATGACGTGAAAGGCACCGGTAGAGATATCGACCCAAGCCAGCGCCGATGCATCACGTACCTCGGCAAATGCAGCAAGGTAATTGTGGCGGCGCGGTTCGAGCAAAGCCTCTTCGGTCAGGGTGCCGGGGGTGACAAGGCGGACAACATCGCGTTTGACTACCGATTTATACCCGCGCTTCTTCGCCTCGGCCGGGCTTTCCATTTGTTCGCACACCGCAACGCGAAACCCTTTGCGGATCAGCGTGAGCAAGTACCCTTCGGCGGCATGAACGGGGACACCGCACATCGGGATATCCTTGCCCGCATGTTTGCCGCGTTTGGTCAGCGCGATATCCAATGCCTCTGCGGCAGCGACCGCATCATCAAAAAACATCTCGTAAAAATCGCCCATCCGGTAGAACAGCAGGGCGTCGGCATATCCGGCCTTAAGCTCAAGATATTGCGCCATCATCGGCGTGACTTTTTCTTCGCTCACTGCATTCTCCCCACGCATGTCTGTCTGTACAAAACCATGCGGTCTGAGGAAAGAGGGCCACGCCCAGAGATGTTGGTAGACCGGGGCATTCTTCGTGATAAAATCGGGTTAACACCACATGATGAGAGCTCCGCCCGCCCGTGCGCAACAAGATTAACCTGTCGTTGCCGCCAGAAACCCTGTTTCACAACCCCTGGAGCGATCCGGGGTTTTTTCTGCTGAACAGGCCGGAATTTATCTGGCGACCCAAAGAGCGGGCCATCATCGAAGGATTTGCGGTAAGCGAACATGCGCAGATCAACAAGAAGATACGATCATTCCTGACGGTCACCAAGCGGCAAAAGACCTTTAGCAAGGCGATCGAGTACGCTGCCGCCCCGATTTATCTGGAGCAGGCGAGTTTTCGTAAATCCCACATCATGGTGCAGGACAGAATGCTGCTCAACGGCGCCTCCGGGGTGCGGTTGATAAACCGGTTTCATTGGGAAAATGAAGAGGCTGAGATTGACAGCGTTGATCAGGTTCAGACCTATCTTGCTGGTTGTCAAAATGAGAACACGGGGCGTGAAATTCCGTCGATTCTGGCCGATTTAGAGCCTGATACTGACGTTGCTATCGAATGCCGAAACACGTTCAACTTCTATCATTTTATCACCGAGTCTCTGTCACAGCTGACGGTTCTGGACGGGCATAACTTCACCGGAAATGTTTATTTCCATTTTCCGAACCAGGAAGACAAACAGAGACCCTTCGCCAGGGCTTTTGTGGATGCGTTGTTTCCTGAGCTCGCGGGGCGGGTGTTTTTTGAGCGGGCGCCGAAAGAATACGACAGCGTCATATCGACCTATGATTTTTTGGGTGGCCACTATCAGGCGCCACGTGAAAGCGTCAGTGGGATAGGTGATTTTGCGCCAAAACCGTTTGTTGAGGGGGGTGGTTTGACGGATGTGCGTGGTCAGGCGGTTCTGGCGATGAACTGCGTCAGTTCGCCACTGATTGCCCTGCGCAACCGCGGTTTGGCGGCGATCGAGGGGGAGGATTTTAGCCATTTGCCCAAGCGGTTCTTTGTGGGCCGCGATGATCGCCAAAGTCGAGCGCGGCACATGGAAGGTGAGGATCTGTTGTTTGATCATCTGCGCCTGTTTGATTTTGAATATGTTGTGTTTGAAAACCTGTCTCCGCTAGAGCAGGTGGCGATCATGGCCCAGGCAGAAGTGATGATTTCCTATCATGGAGCCGGCTTTACCAACATGTTGTTTGCCAATCCTGATGCCTATGTGATCGAGCTTGGGACATTGCAAACCGCGCAGTTTCGTTGGGGAGATTTCTGGCCTTTGGCGAACGCTGCGCAATGTCGTTACATCAGTTTTTTTGCAGACCACAACACAGAAAACCCCTTGTTAGAGCCGAACTTCAGCCAGGACGGCATTGTTCCCGTGCGTCTTGGTGAGGCCGCAACAGCAGAGATTATGGCCTTTGTCGTTACCTTGTTGGGGCATTATCCGAAATTGACCAAACTGGCGATTTTGATCGAAACCGCGACCCGTGTTCTGCAGGCAGGAGCGCCGGAGAAAGCGGCAGATCTTATTGGCCATCATGCCGAATTTCTGGACCGCGACGCAGAGCTTTGCCTGATCAAGGCGGATTGCCACAAGGAACTGGATGAACCCAAGTCAGAATTGGTGGCGCTGGATCTGGCCTATAAGGCAGATAGGAGCCGTTGGCAGACCTTGGTGCGGATGATCTGGTGCGCGAACCGGTGTGAGCGCCCGCAAGTGATCCGATGGGCCCTATCCCGGCTTGAGCGCGATTTCCCTGAACGGCACGAGAATTTCGTTACCGCACATAACTGGGTCAAATACGTCACCTGATTGTATGCGCGTGCTTTGCTGTCTATGACTTGTCTAAACAGCAGAAAGCCGATCCCGTGACCAAAAACCGTATCACCTCAGAAGAAGCGCTTGCCTTCCACCTCGAACCCAGCCCCGGCAAGTTCGAGATCAGCGCAACCGTCCCGATGACCACCCAGCGCGATTTGAGCTTGGCCTATTCGCCCGGTGTTGCCGTGCCCTGCGAGGCCATCGCTGAAGCGCCTGAAACTGCTTATGACTATACCAACAAGGGCAACCTTGTGGCGGTGATCTCCAACGGGACAGCGGTTTTGGGCTTGGGCAATCTTGGAGCGCTGGCCTCCAAGCCGGTGATGGAAGGCAAGGCCGTCCTGTTCAAGCGTTTCGCCGATGTGAATTCCATCGATATTGAGCTGGATACCGAAGATACCGAGGCCTTTATCAACGCGTGCAAATTGATGGGACCCACCTTTGGTGGCATCAATCTTGAGGACATCAAGGCGCCGGAATGCTTTATCATTGAGCAGCGCCTGAAAGAAGAGATGGATATCCCTGTCTTTCACGATGATCAGCATGGCACGGCCGTGATCTGTGCGGCGGGACTGCTGAACGCTTTGCATATTTCCGGAAAAAAGATCGAAGATGTCAAAATCGTTCTGAACGGTGCCGGTGCGGCAGGTATTGCCTGTCTTGAGCTGCTCAAGGCGATGGGCGCAAAACATGACAATTGCATCATGTGTGACACCAAGGGTGTGATCTACCAGGGCCGTACCGAAGGTATGAACCAGTGGAAATCGGCGCATGCGGCAAACACCAAGCTGCGTACTTTGGAAGAGGCGATGAAAGACGCCGATGTGTTCCTCGGTGTGTCGGTCAAAGGGGCAGTGACCCCCGATATGGTGGCCAGCATGGCGGACAATCCGGTGATCTTTGCAATGGCAAACCCTGATCCGGAGATCACGCCCGAAGAGGCGCATGAGGTGCGCATGGACGCCATCGTGGCCACCGGGCGCAGTGATTATCCAAATCAGGTGAACAACGTTTTGGGCTTTCCCTATCTGTTCCGCGGAGCATTGGATATTCATGCCCGTGCGATCAACGACGAGATGAAGATCGCCTGTGCCCATGCGCTTGCCAATCTCGCACGCGAGGACGTGCCAGATGAGGTTGCCGTGGCTTATGGCAAGACCCTCAGCTTTGGTCGCGATTACATTATTCCAACGCCGTTTGATCCACGTCTTATTCACCGTATTCCGCCAGCGGTCGCTCGGGCCGGCATGGATACCGGCGTGGCGCGGCGTCCGATTATCGACATGGACGCCTATGAATTGAACCTGAAATCCCGCATGGATCCGACCGCCAACATCTTGCGCGGCATAAACGCTCGCGCACGGGCCAATCAGGCGCGGATGGTCTTTGCCGAAGGGGACGATCCACGGGTCTTGCGGGCCGCAGTGATGTATCAGCGTGCGGGCCTCGGCAAAGCCTTGGTTGTCGGACGGCCTGATGATGTGAAGGCCAAGCTTGAATCCACCGGGATGGGGGATGCAGTCCGCGAGCTGGAGGTGGTGAACGCCGCCAACACCATGCATTTGGACAGCTACAAAGATTACCTTTATGGCCGGTTGCAACGGCGCGGATTTGACAAGAAAGACATACATCGCCTCGCCGCCCGAGACCGTCATGTGTTTGGTGCATTGATGCTGGCGCATGGGCATGGCGATGGCCTTGTGACCGGTGCAACGCGCAAATCGGCGCATGTGCTTGAGCGGATAAACCATGTGTTTGAGGCAAATGCCGAACATGGCGCGGCAGGGTTTACCGCGCTGATGCACAAAGGGCGGATCGTGTTTATCGCCGATACACTGGTGCATGAATGGCCGGATGAAAACGATTTGGCCAATATCGCAGAAAGCGGCGCACGGGTTGCGCGGCATATGGGGCTGGAGCCGCGTGTGGCCTTCGTCAGCTTCTCTACCTTTGGCTATCCTGTGTCGGAGCGTGCGGAAAAAATGCATCTCGCACCGAACGTTCTGGACGCCCGCGGTGTCGATTTTGAGTACGAGGGCGAAATGACCGTCGATGTGGCGCTGAATGTTGCGGCACAAAAAAGCTATCCGTTTTCGCGGTTAACGGGGCCAGCGAATATTCTGGTTGTGCCGGCGCGGCACTCTGCCAGTATTTCGGTGAAGTTGATGCAGGAAATGGGCGGTGCAACGGTGATCGGGCCAATCTTGACCGGCTTGGATCAGTCCATCCAGATTTGCTCGACCAACGCAACGGCCAATGACATCTCGAATATGGCGATTCTTGCGGCCTGTAAGGTCGGCAAATGATCTGGAACCTTGGTTCGATTAACGCGGACAACTTCTATCGTGTGCCGCATTTGCCCGAACCTGGGGAAACCCTTGCCGCGACCGGATTTGACCGGGGGCTTGGCGGCAAGGGCGCAAACATGTCGGTCGCAGCAGCGCGCGCTGCGGCACGCGTGGTGCATATCGGCGCTGTCGGTGCCGAAGGCGGATGGGCCAAGGACCGTTTGTTGGAATATGGCGTAGATACGCAGCATATCTCAGAGGTCGACACCCCCACAGGCCATGCCAATATCTGCGTCGATCCGGCGGGTGAAAACAGCATCGTTCTTTATCCGGGTGCCAATCATGCCATCACCGAACAGATGATCGGCGCGGCATTGGCAGAGGCATCGCCGGGGGATTTTGTTTTGATGCAGAACGAAACGCTGGGCCAGAAATATGCGGCAGATACAGCGCGTACCTTGGGGTTACGGGTGGCCTATGCCGCCGCGCCCTTTGATACCGATGTTGTAGCCGAAATGGCAGCACTGGCGGATCTACTGATCTTGAATGAAGTCGAGGCAGCGCAGTTGCTCGGGGCAACCGGGCAGGAATTGACCGATCTGCCGGTGGATGATGTTGTGGTCACGCTCGGCGGTGACGGATGCAGATGGGTCTCTAACAAGGGAAATGTCATACAGACCTATGCGGCTTACCCCGCCGATCCGGTTGATACGACCGGGGCGGGCGATACCTTTACCGGTTATCTGATCGCCGGACTGGATCGCGGAATGGAGATGGCTGATGCAATTGATCTGGCGATGCGGGCCGGGGCGCTCATGGTGGCGCGGCACGGCACCGCAGATGTGATTCCGGATCTCAAAGAGATCCTGGATCACGACTTTGGCTAGTTCACGAAGGGCGCATTTGCACCCCACAACTGTTTGACCCGTTTGTCACGGCCACAGCCCTTGCGATACCGCTTGTATGCAACCGCCTTTTTCACACCAACCCCGACGCTGCTGAAGGCGAGGCGTTCACTGCTTTTGTAATAATCCTGATGATAATCATCGGCGGCATAGAATGGTGCAGCGGGCAGGATCGGGGTGACGACTTTTTGCCCCAATGCGGCCTGGGCCTCTGCCTTGGCCTTTTCAGCGGCGGCTTTCTGGGCGGGCCCATTGGCAAAGATTGCTGAACGGTAGGTCGGACCGCGGTCACAGAATTGCCCGCCCGCGTCCGTCGGATCGATGGATCGGAAAAACAGCGACAGGATCGTATCACGGCTGACCACCGCGGGGTCGAACTGGATCTGGACCACTTCGTAATGACCGGTGCCGCCGGATGTCACCTGCTTGTAGGTAGGGCTCTTGGTTGTGCCGCCAGCGAAACCTGACACCGCTTCCTTGACCCCTTTGACAGATTCAAAGTCTGATTCAACGCACCAGAAACAGCCGCCAGCGACCACGAGCGTTTCGGTTCCAGCAGCATGAGCATGGGGGGCACGGGCGCAAATGCCGATCACGATCAATGCGGCTAGGGCAATGGCCTTGAAGTTGGAGAGTTTCGTCATTGTCTGCTCCTCTTGGATGCAATGAGGCTGCCGTTCAGTCTGAGCTAGCGCAAGAGCGACTCCCGCCAAGTCACGCGGTGGTGAAGGCAATTTACCGCTTGGCTTGCCTTCGTAACATTTCTAGCGTCGCCCTTGGTCTGCGACGAGAAAAAGTGAGAAAAGAGATGCGAATTGCGATGTGGTCGGGGCCACGAAATCTGAGCACGGCAATGATGTACAGTTTTGGCGCACGCCCGGATTTTGCAGTGATGGATGAGCCGTTCTATGCGCCCTATCTGCTACATACCGGCATCGAACACCCGATGCGGCAGGACATTCTGGACGCCCATGAGAATGACCCGGTCAAGGTTGCACAAACCTGCCGTGAAGGCGGGACGCCGCATTTGTATATGAAACATATGCCGCATCATATGATTGACGGATTTCCCATGGAGTGGGTGGAGGAATGCGTCAATATTCACCTGATCCGCCATCCTGCACGGGTGATTGCCAGCTATGCGGCGAAACGCGAAGCGCCGACGTTGCATGATATCGGCTATGCGCAACAAACGCGATTGTTTGATCGCATTGGCGGTTTGGTGATCGACAGCACCGATATCCGCGCCGACCCTGATGCGATGTTGTGCAAACTTTGCGCTGCCATTGATCTTCCGTTTGATCCGGCGATGCTGCATTGGCCGGCGGGGCCGCGCGTCGAGGATGGGATTTGGGCGTCGCACTGGTATGGGGCGGTGCACCAAAGCACCGGTTTTGCCGGAGCAGAGGGGCCATTACCGGACTTGCCTGTGAGTTTGCAGCCCTTGCTGGATCAGGCGTTGCCGCATTATCAGCGGCTTTGGGACCGCCGAATGAAATAATTTTACAAATTTTTTGAAACTCTCCCTACAGCACCTTCGTGCCTTCACCATCATTAACAAGGGAGATCGTAATGAATACTCTATGGAATGCCGCCGCTGCACTGGTTTTGAGCACTGGTGCCGCCTTTGCTGCCGCCCACGCAACACCAATGGTCGAAGCGTCTGATCAGGACGTGTCAAACGGCGTGGTCAGCGCAGAAAAAGTTGTCGCAGGCGAAAACGGTTGGCTGGTTGTGCATC
The DNA here is from genome assembly GCF_025141875.1 of Sulfitobacter sp. M368. Lineage (NCBI taxonomy): Bacteria > Pseudomonadati > Pseudomonadota > Alphaproteobacteria > Rhodobacterales > Roseobacteraceae > Sulfitobacter > Sulfitobacter sp. M368. The sequence goes on from NZ_CP081113.1 coordinate 120,118, forward strand.
GCACTGGTGCCGACATGAAGCCGGGTCCGGTTGTGGGCTATGCCCCTCTGCGCGCCGGTGAAACCGCTGATGTTGCCGCGATCTTGCAAGAAGAGGTCAAGCCCGGCGAGATGCTGATGCTTATGGTTCATGCCGAGGCAGGCGGGATGAAAACCGGGGTGTTTGAATACACGCTGGGTGCCAAAGAGGACGGCCCAATCAAACCTGATGGGAAGCTGGTGATGACAGTCATCACCGCCAAGTAACGGCTGGGCGCCGTGCCTTTCGTTGCCAGAAGGGGCGGCGCCGTTGCTAACTTGCCCGGACAAAACCTGTCCGGGCCTTTTTTATGTGATATCGATCAATCGAACCGTGGCAGACCGCGATCCGGCACAACATCTTTGCCAGTTGCCTCACCGCGCCGCTGATCACGGGCGGCCAGCAGGCGCAGACGGAGGGCGTTGATACGGATAAACCCTTCGGCATCTTTCTGGTCATAGGCACCGCGGTCATCTTCGAAGGTCACGTGCTGTTCGGAATAGAGGCTTTCGTCGGACCAACGACCAACAGTGCGCACGGATCCTTTGTACAGCTTCAAACGCACCGTACCGGACACATGTTCCTGGCTCTTGTCGATGGCCGCCTGCAGCATCTCGCGCTCCGGGCTGAACCAGAAGCCGTTGTAGATCAGTTCAGCATAGCGTGGCATCAACTCATCCTTGAGATGTGCCGCGCCGCGATCAAGGGTGATCGATTCGATGCCGCGATGCGCCTCAAGTAGCAGTGTGCCGCCGGGCGTTTCATAGATGCCACGTGATTTCATGCCAACAAAACGGCCCTCAACCAGATCCAGACGGCCACAACCGTGCTTGCCGCCCAGTTCATTCAGCTTGGTCAGGATCTCGGCAGGGCTCATCGCCTCGCCGTTGATCGAAACGGCATCACCTTTTTCAAAACCAACTTCGATGAATTCCGGCGTATCGGGCGCATCTTCGGGATTCACGGTGCGCTGATAGACATAGTCAGGTGCATCCACGGCCGGATCTTCAAGCACTTTACCTTCGGATGAGGTGTGCAGCAGGTTGGCATCAACGCTAAAGGGTGCCTCGCCGCGTTTGTCCTTGGCAATCGGGATCTGGTTCTTTTCGGCAAAGTCGATCAGCTTGGTCCGGCTGGTCAAATCCCATTCACGCCAAGGGGCGATTACTTTAATTTCCGGGTTCAAGGCATAGGCGGCCAGTTCAAAGCGCACCTGATCGTTGCCTTTGCCGGTTGCACCATGGGCCACGGCATCAGCGCCGGTTGCTTCGGCGATCTCAACCAGACGCTTGGAAATCAAGGGGCGCGCGATGGAGGTGCCAAGCAGGTAGAGCCCCTCATAGACCGCATTGGCGCGGAACATCGGGAATACGAAATCGCGCACAAATTCTTCGCGCACATCTTCGATAAAAATCTCCGATGCGCCCATCATTTCAGCCTTGGCGCGGGCTGGCTCCAGCTCTTCTCCCTGGCCGAGATCGGCGGTGAATGTGACAACCTCACAGCCATATTCGGTTTGCAGCCACTTGAGGATGATCGAGGTATCAAGCCCGCCGGAGTAGGCGAGCACAACTTTTTTAGGCGCGGACATGAAGATTCCCTTTCCAGTTCGTCTCGCGGCCTAGCGTTTTTTCAGGGCACGGGCAAGATAAGGGGCCGTTGACCGGGGCGTATTGCCGCCCTATCGACAGAAAACACTGGCAAAGGCGGTTTTATGACAGAGAATTTTCAGGCGATGGCGACATTGGCGGCAGCAAAGATGCGGCAGGTGTTCCCCGAAACGCCGCTGATGCGCAACGAAATGCTGTCCGAACGGTTTGGCGCTGACATCTGGCTCAAGCGCGAAGATCTCAGCCCGGTACGGTCATACAAACTGCGTGGCGCCTTCAATGCGATGCGCAAGGTGATCCCGGATCAGACAATGTTTGTCTGCGCCTCGGCGGGCAATCACGCCCAGGGTGTTGCCTTCATGTGCAAACATTTCCAGGTGCATGGCGTGGTGTTTATGCCGGTTACGACGCCGGAACAGAAAATCCTGAAAACCCGCATGTTTGGAGGTGATCACGTCGAGGTGCGGTTGATCGGGGATTACTTCGACGAATCCCTCAAGGCCGCGCAGGATTTTTGTGCCGAAAAGGGTGCGCATTTCCTGTCCCCCTTTGATGATGAGGATGTGATCGAGGGGCAGGCCTCTGTTGCGGTTGAGATAGAGCAGCAGTTGGGTGGGCTGCCGGATCACATCATCTTGCCGGTCGGTGGTGGTGGGCTGTCTGCCGGGGTGCGCGGGTATTTTGACGATACGGTGCGCTATACCTTTGTTGAGCCGTCTGGCGCCAAGAGCCTTGCCGCTGCATTGGAGGAGGGCGCACCTGTCGATGTCTCGCCGATCAATTCCTTTGTGGATGGCGCCGCCGTAGCCAAGATCGGTGCACGGACATTTGCCCGACTGAAGGGCATTTCGCCGAATGACGTGATGGATCTCGCCGAAGATCGGATCTGCAACACCATCGTTGAGATGTTGAATGTCGAAGGCGTTGTTCTGGAGCCAGCCGGCGCGATGTCAATCGAGGCGCTGGGCGAGGTGGCAGATCAGATCAAAGGCAAAACCGTGGTTTGTGTGACCTCTGGCGGGAACTTCGATTTTGAACGTTTGCCCGAGGTAAAGGAGCGGGCGCAGCGATATGCCGGCCTCAAGAAATATTTTATTCTCCGATTGCCGCAACGTCCCGGCGCATTGCGCGATTTTCTCGATACACTGGGCCCACATGATAACATCACGCGATTTGAGTATATGAAAAAATCTGCCCGTAACTTTGGCTCTGTCCTGATTGGGATCGAAACGGATGCGCCGCAGAACTTTCCGGCGATGTTTGGCCGGATCGATGCGGGCGGCTTTACATATACCGATATCACCAATGATGAGACGCTTGCGCAATTTGTGATCTAAGGGGCCGATATGAAGTTTAAAGATGCATCCGTTGTCATCACCGGTGCGGGCAGTGGGATCGGGGCGGCCTTGGCCCGCTTGGCCGCGACAAAGGGCGCGCGAGTTACCGTTTCGGACATTGACGGCGACAAGGCAAAGTCAGTTGCACAAGAGATTGGCGGGATCGCGGTGCCTTGTGATGTGCGCAACGAAAACGCTATTCAAAAGCTGATTACGAAGGCCGAAGCGGCCCACGGACCGGTTGATATTTTTGTCTCTAATGCGGGGCTTGGGCGAGGTGATCCAAGCCATGCAGCATCGCAACCGGATGAGGATTGGATGTTGAATTGGCAGGTGCATGTGATGGCGCATGTTTATGCTTGCCGGGCTTTGCTGCCGGATATGATTGCGCGAAAATCAGGGCATCTGGTCAATGTGGCGTCCGCGGCAGGATTGCTGAACCAGATCGGCGACGCAGCCTATTCCGCGACCAAACATGCCGCGGTCAGCTTTGCAGAATCCTTGGCCATCACGCATGGGGCGGATGGGATCAAAGCCTCCGTTGTTTGTCCGCAATATGTGGCGACGCCTTTGCTGGGGTTGTCTGACGCCGATGCCGCCGCGCAGGCCAATCTGCTGACAGCGGACGATGTGGCGGCGGCTGTTGTTGAGGGGGTCGAGGCAGGCAGGTTTCTGATTCTGTCGCATCCCGATGTGGCGGAATACACCCGCCACCGGGCACTGGATCATGACCGGTGGATCGGTGGGATGCAGATGTTGCGGGCTAAGGCAAAAGACACCTTTGGCGAGATCAGCGTCGAGTCGTTTTATAAGCTGGTTTAAGGGTCAAAGGCGCTTGGCAACTCCGCCAGAAATCGTGATTTTGAGGTCTCGTAAGATACCAAAATCGGCCCAAGATCAATCTCATGGGCGCGCCCTTTTGAAGCAAGGGTTTCGCTGATTTGACATAGATCGGACAGATCGCAAAACCCGAGCGTTAGCGCGCTGCCCTTGAGAAAGTGCAGGGCCTCTTCCAGGTTTCGGTCGCCTGCTTGCGCAGTAAGGGTCAACGTCACGCTGTCCGCCTCTTCGAGGAAGAGATCCACGACCTCGCCAAAATCGTCCGGGCCGACTTCGTTTCGCAGGTTTGAAATGCGATCCCAATCCAGCATCATAAGATCCTTTCAAGGCCAATTGTCCGCCTTGAACCTGAATAATCTCCTGCGATTTTTGTGGAGATTGCGTTGGATTTTAGCTTTCACCCGGTCTTAAGACCCCGGACCATAACAAGCGCCATTCGCCATCATCTGTGCTGGGGGCCTATGGTTCAGGGTATAACGGCATCTATCGGTCAAAGCCGGTTGGATGCACATGAGGCCGCCGTAAGGGTGGTGTTGGTTGTTGATGACAGCCGCCTGCAACGGCGCATCCTGATGTCGTCTTTGGCGCGGTGGGGGTTTGAGGTGATCGAGGCCGCATCGGGCGAGGAGGCGCTGGCGGCCTGCCGCAAACGAATGCCCGATCTGATATTAAGCGATTGGATGATGCCGGGTATGTCCGGTCTGGAATTTTGCGAAGTGTTCCGTGATCTGGAAAATGAGAGCTATACCTATTTTATCCTTCTGACCTCCAAAAGCGAAAAGGCGGAGGTGGCCAAGGGGCTTGATTCAGGTGCTGATGATTTTTTGACCAAGCCTGTTGATGCCAATGAATTGCGGGCCCGCATTACGGCGGGCGAACGGATCATCGATATGCAGCGAGAGCTGTCGCACACCAACCGGGTGATCAGCGAAACACTGGATGAATTACAGCGTGTCTACGATTCTCTCGATTCTGATCTTCTTGAGGCGAAAAAGCTGCAGCAATCCCTCCTGCGGCAACGCAGCGCCACGTTTGACCAAGGGCAATTGTCGCTTTTGCTACGGCCAAGTGGCCATGTCGGGGGGGATCTGGTCGGGTTTTACCCTGTCGGGGACCGTCATCTGGGCCTGTTCGCCATCGATGTGTCCGGCCATGGTATCAGTTCGGCCCTGATGACGGCGCGGTTGGCCGGTTATCTGTCCGCCACCGCCCCGGATCAGAACATCGCGTTGCAGCGGTCGGAAGATGGGGTTTATGCCCTGCGCCCGCCTGCTGAAGTGGTCACTGCTCTAAATGAACTTGTGCTGAACGAAATGGAAACGGAGCATTATTTCACACTGATGCTCGCCAATATCGACCTGAGTACTGGCAACGTGCAGATCGCCCAGGCGGGTCATCCGCATCCGGTGGTGCAACGGGCCGACGGCACAATCGAACAATCCGGCACGGGTGGTTTTCCTGTGGGATTATTGCAGGGCATCCCCTTTGAGCAGTTTGAATTGTCTCTGCGCCCCGGTGATCGTTTGCTGATATTGTCAGACGGGGTGACAGAATGCCCTGACGCCAATGATCAGATGTTGGATGAGGACGGGTTGGCGGCAATCCTCAATGCATTGCAGGGGGTTAATGGTCATGACCTGTTTGAGGCTTTGGTTTGGGAACTGTCCTGCTTTTCGGGCACAAACGAGTTTCCCGATGACATTTCCGGCATCCTTTTCGAATTCTCCGGGCCTGACTAACGCTGGCCCAAGTAGCGCGACAAGAAGATCCGATCGCCATCGTTGCCCAACGCCGTCACCGCGTCAGAGCCGGACAAGACCAGCGTCGCATGATCCGGTTCAATCGGATCCGCGATCTGGCGCACAGGGTGTGCGACATAAACATGGCACAGCTTCTCTGCCCAAAGGTCATATTCAGGCATGAATACAAATCGCCGGAACGCCCCCAAGCGCCGGGGTTGCGCGATGCGCCAGCCGATCTCTTCGAGAACCTCGCGGTGCAGGGCCTGCAAGGGCGATTCGCCGGGATCAATGCCGCCGCCGGGCAGCTGCACATCAACCTGCGGCTCCATCTGCGCGGTCATCAAAAAGCGGCCCTTCAATGGCAAGATCGCATAAGCCCCTGGCCGGACGCGATAAGACTTGTCCCAGCGGGGTGTTTCCCCAATCCGTCTGATCATCAACGCCTCCTGTTGAAACGGCCCCTTTATCCACGGGTTGCCGCCCCTATATAGACGCGGTATGCCAAGCGGCCCCCGATAAGGAAACCCCCATGACCTCTCCTCACCAGCCCACTCAACAGCTCGCATGGGACGACAGCGTTCTGCCGTTTCAGTTGGATCACGCGGATATCCGTGGCCGTGTGGCGCGGCTTGACGGTGTGCTTGATGGCATTCTCAAACAACACGACTATCCTGCGCAGGTCGAAGCGCTGGTGGCAGAGATGGCCTTGCTGACCGCATTGATCGGCCAGACCATGAAACTGCGTTGGAAACTGTCCTTGCAGGTACAGTCGAAAGGGCCAGTGCGGATGATCGCCACTGACTATTACGGCCCGGACGAAGATGGCCGTTCAGCCCGCATTCGAGCTTATGCCAGCTATGACGCGGATCGCCTGACGGATGGTGCGCCGATTGATCAGGTCGGCGAAGGGTACTTTGCAATCATGATCGATCAGGGCGAGGGCATGACTCCCTATCAGGGTATTACCCCGCTCACGGGAGAGTCATTGGCGTCTTGTGCAGAGGCGTATTTTGCGCAGTCCGAACAATTGCCAACACGTTTCTCGCTGAGCTTTGGCCGGTCTTCCAGCCCCGACAAGGCCGAGCATTGGCGGGCAGGTGGCGTGATGCTTCAACATATGCCCAAAGCGTCGCCCTTTGCCGCATCGGGAGAGGGAAATGGCGATGTGCTGAGCGCCAGCGATCTGGTGGACGGCGATGAGGAAGAGAACTGGAACCGTGTGAACATGTTGCTCAACACGGTTGAAGATTTCGAATTGATCGGGCCAAGCGTGCCGCCGACAGATCTGCTGCTGCGATTGTTCCATGAAGAGCAACCGCGCGTATTCGATGCTCAGGCCGTGCGGTTTGGCTGCACCTGTTCCGAAGATCGTGTGCGGCAAAGCCTGTCGATCTATTCTGCCAAGGACATCGAAAAGATGACCACCGATGACGGGCGCGTCACAGCGGACTGCCAGTTCTGCGGAGCGCATTACGATATGGATCCGGCAAGCGTTGGGTTTGAGGCCGAAACAGGTGGTGCATAAACAGATTGACGATATCCGCGCGGCCTTGCTGCGCAGTGGATCGTCATCATCGGATTTCGATCTTAACCCTGATGTGGTTTTACCTGCGGGGCGCACATTGCGCCCGGCGGGGGTTCTGGCGCCGATTCATGAGGTTGATGGCAGGCTTGAGCTGATCCTCACCAAGAGGTCATCAGCGCTCAAACACCATCCGGGGCAAATCGCCTTTCCGGGTGGCAAGCAGGACGAAGGCGATGCCGACGTGATTGCCGCGGCCCTGCGTGAGGCCGAAGAAGAGATCGGCCTGCCACGTGATATTGTGGATGTTCTGGGTGTTCTGCCCACGCATGAAACTGTCACCAGTTTTGATGTCACACCTGTAATTGCCTTTGTTAGAGACAGATTCGAGATCAAACCAGAGCCCGGTGAGGTCGAAGAGGTGTTCTCTGTGCCGCTGGACCATGTGCTTGATCCGGGTAATTATCTGGTGCAGTCTCGGCGCTGGCGGGGCACCCGGCGGCATTATTTTGTTGTGCCCTACGGACCCTATTACATCTGGGGCGCAACCGCGCGTATGTTGCGGGCATGGTCAAATCAAATGACATTGTGATTCCTCCCGGCACAAGCTGGCTGAAGGACAAGGATGCACAGGCTGTTTGCCGGGTGATCCAAGAGGGCGGGCACCGGATTTTCTATGTCGGCGGCTGCGTGCGCAATGCGCTTTTGGGTCTGGCAGACAGCGATGTGGACATGTCAACCGACGCTTTGCCGACAGAGGTCATTCAATTGGCAAGGGACGCAGGCATGAAGGCGATCCCAACCGGGATCGACCATGGCTCCGTGACCGTCGTTGCGGGCGGCAAACCATTTGAAATCACCACCTTCCGGCGAGATGTCGAGACAGACGGGCGCCGCGCGACTGTGGCGTTTTCCAAAGACATCACCGACGACGCGCGCCGCCGGGATTTTACGATGAATGCGCTTTATGCAGATGCGCTGGGCGCGGTTGTGGACCCATTGAACGGTCTGCCCGATCTTTTGGCGCGGCGGATCAGATTTATCGAAGATCCGGCTGCTCGCATCCAAGAAGACTATTTGCGCATTCTGAGGTTCTTTCGGTTTTCGGCCTGGTTTGGCGATCAACAAGAAGGCTTCGACGAAGAGGCCTTGGCCGCAATTTCTGCAAATACCCAAGGTTTAGAGACACTTTCGGCTGAGCGGGTGGGTCAGGAAATGACCAAGTTGCTGGCAGCGCCGGATCCTGCGCCAGCGGTCGCGGTGATGCGTCAAACCGGCGTGTTGGCGGCGCTGTTGCCGGGCAGCGATGACCGGTGGCTGGCTGTTCTGGTGCATATGGAAGACGCGATAGGGCTCTTGCCCAATTGGCTTACCCGGCTATCCGTATTGGGCGGTGAGGATGCGGCCGTACGTTTGCGGCTGAGCAAAGCTGATGGCAAACAGCTTGCCCTGTTGCGAGAGCTTGGATTCGCCGGTCCGCGCCTGCCGGAACTGGCCTATCGGCATGGCGCAGAAACGGCGCGGCAGGCGCTGCTGCTCCGGTCCGTGATCGCGGAAAAAGTGCCGGAACTATCCGTATTAGAGACGATCAATCAGGCCGCAGCCAAAACCTTTCCGGTGAATGCGGCGGATCTTATGCCTGCGTTTTCCGGCCCCGCGCTGGGCCAGCGGTTGAAGCATTTGGAACAGGCTTGGATCAATTCTGATTTTGCCCTGTCACGGGAAGAGTTGCTGAAATTACCCTGAAGGGTCGACAGCCCGCCCGGAATTCTCTATGCAAATGCATATGAACACGGAGGATTGCAAAATGTATCGCGGGATCTGGTTGAGCTAACGCTCCCCCAAGCGCGTATTCCTATCGGGGCGCAATTGTGTGTCCTGACCATTTTGCAATTTGTATTCCAAGGCCTTTTGCCATGTTCCGTTTCTTTGAAAACCTTATCAATCCTTATGTAACCTACACCGAACACGACAAACCGTCGCAAAAATTGTGGCCGTTTTTGTGGGACTACTCCCAACCGTTTAAAAAGGTGTTTGCGCTGACCGCATTCATGTCCATCGTCGTTGCGGCGATCGAGATCTGGCTGATCTATTATATGGGTCGTTTGGTGGATCTGCTGGGCAGTGATCCCGCGCTGCTTTGGCAGACCTACGGCACTGAACTGATCCTCGTAGCGCTCTTTGTGTTGCTGATCCGGCCTGCGCTACAAGGTTTGGACGTGCTGCTTTTGAACAATGCGATCATGCCGAACTTTGGAACGTTGATCCGTTGGAGGGCGCATAAGCAGGTATTGCGGCAATCGGTCGGCTGGTTTGAGAATGACTTTGCCGGACGGATCGCCAACCGGATCATGCAAACCCCGCCAGCGGCGGGCGAGGTGGTTTTTCAAGTCTTTGACGCGATTTCCTATTCACTGGCCTATCTGATCGGCGCAGCGATTCTGCTTACCTTATCGGATTTGCGCTTGCTGGTGCCTTTGCTGGGGTGGTTTGTCCTATACGGGTTTTTGGTGCGCTGGACCCTGGCGCGGGTTGGCCCCGCTGCCAAGGACGCGTCTGATGCGCGGTCTGCCGTAACGGGGCGGGTTGTTGATGCCTATACGAATATCCACTCGGTCAAGATGTTTGCCCACCATGATCTGGAACTGGGTTTTGCCAAGGACGCCATCGAAGAGGCGCGCCGCACCTTTCAAATCGAGATGCGCATTTTCACCATCATGGATGTCTTTCTGGTGGCGCTGAACGGGTTGTTGATTGTTGGCATAGTCGGTTGGGCGCTTTGGCTTTGGACGACAGGCGAGGCCAGCGTGGGTGTTGTTGCGGCCGCTGCGGCGTTGACACTGCGGCTGAACGCGATGACCGGATGGATCATGTGGGCGCTTTCCTCTTTCTTCCGCCAACTTGGGGTGGTGGCAGAAGGGATGGAAACCATTGCACAGCCTATTACCTTGGTGGATGCGCCGGATGCAAAGCCGTTGGAATTGTCCGACGGGCGGATCGAAATGCAAGGGTTGACCCATCATTACGGGCGTACATCGGGCGGATTGCAGGGGGTCGATCTTGAGATCGCTCCGGGGGAGCGGATTGGCCTGATTGGCCGGTCTGGTGCGGGCAAATCCACCTTGGTCAAACTCCTTTTGCGGTTCTATGAGGCCGAAGGCGGGCGTATTCTGATCGACGGTCAGGACATCAATGACGTGACCCAAGACAGCCTGCGCCGGCATATCGGAATGGTCCAGCAAGACAGCTCTCTGTTGCACCGTTCGGTGCGCGAGAACATTTTGTATGGTCGTCCGGACGCCAGCGAAGAAGAGATGATCGCGGCCGCGAAACAGGCGCAGGCGCATGAGTTTATTCAGGATCTGTCCGATCCAGAAGGGCGTCACGGCTATGATGCACGGGTTGGGGAGCGGGGTGTCAAACTGTCGGGTGGCCAACGCCAACGGATCACTCTGGCGCGGGTGATCCTTAAGGATGCGCCGATTTTACTTTTGGATGAGGCGACCTCTGCCCTTGATAGCGAGGTGGAGGCGGCAATTCAGGAAACGCTTTACGGCATGATGGCAGGCAAAACCGTGATTGCCATCGCGCATCGCCTTTCAACTATTGCCGAAATGGACCGCATTCTGGTGTTGGATGAAGGGCGCATAGTCGAAGAGGGGTCTCATGACGCGCTTTTGGCGCGGGGCGGGCTATATTCAGATTTCTGGTCTCGCCAGTCGGGTGGGTTCCTCAAACTGGATGAAGACGCATGAGCATTGGCAATTGGATCAACCCGTTTCGTGCCGCCGAAGGGCCGCCGCCACAAACGCTGGGGGCGTTTTTGCGGTGGTGCTTGTCTGGCGCTTGGCCGGTGCTGTGGCTTGCCGCGTTGCTGTCTGCCGCTGCCGGAGTGATGGAGGCGGGCACAGCGTTGATCCTGGGCCGGGTCATCGATGCCACGGTCAGCGCAGGGCCGGAGGCGTTTTTTGATGGGCAAAATCTGGCGCTGATCCTCGGTGCGATTGGGTTTTTCCTGATCCTGAGACCGATCCTGTTTGCCCTCAGCTCTGCGTCGAATGCGATCATGGTTCAGCCGAATGTGAATCCGCTGGTTCTGTCGCGGTTGCATCGCTGGACGTTGGGCCAGAATGTCGGCTTTTTTGATGATGATTTTGCGGGGCGCATTGCACAAAAACAGATGCAGGCAGCGCGTGCAGTGACCGATATCGCATCAGAACTTATCAATGTGGTGGCTTTTGCGCTGGCATCCTTGCTGGGTTCACTTGCGCTGCTCGTGGCGATTGATTGGCGTGTGGCCGTTGGATTCTTGTTTTGGCTGGTTCTGTACTTTGCGGTGATCAACTGGTTCTTGCCGCGCGTGCGCAAACGGTCTGCGGGCCGTGCCGGCGCTCGGGCGATGGTGTCGGGGCAGGTTGTGGATACGATCACCAACATCAAGACGGTGAAATTGTTTGCCCATGCGGATCATGAAGATCGCGCTGCCTTGGGCGCCATGAAAACCTTTCGGGAACGTGCGCTGGAATTTGGCTACCTTGCGGCCGGTTTCCGGCTGACCTTGATGACTTTGGCGGGGCTTTTACCGGTGATACTTTTGGGCGGCACGATCCTTTTGTGGCAACGTGGTCTGGCCAGTGAGGGCGATATTGTTGCGGCAGGGGCCGTGGCGATCCGTATCGCGCAGATGACCGGATGGGTCAGCTTCACCTTGATGGCAATCTATTCCAACGTGGGTGAGGTTGAGGACGGGATGAAGACCTTGACTCCCCGTGTGAGGTTGGAGGACGACCCCGACGCAAAAGTGCTGGATGCCGTCGAGGGCCGGATTGAAATGCATGATCTGGGGTTTGCCTATGGCCGCGAGGCAGGCGGCGTTGAGCGGATCAATCTTACGATAGAACCGGGTGAAAAGCTTGGGATTGTCGGCGCGTCCGGCGCGGGAAAATCGACGCTCGTATCGCTTCTTCTGCGGCTCTATGATGCCGAGCAGGGTCACATACTGGTTGATGGTCTTGATGTGCGGGAGACCACACAAGAAAGCCTTCGGCGTAATATCGGGATGGTCACGCAAGAGACCGCGATGTTCAATCGCTCGGCTCGGGACAACATCCTTTATGGCCGACCCGACGCGACCGAGGCTGAGATCACAGCGGCCGCTGAGCGGGCCGAAGCGCATGAGTTTATTCAAGAGCTTGAAGACCATCGCGGGCGCCGTGGGTATGAGGCGCATTTGGGTGAACGGGGTGTAAAATTGTCCGGCGGACAACGCCAACGGGTCGCACTGGCGCGGGCCATTCTCAAGGATGCGCCCATTCTGGTGCTGGACGAGGCCACATCCGCCCTCGACAGTGAGGTTGAGGCGGCCATTCAAACCGCGCTGACCCGTGTGATGGAGGGCAAAACCGTTCTGGCGATTGCGCACCGTTTATCGACGCTGACAGAGATGGACCGCATTATCGTTATGGATCAGGGGAGGATTGTCGAAACCGGCAGTCACGACGCCCTTTTGGCCGAAAATGGCCTTTATGCCCGCTATTGGCAGCGGCAGTCGGGCGGGTTCCTGAATGTAAAGGCGGCTGAATAGGGGTTTTGTGCCGGACTGTGGCGCGGTAAGGCGGGGCATGACAGAACATCAAATTCTTCGACTGGGCCACCACGGCGATGGTATCGCCGATGGCCCGATCTTTGCGCCGCTGACCCTTCCCGGAGAGGTGGTGTCCGGCACAGTTTCGGGAAACACCCTGACGGATGTGCGTATCCTGAAACCGTCTGACGATCGGGTTGCGCCGCCCTGTCGGCATTTCAAATCCTGCGGTGGATGCCAGTTGCAGCATGCATCGGATGATCTGGTCGCGGGCTGGAAGCAAGACGTGGTGAAACATGCGCTGGACGCGCATGGGTTAGAGACTGTTTTTAAGCCGCTTCACACGTCGCCTCCCCAGTCCAGACGCCGGGCGACCTTTGCAGCAAGGCGCACCAAAAAAGGCGCAATGGCAGGGTTTTATGGCCGTGGCTCGGACGTGTTGATTGAAATTCCAGACTGTAAGTTGCTGGCGCCCGAGGTCTTGGAAGGCCGCGCCGTGGCCGAAGATCTGGCGCTGGTCGGGACCAGCCGCAAGGCGGCGCTTGCCGTGACTGTGACGGTATCGGCCAACGGGCTGGATGTCGCGGTGGCGCATGGCAAACCGCTTGATGGGCCGCTGCGGCAAGAATTGGCCAGTCTTTGCGAGCGGCGCGGTTTGGCGCGGCTCAGCTGGGACGATGAGGTGATTGCGATGCGCCATGCACCGGTGCAGACCTTTGGCCGCGCCGCCGTTACCCCGCCGCCTGGTGCGTTTTTGCAAGCCACGCAGGACGGTGAGGCGGCATTGCTGTCTGCGGTCAAAGAGGCGGTTGCGGGGGCGGATGCATTGGCCGATCTGTTTGCCGGTTGCGGCACATTTGCACTGCCGCTTGCAGAAACTGCGCGTGTGCATGCGGTTGAAAGCGTTGCGGAAATGATGACAGCGCTGGATCATGGCTGGCGGATGGCAGAGGGCCTCAAGCCTGTGACAACAGAGACCCGGGATCTGTTTCGGCGGCCGCTGTTGCCCGATGAGATGCGCAAACTGGATGCGGTCGTTCTGGACCCACCTCGCGCCGGTGCCGAGCGGCAGGTGGCCGAGATTGTGACCGCCCGCGTGCCGCAGGTGGCCTATGTGTCGTGCAATCCGGTGACCTTTGCCCGCGATGCCCAGACGATGGTCAGCGCAGGTTACACGTTGAACTGGGTGCAGGTTGTTGATCAATTCCGCTGGTCATCTCATGTTGAACTGGCAGCAAGCCTGACCGCGCCAACCTGATCCGGCGGTGATTTGCCGGTTTGCGCAGATGTTTCAAAATCGCGGCAATCACAGCTTTTTGACTGCGGGCAATTGGGCTATATGCTAGCGCCATAACAAAGGGCAAAAATCGCCTGGCAAATTAGGCAGTACAGATGAACCGCAGAACAGTCATCCTTGGCGGCACCGCGCTTGTCGCGCTGGGCGCATGCAGCAGCAGCAAATTCAAACGCTACAACGGGCCTGAAGTCACCTATGTGGTGGTGAACAAAGAGGCGCGGCGCATGTACCTGCTGCATCATGACAAGGTGCTTGAGGATTATGACATCAAGCTGGGTTTTGCCCCTATTGGTCACAAACAGATCGAAGGGGACGGGCGCACGCCTGAGGGGATTTATCTGATCGACCGGCGTAATCCCAACAGCCAGTTCCATCTGTCTTTGGGCATTTCCTATCCCAACGATGCAGATCGCGCCTATGCCAAGTCCATCGGTAAGGAACCTGGCGGCGATATCTTTATTCACGGGCAAAAGAACCCCCTGAAAAGGGACAAGGGGGATTGGACCTGGGGCTGTATCTCGGTGACCAACAAGCAGATGGAAGATATCTATGCCATGGTCAGGGATGGAACGCCAATCCAGATCAACCCATAGAACAAAGGTGTTGGGTCAGTTGCCCATCACCAGCGTCCACCAGATTTTACCGCCTGATTCCTGATGCCAGGCAAAGCCCATGTTGCGTGCATCGGGCGACATGATCACGCGGCGCGTGTCTGGCTGGTCCATCCACGCCGCAAGGGTTTCGAGTTCGGATTCGTAGGTTTCCGAAATGGTTTCGCCCACAAGACGCCCGGCATAGCCAACACGGCTGATCCGGTCGATCGGGGACGAGCCGTCAGAGCCAAAATGCCATGGGCGATTCTGGCGTGACATGTCTTTGGAATGGGTTGCCGCCGCTGCGTTCAATTTTGAATCCAGTGTAACTGGCGCCCGGCCCGCCGCGCTGCGCAGGGCATTGACACTATCGACCATCCGGAACGGGATCTTGCCCGCGTCGCCGCGGCTGATCCGATAGACCTTGGGCAACGGCTTGCCGTCTGTTCCAATGCCGGGTTCAACCGGCGCACAGGCAGCGGCAGCCAAGGCAATTGCCATCAAGACAGACAGGATACGGATCATAGCTTTGCTCCAGCAAAATCGGTGTTCTGCCTCTCCTACATTGGGTTGCGTTGCAGTTCAAACGCACATCAGCGTGAGTCTGCCAGTTAACGGTGGTTTGATTTGATACTGCGTCTTTCGCGCCATATATGTCTGTAAAATAGTGAAATTGCCCAATGAGGGAGACATATCATGTCTGACAGTCAATTTTCCAACGGTGGCCGCCGTGCGTTTCTGGCCGGAAGCGCCGCGATGTTGGCCACCCCTGCGCTGGCGCAGGATACCGGCGCCGTCAATTCTTCGACAACCACAGAGAATGAGCGGGATCTGACGGAAACTGTCCGCCGGAATATCTCCAGCTTTCGGACGTTGGATTGGCAACCCTATTTCGACAACACCAACAATGGCGCGATTCTGGTCGATATCGACAGCCGCGCGGTGCATTACTGGTCAGAGGATCAGAGCATCTACAAATTGTATCCGTCCAGCGTGCCACTGACCGAGGATCTGACCCGTCGTGGCCGGACCAAAGTTGTGCAAAAGGTCGAAGGGCCAAGCTGGCGGCCAACGCCATCCATGCTCAAGCGCAATCCGGAATGGCCTCCGTTCATTGGGCCCGGCCCTGAGAACCCTCTGGGAACGCATGCGCTTTATCTCAGCTGGACATATTACCGGATCCACGGCACCCATGACACCCGCAAGATCGGGCGCAAATCCTCCAACGGATGTATCGGTCTGTACAACGAACATATTGCTGAGCTGTTCGGGATGGCCGAAGTGGGCACTCAAGTGTTGCTAATTTGACGACATTTGGGTGATTGTAGGTTGTCTGAATGGAATCCGGGTTTGCAATCCGCTGTATATGCTGTTTAGACAGAACTACGAGGTAAGTCTTGGGTGCGTGTCCGCACATTGATGTGGCACGCCTTTTCTGGAGGTTATGTTATGAAAAAACTCGTTCTCGCCGCTGCACTGACAGCTGCCGCATCGACTGCATACGCTGGTTCGCTTGCAGACCCGGTCATCGAAGCACCTGTTGTTGTTGAAGAAGCCACTGGCTCTTCTTCCGGCATCCTGCTGCCGCTGATCCTGCTGGCAATCGTTGCTGCGGCTGTTGCTGCCGACTAATCGGTATCGACAACTAAAACGGAAAAGGCGGTACCTCGGTACCGCCTTTTTTGTGTCTGAAGGGTAGGTTTTTGCCCGGAAAGGCTCAGTCCAGCCAGCCGCGCAGGTTTTCGGTAATGGTATTGGTCAGCGCGCCGATATGTGCGTCGTCATCATTGAGGCAGGGAATATAGGTAAAGTGTTTGCCGCCCGCCTCCTCAAAGCTTTCCTTGATCTCTTCGTTGATCTCTTCGAGCGTTTCAATGCAATCGGCAGAGAACGCCGGTGCGCAGACCGCGATACTTGTTTTGCCAGCCTTGGCTTGCCGCGCGACCTCTTCCACCGTGTAGGGTTGCAGCCATTCTTCGGGTCCGAACTTGGACTGGAATGTGGTCATGATCTGGGTGTTGTCCCAACCCAGCCGTTCCTTGAGCAGCCGCGTGGTTTTCTGGCATTGGCAATGATAGGGGTCGCCCTCCATCAGATAGCGTTCCGGCAAACCGTGGTAGGAGCAAATCAGAATGTCCGGCTTGTTTTCCGCTGCCGCATAGCCCCGCTCGATAGATTGCGCCAAAGCCTCGATATAATCCGGGCGGTCGAAATAGGGCTCAACCACGCGCGCAATGGGTTGCCATTTTTCTTTGCCCAAAGCTGCAAAGAATGCATCGCAAGCGGTTGCGGATGTGGCCCCGGCATAATGCGGATAAAGCGGGAAAAACAAGATCTTGGAACATCCTGCCTTGGTCATCGCCTCGACCTTTGATTGGGTGGACGGGTTGCCGTAACGCATGCAGAAATCCACCATCACGTCATCACCGTATTGTTCCTGCATCCGCGCCGTGATCTTGGCGGTTTGCGCCTTGGTGATGGTCATCAAGGGGCTTTCGCCGGCCTCTTCGTTCCAGATGGATTTATAGGCCGCACCGGATGTAAACGGGCGTTTGGTCAGGATGATCCCCTGCAAAAGCGGCTGCCACAGCCAGGGGGAATAATCGATCACGCGGCGATCCGACAAAAACTCGCTCAGATAGCGGCGCATCGACCAATAATCGTAATTGTCCGGCGTTCCCAGATTGGCCAGCAGAACACCCACCTTTTGTTTCGGCAAAGCGGGGTGGTCAGCATTGGCATGGGGCGGTCGGGCAGGCTGCATGTGGGAAAATCCTAAAAACGTGATCTTGCTGAAATAGACGCTTTGCCCTTGGGGTCAAATAGGCAGTTTTGTCTCATCGGTCTTAAGGGCATCGGCCAGCCGTTGTTGGGCCGAACCGGGGCGCAACGGCTTGGGTTGGCTTTCGTCAGGGGCCCACCCGGTGAGGAAGATCAGTTCAAAGGTCGCAGTGATCCGCCCGTTCGTGCCCTGGTAATTGTTCTGATAAAGCTGCACAGCTGTCTCCAGTACGCGGCGGGCGGTTGGGCGGCGCAAACGGCCGGTCAGGGCATTTGTCTCGCCCATGCTGCGCAAATCACGCATCAGATGCCACGCGTTGGCATATTCCACGGTAAGCGGCAGGCTGTCTGCAACGGGCAAGGCAAAACCGGCCCGCTGCAGCAGGGCACCCATATCGCGCAATTCTGCCATCGGTGCGATGCGCGGTGACATGCCCCCGGTTACTGTGGATTCGGCCTGACCAAGGCAAGCCCGCAGCTCATGCAAGGTCTGACCGCCAAAAGCGACGGACAGGAACAAGCCATCTGGCCGCAAGGCGCGGCGGCATTGAATGAGCTGGCCAACCGGATCATTCGCCCAATGCAGGGCCATCGCATGAACCAGCAGGTCATAACTGGCAGGCTCAACCGAAAGGGTGTCGTCGTCAGGCAGAATGGTCATGTTTGGCAGGCGTGATTCCCAGAAATCAGCAAAGCCGGTGATCAATCCCAACTTGCTAAACGGCTTTTTAACCAGTTGCAGGCGATCTTCCACTTCATCGGCGGCGGTCTGGTGCAGGAACATCCCGTCCGCATTGGCGCGGGCGCGGTGAAGGTGCAGTGCCGTCAGGTCGGTAAGAACAGGATTCTGGGTCATCCGGGGTAGATATGACGATAACAAGCAGACTTCAAACAGGGCTGAACGCCATTTATCCGCCTCGGTGCCTGGCTTGCGGTGATATTGTGGATGGCGATTTTGGCCTGTGCGGGAAATGCTGGCGCGATACTGCATTTGTCGGGGGCATGGTCTGTGACAGTTGCGGGGTGCCTCTGCCGGGCGAGGAGGATGATGTCTCACATCAATGTGATGCGTGTTTGCTGTCGCCTCGGCCATGGGTGCGCGGGCGGTCTGCGCTCTTGTACCGCGACACCGGGCGCAATTTGGTTCTGGCGCTGAAACATGGCGACCGACAAGAAATCGCGCAGCCTGCTGGCTTGTGGATGGCCAATACGATCAAGGGACTGGTGCCAGAGCAGGCCTTGATCGCGCCAGTGCCTTTGCATTGGCAACGGATGATTCAGCGGCGCTATAACCAATCGGCCCTTCTTGCCAAGGCTTTGGCAGAGCGGAGCGGGCTGTCCTGGGCACCTGATCTGTTACAGCGACATCGGCGAACACGCCGTCTGGACGGCATGGACCGCGAAACGCGATATCGCACCTTACAGGACGCCATGCGTGTCCACCCGCGTCGGCGACACCGATTGATCGGGCGTCCGGTGCTTTTGGTCGATGATGTAATGACATCCGGCGCGACATTATCTGCGGCGACTCAGGCCTGTCTGGATGCCGGATCGGGGCCGGTCAGTGTCGTAACACTGGCGCGGGCGGTGAAAGACGCTTAAATCCCTCTCAACAGTTTTGTTGAAAGGGATCGGTTCATGAAAACCGTCGAGATTTACACATCACCACTTTGCGGGTTCTGTCACGCGGCGAAACGGCTTTTGAACAGCAAAGGCGTCAGCTTTGCCGAGGTTGACGTGCTGGCAAATCCCGACCGCAAGGCCGAGATGATCCAACGTGCCAATGGAGGGCGCACCGTGCCGCAAATCTTTATTGGCGGCGATCATGTGGGCGGGTCGGATGATCTGCACGCGCTCGAACGGGCAGGCAAGCTCGACGCTTTGCTTGAGGCGTGATTATGAAGGCGGCCCTGCTTCAGCTGAATGTGACGGATGATCCGGCAGAAAACCTGCCGGTGACTGTCGGAATGTTCCGGGACGCGGTGGCGCAGGGGGCGGAGTTTGTTCTGACCCCCGAAGTGACCAATTGCGTCTCGACCAGCCGCCGCCATCAACAGGATGTCCTGCAGTATGAGGGCGAGGATCAAACTCTGGCCGCGCTTTGCGATGAGGCAGCGAAGGCGGGGATCTGGCTATTGATCGGATCTCTTGGTCTTAAGACAGACGATCCTGACGGGCGCTTTGCCAATCGCAGTTTCCTGATTGCGCCCGATGGGTCTGTGGCAGCGCGGTATGACAAGATCCACATGTTCGATGTGCAGATCAATGAGACCGAGACCTACCGCGAATCCGAAGGATACCGGCCCGGCACGCAGGCGGTGGTTGCGGATACCCCTTTCGCCTGCATCGGGATGAGCGTTTGCTATGATGTGCGTTTTCCCAAATTGTATCAGGCGCTGGCCAATGCCGGTGCGCGGATCATCACGGTGCCTGCAGCGTTCTCTCCCGTGACCGGCGCGGCCCATTGGCATGCCTTGTTGCGGGCGCGGGCGATTGAGACAGGGTGTTTCGTGATTGCACCCGGTCAAACGGGTACGCACGCCAGCGCCAGTCGCAAAACACGGGATACTTATGGTCACTCCTTGGTCGTTTCCCCCTGGGGTGAGGTGATTCTTGATGCCGGGGAAGCGCCGGGCGTTTACAATTTTGATCTGAATATGGAAGAAGGGGAAGCGGCGCGGCGCAGGGTGCCGAGCCTGTCCAATGCCCGAGAATTTCGGCCCCCTGATCCGGTAGACCAATGACGCAAGACAAGAATGCCCTCGCTATATTGCTTTTCAGTGAACTGCTTGCCGCAGATCACGCTGTGCGGGGCAGTCTGACCAGGATTCTACCAAAAGGCATGGAAATCTCACATTTTTCGGTACTGAACGTTCTTGCGTTCAAGGGCGAGGAAAGCACGCCTGCCAAGCTGGCGGAGCGGTTCAATGTGACGCGCGGAGCAATGACCAATACCCTGAACAAGCTGCAATGGGCGGGGTATATCCACGTGCGCCCGGATTGGGACGATGCCCGCCGCAAGATCGTACAGATCAGTCCCGCAGGACGGCAGGCGCGGGATGATGCCTTTGCCGCGATCACCCCGACCATCAACAAAGTGGTTGATGATCTGGGCGAAGAACAAGCGCGCGCCGCTTTGCCAATCTTGCGCGGCATTCGCAAACAGCTCGCTTAAAGGTCAGTTGGGTCGCGTGCTGGCGGTGACGTAGTTCACGCTCAGATCCCTGTCCGACAGGCTCCAGCTCCAGGCGATGGGATTGAAAACGAATCCCTTGCGATCCACCGGGGTCAGCCCTGCACGGGTCAGCAGGTCAAACAGTTCATCCGGGGTGATGAACTTGGACCATTCATGTGTGCCTTTGGGCAGCCAGCGCATGATGTGTTCGGCACCAACAATGGCCATCATGTAGGATTTTGGATTGCGGTTGATCGTCGAACAGATGTGCAATCCGCCGGGTTTGAGCAGATCATGGCAAGCGGTCAGATAATCAATGGGGGAGGCGACATGCTCGACCACCTCCATGTTCAGAACCGCGTCAAATTGTTCGCCCGCCTCGGCCATCGCTTCAGCTGTGGTGTGACGGTAATCAATCTGGAGGCCCGACTGCGCCGCATGCACTTGCGCCACGGGGATGTTGCCAGCAGCGGCATCTGCTCCCACCACATCGGCACCCAGCCGCGCCATCGGTTCGGCCAGCAATCCACCGCCGCAGCCGATATCAAGGATTCGCAGGCCTTTGAATGGCGCGTCTGATTTCAGATCACGGTCAAACTCGCCCGCGATCTGGTTGGTGATATAGTCCAACCGGCAGGGGTTGAGCATGTGCAAGGGTTTGAATTTACCGTTCAAATCCCACCATTCGGCGGCCATCGCTTCGAATTTTGCGACTTCGGCGGGGTCGACTGTTGTTTGAGGCGTTTGCATTCCACGCTCCCTATGCTCTTGTGTTGTGAAAGACTATATAGGGCCGTGATGGACAAGTATCCCGACCAAAAGCGCGCAGTGCAGTATCTTTATCCGCCCGTTGATCCGTTCGATCAGCGGATGTTGGCGGTTGGGCAAGGTCATCAGGTCTATGTCGAGCAATGCGGAAACCCTGAGGGGATACCGGTTGTAGTGCTGCATGGCGGCCCCGGCGGCGGGTGCAGCCCGTCCATGCGGCGGTATTTTGATCCATCGGTGTACCGGGTGATCTTGTTTGATCAGCGCGGATGTGGCCGGTCGCGGCCCCATGCATCGGTCACGGACAATACGACGTGGCATCTGGTGGCGGATATCGAGCTGATTCGCACAACGCTTGGCATATCAGACTGGATCGTTTTTGGGGGATCCTGGGGTGCGACGCTGGCGTTGATCTATGCACAAAGCCATCCCGAAGCAGTGCGCCATCTGGTCTTGCGTGGGGTGTTCCTGATGACCCGGGCCGAGCTGGATTGGTTTTATGGCGGCGGCGCGGGCAAGTTCTGGCCCGAGGTTTGGGCACGGTTTGTGGATTTGATCCCCGAAGGCGAACGCGATGATCTGATCGCAGCTTATCACCGGCGGCTTTTTTCCGGCGATCTGCAGGTGGAGCGGCAATATGGCCGTGCATGGGCCGCATGGGAAAATGCATTGGCCTCGATTCATTCGGCAGGGTCTGTGCATGAGGGGCCGGCGGATTATGCCCGCGCATTCTCACGGTTGGAAAACCATTATTTCACTCATGCCGGGTTTCTTGAGAGTGACGGCCAGATTATCGCGAATATGGACCGGATCAAACATATTCCCGGCACCATTGTGCAGGGGCGTTATGACATGATCTGCCCGCCCAGCAGCGCCTATGCCCTGTCGGAAGCATGGCCAGAAAGCGAACTGATGATGGTGCGGAACGCAGGGCATGCGTTGTCAGAGCCGGGGATTTCAGCAGAGCTAGTGCGGACCATGGATAGGATTGCGGCGCAATGACCCGGCGGTCACATATCGACCGGCGTGCCTTGTTCACCAGCGGTGCAGCTGCGGCGCTTTTGGCGGCGTCGGGCGTGTCGGCGTCGGGCCTGCCGAAGCAGGGTGGCCGGTTGCGCATGGCGCTTTCTGGTGCAAATCGCGATGACAGTTGGACCATGGGTGAAGGTCTGTTCATGCAGGTTGCGCGGCAGGGGCTGGTCTTTGACACGCTGACAGAGGTTGCTGCGGATGGCACGTTGCGCCCTGAGTTGGCATTGGATTGGCGTGCGTCCGAGGATGGGCGGATCTGGATCTTTGATTTGCGTCCGGATGTGCGGTTCCACGATGGTCAGCCCTTCACATCCGCAGATGCAGCGGCAAGCCTGGCGTGGCAGTTGGACGCGGATATCGTGCCACTTGGCCCGTTTGAGTTGCAAATCAGGCTGGCAAAGCCCGACGCGGGCCTTCCCCTTCGACTGGCGCAGCCAGATCATGTGATTCGCCCCGCACATGCGCCAGACAGCGGTATTGGCACGGGCCTTTATCAGGTGAAACGCTTTGTGCCGGGGCAGCGGTTGTTGGCAGCGCGCGTGTCTCAACATTACAAGGATGGCAGCGCGGGGTGGTTCGATGAAGTTGAACTGACGTCGATCCCATCAGAGATGGTCCGCGGTCAGGCGCTGGGCGAATACCTTGTGGATGCCGCAGACCTGCATGATGCCAGAGGCTTGGCCGGGATGCCGGATATCGTGTTGCTGCCAGATGCCCGCAAACCGGTTCAGGCGGTCAGTGCCGATCTGGCCCAGCCTGCCCAGATCAGCAACCTGCGCCCGCTGGACAACCTCCGCGCGGCTGAGCGGTGGTGGTTTGGGTAAAGCGGCTTGCAGTTTCGTGCCCATCCCCCTATATGCATCTCAACAGCGGCGCGATCGGGTCCACACCAAACGCTCCACCGAAACACGATACGGGCCGCGCGCCCGTTTTTTTGTGCCCAATACCAAGCGAGATCATGACCAACGACCTGATAGCCAAAGCCGCCATTGACCGCCGCATGGCCGAGATCATCACACCGGTGATTGAGGATCTGGGGTTTGAACTGGTGCGCGTGCGTCTGATGAGCGGCAAAACCACAACGCTGCAGATCATGTGCGATAAACCCGAAGGCGGGATCGAAGTGGATCATCTGAGCGATATCACTCAGGCGATCGGCGCGATTCTTGATGTCGAAGATCCGATTGTCGAGGAATATACGCTCGAAGTGTCCTCGCCGGGGATCGACCGTCCGCTGACCCGTCTCAAAGACTTTGACATGTTCGAAGGCTACGAGGCGAAGATCGAGACAGAAGAGCTGATCGATGGTCGCCGCCGCTTTAAGGGTGCGCTGGCGGGTGTTGAGGATGACGAAGTGCTGATCAATGTCGAAGAGGGCACCATTGGCCTCAAGTTTGACTGGCTGTCGGATGCCAAACTGGTTCTGACGGATGATCTGATTAAAGAAATGCTGCGCCAACGCAAGGCGTCAGGTGCAATTGACGAAACCCAATTCGATGAGATCCAGACTGATGAGTCTGCTGAGGGAGAAGACTAATGGCCATTACATCTGCCAACCAGCTTGAGCTGCTTCAAACCGCCGAGGCGGTTGCCCGTGAAAAGATGATCGACCCCAATCTGGTGGTCGAAGCGATGGAAGAATCGCTCGCCCGTGCAGCGAAGTCCCGCTATGGCGCGGAAATGGACATTCGCGTGGCGATTGACCGCAAGACAGGTCGCGCCACCTTTACCCGCGTGCGCACCGTGGTCGAGGATGAAGAGCTTGAGAACTATCAGGCGGAATTCACCGTTGAGCAGGCCAAGCAATACATGGACAATCCTGCGGTTGGCGACACTTATGTAGAAGAAGTGCCACCGGTCGAGATGGGCCGGATTGCCGCGCAGTCGGCCAAGCAGGTGATCTTGCAGAAGGTTCGCGAAGCCGAGCGTGATCGTCAGTACGAAGAGTTCAAGGATCGCGCAGGCACCATCATCAATGGTCTGGTCAAGCGTGAAGAATATGGCAACGTTATTGTGGATGTGGGCGCTGGCGAAGCGATCCTGCGCCGCAACGAGAAGATCGGCCGTGAAAGCTATCGCCCGAACGACCGGATCCGCGTTTACATCAAGGATGTGCGCCGCGAGCAGCGTGGCCCGCAGATCTTCCTGAGCCGTACCGCGCCTGAATTCATGGCCGAATTGTTCAAGATGGAAGTGCCGGAGATTTATGACGGCATCATCGAGATCAAGGCGGTTGCCCGTGATCCCGGATCGCGTGCCAAGATTGCCGTGATTTCTTATGACGGTTCGATTGATCCGGTTGGGGCCTGCGTTGGTATGCGCGGCTCTCGGGTTCAGGCGGTCGTGAACGAGCTTCAGGGCGAAAAAATCGACATCATTCCATGGAACGAAGATCAGCCAACCTTCTTGGTGAATGCGCTGCAGCCTGCCGAAGTGTCCAAGGTTGTTTTGGACGAAGAAGCTGGTAAGATCGAAGTTGTTGTTCCTGAAGAGCAATTGTCGCTGGCGATTGGCCGCCGAGGTCAGAACGTGCGCCTGGCGTCCCAGTTGACCGGTCTTGATATCGACATCATGACAGAAGAGCAGGAAAGCGCGCGCCGTCAGGCCGAGTTTGAACTGCGCACCAAGCTGTTTATGGACAACCTCGATCTGGACGAATTCTTTGCCCAGCTTCTGGTTTCCGAAGGGTTCACCAACCTCGAAGAGGTGGCCTATGTCGAGATTGACGAACTGTTGGTGATCGACGGTGTTGACGAAGACACTGCGAATGAACTGCAGGCCCGTGCCCGCGACGTGTTGGAGGCCCGCAACAAAGCGGCGCTTGAGAATGCCCGTGCATTGGGTGTCGAGGACAGCCTTGTTGAATTTGAGGGTTTGACACCCCAGATGATTGAGGCGCTGGCCAAAGACGACGTAAAAACACTGGAAGATTTCGCAACCTGCGCGGATTGGGAGCTGGCCGGTGGCTGGACCACTGTTGAGGGTGAGCGGGTCAAGGATGACGGGGTTCTCGAACCTTTCGACATCTCGCTTGAGGACGCACAAACCATGATCATGACAGCCCGCGTGTTGCTGGGCTGGGTCGATCCGGCAGAACTGGAAGCAGACGCAGAAGAGGCGCTGGACGGCGAAGATGCAGACCTGACCGAGGAGACCGGGGCCTGATCGCAGGCCTCGGAGGTTCATGATGGGTCGCGGTGGCGTTCCAAAAGACCGGGAAAACGGTCCTGATCGCAAGTGCATTGCCACGGGCGAAGTGCAACCAAAGCATGGTTTGGTGCGCTTTGTCGTGGGGCCGGATGCGCAGATTGTGCCGGATATTCTGGGCAAACTGCCTGGCCGCGGCATATATGTGGCATCGGACCGCGCGGCGATTGAGATGGCCGTTAAGAAAAAGCTGTTTTCCCGTGCGGCCAAACAGCAGGTTACGGTGGCTGATGATTTGGCCGATGAGGTTGAGCGGCAACTGGCGCGGCGGGTCGTTGACCTGATTTCGCTGCAACGTAAATCTGGCAAGGCTGTTGCGGGCTACGAAAAAGTCAAAGGCTGGCTGCAAACAGAAGAAGCCGAGGTGCTGGTCCAGGCGGTGGACGGATCAGGCCGCGGCAAATCGAAACTAAGCACACCGCACTACGGCCACTACATTGGCTGGCTGACCGCAGACGAATTGGGTTTGGCATTCGGTCGGCAAACTGTGATACATGGGGCGCTCGCCTCTGGCGGACTCACTCTGCGTGTTGTAGAGGAAGCCCAACGACTTAAAGGCGTGCGCAAAAACGAGGTTGGCAACGGCCAGCCGAAAGGATGACGAGCTAAATGAGCGATACTGACGGCAAGAAAACATTGGGTCTGCGCGGGGCACCTGCGCGTCCGGGCAACGTAAAGCAAAGCTTTAGCCATGGGCGGACCAAGAACGTCGTGGTCGAAACCAAACGCAAGCGCGTTGTTGTACCCAAGCCGGGTGCGGCAAAGTCCGGTGCGGCTGGAGGCTCTCCTATTGGTGATCCGTCCAAACGTCCTGCGGGGATTACAGATGCGGAAATGGCCCGCCGGCTGAAGGCTGTGCAAGCGGCCAAGGCGCGTGAGGTCGAAGAGGCCGCTGCCCGCGAAGCCGAAGAAAAGGCCCGCGCAGAGGATCGTGAACGCCGCCGCGCCGAGATCGAAGCCAAAGAAAAGGCAGAACGCGAGCGCGAAGAAAGCCTCAAGGCAAAAGCCGAGGAAGACGAGCGCAAAGCCCGTGAAGCCGAAGCTGCTGCGCAAGCGGCGGCTGCGGCTCCTGTTGCGGCGGCCCCAACGGCCCGCGCACCGGCCAACAAGCCTGCGCCGGCTGCCACACCTCGCAAAACCGATCGTGACCGCGAGGACACGAACAAGAAGAACCGTGGTGATGACAGCCGCCGGTCTGGCAAGCTGACGGTTAATCAGGCGCTTTCTGGCCGTGATGGTGGCCGACAGCGATCCATGGCGCAAATGAAGCGGAAGCAGGAACGCGCACGCCAAAAGGCGATGGGCGGCAGTGTTGAGCGCGAAAAGGTTATTCGTGATGTGCAATTGCCACCGGCAATTGTTGTGTCCGAATTGGCTGCACGTATGGCCGAAAAGACAGGCGCCGTTGTCAAAGCACTGATGCAGAACGGCATGATGGTTACGCAAAACGAGACCATTGATGCCGATACCGCGGAACTGATCATCGAGGAATTTGGCCACAAGGTGGTCCGTGTTTCCGATGCGGACGTCGAAGATGTGATCAAAGAGATCGAAGATGATCCGGCTGATCTGGTGAGCCGTCCACCGGTGATCACGATCATGGGTCACGTTGACCACGGTAAAACATCTCTGCTGGATGCGATCCGCAATGCCAAGGTTGTTGCCGGCGAAGCGGGCGGGATCACTCAGCACATCGGTGCCTATCAGGTCACGACGGATGGTGGTCAGGTTCTGTCATTCCTTGATACGCCGGGTCACGCGGCCTTTACCTCCATGCGTTCGCGCGGTGCTCAGGTAACGGATATCGTGGTTCTGGTGGTTGCGGCGGATGACGCTGTGATGCCGCAGACCATTGAGGCGATCAATCACGCCAAGGCGGCCGAAGTGCCAATGATTGTGGCCATCAACAAGATCGACCGCCCGGCGGCTGATCCTGACAAGGTGCGTACAGATCTGCTGCAACACGAAGTGATTGTTGAGAAAATGTCGGGTGAAGTGCAGGACGTTGAAGTCTCCGCAATCACCGGTCAGGGCCTTGATGAGCTGCTCGAAGCGATTGCGTTGCAATCCGAAATTCTGGAACTGAAGGCCAACCCAGATCGCGCCGCCGTTGGTGCCGTGATTGAGGCACAGCTTGATGTGGGCCGCGGCCCGGTTGCGACGGTTCTGGTTCAGAACGGTACGCTGCGCCAGGGCGATATCTTTGTTGTGGGTGAGCAATACGGTAAGGTCCGTGCGCTGATTGATGACAAAGGCAACCGCGTCAAGGAAGCCGGACCTTCGGTTCCTGTCGAGGTTCTGGGGCTGAACGGCACACCCGAAGCGGGCGATGTTCTGAACGTAACGGATACCGAAGCACAAGCGCGTGAGATCGCGGATTATCGTGCAAATGCGGCCAAGGACAAACGTGCGGCTGCCGGTGCGGCGACGACACTTGAACAGTTGATGGCGAACGCCAAGGCGGACGAAAACGTCAGCGAGCTGCCTATTCTGGTCAAAGCGGATGTTCAGGGCTCTGCCGAAGCGATTGTTCAGGCGATGGAGAAGATCGGCAACGACGAGGTGCGCGTGCGCGTATTGCACTCCGGTGTTGGTGCGATCACCGAGACCGATGTTGGTCTTGCTGAGGCATCCGGCGCACCGATCATGGGCTTTAACGTTCGTGCCAATGCGTCTGCACGGAACACGGCGAACCAAAAGGGCGTCGAGATCCGGTACTATTCTGTGATTTATGACCTCGTGGATGACGTCAAAGCGGCGGCCTCTGGCTTGCTCAGCGCGGAGATCAAAGAAAACTTTATCGGCTACGCGTCGATCAAAGAGGTCTTCAAGGTCACTGGCGTCGGCAAGGTTGCGGGTTGCTTGGTCACCGAAGGTGTGGCGCGACGTTCTGCCGGGGTGCGTTTGCTGCGTGACAACGTGGTGATCCATGAGGGTACGTTGAAAACACTCAAGCGTTTCAAGGACGAGGTGCCAGAGGTACAGTCCGGTCAGGAATGCGGTATGGCGTTTGAAAACTATGACGATATCCGTCCTGATGACGTGATCGAAATCTTTGAACGCGAAGAAGTGACCCGTACGCTTTCGTAAGTCGGGTCACATCAAGACATCAAAAAAGGGGCTGCGGTGACGCAGCCCCTTTTTCGTTGAACAGTTTGAAAACCGCTTAGTTCTTGCGGGTGACGGGTTTGCCGGCATAAACGGTGTCGTCTACTTTCACAGCGATGCGCCCATCGGGCATATCTTTTACGAAGATACCCTGAACGGACACACATGTTCCCAAAGTGATGGTTCGCAGCATTTTCTTTCCCCCAAAAGAATACCTCACATTTTAGTGAACAATTCGGAAAACACCAGCGGATTGTTTCTCAGACCAAGGGGATCGAATCCAGATTTCAGCGCGTTTGGGTTCAGAGCCAGTCGCGAAGGATCGGGATCAGCGGCACATCGGCAGGGGGCATGGGATAATTGCGCAAATCATTGGCCCGCACCCATTTCAACGCCTGATTCTCGCGCGGCATTGGCGTGCCTTCCCATTTGCGGCAGGCGAACAACGGCATCAGCAGATGAAAATCCTCATAGCTGTGGCTGGCAAAGGTCAGCGGAGCCAGGCAGGACGCCCAGGTGTTGATGCCCAGTTCTTCTTCCAGTTCGCGAATCAGGGCCGTTTCAGGGGTCTCGTCAGCTTCGACCTTGCCGCCGGGAAATTCCCAGAGGCCCGCCATGGATTTGCCTTCCGGTCGTTGTGCCAACAAGACCCGACCATCCACGTCAATCAGCGCGACCGCTGAAACAAGGACCACCTTCATGAACGGTAGTCCGCGTTAATCTCGATATATCCATGGGTCAGATCACAGGTCCAAACGGTTGCTGAGCCTGTTCCGATCCCCAGATCGACCCCGATGGATACATGGTCGCCTTTCATGTGGGCAGCGGCATCCGCTTCGGAATAATCGGGGCTGCGCCAGCCATCCTTGGCCACTTGGATATCGCCGAAGCGGATAGATAGGCGATCACGGTCCGCCGCGGCGCCCGATTTTCCGATGGCCATCACAACACGGCCCCAGTTGGGATCTTCGCCTGCGATGGCGGTCTTGATCAGTGGTGAATTGGCGATGGCCATCGCGTGGGTCTTGGCATCTGCGGCACTGGCCGCGCCCGTGACGGCAATCTCGACAAATTTGGTTGCGCCTTCGCCGTCTTTGACCACTTGATGTGCCAGATCGAGCATCAGACCATGCAGTGCCTCCCTGAACGCGGCACTGCCGGTCATATCGACACCGGAAGCGCCTGTGGCCGCCATGATCAAGCTGTCCGAGGTTGATGTATCGCTATCAACGGTGATGCAGTTAAAGGTGACATCGTTGAACTCCGACACCATGGATTGCAGATCGGCCTGATCTACCTGCGCATCTGTAAAGATGTAGACCAGCATTGTGGCCATATCCGGCGCGATCATGCCGGAGCCTTTGGCGATGCCCGCGATCTGCACGGTTCCGCCGTTGTCTGTCACGCGGGTAGAGGCACCTTTCGGGAAGGTGTCGGTCGTCATGATCGCCTTGGCGGCAGCGGCGATCCCGCTTTCATCCAAACGGTCATGCAGATCCCCAAGGACAGCAGTGATCTTGTCATGCGGCAGCGGTTCGCCAATCACACCGGTCGAGGATGTGAAGACACGCGCCTGCGGTATATCACAACTGGCGGCCACCGCCGCCGTGATTGCCTGCACACTCTGCACGCCACCTTGGCCGGTGAAGGCATTGGCATTGCCCGAATTGACCAAAATCGCGGCAGGGCCAGTGGCGGCACCGCCAATCTTTTCCTGGCAATCAAGAACTGGTGCCGCGCGGGTGGCGGAGCGGGTGAACACCCCTGCAATGCTGGTACCGGGGTTCAACACCGCCAGCATCACGTCTGTCCGGCCTTGATATCGAACACCAGCGGCTGTCGTTGCAAAGCGTACCCCGTCGATCACAGGCAGATCGGGAAATTGTGCAGGCGCGAGCGGTGAAACAGAGGTTATTTTTGCCATTTCTTATTCAAGCCATTCGATGTTTTTGAGGATCGCCGGATCAATGCCTTCCGCGGCAGAGCGGTCGACATCGGCGGCTTCGGTGATACTGTCGATTGTGGTCTGAACGCGGGTCTGGCGGATTTGAAGCTCCAGCTCGTCGCGCACGGTGTCAAGCGCGGGGGCTTCGGTCTTCCGGATCTCGTTCAGCATGATCACATGCCAGCCAAACTGTGTCTCTACCGGTTCAGACACCGCGCCTGCTTCCATGGCAATGACAGCAGCCTCGAAACTGGGCACCATCATGCCTTTTCCGAACCAGCCCAGCGATCCGCCGCCGGGGCCGGACGGGCCGGTGGATTTTTCGCGGGCCAGCTCGGCAAAGTCTGCGCCGCCATCCAGTTCAGCCTTGATCGCAAGCGCCTCTTCCTGGGTTTCCACCAAAATGTGAGAGGCGTTGTATTCATCGCCCTGTTCGGCGCTGGCGTATTGTTCGTCATAGGCGGCCTTGAGCGCGTCTTCGTCAACGGGGCCGGCCATCACGCCTTCAATCACTTCACCCGCCACAAGGGAGCGGTTTTCGTTTTCCATCGACAGTCTGACCCGCGCTGGCAGATCACCCCGATAGGTGTCAGCAAGGGCCGTCTGTTGCACCAACTGATCCAGAATACCTTTAAAAAGGATCTCATCGGGCAGCTGCTGATACTGCTCGGGCAGGGTCGCGCGGGCGACGATCATGTGGCCCACGGTAATCTCTGTGCCGTTCACTGTGGCAACAACGGTATCCAACCCGGCTTCGTCCTGCGCGGCCGCCGGTAGGGCCAGACATGCGGAAAGTGCCAGAGATGCCAGAAAAGTGCGTGGTTTATGCATGGAATGTCCTATCGTTCGCCCCTCCCGGGGGGCTGCTACATTGACAGCGTTTGGTGCGGCCCTTACATCGCCCTATGGGCGCCGTTCAGACGCTCGTTCACCCATCTATCTATGGGCAGACAAGGCGCTGGGCAAGCAGATCAGCGCCAGACATTGCAACTTCGGCTGGAGAGCACATGCTGGGTATCGGAACAATCGCCAAAAAGGT
The DNA here is from genome assembly GCF_025141875.1 of Sulfitobacter sp. M368. NCBI lineage: Bacteria > Pseudomonadati > Pseudomonadota > Alphaproteobacteria > Rhodobacterales > Roseobacteraceae > Sulfitobacter > Sulfitobacter sp. M368. The sequence goes on from NZ_CP081113.1 coordinate 151,716, forward strand.
CTTTGGCACACCAAACGACCGCAAGATCAAGGCGACGCGCCCGCTGGTGGCAAAGATCAACGCACTTGAGCCGGAGATCGAAAAGCTGAGCGACCAAGGGTTGATCGACAAAACAGCGGATCTGCGCCAACGCGCCCAGAATGGCGAAAGCCTTGATGACCTGCTGCCCGAGGCATTTGCAAACTGCCGCGAGGCCGCACGCCGGACGCTCGGCATTCGCGCCTTTGACACACAGATGCTGGCCGCGATTTTTCTGCATGAAGGTAATATTTCCGAACAGAAGACCGGTGAGGGCAAAACCCTCACTGCCGCTCTGGCCGCTTATCTGAATGCGCTCACGGGCAAGGGCGTTCACATTGTGACCGTGAACGAATACCTGGTTCAGCGTGATGCGGATTGGATGGGCAAGGTATTTGGCGCACTTGGTATGACCACCGGCGCGGCGATCTCGCAGATGCCTGAGGCCGATAAACGTGCCGCTTACGAATGCGACATCACCTATGCCACGAACAACGAGCTGGGTTTTGATTATCTGCGCGATAACATGAAATCCAACCTCGATGAGATCCTGCAAAAGCAGCACAATTTCGCGATTGTGGATGAGGTCGACAGTATTCTGATCGACGAGGCCCGGACGCCGTTGATCATTTCCGGACCGGCGCAGGACCGGTCCGAGATGTATGTGACCGTTGACGCGCTGATCCCGTCCTTGCAGCCAGAACATTACGAGTTGGACGAGAAAACCAAAAATGTGACCTTTACTGACGAAGGCAACGAGTTTCTCGAAGAGCAACTCCGTGCGCATGGTCTGCTTGAAGAGGGTCAGACTCTTTATGATCCCGAGAGCACGACCATTGTTCACCACGTCAATCAGGGTTTGCGGGCGCACAAGCTGTTCCTGAAAGACCGCGATTACATCGTCCGTGACGGTGAGGTGATGTTGATTGACGAATTCACCGGCCGGATGATGCAGGGCCGCCGTTTGTCTGATGGGTTGCATCAGGCGATCGAGGCCAAGGAAGGCACCTCCATTCAGCCTGAGAATGTCACGCTCGCTTCGGTGACGTTCCAGAACTATTTCCGTCTTTATGACAAGCTGGCCGGGATGACCGGCACCGCGTTGACCGAAGCCGAAGAATTTGGCGAGATTTACGGGCTCGGCGTGGTCGAGATCCCGACGAATGTGCCAATTGCGCGGGTTGATGAGGATGATGCCGTCTATCGTACGGCAAACGAAAAATACCAGGCGATGATCGAAAAGGTAAAAGAAGCCCATGCCAAGGGCCAGCCCTGCCTTGTGGGGACCACGTCGATTGAAAAGTCTGAACAGTTGAGCGTGATGCTCACGGCGGCTGGGATTCCGCATAATGTACTGAACGCCCGCCAGCATGAGCAGGAAGCTCAGATCATCGCGGATGCGGGCAAGCTTGGCGCGGTCACGATCGCCACCAACATGGCGGGCCGCGGTACGGACATCCAGCTGGGCGGCAACGTCGATCTCAAGGTGCTTGAGGCGCTGGACGCAGACCCGGATGCCGATCCCGCCGCCCTGCGTGCGCGGATCGAGGCGGAACACGCGGATGAAAAGAAAAAGGTGCTGGAGGCAGGCGGGCTTTATGTTCTGGCCTCGGAGCGGCACGAAAGCCGCCGCATCGACAACCAGTTGCGGGGCCGTTCTGGCCGTCAGGGTGATCCGGGGCGCACATCGTTCTTCTTGTCCTTGGAAGACGACTTGATGCGCATTTTCGGGTCCGAGCGGCTTGAGAAGGTGCTGACGACGCTGGGCCTCAAAGAAGGCGAAGCGATCATTCACCCATGGGTGAACAAATCGCTGGAGCGGGCACAGGCCAAGGTCGAGGGCCGCAACTTTGACATCCGCAAACAGCTTTTGAAGTTCGACGATGTGATGAACGAGCAGCGTAAGGTGGTATTCGGCCAGCGCCGCGACATCATGGAAGCAGAAGACCTGAACGAGATCGTCACCGATATGCGCCATCAGGTGATCGACGATCTGATTGATGTGTACATGCCGCCCAAAACCTATGCCGATCAGTGGGACACCGAAGGGTTCAAGACGGCGGTTGCCGAACAGTTAAACATGGATCTGCCTATCGTTGAATGGTGCGAAGAAGAAGGCGTGGATGACGACGTGATCCGTGAACGCCTGATCGAAGCGACCGACGGGTTGATGGCGCAAAAGGCCGAGGTCTTTGGCGAAGAGAATATGCGCAACATCGAAAAGCAGCTTTTGTTGCAAGCGATTGACGGCAAGTGGCGCGATCACCTGCTGACGCTGGAACACCTGCGGTCTGTGGTCGGCTTCCGCGGCTATGCGCAACGCGATCCGTTGAACGAATACAAGAATGAATCCTTCCAACTGTTTGAAACCATGCTCGACAGCCTGCGTCAGGACGTCACGCAAAAGCTGGCCCAGATTCAGCCGATGACTGAAGAAGAGCGGAACGCGATGATGCAGGAAATGGCAGCGCGTCAATTGGCAATGAACGCGGCAGCGGCCAAGGAAACCCCTGCAGCGGGGGCGGCCCTAGACGGATTTGTCGAGGATGATCCTTCTACTTGGGGCAATCCCAGCCGAAATGACATGTGCCCTTGTGGGTCCGGTAAGAAATTCAAACATTGCCACGGGCGTTTGGGTTAAACATCTGACACTTAAGCGCCACATTCTGCGCCTAAACGGGTCATAAGGCGGCCCTTTTTGTTTGCGACAACGTTCCTGAACGATTCCATTAAAGGAACAGGACCCATGTTGCAGACTTTTGTTTTGCAGAAAAAAGGTATCGCAACCGCAGCAGGTACATTGACCTGCGCGCTTGCCATCGGCTTTGTCATGCAAAGCACCGATACCGCACAGCAACGCTATGGTGTGGCTGGCAATGCCATCCCCATGGTGAAAACGATTGATGCCTCCGATCCAGCCAATTCCCTGTTGGATGTGCAGGAAATCAAGCTGACTTCGGCGGAGTTCAGCAGTGCGATTGACGTGCCGCAGGCTGATCCCGAAGTGGTCAAGGTTGCGTCACCCAAGAGCGTTCTGCCTGAACCGGATATGCCGGAGATTGATGTGGCCAACGCCTGCACCATTTCCGCAGTTGCACAGCCGATTGCGGCGGCGATGGTCAAGCTGAGCATGGAAGCGCCCTGTCTGCCCAATGAGCGGGTGACAGTGCACCACAACGGCATGATTTTCACCGAGACGACAACTTTTAACGGAACACTGGACCTGACCGTGCCGGCCTTGGCCACCGACGCCGTCTTCATCATGGCTTTCACCAATGGTGATGGCGCAGTGGCGCAGACCATGGTCGAGGACTTGGCTGATTTTGACCGCTCGGTTCTGCAATGGAAGGGCAACACAGGGTTTCAGATCCACGCCCGTGAGTTTGGCGCAGGCTACGGCGAGACCGGCCATTTGTGGGAAGCGTCACCTGGCGAGATTGCCGATGCTGTCACAGGCAACGGCGGCGTTCTGACGCGGCATGGCGATACAAACGCAGGTGATCCCCTGCTGGCAGAAGTCTACAGCTTTCCCAGTGATACAAATGGCCGCTCTGGCGTCATCGCTTTGAGCGTTGAAGCGGAGATCACCGAGGCCAATTGCGGGTTGGAGATTGAGGCGCAGTCGCTTGAAGTTTTGGGCGATTATTCGATCAAAACGCAAAACCTGACACTGCCCGTTCCCGATTGCGACGAGATTGGTGGGTTTCTGGTGTTGAATAATCTGCTGCAAGACCTGAAAGTCGCTGCCAAGTAACGCAGCGCCAGGGGTCTTAGGATGAGATTGAAATGTGCGGCGGCCTTCGCCGCATTTTTTCTGTTTGGTGCATCCACTTTGTGGGCACAGGACGTCACGCTGACCTCGCGCGATGGCAAAATCGAGCTGAGCGGAACTCTCTCCGGTTTTGACGGAGAGTTCTACCGTGTCCAAACCGAATATGGCGAACTGACGGTTGACGGATCCGGTGTGAATTGTGCCGGTCCGGGTTGTCCGAATTTACAAGACTACGTTGCCGAGGTGTATTTGTCCGGCTCTGCGACCATGGGCGCGGTTTTGATGCCGGCCCTGATTGAGGCTTATGCCCAACGCGGTGGCTATGATGTGAGCCGCGAAACCGTGGATGCGACGCGGTTTGATCTGTTGTTGCACCGCAAAGACACAGGCAAACTGGCCGCCCGCTTTGGCTTTCGCGCCACCAATGCCGATGAAGGGTTTGCCGATCTGCTGGCTGATGAGGCTGACATCGTCATGTCCCTGCGTGAAATACGCAAAACCGAACGGATCAATGCCCGTGAGGCTGGCATGGGCGATCTGACCGGGCCGAATCGCAGCCGTGTTCTGGCGTTGGATGCGGTTGTGCCGGTGGTCGCGCCGACCAATCCGATCAAAGATATCTCGCCATTAGCCCTTGCCCAGGTATTTGCAGGAAAGATCACAAACTGGCAGGAGCTGGGCGGTCCGAACGCGCCAATTGAACTGCATTTGCCCGATTTGGCCAGCGGATTAAGTCAGGCCATTGAGGATCAGGTGATGCTGCCTGCAAAATCCTCTCTGGCCGAACAGATCACCCGCCATGCGCTGCCCGGTGCCCTCGCTCAAGCCGTGGCAAAGGACAGTTTTGCCTTGGGCATCACCAGCTTTGCCGAACGGCGCAACACGCAGGTTCTGACCCTGAGCGGGAGCTGCGGGTTCTATCTGGATGCGGCGCGGCGGACGATCAAGACCGAAGACTATCCATTGACGGCGCCGATGTTCCTGTATTTCCCGGCGCGGCGTTTGCCGTTGATCGCGAGGGAGTTCTTGGCCTTTACCCGTGGTCCATCCGCACAGAATGTGATCCGCCGCGCCGGATTTGTAGATCAACGGCCCGAGGAAATTCCAGTGGATGATCAGGGCAACAGGTTTGCCAATGCAATCACTGTGGCTGGTCCTGAAACCTCCCTGCAAGAGCTGCAACGCATGATTGCCACGCTTGGCCCGATGGCGCGTTTGACGACGTCGTTCCGGTTTGAGGCAGGTTCGATCCGGCTTGATGCGCAATCCCGTTCCAATGTGCAGCAATTGGCGCGATCTCTGGAGCAGGGCAAATACGATGCGCGGCAAATTCTCTTTGTCGGGTTTAGTGATGGGCAGGGGGCGGCAAAGGCCAACCGTGACATCGCCCTGCGCCGCGCCGAGGCTGTCTCGCGGGCGGTAAGCGCGGCGGCTGTTACGGCCAATCTGGAACGGGTGGATCTCGGCGTTGATGCCTTTGGTGAGGCATTGCCGATGGCTTGTGATGACACCGCATGGGGCAGGCAGGCAAACCGCCGGGTTGAAGTTTGGGTGAGGTAGCATTCCTCCCGTTTAAATGAATCCCTCGGACCGCAGGCTCAATTCGCGTGATTTTCCGATGATCAGATGATCATGCAGCGTTAGCCCCAGCGCGTCACAGGCGCTCTCGATTTGATGGGTCATGTCGATATCCGCGGCAGAGGGGGTCGGATCACCAGAGGGGTGATTGTGCACGAGGATGAGCGCGGACGCGTTCAGCTCCAACGCGCGTTTGGCGACCTCACGGGGATAGACGGGCACGTGGTCCACGGTACCTTTGCCCTGCTCCTCATCCGCAATCAGCAGGTTCTTGCGGTCCAGATACAGAACGCGAAATTGTTCCGTCTCGCGGTGGGCCATTGCGATCTGGCAGTATTCCAGAAGCGCGTCCCAGCTTGATAGGATGTGTTTTTGCAGAACTTTGGCCCGCGCCATACGCTGTGCTGCGGCTTGCACGATCTTCAATTCAACGACCACGGCATCACCAACGCCGGAGATATCGCGCAAGCGTGCCTCTGTGGCGGTGATGACGTGATTAAAATCACCAAATCGGTCCATCAGTGCCCGCGCCAAGGGTTTGACATCGCGGCGCGGAATGGCGCGAAACAGCACCAGTTCAAGCAGCTCATAATCTGGCATGGCATCGGCGCCGCCTGCCATGAAGCGGGCCCGCAACCGGTGACGATGATCGTGAATGTATGAAGGTTGTTTGCCCTGCACAGGAGCAGTGGCAGGGGCCTCATCAAAAAGCATGGGTTGATGGGAATCAGGAAGCGCAGACATAGGAAAACACTGGACGCTGAGGGTTAGAGAAGCGTTAAGATTAACAGCGCGTGAGGGTTTTGCAGTGTAATGCCAGATCGCGGCGCAAACACAGGCCGTAGAAAGAGGCGACTATGACAGCAGAGCAAGACATTCTGAACTGGCGGCGCTGGGATACACGGATCAGCCTGTCTGGGCAGCCTACGGAAGGGCAACTCAGCACGCTTGCGCAATCTGGTGTCGTGCAGATCATCAACCTTGGCCCGCACAGCAATGACGGCGCGCTGGATGATGAGGCGGCAAGTGTTGCGCGGCTCGGGATGGAATATGTTTATATCCCGGTGGATTTTTCCAATCCTACCGAAACGGACTGGACGGCCTTTTGTGCGGCGATCGAGGCGGCACCAGATGCGCCATTGCATGTGCATTGCATCTACAACGCACGGGTTTCAGCGTTTTTCTATCGCTTTGCTTTGGAAGGGCGCGGCGGCGATGTAGACATGGCATTTACGCTGATGGATGGCATATGGCGGCCCGGCGGGGTTTGGGCCCGGTTTATTGGCAAACCTGAAGATGCGGACAAGCCCAACCGCTATCTGGGCTATGATTACGATTGACCCAAAAGAAAAGAGGCCACGGTCGCACACCGTGGCCTCCTTTCACACTCGTTAGACCAATCGCCGGACCTGTAGTCTGGTCAATAGGTCAGCCTTTCATCGAATCCCAAAAGGATTTCACACTTGAGAAAAAGCTGCTGCTTTCGGGGTTGTTTTCCGATGACAGCTCTTCAAACTCGCGCAGCAGTTCTTTCTGCTTTGACGTCAGGTTGACGGGCGTCTCAACTGCCAATTCGATGATCATGTCACCTACACCTTTGCCGCGCAGGGCTGGCATGCCCTTGCCGCGCAGGCGCATTTGCCGGCCAGATTGGCTGCCGGATGGGATGGATACGCGGCCGCGACCGCCATCAATGGTGGGCACTTCGATTGTGCCGCTCAGTGCGGCCGTGCTCATGGACACTGGCACGCGGCAGAACAGGTTTGGACCGTCGCGGTCAAACAGTTCGTGTTCCTGCACTTCGATAAAGATGTACAGATCGCCTGATGGTCCGCCGCGCATGCCCGCTTCGCCTTCGCCAGCGAGACGAATGCGTGTGCCGGTCTCGACGCCCGCTGGGATGTTCACAGACAGCGACCGTTCTTTTTCAACACGGCCTGCGCCCCGGCAGGTCTTGCAGGGGTTCTTGATGGTCTGGCCCATGCCGGAACAGGTCGGGCAGGTGCGTTCAACGGTGAAGAAGCCCTGTTGCGCGCGCACCTTGCCCATGCCGGAACATGTGGGGCATGTCGTCGGCTCTGCGCCGCCTTCTGCGCCTGATCCTTCGCAGCCGCCACAGGGCACGGAGGTTGGCACGTTGATAGATTTTTGCAGGCCGGAATATGCCTCTTCGAGGGAGATGCGCAGGTTATAGCGCAGGTCAGATCCGCGTGCGGCACGGCGTCCACCGCCCCCGCCGCCGCGTTGACCCATAAAGTCGCCAAAGAGGTCGTCGAATACGTCGGAAAATGCGGATGAGAAATCACCCTGACCGCCGCCAAAGCCACCGCCGGGACGGCCACCGCCACCCATGCCACCTTCGAATGCGGCGTGACCATAACGGTCATAGGCTGCTTTCTTGTCGGCGTCTTTCAGCACTTCGTAGGCTTCGTTGGCCTCCTTAAACTGCGCTTCGGCGTCCGGTTTGTCGGCGTTGCGATCCGGGTGCAGTTCTTTGGCCTTCTTGCGATAGCCTTTCTTAATCTCGTCGGCAGAGGCCCCCTTGGCGACGCCAAGTACCTCGTAATAATCACGTTTTGCCATGGATTAATGTCCTTTTTCCGGAACACGAAGGGCCGGCCCGTCTATCGGACCGGCCCTGTCGTCAGTTCAGCGCATCAATTTACGCGCGCTTGTCATCGTCCAGATCTTCGAACTCGGCATCGACGATGTCATCGTCGCCACCTGCAGCATCTGCCGCTTCGGGAACGTCTTCGCCTTCTTCCTGCGCGGCCTTATAAATGGCTTCGCCCAGTTTCATGGCCGCTTCGGTGACGTTCTGGATGCCGGATTTGATCTTCTCGACATTTTCAGTTTCCAGCTCGTCTTTGAGCGCGGCAATGGCCAGTTCGATGGCTTCGACAGTTGTCGGATCCACCTTATCCGAATGCTCTTCCACCGACTTTTCGGTCGAATGGATCAGGCTTTCGGCCTGGTTTTTCGCTTCGATCAGCTCGCGGCGTTCTTTATCCGCTTCGGCGTTCTCTTCGGCGTCCTTGACCATTTTTTCGATGTCATCGTCGGACAGACCGCCAGAGGCCTGGATCGTGATCTTCTGCTCTTTGCCGGTGCCCTTATCAAGTGCGCCCACCGAAACGATGCCGTTGGCGTCGATGTCAAAGGTCACTTCGATCTGTGGCATGCCGCGTGGGGCAGGCGGGATGTTTTCAAGGTTGAAGGCACCGAGGATCTTGTTGTCGGCGGCCATCTCACGTTCACCCTGGAACACGCGGATTGTCACAGCGTTCTGGTTGTCTTCGGCGGTCGAGAAGACCTGAGACTTTTTCGTTGGGATCGTGGTGTTGCGGTCGATCAGACGGGTGAACACGCCGCCGAGGGTTTCGATACCCAGGGACAATGGTGTCACGTCCAGCAGAACAACATCTTTCACGTCACCCTGCAGAACACCGGCCTGAATGGCAGCGCCCAGTGCAACCACTTCGTCAGGGTTCACACCTTTGTGTGGCTCCTTGCCGAAGAATTTGGTCACTTCTTCAACAACCTTGGGCATACGTGTCATACCACCGACGAGAACAACCTCGTCAATGTCAGAGGCGGACAGGCCCGCATCCTTCAGCGCGGCGGCGCAAGGCTTCATCGAGGCTTTGATCAGATCGCCAACAAGGCTTTCCAGCTTGGCACGGGTCAGCTTCATCACCATGTGCAGCGGCGAACCGTCTTTGCCCATTGAGATAAACGGCTGGTTGATCTCGGTCTGGGACGACGAGGACAGCTCAATCTTGGCTTTCTCGGCGGCTTCTTTCAGACGCTGCAGGGCCATCTTGTCTTTGGTCAGGTCGACGGAATGCTCTTTTTTGAACTCACCTGCGAGGTAGTTCACGATGCGCATGTCAAAATCTTCACCGCCGAGGAACGTGTCACCGTTGGTGGATTTCACTTCGAACAGACCATCGTCGATCTCAAGAATGGTCACGTCGAATGTACCGCCGCCAAGGTCATAGACCGCGATGGTTTGGGTATTTTCTTTGTCCAGGCCATAGGCCAGGGCGGCTGCGGTCGGCTCGTTGATGATACGCAGCACTTCAAGACCGGCGATCTTGCCTGCGTCTTTGGTGGCCTGACGCTGGGCGTCGTTGAAATAGGCCGGCACGGTGATGACCGCTTGGGTCACTTCTTCGCCGAGATAGCTTTCGGCGGTCTCTTTCATCTTACCAAGGATGAAGGCAGAGATCTGCGAAGGGGAGTATTTCTCACCCTTGGCTTCGACCCATGCGTCGCCGTTGCCGCCATCAATCACGTTGAAAGGCAGGTTTTTCTTGTCTTTGGCGAGATCCGCGTCGTCATTGCGGCGGCCGATCAGGCGCTTCACACCAAAAATTGTGTTGTCCGGGTTTGTTACGGCCTGCCGTTTTGCAGGCTGACCCACCAGACGTTCGTCGTCGGTGAAGGCGACGATAGATGGGGTTGTACGTGCGCCCTCTGCGTTTTCGATAACGCGGGGCTGGCTGCCGTCCATGATGGCGATGCAGCTGTTGGTTGTTCCAAGGTCAATACCAATTACTTTGGCCATGTTTTCGATCCCTCATTTTATTCAAGGCGATGACACGAGGCATAAGGCCCGGTTCGGCACCTCTGCTCCGATCTGTGGTGAGACTGAAAGCAGCACTGCCTTCAGCGGTTCGGAGGGTATATAAGGAGCGCAAATGCACCCTGCAACCATTGCAAAGCCCCTCAGAGAAGGAATCTGCATGGATTTTTGCAAAGAACGTAACGATCAGGACCGATATGACACATTTAAGGATCAGAGAGGTCGATGTTCACAAAGGGTTCCTTGATCCCGCTGCGCAGGGGCAGGTCGTGGATGCGATCAGAAAAGTGTCCGAGCAAGCGCCATTTTTTCAGCCCGATACACCCTATGGCAAACCGATGTCAGTGCGGATGACGGCGGCAGGGCAGTTCGGTTGGTTCAGTGATCGGCGCGGCTATCGGTATGTTAAGCAGCACCCGCAGGGGGCGGCGTGGCCCGCCATTCCTGATCCGGTACTGGCGATTTGGGATCGGGTGACAGGGCTGGACCGGCGGCCAGAGTGTTGTTTGATCAATTTTTATGGGCCCGGCGCAAAGATGGGGATGCATCAGGATCGGGATGAGGCTGATTTTGATTGGCCTGTTGTGTCAGTCTCACTGGGGGATGATGCGCTGTTTCGGATCGGTAACACCATCCGCGGGGGTAAGACGGAATCGGTTTGGCTGCAATCGGGGGATGTGGTCGTGATGGGAGGTGCGGCGCGGCTGATCTATCACGGGGTGGACCGGGTGCGGGATGGATCATCGACGTTGCTGCCCAAAGGTGGGCGGATCAATCTGACGCTGCGGGTGGTGACTTAGGCGATTTGTTCAAAAAATCCGGACTGGAGTTTTAAAAATTCCATTGCGCCAAGACCAATGGCGAACACCTTTATCGCCGCGCGTTCCAGCTGAGCGAGGCGTGTTTGCGGGTGTAAAATTCGCCCATTAACCCGATCATCACCAGCACCATCCCAACCCAGATGGGATATTCCCAAGAGCTGTAACGCGGATAATAGTTGATAAAGACATAGCCCCGCGCCTGATCAATGCAGTGGAACAAAGGATTCCAGTCGAACATGGCAAGCATGAACCCCGGCAGGGTATTGGCGACAAACATCTTGCCGGAGGCAATCATATTGGCCCGTTGATACACTGTCATCAAAACACCGGTGACCGCCGGAAACCAGGGTTTGACCGCCAGTACAACCAACCCCAGGGCACAACCGGTAAACCAGGCAATCAAGAGCATGCCATAGGCCGCGGCCGGTTGTTCAATTTCCAAGGGCTTGTACCCGACGTGATAGCCAAAGAGGATCAAAAACAGAGACAGCGATTGAATATAGAGAGATCCCAATGCGGCGGAGGTGATCGAGATGATCGTGGTCATCGGCGCATGCTGCATCATTGCGCTGGCTGGTCCTTCGGAACCGGCAACCGCGCCAAGCGATTTGGTATGGGTCAGGTAGAGGAAAATCCCTGACATAATATACAGCAGAAAATCCCCACGCAGGGCGGCGGACCGCATGCCAAGGATGGAGAACATGATAAAGAACGCGGCGACAAACATCATCGCCTGCGACACATTGATAAAGATCGCCACAAAAGCATTATTGTGCTGTTTGCGTACACTGCGGACGATCGAATGATAGACCAGTTCAGCCATGGCAATGGCCGAGGCAAAGCTGCCTTTTGGCTTGCGGGTCGACTGGAACATGCGCTGCTGTCCTCTGCTCATGATATGTTTGCACGGAATTCTTGCTGTTCCGTTACCCCCACAGCATAAGAGGAGTGAGCAAACTAATCAATCAAAGCCGAGGAATGCAGCAGATGGATTACGAGAAACTGGTCACCGTGATGCGCAGGCTGTCGCTGGAGGCAGGTGACAAGATCATGGAGATCTATGGCCGTGATGATTTTGAGGTAAAGTCAAAATCGGATGACAGCCCTGTCACCGCGGCGGACGAGGCGGCGGATGCGATCATTTCTGCCGGGCTTCGGGCGGCATTTCCGGACGTGGCATTGATCACCGAAGAACAGGCGGCCACCCATAAATTGGATGTTGATACATTCTTAATTGTTGATCCGCTTGATGGCACTAAAGAATTTATTCACCGGCGTGGAGATTTCACAGTAAATATTGCGCTGGTGGAAAAGGGCGTTCCGACCCTTGGCGTGGTTTATGCGCCTGCAAAAGGGCGGATGTTCTTTACCCGCGCGGATGGTCAATCTGTTGAGGAAACCGGGGCTTTGGACAAGGACAATCCCGGCGACCTGTCACCGATCCACGTGGCGCAATCTGACAATAGCGCATTGATGGTGGTGGCGTCGAAATCGCACCGGGATGAACAAACCGACGATTACATCGCCAAATATCAGGTGCGGGATATGACCAGCGCCGGATCGTCGCTGAAGTTTTGTCTGGTTGCCACTGGGGAGGCGGATCTTTATCCGCGCCTTGGCCGCACCATGGAATGGGACACTGCCGCGGGTCATGCGGTATTGAGCGGGGCAGGTGGTGCAGTGGTGCGTCATGATGATCTGACGCCACTGACCTATGGAAAGGCAGATTTTGCCAATCCGTTCTTTATCGCCCATGCCGCCAATGTGGAGTTGAAACCCGCCTGATGTCTGTTCTGATTGTCATTCCCGCCCGCTATGCCTCTACCCGCTATCCCGGCAAACCGCTTGTGGCGCTCAAAGGGGCGGGCGGTGCTTCACGCAGTTTGATCGAACGGTCCTGGAGAGCGGCCAGTGAGGTGCGCGGTGTCGATCGGGTGGTCGTCGCAACCGATGATGACCGGATCAAAGACGCCGCTGAGGGTTTTGGCGCCGAGGTTGTGATGACCTCCTCTGACTGTGTGAACGGCACCGAGCGATGCGCAGAGGCACATGCGGCGCTGGGCGGCGGATTTGATATTGTGGTGAACCTGCAGGGGGATGCGCCGCTGACCCCGCATTGGTTTGTCGAAGACCTGGTGACAGGGCTGCAATCCAACCCTCAGGCCGAGATTGCAACGCCGGTGCTACGCTGTGACGGGGCCGCGCTGAACAGCCTGCTGGCGGATCGGAAAGCCGACCGCGTTGGCGGGACAACCGCCGTGTTTGCGGCGGACCATCAGGCGCTTTATTTTTCCAAGGAGGTCATACCCTTCACATCCAAGGTGTACGGCGATGATGCGCCGACGCCGGTGTTTCACCATGTGGGCGTTTATGCTTATCGCCCTGATGCCCTGTCCGCCTATCCGTCATGGACAGCCGGCCCGCTGGAGCAGTTGGAGGGGTTGGAGCAGTTGCGGTTCATGGAAAACGGGCGGTCGGTTCTTTGTGTGGAGGTCGAGTCCAAAGGCCGGTCTTTCTGGGAGCTGAACAACCCAGAAGATGTGCCAAAGATCGAAGCGATGATGGCGCAGATGGGCCTTGAATGACCCAACCACCGGCCAGCGTTGTCATTGTCAGCCGTGGCCGGGCCGAGGCGCTCAAGCGCTGTTTGCTTGGGGTTTCCCAGCTTCAGTATGACCCGTTTGAGGTGGTCGTGGTTGCAGATCCTGGCGGGATTGCTGCCGCGCGAGATATGCCGTTCGCGGGCAGTGTGAAACATGTACCTTTTGATGAGGCCAACATCTCGGCCGCGCGAAATCTGGGTGTGACACATGCGGCGGGCGAGATCATCGCGTTTATCGATGATGACGCTGTTCCAGAGCCGCAATGGCTTTTCCATCTCTTGGCACCCTTTGATCATCCTGAGGTCGCCGCGACAGGCGGCTTTGTGCGCGGCCGCAATGGCATATCGTTTCAATGGAAGGCGCGGGGGATTGATCCGCGCGGCGAGACATTCGATCTGGATTTGAGCGCGGATCAGGCAGTGGTTCTGCACCCGCCCAAAGGCCAAGCGATCAAGACCGAAGGCACCAATATGGCATTTCGCCGTGATGTATTGGTGGATCTCGGCGGCTTTGATCCGGCCTTCCGCTATTTCCTTGATGAGACCGATCTGAACATGCGTCTGGCGCAGGCTGGCCATGCCACGGCGATTGTACCCTTGGCGGAGGTGCATCACGGTTTTGCCGAAAATTCCCTGCGCCGGTCCGATAGGGTGCCGCGTGATCTGTTTGATATCGGGGCAAGCTGGGCAGTGTTCCAACGCAAATATTTGCCTGCTGTCCAGCACGCTGATCAATGGGCACGTCTGCGATCGGATGAGCGCAAGAGACTGCTGCGCCACATGGTGCGCGGATCGCTTGAACCTAAGGACGTTGGTCGTTTGATGCAGCGGTTGAACGATGGCTATGCAGAGGGATCAATCCGAGCGATTGCGAGCACCTCGTTTCCGCGTCACCCGGTTTCGGGATTTCAGGGTTTCCCGGCGCGTCGGCGACCCACCATTGTGATCCCGTCCCGGCCCATTCGGTTTGCCAAGGATTATCAGAGCGCGGTGAACAGGGTGAAAAAGGGTGACATTGTCACCGTGATGTCCCTGTCACCAAGTGCTATGTTTCATAAGGTCTTGTTTACCAAAGATGGCGTATGGCTTCAAAAAGGGGGGCTGTTCGGGAAATCGGATCGGGACGCACCGTTGTTCCGGCTGACATCTAGATCACGTCGCCTTGAAAAAGAACGGAGCCGAGTTGCCAGACAGCGCGGATTGCGCGAAGACTGATAAAACAGGACGAAAATTGGCTGGATACTGCAATTCCGGCACGGTTTGGCCAAGGTTTGGCCCAAATTTGAGTAAATAATAAGATAGCATAAGCTACGGCAACTGAGCATTAGGAAACGCAATGCGTAAAAAAGTGACAAAAGCAATCTTTCCGGTTGCTGGCATGGGCACCCGGTTTTTGCCGGCGACAAAGTCCGTACCCAAGGAAATTATGACCTTGGTGGATCGCCCTTTGATCCAATACGCGATTGACGAGGCCCGCGCGGCGGGCATCAAGGAATTCATCTTTGTAACCTCGCGTGGCAAAGGCGCGCTTGAGGATTACTTTGATCATGCGCCCCAGCTTGAGCAGGAGTTGCGCAAGAAAAACAAGACAGAGCTGCTTGAAACGCTCAAGAACACCAATATGGAAAGCGGCGCGATTGCCTATATTCGCCAGCACAAGGCGCTTGGCCTTGGTCACGCGGTGTGGTGCGCGCGGCGTCTGATCGGCGATGAACCCTTTGCGGTGATCCTGCCGGATGATGTGATCGCGGCGGATAAGCCATGCTTGCAACAGATGGTCGAAGCCTATGCCGAAACCGGCGGTAACATGGTTGCCGCCATGGAAGTTGAACCTTCCCGCACGTCGTCTTACGGCGTTTTGGACGTGTCAGATGACATGGGTCAGATGGTGAAGGTGAAGGGCATGGTAGAAAAGCCCAAAGCCGAAGACGCGCCATCCAATCTCGCGGTGATTGGGCGATATATTCTGTCCCCAACTGTTTTGCAGAACCTCAATCAGATCAAGTCCGGTTCAGGTGGTGAGATCCAACTGACCGACGCGATTGCCAAGGATATTGAACTGGATCGCAATGTATATGGCTACCGGTTCCGGGGTCAGCGGTTTGACTGCGGATCAAAGTCCGGCTTTCTTCAGGCCACTGTGGCATTTGGCCTGGCCCGCGAAGAATTGCGTGACGATCTGCGCAGTTACCTGCAAAGTGTGATGCAAATCGACAGGGCTGCGCAGTAATATCGCCGGGGGGCTCAAGGCATGAATAAGGTTCTGGTGACCGGTGGCGCGGGCTACATCGGATCACATGCCTGTAAGGCGCTTCGGTCGGCTGGATTTACCCCCGTGACCTTTGATAATCTGATCACCGGATGGCAGGATGCCGTCAAATTCGGCCCGTTTGAACAAGGTGATCTGCTGGACCGCGACGCACTTGATGCGGTTTTTGCGAAACATGAACCCGTCGCCGTGATGCATTTCGCCGCGCTGAGCCAAGTGGGCGAAAGCATGCAACAGCCGGGCCGCTATTGGCACAACAACGTCACCGGATCGATGAATCTGCTTGATGCCGCAGTGCAAGCGGGCTGCAAACAGATCGTTTTTTCCTCAACCTGTGCGACCTATGGCGATCAGGACAATGTCGTGCTGGATGAGAACAGCCCACAAAACCCGATCAATGCCTACGGCGCCTCAAAACGTGCGATCGAGGACATGTTGCGCGATTACGAGGTGGCGCATGGGTTGCGGCATGTGATTTTCCGGTATTTCAATGTCGCAGGCGCCGATCCGGAAGGAGAGGTGGGCGAGTTTCATCAACCCGAGACCCATCTAGTGCCGCTGATGTTGGATGCAATCGCGGGAAAACGGGATGCCCTCACGGTTTTTGGCAGCGATTATGACACCCCTGACGGCACCTGCATCCGTGATTATGTGCATGTGTGCGATCTGGTGGATGCGCATCTGCTTGGCCTGAATTGGCTGTCGGATGGCAAAAACAGCCGGGTCTTCAACCTTGGCACAGGCAAAGGGTTTTCCGTGCGCGAAGTGATAGACCACAGCCGCGAAGTGACCAACCAAACCGTGCCGATTGTCGAAGGGCCGAGGCGGTCGGGGGATTGCACAAAACTGGTGTCAGGATCGCATCGCGCCGAGGTTGAACTGGGGTGGAAACCGCAAAGATCGACCCTCAAACACATGATCTCAGATGCATGGAGATGGCACCAAACCGGCCATTACGACGCCTGATATGGCGCAGGCCCGCCTGCTTGATCTGACGCGCAGTATGCGGCGGGCCGGGCGGGTTGCGACGGGCATTGACCGGGTTGAATTGGCCTATCTCAAACGGTTTCTGCAAGATGATAATCCGGTGTTCGGGCTGGTGCGAACGCCCTTTGGATACCTGTTGTTGGATCGGGCAGGGATGTCCGAATTTTCTGATAAGTTACAAGATGCTATCCCTTGGGGCCAGGCGGATTTTTGGTCCTCTGTCTGGCCGGGACGGGATCCGGTCGTAAGGCAGGCCGAAAGCGATTTGCGGCACCGGGCGGTGGACCGGGCAACGCGGCATCGGTTGCGGGCAATGCTGGCGCGGAACCTGCCGCAGGGATATGCCTATTTCAACATCGGCCACAGCAATATAACCGAACGTGTCCTGCGCAGCGTAAAGCAGAGCGGGGGCGAGGTGCATGCATTGGTGCATGATGTGATCCCGCTTGAATATCCTGGCTATCAACGGCCCGGCACGGTCGTTCCTTTCCGGATCAAAATGCAGCTTTTGCGCGGATATGCCGACCGCTTGATCTACAATTCACAAGACACGCAAAAACGGTGCGAAGAACAGATGCTGGCATGGGGAGTGATCCCGCCCGGTGTGGTTGCGCATCTGGGAGTTGAGAATGTGCAACCTGATCCTGCTGCCGTGCCGTCGACTGCGCTGCCGGATTGTCCGTATTTCATCTGCGTTGGCACCATTGAGCCCCGCAAAAACCATGCATTTCTGCTCGATCTTTGGGATCGGATGGGCACGGACGCGCCACCTTTGCTGATTTGTGGCGCGCGCGGCTGGAACAACGAGGCGGTGTTCAAACGCCTTGATCAAATGCGACCTTTTGGGGTGGTGAGAGAGCTGTCTGGCTTGCCCGATGCTGCCCTCTCTGCCCTGGTTCAGGGCGCCTCAGGGCTGCTTTTCCCCAGCCATGCAGAGGGCTTTGGTTTACCCCCCTTGGAGGCGGCCCAGCTTGGAACGCGTGTTTTATGCAACGATTTACCGGTTTTGCGCGAGATTTTAGGGGATTGGGCCCATTTCATACCTGTTTCCGAGCCCGATTTATGGGTAAGAAACATTAAGAAATGGGAAAAAATACAGCCAAACGCAAAAATCCGGGATGGCATACCGGGGCCGACATGGAATGATCACTTCAAGACCGTGTTAAGGTTAAACTGATACCGCGTTGAAAGAGCTGTAATCCCGAAGGTAGAGGGCGGTTTTTGGGTGTATTCCAGTCATATCGGCTGCGTCTGCAACGTAAGCGGTGGCGCATTCGTGCGATCCGCAAGCGCGGAGAGCTAAAGCGCGTCGCGGACCGGACCAGCCAGATCCGGCCAGATGACCTGCTGTTGTTTTGTACCCAGCGGAACGAGGGTGTACGCCTGCCCTATTTCTTGGACTACTACCGCGAGATGGGCATTGGCCATTTTTTCTTTGTGGACAATGACAGCACGGATGGGTCTGCCGAATATCTGGCCGAACAACCTGATGTTTCAGTCTGGAGCAGCCGCGCCGGGTACAAGCGTGCGCGGTTTGGGATGGATTGGCTCAACTATCTGCTGATGAAATATGCGCATGGGCATTGGGCGCTGACAGTCGATCCTGATGAGTTTCTGGTTTACCCGTTTTGCGATACACGCCCCTTGCGGGCGCTGACCGACTGGCTGGATGCATCCTCTATCAAATCGTTCTCGGCGATGCTGCTGGATATGTATCCCAAGGGGCGGATTGACGAGCAGCCCTACTACGCCGGTCAGAACCCGATTGAGATCGCCTCGTGGTTCGACAGCGGCAACTACACGATGTCGCGTAACCATTTGTTTCATAACCTGTGGATCCAAGGCGGACCGCGGGCGCGGGTGTTCTTCAAGGAGGCGCCGGAAAAGGCACCGGCCCTGAACAAGGTGCCTTTGGTCAAATGGGACAAACGGTATGCCTATGTCAGTTCGACCCATATGTTGCTGCCGCGTGGGCTCAATCAGGTCTATGATGAATGGGGCGGTGAGAAAGCGTCCGGCGCGCTGCTGCATACCAAGTTTATCGATACATTCGGCGCAAAGGCCGAGGAGGAGCTGCAGCGCGGCCAGCATTATGCCGGGTCAGTCGAATACATCGCCTATGCGCAAGAGCTGAGGGAAAACCCGCAGCTTTGGTGCAAGTGGTCAGAGCGGTACATCAACTGGCGGCAGCTTGAGATCCTTGGTCTGATGTCCAAGGGGAACTGGGCATGACCGTCGGGATCGTCATGTTGGTTCATACGGCCCTTGGCCGCGCGGAACAGGTGGCGCGGCATTGGGCCGCTGCGGGCTGTCCTGTGGTGATCCATGTCGACAAAAGCGTTCCGCGAAAGACTTACGAGGGGTTTGTAAAGGCCCTCAGCACGCTCCGCGACATCAGTTTCTGTGGCCGCTATCGTTGTGAATGGGGCACATGGGGCATTGTCGCTGCATCGCAGGCCGCCTCCGAACAAATGTTGGCGCGACATCCGGAGGTGCGGCATGTGTATCTTGCCTCCGGATCGTGCCTGCCGCTGCGCCCGGTGGAGGAGCTGATTGATTATCTCGATGATCGGCCGCACACGGATTTTATCGAAAGCGCGACAACCGCGGATGTGCCCTGGACCGTTGGCGGCTTGGATGCCGAACGTTTTACGTTGCGCTTTCCTGTTTCGTGGAAACGCAACCGCTATCTGTTTGACAAGATCGTGGATATTCAGCGGCGGTTCAAACTGCACCGGGATATGCCCAACGGCATCGTCCCGCACATGGGCTCGCAGTGGTGGTGCCTGTCGCGGCGCACATTGTCGGCGATCCTGCAAGATCCGGAGCGGCCGACCTATGACAAGTTTTTCCGCCATGTCTGGATTCCGGACGAATCCTATTTTCAGACTCTGGCCCGCCAATATGCCACCCGTATCGAAAGCCGATCCCTGACCCTGTCAAAGTTCGATTTTCAGGGCAAACCTCATATTTTCTATGATGATCACCTGCAGTTGCTGCGCCGGTCTGATTGTTTTGTGGCCCGCAAAATCTGGCCTCATGCGGATCGGCTCTATGATGCCTTTCTGACCGATGTTGCCGGCGCTATGAAACGGACGGAGCCGAACCCCGGCAAGATTGACCGGATTTTCTCCAAAGCGGTGGAGCGGCGGACAAGGGGCCGATCCGGCCTTTATATGCAAAGCCGGTTCCCGAACGAAGATTGGGAAAACGGTGTGACCGCTGCACCCTATTCAATGTTCCAAGGCTTTTCAGAATTGTTTGAAGACTTTGAACAATGGCTGAGCAAGGCAACCAACGCCCGCGTGCATGGACATCTGTTCGCCAAGGACCGCGTGCATTACGCCGATGGGCAAACGGCCCTGAACGGCGCTGTGTCAGACAGCGCCACCTTGCGCGACTACAACAGCAAGGCGTTTCTGACCAACCTGATCTGGAACACGCGCGGTGAACGTCAGTGTTTCCAATTTGGGCCAGCAGACAACCAAGAGGTCAATTGGCGCATTGCCAGAGACCCAAACGCGCAAGTGTCGGTGATCACCGGGGCTTGGGCAGTGCCGCTGTTTAGGTCCAACCTCGATTTTGCCGAGATCCGCCGCATTGCGGCCGGTCTGCAAAAGATCGAAAGCGACCACATGGATATTCTCCGGTCCCCCCACACCAAGGCGCGAGTTCGGATCTGGACGATGGCGGAGTTTATCGAAGCACCGATGGAGCCGCTCCAGGGTATTCTTGATGAGATCGGGCGCACCAACCTGCGGCGGCTGGCCGAAGCGCCCAAGATGGTGGATCTGGCAGGCTTTGGTCAATTCCTGCAAAACCTCAAGAACCAGGGTATGCATCCTTATCTGATGGGGGATTTCCCGGTGGAACGGAATGTATCTGAGCCTGCCAAAACCCCCCGCAAACCCTATTTGGTACGGTAAATCATGGCGCAGCGGTTTCACAGTTTTGTTGTTTTTGCAGAGATGCGCACGGGGTCGAATTTTCTTGAAACCAACCTGAATGCCTTTGACAGCATCCGTTGTCATGGGGAGGCATTCAACCCGCATTTTCTGGGCTATCCATCCAATGACCCTATCCTTGGCGTTGATCTGGCGACCCGCGAGGCCGATCCGTTGGTTCTGGTCGATGCAATCCAGAATGATCCCTCTGGCATCGGCGGGTTTCGGTATTTTCATGATCACGATCCGCGGGTGTTTGACCATATCATCGCGGATGAGGGCTGCGCCAAGATTGTCCTGACCCGCAATCCGGTCGAAAGCTATGTAAGCTGGAAAATTGCGCAGGCCACGGGGCAGTGGAAGCTGACCGATGTCAAAGCCCGCAAGTCCGGGCAGGCGGTGTTTGATGCAGATGAGTTTGAGCGCCATCTTGATGCGCTACAACAGTTTCAGATTACCTTGCTGAACCGTTTGCAGGTTACGGGGCAGACGGCTTTCTACGTCGCTTATGAAGACCTGCAAAGCGTCGATGTGATGAACGGAATCGCCCGGTTCCTTGGCGTCGATGAAACCCTCGATGGGTTGGACACCAGCCTGAAAAAGCAAAACCCAAGTCCGATATCGTCCAAGGTACGCAACTATGAGGATATGTTGGTCAGCCTTGCTGGGATGGACCGGTTTGACCTGACCCGAACCCCAAATTTTGAGCCGCGCCGCGGGCCGAATGTGCCGTCCTATGTCGCGGCAGCAGAGGCGCCGTTGCTGTATATGCCGCTGCGCAGTGGGCTGCAGGATCGGGTGATGCGCTGGTTGGCGGCGGTGGATGATGTGGCGGAGGCGGATCTGCTCACCAAGATGAATCAAAAAGAATTACGTCAGTGGAAACGTGGACATCCGGGGCATCGCAGCTTTACCGTGCTGCGCCATCCGGCGGCGCGTGCCCATGATGCATTTTGCCGGCATATTCTTGGCACGGGTCCGGGTAGCTACAAACAACTGCGCACGACGATGATCAAACGCTACAATCTGCCGTTGCCAGAGGATGGGCCGGATGCCAGCTATGATAAACCTGCCCATCGTGCAGCCTTTGCGGCGTTTCTGAGCTTTCTCAAGGCCAATCTGGCAGGGCAAACCGCGATCCGTGTTGATCCGGCATGGTGTACGCAATCACAAGCACTGGCCGGATTTGCAGAATTGTGCCCGCCAGACCGCATCATCCGCGAAGAGACGCTTGAACAGGAATTGGCAGAATTGGCCCAGGCGGCGGGTGTTGGTTCCGTTCCGCCGCTGAGCGAAGGTCAAGTGGATCAGCCCTATTCTCTGGCCGAAGTTTATGACGACGAGATCGAGGCGTTGGCGGCGGATGCCTACCATCGTGACTATGTCATGTTCGGGTTTTCGCGATGGGCTCAGGGGTGATCAGCGATCACGCCGCCTGGACAGAATTCTCTTCGGTCAGAATTGTATAAAGCGTCGCGGCGTCAGGGTTGGACCGCAGTTTGCTGCACACCGAGTTGTCGCGCAATGTGCGTGAGACAAGCGCCAACGCCTTGAGATGTTCAACACCGGCATCTTCTGGGGCGAACAGTGCAAAGGCGATATCAACAGGTTGCCGATCAACAGAGGAAAAATCGATCGGCTTGTCCAAAAGAACAAAGGCGCCGACCACCTCGTTCAAGCCATCCAACCGGGCATGGGGCAGGGCAACACCGTGCCCCACACCTGTTGGTCCAAGAGATTCGCGTGCGATCAATGCCTCCACAACACGGCCTGCGTCCATGCCATAGGCTCCGCTGACCAAATCGCCGATGTCCTGCATCAGCCGTTTTTTACTTGAGGCCGAGGTCAGCACTTTGACTGCCTCGGGTTTCAATAGTGTTGCAAACTGCATCAATACGCTCTGCTCTGATGGCGGGACGTTTCTTGTCGATCCTTACGAAGGATCAATCCAGCCGATGTTTCCGTCGTCGCGGCGGTAAACCACGTTGATTCTGTCTTCACCTTCTTTGCGAAACACCAACACTGGGGCGCCTGCCAGTTCCATTTGCATCACCGCTTCGCCGACAGACAAGTTTGCAATCTTGGTCTGCATTTCGGCTACGATCATGGGTTGGAGTGTTTCAGGTTCCTGCGCGTCTGAGTCGCTTTCCGAGGCGAGGATATAGGAGGATGCGCCGTAAAGTTCAACAGGCTCTGCCCGGTCTTTATGGTGATCCTTGAGACGCCGTTTGTAACGCCTCAGCTGTTTCTCCATTTTTTCATTGCAGGCGTCGAATGCCCCGTAGATTTCGTTGTGTGACGCCTTGGCAGATGCGGTGAGGCCCGTGGATAAGTGGACCGTTGCTTCGCAGACAAATTCGTGACCGGACTTTGAGAAAATAACCTGTGCATCCGTCGGACGCTCTGCATATTTCTTGACCGCTTCACCCAGTTCTTCTTTGACGTGGGTTTGAAGCGCGTCGCCGATATCGATCTGTTTGCCGCTGATTTGGTACCGCATACTCTCTCCTTATTATATGTGTCATCGGGCATCACAAAACGGACCACGGGCGTGGTCTGTTGAGGGTGCCTAGATGCGGGAAACCGGCCTTGCGTACAGCTTGATCTTGTTCGAGCCTTGGCGATAAGGCCGATGCAAAATCAAACAGGAACGCAGTGTTGCCATGACTTGATCATCGCAAATACCAGCGCGGGAAGTCAATCAAAAGCCGCCCCAATTTTGGCGGAAATACTCTCAATGCCTTAAGGAATTTTTAAGAGATGCGGAAATTGTCGCCAAGATAAACGCGGCGCACATTCTCGTTCTGGACGACCTCGTCGGGCGTGCCGGACATCAAAACGCGACCCTCGTGCAAGATATAGGCGCGGTCCACAATTTCCAGTGTTTCCCTCACGTTATGGTCTGTCACGAGCACCCCGATACCGCGGTTCTTGAGGTCCGCCACCAGGTGACGAATATCCCCGACAGAGATCGGATCAACCCCGGCAAAAGGTTCATCAAGCAGCAGATATTTGGGATCCGCCGCCAGGCAGCGGGCAATCTCCACACGGCGCCTTTCGCCCCCTGAAAGCGCCAATGCGGGCGCACGGCGCAGGTGTTCGATGGAAAATTCTGACAGCAATTCCTCAAGCCGTTCGCGGCGCTGGTGTTTGTGTGGCTGCGAAATATCGAGAATCGCCGAGATGTTGTCTTGCACGGACAGCCCGCGAAAAATGCTCATTTCCTGCGGCAGATACCCGATCCCCAATTGGGCGCGGCGGTACATCGGCAATGTTGTGACGTCACGTCCATCTACAGTGACGGTTCCACCTTCGGGCGTGACGAGGCCGGCAACCGAATAAAACGTGGTGGTTTTACCGGACCCGTTTGGCCCAAGAAGCGCAACAACCTCGCCCCGATCCAAGTGCATGGAGAAATCACGGATCACGATCTTTTTACGGTAGGATTTGCGCAGATGCTCGATCCGCAACCCGCGATTGCCATCCGCCACTGTCAGTTCAGGCGCGCTCATCAGTCGTCGCCGCCCTGTTGGATGATGGTCTTCACCCGGCCGGACATCTGCGCGGTGCCATCGTCAAGGCGGATGTTCATCCGGTCCGCGCTCAGGGCATTTGGCCCCTGATCCAACAGGACATTCCCGGTCATCACGATGGTGCCGTCGTCAATGTTATAATCGGCACGCTCTGCCTCTGCAGCGTCCGGTCCAGAGACCAGCGTCACGCCGCCAGTTGCCTCCAGCCGTGCAATACCTTTGTTTTCAGCGCGATAGACAACCAGAACACGCGGTGCTGACAGCCGCATCTCACCCTGTCCGATCAGTACATTTCCGGTGAAAATGGCGATACCGGTTTGCTGATCCACAGACAGGTTGTCTGCGGTCACCTCAACAGGTTGGCCGGTGTCCTGGCGGATTGTGCCAAAGGCAACGTTGGTGCCCTGAGCCAAAGCCGGCAGTGTTTGAACCGCCAGAAACAAGGAAAGCAGGAAAATTCGCATAACAAACACTTCGATTACTATTCATCGCCTTTTGGGGTGTATACCAGCTTCACGCCATTTGTGAAAACCAATTGGGCAGGCCCGCCCTCTGTCTCGGAGGTGAGGGTCATGCTGCCTGCGTTCAAGGTGCCAATTGGGCCGGTTGCATCGACCGGACCGGGGGATTTGAGATTCAGGCCCGTCATCCGCGCCGAAAGCAGGTCACTTTCGATGCGGTATCCCGTGGAGGTGGTGACAAGCACATCTCCTTCGAGATCAACATTGTCCTTCGCCAGATTAAAGTAGCCCTCAGCAGCATCGAGGGTGATCTGTGTCCCGCCTGCAAGATCAATCTCGACATCCACATTTCGCGCGCGGTTCACCCCGCGTTCGGCGTTTGAGGTGGTCAGTGATTGTGCAGAAAAGGCGATCTCGTCCCCATCCGCAGTGGTGCCTGTGTAGAATGGCCCGGTGACTTGCTGTCCCTTCAGACGGTCCTGAATTTCCTTGTCTGCAAAGGGAATCACGGCCTCTGGGTCGATCACCCGCGACAACAGGAACAACGTCGACAAAAGCGCCAGCGCCATAAGCGGAAACACAACCTTGAGCCAGGACACCAGCCGGGTATAGCGGTCCGCTTGCATGGGGGTTAACCCAGACCGACGCGCAAACAATCGTGGATGTGCAGCAATCCAACGGGAACATCAGGTGTCTTGGGATCGACCACCAGAAGGCAGGTGATCTTGCGATCATTCATCACGCCCACAGCTTTCTCCGCCAATGCGCCGGGGTCAATTGTCACGGGGGAGGCTGTCATCACATCGCGGGCAGTCAGGTTCAGAAGGCCATCCATATGGCGGCTCAAATCGCCGTTGGTGATGATCCCCAACAGTTTGCCATCCGCATCCGTCACACCGGTCACGCCAAAGCCTTTGCCACTGATTTCGATCAGTGCATCCGACATCTTGGCGTCTTCTTCGACAAGGGGAATCGCCGCGCCGCTGTGCATCAGATCCGCCACACGGCTGAGGCGCGCGCCCAATTTTCCGCCGGGGTGGAAGTCACGGAAATGTTCGGCGGTGAAATCACGGTTTTCCATCAGGGCCACAGCCAGCGCATCGCCCATCGCGAGGGTCATGGTGGTGGATGATGTGGGCACAACGCCCGTGCCGCAGGCCTCGCCGATTTGAGGCAGAAGCAGCAATACGTCACTTTGACTGCCAAGGCTGCTTTCGGGGCGACTGGTCAAGCCGATCAGCGGAATGCCAAAGCGGCGGGAGTAGGCGATCAAATTGCCCAGTTCGGGCGCTTCGCCGGAGTTGGATATCGCCAAAACCACATCTTCGCCAGTGATCATGCCGAGATCGCCATGGCTCGCCTCGGCGGGATGCACAAATTGCGCCGGTGTTCCGGTGCTGGCGAGGGTTGCTGCGATCTTGTTGGCGATGTGGCCAGACTTCCCGATACCTGTGACGATGACGCGCCCCTTGGTGGCTTTCATCAAGTCGATCGCGTCGCGAAACCGGTCGTCCAAACTGTCTGCCAGCGTGATCAGCGCCTCCGCCTCTGCCCGGATCACCCGGCGGGCCGTATCAAGAAAGGGTGTGGTCATGCGTGTGCAAAAATGTCCGTTTCGGGCCAGCCTTCGAGATCCAGTTGAGCCCGCATAGGCAGAAAGTCAAAGCAAGCCTGCGCAATTTCTGTCCTTCCCTCTCGGGCAAGACGTTTGTCCAGCTCATCGCGCAAGCGGTGCAGGTACAACACATCAGAGGCCGCATAGTCGATCTGCGCCTGGGTAAGCTCTTCACTGCCCCAGTCACTGGATTGTTGCTGTTTGGAGATGTCGATTTGCAACAGCTCCTGCAGAAGTTTGGCCAGTCCGTGACGGTCTGTGTAGGTGCGGATCAGACGGCTGGCGATCTTTGTGCAATAAACGGGTGCGGTTTTTGCGCCAAAGGCATTCAGCATGGCGGCGATATCAAACCGGCCAAAGTGAAACAGCTTGAGCACATCGGGGTTTTCCAAAAGCGCACAGAGGTTCGGCGCTTCGGTCTGGCCTTTGGCAACCTGTACCAGATGGGCGTTTCCGTCGCCGCCAGACAGCTGCACAACGCACAGACGGTCGCGGTGCGGGTTCAGGCCCATGGTTTCACAATCGATGGCGACCACCGGACCCAGATCCAGGTCATCCGGCAAGTCATTCTGATAGAGATAATTTGTCATGCCACATCCTATACCGTGGTTACAAGGCGGGCGAAAGCGCGGGATTTCGCCCTGCTCAGGCAGCGGCGGCTTGCTGCGCGATGCGGCTGAGGTCGGGTCTTGGAAACCGATCAAGGAGTGAGGCCACCATCCGGTGACAGGCATGGCCGGGCCAGTCTTCGGGCAACAGGGCTTGGGGCAGCGGCGGGTGACGCAGTACCAGCCGTCGCCAATTGTGCACGACCAAACAGCGCAAGACCGCCACTTCGATCTGGGACAGATCAGGCATTTGATCCAGTTTTGTTTCCAAATCGGTCAGCGTCTGCAGCAACTGTTGGTAATCCTCTCGCAGATCGTCGGGCGGCCTCTTTACGGAGCCAATCCGGAACGTCAGTTCCAGGCAGTGCCAATGCATCCGCCGGCGGCTTCGCGGATTGCGGCCCGATATAGGTGCGCGTGGTGATGGCGGCGAAACCGCGGGCTGTCATATCTGCGCTGGCGTCTGCGTCGCTGGGTGGCATCAGGACCAACTGCCAATCCGGGGTCTCCGATCCGGGGCGGGCATAGATGCGGGGGCTGGCGATCGCTTTCGCGGCGGCCTTTGTCCGTCAGGCTGTGCTGGCGAATACGCCCCGATTTCTCTGACGTAACCCAACCGTCATTGCGCAGCCGGTGCAGCGCGACGCGCACGGCCTCTGGCTTTATATGTTGCCGCGCCATGATGGCCGACAGAACCGGCCCGTCGATCCGATCACCTGCCCCTTGGGCCAAATCGCCAAAGAGACTGATCATCAAGGACCAAACGCGCTGCCCCGCCCAAGGCACGCAGCGCGGCTGTGTTCTTTGAAAACGGATCAGTAGGCATTCATGGTCAACAGCTCGTATTCTGCCACTGCCTCGTCGTTTTGGTTGGTCAGGGTCACATGCCAGCGCACTTCGCCGTAGTCCTCATTGCGGGGGGTCTTATGCTTTACGCTCAACCGTACCTTAATGCTGTCCCCCGCTTCAACCGGAGCCATGAACCGCAGATTGTCCAAACCCGTGTTGGCCAGAACCGGGCCGGGGTCAGGCTGCACAAAGGCCAGCAGCAAAACTCAGCAGCAGATAGCCATGGGCAACACGACCGGGGAAGAACGGATTTGCCTTTGCGGCGGCATCGTCCATATGGGCATAGAAGGTATCGCCGGTGAAATGGGCAAAGGTTTCGATGTCTTCCAACGTCACTTCGCGACTTCCAGAATGGAAAGTCTCGCCCAGATCCAGATCGTTGAATGTTCGGGTGAACGGATGTGCACGGTCGGTGATCTCGGTTGCGCCCGGCACCCATTGTTTGCCAATCGCGGTCAGGATGTCGGGACTGCCCTGTACGGCGGTGCGTTGCATGTAATGCATCACGCCGCGAATGCCGCCCAGTTCCTCGCCGCCGCCGGCACGGCCCGGTCCACCGTGCACCATATGCGGCAATGGCGATCCGTGGCCCGTGGCCTCGGCCATGGAGGCGCGGTTGTTGAAATAAAGCCGCCCGTGAAATGCCGCCGCGCCCAGAACCATCTCGCGGGCCACTTCGCCATCATTGGTGATCACAGAGGCCACAAGCGACCCTTTGCCCTTGTTCAGAAGGTCGATGGCGTTGTTTAGATCGCGGTACGGCATGATTGTTGAAACAGGACCAAAGGCCTCGGTGTCATGCACGCGCTCGGCCTCATCAGGCGCAGCGCAATGGAACAACATGGGCGGCACAAAGGCACCTTTTTCCTTGTCGGCACCCACAACTTCAAAGTTGTCAGGATCGCCAAAACCCGCTCCGCCTCGGCGCCAATCAATGCGGCTTTCTCAAGCACATCGCGTTTCTGCCCCGCTGACACCAAGGCACCCATCTGCGTGGCCTCAAGCCGTGGGTCACCGATGGTGGTTTTGGCAAGGCGCTCAGACAGGGCCGTGATCACTGCGTCAATCTGCGCCTCTGGCACCATAATGCGCCGGATTGCGGTACATTTCTGCCCCGCCTTCGCGGTCATTTCGCGCTGCACTTCTTTGACGAAAAGATCAAACTCGGGCGTGCCGGGAACGGCGTCGGGGCCTAGCACGGAGGCATTAAGGCTGTCCTGCTCAGAGGCAAAGCGAACGGAGTTTTCCACCAGAACAGGATTGCCGCGCAGCTTGAGCGCGGTTTGTGCCGATCCGGTGAAAGCTACGGCATCCTGACAGTCAAGATGTCCAGCATATCGCCCAATCCGCCGCTGACCAATTGCAGCGCGCCCTCTGGCAACAGACCGGAGGCCAGCATCATGCGTACGCAAGCCTCGGTTACGTAACATGTCGCAGTCGCCGGCTTCACAATCGCGGGCACACCGGCCAGCAGCGTTGGCGCAAGTTTCTCCAACATGCCCCAGACCGGAAATTGAACGCATTGATGTGCACAGCAACGCCTTGCAGCGGGGTACAGACATGGCGGCCCCAGAATTGCCCGTCGCGGCCAAGCTGCTCGGGTGGGCCGTCCAGATAGACATGCGCATCGGGCATTTCGCGCCGCCCCTTCGAGGCAAACACCATCATCGTGCCGATGCCGCCGTCCACGTCAATCTTGTGATCGCTCAGCGTCGCGCCGGTGTCATAGCTCAGATCATAAAGCGTCTGACGTTGCTCTCGCAGATAGAGCGCAACCGCTTTGAGCATGCGGGCGCGGTCATGGAACGTCATTTTGCGCAGGGCAGGGCCGCCAACGTGGCGGGCATAGCCCAGCATCGCTTGCACATCCAAGGCATCGTTGCCCGCCTGCGCGATAACATCGCCGGTGATGGCGGATGCAATATTTTCGTGCACCGACACCGGGCGAGACCCATTGACCGGCGGCAAAGCTTTCGACGTTGCGCATGTTTTGTTCCTTAGTGAGTGTCGTAATCGATGACGAGTTTGTCCGTGAGTGGATAGGACTGACAGGACAGCGCCATGCCGCGTTCCACCTCGTAATCCTCAAGCGCGTGGTTGGAGAGCATTTCAACATCTCCCTCCACCACTTTGCAGATGCAGGTGGAACATACGCCAGCCTTGCAGGCAAAAGGTGCATCCAGGTTGTTCTCCAGCGCAGCCTCAAGCACGGATTGGCCCTTTTGCATGGTAAAGCTGCGCTGGGCACCCTCCATGATAAAGGTCACTTCGGTGCCGGCCTGACCTTCGCTGCGCTTGGCCATTTCCTTTTTGGCAAGCTGCCCTTGCTGGCTTTCGCTGAAGAGTTCGAATTTGATCTGATCAGGCTCTAATCCGTGGGATTTCAGCGCATCCGAGATCGCCAGCATCATCGGCTCAGGGCCGCAGATGAACGCTGTATCAACGGATTTGACGTCGATCCAATGTTTGAAGAGCTGGGCGCATTTGTCCTGATCTACACGTCCGGTGAACAGGTCGATATCCTGCCCGGATTCCAGCATGTGGATCACATTGAATCGGCCCATGAAGTGGTTCTTGAGATCCTCAAGCTCCTCGCGGAACATGATCGTGTTTACGGCACGGTTTGCATAGACCAGCGTGAAGGTGGATTTGGGCTCTCGCATCAGAACAGTTTTGAGGATCGACAGCACCGGCGTGATGCCGGATCCACCTGCGAAACCGAGGTAGTTCTTGCCAATATCAGGCTCTATTGCTGTAAAAAACTTGCCCTGCGGCGGCATGGCGTGCAGGCGGTCACCGACCTTGAGTTCTGTATTGGCAAAGGTTGAGAAGGCACCGCCGTCCACACGTTTGATTCCCACCTGCAACTTGCCATCGTCCAGACCCGCGCAGATGGAATAGTTGCGACGCAACTCGGTGCCGTTGAAATCCTGCTTGAATGTCAGGTACTGCCCTTGGGTGAAATCAAAGGCATCGGGGTTGTCTGGCTCCAGTGTCAAAACCACCGCGTCGCGGATCGTATGGTGGATATCAGTCACTGTTAAAGGATGAAACTGGCTCATGATACGCTAGGCCTCATATGCATTTGAAATAATCGAAAGGCTCAAGGCAGCTTTGACAGCGCCACTGTGCCTTGCAGGGGGTTGAGCCAAACTGGCTGATGCGTTCGACTTCGGTGGATTTACAGCGCGGGCAATGTTGTGGACCACCTGCGGGTCGGGGCGGGGCAATGCCGTATTCTTCCAACTTTGCCTTGCCGCTTTCGGACAGCCAATCGGTTGTCCATGCAGGCGACAATTGCCTTTTTAGAGACAAATTTTTGATCCCCTTGTCCCGCAGCGCGGCTTCGATATCCAGATTGATAATGCTGGTGGCGGGGCAGCCTGAATAGGTCGGGGTGACCGTTACCTCAAGCGTATCGCCTTGCCACTGCACATCACGGATGATGCCCAGATCGGTCAGGGAAATGACGGGGATCTCCGGATCAGGAACGGCAGAGAGCCAATTCCAAACAGTCTCTAATGTTGGCTTTTCCTCTACCATGTCGCGTCTGGATAGGCCCGTTGCAGCCACTGCATTTCGGTCAGCATGTGACCCAGATGTTCTGTGTGCCGCACACCGGTCTTGCCCCCTTGATGGGCAAAGTCACTGTCTGGTCGGGTCAGCGTGGCCTCTGCCAGAACGGCGTTTACCGCAGTGTCATAACCTTCTCGAAGACTGGTTGGATCGGGGACGATGCCTTTCTCAGACAAGGCTTGATCCACTGCATCAGAGGCGAACAATTCGCCGACATAGGGCCACAACCGGTCAAGCGCCTTTTGCATACGCTGATGACTTTCCTCGGTGCCGTCACCAAGGCCGATCACCGTGTCACCCGACCGCTCAACATGATAAGTGACCTCTTTCACGGCCTTTTCTGCAATCGCTGCGATTTCCGCGTTGCTGGACCTCATCAACGCCTTGAGCTGGAGCAGATGCCAGGCGTCAAACAGATATTGGCGCATCATGGTTTGACCAAAGTCGCCGTTTGGCTGTTCTGCCAACAGAACATTGCGGAAATCCCAAACGTCACGGCGGAAGGCCAAGGCATCGGCGTCACGGCCTTTGCCTTCCACTTCGCCAGCGAGACCAAGCCAGAGCTGGGTTTGGCCAATCAGATCTAGGGCGGTATTGGCCAGCGCGATGTCCTCTTCTAGAACCGGCGCAACGCCGCACCATTCAGAAACGCGATGACTGAGAACGAGGGTGTTGTCCCCCATCCGGCAGAGGTATTCAAACAATGGATCAGTCACATCGCACCTACTTCTTCTGGAATGTCAAAAAATGTCGGGTGGCGATAGACCTTTGCGTTGGATGGCTCATAAAGCGATCCTTTTTCCTCGGGGGAGGATGCGGCGATATGGTCCGCCTCGACGGCCCAGATGCTGACGCCTTCGTTTCGGCGGGTGTAGACATCGCGGGCGTTCTTGATCGCCATCTCGGCGTCCGGGGCGTGCAGACTGCCAACGTGACGATGGCTTAACCCGTGTTGCCCGCGAATGAAAATTTCCCAAAGGGGCCATTCGTTGTGACGCGCAGGGCCATGATCTGCGGCTTCGGTGCCTGTGTAGGGGCTGGTTTCTGGGCTGCTCATGATCTTACTCCGCTGCGAGATGTGTTGCTTTTTTCTTGGCGGCATGGGCCAACAGGCCTTCGCGCACCCAACGTCCTTCATCCCAGGCTTTGTTGCGGGCTTCCAGACGTTCGACATTGCAGGGGCCGTTGCCCTTGAGCACGTCAAAGAATTCGTTCCAGTCCGGCTGGCTAAAGTCCCAATGGCCGGTCTCTTCGTTGAACTTCAGATCGTCATCAGGAACCGTCAGGCCAAGGTAGTGTGCCTGCGGTACAGTCTGATCGACAAACTTCTGGCGCAGCTCATCGTTGGTATTCACCTTAATTTTCCAGGCCATGGATTGCGCGGAATGCACGGATTCAGCGTCGGAGGGGCCGAACATCATCAGCGATGGATACCAGAACCGGTTGAGCGCATCCTGCGCCATTCTGCGCTGTGCTTCGGTGCCTTGGGCCATCTTCATCATTATGTCGTAGCCCTGACGCTGGTGGAAAGATTCCTCTTTGCAGATCCGGACCATCGCGCGGGCGTAGGGGCCATAAGATGTCCGTTGTAGAGGCACCTGATTCATGATCGCCGCACCATCGACGAGCCAACCGACTGCGCCCATATCAGCCCATGTTAGGGTCGGATAATTGAAGATCGACGAATATTTCATCTTGCCGGACAGCAGATCACGGGTCAGCTGATCGCGGCTGACCCCGAGGGTTTCAGCTGCACAATAAAGGTAGAGACCATGCCCTGCTTCATCCTGCACTTTGGCCAGCAGGATCGCCTTGCGTTCCAATGTCGGTGCGCGGGTGATCCAGTTGCCTTCGGGCAGTTGCCCAACGATTTCGGAGTGCGCATGTTGGCCTATTTGGCGGATTAGGGTCTTGCGATAGCCATCTGGCATCCAATCCTTTGGCTCAATCTTTCCACCTGCATTGATCCGCTCCTGAAAGGCGCGCTCATCCGGGTCCATGTCTTCGAGGGATTTAACCCCCTCGCCGGTCGACTTGATCATCTGTGCATACATCGTTCAGGTCCTCTCAAGAATAAGGGCAACACCCTGGCCCACGCCCACACACATGGTGCAAAGCGCATAGCGGCCTTGGGTTCGTTTCAGTTGCAGTGCGGCGGTCATCACCAGACGGGCGCCGGACATGCCAAGTGGATGGCCGATGGCGATGGCGCCGCCGTTGGCATTCACATGCGGCGCATCGTCCGGCACACCCAAGGCCCGCAGTGTGGCAATGCCTTGACTGGCGAATGCTTCGTTCAATTCAATCACGTCCATCTGGTCGATGGTCAGCCCAGCGCGGTCCAGCACCTTTTGGCAGGCAGGGATTGGGCCGATGCCCATCACGCGCGGTTCTACCCCGGCGGCAGACATGGCAACGACACGCGCGATCGGTGTTAGGTTGTGTTCTTTGGCTGCTTGTTCAGAGGCAATGAGCATCGCAGCCGCACCGTCATTCACACCGGAGGCATTGCCTGCGGTCACGGAAAGATCCGGCCCATTGATGCCACGCAGTTTGCCCAGCTTCTCGGCGGTGGTGCCGGGGCGCGGATGTTCGTCGCGGTCCACGACAATGTCATCGCCCTTGCGCTGCGGAATGGTGACTGGCGTGATTTCTTCGGTAAAGATACCGGCGGCGTCCGCTGCGGCCCATCTTTCCTGACTGCGCTGGGCAAAGGCGTCTTGATCGGCGCGGCTTACGTCATGGTCTTGGGCAACGTTGTCAGCGGTTTGCGGCATGGAATCGACGCCAAACTGCGCTTTCATCTTCGGGTTAACGAAGCGCCAGCCGATGGTGGTGTCATAGACCGCATTTGCACGGGAAAAAGCGGTTTCGGCCTTGGGCATGACAAAAGGTGCCCGCGTCATGCTTTCCACGCCGCCGGCGATGGCCAGATCCATGTCACCTGCACGGATGGCGCGGGCGGCGGTGCCAACAGCGTCCATACCAGAGGCGCAGAGCCGGTTTATCGTGGCGCCGGGCACATCAACGGGCAAACCTGCCAGAAGGGATGCCATACGCGCCACATTCCGGTTGTCTTCGCCGGCCTGATTGGCACAGCCGTAAATTACATCGTCGATTTTGGCCCAATCCACCTGTGGATTGCGGGCCATCAATGCCGCGATCGGTACAGCCGCCAGATCATCCGCCCTGACAGAAGCCAAAGCCCCGCCAAACCGACCGATAGGCGTACGTTGCGCGTCACAGATAAATGCCTGCATGAATCACTCCCTTTGACGGGTAAGCCTAGGTGATCCGATTCAGCCAAACAAGAAAAATGTTACGAAGTTTCGGAACGGGGAGTTTATTGGTAACGCTTTGAGCGCAAGAAGATCAGATGCAGCGGTGGCCGCACTGGCGGTTTACGGTTTATTTTGTTTGGGTTGTGGGCCAAAACCCGATCAATCGGATCAGGTCAAAAGCTCTTCGAGGCGATGAGCGCCTGCGCGCAATATCTCGATGAAACCGATCAAATCATCCAGATCGTGGCGTTGAATTGGGGCATGAATGGACAATGTCGTCAGCAACCGGCCCTGTGTGTCACAAATCGGGGCGGCAATGGCGGCCATGCCTTCCATAAATTCCTGATTGTCGGTGGAATATCCACGCTCGCGGATCTTGGCGATATCCTCCAACAGATGATCGGGATCGACGATAGAACTGGGTGTCTTTTGTTCCAGCGGCATGGATTGCAGCAACCGCCGCAGTTTGTCTTGCCGCATGGACGACAGGTACATCTTACCGCTTGCCGTGCAATGGAACGGAACCCGCGTGCCAACAGGCAGCTGGATGCGCAGGGGCCAGTGGGTTTCGACCCGGTCCAGATAGACCATTCCGTAACGTCCGGGCGCGGCCAGATTGCAGGTTTCACCGACATCCTCTGCAAGCTTCTTGAGCACGATCAACCGTTCGGTGCGCACCCGTTGGGATGACAGCGTGTTGGCAGACAAGACCCGGAGCCGCGCACCAGGGCCAAAGGACCGGCCATCAAGATCGCGTTGCAGGAAACCCTCTTCTTCGGCGGTTGCCAAGAGCCGGTGGATCGTCGGCTTGGGCAGATCCAATGCGGCGCTTAATGCTCGTGGTGAAACCGGCGCACCTTCTTTTGCAATTTGCTCTAGAATCAATAACAGACGCAAATTGGTTGGGATCTGTCCTTTGGTGCCGTCTGACTGGTCGCTGGGCATTGGTTTCCTTTATCCTTCTGAGAGGAGCCATAGGGCAAGGTCTGGTGTCAGAGCAACCACAATCCAGGCCGCTCTGGGCGATGTCAAATACATCGAGGAATAGCGCAACAGTCTGAACGACCACACGCCCAGAATGCCGGAGGCAGCATCGAGGCCAAGGGCCATGGGGCGCGTGAGACATCTGCCAAAGGTTCCCTCATGCGCCCTTGAGCGACAGCACCCAGCATCCCTACCAGCTTTGCAATCAATGGGAGCGTGGCCGCGATATGAAAAATCAACTGAGCGCTATTTAAGCCGCGCTGGGGAGTGTTGTCGCCCTACGGTCAGGCCTGCTTTTCCGGCATGAACACCTTCAATCCCTCCAACGCATCGCTGACTTTCAGCTGGCACGTCAGGCGAGAGCGCTCGCTGTCCAGTTCATAGGCAAAATCCAGCATGTCGTCTTCCATTTCGTCACGCGGGGGCAGCTTGTCGATCCAGGGTGTATCGACATAGACGTGACATGTGGAACAGGCGCAGGCACCGCCACAGTCAGCTTCAATGCCGGGAATGTTATTGTCGCGTGCGCCTTCCATGACGGTGTTGCCTACGGGCACGTCGACCACGTGTTCCTGCCCGGTAAATTCTACATAGGTGATCTTGACCATTATGCCCTCGGAAATTGGAAAGATTGAAAAAGACGGGATCAGAAGGCCGCGCGGTGCAGGCCTCCGTCGATCAGAATATTCTGACCGGTGAGGTACCCGGCGTCAGCCGAACACAGGAACGCGCAGGTTTGCGCAAACTCCCGTGGCCTGCCGAAACGTGCGGCGGGCACCTGTTGTTGCCATTGCTGCGCGGCGCTTTCAGGCGTGGTGCCCGACTTTGCAGCAGTGGCATCGAAACCTTGGCGCAGGCGTTCGGTATCGAAATACCCTGGCAGCAATTGGTTGATCGTGACATTGCGATGAGCGACGGTACGGGCGACACCTGCGACGAAACCCGTCAACCCGGCACGTGCGCCGCTGGACAGGTCCAGCCCCGCAACCGGCATTTTTACGGTCACCGAAGTGATATTGACGATGCGGCCAAATCCACGCTCGACCATGCCGTCGATCACTTTCTGGATCAGTGTGATCGGAGTGACCATGTTCATTTCAAGACCGCGGCGGATGTCATCGCGGTCAAGATCGGCCAACGCGGTGAAGGGCGGACCACCATTGTTGTTGATCAGAATATCGGGGGCCGGGCACGCCTTCAGCAGGGCCGCCTGGCCCTCATCGGTGCAGATATCGGCCGCGACAGGCGTCACACGGCCCTCGGCATGGGCCTCGATTGCGGCGGCGGCGGCATCCAGCTTGGCCGCGTCGCGGCCGTTGATGACCACGTTCACTCCGGCTTCGGCCAGGGCAAGCGCACAAGCATGACCAAGCCCCTGGCTTGATCCACACACGATCGCTGTTTTACCTGAAATACCCAGATCCATGACGGTATAGTCCTATTGAAAAAGGGCGCATGGCCATGCCGGCAATGCGCCCCATTGTGTTTGACAGATTATGGTTTGACCCATTCCCCGTCTTTCAACTGCATAACGATCCCACCCATGGACGGGACGCGGTTTTCGTCAAAGCTGAGTTTGCCTTGACCCATCACGACCGGCAGATCCTTGGTGGCGGCCATCGCGTCGCGCAGGGTCTCGCGGTTGACGTCATCTCCGGCATTGCGGATGGCGTTCGCGACCGTTTGCATCATCGTATAGCCGGTTGCCGCCCACAGATCTGGCGCTGTGCCATAGGCCGCCTCGTATTCCGTTGCAAAGGCGGCGGCGCTGTCCGATCCGGTGGATACAAAGCTGGCCGGGAACAACATCCCGTCAACTGCCGATCCACCTGCATCGATCAACTTTTTCGACCCGGCACCGGAATCCCCGGCCAGAATGGTATCCGGATCAAGGCCGGCTTGGCGCGCTTGAATAATGATGTTTGCGGCCTGTTCGGGCGGCGTTGTCACGAAAAGGCAATCGGGTTCTGCAGATACGATCTTGGTCGACAGAGCAGTGAAATCCGTGTCGGCGGCCAGAATGCTTTGGTCCGCAAGGATTTCGATCCCGTTGGCTTCCATGATGTCGCGGAACACGTTGCGCTGGCGGATGTAGCCCTCGTTGTCCCGGA
This sequence comes from Sulfitobacter sp. M368, assembly GCF_025141875.1. Taxonomy (NCBI): domain Bacteria; kingdom Pseudomonadati; phylum Pseudomonadota; class Alphaproteobacteria; order Rhodobacterales; family Roseobacteraceae; genus Sulfitobacter; species Sulfitobacter sp. M368. The sequence goes on from NZ_CP081113.1 coordinate 189,313, forward strand.
TGGAGACAAGGAAGCAGCCATTGGGTTTCAGGCTCGCCACATGTTCGGCGACCGGAGCCATATAGGCATCAGCCGTTTCTGTGGATTTGAAGATATATGGCCCGATTTCCAGCACCGCAGGAGATGTCGCGGTTGTAAACATCGGGATCTTCAGATCGTTTGCGACCGGGCCTGTGGCCATGGCTTCGGATGTTGCGATGGGGCCGATCACGATGTCGGCGTTTTCTGCTTCGGCCATCCGGGTGATCAGGGAAATCGCTTCCTGTTTGTCCGAACGGTTGTCTTCATAAAGAATCTCGACGTTGTGCCCGCCCCAACCTTCACCGGCATTGATTTGCTCAGCGGCAAGTTTCATTCCGTTGACCAGTGGCACGCCGACAAAGGCATAGGTGGCGGTTTCGGATACAACCACCCCGACCTTCACGTCGTCCGCTGACGCTGCCGAAGCAAGCGCAATTGCGCTGACCGCGGTCATTTTGCTGATGTATTTCATTGTCTTCTCCCTGTTGTGTTTTTGTTTTCGGGTCATTGCCCAAGATAAAGTGCAGCGACTTCCGGATCTTTTGCCAGATCGGCGCTGTTTCCGGATCTGACGATATTGCCTTGATCCAGCACATAGGCCCTGTCCGAGCTGGCCAGCGCGAGATGGGCGTTTTGTTCGACCAAAAGGATGGTGAGCCCTTGCTGTTTGAGCGCGGCAAGGGCGTCAAAGACCTGGGCGATAATGACAGGGGCGAGACCCAAGCTGGGTTCATCCAGAAGCAGCACTTTGGGCCCGCCCATCAAGGCGCGGCCGATGACCAGCATCTGTTGCTGTCCGCCTGAAAGCGATCCTGCATGCTGGTTCTGGCGTTCCTTCAAGATGGGGAAGAGGTCGAAAACCTGTTCCTGGCCAAAGTCCGGCGAGCGGCCCGCAAGTGCGTTTTGCCCGACCAGAAGGTTCTCCTGCACCGTCATTTCCGGAAAGACCTGCCGTCCTTCGGGCACCTGCAACATACCTGCGCCGGTTACCTTCCAGGGGGCGGCTCCTGTCAGATCCTGCCCGGCAAGGCTGATCTTGCCGGTATCGATTGCGACAAGCCCTGACAGCGCGTTCAGCAGACTAGATTTTCCCGCGCCATTGGCCCCGATCAGCGCCACAGTTTCACCTGCACCCACTTCAAGAGACACCCCGCGAAGGGCTTGAATACCGCTGTAATTGACCCGCAGATCTTCAATCTTCAGCATGGGCGCCTCCAAGATAGGCCGAGATCACAGCTGGATCTTTCAACACGTCTGCGGGTTTGCCTTCGGCAATCAGGCGTCCGCCATCCAGAACATAAACCTTGTGGCAAAGCCGACTGACAAACCTGACGTTATGTTCAATCAACAACGCGCCCTTCCCTTGTTCAGCAAAGCCTGTGAAAATCTCGGCCAGCGCATCACTTTCAACATCGTTCATGCCCGCGATTGGCTCATCCAGCAGGATGAATTCAGGATCCGAAGCGATTGCGCGGGCCATCTCGACCTTGCGTTGGTGGCCGTAGGACAGGCCTGACACGGGAAAGTCGGCCAGATCGTCCAACCCGAATTCAGTCAGGAGGCCCGCCGCCTTTTCGCGCAGGGCCGCTGTTTCCTTTGCCGAGGCTGGCAGTCCGAGCAGCGCCGCGAAGGTTGAGGCGGTTTCATGCCGGTGAAAGCCGATCATCACGTTGTCCAAAACGCTGGCCTCGCCCAGAAGGCGGATATTCTGGAACGTGCGCGCCAGCCCGGCCCGGCAAATCTCATGGGCCGGTGCATGGGTGATGTCCGTATCGCCCACATGGATGGTTCCGCCACTGACAGGCAGCATGCCCGTGATCATATTGACGATTGTTGTCTTGCCCGCGCCATTGGGGCCAATCAATCCGGTGATCTGCCCGGCAGGCACCTCGATATTGACATCCTCCGAGGCGACGACCCCGCCGAAGCGTTTGGACAGGTTGGATAGCTTGAGCGTTCTCATGAGGCTGCCCCCCCTTTGTCTTGTCCGGACCCTGCGGTGCCGAGCCTGCGGGCTTTGATCCAGTCGATCCATGTGTCCACAATGCCCTTGGGCAGGTAGTTGATGACGACGATCAGGATAATTCCGTGCATGATCATGCGGTTTTCTGCCAGTGGCCGGGCGATTTCGGGCAACAGGATCAGGATCGCAGTGCCGATGATCGGCCCCCAGACAGAATTGCGTCCGCCGAGGATGACATAGCTCAAAAGCGTGATCAGCAGGTGGAACCCGAACTGGTTGGGGTCAAGCGCGTAGGAATGATAGGCTTCCAACCCGCCAAACAGGCCTGCAAGTGCCCCGGACAGCGCAAAGGCCAATGCCTGATACCATGTGATGGATACGCCAAGGGATGCGGCCACGGCCTCATCCTGGCGGATGGCGCTAAAGGCCCGTCCCACCCGGCCACGTTCGAGGGACCAGATCAGATAGATTGTCCCCAATGCGGCAAGGAGCAAGGTACCGGTGCCGACGGTTTTGGGAATGCCGTTCAGACCCATGGCGCCGCCGGTCAGGGAGTCGGAGTAGATGTTCAGTGACAGGACGATCTGGATAAAGGCCACAGTGGCAATCGCCTGGTAGACACCGCGCAGCCGTGCCAACGGGATCGACAGGACAAGCCCGGCGAGCATCCCCGCCAGCAATCCAGCGCCCAACCCCAACACCGGATGGAGACCCGCGCTCACCGCAAGGATGCCTGCGGTATAGGCTCCGATCCCGGCAAAGGCTGCAGAAGCCAGCGAGAAGACCCCGGCGCGCAGGACGATGTATTGGCTAAAGGCCATGCCCAGATGCAGCAGATATAAATCGAAAAGGGGCAGATAGCCCGCGACGAACCCATTCATCGGCGTTGCCTCAGATTGCCAGCGTCTTCCTTGCCCATCAGCCCATGTGGCCGCACCAACAAGATCAGGAAAAGCGCTGCGAAGATGATTGTATCGGTGAGTCCCGATGGCAGGTACGCAATGGTGAGTGTCTGAACCATGCCAAAGATGATGGATGCCAAGAGCGCACCGGGGATCGACCCCAGACCGCCCAGAATAATGATGGCAAAGCCAAACATGAGGTATGGCTCGCCCATCACGAAGTTGATCGAGTTAAAGGCGAGGCCAACCAGTACACCGGCCGCCCCGGCCAGAGCACCCGCGAGGAAATAGGTCTGCATGAAAATCATGTTGGGGTTGATCCCCATCAGCAGTGCTGCGCGTTCATTGTCGGTGACAGCGCGCACCCGCCGTCCAAAGGAGGTGCGGTAGACAAAATAGGCCAACACGATAACCAGCACGAGAGCGCCCAGCAGCATGAACAGTTGCAACGCAGAGACCCGCAGCCCCCAGAATTTGAAAATAATCACGGGGAAGGTTTCGAACGGAAAACGTAAAACCTGTGTGTTGGAGACCTGTTGCGCAATGGTGCTGATCACCAGCCCGGCCCCGATTGAGGAAATGATGCCTCCGAATTCTTCGTCGCCCGTCTTGCGCAAACGCCGGAAGCAAACGAATTCGACCAGGACAGATAGCAAACCCGACGCGAGAATGGCCAGGATCATTGCCAGCCACAGCGGGCCACCAGCGGCCACAACGTAGTAGGCGACCATTGCGCCCGTCATGAAGATCGCGCCATGGGCGAGGTTCAGAATGCGCTGAATGCCAAAAACCAGCGTGAACCCTAACGCAAAAAGCGCATAGACCCCGCTGACGACCAGCCCGTTCAACAGCTGCTGCGCCAACATCAGAGTGTCTCCTTGGCACCGCGGCCTGCCTGGGTAGTGAGGGTGGTTTGATCTGTCACGCGGCGCTCCCTGCCTTGTGGTACTGATTCATGTTCGAGCATCATTATATTGCATACAATTTTATCTAAAACAATTTAATTGTGATCGATTTAATTTTCCGATCCGGATGTGTTGGTCGCGATGGTGCGGATGGGCGAAAAGTCGGTTGGCAGCAGGATCTTGGACTCCTGATGTTGGATCATCGGCGTGATCTGACCAAGAAAGTCCCGCCACAGTTGGTGTGACATCAGTTCGGCGCGTCTGGCCCCCCGATCATCCAGCGACGTGTAGCCCCACAAGTGAACGGTTTGATTCAGCGGCCCCAGTTCCGAGGTGAAATAGCCGATCAGGTTCCCCAGAACGCGCTGTTGAAGTGCGCGAGCGCCGGATTGCTCATAAAGAGCAAAGAATTTCGGCAAGGTGCCAGGGTGGTAGCCATAGGTCCGTTGTTCGATGATCATGACATGCTCATTTGTAGCTGACACCAAGGGCAAGACCGCCATCGACGACGATGGACGTTCCCGTTGTCCATTCCGAACGCAGAAGGTAATCGGCGGCTTCGGCAATTTCGGTTGCTGTGCCGATACGGCCCAGCGGGTGATCTTCAGCCATGGATTGCAGCCGCTTTTGGTTTTCGGCTTCGTCCGCGGCCAGCCCGGCCCGAACATTGATCTCGGTCGGCACGGCGCCGGGCAGAACGCAGTTCACACGAATGCGTTTCGGGCCCAATTCTGCAGCAAGGACTTGGCTCAGAACTTCGACCGCGCCTTTGGATGCCGCATAGGGCGATGCGCCGGGAAAAGCGCGGCGTGTATGGACGGATCCGACGAACAGCACCGCACCCCCCGATTGTTCCAGATGTGGGACGGCCAGCCCGGTCAATGCCATGCCCGCCACCACATTGGTATTGAGCACGTTCAGAATGTCATCGGCATCAAGATCGCAGATTGAACCGCGCAGCATGTTTCCCGCATTGTTGAACAGGCCTTGCAACCCGCCGCCATGGGCAACGGCGACTTCGATCATGCGGGCGCGGTCGTCTGCGTTGGTAACGTCACCCGCAATCCCGATGCAATTTGGCCCGATGTCCTGTGAAACGGCCTCAATCTTTTCAGCCCGCCGCCCGGTGATTGTCACCCGCGCACCACGCGCGGCGAAATAACGTGCAACCTCGGCACCGATGCCAGAGCCGCCGCCCGTCACCAAAAGAGAATATCCGTTTATATCCTGCATGATTTATCCTTTGTTTCCGAGCGCCCGCGCCGCGGCCTCTTTCAACAGGCGAACATAGCCGGGATTTTCAGTGGCCGTCAGATCATGCCCCAGCGCGAGATAGATACAGCGGTCTTTGGCGGTCATCACGGGTTGTGCCTTGCCGCCTTCCGGATCCTGCGCTGTCGCCAGTACAGTTGCATCTGGCGCGACCTGCATATCACTGTAAAGCTCGTCCCAGATTTGGAAACGGCCTGTCTCATCGATCACATCGAAGTATCCCGGTTGCGGGTGGTGAGATTGCCCCCAGACCCAGGAAATCCCCAGAAGATCTCCCCACTCCGCCCATGTGTCGAAACAAACAGCAGCCGTGTGCAGCCCTAATAGGCCGCCGTTTCGCGCCACGTGGGATTGCAAGGCCGTCTTGTCTTGCTCTGAACAAACATGGGCAAAACGGTCGCGCAGGGGGCCGTATTTGTCGGCCTGTGTCATAGAGAAACCAAGCGCGTTGATTGTCACGAGGTCAAAATCTTCCTGCGTAAGGCGGTCAAATCCTTCGGCCACGCCGCAAAGCTGCGAAACGATTCCAAGATCATTCAGATGCGCCGCGATGCTCGCCGAGGTCTCATTGAAAGGGTGGTAGGGACCGCCCGATATCAGAAGGTTTCGGATCATGATTTGGCTTCGCGCGGCAATTGGGTCAGCAGGCTGACGGATACGCCGCCATCGACAACAAGTTGGTGCCCGTTGATATAGCTGGCCTTATCGCTGGCCAGAAAACACACCGTGTTGGCGATGTCTTCGGACAGACCGAGCCTTTTGGACGGCACCGCTTGTTCGCGCAGGCTGCGCACTGCCGGATCGGCAAAGAACGGCGTCGACAGGCCGGCATCAATGAACCCTGGCGCGATGGCGTTCACACGCAGACCCAGTGCCGACCATTCCAGCGCCATCATCTCGGTCAACTTGGCCAGCCCGGCCTTGGAGGCAGGGTAGCTGCCCGAACCAGGGCCGGTGGTGATTGCATTGATCGAGGTCACGTTCAGGATCACGCCGGATCTGCGTTCGACCATGCCCCGCGCGGCGGCCCGTGCCACGATAAATGCGCCGACAAGGTTCACGTCCAGTTGTAGGCGGAAGGTCTCAATAGGCATATCCAGCAGGGGGGCAAAACGGCCGATCCCGGCATTGTTCACCACCAGATCCGGCACCGCGCCGAATTGCTCCATCGCGGCCAGAACGGCCGGTTCATCAGTCACATCAACGACAAAGGCCTCGGCGCCTGTTTCGGCGGCGGCCTCGTTGAGACTGCCCGTGTCCATATCAAACAGCCCAACCCGAAAGCCGTCTTCAATCAAGGCCTTGGCGCAGGCACGGCCCAGACCGCCACTGCCACCGGTTACGATTGCGGTTTTCATGACCAAACTCGCTTTTTGTCAAATATAACAGGGTAATAGCCCCAATTGGGCCGGGCGGTATCTACGGCGGGGCGCGGCGGATCATCAGGATCGATGCGTGCACCACGGGCAAACAGATCGCGCAGGAACAGCGTGATGGTGCCATATTGATGTGTCGCCGGATCGACCTCGCCGCGTGGCAGGATCCCGCCGTCCAGATCGCGCCCCAGACAGGTGTGAACCCCGGTGCCAAAGGTATGGCCATAAGGCGGATGCGGTGTCTTGATCTTGCGGTAGGGGTTAAAGCTGTCGGCATCTGCGCCGTAAATTTCGGGATCGCGATTGGATTCGGCCAGGCGGAATTCGATCATCTCACCTTCCGCCACATCACCAGCACCTTCCAGATGCATCGGGCATGTCGCGCTGCGCCAGGCTACGGGACTGGCCGGATGCAGGCGCAGGCTTTCGTGAACGCAGCGTTGGAAAAAGACCGGATCGTCCTGCAGTTTCTTCCAGCGGGACGGGTCTTCTTCAGCCCAGGAGTAGATCTCGTGAAAGCCGTGGATGGTCGAATTGGCTGTCGAATGCGCTCCCGCCTGAAGGTAGAACGCCACCTCCCGCAGCAGCATATCGGGGGTAAATTCCTCAGGGTCGCCACGTTGCAAGATCACGGTCAGAACATCCCGTGGCAGGTCATCTTCGTGCATCTCGCCATTGGCAACCTTGGCCAGCAAGTCGCGGCGACGTGCCACGGAAGGGTCGAGGAACCGGGGGCGGAAGATATCAATCGCTTCGCGCACCTCTTCGAGCACTTCCGCCTTGGGACGGGTGGAGTGGATCAGGGTCGCGGCATGGGAGAAGGCCTCGACCAGGCGCAACAACTCAGCGGTTTCTTCTGGCGTCTGTTCCTGCCGGTCTACCCCGGCAAAGTCTGCGGTCAGATTCATTGTCACGCGGTAACCCAGATCGATAAGCTCGGCACGACCCCGTTCGATATCGCCAGTCATGGACTGGCGCAGGGTCTTTGGAAAAACGGTTTGTTCGTACCAATGAAAATAGTCTTTGCGGAACACGCGGAATTCCATGATCCGGCGTTTGCGGTGGGCTTCGCCATGCAGGGTAAGCAGGGTGTCGCCCATGATAATAGCGCCTTCATCATAGAGCGCTTGCTTGAGGTCGGGATGCCGCAACCCGCTGGAAATCTGGTTGGTATCGGCGACGATATGCAGCTTTGACACGATTGCGGTCCTTCATTCTGAGTGGCCACAATTTGTATCGAAAGCAATATAATTTACAACAATATTTTTTATGAAATCGGATAAGGTAAATAAAACAAGTATTTATAACGCGTCCAGCTGGCGACGATACCCAGCGAGATCAAAATAGTCCCGCCAGACTCGGATCAACCCTCGCTCAATTTCGAAGATGCCCATCACCTCCAGCGCGATTGGCTTGCCGTGTTTAACAAACCTATCCACACGTTCGGTCAACACGGTATTGCCCTGAACTGCGAGGTTCACGATTTCCCACTGGCAGTGTTCGAAGGGCCCCGCCTTGCGCAGGTAATCCATCACTGGCCCCTTACCATTCAAAGGGGTCAGTGGCATGTTGTGATAAAGGATGTCGTCGTGCAGAAACGGTGCCAGCACCTCAGGGTCCAGGCGCTCCCACGCAGCACAAAATGACCGGACGATCGCAGCAGCATTCGTCGCCGTCATGGTTTGGGCGGGATGTCTCTGGGCAGGGCTTCATAGACCCGTGTCATCAGGTTGGTCAGTACGTCGATTTCTTCCTGGCTTAGGGCGCCAGAGATATTCTCGAGAATCATATCGCTCAGTTGATTGCATTTCTCCGCAACTTCCTCCCCAAGCGGCGTGAGTGTGATGACCACCGTCCGGTTGTCGGTTTCGGAGCGGGTGCGCCGCACGTGATTGTCGCGTTCCAGACGTTTGATCTGGTGCGAAATCGTAGATTGCGGCAATGCGATAAATTCGACCAGCTCCCCGATCTTCATCGGACCCTTCTCAGCGATGGCCACGATAATGCGTGAGCTGAACAGATCAAGTTTATGCGGCGATATCAGGGGATTGCACAGGTGATTCAGGCGGGCGTTGATCCGGTGGGCCAAGAAGGAAATGCGTTGGTCCAACGGGCGACGCTCGAATTTTGTTGGTGGGTCTTGTGGGGTGCGTGACACGTTGATCGGTCTCTTCTTTTTAAGGGTGGCAAGAGCCATGAGCGCAGGGACTTGCACAGAAAGTTCCTAGTCGATTGACAATAACATCGATATCGATAATATTGCATTCGATCCATTATAACCCAACGGTGCGCAATGTCCAAGACTTTTCAGACTGCCAATGTGATCGATGTTCACGCTCATATCATCCTCGAAGAGTCATTTGGCAAAGCCGGTTCCCTTGGCCCCGAGATGGGTGACCAAGACGGAGACAGCCCGTGGTTTCGTGTGGGTGATTACCGCCTCGACGGCGTGCGTTACAAGGGCAGCGCGTTTATGGATACCGATCTGCGTCTGGCGCGCATGGCGGAGGCCGGGATCGATGCACAGCTTTTGTCGCCGAACCCTTTGACTTTTCTGCACTTTGCACCGACAGATATGGCGGTTCAATTCTGCCAGACCCATAATGACGCGCTGGCAGGACTGCTGTCGCGCTATCCAGGAAATCTGGCCGGCCTTGCGGCGCTTCCGATGCAATCGGTCCCCGATGCAATTGACGAACTCACCCGCGCAGTCACCGTGATGGGGATGCTGGGCAGTTGCATCGGCACCGACATGCCCCACGCGTTGGACCATCCGGCGATGGACCCGTTTTATGAGGCCTGCGTCCGGTTGAATGTCCCCCTGTTTCTTCACCCATCGCCAGCCGGGATTGAAGGGCCTGCAGGTGATCCGAACCTGAAAGACTATGATCTGGATGTGGTACTGGGCTTTGCCGCGCAAGAAGTTCTCGCAGTGGCGCGCCTGATCTACGGCGGTGTCCTTGAGCGCCATCCGGACCTCGATATCTGCATCAGCCATGGCGGTGGTGCGACGGGTTATCTTGCCGGGCGCATGGCGTTGGCGGCGCGCAAGCGCCCCTGGTCACCGGAGCACCTGCGGGCTGACGGAGCGTTTGAAGAACGCCTGTCACGGCTGTGGTTTGATGACCACCTGAACAATGCAGACAGCCTTGTGATGCTGAAAAACCTGATTGGCGATGAACGGCTGGTCTTCGGGACGAATTTCTCCGGGTGGGACGCGCCGGAGGATCTGGCGAACCATCGCCCGCCCGAGAAGTTTGCCAACAACGCCCGCCGCCTTCTTCGAATCTCGCAATAGGATTGAATGACATGAACACGCAAATCATCAAGAACGGCCGCGTCATCGACGGAACCGGTGCAAAAGCAATTGACGCGAGTGTATTGATCGAAGAGGGCGTTATCACCGCGGTGGGAGCCGAAGCCGACGCAAAGGCCGAACAGATGCCGGGTATTCGAGAGATTGATGCAACTGGACAAACGGTCATGCCCGGTCTTGTCGATACCCATTGCCATCTTTCCTTTGACGATGCCGGGTCCAACGCGGAAATCTTTCACCAACGGCGCAACGCTCTCTCGGCGCTGGTGGCTTCCTATAATGGTCGCAAACTTCTGCGGGCGGGTGTGACGAGCGTTTTGGATCCCGATTCGGTGCATGAGAACATGATCGATCTGCGTGATGCGATTGACGCCAATATCGTCGAAGGTCCGCGCATGTCCTGCGGGTCATATGCATTGATCACCGGTGTCGGCGGAACAGCGGGCCGGTTGATCAAAGACGAAGGGGTCACGGGCTACTACTTGCCGGTCAATTCCCGCGATGAGATCGTGCGCGAGGTGCGCCGCCAGATCAAATATGGTGCGGATTGGATAAAGGTGCATGTCACCGGAATCGTTCCACGGCAGGCCCATCTGGGTGAGCTTTGCGTCTGGACGCTGGATGAGCTCAAGCTGATCTGCGACACCGCGCATGAGCTGCGTACCCCTGTCATGGGTCATTGTCGCGGGGCAGAGGCGACTAGACGCGCCGCAGTTGCAGGGTTCGATTTGATCTTTCATGCCACCGCGATTGACGATGCAGCCTTGCAAGAAATCATCGACCGCAAGATCCCGATTACGCCCGCACTGACGTTCCAGGCCAATATGGTGGACTACGGGCACAAGATCGGAACCTCGTCAGAGTTGATGAAAATATTCGAAAGCGAAATTACCGATTCCATCGACACGATGACCAAGGCCCATAAGGAAGGCGTGCCGCTGATGTGCGGCTCCGAAGCAGGCTTTTCGCTGGTGCCCTATGGTGACTGGCACTACCGCGAGATGGAAGTCTTTGTGAAATACTTTGGCCTGACGCCGTTGGAAGCCATCAAATGCGGCACGATGAACGGCGCTATCGGAATGCGGATGGAAGGCGAGATTGGCGTCATTGCGCCGGGCTACAAGGCCGATATCATCTGTGTCACCGGCAAGGTCGAAGAGGATCTGTCGCTGCTTGGCAATCCCGACAACATCACCAGAGTGATGATTGGAGGGGTCGAAAAGAACATCGATCCGCTGCCCGAGCGCAAGAATATCTCCGGCTGGCGGTTGGCTTCCATCGGTTCAACCCGTCTGACCCGCGCCGTGGCGCTGGGACAGGAGAGCACGCCGGACGCCCCCAACATAGAAGAGCTGCACTGACAGCGACGAACCAACAGGAGCTCATTATGGCCGAACATTTCATCACCCGTTTCGAACACGCCGAACCGACATTGCGTCTGCCTGACCTGCATCAGGCGCTTTATGACGCGGATACGTTGTTTCTGCCAAAGACCGTGGTTTGCTTGCACGGGCAGGAGCATATGAAGAAAAAGCGCATCTTTGCGGGTGTGTTCAACCGGCCCTTTTTCCGGCATTACCAGAACCACGTCTTTCCCGTCGCGCTGAAGGAATCGATGGATCCCGTACGTGAAAACGGCGGCGGCGATATGGCGCAGTTTGCCTATCGTGTGCTGGTCAACCTTGTGGCGGACAGCGCCGGCATCGACCGGGCCCATAATGAGGCCGACACTGACCGTCTGTTCGCGCTGATCGGCAAACTGGGACATGCCCCCACAATGGGGCAGCTCACCGATCCGTCTGATCGGGACAAGCTGATGGTCGAATTGAAAGAGGCGCTTGAGGCGTTCGAGAAAGAGTTTTTTGAACCCTCTCTGGCCCGTCGCCGCGCCTTGGTCGACAAGTTCAACGCCGGCGAGATCGAGAAATCCGATCTGCCGCGCGACGCAATCACCGCCCAGCTCCAGCATTCGCCCACGGACGACGATCTGCCCTATGACGAGCGGGTGAAGGATGCGGCGTTCTTTATCCTCGCAGGGGCGTTCACGACGGCGAATGTCTTGATGAACGTGGTGAATGAAGTTCTGGATTGGCTCGAAGACCATCCAGAGGATCGCCTGAACCTGATCAACGATCCGGTATTGATGCAAAAGTTCATCTGGGAAGGGGTTCGCCTGCATCCGGCCAGCCCGATTACAAAGCGCCGGGCGCTTTGTCCGGTGCATCTGCCCGATGGGCATGACGCGGAAACGGATGAATTTGTCACGGTTGACCTGACACGGGCGAACCGGAACCCGGACCTGTTTGGAGAGGACGCCGAAAGCTTCAACCCGCATCGCGCGTTGGCGGACAACTTGCCACTGCACGGTGTTTCCTTCGGGGGCGGTGCGCATGTGTGCTTGGGCAAGCTGCTGGCCGTCGGTGTCAAGATCACCGAAGACAACAAGGATGCCGAAGAAACCGAGTTTGGCACCATCGCGATGGTTTTGCGCGCGCTGCTGCAGGAAGGGATCGCACGCGATCCTGCGCGTCCTGTTGAAATCGACGAAAGCACCACGCGGCGGCATTTCAGGACCTTGCCTTTTGTCTTCGATCCCGCATTGGCACAGCAGGGTTGAGCCACAAGGCGTCCGCAAGAGAAAAGTCGGGACATGTCCAGAAATATCGTAATCGTCGGTGCAGGGCAGGCGGGGTTATCGGCCGCGGCCAAGCTGCGCCGGTTGGATTTTGACGGGGGCATTACATTGGTGGGAGCCGAACCTGTGCCGCCCTACCAGCGCCCCCCGCTGAGCAAGAAATACCTGACCGGCGAAATGAGCCGCGAACGGCTGTACCTGAAACCGGAAGATTTCTATGGCGCATCGGACATTGACCTGCGCACCGGTTTCGCCGTGACGGAGATTGATCTTTTCAATCAAGTGGTCAGGACGGACGACGGGGGCCAAATTCCCTATGATGATCTGGTGCTGACAACCGGGGCCGCCCCCCGCCGCCTTCCGGATCGGATGGGCGGCAACCTGCCCGGTGTGTTTGTGATGCGGTCCTTGCAGGATGCAGAAGCCTTGGCTCCAGTGTTCGTCCCAGGACGTAGCTTGTTGGTGATTGGTGGTGGCTACATCGGGCTTGAGGCGGCGGCGGTTGCGGCGTCTTTGGGCATGTCTGTCACGCTGATCGAAATGGCTGACCGTATCCTGCAAAGGGTCGCGGCCCCGGAAACCTCGTCCTTTTTCCGCGAGTTGCACAGAGGCAAAGGTGTCGAGATCATCGAAGGTATCGGACTGGATCACCTGACCGGTCAAAGCCATGTGACAGGGGCCGTTTTGTCGGACGGCAGACGAATTGACGCAGATGTGGTGGTGGTCGGGATAGGTGTTGCCCCAAATACCAGACTTGCTGAAGACGCTGGGCTCCCGCTGGATAACGGGATCGCGGTCGATACCTATGGGCGCGCGGAGCACCCCGGCATCTGGGCCGCAGGAGATTGCGCATCCTTTCCATACCGTGCAGGCCGTATCCGGCTGGAAAGCGTTCCCAACGCGATCGCCCATGCGGAAACCGTGGCCGCCAATCTAATGGGCGCAAATCAGCCCTATGAACCCGACGTTTGGTTCTGGTCGGATCAGTTCGACGTCAAGCTGCAAATCGCCGGATTGAATACCGGTTTTGATGACGTGATCACCCGACCGGGCACACGTGAAGGGGCGGTGTCTTTCTGGTATTTCCGCCGCGATCAATTGGTGGCGGTTGACGCTATGAATGACCCGCGCAGCTATATGACGGGAAAGCGCATGATCGAGAGGGGCCAGACACCAGATAAAGCCATGGTCGCCGACGGATCCAGCGATCTTCGCTCGGCTGTCTAGCGCCGCGCTGTTCTGCTGCCTCTGATCGATGTTTCAGTATCTATCCATTTGAAGTCGAGCCCGTCACCGTGAAACAATCGGAAATTCCAGCTTCCAGCGGTTCAGTACTGGGGGGCAGAAAACCTTTAGCCAAAGGTGGGTCGCAATCGCACAATGATCGCTAACGCGGTATTCTCGCTTGAGTATTTTCGGAAAATTGGTGCCCAGGAGAGGACTCGAACCTCCACACCGTTGCCAGTACTAGCACCTGAAGCTAGCGCGTCTACCATTCCGCCACCTGGGCAGGTTGCGTGAGCGCTGATCTAGGGGGATGTTGGTGGGGTGTCAATCGGATTTTAGCAGAAAAATCACTGTTCCGGTATTTGGTCGCATCCATCATGCGCACTTCTGCCTTGTCCGGCGACAGGCAGGGGGGTACATCACTGTGTAAGAATAGACGTACAGGAGCATTATCATGTCCAAGCTGGTTACGATTTATGGCGGTTCCGGGTTTGTCGGGCGTTATATCGCGCGGCGGATGGCCAAGGCGGGCTGGCGTGTGCGTGTGGCTGTGCGGCGGCCGAATGAGGCGCTTTTTGTCAAACCTTACGGTGTCGTTGGTCAGGTAGAGCCGATCCTGTGCAACATCCGCGATGACAATTCTGTGCGGGCTGCGTTGGTCGGTGCGGATGCGGTTGTGAACTGCGTTGGTATCCTGGCCGAAAGCGGCAAGAACTCGTTTGATGCGGTACAGGTTGAAGGTGCCACGCGGGTGGCGCGTCTGGCGGCAGAAGAAGGTATTGCGCGGATGGTCCAGATCTCTGCGATTGGTGCCGATGCCGATGCAGACAGTGAATACGCCCAGACCAAAGCGCGCGGCGAGGCTGGCGTGCTTGAACATATGCCGGGCGCCGTGATCTTGCGGCCTTCTATCGTTTTCGGGCCTGAGGATGAGTTTTTTAACCGTTTTGCCGGCATGACACGGTTCAGCCCAGTGCTGCCGCTGGTGAATGCAGATGCCAAGTTCCAGCCTGTTTATGTGGACGATGTCGCCCATGCGGCAGAACTGGCCCTCACCGGCAAGGCAGAGGCAGGCATCTACGAGTTGGGCGGGCCGGATACCGAAAGCTTCCGCGCTTTGATGCAGCGGATGTTGGGCGTGATTGGCCGGCGCCGCTTGATCCTGAACATGCCAAACTGGATGGCGCGTCTGACGGCCTTTGGGTTTGATATGATGCAGGCGATGACATTTGGCCTGATCAGCAACGGCGTTCTGACCCGCGATCAGGTGAAAAACCTGCAAAACGACAACGTCGTCGCAGAAGACGCCAAAGGTTTTGACAGTCTGGGTATTCGCCCGGTGTCGATGGTTTCGATCCTGCCTGACTATCTGTGGCGGTTCCGGCCCTCCGGTCAATATGACGCAATCAAGGATTCGGCACAGAACCTGCGCCGCGGCTGATGGACAGCTCGACAACGCTGGTTGCTGCCTTTCTGGGTCTTGTTGAGGGGCTGACGGAGTTTATTCCGGTGTCCTCGACGGGGCATCTGTTGCTGGCTGGGCATTTTCTTGGGTTTGAAAGCGCCGGCAAAACCTTCGAAGTGGTGATCCAGCTGGGCGCGGTTCTGGCGATCCTGACAATCTATGCCGGACGGCTTTGGTCTGTGTTTTCCACAGCGCCGCATGATCCTCAGTCCCGTCGCTTCATTCTGTCTGTGTTGATCGCGTTCTTGCCCGCCGTGTTCATAGGCGTACTCGCCCATGACTTTATCAAAACTGTTCTGTTTGAAACGCCGATGCTGATTGCGATCATGCTGATTCTCGGTGGTTTTGTCCTGCTGGTCGTGGACCGTATCGCACCGGAGCCTGTTCATGATGACGCGATGCGCTTTCCCCTTCCGATGGCCCTTGCGATCGGGTTTATCCAATGTCTGGCGATGATCCCCGGGGTATCACGGTCTGGCGCAACCATTGTGGGGGCGCTGATGTTGGGCGGCAGCAAACGCGCGGCGGCGGAGTTTTCCTTTTTCCTGTCGATGCCAACAATGGCAGGCGCGTTTGCCTATGATCTTTATAAGAATCGTGACGTGTTGGATGCCTCCGCCATGGGTGAAATCGCAGTTGGTTTTGCGATGGCCTTTGTCAGTGCGGTTTTGGTGGTGCGGTGGCTTCTCGGTTATGTGAGCAAGCATGGTTATGCGCTTTTTGGCTGGTGGCGAATCGTCGTTGGGACAGCAGCATTTGTGGGCCTTTTGGTTTTTGGATAATAGATAGGTCCGATGCGGATCTAAAATTTGCCGGAAAACCGCATCAGTAACCCAGAGAGATGCGATTAACTTGAATATAGGTCATCAATGCTGACTTTTATTCCTTTTCATCCTGTAATATCCCACAGCTTCGGTGGATTGAATGAAAGGGCGCGGTCATGGCCAAGCAACCTATGCTGAAATTTGTAAGCGTTGAACGGGATATGCCTGAGAAACGGCCCCCGGATTTGCGTCGCACAGATTTTCAGGAGATCTATGCCGAATATGCGGATGCAAAAGCCAAAGAGCAATCCAGCCGCTGTAGCCAATGTGGCGTGCCCTATTGCCAGAGCCATTGTCCGCTGCACAACAACATTCCCGATTGGCTGCGGCTGACCGCCGAGGGGCGTCTGCAAGAGGCCTATGAGGTGTCGCAGGCCACCAACACCTTCCCCGAGATCTGCGGGCGAATTTGTCCGCAGGACCGGCTGTGCGAAGGCAACTGCGTTATTGAACAATCCGGCCATGGCACAGTGACCATTGGATCGGTCGAGAAATATATCACCGACACCGCATGGGAAAACGGCTGGGTCCAACCGATCACGCCTAAGGCTGAGCGTACCGAAAGCGTTGGCATCATTGGCGCGGGGCCCGGCGGCCTTGCGGCGGCGGATGTGCTGCGCCGGGCGGGTGTGCAGGTCACGATCTATGACCGCTATGACCGCGCAGGCGGGCTGCTGACCTACGGCATTCCGGGGTTCAAGCTGGAAAAAGATGTGGTGATGCGCCGCAACGATCAACTGGCCGAGGGCGGCGTTACATTTGAGCTGAATTGCGATGTGGGTCGCGACATCAGCTTTGCCGATATTCGGGCCAAACATGACGCCGTGATCATCGCCACGGGTGTTTACAAAACCCGCGAAATTCAGGCCCCCGGTGTGGGTGGCTTGGGCGTAGAGCGGGCGATTGATTTTCTGACCGCGAGCAATCGCAAAAGCTTTGGCGATACCGTCGAAGAATTTGAAAGCGGCCGTCTGAACGCCAAAGGCAAGCGCGTCGTGGTTATCGGGGGCGGCGACACCGCGATGGATTGCGTGCGGACCTCGATCCGCCAAGGCGCGACCAGCGTGAAATGCTTGTACCGTCGTGACCGTGCCAACATGCCGGGCAGTCAACGTGAAGTGGCCAACGCCGAAGAAGAAGGCGTGGTATTTGAGTGGCTTTCTGCCCCCAAAGGCTTTGTTGGCGACCCCGTAACAGGTGTCATGGTCCAGAAAATGCGCCTTGGTGCACCTGATGCCACAGGCCGCCAATCCCCTGAGGTGATGGAAGGGGCCGATTATATCGAAGAGGCTGATCTGGTGATCACCGCCCTTGGATTTGAGCCGGAAGATCTGCCGACCCTCTGGAATGAGCCTGAATTGCCGGTGAACCGTTGGGGCACAGTCAAAGCGGATTACATCACCGGCGCGACAGCCCTTGATGGGGTCTATGCCGTGGGTGATATCGTTCGCGGGGCATCCTTGGTGGTGTGGGCGATCAAGGACGGGCGCGACTGTGCCGAGGCGATCCTTGCCCAGCTTGGCGATTCTGCTGCGATTGCGGCCGAATAACGATGGCCGAGGTGCAACATCTTTCAGGACATTGCCTCTGCGGCGCGGTGAAGATCACCGCAACTGCCAGCAATCCGATCCTGAGGGCCTGCCACTGCGATATGTGCCGTCAGCATACATCGGGCATGTTCGTGTCCATCTCCGCCGATCCGGACAGCATTACAGTGGACGGTCCGGCCAAGAGTTTTCGGTCTTCAGAATGGGCGGAGCGTGGCTTTTGCCCCGAATGTGGCTCAACCCTTTGGTACGGAACGGTCCATGACGGGGTCAAGAACCTCTCTGCTGGCCTGTTCAAAGGGGCGGCAGACGCCCCGATGAAGCTTGAGTTTTTCGCCGACAATTGCCCGCAGGGATATGCCCTTGCCGGGACCCATAAGAAACTATCGACACAAGACACAATTGCGCTGTTTGCGCCGCAAGAAGGAGAAGCCTGATGACCAAATATGATGATGCATGGGTGGCCCGCGAAGAAGCAAAGCGCGCGATGATGGCAGAGCAGGGCCTCTATAGCCCTGAGGAAGAGCATTCATCCTGTGGCGTTGGTCTTGTGGTGAACATTGACGGGAAAAAGTCCCGTGATGTGGTGCTTAACGGAATCAAAGCGCTCAAGGCGATCTGGCACCGAGGCGCGGTGGATGCGGATGGCAAAACCGGTGATGGCGCGGGCATCCACGTGCAGATCCCGGTTCCTTTCTTTTATGATCAGGTGCGCCGTACCGGCCATACGCCTCGCGAAGACGAAATGATCGCGGTTGGGCAGGTGTTCTTGCCCCGCACGGATTTTGGCGCACAGGAAACATGCAGGACTATTGTGGAAACCGAAGTTCTGCGCATGGGATACTACATCTATGGTTGGCGCCATGTGCCCGTTGATGTTTCGGTCTTGGGCGAAAAGGCCAACGCGACCCGTCCTGAGATCGAACAAATTCTGATTTCTAACACCAAGGGTGTGGATGAGGAAACCTTTGAGCGCGAACTTTATGTGATCCGCCGCCGGATTGAAAAAGCGGCCAACGCCGCGCATGTGCCGACGCTCTATCTGGCGTCGCTGTCCTGCCGGTCGATCATTTATAAAGGCATGATGCTGGCCGAGCAGGTCGCAGAGTTCTATCCGGACCTGAAAGACGACCGTTTCGTCAGCGCCTTTGCGATCTATCACCAGCGTTATTCAACCAACACCTTCCCGCAGTGGTGGCTGGCACAGCCGTTCCGCATGTTGGCGCACAACGGTGAAATCAACACGCTGCGCGGCAACTTGAACTGGATGAAATCGCACGAGATCCGAATGGCATCGAATGCCTTTGGCGACATGGCAGAGGATATCAAACCTATTGTTCCAGCCGGATCTTCGGACTCTGCCGCATTAGACTCTGTTTTCGAAGCATTGGTGCGTGCCGGTCGTAATGCGCCAATGGCAAAAACCATGCTGGTGCCGGAAAGCTGGTCCAAGCAAGCGGTTGAGCTGCCGCAGGCGTGGCGCGACATGTATTCCTATTGCAACTCCGTAATGGAACCTTGGGATGGTCCTGCTGCATTGGCGATGACCGATGGCCGATGGGTGTGCGCCGGCCTCGACCGGAATGGGCTGCGTCCGATGCGCTACGTGGTCACCGCTGATGGGATGCTGATTGCCGGGTCCGAGGCGGGCATGGTGCCGTTGGACGAAGCAAATGTGACCTTCAAAGGGGCGCTAGGACCCGGTCAAATCATTGCCGTCGATATGACCGACGGCAAATTGTACCACGATACAGAGGTCAAGGATCAACTGGCGGCGTCACAGCCTTTTGGTGAATGGGTCGGCAAAATCGTTGAACTTGACACGCCGCTGTCCAAAGTTACGGAAAAACCGCTGTTTTCCGGGAATGAGTTGCGCCGCCGTCAGGTGGCAGCAGGCTATTCCATCGAAGACTTGGAACAGATTCTCGCGCCGATGGCCGAAGACGGCAAAGAAACGTTGGCCTCAATGGGCGACGACACACCCTCTGCGGTTCTGTCCAAGCAATATCGCCCATTAAGCCATTTCTTCCGCCAAAACTTCAGTCAGGTGACCAATCCGCCGATCGACAGCCTGCGCGAATTCCGGGTGATGAGCCTTAAGACGCGGTTCGGAAACCTTAAGAACGTTCTGGACGAAGACAGCAGCCAAACCGAGATTTTGGTGCTGGACAGCCCGTTTGTCGGCAATGCGCAGTTTGATGAATTGTTCAGCCACTTCAACGCGGATGTGGTCACCATCGACTGCACGTTCGAGCCTGGCGGCAGCAACCTGAGCGCAGGTTTGGCCCGCATTAGAGACGAAGCGGAAGACGCTGTGCGTTCCGGCGCTGGGCATTTGGTTTTGACCGATCAAGGCAGCAACGAGCACCGCGCTGCGATGCCGATGATCCTCGCCACCAGCGCGGTTCATAGCCACCTGACCCGCAAAGGCTTGCGCACCTTTACCTCCCTCAATGTACGGTCTGCGGAATGTGTTGATCCGCATTACTTTGCCGTGCTGATTGGTTGTGGCGCGACCGTGGTCAACGCTTATCTGGCAGAGGATTCATTGGCCGACCGGATTGAACGCGGCTTGTTGGATCTGTCTCTAACACAGGCAATTGGCCGCTACCGCGAGGCAATTGACCAAGGTTTGCTCAAGATCATGGCGAAGATGGGGATCTCTGTGATTTCCTCCTATCGCGGCGGTCTGAACTTTGAAGCGGTCGGATTGTCCCGTGCCATGTGCGCCGAATATTTCCCCGGCATGACCAGCCGTATCAGCGGCATTGGTGTGACCGGAATTCAGCGCAAGGCAGAAGCCGTTCACGCCAAGGGCTGGCAGGGCGATGGCGTGGTTTTGCCCATCGGTGGTTTCTACAAGGCCCGCAAATCCGGCGAGACCCACGCGTGGGAAGCGTCCTCGATGCATTTGCTGCAAATGGCCTGCAATAGAGCCTCATATGAAATGTGGAAACAATATTCGGCCAAGATGCAAAGCAACCCGCCGATCCATCTCCGCGATTTGCTGGATATCAAACCACTTGGTGCGCCGATTGGGCTGGAGGAGGTGGAGAGCATCACCTCGATCCGCAAGCGTTTCGTTACCCCGGGGATGAGCCTTGGCGCGTTGTCGCCCGAGGCGCACAAAACTCTGAACGTCGCGATGAACCGGATCGGGGCAAAATCCGACTCTGGTGAAGGGGGCGAAGATCCGGCGCACTTTGTGCCAGAGCCAAATGGCGACAACCCAAGTGCCAAGATCAAACAGGTGGCATCGGGCCGTTTTGGTGTGACCGCGGAATATCTAAACCAATGTGAAGAGCTTGAGATCAAGGTCGCCCAAGGTGCCAAGCCCGGCGAGGGTGGTCAGCTGCCCGGCATGAAGGTGACAGATCTGATCGCGCGTCTGCGGCATTCGACCAAGGGTGTAACCTTGATTTCACCGCCGCCGCACCACGACATCTATTCCATCGAAGACCTTGCGCAGCTGATCTATGATCTCAAACAGATCAACCCGCGTTGCAAGGTGACGGTGAAACTGGTTGCCTCGTCTGGTGTTGGGACCATCGCGGCAGGAGTTGCCAAAGCCAAGGCGGACATCATCCTGATTTCCGGTCACAACGGTGGCACAGGTGCGTCCCCCGCGACCTCGATCAAATATGCGGGTCTGCCGTGGGAAATGGGCCTTACGGAGGCGCATCAGGTTCTGTCCATGAACAACCTGCGGGATCGTGTGACCCTCCGGACGGATGGCGGGCTGCGCACGGGCCGCGATATTGTGATGGCCGCGATGCTGGGCGCCGAAGAATACGGTATCGGCACCGCCGCATTGATTGCCATGGGCTGTATCATGGTGCGCCAGTGTCAGAGCAATACCTGCCCCGTGGGTGTCTGTACCCAGGATGAGGCGTTGCGCGACAAGTTTACCGGGAATGCGGACAAGGTTGTAAACCTGATTACCTTCTACGCCAGTGAAGTGCGCGAAATTCTGGCCAGCATCGGTGCGCGGTCTTTGGATGACGTGATCGGACGTGCGGATTTGCTCACGCAGGTCAGCCGTGGTTCTGCACATCTGGATGATCTGGACCTGAACCCGCTGTTGATCACTGTCGATGGCGCGCACAACAACGTCTACGACCGCGACAAGCCGCGAAATGCGGTTCTGGATACGCTTGACGCGCAGATCGTGCGTGACGCCGCGCGGTTCCTGGAAGATGGCGAGAAGATGCAGTTGAGTTATGCGGTACAGAACACTCACCGGACGGTCGGCACCCGCATATCCAGCCACATTGTCCGCAAATTTGGGATGAACAACGCCCTGCAACGAGATCACTTGACGGTCAAGCTGACCGGTTCTGCCGGGCAATCCCTTGGTGCGTTCATCGCGCCAGGGCTCAAGCTTGAGGTGTCAGGCGATGCCAACGACTATGTCGGCAAGGGCCTGTCGGGCGGCACGATTGTCGTGCGTCCGCCCATGTCCAGTCCGGTTGTGGCGTCCGAGAATACGATCATCGGCAATACCGTGCTCTATGGTGCAACCGCAGGCTATCTGTTTGCGGCGGGCCGAGCCGGCGAACGGTTTGCTGTGCGCAACTCCGGTGCCAAAGTGGTCATTGAGGGCTGTGGCAGCAACGGCTGCGAGTATATGACAGGCGGTGTGGCCGTTATCCTGGGTGAAGTCGGAGCCAACTTTGCCGCCGGGATGACGGGTGGCATGGCCTATCTTTATGATCCTGACGGGCAAGCCTTGCCCCTGATGAACCGCGAGACAATTGTGGTTGGACCGGTGTCCGTAGATCATTGGCAAGTGATTCTCGAAGAGCTGCTGGAGCAACATCTTGCAGAAACCGGAAGCCGCAAAGCCGCAGAAATTCTTCAGCACTGGGAGACCGAGCGCCACAATTTCATTCAGATTTGCCCCAAGGAAATGCTGCCTCATCTGCCTGCACCTCTTGGCTATGAAGACGCCGCAATGCCAGCAGAATAAGGGCTTTCTTGCAAAAACAACCCCTACGCGAAATCCATGGTTTTCGCGTAGGGGAGATCACAAAACCCGCCTTTTCTCGAACATTTTTTGACACATTTGACTAAACTTTTGACCTAATTCGAACCTGATTGAAGCGCAGAGTCTCGATTGTTACGCAATCTGGATCTCGCTATGCCGACGTCTTACAAGGATCAGTTCTACACGATCGACCCGGGCAACCCGCCCGCGTCGGGTACACCTGTTTCCTTCACCCGTCAGACATTTACGGACGGCAATGATGATGGATTGATCCAGCCGAACGTTGGCGACACCTTCGAAGGTACACAAGTCATCTCTGTATGGCAGAACGATTCAGTGACAATCAACGTGCCGGGTATTGGCAATGTGACCTACACGGGAACCACATTCTATCTTGACGGAGGGCTGCCAGCCGTCTTTACCCCGACAGATGGACAGGTGTTACAAAACGGGACGTTCGTAAGCTCGACCTATGTCACCAACAGCACGCAGATGCCGGTGGCCAACACCGGGCCCACGTGTTTCACACCCGGAACCATGATCCGGACGCCAGATGGGGATTGTTTGATCGAGACTCTGGAGGTGGGTGATCTGGTCACCACTACAGATCACAGCGCGCAGCCGATCCGTTACATCTTGCGTGGCACTTTTCGGGCGGCGGGCGATGTTGCGCCAATCCGGTTTGCTGCTGGCTCTATCGGCAATGATGCCCCGCTGACCGTTTCACCCCAGCACCGGATGTTGATCACCGGTTGGCAGGCCGAGATGTACTTTGGTGTGGATGAGGTGCTCGTCGCGGCCAAACATCTGGTCAACGGCGATACGATCCGGCAGGTGAGAGGCGGCATGGTGGAATATATACATCTGGTGTTTGATCAGCACGAGCTGGTGTTTGGTCAGGGTGTTCCATCAGAAAGCTTCTTTCCCGGCCATGTAAGGGATATGGAAGATCTGGCTGCGCGAGAGGAGCTGTTAATGTTGTTCCCTGATGCAGCGGATTTGACCACTGAAGACATGCAGACGGCACGTTGTGTCCTGCGCGGGCGTGATGCGCAGATCCTGCAAGGGCATCCGCATCTGCTGCAATAAGGCGCGGCGGCGTTCACAAAGTCCGGCTGCACCCCTATAGATTGGGGATGGCAAAACCGACGCAGAATAAAACCAAACCCAAAAAGAAAAAACCGCCGCAGCGCAGTTTGCGACAGCGGATAAGACGATTCATTCTGCGCAGTATTTCAGGGGTTTTTCTCTTTGCTGTCGGAATTGTTGTTTTGTTTGCGGTCTTTGATCCGCCCACGAATATTTACATGATCTCTGAAGGGCGCAGGCTGGGCAAAATCAACCAAACATGGGTGCCGATGGAACGTATCGCGCCTGTCATGGCGCGGTCGGCTGTGGCGGCGGAGGACGCCAACTATTGCCATCACTGGGGGTTCGATCTGGCTGCGATCAAGCTGGCTATTGCGGATGGGTCGTCGCGCGGGGCCTCTACCATCAGCCAGCAAACGGTCAAGAATGTTTACCTGTGGCATGGTCGCGCATGGCTGCGCAAAGCGATGGAGACGGCTTTGACCCCTTTGGTTGAGGCGCTATGGTCCAAGCGGCGCATTCTGGAGGTCTATTTGAACATTGCCGAGTTTGATGAGGGGGTTTTTGGCGTTGAAGCTGCGGCCCAGCATTATTTTGGTGTGACCGCCGCCGATCTGTCTGCAAGCCAGGCAGCGAGACTTGCTGCGGTGCTGCCCTCGCCCAAAAGCCGATCAGCCTCAAAACCCGGCGCCTATGTAAAAAAACGCGCAGCGCAGGTCCGAGACGGGGCGGCAACAATCAGCAGGGATGGGCGTGCTGCATGTTTCGAGAGTTGAAAACAGCACGCTTAACGGGCATTGAAAGAAACCAACCCCAAATTATCGGATCTTAGTAATGGCTCGCTTGTTTCATGTCCCTCTTTCCCCTTTCTGCCGCAAAGTGCGTCTGAGCCTCGCAGAGAAAAAGATTGAAGTGGAACTGGTGGAGGAGCGCTATTGGGAACAGGATCCTGATTTCATGCGCCGCAATCCGGCAGGCAAGGTGCCGGTGCTGCGGCTGGACGGGATCATGATGTCCGAAAGTGCGCCGATCTGCGAGTATATCGAAGAGACCCGGCCTGAGCCGTCACTTTTGCCAAGCGATCCTGTACAGCGCCTTGAGGTGCGCCGGCTTGTCAGTTGGTTTGACGACAAATTCCATGCCGAGGTCACGTCGAAGCTGCTTTATGAGCGGGTGAACAAAAAGGTAATGAAGCAAGGCTATCCCGACAGCAGCAATGTCAAAGCGGGAGCCAAGGCGATAAAATATCATCTGGATTATATGGCGTGGCTGCTCGATCACCGGCGCTGGCTGGCAGGGGATAAGATGAGCCTTGCCGATTTTGCCGCTGCGGCACATCTGTCATCACTTGATTACATTTCTGACGTGGATTGGAATCGCAGCGAGATCGTCAAGGACTGGTACGCCAAGATCAAATCACGGCCTGCGTTCCGCTCTATTCTGGCTGATCAGATGCCCGGTTTCCCACCGCCCGCGCATTACAACAACCTGGATTTCTGAGCGTCCCGCCGGGGGCTGTCTGCCCCCGGACCCCCGAGAATATTTAAGGCCAGAAAGCAATATGGATCTGAAAGCACGATTGGTGGATCAGGCTCTGACCGAGGGGTTTGTGAGCTGTCGGTTGTGCAAACCCTGGGATGTGCCCGAGGTGCCGGACAGATTGGCGGCGTTTGTTGCTGCGGGCTATCATGGGCAGATGGGCTGGATGGAAGAACGGATGCATTGGCGCGGCAATCCTGCTGCCCTTTGGCCCGAGGCCAAGACAGTGATCATGCTGGCCGAATCCTATGCGCCGGAACAAGATCCACTGGCCGTACTGGAGCATCCTGAAAAGGCCGCGATATCGGTCTATGCGCAGGGGCGCGACTATCATGATGTGGTCAAGAAACGACTGAAACGATTGGCGCGGTGGTTGATTGAACAAGAGCCATGCGAGGTGAAGGTGTTTGTCGACACTGCCCCGGTTCCGGAAAAGGCATTGGCGCAGGCATCGGGACTGGGCTGGCAAGGTAAACACACCAATGTCTTGAGCCGGGATTGGGGAAATTGGGGCTTTCTAGGGTCTGTATTCACCACTCTGGACTTGCCCGCGGATGCGCCGGAGATTGACCACTGCGGATCGTGCCGCGCCTGTCAGGATATTTGCCCAACGGATGCCTTTGTTGCCCCCTATCAGCTCGATCCGCGGCGGTGCATCTCATATCTGACAATTGAACATGATGGGCCGGTTGATCTTGAGTTGCGCGAAAAGATGGGCAACCGGATCTATGGCTGTGATGATTGCCTGGCGATCTGTCCCTGGAACAAATTTGCCGCCCCGGTAAGTGATGACAGATATCATGGGGCGCATGTGGAAGCTGCAGATCTGGCGGATTTGGCCAGCTTGGACGATGCAGCATTCCGTTTGCGGTTTTCCGGGTCGCCGATCAAACGGATCGGGCGAAACCGATTTGTGCGCAATGTCCTTTACGCCATCGGAAATTCCGGCGTCCCGGCCCTGCACCCTGCGGCCTCGGCATTGCGGGACGACGCGGACCCCACCGTGGCGGAGGCGGCCCGTTGGGCGATGGCGCGGTTGACCGCCGGGTGACGCAATTGGGCTGGACGCCACCGCCTATCACGGTAAATCCTAGCTGGAACATAAGGGAGAGGCACGTATGGCGGTGCTATTGGGCGTAGATACGGGTGGGACGTACACGGATGCGGTTCTGGTCCGGGATGAGACCACGGTGATCGCTTCGGCCAAGTCGTTGACCACCCGGCAGGATCTGGCCATTGGTGTTGGCAATGCGGTCCGGTCTGTACTCGAAACGGCCCAGATTGCACCTGAAGAAATTGCGCTGGCGTCCCTGTCCACCACACTGGCCACCAATGCTTTGGTCGAAGGGCAAGGCGGGCGCGTCGCCCTGATCTACATCGGCTTTCGGGCGCGCGATCTTGAGGCGCACGGACTGGCCGAGGCGCTCAAGGGGGACCCGGCGTTGGTCTTGTCGGGCGGGCATAACCACGCCGGCGGTGAGGCGCAGCCGCTTGATGAGGCGGCTCTCGTCAGCTTTTTAGAGACACATAAGAGTGATGTCAGCGGTTTCGCTGTCGCCAGTCAATTTGCCACGCGAAATCCGGCGCATGAGCTTCGCGCGGCGCAATTGGTGGCTGAGATAACGGGCAAGCCTGTGTCGTCGTCGCATCAATTGTCGGCCAAGTTGAACGGTCCCAAACGCGCGATGACTGCGGTTTTGAATGCCCGGTTGATTGGTATGATTGACCGGCTGATCGGGCGGGCAGAAGATGTGCTGCAGCAGATCGGTATCACTGCGCCGCTCATGGTGGTGCGCGGGGACGGTGCGCTTATTTCCTCAGGACAGGCTCGGGAACGTCCCATTGAGACGATCTTGAGTGGCCCAGCGGCTTCGATCGTAGGGGCGCGTTGGATGACGGGTGTGGATCATGCCTTGGTCAGCGACATTGGTGGAACGACCACGGATGTGGCTCTAATCAAGGGCGGAAAGCCTCAGATTGACCCTGCCGGGGCGCGGGTTGGCCCCTATCGCACGATGGTCGAAGCTGTTGCGATGCGCACCACCGGGCTTGGCGGGGACAGCGAGGTGCATTTTCAATCCGAAGGGTTGCAAGGCGGGGTGACACTGGGCCCGCGCCGCGTTTTACCGATTTCCTTGATCGCCGTCGATGCGCCGGATGTTGTACATGCCGCGCTGGATTCGCAATTGCGCAGCGTGGCTCCTGGTGAGCATGATGCGCGTTTTGTGCGGGCGGTTGCAGGGCAGACCAAAGAGGGTCTTGGCACGCGCGAACTGGCGCTGTTGGAACGAATTGGCAATCAGGTGCACCCTCTGGGTGATATCATTCGGTCGCGGGTCGAACTGGGCGCGCTCAAACGTCTGGTGGAGCGTGGACAAATCCAGATTGCCGGAGTAACGCCGTCAGATGCCAGCCATGTTTTGGGCCGGGTGATGGAATGGGACACTGGCGCGGCCCGCAAGGCCTTGCGCTTGTTCGGGCGGCGGCGGACCGGCGCTGGTGATGTGCTGTCCAACAGCGAAGATGACATTGCGCAAATGATCATTGATCAATTGACGCATCAGACCGCTTTGGCGTTATTAGAGACTGCTTTTGCCGAAGAAGATCCAGGATTTGACGTTGCGCCGGATATTCTGGCGCGGCATGTTTTGATGCAACGGGGCATGTCAGGACATCAAGGTTTGGTGCGATTGAACACGGGGTTGGCGGTGGATGTTGTGGGTCTTGGCGCCTCTGCGCCGAGCTATTACCCTGCGGTAGGAGAGCGATTAGGCACGCGCATGATCTTGCCTGAGCATGCGGGCGTGGCAAACGCAATCGGGGCGGTTGTCGGGCGCGTCACGATGCGGCAAAGCGGAACGGTCACATCGCCCAGCGAAGGAAAGTACCGAGTGCATCTGGCTGATGGTCCAAAGGATTTTGGGGACCAAGACAGCGCCTTGGTATTGTTAGAGACTGTTCTGAGAGACGCAGCGCAAGCACAGGCGTTGGAAGCAGGCGCTCAGGACATCCAGATCACTGTGAGCCGGGACATCCGCACGGCAGGCGTTGAGGCGCGTGAAGTTTTCGTTGAAGCGACCGTTACTGTCGAGGCGGCAGGGCGTCCGCGCGTGGCGGAGGGGTAGGCCGGGCAATTCACCCGACCCAGATCTTATTCCGCTGCGGCGCGTTTCGGGAGCACCCAATCGGGCCGCGCGAAGTGGCATGTGTAGCCATTGGGCTGGCGCTCCAGATAGTCTTGATGCTCTGGCTCTGCTTCCCAGAAATCGCTCACCGGCTCGACTTCGGTGACGACCTTTCCAGGCCAGAGCCCGGAGGCCTCGACATCCGCAATCGTGTCTAACGCGGTCTCTTTTTGCTGTTCGTCGGTAAAGTAGATCGCTGATCGGTAGCTCATGCCGATGTCGTTGCCTTGCCGGTTGACTGTTGTGGGGTCATGTATCTGAAAGAAAAACTCCAGCAGCTCGCGATATGACGTCTTGGCAGGATCAAAGATAATCTCGATCCCTTCGGCATGGGTGCCGTGGTTGCGGTAGGTGGCGTTGGGTACGTCGCCGCCCGTGTAACCGACACGTGTGGAGACCACGCCGGGACGTTTGCGGATCAAATCCTGCATGCCCCAGAAACAGCCGCCTGCCAGTACTGCGCGTTCGTTGCTCATGTGATGTCCTCCACTTGGTTCAGGTAGTCGCCATACCCCTCGGCCTGCATGTCATCGCGGTGTACAAACCGCAAGGAAGCGGAATTGATGCAATAGCGCAGGCCGCCGCGATCGGGTGGGCCGTCGGGAAACACATGGCCAAGGTGGCTGTCACCGTGGGTGCTGCGCACCTCGGTGCGGATCATGCCAAGGCTGGCATCGCGCAATTCGGCCACATGCGCCGGTTCGATGGGTTTGGTGAAACTGGGCCAGCCGCAGCCGGATTCGTATTTGTCTGATGAGGCAAACAGAGGCTCACCAGAGACAATATCGACATAGATGCCTGGCTCTTTGTTGTTGAGCAGCTTGCCCGTACCGGGCCGTTCTGTGCCGCTTTCTTGTGTCACGTGAAACTCTTCGGGCGAAAGGGCCGCGATGGCGTCCGGGTTTTTTTCGTAGCGGGGCATGGAGATCCTCCTGTCGATGCTGTTGGCACATTAGATGGGGCGACGGCAGGAAATTCAAAGGGTTTGTGGCGCTTGAGCACTGATATGTGATGGCCACTGGCAGCTGCGGGGCGAAGGCTTATCTAAAACGAAAGGGCTTTTGGGCGACGCAGGATCAGCGATGCACCGAATCTGACCACAACACTTTACCGTCAGAGGCCTCCATGCCCGGGGGAATGCCATAGGCCGAGCGATAGCTCTTTGAAAAATGCGACAACGATTTGAAACCGCAGGCAACGCAGACATCTGTCACTGACAAGTCTGTTTGGCGCAGCAGGTTCCGCGCCTTTTCGAGACGCAGGTGCAAATAATACCGTTTTGGAGAGGTGCTGAGGTACTTTGCGAACAAACGCTCCAGCTGCCGGGTGCTGAGGCTGACGACGCCTGCAATCTCATCAGGACGCAGCGGGTCTTCGAGGTTGTTTTCCATGATCTGCAGCGCCAGCAACAGCTTGGCATTGCGCACTTCGGGCCGTGACTGCAGCGACATGCGCTGTTTCTGGCTGTGGAGCCGCGGCACGGTATAGACCATCTGATCGGCCACCCATGTTGCGATGTCGTTGCCGTAGTCCTTGTTGACGCGGTGCAGCATCAGATCCATCGAGGCCACGTTGCCAGCCGAGGTAAAGACCCGGCCGTCGACGGAATAAAGCGTGTCTTCCATGATCACGTCAGGCAACATTTCGGCCAGTGCTGTCTTGTATTCCCAGTGGGTCGTGACCCGCTTTCCACCGATCAAACCGGCCAATGCCAGCGTATAGGTGCCGGATGACAATGCACCGTAGTCCATGCCCTTGCGAGTCTCACGGCGGAGCCAGTTGAGCAATGGTTTGGTGCTGCCACGGCCAGCATTTTCACCGGCACAGACGATCAAAGTTTCGTTTCGATCCAGTTCCGTCAGGCCACTGTCCACTTCGATGCTCACACCATTGTAAGCGCGAACGGGCGTTCCGGTTTCCGAGATCAGCCGCCATTTATAAAACTTCTGGCCAGAAGGGTGGTGGTTGGCCAGGGCCAACGTGTCCAGTGCGCAAGAAAAGCCCAACGTCGAGAACCCCGGCAGAAGCACGAAGGCATAAGACCGTGGCGCGGTGGTCTGATCTATGAGGCGGGCGCTGTTCATGGCGCTAGCTTTTGCACGTTTTGTAACCGGGCCGAGCGCGGTCTGCGGCAAAAAACGATAGCTTTACGTCTTATTGGCGACTTTGCCTCGAGATTTGAACCGCCAGAATTCCAATTGTGATGATCAAAACACCCAAGGCTTCGCGCCAGCCGAGCGATTCATTGAGCAGGACTGCGGCGACCAGAACACCGAAAAACGGGTTGAGAAAGTGGAAAGTGGCTGCACGTGTGGCGCCAATCCGGTTGACCAGCCAGAACCAAACCACCGTTGCAGCCAAACCCGGCACGAGGCAGGTGTAGGTAAAGGCAATGACCAGTGGCCAGCTTGGGTTGATCCGTGGCGTTTCGAAGAGCAGTGTGGCGACAGTCAAGGCAACACAGCCCACCAACATTTGCAGTCCCACAATCATCAGGAAATTGCCGCCGGATGTGGCACCGCGCACCAACAGCGTTGCAGCGGAAAGCGCGAGCACACCGATCACGCAGAGGGCAACACCCGTCAAGTCAACACCGCCGCTGAGCCGGGCACCCATGATGATGGCCACACCGACAACACCTGCCACCAAACCTGCCACACCCAGCGGCTTAAGCCGTTCACCATAGAGAACCCAGGCGGCAAATCCGACGATCAAAGGCATGGTAGAGGCGATGATCGCGGCCAGCGACGCCTCGATGTTTTGCATCGCGACAAAGTTCATCCCAAGGTACATCGCATTTTGCAGCACGCCAAAGATCGCGGTCGCCCGCCATTGCGCGCGGGTCAGCCGCCAGCTTTGTCCCAATGCCAGCGCAATCCCGACTCCGATGAGGCCAGACACCAGATAGCGGAGCGAAAGGGCAAACAGGGGCGAGGCATCCGCAACAATGATCCGCGCAGATGTAAAGGCCGACGACCACATCATTGCAAAGATGAGACCCATCAGAATTGCACGAATATCCATCTCAGCCCCTTTGGTCTTTCAGCGCGACAGTTTCCCAGATTGCAGCCAAGGGCAAGGGGCGGATTGGCGCCAGTGGGGTCGATGGACAACCCCCGCGTGCAACGATAGCGTTGCTTGTGAATAGCAAGGAGGAGGCATTCATGCAGATCAATTTGTTGGACGACACCCAATCGGAAAAGGCCGATGGCGACCGCATCAGTGCTTTGTTCTTCAAAAGCCGCAATGTGGTGATCACGGGTGAAATCAACGACAAGCTGGCACAGCGTACGGTCACGCATCTGCTGGCCCTGGCAGAAGAAAGCGACGATCCGATCAACGTCTATATTTCCTCGCCCGGTGGCCATGTGGAATCGGGCGATATGGTGCATGACGTGATCAAGTTCATTCGGCCGAAGGTGCGAACAATTGGATCTGGCTGGGTGGCCAGTGCCGGCGCGCTGATCTTTGTAGGAGCGGAAAAGGAAAACCGCTATTGTCTGCCCAACACCCGTTTCCTGTTGCACCAACCTTCTGGCGGGATTGGCGGGCAGGCGACAGATATGATGATCCAGGCGGAGCAGATCCGCATCATGCGTGAACGATTTGATCAGTTGTTTGCCGAGGCGACAGGCCAGACCCCTGAAAAAATCGCCGCTGATACCGCGCGCGATTTCTGGCTCAGGGCCAGCGAGGCGCAGGACTATGGTTTGGTCGGGCACATCATCAATGGCATTGACCAACTGAAGTGATCGCCCCTTCGAACAAACAAAAAGGGCCGCCAAATGGCGACCCTTTGAAACTCAAGCTTGCGGGGTTTAGCCGTTGACGCTGTCTTTCAGCGCTTTGGCGATGGTCATTTTCACAACCTTGTCCGCTTCTTTCTTGAACTGTTCACCGGTCGCAGGGTTGCGGACCATGCGCTCTGGGCGCTCGCGGCAGTAGATCTTGCCAACACCGGGCAGGGTCACTGCGCCGCCACCGGACACTTCGCGTGTGATCAGGTTGCAAACCGCGTCCAGCGCTGCGCCTGCAGATTTTTTGTCTGTGCCCATTTCATCTGCCAATGCGGCGACGAGCTGAGTCTTTGTCATAGGTTTGGTTGCCATCTTTTTATCTCCTTAGACCGCCCGAATTTAGGGCCCTGTGAGCGGAATGTAACGGTATGTTGTAGGATAACACAACGAATAGTGGCGCGAAAAACCGCAAAACATGCGATTTTCTGCTGTTTTTGGCCTTTAAAGGAAGGCGGTTTCGTCAAACGAGCGCAATTTCCGGCTGTGAATGCGCTCAAGCGGGGTCGAACGCAGCAATTCCATTGCCCGAATTCCGATCATCAAATGCCGTGCGACCTGTGTTTTATAGAAATCCGATGCCATGCCGGGCAGTTTCAACTCCCCGTGCAGCGGCTTGTCGGACACACATAGCAATGTCCCGTAAGGCACCCGGAAACGGTAGCCGTTGGCGGCGATGGTCGCGCTTTCCATATCGAGGGCGATGGACCGCGATTGGCTGAGCCGTTGCACCGGGCCGGATTGATCGCGCAATTCCCAATTGCGGTTGTCGATGGTCGCGACGGTGCCTGTACGCATCACACGCTTGAGTTCATACCCTTCGAGCTGGGTCACTTGCGCCACGGCGCGTTCCAGCGCGATCTGGATTTCGGCCAACGCTGGGATAGGGGTCCAGACTGGCAAATCGTCATCCAGCACGTGATCTTCGCGCAGATAAGCATGGGCCAATACAAAATCACCCAAGGCCTGACTGTTACGCAGACCCGCACAGTGACCAACCATCAGCCATGCATGAGGGCGCAACACGGCGATATGGTCTGTGGCCGTCTTGGCGTTGGATGGGCCGACACCGATGTTAACCAGTGTAATCCCCGAGCCGTCTTTCCGCTTGAGGTGGTAGGTGGGCATTTGCGGGGTTTTTTGTGTCTCGCCCAATGGCGTGTCGCCCGCGGTGATTTCGACATTTCCGGTCGAGACAAAAGAGGTGTAGCCGCTGTCAGGATCGTTCAATTGCGCCCGCGCATATTCTTCGAACTCTGTGACGTAGAATTGGTAGTTGGTGAACAGGACGTGACACTGGAAATGTTCCGGGTCCGTCGCTGTGTAATGCGCCAGACGAGCCAGGGAATAATCCACCCGCTGTGCCGTGAAGGGGGCAAGTGGGCGCACGTCGTCTTGCGGTACATAGGTGCCATTCACGATGTCATCGTTTGTGGTGCTCAGGTCCGGCACATCAAAGACATCGCGCAGGGTGAATTCGGCCGCCCCGTCCTGCGGGATCTCCATGGCGCTTTCGCCGGTCACGGCAAAATGCACGGGGATCGGCGTGTCAGATGGACCAATGATCACCGGCTGCCCGTGGTTCTCAAGCAGTAGGCCGATCTGTTGGATCAGGTAATTGCGAAACAGGTCTGGCCGGGTGATGGTGGCCGCAAATGTGCCTGGCGACGAGACATGCCCAAAGGCCAGCCGCGTATCAACACGGGCATAGCTTGAGGTGCGAAACCGGACTTCTGGATAAAAGGCACGGATCCGAACCTCTTGCGGCGTGTCCTGCATCGCTGCGTTGAACTGATCGCGCAGGAAACCGGTTGCTTCCATATACAGCTCCGTCAACCGGTCAACGGCGGCAGTGGCATCGGTGAATTCTTCCGAAGGACGGGCATTCGGGGTCAGGATTTTGGTCATGAATGAGGCTCTAACACGGGGATAAATTCAAAGGACCGGACATCGACCAACCCAAGGTCAGAGATCCGCAACTCGGGGATGACAACCAACGCAAGCAGGGAATGCTGCATATAGGCGTTGTTCAGGGTACAGCCACAGTCGCGCATGGCCTGCATCATCTGCTCGGCCTTGGCGGCGACTTCGGTTGCGGGGCTGTCAGACATAAGACCTGCGATCGGCAGCTCAACCAACGCAAGTTCTGCTCCATCACGGAAAATGGTAATGCCGCCGCCGACTTCGCGCAGCCGGTTTGCCGCCAACGCCATCTGTTCAGGGTCCGTGCCGACAACAATCATATGATGGCTGTCATGCGCCACGGTCGAGGCCATCGCCATGTTGCCGTCATAGCCAAAGCCGGACACAAAGGCGTTGACCACCCCGCCTGTTGCGCGGTGGCGTTCCACCAATGCGATCTGGCAAACCTCTCCGGTGCTTTGGACCTGTCCATCGGTTACCGGCAGTTCGAATTTCAAGGCCCGTGTGGGTGCTTGGTTTTCCACCACTCCGATGACATTTGCGGTTACGGCGTTTGCCCCTTTGGGCGCATCAATACGGAAATCTGCACGGGTCAGATCCCTGGCCATGTTCACGGTTTTCCGGGCCGCTTCGGGCCAATCGTAATGTGGACAGTCCACCAGGCATTCGCCTGCCTCGGCTACGATCTGTCCGCGGGCAATAACAGTCTCTATGTGGAGGGTTTTGAGGTCTGAAGTCAGCACAACGTCCGCACGGCGGCCGGGGGTCAACGACCCGATATCGCGTTCCAACCCGAAATGCGTGGCGGTGTTGATCGTGGCCATTTGCAAGGCAACAACCGGATCACAGCCGCAATCGATGGCGTGTCGCACGACCCGGTTCATATGCCCGTCGTTGACCAATGTGCCCGAATGGCTGTCGTCGGTGCACAGGATCATATTGCGCGGATCGAGCCCCTTTTCCGTGATCGCGGTGATCTGGGTTTCGACATCATACCATGCAGAACCCAGACGGATCATCGACCGCATCCCCTGCCGCATCCGGGCAATTGCGTCGGCCTCACAGGTGCCTTCGTGGTCGTCCGCCGGCCCGCCTGCGACATAGGCTGCAAAAGCGGGCCCAAGGTCGGGCGACGCATAATGCCCGCCTACCGTTTTGCCTGCCCGCTGGGTTGCGGCAATTTCGGCCAGCATTTGTGGGTCGGCGTTGCTGACACCGGGAAAGTTCATCATTTCGCCGAGACCAATGATACCAGGCCATTGCATGGCCTCGGCCACATCTTCTGCGCTGATCTCAAAGCCTGTCGTCTCCATTCCGGGCGCGGACGGGGCGCAGGATGGCATTTGGGTAAAAATGTTCACGGGCTGCATCAGGGCCTCGTCATGCATCATGCGCACGCCCTCAAGACCCAGAACATTGGCGATCTCATGGGGATCGGTGAACATGGATGTTGTGCCATGGGGGATCACGGCGCGGGCAAATTCTGCCGGTGTCAGCATCCCGCTTTCGATGTGCATATGCGCGTCGCACAGACCGGGGATCATATAGCGGCCTTTGGCGTCGATAATCTGCGTGCTTGGACCACGGCAATGGCTGGCGTCTGGCCCTACAAAGGCAATACGACCGGCGACAATGGCGATATCGTGATCATGCAGGATTTCACGGGTGTGTACATTGACCCATTGGCCGCCGGTGATGATCGTATCAGCAGGGCTGCGCCCGGCAGCCACGTTGACCAGTTGAGGGGCGACATCGGGCCATGAGGGAAAAATTTCTTGCGTCATGGCCCAAGGTGACACACGGTTTGAGCGGGTTCAACCGAGGAAAGAACAGATGGATTTCGACAAGGTCTCAGCCGAGGAGTTTGGTGCCAGTTTGCGGGGTATCGGATTGAACCTTTTGGTGCGGGATGTTTCGGCGCAAATCGCCTTTTTAGACACTGTTTTTGGCATGAAGGCGTTTCAGCCGACCGCAGATTTTGCGATCGTAAAGTACGGCGATCAGGTCTTCCAACTGCACAGTGATGGCACCTATCATTCCAATCCGCTGCTTGGTCTTCTGCCCGAAAACCCTCCACGTGGAGGCGGGATCGAGATCCGGTTGTATGACACAGACCCGGAAACAGCTTGTGCCAAAGCCGAAGCGGCAGGCGGCACCGTCTTACAAGAGCCGACAGACAAACCACACGGCCTGCGCGAAGCCTATATCCTGTGTGAGAACGGATACGCCTGGGTTGCCAGTCGACCACTCTGAATGTCGTTTTTTGAGAGGTTCTTTTTCGGGCTTTCCGGCAGAGTGAAACAAACGAAGGGACAAAACATGAGCGTGACAAAAATTCGGCAAAACATGGACCACTGGCAAGAACGGGTGGATCTTGCTGCGGCATTCCGCTGGACCGCGCGCCTTGACATGCATGAGGGGGTCGCCAACCATTTTTCACTTGCGGTGAATGACGACGGTACGCAGTTCCTGATGAACCCAAATCAAGTTCATTTTTCCCGTATCCGCGCCAGTGATCTGTTGATGGTTGATGCCAACGATCCAGAGACATTATCAGGCCCTAATGCGCCTGATCCTACGGCCTGGGGTCTTCATGGCGGGGTGCATCGCGCCTGTGCGCATGCCCGTTGTGTGATGCACGTGCATTCGATCTACGCGACCGTTCTTGCCTGTCTGC
This sequence comes from Sulfitobacter sp. M368, assembly GCF_025141875.1. Taxonomy (NCBI): domain Bacteria; kingdom Pseudomonadati; phylum Pseudomonadota; class Alphaproteobacteria; order Rhodobacterales; family Roseobacteraceae; genus Sulfitobacter; species Sulfitobacter sp. M368. The sequence continues at coordinate 225,960 of NZ_CP081113.1, forward strand.
AAGACAGTCGCCTGCCTCCGATTGATCAGAATTGTTGTACTTTCTTTAACCGTGTTGTGATTGATGAAAACTACGGCGGTCTGGCCTTTGAGGATGAGGGCGCGCGCTGTGCGGAACTGCTGACGGACCCCAAGCAAAAGGTCATGGTCATGGGCTCTCATGGGGTAATGGTGATCGGGGATACAGTCGCGGATACCTTTAATAGGCTCTATTATTTCGAACGGGCGGCAGAAACCTACATCAAGGCTCTGCAAACCGGCTTGCCGCTGCGGCGCATTTCTGACGAGATCGCCGAAAAGACCGCGCGGGAGCTGGAGAATTACCCCGAGCAAGACGCGCGGCATCTGGCAGAACTCAAAGCGATATTGGACGGTGAAGGGTCCGATTATGACCACTGAATCGGATATCGGTGCAGAGGCGGACCGCTGGCACCATCATCCTGGGCCGGTTCGAAACAACCCGCTTTTTGATTGGCCACCGCAGCCCATGGCCGTGTTGCGGTGGTATGCCGCCTATTGGTTGACCATTTCAACCATCACGATCACCGCAGCGTTTTCCGTCGCCGTCTATTTCACGCTACTGCCCGCGTTAGACACGATGCAGAGTTTTCAGCCCGGTTGGATGGTGCGGGTGTGGCTGGCCAATCTGCTGCCGCAGGTTATCTGTGCGGGCGGGCTGCATATGTGGCTCTACCATTGGCGAAAACAGGGAAACCAGACCAAATACGATGCACGTGATCTGGCCCGTGGCAATGGCACCTATACCTTTGGCAATCAGGTTTGGGACAATATGTTCTGGACCTTGATCAGTGGTGTCACCCTTTGGACGGCGGCCCAATGGGGTGTGTTCTGGATGATGGCGAACGGCCATGCGCCCGCGATGATGTTCCCGGACAATCCGGTTTTGTTTTTGTTGCTGTTCCCGTTTCTGGTGATCTGGTCATCGTTTCATTTTTACTGGGTTCATCGACTGTTGCATGTGCCTGCGATATATAAGCATGCCCATGCCTTGCATCATCGGAATGTCAATGTTGGACCGTGGTCCGGCATTTCAATGCACCCACTTGAGCACCTGCTGTTTTACACGAATTTTGCGATTCATCTGATCGTGCCCAGTCACCCGATCCACGTCCTGTTTCATGGCTATGTGCAATCGGTGCATCCGGTGTTCTCACACTCCGGCTTTGATCAACTGGTGGTCCGGAATCAGGAGAAGGCAAAGATGGGTGATTTCTTTCATCAGCTGCATCATCGGTATTTTGAATGCAACTACGGCACAGTAGAGATGCCTTGGGACAAATGGTTTGGGTCTTTCCACGATGGCAGTGCAGCCGCGACGAAACGGACAAGAGCCTTCAAAAAGCAGATGTACACCAAGTGAGCGGGCCGCGTTTGTTGTGATTTCAAAGGCGTCCGGCCTCGTTCCGTGATAAAGAGCGCAAAAAAGAGGTGGCGTTAAACGTCCGGTTGCGTTGCCAAGGTGAACGCGCTTTGGTTATCTGCGCACAACACCCTCAAACGCAGGTCTTTGATATGAATGTCCTATTTGTCCATCAGAACATGCCGGGCCAATATCGCGAGCTTGTGCAATGGTTGGCAGCGCAGGGCGGGCATCGGATCTATTTTTTGACCCAACGTCGAAATGCGCCATCTTTTCCCGGTGTCGAGACCCGCATTTACAAGCCGCACCGGACCCCAGCCAAAGATGCCTATGGCCTGTCAAAGGTGTGGGAAGCGGCGACCGGTGCAGGTTTTGGCGCGGCGACGGCGGCGCGAAAGCTGGAGCAGGAGGAAGGGTTCAAACCTGACATCGTCATCGGGCATGTCGGTTGGGGGGAACTGACGTTTTTCAAGCAGATCTGGCCAGATGTGCCAATCATCGGATTCTTCGAATATTACTACAACATGACGGGTGGGACCGTTGGCTTTGATCCAGCAGAGCCGCCAACGGATCATGCACCATTCTTGATGCAGGCCCGCAACGCCGTGCCTCTGGCCAATATCGAAACAGTTGATTTGGGCCAATGTCCGACGGTTTGGCAAAAGGATCGGTTTCCCAAACGGTTTCACGAGAAATTCTATGTTTGCCATGATGGCATTCGCACGGATTTGCTGCAGCCTGACCCAACAGCAGAGGTTGGACTGGGACGATTGGACAAGCCCCTGACGGCGCAAGATGAGGTGGTAACCTATGTCGCGCGCAATCTGGAACGCACGCGCGGGTTTCACACATTGATGCGGGCATTGCCGCGCATTCAACGCGAACGGCCCAATGCGCGTATCCTGATCGTGGGCGGTAATGATGTGTCCTACGGCGGTAAGGCCAAGACGCCGGGCGGATTGCGTGCAGAGATGGAGGCCGAAGTTGGCAAAGATCTCAATTGGGAGCGCCTGCATTTTCTGGGGCAGGTGCCCTATGACCATTTTTGCAAGCTGATCCAGATCAGCAGTTGCCACATCTATCTGTCGATGCCTTTTGTTTTGTCGTGGTCCTTGCTTGAGGCGATGTCGATGGGGGCAAAGATCGTGGCTTCTGATGTTCCTTCCGTGCGCGAGGCTGTGACCCATGGCGAAACCGGGATGCTGGTTGATTTCTTTGACCATGATGCGCTGGCCGCGCAAGTGGTGGATGTGCTGGCGCGGCCCGATGACTTTGCCCGTCTGGGCGGCGCGGCACGGGCGCATGCGGTTGCGCAATATGATTTCCTGACCAAATGCCTTCCCGAACATATTGCGCAGATCAACGCGCTTGTGCCCAAGGACAAGCGGATCGCACTCTGACGGTTCAGATATCAATCATCTATTAACCATTCCGCCGATAGCCTGAAGCGATGATAGGTTCAGGCGGTGCCACGATCACAGATAGACATGGGCCGGTTCTGCTGCTCGGCGCGGGCGGCCGGTTGGGCCGTATGTGTTGCCAGTATTGGCCGGCCGGTCATGGTTTGATTGGCCAAAGCCGGCAAATTGGCATGGGGGACTTACGGTTTGATCCTCTGAGGGATCGAAATGCTCTTATTGTGGCGGCGCGGGGCAAAAGGGCGGTGGTTTGTCTGGCTGGGGTTGTGCCTAATGGCCTGGCAACAGCTCCTGTCGATTTCGGAGTGAACAGCGATCTTGCCTGCGCCGCGGTTCAGGCCGCAAAGGCCGCCGGATGCCCACGGGTGTTTTTGGCATCCTCCGCCGCGATTTATGGCAAACAGGCCGGTGCCTTGGGCGAAACCACCCGGCCTTGCCCGATCAGTGCCTATGGACGTTCAAAACTGCGAATGGAGGAAGAAGCCCATGCCATCGGCATCGCTTTGGATCAGCCTGTCACGTCGCTGCGGATCGGCAATGTGGCTGGCGCTGATGCAATCCTTGGCGGTTGGCACCCTGCGATGCAGCTTGATCAATTGCCCGACGGCACAACCCCGCGCCGCAGTTACATCGGGGGGGCCGATCTGGCTGCGATAATCTATCGGCTCACCCTCATGCCACACGTGCCGCCGGTTTTGAACGTTGCGCTGCGCGGGGCGATAGAGGCAGGCACGCTCTTGAATGCTGCGGGGTTGTCATGGACCTATCGAGACGCAGGAGATGGTGTGATCCCTGATGTAACGCTGAACGTGGATGTGCTTGGTCAGGTCCTGGGGGCTCGGGTGCCACGCGCGAGCCCTGATGATCTGGTTGCGGAATGGCGCGGTTGGGAAAAACCGCAGGCCCGAGCCATTTGATGACCCTGTCCAAGCGCATGTTTGACCTGGTGATGGCGCTGGTGTTGATCACGCTTTTGATTGCCCCAATGGTGGTCTTGCTGCTGTGGCTTTTGGCGGCCGAGGGCAGGCCGGTTTTCTTTGTCTCGGAACGGATGAAAACTCCGCACCGTGCCTTTAGGCTCTGGAAATTGCGGAGCATGAAAGAGGATATCCATGATCAGGGGGTGACCGGCGGCGACAAGGCCAACCGAATGACCCCAAGCGGCCGTTGGTTGCGACGGTTTCGGTTGGATGAGCTGCCGCAATTGTGGAACATCCTGCGCGGTGACATGAGCTTTGTCGGGCCGCGCCCGCCATTGCGAGCTTATGTTGAGCGTTTTCCGGATCTTTACGCGGATGTTCTGCAAAACCGTCCGGGTGTGACGGGGCTGGCCAGCATCATTTGTCACGGTGTGGAGGAGCACCGCCTGCAACACTGTTACACCGCGTCCGAAACAGATGCGGTGTATGCGCGGGTTTTTGTACCGCGCAAGGCAAAGCTGGATTTGATCTATCAGCGCAATCAAAGCCTTTGCCTGGACATAAAATTGCTTTGGCGCACGGTGTCAGTACTGATCTCAGGCAGATTTAGATGACCATTGCCCTCTTGCTGCGCGGGGCGCAAAGGGGCAGGTATTGCAGATGGACAAAACGCTTCTTTCTTTGGGACACGGATACAGCGCCCGCGCGTTGGCCGAGCGGCTGATCCCGCAGGGCTGGCGGATCATCGGAACAACGCGCAGCGCGGACAAACTGGATGACATTGCGGCGACCGGTGTTGAACCTCTGCTATGGCCCGGCACGGATATCGCGCCGCTTTTTTCGCAGGTGCCGCATATTCTCATCTCTGCAGGGCCAGGCCCAGACGGCGATCCGGTGCTTGGCGTTTTGCGCGATGAGATCGCCGCAGCAGCGCCGCATCTGCGTTGGGCGGGGTATCTTTCGACAACCGGTGTTTACGGAGATCACGGCGGTGATTGGGTAGATGAGGATACGCCTTTGACCCCCGCCACAAAGCGTGGATTGGCCCGTGTCAGCGCCGAGACGGCGTGGCAGGAAATCCCTGATTTGCCGCTGCACATCTTCCGTCTTGCCGGGATCTATGGCCCCGGCCGCGGCCCCTTTGCAAAGGTGCGCAAGGGCACCGCACGGCGGATCATCAAAAAGGGGCAGGTGTTCTCACGAATTCATGTGGAAGACATTGCTCTGGCGCTTGAGTTGTCAATCGCCACCCCGCAGCCCGGCGCGATCTACAATCTGTGCGATGATGACCCCGCGCCGCCGCAAGATGTTATCGGATATGCGGCCACCCTTTTGGATGTGCCATTGCCGCCATCGATGGATTTTGAAACCGCTGAGATGACCCCGATGGCCCGCAGCTTTTATGCAGAAAGCAAGAAGGTCAGGAACAATCGGATCAAAGAGGCGTTGGGTTGGCAACCGCAATACCCCGATTATCGAAGTGGTCTGACCGACCTTTTGAAACGGGAAACCTCAAGTTGATCACATGCCCGCGCCTGATACAGACCATAGACTGACAGAAATGCTCGATGGTTTGGAAGAGGCGGGGCAGGATCGCAAAGTGTCCTTTCGCGATCTGCTACGCCAGTTTGGCAACCGGGCGATCACACCCTTTATTTTGCTTATAGCGCTGCTGATGGTATCGCCACTTTCTGGAATTCCGGGGATGCCAAGCCTCGCGGCGATGATCATTGTCACGATGGCCGTGCAGGCATTGTCCGGGCGCAAACGTATTTGGTTGCCGGAAATCCTGTTGCGTCAGCGTTTTCGATCCGAGCGATTGCTTCAGGCGGTGCGTTGGATGCGAAAACCCTGCGCGTTTCTGGACCGACATTCGCAGATGCGGCTGCAATTTCTGACCAGAGGTGTGATGCGTTGGATCACCCTGGCCATTTGCGCCGCACTCCCACTGGCTTGGCCCTTGTTGGAAATCCTGCCTTTGGTCACCTCGATCGGGGCGGCTACCGTCGCGTTGCTGGTCTTTGGTCTTTTAACACATGACGGGGTCTACGTGCTGTTGGGGTATTGCGCTGTTGCGCTCAGCATATTTGCAGGGGTCTCATTGCTTTGATCCGTGCGGGCTTGTTCAGGCACCCGGCCAACGCCATATAGGGGCAAAAGTGGCATAGGCAGGAATATGACGGTACAGCAACGACTTCAGGCGTTTTTGGCGACGAAAAAATTTGGCACCGCAATTATGTCGGTGATTGTTTTCAATGCCGTGCTGCTTGGCCTTGAGACCTCCAGGACCGCGATGGATGTCGCCGGTGATTTGATCCTGACGTTGGACAGGCTGTGTCTTGCTATTTTTGTGCTGGAGTTGCTGGCCAAATTGTTCGCCTACCGGCTTCGGTTTTTCCGCGACGGATGGAACATCTTTGATTTTGTCATTGTTGGCGTGTCTTTGGTGCCTGCGGCTCAGGGTTTCTCGGCGTTGCGGGCATTGCGCATCCTGCGGGTGCTGCGACTGGTTTCCGCTGCGCCGCGTCTGCGCCGCGTTGTCGAAGGGTTCATCACCGCCTTGCCCGGCATGGCCTCGGTCTTTTCCCTGATGGCGCTGATTTTTTACATCGGATCGGTGATCTCGACCAAGCTTTTTGCGGCAAGCTTTCCTGACTGGTTTGGCACGCTGGGCCTGTCGGCCTATTCCCTGTTCCAGATCATGACACTTGAAAGCTGGTCAATGGGCATCGTGCGTCCGGTGATGGAGGTGTACCCACTCGCTTGGATGTTCTTCATTCCCTTCATCATGGTCACCACTTTTGCCGTGGTGAACCTCTTGGTGGGTCTGATCGTGAATTCCATGCAAGACGCCCACCACGAAGAAGCGGACGCCGAAACCGGGGCCTACCGCGATGACGTCACCGCGCGTTTGCTGGTGATTGAGGGGCAATTGGCACAGCTTTTGGAGCAGCAGAAAAAGCCCTAGGCCCGCTGCGCCCCAAGGCTGGCAATGCCCAGAACGTCCAGAACTTTCGCTTCGATATGTTCGGCGTTCATTCCGGCCACGGCATACATGTCTGCCGGGCTGGCTTGATCAATAAACGTGTCCGGCAAGACCATGGAGCGGTACTTCAGCCCCTCGTCAAACACACCCTCATCTGCAAGCAGCTGCGCTACATGGCTGCCAAAGCCGCCAACAGCGCCCTCTTCGATGGTGATCAGTGCCTCGTGATCCGCGGCCAATGACAGGATCAAATCGCGGTCCAGCGGTTTGGCAAAACGGGCATCGGCAATCGTCGGCGTGATGCCTTTTGCTTCCAAGGCTTCGGCGGCTTTTTCGACTTCTTCCAGCCGCGTGCCGAAGGACAACAGCGCCACTTTGGACCCTTGGGTGATCATCCGGCCCTTGCCGATTTCAATCGGCGTGCCACGCTCCGGCATATCAACGCCGCGCCCTTCGCCACGGGGAAAACGAAAGGCGATGGGTCCGTCGTCGTGAGCCGCTGCGGTGGCGACCATATGTTTCAGTTCCGCCTCGTCGGCAGCGGCCATGACCACAAACCCCGGCAGGTTGGCCAGATAGGCGATATCGAAAGCGCCTGCATGGGTCGCGCCATCCGCGCCCACCAGTCCGGCGCGGTCAATTGCGAAACGGACCGGCAAACGCTGGATCGCCACGTCATGCACCACCTGATCATACCCGCGCTGAAGGAAGGTCGAATACATCGTGCAAAAGGGTTTCATTCCGCCTGCGGCCAGCGCGGCACAGAAGGTCACGCCATGCTGTTCGGCAATCGCTACATCGAAGCACCGCGAGGGATAGCGTTCTGCAAAGAGGTTCAATCCGGTGCCGTCGGGCATGGCGGCGGTCACGGCGCAAATCTTGTCGTCTTCCGCCGCTTCTTGCAGCAAGCTTTGCGCAAAGACCGAGGTGTAGCTTGGCGCGTTGGAGGGCGCTTTTTTCTGCTCGCCCGTGACCACATTGAACTTGGCAACACCATGGCCCTTGTCTCGGGCCTTCTCCGCGGGGGCGTATCCCTTGCCCTTTTTGGTCAGCACATGGATCAGGATCGGCCCGGTGGCGCGTTCCTTGACCGTACGCAGCACGGGCAGCAGTTGGTTCATGTCGTGTCCATCAATCGGCCCGACGTACGAGAAACCAAGTTGTTCAAACAAGGTGCCGCCAACGGCCATCCCCTTGAGGATGTCCTTGGCCCGTTTTGCCCCTTCGCGGAAGGGCTCAGGCAACAGGCTCACTGCACCTTTGGCGGCGGCTTTGAAATCCTGAAAAGGCTCTTCGGCATAAAGACGGCTGAGATAGCTGGACATTGCGCCAACGGGTGGCGCAATCGACATCTCGTTGTCATTGAGGATGACGATCATCCGCTTGCCCAGATGGCCCGCGTTATTCATCGCCTCATAGGCCATTCCGGCCGAGATCGACCCATCGCCAATCACTGCAATCGCATCGCCCAGCCCTTCGGGGATGTTTCCGCCCAGATCCCGCGCCACGGCAAAGCCAAGTGCCGCGCTGATCGAGGTTGAGCTGTGGGCCGCGCCGAAAGGATCATAGGGGCTTTCACTGCGTTTGGTGAACCCGCTAAGCCCATCCTTCTGACGCAGGGTGCGAATGCGGTCTCGTCGCTCGGTCAGGATTTTATGCGGATAACACTGATGCCCGACGTCCCAGATTATCTTGTCGCGTGGCGTGTCAAAGACCGCATGCAGGGCGACGGTGAGTTCAACAACACCCAGACCTGCCCCCAAATGCCCACCGGTTACTGAAACGGCAGAAATGGTTTCCTGACGCAGTTCCCTGGCCAGCGTGGTCAGTTCAGAATCGCTGAATTGTTTGAGGTCGGCGGGCCGCTTGGCGCGGTCCAGCAGCGGGGTGACAGGTCGGTCGGTCATTTGAACCCCCCTCCGGGTGATTTATTTCTCGCGGGCAATAACGAAGCGAGCGGCCTCTCGCAAGGTTTCGGCATCCTCTCCATAGGAAGATAGGGCATCACAGGCAGATTGCACCAGGTCAGAGGCGCGGCTTTTGGCCCCATCCAGCCCCAGCAGCGACACGAAGGTGGCCTTGCCCGCGCCCGCGTCCTTGCCCGTGGCTTTGCCAACCACGGCCGCGTCGCCTTCGACATCCAGAATGTCATCCGCAATCTGGAAGGCCAGCCCAAGGGCATCAGCATAGGATTTGAACGCGGTGCCATCCGTGCCGGTCATGCGCGGCCCGGCCATCGCGGACCATATGATCAACGCGCCGGTCTTGCCGGCCTGAAGCGCAGTTATCTCGTCCAATGTCAAAGGCAGCGCAGCGGTTTCTGCCGCGATGTCCATCGCCTGTCCGCCGACCATGCCAGCCACGCCCGCCGCTCTTGCAAGGCTAACGGCCAGATCCATCTTCTGTGCCGGATCGCACACCACATCACCAAGCAATTCAAACGCCAATGAATGCAAGGCGTCGCCCGCCAATACCGCCGTGGCCTCATCCCATTTGCGATGCACTGTCGGCTGGCCGCGGCGCAGGTCGTCATCATCCATGCAAGGCAGATCATCATGGATCAGAGAATAGGCATGCAGCGCCTCAATCGCGCCCGCCGCCGGTCCGGCCTGCGCCGCGCTGCATCCGCAGATCCGGGCGCTTTCCAACACCAAAAACGCGCGCAATCCCTTGCCGCCGCGGGTGGCATATCCCATGGCTTGCGCGATCTCGCTGCTGTTCTTGGCAAGGGTTGCGCCAATCCAATGCGCGGCCACATCCTGCGCCGCGCCAAGCGCCTGCGCGAAAGGCAACCGCGCGGTTGATCCGTCTATCTCAGAGACCTTCAACAGGCTTGGCCCCCACAGGATTGCCATCGCCGTCCAAAGTGATCGCCGCGACCTTTTCTTCGGCTTCCTTCAGCTTGGCCTCGCACCGCGCCTTCAACGCGGCACCCCTCTCATAAAGCGCAATCGATTCGTCCAGTGCCACATCGCCCCGCTCCAGCTGGCCGAGAACCTTTTCCAGCTCCGCCATCGCAGTTTCAAAGTTCATCTCATCCACGGATGTTTCGGACATGTCAGTGCCTTTCTGTCAAATTCCCGGCCACATTAACGGTGAAGCGAAAGGCCTGCCAGATGCGCCGGTCATCTTTCTTTTTGGCCTTAAATATTTCGGGGGGTCAGGGGGGCTGGCCCCCCTTTGCGGCGCTGGCCAAACCCGGACTTTTTATCAATCCGGCGCCAGCATATAACCCGCACCGCGCACCGTTTGAAGATAGCGCGGCTGTTTGGGATTATCCTCGATCTTGCGGCGCAAGCGGGTGATCTGTACGTCTACCGCACGTTCCTGCGCCTGCCCGCGATCGCGGCCCAATTCCTCAACCAGTTTGGCACGGCTGAGCGGCGCGCCGGGCTGCGCGGCAAAGATTTTCATCAATTGCACTTCGGTAGCGGTCAGTCGCACGAGGTCATCCCCTTGCCACATCTCGCCGCGTTCCAGATCATAGCGGATCGGCCCGAGCGACAGCACCTTGGGCGCGGCATCTTGTGCGCTGGTGTCCGGCATACGGCGCAAAATGGCGTTGATCCTCAGCAGAAGTTCCTTGGGCTCAAAGGGTTTGGCCAGATAATCATCGGCGCCTGCCTCAAGCCCTTCGATCCGGTTGCCAGTCTCGCCTTTGGCGGTCAGCAGCATGATCGGTGTCTGCATTGTCTCGCGCAGCGATTGGGTGAGCGACAGGCCATCTTCGCCCGGCATCATCACATCCAGAACGATCAGGTCAAAATCCAGCCCCGCCAGAATGCGCCGCGCATGGGCGGCATCACGGGCCGCAGTGACCAAAAACCCGTTTCGCATCAAGAATTTCTGGAGCAGCGTGCGAATGCGCTCATCGTCATCCACGATCAGCAGATGGGCGTCCATGTCCATCATGATCCGCTTTCCTTGAGCCGCGTGTAGCTTGCGCCCATTTCAGGATCCATCATCGCCTCCAATACAGTGCGAAATCCGGCCACCGCTTCGGGACCGGCATCGCGGAACGCTGTGCGCATCCGGGCGCGTTGGGCATCAGACAGGGTCTGTTCCAGGGCGCGGCCCGCATCCGTCAGGTAAAGGTGGCGTTCGCGTTTGTCGTTGCGACCCACCCTGCTTTCGACAAGACCATCTGCGATCAGGGTCCGCAACACACGGTTGAGTGACTGTTTCGTGACGCCAAGGATATTCAACAGGTTGTTCACCGTTGTGCCCGGCGCCCGGTTGATAAAGTGGATGGCACGGTGATGGGCCCGGCCATAGGCCATGTCGACCAGGATACGGTCCGGGTCCGCAGTAAAGCCGCGATAGGCAAAGAACATTGCCTCTATCGCCTGCCTCAGCTGTTCATCCGTCAGAAAAAGCAGGCTCTCGCCACTGCTGCCTGCGGGGCCGCGTCCGTCTGCCATAATGTCCTCATGTGTTGGTGTGCAGACATTACGTCAGCCTTGTTGACACTCCAAGGACGAAAGGCTAGGGAATCGCAGCTTTTGCGTAATTAAATGACCAAATTGGCCATTTATTGCGCAATATTCGAAAAATATCCCGCTAAGTTGGAGGAATGCAAATGGCTGGAGCATATGATGATCGTGATGGTTTCATCTGGTTGGATGGTGAAATGGTCAACTGGCGCGACGCCAATGTGCATATCCTGACCCATGCGATGCATTATGCGTCTTCGGTGTTTGAAGGAGAGCGGGCCTATAACGGCAAGATCTTCAAGAGTCGCGAACACTCAGAGCGGTTGCGCCGCTCGGCCGAGATGATTGATTTCCAGATCCCATGGACCGTGGACGAGATCGAGTCGGCCAAGGTCGAAGTTCTGGCCAAATCCGGGCTGTCTGATGCCTATGTGCGTGCTATCGCGTGGCGTGGCGCGGGCGAAGACATGGGCGTGGCCTCGGCTCGTAACCCTGTGCGCCTGGCCATCGCCGCATGGGAATGGGGCGCCTATTACGGGGATGCCAAGATGAAGGGCGCCAAATTGGATATCTCCAAATGGAAGCGCCCCAGCCCCGAGACGATCCCAAGCCATGCCAAGGCGGCGGGCCTCTATATGATCTGCACCATGTCCAAACACGCAGCAGAGGCAAAGGGTTGTTCAGATGCGATGATGTTCGACTATCGCGGCTACGTGGCCGAGGCGACGGGCGCGAACATCTTTTTCGTAAAAGATGGCGAAGTACACACGCCCGATCCGGATTGCTTTCTCAACGGGATCACGCGACAGACAGTTGTTGGCATGCTCAAGGAAAAAGGCATCACCGTACACGAGCGCCACATCATGCCAGAAGAGCTTGAAGGGTTTGAGCAATGCTGGCTGACCGGCACAGCGGCGGAAGTGACCCCAGTGGGCCAGATCGGTGATTTCAACTTTGAGGTCGGCGCCCTGACCCGCGACATCGCGGAAAGCTATGAAAAGCTGGTGCGGGCCTGACCCCCGCACCACATTATTTGCGAAGCGCAGGCAGGCCTACGCCTGTGCTTTCAAACCCGCCATCTGATGCGATGATCTGGCCAGTGACATAGCTGGCCTTTTCACTGCACAAAAACGCGATGACCTCACCAATTTCCTGCTCCGACCCATAGCGGTTCAGTGGGATCGCATCATGGTAGGCCTCGATAATGTTCTGTGTGTGGACTGCCATGGCAAGTTTTGTGCGCACGGGGCCGGGGCAAACGGCATTTACGCGAATCCCATATTCCCCGAGTTCTGCGGCCTGTTGTTTGGTCAGGTGGATCACAGCGGCCTTGGATGTGCCGTAGGCAACCCGAAGCGTCGAGGCCCGCAAGCCAGAGATTGAAGCGATATTGACGATCGCACCAGCACTGTCTTTGAGCGCCGCTGTCGCGGCTTGCGTCATCAGAAACACGCCGTCCAGATTGGTTTCCATCACCCTTCGCCAGCGGGCAAAGTCGGTTTCTTCGATAGGACCAAAATCCGCAACGCCGGCATTGTTGACCAAGGCATCGAGCCGCCCGAAATGATCGATGCAAGCCCGGATCGCTTGTGGCGCGGCTTGCGGGTCGGAAACGTCGAACAGCAAGTCCAACGCGGCGCCGTCAAACTCTGCCGCCGCGGCTTTTAACGCGTCAGCGTCGCGATCCAGCAGCGCAACTTTCCAGCCGTCTTTGACCATCAGATGCGCTGTGGCCAGCCCGATCCCCCGTGCCGCGCCAGTGATCAGCGCGACCTTGGCGTGCTTGGCAGTCGCCATCAGAAATCGACACCGCGCTGGGCTTTGATGCCTGCCTTGAACGGGTGTTTGACCTCGGTCATCTCTGTCACCAGATCGGCATAGGCGCAAAGTTCCGGCTTGGCATCGCGGCCCGTGAGGATCACGCCTGTGTCCTTGGCACGGGCGTCCAGACCTGCGATCACGTCTTCGACGCTGATGTATTCATAGCGCATCGCGATGTTGATCTCGTCCAGGACCACCAGATCATAATCGCCGCTTTCCATCATTTCGCGGGCCTTGGCAAAGGCCGCCTGTGCGGCGGCAATGTCACGCTCTTTGTCTTGGGTGTCCCAGGTAAAGCCTTCGCCCATAGTGTGCCATGTGACCTCTTCAAGACGATCAAAGAACAGCCGTTCGCCGGTCTTCCATTTGCCCTTGATGAACTGCACCACGCCCACCCGCTGTTTCCAACCAAGCGCCCGCACCACCACGCCAAAGGCGCTGGAGGTTTTGCCTTTGCCCGCGCCGGTGTGGACCAGAACCAGCCCCTTTTCAGGATCCTGAAGCTCTGCGACTTTCTTGCGCTGCTCGGCCTGACGCTTTTGCATTTTTTCTTTGTGGTCTGCTGTCTCGGACATGGGGTTTTCTCCTTTAACCGGGGGTGCCTGGTGGGGGGACATTGGGCTTTGATTTGCTCCTGTCCACCCCCAATTGCCGTTCGCGCCAGATAATCAGCACGCCGCCGGCAATGACAAGCCCGGCACCAAGCAGAATTGTTGCTGTGGGCACTTCGCTGAACACCACCCAACCAATGAGGCTGGCGAAGATCATCGAGGAATAGTCAAAGGGGGCCAGCATCGAAGCGCTGCCAAAGCGGAAGGAGGATGTGACAAGGATCTGCGCGACGCCGCCGATCAGACCCGCACAGATGATCAGGCCCAACACCTCTATGCCGGGCGCGGTCCATGTAAGGGCAGGTGTTTGAATGAGCCAGCCCAACGGCAGGGTCAGCAGGGACAGGCAGGTGGCCGTCAGCGAAAAGTAAAAGACGATGGCCGAGGTGCTGTCGGTTTGCACAAGCCGGCGGACGTGAATTTGCACCAAGGATCGCAGAATGGACGCCGCCAACACCATCAACGCGCCATAGGTCGCGGCGGCGCTAAAGTTGGCGTCCACAGACAGGCGCGGGGCAATCACGATCATCACTCCAATCAGGCCAAGCGCCACAGCCGACAGGCGAAAAAGGCGCACCCGTTCACCCAGAAACAACGCTGCGAATATGACGGTGAACATCGGCGTGGCATAGCCGATGGCGGTGACTTCAGGCAGGGGCAACAAGGCAAGCCCGGCAAAGGTCAGGCCCATGGCGGTGGTGCCAAACAGACCCCGCCAGATATGCCCAAAGAGGTTGTTGACCTTGAGCCCATCGTGCAAATGCCCGCTTTGCCAGAGCCAGAGGCCGATGATCGGTATCGCAAACAATGAGCGGAAAAAGACAGCCTGCCCCGGAGGGACTTGGCCCGATGCGGCCTTGATCAGCGCGGCCATGACCATGAACAGAAAGATCGCACAAAGTTTAAGCGCGATGGCACGGCCGGGGCGGTTTTGCGTCAGACTGGCGGGCATGGCGGAGTCATGCGCCTCTGATCGGGAAAGTGCAAGCGTGTGGGTAGGGTGGCGGACTTTTTTGAAAAGTCCGGTCCGGAAAATTTGAAATTTTCCGCGCCCTCAGCCGATGATGCCGCGGTTTTCCCCAACCTGTCCGCGGTGCAGCAACAGGTGGTCGAGGATCACACAGGCCATCATCGCCTCACCCACAGGAACGGCGCGAATACCCACGCAGGGGTCATGGCGGCCCTTGGTGATGATCTCGGTTTCCTCACCACTCTTGGTGATGGTTTTGCGGGTGGTCAGGATGCTGGAGGTTGGTTTGACGGCAAAGCGCACGACGATGTTCTGTCCGGTGCTGATCCCGCCCAGAATACCACCCGCGTGGTTTGACGAGAATCGGGGCTGTCCGTCGTTGCCCATGTAAATCTCATCCGCGTTGGCCTCTCCCGTTAGCATCGCCGCTGACATGCCCTCGCCAATTTCGACACCTTTGACGGCATTGATGCTCATCATTGCGGCGGACAGATCGGTGTCAAGTTTGCCGTAAACCGGTGCGCCTATGCCTGCAGGCACGCCGCGCGCGACCACCTCGATGATTGCCCCGACGGAGGAGCCGGATTTGCGCAACCCATCAAGGTAGGTCGCCCAGTCTGATGCGGCCTGTGCATCTGGAACCCAGAACGGGTTTTGCTCAATCTGGTCCCAATCGAAGGCAGTGCGGTCAATCTGATGCGGACCCATCTGCACCATGTAGCCGGTGATCTGAACATCCGGCGCCATCGCCTTGATGGCCTCGCGGGCCAATCCACCCGCCGCCACGCGGGAGGCCGTTTCGCGCGCAGAGGACCGCCCGCCGCCGCGATAATCGCGGATTCCGTATTTCTGGAAATAGGTGATGTCTGCATGTCCGGGGCGGAACTTGTCCTTGATATCGCCGTAGTCCTTGGACCGTTGATCGGTATTTTCGATCATCAACTGAACCGGGGTGCCGGTGGTTACACCTTCAAATACACCAGACAGGATCTTGACCTCATCGGCCTCGCGCCGCTGGGTGGTAAACTTGTTCTGGCCGGGTTTGCGTTTGTCGAGCCAGTGCTGGATCATCTCGGCTGTGACCGGAACTCCGGGCGGGCATCCGTCAACGGTTGCGCCCAAGGCCGGGCCGTGGCTTTCGCCCCAAGTGGTCACGCGGAAGAGATGGCCAAAGCTGTTCATCGACATAAATGCACTCCTGTTGGCTCTGCATTAACGGGCGCGGTGCTGTGTCTCAAGGGGTTTTGGCTTGCATCCCTTTGTACATGCTCCTAACGATGGCGATACCTCGGGGGGCTCGATTGAGCTGAGATGTGCGTTTGCATGGACCCGTTGAACCTGAACCGGTTAACACCGGCGGAGGGAAGGTCTGGACAATCATCCATCCTTTTTCCCTTTCGCCGCAAAAGGAGGATGCGATGAAGTATCTTACACTTGCAGCGGGCTTGCTTGGGGCCTCGGCAGCGATTGCCGAAACACCAGTGCTGACAGTCTATACCTATGACAGTTTTGTTTCTGACTGGGGGCCGGGCCCGCAGATCGAAAAGGCGTTTGAGGAAAACTGTGCTTGCGATCTGAAATTTGTCGGAATGGGCGATGGCGCGGCGCTTTTGGCGCGGCTCAAGCTTGAAGGCGCGCGGTCTGACGCAGATGTGGTGCTTGGGCTTGATACCGGCCTGATCGCCGCAGCGAAGGACACCGGATTGTTCACTGAAACATCTGTGAGCGCCGATTATGCCTTGCCGATCACTTGGGACGATGCGGTTTTTGCGCCTTATGACTGGGGCTACTTTGCCTTTGTGCACAACACGGACATGACCCCGCCCACAAATTTCAAGGCGCTGGGCGAAAGTGACGTGAAAATCGTCATTCAGGATCCGCGTTCCTCGACCCCCGGTTTGGGGCTGATGATGTGGGTCAAGGATGCCTACGGTGACGAGGCCGAAGCCATCTGGCAGGGCTTGGCCGACAATGTCGTGACCGTGACCAAAGGCTGGTCCGAGGCGTATGGTCTGTTCCTTGAGGGCGAAGCCGACATGGTGCTGAGCTACACGACCTCGCCTGCCTATCACATCATAGCAGAAGAGGACGAAAGCAAAGCCGCCGCCGTGTTTGACGAAGGTCACTACATGCAGGTCGAAGTGGCCGGGCGTCTGGCAAACAGCGATCAGCCAGAGCTGGCCGAGGCGTTCTTGAACTTCATGGTGTCAGACGTGGCGCAATCCATTCTACCAACAACCAACTGGATGTATCCGGCGGTGATGCCCAGTGGCGGTTTGCCCAAAGGGTTCGAGGCGCTTGTGCAACCTGAAAACGCGCGGTTGATCCCC
Source organism: Sulfitobacter sp. M368 (assembly GCF_025141875.1). Classification (NCBI taxonomy): domain Bacteria; kingdom Pseudomonadati; phylum Pseudomonadota; class Alphaproteobacteria; order Rhodobacterales; family Roseobacteraceae; genus Sulfitobacter; species Sulfitobacter sp. M368. The sequence goes on from NZ_CP081113.1 coordinate 242,829, forward strand.
GCCGAAGAGGTGCCAGCCATACGTGATGCGGCATTGCAAGAATGGCTCGGCGCGTTGTCGCAATGAGACATGCTGCGGGTATCGGTGCTGCGATTTTGGTCGCAGCGCTGGTGCTTGCTGCTTTGCTCGCGGTGATCTCGCGGGCAGAGCCCGGCGCGGGTTTTCTGCGCTCTGATTGGGCGGCTGTGCGGTTCACCGTTTGGCAGGCTGTCTTGTCTTCGATGATTTCAACGCTCTTGGCCATTCCGGTCGCCCGCGCATTGGCGCGGCGACGGTTTGCAGGTCGGACCTTGCTGGTGACGCTGCTGGGTGCGCCGTTCATTCTGCCCGTGATTGTGGCTGTGCTCGGGCTGTTGACGGTGTTCGGCAGATCGGGCTGGATGAACCAATTGCTTGGCCTATTGGGGCTGCCTGAGGTCTCGATCTACGGACTACACGGCGTGGTTTTGGCCCATGTATTCTTCAACCTGCCCTTGGCGACACGGCTGATCCTGCAGGGTTGGCAAAGCATCCCGGCAGAGCGGTTTCGCCTTGCTGCCCAATTGCGCCTTGGGCCGCGTGCGATTTTTCTGACTCTCGAATGGCCCCTGCTGCGCCAAGTTGTGCCGGGGGTGGCGGCGTTGATTTTCGTGATTTGCCTGACCAGTTTTGCCGTCGCGCTGACGCTTGGTGGTGGTCCAAGGGCCACAACGCTTGAACTGGCAATTTATCAGGCGTTCTTGTTTGATTTTGATTTATCGCGAGCGGCGCTTTTGTCTTTGGTGCAGCTGGTATTGGCAGGGGGCGCTGCATTGGCGGCACTGTGGATCATTCCGTCAATCTCATTGGGCGGTGGTCAGGACCGGACGCTGCAACGTTGGGATGCGCGGGGCGGCGTGCAACGTGCGCGGGACGGGGCGGTGATCACCTTGGCGGCGCTGTTTTTGTTGCTGCCGCTGGCGGCGGTTGTGCTGCGCGGTGTTGCGGGGCTTGCAAAGGTGCCTGTCGCGGTCTGGCATGCGGCGGGGCTGTCGGTGTTTGTGGCGGTGATCAGCGTGCTGACGCTGTGCCTTTTGGCGCTGCCGATGGCGGGCTGGATCGCCAGCCGCCAAAGAGGCGGGGTGGAGGCCATAGGTTTGCTGGGCTTGTCCGCGTCCCCTTTGATGATCGGCACGGGCTGGTTCATTTTGATCAATCCTGTGATGAACCCGTCAGATCTGGCCTTACCGGTCACGGCTTTGGTCAATGCCTTGATGGCGCTGCCCTTTGCGTTGCGAATTTTGGTCCCGCGTCTGCGCGATACCCTGGCAGATTTCGGCCGGCTCTCTGTCTCGCTTGGCCTGCAAGGCTGGCCGCTTTGGCGATGGGTGATCTTGCCACGTCTGCGGGCGCAATTGGGGTTTGCGGCCGGATTGACCGGTGCATTGTCGGTGGGCGATCTGGGTGTGATTGCGCTTTTTGCTGATCAGGAACGGGCAACATTACCGCTTCAGATGTATCGGTTGATGGGCGCCTACCGAATGGAAGCGGCGGCGGGGGCGGCCTTGATCTTATTGGCACTGGCCTTGGGAATATTTTGGCTTTGCGACAGGGGAGGACGCTGGCATGCTGAAAGTTGAGCAGGCAGAAATTGTGTTGGGTGATTTTTCCCTGGCTGCGGATCTGGAACTGAAGCAGGCGCAGCGATATGCCGTGATCGGTCCGTCGGGGGCAGGCAAATCAACCTTGCTCAGCGCGCTTTGTGGGTTTGTGCCGTTGCAATCGGGCCGGATCCTTTGGCAGGGGCGGGATATTACGCAGGATGATCCGGGCCAACGGCCCATGACGATGCTGTTTCAGGACAACAATCTGTTTCCGCATCTGACCGTGCAGCAGAACGTGGGCCTTGGCCTGCGTCCTGATTTGCGGCTGTCGGGCGCGGAGCAAGCCAAGGTGCAGGATGCGCTGCGCCGGGTGGGACTTGAAACGCACAGCGGCAAGCGGCCAGCGGCCTTGTCGGGTGGTCAACAAAGCCGTGCAGCACTGGCGCGGGTGTTGGTGCAGGCCCGGCCACTTGTCCTGCTGGACGAACCTTTCGCGGCTCTGGGTCCGGCCCTGCGCAATGAGATGTTGGATCTGGTGGCTGAATTGGTGGCCGAAACCGAAGCGGCGCTGATCATGGTGACACATGCCCCAGAAGACGTGCGGCGCATAGCCGATCAGGTGGTGTTTGTCGCCGAAGGCCGGGCCGAGGCTCCGCAACCGGCGGCGGCGTTGATGGATAACCCGCCGCCGGCGCTGCGGTCATATTTGGGTTGAAAGGCGCACCTGTCAGGTCGTGCTGTTTGGCTGCGCGGTGGCGAAGTCTTTAAAGACTTCGGTCCGTTTCCTTTAAAGGAAACGGTTTGGCGGTGCCCCGGCAATGTGAAGACCGCCGGGACGGCTGTTAGGGCAACATCGGGTCAGGCCGCCAGCGCTGTTTCCACCTCGGCGATCTTGAGGGCGGCGCGGGCGGCTTCGCGGCCTTTTTCAACAAAATGCGCACGGTAGATCGCATTGTGGTGATCGGTTTCCTGATAATGATGCGGGGTCAACGACACCGACAGAACAGGTACGCCGGTATCCAGCCCTACCCGCATCAACCCATCGACCACGGCGGCGGCGACAAAATCATGCCGGTAGATGCCGCCATCGACCACAAAGGCGGCACAGGCAACGGCGCTGTAGTTCCCCGTGCGTGCAAGGGTCTGTGCCATCAGTGGCAATTCAAATGCGCCGGGCACATCGACAACATCGACCTGCGCGGCGGGAATAAGTTCGCAAAACCCCTCAAGCGCGCGATCAACGATATCTGCGTGCCATTGAGCTTTGATAAATGCGAAGCGGGCGGGGGCTGTATTGCCTTGTGTCATAATGATCTCCTTTGGTTCAGACACGTCCACCCAAGGCGATCACGACCACAGACAGGGGCGAGACCCCTGAAAATGCCGCATTCTCTTTCATCCGGACTATGACCGTCGGCTCTGGCATCTCACCAGATCTGCTGACCAATTCCTTACGGGAATTGCGCTCGCGGGCTCGCAAGGTCTTGCCCTGCATACCGCCGGTGGGGAATTTCACCCCGCCCTGAGAATAGCGCCACGTTGCAATGTCATGCAAAACTCTGCAAGAGCGAAAATGAGTGATTTGCAAAGGAACGCGCCATGCATCCCAATCCGATATTTCACGATGCCGACGATGCACGGAACGTTGCGTTTGCCCGCGAACGTGGCTTTGGGGTCTTGGCCGTGCAGGGTACGGATGCGCCGATGCTGAGCCATATTCCTTTCCTGCTGTCCGAAGATGGCGCTGTCGCTGATTTGCATCTGGTGCGGTCCAATCCGATTGTCCGTGCCTTGAAAGAACCGATACCTGTGACTTTGGCGGTGTCCGGTGGCGATACTTATGTCTCTCCTGATTGGTACGAAGTCGCAGATCAGGTTCCGACGTGGAATTATGTCGCGGTGCATCTGACGGGTGTTCTTGAGCGGCGACCACAAGAGGAATTGCTGGCTCTGCTCGACCGGCAATCGGCCTTCTATGAGGATCGGCTTCTGCCCAAGCCGCCATGGAAAACCGGCAAGATGACACCGGATGCGCTGGACAAGATGATGCGCATGATTGTGCCTTGCCGGATCAGGGTGTCGGGTGTCGATGGGACGTGGAAGCTGGGCCAGAACAAGCCTGATGCGGTGCGCGATGCCGCCGCGGGCCAGATTGAAGCCTTCGGTTTTGGATCGGAAGCGCATGTGATCGCCGCCATGATGCGCGGTGTACCCAAGGGTTGATTTGGTACAATGCAGTGATTGCGCCCATGGCATTGCGGCGCAATACTTGGTCGATCTTATCAGGAGACCTGCATGAAACTCGCCTACTCGCCGACTTCCCCCTATGTCCGCAAAATCATGGTTTTGCTTCATGAAACCGGCCAGCTTGATGATGTCACGCTGGAAGAACAGCACGGGACGCCTCTGGCGCCGGCTGTTGGATTGTTGCCACAAAACCCGCTGGGCAAGGTGCCTGCACTGGAACGGGCCGATGGCCCGTCGATCTATGACAGCCGGGTGATTTGCGCCTATCTGGATGATCGCGCCAAGGCTGGTCTTTATGGCAGCGGCGCGGCACGCTGGGATCTGTTGACGCTCGAAGCCACGGCGGACGGGATTCTCGATGCGGCCCTGTTGATGGTCTATGAATCGCGTCTGCGCCCCGAAGAGATCCGTATGGATGCCTGGATCGAGGGGCAATGGGGCAAAATTGAACGCGCCTGTGCTGCATTGAACACACGTTGGATGAGCCAGCTGTCTGCTCCGATGAATATCGGCCAGATCGCGGTGGGTTCTGCGCTGGGTTATCTGGATTTCCGTTTGGACGCGCGTGGTTGGCGCAAGGGCAATGATGCATTGGCCGCGTGGTTCCAGACTTTTGATTCGCGCCCGTCGATGCAGGCAACTGTCCCGCCAGCGGGTTAATTTTTTGTTCAAACGGCCATTTTTCCGGTTTCTTCGGCAAACTGCGACCCTTTGCGCGGCATTGCCATCTGGACGGACTCGCTTTGGCCCGTTAGATACCGCTTGAAGTCAGGTGGCGCATTCGCGCCGCCTCTATGTCTGATGGCCCGTTTTGGCCGAGAAGTGGAGTAAACCCGTGTCCCAAGCAGATGATCACGCAGGCACCCGGAGGGATTTCCTGTATTACGCAACCGCCGGAACCGGTGCTGTAGCCGCCGGTGCTGTTGCCTGGCCGCTTGTCAATCAGATGAATCCATCTGCTGACGTTCTGGCGCTGTCCTCTATCCGTGTGGATGTTGCCGATGTTGAACCCGGCACCCAGTTGACTGTGAAGTGGCTCGGCAAACCGGTTTTCATCCGTCGCCGCACTCAAGAAGAGATCGACGAAGCCCGCGCCGTGGCTTTGTCTGACCTGCCCGATCCGGTGGCACAGAATGACAACCTTGGCTCCGTGGATGCGTCCGACGAGAACCGCACGCTGGATGAAGCGGGCGAATGGTTGGTGATGATGGGTGTGTGTACGCACCTTGGCTGTGTGCCTTTGGGCGATGCCGGTGACTTTGGCGGCTGGTTCTGCCCCTGCCACGGTTCACACTACGACACCGCGGGCCGTATCCGCAAAGGGCCAGCGCCGACCAACCTGCCGGTGCCTGTCGCTGAATTCGTGGATGAAACCACGATCAAACTGGGTTAAGGGAGCACACCAATGTCTGGAATTCCTCACGACCATTACGAGCCAAAGTCAAACGGCGAAAAGTGGCTGCACAGCCGCCTGCCCATCGTTGGCCTGCTCTATGATACATTGATGATCCCCACACCCAAGAACCTGAACTGGATGTGGATCTGGGGTATTGTGCTGACGTTCTGTCTGGCGCTTCAGATCGTCACCGGTATCGTTCTGGTTATGCATTATACACCGCATGTCGATCTGGCGTTCTCGTCTGTTGAACACATCATGCGCAACGTGAACGGCGGCTACATGCTGCGGTATCTGCACATGAACGGCGCATCGCTGTTCTTTGTTGCAGTTTATGCGCATATTTTCCGCGGTCTCTATTACGGGTCTTACAAAGCCCCGCGCGAGATCACCTGGATCATCGGTATGCTGATTTACCTGCTGATGATGGCGACCGGCTTTATGGGTTATGTTCTCCCATGGGGGCAGATGTCCTTCTGGGGTGCGACCGTGATCACCGGCCTGTTTGGCGCGATCCCGTTCGTGGGTGAAAGCCTGCAAACCTTCCTGCTGGGCGGACCTGCGGTGGACAATGCCACATTGAACCGCTTCTTCAGCTTGCACTATCTGCTGCCCTTCGTGATTGCTGCGCTTGTTGCGGTTCACATCTGGGCCTTCCACAGCACCGGCAACAACAACCCAACAGGTGTTGAAGTGCGCCGCGGCTCCAAGGAAGAAGCAGAGAAAGACACGCTGCCGTTCTGGCCCTACTTCGTGATCAAGGATCTGTTCGCGCTTGCCGTGATCCTCGCGGTGTTCTTTGCCATCGTTGGCTTTATGCCAAACTATCTGGGCCACCCGGACAACTACATCGAAGCGAACCCGCTTTCGACACCTGCGCATATTGTGCCGGAATGGTATTTCTTGCCATTCTACGCGATCCTGCGGGCGTTCACCTCTGAGGTTTGGGTCGTACAGATCGCGTCCTTCGTGACCGGTGGTATCATTGACGCGAAGTTCTTTGGGGTTCTGGCAATGTTCGGCGCGATCGCAGTGATGGCGCTGGTACCATGGCTGGACACATCCAGCGTGCGTTCGGGCCGTTATCGCCCGATGTTCAAATGGTGGTTCGCCCTGCTGGTGATCGACTTCTTCGCCCTGATGTGGCTGGGTGCGATGCCGGCCGAGGAGCCTTATGCGAGCTTCTCGCTGATTGCATCGGCCTATTGGTTTGCCTACTTCCTGGTAATCCTGCCGCTGCTTGGCGTGATCGAGAAACCGCTGCCGCAACCGGCAACCATCGAAGAAGATTTCGATGCACATTACGCCCACAAAGCCGATGCTGACGCAGCGGCAAAACCGGCGGAGTGAAGGACATGACAATGATCAAGAAACTGACCCTGTCCGCGCTTGTTGCGCTTGGCCTTGGCACTTCCGGCGCAATGGCCGCCGGTGGTGGCGAACAACACATTGAGAACATCGATTTCTCGTTTGACGGCCCGTTTGGTGCCTATGACGTGAACCAACTTCAGCGCGGTTTGCAGATCTACACCGAGGTCTGTGCGGCTTGTCACGGTCTGAAATACGTGGCGATCCGAACCCTTGGTGATGAGGGCGGCCCTCAGTTGCCCGAAGATCAGGTCATCGAATACGCCAAACAGTTCGAAGTGTTTGATGCCGATCTCGATGATTTCCGCGCGGCAACACCTGTGGACCACTTTCCGGAATCCAACCTGGAAACGGCACCTGATCTGTCGCTGATGGCAAAAAAGCGGGCGGGTTTTCATGGCCCTTACGGCCTTGGCATCAACCAGTTCTTCAAAGGCATGGGCGGCGCGGAGTATATTGCGGCACTGCTGAATGGCTATACAGGTGAGACCAAGGAACAAGCCGGTGTGACCTTCTATGAGAACACCGCGTTTCCGGGTGGCTGGATTGCCATGGCACCACCGCTGGACGATGAATCTGTTGAATTCATCGATGGCCATGCCAACGATCTGCATCACCTGTCCGAAGACGTTTCGGCGTTCCTGATGTGGACCGCTGAGCCCAAGATGATGGCGCGCAAGCAAGCCGGTTTTGCCGGTGTGCTGTTCCTGACCCTGCTTTCGGTTCTGCTGTATTTGACCAACAAACGCCTTTGGGCGCCGGTGAAATACAAAAACCGCGACTAAGCTGGCCTAAGCCGGAATTCAAAAGCCTCCGTAGGGAACTGCGGAGGCTTTTTTGTGATGTGTGTAATGAAACCCGCCCGAACCTTTGAGATTAAACGGTTCAGGCGGTGAGTTGGTTGCCGGATTGCCCGAGGATAGCGGTGGTGACGATCTGCCCTTCGGTCTGTGGCTGCGCAAAGGTCACCTCTGTAAACTGCTCAGTCCGGCCCATGGTCGGGTTTTCCATCAAGATACGATGAGTCTTGCCGATCTGCGCCTGCAAGTGCCGCTGCACCTGTGTATCGCCCGCCGCGCGCAATTGCGCAGCACGGGTTTTGATCACTGTCCCGTTCACCTGATTTGGAATCTTCGCGGCCGGTGTGCCTTCCCTTTTGGAATAGGGGAACACATGGAGCCATGTCAGATCACAGTCTTTGACCAGCTTGAGCGAGTTCTCAAAATGTGCGTCTGTCTCCGTCGGGAACCCCGCAATGATATCGGCCCCGAACGTCATATCCGGGCGCAGGCGCTTGGCCTCTTCCGTAAACCGGATCGCGTCATCGCGCAGGTGCCGCCGCTTCATCCGTTTGAGGATCATGTCATCCCCATGCTGGAGCGACAGATGCAAATGCGGCATCAGACGCGGCTCTGTCGCGATGGCCTGCATCAGGTTTTCGTCCACCTCGATGCTGTCGATCGAACTGATGCGCAGGCGGGGCAGGTCGGGCACCAGCCGCAGGATGCGCATGACCAGATCACCCAGCTTGGGCGTCGCTGGCAGGTCCGCGCCCCAAGAGGTCAGATCAACACCGGTCAGCACGACCTCGTTAAAACCTTTGCCCACCAAACGTTTGATCTGGTCCACCACAACGCCTGCGGGGACGGAGCGTGAATTGCCACGGCCATAGGGGATGATGCAGAAGGTGCAGCGGTGATCACAGCCATTCTGGACCTGTACATAGGCCCGGCTTCGGGTGCCGAACCCGTCGATCAAATGTCCGGCAGTTTCGGTGACGGACATGATGTCATCGACCTGCACGGCCTCTGTTTCACCGATAAAATCCGCGGCCAGCCCGAGCCATGTTTCGGGGCGCATCTTTTCGGTGTTGCCAATGACGGCGTCGACCTCTTCCATTTTGGCAAAGGTGTCCGGCTCGGTCTGTGCGGCGCAGCCTGTGACGATCAGGCGGGCGTTAGGATGGGCCTTGCGCAGCTTTCGGATATCCTGCCGACCCTTGCGCACGGCCTCTGCCGTGACAGCGCAGGTGTTTACGACAATCGCGTTCTCAAGCCCGGCCTGCCCGGCGAGATCCTTCATCGCCTCCACCTCATAGGCGTTGAGGCGGCAACCGTGGTTGGAAAAGACCGGGGGTTTCATTTCAGGCTGTCCAGAAAGGCGGTCGTGAATACGCCACTGAACACATGTGAGGTCGGTCCGGTCATCCAGACGCCGTCCTCGGCCCAATTCAGGTGCAACGTGCCACCATCCAGATCAATGCGGACCTCTCGTCCCGTCAGCCCCCGCCGCGCCGCCGCAACGGCAGTGGCGCAGGAGGAGGAACCAGAGGCCAGTGTCACACCAACGCCCCGTTCCCAGACCCGCATGCGGATGTGATCGGGGCCGATGATCTGCGCAATTTGTACGTTAGTGCGCTGAGGGTAAAGCGGGTGATGCTCGATCCGTGGTCCGATCTCTTCGAGGTTTGCCGCCATCACGTCATCGACAAAGAAGGTGCAATGCGGATTTCCCATGCCGGTGGCGGTCGGACTGCCATCAATGGGCAGCGCCAGCGTATCCATTTGCCGTGCCAATGGCACTTCGGTCCAATCAAGTTGTGGCAGGCCCATATTGACAGAGGTTAGTCCGTTACCTGCGTCTTTCGCCGCCAAATCCCCGCGATCCGTGGTCAGGTCGAGTTCGGACTTGCCGGTCTCATCCATGATGAACCGCGCGATACAGCGTGTGGCATTCCCGCAAGCGGCAGACAAAGATCCGTCAGAATTGAAAAACGTCAGATGGGCGTCACCTTTGCCCCTTGTGATCAGTGCAAGCTGATCGAATCCCACGCCAAAGTGCCGATGACCGATTCCTTTGGCCATTTCGGGCGTGATCACCCGCGTCTGCGCACGCGCATCCACAACGACAAAGTCGTTGCCCAACCCATGCATCTTCATAAAGGGCAGATTATCGGTGTTTTCAGAGCACATTCGGCGCATATAACGATGCGCCGCGAAGTAATCCAGCATGTCCAGGCATTTTCCTGTTTTTGGGCTTGACCCTGCCCCTCTAGCTTTCTAGATACGCGCCCAGTGGGCCGTTAGCTCAGTTGGTAGAGCAACTGACTTTTAATCAGTAGGTCGTTGGTTCGAACCCAACACGGCTCACCACTTCTTCCCAAATGGATCAAGTGGTTACGCATAACCACAACGTTCAATGCGTCCGTCGCGGGATCTTTGTGATCCGGGCATGGGCGTTACATTTGCGGCTGGCGGTTTGCCGGCAAACGCCACAGGTGGCTGTCAAAAATATCGTTGGGGCAATGGGTCCGATGGCCGCTGCTGTCCGGAAAAGGACAGGCAGCAGCTCAACCTGCAGGATTCGTTAGGAGCCGCAAACCGGTGATCAGATTTTGAACAACGGCTGGAGCAGTCTCGGCAACAGGGCATTGAAACGAAGCGGTGCATCCGTCGCCGCCAGGCAGATGCAAGGGGGGCCAGCATCCGCAATGGGTGTGTGTTCCAGATCCTGATCCGCGACTTCCAGATCGCCCACACCGAACCGCCCGGTTTCATCGCTGAAACTGCCTTGCAGAACCAATGTCAGTTCCAATCCGTTGTGGGAGTGATCCGGCACAGCCTGACCGGGGGGAATATAAAGAAGCCGCACTGATCCGTCGCGATCACCGGACAGGATGCACTGCCGCACGCCAAGGCCCAGAGACTTCCACCGCGGCGGCTTGCCCTTGAGGGCTTCCATCACAGGTCCGGGATACACACCGGACCGCGCATAGGTTTTCTCGACCGGTACAGGTTCGTCCAGCAGGGCCAAGGTGCTGTGCTTCAGATCACCTGACACAGCTTCGCTGGTGGCGGTCTCCAAAACGGCGCCGCCTGCCATTTGATGCGCTTCAAATCCTGCGCGGCAATCCAGGCACAGCGAAACATGGGCGGCCACGACCACCGCATAAGCATGCGGCAAGGTGCCAGCGGCATAGGCGGCCAGCAGATCGTCAGGGATATGATGATTTATTGCGGTCATTTAACGCATGTCCTTGAGTTCATGGCGCAACTTTTCCAATCCCAGTCGAATTCGGGATTTTATTGTGCCAAGCGGCAGGCCGGTCTGGGTGCGGATCTCCTGATGGGTCAGCTCTCCGAGATAGGCCTTTTCAATAATTTCACGTTGATCGGGTTTGAGCAGCGATAACGCTTTTTTCAGTGCCCCCGCCTCTTGCTCCACGGCGAGGATCTGACCGGCGTCTGGCTCGGTCTCTGGATCCTCGGCCAGTTCTTCGGGAAGGGGGCGGTTTTCTTTACGGATTACGTCGATCTGGCGGTTGCGGGCGATCTGGTAAATCCATGCTGAAACCTGAGCGCGTTCGGGATCAAATTGCGCTGACTTGCGCCAGACGGTCAGCATCACCTCTTGCACGATCTCTTCGGCTTGCCCGGTGCCCATGCCGGACCGCATGATGAAACCCTTTAGGCGCGGTGCAAAAAAATCAAACAGCATCGCAAAGGCGTCGCGGTCGCGTTGGTCGCGGACCAATAGCATCCACGTTGTCTGTGGAGAGACTTGGGCTGACGGTTTCGTCACCTGTGTCATGTCCTTTCCAAACCGCGCAGGGGGCGGTTTGAGCGTGGTTGGGTTATTTAGGCTCGCAATCAGCATAATCTCATTACGGGGGGCGATAAAAGTCGGATCATTTTTGATCCAATTTTTTTCGCGTCTCGTAACCAGAGGGAATAAGCACTGGAGCCTACATGTCATTTGATGCCCTTCCCATCCGCCCGCAACGTGTCGCTATCATTGGTGGAGGGATCTCTGGATTGGCTGCGGCCTACCTGTTGGCGCCGCATCATGCGGTTACAGTTTATGAGGCCGCGCCGCGATTGGGCGGCCATGCCCGCACAGTCATGGCGGGCCTGAATGGGGATCAGCCTGTCGATACCGGATTTATCGTTTTCAACTATGCCAATTACCCACATCTGACCCGAATGTTCCAGGATCTGGACGTACCAGTGGCCAAAAGTGACATGAGTTTCGGGGCGTCGATTGATGATGGCCGGATCGAATACGGTTTGAACACCATCGCGGCACTGTTTGCCCAGCCACGCAATCTGATGCGGCCCGGCTTTACCCGCATGCTGGCCGATATCCTGCGGTTCAACAAAAAGGCTGAGGAAACGACCGGCGATACGGACGCCACAATCGGAGAGTTTATGGACGATCTGAAATTGGGCGATTGGTTTCAGCGCTATTACCTGATGCCGCTTTGCGGTGCGATCTGGTCAACGCCGCCAGACAAGATCCGGTCTTTTCCGGCGCGTGCGCTGATCCAGTTTTTTCGCAACCACGCCTTGCTGAGCACATTTGGTCAGCATCAATGGTGGACGGTTGATGGTGGCAGCATCGAATATGTGCGCCGTTTGGAAGCGCATCTGCGCGGGCGCGGAGTGGCGCTTCGCACAGGTACACCTGTGCAAGGTGTCAGCAGGACCGGGATTGAAAGCACGGTTCACACCGCCGGAGCCCCGGACGAAACCTTTGACCAGGTGATCTTTGCCTGCCATCCCGATCAGGCCTTGCGGATACTGGAACGGCCAACTCCGCAAGAGCAGTCCGCGTTATCTGCGATCCGGTTTCAGGACAACCAGATGATCCTGCACCGCGACACTGCGCAAATGCCCAAGAACAAATCGGTTTGGTCCAGTTGGGTTTACAAGGCCGACACCACGCGGCCGGAGCCAGCGATTGGTGTGACTTATTGGATGAACCGGTTGCAGAACATTCCCGAGACAGATCCGCTTTTTGTCTCACTGAATCCGTCTGATCGGGTGCCCGATGAATTGATTTACGATCAAAAGACGTTCCGCCATCCGGTTTTTGATGCTGCTGCGCTGAACGCCCAGCATAAGCTGCGTGATCTGCAGGGGCAGAACAACACATGGTTTGCGGGAGCCTACACGCGCCACGGGTTTCATGAGGACGGATTTGCCAGCGCCGCGCGGATTGCCCGTTTGATGGATCGGCAGTTCGCATGACATCAACGCCGGAATATATCTCAGGGGTGACAACCCATACCCGCAAGGGTGCGGTGCGGCATGGTTTCCGCTATGGCGTCGATTACGTGTTGATCGACCCCGAGCAGGATCAGCGCAGTCCGTTCTTGTTTTCCCGCAACAGGTTCAATTTCAGCGCGGTGCATGACGTGGATCACGGTGGCCCACTTGGGGCTGGCCGTGGTTCTGCATGGGCGCGGGCAGCGTTGCGGGCCAATGGTTTGCCGGACCACGGCGTGGATCTGCGCCTTTTGACCCAGCCGCGGTTCTTGGGCTATGTCTTTAACCCGGTTAGTTTCTGGCTGGCCTTCAGGGGGTCGGATCTGGTTGCGGTGATTGCTGAAGTCTCCACGCCGTTCCATGACCGTCACAGCTATCTGTGCCATTTGCCGGATTTTGCGCCGATCACCAGTGAAAGCCGCATCGAAAAGCCGAAATGGCTGCATGTGTCGCCCTATCAGGACGTCGCAGGACATTATCAATTCGGGTTCGACATCCGCGAAGATCAAATTGCCATCCGGATCATTCACAAAAATGGTGAGGAGGGAGTTGTCGCGACACTGTCCGGCCCCCGCGTTCCGATGACAAGCCCGGACCTGATCAAAGCCAGCCTGCGCCGTCCGCTTGGGGCAATGCGCACCATCGGGCTGATCTATTGGCAGGCGCTGATCCTGAAACTCAAAGGGGCCAACTACCGGTCCCGTCCAACACCGCCCAAGACCGAGGTAAGCTGATGCTTTTTCTGACAAACCGTGTGAAGCGGGACTTTCTCGACACATGTGAACGGATCACCACCGGCAGTCTGCGCCTGCGCACGCCTGAAGGCGAGATCTACGATTTTGGCGTGGGATCTCCGGCCGCTGAGATGCGCATTTACGATTGGTCCGTCGTCACATCCATCGCGGCGCGTGGGGATATCGGATTGGGTGAAACATACGTTTCGGGCCTTTGGGAAACTTCTTCCATCGCTGATCTGGTTGAAGTTGCCATTCGCAATCTCGACCAGTTTCACGGCTATGCCTATGCGGGCTTTTGGTCAAACCTGAAATACCGTGTGGTCAACCAGATTTTGCGCGCCAATTCGCGCAGTGGTGCAGCCCGCAATATCCGCGCGCACTACGATGTTGGCAACGAGTTTTACCAACTCTGGCTGGACGAGGGCATGACCTATTCCTCCGCCATGTTCGCGGCGGGTGATAATGATTTGTTGCGGGCGCAAAACCGCAAATACGACCGCATTCTGAACCGTCTTGGCGAGGCTGAAAATGTGCTTGAAGTCGGTTGCGGCTGGGGTGGTTTCGCGGAGCGGGCGGCGGACAGCGGGCGTTATGTGACCGGCCTGACCATTTCACGCAGTCAAAAAGGTTATGCCGATGCCCGTCTGGACGGACGGGCCGACATCCGGTTGCAGGACTACCGTGACAGCGATGGCAAGTATGATGGTATCGTGTCCATCGAGATGATCGAAGCGGTCGGCCAGAAATATTGGCCGACCTATTTTGCGATGCTCAAGGACCGGCTCGCCGACGGGGGGCGTGCCGTGGTCCAGGCGATAACGGTGTCAGACGATTATTTCGACACCTATCGGCGTACTGCAGATTATATCAGGCAGCATACATTTCCGGGCGGTTTGCTTTTGTGTGATGCGGCGATCCGCCAGCAGGCAGAGCGGGCCGGTTTGAAGGTCACGGACAGCTATGCCTTTGGTCAGGATTACGCCCGCACCTGCGCGGCCTGGGATGCGCGGATTGAAGAAAAAACCGGCAAAATCCGGGCGCTTGGATATGACGACGCGTTTCTGCGGAGCTGGCGCTATTACCTTGGTGCCTGCGCCGCTTCGTTCAAAGCGGCACAAACGGATGTTGTCCAAGTGGAGCTGAGCCATGTCTGAGCGTGAGATCATTTGGATCATCGGGGCCAGTGACGGAATTGGCGCGGCCCTGGCCCGCGCTTGGTCGGCCAAGGGCGCACGTCTGATCCTGTCAGCACGGTCCGAAGACAAGCTTGAGGCATTTGCGGCTGAACTGGGACCGGACCATGTGGCGCAGCCGCTGGATGTGTCGGATCGCGACAGCCTTGATCGCGCGTCGGATGCCATCGCAAAGATCGGGCCGGTTGACCGCGTTGTTCACTTGGCGGCGATCTACGACCCTGGAAAGCTTGCAGATCTGGACCCTAACAAGGCCGAACAGATTGTTACCGTGAATTTGGCCGGAACCTTTCATGTGGCGCAGGTGGCACCAAAGGTATTGCGTGCGGGCGGGCAGATGGCGCTTTGTGGATCGGTGGCAGGCTACATCGGATTGCCGCAAGGACAGATCTATTCCGCGACCAAAGCGGCGGTCATCAACCTTGCCGAAACCCTCAGGGCTGAGCTCTCGGGAAAGGTGGACGTCAGGCTGATCAACCCCGGTTTTGTTGAGACCCGACTGACCGCGCAGAACGATTTTGACATGCCCGCCATGGTGACCCCAGAACGTGCTGCGGAGGAGATCATCAAAGGATTGATGGGCCGTTCCTTCGAAGTGCATTTCCCGCGCCGCCTCACATGGCCGCTCAAGTGGTTGAGTGCGCTGCCCTATTGGGCGGCTCTGCCTCTAACCGGGCGTTTGACCCGCTAACCCCAGATTGATGAAAGACGCAAAACCATGAAAATTCTTGTTCTGTACCTCTCGACCGTTCTGGTGTTTTTTGCTGCGGATGCCGTGGGTCTGAGACTGTTGATCAAACCAGTGTTCGACCGGCACATCGCGCATCTTTATGCCGATCCGTTCCGTGTTGTGCCGGCGGCGGTGTTTTATCTTGGTTATGTCGCGGGCCTGCTTTGGTTTGTGTCATTGCCTGCTTTGCGGGACGGTAATCCGGTTGCGGCGTTGATTGGCGGCGCGCTGCTTGGTCTGATGGCCTATGGCACCTACGAGTTTACCAACTATGCGACCCTGCGTGACTGGTCGATGACGCAGGTCGTCGTTGACAGTCTTTGGGGTGCGGTCCTCACTGGATTTTCTGCTTGGGCCGGGGTCATGATCACACGGGCGCTGGTCTAGGCCAGCCACGGTAGGGGTTCGGTCCTCTTTGCGGATGGCGATGCGATGTATATTGTCTAAGTATCAACAGCATCCGCATCACCATTAGGGAGGCCATCACATGGGCCTGCGATTTATCTTTATGCTGACCCGCAACGACCGAACGGTGGAAGATGCGGCGGCGCATCTTGCGACCGCTCTGGCATTGGGTGTGCGGCATGTGGGGTTTAAGGATGTCGGCTTGCCGGTTGCCGCGCTCAAAGAGTTGAACAAGACGATCAAGGCCAAGGGCGCGACATCTTATCTTGAGGTGGTTTCTCTTGATCAGGACAGCGAAGTCCGTTCTGCCCGTGCGGCTGTTGAGATCGGTGTCGATGTTTTGCTTGGCGGTACACGTGTCGATGAGGTGCTGCCGGTTCTGGCGGGGCGGAGCATCGCCTATTATCCGTTTCCCGGTCGGATTGAGGGGCACCCCAGCGTGCTGCAAGGCAGTATCGAAGAGATCGCCAAAAGCGCGGCAGAATTGGCGTCCCGGGACGGCGTGGATGGGCTGGATCTACTGGCATATCGGTCCAAGACGGATGTGCCTGAGTTGATCCGCGCTGTGTGTGAGGCAGCCGGCAAACCGGTGATCGCGGCCGGATCGATTGCCGACCCGTCGCGGATTGCAGATGTGAAGAATGCAGGGGCTGCCGGTTTCACCGTTGGCACCGCAGCATTGGACGGGCTGTACCCGGCCGAAGCCAATGATCTGGCAACGCAATTGAGCGCAATTGTCCGCGACGTGGCTGAGTTGAACGGGCATTTGTCACCATTTGGCAAAAAGAGCCTCGACCGCGCTTTTGGGTCCTTTGAGGAAACATGGGCGCCGCACGTTGCCGGGCAAATCAACAATATGCAGATCAAGTTGGCCAAGTTTTCCGGAAATTTCACATGGCATTTCCATCACGATCAGGATGAGTTGTTTCTGGTCCATCGCGGGCGGCTCTTGATGAAATTTCGCGACCGCGAAGAGATCATTGAAGAGGGTGAATTTATCGTGGTGCCGCGCGGCGTTGAACATTGCCCCGTGGCATTGTCAGAAAGTTGCGAGGTGGTTCTGCTTGAGCCGGCGAGCACGGTGAACACAGGCACCGCCAGCGACGCGCGGACGGTTCATGATCTGGCAGAGGTCTGACGCCGCCTAGCGCCCAAATACATCCGCATAGGTTTCGCGCAGCACGTTCTTTTGAACCTTGCCCATGGTGTTGCGCGGCAGGGCGTCCACCACGATCAATTTTCGCGGACATTTAAATCGCGCCAAATCAAAATTGAGTTGCGCCAAGATCGCCTCGCTGTCCGGCTCCGCGCCTTTTTCCCGCACCAGAATGCCCAGCGGCGCCTCGCCCAGATCGCCGTGCGGTACGCCGATCACAGCCGATTCGAGCACGCCCGGCTGTTCGTCCAGCACCAGCTCAATCTCTTTGGGGTAGATATTGTAGCCGCCTGATATGATCAGATCCTTGCCGCGCCCGACAATCTGCACATAGCCCTGATCGTCTATCAGGCCCAAATCGCCAGTGATAAAGAACCCGTCGCTGCGCAGTTCTGCGGCGGTCTTTTCCGGCATCTGCCAATAGCCCTGAAACACATTTGGCCCGCGTACTTCGATCACGCCTATCTCGCCATCCGGCAGGGTTGCGCCGCTGTCCGGGTCCGTCACCTTCAGCTCGACCCCCGGCAGGGGATGGCCAACCGTGCCTGCGCGGCGCTCCCCGTCATAGGGGTTTGAGGTGTTCATATTGGTTTCGGTCATTCCGTAGCGTTCCAAGATCCGGTGGCCTGTTCGGGCCTCAAACGCCTTGTGAGTTTCCGCCAAAAGCGGGGCAGACCCAGAAATAAAGAGCCGCATATGTGCCGTCAGGTCTTTGGTGAAATCGGGATGATCCAGCAGCCGGGTGTAGAACGTCGGCACCCCCATCAAACTTGTGGCGCGAGGTATGAACCGGATCAATTCATCCACATCAAGCTTGGGCAGGAACACCATCGATCCGCCCGAAAGCAGGATGATATTTGTCGCCACAAACAACCCGTGTGTGTGAAAGATCGGTAAGGCATGCAGCAGAACGTCATTATCGGTAAAACGCCAGAAATCCTTGAGGGTTTCCGCATTGCTCAGCAGATTGGATTGGCTGAGCATAGCGCCTTTGGACCGCCCTGTTGTGCCGGAGGTATAAAGGAACGCGGCCAGATCGTCAGCAGATCTGTCGACCGTTTGAAAGCTGTCTGGTTGCGCTTCGGCCAGTTCCACCAAGGTGCCGCCGCCCGATCCGTCCAGCGTTTCCAGCCGCGCGCCGGCGTCCATGGCCACGGGTGTCAGGCCGTCGGCCTTGTCGGGATCACAAACCAACAACCGCGCGCCGGAGTTGCTGACGAAATAGTCTACTTCGGCAGGTTTGTAGGCGGTGTTCAGAGGTAGAAAAACCAGACCGGCCTGCACGCAGGCGGCATAAAGCGCCAGCGCATCGGCGGATTTCTCGATCTGAACGGCAACTCTGTCTCCGGGGGTTAGGCCAACCTTGGCAAAGGCATTGGCAAACCGCGCTGTGCGGGCCAGAAATGCCGCATGGGTCACGGTCTGGCCGTTTGGCAAATGCAGAAACGGCGTTTCCTTGCCTTGGTGGCGACCAAACAGAGCGTCGAAAAGCGGATTTGCCATCATCATTCCTTTGCGGAGACTTCGCCCGAACTTGCGATATTGGCTTTGCGGCGTAAAGGGGCGCTATGCCGCTATGATGGCTCCTCTGTGCTGGATTGGCTGGCGACATATTGGGCGGCTTCAAACTGGGTCAGGAACACTTTGCCAGTCATCTCCTGCAAGAAATGTTGTTCCTCCAGCCGGTCCATCACCGGGCCTTTGACCTCGGACAGATGCAGACAAACATTCATTTCCCTGAGCCGGGTGTTGATCATCTCAAGGGATTCCAAGGCGCTGAGGTCAATTGCGTTGATGGCGGAGCATTGCAAGATCACATGCCGGATCGCCGGATCACGTGCGACGCGGTTGTGGATCTGATCCTCTAGGAATCGTGCGTTTGCGAAATAAAGGCTCTCGTCCACCCGCAGAGACACGACAGTGGGGTCAGTGATCACCTTGTGACGGAGAATATTGCGGTAATGCTCGGTGCCCGGCACACGGCCGACCTCGGCGATATGGGGTTTGGATGACTTGTACAGATGCAGCAGTATCGAAAGCAGCACACCCGCAGTCACGCCTGCCTCGACCCCCATGCCAAGGGTCAGCAGGATTGTCACGGCCACGGCGGCAAAGTCGGATTTGGAGTAGTGCCAGCTGCGAGTCAGGATGGAGAAATCAACGAGGCTCAGCACCGCAACGATGATGGTCGCGGCCAGTGTCGCCTTGGGTAGGAAAAAGATCAACGGGGTCAGCAGCAACGCTGCGATGGCAAGACCGATGGCGGTAAAGGCTCCGGCGGCAGGGGTTTCTGCGCCTGCGTCAAAATTCACAACCGATCTGGAAAATCCGCCGGTGACAGGGAAACCGCCGGTGAGCGCCGCGCCAATATTGGCCGCGCCGAGGCCGATCAACTCTTGATCCGGGTCGATCCGCTGGCGCTTTTTTGCGGCGAGTGTTTGCGCCACCGAGATGGATTCCACAAATCCGATCAGCGAGATCAGGAAGGCCGGCAAAAGCAGTTTCTGCAATAGATCAAGGGGGACAGGGGGAAGGGTAAAGGGCGGCAAGCTTTGCGGGACAGCGCCGACAATCTGCACGCCGCTTTGGCTCAGATCGACCCCCCAGACCGCCAGGGTAGTTACAACAACAACGGCCACAGGTCCGGCCTTGACCAAGGCTGATTTGACACCTTCGGACAGGCCGAACCGTGAGAGCAGCGGCGCCAGGCCTTTGCGCACCCAGAATAGGAATGCCACTGCGCCGGCGCCGATGGTCAGAGTGATCCAATTGGTTTGCGGCAGATGGCGGATCAGGGGTGTGACAAGTTCCAACAGCGTATGGCCATGCGCCTCAATACCAAGAATATGTTTCAACTGACTGGCCGCGATCAACAGACCGGAAGCGGTGATAAAGCCGGCAATCACCGGATGTGACAGGAAGTTCGCAACAAAGCCAAGGCGGAACAGACCCATCGCTAGCAGGATCGCGCCCGACAACGCCGCAAGGGTCAAGGCCGCGGCGGCATATCCGGCGCTGCCCTGCGCGGCTACCTCCCCCAAAGTGGCGGCCGTCATCAAGGAAACCACGGCAACGGGCCCGACCGCCAAGGCGCGGCTGGTTCCGAACACCGCATAAAGCATGATGGGCAAGATCGAGGCGTAAAGCCCCGCCTCGGGCGGCAAGCCGGCCAACAGGGCATAGGCCAAGGACTGTGGGATAAGCATGATGGTGACGATCACGGCCGCCATCAGATCATTGCTGAAACTGCTGCGGTTGTAGCTGCGGCCCCAATTAAGGATGGGAAGAAATTTGCTGAGGGAGCTGTTCATGAAGTGGTCCGGCAAGGCTGCGCGAAAGACGCAAGCGTGGGGTGATCGGTGGTCTTGATCATATTGCAAAGATGCCTGGGTTTCGGTGACTTAGTCACTTTGCCGATCGAATTTTGAACATAGGCCCGAAGTGGTAGCGTGGACAGCGTGGAAACCCTGTTCATGCGATTTTGGGCTGTTCATTCATGTGGTTCTGCCGCAGCTTGGGTGCAGTTCAGACACCACAGTGAGGATGGAACGTGACCCTGCGACCCTTAGGCATCGATCCCGGCTTGTGTTTTATCGGCGGCACATGGGGTGCGGCGGATGGTGGTGAGACCATCGTGCTGCGCAATCCGTCAGATGGATCGACCCTGTGCGAGATTGCACGCGGGCGTGCGGCTGATGTTGATCGTGCGGTTGAGGCGGCGGAGGCCGCGCTGGCAGGGCCATGGGGCCGGATGCCGCAGTTTGAACGTGGCAGGATCCTGCAAAGGATCGGCACCCTGGTTTTGGAACATGTCGACGAACTGGCCCAGCTGGAGGCGCTTGATGTGGGTAAACCGCTCAAGCAGGCCCGTGCTGATGTGATCGCCCTTGCCCGGTACATGGAATTCTATGCCGGGGCGGTTGATAAAATCCATGGCACGACAATTCCCTATCTCGATGGCTATACCGTCTATACCCTTCGCGAGCCGCATGGCGTCACCGGGCATATCATCCCGTGGAACTATCCGATGCAGATCATCGGGCGTTCCGTTGGGGCGGCCCTTGCGATGGGCAATGCGGCAGTTTTGAAACCGGCGGAAGAGGCCTGTCTGACTGCGCTGGCCTTTGCCGAGATTGCCCGCCGCGCCGGGCTGCCGGATGGGGCGCTGAATGTGGTGCCGGGGCTGGGTGCGGAGGCGGGCGCCGCCTTGGCCGGTCATCCCGGTGTTCGGCATGTGTCTTTCACCGGCTCGGTCGGGGTCGGCAAGTTGATCCAGACAGCGGCGGCGGCCAATGTTGTGCCGGTCACGCTAGAGCTGGGTGGTAAATCACCACAATTGGTGTTTGAGGACGCGGATGTGGATGCGGCGCTGCCGTTTCTGACCAATGCGGGCATTCAGAATGCGGGTCAAACCTGCTCGGCGTCTTCGCGCATTCTGGTACACCGCAGTCGGTATGACGAGGTATTGAACGGCATGGCAGAACGCTACTCCGCGCTTCGTGCTGGTCCGGCGATGAATGATCTTGATGTTGGGCCGCTGGTGTCAGCGCGTCAAAAAGAGATTGTTGAAGGGTTTCTGTCCAGGGGCAAAGACCTTGAGATCGCGGCGCAGGGTCAGGTTGTTTCCGATGCGCCCGCCGGTGGTGCCTATGTTGCACCGACCCTGTTTGCGGGTGTGAAGCCTGATCACCTGTTGGCGCAGGACGAGATTTTTGGGCCTGTGCAGGTCGTTATTCCGTTTGAAACCGAAGAAGAGGCCGTTCAGATTGCCAATGGGACCGCCTTTGGGCTGGTTGCTTCGGTTTGGTCGCGCGATGGTGCGCGGCAGATGCGGCTGGCCAAACGGCTGCGGGCGGGGCAGGTTTTCTTGAACAATTATGGCGCGGGCGGCGGTGTGGAACTGCCCTTTGGCGGCACGGGTCTGTCCGGGCACGGGCGCGAAAAGGGCTTTGAGGCGCTTTACGGATTTTCACAACTCAAGACTGTCGCGGCGCTGCACGGCTAGGAGGATCAAATGAGATTAGGTAACAAAACAGCAATCGTCACCGGCGGTGCATCGGGCTTTGGTGCTGGCATTGTCCGAAAGTTTCATGCCGAAGGGGCGAAGGTTTTGATCGCGGATCTAAACACCGAGCTGGCAGAGGAGCTGGCGGCAGAACTGGGCGATGGGGTGCGGGTCTGCACCACCAATGTGGCCAAGGCTGCTGATGTTGAGGCGATGACGCAGGCCGCTTTGTCAGCGTTTGGACTGATCGACATTCTGGTCAACAATGCAGGCACCACGCATTTGCCCGCACCGATGGAAGAGGTCAGCGAAGAAGATTTTGACAAGGTGATCGCGGTGAACGTCAAATCGGTTTATCTGACTGCGAAATCCATTGTGCCTTTGATGAAGGCCCGCAGAACAGGGGCGATTCTGAACGTGGCATCCACTGCCGGGGTCAGTCCACGACCGCGTCTGAACTGGTATAATGCTTCCAAAGGATGGATGAACAACGCGACCAAGGGGATGGCCGTGGAACTGGCCCCCGACGGGGTGCGCGTGAATGCGATCAATCCGGTTGCAGGTGAAACGCCGCTTCTGAAGATGTTCATGGGTGAAGACACCCCTGAAGTGCGGGCGAAGTTTTTATCGACCATTCCATTGGGCCGGTTTTCCACACCAGAAGATATGGGCAATGCCGCCTGCTACCTGTGCTCGGACGAGGCCAGCATGGTCACCGGGGTCTGCATGGAGGTGGATGGCGGGCGCTGTATCTGAAGGTATTGACGGGCTTGTGCATCACCGCCTCTGGTAATCTTTCGCAACTTTACTACATACAATACATGAGATTTTTTATGCCGCTTCATCGACTGCTCCTTGCGCTGGTTTTCAGCGTTCTGCCGATCGTGGCCCTGGCCGCTGAAATTGACCGATTTGCGGGCGTCTATGAGGGCAGTTCTGAGTTTGTGCAGGATGGCGAAACGCAGCGCCGCGATCTGAGCACCACTATCAAGCCGTCGAAAAAGGGTTTCGAGCTGAGTTGGACATCGGTCAGCTACAAAAGCGACGGGCGGATCAAGCAGAAGGTCTATACCATCGAATTTGTGCCAAGCCCGCGCGATGGCATCTATGGCTCAGCCATGAAAACCAACGTCTTTGGCAAGCCAGAGCCGCTGGACCCGCTCAATGGTGAGCCGTTTGTCTGGACCCGGATCAGCGGCGACACGTTCTCTACGTTCTCGCTTTTTATCAACGAGGCGGGCGAATACGAAATGCAGGAATATCACCGCACGCTGGCAGAAGGCGGGCTGGATCTTGTGTTCCGGCGGGTCAAGCAAGGCGCGGTAGAACGTGAGATCAAGGCGTTCTTGTCCAAAGTAGAATAACCCCTGTCTTTTTATAGTCCTCAGCCCATTCTTGCCCCTTCGGCAATCGTGCGTGGCCGCGCATTGGTATCTTCGATCCCGTAACCTGCGGCTGCTTTGTATTTGTCCGCATGCGCGGCAAGCTCTTCCTTGCTCATCACTTCGGAAATGTCGGTGAATGCGCCGTCTGCGCGTTGCTCGACCAGATCGAGAATGGAATCGGGGCCAGCCACGCGGTTCATCAAGGTCACTTGTGCAGTCTGGGGGCGCATTTCGGTTTCATAAACCTCCAGCGCTTTTGCCCCGACGCCATGTTCAAGGAATGCCGCGCCCAGTTTGCGGGCGTCGATGATGGCTGAACCAGCGCCGTTTGATCCCACTGGGTAGGCGGCATGGGCGGCATCGCCCATCAATGTCACGCAGCCCTGTTGCCAGCGGTCCATCGGATCACGGTCTACCATCGGGTATTCGTAGACTTTGCCTGCATCGCGGATCAATCCGGGGATGTCGATCCAATCGAGGTCAAATACCGAGAAGGCGGGCAGGACATCGTTTTTATCGGCTTCGCGACTCCAGTCTTCCTTGTTCCAATCGGCGTCTGGATCCTGCAAGAGCGTCGCAATCCAGTTGATCTCGGCAAGGCCGGTGTCTGGGTCCGGCTTCGAGATCGGATAAGATACAAAGCGCAATCCCTTTGAGCCAATCATCACCATGGATGCGCCGGTTTTGAACGGTTTGGCCAACGTTGTTCCGCGCCACATGATCGTGCCGCCCCATTTTGGCGGGCCGCCTTTTGGGTCGATCTGGCCGCGGATCGCAGAATGAATGCCATCAGCCCCGATCACCACAGAGCCGTCCAATGACTGCGTTTGCCCATCAGTGCCGCGCAGGTGCAATGTTGCGCCTGTGTCTGTGTTGTCAAATCCGGTGGCGGCCCAACCTGTCTCGACTGCGTCTGGTCCGGCCCGCTGGATCAGTGCGTGATAGAGCATCATGTGCAATTTGCCGCGATGGACAGAGTATTGCGGCCAGTCGTAGCCGGCCCAATGACCGCGCGGTTCGGTCCAGACATGCACGCCATGGCGCGTGTACATCCCGTAGTCTTGGGTGCGCACGCCGATTTGTTCCAGTTCACCTTCGAGACCCAGATCAATCAGTTCACGGACGGCAGTGGGCTGAAGGTTGATGCCAACCCCCAGGGGACGCAATGTCTGCACAGCTTCGAAGACTTTGAAGGGCACGCCGATCTGATGACACGTCAGTCCCAGTGCAAGCCCTGCGATCCCGCCTCCGGCAATTAGTACTGTCATAACTCGCCCCCTTCGTTTTGCGTGGAGGCATAGGGTGTGAAAGGCGCCGGGACTGTCAAGAGCAACACGGCGCCCGATCCGGCGAATCTCCCCAGCCGCGGCATTTTCAGCATTGCCGACATCAATCATCCAAAAATCGACAAATCCGGACCAAATTGACCCCTGCATTTCAGTCCTCGAAAGCCTGTTTTTGGCTTTTGAAAATGGAGGCTTGGAAACGGTTGAAAGTCTTGCAAATGGCCACAGCGCCCCCCAAGAACAGGCATAACCCACTGTTTCTCGTAAAGCGGGCGCAGGGGATTGCCCTCATTTTTTTCGAACAAAGGACTGCATGAAATGGCCCCGACATATCTGAAAAAAGCCAGCATGACAGCGCAGAGCGGATCTTCGGATGTGCAGAAAACTGTGCAAACCATTCTGTCCGAAATCGAAAGCGGCGGGGAAGAAAAGGCGCTGGAATATGCCGCCAAATTCGACAAGTACGACGGTAATATCGTCCTGTCGAAAGAAGAAATCGCCGCCGCGGGTGCGCTGGTGTCTGATCAGGTCAAAGCGGACATAAGGTTTGCCCATGACAATGTGAAACGCTTTGCCGAGGCGCAAAAATCCACCATAGGCGATGTCGAGATTGAAGTTGTACCGGGACTGACCGCCGGGCAGAAAGTGATCCCTGTCGATGCCGTGGGTTGTTATGTGCCGGGCGGGCGCTACAGCCATATTGCCAGCGCGATCATGACCGTGACCACCGCCAAGGTTGCCGGATGCAAACACATCATGGCCTGTTCGCCGCCGCGCCCTGGTGTGGGGATCAATCCCGCGATCATTTATGCCGCGCATGTGTGCGGCGCGGACAGCATCATGGCTATTGGCGGTGTGCAGGGGATTGCGGCGATGACCTTTGGCCTGTTTGGTCAGCCCAAGGCCAACATTCTGGTAGGTCCGGGAAATCAATTTGTCGCAGAGGCCAAGCGCATTCTTTATGGGCGCGTTGGTATTGATATGGTCGCTGGCCCCACGGACAGTCTGATATTGGCCGATGCAACTGCAGATGCCCATATCGTCGCGACGGATCTCGTGTCGCAGGCAGAGCACGGCTACAATTCCCCGGTCTGGCTGGTGACAGATGACCAGAAACTGGCCGATGACGTGATGGCGATGGTGCCCGGCATGATCGACGATCTGCCGACACTGAACCGCGACAACGCACTGGCGGCCTGGCGTGATTACGCCGAGGTTGTGCTGTGCGCGGACCGCGAGGAAATGGCAGTGGTCTCTGATCAATACGCGCCCGAGCATTTGACGGTGCAGGCTGACGATTTGCCTTGGTGGCTTGATCGATTGACATCATATGGATCACTGTTTCTTGGCGAGGAAACGACCGTGTCTTTTGGTGACAAGGCCAGCGGTACAAACCACGTTTTGCCCACCTCTGGGGCGGCGACCTACACGGGTGGTCTGTCGGTTCACAAGTACATGAAGATCGTCACCTGGCAACAGGCAACGCGCGAGGGCGCCCGCCCCGTGGCCGAAGCGACGGCAAGAATTTCACGTCTGGAAGGGATGGAAGGGCATGCAAGGTCCGCCGATGTGCGCCTTGCAAAATACTTTCCTGACCAGCAGTTTGATCTTGGCATGTCCGGCTAACGGTCGCGTCCCAGCCAACGCCTATCTCGAACCTCAGAACCGTCAGGAGTAGACCTTTGTCCATATCCAAACAAATCGTTGATGATTTTGTCGCCAATGACATCTCATTTGTAACGACCGTGCCGTGCAAGCAGTTGGCCGGCGTGATTGACGAGGTCGAGACCCGGCCAGAGATCTATCACATTCCGTCCAACAAAGAGGACGAGGGCATGGGGCTGTGTGCCGGTGCTTTCATGGGCGGCAAACGCCCTGCCATCATCATGCAGAACACCGCCATCGGTGTAACAGTGAACACTCTGGTTACACTGACACAGTTCTACCGGATGCCCTTGCCGATGCTGATCAGCTATCGGGGAGAGTTGAAAGAGCCGGTCGCCTGTCAGGTTGAAATGGCGGTGCACACCAAGGCTCTTCTCAACCAGTTGAACATCCCGACATACCACTTTCACAAGCAAGAAGATGCGCAGGAATTGGATGCGATCCTGAAATACACATTCATGTGCAACAAACCTGTCGCCATCCTGACGGACGCGACGTTCTGGGGAGGTTACTGATGATCCGTTCCGAAATTCTCAAAGAGATCGCGCCGATCCTGCGCGACCAGTTGGTCATCTGCAATATCGGCCTGCCCAGTCAGGAATTGCATATGATCGACGATCAGCCGACAAACTTTTACATGTTGGGCACCATGGGGCTCGCGTCCTCCATCGGGCTTGGCGTGGCGCTGGCGCAGGAAAAAACAGTCATCGCGATTGATGGTGACGGGTCTGTGCTGACCAACTTTGGCACCTTGCCGACCATCGCCAACAACGTGGCGGACAATTTCATCCTGATGATCATCGACAACGGATCATATGGTTCGACCGGCGATCAACCGACCTATGCGGGCAAGAAGACATCGCTGGCCGCTGTGGCAACGGCCTGCGGCTGCGAAAATGTGGTCGAAGTGCAAGACAAGGACTGCGGTCCGGCGCTTGAGGCGGCAATCGCATCCAAGCAAATGACGATCATGGTGGTGAAATGCGACAGCGGTAACATCAAAGTGCCGGTGATCACCAAAGACCCCGTGGTGATCCGCGACCGGTTTATGAAGGCCGTAGCATCCTGATTTAAAATAATACTTCTGAAGAATTGGCGCGTACCCTCGCCGGGTGCGCGCCTTTTTCCTGGCCGTGTCGCGATTGCTCTTGACGCGAGGCGGATCGCGCTTGTCTGCTTGACCCAATCAGCGCGAGGGGAGAGCGGGCATGAAATCGCACTACAGAGTGGTCGTTATCGGCGGCGGCGTTGTCGGGGCATCGGTCCTTTATCATTTGGCCAAACTTGGGTGGAGCGATGTTGCGCTGGTCGAACGGTCGGT
This sequence comes from Sulfitobacter sp. M368, assembly GCF_025141875.1. Lineage (NCBI taxonomy): Bacteria > Pseudomonadati > Pseudomonadota > Alphaproteobacteria > Rhodobacterales > Roseobacteraceae > Sulfitobacter > Sulfitobacter sp. M368. The sequence continues at coordinate 270,332 of NZ_CP081113.1, forward strand.
TCTGACCGCCGGATCCAGCTGGCATGCGGCAGGGGGCATTCATGCGCTGAACGCCGATCCAAATATCGCGGCTTTGCAGGCCTATACAATTGATCTGCTGAGCGAGATCGAAGAGGAAAGTGGCCAGAATATCGGGCTGCATATGACTGGCGGTTTGACGATGGCGGGTACGCCGGACCGCTGGGAATGGCTGCAATCGGCCTACCGCACATTTCAATCCATCGGCATTGAGGATTGCCGCCTTGTCAGTGTGGAAGAGGCAGTCGCGCTGAACCCGATCATGTCCGGCGAAGGGCTCTTGGGCGGCATGTGGGCCGACCGTGAGGGGTATATTGACACCACAGGCACAGTTCATGCCTACGCAGGCGCGGCCAAGAAACGCGGTGCAACTGTGATTGAACACAACCGCGTGCTTGAGCTGAACCAGACCCTGCAAGGGTGGGAGGTGGTGACGGAAAAAGGCACGATTTCTTGCGAACATGTGGTCAATGCGGGCGGTCTTTGGGCCAAACAGGTGGGACGGATGGCCGGTGTCGAACTGCCTGTTGCACCGCTCAAGCACCATTACCTGATTTCCGACACCATCCCGGCGCTTGAAGGTCTGGATTTTGAGGTGCCGATGACCGTGGACCTCGAAGGGTTCACCTATCTGCGCCAAGACCAGAAAGGTGTTCTGCTGGGCATTTATGAGGTGAACACGGAACATTGGGCGATGGACGGTGCCCCGTGGGACTACGGGATGGAGCTGTTTCAGGAAGACACAGACCGGATTGAACATGAACTGACGCTGGGGTTTGAGCGTTATCCCGCGTTGCAGGATGTGGGTGTGAAAACATGGGTCAACGGCGCGTTTACCTTTAGTCCCGATGGCAATCCCCTGGTGGGTCCGGTTCCGGGCAAGCGTGGTTATTGGTCGGCTTGTGCGGTTATGGCCGGTTTCCTGCAAGGCGGCGGTGTGGGCAAGAGCCTTGCGGAGTGGATGATCCATGGTGAGCCGGAGGCGGATGTCTATGGCATGGATGTGGCCCGTTACGGCATCTGGGCCGAGAACAAACAGTACATCGCGCAGACCACGGGGCAGTTTTATTCGCGCCGCTTTGTGATGACTTATCCGAACGAGCAATTGCCCGCTGGCCGCCCGATCAGGACGACTGGCGTCTATTCCGACATGACCGCCGCGGGCGCGAAATGGGGGCAAAGCTGGGATCTTGAGGTGCCGCTTTACTTTGCGCCACAGGGGTTTGAGGAAACGCCATCGCTCAAGCGGTCGAATGCGCATGATATCGTCGGGGCGGAATGCCGTGCGGTGCGCGATAGGGTTGGTCTGCTGGACATAACGGCGTTTTCGCGGTTCGAGGTTTCTGGCCCAAATGCCGAAAGCTGGCTCAATCATTTGATGGCCTCCAAACTGCCTGCGCCGGGGCGTGCGAAACTGGCGCCAATGCTGGGCGAGGACGGGCGACTCAAAGGGGATCTGACAATCTTTAACTGGGGCGATGGGACATGGTGGATCACCGGATCCTACTACCTGCGCCAATGGCACATGCGGTGGTTTAATGACCATATGCAGGACGGCGTGAACCTGCGCGATCTGGGTGACGAAATGGGCGGGCTGTCGCTGGCTGGTCCTAGATCACGCGAGGTCTTGCAAGCGGCGTTGAGCGATGGTGATCTGGATGCCCTGCGGTTCATGGGCTGTGCGCAGATGGATGTGGGGTTGATCCGCTGCAAAGTGGGGCGTTTGTCGGTCGCGGGCGAGCTGGGTTATGAGCTGCACTGCCGCGCGGGCGATCTGAAGGCGCTGCGTGAACACCTGCTGGCAGCGGGGGCGGATCATGGCATGATCGAATATGGCTTCAATGCGCTGTTGTCGCTGCGTCTTGAGAAGAGCTTTGGCATTTGGTCAGCGGAATTCACCCAAGGGTATACGCCTGGCATGACGGGGATGGACCGCTGGATTGATTGGTCCAAAGACTTTGTCGGCAAAGATGCCGCTTTGGCAGAACGCGACGGGTCGGGGCCGGACAAGTTGTTGGTGACGCTTGAGATTGATGCGCTGGATGCAGATGCCAGCGGGTACGAACCCGTTTGGCATGACGGGCGCAAGGTCGGTTTTGTGACCTCTGGCGGTTATGGGCATTGTGTGGGCAAATCGCTGGCCATGGCATTGGTGGACAGAGGCAGCGCTGCCGAAGGAACGGCGCTTTCGGTGCATGTGGTTGGGGCCGAACGGCCTGCAACTGTGATCGCACCGTCACCCTATGACCCGCAGGGTCAAGTGATGCGCGGATAACGATGATTTGAGCAGAGCATTTAGGGATGCTCTGCCCCATGCGCCGATCAGCCCAGAAGCGCCGCGACTTTCTCTTTGACCTGGGCTGCGGCTTTTTCCTTGACCGGTCCGTAGCCTCGGATCTCCATCGGGGCGGTTAGAACGGCAAGCGCGGCCTCCTCGTCCAATGCGGCGGTCTTGACCTGTTCCATCACCTCTTCGAACCAACCGATCAGTGCGATCTCCAGCTTGCGATCCGCGCCATATCGGAACACATCGGCCCAGGTGCCGCGCAGACCTTTCATCCGGGCCAGAAGGGCAAAGGCATTGCCCATCCACGGACCAAAGGTTTTCTTGAAAGGCCGACCGCGCGTGTCTTTGCCCGTGGGCCAAAGCGGCGGCGCGAGATGGTATTTGATCTTGTAGTCGCCCTCAAAATCCTGCGCGATCTGATCGGTAAAGCCAGAGTGGGCATGCAGGCGAGCGACCTCATATTCGTCTTTGTAGGCCATCAGTTTGAACAGGGATTTGGCCGCTGCACGGATCAATTCCTCGCTCGCCCCGGTTTGTGCAAAGGTTTCAAGCTTTGATTGGTAGCGGGCCGCATAGGCGGCATTCTGGTAGTCGGTCAGAAACGCCACACGCCGTGCGATCAGGGCAGAAATGCTTTCGTCTGTTGTCGGCGCTTTCTCGTCCTGCGTCAGAAGCTCGGGGCTGTCGGCCATGATCCGACCATAGGCAAAGGCGGTTTTGTTTCTGTCCGGCGCAACGCCGTTTAGCTCTATCGCCTGATAGAGGGCATCAACGGAAACCGGGACCAAGCCCTTTTGCCATGCAAAGCCCAGCATCATGACGTTGGCAAACACCGCATCGCCCATCAGGCGTTCAGCCATGGCGTTTGCATCGAAGGCCGACAGGTTTTCTGCACCAACCACACCTGCGATCACATCTTCACGGTCGTCAATGCGCAGATCTGCGTCGCGGTTCAGCACCAGATCACCGGTCGGCATTTCGGCACGGTTCAGAACGATCCGTGTGCCCTTGCGATAATGGGCCGAGGCCTTGGGCGCGGAGCTGACCACCATGTCACATCCGATGACCGCATCGGCGCTGCCCTCATCAATCCGCACCTGATGCACAGCATCGGGACTTTTGGCCAACCGGACATAGCCCAGCACGGTTCCGAATTTCTGGGCAAATCCGGTGAAATCCAGCACGCTTGCGCCTTTGCCTTCGAGATGGGCCGCCATGGAGATCAGCGCACCCACGGTCACAACCCCGGTTCCACCCACGCCGGTTACAAGCAGGTCAAAGGGTTGATCCAGTGTCGGCAACTTGGGGCGGGGCAGGTCTGCGACCATGCTGTTCACATCCAAGCCTGCACCGGATTTCTTGCGCCGTTCGCCGCCTTCGATGGTGACAAAGGATGGGCAAAATCCGTTGAGGCAGGAATAATCCTTGTTGCAAGTGGATTGGTTGATCTTCCGCTTGGTTCCGAACTCGGTCTTCTTTGGTTCAACGCTCAGACAATTGCTTTCGAGCGAGCAGTCCCCGCAGCCTTCGCAGACCAGATCGTTGATCATGACAAAGCGTTTGGGGTCATCCATCTGCCCGCGTTTGCGCTTGCGGCGTTTTTCTGTTGCGCAGGTCTGTTCGTAGATCAGGACCGTCACGCCGGGGATCTCGCGCAATTCGCGTTGCACCGTGTCCAGATCTCGGCGGTGGTCGAATGATGTCCCAGCGGGAAAATCGGCGCGGGTAAATTTCTCGGGATGATCCGAGACAAGTGCGATGCGGTTGACACCTTCGGCGCGGGCGGCTTGGGCGATGCCACTAACCGACACCGGCCCATCAACGGGTTGCCCGCCTGTCATCGCCACGGCGTCGTTGTAGAGAATTTTGTAGGTGATATTGGCCTTGGCCGCGACCGCTTGCCGGATCGCGAGCGAGCCGGAGTGATACCATGTGCCCTCACCAAGGTTCTGGAAGATATGCTTGCCACCGTTGAAAAGCGATGTGGCAATCCACGGCACCCCTTCACCGCCCATCTGGGCAAATCCGGCGGTGTCGCGGTCCATCCAACTGGCCATGACATGACAGCCGATGCCGGAGGCCGCTTTGGACCCTGCGGGCAGCTTGGTGGAGGTGTTGTGCGGGCAGCCCGAGCAGAAATAGGGCGTTCGGTTCGCCCCCGGCACGTTGAGCACCGGCACCGGGGTGCTGGTCAAAACTTTGGCGCGCTCCATCAGCTTTTCGCTTGGGAAAAACGCATCGAGCCGCGCGGCGATGATTGGCACCAGCTTCAGCGGTGACAGTTCGCCCGTCCAAGGCACCAGCTCTTCGAGGTTTTCGTCATGTTTGCCGACCATCCGCTGCGGCTTGGAGCCGGGCCAGTCATAGAATGCCTCTTTGAATTGGCTTTCGATAATGCCGCGTTTTTCCTCGATCACGAGGACTTCTTTCTTGCCTTTCACAAACTCCAGCGCGTCGCGGCGGGCCAAGGGCCAGACCATGCCGACCTTGTAGATGTCGATGCCAAGCGCGCGGCATTTCTCTTCGCTGAGGCCTAGCAGGCGCAGCGCCTCCATCAGATCAAGATGCCCTTTGCCGGTGCTGACAATGCCAAAAGGGGCATCGTCGATATCATAGATTTTGCGATCAATCGGATTGGCCTCAACAAAGGCTTCGACCGCTTCAAGCTTGTCATGAATCCGCGTCTCGATCCCCGGCGAGGGGAGATCACCCAAACGAACATGCAGCCCGCCGGCCGGCGCGGTGTAATCTGGCTGTTTGAAGGTTCGGTCAGGCAAAAGATCGACGGATGCGCCGGATTCCACCGTTTCGGAGATCGCCTTGAAGCCCACCCAAGTGCCGGAGAACCGCGACAGGGCGAACCCATATTCGCCAAAGCTTTGATATTCAGCGACCGATGCGGGGTTCAGCGTTGGCATGAACCACGCCATGAACGCCACGTCCGATTGGTGCGGCATGGAGGATGAGACACAACCGTGATCGTCCCCTGCCACCACCAGAACGCCGCCCTTTGGCGCGGACCCATAGGCATTGCCGTGTTTGAGCGCATCGCCCGAACGGTCAACACCTGGCCCCTTGCCGTACCACATCGAAAACACGCCATCGACTTCGGCGTGGGGGTCCAGATGCGCCTGTTGTGCGCCCAGAACGGCGGTTGCGCCCAGATCTTCGTTCACGGCGGGCATGAATTTGATGCGGTTTTCTTCAAGCCGCGGGGCAATGCGCCACATTTCCTGATCCAAACCACCCAAAGGAGAACCGCGGTAACCAGAGACAAAACCGGCCGTGTTCATGCCCCCATCACGGTCCCGGCGTGCTTGGTCCAACATGATCCGCGTGAGTGCCTGCGTGCCGGTCATGAAGACGCGGCCGCGGACCTGCGCATAGCGGTCGTCAAGTTGATAGGTTTTGAACTGGTGATCAGGATGGGACATTACGCACTCCTAGCTTTTGGGGAAAATACACTGGAACTTCTGGATTTCGGCTTCATTCTTTCTGCGTTTGCGCTAGTGTTGCGGGTAATTCTTTCAGTATATAGGGATTATCTGGGGATTATATTCGGAGATGCTATGGATGATATTGATCGTAAGCTGCTGATGTTTCTTCAGCAGGATTCGCGGCTTCCAAATGCGCAGTTGGCGGAAAAGCTGAATATCTCCGCCTCGTCGTGCTGGCGCAGGGTCAAAGCATTGGAAGAGGTCGGAATTGTTGAGCGCTACGCCGCCATCGTCAACCCCAAGAGGATGGGCCTGCGGTTTGAAGCGATCGTGCATGTCCACCTAACCCGCCATGACACCGAAGCCTTGGCCCGGTTCATCGCCGCCGTTCAACGCCGCGAAGAGGTGACAGAATGTTATGCGACCACGGGGCAGGCCGATTACCACCTGCGCATCCTCTGCCGTGACATTGACGCCTATAACGAGTTTCTCGAAGGGTTCTTGTTTGTGCAACCAGCGGTGAATTCCGCGCAGACGAATGTGGTGTTGCGGCGGATTAAGGCGAATGCGCCAGTGCGCTAACTCACTTGATCTTTTGGCAAAATTTGACCCCATCGGATGCGATCCCAAATCCGTTCGTGGATGAAATAGGTGACCGTTCCCGTGGCAAAGCTGGCCAGGGCAAGGCCGCCAGCCGCGCGGATCGACCCGGTGGTCAGATAGCCGAGAATTACCATCATCAGCAGGCCGGATGTTTGCCAGGTTAATGCTTTGGCTATTGTGCGCTTGGGGTGCTGCATTGGTGTTCCTTCTTGGCCAAGCTCTACGGCAGCCGTCGCGATCGGACCATTCAGAGAATTGTCAGATATTGGTCACGGTCGTAGATGTTAATCACTGTTGTTGATTTATATCCGCCTCGGAACACTGTGTCTTGGCCGGTTGGTAGAATCCGCTCCGGAGAGCTCCGACGCTTTCCCGTAAGGTGTCGCATCTGAACCCTCAGGCGGTGCTGCTTGCCTTGACAAGCCGCCCGCCCTTAAGCTTCCTGCGCAAAACAATTCCGGAGGATACCCCCATGATGAAAACCCGTGCCGCCGTTGCCGTTGAGGCAGGAAAACCGCTTGAGATCATGGAGGTGAACCTCGAAGGCCCTCGTAAAGGCGAAGTTCTGGTTGAGATCAAAGCAACCGGTCTGTGCCATACAGATGAATTCACCCGTTCCGGCGACGATCCTGAGGGTATCTTCCCGGCGATCCTTGGCCATGAAGGCGCAGGCGTTGTTTTGGAAGTGGGCGAAGGTGTGACCACACTGGAACCGGGCGATCACGTGATCCCGCTCTACACGCCCGAGTGCCGCGAATGCGAATATTGCCTCAGCGGTAAGACAAACCTATGCCAGAAGATCCGGATCACCCAAGGGCGCGGGCAATTGCCGGATGGCACAACCCGCTTTTCCATGCTGGATGGTACGCCCATCCATCACTACATGGGCTGTTCGACCTTTGCCAATCACACGGTTGTGCCTGAGATCGCGCTGGCCAAGGTGCGCAAGGACGCGCCGTTTGACAAGATCTGCTACATCGGTTGCGGCGTCACCACGGGCATCGGCGCGGTAATCAACACCGCCAAGGTCGAGATCGGCGCGCGCTGCGTTGTCTTTGGTCTGGGCGGTATCGGTCTCAATGTGATTCAGGGTTTGCGTCTTGCTGGCGCGGATCAGATTGTCGGTGTGGATCTCAACGACGACAAGGCCGAGACGGGCAAATATTTCGGCATGACCGATTTTGTGAACCCGTCCAAGGTTGAGGGTGATCTGGTCGCGCATCTGGTTGAGCTGACCAAGGGCGGCGCCGATTATTCCTTTGACGCAACTGGCAACACCAAGGTGATGCGTGACGCGCTGGAATGTGCGCACAAGGGTTGGGGTGAAAGCATCATCATCGGTGTGGCTCCGGCCGGTGCCGAGATTTCGACACGTCCCTTCCAACTGGTGACAGGGCGTGTTTGGCGCGGCACCGCATTTGGCGGTGCCAAGGGCCGCACAGATGTGCCCAAGATTGTTGATTGGTACATGGACGGCAAAATTGAGATTGATCCGATGATTACCCACAAGCTGAAGCTTGAAGAGATCAACCACGGGTTCGAGCTGATGCACGAAGGCAAAAGCATTCGTGCGGTTGTCGAATTCTGATCTGAAAAATGACCCAAGGTAACCCGCAGCCACAATCGGTTGCGGGTTGCCGACACAAACGGCGCTCCTAAATTGAACGAAACAGTTCAGCAGGAGCCGCCCATGAAACTCATCGTCAACGGAAAAGAGCACGCTGTGGATGTCGAAGATGACATGCCGCTGCTTTGGGTTTTGCGGGACGAATTGGGGATCACCGGGCCGAAATATGGCTGTGGCATTGGGCAATGCGGAGCCTGTACGGTGCATGTTGACGGTATTGCAGTGCGATCCTGCCAATTGGCGGCGGCGGATGTGGATGGCGACGTGACCACCATCGAAGGGTTGGGCACACCGCAATCATTGCATGCGGTTCAGGCCGCATGGGTGGATCATCAGGTAGCACAATGCGGCTATTGTCAGTCCGGACAGATCATGCAGGCCGCATCCTTTCTGGATCTGAACCCGGAACCTTCGGATGATCAGATCGATGCCGCGATGAGCGGCAATCTGTGCCGCTGCGGCACCTACCCACGCATTCGCGCTGCGGTGAAAACCGCCGCTGCCAAGTTGCAGGAGGCCTGATCATGGGACGCGTGCGCACGATTGCCCGCCGCAGCTTTCTGGTTGGGTCTGCCGCCGTTTTGGGCGGTGTGGCCTTTGGCACCTATCTTTACAAACGCGAGGTCGAGAACCCGCTTTTGGATCAGCTCGCGCCTGGCGAGGTGGCCTTTAACCCCTATGTGATGATCGATACGGATGGCATTACCCTGATCACGCCCCGTGCGGATGTGGGGCAGGGTGCCTATTCTGTTCAGGCACATCTGATTGCCGAAGAGTTGGATGTGGATGTGGCGCAAGTTCGCCTTGATCCCGGCCCGCCAGCCGCAGCCTATTACAACCACGTGGTTGCCGTTGAGGGGATGCCGATAGCGGCAGTTTCCGACAGCTTCTTTGCAAAAGCAGGACGCGGAGCTGCCGATATTGCGGGCAAGCTGCTGGGGCTGCAACTGACTGGCGGGTCTTCAACCGTGCCCGATATGTACGACCGACTGCGCGAGGCGGGTGCGATGGCGCGAGAAACCTTGGTTGCGGCGGCGATGGCACAAACCGGTTTGGCGCGGGATCAGCTTGATACCGCGGAAGGCGCGGTGATCCTGCCTGATGGCACGCGGCTGCTCTATGTCGATCTTGCGGGTGCGGCAGCCGAAACGGACCCTGTGCAAGATGCGCCACTGCGGAGCCCATCTGAATGGAAACATCTGGGAAAGGCTCACCAGCGCAGCGATATCGTTCCCAAATCGACCGGCACGCAAGCCTACGGCATTGATTTGCGAATGGATGGTCTGGTCCATGCCACCACCCGGACCAACCCGGCGCGCGGGGGCGGAATTCTGGGCTATGACGCGTCAGAAGCCGAAACAATGCGTGGCGTGCGGGCCATCTTTCCGATCCGTGACGGCATTGCCGTCGTCGCGGATAACACCTGGAGGGCCTTTCAGGCTGCGGATGCGGTTGATTGTGAGTGGGGCGACAGCCCTTACATCGGTGAAACCGAGGAACAGATTGCAACGCTTGATGCGGCGTTTACCAGTGAATTGCAGGACAGCCGGTTTCGAGATGATGGCGATGTAGAAGCTGCGTTGGGCACTGGTGACGTGATAGAGGCGACCTACCAAATCCCCTATCTGGCACATGCACCGTTGGAGCCGATGAGTGTTGTTGTCAAACTGGCCACTGGACGGCTGGACATCTGGACCGGCACCCAAATCCCGCGGTTTATGCAGCTCAACGCAGCCAAGTTGGCGGGGCTGGAGGCCGAGCAAGTTTATGTTCATGTCCTGATGTCTGGCGGCAGTTTTGGTCGGCGGCTTGAGGATGATTATGTGCTGCAGGCTGTCGAGATTGCTCGGCAGATGCCGGATGTGCCGATCAAGATGACCTGGAGTCGTGAAGAAGATTTCACGCATGATTTTCCCCGCCCCATGCAATTGGCGCGTGCCCGTGGGAAGGTGGCGCAAGGTGCGGTGACGGCGTTTGATCTGGGCATTTCTACAACCTCCGTAACGGAAAGCAGCCTTGGTCGTTTGGGCCAACCGGCGATGGGGCCGGACGTGGCCATCGTCGCAGGCGCATGGGACCAACCCTTTGCCATTCCCGACTACCGCGTCACCGGATATCGCGCGCCTGCGATGGTCCCGGTCAGTTCCTGGCGTTCCGTCGGGGCATCGGGCAACGGGTTTTTGCACGAAAGTTTCATGGATGAGCTGTGCCATGCGGCGGGTGCCGATCCCTTGCAGGAACGCCTGCGCCTGTGCAGTCACGAGGTGTCGCGCAAGGTTCTGGAAACTGTTGGCGAGATGTCGAGCTGGGGCAGCGATCTTGGTCCCCGTCGTGGGCGCGGGGTTGCCTTTGTGCTGGCCTTCGGCGTGCCTGTGGCACAGGTGGTTGAGGTCACAGATACCGATGCCGGTATTCGTATCGACAAGGTTTTTGTTGCGGCAGATGTGGGACGAATCTTGGATCCGGTGAACTTTGAGGCGCAGGTTACAGGCGGTGTGATCTGGGGGCTTGGCCATGCGATGAATTGCGAGCTGACCTATGAGGGCGGCGTGCCACAACAGGGCAATTACCACGCCTTTGAGGGCATGCGCTTGTACCAGACGCCGCAGATCACGGTGCGCGGACTGGAAAACGGCGACAAGATCCGCGGCATTGGAGAACCGGGCGTGCCGCCTGCCGCGCCTGCCTTGGCCAATGCGATCTTTGATGCAACCGGACAGCGCATTCGCGAAATGCCCTTTGATAAACATGTGAGGTTTGCCTGATGCGCTATGCCTTTGCTTTGATGATGTTGGCGTCCCCTTTGGCGGCGCAAGACACCGCCAGCCGTGCCGAGGGTTTACAAGCCTGGGACAAGATTTTTGAGGTCACATCGCATCCGCGTTGCACAAATTGCCACGTCACCGAGGATCGGCCGATGTGGGAGGGGCTTGGCTATGGCGCCGGGGCACTCCACGGGATGTATGTGCGGGCCGATGAAAGCAGGATCGGGGCAGAAACCATGCCCTGCCGAACCTGTCATGTGACCAGCGCCGCGGAAAACACTGTGCCGCATGCGCCGCCGCATATTGACGATGCCTGGCGGTTGCCACCGGAGGAATTGGCATGGTTGGGCAAATCCTCTGCCGAGATTTGTGTGCAGTTGCGCGATCCAGAGACCAATGACGGCAGCGACATCGCGGATCTGATCGACCATGTGCAAAGCTCTGCCTTTGTCCGCTGGGGGTTCACTCCCGGCGCGGGCCGCTCAGCGCCAGAGGGCACCGTGGCCGATCTGGCGCGGGAGCTGGCGATCTGGGGGGCAGCGGATACCCCTTGCCGATAGTGCCTTTGGCAGGCGAAGCGCAGGAGTTTTTCCAGCCAAATGAAGCGGGGCAGCGCTTTAGTAGCTTTGATTGAGTTCGTCGCAGGCCGGGATTTCGGCCTCACGTTTGGCAATATATGCACGTAACTCTTCATCCTTTGCGATGTCGAGATGCGGCTCTTGGTATTCGGATAGTAACTTGCGGGCATGGATCAGAGCGCGTTCGGTGATTTCTTTGCTGCCGTCCGCCTGCCATTGTTCGATGGAGTTGTTGTCGAAAAGTTCAGGCATAAAGAACGCGGTTTGAAAATTATCTTGGGTGTGAGGATGGCCAAGGTAATGCCCGCCGGGTCCAACATCGGGTACGGCGGCAAGGGCCTCCTCAAAATCGTCAAAGTTTGGACCTTGCGCCATGCGGTGGGCCATGGCGCATTGTTCGGCATCGACGATGAATTTTGCGACTGAACAATGCATACCCGCTTCGTTCCAACCCGCCGAGTGCCAGATGTAGTTGGCACCTGCATGCATCACCGATGAGAGGGTCGTGGCACTTTCATACCCGGCCTGTGCGTCGAATGTCTTGGCCCCGCCCAATGTGTTCGAGGTCCGCCATGGCACATCGTAGTGCCGCGCCATTTGGCCAATCATAAAGTTCATCAATGAGATTTCCGGCGTGCCTGCCATCGGTGCGCCCGACTTCATGCTGACGCTGGAGAGGTAATGACCATAGATCGCAGGGCAACCTTTGCGGATCACCTGCGTGTAGGCCAGTGCCGATAGGGCTTCGGCGTTCAACTGCGCAACAGAGGCGGCGACAGAGGCAGGCGTATTGGCCCCGCCCAGCACGAAGGGCGAACACAGCACCGGTTGATTGGCGCGGCTGAAGGCCCGCATTGCGCCAAGCATGGTCTCGTCCCAAACCAGCGGCGAATTGCCATTGCAATTGCCAGTAACGACAGGGTGCTGTTCAACAAATCCGGACCCGAACAGGATGCGGCACATGTCGATGACGTCTTCGGCGTTTTTGGGGCTGGTGGTCATCCCCATGAAGGTTTTGTCGGAGTATTTCATGGATGAATACGTGATCCGCAGATGACGCTGGCTGATCGCGTGATCATAAGGTTCGACGATGTGGTGGGCGCTGGAATGCAGGGCGGGCATCATATGGGCCAGCTTGTGGAACATCGCCAAATCATCCAGCGTCGGATTGCGGCGCACGTCATCGAGATCACGCAGATAGGGGGCACCGGTCATCGGGACAAACATCGCGTCGCGCCCGCCAAGGGCGAGGTTCTTGTTTGGATCGCGGGCCTGGTATGTGAACCGCGCTGGAATGGATGCGATCAGATTGCGCACCAGTCCGCGATCCAGATACACACGGTCGCCGACCACCTTGGCCCCGGCCTTGCGCCAATCCGCGAGGGCGATGTCATCGCGGAACACCACGCCGACATTTTCCAGAATGTCCATGGAGGCCGCATCAATTCGTTTCACCTGTGATCCCGTCATGATTTCGCAGGTGGGGATCTTGTTGTGGATGCCAGGCAGCATGGAAACATTGGTGGTTTGCCGCAGGGCCCGCCGGGCGGCGCGGCCGCCGGAGCGCGCTGGCGCTATAGCTTGATCTGTCATGGCGAACCCTTTCTGATTTGCACTCAGGCTTGCACATAAGCGACGTCGCTGGTTGTCCAATGGCGAAGTGTTTTCCGCAAAAGAGGCCGTAAATCGCTTGACCTGTGGGCGGCTGCGTAATGGAGTGCTGGCATGGATATTTTGCACAACACCCGCCCGGCAGCCGTGACTGGCCTTGATCGTGTTCCTTTTCCGTCGGTTGATGCGGATGCGCCGATGGCGTTGCTCCGGCGGTGCCCGGCGGCGGGGCAAACGCCGCTGATGCCAGCCAAACCCATTGCGGCACAGGCAGAAGTGGCTGAAGTGTGGATCAAGGACGAACGCGGCCGGATGGGGCTGGGCAGTTTCAAGGCGCTGGGCGCGGCGTACGCTATTGCTCATGACGCAGAGCAGGGTCGTGCCAAAGGCGCAACCTATGTAACGGCCAGCGCGGGAAATCACGGCATGTCCGTGGCCGCAGGTGCGGCTGCATTTGGGGCGAAAGCGGTTGTCTATATCGCCGAAACCGTGCCTGAAGCCTTTGCTGCCCGCTTGTCAGATCAAGGGGCTGAGGTGGTGCGGGCTGGAGACAATTATGAGGCGTCCATGGTCGCAGCGGCGCAAGCTGCGACTGACAATGGCTGGTGGCTTTTGTCGGACAGTTCGTGGGAGGGTTATATGGATTACCCCTACCGCGTAATGGAGGGGTATCTTGCCCTTATGGCGGAGGCGATTGAACAGATGGAGCAAGTGCCCAGCCATATTTTTTTGCAGGCGGGCGTTGGCGGCCTTGCGGGATCATGCGCGGCGCTGGCACGGCAGGCGTGGGGCGATGCGCCAAGAATAATCGTGGTGGAACCGGCATTTGCAGCAGCGCTGCACAGTTCCATCTCCGCCGGTAAGCCAACCGAAGCCGGCGGTCCGGTCAGCAATATGGGGCGTTTGGATTGCAAAATGCCATCGCTGATTGCCCTCAAGGGGTTGGCACGCGATGCCGATGATTTTGTTTTACTGTCCGAGGCTGAGGCCGAAGCGGGCGCTGGCGCTATGATGGTGGCCGGGTGGCCATCGACGGAATCCGGTGCTGCTGGTGTTGCGGCCTTGCTGGCCACATCGGCTGACCAACATCAGGAATTGCATTTGACGAAAGATGCGCGGGTTCTGTGCATTCTGAGTGAAGGGCCGGAAGGGTAAACTCCCGACCTCTAGAAGTCTCGGGCCGGCGGGGACTGATTTCAATCAAAGGGGTTTTCCGTCTTGGGCCAGTAATTGTCATCCCGCTTGGTGAAGGGGATGATTGTGAAATCGGGTGGGATCGCCCCTGGCCCTTTCATGTGAATAACCTCTGAAGCGATGGGCGCAAAACCTGCGTAGAAATGTTGCGAGCTTTTCACGATGACAGCTTTCATCGTTTGCAGGTCTATTCCCAGATCGGTAAAGGCGCTGGGGTGAAATGTCTGGCTGCGCAAATCATTGACCACAAGATGCACGCCGTCCGCTTCGAGCCAAACGGCGTTGCCCATCGGCATTTTACTGCCGCCAAGTTCCTGCGCCATGTCACTTTTTGCACCGCGTACCGTCACGCGCAAATCAACCGGATCGCCGGAGGTCTTGCCCAGTTTGCCACCGATCCTGACATCCATGGTACTGCCTACGCCTGCCTCGGTACACATGCGCACCATGATCGGATCCCAGTAGATGCCAAGGGCGACGTCCTTCATGCCTTTGGCCAGCACTTCCTGCAGCACAAAAGTTGAATCCGACGGTGCCCCGCCGCCCGCGTTATCGGCAAAATCGGCCAGGACGAAGGGAAACTCGCTGCCAGATTGGACCTTGTCCAGAGCTTCGGAAATGGACGGATAAGACGCGCGAAGCTGTTCGCGCAGGCCCCATAACTTCATTCCAAACTCTTTGGCGACAGCCTCGGCCTGGTCAGCGTTTCCATCGGTGATGGCGATCATACGTGTCCCGGTGCGCGGACTGTCGCCCCATGGAAATCCGTGGGTCAAAGAGAGGCTCAGAACCCCGTCTTGCCCTTCTCGGGCCATCATTTCATCGACAAAGCTGCGCGCTGGCTCGAAAGGCGTGTGATACATCGTGAGCATGCGGCAATCGTAATCCCGCATCACCGGTTTGATCTTGCCTTCGGCGGTATCCGCAACGATCGCAAACAGCTCTTGTGCGCGTTCACGGCTGTCGGTGTGAGGGTATTCCTTATAGGCGACAATGGCATCCATTGCTTGCATCATGTCTTCGGTCAGATGGTGATGGGGGTCCAGCTCCATCCCTATGATGGCCTTGTCTCCCATGATGGAACGGGCGCGTTTGGCCAGATCGCCTTCGCAATCATCATAGCCATCGGCGATCATCGCGCCATGCATGCTTAGCAAGATGATATCCGGTTGGGCGGCCTCGATATCGGACAGTATTTCATCGCGATATTTTTCGTACACGGAACGGATGGTTGGTCCGGCCGGCTGGGCAAAGGCACTGAGACTTTCGACCACTTCCCAATCACGCGCCTCGGCGGCGGCGCGCCATTCGTGAAGTGGCGCGGAAAACAGGTTTGGGGTCTCTTCGGTGGCCCGGCGCGACACAAAGGTCTCTTCAAACGATTGCTCACCCGTTGGAATGGGAGAGAAGCTGTTGGATTCGGTGGCAATCCCGGCAATCAAGACTTTCATGAAGGGTTCCTTTCAGTTTGGTCCGCAAAGGCGCCGACCAATTGTGCGATCAGGTGAATGGCAATCAGGGTGAACGCGATGGGAATGGCGATACCAAACAACGACATTGGCACATCCATTGTCTCTGCTTGCCGTCCAGCCAAACGCGCCAGATAGCCGCGGGCGGGGTTCATGTTTGGACCAAAGAAGGAATACCAGAGGATTGGGGAGATAAAGGCCAGCACGCCGATGGTTCTTAAGACGGCACGCAGTTTGCCAATGGTGCCTTTTGGGTTTTGCAGGGCGGGAAACAAAGACGGATCTGCGTTCATACGAAACGCGCAGGACGCACCTAGCAACCCGGCCCAAACCATCGAAAAGCGGGCAAGCTCTTCGGTCCAGGCGGGCGGTTGAGCGAGAAAGTAGCGTGCGATCACCTGCCAGCCGGCAGCCGCCAACAGCACCAGCACCGCCAAGACAGCACAAACCAGAGCGATCCGGTGCAGGTGGTAGGACAGCCGGTCCAGCATATAGGCAATCGCACGCATCCGTTTAGTCCTTGATCGCCGCTTTC
This sequence comes from Sulfitobacter sp. M368, assembly GCF_025141875.1. Lineage (NCBI taxonomy): Bacteria > Pseudomonadati > Pseudomonadota > Alphaproteobacteria > Rhodobacterales > Roseobacteraceae > Sulfitobacter > Sulfitobacter sp. M368. The sequence continues at coordinate 286,456 of NZ_CP081113.1, forward strand.
CATGCGTCAAGCGCGCCGTCTGGCATCGGGATGTTGCCCCAGATGGCTTGGGATGCCTCGCGGAATTCGCCGCGTTTTGCGTCGTCGAGCTTGATCACTTCGACACCGGCCTCTTCCAGTTTATCCAGAACCGATGCCTGGTTCTTGAGCCATTCGCGGTTTGCGGTGTTGGCCGCCTCTATGGCTGCATTGACGGTGTCGCGCTCTGCATCGGACAGGCCTTGATACCAATCTTCGGACATCACCGCAGCGCGTGAGGACGGCACGATCTGAGCGTCGGTGAAATGTTTGATAAATCCTGTGTGGCCAAAGAGAAGCGGTACAAAGGATGGGTTCAGATATCCGTCAGCCACACCGGTTTGCAACGCGTTTGGCACCTCGGCCCAGCTGACAATTGTGCCCTGTGCACCCCAGGCTTTGAAGATTTCGATCTGTGCTTCGTCCAGCGCCCGCATGCGCAAACCCTCCATGTCCGCCATGGATTTTACGGATTTGTTGGTTGTGAAGATCCCGGCGGCATCGCCAAGATAAACGACGTTGGCCACGCGGACCCCTTTGGGCGTGGTGCCTGCGTTGATCCGTTCCAGCATCCCGCCTTTGGTCATGGCCTTGTCGATCTGGTGGTAGTCCTCAAAAAAGTAGGGGAGAAAGACCCCAAAGATCGTGCCATCAAGTGTCCCGGCGGATTTCACGTCGGACATGGACACTTCAAGCAAGCCTTGGCTGACTTGATCAAGTTTTTCCGCCTCGCCGCCAAGGGCGCCCCGTTCGTATTCGACCGCTTCCATACCGTTCGCGTTCAGATATTCGGTAAAGGTATGCGCCCAGACATAGGTGCCCGAATCCATGCTGGCGGGGCTGTCGAGCGCGACCTTGATTTCAGCGAATGCCGGCGCTGCAAGTCCCAGCACCAAAGCGCTTGCCGCGCCCATCAGAGTTTTCGAAATTGTCATAGTCATCCTCCCAGATTTGAAGTTATCAGTTAATTCCACAGACCCATGAGCCTTGGCAGGACCAATGAAATGTCCGGCACAAAGACCAACAGGCCCAACACGAGTATTTCCGCAATGACGAAGGGAATGACCTTTGCGGCCAATGCCCAATAGTTCATGCCAGTCACGGTCGAGACGATCAGCAGGCAGCCCCCCAAAGGCGGCGACACCAGTCCAATCGACAAATTGAAACAGATAACGATCCCCAGGTGGACAGGATCGGCCCCGTTCAACAGGGCAACAGGCGCCAGCAACGGCACCAAGAGCGCAAGGGCAACCGTGATGTCCAGCAGCATGCCTGCGAAGATGAAAATCAGGTTCATCAACAACAGAAAACCAATCGGCCCAAGCCCCAGATTTTCAACGGCAACTGAGATCGCCTGCGGCACCCGTTCAAGCGAGGCAACATGCCCCAGGGCGGCAACGGCGCACAGAATGATGAAGATCGATCCGGTCAAGGTCGCCGTCCGCTCAAGGCTTTCGCGCAGATCGGCCAAAGAAAATCCAGTATAGAAATATCCCGCGACGAATGCGGCAACAACGGCCACGGCGGCCGCTTCGGTTGGCGTCATCCAGCCAAACACGATCCCACCGACGATAATCAACGGCAGCGACAGCGCAGGCAGCGCGGCGCGAACTGCGGGAAGGATGGCAACGGCCTCTTCCTTGGACAGGCGCGGGTGGTCTTCTTTCCAGGCGAAAAAGGCGTTCATCACAAACAGAACAGCGGCAAGCAAGAGCCCCGGAATGATGCCGGCCACAAACAATGCAGCCACCGAGGTCTGCATCAGCGCGCCATAGAAAATGAGGATGATGGATGGTGGTACAATCGGGCCGATGATGGCAGAGGCCGCCGTGATCGCACCGGCATATGTTTCGGAGTAACCACGTTCTTTCATTGCAGGCACAAGCGTGTTTGAAAGTGCTGCTGCATCTGCGATGGCCGATCCAGAGATTCCGGCAAAGAAGACGCTGGTCATGATGTTCACATGGCCAAGTCCGCCGCGCAGCCGTCCGACCAGTGCCATGCTCAGATCAATCAGCGCCTTTGTCACGCCGCCGCGGTTCATCAACTCGCCCGCCAGAATGAAAAGCGGCATGGCCAACAAGGAAAACACGCTGATTTGCGAAAACACCTTTTGCGGCAGGATTGCCAAGTATCGCGCATTTTCGGTTGCGATGAACGACAGGACGGCAACACCGCCGATGACATAGGCCAAGGCCAATCCCGATCCCAGAAGCAGGACCACAGTCAAAGGAAGCAGCCAGATCAAGCCGGAACCCTCAGCCGTGCGGGCGACAGATCTTGCACGCGAACCCCTTGATCAACGATGTCTTGTGGCACATCGCGCCGCAGCACCTGAGAGGCTGCAAAACGTGCCAGTGCTGGCGATGATTGAATGCCGTAGCCGCCTTGACCGGCAAGCCAATAGAACCCTTCTGCATCTTCGGCGTATCCAGCAACGGGTGATTTGTCCTGAACAAAGCTGCGCAGACCTGCCCACTTGTTTTCAATGCGGCGCACGGCAACGTCAAAAACCGTTTCAATTCGGTCGACGCAGATCGCGATATCCATTTCCTCCGGTTGGGCATCACAGGGGGCAGAAGGCGTTTCGTCTGCAGGAGAGATCAGCAAACGCCCGGCATCGGGTTTCAGGTAAAACTGTTCGTCGATGTCGATGGTGATCGGCAGGTGATCTGTCGCCAGTGTTTGTGGCGCTGCGATGATTGCGGCGGTGCGGCGTTTCGGTGTCAGGCCAATTTCCGCGACGCCCGCCATCTTGCCAACCACATCAGCCCAAGCGCCGGCTGCGTTTACCACCACCCCAGCGTTTATGTCCGCGGTTTTCAGTTGCAATTCCCAGCTTGCGCCGCTGCGCGTAAGGGAATGCAGTTCACTCCGGGTCAGAAGTGTACCGCCCAAGGCCTTGAACTGTCTTAGATACCCCTGGTGCAGCGCGGCCACGTCTATGTCCTGACCGTTGCTGTCCAGCATCGCCCATTTGGCATAGCCCGGTCGCACCAGCGGATTGACCTCAAGCAAAGCAGCTTCGTCCAGTCGCGATACGGAGGCGGCGGCGCCCACCTCGGACAAAAGCGCGTCGAGCGATGGTTCCTGATCTGCACGGGCCATCATCAGGATCTTGCGCGGCGCGAACAGGTCTTCCTGGGCAAAGCCGTCGGGCGGGGTGCGGAAAAACGGCTCTGACGCGCGGGTCAGCGCCCGCACCGGAGCCGGGCCATAGATAGGTGCAAAAACCGCCGCTGATCTGCCTGTTGTATGATAGCCCGGATGCGCTTCCATTTCGATCAGGACGACACGGGCTTGCGCCGACAATTCAGCCGCAATCGAAGCACCTGCGATCCCCGCGCCGATTACGGCAATATCAAAACTCTGGTCCATCGCTTTGGAGGTCACTTTGCTTGGTTCCGGATTCCATTGGCTTACGATGGGAGTGGTGGTAACATGTTTTCCAATCGGAAAATAGGGAAATTTTCGCATTGGAAAATTCTGAACTCACTTCATCCCTGAATTTGGACCCAACGGACACCGCATCAGAATCGTCCCTTGGCGTGCGCGTGCGCCAAATTCGCAAGGCACGTGGCTGGAAACTCAAGGATTTAGCGGATCGCACGGGTCTGGCTGTTTCGACCATTTCCAAGATGGAACGCGGCGAAATTTCTTTGACTTATGACCGGTTCATGCGACTGGCGCAGGGGTTGGGCATGGACGTGGGCGAACTTTTCGACGCTGACGCCGAGGGGTTTTCACGTGGTTCCGTGACCATCACCCGCGCGGGTGAGGGGCCGATTCACCGCTCTGACACTTATGACTACGAAATGATTGCCGGTGATTTGGCGGGCAAACACATGATCCCGATGATTGGCCATGTCAAAGCCAACAGTTTCTCGACCTTCGAAGATTTCATTGCGCATCCGGGGGAAGAGTTCATTCATATCCTCAAAGGCGAAGTGACCGTTTACCTCAAGGGGCGTGATCCTGTGGTGCTCTACCCCGGTGACAACCTCTATTTCGATTCCGGGCTTGGCCACGCTTATGTCTCCACAGGTGCAACCGATGCGGTTCTGCTGGGCGTTTGCTGGAAGCCGGGGTAGCGCCGGTTGGTTTTTTGATCCTGGGTTGATGGTTCCCTTTTGGCCCGCCACATCGCGACGACTGCAATGATTGCGAAAACGGTCAACACTGCGGAAACGGGTCGAAGACGCGCGTGTGTGCCACACTGTCTTCGACGTTCTGGCGGCTGGTCGATCGCTTATTTGGGATCAAAGAAGGGGGCAGGGGTCAGGATCGTATTGACCTGACTGGCAAGATTGCCGCTTTCGCTGCTGAGTTTGAGAAACTTCTGCCAGTCCGGGTCCGCGGCCAGCGCGGCGCGGCGGGCGCTGCGGTCTGCCGCATCTTTGTAGACCCAGATATGGACGTAGGAATTAACGTCACCGGTTTCGACCGCGCCATAGACTGCGGGCTCACCCAAATGCTTGCGCTGCACGTCCCAGCCGTGATCGGCATAGAGCTGCATGTGTTTTTTGATCCGGCCCGGATGGCAGGTATAGGTGCGGTGATCATAGATCATGAATTGATCTCCTTGTTGGTGGTTAATTTGAAAAGATCGACGCAGGCATAGATGCTCATCACTGCGCCCGAGATGGGGATGGCGGCATAGAACAAGGATGTCGGCAGATCGAGAATCGGGGTCAGCGCGCGTGCATCAAGGGTGAGGGACGCGCCGTACCATGTCATTGCGGACAAGAAGCACAGGCTGATGAGCGCAATCAAAAGGCGCAGCAGGCGCGAGGGCGCTGGCGGCAAGGCGTCTATCAGCCAATGAACCTGAAAGTGATCCTTGTCCCGCCAAAGGGCAGCGGCGCCGATAAAGACCATCCAGGCAAAAAGGCCCTGCACCACCTCATCGAACCACGCGAAGCCAGCAAGCTGGAAGGTCCGCGCGACAACGTTGATGAACAGCAGCAGGAACAGCAGGCTAAGGCATGTGATCGGGATGATCCGCAAAAGCTGACCGATGCGGTGATCCAGCACGCTCATGGTCCCATCACCAGATTGGGCAGCCAGGTCGAGACTCCCGGCACCGCGACCACCAACACAAGAACCAGTGCAAGACCGATGAGATAGGGCACAAGGGCGCGGGACAGACGCCCGACTGGCATCTGCGCCACCGAAGCAACGGCAAAAAGCACCATTCCAACTGGCGGAGTGAGCAGGCCCAGCATTGAGCACATGATCATGATCACACCAAACTGAACCGGATCGACACCAATCTGCTGCATCACCGGCAGGAACAACGGCACGGTCAACACGATAACGGCAATCCCCTCTAGGAACATGCCCAACACCAGCAGGATCGCGACGACGATAATCAGAATCACGGCGGGATTGTCAGAAAACCCAACCATCGAGGAAACAAGCGCATCCGGCACGCGCTGGTGGACCAGAAGCCAGCCAAAGAAACCTGCTGCGGCGATGACAAACATCACGCGAATGGTGTGTTGCAGAGTGCTCCAGAAAATGCCGGGCAGGTCGCGCGGGGTAATCTCGCGGTAGACGATCATGGACAGGAACATTGCATAGGCGCTGGCGGCAACGCCGGCCTCGGTGGGTGTGAAGAGCCCACCAAAAATACCCGCGATGATGATGACCGGGGTCAAGAGGGAGAGGGCAGCGCCCTTGAAACTTTCCCAGATCTCGGCCCAGTCAATGTGATCGGCTCGCGGCATCTTGTGGCGCAATGCCACCAGCCAGACCGCCCCCATCAGGGCCAGCGCCATCAGAACGCCCGGGACCACGCCGGCAAGGAACAACTGTGCGACTGACACGCCGGTGATAGAGGAATAAAGGACAAATGGGATCGAGGGGGGAAACACCGGCCCAATGGTTGAAGAGGCCGCGGTGATCGCCGCGCTGAAGTCGGGATCATAGCCCTTGTCGGCCATCGCCTTGAGTTCAACCTGTCCCAGACCGGCAGCATCCGCCACTGCAGCCCCGGACATGCCGGAGAAAAAGAGCGATGCCAGGACGTTGACCTGACCCAACCCGCCGCGCACATGACCCACACAGGCATTGGCAAAGCGAAAGATGCGTTCGGTGATGCCGCCTGTATTCATCAGCGTGCCCGCCAGAATGAAAAACGGGATCGCCAGAAGAGTGAAGCCGGTTGTTGCGGAGAACATGCGCTGCGGCAGCATTGCGAGAATGCGAAAGTCGCCTTGCAATGCGTAAAAGCCAACCGCCGTCAGGCCTAGCGAAACCGCAATCGGCACACCAATGGCGATCAACAGCACCAGCACACCCAGAATGATAAACGTCGTCATGTGATAAGTCCTGAATGGGGCCGCCCGCGACCCATTGGATCGCGGGCAACCTATGGGTTACTTCAGGAAGCTGAGGAAGGTGTCCATGTTCTCCTTGCCGGAGAACTCGGCAACCCGCGCCCGCGCTGGGCCCATGAGGGCTGCGAAGGGGGCGAGATCCGGCCGTGTCACGGCCATGCCAGCCGCTTCAAGCGCCGCGATCTCGTCTTCTTCTTGAGCGATCACAGCGGCGCGCATCATGTCGCCCGCGCGTTTGCTTTCTTCGCGCAGAATGGTCTGCTGCTCTGGAGTGAGTGCGTCAAAGACATCCTTGTTGATGACATGCACCATGGAATTGTAGACGTGGCGCGTGACGGCAAGATTGGTTTGGAAATCATTCAGCTTGAAGTGATAGATGACGCCAATCGGGTTTTCCTGCCCGTCAACAACACCCTGATTCAATGCATTGGGAAGTTCGGGGAAGGCAATTTGCGTTGTCGCCGCGCCTAGCCCTTCCATGGCCGCTACAATTTGCAACTCTGACGGGGTGCGCAGTTTCAAACCTGCAACATCGCTGGGTGAATTGATCGGGCGAACGGAGTTGGTGATGTTGCGAAATCCGTATTCCCAGTTCGACAGCATAACGAGGCCCTGCTTTTCGAGCTTGGGCGCGGCCCAGTCCATGAACGGGCCATCGAGGATCGCATGCGCTTCTTCATAGCTGGAGAAAGCGAATGGCGTCATCACCGTGCCAAATGCCTTTTCATATTTGTCGAGCGCACCCTGCGTAGGCAGGTTCATTTCGATGGCACCGAGAACAGTTTGCTCAAGCTGCTCTGGCGGGCTGCCAAGCTGGTTGGCCGGGAAAAGTTCCACCGCGACGGCGCCATCCGTGCGCTCAGAAACCGCTTTGGCAAAGGCCTGCGCGGCGATGTGACCCGGATGCGCCTCGGCCGCGAAATGTGCGAGCCGCAGCGTGACATCCTGTGCGAACGCCGTTCCGGACATAAGCGCCGTTATCGCGCCGGTGATGAGTAGTTTCTTGAGCATTTGGTTTCCTCCCGTAATGCAGTTATTGCGCCGCGCAGATGACCCATTGCGGCATGTGTTTGGGGCAAGGCCTATTGTGCCTCGGGCAGTTTCGCCTCGACCCCGGTTAGATCTTCGTATGCCTTGATGACGGCTGTGCAGCCTTCGTCGCCATGCCCCATGATCGAGGCCAGCGCGTAGGTTTGATGAACGGACTGCGCCATAAAGCCGGGCAGGCCTGCTTGTTCCAGCCATTCAGCGTAATAGCGAACGTCCTTTTGCGCGTTGGACAGGGACATATGCGGGGTAAAGTCCCGGAGCAGGGTCAATTCGCCATAAAGGTCCATCATCCCCGATTTCCCGCCGGCAGCGGAGATAATCCCGATGACCTTGCTCATATCGAGACCTTCTTTTGCCGCCAGCGCGAAGCCTTCGCAGAAGGTCGCGACATTGGCGAAGGCGATGTAATTGTGGATCAACTTGAGGCGGATCGCATGACCGGCGGGCCCGACATGAAAAATGTTTTCGGCATAGGTTTCAAATACCGGGCGAAGATGTTCGATCAGGTCTTCGTCACCACCAAACAGGATGTTGACCTCTCCGCGGTCGGCATGTGCCGGGGTGCGCGTCATCGGCGCTTCGGCGTAGCGGACACCGACGGCGCCGCATTGTGCACGCATAAGATCTACGTGTTCGGCAGATACGGTTGTGTGATCTACCAGAACGTCGCCAGGGGACATATGTGACAGTGCGCCATCCGGGCCCAGAGTTATGCTTTGCACTGCCTCGGCTGTGGTGACGCAGATCATCAATACATTGCAGTCTGAAGCCATCTGCGCGGCTGTGCTTCCTTCCTTCGCCCCCAGACCTACGGCGTGATCAACACGCGCTTGATCCAGATCCGAAACTGTTATGTCGACACCTTTTGCCGCCATGTTCTTGGCCAGCCCACGTCCCATGCCGCCAAGGCCAATCAACCCGATTCTCATATGTTTCTCCCAATTTCGTTCACCAAAGCATTAAAACAGTTGTCAGACAACCTGTTTTATCATATCCCATTTGATAATGGCTGTCTGAGACCCTATGCTAAGGACGCAACAGCCTTAATTTTGGAGAATTTTTGATGTCAGACAGTGCGAATCTTTTTGATCGGATCGATCGCCCGCGCCGTTTGCCGGACGAAGTCGCGGTTTCCATCATTGGTGCGATCGAGGGTGGGCAGTTGATGCCGGGCGATCGCTTGCCAACAGAATCGGAGCTGTCAAAGCGCTTTGGCGTGGCCCGAACCGTTGTGCGAGAGGCCATATCTCTGCTGCGTTATGATGGTATCGTGGATTCCCGGCGGGGCGTGGGTGCATTTGTCACGGACGCGTCGCAACGGGCCGCCTTTCGAATCAGCCCCGCCTGTTTTGAAAAGCGAAAGCAGATTGTTCAGCTCTTGCAGTTGCGCACAGGCGTTCAGGCAGGGGCCTCGGCATTGGCGGCAAGCACGCGCACATCCGATCAACTGGCGCAGATCGAAGCTGCCTTCAAGCGCATGGTTGTCGCAGACGAACGTGGCCCTTCTGATGCGCTCGAAGAGCGGGTCGATAGCGAACTGCTGCTTTATCGCTACATCACAGAGGCGTCGAACAATCCCTATTATGCCGAGGTCGTCGCGATGATCGAAGCAAACATCCAGAATAATCTGCGCTCAGCGTTCCTGAAAAACGCTGCGGCCTCGGAATTTGGGCCGGAGATTATTGCCGAACACAGCGCTGTGCTTGACGCTCTGCGTGCCGGAAACACGGAGGCCGCGCGCACGGCAACCCGCACCCGTTTTGAACGTGCTGCCGATCGATTGGCCGCGCGGGCCGATTTTGCCTGATACAAGGATATCCCGAAAATGACCGACGCTTCTTCCCCGCTGCACGGCGGCGCCCTTTTGACGCAATGCCTGGTGGCACAGGGGGTCGAGCGGGTGTTCTGCATTCCGGGCGAAAGCTTCTTGGCGGCGCTTGACGGGCTGTATGATGCCGATATCGATGTGGTCGTCGCCCGTCAGGAAGGCGGGGCCGCGATGATGGCCGAAGCGACCGGGAAACTCACCGGAAAGCCCGGTATTGCCTTTGTCACCCGTGGTCCGGGCGCAACAAATGCAAGTGCCGGTGTCCACATCGCCTTCCAGGACAGCACACCGATGATTCTATTTGTGGGGCAGGTCGCAAGTGACCAACGCGACCGCGAGGCGTTTCAGGAGGTGGACTATCGCGCGATGTTTGGTCCGCTGGCGAAATGGGTCGCCGAGATCGACCGCGCCGACCGCATCCCGGAATACATCAGCCACGCGTTTCATATCGCGCAATCCGGCAGGCCCGGCCCTGTGGTTCTCGCGCTTCCGGAGGATATGTTGTCTGGCGTTGCACAAGGCGTACCGGTTCCGGCAGCAACATTGCCATCGGGCAAGGCTGCGGACACCGATCTAAGGGGTGTTGTGGAAAAATTGGCCACGGCCAAGCGACCGTTGATCATTGCAGGCGGGGCCAGTTGGGATGCGGAGGCGGCAGAGGCGCTTGGCACATTTGCAAAGCAGATGGGTTTGCCTGTCGGCGCATCCTTCAGGTGTCAGGATTTTCTCGACAACCGGCATCCAAACTATGTCGGCGATGTTGGGATCGGGATCAATCCGGCCCTCGCGAAACGGGTGCAAGAGGCAGATTTGATTCTGGCCCTTGGTGCGCGGTTGGGTGAGATGACGACCTCTGGATATACGCTCTTGACCCCGCCTGTTTCACATCAGGAACTGATCCATATTCATGCAGACCCATCGGAAATCGGCCGAGTATATTACCCCACTTTGGCCGTCGTGGCCCAGCCGGGACCGGTTATCAAACAGCTCCGGGATATGTCCATTTCCCGCGAAGGTGGGGCATGGTTGACGGATGCGCGCGCGGCCTATGAGCAATGGCAAGAACCGCAAGAGACACCCGGCGCGCTTAAGATGGAGCAGGTGATTTCGCACTTGAACACGGCACTTTCCGACGATGCTATTCTGACCAATGGTGCGGGCAATTACTCTGCGTGGTTGCACCGGTATTACCGCTATCGTGGTTGGCGGACCCAGCTGGCGCCGACATCAGGCTCAATGGGCTATGGTTTGCCTGCGGCCATCGCGGCCAAGTTGCAGCACCCAGAACGCGATGTAATTTGCCTTGCCGGTGACGGGTGTTTCCAGATGGTCAGCCAGGAATTTGGGACCGCATGCGAGCAGGGCGCGGCTGTGATCACCCTCGTTTCTGACAACGGTATGTATGGCACAATCCGGATGCATCAACAGCGCCATTATCCGGGGCGCCCGTCCGGAACAATGATGAAAAATCCCGATTTCGCAGCGCTTGCAAAAGCCTATGGCGGTTTCGGTGCGACCGTAACCACCACCGAGGCGTTCGGCCCCGCGCTGACCGCGGCCCGTGAAAGCGGCCTGCCTGCCATTCTTCATCTGAAACTCGACCCTGCCGCGCTGTCGCCAAAGATGCGCCTTGAGGGACATTAAACCAAATTGGAGATCCCTCGTGATTGAACCAACAGGCCAACACCTGATCGATGGAGATTGGGTCAGTTCTGACGCCAAATTCACAAGCAAACCACTGACCGGGCACGGTGTTGAGGTCAGCGAAGGTACCGCCGCAGAGGTAGACCGGGCAGTGATGGCCGCAGAGGCCTGTTTTGCCAGCGTGAGCGCGATGCCGGTGGAGCGCCATGCCGCTTTGTTGCGCAGGATCGCGGCCCATATCGACGCCCAGGCTGGCGCAATCACAGCCTATGGAATGGCAGAAACTGGCCTTCCCAACGGGCGTTTGGTTGGGGAACGTGGCAGAACTGTCGGGCAGCTGCGCATGTTTGCCGATTACATTGAAAGCAGAGATCATCTGGATCAACGCCATGATCCCGCACAGCCGGATCGAAGCCCCATGCCCGCCCCTGATCTGCGCTTGGTGCAGCGTCCCGTTGGTCCGGTCGCTGTGTTTGGCGCCTCCAATTTCCCACTGGCATTCTCAACCGCCGGTGGCGACACGGCATCAGCATTGGCCGCCGGATGCCCGGTCATTGTGAAAGGTCATCCAGCCCACCCAGCCACGGGTGAAATCGTTGCACGCGCCATTGGGGCCGCCGTCGCCGCCGAAGGTTATCCCGCAGCGATGTTCCAAATGATCCAGGGCAGCACCCATGATCTGGGCCGCGCAATGGTTGAGCATCCTCTGATCAGCGCCGTGGGCTTTACCGGCTCGCTAGGGGCCGGGCGGGCACTGTTCGACCTTTGTGCAAAAAGGCCGGTTCCGATCCCATTTTTCGGAGAGCTTGGATCCATCAACCCGGTTTTTGTTTTGCCGCACGCCTTGGCAGCACGAGGCACCGACATTGCCAAGGCCTGGGCGGCTTCACTGACCATGGGCGTCGGGCAGTTTTGCACCAATCCCGGCTTGATCGTATTGCCCGAAGGGCCACAGGGCGATGCATTTCTTGATGATGCAGTGGCGGCTCTCCAAGAGGTCGCGCCCCAGCCGATGCTGACATCTGGAATTGCCGATGACTTCGCCCTTAAGACACAAAAAATCGCGCAAATGAGCAGATTGGCGTTTCAAGGTCAAACCAAAAACCGTGAGGTGACGCCATTCGTCAGTTCCGTAGCTGCGTCGGAATATCGTGCCAACCCAGCGCTGCGCCATGAGGTGTTTGGACCCTTCGGACTGATCGTGCGTTCACCGGATCCGGAAACGACGCTGTCATTGGCCGATGAGCTGGAGGGTCAATTGACCTGCACCTTGCACGTGGATGAAGAAGACGCCCCACAGGCCCGCAAACTGCTTGCCATCCTGGAGCGAAAAGCGGGCAGAATTCTCGCCAACGGATTTCCGACCGGAGTAGAAGTGGCATCCGCGATGGTGCATGGCGGGCCATATCCAGCCTCAACGAATTTTGGTCATACGTCAGTTGGCACCATGGCCATCCGCCGTTGGATGCGACCCGTCTGCTATCAGGACATGCCCGACTATCTTGTGATATGAACCCCAGTTTTCCGAGAACGACCGCGAAAGGCCAAATCCCGGTTTTACCTGATCCTAAACCGGAATTTCGCAGCACCCTTTCGAGGAGAACTCGGACGATCTTGGGGCTGATCTCGAGGGATCGCCTGCCGGTTCGCATTGCCTCGTGAGAATGCGATACCGATAAATGCCGCCCATCCGACAGTCCAGCACATCGGTGCCTTTCGCGTCATCCATCGCTATGGACAAGGCTGGCGACCCCGGCAGGATTCGAACCTGCAACCTGCCCCTTAGGAGGGGGCTATTCATCATCTGATTTTTCCTTTTCTTTCAGGTTGTTAGTAGCGTCATTCAGTAAAGGCTGTACGAGTTTTGTGCGAAACAGCCCTCTAATCGCGGCCTCATCCGCCTTGGAATGAGCATAAATCCGCATTGGGACGGTAGGATCCTTCCAACGTCCCGCTTTCGCTGCATCGACCGGATTCACACCGATGTTGACGGTCAACTCAGTGAAGAAACCATGACGCCCTGCTTCATGAGCGGACAGGTAAGGTATCTCGGCCTTGGCGCAAATTCGCTTCCACCTCTCATTGTAGCTGGTGGAGCTGACATAGCCAAAAACGCGTGCCTCTAGCAGCTTTCCAGACTTTGGATTGCGTGTGCGCTTCGGTTGCAGCGCTTGCAGTTCCTCCATCATCTCTGGAGAAACGACTATCGAAGTCTGTTTGTGACCCTTTTGCGCTTTGAGCTGCACTTGACACTTCTTTGGGTCCAAATGGGCGTGTGTGATTGCAACCGCTTGTCCAATTCTTGCACCAGTTTCAAACATGAAGCGGGCGAGCGCAGCGTTGTGCACATCAGCAGCCCGGCAAAATCGCTCAATCCAGTCTCTGTCTGAAGGTTGTTTTTCTACTCTACTCAATTTGCCCCGTCTTTCATCTTGAGCATTGCGTTCTTCGCCGGTGTAGCTGCTCACAGAGATGGCCGAAAATTTACGGTTCGTGCGATGAAGCTTATTGATGACGGCGCGTGCGGGGGTAACGATTTCTCTCCACCAAGTGTCTGTAGAGGCATCAGGCTTCAGCGCTCGACCGAGGTCTTTCAGTACATCCTCGGTTATAGACTCAACTGGCATGTCCCCAATCTGTTTGACGATAGGAATCAGTTTTTTAGCTGTTTTTGGAGATGCAGGATAAACCATGGTCGCTTCAGCAAATGTAAATGCTGCTTCCGGGCCAACGACATATGCACGACGCCGCTTCGCTGTTTCGACCGCTATCCAGTCGACTGCGCCTGCTTCCGTAAGCGAACCAGTGCTTTTTCGGTAGTATTCTGTGATTGGGGTCCCGTTGTATTCAACGCGGCCTTGGGCATAGTAGTAGCGGCCACGTTTGATCGGTTCGAGCGGCATTTTTTGCCCTCCCGTAAAATTACGTCGATTTGGGCGGCAGTGATGATCATTGCGTTGCCGAGTTTGTGACAAGCACCAATCCGATTTGCGACAGCCCGAAGTGTTCGCTCGGTGATGTCGATTCCTCGCTCTTTGAGGAGATCGACCCACTGCTTCGGTGTCAGGCCAGTGTCTAAGACCTCGGAACCAAGACGTTCAGGCACGATCATCGGAATTCTCCGGTTGATTTTGGTCCGTTCCCGAGCTCTCGGGCACGACCATCCTGCGTTTGATGAATTCCTCAAGAGCGCCATCCGGAACAAAGAAGCGCTGCTTCAGTTTCAGATGGCGCAACTCATTCGTGGCGATCAGGCTCCGAATGGTCTTTTCCGGCCAACCCGAAGCATTTGCCAATTCACGTGGCGTAGAGAATCCTTCCAAAAGAGCCTCCATTTTCTTGGCGAACTGGGAACGAACCGCTACGGTTGGGAATGAAGCGGAAGATTCGACTCTCAGTCGCTGATTCTGGTAACATTTGATACCATAAGGTAACGATGAGTAGCCTGCAAGAGCGATTGTCGTCGATAAGAAAAGCAACTGGCATGTCCCAAGCCGCCTTTGGTGCGGACCTTGGGCTCTCTGATCGCGCATACAAAAACTACGAGCTTGGTATCCGGGAACTTCCGCTGGCAGTGGCCTTGGAAATCTCCGAAAAATACGACGCCAATATCGCTTGGCTGCTCACAGGAGATGGAGCCAGATCAGGTCTCGAAGTACGTGATGCTATCAAAGCCGCCGTCATCGCAGTCCGGGAGCACTTCATTGCAGAAGATGAGGTGCCAAGTCCTGACTATGAGTCCGACGTCGTTCTTTTCGTTTTCGACGAAATTCTTCGTGAAGGCGGCCTGAACGCCTCACGAATGGACGCATACTTTAGAACATTGAGGAAAGACCAAAAATGACGAACCCATTTCTAGAGCAGGCGCGCAGGATCGTAGCTAAGGCACATGCGAGGGCGAACTCGTCTCAGCTAAACTTGGCTAGAAAACGCTGCTTTCAATTGGCCCTGTCTGCATGCTTCGCAGCTGGTATGAGCTGGTTTGGATTTGGCTACATGTTCTTGATTACGGGATCAGAAACCGGTGCGGCGACATTCGCCGGTCTGACGATCTTGGCAATCTTCGTGGCTTGGACTGCCGCCCTGTGCATGTCCTTCAATGCCCGCCCATCCCTTGGTGTCACAAGATGAGTTCTCAAACTTCCGACCTGGGCTTTGAGGCTGAGCTCTTCAAGGCCGCCGACCGCTTGCGCGGCAACCTAGAGCCGTCCGAATATAAGCACGTCGTCCTTGGCTTGGTGTTTTTGAAATACATCTCCGAAGCGTTCGAGAGCTACCACGCAAAACTGGCTGAGGACGACTACGCCGACCCGGAAGACCCGGAAGAATACCTCGCTGAAAACATCTTTTGGGTGCCGGTCGAGGCGCGTTGGTCGCACCTGCGCGACAAGGCGCGCGATCCAAACATCGGCAAAATCATCGACGACGCGATGGTGGCCATCGAGCGCGAACCATCGAACGAAAAGCTCAAGGGTGTTCTCCCCAAGAACTACGCCCGCCCCACGCTCAACAAAGAGATGCTGGGAGATCTGATCGACCTGTTCTCCGGCATCGATATGCGTGGCAACGCGACCGAGGCGCGCGACCTGCTCGGCCGCGTTTACGAGTACTTTCTGTCAGGTTTCGCGTCCTCCGAAGGTAAGCGAGGGGGTGAGTTCTTCACACCGCGTTCTGTCGTCAAAACGCTGGTCGCCATGCTGGAGCCTAAGCAAGGCCGCGTCTATGACCCCTGTTGCGGCTCGGGCGGTATGTTCATCCAGTCCGAGAACTTTATCGAAGACCATGGTGGTCGCCGTGACGACATCTCGGTCTACGGTCAGGAAATCAACCACACCACCTGGCGGCTGGCGATGATGAACCTCGCCGTCCAGGGAATCGACGCCGAGATCAAGTGGAATAACGAAGGTTCATTTATCCGCGACGAGCTTCCCGACTTGCGGGCTGACTATGTCTTGGCCAACCCGCCGTTCAATATTTCCGATTGGGGCGGCGAGCGGCTGGCCGATGACGCAAGATGGAAGAAGTACGGCACACCGCCCAAGGGCAACGCGAACTACGCCTGGCTACAACATATCCTGCATCATTTGGCCCCGCGCGGCACTGCGGGCGTCGTGCTCGCAAATGGGTCTATGTCGTCTCAGCAATCGGGCGAGGGCGACATTCGACGGGCCATGATCGAGCCCTTGTTCGACGAGAAGGGTAATCAAATCGGGGGTGATGTGGTCGACTGTATGGTGGCGCTGCCAGGGCAGCTGTTCTACTCCACCCAGATCCCCGCATGCCTCTGGATTTTGGCCAATGACAAGTCCGCGAATGGCCACCGCGACCGGCGAGGCGAGGTGCTGTTCATCGACGCACGCCAGATGGGGCACATGGTCGATCGCGTGCGCCGAGACTTTGGTGATAGCGACATCGAGAAGATTGCCGAAACCTACCATCGATGGCGTTCCAAAGAGCCCGAAGTGCAATACAAGGATGAGCCCGGCTTTTGCGCCAGCGTGGATCTGGAGACGATCCAAAAACATGACTTCGTATTGACTCCTGGCCGCTACGTTGGCGCCGCTGATGAAACAGATGATGGT
Organism: Sulfitobacter sp. M368; assembly: GCF_025141875.1. Classification (NCBI taxonomy): domain Bacteria; kingdom Pseudomonadati; phylum Pseudomonadota; class Alphaproteobacteria; order Rhodobacterales; family Roseobacteraceae; genus Sulfitobacter; species Sulfitobacter sp. M368. The sequence continues at coordinate 302,919 of NZ_CP081113.1, forward strand.
GTCCCATTTGAAGAAAAGTTTGGAACACTATCAGCGCAACTTAGTGATCAGTTCGCTTCCTCTCAGAAACTACAAAGTAAGATTCGAAGCCTTTTCGAAAGGTTGAATTGAAGCCGACATGTCAACAACCATTGGAGAAATCATAGCTGAGTATGGGGGCAGCATCAAAACTGGTCCCTTCGGCACGACGCTCAAGGCATCAGAGTACACTTCAACGGGGGTACCCCTGATCTCTGTCAAAGAGATCGGAGCGGGAACCTTCCACATCGACGACAAAACACCTCGGGTTGATGAAAAGGTTACATTAAGGCTACCGGAATACCTTCTCGAAAAGGGAGACATCGTTTTTGCCAGAAAGGGCTCTGTCGAAAGGTCTGCGATTGTAGGCGAGGACCAGGTAGGTTGGTTCTTGGGTTCAGATGGCATCCGGCTCCGCTTACCTACAACAGTCAATGCACAATACGTCAAGTACTGGATTTCTCAGGGAAAAATTAAGAACTGGCTACATCAGCACTCTACCGGTTCAACGATGGCTTCTTTGAACCAAAAAACAATTGCACGCATCCCCATCCTACTGCCTTCCCCTGAACAACAAACTCTGGTTGCGGACATCCTGCATACGTTTGATGACAAGATCGAGCTGAACCGGCGGATGAATGAGACGCTGGAAGCTATGGCGCGGGCGGTGTTTCGGGATTGGTTCGTCGATTTCGGCCCCACCCGACGTAAGGCCGCTAGCGAAACAGACCCCGTCGCCATCCTCGGCGGCATCCTCCCCGATCCCGCCAAAGCCACTGAACTTGCCGCCCTCTTTCCCGACCGCTTCGGAGACAACGGCCTGCCGGAGGGGTGGGAAGAGCGCGAAGTTGGCTCATTCGCCAAGTTGAAAGGTGGTAAACAGCTCCCGAAAACGGAGTTTGTTGAAGACGGCGATATTCCGGTTTTTGGCGGTGCTGGCCACATGGGCAACACCGACAAAGCGAACGCCTCTGGTTATGTCATTTCCGTCGGAAGGGTCGGAGCTTACTGCGGTAACTTCGTTGCCCACCGTGGGCTAGCTTGGATCAACAACAACGCCTCCTTCTTTGAACTCAAGAACGGGACTAAGCCCGAATGGTTTTTCTATGCGCTCCGCGGACTCGACCTGACAACGATACGCAAAGGCGCTGCCCAACCTTTCGTGTCAAATGGCGATATTGCGAAGCTGTCGCTTGTTTTCCCTGGGGATCCAGTGCTTGAGACATTTCAGGGCATTCTGTTGCCACTGGTCCAGCTAATCGAAGCAAACGAAAAAGAAAACCAAACCGTCGCCGCCACCCGAGACCTCCTGCTCCCCAAACTCATGTCCGGCGAAATCCGCCTTAAAGGCGCGGAGGCGGAGGTATGAGAGTTCTCCCGAACTACTGCCATTCTTTCCGGCAAGAAGCCCATCAGGTCTGGCATGACATGTCGGAAGCCGAGGGTTTCAACCTACCGCGCAATGAAGAAACCACGACAGAAGAGCTGCTGCTGAGCCTTGCCCGTAAGCACAAAGGGCGTGGGCTCGAGATCAAGGCTTACACCAAAAAGGAGGAAGGCAAAAACGGTGCCGACTGGGCTTTCTGGTTCGCGAACGGGGCTTGGAACGGGATCGGCGCACGCATTCAGGCCAAGCGGCTGTTCGCTGATGATGGTGCCTACAGCTCGCTCTATCACCAAAGCAAGAAGCAGAAGGAGGCCAGCAAAGCCTCTGGCAAACTGACACCCAATCAGTGCGAAACCCTACTGAACTACAAAGACGGTCTGGTACCGATGTATCTGTTCTACAATTCGGATCAGTTGGAACTGAACTCGGCGCTGTCGTTCCACACACACCTGGCTTGGTGGAAGCTTTGCGGCTTTCCATACTTTTCAACGGATTGGGGGATCAGCGCGGCGAGCGCGCTGGCAATCAAGCATGCCAATTGGGGCAAAGACAACAGCCCTGGCCAATTTCCGATGATCCCCTGGCATTGCATTGTCTGTGGCTGCTGCTGGGATGATCGCCCTGCTGATCCTTCGCTCCCTTCCCTGGTCGGCCATGGGCTGCGTCAACTCTATGGATACAGCCTCGGAGACGGTGACGATGATCGTGCTGCATTGTCTGATTTGGAATTTTCATTTGAACCCACAGACAACGTCCCGAAATGGGTCGGGCTGCTGCGAGAGGGCAGCGATAGTGAAGGCCGTTTAGACGAAGAGATGGATCGTCTGAACCTCAGAGGTATCGCTGTTATTGAGGAGACTGAGGCCGTTGATGAGTGACGACAAACTCACCCCGGACGAGCTTCGCGCCAAGCTTGACTCGCTCCCCATCTGGCCCGAATTCCGTGAAGGTGATCCCAAAGTCGATGGACTCATTCCGACGTGTCGCGTCGAAAGCTGGGAGAGCTTCGTTGAGGCGATGCGCGATCCATTGCACAACCGAGCCGCCAGTGAGTGGGTCTATCGCGGGCAACGTGGCGGCGATTGGCCTTTGGCCTCAACGCTCGGGCGGAAGTTCGATGGTGGCAGCATTCCGGTGGAGAAGCGGCAGGGGTTGCTCGCTCAGTTCGAGCTCGCGATGCGCGGGCGCGGGTATGATCTGAGCGCCTTTAATGGCGATGGGTCCGAAATCGAGAAGTGGGCAATAGGCCAGCACCACGGTTTGCTCACGCCGTTACTAGATTGGACACGGTCGCCTTTCATCGCTCTGTTCTTCGCCTTCAACAGCGCCGATGATACGGAAGCGAACCCGTCTCGCGCGATTTATTGCGTGAACATGTCGGCATTGCGAAGTGCCTTAGGTGATCAGCCGCTTTTCCGTGATCCGATGGGTCACAATAACAGTCGTCTGGTCAACCAGGCTGGCCTATTCACAATGATTCCCGATGATGACGACAACTTCGCCAGCTACATCATCAACACGCTGCAGGAAGAGGGGGTCGTCAGCGCTGAGCCTGTAACCAAGACAGCAACGGTCGAAAGCTCTGGGTCGGAAGTACCAGAGCTCGAATACACGGTTACTGACAACCTGTCGGAGCAGCTGAAACAGTACATCCAGAAGATCCATATTCCCAATACCGGTCGGATGGATTGCTTGGCAACGTTGCGCAAGATGAACATACACAACGGGACCCTGTTCCCTGATGCCCAAGGTGCTTCGCTGTATTGCAATGACTGGCTTGAGCGCATTCTACGGGAAGAGAAGGCTGAACGGGAAAAGGCCGCCCAGCGTGCGGCTCGAACGACCTCGACAGAGGCTACCAAAGAGGCGATAGCAGCCGCGCCGGACGCATTGGCAGCAGTTAAAGCTATTGTCACCCAAGTGCTCGGCGACGAATATTTGCCGCACGAGAAAGATGATTTTTCCGAACGCTTTTATGATCGTTTCCAACAAGATCAGTCATTTGAGTGGCACCTGTCAGAAAGCAAAACCGCGAGGGTGAAGACCGGTCAACGCCGCCTAGCTGCAGCCTTTAGCTTTTCCGACAGTCTTCGCGACCAAGTCGTTGATCAATTAGTAGAATTCTACAAAGCTGCCGCGAGTGGAGCTCCAAAGGTATGATCAACGAAGACCTCGTCGAACAAGCTGCGCTGGATATCCTGCAAGATCAGGGCATACCATATCTGGGCGCGGATGTGATCTCGCCCGATGGAACACAGCCGGAGCGCCCGTCCTACGGTGAGGTTCTGCTGATGGCGCGGTTAGAAGAAGCCGTGGCGCGATTGAACCCCAACATCCCGACCGATGCTCGACAAGATGCGCTGCGGCAGGTTACCGGCTCAGCATCACAAAGCATGATCGAGGAGAACCGGCGACTCCACGCGCTTCTGGTAAATGGCGTGGATGTCGAGTTCAAAACTGATGACGGCTCGATCCGAGGCGATAAAGTTTGGCTAGTAGACTACGAAAAACCTGGGGCGAACGATTGGCTGGTGACAAACCAGTTCACCGTGATTGAGGGGAAGCACAATCGTCGCCCAGATATTGTGGTTTTTCTGAATGGTCTTCCTGTCGCAGTGATCGAGCTGAAGAATGCTGCCAGCGAAGCCGCGACCATCGAGGATGCCTTCGCGCAACTCCAGACCTATAAACTGCAGATCCCGTCACTATTTCGAACAAACGCGGTCCTAGTCAGTTCCGATGGACTATTGGCTCGGATCGGCTCGCTCACAGCCAATGAAGAAAGGTTCATGCCGTGGCGCTCAGTCACAGGTTCAAATGGGGATTTCACCCCCGAGGGACCACAGGAGATGGCCACGCTTCTCAAGGGTGTTTTCGACAAGGGGCGCTTTCTTGAGCTGCTACGGGATTTCACCGTGTTCGGGGATATGGGTGACGGACCCTTCAAGATCATTGCAGGCTATCATCAGTTTTTCGGCGCACGCAAAGCCTTAGCCAGTTCTATTGAGGCCTCAGCTCCGGAAGGGGACCGCCGTATTGGAGTAATCTGGCACACACAAGGTTCTGGCAAATCGCTGCTGATGGCCTTTTTCGCTGGGCTTTTGGTTCGCAGTCCTGAGCTGCAGAATCCGACATTGGTAGTGCTCACAGACCGCAATGATTTGGATGACCAATTGTTCCAAACCTTTGCGATGACAAAGGATTTGATCCGCCAAACTCCCGAACATGCTGAAAGTCGTGACGAGCTGCGTGAATTGCTCACTCGGCAATCTGGCGGCGTCATCTTTACTACCATGCAGAAGTTTTCACCTGAGCAAGGAGAAGAGCACTACCCAGCTTTAACTGACCGACGCAATGTCGTTGTCATTGCTGATGAGGCCCACAGAAGCCAATACGGTCTGGATGCCAAGGTAAATACCAAAACCGGCGAACGGAAATACGGGTACGCCCATTACGTAAGGCAAGCCCTGCCGAACGCATCCTTTGTTGGCTTTACCGGTACGCCCATTGAAACGGCCGATGTGAATACCCCGGCTGTGTTTGGTAACTATATCGACATTTACGACATCACCAGGGCGGTCGAAGACAAAGCGACGGTCCCAATTTACTATGAAAGCAGGTTGGCGCGCATCGAGCTCGACGATGATGAGAAGCCAAAGATAGACGATGAAATTGCGGCAATTCTTGAAGATGAGAGCCTTTCGGAACAAGAAAAGACCAAAGCTAAGTGGAGCACAGTCGAAGCACTGGTCGGGGCAGAGAAGCGCCTGAAGCAGGTAGCGACAGACCTAGTTGCACATCTCGAAGCGCGGACTGATGCGCTTGGTGGTAAGGCGATGGTAGTCTGTATGAGCCGTCGAATCTGTGTGGCACTTTATGATGAAATTGTCGCGCAACGCCCAGACTGGCATTCCGACGATGACGCAAACGGCTCCATCAAGGTTGTGATGACCGGCTCTGCATCTGATCCATTGGAGTGGCAAAACCATATTGGTAGCAAGAAACGCCGTGACGACCTCGCCAAGAGGGCTCGTGATCCTGGCGACCCACTTAAGCTCGTGATCGTGCGGGACATGTGGCTAACCGGGTTCGACGCCCCGTGCATGCACACCATGTACATCGACAAACCAATGCATGGGCACGGGCTTATGCAGGCCATTGCTCGGGTAAACCGCGTTTTTTGTGACAAACCCGGCGGCCTAATAGTCGACTATATCGGCATTGCTCAAAACCTGAAGAATGCTCTTTCCCAATACTCCGACGCGGACCGTGAACGCACCGGTATCGACGAAGAACAAGCTGTTGCATTGCTTGCCGAGAAACTCGATGTCGTGCGCAACATGTTTGCAGGACACGATTATGTCTCTGGCCTTGAAGGAGCGGCACAGGCTCGGCTTCAGGCACTTGGAGACGCAGTCGATTATATTGTTGGAAAACAGGCGCGGTTAGCGCAGCAACGATCATCTGATCCAGAAAAAAAGAAAGAACTTTCGCGTTTTCAGGATGCTACCCTTGAGTTGTCGCGGGCCTTCGCGTTGGCGTCATCCAGTGATCTTGCAAAAACTGTCAAGGACGAGGTTGGGTTTCTTCAAGCAGTACGCGCTGCCATGTTGAAGACTGCAGTCAAAGGTAAGTTGTCGTCCAGAGCAAAACAGTTCGCCATTGAGCAGTTGGTAGACAAGGCAGTAGCAGACGCCGAGATCGTGGACATCTTGCATGCGGCAGGCATTCAGACGCCAGATATCTCGATATTGTCGGATGATTTCCTCCTCGAGATTCAGTCGATGGAGCGCAAGAATCTTGCCCTCGAAGCACTCAAGAAGCTGCTGAATGGAGAAATAAGAAGTAAGGCTAGGCGCAATATCGTTGAAAGCCGAGCCTTTAGCGAAAGGCTTGAAGAGGCGGTCGCGCGCTACCACGCCAATGCCATTTCGACGGTTGAGATGATACAAACTCTTATCGACCTGGCAAAGGACGTCAAGGCCTCAGCGGCGAGAGGCGAAGCAGAAGGAATGACCGACGATGAGCTGGCATTCTATGACGCATTGGCGCAGAACGACAGCGCAGTCGAGGCGATGGGCAATGAACAACTCCGATTGATCGCGCACGAACTCTTGGAGCAAGTCCGCAGAAATGTGACCGTTGACTGGCACAAGAAGGAAAGCGCCCGTGCCAGAATGAGAATTCTTGTTAAACGAATTCTTAAGAAATTCGGCTATCCACCTGATTTATCGAAAGAAGCTGTGCAAACAGTGTTAGAGCAAGCAGAAGCATTGCTTAAAGAGGTCAACTGACAGCAACGTATTCTGTTTCCGGCATCTTTACGCGAATTGGCATATGGTGAGGTCAGTCAGGCTTAACCAACTCAACATGGTTGACACCAATAGCCTGCGCTAACTCGTAGAGCGTAATCACAGTGGGGTTTCGCTTACCTCGCTCTAAGCCGCTCAAATACTGCTGGCTAAACCCCGAACGCTCTTCGATCTGCTCCTGCGTGAGGCCTTTTTCGCGTCGTAGGCGTGCGAAGTTTTTTCCAACAAGTTTGCGCATATCCATGCGCCTGACCATTGGAAATTACATACTTTAATGTTATCAACTATAATATGTATTTGTAACAATAGACGGTCTATGTCGATGCACACCATCACCTTCTTCGCGAACAAGGGCGGCTCCGGTCGCACTGTCGCTACAATGGCGCTTGCCTCTGGCTTTCTCGCGCAAGGCAAGCGCGTAGCGGTGATGGACTGCACAGACCTGGCAGGCTGTAACCCAACCGGTCCGCATCCATCGACACTGCAGAACTGGTTGAAGCAGATGGCGGCGTGCAAGTTTCGTCCTCCTCAGCTCGAACTGATTGAATGCCAGACGCGCGAAGAAGTCGAAGACAGCGCTGCCGCCGCTGATGCGCAGGGGATCGATATTCTGTTAATCGACACCTTTGCCCGCATTCGCGAGCCTCAGATTGCCGCCCTCGGCATTGCTGACCTAGTGATTGCCCCTGCGATCAGTCCGTTCGAGGCCAGATGCATTCTTGACGGCATCGACGAATATCTGGGGCCGGCCGAGGACGTGATCTGCCTGGTCAACGGCTGCCGGAATGGCGCAGCCGAGGCCGCTGAAACGCGCTGTGCCTTTGGTCATCACGCTGTGTTCCTGTCAGAACTGCCTTGGGCTGAGGCATTGTCTGATCAGATCATAAACGGTGATATCGCCCACTTTACGTCGTCTCTTACCTGCCGATCCGACAAACCCGGCTTCGCACGGTTCCGAGAGGCGCAGTTTGCCTGGACTGCTGTCCAACGCTTCGCCTTCGAGGTCGAATTTGCCTTGAACGGCCATCGACTTGAACCCTTCGACGGCCTGTCTGCTTATCCCATCAAAAGAAAGGCCGTCGCATGATCCGCACATCGCTGACCATAGCTCTCACTATGACTTCACTGACGCAGCCAGCTATGGCTGAGAATGTGTTGACGCCATTGCCCGCGCCAGAAGCTCGCCAATACCCCTATGAAATCCTTGGCCTGCAACCCGGCGACCCACTGGACGACATCCTGTCAATCTACGCAGAACGCAGCGACGCTGCCCCAACAAGCGAGAGCGAAGTTCTGCGTGTACAGTCGCCTGATGGGAATGTGTTCGAGTTCACCTACCAGAAGTTCACACGGATCGGTGATGTCGGCATCAATGGGCGGCTTGCAAAAGCGGATCAGGATCAGGTGACAGCTATGCTGTCGTCAGATGTGATGGAACAGCGCCCCATGGCGATCCATCGCTCGATCCGCCAGCCAAGCGATCAACTGCCGGAACCGCTGGAGCTGAAAGCCCAGATCGAAGAAGCCTATGGCCCGCCGTCCCGCGTCGAGATCAGCGGGCGCGAGATGACCTTGACCTACGCCTGGGGCGAAGACGGGTTCATTGCCGATCTGGACGCCCTGCCTCCCTTGGTCCACGAAGAAACCTTCGCCTCGGGCAGCGTTCGTCGCTCGGAATACGAGTTGTGCGGTAACGCCCAGCACTATCGTAACAACGTCGAATACCGCTTTACCTATCCACGTGACGAGGACATCAAGACAGGGTGCATCGCGACTTTCACCGTCCGCTATCGCGGCGAACCAGGCAGCACTGTCATCGGCTTCTCTTTGGAAGACTTTGAGCTTGGCCGCCAACATATGGCCGAGTTGGATCGCCAGATTGTAGAAGCCCTGACGGGCGAAGAGGTGGAAGCCTCAGACATGGATCTGTGAACAGGGATAGCCACACGCACCGAAAGGCGCTATGAGCACCGCATGAACATCAAACGCGTACATATCACCCTGTAACGCCCGCACATTTGGCGGGCGGCATCGCGCTGTTCGCCTTTGATGATTCCCATCTCCGCATCGCCAGATTGCCGCTCCGCCGACGACAGACGACGGAGAGAAGTCATGACCAACTGGTACACCGCAGACCCGCATTTCGGGCATGAGAACGTCATCAAGTTCTGCAAGCGACCCTTCCGGTCAGCGAGCCACATGGATGCGGTTCTGATGCAGAACCTTTGGGCCATGGTTGGCCCCAAGGACGCGCTCTGGATCATTGGCGACTTTGCTCACGGTCCCAAGGCCAAGGATTCAGACTGGCTTCGCAAGCTTTTCGACAAGCTGCCCGGCGCAGAAAAGCACCTGGTTGTCGGCAACCATGACCTTGAACCGACACAGGCGCTGCCATGGACCAGTGTGACGCATCTAGCCGAAGTCCGCGACGGCCCCCAGAACCAGGCACATACGCTTTGCCATTATCCGATGATCACCTGGAACCACGCGCGACGCGATGCGCTCCAGATCTTCGGTCATGTCCACAACAACTGGCGCGGCTCCCGCAACAGCGTGAATGCTGGCGTCGATGTCTGGGACTACATGCCTGTCCGGTTCGAGGACATCGCCCGCCGTGCCAAGACGCTCCCCGTGAACAAGCACTGGGCCGACGTCGAGCACAATGCGAAGGAGATTTAGATGGCCCGCTCATACCGAAAGACACCGATTTGCGGGATGACAAAGGCTGCCAGCGACAAGGTGTTCAAGAAGGCGGAGCACAAACGGGCCAGACGCGCTCTCAACGCGTGCGATCTGGAAATTGAAGATGCTCCCTCCGGTAAACTGTTTGGCAACCCATGGGGCGCACCCAAGGATGGCAAGCAGCGGATTGATCCTGCCCGCTTTCCCGAAATCATGAGAAAGTAATTCAGATGGCACGTTTCCTGGTCTGGAGTGACCTGCATGATGAATTCTGGACCGGCTTCGACCTGCCTGATCTGTCCGCACAGGTAGACGGAGTTTTGATTGCTGGCGACACGCACACGATGGGCCGCCATCTGGACATCCCGGCACGCGCGGCACGCAAATATGGTTGCCCTGCTGTGCTGATCTGGGGCAATCATGAGCCCTATGGGTCGATCTGGTCTGACCTTCTGGAAGACGAAGAACGGCAGCTTGAGACCCTACGCAGTGAAGGGCTCGACATTCGAGTGCTTTACGGCGCAGCGACAGAGATTGCTGGCGTCCGCATCATTGGTGCGACCCTCTGGACAGATTTAGCGCTCTACCCACCATTCGAATATCTGGCCCGGATGATGGTATCTGCCTACATGCAAGACTACCGCGCCATTCGGACTGCGCCCAAGACACGCTTTTCAATCGACGACATGCTGGCGTGTCACGCGCGGGACAAGGCGGCGATCCTAAGCGCGCTCAGCGAACCCTATAGCGGCCCCACTGTGGTCATGACCCATCATTTGCCGGTCCGCCAACTCATCTCACCAGCGCGCACAATCGGTGGGCATGAGAAGCGCGCAATGACCAACGGTTTCGCCTGTGATCTTTGGGACGAAATCCGCGCCTTCGACATCCACACTTGGATATGGGGCCACAGCCACGAGGGTCAGAATTGGAAAGGCGAAGGGGAAAAGGGTGAAATCCGCTTCATCACGAACCAGCGGGGATATCCGGGTGAAGGAGTGAGGTTCGACCCAGCCTATCACATTCAGATATAGGGAATTCTCATGGGCCGACGGGTGTCCGCGCATTCCAAATCTTTGGCACGCAAAAAGGGCAACAAAAGCGATTTTCATTGAATAATCGCGCGTAAACTGAGAGCAATCTAACAAGCGTTTGATTTTATGGAAGTTTGATCGGGTCAGTGTTTGAAGCTCGGACATTGCTACGCAGGGCCGAACGTGGGCGGTCTCGCCCACCGCTTTGCTTTGCAGAGAACGACGTTGGTGAGCAGTGTCAGATTTGGCTCAAGTCGCCAGACTTTCACCCATCCACCCCAAGCACATCTTTGGAACGAGAGTGGATGGCTACTAAGCTGGCTCAGACTTTGAGCCTTCCGGTTGCGCCGGTGATAGCGGTCAGAGTGCAGGAGGAGTTTATCGACTCCGTATTGGATGAAGAACTCCGAATTGCCATGGCGAACGGCCCCGGGGTCTTGTTGGGGTCTGTCCACGCGGGTGACGGCTGGAGACTATTCGATACAAGCTCGAAACTTCCTTGGTCGTGTTTGCCGATGATTCAGCATATCGTTACGTTTGATTGCCTTGTTGAGAACAGCGACCGAAGCCGGTCAAACCCCAACCTGCTGCGACATGGCGACATGCTGAAGATGATCGACCAAGAGGAAGCCTTCAGCCATGCTGTCACAGGGGACGGTTCAGGGCCCTGGGGGATGAACGGGCTGATGAATTTCGTGGCTGGGACGGCTCAGCATTCCCTCGTTCCACACTTGGTGCCAAAGTCACGATGCGACTTTTCGCCGGTTGCTGACCGATGGGAGAGCTTGCCCGATGCGGAGATTTCAGAGTATGCAAACCAAGCTCCCGATGACTGGGATCGCCCTACAATGGACCGAATTCGGGATTATATATTTAGAGCAAAGGCAGAAGCACGAGGTTTCTGCGAGATGGCAGAAGAACACGTAACCCAATGAAACGTATGCCATATACCTTTATTGTGCTGCAATATCAGCACAGCCCCTTCGCCGGGGAACGGTTGAATATTGGCCTGCTCTTGGTGTGTGAGAAGCGAAATTTTGCCCAGCTGAAAATCCGAGAGTCGTGGAAGCGGTTTACCGATGCATATCCTGATTTTGATCGCAGCGCTGTAAGATCGGACCTGAAGTCGCTGTCGGTAGCGGCACAAAGGATCGCATCAGACGGCTTCAGCACGCCGCTCGATACGCGCGCGAGGTGCAACACAGCAGAGGGGCTACTGCTGAGCTTGTTTGGTTCTCCTGAAGGGTCAATAGTCTGGGGTTCGCAGGGTTCCGGCGTTACGCATGATCCCCAGACAGAGCTGGAAAAACTCTACGATGAATTGATTGCTCGCTTTGATCACGTTAGCCATCATGACCGGCGTGATGATGAAGATGTTTTCCAGTCGCTGAAGTCGCATCTGGACGACACCCAACTGCTTCAGCAAATGACTGAACACGTCGTGCGTTCGCCGCGCGGGGACGTGCGCTTCAAGAGGTCTTTCAAGAACGGGATTTGGCACTGTGTCCAACCCCTATCATTCGATCATTCTGACCGAGATACGATTGACAGCAAGGCCGCCAGGTGGGCTGGTCATTTGATGCAAGCGGAGGAAGCTTCCGAGGATTTCCAGCCGTACTTTATTATCGGCAAACCTTCCAGGAAATCGTTCTTCAGCGCGTTTGAGGCGGCCGAAAAACTGCTAAGTTCGGCTCCGAGAAATCCAGTCGTTGTTCGCGAAGAAGACAGTGCAAATGTTGCTGATCGGCTGGTCCACGCTTTCCGTAACTGATCTGTTCGTTTCGTCGACAAGTTAAAGACCAGGACCGAATGACGGGGATGGTGGTTCAACACTCGATTTGGCAGATTTTCGGGATGTCTCCTTTTGCTTGGCCGATTTCTCGGTCAACCATCTTGCAATAGCTGCTTCAACTCGCCTTGCTGTTGTTCCAAAGCGCTCAAGCGCTTCTCTAAGTCGCTCGCAAACCGTTCGAATTCGTGCTGCAAATTCACCAATTCCTTCGGAGAAGCGCCTGCGCTCTTCAAACCAGCCTCGAAGGTTGCGTTCAGATCTTCGACAGCGCGTAACAACGCTGTCTCGAAGGGCGTCAATTGATGGTGTGACATAGCTTACCTCGTTCTCGCGGTTTCGACGCAGATTTCGCCACCGCCCAGATTGGGCACGGGACAGTTTGCCAGTGTTACGCCAGGCGGAAGGTTGACCACCTGGCCCAAGCCGCCAAGGCCACGTGTCACGCGCGTGCCCTCCAGACCGAATGTTGCCAGCCCCAGTGTTTCGATCCTTGACGGTTGCTCCGGAAAGGTCAGCTGCACAGCCATCAAGAGCACCCAGAAGGTCAGAAAGACCCCCGCCAAGTAGGTCGGCAGCATCGTCTTCCAGGTCACGGTGCGCCATTCCTTCCGGCTCTCTTCCAACGCCGCTGTCGCGTCCCGAATTTTGCTGGCCTGCGCCTCGATCTCGTGGGTCGTCAGGTTGTTGAGTGAGCTGCTCAACCTTTCGAGGGCGCGCATATCGTGATCGATTTTTCGCAGCGCGGCGTTCAACGCTTGTGACAAACGCTGCTCGAAGTCGTTCAACATCTGCTGGGTCTGCTCTTCGGTGGCGTGGCTTTGGGTCTCCACCTTCGCTTGCAGGCTTTGCAGCAAAGTATTCATCTGCGGTCCAGGTTTCATGGAAAATGCGATCCTCTAATCTGAAAGTGTTTTGACTGTCCGAGGTTCCGGCGACCCGTACCGTGATCCGGGTGTCGCGGCCGCGCGGCTTGCCGCCTTTCGCTTCTACGGCATCGGCCTTGCGGCGCTTCTCAAGCTGCTTCTCGGTCAACGGTTTGAATTCGAGGCCATCCAGTTCGCTCAGAACAGCACGAACGTCTGCATGATTTCGGACCGCGCCAGCTTCGATTTTCTGGAGCATGAAAGTTCGGATGGTTTCCTTAATGCCCTTCCGGTCGCCCAGATCTAAAACGGGTTTGACCATCCGTTTTCTGTCCGGCTCCTCGGGGCTGACCCATCCTTCGCGGGTGTTCCAGTAATCGCGAAAGGTATTGTAGAACCCCTCTGACCCGGGGGGCGCGGGATTGAACGACCGGTCACTATAAAGCTCGACGCGCGGGATCAGGAAATGCAATTCAACATTACCCATGTGCTGGTGACGGACCCAGAGGATATTCGCTTGGTCGGCTTCGAGCCCCGCGAGCGCGGCTTTCTCAAAATCCCGCATGACATTGGCTTGCTCTACTTCCGAGGGATCGTCCTCAGCATGGAATGCAACGACCCCCGATGTGTATCTCCATTTGCGAGTGTTGCTGTCGATCAGGTGGCACGTCAGGTCGGGATCGCCGGCCAGTACCTCTGGGGCTACATCTCGCCGGACGGTCTTACCAGCGATGCGCTTGCGGTCTTTCGTATAGGCAGCCACCTCCTTTGCCACGAGGTAATCGACCGCTGACCGCCCTGAGCCGTCGCCATGGGCGAAGAAGCGAACCATCATCGGGAATGCTCCGCGACAATCTCAGCCAGCTCGCGGTCCAATGCCATCAGCAAAGTGTAGACGGCGATCAGATCGATGCGCCGCCCCGCCTTGCGGTCGGAGTGCATGGCGCGTGCGATTTGATTCAGATTGTTGCCCGCACGCCCGACCGCCGCCAGTAACGCGGGATCGACCGTCGGTGGTCGCACCCGGCGCTGCATTGGTTCGGCAGAGAGAACATGACGAGCAAAGTCGGATAATGACCGCTCTTGGGCGCGCGCTTTCCTCAACCATGTCGCACGTTCTTCCTCCGAGCAGCGCACCCGCAGGACCAATTTACGGACCGGACGCGATCCCAACTTACTCTTGCTCATGGCAGCCGCCTGACGCGCTTTGCGCGTGGGTTTGGGGTGAAGGGGAAAGGGCTTGCCCATTCCCTTCCAAGGTGCGTTTGGCGTAGCCACACGCGTAACCTTGCTCCCTTTCCTTTTGGGGTACACGAAGACTATTCATGGATTGCCGCCTGATCGGATCAGCGCATGCGTCAGCTCACCGATCAAACCGTCTAGAACAGCGATCCGTCCGGCTTCCCTTCGGGTCATCCCTGCAAAGGAAGCGGCCGGGTTTTTCCTACCAAATGGGCCATCCCTCTGCGAGTTTCGATCTGCCACAATCAGGCAAAGCGCGGTCCTTGCCTCGCCAAGCTGAATGCATCTCTCGCGCCACAACCGGCCAGAGACACCCAGCTCGTAAGCTCGGTCATGCGCAGCCCTTGTGACCGTTTGCCAGTCGGGCGGACCACCGCAGGCATACAGATCAATGTACTCGGCCAACTGTGGCCCAGCCAGCAGCCGGGCGTGAGCTGGGCTGGTGTTCAAGCGGGGTTCTTCCATCGGCTTCTCAGCCATACAAGTTTTGGTTTTCTTTTCTTTGTTCGTATTGAGTCGGACGTTTTCGTCTGACCCGACGGTCATGTTTGGCGGACCGCAATCTGTCGAAAAGTCGGAAAGCACGGCTTCCAGCGCTTCTGCAACTTCCTGCATTTTGGCGATGTCGTTGAGTTCAGTTGGCCGACGACGGGGCAGAATGCTGGTTGCGGCTTCATCAGCGTCAGCCTTGCCCAGCTCCCTGATTTGCCGGAACAGGCCTTGAATATGCTCGCGCAAGCGCTTCTGGTCTTCGTCGGCTTGCATCTGGCGACTGACCAGCGAACGAACATACTCGGCTTGTTCAATCAGCGGGGCGAGATTGATACCCGCTGCACGCTTGATGACACCATCAGCCCGGTCACCAGAGCGGCTCTTGCGCTCAGGGTAGGTGCGAAGGATCAAACCCGCGTCAACAAGCTCAGCTTCGATCCGTCCAACCTGCCGTTTAGATAGTCCAAAATTCTGAGCAAGCCGTTCCAGAGAATGCCAGATCGCACAGATCCTGCCTTGAACAAAATCTGAGGGCTGACAGTTGTCGATGGCAAAGACGAGATATTCTATCGCACCTTTTGACAAGCCAAGCGACACTCTGGCCCGCTTGAGAAATCGCTTCAGTTGATAAGGCGTGATGTCTGAGGGGAGACCTCCGTGTACAAGGCGAACGCTCATGATGCACCGCCTGACAGCCAAGGACAGCCCTGAATGTCGGTTGCTTTGACGGCGGTTCTTGAGGTATTGTAGTCGTGAAAGCTGGACGCTTTTGTTTTAGATTTGATCCCGGTTTCGGTTGCCGCCGAGCCGGGATTTTTCTGTTTATAGTGTTCCCAGGAACCCTTGTCCGGCGGATCAGCCTGTACGGGTTTTGTACGGGTGTTCTTTACATGTTCTCGTACAGAAGCTGCAAAATCCTGCACGATGTTGCAAAGCGCACCGCTGCAAAGTCCACAAGACACTGATTTTATTGGCAGGTTTGGCGACCCCGGCAGGATTCGAACCTGCAACCTGCCCCTTAGGAGGGGGCTGCTCTATCCAGTTGAGCCACGGGGCCAGCAGGCTTGGGTTTAGCCCAGCGTTCGGGGCTTGTCATCGGCATATTGCATTGGGTGCAGGCGGCGCTTGATCGTGAGGGGTGCTTCGCGGTAACTGTTTCATATGCATTCAGGAATAGAAATTTGAACACACCCTCAAAACGCCCGCTGACCCTTCGTGATGTATCCGATGCCTGCGGCGTCTCTGAAATGACCGTCAGCCGGGTGTTGCGCAATCGCGGTGATGTGTCTGAAGCCACACGGAAAAAGGTGCTGACCGCGGCCAAGGAACTGGGTTATGTGCCGAACCAGATTGCCGGATCATTGGCCAGCCAACGGGTCAATTTGGTGGCGGTGATCATTCCGTCCCTGTCCAACATGGTCTTCCCGGAGGTTTTGAACGGCGTCAATCAGGTGTTGGAAGACACGCCATTGCAGCCTGTGGTTGGCGTGACCGACTATTTGCCTGAGAAAGAAGAGCGGGTGCTTTACGAGATGCTGTCGTGGCGTCCGTCCGGGGTGATTATTGCGGGGCTGGAGCATTCTGAAGCGACGCGGGCGATGTTGCGCAATGCGGGTATTCCGGTGGTTGAGATCATGGACACCGATGGCCGGCCTGTCGACGCGATGGTGGGGATCTCGCACCGCCGCGCGGGGCGCGAGATGGCCAATGCTATCCTGAAAGAGGGATATGAGCACATCGGTTTTATGGGCACCAAAATGCCGTTGGACCATCGGGCGCGCAAACGGTTCGAGGGATTTACCGAAGGATTGGCAAAGGCTGGCATAGAGATCGAGGACCGCGCTTTTTATTCCGGCGGGTCGGCGTTGGCCAAGGGTCGCGAGATGACACAGGAGATGCTTGAACGCTCTCCCGATCTGGATTTTCTGTATTACTCCAATGATATGATCGGCGCGGGCGGGTTGTTGTACCTGATTGATCAAGGCGTCGATATCCCCGGCCAGATCGGTCTGGCTGGCTTTAACGGAGTTGAGCTGTTGCAAGGATTGCCGCGCCAGTTGGCGACCATGGATGCCTGCCGCGCCGAGATCGGGCAGGCGGCGGCGCGGATTATCTTAAACCAGACCACCGATGAGCCGGATCCGGACATGCCGCAGCAGGTTACACTGACGCCAACGTTGTCATTTGGTGATACGCTGCGCCGCCATCGCAAAAGATAACATGCTGACCCTTTCCAACAGTGCCGCGCGGCGCGTGTTTCTTGACCGGCACCACCTGTCCGGTCTGCCGCAAGGGCCGGGCAAGGGCGATGATCTGCTTGGCCTGATCGAAAATCTTGGCTTTGTGCAACTCGACAGCATCAACACGGTTGCGCGGGCGCATGATCTTATCCTGTTTGCCCGGCGGCAGCGGTATCGGCCCAAGGCGCTCAAGTCCCTTTATGAGAAAGACCGCGCGTTGTTTGAGCATTGGACCCATGACGCGGCTGTGGTTCCGATGCCCTATTACCCCTATTGGCACCTGCGGCGGCAGCGCGATGCGGAGCGTTTGCGCGGCCACTGGCGTGACGGGCGACGTGCGGGCTTTGAGGCGTGTTTCCAGGCGGTTTTGGATCAGATCAAGTCTGACGGCCCGGTGTGTTCTGCCGATGTGGGCAAGGATGAAAAACGCGGATCAGGTGGCTGGTGGGATTGGCACCCATCCAAGACCGCGTTGGAATATCTGTGGCGCAGTGGGGCGTTGTGCGTTGTCGGGCGCGAGGGGTTTCAGAAACGCTATGACCTGACCGAGCGGGTGCTGGAACAGCATCTGTGTGACGTCTCGAATGCCCCTGATTTGGACGAGACGATTGATTGGTGTTGCGATCAGGCGCTTGAACGGCTGGGTTTTGCCACGCATGGAGAACTGGCCGCGTTCTGGGCGCATATCACCCCGGCCGAGGCGCAGGGGTGGTGCAAGGCAGAATTGGCGGCAGGGCGGCTTGAGCAGGTTCAGATCACGGGTGTGGATGGCAGCCTCAAGATGGCCTATGCGCGGCCTGGTCTGGCCGATGATCCAGCAATTGACCAACCTCCGACAAATCGTTTGCGGGTGCTCAGCCCATTTGATCCGGCCCTGCGAGATCGCAAGCGGGCGGAGCGGTTGTTCGGCTTTGACTACCGGATTGAGGTGTTCGTTCCCGCGGCGAAACGCAAGTATGGGTATTACGTTTTCCCGATCCTGCAGGGCGATCGATTGGTTGGGCGCGTCGATATGAAAGCCTTTCGCGATGAAGATGTGCTGCGGGTGCGGGCGCTTTGGCCGGAGGATAAGGTCAAATGGGGCAGTGGCCGGATCGCCGCGTTCGAAGCAGAACTTGAGCGGATCAAAAGGCTGGCGGGTGTGAGCCGTGTCGCGTTCGAGGATGACTGGCTGCGCTAGTCGCGGTTAAGGCTAGCCAAATTCGCGTGGCCGCAAACCTTCGTGAAACCACATCAGGTAGCTGTAGATAGAAAAGACGGGCCTTTGGGTGGCGGCGGCGATGGCTGCGGAATAGGGCACCATATTTGTACATTCCAGAATGATCGCGCCGACATCGGGGTGATCGGTCACAAGGGCCATGGCCGCGCTTACCAGATCGGCACGGGCGGCGGGCACATCCAAACTGGGTTGGTTGCCCAAAATCGTCTGGGAAAAGCTGCTGCCGTCAGTGCCTTGAACTGACGCGTCCTCGGGGACGCCTGCCGCGGCAAGGTGAGCGGGCGTCAGGGTGCGAGCCGAGATGGTCAGCACGCCAATGGTTTGGCCGGGGGGCAACATGGCTTGTATCTGTGCCGCCTGTTCAAGCGCGGAGGCGGCCACTGGAACCCCTATTTCTGCCGCAAGGCGGGGCCGGATCAGGGAAAGAAATCCGCACGTGGTGGCAATCCCGCTGCACCCTGAAGCGACCAATTCTTGACCCGCGGCCACAAAGGCCTGCACAAATGGTTCAACGTCGTCACAGACGATGGCCTCAGGTGTGGCACCTTCAACCACTGCGAATTTCACCGCAAACGGCCAGGTGTCAGGGTTTCCAACATCGCCGGGGATTCGCGGAAATCTGGTGTCCAGCATCAGGATACCGAGGCGTGCGTTGTCTTTGTTGTTCATGTGCCTGTCCCGCCAAAGCCCAGCAAACACTGCGGTTTCGTGCCAATTCATACAAGAGAAAATTCAAACAATTACAAAATACAAACAAATTGTTGACGTTTTGATATTTTTGATAAGAATGGAGGCAGGGAGAACGTCATGAACAGAACAAATTGCACCGGGCTTGCGATGTGACCGGCCATTGCGTTGTCATAGGGGCGGGCATCGTCGGCGTGTCCACGGCGATCTGGCTGCGCCGCGCTGGCGTCGAGGTGACGGTGATTGACCGGGGTGCGCCCGGCACGGGCACTTCTCACGGCAATGCAGGTGTGCTGGCGTCATGCGCGATGGTGCCGGTCACAGGACCAGGGCTACTACGCAAAGCGCCGGGAATGTTACTGGATCGGGATTTCCCATTGTTTCTGCGCTGGTCCTATCTGCCGCGCCTGCTGCCATGGCTGCGCAAGTATCTGGCGGTGGCCAATGATTCCGACACACGCCGGATCGCCAAAGGGCTCACCACGATCACCGGCGATTCCGTAGAGCAGCACAAAAGCCTGTGTGATGAACTTGGTCTCGGTGACTGGGTCAGCGAAAGCGAATATTGCTTTGCCTATAACAGTCGCGCGGCCTTTGAGGCGGAACACTACGTTTGGGAGCTGCGCAAAGAGGCGGGGTTTGAGCCGCGCCTGATCGAAGGGGCTGAGGTTCATGACTATGAGCCTGCGCTAGGGCCGCAAATCAACACGCTGGCGGTGATGAAGGATCACGGATTTATCCGCAGCCCCGGTGGCTATGTGCAAGCCTTGGCCAAAGCTTTTGAAGGGATGGGCGGCACCATCATGAAGGCGGAGGTCAAGGATTTTGACCTTTTCGGCGGGCAGGTGCGCGGCGTTCAGACTTCTGAAGGCACCGTCCCTTGCGATAATCTGGTGCTGGCGACAGGCGTTTGGTCCAAGCCGTTGATGAAGAAGCTGGGCCTGAACATTCCGCTTGAGGCCGAACGGGGCTATCATATCGTTTTTGAAGATGCATCCGGCGGACCAGCGCGGCCAACTATGATCGCCAGCGGAAAATTTGTGGCAACGCCCATGGAACAAGGTCTGCGCTGTGCGGGCATTGTGGAGTTGGGCGGGCTTGAAGCCGGACCATCGCCCGCCCCGCTGGCCTTGCTCAGACGTCAAGCCAGGGCGGCCTTTCCAGGGCTAAAGGCGACAAACGAAATCGAATGGCTGGGGCACAGACCCGCCCCCAGTGACAGCCTGCCGTTGATCGGTGAGGTTGGAAACAGCCGGGTCTTTACTGCCTTCGGGCATCACCACATCGGGTTGACGGGCGGGCCAAAGACGGGCCGCCTTGTGGCCGGATTGATCACCGGGCAGGCCCCGAACACGGACCTGACCCCATATCACCCACAACGCTTTGATTAGTGTTCAAGACATCCAAAAAGGGAGAAACTCAATGAAACTGACAACAAGATTAATGGCAGGCGTGGCAACCGCCGCCGTGGCCCTGACAGCGGCGATGCCCGCAATGGCTGCTGAGAAATGGGATATGCCGATGGCCTATTCCGCGTCCAACTTCCATTCGGAGAATGGCGTCGCTTTTGCAGATTGTGTACGCGGCGCGACCAACGGCGATATTGATATCACTGTGCATCCGGGCGGGTCGCTGTTTGCAGGTGCAGACATCAAACGCGCAATCCAGACCGGTCAGGTCCAGATTGGTGAGCGTCTGCTGTCTGGTCACCAGAATGAAAACGCGGTGTTCGGATTTGATTCCGTGCCTTTCCTTGCCCCGTCCTTTGAGGACAGCGCCAAGCTGTTCAAAGCGGCCAAGCCAAAGCTGGACGCGGTGCTGGACGAACAGAACCTCGTGATGCTCTATGCCGTGCCATGGCCACCACAGGGTCTGTATTTCAACAAGGAAGTGAACAGCGCTGCGGATATGCAGGGCATCAAGTTCCGGTCCTACAACAACGCCACTGCCCGACTGGCAGAGCTGACCGGCATGTTGCCCGTCACCATTGAGGCAGCAGAAATTTCCCAGGCGTTTGCGACAGGTGTGGCGGAATCGATGATTTCCTCCGGCGCGACAGGCTATGACCGCAAGGTGTGGGAAAGCCTGAGCCATTTTTATGAAGTCGATGCATGGCTGCCGTACAACTATGTGATGGTAAACAAAGATGTCTGGGCGGACGTGTCTGATGCCAACAAAACGGCAATCACAACCTGCGCTGGAGAAGCACAAGCGCGTGGTTTGCAGGCGTCCAAAGACTACACCCAGTTCACAATGGATGGTCTGGCCGCAGGCGGCATGACGGTTGGTCCAGCCGGTGATCAGCTGATGGGTGATCTGCGTGCTGTGGGTGAAACCATGACCGCCGAATGGCTCGAAGCAGCAGGCGAAGATGGCGCGGCCATCGTCGATGCCTTCAAGTCCATGCAATAAGGCAACGCAGAAAACCACAAGAGGGCCGGTGCGCCGGCCCTCTTCGCGCCGCGCGCGCGATGTTTTCTCATCACGGCAAAGCCATCTTTTGACAGGGGTCAGATCATGACATTCCTCCGACGGTTCCTCGATTTTCTGTATCTGGCATCCGGCGTTCTGGCCGCGCTATGCCTGATCTCGATCCTCAGCTTGATCGTGGCACAAATGCTGGCCCGCTGGATTGGCGAGATCTTTCCCGGTGCGCCCAGTTATGCCGGCTATGCCATGGCCGCGGCGAGCTTTTTTGCCTTTGCCAATGCTTTGAATCGCGGTGCGCACATCCGTGTATCCGTCCTGCTGAACGCCGTGCCACCCGGCCCGAAAAGGTTGTTGGAGATCTGGTGCTTTGCGCTGGCGGCGGGGATCGCATGGTATTTCACTTATTACGCTTACTGGTTTGTCTACTGGTCGTGGAAATTCAAAGAGGTCTCACAAGGGCAGGACGCCACGCATTTGTGGATACCGCAATCGGTGATGGTCTTGGGGGGCGGCCTGTTGGCGATCGCGCTGACCGACAACTTGCTAAATGTGCTGTTCAAAGGTGAGCACCGCATCAGCCGCGACATCGTCGATCAGACGCACGGGGAATAAGAACATGACAGAGATTTACGCCATAACGCTTTTCCTTTTTGTCTTGTTTTTCCTGTTGGGCACAGGTGTCTGGGTTGGGCTGGCCCTGATGGGGGTCGCTTGGGTCGGGATGGAGCTGTTTACCACCCGCCCGGTCGGCGACACGATGATCACTACGATTTGGGCTTCGTCCAGTTCCTGGACACTGACGGCCTTGCCCCTGTTCATTTGGATGGGAGAGATCCTGTATCGTACGCGATTAAGCGAGGATATGTTCAAGGGGCTGTCACCATGGCTGGCAAGGTTGCCGGGCGGATTGGTGCATACCAATATCGTGTCATGCACCGTGTTTGCGGCGGTGTCTGGATCATCTGCTGCGACCCTGACCACAGTGGGCAAGATGTCGATCCCGGAACTGAGGGCCCGAAACTATCCTGAGAAGATGATCATCGGCACATTGGCAGGGGCGGCCACTCTGGGTCTGATGATCCCGCCGTCGCTGGCATTGATTGTCTACGGCGTCACGGTGAACGAAAGCATCACCAAACTGTTCTTTGCAGGCGTGTTTCCGGGCTTGGTCTTGGCGGGCATGTTTATGGCCTATGTGGCCTTTGTCAGTTTCACCTCCAAGGATTGGAATCCCGATGTTGAAACCGGCATGAGCTTTGCCGAAAAGGTCCGCAATTCGCGGTTCCTGTTGCCGGTGTTTGCCCTGATCACTGTGGTCATCGGGTCAATGTATTTGGGTCTGGCCACAGCCACCGAAGCGGCGGCCATCGGGGTCATCGGGGCGCTGGTGCTGGCGATGTTCCAAGGGTCGCTGACCTGGGACAGTTTCCGCGAAAGTCTGATGGGGGCCACGCGAACCTCTGCGATGATCGCGCTGATCCTTGCGGGGGCAGCATTTCTGAAGCTCTCGATGGGCTTTACCGGATTGCCACGAGCGCTGGCGGATGGGATTGCGGCGATGGAATTGACCCGCTTCCAGCTGCTGATGGCGCTCTTGGTGTTTTACATCGTGCTGGGCATGTTCCTTGATGGTATCTCATCGGTTGTTCTGACCATGGCCGTGGTCGAGCCGATGGTGCGGGGCGCGGGCATTGATCTGATCTGGTTTGGCATTTTTGTCGTCGTGGTGGTCGAGATGGCACAAATCACGCCGCCCATCGGATTTAACCTTTTTGTGCTGCAAGGCATGACCGATCACGAGATGGGCTATATCACCCGCGCGGCGCTTCCGATGTTTTTTATCATGGTTCTGATGGTCTTTGTCTTGATCTGGTTCCCGGAGATTGCGACATGGCTGCCAGAGAACCTGCGCAGCGGGCCGTCCTGAGACAGTGACCTATGATCCAACACATCTTATCTGCCGCATCGTCCCATGCGCGGCTCTGTCTGATCCTCGGGTTGGCAGGCGGGCTTTTGTTGCCCACCGTCGCGAATGCCTTGGTGCCGTGGTTGCCGCATATGGTTGCAGGGCTGCTGACGATCACGGCGTTGCGCATTGGCTGGCGCGCGGCAATGGGCGCGGTGAGCGATCTGCGCTGGGGGCTCAGCGCAGTATTGCTGCTGCAAATGGGCGTGCCGCTGGCGGGCTTGGGCATCATGACTTTGGCAGGATTCGGCGACAGCCCAGCAACCCTCGCCATCGTGCTGGCAAGTGCTGCCCCCGCCATTGCCGGGTCGGTCAATCTGGCGCTGATCCTCGGGCTGGATGGCGGGCGCATGATGCAGATTTTCGTGCTGGGCACGGCGGCGTTTCCTCTTACTGTTCTGCCGGTTCTGGCGGCGTTGCCACAGCTTGGCCCGGTGTCGGAGGTGGTGTTTGCAGCGTTGCGGTTGTTGGTGATCATCGCGGTATCGGCGGGCACCGGTTTTGTGTTGCGCCGGCTGTTCTTTCCGCGACCCTCACCGGCCCAGATCAAGGCGCTCGACGGGTTGTCTGTGATCGCCTTCTCCTCAATTGTTGTGGGGCTGATGGCAGCGCTGAACCCCGCCTTGCGGAGCGATCCGGTAGCGGTTCTGTGGTGGGCCTTGTTGGCTTTCGCGATCAGCTATCTGTTGCAGCTTTTCACGCTGCTGACCCTCCGGCACGGCAAACTCAAGGCGGTCGCCGGGCCTATCGCAATCGGTGCAGGAAACCGCAATATCGCGATCTTTCTGGTGGCCCTGCCCGCCGAGGTTCTGGCGCCGCTGATGGTGTTTATCGGCTGTTGGCAATTGCCAATGTATCTGACGCCGGTGCTTTTGCCGCGCCTCTACAAATGGGCGCTTGGGGATGAGTGACTGGCCTCAGATACGTACCGTCGGCTTGTCTGGCATATTGGTCAGCTTTGCCGACAAAATGTCAGAGCCTGCCAACCGCGCCGCCCTGGCCTTTCGCGCGGCTGTAGATGCGGCAGACTGGCCCGAGGTGGCAGAGACCAGCACATCGTTGGTATCGGTCTTCTTGCAGGTTGATTTGGCAGAGGCAGCGCCGGATGCACTGGTTGAGAAACTGCAAGACCTGCTTGCTCTGTCAGACTGGCTTAATGCGCCTTTGCCAGCGGGGCGCACTTTGTGGCATGTGCCGACCGTCTATGGCACGGATCTGGCGCCGCAATTGGAAGAGGCCGCAGAGGCTGCGGGCGTTGATCCTGATTCAGCTGTCCGCGAATTGTCGACATCGCGGGTGCGGGTTCTGACCATCGGTTTTGCACCCGGCCAGCCCTATATGGGAGAGCTCAGCGAGACATGGAATATCCCGCGCCAGCAGGCGTTGACCAAGTCCGTGCCCGCGGGGGCGCTGGTGGTGGCGATCCGGCAGTTGATCATCTTTACCAACGCCTCTCCCACAGGGTGGCGGCACATCGGCCAAACCGCCTTTCGCACATTCCGCCCTGATGCATCGCAACCCTTTGCCTTGTCACCGGGGGATGAACTGGTGTTCCCTTCTGTGACGCAAGCCGAGTTGGCGCAGATCCGTGCCAAAGACGACAGCGGCAATGGTGGTGCCAGTTCAGAGGCACTGACATGACTGCGCATCTGGGCATTATCCAAGCCGGTCCGGGGCTGAGCCTGCAAGATTTGGGGCGTCCCGGCTTTCGGGCGCAGGGGCTGACCATAGGCGGTGCGGCTGATCCGGTCGCTCTTTACGAGGGTGCGGCGCTCTTGGGGCAGCCTGCCGATACGGCGGCGATAGAAATGGCCGGAAGTGGCGGCGCATTTCGGGCCAGTGGCGAGATCCGCATTGCCCTGACGGGCGCGGAAATGGCGGCAAACATCGACGGTGACCCGCTTATCTGGAACGCCTCGCATCTGCTACCTGCCGGTGCGACGCTGACCATCGGCGGGGCGCGAAACGGCAGCTATGGATACCTGCATGTGGGCGGTGGATTTGACACGCCGCCACAGATGGGATCGCGGTCCAGCCATCTCAGCGCGGGTTTGGGCCGCGCTTTGCAGGATGAGGACAGCTTGCCGCTTGGCCAGGACGGGGCGGGGCAGGTGGGCATGACCCTGACACCTGTGACCCGCTTTGGCGGTGGCGCGGTGCGCGTGGTGTCTTCAATGCAAACAACGTCCTTTTCGCAAGACACGCGGGACAGGTTTTGCCAAACACAATTTGCCCGTGATGCTCGGGCCAATCGCATGGGTGTGCGGATGGATCAACCGGGCGAGGGGTTCGCCACCGAAGGGCAGCTTACCATCGTGTCCGAGGTCATTGTGCCCGGCGATATCCAAATCACCGGTGATGGCGCACCATTTGTGCTGATGTATGAATGCCAGACAACAGGGGGATATCCGCGCATCGGCACAGTGATCCCTTGTGATCTGCCGCGGGTTGCGCAGGCCCAGATGGGGGCCACGATCCGGTTTGAATTTGTTGAGATGGCCGAGGCCATCGCGTTGCAAACCCGCTTTCTGTCTGAGCTGAAATCACTGCCGTCCAAAGTGATGCCGCTTGTGCGTGATCCGGCCAATATCCGTGATCTGCTGGGCTACCAGTTGATCAGCGGCGCGGTTTCGGCTCAAGCGAACCCTTTTGAAGAGGAGAATTGAGATGCCACATGTCGATCTGAACGCGGATATGGGAGAGAGTTATGGCGCATGGAAAATGGGCGACGATGCGGCGCTTTTGAACATTGTGACCTCGGCAAATATCGCTTGTGGTGGTCATGCAGGTGATGCGGATGTGATGGCGGCGACCATGACGATGGCCCAAAGCAACGGTGTGGGCATTGGCGCGCATCCGGGGTTCATGGACATCGCCGGATTTGGCCGCAACCGCATGTCAGTGCCGCGCGGGACGTTGCAAAATCAAGTGCGCTATCAAGTGGCCGCAAGTCTCGGCATGGCCCGCAGCGTGGGCGCAGAAGTGCGGCATCTCAAGCTGCACGGCGCAATGGCCAACATGTGTGCCGAAGACGAGGACATGGCGCGTGACCTATACGAGGCGGCGTTGAGCGTTGCGCCCGATTTGATTGTCATGGTGCTGGCCGCCACCGCGCAACAGTCGGCGGTGGAAAAGCTGGGCTGCCTCTGGGCCGGAGAGATCTTTGCCGACCGCGCCTATAACGACGATGCCACGCTGGTGGACCGGTCTTTGCCCGGTGCGGTGATCCATGACGCGGATCATGCTGGTGCTCGGATGGTTCAGATGGTTCAGGCTGGCGCAATCATCACCGAAAGCGGCAAACATATTCCGACACAGATTGATACGATCTGCCTGCATGGCGATACAGCAGAGGCGGTTCAGATTGCCGGATCGGTCAGGCGCCAATTGGAAGCGGCTGATGTGTCTCTGCGCAAGTTTGAAGGGCATCGGTCAGATTAGCGCAATGGATGTACAGACACAGGCGCAATTGGCCAAGCTGGCCCCGATCTTTGACGCATTGGGGGAAAAAGCGGTTGCGATTTCGGTGTTGGGTGGCGGGGCACAGGCATCGATCTGGCGTATTCAAACAGACCGGCGCACCTATGCGCTGCGCGTGCTTAAACCCGGTGCGCCGGGGCTACATCCAGCGGTCGATGCCAGATTGCGCCGCACGCTTTCTCAAAATGGCGCTGCAGTTGTCCGTCCGGTGTTAACCTCTGAGGAGGTGACGACGCCAGAAATTTCTGCGCAATGGGTGTTGGACGATTTTGTGGATGGACGGCCATTGTCAGGGCCGCTGCCCCGGCAACCGGCCAATGATCTGGGTCACTCACTTGGGGTGATACACGGTCTCGATCAGGACGCATGGGAGGAAATTCCGGTCAGCTTGCCATCGGCCCTGTCTGGGTTGGGCAAATTGCGGCCGGGCGCAAAGCAGGCTCTGTACCAGGAGTTGATCAACCATACCCTGGCTCCAGAAAACACCCGCGTTGCCGTCTGTCACGGCGATTTGCATGCAGATCAAGTGTTCCGGAAGCGGCACGGCGGGATCGCGATATTGGATTTCGGTTTGGCGCGGCGCTGTGACTGTCGCTGGGATCTGGCTGCGGTTTTGTTGGCTTACGGGCGAGGCAGCTTTGACGCTGTCTTAGCGGGATATCCGGGCAATGCCGTAGATCTTGATAAGGTGCTACCATTTGCCCAGACATTGGCCATTGCAGCGTTGATGCGGGGCCGGGCCAAGGCCGCAGCGGCGCAAACATTTCTGGATAATCATCCTGTTCAGTTGGATACGTAGCCCGCGACAACCTGTAGCAGTTTGTAGGCTGTGCCAGCATCGCTGCCGACCACATCAAGGAATTCCTCACCGCCAATGCGCAGGCAGGTCAGGTCCGATTTGGCCCGCATATCCAACGCGCGGGGTACATTGCGGATCAGGCCCAATTCCCCGACCAATGCGCCGGGGCCAGAGGTCGTGATCAGCAGATCATCCTCGCCGTCACGGGGCAGCAGCAGATCAGCTTCCCCGTCGATCACCAGATAGGCGCCAGAGGTCGGGTCGTCATCTTTATGAAAAACATATTCGCCCGGCTCGGCCTTGTACCACCGCGCCCCGAAGGCCAGCAGCCGCAGTTGTTTGCGGGCGAGGCCAGAGAACAGGTCGGTCCCTTCGATGGCCCGCAGTTTGCGGGCGAGATCGGCGCTGACGGTGCTGTCCTCATCTTGTGGCGCGGCACTGGCAATGGACGAAATCCGGCCTGCCTGCATCTCGTAAACGGCTGTGAAATCGCCGGTGTTTTCGAAGCTGGGCGCAAGACAGATGATCGTGGTGCGTGGCAACAATGCGCGCAGTTTTTGCGGCAGGATGTTCCGGGTCTCGTCATCAAAGCTGGCCAGCACACCGTCAAGGATCAATATGTGAGGTCGCTTGATCGTGGCGCGGCTTATGGCGAGCGATTCCGTGAGCAATGCGGGCAGATTGCCACCGCCCAAGGTCAGCGGCATCTCAAAAATGAGGTCGAGCACAAGGCCGGCCAAATCCGCCTTTCGCAGGATGTCGCCAATCAGATCACGCAACTCATCGGCTTTGGCGCCGGCGCTGGCCACGATCCGGCCATAGAGCGCGTTTTCCAGCACAGTGAGGCCCGCAACCGGTGCATCCGCGTCAATCGGGCTGAGCAGATCCACCATGCTGGCTTGCAATTGCGCGCCATGTTCCTTGCGGATTTGCAGCACGCGGGTGGTGATTTCTTCGGGAAACGCGGTGCCCAGTTTGTCGGCGGAAATTACAAAGGTCACGGCCAGAAGACGGGCTTTTTCATCGCGCTCAAGCTGACCGCCGTCTTGGTGCTTGGTCAACAATGCGACAGCATTTTCGTAGGTTTCTGGATCGAGACCAAGCTTGCGGAACATCGGATGATCGGTGCCGTCCAGACCAAATATCTGGCGCAAAAGATCAACGATATCGGCCGCCAGTTGCAGCAGGTCCGCCTCAAGATGCAACTCTTCGAGAAGGTTCAGGAATTGCGCCTGCTCAAGCAGGTTTTCTGCGGTGACATGATTGCGCGACGTGGCAAACAACATGTTCTCGGCCACGGGTAGGCTGGGATTGAACAGATCCTCGCGGAAGAAATAAACAGCATCGCGCAGGCCGGCATCTCTGACCGCTTTTTCAACATCAGGCCGAAGTGCGACCAACGCGCGGGCCAGTTTGGTATGGACCGTTGCATTGATCCGCTGTTCGACGCCGCGTTTGAACAGCGCCTGATCAATGCCCATCCCGGTGATCAATTCCAGCCACCAGGACCGCAGATCTTCGGCTGACACGTCGTCTTCGATATCCTGCCAATCTGTTTCAAGTGGGTCTGTGCTGTTGCCTGCCCGTGCGCTTTCTGCGGCGGTTTCGTCTTGTTCGCCGCCAGGCTGCAGCTTCAGGGGCAGCATGACGTTGTCGCCAAAGCTGCCGAGGAACATCACGGGACGGGATGTGGCGTGGCCGATGCGCTTGGCAATTGTTGCCTGATGCAGGTCGGAAAGCTGCAGATCGCCGATGGTGATCTTGCCCGAAGACGGGATCACCTCACGCACCAGCACCTCTGCAAGGGCGCGGCGGTCTTCATCGCTGGGCGCGGTGATGGCGATGGAGGTGCCGGCATCAAAAGTGACGTTCAAGTCTTCGAGCACCGGATTACCATCGGCATCCTGCACGTTGACGCCGTGCAACTGGACTGTTCCTGCCAGATCTTCCAGCTTCTCAGGATAACCATCGAACAGGTCTTCGGGGATCATGCCCTGAGGGGCAAACCGTTCGGTAATGGTTTCCCACCGCAGGGCCATATCCTGAGACTGGTTGTAATAGGCCAGCAGTTCTTTCCATGGGCTGGACAGGTCTTTGTAAGCAGCCAGAGCCGCAACAAGGGCGCCCACGGTGATCTCGCCCTTGATCGCGAGATAGCCGCCAAGCGAATAGAAAAAGAACGGTGTCAGTTGCGAGATGAAGTTGTTGACGAACTTCATAAAGAATTTCTTTTGGAAGATCTCAAACCGGATGGCAAAGAGCCGCCCCAAACGGAAGGAGACCATCGCGAGACGATAACGCCAGCCGCCGTTGACACGCAGGGTGCTTGCTCCTGCCGAACTTTCGCCGATTTCCGACGCCAGCGCCCGCAACTGGATCACCCGTTTTTTGTTCAGTTTGTTCACTTGCCGCTGCAGTTTGGGGATCAACCACGCCTGTAGCGGAATGAACGCGCAGGCGGCCAACCCAAAGGTAAAGCTTTGCAGGAACAGGAAGCCAAGGATCGTCGCCATCTGGCCTGCTTGCAAGACGGGTTGCGCAACTGCATCGCCCATCAGCCCGCCCATCGGTTCGGATTCCGACGTGACCATCGAAACCAGCTCACCTTGGCTGGTGCGTTCGAAATAGGGGGCGGGGAATCGCAGGATGCGCGCGATCAGGGTATACCGCAGCCGCCGCAGCAAACGTTCGGCCAGCACCCCCTTCATCGTGTTGATCCGCATTTTCATGATGCCGTGACCAAAGACGGACAACAGGAACAGACCGCACAGGAACATCAAGAACGGCACCTGCTGCATTTCGTAGCCATAAACGGTGACAGGCCCGCCCGCGCCGATGGCGTCATTGATGATCCGCTTGGGCAATTCCAAGGTCAGGTACAGCAATGGAAACAGCGTCAGCGTCACGGCCAGCAAAATCAGCTGATCGCGTTTGGAATATTTCCAGATGAAACTGAACAGCGTGCGTTCGATGGGGCAGATCCAATGCTGAGGTGAAACAAAAAGACTTTGAAAATCATCAACCTCAGAGTCTTAACAACTCTGGGACGCTAAAATCAATTGATTTGCAGGTTTCGCAGGTTCCGTTAGGATCGTACCTTGAGGGAGGACGTGCGTGACCGCAGAGCTTCAGACCGCTTTGCTCCTGCTGTTATTGCTGGAGATCAAACACCTGTTTGCGGATTTTTTTCTGCAAACGCCGCGCATGTTGTCCGGCCGTGGGCAGTATGTCCATTTGGGTCGTGCGCAACATGCCGGGCTGCATGCGGCGTTTTCTGTCTGCGCCCTGCTGGTCTGCGGGGCGCCGGTGATGTTTGTCGCGATCCTCTGCCTCGTGGAACTGGTTGTGCATTACCACATTGATTGGGCCAAAGGGGTGCATTCGGACAAGACGGGATATACGCCAACCGACCCAGGGTATTGGCGGGCCTTTGGGGTTGATCAATTGCTTCATCAGCTGACCTATATCGCGATGGTCTGGGCTTGGGCCAACTTTACGCTGTGACGGCCTTTGCCGCGAAGTTCGGCACCGGCTTGGCGTAACCTTTCAAGGCAATTGGCGCCAAGGTTTCGAATGCCACACCCTCAAGATCGCCGCTGGCATCTCGGGTTGCCTGATCCAGAAGAACCTGCCCCGGATCCGCTTTGGAGCACAGGCGCGCTGACAGGTTCACGGTGGAGCCAAGCACGGTGAAATCCATCCGCTCCCGGGCGCCCATGGCCCCGACAACCACTTCACCTGATGCGATGCCAATGCCCACATGAAGGTTGTAGTCGGGAAATTTCATCAAAAGGTCTTGCATCGCGTTGGTGATCTTGACCGCGCATTGTACCGCGCGAATCTCCATCTCTTCGCCTTCAAAAACAGCGACCAGTGCGTCACCGATGAACTTGTCAACGTCGCCCTTATGTTCTTCGACGATATCGGTCTGCACATCAAAATACTGGTTCAGCGCCTCAATCACGACCTCGGGCGGTACCCGTTCGGAGAATTCGGTATAGCCGCGAATATCGGTAAAAATGACCGAGACCCGCCGCCGTTGCCCGCCGCGCGACATGCCTGCTTCATGCGATCCTTGAATGGCGTTCATGGTGCCGTGGCTGACAAATTTCATCAGCTCCAATCGTTCTCCCAGATGGCCGATCATCTGGTTGATGCGGTTTGACAGATCGCCGATTTCATCGCGCGAATTGACGTTTTGCACACGGGCGCTGAAATCACCGCTACCGACCTTCTCTGCCACGCTGCCGATCTCAAGTATGGGTTTGGTCAGTCGCCGCGCAAAGATGAGGGCGCCGATGCTGGCAATCGCAAACCCCAGCAGGCCAACAATCAGGATCTGTTCCGTGATGGCATTCACCACGCCGTAGGCTTGATCTTCGCTTTGTTCGGTCACCACGGCCCAGGGAAACCGGTTGGGAAAGGCGTAAGCGCCAAGCATCTTGGTGCCATCGGTGCGGGTATAGCCTTGCAAGGTGTCGGCCCGCGCGTTTGCCGTAATCAGTGGCATGGCAGAGCGGACCAATGACCGGTCCGTGAGCGAGGTGCGCTCGGGCGTTAAAACAGTGTACCCCTGAGGATCAATCACAGAGATTTCCCCACGCGCCGAGAACGGGTGATTGGCCACCAACGCTGCCATGGAGGCAAGGTTGATCTTTGCGGCAAAGGTGACTTCACGGCCTGCGATCTTGGTGTCCAACGGCAGGGCGATGGTCGCGATCCAATCGCCGGTCGCATCAATCTGGTCAATCAGCGGCTTGCCGTAGGCACCGCGTGCCCGCAGATCAGCCAAGAGTTCCGGAGAGGTGCTGAGTGTGGTGACAGGATCAAGTCCCGCAGCGTCCAGCCGTTGGGCAAAGCCCTGATCCGGGGCAAGGATTGGCAGTTTTGATCCGTCAATCGCCAATTGCAGCGCGACCACTTGGGGAAGTTCCTGAATGCCCAGCGTCAGCAGGGACACCTTCTGTTGTACATCCAGATCGGGGCTGTCGATGCCATTGCGGATCACTTGCAGCGGTGAAAGCCAGCGGCCCTGAAATTCATTGTCGAAGGCGCGGCGCAGCTGGCTGGCAACTGCAGTCAGATCTTCGTTGGCGGCGCTCTTTAATTCGTCGCGGGTCAGCTTGGTCAGGTTCTGGCCAACAATGGCCAGCGGCAGCACGGCAAGCAAAGTGGCAAACAGGAAAAATTTGATGCGTAATGGAAATCTCATGTGCGCACCTTAGAGCAGAAAACAGGCTCTGAATATGGGCTATCTGCCACCCGCACGCCGCAGCGGTTTGACCGCTGCGGCGTGGGCAAAGATCAGTTGCGCGGCAGCGCCGTGACAGTTGCCGTGTCACGGCCGACCCCGCAGGCCAACCCGGTTGGGTCGCGTGCCTCAACCGTCACGGTGTAGGTGCCGGGCGTTGCATAGCGATGCCGTGATACTGCGCCTGTGCCGGTGGTTCCGTCGCCATAATTCCAGTGCAGGTCCAAGCCTTGGCCATCTGGGTCAAAGGCATTGGATGCATCAAAATCAGCAACGTCATGGGCCGCGCCCAGCTTTGTTGTGATGTCCGGCCCGGCATCGACGCTTGGTGTATGATTGACCAGAACGGCTGCGCGATCTGTACCGGTGCCGCAGGTCAGACCACTATTGTCGGTCACGACCAGATCCACGGTGACAGGACCAGCGGTATCAAAACTGCGCTCAACCCTTGGGCCGGTCAGTGTCACGCCATCGCTGAACTTCCACTCAAACTGTTCGATCAGGCCGTCCAGATCACCCGAAGCACCGGCATCAAATACCGTCACATCGCCAGGGCAGACCACACGGTCCGGTCCGGCAAGTGCCGTTGGTGCCGCATTGACCCGCACATAGCGTTCCTCGCGGCGTTGGCTGTTGGCGAGGTTCTTGCCGTCATCCAAGGCGACGCTCACCGGGTAGAGGCCCGGATTTGCAAATTGGTAGCGCACACTGGCCCCCTCGGCACGCACACCGGTGTCGCCGAAGATCCATGCAACATCCGTACCTTCCGGAACGTCAACCTGCCAAGGCAATTCCACGGCAGGACAGATCCATTGCGGCGCTTCAAGATCGGCGACCGGGGCGGGATTCACCACAACTTCATGTTCGCGGGTGACACGGCTGTTACCAACGCCCGCATCATCCGTCACCGTCAGGGCCACCTTGTAGGTACCGGCTTTGGCAAAACGGTGGGCGGGGCGCAAGCCTTCGCTGGTGTTGCCATCGCCAAAGTCCCAGGCGTAGTTGATGATCACGCCATCCGCGTCGTTTGAGCCGCCCGCATCAAAGATCACCGCCTCACCTGCGGCCATGGATTGCGGGCCCTTGATGTCAGCGGCAGGTGCCTCATTGACCACAACCTTGCGGGTTGTCTCGATGGTACTGCACCCTTGGTTGCCGCCAGAAAGCTCCGTTTTCAGGGTCGCAAAATAAACGCCCGGTGTTTCAAAGACGTGCGAAACCTCAGCCCCTTCTGCGGTTGCACCATCGCTAAAGCTCCAGCTGTGAGAGATCACGGATGCCCCCTCAAGATCGCTGAGATCAATGGAGAACTTCGCAGGCATTCCAGCGGCGGCGCGTTCAGAGCCGACGATGGTCTGCGCGGGCGCTGCGACGACCTCGACATTCACGGTATCGGTGTCCAGCGGGCTGCAGGACCCCAAAG
Organism: Sulfitobacter sp. M368; assembly: GCF_025141875.1. Classification (NCBI taxonomy): domain Bacteria; kingdom Pseudomonadati; phylum Pseudomonadota; class Alphaproteobacteria; order Rhodobacterales; family Roseobacteraceae; genus Sulfitobacter; species Sulfitobacter sp. M368. The sequence goes on from NZ_CP081113.1 coordinate 337,236, forward strand.
CTTCGCCTGTAATGGTCAGGTTCACCACGTAGTTGCCGGGCTTTTTGAAACGGTATTCAGGGCGTTCACCGCTGGCTGTTCCGCCATCACCAAAGGTCCAGGCGAAAGAGTTCACCGCCCCATCTGCATCGGTCGATCCGGACCCGTCAAAGCGCACGGCCTGATTGGTGCAAACGGTCATATCCTCGCCAGCATCAGAGATCGGTCCTTCGCGGATCAGGGCGGCGATACGGTCCACCGCGGTGCCCCATTCGGTGCCGGTGCCATTGCGCACGGTCAGGGTGACCGGATAGGCGCCGGGCTGTTCGTAGGTTTTTGACGGGTTCACCAGATCGGAGGTTTCGCCATCGCCGAAGTCCCAGGAATACAGCAGCAAACTGCCATCGGGGTCGGAGCTGTCTGAGGCGTCAAACAGGATCGGCTGGCCGGAACACACATCCTTGTTGCCGCCTGCCACCGCAATTGGACGGGTCTTGATCGTGACGACCGTTGTGTCGATGGCTTTCGCGTTCTTCAGGCCCGTCCCGTCATCGACGCGCAGCGTCACCGGGTAGATGCCGGATTTTTCGTAGACATGGGTGACCTGCGCCCCTTCCATCGGGGCGGAGCCGTCGCCAAAATCCCAGGCATAAATCAACGCATCACCATCGGCATCTGAGGAGGCTGAACCGTCAAATGAGACCTGTAGAACTTCGGTATCAATGCGCGGTCCGGCTTCGGCGACCGGGGCGTGGTTGACCCGAATGGTCAGATCATCGGTGTCGGTGGCGTTGGTCACGCCGCTGTCATCGGTCACGACCAGTTGCGCGGACCATACGCCGGGGGTGTCATAGGTGCGTTCAAAGGCGGGGATAGCAACAGGATCAACACCATCGTCAAATTCCCACATGTAGCTGATAATCTCGCCGTCCGTGTCGTAGGACAGACCGCCGTCAAAGCGCACGGGATCGCCCGGCGCGACCAGCTGGTCGGCACCCGCTTCTGCAACAGGGGCAGCGTTGACGGTGATCAATGTCTCGGCTGTGTCAGCCGCCGGGCCGCCGGAAAAGCTGTCTTTGACTGTCAGACCAAACCGGTAAAGGCCGGGACTGGCCAAAGCGACAGCGATGCGTTCGGCAGATTGTGAGGTGCCATCCGGCAACGTCCATTCGTGGACGCTGACGCGGCCATCGGGGTCCAGTGAGGCGCGGCCAGACAGGACAAACTCTTCGTTCGGTGCCACGGTCAGGGGCGGGCCAGCATCGGCGATAGGCGTGGCGTTGATCGTGATCGTTGTTGTGGCACGGTCGACGTTCAAAGGTGCAGTGCTTTCGTCGCGTACGACAAGCGCCACCTCGTAAATGCCGGGCCGCGCATAGGCATGAACCGGCGTCGGGCCGGTGCCAGTGTGACCATCGCCAAAGTCCCATTCGTAGGATGTGATCCCACCTTCGGGATCGGAGGACGCGGTGCCGTCAAACTGGACTTCGCTGGCCGTGACAAATTGGGCCGGACCTGCATTCGCGGTTGGGGCGGCATCAATCACGATCTGCTTTTCGATCTTTTGAATGGCTGAGGCCGTGCCGCTGTCATCTGTGACGGTCAGGGTCACGGTATAGATCCCCGGCGCGGTCCAGGCGTATTCGACGATCTCACCGTCCCCCAATGCGCCATCACCGAAATCCCACATGTAGGACAGGATCGATCCATCGGGATCAACACTGGCCTCCGCAGAGAGACTGGCTGCCTCGGAAACAGACACAGGGCGGTCCGGGATCGTGAACATCGGCTCTGGCGGCGCGTTCACGACCACGATCAATTGATCCCAGTCATAATTGTTCTCAACGCCGCTGTCGTCTTTGACGGTCAGGGTGGCATAGTAGGTGTCGGGCTTGGTGTAGGTGTGGCTGATCCGTGCACCTTCAATGATGGTGCCGTCGCCCATGTCCCAAACATAAGTGTTGAGAGTTCCATCCACGTCGTAGCTGGCACTGGCATCAAACAGCAGCGTTTGGCCGGTCTCGGCGGTTTGGTCCGTACCTGCTTCGGCGACGGGGGGAAAGTTGACCGTGATCAGGCGGGTTTCAACGCCGAAGTTACAGGGGTGATCGCTGTTGTCTTCAACCCGCAGGTTGCTGCGGTAGGTGCCTGGCTTTTCATAGGTTTTCTCGGCATAGCTGCCAGCCGCGCCGGTGCCATCGCCAAAGCTCCAGATGTAGCGGCTGATGGGGCTGTCTGATGGTTCTGATGTTGAACCGTCAAAAGGCACAACCTGACCGGGGGCCACTGTGATCGGATCGCCGGGTTTGGCTGTTGGGCCAGACCGGACATGCACGGGTACGGCAACGCTGGATCCACGGCCAGCACGGGTGCCTTGTTCCATCACCTTGAGTGTCGCGGTATAGCGGCCCGGCGCGTCATAGCGGTGTGCGATCACGGATTGATCGGTCGATTTGCCATCGCCAAACTCCCAGATGTAGCTGAGCGGCACGCGCCCTTGCGAGGGGCTGGCGTCAAAGGCTACAGCGCGGCAATCTGCCAGAGGGCTGGCGGTTCCGATGGCTGTCGGGCGGGCCGGATCAAGCGCCTTTACCGGGGGCATTTGCAAGCCGACGGCTGCGCCGTCTTTGTCAAACACGGATACGGTCACATCATTTGGTGTTTCAAACCCGCCTTTAAGACTAAGTGCCAAAGCGCCGCTTTCCGGCGCCGCGCTGTCGATGGACCAATAGTTCTGACCAGAGATTTGCAGCGGTATATCAGTGTAGTCGGTCACAAAGGTCAGATCGCCCTTGGCGCCGTCAAAATTCTGCACCTTGAACGGCCCTTGCGCGGCGGGGTCTACCGTGACGCGGGTTGCGGATGTGCCGGCGCTCCACCTGATCGTGGGCTGGTAGGCGAACATCGACAGGTCATTGGGCGCGCGGTTACGGTCGCGCACTGTGCTGACAGCGACCGAAAAACCGTTGCCGTCGTTGCCGGCGGTACCGTCCACATCAATGCGGAAATAGGCGCGGCCATTCACGATCTCACCTTGACGCGCGCGGACGGTGCCCAGTGTTACCCAGCGGCCATCGGTGCCTTTATCATAGCCGTATTCAGATTGCGCCAAGACCTTGCCAGGATCGGTTGTGAGGGTCGAAATACGGGCCGGTCGTTCGCGTTCCTGCACCATGGCGGGGCGGGTTGCGCCAGTAAAGGCACCTTCGCCGCCCATGATGCGATAGGTCGTCAATGAATCGCGCGGGCCGCCATAGGTGAAGTCATCGTTGCCGCTGGTTTCGGGATCAAAGATGCGCACATAGACACGTCCGGGCGTGTTTTCAGGGATCGAGAAAAGGATCTGTTCGCGGTGATCCACGTCGCCTTCGGAACTGGGCGCGGAGATTCCGTAGACCACCAGCAGGCTGGCCGTGTCAGCGGTGGTTTGGGCGCTCAGCGGCAGGGCAAGCGCAGTAAGGGCGCCGGCAGCCAGTGTGATGCGTTTCATCCAGTTCATCGTCTTCCTCCATCCCTCAGGCGCAGCGCCCGAGAGGTCATTTGAATGCCGTGTTTCCGGCGTAGTCTTCGACGGCCACTTCGATCAGTTGGATCTGGCCGGTTTCGGGCGGCAGGCTGGCGCGGCAGATGCCCGCGCCACTGTCGCAGCGCAAAAATCCGTCCCGTTCCGCACCGCCAATCTCAATCAGATAGGTGGCGGACTTGCGCAGCCCGCTTGGGTCGGTTGCGGCCACTTCGATGGTGATTGGCCCGGCATTGCCTTCGGCTCGGATCACTTCGGCGCGGGTGATCACGGGTGGCTCAATGTCATAAACGGTTTGCAAGCGTACAGCCGTGACGTTGCCAACAGCATCGGTCGCCAGCAGATCAAAATCGTTGATGCCGGGTTGCAGCTCGGTTGCGATGGCAAAGGCTCCGTCAGCAATCTCCACGGGCTGGCCATCCAGTGTCAGGTTGACCGCATCCCCTGCCGTGCCGGTGATCTCTAGATCAGGATTGTCAGTGGCCTTGGGTAGCGGCAGATCAAGCTTCACCTCCGGGGGCATTTCATCGCGTAAGACAAAGAAATCGGCGCGACCTTCGGATTTGCCATTGGGCGCGAAAATTTCAATCTGATAGCCCTGAATTTGAGATGTTGCCGGGACACTAAACGAAAGGGCGCCTTGTGGGCCTGTTACGGCCTGCACCACCACAGCGCCCGAGGCATCAATGACAACGACCGGTGCATCGGGTTGCGCGGTGGTCGCCGCGCGAACAACCAGTTCCCCAGATCGCGTAGCAAAAGCATCGTCAGCGCGGGGCATGGCAGGATCAAATGCGATCTCAACCGCAACCGCGGGGCGGTAAATGACGGTTTGTCCAAGGTTGCTTTGGTTTCCTGCCAGATCGGTTGCATCAAGACGCAGCAGGTTTTCGCCCACATTCAAAGGCACTTCGATTTCAAAGCTGCCGTCCTGGTTCAGCTCCAGCGGCGCACCGTTGAGCAGGACAGTGGCATCCGGCTCGGACGCGCCGAAGACGATGATCGTCGGCTCTTCGGACAGGGTGCCATCACCGGGGGCCAGCAACGTCAGAAACGGCGGCGTGTTGTCCCGGCGCACGATAAAGCCAGCGGGTTTGCTCCATTGTCCGGGGAGCCCCAATTGATCAAGCGCGGCAACCCGCCAGAAATAGCGAGCCGGGGGCAATTCCGGCGTGGTAAAAGCGGTTTCGGCGATGCCCCATTCACTGACCTGCATTTCATTAAATCCAGCGTCGCGGGCCACTTCGATCCAATACCCCGCAGCGCCGTCAAATCCGGCCCAAGCCAGATCAACAGCGCTGGAATACAAGATTTCATTATCGTCCGGTCGGCTGAGTACGGGGCTATCCAGAACATCGGCGGTCTGGGCGCCGTCGCGGTTGAGCACAACACCTTCATTTTCACCGATCACCACGGCAGTATCGCCCTGCCTGACCTCAAGGCTGGCTTGATCATAATTCACAAACTTTGCGCCGCTGGTGTCGTTCTTGACCCAGAAATCCGATGAGTTCGTCTTGGTCTCGACACCCGGCACATCAATTTCAAAAGCGGTCTTGTCCGACAGTTGGTTCAGAACCGCATAAAAGTCGCCGTCCACCAGCGAGACCTTAGTCACCTCATCCCCGGTCAACGGGTCAGAGCGCATGCGTTGGATCGTGGCATTGGAATTGGCGTTCAACCGCAGGCGCGACAGATCGCGAAAGGTAATCTGGGTTGTGCTGCCCGAAAGGGTGCGCACGCGTTCAAATTCGATCAGAATGTCGTTGAGGTTTCGACCAGACCAGCGCGGCTCGGCCGGGGCGCGGCCCTGCACATCACCTTGCACATCGGACACGACCGCCTCGGCAGAGCGGTCGCGTTGGGCAATCGCGATCTCAAGCGCCTCCTGCGCCAGCAGAGTGGCGATGTCGGACAGATCAATGACCTCGCCCCACTGATAGGTTTCACGCCGCTCCAGCGCGGTTTCGCGGCTGGCGACGGCATTGCCGATCTGAACCGGCGCAAAGACTTGCGCGCCTTCCGCTGTTGCGGTCTGGATGGTGTTGAGCGCCTGTTGGAGCGCCTCGTCCGCCGCGCGAACCTGTTTGACCGGCATCTTGAGCGTGTCGTTGGGCCGTAAATCGGTGGGTGTTGCGATCTGGTTCAGTTCAAGGACGTAGGGCCATAGATCAGGATCCCCCAGATGCCGCCCAACAAAATCGCGGATGGTGTCGGCAGAGGTGAATGTAATGTTCTCGAACTCAAGCGTTGCGCTGCGCGTTTGGCTCAGGGCCGGCTGAACCGCCAGTCCTGATGCAAAAGCGCTGGCTAAAACAAGGCCGCGCAGAATATGTCGGACAGTACAAAACAATATTGCCGCCCCCGAGGGATCAAAGAGAAGTGCCTAAAAATTGGCACAATCCTCCGGAGAAACCCCTGTTCAAGCAAGTTTATTCGTTAACAAAGTAACTGTTTCTGGGGTGGATTGGTCTGTTGAAGTGCATCAATAGCCCAGTTTTAAGGGGCATTGTCGCGTATTTGGCATCTATACGTAAGCGGGCCATTTGCGGTGGTCGTTTTTGTAACCAACGTGTTTGAAGCGGGCCCGGCTCTGATTCTCTGGAGAATTGCCGCGGTTCCGACTGTGCTCGAAACCGTGGCAAACTTTGACACTATTGGGCGTAAAGGCCGCCTGTGGGCGTCGCGAGGAAATCGGACAGCGGAATGTCTTCTTGCTTGAGGAACCCGCTGGCTGGCAACTTGCCGTCGCGCACCATTTCGATGATTGCGACGACCGATCCTGCGGTGGTCCACGCGATGGCCGTGCGGGATTTGCCTGCAACATCAATCGGACGGTAGCCGCGCACAAACTCCTTGCGGGCCATTCGCCCGTTTTTCTTGCCCTCTGCCGCGACGTGCACATAGACCACGTCGTCATCCACGGGCGGCTTGGCGTTCACAAGGATCTCTCCTGCCTCTTTGCGGCGCTCGCGCATCAACAGCTCGTGGAAGAAAAAGTTCATCTGCGCGGCGTGACCGGGATAGCGCATGGTTTTGTAGTCGATGTTGGCAACCTTGCCCAAATAGGTGTCGCACATTGTGCCCAAACCGCCTGAGGTCGTGAAAGCTTCAAGTTTGACCCCGTCGATGTAGATATCTTCGAGCCATTCCATCGCCGAGACCCACTTGATCTCACCGTCTTCGATCACTTCGCAGTCGTTCAGATATTCGTTGACCACACCTTCGGGCGACCAATTGAAGGCATAACCCATCAAGCCGGTGGGGTTTTGCGGAAGGGCACCAACCCGCATTTTACAGCTGCGGCATTCATCAAGCGATGCGATCAGATCTGCGCCGACAATTCCGATGAAACCCGGTGCCAGACCACATTGCGGCGCCATCAACCCTTTGGAGGTTTTGCTCAGCTCAATGATGGATTTGGTGGTTGGCACGTCTTCGGTCAGGTCGAAGTAGTGGATGCCAGCATCATGGGCGATCTGCGCCAGCCGGGCGTTCAGGTGAAACGGGAGGCAGGACAGGACGGCATCTTGCTGTGCAAACTCGGCAGAAACGTCGCCGGTCTGGCTCAGATCCATCGCCTTGACGGCAAAAGGCAGCGATGTGGCGGGTTGCGCCATATCTATGCCGGTCACGTCAAACCCTGAATTGTGCAGCAGTTCCGCTGCCAATGTGCCAACTTTTCCAAGCCCAAGAACTGCAATCTTTTTCATAGCCAACCCTCAATCATAGCTGTTGAGAAAAGGCGGGATCGGCATGTGATAGAGCTGCCTGCCGCCATTTCAGATTGCAGCCACCTAATGCGCCCCGGTGGGCAGATACAATCGCTTGATACTCATCCACTCATGAATAATATTCATATCTCAACCTGCCGGACGCCGGTATGGGTGACTATGACCGCATCTTGAGGCAGGAACACCCGCAATGTCAGAATACCAAAGGCGTTATCTGCCGTCCCATGCTGTTTTGCGCAGTTTCGAATCCGCCGCCCGGCACCAAAGCTTTACGCTGGCAGCCGGAGAGCTGCATCTGACGCAAAGCGCGATCAGCCGTCAGGTGAAGGAATTGGAGAACACGGTTGGCACTGCCCTGTTCCGCCGTGTCGGGCGGGGGGTGGTTCTGACCGCCGCCGGGCAAAATCTGGCGGATGGGCTGGCCGTTGATCTGGAGAATATGCACCGCACCATCATGCGGGCGGTGTCTGCGGGCAAGATGGGGGCCGCCATTCGTGTTGCCACGCTGCCCGCCTTTGCCAGCCGGTTTATGATTCCGCGCCTGCCTGCATTTTTTGAGCGTTATCCGAATATCGAGGTAAGCCTCTCCACCCGGTTGGAACCTTTTGACATGTCCGAGGGGCGCTTTGACCTGGCTGTGCATTTCGGCAAGGCCGACTGGCCGGGCGCCGATCTACGCTACCTGTGCAGCGAGACATTGATTCCGGTCGCTTCGCCTGCGTTTATCGACAAGCATGGGGTGAAGGGTTCGCAAGACCTAGGCGCGGTGCCGCTGTTGCACCTCGCGACCCGTCCGTTTGCCTGGCAGGAGTATCTGGAGGATTTGGAGATTGATCGGCCGATGGCGATGTCGGGGAAGTATTTTGATCAATTTCTGATGATCATCGCGGCGGCGACGGCGTCTTTGGGGGTGGGGTTGATCCCGGACTATTTAATTGAACAGGAGCTGCAAAGCGGCCAGTTGGTGCCATTGCATGCGGGCGGGATGACCACCAGCAACAGCTATTATTTGGTGACGCCGCAAAACCAGAACAATGCCCATGTGACCAGGTTGTGTGATTGGTTGGCGGAATGTGTTTCTGACCGGGAAGAGCAGGGTAGGGCGAAGCAGTGACCCTACGTCAATAATGCCTCGTCTCGGTAACTATTTGTAAGTAATGGTAAATTAACTACTAACAATTTAGTTTGACAGATTTGCATTTCTGGCATTAGCGTAGTGTTAGGTCGGCATGGTCCGGCTCACAAACACTTTGGGAGGAGACAAGATGCGCAAGTATCTGCTCTCCGCGACTGCGGCATTGGCCGTCATCGCGGGGTCTGGGACTGCTTTTGCCGATACGGCAGCGGCTCAGAAATGGATTGATCAAGAGTTCCAGCCGTCCACGCTTAGCAAAGACGAACAAATGTCCGAGATGGAGTGGTTCATCAGTGCGGCGGAACCGTTTAAGGGTATGGAGATCAACGTGCTGTCGGAAGGTATCCCGACGCATGGTTATGAATCCGAAGTACTGACCAAGGCCTTTGAGGACATCACAGGGATCAAGGTAAACCACCAGATCCTTGGTGAAGGCGAAGTGGTGCAGGCTGTTCAGACGCAGATGCAAACCCAGCGGAACCTCTATGACGGCTATGTCAACGATTCCGACCTGATTGGCACCCACTCGCGGTTGCAGCTGGCCTATAACCTGACCGAACAGATGAATGGCGAATGGGCGGCGACGACATCGCCAACGCTTGATCTGGATGACTTTATGGGCATTCAGTTCACCACAGGTCCGGACGGTAACTTGTACCAGTTGCCCGACCAGCAGTTTGCGAACCTCTATTGGTTCCGCAAGGACTGGTTCGATGACGAAGCCAACAAAGCTGCGTTCAAGGCCAAGTATGGTTATGAATTGGGTGTTCCGGTCAACTGGTCTGCCTATGAGGATATTGCTGATTTCTTTTCCAATGACGTGAAAGAAATTGATGGTGTCGCGATCTATGGTCACATGGATTATGGCAAACGCGCGCCCGATCTGGGCTGGCGGATGACCGATGCCTGGCTGTCGATGGCAGGCACCGGCTCCAAGGGTGAACCAAACGGCGTGCCAATCGACGAATGGGGCATCCGGATGGAGGCCGGTTCGTGTAACCCTGCGGGTGCCTCTGTTACTCGGGGCGGCGCGGCCAACGGTCCGGCGGCGGTCTATGCGATCCGCAAATGGGACGAATGGCTGCGGGCTTATGCGCCTCCGGGTGCGGCGTCTTATGACTTCTACCAATCCTTGCCAGCGCTGGCGCAAGGCAATGTGGCCCAGCAGATCTTCTGGTACACGGCCTTTACCGCCGACATGGTGAAGCCAAAGTCGGAAGGCAACAACACCGTTGACGATGCGGGCAATCCACTGTGGCGCATGGCGCCATCGCCGCACGGCCCATATTGGGAAGAAGGTCAGAAGGTTGGCTATCAGGATGTCGGGTCTTGGACCTTCCTTAAGTCCACACCATCTGATCGGGCGCAGGCGGCCTGGCTTTATGCTCAGTTCGTGACGTCCAAAACCGTGGATGTGAAAAAATCCCACGTTGGTCTGACGTTCATGCGCGATTCCACGGTGAACCATGAATCCTTTACCGAACGCGCACCGAAACTGGGCGGTCTGGTCGAATTCTACCGTTCGCCCGATCGTGTGGCATGGTCGCCAACCGGTATCAACGTGCCTGATTATCCCAAGCTGGCGCAGATCTGGTGGCAGCAGATTGGTGATGTGAACTCTGGTGCGTTTACACCGCAACAGGCGATGGATCGTCTGGCCGAAGAGATGGACATCACCATGGCCCGGATGCAGCAGGCAGATGAGGCGGCTGGTGTTTACGGCGGTTGTGGCCCGCGTCTGAACGAGGAAAAAGATCCCTCTGAATGGCTGGGCAAAGGCGGGGCGAAAGCTAAGCTGGACAATGAAAAGCCGCAGGGCGAGACCGTCAACTACGACGATCTGGTAGCCCGCTGGAACCAATAAACCATGTGTTGGCCCCCATGTGGGGCCAGCGTTGGCCGAAGTTCCCTCTCTGGGCTTCGGCCTTTTCTGACGCCGCGCTTTCAGGCGCAATTCCGGGCTGAACGACATGACAATCCAACTGCGCGCCGCGACCAAGGTCGTCAGGGGCATCACCCACATCAAACCCACCACGCTGTCACTGGAGGCGGGGCATTTCAACGTTCTGCTGGGGCAGACCGGATCGGGCAAGACATCCTTGATCAAATTGATGGCGGGACTTGATCCGTTGGGTGCAGGCGAGATTCATATGGACGGAGAAGATGTGTCAAAGCTGTCCACTCAAAAGCGTAACATCAGCCTCGTACATCAATTCTTTGTAAACTATCCGCATATGACAGTTTTTGAGAACATTGCCTCCCCCTTGCGGGTTGCAGGCATGGCCAAATCCGAGATCGCCGGGCGCGTAGAAGAAGCCGCAGATATCTTGCAACTGCGTCCGATGCTCAACCGGCGTCCGCAAGAGCTGTCGGGCGGGCAACAGCAACGCTGCGCCTTGGCCCGCGCCATTGCCAAGGAGAGCCGCGCGGTGTTTCTGGATGAGCCTTTGGCCAACCTTGATTACAAACTGCGCGAGGAACTGCGCGAACAGCTGCCTGAACTCTTTGCAGGCCGCGGCGCGGTTGTGGTCTACGCCACGTCCGAGCCGGAAGAGGCGCTGTTGCTTGGTGGCAAGACCGCGCTTTTGGACGATGGTGTTGTCACCCAATTCGGCACCACGGCAGAGATCTATCGTAGGCCGGAAAACCTGACAGCAGCGCGTGTGTTTTCCGACCCGCCGATCAACTCGGCCGAAATCGTAAAAACGGGAACCACTGCCAAGATGCAAAACGGGATCAGCTGGACCATGGGGGGATCGGCGGCAGAATTGCCTGATGGGCCATATGTCGTCGCCGTGCGCCCGCATCACGTTACGCCAGTTGCCTCGGGCAGCACCGTGGCGATGGACGGCACGGTTTTGGTCACGGAATTGTCCGGCTCAGAATCCAGCGCCCATTTTGAGGTAGGTCAGGAAGCATGGGTGTCTTTGGCTCATGGGGTGCATCCCTACAACGTGGGCGAAAGCCACCGGTTCTACATGGACACCACACAGGCATTCTATTTTGCTCCGGACGGGAGGCTCGTTGCCTGATGGCGAAAATCACCCTTTCCAACCTGCGCCATTCCTACCTGCCGAATCCAAAAGGGCCTGAGGACTTTGCGCTTAAAGAGATCGACCTCGATTGGCAGAACGGCGGTGCCTATGCGCTGTTGGGGCCTTCGGGGTGTGGCAAGTCCACATTGTTGAATATCATCTCCGGTTTGCTGGTCCCATCCGAAGGGCGGATCTTGTTTGATGGCAAGGATGTCACCGACCTGCCACCCGATCAGCGTAACATTGCGCAGGTGTTTCAGTTTCCGGTGATCTACGACACGATGACCGTGCGCGAAAATCTGGCGTTTCCACTGCGCAATCGCGGGGTGGCACAGGCCAAGATAACCGAGCGGGTGGCGGAGATTGCCGCGATGCTTGAAGTCGAAGAGATGCTCGATACCCGCGCCTCGCATCTGTCACCGGACAACAAACAAAAGATCTCCATGGGGCGCGGATTGGTGCGCGACGATGTGAACGTGGTGATGTTTGACGAGCCGTTGACGGTGATTGATCCGCATCTGAAATGGAAATTGCGCTCCAAGCTCAAGGAACTGCATCAACGGGTCCGTGCGACGATGATTTATGTAACCCATGATCAGACCGAGGCGTTGACCTTTGCCGATCAGGTGGTGGTGATGCAGGATGGTGAGATCGTACAAATCGGCACACCTGTCGAACTCTTTGAGCGCCCGCAGCATACCTTTGTCGGCCATTTTATCGGTTCGCCGGGCATGAATGTGCTGCCCGCCGATGAGGAGCAAGGCGGCGTCACGGTTGAGGGTCACCCGATCACGCTGGAAGGCGAAGTCACGGGCCGTGGCGGCGTGGCGCAGGTTGGCATCCGGCCCGAATTTGTCTCGCTTGCCAAGACGGGCCTGCCGGGCCATGTGCGCAAAGTGTCAGACATTGGCCGGCATTCCGTGCTGGAGGCGATGGTGGGCGACACCTCGATCAAGGCCGTGATCGACGGTCCGGTGCCCGCACAGGGCGAGGCCGTGCATCTGGCCTTTCGCGCCGATCAAACCCGGCTTTATCGCGACGGCTGGATCGCAACGGAGGTGGGCTCATGAAAACCGAAAATCAAAAAGCGTGGTTCTTTGTGCTGCCGGTCCTATTGCTGGTGGCGTTCAATGCGCTGGTGCCGATCATGACAGTGGTCAATTATTCGGTGCAGGAAACCTTTGGGAATAACGTGTTCTTTTGGCAGGGGCTGGACTGGTTTGAACAGATCTTGCGGTCTGACCGGTTTCAGGCGGCCTTGGGGCGGCAATTTCTATTTACCTTCCTGATCCTGATCATCGAGGTGCCGCTGGGCATTATCATTGCCCTTTCGATGCCACGCAGTGGTTTCTGGGTGCCGGTTTGCCTTGTCACAATGGCGCTGCCGATGCTGATCCCCTGGAACGTTGTGGGCGCGATGTGGAATATTTTTACGCTGCCGGACATCGGGCTGCTGGGTTATCTGATGAACCATACGCTGGGCATTCCATATGACATGACGCAGAACCCGTTTGCGGCTTGGGTCACGATCATCACGATGGACGTCTGGCATTGGACTTCGCTTGTGGTGCTACTGTCTTATGCAGGGCTCGTTTCGATCCCGGATGCCTATTATCAGGCGGCCAAGATTGACGGTGCTAGCGCGTGGAAAGTCTTTCGTTTCATTCAGCTGCCCAAGCTGAAGACTGTACTGACCATCGCCATTCTATTGCGGTTTATGGACAGCTTTAACATCTACACGGAACCCTTTGTTCTGACCGGAGGCGGGCCCGGCAATTCGACGACCTTGCTTTCCATTGATCTGGTGAAGATCGCATTGGGCCAGTTTGACCTTGGGCCAGCGGCGGCGATGTCGCTGATCTATTTCGCCATCACGCTGCTGGTGAGCTGGTTGTTCTACACCCTCATGACAAAGGATGACGCGCAATGAGAAAACGCTCCCTCATTCCGATCCTATATATCCTGTTTCTGATGCTGCCGATCTATTGGCTCATCGCGATGAGCTTTAAGACAACCGGTGAGATCCTTTCGGGGTTCAGCCTGTTTCCCCAGACCTTTACGCTTGAGAATTACAAGGTGATCTTTACTGATCCGACGTGGTACTGGGGCTATATCAACTCGATCATCTATGTGTCGCTGAACACGGTCATATCCGTTGCGGTGGCCCTGCCTGCCGCCTATGCGTTTTCCCGGTATCGATTCCTTGGGGACAAGCAGTTGTTCTTCTGGCTGCTGACCAACCGGATGGCCCCCGCCGCAGTTTTTGCGCTGCCGTTCTTTCAATTGTATTCTTCGGTCGGGCTGTTTGACACACATCTTGCTGTGGCCTTGGCGCATTGCCTGTTCAATATCCCGCTGGCGGTTTGGATTCTCGAGGGGTTCATGGGCGGCGTGCCAAAGGAACTGGACGAAACCGCCTATGTGGATGGCTATTCCTTCCCGCGCTTCTTTGTGAAGATCTTTCTGCCGACGATCAAAGCGGGTGTGGGGGTCGCCGCGTTCTTCTGCTTTATGTTCTCTTGGGTTGAACTGTTGTTGGCCAAGACCCTGACGGCGGTCGCAGCCAAGCCGATTGCCGCCACCATGACCAAGACTGCCTCATCTGCGGGGTATGAACTTGGCCTGCTTGCGGCGGCGGGGACGCTCACCATCATTCCCGGTGCCATCGTGATCTATTTTGTCCGCAATTACATCGCCAAGGGCTTTGCCCTAGGGAGGGTTTGATGACGCGCTTTTCTCTCGCAATCGCCGCGGTGCTTTTGGCGGTTCCCGCCGGAGCGCAGGGTTGGGGCAATGTCGCCAAAAAGGAAGAGGAAAAGGGTTTCTCCTGGACAGATCCCCTGTGGCCTGAGTTCTGGATGGCTTGGACGCCCGCCACATTTCTGCTGTTCTGCGGGATCTTTTCCGCAATGGCGATTATCACCGTGCTGGAAATCCGCCGTCCGGGCGGGGATGAACGGCGCGGGGTTCTTGGCCTGACCACAACGCGCGGGGATCGCTTGTTTATCTCGCTGTTGGGAACAGCCTATATTTTTCTCGCATGGCTTGGCATCGTCGGGCAGCCGCTGTGGTGGCCGCTGGCAATTTCCGTGGGGTGGGCGGTGTTCTGTTTCCGCAAGGTTTAGAAATCGCTTTGGTTTACGAAAAACTTAGTATTTACTCCGCGAGAGTAACGAGTGAGCAATGCCCACGGACTGGATGGCAATGAGAGAAAAGAAAAAACGCGAGTTGTTAACAGAGGTTGAACTGGAGTTCATGAATGAACTTTGGGCCTTGGGGGAGGGGACGGTGCGTGATGTGCTGGACCAGCTGCCTAAGGAGCGCAATCTGGCCTATACATCCGCTGCCACCATCCTGCGCATTCTGGAACAAAAGGAATTCGTCACCAGCCGGAAAGAAGGCAAAAGCCATGTCTATATTCCCGCGCTTGGCAAAGACGCCTACCAGAGCCGCTCACTCAAAGATCTGTCGATGAAGCTGTTCGATGGCACGCCTGCCTCTCTCGTGGCGCGTTTGGTCAACGATGATGCTCTCACAGACGAAGCATTGGGGCAAATCCGGGCACTTGTGGATCGGAGGTTGAAAAATGATACCGGGTGATGCAGTTCTCGACGCTTTCATCAACGCCAATATTCTGTTTTGCGTGGCCTATGGGCTTTGGCACCTGACGCGCATCGGGTTGAATTATCTGGGCCTTCGACATGCCTACGGAACCCAACTTCAACTTCTAAACGGGGCCTTTCTGGCGATCGTTTTTGCACCTTTCCTTGTCCTGCTGTTCAATGGTTTGCAAAACAATGGCATTGCCTCAGGCGTAAACCTGAATTTGTCCGATATGGTGGTGTCTCATTACCTGAATGGCGGGTTCGAGATGAAGGCGACCCGCTTTGAAAGCCTGATCCAGATCCGCGAGACCCTGTCATCCAACATTCTCAGCGGTGTAGGATTTTTCGCGCAGGCGATGATCGTTGCGTTTCTTGCGGGGCTGATACTTGGCGCGGTGCGACTGGTATATTCGATGTTTTGTCTGCACAAGATTGTCAGCCGAAGCTTTATCTGGCGGCGGTTTGGCCGGGTGCGTCTGTTGCTGTCTGACCGGACGCTGGTGCCGTTCTCCACACGTGGCATTCGCAATTATTATGTGGTGATCCCGACACATATGTTGAGCCAAGGAAGCGAGCTCAAAGTATCTTTGGCGCATGAATTCCAACACATGCGTCAGGGCGATCTTGAGTGGGAAATCCTGCTTGAGGCGCTCAAGCCGCTGTTCTTTCTTAATCCGGCCTACCACGCTTGGAAGCGGCAGGTCGAACATCTGCGCGAGTTGAGCTGCGACAGTGCGGTTCTGACACGTGGCAGTATCTGCGTGAAGACTTATTGCGATACTTTGTTGTCGGTTTGTCAAAAGACGTTGCGCAAGGACCGGACCTTTGTGATTGCTGTGCCCAAGGTCGCCTTGGTGACTGCGGATCGCGCGACCCTGCGCGAAGGCAAAACCAGCTTTCTTGAGCACCGCATCAGATCGCTGTTGGATGCGCGGCGCGTGACGCATCCGCGTTTGATCCTCGCTGCGGTCATCCTGCCGTTGTTTGCGGTGACGACCCTGACGGCAATCTCAATTCAACGCCCAGGCGATTGGAGCCATGACCGTTTGATGTTGTCCACCGTTGTCAATCTTGAACGGCTGGACGAAATCAACCGCCTGTCGACGTTTGGCCGCGTCCGCAACTAAGCCTGCGCGCCCGATCTAGACCGACAGGGTTGCGGTAACTGCGCGTTGCCAACCCGCATATTTTTCCGCACGGGTCTTATCATCCATGGCAGGCGCAAAACTACGTTCCTTGACCCAGCTTTTTGCAAACTCGTCCATTCCGGGATAAATCCCAGCCCGCTGCCCGGCCAGCCACGCAGCGCCCATTGCCGTGGTCTCCAGAACATGCGGACGGTCCACTGGTGCGTCGAGGATGTCGGACAGAAATTGCATCGCCCAGTCGCTCGCGCTCATCCCGCCATCCACACGCAGTGTGGGCGCGGCCCCTTCGTCCTGCCAATCGGCATGCATGGCCTCCATCAGATCGCGGGTCTGATATCCGACGCTTTCCAATGCGGCGCGGGCAAATTCGGCTGGTCCCGATCCGCGGGTCAGCCCAAAAACCGCACCGCGACATTCTGCATTCCAGTAGGGCGCGCCGAGGCCGGTAAAGGCCGGAACGATGATCACGTTTTGCTGGTTATCCGCGGTTTCTGCCAAGGGTTGCGTTTCTGCGGCACCTTTGATGATCTGCAAGCCGTCGCGCAGCCATTGCACAACCGCCCCTGCCACAAAGATCGACCCTTCGAGCGCATATGTCGTCTTACCATCCAGTTGATAGGCGATAGTGGTCAACAAGCGATTGTTGGAGGTCACCGCATTTTCCCCGGTGTTGAGCAGCGCAAAACATCCGGTGCCATAGGTGGATTTCAACATGCCCGGTTCAAAACAGGCCTGCCCGATGGTGGCGGCCTGTTGGTCGCCCGCAACGCCCAGAATAGGCAAGGCCGCACCCAGATGCGCGGCATCCGTCATGCCAAAATCGGCGGCGCAGTCCTTCACCTCGGGCAGCATCTCCATCGGGATGTCGAACAAATCGCAGATGCTTTTGCTCCACCGGCCATTGTGAATGTCATAAAGCAGGGTGCGGGCGGCATTGGTGGCATCGGTGACATGGGACGCGCCATTGGTCAGATTCCAGATCAGGAAACTATCGACCGTTCCAAACAACAGTTTCCCAGCGCGGGCACGATCCCGTGCGCCTTCAACCTCATCCAATATCCACTTGAGCTTGGTGCCTGAAAAATAGGGATCTGCCAAGAGGCCGGTTTTGGCGGTGATCATCTCGTCATGGCCTGCGGCGCGCAATTCGGCGCAGTATTTGGCGGTGCGGCGGTCTTGCCAAACAATGGCGTTGTAGACCGGCTCGCCCGTTTCACGATCCCAAACCACGGTGGTCTCGCGTTGGTTCGTAATGCCAATTGCGGTGATGTCTGATCCATCCAGTCCGGCCTGCGCTATGGCGTCGCGGCAGGTTTTCAAGGTGGTAGACCACAGGTCAGACGGATCATGCTCGACCCAGCCACTATGAGGGAAGTGCTGCGCGAACTCTTGCTGTGCCGTGGCTGCGACGGTCATCGCACTATCAAAAACCAAGGCGCGGGAGGACGTTGTGCCCTGATCAATGGCAAGAATATGTGTCATAACGGGCCTTCGGTGTTGTTCGCGGAATGGTTTCTTTCGGGGGCTTTGTTGTCAAGATCCGGGCTGGGTCTGCATCCATCGATCCAGAGTTGCCGCCTCGACCTTGGACAGCCGCAAACCCAGCTTGCTGCGCCGCCATAAGACATCATCGGCGGTCTTTGCATATTCGCGCTGCATCAGCCAACGCACTTCGGTTTCGGTCAGGTTGTATCCGAAGGTTTCGCCCAGATCGGTTGCAGCCCTGGCATCACCAAGGATTTGCCGGGCTTCGGTGCCGTAGGCACGGATCAGGCGTGTGGCCCAAGCGCGGTCAAGGAAGGGATAGTCGGACATCAATGTTCCGATCAGTTTTTGCACATCGCCAACCGGGAAATCACCCCCGGGAAGGGCGACGCCTGCGGTCCAATGATCTGCGGTGTCCTCAAAAAACGGCGCAATCTTCTCCATCGCGTCTTCGGCCAGCTTTCGATAGGTGGTGATCTTGCCGCCAAAGATATTCAGGATTGGCGCACCACCATTTGCGTCGATCTTGAGCGTGTAGTCGCGGGTCGCAGCAGCGGCAGAGCTGGCACCATCATCGTAGAGCGGCCGCACACCAGAGTAGGTCCAGACCACATCATCGGCGCTCAGCTCCTGCTGGAAATAGCCGTTGGCGAAATTGATCAGATAGTCCCGTTCCTCCGGCGTGCATTCGGGGCGCACCGAAGGATCAGGGTGATCCATATCGGTGGTGCCGATCAGGGTGAAATCGGTCTCATAGGGTATCGCAAAAATGATCCGGCCATCGCCACCTTGAAAGAAATAGCATTTGTCGTGGTCATAAAGCCGTTTGGTGACGATATGACTGCCGCGTACCAGACGCACGCCCTCGCGGGAATTGATACGCACTTTGCTTTGGATGATGTCGCCCACCCACGGACCGCCTGCGTTGATCAGCATCTTGGCCTGATGTACCTGCTGCGTGCCGGTTCCAGTGTCTTCGGTGGTGATCTCCCAAAGGTCACCTTTTCGGGCGGCGCTGATGACTTTTGTGCGCGTCAGGATTTTGGCACCGCGTGCCTCGGCATCGCGGGCGTTCAGAACAACGAGGCGTGCGTCTTCTACCCAGCAGTCCGAGTATTCAAAGGCTTTGCTGAACTGCGGTTGCAGTGGCACACCCTCGGGCGTGCCGTTCAGTGACAGGGTACGGGTTGCCGGCAATATCTTGCGACCGCCCAAATGGTCATAAAGGAACAGGCCAAACCGGATCAGCCACGCCGGACGGCGGCCCTTGGTCCAGGGCATGGCGAAATTCAGGATCTTGGAGGCGGGCGTGTCGGCCTCAAACCGCATGTCTTTGTGGTAAGGCAGAACAAACCGCATCGGCCATGAGATATGCGGCATCGCCTTGAGCAATGTCTCGCGCTCACCCAAAGCATGACGCACCAATGCAATCTCGAAATATTCAAGATACCGCAATCCACCGTGAAACAATTTGGTCGAAGCGGATGAGGTGGCCGAGGCCAAATCGTTCATTTCTGCCAGTGCCACAGACAAACCGCGCCCTGCCGCATCGCGGGCAATGCCGCAGCCATTGATGCCGCCGCCGATCACAAAAAGATCCAAAGGGGCGTCCGTTTTCTGCGCTTGGTTCAAAGGTGTTCTCTTATCCAGAAATGTTACCGCTGACATACCTTAAAAACAGGGCGCAAGCAATGATTTCGGGGGTGCAAACCAAAGTGCCGATACGTCACAAACAAGAGTTACTCGCGGTATTCTTCTTGTTGGGAAATCCACCAAACTGTGCCGTTGGCATCAGCCACACCGCCACGGTAATCGCCGTCGCCAGCGCGGGTCATTTCCTGAACGGCGTTGCCCCCTGTTGCCAGCGCCAGAGCAAAGGCCGCATCGGCATCGGGAACATAAACATGGATATGCGCTGTGGCTCCGCCGGACATCTCTCCGACCATGACAACGGTGTCGTCGATCCGGAACTCGGCGTGTTTGATCCCGCCGTCCTCTCGGTGATGCAGGCGCAGACGTTCTGCGTCAAAAACGGCTTGTGCGAAGTTAAGCGTCGCTTGAGCATCTGACACGATCAGATATGGGCTGACGCTTGTGTATCCTTCTGGTTTCCAGTGCATCGCGGCCTCCTTGCATTGAGGTGGATAGGGTAACACGGTACTCCCGCCTCCCCCAATGGCAGGCAAGAAAAAAGCAGCGCACAAGGCGCTGCTTTTCGTTTTCCCGTTTTGGGCGTTTTTAAAGGCTGGAGTCAAGCGCGGCCAGAATGGCGTCGCCCATGTCAGAGGTGCTGATCGGGGTGCCGCCCTCTTCGCCCATCAGGTCCGCAGTGCGGGCACCGTCTGCCAGCACCTTTTCAATCGCTTTTTCAAGACGCGCGGCCTCGTCGCCTTGATCAAAGGAGTAACGCAGTGCCATCGCAAAACTCAGGATGCAGGCGATGGGGTTTGCTTTGCCTTGACCGGTGATGTCAGGCGCCGATCCGTGGACCGGTTCATAAAGCGCTTTGGGGCGGCCGTCGGCATTGGGGGCGCCAAGAGAGGCGGATGGCAACATGCCAAGCGAGCCGGTCAGCATCGCGGCGCAATCGGATAGGATGTCACCAAACAGGTTGTCCGTCAGGATAACGTCAAACTGTTTGGGGGCGCGTACCAACTGCATCGCGCCATTGTCGGCGTACATATGGCTCAACTCGACATCGGGGTAATCCGCGTCATGCACCCGCTGCACCACCTCGCGCCACAAGATGCCGCTTTCCATCACGTTGGCTTTTTCCATGGAGCAGACTTTGTTGCCACGGCGGCGAGCCAGTTCAAAAGCAGAGCGGGCAACACGGTCAATTTCGCTTTCGGTATAACGCTGCGTGTTGATGCCGACCCGTTCGTTGCCCTCTTCGAAGATGCCGCGCGGCTCGCCGAAGTAAACGCCAGAGGTCAGTTCGCGCACGATCATGATGTCGAGGCCGGCAACGATGTCTTTCTTCAAAGACGAAAAATCGGCCAGGGCATCAAAACACTGCGCCGGGCGCAGGTTGGAATAAAGGTCCATCTCCTTGCGCAGACGCAGCAGGCCGCGCTCTGGTTTTACGCTGAAATCCAGATCGTCATATTTTGGGCCGCCAACCGCACCGAGCAGGACCGCATCCGCCTCAAGCGCGCGGGCCATCGTATCGTCATGCAGGGGCGTGCCGTGTTTGTCGTAAGCTGCGCCGCCGACCAGATCATGCTCCACATCGAAGGTCAAATCACGCTTGGCACCAAACCAGTCGATGACACGGGTGACTTGCGCCATGACTTCCGGTCCGATGCCGTCACCGGCGAGGATAAGCAGAGTTGGGTTGGCCATGGGGCGCTCCTTGCAAAAAACTGTCAGAAGCGGCCTAGCCCGTGGATGCCGGAGGGTCAAGATAACCTACTGTTTGAGGTCCATCCAAAGCAGATTATGGCGGCTGGCTGCGGCGATTTGAGGCACAACTTGAGCGTCCACAATATGCCAATCGGTTGAGGGCAGGATGTAGCTGACCCGCATTGGCCCGGTTTGTGGCCAATCGACCGTTGGCAGTTTTGGCATGGCATCAACCAGTGCGGGATGATCCAACAATGCCTTGATGGCCTCGTGCTCGCCTTCGTCCCTATTGGGATCAAGGTTCGCGTCACCTACCAAAACAAACCGGGCTGCTGGCGCCTGGCCAATTTTCCCATCCAGGAAATGCTGCCAGAACCGGATTTCATCCGCATTGCGTTTGCCATTACGGTCTTCGGGTCCATCGAAAACGGGCGGTGTGGCATGAAAGGTCAGGATTGAAACCCGGCCCATTTTGGGGTGCAGGATCGGCACCACCCAATGACCGCGTGACGACAGGCGTTGCACGGCCTGGGCCTCGGCACTTGGGAAAGGTTTGCCATCGATCTGAGGCAGGTCGGCCCCCGGCAGATCGCGCCACAACAGCGACGTGAAATCCTGCACCTCATCCCTTTCAATCACAAAACGGGACAGCACTGCTATGCTGCCCGCGCCAAAAAACCGCCCGTAGCCTTGCGCGTCATCTGGCCCGCCTCTGCGTCCGTCACCGTTCAGATCAAGCCCGGTTCGGAAGCCGGCATTGGGCGGCGCGGCGAAACGATGAGGATAGTGCAACCCACGTTTCTCAAGAGCATTGGCAAAGGCCATGAGGGCGCGGTTTTCGAGATCATAGTCGAACCCCTGCAAGGTGATCACATCGGCATTGGTCTGCGCCAGCAGATCCAGCACTGCAGTGATTTGTGCATCTGTTCCCTTGAGGATATCGCGTAGCAACAGGCCGGGGCCATTGCGGGACAGTTCTGTGTTGAAGGTCGCAACCCGAAGGGTGTCTGCCCAAGCAGGCAAAGTCCAAATCAGAGCCGCCGCGAGTGCTATCAGGCGATTTGCAAACCTGCTTCGGTTTCCGCGTCGGCATATGTGCGGCGGCGCTTGTCTTCGATCATGCCGGCAACCCTGTTCATGGCGATGCCTCGCATGACCATGCTGGCTGGCAAAAAGGCCCATGCGCTTACGGTCCAGATCAATGTTTGCGGGTTCTCAAATGGAATCGGATCAATCAGATATGATGCAAGCTTGACCATCGCAGGGATCAGGAATGGCAGCAAGAAGCCGAGTGCAATATTGATCCTCGCTTCCCGCTGTAGGCGAGAAATCACGTCACCGCCTGCCGTCGGATCAAACAGAGGCAGGTTCACCCAGACGTTAAATGCGCCGTGGCGGGTAGGCCAACCCAGAACGCGCACGATCACCACAAAAACGATCAACGCAATTGCTGCGACCAGATAGGCAAGGCCAGCGGCTGCGCGGATGGTTTCAACCAACTGAATGCTGGCCGTTTCCGGCAGCATCAAGACGGCAAGGCGGACCGGAGAATAGGGAAAATCGAGGGCATTGCCGATGATTGTACCCAATGAGAATAACGCGCCGCTGAGCAGGGTCACTTCGGAATGGCTCTTGATCACCTGGGTGATCATCAAGACGGTCACAAACATGGCGATAAATCGCAGACGGTTGAATGGGGGGGCATCGCGGAATTCGACAATGCTGGGAAAGCTGGAGTTGTATTCGACGAAGGTCAGGAAACCGGCAAGCAGGGCCATCAGCGCGGTGATTTGGGTCGAGTCTGCGGCAACACCGGGCAAGATCAATGCCGGTGTTGCAATCAGCAACGCCACCAAAAGGCCACGCGTTGCCGCGCCTGTCATTCGTCCAATCACTACTGCGCCTTTCCAAACTGGCCAGTCCCGATACGTTGCCGCGACCTATTCCAACTTGTTGCCCACTGTTTTTCAGGGGCGCCTCAATTCTGCCCGATTTGTGCCTTCTTTTGCCATAGTTCTCAAGCCGCTAGACGCATTGAAGCTAAGACTTGTGGCATTTTGACGGTGAAGGTGGTGCCTTCTTGCATCATTTTGATGACCATAAGAAGGCAGTTTCCAAGATGTTGTGGGTGCCACGAGGGCACCCACTAGGAACACTGAAAAATGTGTCTTTTTTGTTAATTCGTAAGAGCAGGTATCAAACCCAAGGGCGGCTTTGCGCTGCTTGCTCTTCAAATGTGTCGATGGACGCGGCCTTTTCCATGGTCAGGCCAATATCGTCCAAGCCATTCATAAGGCAGTGCTTTTTGAACGAGTCCACCTCGAATGAGAAGCATTCACCGTCAGATGTCGTGACGGTCTGCGCTTCGAGATCAACGGTCACACGGGCGTTTGCACCCTTCTCCGCGTCCTGCATCAAAACATCCACCTGATCCTTCGGCAGGACGATAGGCAGGATGCCATTTTTGAAGCAGTTGTTGAAAAAGATGTCGGCAAAGGATGTGGAGATCACACATTTGATGCCAAAGTCCTTGATCGCCCATGGGGCGTGTTCGCGCGACGATCCACAACCGAAGTTGTCGCCCGCGACAAGAATCTCTGTCTCGCGGTACTGCGGCTTGTTCAGCACAAAATCTTCGATTTCGTTGCCCTGACGGTCATAGCGCATTTCGTCAAACAGGTTCACGCCGAGGCCGGACCGTTTGATGGTTTTCAGGAAAACCTTGGGGATGATCATATCTGTATCGATATTGACCAGCGGCATTGGTGCAGCGATCCCTGTGAGTTTGTCGAACTTTTCCATTACATCATCTCCCGGACGTCGGTGAGTTTGCCGGTGATTGCGGCAGCGGCGGCCATGCCGGGGGAGACGAGGTGCGTGCGCCCCTTGTAACCCTGCCGGCCTTCGAAGTTACGGTTGGATGTGGATGCGCAGCGTTCTTCCTCGGCCAGTTGGTCGGGGTTCATTGCCAGACACATGGAACATCCCGCCAGACGCCATTCGAACCCTGCCTCCTTGAAAATGTCGGCAAGGCCTTCTTCTTCGGCCTGCGCCCGGACGAGGCCGGAGCCGGGAACAACCATTGCCCGCATTCCGTCTTTGATCTTCTTGCCTTTAAGGATCGCGGCCGCGGCCCGCAGATCTTCGATCCGGCCATTGGTGCATGATCCGATGAACACCGTGTCGATTTCGATGTCTGTCAGCTTCTGACCGGGCTTGAGGCCCATGTATTCAATGGACCGCCGCGCCGCTTCAACCTTGCCGCCTTCGAAATCTTCCGGGCTGGGCACTGTTGCGGTGATCGGCAGAACATCTTCGGGTGATGTGCCCCATGTGACCACGGGCTGAATGTCTTCACCGCGCAGTGTGATGACCTTATCGAAATGTGCACCCTCATCGGTATAAAGGGTTTTCCACCACGCCAGCGCCGCTTCCCATTGTGCGCCTTTGGGGGCGTGTGGGCGACCTTTGACGTATTCATAGGTGGTTTCATCCGGCGCGATCAAACCGGCGCGCGCGCCGCCTTCGATGGCCATGTTGCAGACGGTCATCCGCCCTTCCATGGACAGATCGCGGATCGCTTCGCCGCAATATTCGATCACATAGCCGGTGCCGCCTGCGGTGCCGGTTTCGCCAATCACGGCCAGCGTGATGTCCTTGGCGGTCACACCCGGCTTGAGCTTGCCGGTGATCTCGACCTTCATGTTTTTGGATTTCTTCTGGATCAGCGTCTGCGTGGCCAGAACATGCTCCACCTCGGAGGTGCCGATGCCGTGGGCCAATGCGCCAAAGGCGCCGTGGGTGGCGGTGTGGCTGTCGCCGCAGACCACGGTCATGCCGGGCAAGGTCCAGCCCTGTTCGGGGCCAACGATGTGAACGATGCCCTGACGCACGTCCGACACGGGGTAGTAGTGAATGCCAAAGTCCTTGGCGTTCTTGTCCAGCGCTTCAACCTGAATGCGGCTGTCTTCGGTCATGGTTTCCGCATTGGCGCGGTCCAGCGTTGTCGGAACGTTGTGATCGGGCACCGCGATGGTCTTGTCCGGTGCGCGGACTGTCCGGCCTGTCATGCGCAGCCCTTCAAAGGCCTGCGGGCTGGTCACTTCGTGCACCAGATGGCGGTCAATATAAAGAAGGCAGGTGCCGTCGTCCGCTTCATGCGCGACATGGGCATCCCAGATTTTATCGTAGATCGTCTTGGGGGACATGATGGTCCTCTCCCGTATTGTTTGGGTGATGGTATGTGGCTGGGGGTTGGTCGCTTATAGGAAAGCGAGCACGCTGTGCCGCGCTCCGAAAAAGCGTTCGCGCAGGCGTGCGCGGTCGTCCAGATCAAACACCTGTGTCATGTATCGCGGACTAGCCTGAAATGACCCATGGTTCAAGGGAATTGCCGTGTTGGCAAAGCGCCGCGACCGAATAAAGCAGGACTTGGGCAGCGGCGGCTTGCCGCTGGGCTTTGGCTGTGGTTGTCTTTGATTATGACGCCGGAAACCGATCCTGTTGATCCCTACGTGGATTTCCTGATGTCGCTGCAAACCCTGTTTGCGAGCGTAATGAGTTTCCTTGAGGGGGTTATCACCCCCGGATGGCGACAGAATCAGATCCTGATCCTGATTGCATTGGCATTGATTGCCTGGGGCTTGCACCGCCTGTCAGACACTGCATTGCAAAACTGGGTGCGCTCGCGTGAAGGCTGGTCGAAATGGCAGCTGCGTATTGTGGTGCAGGTGCGCCGGCGTTTGGGGTTGATGTGGTTCGCGCTCATGGCGGCGGGTGTTTATCTGGTCATGCAGAATGTGACCTGGCCGTCGCGATCCTATCTGATCGGGCTGGCAGCCACACTGGCGATTGTATGGGTCGGGATCGCCTTTGCTGTGCGATTGGTTCGCAACCGGTTCTTACGGCGTATGGTGACATGGGCGCTTTGGATTTATGCAACGCTGTATTTCCTCAATGTCGCGGACGAGGTTTCCGAATTTCTTGAGGGGGTCGCCCTAAAGATAGGGGAGTTCCGCCTGTCCTTGCTGGATATGATCACGGCTTTGGTGGTGATCGGGGTTTTGTTTACCTTTGCCAGATTGGTCAGCACCACCACTGCCGCCAGCATCCGCCGCAACGAAGATATCAGCCCCTCCATGCAGGTGCTGGCTGTCAAAGGGGTGCAGATATTCCTCTATGGTATCGCCTTCTTCATGGGTGTGCGGGCCGTTGGCATTGATCTGACCGGGCTTGCGGTGTTGTCGGGTGCGATTGGTGTGGGCCTCGGCTTTGGCCTGCAAAAGGTGGTGTCGAACCTTGTTTCGGGTGTGATCATCCTGATCGACAAATCCATCAAACCCGGTGATGTGATCAGCCTTGGGGAGACCTTCGGCTGGATCCAGACCCTTGGCGCGCGCTATGCCTCTGTGGTGACGCGGGACGGAAAGGAATACCTGATCCCGAATGAGGATCTGATCACCGGGCAAGTGGTTAACTGGTCGCACTCCAATGATTTTGTGCGCCTCGATATCTATTTTGGCACGGCCTATTCCGACGATCCCCATAAGGTGCGTAAACTGGCCATCGAAGCGGCCAAAGGCGTGGACAGAGTGCTCGGCTTCAAGGCGCCTGTGTGTCATATCGTTGGATTTGGTGACAGCAGTGTGGATTACATTCTGCGGTTCTGGATCAAAGACCCGACCGGGGGCCTGACAAATATTCGCGGCAACGTATATCTCGCGCTTTGGGATACCTTCAAAGAGAACGACATCTCAATTCCCTTCCCACAGCGCGAAGTGCGCATGTTGGAAGACAGCCAGCTTGCCGTTTCGAACAGACCCGTAGGCAAAGCGCTGGATTAGGTTCGGACGGCGCTGGCGACCTGAACAAGCAACATTGTCACAGCCTTTGGCCGGTTCCTGCTGCTGGGGTTGCTTGTCATTGAATTGTCACTTTGGCGTTGCTATCTTGGGCCCATCCCCAGCGCCGGGGGTCCGGCGGCGCGCAAAAAGGAGGACGATGTCCTGTCAATCCAAGCGAACGCAGCCACGGCTGCGGATACCGGGGCGGCTATAATGTCTGTTGCCGGTGAAATGACCACAAGCGATGCGCTTTTGGCGACAATCCTGAAATCCCTTGAAGACGACAAAGCCGAAGACATCGTGCAGATCAATCTGCGCGGCAAAACGGAGATCGGTGATTACATGGTTATTTGTACGGGCCGTTCGACCCGTCAGGTTTCCGCGATCTCCGAAAAGCTGGCTCAGCGCGTCAAGGATGAATTCGGGCGGACGCCCAAGGTGGAAGGCAAGGACATTGGCGACTGGGTCTTGATCGACACAGGCGACGTGATTGTGCATGTTTTCCGCCCTGAAGTGCGTGAATTCTATCAGTTGGAAAAGATGTGGGTTGGGGGCGACGCGCCCGCACCGCAAAGCTGACCTGACTGATTGAACGCCGCTGATGCGTGTTCATATCTGTGCTGTCGGGCGGTTGCGCGCCGGTCCCGAGAAAACCCTCATTGACGATTATCTGACCCGCTTTGACCGGACAGGCCGCAACCTTGGCCTTGGTCCGGCGCGGGTCGTTGAGGTTGAGGACAAAAAGGGCGGCGGTATGGCGGCAGAGGCCGCGCTGTTGCAAAAGGCGATCCCGCAAGGGGCGCTGATCTGTGTGTTGGATGAGCGCGGCAAGGTTGAAAAGTCACCGGATTTTGCCTACCGTTTGGCCAATTGGCGCGACATGGGGCGCGGTGATCTGGCCTTTGTGATCGGCGGCGCTGATGGAATTGATTCGGCTTTGCGCGGAACGGCAGATCATTCCCTGTCATTTGGTAAGATGGTTTGGCCGCATATGATGGTGCGGGTGATGCTCTCAGAACAATTGTACCGTGCGGCGTCGATTCTGTCCGGTGGACCATACCACCGGACCTAGGCTTTTAACGTAATTTGACTGTGACAGTGGTTGGGGACCATCCGCCAACCGAATCGCGGGCCTGCACGGCAACCTCGGTCACATCCCGCGGGATAGATACGCCCGACAGCGACCGGGTGAAGGGCTGTTCATCTACATGCGGATGCGCGAGATTGCGCAGACCCAAAACCTTGCCGTCCTTGTCCAATACACGCCAAGCGTCGGCATAGTCTTCCCAGCCGGTATCGCCATGGCGCAATGTCACGTCAAAGGTCCAAAGATCACCGACCAGTTTTGCGTTCACGTTCTTGATCACCGGCGCATCAGCGAAGGCGGGAAATGTCGAGGCCACGAGGGCAAGCAAACTGCGTTTTAACATGGTATCACCATTGTTTCGGAACGAGCTTGATATAGGTATTCTTTTCAAGTTTTCAAAAGAATTTCACGTGACAAGGAGGCGAATTCCCGCCGCCAGATCACAATCAGTGTGATTATTGCACCAATAATCAAAGGCAGGGCCCCCGCCAGCCATGCCACACTGGCCAACGCGAAATAGACAGATCGCAAACCCCGGTTAAAGCTGCGTGCAGCTGTTATGTTCAGCTCCGCCGCCTTGTCTGCCATACGGATGGCATCGCTATGGCCGGGATCATTTGGAACGGCTGCCATCACGACAGAACAATAGCCAAACAGACGGTTTGACCATGCAAATTTCAAGAACGCATTGGTCAGGAAGAACACCACAAGCAGTAGCTTGATTTCCCATACAATGCGAGGCTGGGCCTCCGTGGTCAGGTCTTGGGCGACATTTGCAAGGCTGTCGGCATTGCCCATCAGCGCAAGCGTGCCGCCGATCGCGATAACGCTTGTGGAGGCAAAGAAAGACGTGCCCTGCCGCAGCGTCGCGACCGTTTGCGCGTCGAAGATGCGCGGCTCACGGGTGATCATCTGGCGCATCCATTCGCGGCGATATCCGGCCATGATCTTGGAGACCGATGGCCGCTTCGCCGTAGGATGTTCCACCCGCCAACCGACAATCAGCCAAAGTGCCAGATTGATGGCGACAGCGGCAAAGTCGAGCGGTTCAAAAAGGGTGAGTTGTGCAGGCCAATCCATGACGGGGTGATAGCGAGTGTGGATAGAACTTGCCAGATCGATAAATTGGTAATATAAACTTACCAAATTTGAGGTGCCGTTATGGAAATGCCAAAACCCGATCAAGAAGTCCTCTCGCGCAAAGCGCGGATTGTGGCCCGTTTGAGGGAGGTTCTGCCAGATACGGCCGTCATCCATGACGAGCGGGAAACGCGTGCCTATGAATGTGATGCGCTGACCGCATACAAATGCCCTCCCATGGTCGCGGTGCTGCCGCAGAACACCAAGGAGGTCGCCGCGGTTTTGCGGATCTGCCACGAAGAGGGTGTGCCGGTGGTGCCGCGCGGGTCTGGCACGTCGCTTGCGGGTGGGGCGCTGCCGACGGCGGACTGCGTTATTCTGGGCGTCGCCCGGATGAATGATGTGATCGAGACCGACTATCAAAACCGGTTGATCCGCGTGCAAACGGGACGCACCAATCTGAGCGTGACGGGCGCGGTGGAAGAAGACGGGTTTTTCTATGCACCGGACCCGTCATCGCAGCTGGCCTGTGCCATCGCTGGCAACATCGCGATGAACTCGGGCGGGGCGCATTGTCTCAAATATGGCGTGACGACCAACAATCTGATGGGCGTGACCATGGTGATGATGGATGGCGAGATCGTCGAGATTGGCGGCGGTCATCTGGATTCGAGCGGGCTGGACCTGCTGGGGCTGATCTGCGGATCTGAGGGGCAGCTTGGCGTCGTTACAGAAGCGACTTTGCGTATCTTGCCGAAGCCGGAAGGCGCGCGCCCGGTGTTGATGGGGTTTGACGACAACGAAGTGGCAGGGGCCTGTGTGTCGGACATCATCAAGGCGGGGGTTTTGCCCGTTGCGATTGAATTTATGGACCGGCCCTGCATCGAGGCCACGGAGGCCTTTGCCAAGGCGGGCTATCCCATGTGCGAGGCGCTGTTGATCGTCGAGGTTGAAGGGTCAGAAGCCGAAATTGACCACCAATTGTCGTTGATCATGGAGATCGCGCGCCGCCACAATCCGGTGGAATTGCGCGAAAGCAAATCGGCCGAGGAAAGCGCGGCGATCTGGCTGGGCCGGAAATCGGCCTTTGGTGCGATGGGGCAGATCAACGATTACATGTGTCTGGACGGCACCATCCCGGTCAGCAGTTTGCCGATGGTTTTGCGGCGGATTGGCGAGATGTCGGAAGAGTTCGGTCTGAAGGTTGGCAATGTGTTTCACGCTGGCGACGGCAACATGCATCCGCTGATCCTGTTTGACGCCAACAAGCCTGGTGATCTTGAGCTTTGCGAGGCGTTTGGCGCCGAGATCCTCAAGCTTTGCGTTGAGGCGGGTGGATGTTTGACCGGTGAGCATGGTGTGGGCATCGAAAAGCGCGACCTGATGCATGTTCAATATGCGCCTGCGGACCTTGAGGCGCAGATGGCAGTGAAAGATGTGTTCGACCCCGGTTGGCTGCTGAACCCTGCCAAGGTGTTTCCATTGGACGCCTCCGAGGCACGGCGTGCCCCGCCATTGGCGGCGGAGTGATCCAGCCCAAGATCGGGGGCCAGCCCCCGGACCCCCGGAATATTTAAGGCCAAAAAGAAATGAAGATCACATCAGAGAAAGACTTGGTTGAGGCTGTTCGGGCTGCGGATGGGCCTATGGCCATTTCCGGTGGCAACACGCGGGGCTTCGCGCCCGCTGGCGCAGAACTGTCCGTGGCTGGGCTGAGCGGGATCACGCTTTATGAGCCTGGTGCCCTGACCATGGTGGCGCAGGCCGGAACGCCCGTGGCCGAGATCGAAGCGGCGCTGGCGAAAGAAAACCAGCGGTTGGCGTTTGAGCCTATGGATCATCGCAGTGTTCTCGGCACCACAGGCACACCAACCATCGGAGGGATTTTTGCCGCCAATGTCAGCGGACCCCGCCGGATCGCCGTTGGGGCGGCGCGTGACTTCCTTCTGGGGGTGCGGTTCGTGGATGGTGCTGGCGCGGTGGTGAAGAATGGCGGGCGGGTTATGAAGAATGTGACCGGCTATGATTTGGTCAAGCTGATGGCTGGGTCTTTTGGCACGCTTGCTGTGTTGACCGAGGTGTCGTTCAAGGTTTTGCCCTGTCCTGAGACCGAGGCGAGTCTTGTGTTGCATGGGATGGATGATGTGCAAGCGATTGCGGCGCTAGCCCGCGGAATGGGCAGCCCGTTCGAGGTGACTGGCGCGGCGCATGATCCGGCAAACGGGCAGACCGTGATGCGCATTGAGGGGTTTGAGGCTTCCGTGGCTTACCGGATGCAGCGTTTGAAAGATTTGCTGGCAAATGCGGGCGGCGAGATCTCGGAATTGGATGCCGCCGCATCTGCAACGTTCTGGACGTCGCAGCGCGATGTTGCCGCTTTTGCTGAAGGTGAAGGTGATGTTTGGCGGGTGTCGTGCAAGCCATCGGATGCGCCGGCACTGGCTGCCAAAGCGGCAGCGGAGGCACATTGTTATGACTGGGCCGGAGGCCTGATTTGGATGCGCACGGTTGCCGGCACGGATGTGCGGGCACGGATGAGTGGGTTCGATGGTCACGCCACATTGCTGCGCGGGGCCGATGAAACACGCGCGAAGCTGGGTGTGTTTCAACCTGAAGCGCCTGGTGTGGCGCGGCTCACGGCGGGCCTGAGAGCGCGGTTTGACCCACGCGGCATTTTCAACAGCGGCCTGATGGGCGCGGCGCAGTAAGACTGCGCTGGGACAAAGATTAAGATTGGCGGAACCACGATGCAGACCACCTTTACACCCGAGCAATTGAACAATCCCGCCATTGCCCGCAGCAATGAGATTCTGCGCGCTTGCGTGCATTGCGGATTTTGTACGGCGACCTGCCCAACCTATCAGGTGCTGGGTGATGAATTGGACAGCCCGCGCGGGCGGATCTACCTGATCAAGGATATGTTGGAGAACAACCGTGACCCGGACGCCAAGACGGTCAAACACATTGATCGTTGTCTGAGTTGCTTGGCCTGTATGACGACCTGCCCGTCCGGCGTTCACTACATGCATTTGGTGGATCACGCGCGGGAGTATATCGAAGAGCGCTACAAACGGCCCTTCTCGGATCGTGCATTGCGTTGGATTTTGGCGCGAATCTTGCCCTATCCGACCCGCTTTCGACTGGCGCTATTGGGGGCCAAGATCGGTCGGCCATTTGCGCGCATGATGCCGGATGCGCGGCTGCGGGCAATGCTGGAGATGGCGCCAAAGACCATTCCGCCGGTCAGCCGCAACGATGATCCGCAGAGTTTTGCGCCGGAGGGACCGCGCCGCAAGCGGGTGGCCCTTATGACGGGGTGCGCACAGAAGGCGCTGAACACCGATATCAACGATGCCACCATTCGCTTGCTCACCCGGCTGGGCTGTGAGGTGGTGGTGGCCGAGGGCGCAGGATGCTGCGGGGCATTGACCCATCACATGGGCAAAACCGATGAGAGCCATCGCACCGCTGCCAAGAATATCCGCGCCTGGAGCGTGCAGATGGATGCCGGTGGGTTGGATGCAATTGTGATCAACACCTCCGGTTGCGGAACAACGGTCAAGGACTACGGGCATATGTTCCGCAATGAGCCTCTGGCAAAGGACGCCGCGCGGGTGTCCAAGATCGCAAAGGACGTGTCTGAGGTGCTGATCGACTTGCTGGATGAAAGGCAAGTGCAAGCGCCGCCTGAGCCCCTGACCGTGGCCTATCATGCGGCCTGTTCGTTGCAACACGGGCAACAGATCAAGACTTTCCCCAAAGATCTGCTAAGGCGGGTGGGGTTCACAGTGGTGGAACCTGCCGATCCGCATCTGTGCTGCGGATCGGCAGGGACGTACAACCTGATGCAACCGGAGATTTCGGGGCAGTTGAAAGACCGCAAGATCAAAACCCTTGAGGCCAGGAACCCAGATGTGATCGCAGCGGGCAATATCGGCTGTATGATGCAGATCGGGTCCGGTGCGTCGGTGCCGATTGTGCACACGGTCGAGCTGCTTGATTGGGCCACCGGTGGACCCAAACCACCTGCGATGACCGGCGGAAATGCGCACAATCAAGGCGTGCCACGCTTGCGTTGAAAAATTGCCGCAATTTTGCCGTATCTGCCCCGTAGTGCCTAAGTATAGACAAGAACGGGGATGGTCTTTTGCGGCGCTGGATGGCTCTTTCACTCATGGCTCTTGTTGTCACTTCGGCAGCATATGCACAGGATTCGCGGCTCAAACGGTTGGAAACCGGAGTGACGGGAAAAGCCTGGGAAGCCGTCGGACGTCTGGACATTGACGGGCGCGGATTTTGCACTGGCGCATTGATCGCACCACGGCTGGTTTTGACTGCTGCACATTGCCTCTATGACAAGGAGACAAAACAGCGGATTGATCACGGCAACGTGCAATTCCTCGCCGGGTTCCGCAACGGACGTGCGGGTGCATACCGCGATGTTCGGCGGGCCGTTGTGCACCCCGATTACGTTTATGATGGCGAGGTTTCTTCGCAGCGAGTGCGCAATGATCTGGCCCTACTGGAACTGCAACGCCCGATCAACAACACAACAATTACCCCCTTCGCCACCGCGGCACGGCCCCGCCCGGGAGATCCTGTCGGCGTGGTCAGCTACGCCCGCGACCGGTCCGAGGCGCCTTCGCTTCAGGAACGGTGCAACGTTCTGGCGCAGCAGGAAGGTGTGCTTGTCACCTCATGTGCGGTTGATTTCGGGTCAAGCGGGGCTCCGATCTTTACCTTCGCAAATGGCGCGCCGCAGATCGTTTCAGTTGTTTCGGCCAAAGCCGAGGTTGAAGGGTCTGATGTTTCTTTGGGGACCTCCCTGGGTGCGCCACTGGCCGTGTTGCGGGCCGAATTGGTTGCGGGAAAGGGCGTCTATTCATCCTCCGACGCTGCGCCACAGCGGATCGTGGCGGGAGATGCCAACCGCCGCACCGGCGCAAAATTTGTGAAACCATGATGGGGCTGTCGCGGCATATCACCTGCGCTGTATTGGCGCTTGGTCTATCTGCTGGCGGCGCAGCCGCACAAAATAATCCTTCATCAAATCTGCGGTCCCTGGACACCAAAAACGAAGCAATGGTCTGGCAGGCGGTCGGCCGGTTGGACAGTGCCAAGGGCAGCTATTGCACGGGCACGCTGATCTCACCTGATCTGGTCTTGACGGCCGCGCATTGTGTTTTTGCAGGCAATGATCTGGTCGACCCCTCCGATCTGACGTTTCAGGCGGGGCTGACCCACGGAACAGCTGCGGCCAAACGTCCGATCTCGCAGATTGAAGTGCTCAATACCTACGATCCTTCTGATGGCATGAGCGCAAAAAATATCCGCACCGATGTTGCACTTGTCCGTTTGGCTGAGAGTATTCCAACCCATGAGCTTGATCCGTTTCGGGTTTATTCGGGGCAATTGCCCAGAGGACCGGTAAGCGTTGTCTCCTACGGCAAAGGCCGGTCAGAGGCGCTTTCCCGGCAGGATCAATGCCAGGTGGTGCATGCGCATTCCGGTCTGCTCGGCCTTGACTGCGATCTGACCTTCGGGTCCAGCGGTGCGCCAGTGTTTACCCATTTGAACGGGCGCGGCCAGATTGTCGCGCTTATCTCTGGCGGTGGATCATGGGGCGGGCAGGAAGTGGCCCTGGGTATGGTTTTGCCAGAAGTTGTCGGCGCGTTGAAGCGACAGATGCGGGCCAATAAACCTGCGCCCCGCGCACGGGTGAAACGTTTGACCGTGGGCGGCAACAAAGATGGCACAGGGGCAAAGTTTGTGACCGCAAAAGGGTCTTGAAAGGCCGGATAACCATTCCCACATGAATGATGTCCAAGGCGCCTAGTGAGGGTCTTGGGCAATGAAAAACGGGCCTGTCCAATGGTGGAAGGCCCTGAAGTTCAATCGCTCTAAGATGAGGATGACCAAATGCGTAGTTATGATTTTGCACCGCTTTACCGTTCCACAGTCGGGTTCGACCAGATCGCCAACATGATGGATCGTGTGCTGAGCAATGATGGTGCCACACCCAGCTACCCCCCTTACAACATTGAAAAAACCGCCGATGATGCCTATCGGATTTCCATCGCGGTTGCCGGTTTCTCGGACAGTGATCTGAGTGTCGAGGTGCGGGAAAAATCGCTGATTGTTTCGGCCCGCAAGGCGGACGAAGACGAAGAAAAGACCTATCTGCATCGCGGCATTGCAACCCGCGCCTTTGAGCGCCGGTTCCATCTGGCCGATCATGTGCATGTGACCGGGGCCGCCCATGCCGATGGGATGCTGCACATTGACCTGGAACGGCAAATGCCAGAAGCCCTGAAACCGCGGCAGATCCAGATCGCCTCTGACCGTGCGGTTCTGGACAAGGACGTGGTCGAGGCCAAGTCTGTCAACTGAGCGTTAGGAGCCGCGAGCACCAAGGGCGCTTAAGATACTTCGCTGAACCAGAAGCGGCGGCCACCAGCCGTACGGTGGCCGCCTTTGCTTTGCGCTGAGGTTTAGATCAATTCCTCTCCTGCATCAGCCAGGAGGCGCTCCGTGCGGGCATCTTCGATCTTGTTGTGTATGCGGTCGGATTCTTCCACATCGCGCAGGGATTTGGTGATCGCTACCGTCGCGCTGACCAGCATGATCGCTGCCATGGCGTAAAAGCCCTTGGCGGCAAAGCTGGCTTCGAGGAAATAGATCCCCCCGGCCATCATGCCGGCGGCCACGGCAAACTGAAGATAGGTAAAAAGGGTCCAGCTGGACGAAGGTTTGTTGGCGTAAGCGTTCATCTTATGTCTCCTAACAAAGTTAATTGGAATTGATGTCTTTTTTCAGCCGGGTGAGCACATCCTCGGCTGATGTTGTTTTGGCCGCGCCCATGCCAGCGGCGGCGAGGCGATCACTCAGCGCTTCTGCGCTGGTTTCAGACGACAGATCTGACATGGCTTGCAGGGTGGTATCTGCTAGTTTCTGGCGCTCTTGCAGCCGGGTGAGTGTGCTGGCCGCATCCGCCAGTGGGCTGCGCGCAGAAACCTGCGCGCCAGCGCGCATGGATTGGGTTTTTCCGGTGGCCTCGGCCAGACGTTGACCGCGTTTTAGCTCGGCCAATTGGGCCTCACTTTGGCGCAAAGCCTGGCGCAGTGCGGCGATATCCTGGGCGTAGGTTTGAACCACTTTGCGTAGAGAAGCGCGTTCCGCCTCAAGGCCCGCAATTGCCGACGCGGCTTCGGCCGCGAGGTCTTCGCGCCCCTGTTCCAATGCAGCCCGCGCGCGGGTTTCAAGATCGGCCAGTTGCGCTTCAAGCGCCTCAAGCGCTTTGCGTTCGCGGGCCTCATAGGCCATCGCAACAGCAACCGCTTTGCGCGCGCGGCTAACGCTTTCGGCGGCCTCACGCATTTGCTGGCGCAGCAGCGTGAGGGCATTGGCATCAAGAAATGATTGGGTGCGATCGACAGTTTGACCGCGTGCAAGTGAAAAAAGTTGTTTGAGCATAGGTTGGTTCTCCGATACATGAACACTGTTCACGATGGGAACATGGGTGAAGTGTGAACAATGTTCAAGTCTTTTTTTGAACGTTGTTCAATTTTTTTCGAGGTGGGGATGAAAACGAATTTGAGCAAAAAGAAGCAGGATCTGCTTGAACGTCTGATTGACGCCGCCGAGGCCGAGGTGGCGCAGCGGGGCTTGCGCAGCCTCAAGGCACGGGACATTGCGACCAAGGCAGGCTG
The DNA here is from genome assembly GCF_025141875.1 of Sulfitobacter sp. M368. NCBI lineage: Bacteria > Pseudomonadati > Pseudomonadota > Alphaproteobacteria > Rhodobacterales > Roseobacteraceae > Sulfitobacter > Sulfitobacter sp. M368. The sequence goes on from NZ_CP081113.1 coordinate 373,941, forward strand.
CGCGCTTGGTGCGCTTTATACGGTGGTTGAGGATCTGGATGATCTGATCACCCATGTGAATTCGCGCACCCTGCGCCGGATGGGGGCCTCTTTGCGCGAAGCACTCCCCAAAGGCGGGCGGCCGGTTGATGCGTTGCGGGCCTTGGCGGCCGCCTATGTCAGCTTTGCGTTGGATCACACCCGGCTTTGGGCGGCGATCTTTTACCAGCAATTGCCAGAGGGGCGGGAGTTTCCCGATTGGCACAAAGCCGATTACCCGGTCCTGATTGAGCAAATCATCGCGCCGCTGTCAGAACTGCTGCCCGAGCTTGAGGAAGAGGCTCTGACGATCCGGGCGCGCACGCTTTATGCTGCGGTGCACGGGGTGGTCTCAATGTCGATCCATGGGCGCTATGTGGGCGTGCCAAAGGAGATGCTGCATGCGGAAGTGGATGCGCTGCTGGATGCACTTGCCCGAGGGCTTGAGGGGCCAGCCCCTCAAACGCCTCGGAGTTTATAGTGCCAGTGAAGAAGGGGTCTGGCCAATATGGTCGGACCCTGTTTGGGCGCTGCGGTCAGACGCTCATGCAGATGTATTTCATCTCCAGATAGTCTTCGATGCCGTGGTGGCTGCCTTCACGGCCGAGGCCGGATTGTTTGACGCCGCCAAAGGGGGCGACCTCGGTTGAGATGATGCCGGTGTTCACGCCCACGATCCCGTATTCCAGCGCTTCGGCCACTTTGTAGACCCGGCTGAGGTCGTTGGCGTAGAAATAGGATGCCAGACCAAAGATCGTGTCATTGGCCATTGCGATCACCTCGTCTTCGTCCTCGAACTTGAACAGGGGGGCGAAGGGGCCAAAGGTTTCGTCCTGCGCGACCTGCATGTCTTGAGTGACGCCAGTGACGATGGTGGGGGGAAGGAAATTGCCGTCCATCGCGCCGTTGCCGCCGAGAATCACGGTTGCGCCCTTGCTGATCGCGTCGTCGATGTGCTCTTTGACTTTTTCGCCGGCGGCGGGGTTGATGAGCGGACCGAGGTCCACGCCTTCTTCAAAGCCATCACCGATTTTCATCTGTTCCACGCGGGCTTTGAGTTTTTCGGCAAAGGTGTCGTAGACGCCGGATTGCACATAGATGCGGTTGGCGCAGACGCAGGTTTGGCCGTTGTTGCGGAATTTGCACATGATGGCGCCTTCGACCGCCGCATCAAGATCGGCATCGTCAAACACGATGAAGGGGGCGTTGCCGCCCAGCTCCATCGAACACTTCATCACCTGATCGGCGGCCTGCTTGAGCAAGATCCGTCCCACTTCGGTGGATCCGGTGAAAGTCAGTTTGCGCACGGCAGGGTTTTCACAGAACTCCTTGCCCACTGCAGAGGACGAGGAGGACGGCACCACGTTGAAGACCCCTGCGGGGATGCCTGCACGTTCGGCCAGCACGCCCATCACGATAGCGGAAAGCGGTGTTTCAGCGGCAGGGCGGGCGACGAAAGAACAACCGGCGGCCAGCGCGGGCGCGGCCTTGCGGGTGATCATTGCGTTGGGGAAGTTCCACGGCGTGATTGAGGCCGCCACGCCGATAGGCTGTTTCAGCACCGTGATCCGTTTGTCGCGCTGGTGGCCGGGGATGGTTTCACCGTAGATGCGTTTGGCCTCTTCGCCAAAAAACTCGATGAAGGAGGCACCATAGGCCACCTCGCCTTTTGCTTCGGCCAGTGGTTTGCCTTGCTCTGCGGTCAGGATCGCGCCGAGGTCGTCCTGGTTTGCCATCATCAGGTCGAACCATTTGCGCAGAACGCCTGCGCGTTCCTTGCCGGTCCAGCTGGCCCATTCTTTCTGGGCCGCTTCGGCTTGGGCGATGGCGCCGGCCACCTGGGCGCGGCTGAGGTTGGCCACCTTGGCGATCACATCGCCGCGGGCTGGGTTTGTCACGTCAAAGGCGCCATCTTCGCCATCCACCCATTTACCGCCGATATAGGCGCGGGTTTCGAGCAGGCTGGGATCTTTGAGCAGGGATTTGAGATTCGTTGTAGCGTCGGTCATTTGGGTGTCTCCGCGTTTTGGTTGTGCTACCCAAAGCAAGTAAGTCTATGATTGTCTAGGTCCAGTTTATGGGCTGAATACCTACAGGAGCCACAAATGAAGCTTGATGATGCCTATGCCAATGGTGCCTACATTGATGGCGCTGACGAATATCCGCCGCGCTGGGCTGCGGCTGCGGCTGCTTTTCGCGCCGAACTTGGCGCGCGGGCGCAGGTTGATGTTTCCTATGGCGGATCGGATCGGGAGGCTTATGATTTTTTCCAGCCCGAGGGCGTGTCGCGCGGCACGCTGATCTTTGTGCATGGCGGCTATTGGAAGGCATTTGACAAGAGTTCGTGGTCCCATTTGGCCGCCGGGGCGTTGGCGCGGGGCTGGGCGGTTGCCATGCCCAGCTATGTATTATGTCCGCAGGTGCGGATCAGTGAAATCACGGCCCAGATTGCCGCGGCAGTGCGCCATATCGCCAACCGGACTTTTGGGCCAATTGCCTTGGCGGGCCATTCTGCCGGCGGGCATCTCGTGGCGCGGATGATGGATCCGCTGGTGTTGCCGGGGGATGTGCGGAGCCGGATCAAGACGGTTGTGCCGATCTCGCCCGTGGCGGATCTGATGCCTTTGTTGCAAACGTCGATGAACGTTGATCTACGGCTGGATGAGGCAGAGGCCATGGCCGAAAGCCCGGTCAATATGATCCCGCCGCATGGGGTTGCCGTGACGGTTTGGGTTGGCGCGGAAGAGCGCCCCGTGTTCCTTGAGCAAGCCGAAGCCCTGTCGCGGGCTTGGGGCGCACGGCAGGTGGTGGATGCGGGCAAGCACCATTTTGATGTGATCGATGCGCTGGCAGATCCTGAGCATGAGTTGACCAATATTTTGGTCAGCGGGTGATCGCGGCCACACCGATGGCGCGCAACATTGCGTTGTACCCATGGTTCAAGTTCTTTCAAAACCTCGTGTTCTGGCAGGCGATCTGGTTCTTGTTCTTTCAAAAGGAGTTGTCGGGCGCCGAGGCGATCATGCTTTATGCCATCTATGATGTTGGCACGACCGCGATGGAAGTTCCTTCAGGCTATATGTCTGATCGATTGGGCCGGAGGCGGACGCTGATTGTGTCAGGTATTGCGGCCAGTGCCGGTGCGGCGTTGATCGCCTTTGGCGATGGCTTTGCGACCTTTGCCTGCGCGCAGATTTTGTTGGGGGCCGGAGCGGCTTTTGCATCGGGAACCGACAATGCGTTTTTGTATGAATCGCTCGCAGCAGATGGCCGGGAAGCAGAAACCGAGGCGCAGGAAACCCGCAGTTGGCAGTTTTCGTTGATCGGGCTTGCCCTGTCTGCGTTCACGGGCGGGGTGATGGCGCAATGGGGCTATGGGCTGGCCTTCGCTGCGGGTGCAGTGGCTCAGATGGCTTGTTTTATCGTGGCATTGCGGTTTTGTGAGCCGCCGCATGAGATAAACCGGACCGAGACCGCCGGTCCGGTGTTCCAGGCGCGGCTGTTTCGTTCTGCCATGGGTGTGCCGGTTTTGGTCTGGCTGTTTACGCTATCGGTGTTGATGTATGGATTTAGTCATATTCCCTTCGTTTTTGGCCAACCTTTCATCGCCGAAGCCCTGCGCAATATAGGATTACACGGTGACGCGCCGATGGTCAGTGGCGGTGTTTCCGCGATTATGATGTTGGTGTCCGCTATCGCCACTCTGTTTGCGCTGCGGCTGCGCAGGCGGTTTGGTCTGGCGGTGCTATTGATGCTGGCCTTTGGGATTCAGGTGGGGTTGATTGCGACATTGGCCGTGACCAACAGTATCTTTGCTATCGCGGTATTGTTCTTGCGTATGGTGCCCAATTCCCTGTCGCGGCCCTTTATCATCGCGCGTATGCAACCTTTGCTGAGCGACGCAGGGCGCGCCACGTTCCTGTCTGTGCAGAGTTTCGCAGGCAGGCTGCTGTTTGCGGGCAGTTTGCTGCTCGCGTCGGTGCAGGTTTCGGATCGAACGGCTATGGCTTATGATGATATCCGCCTGACCTTGGGCTGGTACGCATTGGTAGGCATTTTATGCCTGATGGTGCTGTTGCTGACCCTAAGGTGGGCCGGTGTGCAGCAGGAGAGGCAGACAGATTGATCTGCCCTTTTCAAGGTCAGGGCCATTTGGCACAATCGAGAAAAGTTTTGAACGCGCTGATGTAAATCAGCGTAACATTGCCTATATATGGGCTAAGATATTGATATAGAGGATCGTTTGATGGCCAATTTGGATGCACAGGTAAAAGAATCCCAGGCGCAAGTCGCCGAAGCGCAAAGCAAGATTGCCGAGTTGACGGGCCGGATCGAAACCGCACGTGCCAAATTGAAAGCTGGCGACGATGCGATGATCGACATTGAAAATGCCACACTCGAAGATGTGCATGCCCATACAGAGGTGATGAACGCTAACATCGCCGAGTTGATCATGGGACTGGACGATGTGACCGCCGGATTCAGCCGTGACTTTGACGAGATGCGCAACAAGACCGGTTGGGAAACCTTTGTCGGGATCTTCTCAGGGGCGAAGTCGGATAGCATGCGGCAGGAACGGGTGAGGTCCGCCTCTATCGACGACAAATTGCAGGATTTGATCAGCAAGTCCGACGTGATTGTGCAACTGCTCGAAGGGCAGCTGGCGATGCTGGAAGAGCAGAAAGTCAAGGTCGAAAGCAACCTGACCGAAACACTGGACGAGCGCGAGATGACGGTGGGAGAACTGGAAACCATTCGCAGCGATATTGGCGGGATGGACCCCGATATTATCAAGCTGGAAAATGCGATCGCCAGCGAGACCGATGCCGCAAAGCGCACCAAGCTGGAAACCGAACTGGCCGAGATGAACACCCGCTACAATGCGCTGGTGCAGGAAGAGCAGGTCAAGCTGGCCAAGTCGCAGACGCTCGAGCGCTATATCGAAAAGGGCAAGACCTGGATCGATTCCCTGCAGAACCAGGCGGCGACCCAGATGGTGTTGATCAACAAGCTGCAGACCGACACCAAACAACGGGTCGTGCTCTATGATGCGCTGACCAAATCGCTCAAGACAGCACAGCAGCAGGACGTCGCCCACCGGATCAACGAGATCGGCGTAAAAACCGACCAAGAGGCGCAATCTGCCATGGCGGGGATTGGTGCCGCCACCAATGCGCGGATGGCGGAGATGATGGAGAAACACGAAGATCACATGGTCTTTGCCCGCGAAGTGCTGGAGGCGAAAGCCAAGGCGGATGAGCGTTTCGCCCGCCGGTTCCAGAAGATCATCGAGAAGCATGACAGCAATCAGTATGGGGCTTAATCAGCTTGTTCTTGCGGAACACCAAAGATGACTGACCCCGCTCGCGACCACGTCGGCCTTATGGATACCTTTGCTTCGCGCCGGTATTTCCGCAAGTTCGAGGGTATCATGCAGCATATGCTGCGCGTGGCCGGAGTGATGGAGGCGGAAAGCAAGTTGAACCGGGATGAGGTGGAAATCCTGACCCGCTATGCGGTGATGTTGACCCACACGTTCAAGGCGCTGAGCCTTAAGTATCTGTTGGTGGGGCGGGAAACAGGGCGTTTTTTTGGCTCGCTCAGTATCGACAATCGCGACAGTGGTTTTCCGGTGGCCGAAGAGCTGATGACGATGGCCAATGATGCGCAGCAGGCGGCCAAACATCTGGAAAACATGCCTTCGGTTGCCACGCTCAAGAACGAAATGGTCCAAATGATCCTGGGCGACAGGAAGGTGCCGACCAAGCTGCAATTCGCGTTGTCGCAGCGGCTTTATTACGAGGAACTGATCAAGGGGGATCTGTTCTGGGTGCAGAATGATCCGCAGGCCGATTGGACCGGAAATCTGAGCGAAGGACGGCGCACTTTCCGGCTGCATTGGGCGACCTATGACAGCCAAGTGAACCTGCCGGTGATCTATCTGATGGAGCTGGAGGACAACGGCAAGGTTGGGCTGCCCAAGGATGAACGACGCTGGCCGGAGGTGCAGGCGCATCTGTCGGCGCAGGCGCTGGGCGGGCTGAAGCTGGTGACAATTGCGCGCGGTTTTGATCAGGATTTTGACGACCTGCACCCCAAGCGGTTGCGGCGGTTTCATGTGGGTCCGATGTACAGCCATGCCTTTACCCGGCAGGCCGGGCCGCTGCGCGATGTTTTGGCTGACGCCAAAGCGCCCGAGGGGCAGGATTGGGCTTTGGTCTGGACCGAAGAGGAATTGGTCAGCGACCGGGTGATCGAAGAAAAATCGGGCTGGTTTAGCACTGTTGAACGGGAGGTCTTTGCGCTGGATCCGTTTGGCGGCAAGGGCGCCGATCTGGGTGCCACCCGGCAAGAGCGCAGCATCATCCTGCCGCAACGCCCCTATCAGGTGTTGGAAGAGCAGGATCCACCGGGGTTTGCCGCCGTGCGAAAATTTGTCGTGAGCGGATCGGGGCAAGTGCTGCGTTATTAATTTTTATGCCTCCGGCGGGAATATTTAGAGCCAAAAAGGGAAGGCCCTTACAAGATGAGCCAGATTTCAGATGCGATGGAACTCCGCGAGGAGGATATTCAAAAACATGTGCCGATGGCGCAGGCGATGTTGGACGGGTTTGATCACGCGCCGCGGATTGGCAAGGCCACCGGCGATGACAGCGTGGCAGAGCAATCATCGGGCCTTGGCACGCGGCGGCGGTTTCGGACCACCACACCGGGGCTAGTGACACGGCGCAGGGTGCCGACCGGGGCAGTGCAATTGATTGCGCGGATTGAAGGCGCGGATGAAGGCGATACGTTGATCAGCCCGATGCAGGCGACGGTGCTGCATGTGTTACGCCGCGCGATAGCGATTGCCTTGGCGGTGGCGGAAAACGTGGCGGAGCAATCGGGGCTGGGCGATCTCAAACGCGCCAATCTGGAGGGCTCATTGCCGGCGGCCCGCAAGAGCGAGTTCAGCGAGCTTCTGTCGGCGGAGGCCCTGGTGACGCTCTATGTGTTGGGCAATGCCACGGCCTATCTGATGTCGTCGCATCTGTCCGAGACCACTGTGGAGGTGGGCGAGGTCGATGAGGTCTTGACCGACAACGGACAGGTCGCACTGCACGGCGCATTGTGGGAGTTGGATCAGGACATCGCCGCCCATGCGCAGGATGATGCGCGGCTGGTGGCGACGGTGGCGGCCTTTGCCGAGAGCCTGATGGAAAAGGTTGCCCTGCGTGCCCAGACCGCGCCGCGCCTGGAAGGATTCAAATCTGCCGCCTGGCGGGTTGAGGCGGATGATTTCACCGTGCGTGGGTTCAGCCCGGCCTCCAAGGCGAAATCAACCACGCTGACCATGACCTTCAAAAAACCCAATGAGGTGGTGGGCAACCACATCGCCAAATATCAGGCGATGAAGCTGGCCAAGATGCTGATGGCTTATGATTTTGACCGGCGGCTGAACCCCTTTGCCGAGTTGGGCGGTTTTATCTTTACCTTTATGGGGGATGGCGCGCCGGGGACGGGGAAAACCACGCTGATCCAGATGATGGCGGGGTTGATTTCGGAGTATTGCGGCAATGCCGGATATCCGTTTCGGTATCAGAACCTGAGCACCGATAATATCGACAGTTATCAGGGGAAATCGGGGCAGAACGCCAAGGCATTTATCAACAATATCATTGATCCCTCGGTTATTGGCTTTGGCACGATTGATGATATTGACCAGCTGGCGGGCAAACGCGGTGACAGGCAGTCCTCAGCGGGCCAGCTTGAGATCACGGCGGTTCTGATGGAGAGCTTTGCCGGGGCCAATACCGTTGTGCGGGGGAACTGCACCTTTGGGATGTTCTCGAACTATCCCGAAAACGTCGATGATGCCTTGCGCCAAAGGGCCGGTGCGCGTTTCTTGGTCGATGGGCCGCAAACGCGGGAGGACTACGTCGATATCCTCTATCTGCTGATGGGCAAGAACCACGATATTCCGCTGGGCGATCATCAGGTGTTTGAGGCGCAAGCGATCAAAAAGGCAGTTGCTGCCTCGTTCGAGAGCCATGCGCGCCCGCATGAGGCGGGGCTGATCGAGGTTTTCGAGGCGGTGCAGGCCAGGATCGGTGTGCTGGATACGATCAACAAGCTGGGCAGTTACCTCAAGGCGATCCAAGAGGCCGATCCGCGGTTCACCGGGCGGGCGATCAAGAACATCACCGACGCGGTCAAGGTGCGGGCGATGGATTTTGAGCTGCCGGATGAATGGATGGAAGAGCCCGATCTGTTCCTGTTCAAGGATTATGAGACCAAAAAGGCGATGATCAGCGATCTGCGCCAGCCGATCACGGTGGAGATGGTGGTGCAGGAGATCAACCGCTATGCGGACAGCGAATTCCGCTATGCCGACAAATCCGACGAGGTGGCGATCGAAAACGCCGTGCGCGAGATGAGCCGGATGGAAGAGGCGAAGAAACGGTATTTGGGAAGGAGTGGCTAGAAATTGCCAGCAGAGAACAAATTCTTCCGTTTCAATAACCCTATTCTTTGGGGCGTTCTTGCTACTGCGTTTGTGATCGCTTTTGGCGTGATTTTGGGCATTCTGCAGAGTTGCGAATCTATTGCCAACGGTGCGCAAGAGTGCTCACCAAAGTGGCGCGTTTTCTTAGCGTCAAAACCTAATGAAGTCGGCGACACCCTTGCTGGATTTGCCGGTGCACTTGCATTTGTGTGGCTGATAGCCACGGTGTGGCTTCAAGGCCAAGAATTAGCAGCGCAAAGGGAAGAGTTGTCAGATCAGCGCAAAGCAACTCAAGATATGGCCAAAGCCCTCGAAGCGCAGGCCGAAATTGAGCAAAAGCGGCTTACTCGAGAGGAACGGAAATCTTTCGATGCAGTATTTGAGGAACGACTAATTCGACTTGGAGAGTCCTTTTTTGGATTCGAAGATCATGAGCACACTTGGACAATTGCTGAAGACAGATCGACAGCAAGAAAAGAAGAGATGATTAGGTTAATTGCTGGTCCTAGCGGCAAGAGCAGCGGCTACGGCTACATTCTGGAGGAAATTGACACTTATTTCCATCGTGTGAAGTCAATCCTAGCTGCCTCAAATGGAAAAGGCTTCAAAACCAAGCCGTTTCTTGAACCACGGTTTTCTGAGCTTCTCGCTGCGGTGGAGTCAGTGCTTGAGGCAAATGATCAGGGGACTCTCGCGTGTAGAGAGAAGGCCAAGACTATGAGATTGAAGGAATTCTCCTCAAGCCTCCAGGGTATCATGCGGAACGAAAAGTTGTGGCATCAGCGGTTCTCTACGGATACGACCAAATGAACCGCCTCATCCGCCACGGCCTCATGTTCGGCAATCTCTTCCATGTTGCCTCCCCCGCCTTGGTGGAGCGTTACAACCGTGCGTTGGAACATCTGACCGGCAAGACCACCGATCTGAGCGACTTTCACATCGACATTTCCGGCTATTCCCCCGAGGTCGGTGACGCGTTGGACGATCATCTCTATCTCAACCATGCGGGGGTGAACCGGCAGTTTATCCTGCTGAGCATGGAGCAACGCAGATGTCCTTTGTTGAACACCAAATTCTCCACCTCGCGGGAGATCTTGCAGCAGTTCATGGATGCCAATGAGGCGCAGCTCTTTGCCCTGACTGCGCGGGATGCGGTGACGGGGGAGTTGGTGAATTCGGTTTATGACGTCAGCACGCCGGCGCGACTGTTTGATATTCGCCGGGTCGAGATTGAGGCGGATACCACGGGCGGCACCTTGCGGGATGCGGAGAAGCTGGGCGGTTTGGTGGACCGGTTCAAGAGCGAGCCGGACGGTTGGTTTGATGATGTGTTGATTGCCGAGATGATCACGCTGGCAGGCAAAACCGGGGACGTGATCCGCAATCCGGTCAAGCTCAAGCAGATGGGATTTGATCAGCGCAATTTCTGGACCGCGCATTTTGGCGGGCTGTATCTGTTTCAGGATCTTGATCATCCGGCGCTGATTGCCCCTGCGGGCAAGGATGGGCTGGAAGATCTGCCGATAAAATACGTGTTTGATGGGGGCAACCGAAACCAGATCGCGAAGTTTTTTGACTACAACGATCTGGTGGAGCCGATTGTGAAGGCGCGGGGCGTGGATGCGGCGGCGATCCTGCGGCAAAAGATGGATTTCATTCTGGTCGATGCGGTGGCTGATCTGGGGGTGGATTTGTCTGGTGCAAACCGGGCGGATATGCGCAGGCTGGCGCGGCATCACGGTGACAAGCTGCCGCCGGAGTTTCATGCGCTGGGCGCATTGGTGCGCTGGGCCGAGAATGGCGGGGCATGGCCGCGGATCACTTCGGATCATCCGGCCTATTTCTATACGCTTCGGGCGTCGGACACCAAGGATGCGGCACTGGTGAATATGCTCTTGGCGGAGCTGGCACCCAAGGATGCACGGCAGATGTTCATTTGCCACAAGGAACTGTTCTATCGCACCTATGCAGGCTGGGCCGAGACCAAGAAGGCCTATGTTGCCGATTTTCTTGTGGCCGAGTATCAGGTGGACAAAGCCGGTGCGCGGGCCGCGCTTTTCGGGCATGATGCGCCGATGGAAGAGCCGCGCAGGGCCAGGCCCGATCCGGTGTCAGAGATGATCGCGCGGGTTGGCCCCTGGGGCGCGGTAAGGAGGCGATAAGATGTTCGCATTGGCACGGCTCGTGGTGGTTGGATTTGTCGTTCTGACGGTGATCTATGTCTGCCTGTCGTTTTACTCCCGCGCGGTGCGCAAGGGAAAGCTGCGGCAGAAGTGGCAGGACGGACCGCAGAAAGTGGACCGCGAAACCTTCGTGCAGCGCGGGCTTGAGAAATACGATGGATCTATCCGGCGCAAGCTGATCCTGGGTGTTTATGTTGTTCCGGTGGTGGTGGTCGGCGTGATCATCTACCTCACCAATTTTTCCTGAAGGAGCCATCAGATGGCGATTATCAAATGGGTTTTCTGGATCACCTTCTGGGTGCTGGTGGGGTGTTTCTTTCACTACACTTTGCCGCAGGTCGATATCGTGCGGGTGACAGACACCTATGAAAAGCGGATCGATTTTGGCGAGAACTCGATCTTTTGGGCGCAAGCGGATGTGGGCAGCGATGGCACGGCGGTGAACCGCGATGTGTTCTTTATCCAGACGCGGCGCGCCAAAGGCGATGTCATGGTTTACCGCAATGAGGATACGGGCTGGGGCTGGCCGCCCTATTTCAAATTCGACACCTCCAATCTGCAGGCTGAGGCGGCCGATGCCAAATCCACAGGCGAGGCGGCAAAATATGTTGCGATCAAACATTATGGCTGGCGTAATGAATTCCTGTCGATCTTTCCCAATGCCATTTCGATCCGGGCGGTGGACGGACCGGATGCGGCGAAAGGTATTCCATGGTTGAACATCTTTATTCTCGTGGTGTTCTTTGCCATCGCCTATGCCATCTGGGTGCGCTGGCGACGGTTCCGCATGGCGCGGATCGACCCGACATTGGAAGCCATCGAGGACGATCTGGTCGAAAAGCGGGGGCGTTTTAGCCGCTGGATCGGCACATGGCGTGCCAAAGACAAGAGTTAACCTGATCGGGCGGCGTTGCCGCATGCGATATCTGGGCTGATGAGGGGGCTGCATGCCCCCTCAAACTCCCCCTGGAGTATTTAGGGGCCAAAAAGGGCAGAGGGTCAGTCGGCAAAGAGGTGGTCGGTTTGTGTCACCTCGGCGGCTTTGTCCGTGGGGATGTTCAGGAAATGGCCAAGTTCCTGCGCATTTTCGTCCGCGCCGGCGGTTTCGCGCATCCGGCAGTGGTTCTCAAACTCGGCATCGTTGAGCTGATCACGTTCGTGCAACATGTCATTGCGGATGGTGGGCAGCAGCCGGGCCAGCGTGTCTTTGGAGGTTTGATCGCCTGCAAGGCCGACCCGCATGGCATGGCCAATCAGGTAATCGTCCGAGAACTGGCATTCGATTTCCAGGATGCGGGTGACGGACCGGTCCGAGGCAAAGTCATTCAGTAGGTCCAGATTGCTGGGGTCCATGCAAACGATCAGGCGGTCGGTTTCGAAATAGTCAAACAGCATGCGCATCAGCGCGCGGCGGTGGCGCGTGCGTTTTTCCAGCGTATTTTGAATGCCGCCAAGATCGGGCAACGGTGTGTCTTCTTCGTTAAAGAGGTATTCAATGGCGGGAACATTGGTCACTTGCCGGATGCGTTCAAGCACCCGTTTGGCCACGTGCCACTTTTTGCACACCACGATCAGCAGTTCGCGTTCACGGCCAAGCGTGCTTTCGGTTTCCCAGAAACGGGTCGCAAAACGGCGACCAACGCGGCCACGGCCACTGAGAAATTTGAACAGGCTGCGGCCTTCGTTGCTAATCTGGAAATCCACACCTTCTGCCGCATAGAGCAGGCCGAGCCTGCGTTTGAGATCCTGCGCTTCGGGGCTGATTTTGCGGGCAAAGAGGTAATCCTGGCTGAGCAGAAGATCGTAGTGATCATTGTAGAAAGTGACCGGCATCCCGTAGTCGGTGAACATCAGGAAGGTCAGAGTGCGGGCGCGGATCTCGTTCTCCGGCACCAGATGCCGGACGAGGGTCTGAAAAAAGGTTTCATCCGGGATCCATGTGGTGCGGAAAAACCGTAGTACATCGCGGCGTTTCTGGATGAATTCCAGCACCGATTCAACGGTGTTTCGGCGTAGGCACCACCATTGGCTGCCAATCTGGATTTGCAGATCTGCCGGAATTTTCCGTTTGAGACCAAAGCGTTTTTGGGCCTCGAACATCGCGTAGAACAGTTTTTTGTGGGTCCGTTCGTTGACGTAGTGGCGGTAGATCAGACGTTCCTCACGCCAACCGGTCTTGATCCAATCGCTTTCGAAATAATCAAAGCTCTCGATGAAATCGGCATCGTTGTCGTCAAGAAACCTGTGGGTGTATTCGGCGGTCTTGATGGCCATGCAATCGCCCGAGAGCATGTAGAAGTGCGTGGCTCTGGGGAAGGCATCGACCGCGGATTGAACGGCATAGATCGTTGCCTGGACCAGGGACCATTCACCCCAGCCACATTTGATCCGTTTGTGTGCAAAGGTGACGTTGGGATTGTCGGCAAGGGCCGCCTGGATCTCGCGAAAAGCATCGGCATCTGCAGAGGCGTCAAAGTGGATTGACATATAATCACCGGCTGCCGTCAACCGCTCGGCCTGCCGAATGATGGCAGCCGGGTCTTTGTGACACAGCAAGATGTAGGCGATTTTTGCCATACCTGAAACGAACTGCCTCTTTACCTCTGTTTGTTTACCTAGATAATGGTGAAGGTGGATTGAATAAACAGAATTTATCCCTTTTTTGGGGTTATCGCGAAACTGTTGTGAAAACAGTCGCAGCCGGCAGGAGGCAGGAACGCTATGGGGTTTCCCGGAACATGGATGACGGAAAGCGAAAGCGTGGTCTATCGGGTGGTGCCAAAATGTGCCTGCTCAACCATCGGGCAAATCATGTATTACTCTGATCATGGGGCGTTTTTTGACGGCGATATCCATGATGCCCAGTCCGGGTTGCACAAGTGGGCACTGGATGCGTCACAAGATCCGATCACCCGCAACGTGACGGCGCATAAATCCTTTGCCTTTACCTGTGTGCGCAACCCTTACACGCGTGTCCTGTCGTCGTTCTTTGACAAGATTTGCGGCATTCAACGCAACGGGCGGCGGTATCGCGGCAACCTGGTGCCGCTGCTGATCCAGAAATACGGGATTGAGGTAGGCGGCGAGGATGGCAAACAGGAGTTTGACCAGATCGCCAGCTTCCGCCGGTTTTTGTTGTTTGCCCGTGACACGATCCGCTGGCGGCGGCCGATGGACCCTGACATTCACTGGTCTGCGCAGGCAGGGCATGTCAGCACGTTCATTGTGAACGGCGGCAAATATGACAAGATCGTTTGGACCGAAAGCTTCAACGACGGCATGCAGAGCGTTCTGGATTCAATCCAGACCCCGCATTCGGTGAAACTGGCGGATATTCCACGGTTTAACGAAAGCGAAGGGCACGGGCCCAAAAGGGCGCATCCGGTGGAAGACTATTTTGATGATCTTTCGATGCATCTGGTGCGTGAGATCTACAAGCGCGATTTCACCTTGTTCAAATATGATTTTGACAACCCCGGAAACAAAATGCCTGTGGGCGAGATTGATCTTGATGAGGTCCATGCCAAGTTGGGCGATTGATCGTTACTTCTTGATGTTTCGAATGGCTTGGGCGATCCTCTTGGTCGCGGCGGCGCTGCCTTTGGGCGAGGGGTGAATCATGTCAGCGGCGTGAAAACTGCGATCGCCATGCGGCACCATGTCCGCCAGTGAGACAAAGCTGATGCCAGCGTCCTGTTTCGCCATCACGTTGATCCGGGCCTCCAATGCGTCACCCACTTTGCGGCAGTGCTCGATGGGAGAGCCAAGGCCGGGGCTGCGCAAGTAACCGACATAGATGACCTTGGCGCCGCTTTTGCGGGCCGTGTTTACGGCGCTGGGGATTTCACCTTTGCGTCCGTCCGGGGAAATCAACCGGTTCAACCGCTTGCGGCATCGTGTGCAGCCGCAGCCCATCCACAGATCGTTGCCGCCGCCGTTCATCACGACAAAATCCCACGGGCCGGGGCGATATTGCTTGGCGATGTTCATGCCCAATGCCCCGGTGATCGGCAGGCGGTAGACAAACCGCGCCCCCGTGACCGCGCGGCTTTGGACGTTGGCCTGCAGGTCACGGCGCAGCAGGCTAGGCACTGCCGATCCGGCAGAGCCATTTGAAGTCATGAAAGAATCGCCCATGACAAGGATGCGAAGCGGGTCTTTGGCCAGGCTGGGGCTGGGCAAGAAAAGCGCAAGTACTAGAAGGGATCGTGCCGCAATATTGTGCATCTTATGGACCTTAACTGCATCATTGGTCATTCGAATTGCAAATTAATGCGGCAGCAATGTGGAGGCAATTCACGCTCTGTTTCGTTTAGCTTTGTGCGTTGTCTGGCCCCGGCATTATTCAAGCTGCTCCGTTGCTTCAGCAAAACTTGCGGGATCATACCAAAGCTCTTCGATAGAGGCATTGAGATATCCCGCGCAGGCCGGCTCATTGTTTGCCGGTTCGCGCAGGGAGGCGTGAGCGGTGGCTTCTTCTCCCCTGAGTTCTCGGCACTGTTCGGCGCCTGGTGAATAATGCTCGCAGCTCGCTTGGTACAACAGATAGGCCCTGAGATAGGGACAAAGGATTTGATCGGCGAGATTGGTTTGCTGCAGGAAGCGTCGCCAATTTGGAAGTCGGGCCAGATCTTCGGCGGATATATCAGAAGCCTTGGAGTAGGTTTGATATTGGTTGAGCTTATACCTCATCATTTGGAGGAGCGACGCTGCGGGATCATCTGAAAAGACAATTGAGTTACGCATCGCAAGATCACCGGAAAAAGTGCTCTCAGGAATGTTTCTTTTGCTGACAATGGTGGCAACTTTTGCCCAATGGTACGGTGAATACGGCGAGGCCCGCAGGCGGCGCATTGCAAAATCATCGTTTTGCGAGTCACGGGCGTGGCGTTGTTCTTTGGTCAGGTGATTTGGGACAAGGTGGTGGCTGGTTTGGTTGTCTGCATCCGTTTCCGTTGCAACTTTCTGCCCAAATTCAACGCCATCGATCAATTCAAGTAGATCCAGATTGTAGGGGTCGTGATCCAGAAACACCTTCGCTTGGTCGAGCCTGGCCCACCTAAAGCGTTCAAAGAATGGATCGCGGTCCCCATGTGATGTGCGAGCAATAAAAGCGAGGCGCTCGGCCAGAAATCGAAAATGGGCCAGTTCAAACTGATCGACGGGCGCCGTCAGCAGTTGCGCTTTGGCCCAGGCGATCTCCTTTTTTGTCCAGTCTTGATAGGTTTTGGTTCTGATCAGAAAATCCAACTGATCCATCACGAGTGCAGGATCTTCAATTTTCCAAAGTAATTTTGTGGCTTCTGCTCTGAGATCGGAGCTCTTCGATTGGTTGGCGGCCTGAAGAATGCAGCGATTTTCGATTATCCTCTGCATGTAGCGGGTCGGAAAATTCTCACTTGCCGACTTGCAAAAGGACATGATCATTTCGAAAGACAGATGATAAACGGTTGGGAGTGTTCTTTGCAGCGTTCCCCAGTTCGGTCTTTCTTTCATCACCAAGTCAAAGGCCTCGAGCGAAGAAGGAATGCCAAAGTTATTGCGACCTAGCTCCCGCACGACCGCATCGGATACAGGAATAAGATCCGGGCTGCTCCGGTAAGCTGCGGCCACCAGGTCAAAAATCTGGCGATGCATATGGTGCGCCACCTCATTGGAATAGGTGTTCCGTCCCCACTGCACATAATTTGCGGCGTTGTAGAGGCTCCAAGCCCTTGAGATCTGTGCCTTGTGGTTTTCCGGATCTTTCTCGAGCCAGTCAGAGACAAATTGGACAGCAGCGGGGTGTGATCGCGACAGGGTGATGTAAAGCGCCCGAATGTTATCTGCATCCCGGTTACCAGCCAGATAATCGGCCTGTGCCGTTTCCAGCAGGTGATCAACTTTTTCAAAATCGCGGGCAATAATTGCCGCTCGAACCTTGGAGGGGGTGATATCTTGTGCGTTGCATAGGCTTGCCCATAGAACAGCACAGGTGAGAAAGAAAATTGATCGCATGGTGGTGCCTTTGTTGTTTGAAATGCAACCTTATGGCGAAATGGGGCGTTATTAAGACCGCATGGTGATCTGACCTTCAATAATTTAAAAGATTGCTCGTGCCTTGCGTGGCTGACGTTCAAGATCTACATCCCTGTGCATGTCACAGGTCAAATCCTCTTCAAAATCCGATCCGAACTACAAGGTGATCGCTGAAAACCGCCGGGCGCGGTATGATTATGCTATTGAAGACGACATCGAGTGCGGAATCATTCTGGAAGGGTCCGAGGTCAAATCACTGCGCCAAGGCGGGGCGAATATTGCGGAAAGCTATGCCGCGGTTGAGGATGGTGAATTGTGGCTGGTGAACAGCTATATCGCTCCCTACGCGCAGGCCAAGACCTTTGGTCACGAAGAGCGCCGCCGCCGCAAGTTGATGGTGTCCCGCAAGGAATTGTCGAACCTTTGGAACGAAACCCAGCGCAAGGGCATGACCCTTGTGCCACTGGTGATGTATTTCAACCATCGCGGAATGGCAAAGATCAAACTCGGCATCGCCAAGGGCAAGAAAAATCATGACAAGCGCGAAACAGCGGCCAAACGCGATTGGTCGCGGCAGAAATCACGTTTGTTGAAAGACCATGGCTGAGCCTTTGAACCTGCTCGGCTTTCGCCATTCGGTTTATACGCGGATTGCCCGCATGGGCCTGATCGAGACCGGGCTGACAGCAACCTACGTTGAGGCGAACCCCTTTGCGGCTGAGCCTGATCCGGTTTTGGCCGCGATGACACCGCTTGGGCGGGTGCCTGTGTTGCAACATGGGGATTTCGTGCTTACGGAAACTGCCGCGATTTTGCGGTATCTCAATGATCTTGGTCCTAAGGCCAGTTTGATCCCCCCCGATCCGCAGGCCGCCGCGCGGATGGCGCAGGTGATGGGGATCGTGGATGCCTATGTCTACCAACCTTTGGTGCGCAAAGTGTTCTCTCACGGGTTTTACCAAGCCGCGGTGGGTGAGGAGGGCGATTCTTCGGTTGTGGCAGAGGGATTGTCCCTGTCCCAAGCGCCGTTGCGGGCGCTCAACAACATTGCCGCTGGCGGATTGCAGCTTGGCGGGCGGGACATCAGCCTTGCCGATCTGCATTTGGCCCCGATGATCGATTATTTCGTCAGGGTGCCTGAAGCTGCTGATTTGTTGCGGCATTACCCTGCGTTAAGCGCGTGGTGGGATGAGATTTCAAATCACCCCTCTTTACGGAATACGGATCCCTTTCCAGACCAATAGTTCAAGACCCTTGCTGCATGCTACCACCTTGCCAGTCTGCGTCTGCGGAGATAGGCAGTGTGCGACCTGTTTTGCAAAGGATTCCCGATGGCTGATGATCCCAAAACACTGGTGTCGACCGCATGGTTGGCCAAACACCTGAAAGATCCCGATCTGCGGCTTTTGGATGCGTCATGGTATTTGCCCGATGAGGGCCGCGATGCCAAAGCCGAATATGACGCTGCGCATATCCCCGGTGCACGGTTTTTCGACATAGACGAGATTTCCGATGCTCGGTCGGACTTGCCACATATGGCACCGCCGGTGGAAAAGTTCATGTCGCGGATGCGGGCGATGGGCGTTGGCGACGGGCATCAGGTAGTGGTCTATGATGGCGCTGGCCTTTTCTCTGCCGCGCGTGTCTGGTGGCTGTTCCGTCTCATGGGGCAGGAAAACGTTGCTGTGCTGGATGGCGGTCTTCCCAAATGGGTCGCCGAGGGGCATCCGACCGAAGACATGCCGCCGATCCCGCGTGATCGCCACATGACGGTCCGTTTCCAGAACCAGTTGGTGCGCGATGTCACGCAGGTGGCGCATGCCTCCAAGCTGGGTGATCCGCAGATCGTGGATGCCCGCGCCGCTGCACGGTTCCGCGGCGATGCGCCTGAGCCGCGTGAAGGATTGCGCGCTGGCCATATTCCGGGTTCGCGCAACGTGCCTTTTGGCACCCTGCTCAATGACGACAAAACCATGAAGACTCCGGACGAGACCCGCGCCGTTTTTGAAGCGGCGGGTGTGGATCTGGAAAAACCCGTCATCACCTCATGCGGGTCAGGCGTCACGGCGTCGGTATTGGCGCTCGCGCTTGAGCGGATGGGGCATCATTCTTGGTCCCTTTATGATGGATCATGGTCGGAATGGGGGATGTTCCCCACCGTTCCTGTGGCAACCGGAGAAGCCTAATGTTCGAGACATTGAAAACCCAACCAGCGGACAAGATCCTTGCGCTGATGCAGATGTACCGCGAAGACCCGCGCGATACGAAGGTCGATCTGGGTGTTGGCGTTTATAAAGATGCAACGGGGCTGACGCCGGTGATGCGGGCGGTGAAAGCGGCCGAGCAGAAGATCTGGGAAACCCAGGATACCAAGGTCTATACCGGGCTGATTGGTGATCCGGCCTATTCGGATGCGATGATTGAACTGGTGCTGAACGGCGCAGTACCGCGGAACACCATTGCGGCGGCGGCAACGCCCGGTGGCACCGGTGCGGTGCGCCAGGCGTTTGAAATGATCCGTATGGCCAATGCAAAGGCGCGAGTGTTCGTATCCAACCCGACATGGCCAAACCACCTCTCGATCCTGTCGTATCTTGGTATCGAAGCGGTGCCATACCGCTATTTCGACGGTGAAACGCGCGGCGTTGATTTTGATGGCATGCTGGCCGATCTGAAGACTGCAAAAAAGGGTGATGTGGTTTTGCTGCATGGCTGTTGTCACAACCCGACCGGTGCGAACCTGAACGCGGCGGAGTGGGACGCGGTGATTGCGGTGCTGCAGGAAACCGGTGCAACCCCGATGATCGACATTGCCTATCAGGGCTTTGGCGACGGGCTGGCCGAAGATGCGGCAGCAACGCGCAAACTGGTTGCGGCAGTTCCGGAATGCCTGATCGCGGCGAGTTGTTCCAAGAACTTCGGTATCTACCGCGAACGCACAGGCCTCTTGATGGCCATCGCAGCGGACCCTGCGGCGCATACGTTGAACCAAGGCACGCTGGCCTATCTGAACCGCCAGAACTACAGCTTTCCGCCCGATCATGGTGCACGGATCGTCACCACGATCCTCACCGATGATGCGCTGCGCAGCGATTGGATGGCGGAGCTTGAAGAGGTGCGCCTTGGCATGCTGGATCTGCGGCAGCAGTTGGCAGCGGAATTGCAGCGGCTTTCAGGGTCGGACCGGTTCGGGTTTTTGGCCCAGCACCGCGGCATGTTCTCGCTTTTGGGAACGTCACCCGAAAAGGTTGAACTGCTGCGCAAGGAACACGGGATCTATATGGTGGGCGACAGCCGCATGAACATCGCGGGTTTGAATGCTGACACAGTGCCCGTCTTGGCCAAGGCGATCATTGACGCGGGCGTTTGAGGCGTTTGTCCCAAGGGCGTCGCGGGTTGATGGGCGGGGATTGAGTTTTTCTTGCCAAATGAAGCCAAGGGCAGTGCTCGACTTTTGAAACCAAGCCAATGGGATTGATGGAATAGAAAAAGCCCGGTCGATTGACCGGGCTTTTGGTTTTTTGATGGTGAGTGCTCAGCCGTTGGAGAACTCCGGATAGGCTTCCATGCCCAGTTCGGATGTGTCCAAACCGTTGATCTCGGCCTCTTCGCTGGCACGGATGCCGAGGGTTGCCTTGAGGACCATCCAAGCGATCAGGCTGATCACGAAGACAAAGATGCCCACTGCGGCAAAGCCGATGATCTGGGTCACGAAGGATGTGCCTTCGGTATAGACCGGCACCACCAATGTGCCCCAGAAACCCGCGATCAGGTGAACCGGGATAGCGCCCACAACATCGTCGATCTTGAGCTTGTCGAGGAAGGGCACGGCAAAGACCACGATCACACCGCCAACAGCACCAATCCAAAGCGCCCCAAAGAGCGTCGGATCAAGCGGCCCGGCGGTGATGGAGACCAGACCGGCCAGCGCACCGTTGAGGACCATTGTCAGGTCAACCTTGCCATACATCACCTGCGTCAGGATCAGCGCGGCAATAGCGCCCGCTGCAGCGGCCATGTTGGTGTTGGCGAAGATCTGCGCGACGGCATCGACATCTTCGAGCGTGCCCATGGCCAGCTGTGATGCGCCGTTAAACCCGAACCAGCCCATCCAGAGGATGAATGTGCCCAAGGTGGCCAGCGCCAGGTTGGAGCCCGGCAGCGGGATCACACGGCCTTCTTTGCTGTATTTGCCCAGACGCGGTCCGAGGATGATGGCACCGGCCAGTGCGGCAAAGCCACCGGCGGCATGTACGAGGGTCGAGCCGGCAAAATCGCTAAAGCCCATGGTGCTCAAGAAGCCGCCACCCCACTGCCAGCTGGCTTCGATCGGGTAGATGATACCTGTGAGCACAACTACAAAGATCAGGAAGGGCCACAGTTTGACCCGTTCAGCCATGGTGCCAGACACAATGGAAGCCGTGGTGGCGCAGAACATCAACTGAAAGAAGAAATCAGAGGCGTTGGAATAGCCGCCTGCATCGATGTCAGTCTTGATGTCTTTGGGTGAGATGGTGCCAAACACCCCTTCGATGATCCAATTGCCATCGCCGGGATACATGATGTTATAGCCAATGAGCCAATACATGATGGCGGCAATGCCAAACAGGCCCATGTTCTTGGTCAGCTGGGTTGTGACGTTTTTGGACCGGACTAGCCCGGCTTCGAGCATGGCAAAGCCTGCGGCCATCCAGAACACCAGAAAGCCGCCGATGAGAAACAGCAGTGTGTTAAAGATGAATGTTGTTTGTTCGAGCGTGGCAAATTCGGCGTCTTGCGCGGCGCCCAATGTCGGGACCATGGCAATCGCGGCGGCCAATGGTAGATATTTGATCTTGGTCATGGATGGGTTTCCTTTTGATCGGGGAGGAGATCAGATGGCGTCTTCGCCGGTTTCACCGGTGCGCACGCGCACGGTTTGATTGACGTCGAGAACAAAGATTTTACCGTCGCCAATCTTGCCCGTGCGGGCGGAGGTCGAGATCACCTCGACGATCTGGTCGGCCATGCTGTCGGCGACGACCAGTTCCAGTTTTACTTTTGGGACAAAGTTCACGACGTATTCGGCGCCGCGATAGATTTCGGTATGGCCTGACTGTGCGCCAAAGCCTTTGACTTCTGTGACCATCAAACCGCGAATGCCCGCTTCGGTCAGTGCTTCGCGGACCTGTTCCAGTTTGAATGGTTTGATCGTTGCAATGATGAGTTTCACCTTATGGCCCTCTTCCGGTTGGCAGGGTTGCCCTGCATTGTGCAGGTGCAGAAAATCGGAAGAAGCGGCGGTAATGGAAGGAGTCGCAGGCGAATCCGGTGTTGCATTCGCTTGTCACCGCCCAAAATTTGTGCGCATGAGGCATCTTGCTTAAAAAGTGGGCGAAAATTTGATGTTGAAAGCGGCTGACGGTGCTAAACAATCGGAGGCCGCCAAGGTAAAGTAAGAAAAAATCAGGCCGGGCAGGCAACAAAATGAGTGACAGTTCCAAGCGCAAACGCCCGTTGGTGGCTGACAAACGCTATCCGAGCAAGGGCAAGGCCGCGGCGAAAAAGCCGGCCAAGAAACCTGCGCCGAAGAAACCCGCGACCAAACGCAAGGCCGCGCCTAAACGTGCCAAGCGGGGCGGGATCATCGGATTGTTCTCGGCTTTGTTCCGGTGGATCTTTCGGCTGATTTGGAGAATCACATGGCGGATCACCGCTGTCGCGGTTCTGGTGCTGTCATTGGCTGTCGGTTATTTCTACACCACGTTGCCGCCGCTTGAGGCGCTGTTGGATGGCCGCGCGCGCGGCTCAGTGACGATGCAGGATCGTTACGGCGATGTTTTTGCATGGCGCGGGGACCAGTTTGGCGGTGTGGTGACCGCAGACAGCGTGTCACGCCACTTGAAGAATGCGGTGATCGCGACCGAGGACAAACGCTTTTACCGCCATTTCGGGATCAGCCCACGCGGCATCGCCTCTGCGGTGCGCATCAACCTCAGCGAGGGGCGCGGCCCGTTGCAGGGGCATGGCGGGTCTACCATCACACAGCAGGTGGCGAAACTTTTGTGTCTTGGCGAGCCGTTTGACCCGAACGCGGGCCTGACCGAAAAGGAATACGAATCCGCCTGTCGCCGGACGTCCCTGCAACGCAAGGCGAAAGAGGCGTTGTTCTCCATGGCGATGGAGGTGAAATACACCAAGAACGATATCCTCTCTATCTATTTGAACCGCGCCTATATGGGCGGGGGTGCCTTTGGGGCCGAAGCGGCGGCGCAGCGGTTCTTTGGCAAACCCGCCGCAGCGGTGAATGCGGCGGAGGGGGCCATGCTGGCCGGTCTTCTAACAGCGCCCACAACCCTTTCGCCCACCAACAATCTGGATCGGTCGCAAAGCCGCGCGGCCACTGTGATCCGGTTGATGCGGGAACAGGGCTATCTGACAGAGGACGAGGCAGCACAGGCTCAGGCCAATCCGGCAGAACTTTCCGAAGCGGCAGAGGCCAAGGCGGGTGGATATTTCGCCGATTGGGTGATGTCCACCGGGCCGGAGTTTTTCACCCGAAACACCACCGAGGATGTGATCATCAAGACCACTTTGGACCAGAGGATGCAGAAGGCTGCCGAAGAAGGTCTGAAGTGGGTGTTCGATAACAAGGTGCGTGAAGGATCCAAAGCGCAGGCAGCGATCATTGTGATGTCTGCGGACGGCGCCGTGCGCGCCATGGTTGGCGGGCGCAAGACCAAGGTTGCGGGTGCCTTTAACCGCGCCACGCAGGCGCTGAGGCAAACCGGATCAGCGTTCAAGCCGTTTGTCTATGCCGCCGCTTTGGATCTTGGCTATTCGCCCAATGATCTGATTGACGATTCTCCGTTTTGCATGACGATCCCCGGATCGGGTGAATGGTGCCCCAAAAACTACACCAAGCGCTTTGAAGGTATGGTCACGATGACCCAGGCCTTGAAGGATTCGTTGAATGTACCGGCCGTGAAAATCTCGGAGAGCGTTGGCCGTGATCTGGTCAGCCAGGTGGCAAGTCAGTTCGGCATTCAAAGCGATCTTGCCGCAGGGCCGGCCTTGGCTCTGGGCGCATCTGAAAGCACCTTGATCGAGATGGCCGGTGCCTATGCGGGCATTCTCAATGGCGGTTCTTCGGTGACACCCTATGGTCTGGTCGAACTGCGGTTGCAGGGCGATGAAGAGCCCCTGATGGGCACCGGTGGCGGGATCGGCGAACGTGTCATTCAGGAAAGCGCTGCGCGGCAGTTGGTTTACATGATGGAAAAGGTCATCTCCGAAGGCTCTGGCCAGCGTGGCCAATTCGGCGGGCGGCAGCTGGCGGGGAAGACCGGTACAACATCGGCGGCGAAAGACGCGTGGTTTATCGGTTTTTCTGCCGATTATGTTGCGGGCGTCTGGATGGGGTATGACGACAACACCCCGCTGAGCGGTGTGACGGGTGGCGGTCTGCCCACAGACATCTGGCGCGAAGTGATGAGCCGTGTTCATGAGGGTTTGCCGCTCAAGGATCTGCCGATGTCAGCGCCAGCGCCGTTGAGCGATTTTTCTGACGAGAGCCAGGGCACCAATCCCACGGGGAACGGAGGCGGCGCAGGAACCGTCATTGATCAGATCCTGAACGAGATATTCGGGAAAAGCGGATCAGGATCAAATGCTCCGAACCCGGAGGGCGGAGATCGTTAGGGCCCTGACCCTAGGTGGCGCGGGCATTCCGATAGCTGATGGAATAGCTCACATTCATTCATTTTTGTTTCATCGTCTTATGTGTCAGCTTCGGCAGACACATTGGAAAGGTGCAACATGACTCCCTTACATATCTCCTCTTTTTCTCGCGGCGACAGCGGCGGCAATCCGGCAGGGGTGGTCATTTCTGATCGCCTGCCAGATCCTGACACCATGCAGCAAATCGCAAGGGAACTCGGTTATTCCGAAACCGCCTTTGCCGCGCCTCAGGGCGGGGGCTGGAAGGTCCGCTATTATGCGCCCGTAGGTGAGGTTGCCTTCTGCGGCCACGCGACCATCGCGCTGGGCGCGGCATTGGGCCAGGAGAACGGCGCTGGTCGCTACGATCTTCATCTGCGCGACGACGATATCACGGTTGAGGCGATGCAGGTTGGCACAGATTGGCACGCGGCACTGCAATCTCCGGCAACATGGTCAAAGCCGATGGCAGAGGATTTGTTGCTGGCGTTGCTGAGCCATTTCGGACTGTCACAGGATGATCTTGACCCGGCATTTCCGCCGACGCTTGGCTTTGCCGGGGTGCGACATGGCATTCTGGCGCTGAAAGATCGCAGCAAACTGGCTGCTATGTCCTATCCTTTTGATGCGATGCAGGCCTTGATGCTGGACCATGATCTGGTCACCGTGAGTCTGCTGCATTTCAGGTCGCCCCGCGCCATCACGTCGCGCAATGCTTTTGCCAGTGGCGGCGTGGTTGAAGACCCTGCAACAGGTGCAGCGGCGGCGGCGCTTGGCGGGGCATTGGTCGATCTGGAATGGGACGGTTTACAAGAGGGCGGCCAATTCTCCATCTCGCAGGGGGAGGATATGGGCATGCCATCGGAGCTGACTGTCGAGGTGACCGGCACAAAAGGCGGGTCGGTTCGGGTCAGCGGCGCAGCACGCTGGATGAACGCGGGCCAATAGCAGCAACAAGATATTAAACACCCTGTGGTCCAATCCCACGTCCCGGCCCCGTTTTGCGCCGGGGCGCGGGAACGCTAAGTCAGGGTGTGCCAATTGAAATCCGGGGCGATCAAACGCGGCGAGGCAGAGCTGCGCCGTATACGCAGGCAAAGCCGGCCTCTTTATTGTGCCGTCGCAGTGTTCAGCCTCTTCGCAAATCTGCTGTTGCTGACCGGTCCGGTGTTCATGCTTCAGGTCTACGACCGCGTGCTTGGGTCAGGGTCCCAAGAAACATTGGTTGCCCTGTCCGGCTTGGTGATTTTTCTGTTCGTCGTTTTGGGCCTGCTGGACTTTCTGCGTGACCGGATCATGACCCGGATTGGTCTGCGGTTTCAGGCGGATCTGGAAAAGCGTGTGTTCGATGCGATATTGCGCAAATCGGCGCTGTTGCCGGATGACGGTGACGGGCAGGGGCTTCGCGATCTCGACGCGGTGCAGCGGCTGATTGCTTCGCCCGTGCTGATTGCGTTCTTTGACCTGCCTTGGACGCCGGTCTTTTTTGTGGCGATCTTTGCCTTTCACCCGCTGTTGGGGCTTGGGGCGCTCTTTGGGGCAATGTTGCTGGTCGCAATCACGGTAGCAAATCAAATTCTGTCTCGCGATCCGCAAGCCAGGGCGGATATCGCTGCGCAGGGGGCGCGTGTGATCCAAGGGCAATTGCAGCGCGAGGCAGAGATCGTTCACGCCCTTGGTATGGCGGAAGCCGGATATCATCGCTGGCAAGGGGCGCGGACCGTCGCATTGGCAAGCCAGTTGGCGGTGGCGGATATTGGAGGCGGTTTCAGTGTCTTAACCCGCACGCTTCGGCTCGCGTTACAATCTGTGATGCTGGGTCTTGGCGCTTGGCTGGTGCTGCAAGGGCAGATCTCGGGCGGCGCGATGATTGCCGGTTCGGTTTTGATGGGGCGGGCGCTCGCACCGGTCGAGGCCTTGCTGAACCATTGGCCGGTCTTGCAACAGGGGCGCAAGGGATGGTGCAGTCTGGCGGCGCTGTTGGGAGAGGTCGGCGCAGCGCCGGTTCGCATCGATCTGCCTGAACCTGCTGCCCGGTTGAGCGTGGAAGCCCTGACTGTTGTGCCGCCGGGAGAAAAACGCGCAACGCTAAAATCGGTTAGTTTTGAAATGATGCCGGGTCAGGCGGTTGGCGTTATCGGGCCATCTGCCAGCGGAAAATCAACTCTGGCGCGCGCCGTGATGGGGGCCTGGCCAGTGGCCGGAGGTCATGTGCGGCTAGACGGGGCAACGGTTGGGCAATACGGGCCACAATCGTTGGGGCGGTATATCGGATACCTGCCGCAGAAACCGACGCTGTTTGACGGTACAATCGCGGAAAACATTGCGCGGCTGAGGCGGGATGCTGATGACAGCAAGGTTGTGTCCGCTGCGCAAAAGGCCGCGGCGCATGAGATGATACTGGCCCTGCCACAAGGATATGACACTGTGATCGACGCCGGGCAGGTGCGATTGTCGGGCGGACAGATACAGCGGATCGGCTTGGCGCGGGCGCTTTATGACGATCCGGTGATCCTGATTCTGGATGAACCCAATGCAAATCTCGACAACAGCGGTTCATTGGCCCTGAACCATGCGGTGCGCCGGATGAAGGAGGCGGGCAGGGCCGTCTTGATCATGGCGCATCGGCCTGCCGCCATACAGGAATGCGATATGCTGCTGGTTCTGGATGGCGGAATGCGCGTTGCCTTTGGCCCAAAGAACGAGGTGTTGGCCGGGATGGTCAAGAATGCGGGCGCAATTCAGCAGGTGCCAGCACAGGCAGGTGGGCTGGGATGACGCGGGCAGACCTTGCATGCCACCGCTTTGTGATCGCAGGCATCGCTGTGATCTGCGCTCTTTTGGGCGGCGTGGTGGTTTGGGCGGTTCAGGTCGAGATTACCGGCGCAATTGTGGTGCAAGGACAGCTCGAGATCGAGCGGAGCAACCAGATTGTGCAGTCCGAAACCGGCGGACGCATCACAGGTGTGCATGTTGCCGAAGGGGATCATGTGCGGGGTGGCGATTTGTTGTTTCAACTCGATCGCGGCGCCGAGCAATTGCGAGAGGACGCGATTAACGAAAAAATCGCCGAACTCACCTTGCGCCGTGCGCGCCTTTGGGCAGAGCAGGATGGCATGGTACGGATCGACTTTCCGTTTGTCGCAGGCAATGTGGATCCGCAGGAAATCGCCCGCATCAAAGAGGGCGAGCGCCACCATCTGGAGGTTCGCAAAGCGATGTTTCTGGACGGGCAGGCACAGATAGCCACCGCCAAGGATCAGATCAGAGCGCAGATAACGGGTATTCAGGCGCAGCGTGCTTCGGTCGTTTTGCAAATCGACCTCATTGCAGAGCAACTGGCCGCGCAAGAAGCATTGCGCGCGCGGGGGTTGGCACCGGCGACATCCGTGCTGGCCTTGAGGCGAGAACATGCCCGGTTGACCGGACATCAAGGCGAGTTGCGCAGCGCCGAGGCGGCCGCACGCGAAAGGATCACTGGTCTGAATTTGGATGCGTTGCACCAAAAGGAGACCCGTAGGGAAGAGATCATCGCGCAACTTAATAAGGTCTCAAGTGAACTGTTGCGGCTGACGGGCGCAAGGGAGGCTGTTTTGCAAGATCTGAACAGGTTGTCGATCCGCGCACCTGTCTCCGGGATTGTGCACCGGTTAGTCGTGAAAAACCAAGGTGCGGTGGTCCGCGGGGGCGAAACGTTGATGCATATTGTGCCGCAAAACAGACCAATGACCGTCATCGCGCGGGTCGCACCCAAAGCGGTAGACCAAGTCCATGTTGGCCAAACCGCCCGCCTGAGGTTGACGGGCTACAACCGGCCGGAAACTCCGGAACTCACGGGTCAGGTGGTGCATGTTTCGCCGGATAGGATCACGGGCCAGAATGGAATGCAGAGCCACTACAACATCACGGTGCAGTTGCCAGCAGGAGCGTCACAGCAATTGGCGTCCGACATACCGCTGTTGCCGGGGATGCCGGTCGAAGTTTTTGTAATTCAAGCGCCCAGATCTGCGATGTCTTATCTTGTGAAACCGCTCACCGACTATTTCGTGCGGGCCTGGCGCGAAAGTTGATGTCGCCTCTTTTCTGCAGCGCTGAAAGTGACTAGCGTCCCGCGTGAAAACCATTTTGAGGAATTACTCCATGAGCTTTACCGCACGTCTGTCCGAACTGGGTGTGACCCTTCCTGATGCACCTGCGCCTGCGGCGAATTACGTGCCGTTTGTGCGGGTTGGAAATCTTGTCCATGTGTCGGGTCAAATCTCGATGGGCCCGGATGGGTTGATCACCGGCAAGCTGGGCGCGGATATGGATGTTGCCGCCGGGGCGCAAGCCGCAAAAACCTGCGCGATCAGCTTGCTGGCGCAGGTCAAGGCGGCTTGTGGCGGCGACATTGAACGGCTTGTCCGCGTCGTCAAATTGGTCGGCTTTGTGAACTCCACGGCCGATTTCACTGACCAACCCAAAGTGATCAATGGCGCGTCCGACTTTATGGTCGAGGCTTTGGGGGATGCTGGTCGGCATGCCCGTTCGGCGGTGTCTGCGGTTTCTTTGCCGCTTGGCGTTGCGGTTGAGATCGAAGGCATCTTTGAAATCAAATGACCCTGCCGCGCGCCTTTTATGAAGTGCCGCTGGCGCATCGTGCATTGCATGATGTGGCGCGGGGGCGGCCCGAAAACAGCCGGGCAGCCATCCGTGCCGCAATTGCGGCAGGGTATGGCATTGAGATTGATGTCCAGCTCAGTGCCGATGGCGCGGCAATGGTGTTTCATGACTACGCGCTGGACCGCCTGACCCACAACAGCGGCGCAGTGCGTTTGCGCAGTGCTGATGAACTGAAGGCGGTGCCGCTAAAGGGCGGGGGTGAGGGTATCCCCGACCTACCCGAAGTGTTGCGGTTGGTCGCCGGACAAGTGCCGCTGCTGATCGAGTTGAAGGATCAGGATGGCGCGATGGGCGATGATCTGGGTCCGCTGGAGCAAGCTACGGCTGCCGCGCTTATCGATTACGCGGGTCCGGTTGCGGTGATGTCATTCAACCCCCATTCCGTGGCAATGATGCGCGACCTGTTGCCGGACGTGCCGCGCGGGATTGTGACCAGCGCCTATCGCTATGACGAATGGCCGCTGCCCAAGGCCACCTGTGACCAACTGCGTGATATTCCCGACTATGACCGGACGGGTTCGTGTTTCATCAGCCATGAGGTCGATGATCTGGACCGCCCTCGCGTGGCAGAGTTGAAAGCGCAGGGTGCGATGATCTGTTGCTGGACGGTTTGCAGCGTTGATGTTGAGAATGAGGCCCGCCAGATTGCGGACAACATCACCTTTGAAGGGTACATCGCCGCGCTTGATGCTTGATCCCTGCTGCGAAAGCCACACATTGGATCAAAGGCAAAGGGCAGAACATGAGCGCGCAAGAAATCGAAATCACCGTGGTGCCGCATCTGGCCGAGATCGGCCAGGAACAATGGGATGCATGCGCCTGCCCCGAAGCGGCGGAGGGTGCGCGACCGGTTGACCCATTCACAACTTACCGGTTTCTGTCGGCGTTGGAGGAAAGCGGCAGTGTTGGTCCCGGCACGGGTTGGCAACCGCAGTACCTGACGGCGGCTGTGGGCGGGCAGATCATTGCGGTGGCACCGCTTTATGCCAAATCGCACAGCCAGGGTGAGTACATCTTTGATCACAACTGGGCCCATGCCTATGAGCGTGCGGGGGGCCGGTACTATCCAAAGCTACAGATCGCGGTGCCGCATACCCCCGCGACCGGACGCCGGTTTCTGACCCGCCCGGGTTTTGAGGACACGGGCATGGCGGCCTTGGTACAGGGCGCGGTGCAGCTGACCGAGAACAACCATTTGTCCTCTCTGCATGCCACGTTTTGCACCAAAGACGAGGCGCTGCGTGCGCAGGGAATGGGGCTGATGGTGCGCAAGAACCAGCAGTTTCATTGGCGCAATGACGGCTATTGTGATTTTGACGACTTCCTTGCCAGCCTCAATTCACGCAAGCGCAAAAACATCCGCAAGGAACGCAAACAGGCACAAGCGTTTGGCGGCACGATAGAGACCTTCACCGGGGATCAGATCGAACCGGAGCACTGGGATGCGTTCTGGCAGTTTTACCAAGACACCGGCGCACGAAAATGGGGGTCGCCCTATCTGACACGTGCGTTCTTTGACATCGCGCATGAGACCTTGCGGGACGACATCGCGCTGGTTCTGGCGCGGCGCGACGGGCGCTGGGTGGCGGGTGCATTGAACTTTATCGGCGCTGATGCGTTGTACGGAAGGTATTGGGGGTGTGCAGAGCATCACCCCTGTCTGCATTTTGAGCTTTGCTATTACCAAGCCATTGATTTTGCGATTGCAAATAGGTTGGCCACGGTAGAGGCGGGCGCACAGGGCGAACACAAGCTGGCGCGCGGCTATTTGCCGACGCCGACATGGTCGGTGCACTGGCTGCGCGACGAAGGGTTTGCAAATGCAGTTGGTGAATACCTTGAGGCGGAACGCGATGCGGTGGACCGCGAGATTGAAATACTGACGGACTACGGGCCTTTCAAACAGGTCCAGATTGAGGAACAGGAATGACAGAACGACTGAGCGAAGAGACACGCAAGACCGTGTTACAGCCGCTTTTTGATACAGGATGGGCGATGGTCGACGGACGCGATGCGATCTGCAAAACCTTCAAATTCCCTGATTTTACCGATGCATTTGGCTGGATGACCCGCGCGGCGTTTTGGTCGGAGAAGTGGGATCACCATCCCGAATGGCAGAACACCTACAATCGTGTGACGGTGACATTGACCACACATAGCGTGGATGGTCTCAGCACGCTTGACGCCAAGCTCGCACGCAAGATGGACGGCCTGTTTGCGCCTGACAACGGATAGGGGGTCTGAAATGGAAAACCTGATGAACACCGAAGTTTGGCAAGGCAAAACCATTGGTGATTTGCTGACCATCGAATTTCTCGCCAGCGCGGTCGGCTCAGTCATGGGCGCACTTGCGATCCTGCTTTTGGGTTGGATAGTGTCGAAATGGCTTCAGGGCCGGGTGCAACAGCTGGGCAAGAACAACAAGCATCTCGATGAGATGCTGTTTGATTTCCTGGCCTCGATCGTGCGCTATGTTGTGCTTGGCTTTACCGTCCTGTTTGTTCTTAACACGTTTGGCGTGCAGACAACATCGGTTGTCGCGGTCATCGGTGCTGCGGGTCTGGCCATCGGGCTGGCGCTGCAGGGCACTCTGTCCAATGTTGCGGCGGGCGTGATGCTGATCCTGTTCCGTCCGATCAAGATCGGCGATTTTGTCGAGGTCGCAGGCGAGATGGGGACAGTGAAACAGATCAACCTGAATTTTACCGAACTGGCCGACCTCAGCAACGTGCAGGTGATCGTGCCCAATTCCGAAGTCTGGGGCAATGTGATCACCAATTATTCCGTCAATCAAAAGCGCCGCGCCGAGTGGACCTTTGGTGTGGGCTATGGTGCCAATCTCAAGACCGCAGAGGGGATCATCCGCGATACGATCATGGGCGACAGCCGGTCTCACTCAGACCCCGAACCGTTCATTCAGGTGACAAATCTGGGCGACAGTTCGGTTGATTTTCTGGTGCGGGTTTGGTGCGATGCATCCGATTACTTTGCGTTCAAGGCCGACATGACCCGCAAAGTCAAAGAGGCGATGGACGAGGGCGGTGTCGATATCCCGTTCCCAACCCGGACGATTGTTCAAGCGGCGGAATGATACGCCGGACAAGCCACAAGCATCGGGGCGCAGGCAAACTGCGCCCCGTTTTTCTTTACATGTTTTCCAGCAGGCCTTCGCCACCTGACAGATCGCAGACACCGGCCTGAATCTCGGGCTGGAACAACGTTACCTTGCCGTCATCGACCAGCATCGCGTAACGCTTGGAACGTGACATCAGCCCGGCTGGAGCGGCGTCAAATTCCATGCCGATGGCCTTGGTAAATTCAGATTGCGCATCGGCCAGCATGGTGATCCCAGCAGCCGTGGCACCCGTTGCCTCGCCCCAGGCTTGCATCACAAAAGGATCGTTACAGGACACGCAGATGATCTCATCCACGCCTTTGGCATCGTATTGATCCTTGGTGCGCACAAAGCTGGGAACATGCGCGGAATGGCATGTCGGGGTAAAGGCACCGGGCACAGCAAAGATCACAACCTTACGGCCCTTGACTTTGTCGGCCATTTTCACGGGCGTTGGCCCCTCAGCGCCCATTTGCACCAGCGTGGCGTCGGGCAGCGTGTCCCCTTGTGAGATTGTCATCAGCTAGACCTTTCATGACATTGCGTTTGCTATGTCGCTCAATATAGGTTTCCGGCGACAGGCGACCAGCGAATTCGGGAGAATGAAACCATGGGCCAAGTAATCGTGATCGGAGCAGGGCAGGCAGGTGCCTCTTGCGTGGCCAAGCTGCGCAACAATGGCTTTGAAGGGGGCATCACACTCATCGGGGCCGAGCCGGTGCCGCCCTATCAACGGCCACCGCTAAGCAAGGCCTATTTGCTGGGAGAAATGAGTTTGGACCGCCTTTTCCTGCGGCCAGAGAGCTTCTACGGGGAACATGATATCACTCTGCGTATGGGGCAGAGTGTGGATGCGATTGATACCGCCGCTCAAACCGTGACACTGGGCGATGAAGTGCTGCCCTACGACGATCTGGTGCTGACCACTGGGTCTGTTCCGAACCGTTTGCCTGTGGCCATTGGTGGCGATCTGGATGGGGTGTTCACCGTGCGTGATTTGGCGGACGTGGACGCCATGGCACCGCGATTTACCGAAGGGGCGCGGGTGCTGATTGTCGGGGGTGGATATATCGGGCTTGAAGCGGCGGCGGTGGCGGCCAAGCTGGGGCTCAAGGTGACATTGGTCGAAATGGCCGACCGCATCCTGCAACGGGTCGCCGCGCCCGAGACCAGCGATTTCTTCCGTGATCTGCATCGCTCGCATGGGGTCGAAATTCTTGAGGGTGTGGGATTGGATCATCTGACCGGAACTGGCGCGGTGAGCGGGGCGAAGCTGACCGATGGCTCCGAGATCGCGGCGGATTTTGTGATTGTGGGCGTCGGCATACGCCCCGGCACCGCATTGGCCGAGGCGGCAGGCATTGAGATCGACAACGGGATCAAGGTGGATGCGCATGGGCGAACCTCCGCTGCGCATGTCTGGGCGGCCGGGGATTGCACGTCTTTCCCTTATCAAGGCGGACGTATCCGGCTCGAATCGGTGCCCAACGCAATTGAACAAGCAGAATGCGTCGCGCAGAACATCATGGGCGCAGCCGAGGATTATCTGGCAAAGCCGTGGTTCTGGTCGGACCAATACGACGTGAAATTGCAGATCGGCGGGCTGAACACGGGGTATGACAGGGTCGTCACGCGGCGCGCCGAAGAAGACAGCGTCAGCTTTTGGTATTATCAGGGCGATCAGCTTTTGGCAGTGGATGCGATGAACGATCCGCGCGGCTATATGGTTGGGAAACGCCTGATTGAGGGCGGCAAATCCCCAGATCCGGCTCTGATCGAAGATCCAGCGACCAATCTGAAGGCGCTTTTGAAGGCGTGAGGATCATCGCGGGCAAATTTCGGGGCACAGCGCTGGCCAATGTTGGCAAGGGGGATGCCGCGGCGCATTTGCGTCCGACCTCAGACAGGGTGCGGGAAAGCCTGTTTTCAATGCTGACCCACCATGACGTAATTCATGGAGCGCGGGTGCTTGACCTTTTTGCGGGCACCGGAGCCTTGGGGCTTGAGGCCTTGTCGCGCGGTGCGGCAGAGGTCTGTTTTGTGGAGAATGGCCGCGCCGGGCAAAAGCTTCTACGCGAGAACATTGAAAAACTGCGGGCGGAGGGAGAGACAACCCTCATGCGCAACGACGCAACACGGCTCGGCCCTTGGCCCAATGCCCGGTTTGATCTGGTGTTTCTGGATCCGCCCTATGGCAAGGGCATGGGCCAGACCGCGCTGGCGGCTGCGCGTGCAGGGGGGTACTTGGCCCCCGATGCGATGATCGTCTGGGAGGAAAACGCCCCGATGAACGCGCCCGAGGGGTTTGAGCGGATCGACAAACGCAAATATGGTGACACCCACGTGACGTTGCTGCGCCACGTGGTGGCAGGTTAAAGCGCTGCGCGAATGGCCGCGCCGAGCCGGGTGATTCCTTCGGCGATCTGGGCGTCATCGGCCAGAGAGAAACTGAGCCGGAGGGTGTTCTTGCCGGACCGATCCGCAAAGAATGCCTGGCCCGGGACAAAGGCCACGCGCTGTGTCTCAAGCGATTGGCGCAACAGTTCGCCGCCGTCCATGTGCTTGGGCAAGGTGAGCCAGACAAACATGCCGCCTTCGGGTTTGGTCCATGTCACACCATCGGGCATCTGTGCCTCCAGTGCGGAAAGCATCGCATCGCGGCGGGCGGTGTAGGTCTGGCGCAGCTTTGCGGTGTGTTCCTCGAAAATCGTGTTGGCAACCTCCGCGATCGCCATTTGGTTGATGGTAGATGAATGCAGATCGCTGGCCTGTTTCATCAGCACCAGCCGCGAGATGACATCTGCCGCACCGCAGATCCAGCCAACCCGCAATCCGGGGGCAAGCGATTTGGAGAAGCTGCCGCAATAAAGGGTCCGGCAGGCGTCTATCGAGCCCTTGCGTGCCACTTCCAAAGCCAGCACTGGCGGGATCGGATCCCCATCAAAGCGCAGCGCCTGATAGGCGGCATCTTCGATCACCGCAATGTCCAGATCATCGGCCAGATCCAGAATGTTCTCACGGGCCGTTTGGTCAAGCGTTTCGCCGGTCGGGTTGGCAAAATCCACGGACATATAGGCAAATTTGACCCGCCCGCCGTTGTCTTTGGCGGTTTGGGCGTAGTCTTCGGCGGATCGGTTGCCGCCGGGGATCAGCCGGTCATAATGCGGCTCATAGGCGTTGAACGCTCCCAATGCGCCCAGATAGGTCGGCCAACCCAGTAGGGCGGTGTCATTGGGGGACAGCATCAGTTTGCCCAGATAATCCAGCGCCTGTTGCGAGCCGGAGGTGATCAGGACGTTGTCGCGGGTACAGGGCACGCCGATCTCGGTCATTTTTCCCACAATCCAGTCGCGCAGCGGGCCGTAACCTTCGGAAACCGAATATTGCAAAGCAGTGCTTTGGTTCTCGGGCGACAGCGCATTGCCAAGCGCCTTTTGAAAGGCCTCGGTCGGGAACAGCGCTGGATCGGGAATACCGCCGGCAAAGGAAATGATGTCCGGCTGATCCAGCAGCTTGAGCAATTCACGGATCTCGCTGGCCTTCATCCGGTCCATGCGGGTTGCAAAAATGTCCTGCCAATTCATGTGACGTTCTCCCAATTTTCGGCAAATGAACACGATTCTATAATTATGGCAACATTTCTTACCTAAAGAGGCGAGAAAACCACAAATGCAAAATGCCGCGCTTTGATGGGCGCGGCATTCCGAAAACCTGGTCTGATGGGACTTAACCGTAGGTTGGGTGAAACTTGTTGGCCGGTGACAGGGTGAAAATCTCAACCCCGTCTTCGGTCACGCCCACCGAATGTTCAAATTGCGCTGACAGTGATTTGTCACGTGTCACGGCGGTCCAATCATCGGCCAACGTCTTGGTTTCGGCACGGCCCAGATTGACCATCGGCTCAATGGTAAAGAACATGCCCGGTTCCAAAACCGCGCCCGTGCCGGGGCGACCGTAATGCAGAACGTTGGGCGGCGAATGGAACACCCGGCCCAGGCCATGACCGCAGAAATCGGTCACAACGCTCATCCGGTGACCTTCGACAAAGCTTTGGATCGCGTGGCCGATATCACCAAATGTATTGCCCGGTTTCACAACAGAAATCCCGCGCATCAGGCTGTCGTGGGTCACCTCGATCAGCCGTTCGGCCTTGCGCGGCAGTTTGCCCGCGACATACATCCGCGAGGTGTCACCGTACCAGCCGTCCACGATCACGGTCACGTCGATGTTCAGGATGTCCCCGTCTTTCAGCTTTTTGTCGCCCGGAATGCCGTGGCAGACCACGTGATTGACCGAGATACAGCTGGCGTGTTTGTAGCCCTTGTAACCGATGGTGGCGGATTTGGCGCCTGCGGCCTTGACCTTGTCTTCGATGATTCGGTCCAGTTCGCCCGTGGTTTGGCCAACGGTCACATGTTCTGCGATCTCATCGAGAATGGTCGCCGCCAGTTTGCCCGCGGCATGCATGCCGGCGAAATCCGAAGGGTCGTAAATGCGAATGCCGTCTTTCGTCTGGCGGCCACGGTGTTGATCGTTCACCGGTTTCTCCATCTTTTAGGGTCGGCCTCTCTTACATCGCCGGGCGGCCAAGGGCCAGAGGCGCAGCAAGAGTTACCTCTTGAGGGGTGATATGGGTGCCGATGCACAGGGTTTCCACCCCGGCCTCGGTAGCCTCTGCATGGGCGGCGGCATAGGCGGGGTCGATGTCACCTGCCATCGCGACATGGGTGCAATCGGTCCGTTGCACCAGATAAAGCAGGACCGCACGGTGCCCCTGGCGGGCCATTTGCGCCAGTTCACCCAGATGTTTGGTGCCCCTTGCCGTGACACTGTCAGGAAATTCCGCCAGTCCCGATTGGCGCGATAGGGTCACGCTTTTGACCTCGACATAGGCGTCGGGCAGGCCGCTTTCGCTCAGCAGAAAGTCTATGCGGGATTTCTCGCCATATTTCACTTCGGCCCGCACGTTAATGTAATCCGCCAGCGCTGCGATCTGCCCGCCTTGCAAAGCGGCCCGCACTGCGCGGTTCGGCAATGCGGTATCGACGCCGGTGAAATGGCCGTTTTCATGATCTACAAGGCGCCAACCGAATTTCAGCTTTTTCTTGGGATCATCGTTGGGCTCAAGCCAGATGCGGCTTCCGGGTTCGGCCAGACCCATCATGGAGCCGGGATTGGCACAATGGGCCGTTACCTCGGCCCCCGATTCCTCCAAGGTACAATCGGCCAGAAACCTTTTGTAACGGCGGATCAGGCGGGCGGGGACAAGATCGGTTTGAAAGCGCATGTATGCGGGCCTATACCGACAAGAGCACATGCTCAAGGAACTTGCCCATGACCAACCCAACAGCCGCGATGCTGGTGATCGGAGATGAAATTCTGTCTGGCCGCACCCGCGATTCAAACATGTATCATCTGGCAGGAGAACTGACCAACGCCGGCATCGACCTCAAAGAAGTGCGTGTGGTCGGGGACGAGCGCGGGACCATCATCGCAGCGGTGCAGGCGCTGTCCAATGCGCATGACTATGTCTTTACCTCTGGCGGTATCGGCCCAACCCACGATGACATCACCGCGGATTGCATTGCGGCGGCTTTTGATCGCGCGATTGATGTGCGGGATGACGCGCGGGCCATCCTGGCGGAACATTACGCCAAATCCGGAACCGAGCTGAACTCTGCGCGGCTGCGCATGGCGCGTATCCCCGACGGGGCGGAGTTGATCGAAAATCCGGTTTCGGCCGCGCCGGGGTTCAAGCTTGAAAATGTGCATGTGATGGCTGGTGTCCCTTCGGTGTTTCAGGCGATGGTGCAATCAGTTCTGCCCACATTGACAGGCGGTGCACCCTTGATCAGCAAGACACTGCGTGTGGACCGGGGCGAAGGGGATATTGCCGGACCTTTGGGTGAGCTGGCAGAGAAATTCCCGTTGCTGTCCATGGGATCTTACCCGTTTCAGAAAGACGGCAAATATGGTGCACATGTGGTGATCCGCGGCAATGATCCGGATGCGGTGGATGCGGCCATTGCCGAGCTTGAGGCGATATTTAGATGACACCGACAACGGAACAATTGTTCAGGGCCAGCGACGAGACCTGGCCTGCGGCAAGGGTCTGGAACCAAGGTCCATGGACCTTGCGCGAGGGCAAGGGGGGCGGCAAACGTGTGTCAGCAGCCACGGCCAACGGTCCGGTGACAGAGGCGGACATCGAAGCGGCAGAGGATGCGATGCGAAGCATTGGCCAGACCCCGCTTTTCATGTTGCGTGAGGATGAGGACCGGCTGGACGGGTTGTTGGCTGGCAAAGGATATGACGTCGTTGATCCGGTCACAATCTATACGCTCCCGATCGAGCGACTGACGGACAAGCCGATCCCGCGCGTGACCGCCTTTGCCGTCTGGGAACCCCTGGCGATCATGACCGAAATCTGGGCCGCGGGCGGGATTGGTCCGGCGCGTCTGGATGTGATGGCGCGGGCTAAGGTCAAAACCGGTATTTTTTCGCGCTGGAACGAGATGCCCGGCGGTGTGGCTTTTGCCGCCGTCCATGACGGGATCTGCATGGTCCATGCTGTCGAGGTGCGCCCCGAACAGCGCCGTCAGGGTGTTGCCGACTGGATGATGCGCAAGGCGGCGTTCTGGGGTCAGGAACAGGGGGCAAGCCATCTGGCGGTGCTTTGCGTCAAGCAGAATGAAGGGGCCAATGCGCTATATCGCGCACTGGGCTTTGCCCCGGCAGGCGGTTATCATTACCGCCAACACCCTGCCTGAGGAGATACCGCAGATGGCCGATACCATGCCGACCGCCCTTGACCTGCCGATGGTTGATCCATTGCCCGAGGCCACGCAGAAATATTTCGATGTGTGTCAGGAAAAGCTGGGCATGATTCCGAATGTCCTTCGGGCCTATGCCTTTGATATTGAAAAGCTGAACAGCTTTACCGCGATGTACAACGATTTGATGCTGGGGGCCTCTGAACTGTCCAAGCTGGAGCGGGAGATGATCGCGGTGGCGGTGTCTTCGGTCAACAAATGCTACTACTGCCTTGTGGCGCATGGGGCTGCGGTGCGTGAATTGTCGGGTGATCCGCAATTGGGCGAGGCGCTGGTGATGAATTACAAGGTGGCCAAGGTCACGGACAAACAGCGTGCGATGCTGGACTTCGCGGTCAAGCTTACCAAGGAGAGCGCCAATGTGGTTGAGACAGACCGTCAAGCCCTGCGCGATGCCGGTTTTTCCGATCGGGACATTTGGGACATCGCCAGCGTTGCGGCGTTCTTTAACATGACCAACCGCGTGGCAAGCGCGTCGGATATGCGCCCCAACGAAGAATACCACGCGCAGGCGCGATGACGCGGCGCTTTGCCTGTCTTATCGGTGCCGCGTTTTGTGCGGCATTGATGGCCGGGCCGGTGCTTGCGCTTGATCTGGCCTTGCCCGTCAACGCCCGCCCCACGGTTGAGCGCAATACATCACCCGATCTTTACGCCGCCCCCATTGGGGTGTTTGAGGCCGGAAAGGTGCCTGTGCTGTCGGTCGAAGGTGATGTGCGGCGCGGTGCCTGGCGGCTTGGCTCACCTGGGTTGACGCCATTGCAGGTGATTGTCCCGCTGCGCAGACAGCTTGTCGATGCCGGATTTGAAATACTGCTGGATTGTGCCAGCGCCGCATGCGGCGGGTTCGATTTCCGGTTCGCCACAGAAACCCTGCCCGGACCAAATATGTATGTGAACATCAGGGCATTTCACTTTGTCACGGCGGTACGCAAAACAAATGGCACGGTGCAGGAAGTTGTGACCGTTCTCAGCAGCACGTCTGCCACATCTGCCTATATCCAGATTATTCAAGCGGGCGCTTTGGCAGAGCGGACCACAAGCGTCACGGCCAAGGCCGAGGTGCCTGTACCCGTAGGAGAGGCTGGACCTTCTCGTCCAACTGCTCAAGGGGATCTGGCCTCTGCCCTGCTGAACGCGGGTCATGCCGTTTTGTCAGATCTCGATTTTGACACCGGGACAACGTCATTGGGGCAAGGGCCGTTCGCAAGCCTGCAGGCCTTGGCAGAATTGATGCGCGATCAACCGGATCTCAGGCTGGCACTGGTGGGACATACGGATTCTGTTGGTGGATTGCAGGCCAACATCAATATCTCACGGGAACGGGCACAATCGGTGCGGCAGCGGCTGATCGACGTGCACAGCATCTCTCCCTCACGGCTGGAGGCGGAGGCCGTCGGTTATCTTTCCCCCATCGCCACAAACCGGACCGAAGCGGGGCGCACCCACAATCGCCGTGTCGAGGCGGTGCTGCTGCCTGCGCCCAATTGAGCAGACAAAAAGGCCCGGCAACCAGTGGATGGATGCCGGGCGAAGTTTCACCGAGGGGATTGGTGTTTCGTTACCAGTCGCTTGGGCCTTTTTCGGCAAAGGCATGGACCAGAAAATCGATAAAGGCGCGGACCTTGGGCTGGGTAAACCGGCCGGGTGGGTAGACCGCGTAGATGCCTTGGGTTTCCATTGGCAGATCGGGGATTGCGTCCTCGACCAGACCTTGCGCCATCGCGTCGGAGTAAAGGAAGCTTGGCAAATAGGCGATGCCGAGACCCGAGATCGCCGCGTTCAAGAGGCTCTGCCCGTCGTTCACAGACAGCCAGCCCGCGGTGCGCACCTGGCGTTTCTCGCCAGATGGGGCGGTCAGTTTCCAGACATTTCCCGACGATTGGTTGGAGTAATGCAGCAGCTTGTGATCATTCAGATCGTCGATCTTTTCGGGCCGGCCGTATTCTTCAAAATACTTTGGGCTGGCGATCATGCGTTTGGTGGTTTCCGTCAGCTTGCGGGCCCGCAAGGTGCTGTCTTCCAGCTCACCGATGCGGACGGCCATGTCAAAGCCTTCGCTGATCAGCTCAACATAGCGGTTGTTCAGCACCATGTTCACCGTAATGTCCGGGAAATCGCTGAGGAATTCCGACAGCGCCGGTGACAGGTGGTTGACCCCAAAATCCGTGGCCACCGAAATGCGCAGCAGCCCCGAAGGTGCCGATTGCATGGATGTGACCAATGCATCCGCTTCGCCGGCATCGTTCAGAACGCGGCGGGCGCGGTCATAATAGGCAAGGCCAATTTCAGTGGGCGAGACCCGCCGGGTTGTCCGGTTCAGAAGCCGCGCGCCAAGGCGTGCCTCAAGCGATGAGACGTGTTTTGAGACGGCGGATTTGGATATCCCCATCTTCTTGGCGGCATCGGTAAAGCCACCCTGATCCACCACGGTGGCAAAAGCTTCCATTTCTGTGAGGCGGTCCATTTGGGCTTCCTTCAAAATACTTGTTTCAAGGAAAAGGTATGACGCGCAATTCAGGCAGGAACGGGGCAGGGGTGGGACAGTTGCGTGGTAATTGCGGGATCGTTCATGGCATGGAAACATGGAAACAGCTGTTTCTCACCCGGAGTCAAAGCCATCTGGTAAGTTTGAGAATCAGCAGCATCACGAGGGCAAGTGCAGCCATCGAGAGGCATAGCCAGGCAAAGGCCATCGGGTTGTCCAGCCCCGGCATGCCGCCGATGTTGACGCCAAACAGCCCGGTCAGAAACCCAAGCGGCAAGAACACCCCCGCAGCCACAGACAACCGGTACCCATGCCGGGCCTGCGTGCGGGCGACAAAGAGATCGTGATCGTCTTGCACCGTCAAAAGCCGGTCGCGCAGCGCATCGAGTTCCTCAACCGCCAGTGTGGTGCGGTTCGCAAGTTCGCGCAGGCGCAGACCGTCAGGTTCGGGCATCAAAGGCAGATCAACTGCCGCCAGCTTGGTCAATGCGGTGCGCTGCGGCTCCAGATAGCGGCGCAAGCGGATCACACGCCGCCGCGTGGCGGGTAGGTCTTTGGGCGGCGGCGTGGTGTCGTCATCTAGATCCGCTTCGTAATACTCGGCCAGTTTGGCAATCTCCATTACCTCTTCCTGTACGCGCGTGGTCAGGCGTGACACCAAGGCCTCGACAAAAGCGGCCGGTGTTGCGGGCGCGGCACCTGCTTCGATACCTTGGCGGATATCCTCCAGGGCAAAGACTTTGCGCATGCGCACCGTGATGACCACATCATCATCGACCCACATCCGCACCGATACCATCTGATCGGCCGGTTGCCCCGCGTTCAGGTTGATGCCCCGCAGGTTCAACATCAGACCGTTTTCATAGGCATCGCATCGGGGGCGGGTTTCTGGCTGGATCAAGGCGCCGGCAGGAATGG
The DNA here is from genome assembly GCF_025141875.1 of Sulfitobacter sp. M368. NCBI lineage: Bacteria > Pseudomonadati > Pseudomonadota > Alphaproteobacteria > Rhodobacterales > Roseobacteraceae > Sulfitobacter > Sulfitobacter sp. M368. Next base: position 416,359 of record NZ_CP081113.1, read on the forward strand.
CAGGCAAATGTTCGGGCAACCATTCGGTCAGCGCCGGATCATTCAGATCAAAATGCCACCAACGATAGGTGCCATCCCCCGTCAGCGCAGTATCATCTGCCGGTTTGGTGGTCCCATCGGGATAGATATCAAAGACGCAAATAGCCATGCATCTACCTTGCAAGGGAAGCGGGATGCTTGCAATGGCGGTGGCGGGGATTAGGCCCGCCACCGATTGTCATCTGGTCAAAGCGTGGCCGCCAGCCGGGTGCCTTGATCAATGGCGCGTTTGGCGTCCAGTTCCGCCGCAACATCGGCGCCGCCGATCACATGGCAGATCTTGCCTGTCGCCTCAAGCGCGTCTGCAAGGCTGCGGTCTGACAGTTGCCCGGCACACAGGACTATCGTGTCGGCCTCGACAAGCGTCGGATTTTCGCGGGCCTCGCCAAAGCTGATGTGCAGACCGCTGTCGTCGATTTTTTCGTAGTTCACACCCGCGATCATCTTGACCTCTTTCATGGTCAGTGAGGCGCGATGTATCCAACCCGTTGTCTTGCCCAGCCCTTTGCCCAGCTTACTGGTCTTGCGCTGTAGCATGGTGATCTCCCGCGCGGCAGGATGGGGTTGCGGACCTTCGGGGGCCAGTCCGCTGCGATGTTCAGCGGGATCGGCGACGCCCCATTCGCGCATCCATTCCGGCAGGTTCAGTGTTGTGCTTTCTCCGTCATGTGCCAGATGTTCGGACACGTCAAAGCCGATACCGCCAGCACCGATCACGGCGACCTTCTGGCCAACCTTGGCGCTGCCGTTCAGCACATCAATGTAGGACACGACGTTGTCGCCATTCTGGCCGGGGATCTGCGGATCGCGGGGAATAACGCCGGTTGCGATGACAACCTCGTCAAAGCCGTCCAGATCGTTCGCGGAAACTTCGTTGTTCAGTTTCACGTCAATCTTCAGATCGGCGACCATGGTGCGGTACCAATCCACAAAACCCCAGAATTCCTCTTTGCCCGCGACTTGTTTGGCCAGGTTCAACTGTCCGCCAATTTCGCTGGCCCGATCAAAGACTGTAACTTTATGCCCCCGTTGTGCCGCAGCAATGGCGGTGGACAAGCCCGCAGGACCCGCGCCCACAATGGCGATGCTTTTGGCCGCGCTCACTGGATCAAGGGTCAACTCGGTCTCGTAGCAGGCTTGCGGATTGACCAGACAGCTTGAGATTTTGCCGCCAAAGGTGTGATCCAGACAGGCCTGATTGCAGGCGATACATGGGGCGATATGGCCGGATTTCCCTGCCATTGCCTTGGCGACAAAGTCAGGGTCGGCAAGCATTGGCCGCGCCAGCGACACCATATCGGCACAGCCATCGGCGAGCACCTCTTCGGCCACCTCGGGTGTGTTGATGCGGTTGGAGGTGATCAGAGGAATACCGACCTTGCCCATCAATTTCTTGGTGACCCAGGCAAAGGCCGCACGCGGGACCGAGGTGGCGATGGTGGGAATACGCGCCTCGTGCCAGCCAATGCCGGTGTTGATGATCGTGGCACCTGCCTTTTCGATTTCCTGCGCCAGTTGCACGACCTCTTCATAAGTGGAGCCGTTGGGGATCAGATCTATCATCGACAGGCGGTAGATCAGGATGAAATCCTCGCCCACCGCCTCGCGGGTGCGGCGAACGATCTCGATAGGCAGGCGCATGCGGTTCTCGTAGGAGCCGCCCCATTCGTCGGTGCGCTTGTTGGTGTGGGTAACAAGGAACTGGTTGATGAAATACCCTTCGGAGCCCATAATCTCGACCCCGTCATAACCGGCCTGCTTGGCGCGGGCGGCACAGGCGACGATATCACTGATCTGTTTTTCGATGCCTTCTGCGTCCAGTTCCTTGGGGGCGAACATAGAGATTGGCGATTTGATCGCGGAGGGGGCAACACAATCGGGCGAAAACGCATAGCGGCCTGCATGCAGGATCTGCATTGCAATCTTGCCGCCGGCCTCATGCACGCGGCTGGTGACGATGCTGTGGTTGTCCACGTCTTGCTGGCTGACCATCATCGCCGCGCCATGCGCCACCGATCCTTCGGGGTTGGGGCCGATCCCGCCTGTGACCATCAGCCCGACATCCCCTCGCGCACGGGTCGCGTAGAATTCGGCAACACGGTTCCAGTCTTTCGTTTCTTCCAGACCGGTGTGCATTGATCCCATCAGGACACGGTTCTTGAGCGTGGTAAAGCCCAGATCAAGGGGGGCAAGCATATGGGGGTAATTGGACATGTTCGGGCCTCTCTGGCAGGACGCTGGTTGCCGGTGACAACACCTGATGTGATGCGCTAAGTCACGCGCAACGCGGCGTCACCTTTCCCGATTGGACGCCAAGGAAGGATCAGAGGCAAGGTAGAATGACAGAACTGAAAATACGGCTTGCACAGTCGCAGGATGCCGACGCACTGGGCCAGGTGATGTACGATGCGATCCATAGTGGCGCCAGCAGATACACCGCAGCGCAACGCGCGGCATGGCAATCCTCACCGAACAGCGGTGCCAAATGGGCTGAACGGTTGGCCGAGCAGGATGTTTGGCTGGCCGAAGAGGACGGCAACGCGCTCGCCTTTTTGACCCTGCGAAAGGACGGATACGTCGATATGGCCTTTGTTCGGGGCGATGCACAGGGTCGGGGGCTGTTTCGGCGGCTTTACGATCATTTGGAGGCAGCGGCGCTGGTCCAAGGGCATCAGCGGCTTTGGACCCATGCCAGCCTGATGGCGCAGCCCGCCTTTCTGGCGGTTGGCTTTCATGTTATCCGGCATGAAAGCGTGGCGCGGCATGGCGAAACGCTCGACCGTGCCGAGATGGAGAAACCCCTGCAATGACGCCAGATGAAATTGCCAAACTTCCCTATCGCCCCTGTGTGGGGGTGATGTTGATCAATGCCGATGGTGCCGCCTTTGTCGGACAGCGCAAGGACCGTGATCAGGACGCATGGCAAATGCCGCAGGGCGGTGTGGAAAAGGGCGAAGACCCCCGTGAGGCGGCGCTGCGTGAGTTGGAAGAAGAAACGGGTGTCTCGCGCGATTTGGTGCAGGTGGTGGCGGAAACCGCTGGCTGGGTGCCCTATGATTTGCCACACGACATTGTGCCCCATATCTGGAAAGGCCGGTTTCGGGGGCAGGAACAGAAATGGTTCCTGATGCGGTTTGAAGGCCGTGACGATCAGGTGAATATCGAAACAGAGCACCCAGAATTTTCGAAGTGGCGCTGGCTGCCGACCGCCGATCTGGTGCCGCAAATCGTGCCGTTCAAGCGCGCGGTGTATGAAACAGTTCTGTCCGAGTTCGAGCCGCATCTGTGATCCGCCTTCTGGCATATCTCGTTGCGATCTGCGCCCCTTTGCCTGCGCTTGCGCTGTCTTGTGCTGAACCTTCCGTTGCGCGCGGGTTCCACGCTGCCAGCGCCGCGCCCGAGACCTATGTCGTTGTACGTGGTCGGCTGTCTTTTGATGAGGGTGCATTGCCGAAGGGCATGACGGACCCCGCACCGCCGAAACAGACAAAGCTACCGGCCCGGATCACTGGCACTTCATTGTCGATGGCGGGGTTCATCCATCACTTTGATCGCGAGATAACGCTTGAGGTGCTTTGCTTTGGCCCGTGGTGCGGAGGTGCTGTGGATGGCACGGACGTGCTGGCCTTTGTCGAAAAGGCCGATGGCCGCTACACGATGACAATCGACCCATGCGGCGGCTTTGTTTACCCCAACCCCAGCGAGGATCAGATCAACACGATCCAGCAGTGTTTTCGCGGTGAAAGCTGCCTGCTGGACTAGTCGAATATCGGGACATGTGTGGCAGCACTGCGTGGCAGGGTTCCGTCCAAACGGGGATCATCGCCAATCTCGACCTTCAGATCACAGGGAATAAACCCGCTGCGGATATAGAACGGCAGGGCTTGTGGGCTGTCCATTGTACAGGTGTGGACATGAAAGCGGGAGATGTCTTGCGCCCAAGCGAGCGAGATCGCTTTGTTCATCAAGAACCGGCCTGCGCCACTGCCGATGAGGTTGGCAGTCAGCCCAAAATAGGCCAGTTCGCATGCGCCGTCTTGGCGAAAATCCAGCTCCAGCAAGGCTTCGTCTTTGCCATTTTTGCTGAGAGTGTAAAAGGCGACCTTCGGATCGTTAAGGATCGCGTTCAGATCGGCCTCTTTCATCTTGAGCCGTCCATGCCAGAGCCAATCAAAGCTGCCGACCCGTTTGAACAGATCACGATACCGGTCCAGGTCAGGTTTGATCTGTTCAAAGGTGACGCCCTTCGGCGCAGGCACAGGGCGTTCAGGCGCAGGGGTCAGCATTTCCAGATGCGTCATGACCGCTGCCACCTTGCCCGGTGGAATATCGTAGAGTCCGTCCTCAATCATGTGTCGATCAACCCTTCGGCGCGGAAGGCGGCCAGCATGTCTTGCTGTGGGCGTGGGCCGATATGGCTGATCACTTCGCCTGCGCACAGATTGCCCATCCGGCCGCAGACTTCCAGCTCGCAGCCGCGGGACAGGCCAAACAGGAAGCCGGCGGCAAATTGATCGCCTGCGCCGGTGGCGTCGACCGGGGTCACGGATTGCACAGGCACATCCACCCGTTCGCCATCGCGGATCAGGCTGACGCCATCGCCGGACCGGGTGCACACCACGATGGGGCACATGTCGGCGGTTTTGGACAGGGCCAGCTCGGTGTCATCGGTTTCAAACAGCGACCGCATCTCGGCCTCGTTGCCGATCACATAGTCCAGATCGTTCTTGATCAGGGACAGGAAATCATCGCGGTGACGTTCCACGCAAAAGGGATCGGAGATGGCGATGCCCGCCTTGCCGCCACCCGCCTTGGTGGCGCGTGCGGCCTCGCGGAATGCGGTTTTTCCGGCGTCGTGGTCAAACAGATAACCTTCAAGAAACATCAGCTTGGCATTGCCGGACACGTCGGTTGGCACATCGTCCGAATTGAGGCCTGTAGAAATACCAAGATAAGTGTTCAGCGACCGTTCCCCGTCCGGTGTGACAAAGATCATGCAGCGAGAGGTTGGCGTATCGCCATTCGCAACCGGCGGATTCACAAAGTCGATGCCGTGATCCGTCATCGCATCCGCATAAAAATGACCCAGCGCATCGTCCCGCACCCGCCCGATAAAGGCGGTTTGCATGCCAAGCGCACCTGCGCCTGCAATTGTATTGGCCACAGCGCCGCCCGGCGTCTGCACCCGTTCGTTCATCGCGGCATAAAGGACTTCGGCGCGTTCCTGTTCGATCAGCTGCATGATGCCTTTTTCGATGCCCATATGCCCCAGAAAGCTGTCGTCGGTCTGGGTGATCACATCAACAACGGCATTCCCGATGCCAACAAGTTCGTAGGTCTTCATTCAGTTTTGTCCTCAAATTGGCAAAGGTCACGGATGATACAGGTACGGCATTGCGGTTTGCGGGCCTTGCAGTGGTAACGGCCATGCAGGATGAGCCAGTGATGCGCGTGCAGCTGGAAATCAGCCGGAATGTTGTCTTCAATCGCACGCTCGACGGCGTCTACCGTTTTGCCCGGCGCAATGCCAGTGCGGTTTCCGACGCGGAAGATATGGGTATCAACGGCTTGTGCCGGTTGGCGCCACCACATGTTGAGCACCACATTGGCGGTCTTGCGCCCCACGCCGGGCAGGGATTGCAGCGCCGCGCGGCTGTTTGGCACCTCGCCGCCATAGTCATCCACGAGAATCTGGCTAAGTTTCATGACGTTCTTGGCCTTTTGACGGAACAAGCCAATCGTCTTGATATGTTCGGTCAGCCCCTCAAGGCCCAGATCCAGCATTTTCTGCGGTGTATCGGCGATTTGAAACAGGGCACGGGTGGCCTTGTTGACGCCAGCATCGGTCGCCTGCGCCGAAAGCGCCACGGCCACAACAAGTGTATAGACATTCACATGCTCCAGCTCACCCTTGGGTTCTGGGTCAGCGTCCTGAAAGCGGGTGAAAATCTCGCGGATGGTATGATAATCAAGCTGTTTTGCCATTCCATCGGTATGCGCGGAATGGGGCCGGGGGGCAAGTCTTGGCCGCGCCTCTGTGGCGAAGGCGCAAGTTTCGGGTCGCTTGGGGCGGTCTGTCTGCCTAGATTGGCAGCATGACACAGATCACGCCTATTCCCACTGCCGCCACTGATGACGGTTATCATTTTCAGGTCATGCGCCGCGCCATTGACCTGATTGATGCCTCCGAAGACATGATGCCTCTTGACCAGCTTGCGCAAAAAATGGGCATGTCGCCTGCGCATTTTCAACGTATCTTCTCCCGCTGGGTCGGCGTGTCGCCGAAACGGTATCAGCAGTATCTGATGCTTGGACAGGCCAAGCAGATGCTGCGCAGCAATGCCACGACATTGCAGGCCGCGCATGAGGTTGGGCTGTCCGGCACCGGGCGGCTGCATGACTTGTTCCTGCGTTGGGAATCGATGAGCCCGGGGGAGTTTGCCCGCAAAGGCGCGGGGCTGACGATCTATTGGGGTTGGTTCGACAGTCCCTTTGGACTGGCTTTGGTGATGGGTACGGAAAAGGGTATCTGCGGTTTGGCCTTGGCCTCCGAAATGGGAGAGCAAGCTGCAATGCAGGATCTGACTTTGCGCTGGCCCAATGCGACCTACGTCGAAGACCCGATGATGCTGCGCCCCTGGGTGCTGACCGCATTTGGCGCAAAGGACGGCGGGCTGGACAAGGCGCCCTTGTTCCTGATCGGTGCGCCGTTCCAGATCAAGGTATGGGAGGCATTGCTGACCATTCCATCCGGGGAGGTGACGACCTATTCAGACATTGCCGAATCGATCGGCAATCCGCGTGCCGTGCGGGCCGTGGGCACAGCGGTGGGTCGTAATCCTGTGTCCTGGCTGATCCCCTGCCACCGGGCATTGCGAAAGTCCGGGGCGCTTGGCGGTTATCACTGGGGCTTGCCCGTCAAACGCGCGATGCTGGCATTCGAAGCGGCCCGTGCAGAAGCGTGATCCGATGCGCGGGTTTGCGCCGACTTATTTTTCCCCCTGACTTTTTTCCGCTCATCGCCGTTATATATTGCCACATATCAAGATGCCCTGCCCGAACGGGGCCAGCAACATGAAGGCAGTAGTATGATTTCTTCCAAGCTCACATTGGCCAGCGTTTTGGCCGGCGCATTGGCGCTTTCCGCATGTACTGATCCGGGCCGGATCGGTGCGCAACCGGGTGATCCCAACCAAAAGACCAAGAACGGCGCATTGATTGGCGCAGGCGCAGGTGCCCTTCTGGGTGCGCTGTCCAAAGGCGACGGCAACCGTGGCGATGGCGCCTTGAAGGGGGCGTTGATCGGTGGCGCCTTGGGTGCTGGTGTTGGCTATGCGCTGGACCGGCAAGAGGCCGAGCTGCGCCAGCAAATGGGCAATGACGTGGTGATCACCAACACCGGTGACCGTTTGATCGTGACATTGCCGCAGGATATTCTCTTTGCCGTGGACAGTACGACCGTGCAGCCGGGGCTGATGGGCGATCTGCGGACCCTGGCAAATAGCCTGCAGTCTTATCCAAACTCCACGGTTCAGGTGATCGGGCACACAGACAGCGACGGCGACGCGGCTTATAATCAGCAGCTTTCCGAAGGGCGTGCCTATGCTGTGGCCAATGTACTTTATAGCAATGGGGTGCCGACCAGCCGTGTGCAGGCCTTTGGTCGCGGCGAAAGCCAGCCGATCGCAAGCAACCTGACCCCGGCAGGCAAAGCGCAAAACCGCCGGGTTGAGATCGTGATCCTGCCCAACGCTTGATCTGGTGTACCTCTGCAAAAACGCACAAAGCCCCTGCATATCGCGGGGGCTTCTTGCATTTTCGCGCGAAAGAACGAGATAAAGAGCACAGAGAAAACAAAATGGAATGTTAAATATGACCTCCCCCAAGTTGCTTGGCATCTCCGGCTCTTTGCGCCGCGAGGCGACAAATACCAAATTGCTGACCGAAGCAGCGCGGCTGTTCGGTAACAGTGAATACGAATTGGCTGACATCAACTTCCCGCTGTATGACGGGGATGATGAGGCAAGCACAGGTGTGCCGGCTGCGGTACAAAAGGTGGCAGATCAGATCGCGGCAGCGGATGCGGTGATCCTCTCTACCCCGGAATATAACTCCGGTCCCTCTGGCGTTCTGAAAAACGCGCTGGACTGGATCAGCCGCACAGAAGGCAACCCGTGGAACGGCAAACCTGTTGCCGTAATGTCTGCAGCGGCAGGCCGGGCCGGTGGTGTGCGGGCGCAGATGGTCTTGCGCGGCTTTATGGTGCCGTTCCGCCCGATGATCCTGCAAGGGCCAGAGATCCATCTCGCGGATTCCTCCAACGCATTTGATGAAAATGGCCAACTGATCGGCGAAATGTACACCAAGGATCTGACTGCCCTGATGCAAAGCCTGCGAGGCTTGATCTAGCCTTGCTGCTCTGAAATCTCGATCAGGTTCTGGTCGGGGTCACGGATGTAGATCGACAAAATCGGCCCTGCTGCACCGGTGCGTGCGACAGGGCCGTCTTCAATGGTGACGCCCTGCGCGGCCAAATGCTGTTGCCAGTTCTGGATCGGGGTCCGTGTCAGGAAACACAAATCGGCGCTGCCGGGGGTGGGGCAAAACGCCTTGGGTTCAAATTCTTGACCGTGTTGATGCAGGTTGATTTTTGAAATACCGAATTTCAGCGCCTGCCGAACCTCGCCTGTAGCGGTTTCAAACCTCTCCGCCCGCATGCCCAGCACGTCTTGGTAAAAGGCGACGGTTGTCGGAATACTGGCCACTGTCAGAACCAGATGATCGAGTGCATCCAAGGTGAATTTGGGTTCGGATTGCAGCATTGAGTTTCCTTCGCTAGACCAATGGCATGAATCCTGCACAGCCCAAACAGACAAGTCAAAGCGATGTCATGGACAGCGCCCGCGCCGCCGCGATGCAGGTGGCGCTGGGGCAAGGGCCGACCATCGGTGCAGGCGATGCATTGCCTCCGTTTTTTCACCAACTGTATTTTTGGGATCCGCAACCGCCCGGTGGACTTGGCCGCGATGGTCATCCGCAGGTTGGCGGGCTGATCCCTGATATGGGGTTACCGCGACGCATGTGGGCCGGGGGAAGGTTGCAGTTTCATGCGCCTTTGCGCACCGGCGCTGAGGCGGTGAAAACGTCGCAGTGCGAAAGCGCGGCCAACAAGGAGGGGCGCACTGGGCCGCTTGCCTTTGTTACGATGCGCCACGACATTCATCAAAATGGCGTTTTGTGCCTCACCGAATGGCAGGATCTGGTCTACCGAGAAGATCCCGCGCCAGATGCGATCAAACCTGCGCCGCCTGTCGCCCGGATTGATGAGGAAAGCCGTATCGCGGCCTCGTTCTCCTCAACTCTGCTGTTTCGCTATTCGGCGCTGACGTTCAACGGGCACCGCATCCACTATGATCTGGACTATGCCCGCGAGGTCGAAGGCTATGACGGATTGGTCGTTCACGGGCCGCTCTTGGCGCAAAAACTGATGTTGCTGGCCGAAGCCGAACTTGGCCCGCTGACCACGTTTCAGTTTCGGGCAACAGCCCCGCTGATGCATTTTGAAGAGGCTGAGTTTTGCCGCAAGGGGCGCGATCTCTGGGTGCGCGGGCCGGACGGACGGCAATGTATGCAGGCCCGTGCCTAGTGATTTGCCTTAAAGGTTATCCTCAACACGGAACCCATCCGGTATGGTGTCGCGCCCGTCCAACATGAGATCGGCCATAACCTGCGCCACCTTCGGGGCCATGCCAAAGCCGATTTTGAAGCCACCATTGGCGATAAAATGACCGGGGCGGTCTGGCCAAGCCCCGAGCATCGGCGCACGGCTGCGGGCACGGGGGCGGACACCGGCCCAACGTTCCAGCACCGGGGCATCACGCAAGGCGGGGACGGCCGCCCGTGCTGCTTCAATCACCCCATCAAGCTGCGCATCGGTTTGATTGGGTGTGACATACTCCCGCTCTGAAGTGGAGCCAATCGCGACTGTGCCATCATGGTGCGGAATGACATGCACGCCGCCCGCAAACAGCTGTGGCAACCCCCGCGCATCATAGCGCATCAGTGCCGCCTGACCCTTGACCCCATTGCCGACACTGCGGTGATGGTTTTCGGTCATTTCCAGCAGGCCCGCCACTCCGGTGGCCCATAGTACCTGCCTCCGATCAGGCGCATCTGCGGTGATCTCAACCCCTTTTGCGGTGAGCGCTTTCACCAAGGCATCGCAGGCCTTTCGGGGGTGCGCCAAGGCGCTGAGCGTGTCACGGATCAGCAGGCCCGATGGGGTTTGTGGCATCCAATCGGTGTCAGGGGCCGGTATCACCTCCCAAATTGCGTGATCTTGCCATAGGGCCTTGGCCGTTTCAGAGCGTCGCTGCGCCAATGCAAGCGCGGCCTCATCATTGATCGGCTGCAAACGGCCACTGCGTGCATATCCGGCATACCCGCCACCAGCGGCCTCAACTTCTGCCCAGAAATCCGGGGCCATCAGCAGACTTTCCAATTGGAAGGCCTTCTTGGAGTTCCAGTTTTCCGGCACATGCGGCGCCAAAGCACCAACCAAGCCGCCGCTGCTGCCCGAAGCGGGGCCGTTGGGATCAACCACACAGACCTTGGCGCCGCGCTGTACGCAGGCCCATGCCACCGAGAGGCCAAAAATTCCCGCCCCGCGCACCGTAATTTCGACCATTGCCAAGCTCCGTTCCTTTGCGCAGTGTCGGCGCGTTGTCCTTCCCTTACTTGGTGTTGCCGTGCAGAACCAGACAGATCAGATCCTTTGGCGCGATGGCGAGGTGCCGGTTTCGACCCGCTTTGATGATCCGTTCTTCAGCCTTGAGAATGGTGTGGCCGAGACAGAGCATGTGTTTTTGGCAGGCAATGACCTGCCGGAGCGGTTCGTGGACGGCTTCCAGATTGCCGAGCTTGGTTTTGGCACCGGGCTGAATCTGCTGGTGGCTTGGGATGCTTTTGCATCCAGCGGCGTTGAGGGGCAGTTGCGCTTTACGAGTTTTGAGGCGTTTCCGATGTCGCCGGAAGATATGGCGCGGGCCCATGCTGCCTTTCCCGAGTTTGGCGGTAAACGCGATTTGTTGACCGCGGCCTGGACCGGGCAGGGCGGCGTGATTGACCTGCCGGGTGTGCGGGCGCAGGTCATCGTGGGGGACGCACGTGAAACACTTCCACGCTGGGATGGGATGGCCGATGCGTGGTTCTTGGACGGGTTTTCACCGGCCAAGAATCCCGAACTGTGGTCAGCAGATCTGATGGTGGCTGTGGGTATACATACGAAACCGTATGGAACAGCCGCAACCTACACCGCAGCAGGCTTTGTCCGGCGCGGCTTGGGCGATGCTGGCTTTGCGGTTGAGCGGGTTTCGGGATACGGGCGCAAGCGCCATATGACCCGCGCAAAGATGCAAACAGCATGAGCCAGTCCAACAATATTCCACTTGGCATCGCCTTGATGGTAGCCACCACCTTTGTGTTCGCGGTGCAGGATGGGCTGTCGCAGCATTTGGCGGGCGAATACAATGTTCTGATGGTCGTGATGATCCGCTATTGGTTCTTTGCGGCCTTTGTGATTGCCATTGCACGGCGCAGGTCGGGGGGCATTCGGGCGGCGGCCAAGACCCATCAACCGTTTCTGCAAACTCTGCGCGGCGTCCTGCTGGCAGCGGAAATTTGTGTTATGGTGGCGGCGTTTACGATCCTTGGCCTGGTGGAAAGCCATGCGGTGTTTACCTGCTATCCGCTCTTGGTTGCCGCGCTTTCTGGCCCGGTTCTGGGAGAGAAAGTCGGCTGGCGGCGCTGGGCGGCGATCGGAGTGGGCTTCATCGGGGTATTGATCATCTTGCAGCCGGGCATGTCGGTGTTTGACCCCGCGGCTGTGATCCCGCTTTTGTCTGCTACGATGTTCGCGGTCTATGGGTTGCTCACCCGCTATGTGTCTCGGCGTGACAGCACCGCCACCAGCTTCTTTTGGACGGGTGTGACCGGGGCCATTGCCATGACATTCGCTGGCGTATGGTTTTGGGAACCGATGGCCGCAACCGATTGGATGTTCATGGGGTGCCTCTGTGTTACGGGGGTCACCGGTCATTGGCTCTTGATCCGCTGTTACGAGGTGGCGGAGGCCAGCGCGGTGCAGCCCTTCGCCTATCTGCAACTGGTGTTTGCTGCGTTGATCGGGATCAGCTTTTTTGGGGAAACCATCCGCAACAACGTCGCCATTGGCGCAGGGCTGATCGTGGCGGCGGGGCTATTCACCTTTTGGCGCGAACGGCAAAAGCGTGCGGCCCACTAATTCTTCGGAAAACGGGATCGGTAGCGGGTCTTTGCCCAGCCGCGCCCGGTAAATCGGCAGACTTTCGGTGACGCGCATTACGTAGTTTTGGGTTTCACGGAACGGGATCATTTCGACCCAATCGACGATATCAATCTGACCTTTGCGCGGATCGCCGTAGGTGGCCATCCAGCGATCCGGCCTGCTGGGCCCGGCGTTGTATGCCGCCGCAACCATGGAGACATTGCCATCAAACCGCCCTGCCATCTGCGACAGATAGGCGGCACCAAGCCGGGCGTTGTGATCAGGATCTGCGGTCAACCGGTTCGTGGTGTGCAGGCCGGAGATGCCCAGATCAGAGGCAACATCGCGGGCGGTGGCGGGCATCAGCTGCATCAATCCTCGCGCGCCCGCGTGGCTGACCACTACAGGATCAAATTCACTTTCGCGGCGGGCGATGGCGAGGTTCATCTCGGGCGCCATTGGCAGGTCAAGTTCCAGCAGGGAATGCAGGGGGTAGTATGGCGCGGCAATCGTAAGCCCGCGTCTTGCTGCGCGTTTGCCGATCATCACCGCAAGATGCGGCTGGTTCAGATCTATGCCAGCTTGGCCCAGCTGCGCCAACCCGGCTTCATCCAGTTCATCTGCAAGATGCAGCCAGAACCGTTCGCCGAGTGACAGCTCACCCGACGCCTGTAGCAATATGCCAGCCTCGAACCGTGGGTCACTGGCGAAGGCTGCACCCCGCCAATCGGGTGGCGTTTCCGTGCCTGCGAGGCTGCTGTCAAACGGCAATCCGCCCCGCTCTGCGGCCAGCAACCCGTAGAAAGATGTCTGGTATTTCGCGCCCTCGGAATAGGCCCTTTGAGCGCCGTCCTTGTCTCCCATCGCCTCAAGCGCCCGGCCTTGCCAATATCCGGCACGCCCTTGCGAAATCGGCGATTGCACGGCGCTGTCGTGATTCATGAAATGTTGATGCGCCCGCGCTGGGTCTTTGAGGAACCTCAACGCCAGATAGCCGGACAACCATTCAAGATCGGCATAGTCGGATCCTTCGGTCAGGAAATGTTGCGATGCCAGTTGATAGGCCAGTTGACCATTGCCTGCCCGCATTTCGGACCGGGCCAGTGCACGTCGACGATTGCCCCATGCGGATGGTTTTCCCAAGGCCTTGGCGCTTGTGGATTGCGCAAGCAAGAGCTCCTTAGCCGATCCGCTGAGCCCCTTGCGAATGCGCCATTCGAAACGGTCATGTTGCAAGCCGGGATCGTTGGCGTGCTGGGGCGGCAGGGCATCTATCAACTTGTTCACCTCACGCGATAGCCGCTGCAGCGCGATGCGCGTTTCGGCGAGGGCGACCCTATCTGTGCTCACCAGATCAAACATCCGGCGGGCGGCGTCATGTTTGCGTTGCCACAGCAAGGCCTCCAATCGCGCATTGTGATGGGGCTTGAGCAAGGTGGCATGTTCCGCGAGGAACAGGATTTGCGCAGGGCGATCCATGTCCATGCGCTGCCAAGCTTGGATCAACAGAGCCTCGGCCCTGTCCTTTTTATCACTGCGGCTCAGCGCCCCAGCGTAGGCCAGCACGCCCAGCGGGGTTTGCGGCGGGTGGTCTTTGAAGAACTTCAGGATATTTGGGTCGCCTTGCCCGATAACCACGGCTTCGGATTGCTTGCGAAGATATGCCTCTCCGGGCCAATTGGTTCGGCGGGTCAGAAAATCCACAATTTCTGTGTAGGTGCCGCGCCCGGCACGCAGGTAATGCCAGGTGATAATGTCGGCGGCTATTTGCCCATCACGGACCGCGATCCGGCTTGCGTTGTCCCAATTACCGCTGCGCATCGCCTCAAGCGCTTTGGCCAAGGGGCGGGGCCGCTCGGCCAAAGCAGGCACAGCAAGCATAAAAACAAGCGCGAAGAGCGTCAGAATGCGTGTCATTGCTTGCATTTCCCATGGGTCAGAGGCTAGAGCCTTGAAACATATACCGTGGCGCACCGTAATCAAATCACACCCGCGCCAATGGTCATTCAGAAGTTCGGCAATTCTGCCGGCCAGCACAACAAAGGAGCGTGCACATGTTTACAGGTTCTATGCCTGCCCTCGTCACGCCGTTTCGCAACGGCGAGCTGGATCTGGAGACCTTGAAGAAACTCGTGGAGTGGCACATCGGCGAAGGCAGTGATGGCCTTGTCCCTGTTGGCACTACCGGCGAATCGCCGACCCTGACCCACCGTGAGCATGAGATTGTCGTGGAAGAGGTGGTCAAAGCTGCCGCAGGCCGGGTTCCGGTCATTGCCGGTGCTGGGTCCAACAACACCACCGAAAGCATCCGTTTGGCCCGTCATGCAGAATCTGTTGGCGCCGATGCGGTTCTGGTCGTGACGCCCTATTACAACAAGCCAACCCAGCGCGGCCTGATCGCGCATTTTACCGCGGTGCATGATTGCTGCAACTTGCCCGTAATCATCTACAATATCCCCGGCCGGTCCGTGGTGGATATGACGCCAGCAACCATGGGCGAATTGGCCAAGCTGCCGCGCATTGTAGGTGTAAAAGACGCCACCGGTGATCTGGCGCGGGTCTGTGACCAGCGTCTGACCTGCGGTCCTGATTTTATCCAGTTGTCCGGTGAAGATGCCACGGCCCACGGGTTTAATGCCCAAGGTGGTACCGGCTGTATTTCGGTCACTGCGAACGTGGCACCTGCGATGCTGGCCAAGATGCAGGCGGCCTGCGCAGCCGGCGATTATCGCGCTGCGCTTGATATTCAGGACCGGCTGATGCCCCTGCACAAAGCCATATTTACAGAGCCGGGTTTGGTGGGCGTGAAATACGCCATGTCCAAGCTTGATCTTTGCTCGGACGAGGTGCGCTTGCCACTGACAGCCCTGTCGGATGAGACTAAGGTGCTGGTCGATGACGCGATGCGCCATGCGGGTTTGACGAATTAATTTTGGCTAAATGGCGGGGTAAACCCCGCCCTTCGGTTCCGGGTTGCGGTTTGCTGGGCTTCGCCCCACCATGCGTTGAAAACAACCCGGAGCCTATTCATGAATATTTTGCCCACCATCGCCGACAGCGTCCCCGAGCTGGAGGACATCTTTCGCGATCTTCATGCTCATCCCGAGATTGGTTTTACCGAAGTGCGCACCAGCGGCATCGTGGCGGAAAAGCTGCGCAGCTATGGTGTGGACGAGGTGCATGAAGGTTTGGGCAAAACGGGTGTTGTCGGGATCATTCGTGGCAAGGGGCAAGGCAATCGCCGTGTCGGTCTTCGGGCCGACATGGATGCGCTGCCGATACAGGAAGCGACGGGTCTTCCCTATGCCTCAAAGAATGACGGTGTGATGCATGCTTGTGGGCATGACAGCCATACCACGATGCTGTTGGGCGCAGCCAAACATCTGGCCGCAACGCGGGATTTTGACGGGACAGCGGTGGTGGTGTTTCAGCCTGCCGAAGAGGGGCTTGGCGGGGCCAAACAGATGCTGGCGGATGGTTTGTTCGAACAATTCCCCTGTGATGAGATTTTCGGGATGCACAACCATCCCAATGGCAAGCCCGGCAAAGTGGGGATCTGTAAGGGCCAAGCGATGGCCGGAGCGGCGTTTTTTGACATTCACATAAAGGGCAAAGGCAGCCATGCGGCCAAGCCGAGCGATTCCCGTGACGCATTGATCATTGCGGCGTCACTGGCCAGCGAGATGCAAACCATCCTCAGCCGCAATATTCCCGCGCAAGAGGTTCTGGTGATGTCGATCACGCAAATCCACTCGGGATCGGCTTATAACGTGGTGCCAGAGACCGCCACTTTGGCGGGCACGGTCCGGTACTTTGCGGATGAGATGTACGAATTGGCCGCATCGCGGATGCAGGCCTTGTGTGATGGTTTTGCCATCGCTCATGGGGTTGAGATCACACTTGATTTGCGGTCGGTCTTTGACGTTCTGATCAATGATGACGAACTGTCGGATGTCTATATGCAGGCGGCGGGTGATATTGTCGGGGTTGAGAACCTTGACCCGCATGCTCCGCCTGTCACTGGGTCAGAGGATTTTGCTGATATGCTGCGGGTCGTACCGGGGGCCTATTGCACGGTTGGTCATGGCGGTACCGCGCCGCTGCACAATCCCGAATATGTTCTGGATACCTCAATCCTGCCCGTGGGCGCGTCAATAATGGCGCGTGTGGTTGAGGTGCGTTTGCCACTGTCGTGAGGGTTGGTTGCGGAGGTGGCGGGGTGAACCCCGCCCTACGCCGCTGGAAGCAGCGCCAATTCCATTTGCGGCAGAACCCGTCCGGGAATGGAGCCTGAGGGAACCTCGCGGACGGTTTTGAACCCCATCGCCTCGTAAAATGGCACCGCTGCCGGATCGGCGTCCAGCTTGAGCAGCAACAGGCCTTGCGCCCTTGCGGCGGCTTGGACCACCTGCCAAAGGGCGCGGCCCACGCCCTGCCTTTTGGCGTCCGGATCAATAAAGAAGGTCGATATTGTGCCAGCGCCCGTGGCTGCATCCGGATCGAGGGTGACGCAGCCGCGCAGATTGCCCTGCGCTTCAGCCACCCAGAAATTACCCTTCTCTATGCGCGCAGGCGTGACGCGCAGTTCATCCGCGCAGGCCGCCATGAAGGCATCGTCATAGCCGTTGGATTGTTTGGACCGCATCACCAAAGCGGTGAGCGTGTCAGCCTCCTCCGAACGGGCCAGGCGCAGGTTGAGTTCCATGGCTGTCATCGTTTGCCGTAGTAGAGGCCAACCACATGTTCGGCCTCGGCAAAGAACAACCAACGGGCCGTCAACACCCCGGCCACATGGGCCAAAACGGCGATGATCGCCAGCAGGTGATTGAACGGCAGCAAAAGCAGAACCACCGGCAGCACGGCCATCAATGCAATCGCAATGAGTCGCAGTTTTTGTGCGTGCTTGCGGCCAATCACATGCACAAATTCCCGCAGCAGATAGTTGGTGCCGGTGTGCGGCGGCTCAAAGGCGCGAGGGGTGCCGATGTGACCCAATTGGGTTGCGCTGGCCAGATCGCTGCCCGAGCTGCCAAAGGCCTTGTCGCCCATTATCCAAGTTGCAGCCTGGATCAGGCCGGACACCACCAGCAATCCAATAGCCCATGTGACCTGCCCTGCCAAAAGGGCACCGCCCGCGATGCTCAGAGACAGGAAATTGGCAGGGGTCAGAGGCATGTTCCAACGCGGAACTGTCTTGAGTTGGGCATAGATCATCGAGGTGGTGAACACTGTCCCAAGGGCAAACACCGCCCCGATAATCCCCAAAAGGGTCCAACGGCTGTCAAAGAACACAAGGCCAATGCCGTAAACCGCCAGGATGATCAGCGCCAGAACCGCACACCAGCCTTCACGGCTGAGCCAGCTGCTGCGCCATTGGGTGAAGGCCTTGAGCGCCCGTTCGGGATGACCGAGGTGGAAAGTAGAGGAGATCAACCCGCCCACCGCCAGCAGATAGGCGATGGTGAAAAAGGCAAAGGCGGAAAAGCCTGTAACGGTCGGAATGCCAAGGCCAAGCCAGAACAGCAGTCCAAAGCCCAGCCCGGAGAAGGTCGAGAAAAAGATAACAGAAGGGGCCGGATGCATCAGAGTTTCTCCAGTGTTTTGTCGAGCCAGCCAAGAAAGCCTTTCGGCTCTTGCGCCACGGGTTCCAGGAAGGGCGCCAGAACATCAAATTCGGGCAGCGCATCCTTGGGGCGGGGCGGCAGGTATTTGTTCACAGGTTTGGTGCCCTGTTCCGGCATCAGATCAACACCGCCGCGTTCCGCAACCAATTGGCTGACGGCGCTGCCGGGATCGCCGAGATCACCGAAATGCCGCGCACCGGCAGGGCAGGTGCGCACGCAGGACGGGACGCGGTCCACCTCGGGCAGGTTTTCATTATAGATCCGGTCCACGCAAAGGGTGCATTTTTTCATCACCTTCTCTTCCTGATCCATTTCGCGGGCGCCGTATGGGCAGGCCCAGGCGCAAAGGCCGCAACCGATACAATCGCTTTCGTTGACCAACACAATGCCGTCCTCGACACGTTTGTAGCTGGCGCCGGTGGGGCAGACCGTGACGCAGGGGGCGTCTTCGCAGTGCAGGCATGACTTTGGGAAGTGGATCAGTTGGGCGTGACCCTCGGCCGGCTGGATCTCGTAGGAATGCACCCGGTTGAGGAAGGTGCCGGATGGATCAGCGCCATAGGGATCTTGATCAGACAGGGGCGCGCCATAGTTTTCGGTGTTCCAGCCTTTGCAGGAAATCACACAGGCGTGGCAGCCGACACAGGTGTCCAGATCAATGACGAGGCCGAGTTTCTTGTCGGTGTGTTGAGGCAGGGTTGTCATATGCGGCGCTCCTGTTGGATGTCGAACCGGGGGCCAGCCCCCGGACCCCCGGAATATTTAAGGCCAAAAAGGGAGAGGATCATTTGCCCACCTTCCATGCCAGCTTGTCTGGACCCTGACCTACGGGGGAATTGATCGGCGGATATTCAGGCCGCGATTGTTTTGGCGCCTCAGCCTTTTCGATACGGACCTTAAGATCGAACCAAGCGGCCTGACCTGTAATCGGGTCGGAGTTGGCCCAGCGCATGCCGTCGCCTTTGGGCGGCAGCAATTCATGGATCAGATGGTTGAGCAGAAAGCCTTTGGTGGCCTCTGGTGCGTCTTTGTCCAACGCCCATGCGCCTTTGCGTTTGCCAATGGCGTTCCAGGTCCAGACCGTGTTGTCGTTGAGGGCCGCCATTTCCATCACCGGTACGGTGATTTCGCCGTGGGGGGAGGAGACCCGCGCCCAATCGCCATCAGACAAATCATGCTGGCGCATCAGCTTGGTAGGCAGGTACAGCGGGTTGTGGCCGTGCAACTGGCGCAGCCAAGCGTTTTGCGACCCCCACGAGTGGTACATTGCCATGGGGCGTTGGGTCAGGGCGTTGACGGTAAAGCCTTCGTTGCCCTGCTGGTCGGTTTCGTACCAGATCGGCAGCGGCGACATCGTGTGTTTGATCCGCTCGCGCAGGTGGTCGGGTGGTTGAATGTCTCCGTGGCCTTCTGCAGCCAGTTGGAACTTGCGCATCGGCTCGACGTAGAGGTTGAACAGATAGGGTTGCGGCGCGTCATAGAGGCCCATGCCCACGGCCCAATCCTGATAGGCGCGGTTCCACGGTTTGTAGTAGTTGGCGCCCTCGGGGATGTGTTCGACAAAGAAACCGCCGTTCTCGATGTAATTGTCGATCTGGCTTTCGTTGACGCCGCCGCGCCCCGATTGCAGGCCGTTTTCGCCCATGCGCCAGCCGGCCAAGGGGCCAATGCCGGGGCGGCGTTCGTGGTTGGTGATGTAGTCGGCATAATCTGCGTATTTCTGGCTGCCGTCATCGTTGACAAAGCCGGGCAGACCCAGTTTTGCGCCCAGATCACAAAGCGCGGACTGGAAGCCTTTCACATTCCGGTCCGGCTCCACCACCGGCCAGCGAATGGCATCCGCCGCCGCGTCCGCCTCGCAGATCGGGCGGTCCAGCAACGAGATACAATCGTGCCGTT
This sequence comes from Sulfitobacter sp. M368, assembly GCF_025141875.1. Taxonomy (NCBI): domain Bacteria; kingdom Pseudomonadati; phylum Pseudomonadota; class Alphaproteobacteria; order Rhodobacterales; family Roseobacteraceae; genus Sulfitobacter; species Sulfitobacter sp. M368. The sequence continues at coordinate 436,225 of NZ_CP081113.1, forward strand.
CTAGATATGTCGTATCGGGCAGGATCAGATCGGCATAGGCGACCATCTCCGACGAATAGGCATCGGAATAGATGATATGGGGGATCACGTAATCGCCGTTTTCATCCTTGTCCGTCAGCATCTCCATCACGCCGCCGGTGTTCATCGAGGAGTTCCACGACATATTTGCCATGTACATGAACAATGTGTCGATCTTGTAGGGATCACCGGCATGGGCGTTCGAGATCACCATATGCATCAGCCCGTGGGACGACATTGGGTTGTCCCAAGTGAAGGCCTTGTCGATGCGGGCGGCGGTGCCGTCGGGTTTCAGCGCGAGGTCTTCGGGACCGTGTACAAAGCCAAGGTGCGGACCATTCAGCGGTGCGCCGGGGGTCATGCCCACATGGGGTTTAGGGTGTGCCTTGGCAGGTTTTGGATAGGGTGGCTTGAAGCGAAAACCGCCAGGCACTTCGACCGTGCCAAGGAGGATTTGCAGCACATGCAAGGCGCGGCAAGTTTGAAAGCCATTGGCGTGAGCGGAGATCCCGCGCATCGCGTGAAAGGACACAGGGCGGCCCGTCATGGTCTGATGCTTTTCACCGCGGAAGTCGGTCCATTCGTGATCAAGCTCGAACGCTTCTTCAAAGGCGACGCGGGCCAATTCTGCAGCGATGGCGCGGATGCGCCCCGCGGGGATACCAACGCGGTCTGCCACGGCTTCGGGGGTGTAATCGTCAGACAGGTATTGATCGGCCATTTGGTGGAACACCGGGCGGTGTGTCACTCCTTTGGCGCGGTGGGTTGCGGCAAGATCGGGTTTGACACCGGGTTGGTCAAAGGGGGTCAGCTTGCCCGTGGCGCGGTCGATGACAAGTTCCTTGCCATTCTTATCTCGCAGGAAAAGGCCAAACTCGGGCGACTTCTCATCGCCATTCACCAACACCGGCGCGTCGGTGTATTGGGCCAGATAATTCAGGTCGATCTTGCCCGCTTTCATCAGGCAATGGATCATCGACAGGATAAACAGCCCATCGGTGCCTGGCGTGATACCGACCCAGTCATCCGCAACGGCGTTGTAGCCGGTGCGGATCGGGTTCACACCGATGACGCGCGCGCCGCGTTGCTTGATCTTGCCCAGACCCATCTTGATCGGGTTGGAATCATGGTCTTCGGCCACACCGAAAAGCATGAATAGTTTGGTGTGGTCCCAATCCGGCTGGCCAAACTCCCAAAATGCACCGCCCATGGTGTAAATGCCGGCAGCGGCCATATTGACCGAACAGAACCCGCCGTGAGCCGCATAATTGGGCGTGCCAAAGGCCTGTGCCCAAAGGCTGGTGAAGGATTGCGATTGATCGCGGCCGGTGAAGAACGCCAGCTTTTCGGGGTTGTCCTTGCGGATCGGCTCAAGCCAATCGGCGGCGATTTGGTAGGCTTCGTCCCAACTGATCTCTTCGAACTCGCCGGACCCGCGCGGACCAACCCGCTTGAGCGGTGATTTGAGCCGCGATGGCGCGTTGTGCTGCATGATGCCAGCCGAACCTTTGGCGCACAAAACACCCTGGTTCACCGGATGGTCGCGGTTGCCCTCGATATAGGCGACCTTGCCGTCCTTCAAATGCACGTTGATGCCACAGCGGCAGGCGCACATGTAACAGGTGGTTTTACGGACCTCGTCTGACACATGCGGGCTCAGGTCGATCACGGGCTGTTTTTGTGTCATGGAATTTCCTGTTTGATCTTAAGAGGTTGCCTGAAGGGTGGTCACGGCAATCATGTTTGTAACGTCCTGTGCGGTGCACCCGCGAGACAAATCGTTGGCGGGTTTGGACAGGCCTTGCAACACGGGTCCGATGGCATCCGCACCGCCGATGCGTTGGGCGATCTTATAGCCGATATTGCCCGCATCAAGGTTGGGGAAGATCATCACGTTGGCATGGCCCGCGACGGAAGATCCCGGCGCTTTGGTTGCGCCGACCTCCGGAACAAAAGCGGCGTCGAACTGCAATTCACCGTCGGCGGGGAGGTTTGGATGATCTCGTTTCAAGATCTCAACCGCGTCGCTGACTTTGGTGACGGCGGGATGGCGGGCACTGCCCTTGGTTGAAAACGACAGTAGCGCCACCTTGGGGGCATCGCCAAGCAGTTGTCTGCACGAGGCGGCCGAGGCCACTGCGATCGCGGCAAGCTCTTCGGCGGTTGGATCAATGACAAGTCCGCAATCTCCGAAAATCATTGCGCTGCGGCCTGATGGATGCCCCATTGGCAAGGCCATCAGGAAAAAGCTGGAAACCAGGGGGGCATCTTTGGCTTTGCCGATGATCTGCAGCGCGGCGCGCACGGTTTCGGACGTGGTCGCAACCGCCCCGCCAACAGTGCCATCCGCATGGCCATTGCGCACCATCATGGCGGCAAATACCAATGGATCACGCGCTTGGGCGGCGGCGATGTCTTTGCTGACGCCTTTGTGTTTGCGCAGATCAAAATAGGTTTGGGCGAATTCTCCCGTGAGGGCCGAAGTTAGCGGATCTTCCACTGCGATGTTGGCACCAGCCGCGACGCCAGCGTCGGCCAGTTGAGCCAGCACGTCTGCCATCGGCCCGACCAGTGTGATCCGGGCAATCCCGGCTCGCACGGCAGAAACGGCGCCGGCCACGACCCGTGGGTCGTGGCCTTCGCTGAGCACGATATGGGCAGGCCGGGCGGCAGCGCGGTCTTGCAGACCTTGCAGCACTCTCATGGCTTGCCCATTCGTTTATGTTGCCAATGTGGCATTCAGATCATGCACCCGCTTGCGGGCGCATGTCGTCGCGGCTGATGCCCGCCACCGAGACAGGTTTTTTCATCGCGTCGCGGCGGAATGGCTCACCTAATTCCTGGTTCAGCAACACCTCGATGAATGTGGTTTTGCCGTCGTTCATCTGGGCCTTGATCGCCTTGTCCAATGCGTCAGTCAATTCGTCCATACCGGAGACCTGAACGCCCAGAACGCCGCAGGCCTTTGCAATGGCGGAATAGTCCACATCCTGCGCCAGTTCGGTGCCGACAAAGTTGTCGTCGAACCAAAGAGTCGTGTTCCGCTTTTCCGCGCCCCACTGATAGTTACGGAAGATCACCATGGTGATTGGTGGCCAGTCATCGCGGCTGACCGATACCATTTCGTTCATCGAGATGCCGAATGCACCGTCACCGGCAAAGCCGACAACCGGAACATCCGGACAGCCCACCTTGGCGCCAGCAATGGCAGGGAAGCCGTATCCGCAAGGACCGAAGAGGCCGGGTGCGAGGTATTTGCGGCCCGCTTCGAAGGTTGGATAGGCGTTGCCGATGGCACAGTTGTTGCCGATGTCGGAGGAAATGATCGCATCCTTAGGCAAGGCCGACTGGATCGCGCGCCATGCCATCCGCGGGGACATTTTGCCCGGTTCACGGCTGCGTGCGCGTTCGTTCCATGTGGTGCCCGGATCGTCATCCTCGTGATCCATGGAGGTCAGTTCCTGCGCCCAGGCGGACTTGGTTGTGCTGATCAGGTTCTTACGATCTGCGCGGCCTGTATCACCTGCATCATCGGCCAGTTTTGACAGGATGCTGTTCGCGACTTTCTTGGCGTCGCCAACGATACCGACAGTGACCTTCTTGGTCAGGCCAATCCGGTCGGGGTTAATGTCCACCTGAATGATTTTGGCGTCGGTGGGCCAATAATCGATGCCATAGCCGGGCAGGGTCGAGAACGGGTTCAAACGGGTGCCAAGCGCCAGGACAACATCCGCTTTGGAAATCAGTTCCATCGCGGCCTTGGACCCGTTGTAGCCCAAAGGACCAACCGACAGCGGGTGCGAGCCGGGGAATGCATCGTTGTGCTGATAACCGCAGCAGACAGGCGCATCCAGTCGTTCAGCCAGTGCCTTGGAGGCGTCGATTGCGCCGCCGATGACGACACCTGCACCGTTCAGAATGACTGGGAATTTGGCTTCGGACAGCAGCTTGGCCGCGTCGTCGATGGCCTGTTCGCCGCCGGAGGGGCGTTCAAATTCCACAATCGCAGGCAATTCGATGTCGATCACCTGTGTCCAGAAATCGCGCGGGATGTTGATCTGGGCCGGGGCGCTGGCGCGTTTGGCCTGAATAATAACGCGGTTCAGGGTCTCGGCGATCCGCGAAGGATCGCGGACCTCTTCTTGATAGGCGACCATGTCTTCGAAGAGGGCCATTTGCTCCACTTCCTGGAAACCGCCCTGACCGATGGTTTTGTTCGCGGCCTGAGGTGTAACCAGCAGCAGCGGCGTGTGGTTCCAATAGGCAGTTTTTACGGGCGTGACAAAATTGGTGATGCCGGGGCCATTCTGCGCAACCATCATCGACACCTTGCCAGTCGCGCGGGTGTAACCGTCCGCCATCATGCCGGCGTTGCATTCGTGGGCGCAGTCAAAAAACTTGATGCCCGCAGCCGGGAACAGGTCGGAAATGGGCATCATCGCAGAGCCGATGATCCCAAAGGCATTGTCGATGCCGTGCATCTGAAGAACTTTTACAAATGCTTCTTCGGTGGTCATTTTCATGGCGGTTCATCCTTAGGATTGGTGGAGCGGGGCGAATCCCGTAATTTGCTGTTTGCCAAACTAAAGTTTGCGTGGTGGTGAGGTTAGGTCCAGTCGTCGAGGTGGGATAGCGCCAGGCTAGTGAATTTGCCTCATTTCCTGCGCAATCAGATTGACGCCTTCTGGAATCCTTGTTGTGGGGATCGAAGAATAGGCGAGGCGGTAGTAGTTTTGCGGTTGGTGGTCCCCGGCAAAGAAGGCGCGGCCCGGCTCGATCAAGACCCCTTTTGGATGCAAACGGCGGGCCAGTTCTTCGGTGTTGATCCTATCCGGCGCCCGCATCCAGAAAGATGAACCGCCGTAGGCACCCCGGCCCGAGACTTGCAATTCATGTGCAGCAAGCGCCTCTTCCATAACGCGGCGGCGTTCATGCATGGCAGTCCCCATGCGGCGGATCAGGGCATCGTAATGCCCAAGCGACAGAAAATAAGCGGCGGTGCGTTGAATGTGACCGGGCGGGTGACGCAAGACGCTGGCTCTCAGGGCGCGTGCCTCGCGAATAAAGGGTTCGGACCCCACCAGATAGCCCAGCCGGAGCCCTGGAAACAGTGATTTGGAGAAGCTACCGACATAAACAACCCGGCCATCTGTATCGAGGGATTTGAGCGCCGGTGAGGGCGATTTGAGAAAGGACATCTCAAACTCGTAATCATCTTCGACAATGATCGCTTCCAACTCTCGTGCGCGTTCAAGCAAGGCGCGGCGGCGGTCCATTGGCATGGTCGCATTGGTCGGGCATTGATGGCTGGGTGTGCTGAATATTACATCGGTATCGGGGGGGATGGCATCCGGTGGCAAGCCGTCTTGATCCACGCGCACAGGCGTTACATGGCAACGCGACTGGGACAGGATATCACGCAGTGCCGGATAACATGGATCCTCCAAAGCGGCGCGGCGACGCTGGGTGAGCAGAACCTGGGTCGTAAGCCAGAGCGCGTTCTGAGCGCCAAGGGTAATCAAAATCTGTTCAGGGCGCGCCGAGATACCCCGGCGCGGCAATGTGTGGCGGGCAATGAATTCGATCAGCTGCGGATCGTCCTGATCAAAGTAATCTGCCGTCAAAGCAGAGAAATCCCGTTGGCCCAAAGCTTGCAGGGCGCAGAGCCGCCAATTTGCATGGTCAAACAGGCTTGGATCCGCCTGGCCATAGATGAAAGGATACCGGAATTTGGCCCAATCCTGCGGTTTTCCGGGCACAACGCTGGCCCCGAACCGTCGCCCGATGGCGCGGTTCCAATCTACGGCTTCCTGGTTTTCGGTGGCGGGGCTGAAATTTGGCGGGGAGGGGGCGTTTTCGGAAACAAAATAACCTGAACGCCCCTTTGAGGTCAGGTAATCATTTGCCAGAAGTTCGGTGTAAGCAATCGTGACCGTGATCCGGCTGACCCCGAGGTGCAGCGCCAGTTTGCGGGTGGAGGGGAGCTTCTCGCCCTGCTGGAACCGGCCAGAGAGAATGCCTTGGGCGATCATCTGCTGGATTTGTTGCTGCAAGGTGCCGTGGGATTCCGGGTGAAGAAAGAAAGTTTCGACCGGAAGTGCCATCAGAATCCCCTAAACTGGCGTTACGCTGTGCCAGATTTGGTATTACGGTTGCGCGAAATTGGATCTGTAGTGGCGGAAAAATCGTCAATAATCAATACCTATAGGTGAAAAATCGAGACAAATAGTATTGAAAAATGGCAAAATGGGGCAAATGCGGTTTTCTTTTTACCGCTCTTCGACCTCTTGGAATTTGAATTTTGTGAATGTGAAAACCCCCGGAAGGACCGGGGGTTTTCTGTCATGCTGATCGTGTGGCCTTAAGGGCAGGCCGCTGTGTAGCGTTGGCCGGCGGAGTTCTCATACACACATTGGCCCGACTGCGTCTTGCCGATGTAGTTGCCTGCTGCTGCACCTGCTGCGCCACCAATCAGTGCGCCGACAACTTTGTCATCATCGTTGGATACGGCCGCGCCCGCCGCTGCACCCAGTGCGGCACCGGTCAGAGCGCCCTGATTTGCGGTTGTCCCGTTACAGGCGGCCAGTGCGGCGATCATCGGTACGGTCATCAAAATCTTTTTCATCGTTAATCTCCCGAATGGTTACGGGACCAAACGCTTTCCCTTCAGAAGAGTTCCCGTTTCCATCGGTATGCGGTGGCAGGGCAGCAAAAAACCGCCGGAACGCTCCGGCGGTTTTGGGAGATTAAGGTCAATGGGGTTAACCGAAGACACGCCCCAGCGCACCGTCTACGGCGCTGACGATCTGGTTGATGTCGTCCTTCGTGGCGATCAGGGCTGGCGAGAAACACAATGTGTTGTTCTTGCCGGGCAGCGACCGGTTTGTCGCGCCGATGATCACGCCTTGTTGCATGCAATCTCCAACGACCTTTTGAACAAGGCTCTCGGCGACGGGCGCGCGGCTGTCACGGTCATCGACCAATTCGGCGCCAAGGAACAGTCCCTTGCCGCGCACTTGGCCGATCACGGCGTGCTTGTCCGCCAGTGCGTTCAGCTCATCCAACATATAGTGGCCCATGTCGGTGGTGTTTTGCAGCAGGTTCTCATCTTCGATGATCGCCATGTTCTCGATACCTGCCGTTGGTCCGGCCGTGCAGCCGCCAAAGGTCGAAATGTCGCGGAAATAGTTCATCGGATCAGAGGCGTCGTCCTTGAACATGTTGAACACCTCTTCGGTGGTCACAAGGCAGGCAATCGCGGCATACCCGGAGGCCACACCTTTGGCCATGGTCACCATGTCGGGCTTGATGCCGTAATGCTGGTAACCAAACCATGTGCCGGTCCGGCCCACGCCACAGACAACTTCGTCGATGTGCAGCAGGATGTCATATTTCTTGCAGATCTCCTGCACGCGGTCCCAATAGCCTTCGGGCGGGGTGATCACACCGCCGCCTGCGGTGACGGGCTCAAGGCAAAGGGCGCCTACGGTGTCTGGGCCTTCGGCAAGGATCACTTTTTCGATCTGATCCGCCGCCCAGACGCCGTAATTTTCCTGCGGCGCACCGTCCTGTTCGAATGCACGGTACTCAAGGCAATGCGGAACGCGCACAAAGCCATCGGTGAAGGGGCCGTATTGTGCATTGCGCTCGTCCTGACCACCAGCCGACAGGCAGGCGATGGTGGTGCCGTGATAGTCACGGTCGCGGTAGAGGATCTTGTGCTTCTTGCCGCCATACCGTTTGTGCGCGATCTGGCGGACCATCTTAAAGCCCTTCTCGTTCGCTTCAGAGCCAGAGTTGCAATAGTAGACCCGGCTCATGCCGGGCATCTTGTCGATCAACATTTCGGCGAAGTTGGAGCCCGGGATGGATCCGGCAGAGCCTGCAAAGTAGTTCAGCTTGATCAGCTGGTCACGCACAGCATTGGCGATCCGTTCGCGGCCATAGCCCACGTTGACGGTCCATACACCGCCGGACACAGCATCAAGGTGCTCTTTGCCCTTTTGATCCCAAACGCGCATGCCCTTGCCTTCGACAATAATGCGCGGATCGGTGGTCTCATAGGGTTTGTGCTGGCTCAGGTGATGCCAGATATGCGCGCGGTCTGCTTCGACAACGCGGGAAATGTCGTTTTCATTGAAGTTACCGTCCATGGTGCCAGACCTTTCGTTGCGCGGGTTGGATGAATGAAATCAAGGCGCACTGCGCCTCTATGGGTCAATCTTTGCTGTTTGAATGCAGAATCAAGTAGGGCCAGATCATTCGTATTGTTAGCGCCAGAAATCAATACTGTCCAACAGGCTGAATGGCGCGTTGGATCGGGCAGGCAAGCTGAAAGATCAAGCCTGGGCAACACTTTGACGCCCCCATGGCCATGCAATGCGGTTTTGCCCCAAAGATCAGTAAAGGCAGGGCGCTTATTGCAGATAAAGAAAGCGCAGCCGCCGGCCCGAACCGGCAGGTCCATACTATTGTACAGTTGCCCTTTGTCCGGCTCATCGTTGACCCAGGGGCATCTCAATGAATTGAAGTGCGGGAACTGGACTCATGCAGGCATTGGAAGTGGACGTTTATTATTGACCTCGATTCCCGCCAGAATTTTCCCAGGTCAGATCTGGTCCGTTGGGAAAGCCATCTTTTGAATAACTCAAAGGGTAGATGTGACAAAACGCAAGTTCGGCAGAGAAGGTTGCCCAATTCGCAGATAAATTACATGCTGGTGTCGCACACCAACTGACATCGTCGCAAATTTTCCACATAGTACCAAGGTATATGTGGGCACATGCATCACAAAATGAGACCGGCAAAACATGCCGGCGTATCTAATCAACAAACCGGCTTGGACAGGCCGGACAAAAGATCAACAGGGAGATTGTTATGATCAAGAAGACAGCAACAGGATTTGTAGCCGGCGCCGTAATGGCGATGACCGGTCAGGCCGCAATGGCCGATGGCCACGGTGAAATCACCGTCGGTTACTTCCTCGAATGGCCAATGCCATTCCTCGCAGCAAAGGCATCCGGTGCCTACGACGAAGCGCTGGGCATGAAAGTGAACTGGGTTTCTTTTGAAACCGGTACCGCAATGTCTGCAGCGATGGCGTCGGGCGATGTGCAGATTTCCGTCTCGCAGGGTGTGCCGCCCTTCGTTGTGGCAACATCTGGCGGTCAGGATCTTCAGATCATCGACGTTGCGGTGTCCTATTCAGAAAACGACAACTGCGTTGTTCGCTCTGATCTGGAGATCGACAAGGATAGCGCTGGCGAACTGGCTGGCAAGAAAGTCGCTGTGCCACTGGGTACAGCCGCGCACTACGGCTTCCTGCGCCAGATGGACCACTTCGGTGTTGATGTGTCCACCTTGCAGGTTGTGGACATGGCGCCACCAGAAGGCGCAGCCGCGCTCAGCCAGGGCGCAGTTGACTTCGCCTGCGGTTGGGGCGGTGGCCTCGCACGGATGAAAGAATACGGCAACATCCTTTTGACCGGTGCTGAAAAGCAGGAACTGGGCATTCTGGTGTTTGACGTGACATCCGCGCCAGCGGCCTTCCTTGCCGAAAACGGCGATACCGCGGCTAAATTCGCCGCTGTGACAGCCGCGGCAAACGCAGACTGGAAAGCCAACCAGAGTGACGAAATGCTCGCGGTGATTGCAAAAGAATCCGGCATGGACGTTGAAGCAACCAAGGCATCCATCTCCACGTTTGAATTCCCATCTGTAGATGAGCAGCTTTCCGAAGCATGGCTTGGCGGCAACGCGGCCTCCTTCATGAAAGGTGTGGCAGATGTGTTTGTCGAAGCAGGGTCCATCGACTCCGCGCTCGACAGCTATGAAGGCACAGTGAACACTGGCCCACTCGAAGCTGCCAAAGGCATGTAATCCAAAGGGGGCGGTGTGGCCGTGAGGGCCGCACCGCCCTTTTTCCAATGAAACAGAGGTGGGGAAAACCCTGCCCTTTGATCCCTGACGGGGGTGGGACGCGGAATTATGACCGGACTCTCCATTGATAAACTGTCGATGCGATTTGATCTGCCGGATGGCGGACACGTGCAAGCGTTGCAAGACGTATCGATTGACCTCAAAGCGGGCGAATTGCTGAGTGTGCTGGGGCCATCGGGCTGCGGTAAGACGACGCTGCTCAATATCGTTGCGGGTTTTCTCGCGCCAACTTCCGGTGTGATGACCCTCAATGGTCACACGATCACCGGCCCGGACGCCGAACGCGGCATGGTCTTCCAACAAGGTGCGCTGTTTGAATGGATGAGTGTGCGTGAGAACGTGGGCTTTGGTCCGTCGATGAAAGGCATGCCCAAGAATGACAAGGCAGAAATCGTCGATCATCTGCTGGATGTGGTTGGTTTGCAGGACTTTAAAGAAAAGGCCGTTTACGAGCTTTCGGGCGGGATGCAGCAGCGTGTGGCTTTGGCCCGTTGTCTGGCCAATGACCCCGATGTCATTTTGATGGACGAACCGCTGGGCGCGCTTGATGCCTTGACCCGCGAAAAGATGCAGAGCCTGGTTTTGAAACTTTGGAAAGAGACCGGCAAGACGATCATCCTGATCACCCACTCCGTCGAAGAGGCGTTGCTCTTGGGCGAGCGTTTGATCGTGATGGCCCCGCGGCCAGGGCGCATTCACAAGGAATACCGACTGCCGTTTGCAGAGCTGGGCGTGAACGCCGACCTGCGCGAGGTCAAGAAACATCCCGATTTCGGCCCCAAACGTGAAGAGATCCTCAATATGATCTGGGACATGGAAGAAGAGATCATGGGCACCAAGGAGGACGCGGCATGACCGGCATTTTCTTTCTGATCATTTATGTAGCGATCTTTGTCGGCAGCGCCTTTGTGGTGACAAAACTGCTGCAGAAAGGCATTCGTGATTACACATCTTTGAAAACTGTGACCTTCGGTGACGAAAGTGCGGTGACACCCAACCGTGCTGCCGGGATCATCTCGATCCTGACGATTTTCCTGATGTGGGGCGTGTTCACCGGGTCAAACCTGCTGCCATCCTTTTTGCATGCGCCGGGCCCTTTTGAGGGGACCACCAGCTTTACCTATACTGCGCAGGTCGAAGGGCAGGCCCCCGATGATGCGGAGGTGACGGTCCTTGTGCATCCACGTAGCGAACCGGCAGAGGCGCCCGAAGTTGCGCCGGGTGACGGATTTGCCAAGAACGATTCCATTGCCATCGCGCAGTGGCGGACTGGTCTGGTGCGGGTCGACAAGAATGACGAGCTGACCAAGAAAGACGGCGCCAAGGTGATTGCCATCAACGGCCAGAAAATTGCGCCGGGCGAAACCGTCAAGACGGCGGGCGGTGCCGTGACCCTTTCTGACAAGGGAACGCCCAACTTTGAGCCAGCGAAGGGCTGGCAGATGGAACCGCTTTATCTGCCAGCGCCCGAACAGGTTTGGACCCGTTCGGTCCAGATCATGCAGGAGGGCTTCCGTAACTTCACCTTGCTTGAACACCTTGGCTTCTCGCTCTTCCGGGTTGTTGTTGGCTTCGTTCTTGGTGCAATCGTCGGCATTCCGTTGGGTTATGCGATGGGGCTCAGCAATTGGTTCCGGGGTTGGTTCGATCCGATTGTGGAATTCATGCGCCCAGTACCGCCGCTTGCCTTGATCCCGCTGGTGATCATTTGGGCCGGTATTGGCGAGGCTGGCAAGATCATCCTGCTGTTCCTTGCGGCGCTTTGGATCATGGCGATTGCGGCGCGGTCCGGTGTGTCCGGGGTGAAAATCTCCAAGGTGCATGCGGCCTATTCGCTGGGCGCCAGCAAATGGCAGATCATGCGCCACGTGATTGTCCCGAACTCTCTGCCGGAGATCTTTACCGGTGCGCGGGTTGCGATGGGCGTTTGTTGGGGCACGGTCGTGGCCGCCGAACTGGTCGCGGCGGAACAAGGCGCGGGTATGATGATCATGACCGCGTCAAAGTTCCAGAACACCGACATCGTGATTATGGGGATCATCCTGATTGGCGTTATCGGGTTTGGCATTGATATGCTGATGCGGGCCGCTGAGAAGTATCTCGTACCATGGAAAGGTAAGGGCTGATCTGAGCCCGCTTTCATCAAAGCAAGTGTGCCGGGGTTTTTGGAAACTCCGGTCACGGAATAGAAAACGCCGGAGGGGTTCCTCCGGCGTTTTTTTGTTTGGCTGTTAGCCCAATGATCGCGAAGCTATTTTCTTGAAAGAAAACGAAGTGGACTTATTCATTATTCGCCTCTTGGGGTATCACGGTTATTTGCCGCGTTTGGGTCCGGCTTTACCGCCTTGTTTCCCGACCTTGTTTGGCGGAGAGAAACGCTTGGACGGATCGCTTGCGCGTTTGTAGCTGCTTGGCTCCGGTGCCGACTTCTTCGGCGCACCCTTAGGTTTGCGCGGCGCCTCGGTCGCTGGTTTCTCTTTCTTCCAGACGGCCTTTGCCTTGGGCTTGCCGGGGGCTTCGCCATTTGATTTTGGCTTTGGCTTGGCGCCGGGCTTCATCGGGCTGCGGTCGGTTTTGTGAGACTTCGGCGGGCGCTCGCCCTTGGGGCCGCCGCGCGGTTTGTCGAACCTGGGCTTTTCACTGCGCTCTGCGCGAACTTCGGCCACCGGATCCTCGCGGTAGGGTTTGCGCGGCTTGCGCGGTTCGGACGGTGCGTCGGAATCGTAAGATTTGCGATGCGGCTTTCCACCCGGCTTGGGACCCCGTTTCGGGCCGCCTGGCTTTGGACCGCGCGGCAGGTCCGGAGGGCTGTCGAGCTGGGTGACAACAGCGCCGCCTTCGGCTTTCATGTCTGGCCCAAGAGCATTGACAAACTTGGTTGCGGAGGAGGCCAGAATTTCAACAAAGCTGTGGCTTGGCTGTACGCGGATTGCGCCAATGTCGTCTTTGGTCAGATCGCCCAAGCGGCACAGCATCGGCAGCAAGGTGCGCGGCTCTGCCCCATCATTGCGGCCTGCAGAGACCGAAAACCAGACAGAAGGCCCAAAGGCGGGGCGGGGTTTGTCGTCGCCGCGTTCGCCCGGATCGGTCAGATCTTCGGGGGCAGAGGCACGTGCGCGGTAGAGGTTCACAAATGCGGTTGCCAGTTGTTCGGCACTGAATTGCTCGACCAGGTTGGCCACAAAAGCTTCTGCGTCTTCAGGGATAGGCGCAGACCATGCATCATCGCCCAGCAGTCGGGCTTCGTCGGCGGCATTCACCTCGGCGGCGGTGGGTGCGGCGGCCCATTCGGCTTTCAGTTTGGCCCAACCCAGCAGGCGGTTGGCCTTTGTTTTCATCTTGGGCGGGACGATCAGCGCCGAAACCCCCTTGCGCCCAGCACGGCCGGTCCGGCCAGAGCGGTGCAGAAGGGTGTCCGAGTTGGACGGCAGATCGGCGTGAATTACCAGCTCCAGATTGGGCAGGTCGATCCCGCGTGCGGCCACATCGGTGGCAATACAGACCCGCGCCCGGCCATCACGCAGGGCTTGCAAGGCATTGGTGCGTTCCGATTGGGTCAGCTCCCCTGACAGGGCAACAACAGAAAAGCCGCGGTTGGTGAACTTGGCAGTCAGCCGCGCCACAGCGGCGCGGGTGTTGCAGAAAACGATGGCATTCTTGGCCTCGTAGAACCGCAGCACGTTGATAATAGCGTTTTCCGTGTCACGCGGGTGCACGTTCAGGGCGCGGTATTCGATATCCGCGTGCTGTTTGGCTTCGCCGACGGTGCTGATGCGTTGCGCGTCACGTTGGTAGGACTGCGCGAGCTTGGCAATTGCGGCCGGCACGGTGGCCGAGAACAGCAGGGTGCGGCGGTCTTCGGGCGCTTCGGACAGGATGAATTCCAGCTCGTCGCGGAACCCGAGATCGAGCATTTCATCTGCTTCGTCCAAAACAACGGCCCGCAGATCGCCAAGGTCGATGTTGCCGCGTTTGATGTGGTCGCACAGACGCCCCGGCGTGGCCACAACCACATGAACACCCCGGTCCAGGGCGCGGCGTTCGGTGCGTTGGTCCATGCCGCCAACACAGGTGGTGACAATCGCGCCAGCCTTGCCATAGAGCCAGCTGAGCTCGCGGCTGACCTGCATGGCCAATTCGCGTGTTGGTGCGATCACCAATGCCAAGGGCGCGGCGGCCGGGCCGAAATGTTCAGCCCCGTCCAGCAAGGTCGGTGCGATGGCCAGGCCAAAGCCGACGGTCTTGCCAGAGCCGGTCTGGGCCGAGACCAAAAGGTCGGCCTGGGCAAGCGCCGGATCGGTCACGGCCTCCTGAACGGCGGTAAGAGTTTCATAGCCCTGTTGGGCTAGCGCATCTGCGATGGTCTGGATCAAGGGATCATCCTGTTCTGAAAGCATAGCCTGCAGTGCAGGCGGCCAGAGGCAGAGAGCCTCGGCGCAAGGTTTGGGCGTCGGTAAGGGTTTGCAGGGTGATTGTACATGGTGTTTATGTTTCGTGGGGTAAATGTGACCCTTGTTTTGTGGATTTTAAGAACTGTTTTGGGTATTTTACCGTAATTTTATCTCGCAGGCCTGTGGGAAAGGTTTTTTATGTCTGATGATTTTAATGCAGCGCAGGGTGATTCCGTGCCAAATCGCGGCGGGGTGCTGCGGACGGGCGGCAAGCATCCTGACGTTCTGACGATTGAGGACGTGATCACCTTCAAGCTGCGGCGGCTGGTGTTGATTGGGGAACGTGAGGGCCATCTTTGGTCCGAGGATCTGTTTGATCTCAGCTTGAATGAATGGCGGCTTTTGGCATTGATCAAGGCGCGGATGCCGGCGCGGGCGGGCGACATTGCCGACTTTATCCTGATGGACAAAAGCCAGGCCAGCCGTCTGATCAAATCCCTGCAATCCAAGGGGCTGGTTGTCACGGGCGAAGACCCCGATGATGGCCGGGCGCTGATGCTGGAACTCACGCCCGAGGGCGACAAGCTATACAACAGCATGATGGCTGAGGTGCTGCGCAGCAATGAAGAAGTGCTTGCGCCGCTGTCCGCAGAGGAAATTCTGTTGTTCAGTGATATGCTGCAGCGGTTGATTGATCACAGCTATGATCACCTTGAAGGACAGATGCGCCGCGGGAACTGATCGGGGCGGCCCCATCGTTATTTTCAGGGCCAGGCGGCAGTGCCGTAATATTTCACTTTGGCTGCGCAGGCTTAGCGGAAAATGTGCGGAAAATGGCTTGGGCCTCTCGCCAAATGCTGTCTTTTCAATTAGAACAAATAGTGAACATATGGAGGAATGTATGCCACCCGATTCCCCTTTTGGACAGGTGATTTCCCTGTCTCACAAACATTTGGTTCAGGATGTGCCGCGCCCCGGCGACGCCGCCGCGCCGGGCGCTGCGGTGTTGCGCGATGTGCTGGCAGGCGGGCCGTTCGATGCGGCACCGGCGGGGTTTGTTCTGGCCGCTTTGCCCGACAGTGCCGCGCCGGTGCTTTGGGTCAGCGACCGCATGTCACGGCGCGAAAACGGGCGGCTTTATGGGCCAGCGCTGGCGCAGTTTGGTCTCAAGGGGCCAATCCTGCGGGTCGAGGTCAGCCACCCGCGCGATGTGCTTTGGGCGATGGAAGAGGGCGCGGGCTGTGCCGGATTGGCGGCGGTGGTGGGCGAGATTCATGGCGCGCCCGAGGTGCTGAGCTTTACCGCGACCAAGCGGTTGGCGCTCAGGGCCGAGACCGCGCAAGTGCCGGTCTGGTTGATCCGGTCTGCCGATCACGGGGCGTTGTCGGCGGCCCGCGAACGCTGGCGGTTGTCATCCTTGCCGTCGCAGATGCACCCGGACAATCCACAGGCGCCGGGTCTACCGCAATGGGAGGCCGAGCTGTTTCGCGCCCGTGGTCGTGCGCCGGGGGTCTGGAGCGCGGGCTATGACAGCAGCGCCCGCACAGCCGCGGATCGTCTCCGTCTGGTTTCCCGATCTGGCGATGGATCGCTGGCGGAGGATCACCGCGCAGCAGCGGACGCTGCCGGATGAGACCGTGCCTGTGGTTCTGGCGCAGGCGGGCCGTCATGGGCCGGTGGTCTATGCGGTGAGTGTGGCGGCGCAGAGGCGGGGCATATCGGAAGGCGAACGGATTGTTGATGTGCAGGCGATCCACCCTGATCTGCATGTGGAACAGGCCGATGCACCAGGGGATCGCAAGCTGTTGGACAGGGTTGCCCATTGGGCACGGCGTTGGTGCCCGTGGACGGTGCGGGATGGCGCAGATGGCATTGTGATGGATGTGACCGGCGCGGACCATTTGTTTGGCGGAGAGACCGCGATGTTGCGTGATATTGGTACAAGATTTCAGATGCAGGGGCTGACCGCGCGGCTGGCGATGGCGCCGACGCGTGGCGGCGCACAAATGTTGGCGCGGTTTGGCGCGGGGCGGGTGATCTGTGACACCGAGGATCTTGAGATGTGTCTTGCACCGCTACCCGTGGCGGCGCTGCGGATTGGCGCGGATACAGATCGGCTGCTGCAACGGCTGGGCCTCAAGACGCTGGGCGCCTTGATGCAGGTGCCGCGTGTGGCGCTGATGCGGCGCTTTGACCGGCTGGCCGAAGAAATCAATCCGCTGGTGTTGCTGGACCGTGCCCTTGGCCGGACGGCGGATCCGCTGAATGCGCCTGCGGATGCACGGCATTGGCTGGCGCGGGTACGCCTGCCCGAACCGGTGATTGATCCGCTGCCGCATCTTGAGGCACTGGCGCAGGATTTATGTGTGCAACTGGCCGAGGCGGAGCAAGGCGCGCGGCAGCTGCGGCTGACGATCTACCGCGTGGATGGCGAATGGCGCAGCCGCGATGTGGCCACGGCCAGCGCCAGCCGTGATCCGGCGCATCTGTTGCGGTTGTTGGCGGGCAAGCTGGACGGGATCGACCCCGGCTTTGGCTTTGATCTGCTGACACTTGAGGCATTGCGGGTTGAACCGCTGGCGTTGCAGCAGGACCATCTGGAGGGCCGTCGCGATGCGCAGCGGGATGTGGCGGCGTTGCTGGACCGGCTGACCGCGCGGCTGGGGCCGGACAAGATCACCTGGTCCGCCTGGGTGCAAAGCCATCTGCCCGAACGGGTGGAGCATGCCCTGCCGGCGCTGGGGCATGTGGCGAGGCAGGCACCGGTGCTGGACCGGGCGCGGCCCTTGCGATTGCTTGAGCCGCCCGAAGAGATCGCGGTGCTGTACGCCGTGCCCGAAGGTCCGCCCGCGCGGTTTCGCTGGCGGCGGGTGGCCTATCTGACGCGTCGCCACGAGGGGCCGGAACGGATTGCCCCCGAATGGTGGCGCGACCGGCCCGGTACGCGGCTGCGGGATTATTACAAGGTCGAGGTCGGCGATGGGCGGCGGTTCTGGATCTATCGCGAGGGGATTCTGGGCGACGGGCGCGGCGGCGATCCGCGCTGGTTCATGCAGGGAATCTTTGCATGATGAAAGGACCGGCCTGCGCCCCACCAAAATCTACCGTTGGCACGGAATCCAGGTTGTCTTGCAGCCGCCGTGCCATCGCCTGCCCGCCCGGACGGGTAGGCGATTTGGCCCGCTCCGGTGCCAGGTTTCTGGCACCCATCACAAACGCTAAGATAAACTGCCAGACGGCACAGATGGGCACACCAACCCACGGGCAGGCGATGGCACAGCATGATGCATCCAAGTGGGTGCAAAGCGGGCCACTTTGCGCCTGTGGCAGCACCCCACCCACCGTTGTCTTTGAGAGCACATTGAGGGGCGCTCCGTTGTTTTGCCGTTATGCGCACCGCGCCATCGCGGGCCCGCGGGTGGGCGATCCGAAGGGTGCAGTATGGCAGTTTATGCCTGCCTTTATGGCGCGATCTGACAAGGGTACGCCAAGCTTTTCCAAATCGCCTGCCCGGTGGGGCGGGCCGGCGATGGCGCGGCGGCTGCTTTGCAGCCTTGGCTCCGTGCCGGGTGCAAATATTTTTGATTTGCGCCTCTTTAGATCCTCCGCCTGTAGAAATCACCTGCATCGCCCTGTCGCTTTATAACGTTCCATGCCCCAGCAAGACGGACATAAACGCCGCACGCTGGATCCTGACGATCCGTTCCAGTGGCACCCGCCGAGCCCCTATGTGGAGCTGGGTCTGGCCAGCTGTTTTTCGTTTCTGCGGGCGGCCTCTGACGCGGTGGATCTGACAGCGACGGCCAATCTGCTGGGCTATGACGCCATGGGCATTGCCGATCACAACACGCTGGCCGGGGTCGTGCGCATCCATACCGAGGCACAGAAAGCCAAGCTGCGCCCATTGATCGGGGCGCGGCTGGTTTTGCTGTGCGGCACAGAACTGCTGGCCTATCCAAAAGACCGCGCCGCCTATGCCCGGCTGTCGACACTGCTGAGCCGTGGCAAGATGTCGGACGTTGAGGGCGGCTGGCAGGAAAAAGGTGAAACCCATCTGACGCTTGAGATGCTGGCCGCCCATGCCGAGGGGCTGCAACTGATCGTGATGCCGCCTGCGCAACTGGATGTGTTTGAGGCCGGATTGCCCCGGCTGGTGCGGGCGCTGCCGCAGCTGCGCCATATCGGCGCGGCCTATCTTTATCGCGGCGATGATGTGGCGCGGATCAACCGGTTGGATGGGATGGCGCGGGCGCAGGGCCTGGGCATTCTGGCCACCAACGACGTGCTGTACCACACGCCCCAGCGCCGCCCCCTGCAGGATGTGATGACCTGCATCCGCGAGAGCTGTACGATCGACAAGGCCGGTTTCCTGCTGGAGGCCAACGCAGAGCGGCATCTGAAATCCCCCGCCGAGATGTGCCGTTTGTTCGGTGCCTGGCCCCATGCCATCCGGGCCACGCGCGAGGTGGCGGATGCCTGCGCCTTTTCGCTGAGTGATCTGAAATACGAATACCCCCATGAGATCGTGCCGGAAGGGCGCGGTGCGCAGGAGGAGTTGGAGCATCTGACGTGGGAAGGTGCAGCGCAGCGTTACCCGGATGGAGTATCGGCGCGGATCAGGGGGATCATCGAAAAGGAATTTGCGCTGATCCGCTCCAAGAAGATTGCCCGCTATTTCCTGACCATCAACGACATCGTCCGCTTTGCCCGCGAGGTGGCAGAGCCGCCCATCCTGTGCCAGGGGCGTGGATCTGCCGCCAATTCTGCCGTTTGTTTCTGCCTTGGCATCACGGCGGTGGATCCAGAGGAACATGACGTGCTGTTTGAACGGTTTCTCAGCGAAGAGCGGGACGAGCCGCCCGACATCGACGTGGATTTCGAACATGAGCGGCGCGAGGAAGTGATCCAGTACATGTATGAAAAATACGGGCGGGAGCGGGCCGGGCTCTGCGCCACGGTGATCCATTACCGCCCGCGATCCGCGATCCGCGAGGTCGGCAAGGCGATGGGCCTGTCCGAGGATGTGACGGCGAAACTGGCCAGCACGGTCTGGGGCAGTTTTGAGGGGCAGATGGGCGATGAGCGGGTCAAGGATGCGGGCATGGACCTGTCTGACCCCTATCTGCGCCG
Organism: Sulfitobacter sp. M368; assembly: GCF_025141875.1. Lineage (NCBI taxonomy): Bacteria > Pseudomonadati > Pseudomonadota > Alphaproteobacteria > Rhodobacterales > Roseobacteraceae > Sulfitobacter > Sulfitobacter sp. M368. Next base: position 455,703 of record NZ_CP081113.1, read on the forward strand.
GGTGATCGCGCTGGCCCGCGAGATGACCGGCATGCCGCGCCATTTGAGCCAGCATGTGGGCGGATTTATCCTGACCGAACGGCCCCTGACAGAGATGGTGCCCATTGGAAATGGCGCGATGCCAGAGCGCAGTTTCATCGAATGGGACAAGGATGACATTGATGCCTTGGGCATCTTCAAGGTGGATATTCTGGCGTTGGGGATGTTGACCTGTATTGCCAAGTGTTTTGACCTTCTGCGGGCGCATTACGGCGTGAATCATGATCTGGCCAGCGTTCCGGCGGATGATGCGGCGACCTATGATATGCTCTGTGCGGGGGACAGCCTTGGGGTGTTTCAGGTGGAAAGCCGGGCGCAGATGGCGATGCTGCCGAAGCTGCGGCCCCGGGTGTTTTACGATCTGGTGATCGAGGTGGCGATTGTGCGCCCCGGCCCTATTCAGGGCGATATGGTGCATCCGTTCCTGCGGCGGCGTCAGGGATTGGAGGGGGTCAGCTATCCCGCGCCGGGGCCGGAACATCCGCAGGATGAACTGCTCAAGATCCTGGGGCGGACGCTGGGCGTGCCGATCTTTCAGGAACAGGCGATGAAGATCGCCATTGATGCGGCGCGGTTTACGCCCAAGGAGGCCAATGAGCTGCGCAAGGCGATGGCCACTTTTCGCTCACGCGGGACCATTGAAACGCTGCAAAACAAGATGGTCGGGAGGATGACCGATCGCGGCTATTCGGAAGATTTTGCGCGGCGGTGTTTTGATCAGATCAAAGGATTTGGCGATTATGGCTTTCCCGAAAGCCACGCGGCCAGCTTTGCCAAGCTGGTTTATGTGTCCTCCTGGATGAAATGCCACTATCCGGCGGCCTTTGCCTGTGCGCTGCTCAATTCCCAGCCGATGGGGTTTTATGCGCCCGCGCAGATCGTGCGGGATGCGCGGGAACATGGTGTCGAATTGCGCGGGGTGGATGCCAATTATTCCGATTGGAACAGCACGCTGGAGCCCTGCGAGACCGGATTTGCACTGCGGCTTGGCCTGCGGCAGGTGGACGGCATGCGCGAGGATGCCGCGGCGCGGATCATGGCAGCGCGGGACATGCCGTTTGTTGATGTGGCCGATCTCAAGGCGCGGGCGCGGCTGGACCGCGGGACGGTGCGGCGGTTGGCGGCGGCGGATGCGATGCGGTCCATGGGAATCGACCGGCGTCAGGCGCTGTGGCAGGGGCAGGCCTTGAAAGATGCGCCGGATCTGCCGATCTTTACCCACGCCGAGGCCATGGATGAGGGTGCGGAGCCAGCAGTATCGCTGCCCGCCATGCCCCAGGCCGAACATGTGGTGGCCGATTATCAGACCCTGCGGCTGTCGCTGAAGGCGCATCCGGTCAGCTTTTTTCGGGCCAGCCTGCGGCGTCAGGGGTTTGCTGTGACCGACCAACTGCCGGGGATGCGAAATGGGGCGCGGGTGTCACTGGCGGGACTGGTGTTGGTGCGGCAAAAGCCCGGCAGTGCCAAGGGCGTGTGTTTCATCACACTGGAAGATGAGGCAGGGGTGGCCAATCTGGTGATCTGGCCCAAGCTGTTTGAGCATTTCCGCCCGGTGATCATGGGGGCACGGCTTTTGGTGGTGCATGGGCGGGTGCAGAGTGACGGGCGGGTTATTCACGTGGTTGCGGACCGGCTTGAGAACCGCACCGACCGGCTTGATGATCTGGCGGTGGACCGGGTGCCGCAAACGCAGGCGCGGGGCGATCATCCGACGCATCCGATCGCGGGGCAGGTGAGCGCCCGGAGGCATCCACGCGATGTGCGGGTGATCCCGAAGTCGCGGGATTTTCATTAGCGGTGTCTATGTGGCACTGGTAGGGACAGGCGCGGCCCCCTTAGGGGCCCGCAAGTGATTTAATTTTGGTGATGAGGGACGCTGTCCCTCAAACTCCCTGAAGTATTTGGGGCCAAAAAGGGAAGTGGGCAAAGATGTTGGGCAACGTGCCTTTGACGCGGGATCTGGTGTTGGTCGGGGGCGGGCATGCCCATGCGCTGGTGTTGCGGTCCTGGGGGATGAAGCCCCTGCCGGGGGTGCGGTTGACGGTGATCAATCCGGGGCCGACGGCACCCTATACGGGGATGTTGCCGGGGCATGTGGCGGGACATTATGCGCGGGACACGCTGGAGATTGATTTGGTGCGATTGTGCCGCCATGCCGGTGCGCGGCTTATTCTGGACAAGGCCTGCGGGATTGATCGGGCAGGGCGGCAGGTCTTGATGGAGGGGCGGATGCCGGTGGCCTATGACGTGGCCTCCATCGACGTGGGGATCACCGCGCAGATGGATCTGCCGGGATTTGCCGAGCACGGGGTCGGGGCCAAGCCGCTGGATGTTTATGCGGCCCGCTGGCGTGATTTTCTGGCGCAGGTGCAGGCAGGGGATGCCGCGCCGGAGGTTGCGGTGATCGGTGGCGGCGTCGCCGGGTGCGAGCTGGCGCTGGCGATGGCCCATGCCTTGCGGCAGGCAGGCGCTGTACCAGAGGTGACTGTGATCGAGGCCGCCGCCGAGATTTCCGGTGTGGGCGCCTCTGCGCGGCGGCGGTTGTTGGCACAGATGCAGCAGCTTGGCGTGGCCGTGCGGTGCGGGGCGCAAGTGACCCGGATCGGGGCACAGCGGGTCGAGATTGCCGGGCAAGACACGGTTGCCGCCGCGTTTTGTGTCGGGGCTGCTGGTGCCTTTGCGCATGAGTGGGTTGGCGAGACTGACCTGCCGCTTCAGGATGGCTTTATTCGGGTTGATGAAACATTGGGCGTGGAGGGTGACCCCGCTTTGTTTGCCGTGGGGGATTGCGCACATATGCCTTTCGCGCCAAGGCCAAAGGCCGGGGTGTTTGCCGTGCGTGCCGCCCCGGTTCTGCATCACAATTTACGAGCGGCTCTGGGCGTTGGTCGCCGCCGCAGGTTCAAGCCGCAAGCGCATTATCTCAAGTTGATCTCGCTTGGCGGCAAATCCGCGATGGCGGAGAAGTTCGGGGTGAGCCTGTCTGGCCCATTGCTGTGGCGCTGGAAGGACCGGATTGATCGGGCCTTTATGGAAAAATTCACCAACCTGCCGGTGATGAAGGTGGCACCACCGCGCGGCCCCGTGGCGGCAGGTGTTGCCGAGATGCTGGAAGCTGCGCCGCTTTGTGGTGGTTGCGGGGCCAAGGTGGGTGGCGGTGTCTTGGGCACTGCGTTGGATCGGTTGAAGCCTGTCAGCGGCGCAATTCTGACCGGAGCAGGGGATGATGCGGCGGTATTGCGCCAGCCTGGCGGTGGTTTTCAGGTGATCAGTACGGATCATCTGAGGGCGATGATTGCGGACCCCGTATGCATGACACAGGTGGCGGCGGTTCATGCGCTGGGAGATATCTGGGCAATGGGTGCCAAGCCGCAGGTGGCGCTGGCGCATCTGATCTTGCCGCAGATGACACCGGATTTGCAGGCACGAACCTTGGCAGAGATCACTCAGGCGGCCTCGGCTGTGATGGGCGCGGCAGGGGCGCAACTGGTGGGCGGGCACACCACCATGGGGGCCGAATTGACGGTCGGGTTCACGGTAACGGGGCTGCGTGACGAGATGCCGATTACCGTTTCCGGGGCGCAGAATGGTGATTTTTTGGTGTTGACCCGGCCCATTGGCACGGGGGTGATCTTTGCGGCGGATATGCAAGGCAAGGCGGATGGGCGCGATGTCGCTGCTGCCTTGCGCGTCATGCAAGAGCCGCAGGATATCGCGGCGGCGGCGCTGGCCAAGGCCCATGCAATGACCGATGTAACGGGGTTTGGCCTTGCCGGGCATATTCAGGCGATGTGCCGGGCGTCGGCCATGGATGCGGTTTTGTGGCAGGATCAGATACCGGTCTATGGTGGTGCGCGGGCCTTGTCGGACAAGGGGATGGCGTCAAGCCTGATGCCGGCCAATCGCCGTGATGCGCCGGTTGCGGGGGTGGATGATGCGCTGCTTTATGATCCGCAAACGGCGGGTGGATTGCTGGCCGCTTTGCCGCCAGATGCCGCAGCCACAGCCGTGGCGCAGATGGAGGCGCAGGGCATTACGGCGGCGGTGATTGGCAGGCTATCTTCCGGCCAAGGCGCGATCACGCTGGAGCAGCGCCGCTGAGCAATGTTTGTGCTGCCTGTTGCAAAGTGGTTTCTGACAGGTCAGGCAATTCCAGACGTCTGACCGGCGTGGCGGAGCGGGCGGCGGATTTCGCATAGCGCGGGTCGTAGTGGTCGCGCACAAGGCCGGTTGCGAGGGTTTGCCAATCGCCGTTTTTGGCAAGGTCATGCCATTGTCCTATGAGCTCTACGGGGTGATAGGGCCGCAATTGTTCAATCTGTGCACCGAATTGCGCCGGATCGTCCGTCAAATCCTCGTAAGCACGGCACAGGAAATCGGCGCGGGCTGGCAAGGGGGCCGATATTTCAATCCTCGGAGCCGTACACATACGGCTCCAAAGCGCAGGCGGCACGACTCGGTCGCCGATTTTACTGCTTTCGGCCTCGACCCAAGTCACCTTGTTTGGATCAAGCTGTGCGCAAGCCGAGGCCAAACGGGATTCGAACATTTTTTGTTTGGGTTGTTCGCTTGCGGTTGCCCCAAAGATCGAACCGCGGTGACCGGCCAGCGCTTCGAGGTCCAGTATCTGGCCTCCGGCGGTTTCAAGATGTTGGAGCAGGCGGGTTTTGGCGGTGCCGGTGCCTCCCGATACCAAGATCAACTGGTGCGGCAGCGGACCATCATAAAGCATCTTGCTGACCAGACTGCGGTAACTGCGATAGCCGCCGCTGAGCAGCCGCACCCGCCAGCCCACCTGATCAAGGATGGTGGTAAATGCACCGGACCTTTGGCCACCGCGCCAACAATAGACCAGTGGTTGCCAATCGCCACCTTTGCCGGCCAGCGGCCCTTGCAAATGCGCAGCGGTGTTTTGCGCCACAAGTGCGCCGCCTATTTTGCGGGCACTGAAGGGGCTGTCTTGTTTGTATATCGTGCCAACCTTGGCCCGCTCGGCATCATCGAGCACCGGCAGGTTGATCGCGCCGGGCAGGTGGTCTTCGGCAAATTCAGAAGGCGCGCGGACATCAATGATCGTATCCACAGCCAGATCTGTCAGGTCGCTATAAGTGGAAAGGGTGCAGGGGATCATCAGGTGCCTCGGATCGGAACCTTCCCTATGTAACGGCTTTGCCGGTGAGGTCCAGTTGCGCGGCGGCTTGGATCTTTTGCCAAAGGTGGCGCACGGCGGTGAGATCCTGAATGCCCAGACCGCTCAGGCACGCGAGGGTGACGCCCTTGGGGTCGCGCACTGTACCATGTGTCAAACAGGTGCCAATCTCGGTCAGGTCATCTGCCGTGATAATCCCTTGCGCGATCGCCCGATGGGGTGATCCAAACGCTTCACCCGAGGTGCAGGCATCTACAAAGATAGTCGCCTGTGCCATCACCTGCGGGTCAATCTCGCATTTGGTTGCGTCATCGGAGCCAACGGAGGTGATGTGTTGGCCGGGCCGAAGCCAATTTGCGTCGATCACCGGATCTTTGGCGGCAGTGGCGGTGAGGATGACATCGGCAAGCGGCACGGCCTCTGCAAGATCGCCTGCGAGTGAGAATTCTGTTTCAGGGTGGGTCTTGGCCAGATCATCGCGCAGTTGCTCGGACTTTTGTGGATCGCGCCCCCAGACGGCAATTTGCTGCACGCTGCGCGATAACAGCAATGCCTCAACCTGCAAACGCGCCTGCATTCCAGTGCCGACAACCAATGCATTGGCGGCATCGACCGGGACCAACAATTCGGCGACAACTGCGCCAGCTGCGGCAGTGCGATAGTCCGAAATCAGGTGATTGTCCTGCAGGATCGCAATCGGTTTGCAGGTGATGCTGTCAAACACCACGATCAATCCGCTGGAGGCCGGTTCTCCGCGATCGATCAGCACCTGTGACCAACCCGCCATTTTCACCGTAAAGATCGGGCAATCGGGCAGGCAGGCGGATTTGACGTGAATGTCTGCCATGTCATTGGGATGCAACACATAGACGGGCGCCTGTGCACTGCCATCTGAAATGGCGCGAAAGGCGTCTTTTGCGGCGGGCAGAAGGGCAGCGATGTCCAGATGCGGGGCGATATCATCTGGTTGGAACATGGGGATCATGGAGCGCAGACCTTTCCTTCACCCACAAAGGCAACATGCCCTGCAACGGAGATATTTGTGATGCTATCAGGGGTGCCATAGGCCGTCACCTGCAACTGGCTCGGGCGGCCCATGAAATGCCCTTGCCTGAGGGTGACGGGGTCGCCCGCATTGATCAGCCCGTGTTTTAACGCATAAGCCCCGACCACTCCCGCCGCGCTTCCTGTGGCGACGTCCTCGATCACACCATCGTTGTTCCAATGCCGCCCTTCAAAGGTGTCTACGTCGAAAAGATAGGCAAATTCTGCGCCAACTGCGGCCAATTGCTGATCAAGATCATCCACGGTGATCCGCGCCTGATCCAAGCCGCGGCTTACCGGGATCACCAAATACTTCAGCCCTGTCGAGATCACCTCCAATGGCAGATCGGCCATCTGCGTCTCGGCGAGATGAAACGCATCCGCAAAGCCGGGCTTTGCGCCCATGGGCAGAACGGCGATGAAATCCGGGGCACCTTGATCGAGGGTGCCGGTGTATATGCCATTCTCCAACGCGGTGCGGATCGTAACCATTCGGCCACCGTTTAGCGTAATGGCCCATGTTTGCGGTGCAGTGTCGCCCGAGGCGCGATGCAATGTGCAGGCCGCGCCAATCAACGGATGTCCGGCGAACGGCAGTTCTTCCAACAGATCAAAGACGCGTGCCGTGATGCGATCTTGATCCTGACTGAGGAATATGGATTCGAAATGGCGCATTTCCTGTGTCATGCGCAGCATCTGCTGGGCGCTGAGCCCGGCGCAATCGGTAAAAACCGCAAGGCTGTTGCCTGCATAGGGTTGGCTGGCAAAGACGTCGCAATGCACAAAGTTGTAGTCATCCTGCGTCCGTGGCATAGCACACCTGCATAGTGGAGAATCTATATAGATGAATGACTATACGCTTGCCGAAATTGTGTCAATCGCTGGCCCACTGAAGGCTTTGGCGAACGAGAACCGATTGCTGATCCTGCATTGGTTGGCTGATCCGGAGCGGTTCTTTCCGCCGCAAGTGGATGGCGATTTGGTGCAGGACGGCGTTTGTGTCGGTTTCATCACCGAGAAGATTGGCCTTAAACAGCCGACTGTGACCAATCATATGAAGATTTTGCAGGATGCCGGCTTTGTGCGCAGCAAACGGATCAAGAACTGGGTTTTTTACCAATTGATCCGAGGGAAGGTTGCAAGCTGTCTTGAGGATGTCAGTCAGCTTGCCAAGACATGATCCGGCAGAGGCTTAGCCTTTTGCCGGCGGTTCCGAGGGGTCGCAAATTTCGTACCAAGACGGCTTCTCGTTCACATGTTCATGAAAGCCGTTCTTGATCGGCAATTCATCGTCAAAGGCATTGGCCGAGATGGGAAAGCTGTCCTCCTCTGACAGGATTTCGCCGAGAGAGGTGCCACAGGTTTTGCAAAAGCATCTGGGGTATTTGTAAGGCGCCTCAGGGACAAAGGCCTGCACGTTGTCTTTGCCTTTGATCCAACGCAAATCGTTCTTTTTCACAAAGACAATCGCACTGGCCCCGGCCTTGCGGCAGCGCGAACAATGGCAGGTGCCCATCGTCGTCGGCGGCGCGTCCAAAGCAAACTCGATGGCCCCGCAATAACAACTTCCCTTCAGCATGCGCCCAAACCCTTTTTCAATGACTGCAGTGAGAGAACAATACGTGAACATTTGGTGCGCAACAATAGCAAATCGGAATGGAATACGGGCGACAGTCAGCCCTTGTGAGGTGCGATAAGTATCAAGGTGCTGGAAGGGAAGGGTTTGGTGGAGCATAGCGGGATCGAACCGCTGACCTCCTGCATGCCATGCAGGCGCTCTCCCAGCTGAGCTAATGCCCCATTCAGGTCTGTGACCTTAGTGGATGCGCCGGTGTCTAGGCGCAAGCGAAGGCGGGATCAAGTGGAAAATCCACCTCCCGCCCCCGAATTTTAGGAATCGTCGTCGTCCGATGCCACGTCCGCAATATCGTCTAGCGGAACAGTGTCGCTATCGTCGTCATCATCGTCCAGAATATCGTCATCCAGATCTACATCGACGTCGTCGTCATCGAGGATTACATCCTCGTCGACTTCGGCTTCCTTGGCCTTGGCTGTGACGGCATCTTCGGCGTCGGCCGCGATCATCCGGGATTTGGATGCGTCTACTTCCAGTACTTCGCCGGTGTAGGGGCTAACGATCGGGCTCTTGTTCAGGTCATAGAAGCGCTTGCCCGTTGTGGGGCACAGGCGCTTCGTTCCCCATTCTTCTTTGGGCATGGAACACCCCTCTTCGAATTTTCGGTTGCGTATAGATGATTCCGGCCAAGTGCCATATGAGGGTGGCACTGTCAAAGGCTTTAGCCGACTGTTGCCAATTGGACCCTGTTGATGACCGACCCAATTCTGCCCGGCGATCCGCCAATTGTGTTGCTGACGCGGCGTTCTGCGCGGGCAAAACGGATCTCTTTGCGGATTTCCCAGTTGGACGGCCGAGTGACATTGACCATGCCCGCCAAGCTGGCAGAAGCCGAGGCGATGGCCTTTGCCCGCAGCAAGGAGCCATGGATTCGCAAACATCTTGAGGCACGCGGCGAGGACGTGCCGGTTGCACTGGGCGCGGCGCTGCCAGTGGGCGGGCAGATGTTGCGAATCGTGCCGGGGCAGGGGCGCGGCGTGCAGATCGGGCAGGACAGTATCGCCGTGCCCGGGGCCCCGGATCGGGTGGCCGTGCGGCTTGGTGCTTATCTCAAGGAAGTGGCGCGTGATCGGCTGGCGGGTGCTTGCGATGACTATGCTGCATTGCTTGGCAAAAGCTATGGCCGGATCACGATGCGCGACACCCGGTCCCGTTGGGGCAGCTGTACAAGTGACGGTGCGTTGATGTTTTCCTGGCGGCTGATTATGGCACCGCCCGAAGTGCTGGATTATGTCGCCGCACATGAGGTCGCGCATCTGGCCGAGATGAACCATTCCGCCGCCTTCTGGGCCGGAGTTGAACGGATCTACGGTGACTACAAAGCGCCGCGCAGGTGGTTGCGCCAACACGGCAGTGATTTACATCGTTATCGGTTTGGGGAGGACCGCTGATGTTTGATCTCCAACCCGCGGATCGCTTTTCCGCCGCGCAGCTTCTGACAGCAATGAATGACGCCTTTTCCGATTATCCGGTTCCTCTGCAACAGGATCTGCCGGGGTTCGAGGCTTTCTTGCGTCAACGCGGCGTTGATCTGGCCAGCGCGGTTGTCGCAACACAGGGAGACGAAATCGCCGCGCTTTGGCTCACTGCCATCAGGGGGCAAGCGGCCTATCTGGCGAGCAGCGGCACCCGCCCGCCCTTTCGTAAGCAGGGCTTGGCACGGGCGATGGCGGCCCGTTCGTTCGAGGTCCTGAAGGCGCGTGGCGTTTGCAGGTTTCAGCTGGAGGTCTTGCAGAACAACCCAGCGGCAATTGCGCTTTATCAGGGCCTTGGCCTGCAGACCCAGCGTGATCTGAACAGCTATTCACTGACCGCGCCCTCCTCAAGCGCGGAGACCGCATTCGAAATCAGGTTTTGCCCCTTGTCAGACATTTCCGCCACGGCCCCGACCCTTTGGCAATGGCGGCCCTCTTGGCAGAATGATAGTCCCGCGCTTGAGGCGGCAGGCGACAATCTGCAGTGCCTCGCGGCCTGGGACGGGGATCAGCTTGCCGGGTATCTGGCGCTTTATCAGGATAGGGCGAGCGTTGCCCAACTTGCCGTGCGGCCCGCGCTGCGCCGCCAGGGTCTTGGGCGGGCGCTGTTGACGGCTGCGGGCCGGCGGCTCCAAGTGGCGGAGTTGCTGGTGATCAATGCAGATGCGAGCGATGCGAGCTTTGCCGCGTTCATGCGGGCCTGTGAGGCTCGCCCGCTTGTGCAACAGTTTGAAATGGCGATGCCGCTATGAAACAGGCAAGCGGGACTTGACGGTGCTCGGTTTTGTGATCACAAACAGATATGACCCTGACCGCCCGTCCATCCGATGCAACCTCGCCCGCCCATGACCGCGTTTATCGCGGGTTGCGCAGCCGGATCATGCATGGAGATTTGCCCCCCGGTCACCCGCTGACCCTGAGGGGGATTGGCAAGGAATACGAGGTGTCGATGACGCCCGCCCGTGAGGCCGTGCGCAGGCTGGTCGCAGAAGGCGCTTTGACGATGTCCACCTCTGGCCGGATCAGCACACCGGAGCTGTCTAATGAGCGGATCGAAGAGCTGGCCGCGCTGCGCGCCTTGATAGAGGTCGAACTGGCCAGCCGGGCATTGCCGCGTGCGCATATGGCGCTGATTGACCGGATGCAAACCATCAATAACGCCATATCTGAGGCCGTCGCCCACCGCGACGCGGTCAGCTACATCCGCACCAATCTGGAATTCCACCGCACGCTTTATCTGCGGGCACAGGCGCCGGCGATGCTGGCGATGGCCGAGACCGTCTGGCTCCAGATGGGGCCAACAATGCGGGCGCTTTACGGCCGCCTGCGCCGCACCGATCCACCGCAATTCCACCGGTTGATCATTGCTGCGCTCAAGGCGGGGGATGAACCGGGCTTGCGCCTTGCCGTGCGATCCGATGTGACCCAGGGCTTGCGGATGCTGGCCAGTTAACCGGCAACACCTTCCTTGTCGGGCGCAGGTGCGGGCGTGATGGTTGTCCAGTATTTGCCGGCAGACACAACGCAGCTGATCCCGTTTGGATGGCTGACCAATATGGTAAAGCTATCGCCGCCCACGGAGGACCAGACCTCAATCAAAGAGCGGGCATTCTGAAGGCCTGTGGCGGTCAGTGTTTCGTTGAATTCCGTGCTGAGCCGATCCACCAGATCGACACGCGGCGCACAGGTCATTGCCGCAGCGGGAGGGCCCGTCGCGACCATCCCGAACAGCAGGGCGGAGGTGAGGATACGTTTGTACATGACATGCTCCTTTTCTCAGGCGAAAGAAGGAGCGCAGAACGCAAAGAAGGGGTCTGTGGCTCCCTCATCTATTGATATGGGGATGCGCGACAGCCGTTTCAATTCAAGTGTGATCACAAATTCGGGGATGGACGGCTCATCCGCCCACTTGACCACCGCCACACCATCGCGCAAGGTGCACCCATGCTCGCGCACAGACATATCGCTTATTATCGCCGCTCTATTTAGTCGCGGCCCTTTCCTTGCAATTTCAGAACACTGGCCGCCTTGCGCGGCTTTGTGCCGTGCAGCGCTGCCCCTAGGAACAACAAATGTCATCCATCACTATCAGACCCGTTGCTGCGCCCGATCTTCCGGCTGTCCTTGAGATGATCAAGGGGCTCGCGGCCCATCACGAGGACACGGCCGCCGTGACCCTTTCCACCCTTGAACGGGATGTGATGGGCGCCGCACCGTGGCTGACGGTGTTGGTGGCCGCGCAAGGCAAGGTGCTGCTGGGATATACCGCTTTATGCCCAATGGCGCAGCTGCAATTCGGTGTGCGGGGCATGGACCTGCACCATCTGTTTGTCAGCCCGCAGGCACGCGGTCTTGGGCTGAGCAAGCAACTGATTGATGCCAGTATTGCCGCAGCGAAGGACCAAGGGTGCCGCTATATGACCGTTGGCACCCATCCAGATAACGTCACCGCGCAGGGCATCTATCTGGCCGCCGGATTTGAGCCGCTTGACGGGATCGGACCACGCTTTCGGATCAAATTTGACTAGCGATCAAGCCGCCAGCCCCTTGCCGCCAATATCAAGATACTTGCGCCGCCGGTCCGCGATCAACGCCTTGCCATCCTTGCCCTCTAGCTCTTTGAGCATTTCGGCGATGGCGCCGCGCACTGCTTCGATGGTCTTCTTGGCATCCCGATGGGCACCGCCCTTGGGTTCGGGAATGATCCGGTCTGTCACGCCCAGCTTCTTGAGATCCTTGGCCGTCAGCCGCATTGCCTCTGCCGCTTCGCGCATTTTCTCGCTGTCTTTCCACAGGATCGAGGCGCAACCTTCGGGAGTGATGACGGAATACACCGAATGCTCCAACATCGCGACTCGGTTTGCCGTGGCAAAGGCCACCGCGCCGCCAGAACCGCCTTCGCCGATGATCACGCTGACCAGTGGCACGCCGATCTGCAGGCATTTCTCTGTGGAGCGCGCAATCGCCTCTGACTGCCCACGTTCCTCTGCACCCTTGCCGGGATAGGCGCCGGGGGTATCGACCAGTGTCACCACAGGCAGGCCAAAGCGGCCCGCAAGCTCCAGGAGCCGCACCGCTTTGCGATAGCCCTCGGGGCGGGCCATGCCGAAGTTCCGTTCAATCCGGGACTTGGTATCATTGCCCTTTTCGTGACCAATCACCATCACCGGCTGATCGTTGAAACGCGCCAACCCGCCCATCACCGCCAGGTCATCGGCAAAATTGCGGTCTCCCGCCAACGGCGTGAACTCTGTGAACAGCGCCTCTATGTAGTCTTTGCAATGGGGTCGCTCGGGGTGCCGCGCCACCTGGCATTTCCGCCAAGGGGTCAGGTCGCTGTAGAGTTCCTCCAGCAGAGCAGCGGCCTTTGCATCAAGCGCCTTGGCCTCTTCGGTGATATCCATCTCTTCATTCGCCCGCGCCAATGCGCGCAGTTCTTCCGCCTTGCCTTCAATCTCGGCCAAGGGTTTTTCGAAATCCAGATATTGGGTCATTGGGTGCTCCGGCTGTTTGCCATGATATATGGCGGGCATTTGGGGCATTTGCAACGCGCCGCGGTGCGTTGATCACCCACCAAGGCCCAGAACAGGATAAAGCGAGGCAATGAGCAAGGCCGCCATGGTCCAGTTAAATGCCCTGAGCCGCCCCGGATTGGTTAGAAACCGCGCCATCTGCTGGCCCAGAATGGTCCAGACCCCGACTGATGGAAGATTGACGGTGGAAAAACACAGCGCCGCCGCCAGCAGCATCAACGCCCCCTGATCCGCCACATAGACGGTGATCGCGGTCAGCGCCATGGCCCAGGCTTTCGGGTTCACCCATTGAAAGGCTGCCGCCTGCAGAAATGTCATCGGGCGGCCTTCTGCGGATCGTTTCTCGATCGGGGCGGCATTGGCAATCTTCCACGCCAGATAAACCATATAGGCGACGCTGGCGATCTTCAGCAGGGTGTAGCTAACCGGGTAGAGGTCAAAGATTTGCACCAGCCCCATACCGGTCAACAGCATCAACACCATGAAACCACCAGAAATCCCAAGCATATGCGGAATGGTCCGCAAGAACCCGTAGTTTGCACCGGAGGCCATCAACATCAGGTTATTCGGCCCCGGTGTGGCGGAGCTGACAAAGGCGAAAAGCGCAAGCGCGGGAATGACATCAAGATTCATGACGCAATGTTTGACAGATATTCCGCGCCGCGTAATTGTGAATTGGAGGTTCTTTACAAGATTTGGACAATATATGGCGGTTCTTGACCGAATTTCCGAACAGATATTGCAAGAGTTATCTCGCAATGGGCGGATCAGCAATATCGAACTGGCTGACAAGGTGGGCCTGTCGCCCTCTGCCTGCCTGCGCCGGGTGCAGGATCTGGAAAAGCGCGGCGTGATCACCGGCTACCGTGCGGTGCTGGACCGGGCGGCGCTGGGGGCGGGGTTTGTGGCCTATGTGGGCGTCGGCCTCAAAGATCATTCCAAAGCCAGCCAAGAGGCCTTTGAGCGTGCGATTTCGCATGCCCCAGAAGTACGTGAATGCCACAATATCACCGGCACAATTGAATACCTGCTGCGCGTAGAATGCGCGGACCTCAAAGCTTACAAGAGCTTTCACACCGACATGCTGGGTGCTTTGCCGCAAGTGAATGGCATCACATCTTACGTTGTGATGGGTTCCCCCAAAGACGAACGCGCCTGACCCCCTTCATTTGGCCGGAAAACCTCCACGGGGGTCTGGAGGTGTGAAATCCCAGTAGCGACGCCGGGTCTGGGGCGTGAAACCCGTTGCCAACCGCCGAAATCACCCACGCGTGAAAAAAGGCGGGGCAACGCCCCGCCCCTGTCGGATCGCGCAAGCGATCCGATGTATCAGCCTGCAATCATTTCGGACTGACGCACGATAACTTCGGCCTGTTTGATGCTGGCGATGTCGACCAACCGGCCTTTGTAAACTGTCGCGCCCTCGCCGTTTGCCTTGGCCTGTTCCATCGCAGCCAGAATTTCCCGCGCTTCCGCCACTGCTTCTTCGGACGGCGTAAACACTTCGTTGGCGATGCCGATCTGCTTTGGGTGAATGGCCCATTTGCCAACCATGCCCAAGGTCGCTGAACGGCGGGCCTGCGCGCGGAAGCCTTCGTCATCGGAGAAATCGCCAAACGGGCCGTCTACAGGCAACACGCCATGGGTCCGGCATGCGGCTACAATCGCGGCCTGTGCCCAATGCCATGGATCAGACCAGTGCTTTTCACCGTCGCGCAGCATGTAATAGTTTTCCTGTGTGCCGCCGATGCCGGTCGTCTGCATGCCCATCGAGGCAGCAAAATCGGCGGCGCCAAGGCTCATCGCCTGCAAGCGCGGTGAGCTGGCCGCGATCTCTTCGACATGGGCCAGGCCCGCCGCCGATTCGATGATCACCTCAAAAGAGATCCGTTTGCTGCGCCCTTTGGCCGCTTCGATCGCGGTCACCAATGCGTCGACCGCATAGATATCCGCCGCGCAGCCAACTTTGGGGATCATAATCTGGTCAAGCCGTTCGCCAGCCTGTTCCATCAGGTCCACAACGTCGCGATACCAATATGGCGTGTCCAAGCCATTAATCCGCACCGAAAGAGTCTTGGTGCCCCAGTCGAGATCGCCGATGGCGGCAATCACGTTGGCGCGAGCGCTTTCTTTGTCCGAAGGTGCCACACTGTCCTCAAGATCAAGGTTGATGACATCCGCAGCAGAACTGGCCATTTTTTCAAAGATTGCCGGGCGTGATCCGGGGCCAAAAAGCTGGCAGCGGTTCGGGCGGGCCGGGGCGGCAGGTTGCAGGCGGAAAGACATGGGCGATTCCTTGCGGTAATATTGTTGCGTTTGCTCTGGGTTTATCTGGTATTAAATTGCGCCGCGGCCTGCAAGGCTGATTTCGCACATGCAGCATTCGCAGTTGCGGCATGCAAAAATCTCGCGCCGGAATCTTATTGAGCGAGAGATTATCGCGCAGTTTCTGAATTTGACCGCAGACTCGCAAAGGATTTGCGGCAATCGTGCTTCAATATGTGCTGAAACTCAACGCTAGGAGACCGCCATGATCGAAACACCATATCTTCTTTTCCTCGGCGATGCACCGGACCAACTTGCCGCGAAAGTGGCGCAGGGCATCAAGGACTGGCGGCCGGAAAATGCCGTGGGCCAGTTCCGCATGGATGGCTGCAAGGCGGATGTCGGTCTGAAAGACCTGACATTGGCAGAAGCCAAGGCGGCCGGCGCCAAAACGCTGGTGATCGGTGTGGCCAACCGGGGCGGCGTGATCTCTCAGGCCTGGAAAGAGGTGCTGATCGAGGCGCTGGGTATGGGTTTTGATCTGGCTTCCGGCCTGCACAACATGCTGCATGACGAGGGCGATCTTGTCGCCGCTTCCCAGGTGAACGGCTGCACCTTGCACGATGTGCGGGTGCCGAACGTTCAATATCCGATTGCCAATGGGGTCAAGCGCAGCGGCAAACGGGTGCTGGCGGTTGGCACCGATTGTTCGGTCGGAAAGATGTACACGGCGCTCGCGCTGGACGAAGCGTTGCAGGAACGCGGTGTGAACAGCACCTTCCGCGCCACCGGCCAGACCGGCATTCTGATCACCGGATCGGGTGTGCCGCTGGATGCTGTGATTGCCGATTTTATGGCTGGTGCAGTGGAATATCTGACCCCTGACAATGATGAGGACCATTGGGATATCATTGAAGGGCAGGGCAGCCTGTTCCACGTTAGTTATTCGGGCGTCACGATGGCGCTGATCCATGGCGGCCAACCGGACGCTTTGATCATTTGCCACGAACCCACACGCAAACACATGCGCGGCCTTCCGGAATACCAGCTGCCGACCATGCAAGCGGTGTCGGATATGGCGTTGACCCTGGCCAAAGTGGCCAATCCGGCCTGTAAGGTCGTGGGTATTTCCGTCAATACCCAACATATGTCGGAAGACGAGGCAAACGCCTATCTTGCAAAGGTCGAGGCGGAGATGGGCCTGCCTGCGGTGGATCCGTTCCGCCACGGCGCGGCGCGGCTGGCCGAAGCGCTGGAGGCATTGTAAGTCTGCACCAAGCCCCGCGCGGGGGATTGAGTTTTTTGGCCAAATGAAGGAGCCGGTATGCGCATCGAAGTGACGCGGGACGTCTTTAAGCTGGCGGAGGTGTTCACCATCTCGCGCGGATCGCGGACCGAGGCAAAGGTTCTGACTGTGCGCTTGCATGCGGGCGGCCTCACGGGCTGGGGCGAATGTGTGCCTTACGCTCGCTATGGGGAAACCTTGGAAAGTGTCACCGCCGAGATCGAGGCGCTGCCTGGCGATATCACCCGCGCGGCACTTTACGATCTGCTACCAGCGGGTGCGGCACGCAATGCGGTAGATTGTGCGCTGTGGGATCTTGAGGCCAAACAAGCCGGCAAGCGGGTTTGGCAATTGGCGGGACTGGCGCAGCCGGGGCCAGAGATCACAGCATATACCCTGTCACTGGCCAGCCCTGCCGAGATGCAGGCGCAGGCGGCCAAACATGCCCAGCGGCCTTTGTTGAAGATCAAGCTGGGCACGCCCGATGACATGCCCCGGCTTGAGGCCGTACGGGCCGGTGCACCCAAATCGACCATCATCGTGGATGCCAATGAGGGGTGGTCCGCTGCAGTTTATGCCGATCTGGCCCCGCATTTGCAGCGCCTTGGTGTGGCCCTGGTGGAGCAGCCTCTGCCAGCCGGCGAGGATGACGCGCTGATCGGGCTGGACCGGCCCGTGCCGGTTTGCGCGGATGAAAGCGCCCATGACCGTGCCAGCCTTCCCAAACTCAAGGGCAAATATGACGTGGTAAACATCAAACTGGACAAGACCGGCGGTTTGACCGAGGCCTTGGCGTTGCGGAATGCCGCCCGCGCCGAAGGCTATGATGTGATGGTTGGCTGCATGGTTGGATCGTCATTGGCCATGGCGCCCGCGACCCTCGTGGCGCAGGGGGCCAAAATTGTAGACCTTGACGGCCCGCTTCTGTTGGCCGAAGACCGCGATGAACCTTTGATTTTTGACAAGGCCGGGGTGCATCCGCCCGTGGCCGGACTTTGGGGCTAAGACATCATGCGGACAGTTTATGTAAACGGCGAATACCTGCCAGAAACCGAAGCCAGCATTTCCATCTTTGACCGCGGCTTTTTGATGGCGGACGGTGTCTATGAGGTGACATCGGTGCTGGATGGTAAGCTGATTGATTTTGACGGTCATGCGGTACGGCTGAGCCGATCCTTGAACGAGTTGGAGATGAAAAACCCGATCAGCAAGGCGGATCTGCTTGAAGTCCACCGAGAATTGGTGCGTTTGAACGAGATTGACGAGGGTTTGATCTATCTGCAGATCACGCGCGGATCGGATGGCGATCGGGATTTTGCTTTCCCTGACCCTGAAACCACGGTACCGACCATTGTTTTGTTCACGCAGAACAAACCGGGTCTGGCGGATAGTCCTGCGGCCAAGCGTGGTGCCAAGATTATTTCGATTGATGACATTCGCTGGGGTCGCCGCGACATCAAGACAGTGCAGCTGCTTTATCCGTCGATGGGTAAGATGATGGCCAAGAAGGCAGGTTGTGATGATGCCTGGATGGTCGAGGATGGCTTTGTCACCGAAGGCACGTCGAACAACGCCTATATCGTGAAGGGCAACAAGATCATCACCCGCGCCCTGAGCCATGACATTCTGCACGGGATCACCCGCGCGGCGGTTTTGCGTTTTGCCCGAGAGGCGCAGATGGAAGTGGAAGAGCGCAACTTCACCATCGACGAGGCGAAACAGGCCGATGAGGCGTTTACCACCTCGGCCAGTGCCTTTGTCATGCCGGTGGTGGAGATCGACGGTGTTGCGCTGGGCGATGGTACGCCGGGGCGTGTGGCCCCGCGCCTGCGGGAAATCTACCTTGACGAGATGCGCAAGGCTGCGATCTAAAACCGCGACAAAACAACGCCCGCCCCGACCAATGCCGCTGCGGCGAGGCGGGTCGGAGTGATGGCCTGTACGGCCAGACCAAACAGACCGGCGGCGTCGATCAACAGCGCCGCCGACAGTTGCCCGAGGATCAGTGCGGTGATCGTGGTCAGCGCGCCCAGGGTCGGGATCGCCCAAAGTACGGTCCAGACATAAAATGCCCCCAATGCCCCGCCAACCAGAAAGACAGGTGGCGTGGTGGCGACCCGCCCAAGTGACGCGAGATCGCCGGACAGGCCGAGAACGGCCAGCAACACCAGAAATCCAACACCGAATGACACGGCAGCGGCGGCGACCCCGCTGCCAAGGCTGCGGCCAAGGGCAGCGTTCATCGGGGTTTGCAAAGCAACGGCGCAACCAGCAAGGGCGACAAGGCCAAGGGCAATCAGAGGGGTGTTCATAAGGGGGTCTTTCGGTCAAAGAAGAAGGATCTGTCCCAATGAACCCCAAGAGGCCACCCAATGGCAAATCCCATCGACCGTGAGGCTTTGACCGCTATGATCGGCCAGATCTTGGCGCAATCAGACTGGACCTTGGTCGATCAGGCGCAGATTGATGCCTTTGCTGAAGTGAGCGGGGATAGGCAGTTCCTGCATATAGATCCGGCGCGGGCGGCGATGACCGAATTTGGCGGCACGATTGCCCATGGCTTGCTGACCTTGTCGATGATGTCTGGCATGGCCTTTGAAGCGATGCCGCAGGTGGAGGGGCAAAGCGCCTGTATGAATTACGGGTTTGATAAGGTGCGGTTTCTGGCACCCGTGCCGGTTGGTGCGATGGTCCGGGGGCAATTTACTGTGCTGGATGTCAAAGTACGTGGCCGCAGCGATCTGATGGTGCGGATCGGTGCGGAGGTGCAGATGCAGGGGACGGCCCGCCCCGTGCTCAGGGCGGAGTGGTTGTTGCTGTATTCGTTTTGACGGATGGCGGGGTGAATCCCGCCCTACGATTTGCCGACGTTTTCTGCGAATGCGGTTTTGAACGCGTCTTGTTTTTCCGGGGATGCGTCGGTCTGATAGTTGGCTTTCCACTCTGCCATGGTCATCCCGTAATAGCTTTCTCGCGCTTCATCCTTGGTCATTTCGATGCCGCGTTCATTGGCCGCTTCTTGATACCAACGGGACAGGCAATTGCGGCAAAAACCGGCGAGATTCATCATGTCGATGTTTTGCACATCGGTCCGGTCTTGCATCAGATGCTGCCGCAACCGGCGAAAGGCGGCGGCTTCGATTTCCAGCTTGGTTTGGTCGTCCATGACGGCTCCTAACTTCAGAGAATGCGTTTTGCGTAAGTGTCGCGTGCCATATCGCGGGGGTCAACGGTGAGCTGGCCAACCTGCGGCAATTGCGAGTCCAAGACCATTAGCATGTCTTGTGCCAATGCCGCTTTTGTTGGAGTGTCGCGCCCGGTCAGCAGTTTGATTGTCAGATGGGCAAAGCTGTGTACCTTGCCCGCCATCCGCTGTTGGGCGCAGGGCAGGGCGCGCATTTTGATCGCCGCGGGGTCAGGAAATTCGGGGTGATCGCTGGCCGCAGCAAAGAGCGCGTCGAGTGTGTCAGAGATCTGATCCGCTGAAATGTCGGGTGAATGTTCGAGAATGAAGTGAGGCATCTGCGTTTCCTTTATAATCCGGTGGCATCAAGGACTTCGGTCAGCATGGGGGCAAGCCGGTTTGCCCATTTGGTTTGCCCTTCACCATCCGAGATCAGATCGTTGCGCAGTTCGATCAGGACGTTTGGCCGCCCGTGTTGCAGCGCATGACGGTCCACGGCATCACCGGGCAAATGGCCCGAGTAGGGTTCATTGTCGCCAACGGTCAGATCCGGTTCTTGCCGCAGACGGTTCAGAAACGGATGGGCCAGCCGGGTGTCGCGGGCATATAGCACACCAATTTCCCAAGGACGTGGCGGGCGGCCGCGCAGTTGCGGGGTAAAACTGTGCAGAGACAGGATAACGGTGCCTGGCCGTGCCGCGAGGCGGGTCAGGGCATCGTGATAGGGGCGATAACACAGGTCCAGCCGGCGTTCGCGTTCGGCCAGATCGGCGTGACGATTGGCGGGAATGATGGTGCCGTCATAGAGTTTCATCAGCAAGGTTGGGTCATCCTCGCCGCGGTTTGGATCAATCACCAGCCGCGAAAAGTTGGACATGATCACCGGCGCATTCAGCAGTTTGCCAAGCGCCTTGCCAACCCCGGCGGTTCCCGGATCATAGGCGATGTGGCGGCCCATATCCGCAGGGTCCAGGCCCAGGGATCCGCCATTGATCTGTGGCGGCACCGTGTTGGCAGCGTGATCACAGGTGATCAGCCAACGGGCGGGTCTGTCCTCTCCCTCGATGTGAAAAGGTTGATAGGTCATATTTGTGAAACCTTTGACTTGCATGACGGCATTCTATAAGCGCCTAAGCGACGTATTGTTATCGCTAACGAATTTTCTTTCTGTTGGCGGGCCTGCCAACCAACCAACGAGGACGCACCATATGAAACGCTTGCGCAATGTAAAGATCGTGGCGACGCTGGGACCAGCATCAGACACTTACGACATGATCGAAACGCTGCACAAGGCGGGGGCGGACGTGTTCCGGCTCAATATGAGCCACGGCAGCCATGAGGAAATCCGCGAGAAACACGCGATCATCCGCAAGGTTGAGGAAGCCACGGGCAGCACCATTGGCATTCTTGCCGATCTGCAAGGGCCAAAGTTGCGTGTGGGCGTCTTTGCAGGTGACAGCGAACAATTGGATGAGGGTGCCAGTTTCCGTCTGGATCTTGATCCGGCGGATGGGGATGCTTCACGGGTTTGCCTGCCGCATCCAGAAATTTTTGCCGCGCTTGAGCCAGGTGCAAGCCTGTTGGTCAATGACGGCAAGATCCGCCTCAAGGTCACCGATTGCGGGGCCGACTATGCCAATTGCGAGGTGATCACCGGCGGTGTGATCTCTAACCGCAAAGGCGTGAACGTGCCGGATGTGGTGCTGCCGCTGGCGGCGCTGTCGGACAAGGATCGCGCCGATCTGGAATTTGTTTGCGGTCTGGGTGTGGATTGGCTTGCGCTCAGCTTTGTACAGCGCCCTGAAGATGTGGACGAAGCACGGGCGCTGGCCAAGGGGCGTGCAGCGATTCTGTCGAAGATCGAGAAACCCTCTGCCGTGGACCGGTTTGATGACATTCTCGCTGCAAGCGACGGCATCATGGTGGCGCGGGGCGATCTGGGTGTGGAACTGCCGGTGCAGAACGTGCCGCCGATCCAGAAACGTCTCGTGCGCAAATGCCGTGCGGCGGCCAAGCCGGTGATTGTGGCCACGCAGATGCTGGAAAGCATGATCGAAAGCCCGATGCCGACCCGCGCCGAAGTGTCCGATGTGGCCACTGCAATCTATGAAGGCGCGGACGCCGTGATGTTGAGCGCGGAATCCGCAGCAGGCGATTATCCCGTGCAAGCGGTCCAGACGATGGACAACGTTGCAACCGAGGTTGAGCAAGACCCGACCTATACCCAGATTATCGAGGCCTCGCGCAAGGCCGACCGGATGACCGTCGCGGACGGGATCGTGGCCGCCGCCCGCGAGATCGCTGAAACGACCGATATCAAAGCGATCTGCTGTTTCACACAAAGCGGGACAACCGCGCTGCTGACCGCCCGCGAGCGGCCCCGCGTGCCGATCATCGCCTTAACCCCGCTGGTCGGCACGGCGCGGCGTCTGGCGCTCAGCTGGGGCACCAATTGTGTGATCACCGGCGAGTTGGAGCGGTTCAAGAGCGCGGTGGTCTCCGCTGCCAAAGCGGCGCGCAGCGAAGGCTTTGCCGGGCCGGAGGATCACATCGTGGTCACCGCCGGTGTGCCTTTCAATGTGCCGGGCAGCACCAACATCCTGCGGGTTGCGCCCTGCGACGAAAGATTGATTTTTTCCTCTGATCCGGAGTAAACTCCTGCCGTCAGGGAAGGAGGAATGACGATGGAACCGGATCTTGCACTTGTTCTGGGTGTCACTATCGCAGGTCTGTCTATTCCCTCCGTGCTGTCGGCCATGTCAGACAGGCGGGCCCCGCGTGCCTCTGCACTGACCATCCTCATCGGTGGCGCGTTGATCTTGTTTGCGGTCCAGTCACAGCCGGGAGGGTATTCTCTGGGTGATGTCCCTGACGTGTTCAATAGGGTCTTTAACCGCTACTTGATCTAATTGCCGACACCAGTTGGCGCAGCTGACATAGTCTTGCCCTATTTGCGCAATAGGCGTTCTGCAAATGGTTGTGGAGAAAAGGCAGGATTCATGCACAGGTTATTCTGGATTTTGGTTTTTTCGGTTCTGTCTGGTCCCGCAGTTGCGGACCAAACTTCAGGGGACCAGGCCCGCGGACTTGCCAAGTTGGACAATCGGTCTGTGGCGCAGGCGCGGACCAAGCCAGAATACTTTGTAAAGAGAACATTGAACGCGTTTTTCAGCTATGCGGTGCAGGATTTGGTGACTCAAGACATTCTGGACCAGCGGCATCGCGCCGAGGTTTTGCGCCGCCGTGCACATTTTCGGTCCGCCTACTTTCGGTTCGATCTGAATGGCGACCATTTGGTGAGTGCAGCCGAGATCAAGCAACAAGAGCCGGCGCTGAAGCCGCAGGATCGGGCGGAACTGATCTGGCTGCGTTATGCTTTTGACGCGGACAAGGATGGAAATCTGTCCCAATCAGAACTGATGATGGCGGAGGATGCGCAGCTTGGTCAGTTGGAGACCACCCGAGCGCCCGGATCGCAGCTGATGCAATTTGACCTCAACGATGATGGGGCAGTCACTGCAGAGGAAATCATTGCCGTGGTTGATCTGCTTCGTGATGAAGCAGACGGCAATTCAAAAAAGAATAACAAGGACACAAGGAAATCCCCGGCGCTGACAGCCGCCCAAAAGGAACGCGAGCTGCGAATGGCCGAATATGAGGCGCGGTTCGAGGCCAAGCGGGTGGCGTTGGCAGAGGCCGGGTTGCCCGAGATTTGCGCCTATCCGCCCAAGTCCGAAGAGGCGGGTTTGCATTGGCTTTCGACCCTGCGTGGAGGCGCGGTTTCAACGATTTCGATTAGTGGCCTGCATCAAGCCACCACTGTTGTGAGGTTGCATGTCGAAGCAGGTGAGCAACCTCTTTACCTGATCGCGGGTGCGCAGACTTCTGTGATTTGGCAATTCACCGGCGCTGTCGAGCGTATCGAGCGGCTGATCACGCATTCGGGCAATGCGGTTTCGGGTCTGGACAGCACGCAGGTTCACTTTGCGCGGTCGGGTGTCTGCGTTCCGGGTCCATCAGATCTCGGGCAGGCGGTTGCGCAGCGGACATTCCGAAGCACGCTTGAGGTCGCTTTTGACCGGCAACGGTTTGATGGAAAAACGGCCGAGTGGATGGGCAGTCGGACCTTCCCCAGTCATGAACGGATCATTCACAAGGATCAGCTTGATGCGGTGGACAAACCGATCCGTCGCAATGGCAAGGCTTTTGAAATGGTGGACGGCGCCCTGCGCGAGCTGGAGAACGACGTGGCATCGCGGCGGCAGGTTCAGTACCAGTTTGACCTTGATTATCCCTACGGCGTTGCGCGCATTGACCCGGAAACGCTGGTTTTGCAGGGCAAGGCGCAGCGCTATTCGGTGCTCCCGTTACAAGCAGGCCTGCTACAATTGTTGGATCAAGGCGTGTTGCGGGGGCATGCAGTCGACACATTGGTGATCACCCGCCCGGTTGAAATGCTGCCTTCTGGGTTTAAAACGAACGGGGCCAATAGCAGGGGCTACCGGTTCTATGTTGACCCGCAGGTTACGCTGGACATTGAGGCTGGTAATCTGAGTGAATACAACTATGAAAATCTGGAGACAGGTCGCTGTGTTGATGGGGTGCCATGCGAAATGCTGCCCTCGTTGGATTGATCCACCCGACCCCTCTTGCCAAAGCTGAGACATGGGCCTATACGCCCCTTTCATCCCGTGCGACCGGCCCAAGAGGCATGCCGAGTCGTGCGATCACCGACCTAAGATAGGAGACGGAAATGCCCAAGATGAAGACGAAATCGAGCGCCAAAAAGCGCTTTAAGATCTCGGCGACCGGCAAGGTCATCGGCAGCCAGGCTGGCAAACAGCACGGCATGATCAAGCGGAGCAATAAATTCATCCGTAACGCACGTGGCACAACAGCTTTGTCTGAGCCCGATGCAAAGATCATCAAGGGCTTCATGCCCTACGACCGCTGATAGAGGAGAGCTGAGATGTCCCGAGTTAAAGGTGGTACAGTAACCCACGCCCGTCACAAGAAGATCATCAAAGCCGCCAAAGGCTACTATGGTCGTCGTTCCAATGTCTTTAAAGTCGCCACACAGGCGGTCGACAAGGCCAACCAATACGCCACGCGCGACCGTAAGAACCGCAAGCGGAATTTCCGCGCCCTGTGGATTCAGCGGATCAACGCCGCTGTGCGTTCCCACGACGAAGCGCTGACATACAGCCGTTTCATCAATGGTCTGAACATGGCCGGTATCGAAGTGGACCGTAAGGTTCTGGCCGATCTGGCTGTACACGAGCCCGAAGCCTTCGGTGCGATTGTAAAGCAGGCACAGGCTGCGCTGGCTGCTTAAGCTGGTTTGGTACTAGAATTGGAAAAGCCGCTCCAACCGGGGCGGCTTTTTTGTTTGTTCAGGTGGGCGCTGCGCATTACGCCGCTAGGCCGCCCAATGCGCCAGCCTGCTTGAGCCATTTTTCCGGCTGGCCCGGCTTGGGATGGCTGGCACCGGCAAAATAGCTGATCTTGGCAGGTTTGATGCCGATGAATTTCAGGATTTGGCCGCGCAACTGATGCAGCATGGCACCGCGGTACATCAGGTTCAGGAACCATTTTGGCGAATCAGAGGTGAGCAAGACCCGCCCCGTGCGCCCGCCAAGCATTGGTTTGGGCATAGTGCCGGGGGGCACGCGCGTGTCAAAGGCGCGGCCGGGCAATAGGACGCGGTCGAACAGACCTTTCAATTTCGCAGGCAGGCTGCCCCACCACATCGGGGTGGCAAGGACGAAGTGTTCGCACCATTCGAGATCGCTCATCACGGTTTCGAGGGCCGGTTCAAGCGGTTTGGACTTTTTGTAGCCTGCGAATTCGTAATCCATATCAAAGCTCAGATCGTGCAGATGTGTCAGGCGAACATCATGCCCTGCGGCGCGGGCCGCCTTGGCATAGCTATCGGCAAGCGCGTGGTTCAGTGAGTTGTCAGCGGGGTGTCCGTTGAGGACGAAAATGCGTTTGGGCATGGGAATCTCCAATAAATGACCGTGGTCAATTTGGTAGATTCAAAAATGACCGTGGTCAATAACTAATTTGACCGCGGTCAAAAAGCATGCGAAACACAACGCATGAAAGATGCCATCCAACCCCGCACACTGAAAACTCGCGCCAAACTGACTGCGGCTGCCGAAGCTCTGATCGCAGATCACGGCTATGATGCCCTGCGGGTGGAAGAGGTGGTGAAGACCGCGGGGGTGGCCAAGGGCACCTTCTTTGCGCATTTCAAGGACAAGGATGCGTTGATGGACCTGCTGATCGGGGCCAAAATTGACGGGCTCCTGGATGATCTGGAACGGCAGCCAGTGCCGGGCTCCACCGCAGATCTGATCGCGGCAATGGATCCAATGATGCGGTTCATGACCTGCGAGCGCTATGTGTTCGATGTGATCCTGCGCCATTCCGGAGCGGCTATGTCTGATCAAATCGGGCCGATCGCAAAGACCTTTGGCCGACATCTGATCGTGGTGGCGGATTGGTTGCGTGATGGGCCGTTTCGGCGTGACATCTCGACCTTGTTGATGGCCGAAGGGGTGCAGGCCTTTCTGGTGCAGGTGATGGCCCTGCATTTCTGCGCCATTCATGCCGATGTGGATATGCGGGACCGTTTGCAGGTCTATCTCGATGCCTGGCTGCTGCCCAAAGGCTGATCCGGGGCGGCTCTCCCTTGTAATCAGCCGCGTATCTGCTAGCACGTCAGCGGACTTTGAAGGACGGGCGGACGATGGACGATCTCAAGCAAAAATACCTGAGCCAGATTGCCGATGCTGCGGATGAAGCGGCGCTTGAGGATATCCGGCTCGCTGCGGTTGGCAAAAAAGGCGAAGTGGCGTTGAAAATGCGCGAGCTGGGCAAGATGACCCCGGAAGAGCGGCAAGTGGCCGGTCCCGCGCTGAATGCGCTCAAGGATGAGATCAACAGCGCCCTTGCCGCCAAAAAGGCCGCGCTGGGCGATGCGGCGCTGGATGAACGTCTGCGCAGTGAATGGTTGGATGTGACCTTGCCAACCCGCGCCCGCCGCGAAGGCAGCATCCATCCTGTCAGCCAAGTGACTGAAGAGCTGACTGCGATTTTTGCAGAAATGGGCTTTTCTGTCGCCGAGGGGCCGCGCATTGATACCGATTGGTACAACTTCGATGCGCTGAACATCCCCGGCCACCACCCGGCCCGCGCCGAGATGGACACGTTTTACATGAGCCGTGCCGAAGGCGACAACCGCCCGCCGCATGTGCTGCGCACCCACACCAGCCCCGTGCAGATTCGCACGATGGAGGCCGAAGGCGCACCGTTGCGCATCATTTGCCCCGGCGGTGTCTACCGTGCCGATTATGACCAGACTCACACACCGATGTTCCATCAGGTCGAAGGTCTGGCGATCGACAAAGACATTTCGATGGCAAATCTCAAATGGGTGCTGGAAGAATTCTTTGCCGCATTCTTTGAGATTGACGGCATCAAGACCCGTTTCCGGGCCTCGCATTTCCCGTTCACCGAACCTTCTGCAGAGGTGGATATCCAGTGTTCCTGGGTTGATGGACAGCTGCGCATTGGCGAAGGCGACGGCTGGCTTGAGGTTCTGGGCTCCGGCATGGTGCATCCCAAGGTGCTGGCCGCAGGCGGGATTGATCCGAATGAATGGCAAGGCTTTGCCTTTGGCATGGGGATCGACCGGATTGCGATGCTGAAATACGGCATCCCCGATCTGCGGGCATTCTTCGACAGCGATCTGCGCTGGCTGCGGCACTACGGGTTTGCGAGCCTGGATCAGCCGAACTTGCATGGTGGTTTGAGCAGGTGAGTTTTTCATTCCGACGAAAAGCAATGGCTCAAGCTTTGGCTATCGTTGGGGAAGCAGGAATTCACGGTTTAGAGTACAATGCGCTATTGGAGCTGATGAATGCGGTTGGTACCCGTCAGTCGTCAAAAGCGCGAATTTCCCCATTGCCTGCATTGACCTTTTCTAGCCAAGAATTCGAAGATTATCTGATACTTGCTTACCGTTTCGGCTATGTAGAAAGGTCCAACTTCAGAGAGATCGAATGGAAAAGCGGACCCAACAAGTCGGGATATGATCTAGGTGATGAAATTGTGAGACTTACCCAGTCAGGATGGGAGTATATAGAAGCTCACGATGTTCCGATTATTGAAAGTTGGTTTCGGCAAATATCTAACAATGTACCGGTCATTGTAACTTCGGTTCTGGCGACCCTTTTGGCAGCGTGGATTGCAAGGCTATTTGGCTGGGTTTGACAGTTGGGCCTTGGATTTTTCAACTCTTTTATTGTCTAGCCCCTCCGCACGGACTCAAGGCTGCTTGCAGCCGTTGTGCCATCGCCTGCCCGCACCACCGGGCTGGCGATTTGGTGAGGCTGGGCCCACCCTCGACAGTTTCCAGCAAAGCCGAAACATTAATTGCCAGAGACCGGCTGTTTCATCACCATCCCGCGGGCAGGCGATGGCACGGCTGAATGAACGAATTGCGCCTTTACAAATGTCTGTGCTTGATTTCGTTCCAATAGGTGCGGAAGAGTGAGCGTGCACCCCATTGCGCGAGACACATCATGCTCAACATCCTCATCGTCGATTCCAACCCTGCCGCCGCCAATGCCCCGTTTAAGGAAACGCAAGGCATGACCATCGGTGAGAATTACGCAGCAGCGCTGCAAACCTGTCGGGATGATCTGACGATTACGATTGTCGCGCCCTATGACGGAGAGGAACTGCCGGCACTCAAAGAATTCGATGGCGTGGTGTTCACCGGCTCCAGCGTGGAATGGAACACCGACGACACCCGCGCCGCGCCTTTGGCTGATGTGATGCGCAAGGTGTTCGCCCAGGGTCTGCCAACGCTCGGGTCGTGCAATGGCATGCAACTGGCGGCAAGCGTGCTGGGCGGCAAATCTGATGCTTCGCCAAATGGCCGCGAGGATGGTCTGGCCAAAGGTGTGCGCCTGACGGACGCAGGACGGGATCATCCGCTGCTCAAGGGGCGCGAAGATGGCTTTGCCGTGCCCTGTGTGCACCGCGATGAGGTCACGCAGCTGCCCGAAGGGGCCGTGCTTTTGGCGGGCAATGACCATTCCGGCGTCCAGGCCTTCGCCTATGAGCGGGACGGGGTGAAATTCTGGGGCATGCAGTACCACCCCGAGCTTGATCCGCAAAATCTGGGCCCGAGCTTGGGGCGGATGAACTGGCTGTCCGCGCAAGACGCGCAGGATCTGGAGATTGTCGAGCGGGATCCAGACGCGGCACAGCGTTTGGGGGTGCGGGTCTCTGATATGAATCCGAACACGCGGATGACCGAATTGCACAATTGGCTGGCGTCATTGTGAAGTGACATTCGGGCGCGGGCGTCGTTCCTTGGCGCCATGATTTTGCGTTCATTTTTGTTCTTGATTGTTATCTCGATCTTGCCTGCCATGGGGCCGTGGCAGGCTTGCGAAGGCGCAAAGGCCTGTGAACTGGACGGCCGATCCTATCACATCCGTATGCCCGATGATTGGGATGGTGAAACCGCGCTGCCGGTGCTCTTGCATTTTCACGGCTGGGGGCGACAGGGTGATCTGATCGTCAAACACCAACGGATTTCGGGTCATACACGCCGGCGCGGCGTTCTGTTGGTTGCGCCCAATGGCCGGGGGCGCACATGGGATTTCTGGGATCAAGACAGCGCCGATGTGCCGTTTGCCGCCGCCGTGATCGAAGATGTGGCCAAGCGGTTTCCAATAGACCGTGATCGGATCTTTGTTTCGGGCTATTCCTACGGCGCTGCGATGGCGTGGCGCTATGCCTGTGAGAATGGCAATGGGGTCGCGGGGCTATTGGCGGTGTCCGGCACGTTGCGCCAATCGGAGCGCTGCCCGCAGGCCCCCAAACATATCCGTCATGTGCATGGTTTTGCCGATACTGTAATGGATTTCCCGATGGGGCCGGACGGCGATGAGACCCATCCGGTGGCCCTGTGGCGCGAGGCGCTGGGCTGTGGTGCTGGCCGCCGCCTGCCGCAATGGGAGATCGTCAGCTTTCTGTCTTTTGAGCGTTGGCACTGGGACAATTGTGATCGCGGGCACACCGTGACGCTGGATCTGCATTCGGGTGGGCATTTCATACCGCATGGCTGGATCGGCTGGCAATTGGATCAATTGATGGGGCGTGTGCCGCAGTATCCTTAGGTCCACATGCTAGATGCATTGAAACCTTGCGCATTTGACGATACCGAAGCCACAAGCGTTTGCACGAGGAACTGACCGATGAAATTCACCCTGTCCTGGCTGAAAGAACATCTCGATACCACCGCTTCGGTGGATGAAATCACCTATGCCCTGACCGATCTGGGCCTTGAGGTTGAAGGCGTCGAAGATCGCGGTGCGCGGCTTGCCGATTTCACATTGGGTTTTGTGAAGTCAGCTGAGAAACACCCCGATGCGGACCGTCTGCGTGTGTGTCAGGTCGAGACTGACGAAGGTGTACAGCAAATCATCTGCGGTGCGCCCAATGCCCGCGAAGGCATCACGGTGGTGATTGCCAAGCCGGGCGTTTACGTGCCGGGTATCGACACGACCATCGGCGTTGGCAAAATCCGCGGCATCGAAAGCTTTGGCATGATGGCCTCCGAACGGGAGCTGGAGCTGAGCGAAGAACATGATGGCATCATCGAGCTGCCGTCCGGTTCGGTGGGTGACCGGTTTGTCGATTGGCTGGCCGAGAATGATCCGGCCAAGGTTGATCCGGTGATCGAGATTGCGATCACCCCGAACCGCCCCGATGCGCTGGGTGTGCGCGGGATTGCCCGTGATTTGGCGGCGCGCGGTCTTGGCAAACTCAAGCCGCGCGATGTGCCCGCGGTCGAAGGACAATTCCCCTGCCCGATCTCTGTCACCATTGATGAAGACACGCTGGACGCCTGTCCGGTCTTTTACGGCCGTTTGATCAAGGGTGTGAAGAACGGGCCAAGCCCGACTTGGCTGCAAGACAAGCTGCGGGCTATTGGCCTGCGTCCGATCTCGTTCCTTGTCGATGTGACCAACTATTTCACCTATGATCGCAACCGCCCCCTGCACGTATTCGATGCCGACAAAGTCTCGGGTGGCACCTTGCGTATTCACCGCGCCAAGGGCGGCGAAACCTTGGTGGCGCTGGATGAAAAGGAATACACCCTTGAACCTGAGATGATCGCCATCTCCGATGCCGAAGGTGTGGAAAGCCTTGGCGGCATTATGGGTGGCGCGGCGTCCGGCTGTTCCGAAGACACCGTAAATGTGTTCCTTGAGGCGGCCTATTTCGATCCGATCCGCACCGCATATACGGGCCGGGCGCTCAAGATCAATTCGGATGCACGGTATCGGTTCGAGCGCGGGATTGATCCCGAATGGACACCCTATGGCATCGAACATGCCACCCAGATGATTCTCGATATCGCGGGGGGCGAAGCTTCCGAAGTGGTGGTCGCGGGTAAGATCCCGGACACTTCACGCGCCTATAAACTCGATGCCGCGCGGGTGCAGTCGCTGGTTGGCATGACCATCCCCGAAAGCGACCAGCGCCAGACGTTGACAGCGCTTGGCTTCCGCCTTGAGGGCAACATGGCCCATGTGCCAAGCTGGCGCCCCGATGTGCAGGGCGAGGCGGATCTGGTGGAAGAGGTCGCGCGAATTGCCTCCCTGACCCAGCTTGAGGGCCGGCCCTTGCCGCGCCTGACCGATGGCGTGCCGCGCCCGATCCTGTCGCCCATGCAGCGGCGGATGAGCGCCGCGCGGCGGACCTGCGCCGCTCTGGGGTACAACGAATGCATCAGCTACAGCTTTATTGATCAGGCTTCTGCCGCGCTCTTTGGTGGCGGGACTGACGAAACCCGTCTGGAAAATCCGATCTCTTCGGACATGAGCCACATGCGCCCCGCCCTGTTGCCCGGTCTGTTGCAGGCTGCGGCCCGCAATCAGGCGCGCGGTTTTGCCGATATGGCGCTGTTCGAGGTTGGCCCGGCGTTTCACGGCGGTGAACCGGGAGAGCAACATATGCTGGTCTCTGGTCTGATCGTTGGGCGTACTGGTCCCAAAGATGTGCATGGCGCGTCCCGCCCTGTGGATGTGTTTGATGTCAAAGCCGATGCCGAGGCGGTGCTGGCTGCAATGGGTGCGCCTGCAAAGGTGCAAATTCTGCGCGATGCTGCCGATTGGTGGCATCCGGGGCGTCACGGCAAGATCTGTCTTGGTCCGAAAAAGGTGCTGGGCATCTACGGCGAATTGCACCCGCGTGTGCTGGCTGCGATGGATGTCAAAGGACCTGCGATGGCCTTTACCCTGTGGCCGGGCGAAGTGCCTTTGCCGCGCAAATCCGGTGCAACACGGGCCGCCCTCCAGATCAGTGATCTGCAAGCGGTTGAACGTGATTTTGCCTTTGTCGTGGACGCAGACGTAGAGGCGCTGACCTTGGTCAATGCCGCGAAAGGCGCAGACAAGGCATTGATCGAAGAGGTCCGCGTCTTTGATGAATTCATCGGCGGTAGCCTTGGTGAGGGCAAGAAGTCTCTCGCCATCACAGTGCGCCTGCAACCCAGTGACAAAACATTGAAGGATGCGGACATCGAAGCGGTGGGTGCCAAGGTGATCGAAAAGGTTACCAAAGCCACCGGCGGCGTGCTGCGCGGCTGAAGAGGAGGGTTCTGGATGCTTAAGGTTTATCTATCGGGCGAAATTCACACCGATTGGCGCGAGCGGATCATCAATGGGGCTGAGGGATTGGATGTCAGATTTGACAGCCCTGTCACCGATCACGCCGCCAGCGATGATTGCGGCGTTGCGATCCTCGGGGCGGAGGCGGACAAGTTCTGGCACGACCGCAAAGGCGCCCAGTTGAACGCGATCCGCACCCGCAAGGGGATTGCGGATGCGGATGTTGTCGTGGTGCGCTTTGGCGATCAGTACAAACAGTGGAACGCAGCTTTTGATGCAGGCTACGCTGCGGCTTTGGGCAAGTCCTTGATCATCCTGCACGGGCCTGATCACGCACATGCGTTAAAGGAAGTCGACGCTGCGGCGCTGGCCGTCGCGCAGGAACCGGAACAGGTTGTCCAGATCCTGCGCTATGTTTTGTCGGGCAATTTGCCCGGCTAGGATCAGTCGCGCGGCGGTGTGACCAGCCCTTTTTGCACCGCCGGACGCGCCTCAAACCGTTTGAGGTAGTCGACCAGATTGCCGTGTTCTTCCCAGCCGATGGCCTCTTTCGCGCCGTAGAAATCCAGCGCCCGCAACCATGGTGCGATGGCGATATCGGCGATTGAAAATTCCGAGCCTGCAATCCATTCCTTGCCTGCCAGTTCAAGGTTCAGCACGTTCAGAAGACGCTTGCCCTCGTTCAGGTAGCGCTCCATCGGGCGTTTGTCTTCCCATTCGGAACCGGCAAATTTGTAGAAGAACCCAAGCTGTCCAAGCATGGGGCCAAGGCCGCCCATCTGGAACATCACCCATTGAATGATCTGTGCCCGCTCAGCCGCGTTATTGCCCAGCAGTTTGCCGGATTTCTCGGCCAGATAGATCAGGATCGCACCGGATTCGAACAGGCCAATCGGCGTGCCATCCGGACCGTTGGGATCAATGATCGCAGGGATCTTGTTGTTGGGGTTCAAGGACAAGAACTCAGGGCTTTTGACATCTGCATCCGCCAAAGTCACACGATGTGCCTCGTAGGGAATGCCCATTTCCTCAAGCGCGATGGACACTTTGACGCCATTGGGGGTTGGGAATGAATACAGCTGCAGCACATCTGGGTTCTGTGCAGGCCATTTCTTGGTGATCGGGAAAGCGGAGAGATCGGTCATGTGTGGTTCCTTTTTTGGTATGGGTAAGAGGTAGGGATTTTTCCCCGCAAATACAGAGTTTGGTCTGTGCGCGTTTGTGTTAACAATTGTGCAGCGGCGAACCGTTTGGTGCGAATATCAAGCCGCATGTCAAAAAAAGGGACGGAAAATGCTTCAAGAATTCAAAGACTTCATTGCCAAGGGCAATGTTATGGACATGGCGGTTGGTATCATCATCGGTGCCGCCTTTACGGCGATCGTGAAATCCTTGGTCAGTGATCTGATCAATCCGATCATCGGCTTGTTTACCGGCGGTGTGGATTTCACCAATAAATATGCCGTGCTGGCGGGTGAGGTTGCGGAAGGCGCATCGCTTGAGGCCGCGCGGGAGGCGGGAGCATCGGTTTTTGCCTATGGTTCCTTCATCATGGCCGTGATCAATTTCCTGATCATTGCTTATGTGGTGTTCATGTTGGTCAAAGCTGTGAACAAGGCCAAGGCGGTGGCAGAGAAGCCCGACGAGGTTGCGCCAGAAGTGCCGACTGGCCCATCCGAACTCGACGTGCTGCTTGAGATCCGGGATTCCCTGGCAAAAGCCAAGTAAAAGGCGCGAGTTCTCGTGATTGGATCAGGCCCGCCGTTTGGCGGGCCTTTTCTTTTTGGCGCACTTTACAGCAGAAAGATATTGGACTCGCCCGCGTTTTGGCGCATCGCACGCACATCGGCGATCTCAGGATCGGTGTTCCAGGCTTCGGCAGCTTCGCGGCTGGGGAAGGTCAGCAGGACGATGATTTGTGGGACAGGTCCATCGCCCTCAATCTGTTTGGGCGCAGGACTGACGTGCAGGGCAGACACTCCATGTTTTTCCATCGCGGGGCCAGCGGCCTCGCGGTAGCGGGCCATCATGTCAGGGTCGGTGACGTTCAGGGTAACAACGGCATATGCGGTCATGGTCTCTCTCCTTTGTTGATGGTTGAAAAATAGGTGTTGCGACAATGTGCGAAAACCGCGCAAGGTTGCGGAATGGATGTGCGGTAATGATCGGAAGGCCGAATGTCTCTTGATTGGAATGATCTGCGGTTTGTGTTGGAGACCGTGCGCCAAGGCGGGATCAGCGGAGCGGCGCGGGCGCTTCGGGTCAATCATGCGACCGTTGCACGGCGGATCACCGCGGCGGAGGCGGCGATGGGCACGCGACTGTTTGACCGTCATGCCAGCGGTTATCGCCCGACCGAGGCGGGCAGAGAAGCCGCTCGCAGCGCCGAGCAGATGGAGGCGGCCAGTCATGATCTGGGCCGCCGCATCGGGGCCAAGGATCAGGCGCTCAGCGGATCATTGACCATCACTGCGCCTCAACTGCTGTTTGAACGGACGCTGGCCCCGATCCTGCACCAGTTCGCGAACCGCTATCCGGCGATTGAGCTCAAGGTGGTGGCGGCGAACCGCGAATTGAACCTGTCGCGGATGGAGGCGGACGTGGCTTTTCGCATCTCTGACACGCCGGGCGATACGCTCGTGGGGCGCCGGGTGACGGAACAGAATGCGACCGTTTATGTCGGCAAAAAGCAGGCCGCGCGGTTGCGCGATGATCCGGCGTTGCCGCTGGATTGGGTGCGATTTGCCCATTGGCCCGGACCGCCCGAGGTGATCAAGCAGAACTGGCCGAACCGGCGCGTGCGGATGACGGTGGATGATATGTACGCGGCGATTGCGGCCGTGCGTGAGAATATCGGAGCGACCCGGATGCCGTGTTTTCTGGGCGATCCCGATCCGTTAATGGAGCGTTTGCCAAATGTGCCTTTGCTGCCCTATCGCCCGCTGTGGGTACTGGCGCATCCGGATTTGGCGAAAACCGCCAAAGTCTCGGCTTTCACCGATTTTGCTGCTCGTGAATTTGCAGCGCTGCGCCCCCTGTTCGAGGGCGCAGCGCAGTAGTCAGCCAGCGATGGCTTGATCGGCGGTGATGAAATCCATGCCAAGCGCCTCACCCACGGCGGCATAGGTCAACTGGCCGGCGTGTACGTTCAGGCCTGCCTTGAGATGCGGATCATCTTTGCAGGCCTGACGCCAGCCCTTGTTGGCAAGGTTCAGCATGAAAGGCATCGTGGCATTGCCAAGGGCAATGGTCGATGTACGCGCCACCGCGCCGGGCATGTTGGCCACGCAGTAGTGCATGATGCCGTCAACGTCGTAGACGGGATCTTGGTGCGTTGTGGCTTTCGAGGTTTCAAAACAACCACCTTGGTCAATGGCAACATCAACAAGCGCCGCACCGGGCTTGAGCTCGGACAATTGTGCGCGGCTGATCAGCTTGGGCGCGGCTGCGCCGGGGATCAGCACCGCACCGATGATCATATCGGCCTCGCGGGCCAGTTCGATTGTGTTCTGCGCCGAGGCATAGGAGGTCTTGAAGGTACCGCCATAGACATCATCAAGATAGCGCAGCCGTGGCAGGGACCGGTCAAGGACGGTCACATCGGCGCCCATGCCAGCCGCAATGCGGGCCGCGTGGGTGCCGACGACACCGCCGCCGATGACCATGACCCGCGCCGGGCCAACACCGGGCACGCCGCCCATCAAGACCCCACGACCGCCATTGGCCTTTTGAAGTGTCCATGCGCCCACCTGTGGAGCAAGGCGCCCGGCAACCTCTGACATCGGGGCCAGCAGGGGCAGGCCGCCATTACGGTCAGTCACGGTCTCATAAGCGATGGCCGTGCAGCCGGAGGCCAGCAGATCTTTGGTTTGCTCTGGATCGGGGGCGAGGTGCAGATAGGTAAACAGCAGCTGGCCTTCGCGCAGCATCTTGCGCTCTGCGGCCTGCGGTTCCTTGACCTTAACGATCATGTCCGCCTGGGCAAAAACCTCTTCCGCTGTGGCGATGATTTTGGCGCCTGCGGCCTCATAAGCGGCATCGTCAAAGCCGGCGCCGATGCCTGCGCTGGATTGCACGATCACGTCGTGGCCGTTGTTCACGGCTTCCAGGGCCGCGCTTGGCGTCAGGCCGACGCGGAATTCCTGGGGTTTGATCTCTGTTGGGCAGCCGATTTTCATGGTGATGACCTTTTGTTTGTAGATTGCCTGATTTTTAGGCGATCCGCTGTGCAAAGAGGCACGAATAACCGTGGTCAGAGCGATGCTTGTTGGGATAGTATTGCGCAACATGCCACAGCCACGCGAAAGTTTTGCGCAAATGAGCCTTGATGAGATTGATCGACGTATCCTGAAGGCGCTTCAGCGCAACGGCAGAATGTCGAATGCGGAGCTATCCGAAGATGTGCATCTGTCTCCCTCTGCCTGCCATCGCCGGGTGCAGCGGATGGAGAAAGAGGGATATATCCGTGATTATGTCGCGTTACTGGACCCGCGTAAACTGGGCGTGCCGACTACCGTCTTTGTGGAAATTACCCTGCGCGGTCAGGCGGACGAGATTCTGGATGCTTTTGAGAAATCCGTAGCCCGTATCCCTGATGTTTTGGAATGTCATCTGATGGCGGGGTCGGCGGATTACCTGCTCAAGGTCGTTGCCGAGAATACCGAGGATTTTGCCCGCATCCATAGGCAATATCTGGCCCGTCTGCCCGGTGTCGGGCAAATGCAATCCAGCTTTGCCTTGCGAACCGTGTGCAAAACCACGGCTTTGCCTGTTTGAGAGCGTGACCTTGGGTTCAGGACCCAAAGTGGCCCGCGCAATCGCTTATTTTTGTAGCCAAGCAAATCGGTGGTGGGTAAACACGTCTTTGGACGTATCTTGCTGACCCGCTGAACATGTCATGCGCCAAGCCGATTGTCCGCTCCGGGTAACAAGGACAGTGCGAATGCCCCTGAACTTCGAAGCGATTTTAATGGATGCGCCCGTTCCAATGATGGTGTTGGACCGGCAGTTGCATTTTGTCACGGCCAATGATGCCTATCTCACGATGGTGTCAAAGGCTAAGGGGGATTTGATCGGACGATATGTTTTTGACGTCTTCCCGGAAGAACCGGATCGCGTTGAAGCCATGGTCGAGATTTTTCAAAAGGTGTTTGAAGGGGAGCGACCAGTCTTCAAGGAAATTCCTTTCACGATTGCAAGAGATGGAAAGCTGGTCGAACACTGGTGGACGGCATCTCATGCACCTGTGCCGGGGGCGGATGGGTCCATCAAATACCTTGTCCAATATAGCGAGAATGTCACCGAGCAGGTGCACCTGCGCGAACTCAAGGACGCTATGCTGGGCGAAATGCAGCACCGCATCGGCAATTTCTTTGCCGTGGTGGGCGCGATCGGGCGGCAGGTGGCCCGCAGTGCAGCGGATGTGCCCGACTTTATGGACCGCTTCAACAGCAGGCTTGAATCGTTCTTTACCATCCAGAAACAACTGATGCCCGGCAGTGAACAGCGGGACGGTCTGCAATCGGTGATCGATGAACAGCTTAAGGTTTATGCTGCTTCGGCGCATGACCGGATTGTCAAATCCGGGCCGGACGTGCCGCTCTCGCCGGTTGAGGCGCAGGCGGTTTCGATGGCAGTGCATGAATTGAGCACCAATTCGCTGAAATACGGCGCAATCCGCAATCCCGATGGAAAGTTGGACATTTCTTGGGCGGTTGACAGCCAGGATACAGTCACCCTCACTTGGCAGGAGACCGGGGTCAGCGGATCGGATGGTCCAGAGCAAACCGGCTATGGCACGATGCTATTGACCACGATCTTGCCGCGGCAGTTGCATGGCGTGGGCACGCGGCATTTCGACGGCGATACATTTCGGTACGAGTTGACGATCAACAGGCCTGATTGACCCGGCGAATGTCCGACACAGCCAAAGAAAAACCCCCGCAACCACGATGGTGCGGGGGTTCTAATTCTCAGCCAATGCTGAGGATGATTTACATCATCCCTTCGCGTTGTGCTTTTTTGCGTGCCAGTTTACGGGCACGACGGATCGCTTCAGCTTTCTCGCGCGCTTTTTTCTCGGACGGCTTCTCGAAATGTTGCTTGAGCTTCATTTCACGGAAAACGCCTTCGCGCTGGAGCTTTTTCTTCAGAGCCCGGAGGGCCTGATCGACATTGTTGTCGCGAACACTAACCTGCATGTGGTTGTCACCACCTTTCTAGGATAAAGTTGCAATGATTTGCAGGAAACCGGCCTATAGCAAGCCCATTTGGGTTTGTCGAGTCTTTCATCCCTGCACAAAAAGGAGCCCGCGATGACCGATCCGCAGCCAGAGCCAAAGACCCAATTGTTAAACGCAGCCCTTGATCATGTGCCTTTTGACGGCTGGTCAGAGGCAACATTTGCCGCCGCCGTGAAAGACAGCGGTGTTGATCCGACTGTGGCGCGGGCGATCTGTCCACGCGGCGCGGTTGATCTGGCAGTGGCCTATCATCATCGCGGCGATGCGGTGATGTTGGCGCAGCTCAAGGAAGAAGATCTGGACGCGCTGCGGTTTCGTGACCGGATTGCACGGGCAGTGCGGCTGCGTTTGGAGGTGGCCACCGACAAAGAGGTCGTGCGCCGTGGCACCACGCTGTTTGCGCTGCCGCATCATGCGCCCGAAGGGGCCAAACTGGTCTGGGGGACATGTGATGCGATTTGGACCGCGCTGGGCGATACCTCCGAAGATGTGAACTGGTACACAAAGCGCGCTACGCTCTCGGGGGTATATTCCTCTACCTTGCTGTTCTGGCTCGGTGACACCAGCGAAGGAAATCAGGCCACCTGGGATTTCCTAGACCGCCGCATCGACAACGTAATGCAAATCGAAAAGGTCAAAGCGCAGGTGCGTCAAAGCCCGACGCTGAGCAAATTGTTGGCTGGTCCAAACTGGGTTCTGGGACAGATCAAAGCGCCTACAAGATTTCCCAAAGGGAATTTGCCTGGCTCATGGACGGCCCCGCGCGACTAGGGGCTTGGCCCAGGGTGTGCGGCCCACTTTACTTCAGGCCGCGACCTGTTAGGCAGTGCGCCAGTGAACAGCCGGCCCTAGATCCCTATGACTGACCCCAATGCGCATCTGATAGATATGCAGGCCATCGGCTTTGCCCCGGAGGGCAAGCCGGTGTTGTCGGACATTGATCTGCGCAGCAATGCCCGCAGGATCGGTGTGGTTGGGCGCAATGGATCGGGTAAGACCACCTTGGCGCGGATCATGGCGGGATTGATCGCGCCGGACGCCGGTCAGGTCCGTATTGCAGGCATCGATGTGGCCAAGGATCGCAAAGCGGCGCTGGGCGTGATCGGAATTTTGTTCCAGAATCCCGACCATCAGATCATCTTTCCCACGGTCGAAGAAGAGCTTGCCTTTGGCCTGCTGCAACAAGGCCATCCGAAAAGCGAAG
The DNA here is from genome assembly GCF_025141875.1 of Sulfitobacter sp. M368. NCBI lineage: Bacteria > Pseudomonadati > Pseudomonadota > Alphaproteobacteria > Rhodobacterales > Roseobacteraceae > Sulfitobacter > Sulfitobacter sp. M368. The sequence goes on from NZ_CP081113.1 coordinate 495,460, forward strand.
CCGCGCGAGCAGTGGCCCAGACCCTTGCCGAATTTGGAAAGAGCCATTGGGCCAAGGCGGCGATCCATCAGTTGTCACAAGGGCAAAGGCAGCTTGTGTGCCTGATGTCGGTTCTGGCGATGCGCCCAAAGGTGATCATCCTGGATGAGCCTTTTGCGGGGCTGGATATCCCGACGACATTGCATTTACAGCGCACTTTGAAGGCCATTGATCTGACGCTGGTTCACATCACCCATGATCCTGCTGTGCTGGTTGGATACGACGAGGTGCTTTGGGTTGATCAAGGAAAAACCGAATTGATTGGCGCAGCTGCGCAGGTTTTGCCCGCCTTTCAAGACCGTATGACCCAGATCGGAGCGGGCGATGATCTCTCTGACCTCACCGGTTGAAACACGGGCGCACGGCTGGCCCGCTGGGGCCAAGCTCGCGGGGCTTTGTTTGGCGACAGTGATGCTTTTCGCGGTTGAAGGACTGGTTTGGCATCTTGGGTTTCTCGCCGCTGCGCTGTGCATGTACGCGCTGCCGGGGTGGTCGTTTTTCCAAGGCGGTATGAGGCGGCTGCGGGTGCTATGGCCGTTTGCCGTGATCATCTTGCTTTGGCATTATTTCACAAATGACTTTGCCAACGGCGCTGTGATCGTGGTGCGGATGATCACTGCTGTTGGTCTGGCAAATCTTGTCACAATGACCACCAAGCTCAGCGATATGATTGAGGTTGTGCGCTGGCTCTCTGCACCACTGCGCCGCTTTGGCGTGCAAACCCGGAGTATCGAACTTGCCATTGCCTTGGTGGTCCGATTCACGCCGGTGTTGGCGCAGAAGGGGCAGACACTCGCGCTGGCTTGGAAGGCCCGCGCCGCCCGGCGTTTGGGCTGGCGGGTGATCACGCCCTTTGCGATTCTAGCCATTGACGATGCCGAACATGTCGCCGAAGCCTTGCGGGCGCGGGGCGGGCTGTGACGCAATAGCGGTTGACCTTACCAGGCCTGCACCCTACCGCTGCGCCCAACATGCACCAAAACGCAAATAACAGGATTGATATGGAACGTTCCCTCACGCTTATCGCCCTTTTTGCCGCTCTGATTGCGGCACTGGGGTTGATCCCGAAATTCGACCTTGCCTTTGGTGTGCCGATCACGGCGCAAAGCATGGGTGTCATGCTATGTGGTACGGTTTTGGGCGCCAAGCGTGGCGGTTTGGCGGCGCTCCTGTTCATTGGGCTGGTCGCGCTGGGTCTGCCGCTTTTGGCGGGCGGCCGGGGCGGTCTGGGTGTCTTTGCAAGCCCCACCGCAGGTTTTGTCATCGGGTTTCCAATCGCAGCCTTTGTCACGGGTCTGGCTATGCAACAGTTCCGCGCTTTGCCGATTGGTTGGGCGGCTGGCGTGGCGTCGATCCTGGGCGGTGTTGTCGTGCTTTATGCCTTTGGCATTGGCGGCCTGATGGTGGCGCTGAAAAAAGACCTGCTTGAAGCCTCCGGTCTGGTGCTGGCCTTTGTGCCGGGTGATCTGATCAAGGCCGTGCTGGCGGGGTTCATCACCGCAGGTCTGGCCAAGGCGCGTCCTGCAAGCCTGCTCTCACGCTCCTAACAGCAGCGCCGTACCAAGGCCACCGGCCGCCGCAATTGCGGCAAGGCCGGTGCCGCCACCGGACCGGATCAACTCGTGGTAAAGACGCACTGCGTTGATCGCACCTGATGCGCCAATGGGATGCCCTCGCGCCAGGGCGCCGCCGCCACGGTTGACAACCGCTGGATCCAGTTTCGCCCCTTGCACGCAAGCGATGGCCTGTACGGCATAGGCCTCCATAATCTCGGCGGTGCCGATATCCGCGGCGCTGAGACCGTGGCGGGCCAGTGATGACTGAATCGCAACGACGGGCGCAACGCCGGGGCATTCTGGCGTTCCGCCGCGTGTGGCCCCGCCAATCACGCGCACAAGCGGCGAGGTTAGCCGCGCTGCAACCCTTGGCGAAACCACCACGCAGAATGCCGCGCCATCGGCCGCCACCGCCGCATTGGCCGCTGTGATGTCGCCCGAGATTACCTTGGCCCGCTTGCACAACCCAGGGCTTAGAGCACGGGCAAAGCTGTCTGTTTGCAGGCCGGCAAGGGGAAGGATTTCGGACGATCCCGCTGATTGCGCCAAGGCTTTGGCGTGGCTGGCGACGGCCCAATCGTCTTGGGCCATCCTGCTTATGCCCTGCGATCTGGCCAGTTCTGCCGCCGCAAGGGCCATTTCAGGGTCGCGGTCCGGCCAAGGGGTGAAGGGCGCCTGATCATAAGGCTCCGGTGCACGGCCATCCGCAAAGGTCCGCAGCCGCAGGGGGCGACGGGAATAGCTTTCTGCACCACCAGCAACCACCACATCGGCATGGCCGCTTTGCACCATCATCGCGGCCAATAAAATGGCGTCGAGCCCGCCTGCACATTGTCGGTCCGTGCTCAGTCCTGCGACATGTTCCGGTAGACCCGCCGCCAGCGCGGCGATGCGGGCAGGGTTGCCGCCGCCGCCCAGAGCATTGCTCAAGATCACCTCGTCCACGTCCTGTGGGCTCAGGCCAGCGCCGCGCAGTGCGGCGCGGATCACGGGCGCTGCGAGTTCATGCAACGCCATTGCGGACAAACCGCCGCCGCGCGGGGCAACAGGGCTGCGGCAAGCGCTGGCGATAAAGCTGGTCATGTCTGACCCTCCACCCATTTTGCGAGTTGTGGCAAATCAATTTTGCCTGACGCCAACAAGGGCAAAGCGGGGTGAAACAAGATCTGTTTTGGGGCAATGAGCGGACCAAAGCGGTCACGGCAAATCTGTTGCACCTGGGCGGCCAGGTCAGGATCGGCCGGACCTTCAATCACTGCGCTCAAGCGTTGGCCGCGCACGGGGTCGGGTCGGGGCAAGATGGCACAGGCGGCAACGGCGGTCGATGCGCAGACATGCGCCTCGATTTCTTCGGGGAAAACCGTTTGATCCGCGATCTGAACCATGCGCGTCTTGCGCCCCAGCAAGAACAGGTTGCCATCGTCATCGAGGCGGCCCATTTCACCAACGCTGAGGAACCCGCTATGAAGCCGTGTGTCATTGGCATGGCCCAAGGCGTAGCGATCAAATAGGTAAGGGCTGCGCACACAGACCTCGCCAATTTGCGTGGTTTTTTGTCCATCGGGATCACGGATTTGAATTGTCACTTCGGGATAGGCCTGGCCAACGGACCCATGCGGCGTGTCCGGTCCGGACAGTGTAATAAAACTGGTTTCGGCCGCGCCATAGAACACCCGGATCTCGGCGTTGGGACAGAGGCTTTGAATGCTTTGCGCGGTGCTGTCATCCAACGCGCCACCTCCACATAGGATCAACCGGAGATGGGGCAACCCTTCGGTCGCGGTGCCAAGCGCCAGCAGGCGTAATTGAGTTGGGGTGGCGTAGAGAATGCTGATGTCCCGAGCGGCCAGAATGGCGGCCTGCTTGCGATATGGCACGGCATCGAGGGCAAATGCGTCAAGGCCAAGATGCAAGGATTCCAAAACACCATAAAGGGCCAGGGAATGGCTCAACCGGCCCAAAACCGCGATCCGGTCCTGTGCGGTATACCCAAAAAGCCGGGCGTTCGTGTCGAAACTGTCGATCCAGCTGGATTGCCGGCGCAGAATGCCCTTTGGCTGGCCGGACGAGCCGCCTGAAAGCGTGATGAACTGATCCGGCTCCGAGCTCAGCCCGGAAGGATCAATGCCCTCGTAAAGACAAAAGCCCGAACCGCTTTGCAATGCCGCGCCAAGGGCGGTGAGGGCATCGGCGGTGGTTATGGCGTCAATGGCGCAAAACCGGGATGCGGGGCGCACATCAATGCGGGGGACAGGCAAAGCCCCGGCAAAGAGCTGCGCATCGGGATGCCAGCGAAAACGTTGCTGATTGTCTGTCATTGCGCTGCCTGTGTCTTTCGCTGGTGTTCCTATCAAATTGCCGCGCGAAAGGCCAAGCGTGACAATCGGGGTGTGCATCACCTGTTTGCGCATTATGTTGACCGCGAACCAAGACCCAAAGGATAGCTGATGCCCGACACAATGCGCGCGATTGAGATTACCCAACCCGGCGGCCCGGATGTTTTGCAACCCACGCAGCGACCAATGCCGCAGGCAGGCCCCGGTCAGGTGGTGCTGAAAGTGGCTTTTGCCGGTGTGAACCGGCCAGATGCGCTGCAACGGGCAGGCATGTATGCGCCGCCCCCAACAGCCAGCGATTTGCCAGGGCTTGAAGCGTCAGGCGAGGTGGTTGCGCTGGGTGCAGGGGTGTCTGATCTGCGCATTGGTGATCAGGTCTGTGCGCTGCTGCCGGGGGGCGGTTATGCGGAATTTGTGGCGACCCCGGCGGCGCATTGTCTGCCCGTGCCAAAGGGCATGGGGATGAAAGAGGCGGCTTGCTTGCCCGAGACGTTTTTCACGGTCTGGTCCAACGTGTTTATGCGCGGCGGGCTGAAGGCAGGTGAACGGTTTTTGGTGCATGGTGGATCATCCGGGATTGGAACAACCGCGATCCAGCTGGCGCATGTGAAAGGTGCGCGGGTCTTTGCGACTGCTGGTACGGATGCCAAATGCGCCGCCTGCGCCGGGCTGGGGGCGGAGGCCGCGATCAACTATCGTGATATGGATTTTGTGGATGTGATGCAGGCCGAGGGTGGCGCCGATCTGATCCTTGATATGGTCGGCGGCGATTACATTCCGCGCAATCTCAAGGCTTTGGCCGAGGATGGACGTTTGGTGCAGATCGCATTCTTGCAAGGGCCCAAGGCAGAGGTGAATTTCGCCGCGCTGATGACCCGGCGGTTGACGATGACAGGATCAACCCTGCGCCCGCAAAGTGATTTGGCCAAGGCGCGGATTGCGCAAGATTTGCGCAGTGAGGTCTGGCCACTGTTGGAAAGCGGGCAGGTCGCACCTGTGATGGACAGTTGCTATCCGCTGGATCAAGCGTCAGAGGCCCATGCGCGGATGGAAACAAGCGGCCATATTGGCAAGATCGTGCTCAGCGTCGGTGGTTAAGAAAAGGTCGCGCTGCGCGCGGCACGATGTTTGGATTTGCGCAGGCGCAAATCGTGCCTCCGGCGGGAATATTTAAGAGCCAAAAAGGGAGGAATGGCTCATGTCCTTTCCTCCCTTCGGACGAAAGCAACGCTTCCTTTCCGGCGCGGTCATCGGCGCTCCCGCCTGTACCGCATCGGGAATTGACCACATTAAGGTTAAGAGTTTCTTACGCCTTTTTGGCAAATAAATACTCCCCGCGGAGCGTTCCGCAAAAAGCGGCGGGCGGGGCGTCAGTGTTCATTGCAGAGGTGCGAAAAGAGCGTCTTTCTTTTTGCAGTCACGCACGACGTCCTGGCCGCATGGCACCGGCGCAAGGCTGCGGGACAGACAAATGCGGACCTCCTGGATTTGGGCGCCTTTGCAGGTCACGGTGACCCCGTCGGGTTCCATGTCGGGGTTGGCCTTGAGGAAGGCTTCTTCAACCACCGATGCGGGCAGCTTGACCGTGCGGGTCAATTTGCGGAACACGGCTGGCCGTTTAACTTGCCCATAGGCGCGGCGCGATAGGTTGTAGTAGTCCTTCGCCGAAAGTCCTGTGCAGACCCCGTGTTTCTTCCATTGATGCCAGGCCAGGCCGCTGGTGCCCATGATATCGGCCATTTGTGCAGTCATTCCCCGTGAGGGCGGTTTCTTTGCGCTGCGGCAGAACGATGGATAGCCGCGGTGATATTGCGGCCAGAGGCCATGCAGGATCCAGCCGTGGCCGCTGTTTCGGACGCATTGGGGTGAGTTGCGGGCATTGCCTGTCCGGACACACCAGTTGGGTGACCAGCTGAGCGCGAGGACGTAATAGTCAAACGCCCCGGCCTTGCCTGTTTCGCTGCTGGCGGGCAGGGCGGCTGTGATCAGCCAGATCGAAAGCGGCAAAAGCAGCTTGTGCATTGGGTCTTTCCTTATTTGCTATGGCTCAGTATAAGGCGTGCAAGTTCCCCGACAATGGAGACCGTTTCGGCCCGCCGAGACAGCCTTTTCAGGCGACGGGAAAGTTGCGACTTTAGGAGAGATCACAATGGCAAAACCGATTATGGCCAAAGCCACCGCAGTTTGGCTGGTGGACAACACAACAATCAGCTTCAAACAGATTGCTGATTTTGTCGGTATGCACGAACTGGAAGTGCAAGGCATCGCGGATGGCGATGTGGCGCAGGGAGTCAAGGGGTTTGATCCCATTGCCAACAACCAGTTGACCCAGGAAGAGATTGACGAGGCGCAGGCCAATCCGCTGCACAAACTGTCGTTGAAATTCAACGCAGCAGCGCAGGGTGAAGAAAAGCGCCGCGGGCCGCGTTATACGCCGCTGTCGAAACGTCAGGACCGTCCGGCGTCGATCCTGTGGTTGGTCAAATTCCACCCTGAACTGAGCGATGGCCAGATCAGTAAACTGGTGGGTACCACCAAGCCGACCATTCAGGCGATTCGCGAGCGGACGCATTGGAACATTTCCAACATTCAGCCGATCGACCCTGTGGCCTTGGGTCTGTGCAAGCAGTCCGAACTGGACGCGGCTGTGCAGAAAGCGGCGGCGAAAAAGGCTGCGGATGGCGAAGTGATGAGCGATGACGAGCGCCGCAAGCTGGTGAGCACAGAGCAGAGCCTCGGCATGGATACAGAGCCGAAGATCCCGACAGCCATCGAAGGGCTTGAAACCTTTACCCTGTCTGGCAGCGATGTTGATGACGAGGATGAAGATGATGCGAGCAAAGGTGACTATTCCGATGCCGACAGCTTCTTTTCCCTGCCCGAAGGTGGCGCGGATGATGATGAGGATGACGCCAAGGCGTGATCGCGGTGCTGCTCCAGCGGAACCAATTGGGCCGCTGCGTGTTTGGATAAAGGGTGTGGGGCATTGGCCCTGCACCCTTTTTCGTTTGTGATGCAGTGACAGCCGCTTCTGGCGGAAAGGGACAAGATGATCAGCGCAATCGTGCTTTGGGGTTTGACGGGGTTCTTGGTGATCGCGAGCTTGCTGCCGCTCAGCAAGATCCCTTTTGGCACCATCCGAGGGTTGGCGTTCCCGCGTGAGCAATTTTTTGTGCTGGCGGTCGTCCTGCTGCCGTTCATGATATTCTTTCAGCCGGCGCCTGCTGCCAGTGTAGGGGTGGCGCTTTTGCTGGGGGTGGCTCTGGTGCAGCTGGTCTATATCGCGAAATTTACCCCGATCTGGAAGAAGCAGTCTGTTGATGCATCATCGGCGCATCTCGCGGACAAGGGCCGCCAGATCAGCCTGCTCGCCGCCAATGTCAAACAGTCCAACCGCGCCTATGATAGGCTGATTTCACTGGTACAGCAAAAAACGCCAGATGTTCTGATGGCCATTGAAGTGGATGCGGAGTGGATCGCCGCACTGCGCGGGCCACTTGGCGGGATGTTCCCGCATTGGGTCGAGGTGCCACGGGCCAACAGTTACGGCCTATGTCTGATGTCGCGGCTGCCACTGGATGAAACAGAAGTGCGCGAGTTGGTGACCGAAGGGGTGCCGTCCATCCGTACCAAAGTGACCTTGCGGGACGGGCAACAGATCCGACTTTATGTCGTACACCCGGAGCCGCCCATCATCTCTCATGACACCAAGGGCCGCGACAGCGAGATTGCTTTGATCGGGCTGGAGGCGGCCGAGGATTTGCTGCCTGCCGTCGTGACCGGAGATTTGAACGATGTGGCATGGTCCACCACCACGCGGCGGTTTCAACGTCTTTCAGGGCTTTTGGACCCAAGGGTCGGGCGCGGGTTCTACAACACATTTAGTGCGACGATGCCCTGGATGCGCTGGCCGCTGGACCATCTGTTTCATGATGCGCGGTTCAGGCTGATCGACATGGCGCGGCTTGGCAAAATCGGATCGGATCATTTCCCGATGTGGTTTGTTCTGGCACTGACTGGAGATGCCCTGCCGGACACCCTGCCAGAACAGGCGGATGCGCAGGAAGAGCAGGACGTCAAAGAGATGATCGCCGAAGAGAAGAAGCGTGACCGGGAGGCTATCGGAAGCGATTGGGAAGACGGCTAGCATCGAACAGCCTTGCTGCGGCTTTTGCGACACAGTTTTGACATTGCGGCAAAAAATGCATGGCGGTGCATTTTCCATATTGTGCGAATCCGAAATCGGCGTAAATGGCGGCGTACAGACGCCAACGCACGCGCCTCTGGCCGGTCAGCTTTCCCAACTTGGGCCTGACTGACCCGCGTTTATGTAGCGACGGTAACGTCTCTTGAAACGACTTATGGGGCTATTCCCCACTTGCTCTTTGGAGATGACCATGAACGCTACCCTCCCCGGCGCCCTGCGCGCCGCAACCCCTGTCTATGCCGATCCTGCAGTTGCATTTATTGCGGCCAATGATTTTGACCGTCCAACACTGGTGATCAGCCGTGATCGCGTTGCCGCACAATACGATGCGCTGCACGCGGGTTTGGGTCGCGCACATATCCATTATGCTGTCAAAGCCAACCCTGCGCCGGAAATCATCCGCCTGTTGGTGAAAAAGGGTTCTGGTTTTGATGCCGCATCCCGCGCCGAAATCGAACTGTGCCTGTCGCAAGGGGCCAAGCCGGCCAATATCTCCTTTGGCAATACAATCAAACGCGCCTCTGACATTGCCTTCGCGCATTCCGCTGGTGTGTCCCTGTTCGCGGCTGATTCCGAGGCCGAGCTGGACAAGATTGCCGCCCATGCACCTGGTGCACGGGTCTATATCCGCCTGATCGTGGAAAATTCGCTGGCCGATTGGCCGCTGAGCCGTAAGTTTGGCTGCGCCGCATCAGCGCTGCCTGCACTGCTGGATCATGCCAAAGCGGTTGGTCTTGTGCCATTTGGTCTGTCGTTCCACGTTGGATCGCAGACCCGCAAGGCAGAGTTCTGGAACCCGGTTTTGGATCAGATCGCGCCTTTGTGGAAAGCGGCGATTGCGGCAGGTCACGAGCTTCAGCTCTTGAACCTTGGCGGCGGTTTTCCGGCCTTCTACGGCGAGCATGTCGAAGCGCCGCGCATCTATGCCGCTTCGGTCATGCGTGCGGTTGCCGCGCGGTTTGGCGATGTGCCGCAGGTGATGGCAGAGCCGGGCCGCGGTCTGGTGGCCGAGGCGGGGCATATCGCAGCCGAGGTGATGCTTGTCTCGCGGAAATCTGCGGATGATCTGCACCGCTGGGTCTATCTGGACATTGGCCGTTTCTCCGGTCTGGCCGAAACCGAAGGCGAGGCGATCCGTTATCAGTTTGTGACCAAACATGATGGCGGCGACACTGGCCCTTGCATTCTTGCTGGACCGTCCTGTGACAGTGCCGATATTCTGTATGAAAAACGGCCGATCAATCTGCCAATGGCACTGGCCTGTGGTGACAAGGTCGTCATTCGCAACTGTGGGGCTTATACCAGCTCTTACAGCTCGGTCGGGTTCAATGGTTTTCCGCCGCTGGATGTGATTGTCCTCTGACAATTGTCATCGCGCGGAATGGCCGTCTGTCTTGGGAGGGGCAGGCGGCCAATTTTGTTTGATGCTGGCTGCTGGGGTTGGCGGAAATTTTCAAAAAATCTGGCTACAGGCTTTTGCGTGCGCGCATGGCCGCCGTGATCGTGCCATCATCGAGGTAGTCAAGCTCTCCGCCGATGGGCACGCCCTGCGCCAGTGAGGTCAGTGTGACCTGCCCGTCGAGTTGATCAGCGATGTAATGCGCCGTGGTCTGGCCGTCGATGGTGGCGTTGAGGGCAAGGATGACCTCGCTGACCGCTTCGGTCGCGACGCGGTCAATCAGGCGGGGAATGCGCAATTCCTGCGGGCCGATGGCATCCAGCGCAGACAATGTGCCGCCCAGCACATGATAGCGCCCTTTGAACACGCCTGACCGCTCCATCGCCCATAGATCGGCCACGTCTTCGACCACGCATAACTCTCCATTGGCGCGTTTTTCAGAGGTGCAGATATCGCAGATGTCCTCAGTGCCGATATTGCCGCAGTTCAGACATTCCCGTGCCGTGGCCGCGACCGTCTGCATCAGGTCCGACAAGGGCGTCAGCAACAGGGCACGTTTTCGGATCAGATGCAAAACCGCCCGCCGCGCCGATCGCGGGCCAAGCCCCGGGAGCTTGGCCATCATCTCGATCAGGTTGTCGATGTCGCGGGTTGAGCTCAAAGGGAGGCACCTGTTGCGCGGGAAGGGTTGAGTTTATTTTTCCAAATGAAGCAGCGGCCGCATTGTCAGAACGGCAGTTTCATATCGGCGGGCAGGCCCATGCCTTCGGTCAATTTCGCCATTTCGGCCTGCGCCTTGTCAGAGGCTTTGGCCTGGGCGTCTTTGATGGCTGCAAGGATGAGATCCTCGACCACCTCTTTGTCATCGCCATTGAAGATCGACGGGTCGATGTCGAGCGATTTCAGCTCGCCCTTGGCAGAGCAGACCGCTTTGACCAGACCCGCGCCGCTTTCGCCGGTGACCATGATGTTGTGCATGTCGTCTTGCAGTTGGGCCATCTTGCCCTGCATTTCCTGTGCTTTTTTCATCATCCCGGCCATATCGCCAAGTGCGCCTAGTCCTTTGAGCATTGCTCTCTCCTTTGGGTGTTGTTCGGATCTATATGTGGCCCTGAGAAGGGGGAATCAATCCTCCTCGAAGGGATCCCATTCGTCTTCGACTTCCGGCAATGCCTCCTGAACAGCGGCGGCTGCGATGTCTTCGGGGGTGCGGATCGCGGTGATCTTTGCCTTGGGGAATTGCGCCAGAACGGCCTGCATCAGGGGGTGATCTTCGGCCTCTTGCCGCAGGGCGCGGTCTTTGGCGTCCCGAACTTCGGCAATGGTCTCGCTGTCGCCGTCGTTCACCACAGTCACGGCCCAGCGGTTGCCTGTCCATTGCTGAAGCTTTGCGCCAAGGCGCTGTGCCATATCGCGCGGGGCATTGTCGGTTGGGGTAAATTCGATGCGACCGGGCTGGTAGGCGACCAGACGCAGGGAGGTTTCCACCTCGACCAGCAGTTTCACATCGCGGTTGGCGCGGATCAGCTCGACGACATGGTGAAAGGTCGGAAAACGCGCCAATGCTGCGTCGGTATCCGTCGCCAAGGCCGTTACCGGGCTGCCGCCGCCACCACCGGATGGCGCGGTCCGGCCTGATTGGGCCATGGGTGCACCGCCTGAGGGGGCCATGCCGCCGCCGTATCCGCCGCCCGAAGGGGCGGGGGGGGGCGTGGTGTTTTGCAACTTGCGCACCAGTTCCTCGGGGGAGGGCAGATCGGCCACGTGAGTCAATCGGATAATCGCCATTTCTGCGGCCATCATCGCGTTGGGGGCCGCCGCGACTTCATCCAGCGCCTTGAGCAGCATCTGCCAGAGCCGCGTCAGCACCCGCATCGGCAGGGCCTCAGCCATCTGGGTGCCGCGATTGCGCTCTTCGGGGGATACGGTTGGGTCTTCGGCAGCCTCTGGTGTGATTTTCACCACCGAAATCCAGTGGGTGATCTCGGCCAGATCGCGCAGCACCGCCATCGGATCGGCACCATCGGCATATTGGCCGCTCAGTTCGGTCAGGGCGGCGGCAGCATCGCCGCGCAAGATCATGTCAAACAGATCGAGCACCCGGCCCCGGTCGGCCAGACCCAGCATGGCCCGCACCTGATCAGCGGTGGTTTCTCCGGCGCCGTGGCTGATTGCCTGATCAAGAAGGGAGGTCGCATCCCGCGCGGATCCTTCGGCGGCGCGGGTGATCAGGGCCAACGCATCATCCGTGATCTGGGCCTCTTCGCCGTTTGCAATCCGGCGCAGCATTTCGATCATGACTTCGGGTTCGATCCGGCGCAGGTCAAACCTCTGGCAGCGCGACAGCACCGTGACCGGCACTTTGCGAATCTCGGTGGTCGCAAAGATGAATTTGACGTGCTCGGGCGGTTCTTCCAGCGTCTTGAGCAAGGCGTTGAACGCACCTGTGGACAGCATGTGAACTTCGTCGATGATGTAGACTTTGTAACGGGCCGATGCGGCGCGGTAATGCACGCTGTCGATAATTTCGCGGATGTTGGCGACGCCGGTATTAGAGGCGGCGTCCATTTCCATCACGTCAACATGGCGCCCCTCCATGATTGCGGTGCAATGCTCGCAAACGCCGCAGGGTTCGGTGGTTGGGCCGCCGGTGCCATCGGGGCCGATACAGTTCATGCCTTTGGCGATGATCCGCGCGGTTGTGGTTTTGCCGGTGCCGCGAATGCCTGTCATTACAAAGGCTTGGGCAATGCGATCCGCCTCGAAGGCATTCTTGAGGGTGCGCACCATGGCGTCCTGGCCGACCAGATCGACAAAGGTTTCGGGCCGGTATTTGCGGGCCAGCACGCGGTAGGCTGTGGGTGCGGTCATGGTGTTCCTGCGGCGGATTCGGTCAAGGTGTTAAACTAGGCGTTCCGCCGCGCGGCGTCCACCACCCTCACAGTGTCCAGAGGATCGCGCCCGTCGCAATCGAACCGCCGATGAAGGCAATGGCAAGGTTGCGCATTCGGCTGTGGGGTTGTGAGGCGGCCTGATGTTCGCTGAGCCGGTCGAGGGTGCGGCGGCTTTGCTGCTGCGCGGCCCAGAAAATATAGATCGCGATCAGGACAAACACCGATGCAACCGACTTGGCCAGCCATGTGGGGTCAAATGCGCCAAACACCGCCTTGAGCCCCACAGCGATGGCCAATGACGCCATGCCTGTGCGCATCCAGCCTGCAAAAGTGCGTTCGTTCGCCAGAATGGTGCGGTCTTCGGCCCAATCTGTCCGGTCTTTTGCCATTTCATTGCTATCGTTCATTGAACTATTGTGTGGCTGATGCGTTCGGCTGACAATAGTGCCGTTGCAAAAAGGGGTGGTGTCATGCGGTTGAGAGGTATTCGGCGCAGCAGAAATGTAGAAGTGCGCAGCGGGGGACGCAGGGGCGGTGGCCGCGGTGGCCGTGCTGGTGGGCTTGGCCTTGTGGGTGTCATTGCGGTTCTTGCAATCGGATATTTCACCGGCATTGATGTGAGCCCTCTCCTGCAAGGCGGCGGCACCGTTCAAACGCAGCAAACTGCGCCCGTGTCTGACGCCGACAGTCGCGCAACCCAATTCTCAGCGCAGGTTTTGGCCACCACCGAAGATGTCTGGACCAATATCTTTGCGCAGCAGCTCAACCGCCAATATCAACCACCAAAGCTGGTCGTATTTTCCGGCGTTACGCAAAGCCCGTGTGGCGGTGCATCGGGCGCCACGGGGCCGTTCTACTGTCCGGCGGACAACAAGGCTTATCTGGACACCAGCTTTTTCACCTTGCTGGATCAACGTATGGGGGCGGGCGGTGATTTTGCCGCGGCCTATGTGATCGCCCATGAGGTGGCGCATCACGTGCAGAACCAGCTTGGCATCTTGCCCAAGGTCAACGCCGCGCGGCAGCAAGCCAGTAAGGTCGAAGCCAATGCCCTGACCGTCCGGCTGGAGCTGATGGCCGATTGTCTCTCGGGTATTTGGGCCACCAATGTGCAGGGGTTGATGGAAAAGGGCGATTTGCAAGAGGCGCTGAATGCGGCCCGCAAGATCGGCGATGACCATTTGCAAAGACAGGCCGGGCGTGTCCCGCAGCCGCATACCTTTACCCATGGCACCTCAGAACAGCGGGCGCGTTGGTTTGCGCGGGGCTATGAAAGCGGTGATATCGGGCAATGTGATACCTTCGCCGCCGCACGGCTTTAGTTGAGCAAACCGGGCAATTCGCGCAGCACATCGGAGGACCGGCGGGCGCGGGCAAGCGTCCAGCCGCCCTGCACCATGATAAACATGCGTTCCGATTTGCGGCGGGCCTCGTCGGGCGCATCACCCAGACGTTCCGCCGCCTCTGCCCCTTCGGCAATCCAGCCGTTGAACAACTGCTCGGCGCAGGCACGAAAATCTTCGTTGTCCGGCCCTTCGAATAGGGTGGACGAGATCGGGCAACCATCCCATCGGCCGGCAAGGTCAAACAATTTCGCCAGTTTGTGACACAGCGTTGTCATGCCGTCCTCAAAGGTTTTTGCCTCCTCAAAGCTGACGGCGATAAGCCGCAGCATTTCATCGGAGGCCCAGATCGCCGCCGCCTTGGCAAGGTCCGGTTTTCCATCAGGAAAATGATGGTAAAGCGAACCCTTGGGCGCATTTGCATGGGCCAAAAGATCGTTCAGTCCGACCCCATGATACCCGCGCACCCGAAACAGGTTGGCGGCAGATCGTATCAATCGATCCTTGGTGGAGAGTGCGCGTTTGGTCATTTTTCCTTCTTGACATAACTAGACCGATTGGTCCAGATGGAATCAATTGGACCGATTGGTCTAGCCTGTATTCTGTGGAGAAACAGCATGGCAGACGGCGCGACATATGCCCATTTGAGGGGCCCGATGAAGAAGGTTGAGGTCTTCAAGACCAAAGATGGAGCTGAATTGATTGGCGAGTTTTTCTTGCCGTCGGGGGCCGCACGCGGCGCGCTGGTGATCAATGGCGCTACGGGCGTACCGCAAACATTTTATCGGGCCTTTGCCGAATATGCTGCACAAGAGCATGGCTTTGTCGTGTTCACCTATGACTACCGCGATATGGGGCGGTCCGGGCGTGGATCTGTACGCAAATCGACCGCTTCGATGGCCGACTGGGGGTTGCAAGATCAGCAAGCCGCCCGCGCCTATGTGCGGCGGAATTTCCCTGAACTTGCATTCTGGACAATTGGCCATTCCCTTGGTGCCATGACACTGCCGTTACAGCAGGACACGAGCGGTATTGATCGCGTGATCTGTGTGGCTTCCGGCAATGTCAGCCACTCCGATCATCCTTGGCCTTACCGCGCACAGGCGCTTATGTTCTGGTTTGGCCTTGGGCCAATGGTGGCGGCGCTGTTTGGATATATTCCGGGCAAACTGCTTGGCATTGGGGAGGATCTGCCGGGACCGGCCTATTGGCAATGGCGGCATTGGTGCACTTCCAAGAACACCTTTGGCGATGAGGCCGGCCAGACCTTGCCTGCGATCAACTGGAACCAACCCGCGACCGAGGTCAAATTCATCGCCTTTGAAGATGACGTAATGATGCCGCCGCATTGTGTGAAACGGCTGGCGCGGGATTATGGCAAAACCGATGCCGATGTCACCGTGATTACGCCAGCGGCGCTTGGTCTCGAAGCCGTTGGCCATATCGGCGCGTTTTCCCGAAAGAACCGGGCGGTTTGGGATCAGATTTTACGATGAGCCGGAATGCGCGGCCCACTGGGGACCGTTGCATCAGGTGAGAGATTGATAACGACCCAAGCGGGACTCGTTACGGCTGCTTCCTTCCGGATCTGACCGGGTTGGCGAGGCGCCTGCCCGCACCAACCTCTCACCGCTCATATAGGACGCCGCCGCACCAAGCGCAAGCATCAGAGCGACAGGCGTATTTTTGCAAAGCCATCTTCACTTGTCCCGCAGTCCTCTGGCTTGAGATGAGCGATGTCTTGCAAGTGGTGTCGCGCCCTTGGTGATGTATTCAGAATCGCTTTCACGCTTTGGGATGGCTTGAGTTTCCAAGGCCTGACCAGGGGATCCTCTTCCAGAATGTTGCCGGTAAGACTATCTTGAACTGCGGCGTGCAGATTGGCGGCATGGCGCAGGATCACGTTCTTTGGATCAAGTGCCGGATATCCTCCGCCACCACCGGCGCGAAAATGGTCTGTGACCAGCACGACAGAATCTTTTGGCGCCAATGGCCCCTGATCGCAGCGTAAATCGCTGATGCGTGCGCCCAAGGGCTTTGTCGGATCAATCTCATAACGCAGGCCATAAAGGGTAAGAAAGTGAAAGGGTGCCGTGCCGGGGTTCAGCAGGTTTTGATCGGGTTCGCATGCTTGCAAGCGCTGAAACACCGCCGCCGCCTGTTCGAGCCACCCGCGAATTTCGCGGCCCGTCACACGAAGCGCCCAGATTTCATTGTCATGGGGGCAAAGCGCGTTGAGATCACGCCGGAGAATGGGGCCGGGCGCAACCTCAACAAAGTTGTCAGCGCCGCTGCGCCCACCCGCGGTTTGGGCAGAGACAGCAATGGCAAGGGGCAAAGCCGCATTGGCGGTGTCGCGAATCTGGTCCAATATGGCGGCCCTTTTGGCCTGTGCGAGCAGGGCGCATATCTGTGTGGGCGCGGCAAAGGAAAAGTAATTGTGCATCCGGCGTTGAAGGCGCCCTACCGGCTGTCTCAAGTGACGCTGGACCAGACCGTGCGCCTGCGCAGAGGCGGACAGGAGTTTTTCGCAGGGCCTTGATGTGTTTTCTCGCAATTCGGCTTGATGGGCGCAGACGCGCCACTGGTTGTCGCTGCCCGCTTGCAAGGTGATGTCCAGCACGCCCAGATGAGATCCGTGATGTCCGGGCATGATCGCGGGACGACCTGCAATGCGGCCCGCAGGACTGTTGGGGCTGCAGGCGCTTTTTGACAGTGGAAAGCTTTCATGAGTGTGTCCCAAAACGATCGCATCGATGCCCCTGAGGGATGCCAATGCGGGGTCTGATGCGGTCCCTGTATGGAACTCTTGCCTGCCCATATGCGCGAGAAGGACAACCACGTGCGCCCCGGCACTGCGCAGGGCGGGCGCGGCCCGTTCAACCGCTTTGTGATAGTCTTGTACCGTGGCTTGCCCTGACAGAACGTTGGCATTCCATTGATCCGTACCGCGCGGCAGGACAGAGATCACCCCAACCCGCAGCGCCGCGGCCGGGGGTGTTCCGTGCGAGGGGAGCCGGGCAGAGACGATCGCACTGCGGTAAAGGGCGGATGTCGTTGGCCCCCGCAGATTGCTGGCGACCAGTGGCATATTCAGATGCCCCGCCAGCGCGTTGAGATAGGGCAAGCCAAAATCCAGATCGTGATTGCCCAACCCGATGGCGTCGTACCCGATGGTGTTCATTGTCTTGACCAGCGGATGCGCGGCGGTCACGGGCCGGTTGGCCAGCCATGTACCCATCGCGCCGCCTTGAATGAAATCACCGTTGTCGAGCAGGACGCAGGCCATTCCCATCCGCTCTGCCTCCTCGCGGGCGGTCGTGATTTGGGGCGCAAGCCCCGCGAGGCCGAAATGTGGGCCCTGCCGGTCTGCGTGGTAGTCATATCCGTGAAGTTGCAAATGCAGATCCGTGGTCGCCAGAATCCTGAGCCCGACCGATCTCCCCTTGTGGTCATCCGGGCCCAAGGGCGGTCCGGAGAATAATGTGTCAAAAGCTGTCAATACATGCCTAACGGTATAGATAGTTGACTCAGTCTACTAATGATTGAGTTCGCATAGGTGTCACAACTTCGTCAAGTGACAGCATCCGATTGCCCTCGCGGTGACCATGGTGCATTCCTGTATCCGAGCAGCGTAATTGTCAGCAGGAGCACGGTATGAAGCATGCAGAGCAGGTGACCTTTGGAGGGTCCGCATTGGATCGTGCAGGCGAAATTCGCAGTGATCCCAAAGCCTTGACCGAAGCGCGCCAGCATCCTGATGCCCGTGCGATCCTATTTTGGCGAGGCAAGGTCCTGATCTCCCCCGAACGGCCTTCCCAATTGGTGCGGCTGCCGATGGATCACGTAATTTTGAACGAAGCAGAGGCCGACCCGATCCTTTTGGGACGCGAAAATGGCGGTCCGCGGTTTGCTTTTGACCTCTCGCCCTGGTTGCCCGAAGGTCTTGATGAGGCGTCTTTGGGCGCGTTCCTTGACCCGTCAGAGCAGCGCCATCCGGCTCTACCGGACACGATGGGTTTTTATGAATTGCGGCGCGTTATGACTTGGCTGTCCCCCCGTGATGCGGAACTGGCCGCGACCGGCAAGGCGATCATTGGCTGGCATGACATCCACGGGTTCTGCGCGGTTTGCGGTGTGGCCTCTGATATCACGCACGGCGGTTGGCAACGGACATGCCCGGCTTGCAATGCCTCGCATTTCCCGCGTACCGATCCGGTTGTGATCATGCTGATCACCCATGGCAATTCGGTGTTGATGGGGCGTTCGCCCGGCTGGCCCGAAGGGATGTATTCGCTGCTAGCAGGATTTGTGGAGCCAGGCGAAACGCTTGAGGCCGCTGTGCGCCGCGAGGTGTTCGAAGAGGCGGGCGTGCCGGTTGGTCCGGTCAGCTATTTGGCAAGCCAACCCTGGCCTTTTCCGGCTTCGTTAATGTTTGGATGCCAAGGTGAGGCCCTTGACGACAAGATCACCATTGATCCGGTGGAAATCGAAGATGCGCTTTGGGTCAGTCGCGAAGATATGATGGACGTCTTTGCCGGAAACCACCCCAAGCTGCTGCCCGCGCGTAAGGGCGCAATCGCACATTTCCTGCTGGAAAATTGGCTTGCGGATACGCTGGATTGAGGTGAATGTGTTAAACGAACGTTAACGCAGACAAGTTGACGAAGAGACAAGGCAGACCGATGAAGTTTTCAACACGAGAAGACCTCGAAGCTCCGATTGATGCAGTTTTTGCGATGTTGTGCGACTTTGAAAGCTTTGAACGGGCGGCAATGCGGCGCGGTGCGGATGTGCGGCGCGTGGATCGTCTGGACGATCCCGGTATCGGAATGCAATGGCACGCGGTGTTCGAACTGCGCGGCAAACGCCGGGAATTGCAGGTCGAGATGGTGCAGTTTGATCGTCCAAACGAGATGGTCATCCACAGCACGTCACCCGGGCTTATCGGAGAAATGCGGTTTGAACTGATTGCATTGTCCCGCTCCCGGACCCGTATCAGGGTTGAACTTGAAATAAAGCCGAAGAACCTCAGCGCACGTCTGTTTGTGCAATCTCTCAAACTCGCCAAAGCGTCCCTGACCAAGAAATACAAACTGCGCGTGGCTGATTATGCCACCACGATGGAAGAACGGTATCTTAAGCAGGCCTGAGGCGCTATCGCGGCAACTTGCATCGACGAACTGAGGGCCGTGCCGATGAAAATCATGTGTCTGAACGGCTGGGGCGGCAAGATGCACGATGTGCTTTTGCCTTACCTGCAACGTGAACAGCCCGATATCCTTTGTCTGCAGGAAGTGGTGCACAGCCCGCGGTCTTCAAAACCTGAACTGACCTACCGCGACGGGGACCATGTCTTGCCGCAGCGGGCGAATTTCTTTGGGGATGTTTGTGCGGTGCTGCCCACACATGCTGCCAGCTTTTGCCCGGCTGCGCAGGGCGTGTTGTGGGATGGCGACATGTCGGTGCCGTCCCAATGGGGGCTTGCGACCTTTGTCAGCCGGGATTTGCCTGTGATCGGTCAGGCGCAGGGGTTCGTTCACAAATCCTACGGCACAGATGGTTACGGTGATCATCCCAGATCGCGCAGCGCCCATGTGGTGCGGGTCCATAATCACGAAACCGGGCGCAGCGTGACGGTTGGGCATATGCACGGGTTGCGCGATTTGCGCGGCAAGATGGACACCGTCGAACGCAGGGCGCAGGCGCGATCAATGCTGGCGCTGTTTGACAGCGTGGCGCGGGCAGATGACATCGCAGTGATCTGCGGCGATTTCAACGTTGAGCCGGACAGCGAAACGCTGGCCTTGATGCGCAAAGCCGGATTTGAAGAACTGGTGACTTCCGGCAATTTCCCCGGCACCCGCACCGCACAATATCTCAAACCGGGCCGGTTCGCTGATTACATGTTGGTGCGCGGTTTGGGTGGGAGGGCAGACTTTGATGTGATCTACACGCCAGAAGTCTCGGATCATTGTCCGCTGGTTCTGCGCCTTTGACCCTCAGCCCCGATCCGCGTCAGCAGGATATACCCCAAGGATTTCCAGCATATTGGTAAAGTAATCCAATTCCTCCAACGCACGGCGCACGGGCGGAT
The DNA here is from genome assembly GCF_025141875.1 of Sulfitobacter sp. M368. Taxonomy (NCBI): domain Bacteria; kingdom Pseudomonadati; phylum Pseudomonadota; class Alphaproteobacteria; order Rhodobacterales; family Roseobacteraceae; genus Sulfitobacter; species Sulfitobacter sp. M368. The sequence continues at coordinate 515,331 of NZ_CP081113.1, forward strand.
CCTCGGGGTGGCCTTCGATGTCGGCATAGAACTGGGTGGCCGTGAAAGAGCCGCCCACCATATAGCTTTCCAGCTTGGTCATGTTCACGCCATTGGTCGCGAAACCGCCCATGCCTTTGTAAAGCGCAGCAGGGATGTTGCGGACCTCAAAAATGAACGTGGTCAGCATCTTTTCACTGCGGCGCGTTTCATCGATTTCCGGCGACATCAGCAAGAAGCGCGTGGTGTTGTGGTCAAGATCCTCAATATCCCGCGCCAGAACCTCAAGTCCGTGAATCTCCGCCGCAACCTCACTGGCCAGAACCCCTTCGGTCATGCAATCGGAGGCTGCCAGATCCGCTGCTGCGCCTGCGCTGTCGGCGGCGGGCTCGGATGTGATGCCATGGGCATTCAAGAAGGTCCGGGCCTGCGGCAGCAAGACCAGATGGGCGCGGACATGTTTGATGTCCTCCAGCTTCACTCCCGGCTTGGCCATCAGCGCAATGCGCACGCGGACAAAGGCCTCTCCGACGATGTGCAGGCCACTTTCGGGTAGCAATCTGTGAATATCGGCGACCCGTCCGTAGGTCGTGTTCTCCACCGGTAACATCGCCAGATCGGCATGGCCTTCTTTCACCGCGCGGATCACCTCTTCGAATGTGAGGCATGGCACGGGAATCATCTCGGGCCGGGCCTGCAGGCAGGCCTCGTGGCTGTAGGCACCCAAGGCACCTTGAAAGGCGATACGGGGGGTGGTTTTGGCACTCATGAACGCAATCCGTTGTAAAATATCGGAGGATGGGCGAATGGTCGCGGTAACTACACCTTGCTTGCGACAAGGGAAAGCAATAGATACGCGCAAAACGACGCTTGATACCAAAACACTGGACCTATGCCATGTTCGATACAATGACACTGACCAAAATTGCCGGCGGCCTGTTTGGCGCGTGGCTGATCCTGCTTCTGGGCAAATGGGCGGCCGAAGAGATTTATCATGCCGAAGCGCATGGCGAACAGTCCTATGTGATTGAAGTTGCCGGTGGCGAGGCCGAGCCAGAAGAAGAGATCGACTTTGCCGCCATGATGGCCGAAGCCGATGTCGACAAGGGCGCCAAAGTGTTCAAGAAATGCACGGCCTGTCACAAAGTCGAAGATGGCGCCAATGCCGTTGGTCCACACCTTTATGCTGTTGTTGACCGCGACATCGCCGCGGTTGATGGGTTTGGGTACTCCGGCGCCTTGACCGGTCTGGAAGGCGCATGGACCCCAGAAAACCTGAGCGGTTTCCTTGAGAGCCCTAAAAACTATGCGCCGGGCACCACAATGGGTTTCGCCGGTCTGAAAAAGCCGACAGACCGCGCAAACGTGATTGCCTATCTGCAAAGCATCGCAAACTGATTTGATCCCTTTGAGGGACGAGAGGCCGCCCATTGGGCGGCCTTTTTTGTGCGAGGAGCAGCCAATCACATAATCGCAACTTGTATCTTGGCATGGCCGCACTTTAGCTTACATCAAGCGACAAACGTGATTTGCGATCAAGAGGATGCGCCTGATGACCAGACCCAAGACCCGCACCGCCGCCCGAACCCTGCCCATAAAAAGCTGGATGAACTGGACTGCGCTGTTGTCACTTGGGGTTGGGGTCGTCATGGCCGGGGCGGTCCGGGCGCAGGATGCAGATACCACCGTCAGCCATGGCTATTCCTTTTATGGCGATCTGTCTTATCCGGCCGACTATCCGCATTTTGACTATGTGAACCCAGACGCCCCTAAGGGTGGCGAATTGGCAATTGCCTTTGTCGGATCGCTGGATTCGATGAACCCCTATTCCGGCAAAGGTCGGGCGCATCTGTTCTCCATCTTTGGCTATGAAAGCCTGTTGGGCGAAGCGCCCTCGGATGGTTTGCCTGCCGATCAATACTCCGAAGCTTACTGCCTGCTGTGCGAGTCTGTGGAGTACCCAGAAGACAAATCATGGGTCATTTTCCGAATGCGACCCGAGGCGCGATTTTCCGATGGCGCACCAGTAACGGCGCATGACATCGCATTTTCCCACAATCTGCTGCTTGATGAGGGGCTAAAATCCTATGCTGATGCCGTGCGCAAACGCATTCCCAAGGTTGAGGTGATCGACGACCACACCATCAAGTTCTACTTTGCCGATGGTATCTCGCGCCGCAGCTTGATTGAGCAGGTCGGCGGCGTGCCGGCTTGGCCCAAAGAATGGATGGAGAAGAATGGTGTCGGCCTGAAGGATTCATGGCTCACATCGCCGCCCGGTTCTGGGCCTTATGTGATCAAGGATATCGATCTGACCCGGCGGATCGTGCTTGAGCGGAACCCCGATTATTGGGGCAAAGACCTGCCGATCAATCAGGGCCGAAACAACTTTGACACCATCCGCCTTGAGATATTCAGCGATGACACCGCGTCGTTTGAAGCGTTCAAAGCAGGTGAATACACCTTCCGCCGCGAGTCCGATTCCAAGAAATGGGCGGCGGGCTATGACTTCCCCAAAGTCGAACGGGGTCAGGTGGTCAAGAAAGAGCTGCCAGACGGTCAGCCGCCGAGCTCCAGCGGGATCATTTTTAATCTGGCGAGCGAGAACTTGCAGGATAAACGCGTGCGTGAGGCGATCTCTTTGGCGTTCAACTTTGAATGGACCAATGAATCGCTGCAATACGGGTTGTTCAAGCAACGGGCCTCTTTTTCACAAGACACGCCGCTGATGGCCCAAGGCAAACCCGAAGGGGCTGAATTGGCGTTATTGCAGAAACTCGGCGATCTGGTCCCGCCAGAGATGCTAAGCGAGGAGGTGCGCGTGCCGCATACCTCCAAAGGGGACCGGTTGTTTGACCGGCGCAATGCCCGCCGCGCTGGCAAGCTTCTGGAAGAGGCTGGATGGACGATAAAGGATGGCAAGCGGGTCAATGCGGAAGGGGAGCCGCTGTCGCTCAATTTTCTGTTCAACTCCGCCAGTTCCGCCACCATTTCGGCGGTGATCGAGAATTTTGTGTCAAACCTTCAGGCGTTTGGCATCGACGCCAAGTTGGAGAAAGTCGACAGTTCGCAATACACCGCCCGCGAGCGTGATCGCGATTATGATCTGATCTATGATAGCTATCCTGCCTTTTTGGGTACCGGCACCGGATTGGCCCAATACTTCGGGTCCGAAGCGGCAAGCTATTCCCTGTTCAACCCGGCGGGCGTGGCCAGCAAACTGGTGGATGAGTTGATCGAAGTGTCGCTGGCGGCCCAAACCCGCGAGGAAGAAACCGCCGCGATGATGGCCATCGACCGCGCCTTGCGCCAAGAGTTGATCATGATCCCGGTCTGGTACAACGACAGTCACTGGGTGGCCTATTACGACCAGTACGAACATCCCGAAGAGATCCCAGCCTATGGTTTGGGCTATCTTGATTTTTGGTGGTACAACCCGGAAAAAGCCGCTGCATTGCGCGCCTCTGGTGCATTGAGGTAAGCCGCAGCCATGGGCGCATATATTCTTCGACGGTTGCTTTTGATCATCCCGACATTGTTGGGGATCATGCTGATCAACTTTACCCTGGCGCAGTTTGTGCCCGGCGGTCCGGTTGAGCAGGCGATTGCCCGTGCGCAGGGTGGCGGCGACGTGTTTGGCGGATTTGCCGGGACCAACTCTGACGCCGGTTCCGATCCGATCGATAACGCCTCTGACAGCACCTATGTGGGCGCGCGCGGCTTGCCGCCAGAGTTCATTGCGGAACTGGAAAAAGAGTTCGGTTTTGACAAACCGCCCGTCGAACGCTTCATCAACATGATGTGGAACTACATGCGCTTTGATTTCGGGGAGAGTTATTTTCGTTCCATCAGTGTGATTGACCTGATCAAGGAAAAGCTGCCTGTGTCGATCACGCTGGGCCTATGGTCAACGCTCATCGCTTATATGATCTCAATCCCGCTTGGAATCCGCAAGGCGGTGCGCGATGGCAGCCGCTTTGACACCTGGACGTCCGGCGCGATCATTGCGGCCTATGCCATCCCCGGATTTCTGTTCGCGATCCTGCTGCTGGTGCTCTTTGCTGGCGGATCTTACTGGCAGATCTTCCCGCTGCGCGGTCTGACCTCCGACAATTTTGATCAGCTCAGCCTGCTGGGCAAGGTCGGGGACTATTTCTGGCACATCACCTTGCCAGTGCTGGCTTCGACCATCAGCGCCTTTGCCACGCTGACGCTGCTGACCAAGAACAGCTTTCTCGACGAGATCAAGAAACACTATGTCATGACCGCCCGCGCAAAGGGCCTGTCCGAGAGCAAGGTGCTTTATGGCCATGTGTTCCGCAACGCGATGTTGATCGTGATCGCGGGTTTTCCGGCGGTGTTCATCGGGGTCTTCTTTGGCAGCTCCCTGATCATCGAGACGATCTTTAGCCTTGATGGCTTGGGGCGCCTTGCCTTTGAGGCGACGGTGGCGCGGGATTATCCGATCGTGTTTGGCTCATTGTTTATCTTCGGGCTGATCGGTCTGTTGGTGGGAATTCTGTCGGACCTGATGTATGTGCTGGTTGATCCGCGCATTGACTTTGAACGGAGGGAAGGCTGATGACCCTGTCCCCCCTGAACCAACGCCGTTGGCGCAATTTCACCCGCAACCGCCGCGCCTATTGGTCGCTCTGGATCTTTGCGGTGCTGTTCGGGATCTCGCTGTTTGCCGAATTTGTCGCCAACGACAAACCGATCCTCGTGAATTATCGAGGCGAATATTACACGCCGATTTTTAACTTCTACCCGGAGACCGAGTTTGGTGGCGATTTCCAGACCGAAGCGATCTACCGCGATCCAGAGGTAAAATGCCTGATCGAAACCGGCGGGCTTGACGCCTGTTTTGACGACCCCGAGGCCTTGATCGAAGATGCCCAAGATGGCGTGATCGACGGCGAAGACATCGTCAAGGGCTGGGCGATCTGGCCGATCATTCCCTATTCTTTCAACACGGCCGTGGACCGCCCCGGCGCGGCGCCCTTGCCGCCGAATGAACAAAACTGGCTTGGTACGGACGGCACCAAACGCGACGTGCTGGCGCGGGTCATCCATGGCTTCCGCCTGTCGATCCTGTTCACCCTGATCGTGACGGGGCTGGCTTCTGTCATCGGGATTATTGCAGGGGCGGTGCAGGGCTTCTTTGGCGGGTGGGTCGATCTGATCTTTCAGCGGATCATCGAGATCTGGTCCTCCACGCCGCAGATTTACGTGATCATTATTATGTTCGCCATTCTGGGGCGCAGTTTCTGGCTGTTGGTGTTCCTGATGGTGCTGTTCGGCTGGATGTCCCTTGTGGGCGTGGTGCGGGCCGAATTCCTGCGGGCGCGGAATCTTGAATATGTGCGGGCGGCGCGGGCGCTGGGCGTGGGGAATATCACTATCATGTTCCGCCATATGCTGCCCAATGCGATGGTGGCAACGCTGACGATGCTGCCCTTTATCATCACGGGCACCATCAGCACGCTGGCGGTGCTGGATTTCCTCGGCTTCGGTCTGCCCTCATCGGCCCCCTCGCTGGGTGAGCTGACATTGCAGGCCAAACAGAACCTGCAAGCGCCCTGGCTGGCCTTCACCGCGTTCTTTACCTTTGCGATCATGCTGTCGCTGTTGGTGTTCATTTTTGAGGGCATCCGCGATGCCTTTGATCCAAGAAAGACGTTTTCGTGACTGCACTGCTAGATGTCAAAGACCTGAGCGTATCTTTCCGCCAGGACGGGGCGCTGACCCATGCGGTCAAGGGTGTTTCCTTCCACGTGGAGCGGGGCGAGACGGTCGCGCTCGTCGGGGAGAGCGGTTCGGGCAAATCGGTCTCGGCGCTGTCCACTGTGGCCCTGTTGGGCAGCAGTGCAGAGGTGTCCGGCTCTGTCACCTATGACGGCCAGCAGATGATCGGCGCGGATGACGCATTGCTTCGCAAGGTGCGCGGCAACGACATCAGCTTTATCTTTCAAGAGCCGATGACCTCGCTCAATCCGCTGCACACGATTGAAAAGCAACTGGCGGAATCGCTGGCCCTGCACCAGGGGCTGGTTGGGGTGGCGGCCCGAGACCGGATTCTTGAATTGCTGGACAAGGTTGGCATCAACGATGCGCAAAGCCGCTTGGGTGCTTATCCGCACCAGTTGTCCGGTGGACAGCGCCAGCGTGTGATGATCGCAATGGCCTTGGCCAACAAGCCCGACGTGTTGATCGCGGATGAACCAACAACCGCGCTAGATGTGACCATTCAGGCGCAGATCCTTGATCTGTTAAAAGATCTCAAAGACAGCGAGGGCATGGGTCTTTTGTTCATCACGCATGATCTGGGCATCGTGCGCCGCATCGCGGACCGTGTCTGTGTGATGCAGAATGGCGAGATTGTTGAGCAAGGCCTCACCAAAGAGATTTTTGACGCCCCGCAGCATCCCTATACGATCAAGCTGCTCAGCGCCGAACCAACAGGCGCGCCGGACCCCGTTGCCCCAGAGGCCGAAGAGATCGTCAACACCGAACACCTCAAGGTGTGGTTTCCGATCCAGCAAGGGCTGCTGCGCCGTACGGTGGGCCATGTGAAGGCCGTGAATGACGCGACCCTGTCTGTGCGTGCCGGTGAAACGCTTGGTATTGTCGGGGAAAGCGGGTCGGGCAAGACAACGCTGGCGCTGGCAATCATGCGTCTGATTTCCTCCGAGGGGGGGATCACCTTTATGGGGCAGGACGTGCGCAAATGGTCGACCCGTGAGTTGCGGCGGCTGCGCAAGGATATGCAGATCGTGTTTCAGGATCCTTTTGGATCGCTGAGCCCGCGCATGACCTGCTTTCAGATCATTGCCGAGGGTCTCGACATTCACAAAGTGGACCCAAACCGTGACCAGCGTGAACTGGTCCACGAAGTGATGGTCGAAGTGGGCCTCGACCCGGCCACCATGGACCGATATCCGCATGAGTTTTCCGGCGGCCAACGTCAGCGGATCGCCATTGCCCGCGCCATGGTCCTGCGCCCGCGCCTTCTGGTGCTGGATGAGCCAACGTCGGCCTTGGATATGACTGTGCAGGTTCAGATTGTTGAGCTGCTGCGCGACCTGCAGGTCAAATACGGGCTGGCTTATTTGTTCATCAGTCATGACCTTAAGGTGGTCCGCGCAATGTCGCACAAGGTGCTGGTGATGAAACGCGGTGACGTGGTCGAATATGGCGCTGCAGAAGACCTCTACGACAGACCAAAAAGTGACTATACCCGCACCTTGTTGCAGGCCGCGACCTGAGAAACAAAAGCAAGAATTTGCTTTTCTGAATTTCTTGGCAATACTGCCGGAATGAACACCAGACCCGAAGGCGCACCAACCCTGCGCAGACCCACTATTGCAGATTTCAAAACCAGCCTTGGACTGGGCCTTCGCGATTTCCTTGCCAATCCTGTCACGGATCTGTTCTTCGCCAGTTTCTTTGTCATTGTCGGGTTGATCATGGGCTGGATCACCTATGCCACCGGACAGACGTTCTGGCTGATCCTTGCGGTGCTGGGCTTTCCTTTGGTCGGGGCGCTGGCGGCACTTGGGTTTTATGAGACAAGCCGCCTCAGGGCCGCAGGAGAAGATATTCATTTCCCCGATGTGCTGCGCGTGGTCTGGACCAGCAAATCGGGCCAGTTGCCTTGGCTGGCCACAATCATTGTGGTGATTTTCCTGTTCTGGTTCTTCCTAGGTCATATGATTTTTGCGCTGTTTCTGGGCCTTTCTCCTATGACCAATGTTTCCACCTCGCTTGAGGTGTTTCTGCGCCCCGATGGACTGATGATGCTTGGCTTCGGCACCGTGATCGGTGCGATCTTTGCAACTGTGGTGTTCTCGCTCAGCGTTCTTGGTATGCCGATGCTGCTGGATCGCGACGTCGATTTTATGACAGCGATGTTGCGTTCCATGTCCGCGGTGCAGGACAGTTTCGCGCTTTATATCCTCTGGGGGATATTCATCGGCGTTGTGACCCTGGCTGCGATGATCCCGCTGTTTCTGGGGCTTTTTATTGCGATGCCAGTGCTGGGCCACGCCACATGGCATCTCTACCGGCGCGTGGCTGCCTAGGATCAGGCCCTAACCGCTGATCAATCCTGCCACCATGGCGCCCAAGGCCACGACATGGATCAACATGATCGCCTTGTCGCGCCACAACACGCCCACTGTGAACCAGCCGATCAGCCCGATCAGGAACAGATAGATATTGAGCGGCGTCAGCCCGAATGCCGTGGCGCTGTAGCCCATGATCTGCACAACCGAAGCGGCCCATTTGAGGGTCATGATGCCGCGTTCCCGTTGCATTGTCCCGAGACGAGGGTGGGGTATTGACGGCATTTCAGATCACCTTTGCATAAGACATGACAAGCGGGGCGAGAAAGGCCGCCTGCACTTCGGCAGCGCTGAGGTGCACGCCATTGAATGACAGCGCCTTGGCCCCGCAGGCATCGGCAACCAGCGTCACGTCATATCCCAGATCTCGTGCCGCACGCGCGGTCGCATCAATGCACATTTGCGTCATAGCGCCGATGATCGTCACATGGGTGATCCCCGCCGCCTGAAGATGTGCGTGCAGATCTGTTCCATGAAAGCTGTTGGGGCGGTGTTTGAGGATCACCGCCTCACCTTCCTGCGGTGCGACGGAGGCGTGGATTTGCGCCCCCTGGGTGCCGGGACGAAAGAATGGTGCGCTGTCGCTGGCGGCTTCGTGATAGACATGCACGACCATCTCACCAGCGGTCCGAGTGTCCTGCAGCACTTCGGCAGCATGTGACGCGACGCTTTCCATGTCTTCCACGGGCCACAGCCCGCCGGTGAAATAGTCGTTCTGAATGTCCACAATGATCAGGGCATTTGCATTGCTCATACCAGCCTCACAGGTCCAGCGGGTTGATCTGGACGGTCTTGCCGCGCTGGAACCAGCGGCGCCGGGTGGTCTTGTTTGTCTTGGGGTGCTCGCGCATTTCCACTTTGTCGGTGCGGGTCGCAGTCATGAAGGCTTGAGCATAAATTTTTAACATGTCGGTTCCTTTCCTTGCATGCATCTGCTGTTGAATATGTTTGAAACGGTGACATACTGCGAGTCACGGATGTTCGCATTGTGTAAGCTGGGGTTTAATATGGATTGGCGTCACCTACCGCCATTGTCGGCGCTCAGGGCGTTTTCGGCCTTTGCCCAGACCCGTAATGTGGTGGCGGCAGGTGAGGCGCTTGGCGTCAGCCACGCCGCGATCAGCCAACAGTTGCGTGCGCTTGAGTCACATCTGGACGTGGCATTGCTTGATCGGTCCGGGCGGGGTCTGCTGCTGACGGACGCGGGCGAGACATTGGCCAAAGCCCTGCACGCGGGCTTTGCCGCGATGATCGAAGCGACGCAAGAGATCACCGGCGCGTTGGACGACAAGCCGCTGCATATTTCTGTCACGCCCACCTTTGCCGCCTCATGGTTGATGCCGCGCATGCCAAAGTTTCGGGCGCGGCATCCCGAGGTGGATCTGATGATTGATCCAACACCAGAGATTGTCACGCTGTCCTCAGACGGAATTGATGTGGCGCTGCGTTATGGCGTTGGGCCGTGGCCGGGGCTGGATGCGGAAATGCTGCTCCGCTCGCCTATGGTCGTGGTGGCTGCGCCCTGTTTGGTTGGCGATGGTCCGGGCCCGGACATCAATGCCTTGGCCGATCTGCCGTGGCTCGAAGAGTTTGGCACATCTGAAAGCACCAGATGGCTGGACCGTCACGGGATGTCCGGCGCACGCAAACACGGGATGGTGCAGGTGCCCGGCAATCTCTTGCTTGACGGGGCGCGGGACGGGCAGGGGGTGATTGTAACCGTGCGTGAATTTGTTGCGCGGGATATCGCGGCGGGGCGATTGCGTGAGTTGCACATCGAACCGGACGATGATGCCGGCTATCACCTTGTCAAACGGCCCGGCGTGATGCGGCCCGTTCTGAAATCATTTGTGACATGGATACGCCGTGAGGCGCGTGAGACTGCCTGACCAGGAAATGGTGTGGGCGGTCTAGCTGGGCCCAATCATGAAACAGCTGATCTTGCGCGCCGCCAGACGTCGGCAGGCCAGATCGGCGGTTTCGCGTGTCATCCCGAGAAAATTGGCGTCAAAGCCCTGTGGGCGTCGCACCACCTTGCGCAGGCTGCCATCGAGTGTGGCCATTTCTGCCAAGGCGGTTTTAAGCAGCACTTTTTCTGCGGCAAACTTGCTGGGGTAGCGGCCCACGTTGACGCCCCAATGCCGGCCACCTGATGTGGAAACACGGGTCACGATTTCTTGGGAACGGGCCTTCTTCGGTTCTGGCGCGACTGAGGCCAAGGTGGATGGACGTGCTGCAGGTCTGATTGACACGGCGGCAGAGGCCAGGGTCACAACCGGCGCTGTTTCGGCTGGTTTCGTTTCGGCGGCTTCGGCGACAGGTTTAACTGGCGGCTTTGCTGGCTCTGCCGGCTTGGCCTCGGCGACCAATACCGGGGCTTGATGGCCCGGACGCAGAACAGGGCGCTTTGATTTCTTGACGGCGCCGACGACGCGAATGGTCTTGCCAGCGCCACCTGCAGTGGAACCGGGCACAACGGATTTTTCGGTCTCGACATCGGCATAAACCGGCTTGGCCGGTTTGCGCAACGGCGCACGTGAGGGCGCGCGGCGGAAACCAAGATCCATCAGCTCTGCCACCTTGGCATTGCGTGAAGAGGTGGATTTGCCGCCAAACACGGTCACGATAATGCGTTCATTGCCCCGTTCAGCAGAGGCGGTGAGGTTAAAGCCGGAGGCGCGTGTATATCCCGTCTTGATCCCGTCTGCACCGCGATAGTCGTTCAGGAAACGGCGGTTCGTGTGTGTTACTTTGCGCACACCCGCATCAGCGGTGATGCGCGAAAACAGATTGTAATATTGCGGAAAATCATACAGCAGGTGGCGCCCCGCGATGGTCATGTCGCGGGCGGTGGACAGGTGGCCCGCTTCGGTCAGGCCGTGCATATTCTTGAACGTGGTCCGCGTCATACCCAGCGCCTTGGCGGTACGGTTCATGCGGCGGGCAAACTTGGCTTCGGACCCCGAGATCGCCTCGCCAATTGCGGTGGCGGCGTCATTGGCGGATTTCACAGCGGCGGCGCGGATCAGATAACGCAGGGCGATGCGCTGTCCAGGGCGCAGGCCCAGTTTGCTGGGCGGCTCTGCTGCGGCCTTCTTGGAAATAGTGACCTTGGTATCAAGGGAGATTTCACCGCGCTGTATCGCCTCAAAGGCCACGTAAAGGGTCATCATCTTGGTCAGAGATGCCGGATGTAGGCGGGTGTCGGCGTTGCGGGCATGCAGCACCTTACCGGTGCGGGCATCGATTACATAAGCGGCATAGGGTGCAGCCATCGCACTGAGCGGAAGCACCACCAAGAGCCAAAAAGCCGTGATAAAAAATAGCCCCAAACGGGCCGGCTGAACGCGCCGCGCCTTCATGATGAACTGCCTTTTTCTGCCTCAAGCCGCCGATTTATTCGGCTGACCATGTATTATTATCGTTCGACACTAGCATAAGGTGTATTCAAAATAAACCCATTCATTCAAAGGATTAACGGGAAATTAACGTTCTGGCTTGTCAACATGTTGGGTTTGCTCCGGCGCGTGACCCCACCACGGCCATTGTGGCGGGAATAAGGCAAGAACTTGGCGGGCCGCCATCTTTCGTTTGGCCCGGATTTTTGGGTTCGGAATCGCCCTGATCAGGCCTGCGTCAGACCGTAAATAAAATCGGGTAGCGCGCCGAGATCAGCAAGCTCTGCAAATCGTGGCGCGTCAGCGGGGGCTTTGGCGTGCTCAATCGCCCAGGTCAGCCCATGCGGGATCAACACGCCCCATCCGCCCGCATCAATCATCGGCACCACATCCGAGGCCATGGAATTGCCCGCCATCAAACCCTGATCCGCGCCCGTGCCAAGCCGGGTAAAAATTTCGTGGTACTCGGCGGCGGTCTTGTGGGAAACGATCTCGATGGCATCAAAATGCTCGCGCAGACCCGATTGCGCCAATTTACGCGACTGGTCCAGAAGATCGCCCTTGGTGATCAGTATCAGTTTGAAATCATCGCGCAGCGTCGCCAGCGTGGTCTCGACGTGGGGCAGCAATTCAATCGGATGGGACAGCATATCGCGCCCCGCCGCGAGTATTTCGCCAATGACGTCTGCGGGCACTTTTCCTTCTGTCACTTCAATCGCGGTTTCGATCATCGACAGGGTGAACCCTTTGATGCCAAAGCCGTAATGCGGCAAATTGCGCCGCTCCGCCGCCAAGAGGCGGCCCATCAAATGGTCCTTCTCGGTGTGATCGGCCAGAAGTTCGGCAAAATGGGCCTGAGTCATCGCAAAGAAGCGTTCATTGTGCCAAAGCGTGTCATCGGCATCCAATCCGATGGCTGTTAACGGCGTGGTCATTTTCTTCTGCCTCTTTTCTAATGCCTGTGGCAGGTTATATAGACGCCAACACGACTCACCAATGTTTCGAAGCAACTCAGGAGCAGCAATGCGCCTTGATGATCATATGATGGCAGACCGGCCCGGCGATGACGACGGCCAGACCGACCTGCTGACCAAGACCAAGCCAAAGACCAAACGCCCGCCTTTGTACAAGGTGATGCTGCTCAATGACGATTTCACACCGATGGAATTTGTTGTGCATGTGCTTGAGCGTTTCTTTGGGCTCAATCATGCGCAGGCTTTCGAGATCATGCTGACAGTTCACAAAAAGGGGCTGGCAGTTGTGGGTGTGTTCAGCCACGAGATTGCCGAAACCAAAGTGGCGCAAGTTATGGATTTTGCCCGCCGGCATCAGCATCCGTTGCAGTGCACGATGGAAAAGGAAGAATAGCGCGTGATTGACGCGCGATTGCAGCTGGCGCTGGGTGGGGGTGGATTGGACCTGCCCGAGGACGGTCTGATCGGGGTGTTCCGTCCGCCTGTTGATGCCGACCTTGACGGGATCGTCATGGATCGGTGCCAGATTCTGCATGATTTCAAACCATTCTACGCAGCATGGGAAAGCCGCGGCTATACCGTGGCCAATGCGCCAACTGAGCGCTTTGCCGCGACGGTTGTTTGCCTGCCTCGGGCCAAGCAAGAGGCCCGCAGTTTGATTGCGCAGGCCTGCGCGTTCAGCGATGGGCCGGTCGTTGTAGATGGCCAAAAGACCGATGGTATCGATTCCATTTTTCGTGAGATGCGCGGCCGGGTGACAGTGCATGGCCCGATTTCCAAGGCGCATGGCAAATTGTTCTGGATCGACGCGCCTGCCGCCGATTGTTTTGCCGATTGGGAGGCCGGACCAGAGCAGACCGATGGCGGGTTCTGGACCGCGCCGGGGGTGTTTTCTGCGGATGGGGTCGATCTGGCCTCGGCTTTGCTGGTAGATGCCCTGCCAGATAAACTGGGCAAAGAAGTTGCGGATCTGGGGGCCGGTTGGGGCTTTCTTTCCGCGCATGTCCTCACACGGCCCGAAGTGACTTCTGTGCATATGGTTGAGGCGGGGCATATGGCGCTGGAATGTGCGCGCCACAATGTCACCGATGACCGTGCAAAGTTCTATTGGGAGGATGCCACCACTTGGCAGCCGCCGCACCGGATGGATACGGTCGTGATGAACCCGCCCTTTCACACGGGCCGCGCCGCAGAGCCGCAGATCGGTCAGGCCTTTGTCGCCGCTGCCGCGCGGATTTTGGCGCCGCAGGGGCATCTGTGGATGGTCGCCAACCGGCACCTGCCTTATGAAGTTGAGTTGAAAAAACGCTTCGCCCATGTAGAAGAGATGGGCGGCGATGCGCGGTTCAAGCTGTTCCACGCGACGCGGCCATCGCGCCCAAGGCGCTGATTTCACCAAAAAGGGGCACCTCATGTCTTTTTCTGTTTCTGGAAAAACCGCCATTGTGACAGGTGCGGCCAATGGGATCGGCCTGGCCATTGCCCGCCATCTGGCCGACCACGGCGCCAATGTGATGTGTGCGGATGCGGATGAAAAAGGTCTGATCGCCGAATTGGGGGATGAACCGGAAGATGGCAATATCCGCACCTTTGCAGGGGATCTGCGCCAGCGGTTGACGGTGGCCAATCTGGTATCGGCAACCATTGATGCTTTTGATCAGATCGACATTCTGGTGAACGCCTCGCGGCAATTGCTGCCGACAGATGCGCTTAACGTCGAAGACGATTCTGTTTCGACGCTGCTGGATCAAAACCTGATGACGGCCCTGCGTTTGACGCAGTTCGTGGCCAAACGCATGATCAAACAAGAGGCGGACCAGCCCGAGGGGCAAATCGGCTCTATCATCAATCTCAGCTCGATCGCGGCGCGGCAAATTCAGCCGGACTTGATGGGTTATGCCATCGCCGCATCCGCGGTGCAGCAGATGACGCGCTCCATGGCGCTGGTTCTGGCCCAGCACCGGATTCGCGTGAATGCGATCTCGTTCGGATCGGTGATGAGCGGGAGCTTGCGGGCCACGGTTGCGGAAAACCGCGAGTGGCGCGATGATATTCGCGATCATACCCCGCTTGGGCGCATCGCCTCTCCAACGGAACTGTGCGAAGCGGTGCAATTTCTCGCCGCTGAAAGCTCTGCTTTTATGACCGGTGAAGTGATGGTGATCGACGGCGGGCGCAGCCTGCTGGACGCGGTGAGCGCCCCTGCACATTGATCAGGCGTTTGCCTCTGCGGCTTGATCTTTCGCATTGCTCGGCACAATCCAGCGGGCAAACAGCCACGCCAAGACAAACACCGCAAATCCGCCCAACAGATCGCTAAAGTGATGCCCGCCGTGTGACAGGATCGCTGGCAACATCCCGATATTGAGCAAGACCATCGGCCAAAAGATCATCGTCCCCCGAACAAAGCAGATCGCGAGAAACACCATCACCGTATGGTATGATGGAAAGGCGATTGTGCCCATGATCATACCGGGGGCGATCAATGCATTGCCTTCCTGGGTCATGCGCAACAACTGCCCGCCTTCGGCGTGACCGTGGACCAGCCCAAGCGCCTGTTCGGTGGAGGTTGGCAAGGTGAAATATGCGGAAGGGCCAATGCTGGGCCAAGCCCACCAGAACGCCACAGCAAACAGCAGCGAGACAATGCCGGCCACCAGCACGCGGTGCAATTGCACCGTGCGGCCCGTCAAGCCCAGTACAAAGATCACCACGAACAACTGACCCAGTGAGGTGTTGTAAACCCAGCCAAGGATCTTGCCGAGGGTTGGATACTGCGCAATGAAGCCGACGAAGCCGACCCAGTCATATCCAACCAGCCACTGGTCGATACGCATAAGGTCTGTGTCGATCAACGGCGTGCTGATCGGAAACCGCAGATAGATCAAGATCGCGATGACGCCGGAAAACCCGATATAGATGCCCGCGCCAATCGCCGCCAATCCGGCACGGTGCATTTGTTTTTTGACACGGATAAATGCACCCAGACCAATCAACCCGATGGCCGGTGCAAAGCTGATAAGAAACGCGGCCCAGGCGACCTGCTGGTCAAATGCAAAGGCCAGAACTGCCGCGAGCGCGCCTGTCAGCACTGACAACACAATGAGGAAAATCTCGGCAGGGGCCAGCCACAGCCCGACCTTTTCCAAGGCGGGTCTTGGTGCCGTCTTTTGAGGGGCGGCGAAAGTTAGGCTGGCATCGGTTGGCATGGACGCTCTCCGGAGTTGGTCACAGTTGGTATCTTTGGTTTTTTGGGCCAGATTTGGGCGCGAGCGGGGCAATTGGGTGAAGCTCAGTGCGTCGCGGCCCGCAACGGGAAATTCCCGGCGGTGCCTGCGCCAGCAAACTGATGTAATTTTCGATGAGGTTTTGGGCTTGACGCCAAGCGGAGGCTGTCCTACTTCACGCGCCGATGGCGTTATAGCTCAGTTGGTTAGAGCGAACGACTCATAATCGTTAGGTCCCTGGTTCAAATCCAGGTAACGCCACCATCTCCTCCCTGGTTTTCCAATGCCGCTCAGGTCTGCACCTAAGCACTATAATGCGCAGATTTATCTTTGCCGTTGACTGCGGCGCGGCGCTGGCTTGGGATGATCTGCACTAAAATGCTTTGTCTGTGCGCGACTTGTCCTGTCGGAAGGGCCGGTTTTGGCCGGTAAACCTGTGACAAATTGCGTTTTTGCCTGTCTTGGCTTGCGTCATCGCGGCCAGCGGGTATTGATTATAGGCACAACCGGGGGTGCAAGCAGCACTTCGGCAAAATCAGGACCGCGGTACAACCGGGGCCAGATGGATAACAAAGGGAGACCACTATGATTTTTCGCAGAACCCTGATGGGTATGGCGGGGGCAGCTGTTGCTGCAACCTTGATGGCGACAACCGCAATGGCGCAGGAGGTGACGCTGCGCATGCACCAATTCCTGCCACCGCAGGCCAATGTGCCCAAGCTGGTGCTGGATGTCTGGGCGGACAACGTTGAAAAAGACAGCGGCGGCCGTATCAAGGTTGAGCGCTATCCTTCCATGCAGCTGGGCGGCAAACCACCAGAACTGATGGACCAAGCGATCGACGGCGTGGCCGACATCGTCTGGACCGTGGTTGGCTATACGCCGGGCCGCTATCCCAGCACCGAGGTGTTCGAACTGCCGTTCATGATGACCAACGCCCGCGCGGCCTCTTCGGCCTATTGGCAGATGTTTGAAAAGCACATGAAAGACGGTGAATTCAAAGATGTGCACATTCTGGGCACATGGGTTCACGGCCCCGGCATGATTCACGTCAACAAGGAAGTCCGCACGCCTGCCGATATGGAAGGCCTGAAAATCCGCGGTGGTTCGCGTCTTGTGAACTCTCTGCTGGAAAAAATGGGCTCCACACCCGTGGGTATGCCGGTTCCGGCCGTGCCAGAAGGCCTGTCCAAAGGTGTGATCGACGGCACAACCATCCCTTGGGAAGTGACCGGCGCGTTGAAAGTGCCAGAGCTGGTGGATTACCACACCGAATTTGAAGGCAATGCCCTTTATGTTCTGACCTTCGTTCTGGCGATGAACAAGGACCGCTACGAGGGTCTGCCAGCGGATCTGCAAAAGGTGATCGACGACAACTCCGGTCTGGAATTCTCGATCTTTGCAGGTGGCACGCAGTCCGATGCCGATGGTCCTTCACGTCAGGCCGCCGTGGATCGTGGCAACACCATCGTGACAGTTTCGGGTGATGATGTTCAGGCGTGGCGCGATGTGGCGCAGCCGATCTATGACGAATGGATCGCAGACATGAAGTCTAAAGGCATCGACGGTCAGGCTCTGATCGACGAAGCAAGAATGCTGATGGACGCTTACGATAAGTAATCGCCTTGCATGAATACAGATCTGCGGCAGTCCTGCTGCCGCAGATCTTTTTTACTGAACTGAGAGAATAGCAATGCACCGGCTGATCCAGTCCCTTGCACGCCTCACCGCTTTGGCTGGTGGGTTTGTGCTGATCGTGTTGATCGTTCTAACGTCACTGTCGATCATTGGGCGCTCCGTGAACAAGCTGCTGCACAATGACTTCTTTCAGCAAAAGATGACCGGCTTTTCCCAAGCCCTGCTTGATCTCGGCATTGGTGAGATCAATGGCAGCTACGAGCTGCTTGAGGCCGGCGTCGCCTTTGCGATTTTTTCTTTCCTGCCGCTGTGCCAGCTTTATGGCGCCCATGCGACAGTGGATGTGTTTACCGCCGCTCTTCCGGTCCGGGCGAACCGTTGGATCGCCGCATTTTGGGAGATTGTTCTGGCGCTCGTGCTGGCGCTGATCATCTGGCGGCTGTACGAGGGGATGCAGCGCTACATGGGCAATGGCGAGACAACGTTGTTCCTGCAGTTTCCGGTTTGGTGGGCCTATGCGGCCAGCTTTGCTGCTGGCGTCGTGACCTGCATTGTCGCGGCCTATTGCGCGGTGATGCGCCTTTTGGAGGCGGTGCAGAACCACAGCATTCTGCCGTCCGAGCATGGGGAACATTGAAATGACCAACCTCGAATTGGGCTTTTGGTCCTTTCCCATCCTGATGATCATGGTGTTTCTGCGCGCGCCGATTGGTCTGGCTATGCTGCTGTGCGGATTTGGCGGCTGGTATATGGCGATGGGCGGCAATCCGACCCCGCTGTTGGCCAAGCTGAAATCTGAGACCTACACCACCTTTTCCAGCTATTCGCTGACCATCATTCCGATGTTCTTGCTGATGGGGCAATTTGCGACCCTGTCCGGGATGAGCCAAGCCCTTTTCAAAGCAGCAGAAAGCTTTCTTGGTCACCGCCGCGGCGGCGTTGCCATGGCGGCGGTGGGAGCCTGTGCCGGGTTTGGCGCGATTTGCGGATCGTCGCTGGCCACGGCTGCGACCATGTCCAAGGTCGCCCTGCCAGAGCTGAAGCGCTATGGCTATTCGGGTGGTTTCTCCACCGCGACGCTGGCCGCTGGCGGCACGCTGGGCATTCTGATCCCGCCCTCTGTGATCTTGGTGATCTACGCCATCCTGACCGAACAAAATATCGCCAAGCTGTTCCTCGCAGCGTTCATACCGGGCATTCTGGCGGCGCTGGGGTATATTCTGACCATTTCCATCTATGTGCGTCTGCACCCGGATGCGGCAGGCACCCGTCCTGCGGTCCCCATGGCCGAGCGGTTTCGCGCTCTGGCCGACACATGGCCGGTTCTGGTGATCTTCCTCGTGGTGGTTGGCGGCATCTATCTGGGCTGGTTTACACCCACCGAAGGCTCCGCCATTGGCGCGATGGGCACGGGGCTGGTGGCGCTGGTGTCCGGCAGTTTGAACTGGAAAGTGCTGGGTGACAGCCTTTTGGGTACAGCGCGGACCACGGCGATGATCTTTTTCATCGTGCTGGGCGCGGCGTTTTACAACGGCTTCCTTGCCCTGTCGGGCGTGCCGCAGTTCATGGCCGATTGGGTCGTGACACAAGGCTTCAGCCCGCTGTTGGTGCTTTGCGTAATCTTGGCCTTCTATCTGGTCTTTGGTTGTCTGATGGACAGCCTGTCGATGATCCTGCTGACCGTGCCGATCTTTTTCCCGGTGATCTCGGCGATGGATTTTGGGATGAGCCCGGAACATCTGGCGATCTGGTTCGGCATTCTGGTGCTGATCGTGGTCGAGGTTGGTTTGATCACGCCGCCGGTGGGGATGAACCTGTTTATCATCAACTCGATGGACCGCGAGACCCCGATGACCGAGACCTACAAATCAGTGATGTATTTTGTCGGCTCCGACATCCTGCGCGTTATCATTCTGGTGGCTTTCCCCGCGATTACATTGTTCCTGCTGCCCGGCTGACGGGCCGCCATCGGGAAAGCTGCCGCTGGATCAACCGCCCTGCAATTTTGCAGGCTTAGGGAGGTTTGCAATGACGGCACATTTGGGGCTAAAACCACATCAGGTTCTGCGCGCGGATCGCGCGGATGGGGCAATTGTCTTGCAGTCCGGGTATACCCATGGGCCGGTGGCGCGGTGCACAGGGGATTGGCTGGATCAATGGGCGGATGCAACGCCCGACGCCCTGTTTCTGGCCGAACGGTCCGGCACAGGCTGGCGCAAGGTCACCTACGGCGCGGCGCGGGATAAGGTCCGGACGATAGCGGGGCACCTGCTGAACCGCGATCTTGGCCCGGACCGGCCTGTTTTGATCATCTCCGGCAACAGCATTGACCACGCCTTGCTCAGCCTTGCGGCGCAATATGTCGGCATTCCAGTGGTGCCTGTTGCCGAACAATACGCCCTGATCCCCGCCGCGCATGGGCGGTTGATCCATGCCGCAGACATGGTGCGCCCCGGTTTGGTCTATGCATCGGATGCGTCCCAATATGCAGCCGCGCTGGATCTGGAGATATTTGCGGGCGTTGAAAAACTATCGTCGATGCCGGGGGGCAGTGGTGCGACAGATCTGGCCGATTTGATGCGCCCTGGCACCGGCGATGTGCAGACGGCGGCGGATGCGGTGACGCCCAAGACGCTGGCCAAGATCCTGCTCACCTCCGGTTCCACCTCCGATCCCAAAGGGGTGCTGACCACGCAGCGAATGATGACCACCAATCAGGCACAGGTCGCGGCCTGCCTGCCGTTCCTCGCCAAACGCCCGCCCCGGTTGGTCGATTGGTTGCCGTGGAATCACACCTTCGGAGGGTCGTATAATTTCAATCTGGTGCTGGTCAATGGCGGTAGCATGCATCTGGACGATGGCAAACCTGCGCCGGGGCTGTTTGACCGGACCCGCCAGAACCTCGCCGAAATCTCGGCCACCATAAGCTTTAACGTACCTGTTGGTTTTGCCCAGTTGGTCACGGCGCTAAAGGCGGATAAGGCGCTGCGCGAGACCTATTTTGCCGATCTCGATATGATCTTTTACGCAGGCGCGTCCCTGCCGCAGGACATCTGGATGGCGTTGGAACAACTGGCGTTGGACACTTGCGGGCAATTGCCCCTGATCACCACCTCTTGGGGGCTGACCGAAACCGCACCGGGGGTGATGATCAGCCACGAGCCGGCCAAGGGGGCAGGGCTTGTTGGCGTGCCGATGCCGGGGTGCACGGTCAAGCTGGTGCCGGATGGGGATGGCCGCTTTGATGTGCGGGTCAAAGGCGACAACGTCACGCCCGGATATCTGAACAACCCTGAAAAAACGCAGGAGGCGTTCGACGGCGAGGGTTATTTCATCACCGGCGACGCAATGCAGTTGGTGGACCCCGCAGTTGCCGATCGCGGGCTGATGTTTGACGGGCGGATCTCCGAAAACTTCAAACTGATGACCGGCACTTGGGTGCGGGCCTCACAATTGCGCCTTGATCTGCTGGCGGCACTGGCCCCCCTGGCGCAGGACGTGGTGATCACCGGGGAAGACCGGTCCGAGGTGGGGGTGATGATCCTGCCCAACCGCGCCGCGATTACCGCGCAAGGCTGGACTATGACAGAGGCGGATGGCGTAATCACCTGCGCCCCGTTGCAAGAAGAACTGGGCCGGCGTCTGTCGGCGTTGGCCGCGCAGTCAGATCAATCCACGCATGTCAGCTGCGCCTTGGTCTTGTCTGAACCGGCCTCCATGGCCGAGGGAGAGGCGACCGCGAAGGGAAATATCAACTTTCCCAAGTTCCTGCGCCGCCGCGCCGATCTGGTGGATCAGCTTTATAATCCGCAGACCGCAAGCCGGATCACCACTGCGCATTAAAGTGCAACCTTTTGTGCTGCCGGTTGCGCATATGCGGGCGGGATGCACAATGTTGCGCAAATACTGGGGGGTTACATGGTTTCTACCGACAATAACGCTGTCACCTATTTTGTGGATCGACATCTGGACGAAGGACGCGGCGACAAGCGTGCCTTCTTGGAAGCACAAAGCGGACGCAGCCTGAGCTATAGCGACATGGCCGCAGGTGCCGCGCAGGTGGCGGGGGCGTTGACCCGCGCTGGTATCCGGCCCGAGGAACGCGCGGCGATGCTGGTGCTGGACCAGATCGAATTTCCACAGATTTTCTGGGGCGCGATCAAGGCCGGTGTGGTGCCGGTCCCGCTCAACACGCTGTTGGCCACGCCGGTTTATGACGCGATCCTGCGCGACAGCCGCGCGGCGGTCCTGTTTGTGTCAGAGGCGCTTTGGCCCGTGGTTGCCCCTGCGGTCGCAGGCAATCCCTATCTGCGGCAGGTGGTTATGATTGGCGATGCGCCGGAGGACACGCAGGGGTTTGATGACTTCATGCGCGATGCCCCCGCCCAAGACACCATGGCCGTCAGTGCCGACGAGGTGGCATTCTGGCTCTATTCGTCTGGCTCTACCGGGCAGCCAAAGGGCGTTGCGCATGTGCATTCCGCCCTGAAGGCCACGGCAGACACTTACGGTGCCAAGGTGCTGCG
This sequence comes from Sulfitobacter sp. M368, assembly GCF_025141875.1. Classification (NCBI taxonomy): domain Bacteria; kingdom Pseudomonadati; phylum Pseudomonadota; class Alphaproteobacteria; order Rhodobacterales; family Roseobacteraceae; genus Sulfitobacter; species Sulfitobacter sp. M368. The sequence continues at coordinate 537,196 of NZ_CP081113.1, forward strand.
TATTGCCGAGGATGACGTGGTGCTGTCAGCCGCCAAATTCTTTTTCGCCTATGGGCTGGGCAATGCGATGACCTTTCCGCTGTCTGTCGGGGCCAGCACGGTGCTGTTCACTGGCCGGCCCACGCCGCCGGACATGATCGAAACAATTGCCGCGCATCGGCCGACGATCTTCTGCGGGGTGCCGACACTGTATGCGGCGATGGTCGCACAGATGGATCAAACTGGTGCGCCCGATGCGCCATTGCGCACCTGCATCTCGGCAGGTGAGGCGTTGCCCGAAGATGTGGGCAAACGGTGGGAGGCGCATACGGGAGTGGGCATTCTGGATGGTGTCGGATCAACCGAGATGCTGCATATTTTCCTGAGCAACGGGCCGGGCGATATCGTCTATGGCACTTCGGGGGTTGCGGTGCCGGGATACGAATTGCGTCTGGTCGACGAAAGCGGCGCAGAGGTGGGCGTTGGAGAAGTGGGGGAACTCTTGGTCAACGGGGCGTCCGCCGCGCATTGTTACTGGAACCAGCGCGACAAATCGCGTGAGACCTTCGAAGGGGTCTGGACCCGCACGGGCGACAAATACGAGCGCCGCGAGGATGGGCGGCTGGTCTATTGCGGGCGCACGGACGACATGTTCAAGGTCTCGGGTATCTGGCTGTCCCCGTTCGAGGTTGAAGGCGCGTTGGTGAGCCATCCGCAGGTGCTGGAGGCGGCGGTCGTGGCCATGCGGGATTCCGATGGGCTGGAAAAGCCCAAGGCGTTTATCGTGCTGCAATCGGGTGAGGGATCAGACACCCTTGAAGCCGAGCTGAAAGACTTTGTGAAAGAGAAAATCGGCAAATGGAAATATCCCCGCTGGATCGAAGTGGTGGAAGACTTGCCAAAAACCGCAACCGGAAAGATCCAGCGGTTCAAACTCAGAGAGGGCGCGTGATGGCGATCAATTGGACGAATGCCGATGGGGCGCGGATTGCGGTCAACGGCCAATCGCTTGAGTATGCCTGCTGGGGCCCCGCGCCGCACAAGGCACCTACGCTGGTGCTGCTGCATGAGGGGCTTGGTTCTGTCGCGCAGTGGAAGGATGTGCCTGCGCAATTGGCCGCACGCACGGGCTTTGGTGTCTTTGCCTATAGTCGAGCGGGTTATGGCGGCTCTGATCCCGTGACACTGCCCCGACCGCTTGATTTTCAGACGCGTGAGGCTGAGGATGTTCTGGGTGACGTGTTGGATGCGGCCGGAATCGAGCATTGCATTTTGATGGGGCATTCGGACGGTGCGACCATTGCCGCAATTTATGCCGGTTCAGTGTCCGATATGCGGGTGCGCGGGCTTGTCCTGATCGCGCCGCATTTCTTTACCGAACCTTCCGGGCTGGCGGCGATCCGCGCGGCAGGCGAGGCGTTTGAAGACGGGGATCTGAAACAGCGCCTTGGGAAATATCACGCCAATGTCGAAGTGGCGTTCAAGGGCTGGCATGATGTCTGGACTGATCCTGCCTTTGCCAAGTGGAACGTGGCTGATGCAATTGACCACTGGCGCATTCCGGTTCTGGCCATTCAGGGGCGCGATGATGCCTATGGCACCCTGGCGCAAATCCAAGAGATAGAAGACCGGATCTATTCACCGCTGGATACGCTGATCCTTGACGATTGCGGGCATGCGCCGCACCTGGAGAAACCGAAGGAAACCCTGGCGGAGATCACGGAGTTCTGCGCCCGGCTGCGGCGGCTCGAAGAGGATGAGGTCAGGATTGGCTGATCAGCCCGCCCATATTCCGCGGCCGTCCCATGCCTATTTGCCGGGGGTGAATGCACGTCATCCCGAAGATTGGTTCGATGACATCAAGATCAGTGTGGGCCCGCAGACACCGCTGGATGCGCTGCATCTGACGCTCGCCTGGCAGGCGGGATTGGAATATTTCGAGGCCGGCTATTACTGGGAATGCCACGAGGTGCTTGAGGCTGTTTGGTTGCAAACGCCGGAGTGGTCGGCAGAGCGGGACATGGCGCAGGCGATGATCCAGCTGGCCAATGCACGGATCAAGATCCGGATGCAGCGCCTAAATGCTGCGCGGCGGCTGTGTGATATGGTGCTGGCACATCTTGCGCGATGCCCGATGGGACTGCCGGTTTTGGGGTTGGAACGGCCCAAGATGGAACGGCTGGTGCAGGAAACTTTGATCCTGATCGATCAATGAAGATGCACTATAATTCACGTTATCCGGAAAATAATGTAACTACCGGCCGTTTCCGCTAAGTATTCTGAACTATATCGCATCAATGCGACTGATTCATGAGGGGACCACCGATGACCAAAGTGATCGACTTTCAGACCGATCCGTCCAAGTACCGGCACTGGAAGATTGAATATGATGGTCCGATTGCATGGCTTTCGATGGATGTGGACGAAAAGGGCGGGTTGTTCGACGGCTATGAGCTCAAGCTGAACAGCTATGATCTGGGTGTCGACATCGAGCTGGCTGACGTTGTGCAACGGATGCGGTTTGAACATCCTGAGGTCAAAGTGGTGGTCATGCGTTCGGCCAAGGACAAGGTGTTCTGTGCAGGGGCCAACATCCGCATGCTGGGCGGCGCGGCGCATGCCCATAAGGTCAATTTCTGCAAATTCACCAACGAGACCCGCAACACGTATGAGGCCGCTTTGGCCGACAGCGGGCAGAACTATATCTGCGCGGTCAAAGGGGCCTGTGCGGGCGGCGGTTATGAGCTGGCCTTGGCGTGCAATCACATCATGCTGACCGATGACAGCACGTCCTCTGTGGCCTTGCCTGAGGTGCCGTTGCTGGCGGTTCTGCCGGGCACAGGTGGGCTGACCCGAGTGACCGACAAACGCAAGGTGCGCCGTGATCTGGCAGATGTGTTCTGTTCTATCGAAGAGGGCGTGAAGGGCAAACGCGCGGTGCAATGGCGGCTGGTGGACGAAGTGTTCCCGAACTCCAGCTTTGATGAAAAGGTCGCGGAACGGGCGGCCACGCTGGCCGCAGAATCGGCCAAACCTGATGTGGCGGAGGGGATCGAACTTACTCCGCTGTCCCGCAGTTTTGCCGAGGATGGTGTGAGCTATTCCACGGTTGAGGTGGCGCTTGTGCGGAATGAAAGCCGTGCCACAATCACAATCAAAGGGCCCGAGGGAGATGCGCCGGCGGATATGGATGCCTTCACCGCCAAGGGGGCGGAGAATTGGATGCTGCGCTGTGCGCGGGAACTGGACGACGCAATTTTGCATTTGCGCAACAACGAAAAGGAACTGGGGCTGATTGAATTCCAGACCCAGGGCGATCCTGAAACCGTGCTGGCGCATGAGGCGCTGTTGCTGGGCAACCCTGATCATTGGCTGGCCAACGAGGTGTTGCAATATTGGAAACGGGTACTGAAACGCATCGACATGACCTCGCGGTCATTGGTGGCGATCGTGGAGCATGGATCATGCTTTGCCGGGGTTCTGGCCGAACTGCTTTGGGCGGTGGACCGCAGCTATATGATGCTGGAGGAGTTTGACGGCGACAACCGGGCGCTGGCAACCGTTGCGATGTCAGAGGGCAACTTTGGCACCTATCCGATGGGCAATGACCTGACCCGTTTGCAGACCCGTTTCCTTGGCACTCCGGAGCAGGTGGAAAAGCTGAAATCCTCCATAGGGGAGGCACTGGAGGCGGATGACGCAGAGGAACTGGGCCTGATCACCTATGCCTACGACGACATCGATTGGGAGGATGAGGTGCGCCTGTTCATGGAAGAACGTGCCAGTTTCAGCCCCGATGCGATGACGGGGATGGAAGCCAATCTGCGCTTTGCCGGGCCAGAAACCATGGAAACCCGGATTTTTGGCCGCCTGACTGCATGGCAGAACTGGATTTTCCAGCGCCCCAACGCAGTTGGTGAAGAGGGCGCCTTGCAACGCTACGGCACCGGGGTGCGCGGCAAATACAATATGGAACGTGTGTAATCATCAATGGAACGGCGTCCTCGAAAGAAGCCGGTCGGGAACGCCTCAGGTTTCCGATGCCCAGACTGAAAAGGAACTTCGACAATGCTCGATCTGATCAACGTAAGTTATGACACGCAAATCCCGAACAATGTCGGGCTGTCCGAGGACAAGAAGGTGCTCAAAGCGCTGGAGAAATGGCACCCCGGTTATATCAACTGGTGGAATGATCTGATCCCCCAGAACTTTCAGGAAAGCATGGTCTACCTGCGCACCGCGGTGAGCGTTGATCCCAAGGGCTGGGCGAAGTTCGACTATGTGAAGATGCCAGAATATCGCTGGGGTGTTCTGCTGGCACCAGCGGTTGAGGATCGCAAGATCCCGATGGGTGAGCATTACGGTGAGCCGGCATGGCAAGAGGTGCCAGGTGAGTATCGCAATATGCTCAAGCGCCTGATCGTCATTCAGGGCGACACTGAGCCGGGATCGGTAGAACAGCAGCGGTTTCTTGGTCTGACGGCGCCATCCCTTTATGACATGCGCAACCTTTTTCAGGTGAACGTCGAAGAAGGCCGCCACCTTTGGGCGATGGTGTATCTGCTGCAGAAATATTTTGGCCGCGATGGCCGCGAAGAGGCGAACGACCTGTTGGTGCGCTCCTCCGGGTCCGAAGACGCGCCGCGCATGTTGGGCGCGTTCAACGAGGAAACGCCCGATTGGTTGTCGTTCTTCATGTTCACCTATTTCACCGACCGTGATGGCAAGATGCAATTGGAAAGCCTAGCGCAATCGGGGTTTGACCCGCTGTCGCGCACCTGCCGGTTCATGCTGACCGAAGAGGCGCATCACATGTTTGTCGGCGAGACCGGCGTGGGCCGGACCATTCAGGCAACTGTTGAGGCGATGAACGCAAATGGTATCACCGATCCCTATGACATCAACAAGATCCGCGATCTGGGGGTGATTGACCTGCCGACGATCCAGAAAAAGCTGAACCTGCATTATACGCTTTCACTGGATCTGTTTGGTCAGGAAGTGTCCACCAACGCCGCCAATGCGTTCAACTCCGGCATCAAGGGCCGCTATATGGAGCAGCGGATCGACGACGATCACAAGCTGAATGATGCGACCTATCCGGTCACCTCGATCAAGGATGGCAAGATCCTGACTGAAGATGTACCTGCATTGACCGCGATCAACATGCGCCTTCGCGATGATTACGTGCGCGATGCTGCGGGCGGGGTGGGCCGTTGGAACAAGCTGATTGCCAAGTCGGGCGTGGAGTTTGAACTGAAGCTGCCGCATGAGGGTTTCCACCGCCAGATCGGTGTCTTTAGCACAGTTGCGATTGATCCGGACGGCAATATCCTGTCGGCGGAAGAGTGGCAAAAGCGTCAGGGTGACTGGTTGCCGACCAAGGCCGATGGGGATTTCATCCAATCCTTGATGGTGCCTTGTTTTGAGCCGGGCAAATACGCCTCTTGGATCGCAGCGCCCAAGGTTGGGATAGACAACAAGCCGGGCGATTATGAGTATGTTAAGCTGCACATGGCCTGACAGTTTGGCGGGGTAGACCCCGCCTTGCAGAATACCAAGGGTGGGGGTCTCTCCGCCCTTCTTTTGATGAATGGGAGAGCCTATGACCACCCCCGTCAAACAGCACCTGATTGATCCCGAGATCTGTATCCGTTGCTACACCTGTGAGATGACCTGCCAAATTGGGGCAATCGAACATGACGACAACAATGTCGTTGTGAATGCGGATGTCTGTAATTTCTGCATGGATTGTATCCCGGTCTGTCCTACGGGGTCCATTGACGAATGGCGGGTGGTGGAAACGCCTTACACCCTTGAAGAGCAGTACGGATTTGATGAACTGCCCGAACAGGCCGAGATCGAGGCGGCGCCAGCGGGCGGTGACGAGGGCGACGCAGATCCGGTTGCGGCCCTGTTGGCCGAGGCGCACAAGGGCGCGGGCGGCAAGGCGCGTGCGCCACTGACAGCGGCGAAACCGGCGGTCAATATGTACACGCTTGGCAAACCGGCCAAGATGAAAGTACAGGGCAACTACCGCCTGACCGACGATCCAAGCCATGATGTGCGCCATATCATTCTGGACCCCGGCGCATTGCCCTTTCCCGTGCTGGAGGGGCAATCGGTCGGCATCATTCCACCGGGGCAAGATGCGGAAGGCAAGGCGCATTTGCCGCGGCTCTATTCCGTGTCCAGCCCCCGCGACGGAGAGCGCCCCGGCTATCACAACATCTCGCTGACCGTGAAACGCGAAAATGGCGGGCTGGCGTCCAACTACCTGTGCGATCTTGAGCAAGGTTCAGAGGTTGAGGTCACTGGTCCGTTTGGCTCTACCTTCCTGATGCCGAATGACCCCAATGCGCGCCTGTTGTTGATCTGTACCGGCACCGGATCAGCGCCGATGCGGGCCTTCACCATGCAGCGGCAGCGCGGCGGTGCCACGGGCGGCATGACCATGTTCTTTGGTGCACGCACACCCGAAAGCCTGCCGTATTTCGGACCGCTCAAGAAGATCCCGGAAAAGATCCTGCGGCAACATCTGGTGTTTAGCCGCCTGCCGGATGCGGACAAGGAATATGTGCAGGACCGGATCGTGGCCGAACAGGACGAGGTCGCCGAAATGCTGGGTGATGACCGCACCCATATCTACATCTGCGGGTTGCGGGGGATGGAAGAGGGGGTTGAGCTTGCCATGACCTCCATCGCCGAAAGCATCGGCCAGCAATGGACCGCCCTGCGTGATGTGATGCGTGACGAGGGTCGCTATCACGTGGAGACCTATTAGATGAGCGCAGAGAATTTTGTGCATCCGGTCAATGTGACCTGGGCCGATTGTGACCCCGCCCGCATCGCCTATACCGCGCGGCTGCCTTACTTTGCATTGGATGCGATCAATGCCTGGTGGGAGGCCCATCTGGATGGCGACGGTTGGTTCCAGATGGAGATTGATCGCAATGTCGGTACGCCATTCGTCAACATGTCGATGGATTTTCGCAGCCCCGTGACGCCTCGCCATAAGCTGTTGTGCGAAACATATCCGACACGGCTGGGCGACAAGTCGATCACCTTTGCGGTGAAGGGGCGGCAAGATGATGTGCTGTGTTTTGAAGGCCGCTTTACCTGCGTGTTTATCATTGCCGATCAGTTCAAAAGCCAATCGGCTCCGGCAGAGTTCAGGGCGGTGATTGAGCCGCGTCTGCGTGCGGAATAGTGCAACAAATCGTTCCGTAAGGATTGTTTTTCGCCAAATGACAGGCAACGATGCAGTATTATTCCTAATCATCTCTCTGGTTTTATGACTGACCTTTCCCCCTCAGAAGACCTCGGCGCCGCTTTGATTGCGCGCCTGGCGGCCCGCGTGGCGGAGGCCCGCAAGCTGCGCGGGCTGTCGCGGAGGGTCTTGTCGGAGATGTCCGGTGTCTCGCCGCGCTATCTGGCGCAGCTGGAGGCGGGTGAGGGCAATATCTCGGTGCTGCTGTTGCAGCGGGTGGCCAGTGCCCTTGATCTGCGGATTGAGGCGCTGTTGGCTGAAGGCATCCCGATGGACCACGAGGCAGAGCGGATCACGGCCTTGTTCCGGCAGGCGCCGCCGCAGATACAACAGCAGGTCTGCGGGTTGCTCGCGCCGCAAAACCCCAAGGTCATGCGGGCCGGGCGGATCTGTTTGATCGGGCTGCGTGGGGCGGGCAAATCCACCCTTGGCCGCATGGCCGGAGAGGCGCTGGGCATTCCGTTTGTGGAGTTGAATCACAACATTGAGACAGACGCCGATATGCCGCTCGCGGAGGTGATGGCGTTTTACGGTGAGGACGGCTATCGCAAGCTGGAGGCCGAGGCGCTTGAGCGTGCATCGGCCAAACATGACAAGATGATCCTTGCCGTTGCGGGAGGGATTGTGGCCCAGCCGGATACCTATGCCCGCCTGCTTGAGCGGTTTCACACCGTCTGGATCAAGACCAGCCCGGCAGAGCATATGCAGCGGGTGCGCGGGCAGGGTGACCTGCGCCCGATGGAGGGCAACCCGGCGGCAATGGCGCATCTCAAGTCGCTGTTGGAAAGCCGGATACCACTTTATCAAAAAGCCGAAGCGCAGGTGAACACAACCAACCGTGCGGTGCGGTCATCGGCCAATGATCTGCTGGCGGTGATTGCCAAATACCGTTTCCTTGACGGGGCCAAATGACCGCGCGTGATGCGGCGGCTGTGTTGCAGGATGCGTTCTGGCAGGCCGGTGAGGCGCTGATGTATCTCCATACGACCCCTTGGGAGCTGGACGAGGCGCTGACCGATTGGGGCTATACCATGGGCCCATGTGAAGCGCAGGATCTGATCGGGCTGGAAAAGATCCTTGCCCGCGAACCAAACCGCCCAGTGCCGATTTTGCCGCGCATGGTGGCGGAAGGGCGTATCGGCAAATCGGGCGGCGTTGGCTACTATCGCTATCCCGGTGGCGGCGGGGCGGTCATTGACCCTTTGATTGAAGATATGTTTCGCGAGGAGGCATGGTTTGCCGGCGATGTTCGGAGCGAGATCAGCGATGCACAGATCGTCGAGACGATGAATGCCGCGTTGGTCCAAGCGTTAGATCGGTTGTCCTTGCCGGATGCGGAGGCGTTGTCTGTGTTGGTGCGGGCCGTGCATTTCCCCAAAGACAAGATCTTGGGGGAACTCACCCAGCGGACATAAAAAAGGCCGCGACATGCGCGGCCTTTTTCAATGTCTGTGATCGGCGAGTTTTATGCAGACCAACCCATACGTGCGGGGTGCAATTCAAAACCGATGTGGTGCGCCGCACCAACCAGACCCTCTCTGGTGTGGTTGTAGAGAGAGCGCCAGTACGGCTGAATGGTCACGCCTTCGTCCTGGATCATCGCCTGGCCTTTGGCCATCAAGCCACGGCGCTTTTCAACGTCCGCAGTTGCGAGGGCTTCGGCCAGCAGTGCGTCAAACTCTGCATTGCTCCAGCCAAACTCGTTCCATGCTTCGCCGCTGCGATAGGCCAGGGCCCAGATCTGAACACCCAATGGACGGGCGTTCCAGTTGGTAGAGCTGAACGGATATTTGGACCAGTCATTCCAGAACGTCGAACCGGGCAGGATTGTCCGTTTGACCTTGATGCCCGCATCACGCAGCTGGGCGGCGACGGCATCGGTGGTGTCTTTGCGCCACGCATCGTCGATCGACATCAGTTCGTGCTCAAAGTCGGCCATGCCGGCTTCGTCCATCAGCGCCTTGGCGGCGGCCGGATCAACCTTGCGGGCTGGCATTTCGGCATACTCCGGGTGCATCGGACCAACGTGGTGGTTTTCCGCGACAATACCGCGGCCGCCATACCCCAGTTCCAGCAGAACTTCGTTGTCTACGGCCATGCCAATCGCCTGGCGCACACGTTTGTCTGCATAAGGCTGCTTGCCATCAACTTCTGCCAGCTGGTTGGGACGGATAACGATTGTCGCGGCGGTCGCGATGGAGTTCTCGACCCAGCCGTCCAGCGTCGACATGATGTCGATGTATTCGCCTTCCATGGAATAGAAACCATCAACCTCTTCGGCTTCGGCAGCGGCGATCCATGCAGATGGGTCGGTGCCGTAGTCGATGTATTCCAGACGGTCGATGAACGGTCCGCCGGTGATTTCCGTGCCCCACCATGTATGATCTGGGTTTTTAACCAGCACACCTTTTACGCCCACTTCGAGGGATTCTGGCAGATAAGGACCGGTGCCGATCGGGTTGTCCAGCATGCTGTCCGCGGTGAAGGAGCTGTGGACAATCGCGGCAGGATAGTCGGCCATGCCTGGGATCAACGTGATGTCGGATGCAGGCAGCATCAGTTTCACAGTGTGGCTGTCAACAACCTGAATGGCACCTTCGATGGCTTTGCCTGTGGCTTCGTCGATGAGGGTCGCAAAGCGGCCGGCCATGGAGTTACCTTCAACGGATTTATCACACCATGCTGTGATGTTGCGGGCAACATCTTCGGCGGTGAAGTCGTCACCATTGTTCCACTTGACGCCTTTGCGAACGTTCAGTGTGTACTCGGTTGCGTTATCGTTGATTTCCCAGCTTTCGAGCAAGGCTGGGGTGAATGTGCCATCGTTCTCCCAGATGGCCAGATATTCCAGCCAACCGCGTGAGAAGTTCGCGATCTGTGACCAGTCATATGTGCGTGGATCTTTCAACGCGCGGACTTCCATCTGAATGCGGACAGTGCCGCCCGGCTTGATGTTGGCGTGGGCTGCGGCGTTTGCCGGAGCTGCCATGCCAATCATGGAATAGGCGGTTGCGGCGGTTGCGCCGAATGCGCTGGCCAATGCCAGGAACTCGCGGCGGTTGACCGGATCTTTCTTGGCGGCTTCTGCGGAATCGTGGATCGATTGCGGCAGTGGCTTTCCGGTGCGTGTCAAATAACTCATGGTCTTCCTCTCTGTTGTCGGTGGCGATCTCTGAGAGCCGCCCTTTGTGACGCCAATTTGATGGCGCCAGATGATACAGTTTTCCTGCTTTTCTGGCCCGCTGACGCGGTTGCATGGCAATAGTCAAACACACAGGCCCGTGGCGTCAAGCCCATCACGGTATCTTGTCCATGGGTCGCGGGATCGGATAGGCCACGCAAACAGCGGTTGTGCGTCGGCGGTCAGGATGTTCATTTTCTTGCAGCGGTTTTGCGGCAGAGTGATGAAGATCTAAGCCACTCGCAATTTCAGTCCGTCAGCGCCAATTCAGGCTGCTCATGTGTCGCTTTCGGGCAAGCCGCCATGGAGCCAAGGTATAACCCCCACAATTTTCAGCCGTGGACGGAGGCGATTTTCCCGCCGCAATTCGGGTTCGTTTCTTTCCGAATTGCGGCGCATTTTGAAATAAAAAAAGTTTGGATAGATCTGCCGGAGGCGCGAACTTGGGCCTTGAGGGGGCGTGCAAACGAATCTATTCGCGCCGCTTCAGGTCACATCAACAGCTGCGTGCATCAGTTTCTTAAGTTTTTCCAAATCTCCGATTTCATTACTTAAAATCAAGACAAGGCGGGCATTCAATGCATGACTTTGTGCCTCGCTCAGGCCGTCGTGCAGGTCCATGAGGGCGTTATAAAAGGCGTCGGTGTCCTGCCCCAATTTATCATCAAGGATCATAGGGATGCTCCCATTGCATTTTCCATTGCAGTGCTGATCGCGGTGACATCCGGTGTGGAGAACACGGCGCAGACATGGCCGTCGGGGCGGAACAGATAGATATGGTCACGGCCATAGCGGCGGATGGCGTGGCCGTCCGTTGCCTCGAAGCAGGGGTAATTTCCGCGGCTGTTGATCCCGATACGGGCGATACCGTCGATCTGCGGCAATGCCACATCGCCAAAACCGACAAGCGTAAACTGTCCCTGCACCTCGTGGATCAGCCAGGTGTCGCCGTTGGGGCCGGACAACGGGGCGTCTGTGACCACCTCACCGGGGGCCACGGGGGCGCCGCCGGGGGTTTGCAGGCGCATCCCTTCGAGGGAACACGGCAAAGACAGCCGCCCGGAGTTGATCAACCGGCGGGCAAAGGGATGGCGGCTCGCGAGGGTCAAAACCTCATCGCGAAACAGCGCTTCAATCGGGGATTTGGGTGTCATGAAATTGGTGGCGCGGGACGAGTTCAGGATATTCTCGGCCGACCCATGGGAGCGCTCTTCGTTGTAGGTTTCAATCAGGGCAAGCGGTGCATCACCGCGCAGCACGGCGGCGAGTTTCCAGCCGAGATTGTCGAGATCCTGCACCCCGCCATTGCCGCCCCTTGCCCCAAAGGGGCTGACCACATGGGCGCTGTCCCCGACAAACAGAACCCGGCCATGCACAAACCTGTCCAGCTTGGCGCAGCGGAATTTATAGACGCTCATCCAATCAAGGCGGAAGGGTGCATCCCCAACGATCTGTTTGATCCGGGGGATCACCTTTTCTTCGGTGGCTTCTTCCTTGGGGTCGGTGTCCGGCCCCAGTTGCAGATCAATCCGGTAGATGTTGTCAGGTTGTTTGTGCAGCAGTGCGGATTGGCCGGGGTGGAAGGGCGGTGCGAACCAGAACCAGCGTTCGGGCGTGTCGTGATCGCCAAAGGGCGAGCTTTCCATTTCCACGTCGACAATCAGGAAATGCTCTTCGAAGGTCTGGCCATCAAAAGCGAGGTTCATCCGTTGCCGCGTGGCGCTGCCGGCCCCGTCGCAGGCGATGTACCACTCTGCCTCAAGCCTATAGGGGCCATCTGGCGTTTCCACCGTCAGCACAACATGATCGCCATTGTCGGTGTGATCTATGACTTTGTTGAGGAACCGCAGGTCGATCAGGTCCGGAAAGTCCTGCGCCCGTTCCACCAGATATTGCTCGACGTAGTATTGCTGTAGATTGATAAAAGCAGGGTATTTGTGGCCCGGCTCTGGCAACAGATCAAAGCTGTAGATCTCGTCCTTGCCGTGGAACTGACGCCCGACTTTCCATGTGACGCCTTTTTCGAGCATCCGTTCGCCCACGCCGAGCCGGTCAAAGATTTCCAGCGTTCGTTTGGACCAGCAGATCGCGCGTGATCCGACCGACACCACGTTGTTGTCGTCCAACACCACCGATTTGACGCCTTGCAGCGCAAGATCGACCGCCATGGCCAGCCCGATCGGCCCCGCGCCCACAATCACAACCGGATGGCGCGGCTCGGGTCCGCTTAAACCGGGCGGTGCGATGTAGGGGTATGGGGCGTAATCATAGGCCATGGGGCGCTCCTGTTTTGGGTGTTTTTCGGGTCAGCCTTGCAAGGCCTCCCACATTTCCAGATCGCGCTGTGCGGTCCAGATGCGGGGCGTTTCGATGCCGCGGGCTTCGTCATAGGCGCGGGCAACGTTGAAGGGCAGACAGTGTTCGTAGATGGCGTAGTCCGCGAACTTGGGATCGCAGGCGGCGCGGACCGCATCCCATGCTTCTTTCAAGGTGCCACCACGGGCCGCGACGCGGGCGGCCGGGGCATAGGTGCTGTCGACAAAATCACGGGTGCTTTCGATGGCACGTTCCACGGCGTCTTTGCCGATCAATGCGCCGCCGCGACCGGGGGCGATGGCATCGACGTCAAAGCTGGCGATGTTATCAAGGGTGTGACCCCATTCGTGAAAATGCCCGTCGCCGCAATAGCAGGCGGAATGGTCTTCGACGATGTCACCGGTGAACATCACGTTTTCGTCCTGCACCTGCACCACGATATCACCCGCCGTATGGGCGCGGCCCAGATGCATCAGATCGACGCGGCGGTTGCCCAGATAGACGGTCATGCTGTCTGAGAAGGTGGTGGTTGGATAGGTCAGGCCGGGGATGCTTTCATGGCCTTCAAACAGGCGCGGGAAACGTTGGAATTCGCTGTCCCAGTCTTCCTGCCCACGTTCCACAACCATGCCACGCGCAGCATCGGACATGATGATCTGGTCCGCGCCATAGGCCGATGCGCCCAGCACACGCACCGCGTGATAATGGGTCAGCACAACATGGCTGATCGGTTTGTCGGTCACTTCGCGGACCTTTTCGATCACCTTGCCCGCCAGACGGGGGGTCGCCTGTGCCTCGACGATCATCACGCTGTCGTCGCCAATGATCACGCCGGAGTTGGGATCACCCTCGGCGGTAAAGGCCCAGAGATCGCGGCCGATCTCGTCAAATGTGATTTTCTTTTCGGTCATGTCGCCTTGGGATGCGAATGCTTTGGCCATGAGGGATGTCCTTTGTGCGTTGGGTGGATGCCGGTATAGGGTGCTGCTGGCGTGCGTTTAAGGGGCTGGTTGCGGGCTGGCGTCGTAGGCCAGAAACTCCAGCCGGTTGCCAAATGGATCGGTGGTGAAGAACCGTTTGCGGTCTTTCAGCGCCGCGTCCCATTGCAGCGGGTGATCGGCGGCGTTCAGCTGCATTGCCAGCGCTTCGATGTCTTCGACCAGAAAGCCGGGGTGGGCTTTGCCAGCCGGGGCAAAAGGGGTTTCGACCCCCAAGTGCAACTTGGCCCCGGCAAGCGCCAACCAAAGCCCGCCGCGCCCTTGCAGGGCAGCGGGTTTGCGGATCTCCGGCAGGCCGATCAGTTGGCACCAAAAGGTGCGTGCCTGATCTTCTCCGCCTGCGGGGATTGCAAGTTGGATATGATCCAGTCGCAGGGTCATTGGCGGGTGAACGGATCGTCAAGGGCAGGCTGGATCTGCCCGGTGCAATCGCCAAAACCGATGCGGTAGCCGTCCCCATGGGCCGCGCCGCGCAGGGTCATCGTGTCGCCGTCTTCGAGAAAGCCGCGGGTCTCGCCGGTCTCCAGCGTGAAGGGTTCGCGCCCGGCCCAGCTGAGTTCCATCAATGATCCGTATTCGGCGCGGGTGGGGCCGGAGATTGTGCCTGAGCCCAGCAGATCACCGGGGTTCATGCCGCAACCGCCCACCGCGTGGTGGGTCAGCTGTTGTGCGGCGGAATAATACATGCGGCTGTAGTTGGTTTTGGCGATGGAGCTGGCCTTGGCCGCGCCTTCGGGTTGCATCAACACTTCGAGGTCAATGTCATAAAGGCCCGGCTTGCTTTCGCTGAGGTAGGGTAGCAGTTCCTTGCTGCGCTCGGGCACCTCGGTGCGGAAAGGTTCAAGCGCCTCTTTGGTGACGATCCATGGCGAGATGGAGGTGCCAAATGCCTTGCCCTGAAACGGGCCAAGCGGTTGGTATTCCCAGCCCTGAATGTCCCGCGCGGACCAATCGTTCAGCAGGACATAGCCAAAGATCATCTCATCGGCTTGTTCGGTTGTGATCGGCTGGCCAAATTCACTGCCCATGCCGACAACCGCACCCATCTCCAGCTCGATATCAAGGCGCTTACTGGGGCCAAAGCTTGGCACTTCGGCGTCAGGCGCTTTGATCTGGCCCAATGGGCGGGTGATGGGCGTGCCAGAGACCACCACCGAAGAGGCGCGGCCGTTGTAACCGATGGGGATATGCAGCCAGTTGGCGGGCAGTTCCGGACCGCCGCGCAGGATAGACCCCATGTTCTCCGCGTGTTGGCGGCCTGCGTAGAAATCGGTGTATTCGGACACAAGGAACGGCAGGTGCAGTTCGGCGTCGGCGCGGGCAACGAGCAACGGCGCAGCGGCGGCCTGATCGGGCGATCCTTCGGCGAGGATCTCGGTCAGGCGGGCGCGCAGGCTGGACCATGTGTCAGGGCCCAATTCCATGACTTCGTTCCAAAACGGCACGTCAAACAGCGCCTCATCATTGAGGTTGATCAGCCCTTCTTCTTCGGCGCGGGCCATGTCGAGGATCATATCGCCGATGGCCACACCGCAACGCGGCGACAGATCGTCGGTCGAGAACACGCCATAGGGCAGGTTGTTCAGAGGAAAGTCGGTGTCTGCGCTGTTGGCGCTGGTCACCCAAGAGGGGAGGAGGGTCATGTATGGTCCTTTGGTCGGTGCGGCGGGAGGCTTCCCGCCCAATGCAAGCAAGGTAGGGTGGGGATTATCCCCACCACAACCCGTCATTTTGCGGCGTCATTTCTGGCCCGGTGTGCCATCAAATTTCTTTTCAATGTCTTCCCAGCAGTCGATGTAATCGTCCTGCAGCGGTGCCTCTTTGGCGGCGAATTCCGTCAGATGCTGCGGGAAGCGGGTCTCGAACATGAAGGACATGGTGTTGTCCAGCTTTTCCGCCTGAAGATCGGCGTTAGACGCCCCCTCAAAGGCGTTCTTGTCCGGCCCGTGCGGTAGCATCATGTTGTGCAGGCTGATGCCTCCGGGAACAAAGCCCTGCGGCTTGGCGTCATACTGTCCATAGATGTTGCCCATCAGCTCGGACATGATGTTCTTGTGATACCAGGGCGGGCGGAAGGTATCTTCGGCCACCATCCAGCGTTCGCGGAACAGGACAAAGTCGATGTTCGCGGTGCCGGGCTGGCCCGAAGGGGCGGTCAGCACGGTAAAGATCGAGGGATCGGGGTGATCAAAGAGGATCGCGCCGACCGGGCAATAGGTGCGCAGGTCATATTTCACCGGACAGTAATTGCCGTGCCAGGCCACCACATCCAGCGGCGAATGGCCGATCTTGGTTTCGTGGAACTGGCCACACCATTTGATCGTCACTGTGGAGGGGGCATCGCGGTCTTCGTAGGCGGCCACGGGGGTTTTGAAATCACGGCGGTTGGCCATGCAGTTGGCCCCGATGGGGCCGCGGCCCGGCAATTCGAACTTTTGCCCGTAGTTTTCGCAGACAAAGCCGCGTGCCGGCCCTTCAAGCACCTCGACGCGGTACAGCAGCCCGCGCGGCAGGATCGCAATTTCCTTGGGTTCCAGATCAATGATCCCCAGCTCGGTGCAGAACCGCAGGCGGCCTTCCTGGGGCACCACCAGCAATTCGCTGTCGGCGGAGTAGAAATAGCTGTCCACCATGCTTTCGGTGACCAGATAGATATGCGTGGCCATGCCGACCTGCGTGTTCACATCACCGGCTGAGGTCATGGTGCGCATGCCCGTGAGCCATGTCAGCTTTTCCTCTGAATGTGGTACGGGATCCCAGCGGTATTGGCCAAGCGATGTCACATCTTCGGGGATGTGCGGCGCCGATTTCCAATAGGGCAGGTCGATGCGTTCATAGCGGTGGGAATGTTTCACCGAGGGGCGGATGCGGTAGCACCATGTGCGCTCGTTCTGGTGGCTGGGCGCGGTGAAGGCGGTGCCGGTCAGCTGTTCACCATAAAGACCATAGTTACACTTTTGCGGGCTGTTCATGCCCTGCGGCAAGGCACCGGGCAGGGCCTCCGTTTCAAAATCGTTGCCAAAGCCGGGCATATAGCCTTCGTGCGGGCCGGCGGGCGATGCGGCGCGGATCATGCCGCTGGGACTTGTCTGACGGTTCATGAGGTTCCCCTATTGCGAGTTTGTTGCGGATGTAATAGTTGTTTTTGTAACTAACAAGCGGTGTGGCGCATGTCTGACGACAATTTTGAACTGGAAGAGTTCCTTCCTTACCTGCTGAACCAGTCTGCAGAGGTCAGTTCCCTCGCGTTTCAGCGTATCTACAAAGACCGTTATGGCATGTTGCGAACGGAATGGCGGGTTTTGTTTCACCTCGGCCTTTATGGCAGCATGACCGCAAGCGAGATCGGCAACCGGGCCCGGCTTCATAAGACCAAGATCAGCCGCGCTGTGCAGCGCCTTGCCGAGCGCCGGTTTCTGACGCGAACAAAGGACAAGACGGACCGGCGGGTGGAGCATCTTGCCCTGACCGCTCAGGGCGAGGCGGCGTATAGGGATCTGCGCGAAACGGCGCGCCAGTACGAGCAAAAACTGCTGTCTGAGTTGACACCGCAGGAAGGCAAGGTGCTGCGCAAGGCGTTGATGAAACTGTCTCAGGTTGATCCGGGCCGCTTTACTTAACGCCCCAAAACCGTCACCGATGGCGCATGAGTGATCAAACCAAAGGCCTTTTGATAACCCTTTTCGGTGTCCTGTTTGTGGTGCCGGATTCGCTTTTTGTGCGGTTGATCCCTGCCGACCCTCTGACAATTGCCTTCTGGCGCGTTCTGCTGGCGGGCGGCGGCACCGGGATCTGGTTGTTGCTGCGCCGTGGCACAGCGCCGTTTGGGGCAGTTCTGGAGACGGGCCTCTACGGGTGGATCTATATGGTTGGCGTGGGGGCAAGCGGTGTTCTGTTTGTGATCGCGGTCAGCCTGACATCAGTCGCCAATGTTGTCTTTATCATCGCGTCGCTGCCGGTGTTTGCCGCGGTGTTCAGCCGGATTTTTTTGTCCGAGCCGTTTAGCCAGCGCACGCTGTTGACCATTGCCGCGGTGGTGCCGGGACTGGCGGTGATCGCCTATGGCTCAGGCGAGACCGAAAATGCGCATATTGCCGGAGATCTGTTGGCGCTCTGCCTTTCGGCCCTGTTTGCAGCGGCGTTGACGGCGGCGCGGGCGGCCAAGGGCACATCCATGGTGGCAGGGGTGGCGATGGGCTATGTCATGGCGGCGCTGTTGATCCTGCCATGGGCCGCGCCCTTTGACATGCCAAGCGGTGCATGGCCGCTGGTGTTGGCCCATGCGGGGGTGATTCTGATCAGTTCCGTGCTTCTGGCGATTGGGCCACGCTATATCACCTCGGCAGAGGTGGGGTTGCTGGTTTTGTTGGAATCCGTGCTTGCGCCGCTTTTGGCATGGGGTGTGATCCGGGAATATCCCGGCCCCTATGCGCTGATTGGCGGCGCGATTGTGATTGGTGCGCTGTTTCTGTCCAATCTGGTGGTGCTGCTCCGGCAACGCCGGTAGCGGGATCAGAAATCGACGGTCACATCCGGCAGGTTCAGCGCCTTGACCAGATCGCGCAATTCCTGACGGGCCGCGATATTTGAGATATTGAGCTGTTTGACGCCAATGTCCTTGAGGTCCAGCAAAGTCAGGCCACGTGGGAACAGCTCTCGGAAGATCACCCGCTCGTTAAAGCCCGGTGCGATGCGGAACCCGATGCGCTTGCTAAGATTCTCAATCGCGCGTTCCATCTTTTCCTTGTTGACCATGCGCTGTGCGCCCATGCGGTTGCGCACCACAACCCAGTCAATCGCGGACAGGCCAGCCTGTGCCCGTAACTGCCGCGCGTTCCAGACCATTTCGGAGTAGACGGACGGTCCGGTGATCTTTTCGCCGCTGGCATCGGTGTGGGCCAGCAGGTCAAAGTCGATAAAGCTGTCGTTCAGGGGCGTGATCAACGTATCGGCCAGAGAATGCGCCACTTGGCTGAGCCGGGTGTGGGAGCCGGGGCAATCAATCAGGATAAAATCGTTGTCAGCTTCCATCTGCGCCACCGCAGCGCTGAGCCGGTGATCATACATGTTCTCGCCAGGACGCAGGCTTTCTTGTGCCACTTCGGGCAAATCACACAGGGCAGGGCAGGCCAGATCCAGACCCGAGTCCTCGATATAGGCACGACGGTTTTCGATATAGCGGCCGAATGTGCGTTGGCGCAGGTCCAGATCCAAGCCGCTGATGCGGTGCCCCATCCGGGCAAGGGCGGTCGCCACATGCATGGATACGGTGGATTTGCCCGCGCCGCCTTTTTCGTTACCGACGACAATGATATGCGCCATTCTGCTGTCCCTCTTCATGCCTGCTACTCACAGGATCTTGTTGGGCACCACTATATGTTGGGTTGCCTGAATTTGAAAGTGTTAGGATTGGCCAAGCTTCCCTCTGCGTCACCGATGCTTGGGCTTGGCAAATTGTGATTTCAGACCTTATGTTTAACGCTAGGGGCCGCGTCTCCGGACGGTCTGCATCTCTATGATGTGCCAGGATCGGATGCGCAAGACGGCCTTGGTGCGAAATTTTTACCGGAGAGTGACGTTGGACAGAAACGGCAGGGAAGGCGCATGGGCGCTGCGCAATGACCGTGCGATTGCAGAGACCGTGCGGCACGCGCAAATTCCCCTCTGTATTACGGATCCGACATTGCCGGATAATCCGATTGTGTTTGCCAATGCGGCGTTTTGTGAGTTGACAGGTTACGTTGAGGAAGAGGTCATCGGCCAGAACTGCCGGATGTTGCAGGGGCCGGGCACAACGGAAGAAAGCGTTGCGGCGATCCGCAAGGTGATTGCAAGCGCCGAGGTGGATACGGTCGAGATCCTGAACTACCGCAAGGATGGCACCTCATTTGTGAATGCATTGCAGATCGGTCCGATCCTCGATGATGACGGGGCGCTGATGTATTATTTTGGCTCGCAACTGGATGTGACCGCCAAACGAGAGATGGAGAAACAGGCACGCCAGCTTGCCGATGATGAGCTGCTGCACCGGTTGCGCAATATTGTGAACGTGATGAATGTGATTGTGCGCATGACGGGGCGTGAGGAAAATGACACCGCGGCGTTGGCCACCAAGATCGGCGAGCGTCTGACGGCGCTGAGCGATGTGCATTTCAACACGATCCGGCCCAATACGGATGAGGGAACAGAATTTGAAGCGCTGGCGCGGACCATTCTGGCCCCCTATGCGCCGGGCGGTTTGGTGCAGCTCACTCTTTCCGGGCCTGCCGTGGCACTGCCTGCGGGGCTGATCTCGCCCATCACGCTTGGCCTGCATGAGTTGGCAACCAATTCCGTCAAACACGGCGCGCTCAGTGTGGCTGAAGGGCGGGTTGAATTGCGATGGGTTGTGCAGGACCGCGAAGAGGGGCGCAGCATTGCCTTTCATTGGGAGGAAACCAACGGTCCGCCCGTGGTTGTGCCAGCCCGGCAAAGCGGATCGCGCATCATCAAGACCCTCACCACCAGCACCGGCGGCGATATGGCCTTTGATTGGCGCGAAAGTGGGCTGATCGTTAAGGCGGATTTCCCACTGTGATCCATGGTTGCCATTGTGGCAGGCTTTTCCTAGTCTGATGCAACGGTCTATTTCAACAACAGGAGGGCAACAGCTGAATATGCGTATCATCCGCCGTCTTCAGCATGGTCCCCGCACCGCCCTGTAAATCCGTTTGCAGGGCTGATCAGGGAACAATTGCCCATTGGTCTGCCTCAAGCCGCTTTGCGGCCCGTTTTGATATGACTTGAGACCAAAATGACACTGTTGAATGTAAATGCCTTGGGCGTAACCCTTGGTGACCCGCTTTTTACCGACCTGAACCTGACCATTTCCAAAGGCGACCGCATCGGTTTGGTGGCCGCGAACGGGCGCGGCAAATCCACATTGATGAGCTGCCTTGCCGGCACGTTGGACCAGACCACTGGTGATGTGACCCGCGCGCGCGGGTTGCGCATCGGCCACGTGCAGCAATATGTGCCCGAGGCGGCACAAGAGCTGACGCTTTATGATCTGGTGCTCGACGCCCTCCCGACGGAACAGGCCGAATACGAAAGCTGGCGCGTGGACGTGGCGCTGGATGAGCTGGCAGTGCCGTATGACTTGCAACATCAGCCCCTGAACACACTCAGCGGCGGCTGGCAGCGCACGGCGCTGCTGGCGGCGGCCTGGATCAATGAGCCGGACATGTTGATGCTGGATGAGCCGACCAACCACCTTGATCTGCACCGGATCGGGTTATTGCAGGGCTGGATTGCGGCATTGCCGAGGGAACTGCCGGTATTGATCACATCGCATGACCGGGCGTTTCTGGATGCCACTACCAATCGCACGCTGTTTCTGAGGGCGGAAAGATCGCGGGCTTTCGATCTGCCTTTCACACCGGCGCGGGCCGCGCTGGAAGAGGCCGACGCGGCCGACGAGCGCCGGTTTGCCAATGATCTGAACAAGGCGCAGCAGTTGCGCAAACAGGCGGCCAAGCTCAAGAACATCGGCGTCAATTCTGGCTCTGATCTGTTGATCACCAAGACCAAGCAGTTGAATGAACGCGCCGCCAAGATGGAAGCGGCCGCGAAACCGGCACATAGGGAACGCAGCGCAGGCGAGATCAAGCTGGGCAACAGCGGTACCCATGCCAAAGCCTTGATCACCTTTGACGAGGCGGATGTGACCACACCCGACGGCCGGCTTTTGTACCGGACCGGGCAAAAGTGGATCTCGAAAGGGGACCGTGTGGTTTTGCTTGGGGCCAATGGCACGGGCAAGACCCAGTTGATCGAGATGGTGCAGCGCGCGCTTGAGGGGCATGAGGGCGGCGCGGTCAAGTCCGCGCCCTCGGTGGTGCCTGCCTATTCGGATCAACATCTCAGCCAGTTGGACGATGCCGCCACACCCATGACAACAGTGGCGGGTCAGTTCGACGTGGGTGATCAGCGGGCGAGGGGGTTGCTGGCGGGGGCCGGTGTGAACATCCAGATGCAGGATACCAAGATTGGCGCATTGTCCGGCGGGCAAAAGGCACGTCTGGCGATGCTGGTGCTGCGGCTGAGAAACCCGAACTTTTATCTTTTGGATGAACCAACCAACCATCTGGATATCGAGGGGCAGGAGGCGCTTGAGGAGGAATTGATCGCTCATGGCGCGTCTTGCCTTTTGGTCAGTCACGACCGGAGCTTTCTGCGCAATGTGGGCAACAGGTTTTGGTGGATCAACGGAAAGAAGCTGGAAGAGGTCGACAGCCCAGAGGCCTTTTTGCAAGGCGAGATGGCGGGCAACTAATGCCCATATCACATCGCGCAACAAAAAAGGCGCGGACCGTGGTCCGCGCCTCAGACTGCTGACAAAGTCCTCGCCATGAGCGGGGACTTTTGATTCAATGGGGTATGTTGAGAAAGCCTTCCCCACAGCAGACCGAACTTGAGATGGTTACGTTGGAGCAATTGGTGCCGAGCGATCATCTTTTGCGCAAGGTGAGTTCTGCGATTGACTTCGGGTTCATCCGGGAGATGACCGAGGACCTTTATTGCCCCGACAATGGTCGCCCGCCGATTGCGCCTGAGATGCTCTTCAAGGCGCTGTTTGTCGGATACTTGTTCGGCATCCGCTCGGAACGGCAGCTGATGCGGGAGATCGAGGTGAACGTGGCTTATCGTTGGTTCATCGGGCTGCGGCTAACGGACAGCGTTTTTGACGCCAGCACCTTCAGCCAGAACCGCCGCCGCCGGTTCGACGGGACGAATATCGCACAGCGCATCTTTGATCATATTGTGGAGCAGGCCATTGGGCGCGGGCTTGTGGGCGGTGAGGTGCTCTATACAGACAGCACGCATCTGAAGGCCAATGCCAACAAGGGCCGCTATGACAAGGACATGGTCGCCAAATCCCGCGCCGCCTATTGGGATGATTTGGATGCGGCCATCACTGCCGACCGTGCCGCGCATGGCAAAAATCCCCTCAAGCCGAAGGATCGCCAGCCGCCGGTGAAGGAAACCAAGGTCAGCCGCACCGACCCGGACGCAGGTTACATGGTGCGTGACGGCAAACCTAAAGGGTTCTTTTACCTTGATCACCGTACAGTGGACGGGCGCTACGCCATCATCACCGACACCCATGTGACGGCCGCCAACGTGCATGACAGCATCCCCTATCTGGGGCGGTTGGACCGTCAGCGGGCGCGGTTCGGATTTGACGTGCAGGCGGTGGGCCTGGATGCAGGCTATGCCAGCGCGCCGATTGCCAGGGGGCTGGAGGATCGCGGTATCCTCGGTGTTACGGGGTACCTGCGCCCGTCGCGTCCTAAAGGGATGCTGCCCAAACGCGCCTTCCGGTATGATGCGGCAGTGGACGCCTATCGCTGCCCCGAAGGTCAGGTGATCCCTTACGCCACGACCGACCGCAGCGGCTACCGTCACTACAAATCTGACCCGTCACAGTGCCGCGACTGTCCACTGCTGGCCTCCTGTACCACCAACGCCAAGGCCCAGAAAACCGTCACCCGCCATGTCTGGGCCGACGCCCGCGAACGCACAGATGCCCACCGCCTGACCGACTGGGGCAAGGCGCTCTACAAACGACGAAAAGAAACCGTCGAGCGCTCCTTTGCGGACGCCAAACAACTCTTCGGCCACCGCTACGCCCGCTTCCGATCCCGAGCCAAAGTCCAGACCCAATGCCTCCTGGCAGCCACCGCCCAGAACATCAAGAAAATCGCAATGGCTGTATCGCGTGGAACACCACAAAGCACCTGAGACAGAGCAAACCCCTAAACACATAAACAAAACCCCGCCAAAATGACGGGGTTTGTCAGTAATCTGAGGCGCGGACCGTGGTCCGCGCCTTTTCGCAATAAACGTCGTCAAGTGACTTACAGGCTGAGACCTGCGTATTTGTTCTTGAACTTGGACACGCGGCCACCGGTGTCCATGAGGCGGGATGTGCCGCCTGTCCATGCTGGGTGCACGGATGGGTCGATGTCCAGCGACAGTTGATCGCCTTCTTTGCCCCATGTGGATTTCATCTGTACGATCGTACCGTCAGTCATCTTGACGTTGATCATGTGGTATTCGGGATGTGTATCGGCTTTCATTGGTCCGGCCCCCTTACGCTTTCTTCGGCTTGTAGTTGGAATTCTCAACGATACGCGCGGATTTACCACGACGTGAGCGCAAGTAGTACAGTTTGGCGCGACGCACACGGCCACGGCGGACCACTGTGATGCTGTCGATGTTGGTGGAGTGCAGCGGGAATACGCGCTCAACACCTTCGCCGAAGCTGATTTTGCGAACTGTGAAAGACCCGGCAATGCCGTGACCGTTGTTACGGGCGATGCAGACGCCTTCGTAGTTCTGCACACGGGTGCGGGTGCCTTCGGTGACTTTAAAGCCAACGCGGATGGTGTCGCCCGCGCGGAAATCTGGGATTTCCTTGCCAAGTTCGGCGATTTGTTCCGCCTCAATCTCTGCGATCAGGTTCATCTGACGCTTCTCCTATGATGCTCGTGGTGTTCCACGAAGTTATTGCGCGATCCAAGAGCTTCGGGGTCTATCGGGACTGCGCCGTAGCGGCCCGCCGGAGGTAGCATCGTCATTCCTTGTTTGCCCTGCACGTAACGCAAAGCACCGGAGACGCGACAAGCGATTCCGGATGGGCGGGGTATAGGGGGGAAGTTAGCAGGGATCAAGGGGGGAAAACCCGTCTGGATTTGATCCGGGTTCCACAGCTTTGCCGCTTTGCTTGATCCACGTCAAGGCAATGGCCGTGCGGCTGTGGCTAGGTAGGGCCGCAAGAGAAAACCAGGCATTGGAAGGGGACAGCATGGCGGCTGAAACACAGCAGACAGAGGCGATGGAACATTCAGACCGCAGCGCGGCAATTGTTGGATTTGAACAAGGTGAATACCCCTATCAGACCAAGCTGGACCGCAAGACATACGAGGCTGAGAAATCCGCGCTTCAGGTCGAGTTGTTGAAGGTGCAGCATTGGGTGCAGGAGACCGGCCAGAAGTTTGTGCTGTTGTTTGAAGGCCGTGATGCGGCGGGCAAGGGCGGCACGATCAAGCGGTTCACCGAACACCTCAACCCACGCGCCGCCCGTGTTGTGGCCCTGAACAAACCCACCGACGAAGAGCGCGGGCAATGGTTCTTTCAACGCTATGTCAAACATCTGCCCACGGCGGGCGAGATCGTTCTGTATGACCGGTCCTGGTACAACCGCGCCGGTGTAGAGCGGGTGATGGATTTTTGCGCTCCGGCGGAATACCTCGAATTCATGCGCCAGACGCCGGAATTCGAACGGATGTTGGTCCGGTCCGGGATCAAGCTGTTCAAATATTGGTTCTCGGTCACGCAAGAAGAGCAAAAGCGCCGCTTTGCCTCGCGGGAAACCGATCCGCTCAAGCGGTGGAAACTTTCCCCGATCGACCGCGCCAGCCTGGACAAGTGGGACGATTATACCGAGGCCAAGGAAGCGATGTTTTTCTACACAGATACGGCGGATGCGCCTTGGACCGTGATCAGATCCAATGACAAGAAACGCGCCCGGCTGACCTGTATGCGGCACTTCCTGTCGCAGCTCGATTATCCAGACAAGGACCATTCTGTCGCCACCGCACCCGATCCGCTGATCTTTCATCAGGCCGAAGCCCTGCTGCGCGACAGCGACCATATCCTGGCTTCTTCGCTGCATCCGAAGAGCCGGAAACGTACATAAACCCAACAGAAGGAAGATCACCTATGTCTCACACACCACATGAACTGACCGAAGAGTTCCCCGAACTGGTGGATCAGATGGCGGCCCTGCGCCAATCCGACAGCCATTTCGAAAAGCTGAGCGATGCCTATCACACGCTGAACCGCGCCCTGCACCGTGCCGAAACAAATGTGGAGCCGACAAGTGATGATCACATGGTCGACATGCGCAAAGAACGCATGGCGCTGAAAGATGAGATCTATGCCTATGTGAAGGCCAATTCAGAAACGGCCTAATGGCCATCGAGGGTGGCGATCAGGTATCGCCATCCTCATCCCTGACCAGATCTGGCCGCCGCGACCGCGTGAGAGACAGCGATTGTGCACGGCGCCATTTCGCGATTTCCTTGTGATTGCCCGACATCAACACTGGCGGGATTTCACGGTCCTTCCAAATGGCCGGGCGGGTATATTGTGGATGCTCAAGCAAACCGTTGGAATGGCTTTCCTCGACCGTGCTTTCGGCATTGCCCAACACACCCGGTAGCAGGCGCACGGTAGCGTCGATCATGGCTTGGGCGGCCAGTTCGCCGCCTGTCATCACAAAATCCCCAAGCGAGACCTCGGTGATGCCATAGTGTTCGATGACCCGTTCATCGACGCCCTCAAACCGCCCGCACAGCATGGTCACACCGGCACAGCCCGCCAGATCACGGGCCATCGCCTGATCAAAGCGGCGGCCGCGCGGGGACATGTAAAGGATGGGCCAGCGGCCATGGGCGTGGGCCTGCGCCGCTTCTATTGCGGGGCCGACGACATCAGCGCGCATGACCATGCCTGCACCACCGCCCGCAGGGGTGTCATCGACATTGCGGTGCTTGCCAATCCCGAACTGGCGCAGATCATGGGTGTGCAATTGCCATAAACCGTCCTGCAGGGCCTTACCCGTCAGGCTGGCCCCCAGCACACCGGGAAAGAGGTCGGGAAACAACGTCACGATCCGCGCCTGCCAGACATCCGAGTAATCCGGTTTGTCCTGCATCAGCTCGCGCGGTTGCAGAGTGGCGCGAATGGATTGGCGGCCATGGGACCGTGTCGGTTTCATTTGTCCTGCACCTTGTTCAGTAGTGCCGCCTTGGCGGCATTGCGGGCCTCGGCCCCGTCATGGGTGCGGTTGATCTGCAACATCTGCCGCAGGATGTCATCCTCCAATCGTGTGTTGGCGGGGGGCGGCGCGTGAAGAGTGCCGCGCAGGGCAAGCGGGATGTCACATAGATCCAGCAAGGGATCGGCGGTTCCAAGGGGCAGATCGGCACAGTCTTCCAGCGCGGCATGATGCACCGGCGCGGGCACGCGGCTGGCGATTTCCTGCACCATCTCTTCCAGCTTTGCGGCGGCGGCATATTTGGTCTCAAACGCGGGGTAATCCAGGGTCATTCCGGACGATTTGACATGTTCGGCCCAGGCCGAGCGCAGCCAGGCACCCGGCGCGCGCGTGGTCAGATAGATCAGTATATCGGCTTTGGGGAACCGCTGGCGGGCGCTGTCCCAGAAGGCATAAAGCAGCACGGGCGCAGCGGAATAATCCATCAGGTCGCCGCGACCGGGCAGATGGCCGCAAAGCTCCTCGGAAGAGATAATCAAACTGCGGCGCGGCATGCCGGGCAGCTCGTTCAGCATCGCCTCAAAACGGTCTTGCACCTTGAGCATGGTCAGGGGATCGCGCCATGTCGAATAGCCGCGCGTGGCAGACAGCAAATCCTTGAGATGCCAGCGCAGACGCAGCGCGATGTGTTTTTTCAGCGCGGCCCGGTTCCCGCGCAGGGTGGCTTGAAGGGTGGTCGTGCCGGTCTTGTGAAACCCTGCATGCAGGATGATCCGGCGCGGCATCAGTCCTTGTCCGTTTCCGGCAGTATGCCCAAAGGCGGATCAGCGACGATGCGACCCGCAGTGAGATCCACGGTGGGGACAGCCGCCTTGGTGAAGGGCAGAAAGGTCGTTGCGGAGGTGCCTGCCAACTGCAGTTCCAGAAGGTCGTCGGCCCCGTGGTTCTGAACAGTTTTTACACGGCCCAGCAGCACGCCGCCGGTGTCGTAGACCTCAAGGTCAATCAGATCGGCATGATAGAATTCATCATCAGGCAGGGACGGCATCTGATTGCGGTCGGCAAAAAGGTTCACGCCGCGCAGGGCGTCGGCCTCTTCCTTGGTGGCGACATCGGCGATGCGGGCGGAAAACCCGTTCTTGATGGGGCGCAGGATGGCCAGGGCAAACTGGCGGCTGCCGTCCTCGGACCACAGCGGGGTGTAGTTTTCGATGTCTTCAGGGGTGGCGCAAAAGCTCTTGATGCGCAGCTCGCCCTTGACGCCATAAGCGCCGGCAATGGCCCCTACACAAATTCTGTCGGTCATTTCGACATCTCCACAATTACGCAGAATCCCTGGGACCATTTACCATCAGCCAACAAACACTCGTCTTGCATCGCAGCGACGCTGGCAGATGATCCTGCGAGGAAGCCGGACGCAAAAACGGCGGCGAGCACAACAAACGAAAGCAGCACCTGCCGTCCCCAAGCGCGTAGGATTGTCATTGCAAAAGCTCCGAGTTGACGCAGATCGTGCCGGTCCATTCGCCCTCGCCATTGGCGCATTCAGCGGCCATCTGCATGCGATCATATTTGATGCCAAGACCAAAGCCGATGGCGGCGGCAAACAGCAAGAAGATCAGGCGCAACATATCAGCGTGTCTCGATAATCAGGTGCCGGGCGCGATGTTCCCAGCCTTTGGTTTCCAGTTCGGGCGTCAGGGTCTCTTCCTTTGGCCAGCCAAGGCAAAGATAAGCCACCAGATGCCACTCTTCCTTGGCCTTAAGATCACGGCTCAGGCGACCCGGGTCAAGCACGGAGACCCAGCCAACGCCCAATCCGTAGGCGCGGGCGGCAAGCCACATCTGGGTGACGGCGCCAACCACCGAATACCGGCGCATTTCCGGCATTGAAGCGGCACCAAGGCCGCTGCCCTTGGTTGTGGTGTCATCGCAAAAGATCGCCAGTTGCACGGGCGCATCCTGCATGCCCGACAGTTTGAGAGAGGCATAAAGCGCCGCCTGATCCCCGTCATAGCCAGCAAGGGCCGTTTCATTTGCGGTTTTGAAATTCTCAAGCGCGGCTTGCCGCGCTGTGTCTGATGCCACGCGCAGGATGCGCCAAGGCTCTGACAGGCCCACGGAGGGGGCAAGATTAAAGGTGTCCAAGCAGGTTTGCACCAAGGCCTCATCCACCGGGTCCGTGCGAAAGTGGCGCACATCGCGCCGCCAACGCATCAGATCGTGCAGCCCGGCACGGAAATCATCACAAAACTGTTCCATGCCGGGCGCTGGCCTTGCTTATTCTGCTGCGGCTTCGTCAGCAGATGCCTCTTCGGCCGGGGCTGCGGCGGCTTCGGCTGCTGCTGCGGCTTTGGCGGCTTTCTCTTCTACACGTTCCTGGGCTTTCTTGCCCGGTGTGCCCTTCTTGGGGTTGTTGCGCGCAACTTTTTCTTTCACGCCAGCCGCTTCGAGCATACGTGCAACGCGCTCTGTTGGCTGGGCGCCTTTGGAGATCCAGTCCTGGATCTTTTCAATGTCCATTTTCACGCGCTCTTCGCTGTCTTTCGGCAGCAGCGGGTTATATGTGCCCAGCTTTTCGATGAAACGGCCATCGCGTGGCATGCGGCTGTCCGCTGCAACGATACGGTAGAAGGGGCGCTTTTTGGAGCCGCCGCGGGCGAGACGAATTTTCATAGCCATGGTGTGTAGTCCTTTTGGGTTTGTTGCCGGGGTGAACCCCGGCTTACGATTGGTGCTTTTTGTGGTGCTGAATGACTTCAGCGATGATGAAGTTGAGAAACTTCTTGGCGAATTCGGGATCGAGGTCGGCCTCTTTCGCCAAATCTTCGAGCCGTGCGATCTGATCCGCTTCGCGGTTTGGATCGGACGGGGGAAGGTCGTGTTCGGCTTTGAGTTTCCCCACAGCCTGTGTGTGTTTGAAGCGCTCGCCCAGGGTAAAGACGAGGATCGCGTCGAGCCGGTCGATGGAGGCGCGGTGACCTTTGAGCACCTCGGCGGCGCGGGTTACTGGATCGGTCATGCGAAGTCCCTCCGGTCATTGGACGTGATCCCATTGCCGCGCTGACGCGCGATGAGATTATGGGTGCCTGTTGCATCCTGAGCCCGCGTCATCGGCGCGGCGGCCGTTGATAGGGCAGTGGCCCGTTTTGCGCTGAGGTGCTTGAGCCGCAGGTCTGCGCTCAAGGCACCTGTGCGAGGGTGGGTGGCGATTCCGCCCAGCGTCAAGGACAGGCCAATCAAAGATTGGTCGCTGCGCGATCCTTGACCCTGGGCAGAATCACCTTTGAAAATACGGGTCATTGGGACACCTCATGGCGGTAGACCACATCGGTCTCGTCATGTGGGATGGCCGTAGGGTCAAGCTGTGCCCCGAGCCGCTGGGCCAGTGCGATGGACCGTGTGTTGTCCTTGTGGATGTAGCTGACAAGGCTTGCCGGTTTGAGTGTGCTGCGGGCATAACCCAGGGCGAGCCTGGCCGCTTCGCCTGCGATACCGCGCCCTTCGAAGCCGTCAAAGACCATCCAGCCAAGTTCTGTTTCGGCAAAATGCGGGGGGTGGGTCAGGGCCACCTGACCGGCGAGATCGCCGTCCAGGGTTTCAATGGCCCAGCCCCCCATCCCGTTCAAAGCCCAACTGCCGACTTCGGAGGCGAAGCCGTACCACAGGTGTGTCTTGTTGTTCGGCACATCCATCAGGGCGGCGCGGGGCGATTGGTAGAACGTCCAGAAGGCCTCCATATCGGACAGGTGGTGTGGCCGCAGGCGGATGGTGTCGCCGGTGAGGATTGGGGCTTGTGTCATGGCTGGTTGCTTTCCAGAGCGCGGCCTTCAAGCACGGGTCGGGTGAAGCTGCGGTCATAGCGGTGGATGCACTGGGTGCGTTCCGCGAAAGCATAGGCGGCCTGGCATTCGGCGTCTTCTGCCATGCGTGTGCGGTAGTCTTCGTAGGCGGCGAGGCTGGCAAATGAAAAGTGGCAATAGGCGAGGTCATTGGCGCCCTCATGGGGCAGCCAATAGCCGTGATGTGTGCCGCCCATGCGGTTCACGATCTTGATCCACGCCCTTGCGTAGGTTTCAAAATCGTCCACCTTGGCCGGGTCAATTTCATATGTCAGCGAACAGGTGATCATTTCTTTTTGCCAAACCCGGACAGGCCAGAGGGCAGGCCCATACCGCCACCCATGCCTCCGGGCAGTTTGCCGCCCATTTGTTTGGCGGCCGCTTCCAGTGCCTTGGGGTCCATGCCCTGTGCCATGGCGGCCGGGTCCATGCCGCCCTTGCCGAACATGCCTTTCATGGCTTGTTTCAGCATGCCGCCTTTGCCCATTTTGCCCATCTTTTTCATCATGTCGGACATCTGGCGGTGCATTTTCATCAGCTTGTTGAGGTCGGAAACCTCCATACCCGCGCCTTTGGCGATGCGTTTCTTGCGGGAGGCCTGCAAAAGCTGCGGGTTGGCGCGTTCTTTCTTGGTCATCGACTGGATCAACGCGATCTGCTGTTTGAGGATCTTGTCATCGAGGCCCGCGTCTTCGACCTGTTTGGCCATTTTGCCCATGCCGGGCATCATGCCCATCATGCCTTGCATGCCGCCCATCTTGATCATTTGTTCAAGCTGCATTTTCAGGTCGTTCATGTTGAACTGGCCCTTGGTCATGCGGCGCATCATCTTCTCGGCCTGTTCGGCCTCGATGGTCTCCTGGGCCTTTTCGACCAGCGCGACAATGTCGCCCATACCGAGGATTCGGCCCGCCACACGTTCCGGCTCAAAGGTTTCCAGCGCGTCCAGCTTCTCGCCCAAGCCGACAAATTTGATCGGCTTGCCGGTGACGGCCCGCATGGACAGGGCTGCACCACCGCGTCCGTCGCCGTCCATCCGTGTCAGGACCACGCCGGTGATGCCGATGCGCTCGTCGAAATTCTCAGCCGTGTGCACGGCGTCCTGGCCCGTCAGGCCATCGACCACCAGCAGGGTCTCGCGCGGGGTGGCGACATCGCGCACCGCTTTGACCTGTTGCATCAGCTCTTCGTCGATGGACAGGCGCCCGGCGGTGTCGAGCATATAGACATCATAGCCGCCGAGGCCGGCCTGGGTCTTGGCGCGTTTTGCGATCGCAACGGGATCTTCGCCCTTGACGATGGGCAGGGTATCCACGCCGATCTGGTTGCCGAGGATCGCCAGCTGTTCCATCGCGGCAGGGCGGTTCACGTCGAGCGAGGCCATCAGCACCCGTTTACCGTCTCTTTCCTTCAGGCGTTTGGCGAGCTTGGCGGTGGTTGTGGTTTTACCGCCGCCCTGCAGGCCGACCATCAGGATCGGTGCGGGCGGGTTGTCGACCTTGAGCGCGCCGGGCTCGCCTTCGCCTTGCAGCACGTCGATCAGGGCGTCGTGGACAATTTTGACAACCTGCTGACCGGGGGTGATGGATTTGGTGACGGCCTGACCGGTGGCTTGTTCCTGCACTGCTTTGACAAAGTCGCGTGCAACCGGCAGCGACACGTCCGCCTCAAGCAGGGCCACGCGCACCTCGCGCAGGGCGGTTTTGACGTCGTCCTCGGACAGAGCGCCCTGTTTGGTCAGGCGGTCAAAGACACCGGAGAGGCGTTCGCTGAGATTTTCAAACATGGGCACAGGCCCTTTCGTCGGTCGGTTGCGGGATGTTCCTAACTTAGGAACGCCAGCGTGAATGCACAAATGCCCCCGTGGGCGCAACGCGCTGACGGGGGGCGATCCCGACAATAGGCCGGGACCGGAAGGCAATGCTTCCGGGAATTGGGGGCGATTTACGCCGCAGGGGGCGCTGAGTCAAGGGCAGCGAGCCAATCGTTGATCGCCGCTTCGGCGCGGCGGGCGCCACCGCCACTGGAATAGACCAGAGTGATCGGATGGGTGCCTGCATCCATGCCGCCGCTGAAATGCAGGGCTGCACGGTAGGTGTTGGTGTCGCCAGATTGTGAGGTTTCGACAAAGGCCCGGTCGAGGTCGTGCAAATCCCAGCTCCGCCGGTGATACCCAAGCAGCGACTTGCGCCGCAGTTCCACCAGATTGCGGGGGCGGTCGAGGATCAGTTGGGTGCGCCTGATAAAGGCTGTCGTAAAACCGCCGCCCATAACCAGCCCGCCTAAAAGGAAAGCGATGCCGGTGCCCGGTTCGGTCCGGATGGTGACAAGGCCGATGCCGACAAAGACCAGCGAAAAGACAGAGATAAAGATTGCCAGCCAAAGCGGATTATTTTCCACGATAAGCTGTTCGGGTGTGTTGCGGGTGATCTTCATCGTTGCAGTATGCCATCGCATTTTCCCGCGCCAAGTGATTTTACCCTTGCCCCGACCGGAACATCCGGCATTTTGCAGGGCATGGACAATTGGGACGAGATCAGGACCGCCTTTCAGGTCGCCCGGATGGGCACGGTCAGCGGCGCGGCCGAGGTGCTGGGTGTGCATCATGCCACTGTCATCCGGCACATCGATGCGCTGGAGCAGCGGTTGGGCGCAAAGCTTTTCCAACGTCATGCGCGTGGCTATACACCAACGGAGGCGGGTGAAGACCTGTTGAGGGTGGCGCAGTCGGCTGACGATCAGTTCAGCCAGTTGTCTGGCCGGATCAAGGGGCGTGGATCTGATGTGGCGGGGGATCTTGTGGTGACATCGCTGGTGTCACTGGCCGGATATATGGCGCCGATGTTGGCGCGGTTTCAAAAGATGCATCCAGCCGTTGTCGTGCGATATGTGACCGGAGAGCGGTTGTTTCGGCTGGAATACGGAGAGGCCCATGTTGCGGTGCGCGCTGGCGCTGCGCCGGAACAACCGGACAACGTGGTGCAGCCCTTGGTGCAGCTACAAATGGCGGCCTATGCCAGCACATCCTACGTTGAGGCGCATGGGGTACCGGGCGGTTCAGAGGACTATACCAAACACCGCTTCGTCGGGCCGGAAAACCGCGAAAGCCGTGCACCTTGCTATGTCTGGATGCGCGATAATGTTCCGGATGCCTCTGTGACCTTCCGCTGTACCGATGCGGGCGCTGTGGAATCGGCGATTCTGGCTGGGGCAGGCATCGGTTTTATGCCCGTGACCGAAGCGCAGAAACACCCCGATCTGGTCGAAGTCCATGCCGCGCGGGACGTGTGGTCTTCGCCTCTGTGGCTTGTGACCCATGTGGACCTGCATCGCACGTTCAAGGTGCAGGCGTTGCTGTCGTTTATCAAGGATGAAGTCAAAGAGGAGGGCTGGTGAGCCCTGGCGCACAGGGGCATCTGGCCATGCTAGCGTTTTCCGCCCTTGTTGCGGGGTCGTTTTCCTTGGGCGCGATGGTTGCCAATGACATTGCGCCGTCTGCAATCACCGCCTTGCGGTTCTGCCTTGGCGCAGCGCTTGTGGGTTTGATCACCCATATGCGTGGCGGGTTTCGTGCGGGTGATTTTGCGGCACCCTGGCGGTATCTGATCCTGGGCGGGTTGTTCGCGTTCTATTTTGTGATGATGTTTGAGGGGCTCAAGACCGCGCCACCGGTCAGTGCGGCGTCTGTGTTTACTCTGGTGCCGGTCATGTCCGCGATCTTTGCCTGGTTCCTGCTGCGTCAGGTGATGACAGGGCGGATGGCGGCAGCGCTGGCCATCGGAGCCGCCGGGGCGCTTTGGGTGATTTTTCGGGCGGACCTGTCTGCCCTTCTTGGCTTTGATGTCGGGCGGGGCGAGGTGATTTACTTCATCGGTTGCGTATCTCATGCAATCTACACACCCATGGTGCGGCGTCTGAACCGGGGCGAAAGCATTTATAGCTTCACTTTCGGGATGCTGGTAGCGGGCTCCATCGTGCTGCTGATCTATGCCGCGCCTGATCTGGCAGTCACCGAATGGGCCGTCTTGCCGGGAATGGTTTGGGTGACACTGGCCTATATCGTGGTCATTGCCACCGCCGCGACTGCGCTGCTTTTGCAATTTGCCACCCTGCGCCTGCCGTCGGCCAAGGTGATGGCCTATACCTATCTGACGCCGACATGGGTGATCGTGTGGGAAATCGCGCTGGGCAACGGGGTGCCCTCGGCCTTGACGTTGGGCGGTGTGGCACTGACCATTTTGGCGCTGCTGATGCTCCTGCGGGATGACAGCGCGGCACCAAAGGCCGGGTGAGGGAACCTTTTGCGGGTTCAGGCGTTAAGTCGTGCAAAATATGAAAGGCCTCGCCATGCGAAATATTATTTATCTTGTCGGACTTGTTGTGATTGTTCTTGCGATTGTGCAGTTCGTCCTTTGACCCCTACAAAATCAGGCTGATGGTCCGACCGGATCGTCAGCCTCTTCTATTTCGGGCAGCTCAACTGCCAAGAACCGTTCAAACGCCTCAAGGTTGACCGGTTCAAACTGCCCAAACCCCTGCATCCAGATGCTGGCATCGCGCAAGGCGTCCGGCTCGATCTTGCACCATTTCACCCGCCCGCGTTTCTCCTGAGAGATCAGGCCTGCCGCTGTCAGCACCCCCAGATGTTTGGAAATCGCTGCCAGCGACATCTCGAACGGGTCTGCCACATCGGTCACCGCCATGTCGTCCTCCAGCAACATCGCCAGAATAGCGCGGCGCGTCGGGTCCGCGAGGGCGGCAAATACCTGATCCAGCTGATTGCTCATCCTTGGTATCTACATCGCGGCGCAGGTCAGAGCAAAGCGTTTCAGCCGCGCGGGTGATGGGTGGTTTCGGACGGCCAGCGGTGGGTCAGCCGAGAATGTTCAGATGTGGAAAGGCCAATATCACAGGCTTGCCTGATGGATATATCCCGAACATGCGGATGCTTGCGGTATCGCCACTTTCGAGCGAGCCATTGGATTATCTTGCCAAGATGTGCGTTTTCTGAACGTGCGCAATCCCCGCAAGAAACGGCGGTAGGTGGTGTAACGGTCATGAGATGGGCCAATTCTTTGTGACTACACTCTGAATATGAGCCTTGGCGCGGGACGTATCAAAGACAATTGCTTGACAACATATGTCTGGAAAAGTCACATATTTCATGGCCCGAAAACTTCCCCCTCTGAATGCCCTGCGCGCGTTTGAAGCTGCGGGGCGGCATCAAAGCTTTTCCCGCGCAGCGGAGGAGTTGGGCGTCAGCCATTCCGCCATCAGCCGCCATGTGCGCGGGCTGGAGGACCGGCTGAATGTGCAATTGTTTCGCGATCTGCCGCGCGGGCTGGCCCTGTCACCCGACGGCGCGGCCTATCTGGCGCAGGTGTCGCCGGCCTTGGATGCGATTGCCGATGCGACAGAAGGTTTATCAGAGCGGCCCAAAGGCACCGTGACCATCAACAGTGAGCCGCTGTTTGCGACCAAATGGCTGGTGCCGCGGTTGGGGGATTTTTCCCAGGCCTACCCAGAGATTGATGTTCGGCTTGAGGCTTCGCGCCATCTGGCGGATGTGGCTCGGTACGAAGCCGATCTCGCGATCCGTTTTGTGCATCCGGGCGGAGCCTATCCGGGGGCCGAATTAATTAGTGACGCGCCGCTATATCCCTTTGCCGCGCCAGGGGTGGTTGATCTGCCGCTGTCTACGCCTGCCGATTTGCTCAACTATCCACTGCTGCGCGACCGGACCAATGGCACATGGGGCGTCTGGTTTGAAAAGGCCGGCGGCGTGGCGCTGCAAGATGTGCCGCAGCTTACCTGGCGCATGTCATCGGTCCTGGCGGTCGAGGCGGCGATTGCCGGGCAGGGTGTGTTGCTTGTCTCTGCCGAGGTGGTCGCGGGCGAGGTTGCGGCGGGCCGATTGGTTAGGGTGTCGGACATCGGGTTCCGCGAGGGCGGTTATCATTTGATCCGCACCGAAGGGGTGTTGCGCCGCAAACCTGTGCGGATCTTTCGCGAGTGGTTGATGGCGCAAAGTGCGCAGTGGCGCAGCGGCCGATCGCCATCCTAAACCATTTGGTTGAATAACCGCAAAGCGCCGGTATTTACGCAAATGCCCAAAGCTTACAGCAGAATGGCTGATGGGTGGTTTAAAAATGATATGTAAATCAATGTGTTGCGCCAATTGTCACGCATGTTGACTCTGAGCCGCCCCACCATTAGCACAGGCCTCAAGCATCCAGTGGGGATATCGGCGTGGCTGACCCGGACCAACAGCGGCAACTTGAGCAGCTTGAGGCCAAGATCGACGCAGCAAAACAGCGTTCTGCGCCCAAGCCCCGCGCGGATGAACATTATTCTCAGGCCAACTTGGCGTGGCGGATGGTGATTGAACTGGTGGCCGGTCTAGGGATCGGTTTCGGCATCGGATACGGGTTGGACCTGCTGTTTGGCACCCTGCCCATCTTTATGGTGCTGTTTGTAATGCTGGGCCTTGCGGCGGGAGTGAAGACGATGCTCCGATCTGCGCAAGAGATCCAGGACAAGAAAATGGCCGAAGAGGCCGAGAACAAATCGCCCTAAGTGGCGGCAAGAACGAAGGAGCCTGAAATGGCGACAGAGACACCCGGTGCGGAAGAAGGCGGTCTGGTCTTTCACCCGATGGACCAGTTTAAAATCGAACCAGCGTTTGGCGATGGCGCGATCGGCATGTTCACCGTGACCAATGCCACCGTCTGGATGGCGCTGGCCGTTGTTGCAACCTTTGCGCTGCTGGTTCTGGGCAGCTCCAAACGGGCGATGATCCCCTCGCGGATGCAGTCGGTTGCGGAGCTGGCCTACGGTTTTGTCTATAAAATGGTCGAAGACATCTGTGGCAAGGAGGGGGTGAAATACTTCCCCTATATCATGACGCTGTTCATGTTCATTGTCTGTGCCAACTTCCTCGGCCTGATCCCGACATCCTTTACCCCGACGTCGCATTTTGCGGTCACGGTGGTGCTGGCACTGGCGGTATTCCTGACCGTGACCGTGCTGGGCTTTGTCAAAAACGGCGCGGCCTTCCTGGGGCTGTTCTGGGTGTCTTCGGCACCGCTTCCGCTCCGTCCGGTTCTGGCGATCATCGAACTGATCTCTTATTTCGTGCGTCCGGTCAGCCACTCCATTCGTTTGGCGGGCAACGTTATGGCGGGCCACGCGGTGATCAAAGTGTTCGCAGGCTTTGCCGCGATCACGGTGATCAGCCCGGTTTCGGTTGTGGCCATCACAGCCATGTACGGGCTTGAGGTGCTGGTGTCCTTTATCCAGGCCTACGTATTTACCATTCTGACATGCGTGTATCTGAAAGACGCATTGCATCCGTCTCACTAATTCGGGCGATCTATACACCCGTCCAAATACTCAACTTCCAATCGTAAGGAGAATTCACATGGAAGGCGAACTCGCACACATCGGCGCAGGTCTGGCAGCAATCGGTTCCGGCGCAGCCGCAATCGGGGTTGGCAACGTTGCAGGCAACTACCTGGCTGGCGCACTGCGCAACCCATCCGCTGCTGCTTCCCAGACAGCAACACTGTTCATCGGCATCGCGTTCGCAGAAGCCCTGGGGATCTTCTCGTTCCTCGTCGCTCTGCTGCTGATGTTCGCTGTTTAACTCTTAGGTAACGACATCCTTACGAGCGGGCAGGCGTGATATATGTCTGCCCGACTGTAACGGCCAAGTTTCCAAGGAGAAGCCAAGATGGCAACTGAAACACATAGCGCAGCCGACGCCGCAGCCGCGGGTCCGGGCATGCCACAGCTGGATTTCTCCACCTGGGGCAACCAGATCTTTTGGCTCGTCCTTGCGCTGATCGCGACCTATCTGATCCTGTCCCGCGTGGCCCTGCCACGTATTGGCGCGGTTCTGGCCGAACGTCAGGGTACGATCACCAATGACATCGCCGCAGCCGAAGATCTCAAGGCCAAGGCCATTGAGGCCGAAGCTGCCTACGACAAGGCTTTGCTCGATGCCCGCGCCGAGGCGCAGCGGATCGTAGCAGACGCCAAAGCAGAAATTCAGGCGGACCTTGATGTCGCCATTTCCAAGGCGGATGCCGAGATTGCTGCGAAGTCAGCGGAATCGGCCAAAGCCATCAGCGAGATCCGCGCCTCCGCGCTGGAGAACGTGAAGGTTGTGGCAAAAGACACCGCAAAGGAAATCGTCGCTGCGATGGGTGGTAAGGCAGATGCCAAGACCGTCACCGCCGCAGTCACAGCACGGATGAAAGGATAAGCCATGCGTTTGACCCTTACAGCCGTTCTTGCCGGTAT
Organism: Sulfitobacter sp. M368; assembly: GCF_025141875.1. NCBI lineage: Bacteria > Pseudomonadati > Pseudomonadota > Alphaproteobacteria > Rhodobacterales > Roseobacteraceae > Sulfitobacter > Sulfitobacter sp. M368. The sequence continues at coordinate 575,909 of NZ_CP081113.1, forward strand.
GATCGCCTCTCCCGCCCTCGCGGCAGGTGATGTTTTCTTCTCGCTGAAGAACACCGATTTTGTTGTTCTGCTGGCGTTCATCCTGTTCATCGCGGTTCTGTTCTACTTCAAAGTGCCTAGCCTTCTGGGCGGCATGTTGGATAAACGTGCGGACACCATCAAATCCGAACTGGAAGAAGCCCGCGCGTTGCGGGAAGAAGCCCAGACACTGCTGGCGTCATATGAGCGCAAGCAGAAGGAAGTTCAGGATCAAGCGGACCGTATTGTGACCGCCGCCAAGGAAGAAGCCAAAGCCGCTGCCGCACAGGCGCAGGTGGATTTGGCCAAATCTCTTGAACGCCGCATGGCCGCAGCCGAGGATCAGATCACATCTGCCCAAGCTGCCGCTGTCAAAGAGGTGCGTGATCAGGCGGTGACAATCGCAATCGCCGCGGCGCGTGACGTGATCGCCAAACAGATGACGGCCACGGACGGCAACAAGCTGATTGACGATGCCATCGTACAGGTGGGTGACAAGCTGCACTAAGCGGCGCGTTACAGACAGACAAAAGGCCCCGGTTCGTGCCGGGGCTTTTTCATTTCAGACATAGCTTTTATCGGCAGCAGACAATGATTTCTCTTTTTGTCTCTGCCATTCTAACATCCCCCACTTGGCGCCGTGATTTCACATAATGGGCGAGCTTTGGGTTAATCTAGGGGCACACATGGTATTTCGATGTGGACTTGCGATCATTTCATGTCTTTTGACGCTGACTTTTGCGCCCATGGTACAGGCAGACGATGCCGATCTGCCGGATGCTGGTCTACTGGATGTTGATTTGTTCCAGCCTGCGCTGGATGCGGTTTGCGGTGTGGGGCAACGGCTGGGTGAGGGTTGCGAGGCGATCCGCGCGCGGCCGATGTTGCCTTCCGCTGATTGGCCATGGCGCACGGTCGGCCGGGTCAATTCCACTGACCGCAATATCCGCAGCCATTGCACCGGGACGCTGCTGGCAAGCACCGTGGTTCTGACGGCGTCTCACTGCCTTTATAACTTTCAACGCAAGGCGTGGATTCCGGTTCAGAGCCTGTTTTTTGTGGCCGGATACCAACGTGGCAAGGGTCAGGCGACCGCACGAATTGCCCGCTACGTGGTTGATCCGGTGCATGACGTGAGCAGCCGGGATTTCAGGGCGGGCTTTGCACAGGATTGGGCGTTATTGATTCTGGACGAACCGATTTTGGATACGATGGGGTATCTGCCGCTTGCAGCTTTCAGTCCTGCCGACAAATCGGCCAAGGTGCAGCTTGCCGGATATCCTGCGCTGCGGTCCCATGTTTTGTCCTTGGTTGAGGCGTGCGGCGCGACGTCAACAGACCGGGCAAATCGGATCTATCTCAACTCCTGCGCGGCAATGCGGGGGGATTCCGGCGCACCTTTGCTGATCAATACAGGTGGGGCGTATCAGATTGCCGGCGTTTTTGTGGGAACATTCGTGACCCCAAGCGGTGTCTTCAGCCTGAGTGTGCGCAACGGCGTGTTTCGAAGGGCATTGCAGAATGCCCTCGACGGCGGCGGATCATAAGGGCCGGCCCTATTACCCAGTCTCGTGCTGAAGCCTCTGGCGGGCGATTTCTTCGTTCCGTTCTGCTTTTTGTTGATCATTCAGGGACGCCTCAACAAAATTCAGATGTTTCTCTATCGCGGCCCGCGCGCCTGCCGGGTCGCGCCGTTGCAAGGCGTCGTTGATCGCGCGGTGCTGGTCCAACAACGCGGCACGGCTGGTGCGCTGTTTGAACATCACTTGCCTGTTGTAGAAAACGCCGCCGCGCAGCAGCTCATACATCGACCGCATCATATGCAGCATCACCACGTTATGGCTGGCCTCGATGATTGCCATGTGAAACTGCGCGTCGAGCTGTGCCTCTTCTTCGGCGTTGCGTTTGCTGTGGACCGCTTCCATCTTGTCGAATACCGCCTGCACCACCGCGAGATCGGTGTCGGAGGCATATTTCGCGGCCCGCTCTGCCGCGAGGGCTTCCATATCACGGCGAAACGACAGGTAATCAAAAACCGCTTCATCATGACGGCCAAAGAGATCAACCAATGCTGGGGCAAAAGCGCTCCCCAAGACCTCGGCCACATAGATACCGGCACCCGGCTTGGCGGATAAAAGCCCCGAGTCCTGCAATTGCGCAATGGCATCCCGCAGGGAGGGGCGTGACACGTTCAACCGCTCGGCCAGCTCGCGTTCTGATGGCAGGCGCTCACCGGGGCGCAGGATTCCGCGCAGGATCAGTTCTTCGATCTGGCGGACAACCGCATGGGATAGTTTTTCAGGCGCGACGGGGCGAAAGGGCATGCAGCATTTCCTTTGATTGGTCAAATTATATGACCACGAGGAACAACCCGCAATTCAAATTCAGTCTTAAGTTGTTTTGTCCCGTGACGGAGGCTGAAGGCGGAAAGAATTTGTTAACCAAATGCCCGGCAAGATTGGGTATGAAACCACTCTTGCCGCTTCTGATCTCTCTGGCCATGCTTTCGGCCTGTAACACCGCTGGGCCGCATTTCCGCGGGCTGCCTGCCACGCGGATCACGGTTGAGGGGTCAACCTTCGATGTGCGCGTGCGTGGTGAACTGGCCGAGGTCATTCGCATCAATGCGGAATATGCGCCCCGATTTGGCCCGATCCAGCGGCGTGCGGGTATCGCGATGGCGCAGGTCAGCGGTTGCACCGTCAAGGATGTGCGCGGTGATCAGGCACAGGCGACGGGAATATTGGATTGTGATTGAAAGGCCGCCAATGGGACGTTCAATTCAGGGTCGCAAGCTGGGGATAACCCCAATATCTTGGGGATAACCGGCGGAATACCCCCGTCTGTTGTGTGTTTTGGTTGACTTGAAGGGGGTGCAGCCCGCATTTTCGATGAACCCAAGGAATCATCGGAGCCGTCACACACGTGCGCTTTTCCAAACTCAGATTGACGGGCTTCAAGAGCTTTGTGGATCCAACCGACCTGATCATCGCCGATGGTTTGACAGGGGTGGTGGGGCCAAACGGCTGTGGGAAGTCCAATCTGCTTGAGGCCTTGCGGTGGGTGATGGGGGAAAACCGGCCCACGGCGATGCGGGGCGGCGGCATGGAAGATGTGATCTTTGCCGGTGCGGCCACGCGGCCCGCCCGCAACTTTGCCGAAGTGGCCCTGCATATCGACAACACCGAGCGTTTGGCGCCCGCAGGTTTCAACGACAACGACCAGCTCGAGATTGTGCGCCGCATCACCCGTGATGTGGGCAGCGCCTATAAAGCGGCGGGCAAAGACGTGCGGGCGCGGGATGTGCAGATGCTGTTTGCCGATGCCTCGACAGGGGCGCACAGCCCGGCCTTGGTGCGGCAGGGACAAATTGCGGAACTGATCAACGCCAAGCCAAAGAACCGGCGGCGCATTCTGGAAGAGGCCGCCGGGATTTCGGGCCTTTATCAACGCCGCCATGAGGCGGAGCTCAAGCTGAACGCGGCGGAAACCAATCTTGCCCGTGTGGATGATGTGATCGAACAGTTGGCGGCGCAATTGGCACAACTGGCGCGGCAAGCACGGCAGGCGGCCCGCTACCGCGAGATCGGCGACCAGCTGCGCCGGACCGAAGGCATGTTGCTGTATCGGCGGTGGCGCGAGGCCGATGATGCCCGTGCCGCGGCGGATGAGGAATTGCGCAACCGTGTGAGTGCCGCCAGTCAGGGGCAGGCCATCGTACAGCAGGCCGCCAAAGCGCGACAGCTGGCCGAGGACGCCTTGCCGCCCCTGCGCGAGGAAGAGGCGATTGCGGTGGCCGTCTTGCAGCGCCTGACGGTGCAACGTGACACGCTGGATGATCAGGAAACCCGTGCCAAGGCGACGATTGATACGCTCACTGGCCGCATTGCCCAACTGGCGCGTGACATTGAACGCGAAGGTGGATTGAACCGCGACGCGGGCGAAACCATTGAGCGGTTGGAATGGGAAGCCCGCGAATTGGCAAAGGCCGGCGAAGGCCATGAGGCGGCGTTGGAGGCCGCGTCGGAAGCGGCCCGTGAGGCGGCGGCTGTGTTGCAGGCCCGCGAGGGAGATCTGGCGCAGCAGACCGAGGATGTGGCCCGCCTTGCCGCCCGGCACGGGTCGGCGGAACGCCTGCTGGAAGACAGTCGCAAGACCCAGAACCGGTCCGAAGCCGAGGCGCAAAAAGCCCATGATGCAGTTGCGCAAAGCCAGGCGGCATTGACCAAGGCTGGTGATGACTTCGAGGCGGCTCAATTGGCCGAAGCGGAGGCCGTTGCGGCGGCCAAAGCGGCGGACGAGGCCTTGATCCGCGCTGAAGAAACCCGCGCACAGACCCAAACCAGAGAGGCCGAAGCCCGCGCAGAACGGTCTGAGGCCGAAGGCGAGATGAACGCGCTGCGGGCGGAGACCACGGCGTTGGCCAAGCTGGTTGAGCGGGACACAGCCGAGGGTGGCCAGATTCTGGACCGTTTACAGGTGGAACACGGGTTTGAAAAAGCATTGGGCGCTGCCTTGGCCGATGATCTGCGGGCGCCCGAGGTGGACGCGGACGGTCCGTCAGGCTGGGCGGTTTTGCCAAGCTATGACACCGCACAGCCGTTGCCGGCAGGCGTGACGCCTCTGACACAGCACGTATCGGTGCCGGATGTTCTGTCGCGGCGCATGGGGCAGATCGGATTGGTTGATCCTGATGACGGACCTGCGTTGCAGGCGGCCCTCTTGCCGGGCCAGCGTCTTGTCTCGCCCGAGGGGGATTTGTGGCGTTGGGACGGGTTTCGCGCATGGGCCGAAGATGCGCCATCTGCGGCGGCGCTGCGGTTGCAGCAGTTGAACCGTCTTGAGGTGCTCAAGCAATCGCTTGAACAGGCGAGCCAGCGGGCTGAAGGTGCGCGCGCGGCGCATGACCTTTTGACCCGGACCTTGGCAGAGCAATCGGAGGCCGACAAACGTGCCCGCGAGGACCGGCGCATGGCAGACCGGATGGTCGCGGATGCGGGCCGAGCCCTGAGCCGTGCCGAGGCAGATCGCAATCTGGCGCAGGGGCGGTTGGAGAGCCTCGGTCTGGCGGTCAAGCGTCATGAGGATGAGGCATTGTCGGCGCGGGGCCGTGTGTTGGAGGCCGAACGCGCCCTGTCTGATTTGGGCGATCTGGGCGCGGCCAGGGCTGGCATCGAAGACATCCGCATGACGGTCGAAGCCGCCCGGATCACGATGATGTCGCGCCGGTCCGCCCATGACGAACTGCGCCGTGAGGGCGAGGCCCGCACGCGCCGTGCGCAAGAGGTGACAAAAGAGCTGAGCGGGTGGCGGCACCGCTTGGAAACAGCTGAGAAACGCAGCGCCGAATTGTTGGAGCGCAAGACCGCATCTGAAGCTGAGTTGAAAGAGGCCAGCGCCGCCCCGGCCGAGATTGCAGCCAAGCGCGATCAGCTGAGCACCGAGATGTCAGCGGCGGAGAAGCGGCGCACAGAGGCAGCGGAGGTTTTGGCCAAGGGCGAAGCGACCCTGCGCGAGGCAACAGTGCAGGAGCGTGATGCAGAGCGGCTGGCCTCCGAGGCCCGCGAGGCACGGGCGCGGGCCGAAGCTTTGGCCGAGGCAGCGCGTGAAACTGTGGGTGCAGCGGCCGAGCGGATTGCCGAAGAAAGCCAGATGACGCCCAATCAATTGCTGACCTCCCTTGAGGTGAACCCGGACCGGATGCCCCCCTCTGGCACGCTGGAGGCCGACGTGAGCCGTTTGAAACGGCAACGGGACGCATTGGGCGCGGTCAACCTGCGCGCGGAGGAGGACGCCAAGGAGGTTCAGGAAGAACATGATACCCTGACCAATGAAAAGGCTGACCTCGAAGAGGCAATCAAGACCCTGCGCAGCGGTATCGCCAGTCTGAACCGCGAGGGACGCGAGCGCCTTTTGACGGCCTTTGAGCAGGTGAACTCCAACTTCTCGATGCTGTTCACCCATCTGTTTGGTGGCGGTGAGGCCAATCTGGTGATGGTGGAATCCGATGATCCGCTTGAGGCCGGACTTGAGATCATGTGCCAACCTCCGGGCAAGAAGCTCAGCACGCTGAGCCTGCTGTCTGGTGGAGAACAGACGCTGACGGCGATGGCGTTGATCTTTGCTGTGTTCCTGGCCAATCCTGCGCCGATTTGTGTTTTGGATGAGGTCGACGCGCCACTGGATGATGCCAATGTGACGCGCTTTTGCGATCTGCTGGATGAGATGTGCCGCCAGACCGACACGCGGTTTTTGATCATTACACACCACGCGGTGACAATGGCGCGGATGGATCGATTGTTTGGTGTCACGATGGCCGAACAAGGCGTCAGCCAGTTGGTATCGGTGGACCTCAAGAAAGCGGAAACACTGGTCGCGTAAACGTTTGTGGTTCGGCTGGGGCGGATCGCATAGGGTTGTCGCATGCGGATCTTATTGTTTCTTTTGTGTTTGCCCGGCGTGGCCATGGCTGGTGACTTTTCCCTGCTTGACGGGGATGCGGCCTTGAGCCGGGAAGAGGTTCTGTCTCTGACGGCCACTCAACGGGTGGAATTCTATGAAGGCGGCGTATCGCATTATTCCGTCGGCGGCGCGTACAGCTACACCTACGCGGGCGGGGGTACGGCCTTTGGTCGGTTCCAAGTTGGCCCGGATGGTGTGGTTTGTGTGGATTTCCGCAATGGCCGAAACCGCTGCGATCAATTTGTGCACAGCCACGGTCGGGTTGTGATGATTACCGAAGATGGTCAAAGGTTCCCGATCCGGCCCTAGGATTTTTGGATAATACCTTCACGAGATTTCATTGCTGGGCTGTCGATGCCGCAACTTGTTGCGGTGCAAGAAGGTGATTGGATCGAGTAAAAACACGTTCTGGAAGTGGATAGTCTTTATCGCAACGGCAACGCTGCTGGTGACGGTCATCCGGTCCTTGTTTGCGGTCCAAAGGCCCCGAATGAAGGTGACCGCGCAGAGTAACAGCTCTGCGGGGTCTTTTTTGCCGTGATATGTTTGAATATGCACGTGCCGCAACTCCAAGGTACTCAAAAACCCCTTTTGGATTTCAATTTACCTGGCACAGCATGGTTAACAGGGACTTACTTCGCGGCTTTCTTTTCGACCGGCCCGCCGGCCTTTTCCCAACCGGAAAATCCATCTTTGAGATGTGCAGCCTCAAACCCCATATCTTGCAACGTGGCCACGGAAATGGCCGAGCGCCAGCCAGAGGCGCAGTGAAAGACGAACTTTCTGTCCTCGCCGAACACCTCTTTGAAATAGGGGCTGTCCGGGTCGATCCAAAACTCCAGCATTCCGCGGGGGCAGTGGAAACTGCCAGGGATAAAGCCAACCCGCTCCCGCTCGCGGGGATCTCGGATATCGACGATCTGTACATTCGGATCATCGACCATGGCGATGCCCTCGGCGCTGTCAATCTCTTCAATGCGGGCGCGGGCGTCGGCGACCATTTGGGCAGAAGAAAGCTTTAGCGGCATATCGGTCTCCGATCAGAGTTTGGCAAGTAGGGCGGGGGTCGGCCATCCATCCACGGGCAGACCTAGCCGCGCTTGTTCCTTGCGCACGGCAGAGCGGGTTTTGGCGCCAAGGATACCGTCGATCTCACCCACATCATAGCCATGGTTCTGTAATTTGGTTTGCAGCAGTTTCATCTGACCGCCCTCAAGACCCGGCTCTGGATTGCCAGCGTCAAAGACTTTGGCGCCCTGCAAGCGGGTGGCAAAATAAGCGGCGGTCAATACGTAGGTAAAGCTTTGGTTCCACTCAAAGTAAACGCGAAAGTTGGGGTAGGCGATAAAGGCGGGGCCACCGCGCCCTTGGGGCAAAAGCAGGGAGGCGGTCAATCCATTGGCAAGATCACCGTTGCGCGGGGCGACGCCCATAGCCTGCCATTCGGCTGTGGTTTTTTGCACGTCCAACCCAGTCAGGGACCAATCAAAGTCCTGCGGTAGGCTCACCTCGTCCAGCCATGGCTCGCCTGCGCGCCAGCCAAGATGGTGCAACATCTTGGCCCCCGACATCAGGGCATCCGCCGCAGAAGTCTTGAGCGACACTATGCCGTCGCCATCTCCGTCCACACCGTTTTCCAGTATGTCGCGGGGCAGCATTTGCACCATGCCGATCTCGCCGGCCCATGCGCCTGTGGTGGTTTTGGGATCAAATCCGCCTTGTGCAAAAAGCTCTACTGCGGCAATGACTTGCGGGCGGAACAGCTCGGGGCGGCGGCAGTCATGCGCGAGCGTGATGAGGGCATTTGCGGTGTTGAAATCGCCCTGAAAACTGCCGTAGTCGGTTTCAAAGGCCCAAAACGCCAGCAATACACCGCGATCCACGCCATAGGTTTTCTCAATCCGGTCAAAGACAGCATCGTATTTCTTGCCGTTGGCGCGGCCTCTGTTGATCCTGTCGTTGGAAATCAGGCGGCGCGAGAAATCAACAAAGGGGATTTGAAAAACGCCCTGTTTGCGGTCGGCGCGCAGAACGGCAGGGTCTTGTTTTACGCCATTGAAAAAGGCATCTGCTGTCGCGGCGTCAATACCCGTGGCAATGGTCTCGGTCTTCAGCCCTTGCACAAACTTGGAGAATGACCCGCCACAGGGCGCATCGGCGAGAGCGGTCAGTGGGGCTGCGATCAAAGCAGCGGCAATTAGAAAGCGGCGCATTTTCATCCTTTAACTCGTTAACAGACACAGCAGAATTGCAGCGCCCAACATCACAGCCCAAGCATGCCACAGACGGGTGATCGCCGCATCAATTTCGATAGGGCCGATGTTGCGCGATCCGGCGCTGTGCACCCATGCAAATTGCTGTGTCACACCATCATAAGTGCGCGGGCCAGCAAGGGCCACATCAATGGCGCGGGCCATCGCCGCTTCGGGCCAACCGGCGTTGGGTGATTTGTGTTGGGCGGCATCGCTGCGGATCAATCGCCATTGGCCAACCGCACCCGCGGGCAGCGCGATAAACAAAGCGGTCAGCCGAGCGGGCACCAAATTCAACAGGTCATCCATCCGCGCAGCCGCCCATCCAAACTGTTCATGCCGGGGCGTTCGATAACCAATCATGCTGTCTGCTGTGTTGACAAATTTGTAGATCAACAATCCGGGCAACCCGCCGATCAGGAACCAGAATGCCGGGGCGATCACCCCATCGCTGAGGTTTTCTGCGGCGCTTTCGATGGCCGATCGGGCGACGGCAGGTCCATCCATTGCGGCGGTGTCACGGCTGACGATCATCGCGACATTGCGGCGGCCTTGTTGAACGGACATGCGCAGCCCATCGGCGACCTTTTGCACATGTTGAACCAGTGATCGTTGGGCCAGTAGCACAGCGGCGGTGGCGATTTCAGCTATGGGACCGAACGCGGCCAAGATCTGCCCAATCAGATAGCCTAGAAGGATCAACAGCAGCAGCGCCAAGAGGCCTTTGGCCTTGCGGCCATTGCCGGTATTCAGTCTTTCATCAAGCCAGCCCACGACGCGGCCCATCAGAACGGCCGGATGTGGCACCCGTTGCCAAAGCCACTTCGGCTCGCCCAGGATGGCGTCCAAAACCATCGCGATGATCAAAAGGCCTGCCATTGTCATGATATCGCCTTTTCAATTCGGGGCCATTGGTCCGGGGCGGGCAGGCCAAGCCGTAACCAACGGGAATTGTACGGGAAAACACGGCTCCAAATCATGTGCTTTGCCAGCATGTTTTGCCAATCCGCCGCATTTTCCACGTCGTAAAGCCGGAACAGATCTGTGCCGCCCAGCAGTTTGGCACCTTTGGGCGCAACCAATGCGTCAAGGCGCAGGGCGTCTATGTGCAACCGGTTGCGTGTCTCCTCAGCCCAGCGTTCAGCGCGCAGAGCATCGGCTCCAATCGCCAGTGCAGGACCGGCAACGCACCATGGTCCCAGCATCGCACGCAGCTGGTTCACCAAAGTAGGATCGCCAATGACAAACCCCAGGCGCACGCCCGCCAAGCCCCAGAATTTGCCAAAGCTTTTCAGGATCAAAGTGCCGGGGACCAGCGATTGATCCATCAGGGTCTGGTCGGGTGTCACGTCACAAAAGCTCTCGTCGATCACGCGCAACGAACCGGTAAGATCGGGCGCTCGCCAAAGTTGCCCTGTGGGATTGTTCGGGTGGACATGGACACTCGCGGCGGCGCCTGAGGCCTCGTCGGTGACGCGCCAACCGGCCTGTGCGAAACTGGCCGCATGTTCATTGTAGGTTGGCCCGGGAATATGCACGGTGCCAGCGGGGGCGAGATGGGGAATATGAACGATCGCGGCGGAGGCCCCAGGCACCGCCATCACGGCGGCATCGTCCGGCACTTGCCAGAAGAAACGTGCGGCGGCCTCCAGTTCTGACAGGGCCGCCTCATCGGGCAATGCGGTCCAGGCATCCATACCGATCTGTGGCAGGGGGTAGGGCACGGGGTTGATGCCGGTTGACAGGTCAAGCCAGTCGCGGCGCTGCCCGCCGTGACGCGCCGCTGCGGCGTCCAATCCGCCGCCGTGATCCCGTTTGCCGTTGTCCACCTTGCATTTCCTCTTGTGCGTCACCGGCCAAATTTTGCCGGATGGTGCAAAGGTCAAAGCGGAAATGTGCCAAGTGTTCAAGTCATGTTGCAAAGGTTAAAGGTTTCGGGTTCGCGTTAACCTTTTGTTAACCAATTGGGCAGACCAGTGAGGTGCGGGTCTTTTTGATCCAATTGAAGGAGCCTCCATGCAAGTGTTGATCGTCCAAAGCTGCCAAGAACTTGGTCAGTTGTGGCAAAGGCACTTGGCCCGTTTGGGCATGGCGACAAAGCTGGTGTGCTGTCCGGACGATGCAATTGCCTGTCTCTCGGCTGAACCGGTTGAGACCATCGTGCTTGATCTTGAACTCAAAGGTGGATCAGCGATGAACGTGGCCGATTATGCCAGCTTTCGACAGCCCGACGCGCGGGTGGTTTTTGTGACCGGCAAAACGTTTTTTTCGGATGGGTCGATCTTTGCACATTTTGCCAATGCACGGGCGTTTCTGCCTGTCACCACGCCGCCAGAGGATCTGGCGACGATGGTTGAACATTACTGTGCTGAGGGCTGTTAACCACGCCCGTGCGGGGCGTCGAAATCCAAAACAGGGTTGATCGGGATGATCCGGTTCGGATTAATCGTATCGTGGCTGTAGTGGTAATGGCGTACGATGTGATCAAAATTCACCGTACCGGCAACGCCCGGTATCTGATACAGCTCACGGGTGTAGGCCCAGAGGTTCGGATAATCGACAATGCGTTTTCGGTTACATTTGAAATGCTGGTGATACACCGGATCAAATCGCACAAGGGTGGTGAAGAGCCGCCAGTCGGCTTCGGTGATCTGGTTACCGGTCAGATAGCGTTTCTTTGACAGGATGCCCTCGACCCAATCAAGAGTATCAAACAGCGGTACAATCGCCGCATCATAGGCCGCCTGAGTTGTCGCAAATCCGGCCTTGTAGACACCGTTGTTGAAGGTGTCATAAATCCGGTCATTTAGCGCTTCGATCTGGTCGCGTCGGTCCTCGGGCCAGAAGTCATCCGTATTCCCGGTGATACCGTCAAAAGCACTGTTGAACATGCGGATGATTTCAGAGCTTTCGTTAGAGACGATTGTGTTTTGGGATTTGTCCCACAGAATTGGCACCGTGACCCGCCCGGTGAATGTGGGGTTGGCGCGAATGTAGATATCGCGGGCAAAGGGTGTGCCAAACAGGGTGTCGCCGGTGGCACCGTCAAAATCGTCGTCAAAGGTCCATCCTTCGCCAAGCATATCAGGATGCACAACCGAGACAGAAATGTGATCTTCTAAGCCCTTGAGGGCGCGAAAGATCAAAGTCCGGTGCGCCCAGGGGCAGGCATAGCTGACATAGAGATGATAGCGGCCCGATTCGGCTTTGAAGCCTGCTTCGCCTGAGGGGCCGGCGGTTCCATCTGGGGTGATCCAGTTGCGGAATTTTGCAGAGGAGCGTTTGAATGCACCATCCGTGGATTTGGTGTCATACCATTGGTCTTGCCATTTTCCATCTACCAAAAGGCCCATTTTGATCTCCTTGTGTGCTGTTAGGGTAGATCTAGTGTCATTTGGGTAAATCTACAGGGATGGCGCTGCGCATGAGACTCTGCAAAATTGCACATCCAGAAGGGTGTCACAGAAATTTAACTTGATTTTGCCATGGTTTAGGGCAGTTTTTGATCAGGTGAATGGGGGTTTGCTATGGAAATTTATTTCTCCAAGGAAGTTCAGGCGGGGCTCGATGCGGCGCGGCGTGACAGTCTGCGCAAAGCCTCGCGACTGCGGATCGACGTGAATGGCGTGATCCATCCGGTGCTGCGCATGTGGAAAACCGGCTTTGCCGTGGACGCGCAGGACGCGCCAAAATTGCGCGGGTTGGTCGATTTGTACGATGGGGCCAACCACCTGTTTCAGTGCCTGATCGTCGCCAGCGAGGAAGAGGCAGGCGAGATGCGCTATGAATTCAAGCGCGCCACTGCCGTGGCCTACGCCGCTGCGCTGGACTTTGAAAAGGCAGCGGATGCGCCTGTTGGTCTGATTTCGGATGGGCGGGCCGGCTAGGACGCGTTCGAGATCAGCGCGACGCCAGCCACCCCGATAACGGCGCCAAGCCATGCCAATGCTTTGGGCCGAGACCGACCGATGATCCAAATCAACGGCAAAACGATCAGGGGCGTTGTTGCGGACAAGGTTGCAACAATGCCGACCGGCCCACTTGCCAATGCGAAAAGCTGCAACGACATGCCAAGGCCAGTGCCGACGACTGCGCTGAAGACAACCTGCTTTGCCACGGTGCGGCTCATGCTTTGAATTTGGTTTCGGCGCGGGGCAGATAGCAAGACGGGCAAAAGCAAGCTCAGCGCCCCGGCAACGGAACGCACAAAGGTTGCTGACAACGGATCGATGCCCTTGGCCATAACCGGCGCTGCGATCAAGACGCTGCCCGCTTGGGTGAGCGCGGCCCCAAGACCAAAACCGATGCCCGCCAAAAGCCCCGCAGGTTCGCCGGTAAATCTTGTGTCGCTGGTATTGCTGCGGGCGGCAGCAGCGGCCACGAGACCTGAAATGATCATAACTGTGCCAATCAAAGACAGGATAGAAACCGTCTGTCCTAAAACAAGAAACCCAAGAAGAAGCGCGAAGGGTGCGACCGCGGTGCCGAGCAGCGATTGAAATTGCGGACCCACCCGCGCAAGCGAGGCGTAGCGCCATGTGTCGGACAAAAACACGCCCATCACCCCCGAGGCACAAAGCAGAGCAACGTCATCGCCGTTCATCCGGCTGTCGAGCCCGAACACCAGCACCAACCCACCTGCGCCGATCGCAACCAGTGCCATCCGGACAAAGCTGAACACCGTCGCACCAAGTGCCCGCGCCGCGTCATATGCCAGGAGGCCCGACACGGCAAAGCAGGTGGCGGTGGCAAGGGCGGCGATAATCCAGATCGGTATCATAGTTGTCTCTCAAAAAGGTCTGAGAGAGACCTTGCGGGCTTCACCTAACTTTAGGTCAAGGAAAAATTCGGCAAATGTGGACTTGCCGACCGATCGATCCAAGCGAGGTCAGTGCCCTGCTTGGATCGGTCCCGTTGGAGCGGTTATTGCAGGTCTTTGAAAGCTTCAGCCAGACGGTTGCAGGCCTCTTCTATGCGGGCGCGGGGCGTGGCGATGTTGAACCGCAGGAAGCTTTCACCGCCTTTGCCAAAGGTTGTGCCATGGTTGACCGCAATGCGGGCGTCCCCTTCAACCCGCCTGGTGAACTCTTCCCTGCTCATTCCGGTGTCTTCAAAATCCACCCAAGCCAGATAGGTTGCTTGCAGGTCCATAGAGGACAAGCCGGGAATTGCATTGACCGCAGCGTCAAAGAGTTTGCGATTGCCATCAAGGTAGGCAACCAGATCATCGACCCATGCAGCGCCCTCGGGAGAATAGGCGGCGGTCGCCATGATCAGGCCAAAGGAATTGGGCGATGATCCAAATGCGTTCATCCGTGCGGCAAACTTCGCGCGCAGGTCGGGATCTTGGATGATCACATTGCCGGAATGACCACCCGCAAGGTTAAAGGTCTTGGTGGTGGCCGTCATCATCACCAAACGGTCGGCAACGCCTTTGATCTTGGCCATGGGGGTATGGCTGTTGCCGGGCATCACCAGATCGTGGTGCACCTCGTCGGACACAAGGATCAGGTCATGCCGCTTGGCAAACGCGGCCACCTGCTCGAGCTCGTCTTTGGTCCAGACCCGGCCGCCGGGATTGTGCGGGGAACACAGCACCAGCATGGTTTCCTTGCCGGTCATTTGTGCATCCCAGCTGTCGAAATCCATCTCATAATGGCCGTTGTTGTTGACCAGCTCGCATTCGACAACCCTGCGGCCAGAGGCGTTAATCACCTTGGCAAAGGCGTGATAGACGGGCGTAAACAAGACAATTCCGTCGCCGGGGGCCGTGAAGGCGTCAAGGCACATGGCCGTGCCATTGACCAAACCATGGGTGGTAAAAATCCAATCGGCCTCTACGGTCCAGCCATGACGGTTCTGCATCCACCACTGGATTGCCGCGATGTATTTGCTGTCATCGCCGAAATAACCAAAAATACCGTGGTCAACCTGTGCCTGCATGGCGTCGCGCACCACTTGCGGCGGCTTGAAGTCCATATCGGCGACCCACATCGCGATACCGTCATCGGCGGGGACGCCATAAATCGCCTCCATCATGTCCCATTTTGCACAATGGGTGCCGCGGCGGTCGATAATCTCGTCAAAGCTCATGAAGGTCTCCTGTGGAATTTGCGCCAAGCTACCGGGAAATACAGGGGCTGCAAGCCCCTGTTGCAGTGCGCAGGCCCATCGCCTACATCAGCTTCATGAAACGTAATATCCTTCTGCACCCCGATCCACGGCTCAAGAAAACCGCTGCGCCTGTTGATGATTTGTCCGATGCGCTGCGGGCTTTGGGCGATGATATGCTCGAAACGATGTATGACGCCCCAGGCATTGGGTTGGCGGCACCGCAGATCGGGTTGTTGCAACGCGTGATCGTGCTGGATTGCAACAAAGAGGAAAACGACAGCCCGCGCCCAGTGGTGATGTATAATCCCGAGGTTCTGGCCTCGTCAGAGGATTTGAACACCTACGAGGAGGGCTGTCTGTCGATCCCCGAGCAATTTGCCGAAGTGACGCGCCCCGCCGAGGTGGAGGTGCGCTGGATGGATCGGGATGGCAAGGAACATAAAGAAGGATTCGATGGGTTGTGGGCAACCTGTGTGCAGCATGAGATCGACCATTTGGACGGCAAGCTGTTCATTGACTACCTCAAACCGCTCAAGCGTCAGATGATCACCCGCAAAATGGTCAAGCTCAAGCGGGAGTTGGCGCGCGGATGAGCGTTCTGCCGATTGTCCTGTGGCCCGACCCCCGTCTGGCCGAGATCTGTGCGCCGGTGGAAAAGATCACACCGGAGATCGAGACACTGGCCCGCGATATGCTTGAGACCATGTATGCCGCGCCGGGCCGTGGACTTGCCGGGCCGCAGGTGGGGGCGATGCTGCGGATCTTTGTCATGGATATCGGATGGAAAGAGGGCAAATCTGACCCACTGGTTTGCATCAATCCAATGTTGCAGGAAATTGGCGAAGACCGCGCCGTGAACACCGAAGGATGTCTGAGCATTCCCGGTGTGACCGCCGATGTATCCCGGCCTTCACAGGTGCAGATGGTCTGGACCGGCTTGAACGGCGGGCGCTATGTGCAAAGTTTTGACGGCTTTGGCGCGGTCTGTGCTCAGCATGAGCTGGATCATCTGGACGGAGTTGTGACCTTTGATCATCTGGATGCGCAAACCCGCGCTGATCTGATAGCGGAGTATGAGGCCCAATGACCAAACGTCGATTTATCCCCTGGCCCGACCCCCGTCTGCGCCGCGCCGCAGAGCCGGTGAACGAGATCACCGACGAAATCCGCAGGCTTTGGGATGACATGATCGAAACCATGGACGCCATGCCCGGTGTGGGGCTGGCCGCGCCGCAAATTGGTGTGATGTTACAGGTGGCCGTGGTGGATGCCTCCGAAGGGCGCAACCGCCGGGTTCGCATGGCCAATCCGGAGGTGATTGATGCCTCCGCCGTGATGCATGTGCACGAAGAGGCCAGCCCGAACCTGCCAGGCGTATCGGCCAAGATCAGACGCCCGCGCGGCGTGTCTGTGCGGTTTCTGGATGAGAACGGCGTGATCACCCGGCGCGATTTTGTCGGGCTTGAGGCGACCAGCGTTCAACACCAGATCGACCATCTGGCAGGGCGGATGTATTTCGACAATCTCAGCAAGGTCAAACGTGACATGCTGTTGCGCAAGGCGCGCAAACTGAACGGATAACAGGGCCGGCACCTCC
Source organism: Sulfitobacter sp. M368 (assembly GCF_025141875.1). NCBI lineage: Bacteria > Pseudomonadati > Pseudomonadota > Alphaproteobacteria > Rhodobacterales > Roseobacteraceae > Sulfitobacter > Sulfitobacter sp. M368. The sequence continues at coordinate 592,352 of NZ_CP081113.1, forward strand.
GGCAGTCAGGAGCCAGCGATGCGCATTGTGTTTATGGGAACCCCGGATTTTTCCGTGCCCGTGTTGGAGGAGCTGGCCACGGCAGGGCATGAGATTACGGCGGTTTATTGTCAGCCGCCGCGCCCGGCAGGTCGGGGCAAGAAGGATCGCCCAAGTCCAGTTCAGGCGCGGGCCGAACAGATGGGTTTCGAGGTCCGTCATCCGGTTTCGCTCAGGACGCCAGAGGCACAAGCGGATTTTGCCGCGCTCAATGCCGATGTAGCGGTCGTCGTGGCCTATGGGCTGATCCTGCCGCAATCTGTTCTGGATGCGCCGGCGCGGGGGTGTTTGAACATCCACGCCAGCCTGTTGCCGCGTTGGCGCGGCGCGGCGCCCATTCACCGGGCGATCATGGCTGGGGATGCAGAGACCGGTGTGTGCATCATGCAAATGGAAGCGGGGCTCGACACGGGGCCGGTCTTGTTGCGCAAGGCGACGCCGATTGGCGCAGAAGAAACCACGGCACAGCTGCATGACCGGCTCAGCCGGATGGGCGCAGACGCGATTGTAGAGGCACTGGACCAGTTGGATCAATTGACCCCGGCCGCGCAGCCGGAGGAAGGCGTGACCTATGCTGCCAAGATCGACAAGGCCGAAGCGCGGATTGACTGGACCAAACCCGCCGCCGTGGTAGATCGTCTGATCCGGGGGCTGTCCGCCTTTCCCGGCGCGTGGTTTGAGTTGGACGGGGTACGTATCAAGGTGCTTGGCTCACGGCTGGCGGAAGGCACCGGCGCACCGGGTGAGGTGCTTGGCCCTGACCTACGGGTGGCCTGCGGGACCGGCGCGGTGGCGTTGACGCGCTTGCAACGGGCAGGAAAAGCGGCGCAGGATACGCAAGTGTTTCAGCAGGGCGCACAGATCGGCGCTGGCCAGCAGTTGACGGGAGAGTAGCGATGTTTCTGACGATGTTTGGCACGGTCGTGATCGCCGGGATCGTTGGCTATCTGTCGGAAAAGACCGGTTGGACCCACAACGGCATTTTGCAGAGCATCATTATCTGTGTGGGCGGGGCTTTTGTGTTCTTCTTTGTGCGGATCATGTTCAACATCGGTTTTGACAGCGCCGGGATGAATGCAATCATATCTTCGATCGGGGCGCTCATTATTGTGCCGTTTCACTGGCGGCGTTGATGCAGGTGGCCTTGCGCGGCAAGGCCATGCCTCCGGCGGGAGTATTTTGGGCCAAAAAGCGCAGCGGGTCGCGATCAGACCTTGGGCGGTGTGCTCTTGTAGACCGGCAGATGCCAACCCAGCGCCAGTGATCCTGCCCGCAAGATCCAGCTGATCAACGCGCAAGCAGACAGTGAAAACAGCGGATCGAGGCCGAAGTGACGGCCTGTCGCGGCGGCGGCGGCACCGGCAAAGGCGGCGGTTGCATAGAGCTCCCCCTGTTTGAGGATCAGTGGAACCTGCCCGACCACAACATCCCGCATCAGCCCGCCCATACATCCGGTGATCATGCCCATCAGGATCACGATCACCGCAGATTGGTCCTGACCGATGGCAACAGCTGCACCCGCGGCAACGGCGATGGCGAGAGCGAAGCTATCAAGCCAGATCAGAGTGCGATAACGGCTTTCGAGCAGGTGGGCGGAAAAGAACACCGCCAGTGCGGCAGCCCCTGCCACGGCCAGATAGGCGGGGTTGTCGATCCAGAAGATTGGATTGCGGTCCAGCAGCAGGTCGCGGATGGTGCCGCCGCCAAGGGCGGTCAGGCTGGCGATGAAGGCAAATCCGACAAGATCAAGCTGGGCGCGGCTTGCAACCAACGCGCCGGTGATCGCGAAGATTAGGACAGATCCATAATCCAGGAGGTCGATCAGGCTCACGGTTTGAACGGCTTCATGCCGTCACGGGCCAGTTGATCGGCGCGTTCGTTTTCGGGGTGGCCTGCGTGGCCTTTGACCCATTCCCATGTCACTTTGTGGCGGGCGTTGGCGGCGTCCAGCCGCTGCCAAAGCTCCGCGTTTTTCACCGGCTTTTTCGCGGCGTTCTTCCAGCCGTTTTTCTTCCAGCCGTGGATCCAGCCAGTGATCCCGTTCTTGACGTAGTTGCTGTCAGTGACGATGGTGATCTCTGTCGCCCGGTCCAGTGCCTCTAGCGCGCTGATCGCCGCCATCAGTTCCATGCGGTTGTTGGTGGTTGCTGCCTCGCCGCCCTTGAGTTCACGTTCCTTGACGACGGTATCCCCGTCCTTTGCCTGCATCAATGCGCCCCAGCCACCGGGACCGGGGTTACCTGAGCAGGCGCCATCTGTGTATGCGTATAATTTAGCCATATGCGCGCAGGGCTATCCAATCGGCATAGGTGCCGTCCAGCCCTTTTCCGCGCCCTGAGGTGTGATCGGTGACAGAAAACCCTGCTGCCTCCAAAAGACCGGTGAGTTCTGCGTCGGTATAATAGGTGTAGAGCCTGCCAATGGCGTCACGTTTGCTGCCGGTGCCGGATTTCAGGGCAATGTGAAAGACGCCGCCGGGTTTCAGCGCGGTTTTTAGCGCGGCAAGGTGGCGGGGCATATCGGCACGGGGTGCGTGCAGAAGGCAGAAGTTAGCCCAGATGCCATCATAGAGATCCGTTCCGGAGATTTCGTCAAAGGTCGCGCAATAGGCCGTGACGCCGGGGTGCGCATCTGCCATTGCGACCATCTCGGGCACGGCATCTGTAGCGGTGACATCAAAGCCACCATCGGCCAGCGCCGCCGCGACATGCCCGGGCCCACAACCGAGGTCGAGGACCGTGCCACCTTTGGGCAAAGCCTTGGCAAAGTCCGCCAGATGCGGATCGTGATCGTCGCCGACAACGGCTGCATAATCGTCTGCCTTTTGGGCATAGACCTTGAGTGTTTCATCATCGCTCATGCCCATATCCCCACGGCAATACAGGCCAGCACAACGGATGACAGTTGCAGGCGCAAAGACATCCACCAACCGGGCGCAAGACCCCATTTTTGAAAGGCGTAGTCCAGAAACAACAGGCCCGCAAAGCCGCTGGCCAGGTTGATCAGCGCGGACATATAGCCCGTGCCGGGCATGAAGAACCACCAAAGCGCAGGCAGGACCGATAGTGCATAGGCCATGGCGGCCTGTGGCCCTTCAGCCTTGGTGGCAAATCCCCAAAGTACACCGGACATGAATGGCAGGATGATCCCGCCATAACGGATCATGATCAGCCGTCCATCCCCACCTAGGGATTGGGGCAGGATAGCCTCTAACCCACCCGAAAAACCCAGAACCAGCAAGGCGCCCCAGAGAAACGGCAAGAGCCCCGCAAGGCCAAGCAGAAATGCCGGGGCGGGGATGCGGTGCATGTCAGGCACGTTCAAGCGCGAGGCGACCCGCAAGCGCGGCAAAGATCGCAGCAAAGCTGCGGTTCAGCCCGCGCATCACCCGTTCAGAACCGAGAATCCATCTGCGGGCGGCGGCGGCGAAACATCCGTAAATCACAAAGACGGCAAAGGTCATGGCCATGAACACCAATCCCAACAGGGCCATTTCAGCCGTTGCCGTGACAGCGTTACCGGACAGGAAGGGCGGCAGCAGGGCCAGAAAGAAGATCGACAGCTTCGGGTTCAGGATATTGATCAGCGCCCCGCGCCGGGCAATGCGCAGGCCGCTGTCGCTCTTGTCCTCTGCCGTGACAGAAAGCGCACCTCCGGATTTCAGGATCTGCCATGCCAGATACAGCAGGTAGGCAACCCCGGCCCATTTGACGATGGAGAACAGCAAGGCGCTGGTGTGCAATACTGCGGCAAGGCCGAGTGTCGCGGCGGCGAGGTGCGGCACGATCCCGAAGGTGCAGCCAAGCGCAGCCCACAGCGCGGCGCGGCGGCCCTGACCAAGGCCAAGCGCCAGCGTGTAAATCACGCCTGTGCCGGGGGCCAGAACAACCACCAATGCGGTGAGCAAAAATTGAAAGGTGATCATCAGGTGCCTCCAGCCGTTTCAGCCAAACCTATGCAAGGTGGGCGGGGGCGTAAAGGCCAATGCTCAGGCCGGTTGGCGCAACACACGCGGCACTTTGAACTCTACGTTTTCCTGTGCGGTTTCCACCAGCTCGCGGGTGACAGCGTACCGCTCGCAAAAGGCGTCGATGACTTCGTTGATCAGAACCTCGGGCGCAGAGGCGCCAGCGGTGATGCCGATCGAAGAGATACCTTCAAGACTGCGCCAGTCGATATCGGCGGCGCGTTGCACCAGTTGCGAATAGGAACAGCCCGCGCGGGTGCCGACTTCGACCAGCCGTTTGGAGTTTGATGAATTGGGCGCGCCGACAACCAGCATGGCGTCGCATTTTGGGGCCATTGCCTTGACCGCCTCCTGCCGGTTGGTGGTGGCATAACAGATGTCCTCTTTGTGCGGGCCAATGATGGCTGGAAACCGGGATTTGAGCGCCGCGACAATCTCGGCTGTGTCATCGACGCTAAGGGTGGTCTGGGTGACATAGGCCAGTTTGGATGCATCGTGAACTGTTACCTCTGCCACGTCTTGCGGGGTTTCCACCAACAGAACGTCGCCCTCGGGCAATTGCCCCATGGTGCCAACGGTCTCTGGGTGGCCCGCGTGGCCGATCATGATCATTTGCAGGCCGGCATCGGCGTGGCGCTGGGCCTCGATATGCACCTTGCTGACCAGAGGGCAGGTGGCATCAACATAGATCATATTCCGGGCCTGCGCCGCGTTAGGCACTGATTTTGGTACGCCGTGGGCGGAAAAGATCACGGGCCGGTCGTCGGGACAGTCGGTCAATTCCTCGACAAACACCGCGCCCTTTTCCCGCAGGCCATCGACGACAAATTTGTTGTGCACGATCTCGTGGCGGACATAGACGGGGGCGCCCCATTTTTCCAAGGCCATTTCGACAATCTTGATCGCGCGGTCCACACCCGCACAAAAGCCGCGCGGCGCTGCAAGGTATAGGGTGAGGGGCGGTTTTGTCATGGCGGGCTCCTGCTCTTGGATGTCAGATAGGGGTTCGCGCGGGCCGGGTCCAGTCTGGCGGTGCTGGAAACGGAAGTGTTACAGGCCGTTGAGAAACACCTTGAGCAATGCGTTGAGCTGCTTTTGCTGATCCGGCCCAAGATGCGAGACCAGCCGTGCTTGGGTTGCCACGTGATCCGTGACGGCGGCATTGATGATTTGTTTGCCTTTGTCTGTCAGGGCAACCATCACACCGCGTTTGTCGTCCGGGTTGCGGATGCGGCGCACCAGCCCGTCTTTTTCAAGCAGATCAATGCGGTGGGTCATGGTGCCAGATGTGACCATCATCGTGGCGAGCAGTTGATTGGGCGAAAGGGCATGCGGCGGGCCGGAGCGCAGCAAGGTGGCCAAAACATCAAAACCCGCGCTGGTCAGGCCATGCGCGTCAAAGGTTTTGCCCATTTCCTGGCTCAAGTGGTGCGACAGCCGTGAGATCCGCCCGATCAACGCCATCGGGTCGGTGTTCAGGTCTGGCCGCTGCTTGGCCCATTGGGCTTTGATCTTGTCAATGTCGTCCATCCGCGCAGAAAACATCGGTTATGTCTTGACGTCAAGATTTTCTCTATTATCTCCACATCAAGATTCTTTATACCAAGATAATGGAGATCCAAACCATGACCCGTACAACAGACCTTTTGCTGACTGCCCTGGCGCCTGCGATTTGGGGCAGCAGCTATATTGTCACAACGCAGTTTCTGCCGAACCTTGATCCGCTGACGATCTCTCTTCTCAGAGCCTTGCCTGCGGGGCTGTTGCTGTTGCTGATCGTGCGGCAGCTTCCCAGGGGAATCTGGGTGTTGCGTATGCTGGTTCTGGGGGCGTTGAACTTCGCTATTTTCTGGAGCTTGCTGTTCTACGCCGCATACCGCTTGCCGGGCGGTGTGGCTGCGGTCATGGGGGCGTTGCAGCCCCTTATCGTGGTATTTGCTGCACGTGGGCTGCTGGGTACAGCGATCCGGCCTCTGTCATTGCTGGCCATCGGGGCGGGCGTGCTTGGGGTGGCCTTGTTGATTTTGACCCCCGAGGCAAAGTTGGACGGTCTGGGCCTTCTTGCGGGGATCATGGGCTCTGCCTCTATGGCGCTGGGCACGGTCTTGAGCCGCAAATGGCAACCGCCGGTGCCAGCCCTGACGTTTACGGCGTGGCAATTGACGGCAGGAGGACTGCTCTTGCTGCCGTTCGCGCCTTTTGCCAGCACGGATTGGGCGACGCTGACCCCAAGCAATATGATCGGGCTTGGGTATCTCGGTCTGATCGGTGCGGCCCTGACCTATGTGATCTGGTTGCGCGGGATCGCGCGGTTGCAGCCTGACGCGGTGTCGGTTCTGGGTCTGCTGAGCCCGATCAGTGCAACGGTTCTGGGGTGGCTTTTTGTGTCGGAGACACTCACCCCGGCTCAAGGGCTTGGCATGGTCATCGTGCTGGGCAGTGTGATTGCCGGACAATATGCTTTGCGTCGTCCCGAACGTCCAAGCGCCAGCGGCAGGGTGGCGGCCTAACCTCGATGGCCTGTGGCCGCCGCGTGCAGCAATGCGGCGGCCTGTGCGCGATTGTGAACACCAAGTTTGCGGTAGGCGGCCTTGGCATAGTCCGAAACCGTATGAACCGAAATGTCACAAATCTCGGCGGCTTCCTGTCTGCTGCATCCGCGGGCAAGGAGCAGAACAATCTCACGCTCGCGAGGGCTGAGGTCATCAAAGGCCTTGGGCAGGGGGGTAGATGAGTCGGCGGCGAGATCTTCAAATCGGCGATGGATCAGGTGACAGAACAACCGCAATTCGTCCGCACGGGGCAGGATATTGGCATCAAAGCCCTTGCTGTCCTGGTCATTTCCAACAATGAAACCACCAAACCGGTCGAATCCCTTGAGGCGCACAGGAATGCCGAGGCCCGCATTGAGCCCCGCCTTGGCTGCGCGTTCGACAAAGGCCCGTTCGGTCTCGCTCACATAGGGGTGGCTGTCGATATAGGCGGCACCAAGGGTGAGGATATCGTAGCTGGTGCAGGAATGGCGTAGAAACGGATCACGTTCCGGGGGGTAATTGTCATAAAGGCCGGGGATCGTGCTGCGCATGAAAGGCGCGTCAAACTCGGCTCCGACGGTGAGGTAGACCGCATGACTAAGGCCAGCTTTGGCGAAGGTTTCGACAACGCCAAGCCACAATGCTTCTGTACACTGGATCTGCTCCAGCCTGGTCGCTTGGTCAACAAGCATCCTGTTTAATATCTCCCTCCCCCGTTTCGGGGGATCGCGTGAGGGTTGTAAATATGTATAGTCTTAATGGGGCGTCGCAAAGCAATGCGCGGCGATTACTTCCCGAACAATTTCAGCACGCAAACGCGCCAGAAGCATTTATCCGCCTCTGGCGCGTTTTTTCAATAACTTAGTTGAGATTAGTCTTCGGCGTCGCCCATTGGTTCCCGAGGGGGGCGGCCGATGACATCTTTGAGGTCTTCCAGTTCGATAAAATTGTCGGCTTGGCGGCGCAGATCATCTGAGATCATCGGCGGCTGGCTGCGGATGGTCGAAACAACCGACACGCGCACGCCCTGACGTTGAAGGCTCTCGACCAGCGGGCGGAAATCACCATCGCCAGAGAAGATCACGATGTGGTCTACATGGGGTGCAAGCTCCATCGCATTGACGGCCAGTTCGATGTCCATGTTGCCCTTGACCCGGCGGCGGCCCATGCTGTCGGTGTATTCCTTGGCCGGCTTGGTCACCATGGTGAAGCCGTTGTAGTTCAGCCAATCGACCAATGGGCGGATCGGGGAATATTCGTCATTCTCCAGCAGCGCGGTATAATAAAAGGCACGCAGCATTTTGCCGCGGCGGACAAACTCCTGTCGCAGCAATTTATAGTCGATATCGAAGCCAAGGGTCTTGGCCGCTGCGTAGAGGTTTGAGCCGTCAATGAACAGCGCAAGACGCTCATCCTTGTAAAACATTTGATTTCCTTTCGGCGGTGCCGCCACTCATGCTGTTGATCCAATGTGCAGGTAGCTTATGAGAACAGTACGTGACCGAAGTATTCTCGCCCGATTGGCCGGGGCGCATTCCTAAGGATTTTTGACCATGCTGCAAGACCGAGAAGACAAAGAAAACGGCGGGAATCAGCTTAATTCAGATCAATTGGTCCTAATTGCACTTGGGGGTAACCTGACGTCATCGGTGGGAACGCCGGTCGAAACCACGCTGGCAGCGTTTGAAGCCCTGAAAAAACGCGGGGCAGTGATTCGAAAAACAAGTTCATTATATCACACTCCGGCCTTTCCCGCAGGGGCTGGACCTGACTATATCAATGCAACCGCCGAGATAGCTGTGCCTTGGGGCGCGGCCGAGACGCTGGCGGTGTTGCACGAGGTTGAGGCGCAGCTGGGCCGCGAGAGGGTGCAAAGGTGGGGTCAGCGCACCATGGATCTGGATATGATCGCCTATGGCAGCACCGTCCTGCCGGACCGGCAAACCCATGCCACATGGCGCGATATGCCGCTTGAGAAACAGGTGGGCAGTACGCCGGACCGATTGATCCTGCCGCATCCACGCATGCAGGATCGGGCGTTTGTCCTGGTGCCGCTGGCAGAGATCGCGCCGGACTGGGTGCATCCGATCCTCGGGATCAGCGTTGCGCAGATGCTTGACGCCCTGCCTGAGGAGGACAAATTAGAGGTCCGGCTCTGTCAATAGCGACTTGTATATCGTACAAAAGAGGCCTAGATAGCCTGCTTCTGAGATCCGATAGACTGAACGGAGTATTCCATGGCCCGCGTCACAGTAGAAGATTGTGTTGATAAAGTTCCAAACCGCTTTGAGCTGGTGATGCTTGCGGCGCATCGTGCGCGTGAAATCTCTGCCGGGTCCGCCGTGACAGTGGACCGCGACAACGACAAGAACCCCGTTGTCTCCCTGCGCGAGATTGCAGATGAAACCCAGTCTGCGGATGATCTGCGCGAGCGCCTGATCGAAAGCAACCAGAACCAGATCGAGGTTGATGAACCCGAAGAGGACGCAATGGCGCTTCTTATGGGGGCCGAGCAGGACAAGCCTGAAGAAGACAGCATGTCCGAAGAAATGTTGCTGCGCCAGTTGATGGCTGCACAGGGGCAGGGCTAAGGCCCGCGCGCCCAAGGGCGCTAAGAAGGCAGCAGGCATGGACACCGCCGAAATCACTGCCGATGATCTTGTAGCCCTTGTTCAGGGCTACAATCCAAGAACAAATGAAAAACTGATCCGCGCGGCCTTTGATTACGGGGCCAAGATGCATGACGGACAGTTCCGCCATTCGGGTGAGGCTTATTTCACCCATCCCGTTTCCGTTGCCGCGATCCTGACTGAACAGCAGTTGGATGATGCCACGATCATTACCGCGCTGTTGCATGACACCATCGAAGACACGCCTGCGTCTTATGCCGAGGTTGAGAAACTGTTTGGCAATGAGGTGGCAGAACTGGTCGATGGTGTGACCAAGCTGACCAATCTACAGCTGAACTCAACCCAGACCAAACAAGCCGAGAACTTTCGCAAGCTCTTTATGGCGATGTCAAAAGACCTGCGGGTGATTTTGGTCAAGCTGGCGGACCGTTTGCACAACATGCGCACGATCAAGTCGATGCGCCCTGAAAAGCAGCTGCAAAAGGCGCGTGAGACCATGGATATCTATGCGCCGCTTGCGGGCCGCATGGGCATGCAATGGATGCGCGAGGAGCTGGAGGATCTGGCGTTTCGTGTGCTGAACCCCGAGGGGCGTGCCAGCATCATCCGCCGCTTCATCACCTTGCAGCGTGAAACCGGCGATGTGATCCAGCGGATCACGGGTGACATGCGCCATGAGCTGGAACAGGCGGGCATCGAGGCCGATGTGTTTGGCCGCGCCAAAAAGCCCTATTCAATCTGGCGCAAGATGCAGGAAAAGGAGCTGAGCTTCAGCCGGCTGTCCGATATTTACGGCTTTCGGATCATCACGGATACCGAAGAGGATTGTTACCGGACGTTGGGCACCATCCATCGCCGCTGGTTCGCGGTGCCCGGTCGGTTCAAAGATTACATCAGCCAGCCCAAGACCAATGGTTATCGGTCCATTCATACAACCGTGTCAGGGCGCGATGGCAAGCGGGTCGAGGTGCAGATCCGCACCCGGCAGATGCATGATGTGGCCGAAACTGGCGTTGCGGCGCATTGGTCGTACCGCGATGGTGTCCGGTCGAAAAACCCCTTTGCGGTCGATCCGGCCCGCTGGATTGCACAGCTGACCGAACAGTTTGACGCAGAAGAGGATCACGAAGATTTCCTCGAAGCGGTCAAACTGGAAATGTATGCCGACCAGGTGTTCTGCTTTACGCCCAAGGGTGATGTCGTAAAACTGCCCCGCGGGGCCACGCCAATTGATTTTGCCTATGCAATCCACACGCGGATCGGAAATGCCTGCGTGGGCGCCAAGGTTGACGGCATGCGCGTGCCGCTTTGGACGCGGGTCAAGAACGGCCAGTCGATCGAGATCATCCGCGCTGAGGGCCAGACCCCGCAGGTGACATGGCTGGACATTGCGACCACGGGCAAAGCCAAATCTGCGATCCGCAGATCCCTACGCGAAGAAGACAGGGCACGGTTTGTGAAACTGGGCCGCGAACTGGCGCGATCTGCCTTTGCCCATGTCGGCAAAGAGGCGACGGACAAGGTCTTGCGAACCGCTGCGAAGAACATGCGGCTTGACGGGATGCAGGATTTGCTGGCGCAGCTTGGCAGCTCCGAGATCACCGGTCATGACGTGGTGCAGGCGGTCTATGCCGATCTGAGCCCGCGCAAGGGGGAACAGGTTGATACGGCACGCGCTGTCGTTGGCCTTGAGCCGGGGCAATCGTTTGACCGTGCGCCCTGTTGCCACCCGCTGCCGGGAGAGCGGATCATCGGCATTACGTTCCGCGGTCAGGGTGTTACGGTACATTCCATCGATTGTGACCGCCTGTCGGCCTATGAGGACCAGCCCGAACGCTGGATCGACCTGCGCTGGCACGAGGGCAACCATCCGGCGGTTTATGATGCGGTGATTGACCTGACGATAGGCAACGGAACCGGGGTTCTGGGGCGGATCTGCACCTTGATCGGTGAGGCCGGAGCCAATATCTCCGATCTTGAGTTTCAAGAACGCAAACCGGATTTTTACCGCCTTTTGATCTATGTGTCTCTGCGGGATGTTGCGCATCTGCACTCCCTGATGGTCACATTGGAAGCCGAGAGCGAAGTCGCTGCCATTTCGAGGTATCGGGATGTAAACGCGGTGCAGCATGCTGAGAAAGGCGCGTGACCGAGGTGCGCGTGTGACCACGAGGGAAGCCAGGTTTGATCTTTAAGCGCCGCGATCCAAAGCCGACATTGCGCGCGGTGGCCGAGTTTCTTTGGCCGCGCGGTGGCTGGACGCGGGCGTTTCATTACGTCAAACACCGGATGCGGCGCCTGCCCGACAGTCCCGAACGCATCGCGCGGGGGATCTGGGGCGGGGTCTTTACCTCGTTTACGCCGCTCTATGGGTTTCACTTCATCATTGCGGCGCTGATTGCACGGACCATGAAGGGCAATATCCTTGCCGCCTTGATGGGCACGTTTTTCGGCAATCCCCTGACCTATGTGCCGATTGGCATTGCCTCTCTCAAAACCGGCCACTGGATCTTGGGCACGCGGATGCACGAAGGTGAACATCGTTCCTTCGTGGGTAAGTTCGCCGATGCGGGCGCGGATCTGTGGGTGAATTTCCGTGCGATCTTTACCCACGAAGAAACCGATTGGACCGGCATTCTGGTTTTCGCGGATGAGGTTTTTTATCCCTATATGATTGGTGGCATCCTGCCCGGCATCATTTGCGCGACGATCAGCTATTACCTGATGGTGCCGCTCTTGCGGGCCTACCAAAAACGCCGCCGCGGTCTGATCAAAGCGAAATTCGAAGCTTTGAAACAAAAAGCGGCACATAAGGCTGACGCCAAGCGCAAAGCGGACTAGGTTCCCTTTAACTGACTGATTCAAAGGGGGCGGTATGGCATCGCAGGAAAAGCTTAGGCTGGGTGTGAACATCGATCACGTGGCGACAGTACGCAATGCGCGGGGCGGGGCATATCCTGATCCGTTGCGGGCGGCCAAGATTGCGGAAAAAGCTGGTGCGGACGGGATCACCGCGCATCTGCGCGAAGACCGCCGTCACATCTCGGATGCCGATATCGAGGGGCTGATGGATGTGCTGTCGGTGCCTTTGAATTTTGAAATGGCCGCCACGGACGAAATGCAGAAGATCGCCCTGCGCCACAAGCCGCATGCGGTTTGCATTGTTCCGGAAAAGCGGGAAGAGCGCACCACCGAGGGTGGTTTGGAGGTGGCCCGCGAGGAAAACAAGCTGGCCCATTTCATCGCGCCTTTGCGCGAGGCCGGCAGCCGTGTGTCTATTTTTATCGCCGCCGATCAACGCCAGATCGAGGCGGCGAACCGCATTGGTGCGGAAGTGATCGAACTTCACACCGGTGCCTATTGTGACGCCTTTTCCGAAGGCCGCTGGCCCGAAGCGCAGGCGGAGCTCAAAAAGCTTGAAGAGATGTCGACCTTTGCCCATTCATTGGGCTTGGAGGTACATGCGGGGCATGGTTTGACCTATGACACCGTATCGCCAGTCGCGGCCTTCCCCGAAGTGAGGGAGCTGAATATCGGGCATTTCCTGATTGGTGAGGCGATCTTCCTCGGGCTGGAGCCTGCGATTGCCGAGATGCGCCGCCTGATGGATGACGCGCGCGATCCGGTGTGAGGATGAAGGGACTTTTGCTCTCTGCCGCGATCTGCGTTGCGGGCTTGCCCGTAGCGGCAGAAGGCTGGGGCAATCTTGATGTGCTGCTGTTTTCGCATTTGACCCGCAGCGGCAGAGCAGAGACGTCCTATTGGTTGCCCAATTCCATTGATCCCGCACAGGCCACGGCGGCCTTTGGTGTGGTCTATGAACATATCGCGGGGTCCGCAGGAAACACGACCATCGCGGTTGGCCTGTTCCTGCGTCCATCTGGCGGCCAGTGGGGGTTTGCAGGGCCAGTGGCCGATCTCTTTGGTCACAACCCGAGGGATGTAGTCTTCGAGGGTGGCTTTGCGATGATGACAACAACGATGCCGGGGCCGAATGATCCGCGCTGCTGCCCGACTGTGCCAACCCGTTGGCGGATCGATCTTGCCCGGTTGCAAGCCTGGCAGGCGCGATAGGAGTCGCAGATGATCCTTGGGATAGGCACAGATCTGGCCAATATCGAACGCATTCAGGGCACTCTGGACCGGTTTGGCGACAGGTTCCGCAATCGGGTGTTTACCGAAGTCGAACAGCGTAAGGCCGAACGCCGCAAAGACATTGCAGGTACCTACGCGAAACGCTGGGCCGCCAAAGAGGCCTGTTCCAAGGCGCTGGGCACGGGGCTGCGCATGGGGATCAGCTGGCGAGACATGGCAGTCAGCAATCTGCGCACGGGGCAACCGGTGATGGAGGTCACAGGCTGGGCGAAAGACCGATTGGACAGCATGACGCCGCCTGGGCACGAGGCGATCATCCATGTGACCCTGACGGACGATCATCCCTGGGCACAGGCCTTTGTGGTGATCGAAGCGCGGCCTCTGACCTGATCACAAAGGCAAGAGGCGCCACGGCAGACCGCCGATGCGGGCGTCATTCCCTTGACAGTGGGGGCATCGCCCCGCATGTACCCCACACCCACGAATGAAGGATTGCGCCGCATGGCCGAGAAGGAAAAGACAGACAACGGTTTTGTCGAAACGATCAAGACCATTGTTTATGCCCTGCTGATCGCGGGCGTGTTCCGGACGCTGTTCTTTCAGCCGTTCTGGATTCCGTCAGGATCGATGAAAGAGACACTGCTTATTGGCGATTTCCTCTTTGTGAACAAAATGGCTTATGGTTATTCCTATGCCTCTTGCCCAAGTCTGATGATGCCGCGGTTTGGCATCGAAGTGGATGCCAAGGACATCTGCGGTGCCTTTGACGGTGACAATACGCGCCTGTTTGGTGGCGAGCCTGAGCGCGGCGATGTTGTGGTGTTCCGCCATCCGGTTTCAGGGCGTGACTACATCAAACGGCTGACTGGCTTGCCCGGTGACAAGATCCAGATGAAAGCTGGCGTTTTGCACATCAATGGCGAGGCGGTGAAGCTGAAAGAGGCTGGCACTTTTGAAGAGGTCATGGCTCCGCAAGGTCCGCAACGGTTGCGCCCGCGCTGTGAAAACGGCGCGGTTGGCGAGGGCGGCCTGTGCAAGAAAGGCCGCATGATCGAAACGCTGCCCGGCGGGTCCAGCCACGCGATCTTGAATATCACGAACCAAGGGTCCGACCGCACGGGTGTTTATACCGTGCCGGAAGGGCATTACTTCTTTATGGGTGACAACCGCGACAATTCCGCAGACAGCCGTTTGGCCCAGCAGGCGGGTGGCGTCGGATTTGTGCCTTATGAAAACCTGATTGGCCGTGCGGACCGGATCATGTTCAGCTCTGCCGGGCGGTCGATGTTGTTCTTCTGGACATGGCGCAGCGACCGGTTCTTTAAAGGCATCGAATGAAGCTGAGCGGCGAACTCAAGGCCTTTGAAGGCCGGATTGGCCACCACTTTGCCGCGCCGGAGCTGTTGAATCGGGCGGTCACCCATGCGTCGATGTCCTCGGCCAATCGCGACGACAACCAGCGGCTTGAGTTTCTGGGCGATCGGGTCTTGGGCCTTGTCATGGCCGAGGCGCTGCTGGCGCTGGACCCCGGTGCGACCGAGGGGCAGTTGGCCCCACGATTTAACGCGCTGGTGCGCAAGGAGACCTGCGCGGATGTGGCCCGCGAGATTGATCTGGGCACAGTGCTCAAGCTTGGCCGATCCGAGATGCTATCGGGGGGGCGGCGCAAACAGGCGCTGCTTGGTGATGCGATTGAGGCCGTGATTGCTGCGGTTTACCTGGATGCCGGCTTTGATGCGGCCAAGGGGCTGGTGCTTCGGCTTTGGGGCGGGCGGATCGAAACCGTCGAAGAGGACGCCCGCGATGCCAAGACCGCCTTGCAGGAATGGGCGCAGGCGCGCAAGCTGGCGCCACCAAAATACGTCACCACCGCCCGCAGCGGACCGGACCATGCGCCGGTGTTTACCATTGCAGCGCGTCTGGACAACGGGGCTGAGGCAAGTGCCACCGCCTCATCAAAACGTGCAGCCGAGCAGGCTGCCGCCACAAGTTTGCTGGCGCAGTTGGAGAAAAACAAATGACCACCCGCGCCGGTTTCGTCGCCCTGATCGGAGAGCCTAACGCAGGCAAATCCACTTTGCTCAACCGTATGGTTGGGGCCAAGGTCAGTATCGTCACACATAAAGTGCAGACCACCCGTGCCCGCATTCGCGGCGTCGCGATGGAGGGGGATGCGCAGATCGTTTTTGTTGACACGCCCGGCCTTTTTCAGCCACGTCGCCGTCTTGACCGTGCGATGGTGGCCGCTGCATGGGGCGGAGCTGCGGATGCGGACGTCGTTGTCTTGCTGATCGAAGCGCATCGCGGTGTTACCGAAGGCGTGGAGCGTATTCTTGAAGGGCTTGCCGATATCGGCGAGGGGCGACGCGTGGCTTTGGCCATCAACAAGATCGACAAGGTCGAAGCGCCGGTGTTGCTGGGTCTCAGCCAGGATCTGAATGCACGGTTCGATTTCGAAGAAACATTCATGATCTCGGCCGAACGGGGGCATGGCGTTGATGTACTGCGGCGCTATCTGGCGGGCGTGCTGCCGGAAGGACCGTGGCTTTACCCAGAAGACCAGATCGCCGATCTGCCAATGCGGATGATTGCCGCCGAAATGACCCGCGAAAAGCTGACGCTGCGGCTGCATCAGGAATTGCCGTACCAGATGACGGTCGAGACCGAAAATTGGGAAGAGCGCAAAGACGGGTCTGCCAAGATTGATCAATTGATTTACGTGGTCCGCGACGGTCACAAGGGGATCGTGCTTGGCCATAAAGGTGAGACCATCAAATCGGTGAGCAAGGCCGCGCGGGAAGAATTGGAAGAATTCCTTGGCCGCAAAGTGCACCTTTTCTTACAAGTCAAAGTGCGGCCAAACTGGCTGGATGATGCGGAACGCTATTCTGAGATGGGTTTGGATTTCAAAGATGGGAATGGCTGAGCGGGCAAGCTCTGACATTTTTCACGCCTGCGGGGGTTACACCGGCGGATTGAGTTTCTTTGGCCAAAGGAAGAGGGGCCGCAGATGGCGCGACTGACCTCTCGGTTTTGGGTTGATGCCTATCTTGCGCGTTTGCGGTTTCAGGATATCCCGGCCTTTGTGGTGGCTCATGGCGACGACACGGGCGGTGCGGTTCTGGTGAAATTGTCCACGCTGGATGGTCGCGCAATGGTGTTTCAGCGGTCTTTTGACCTGATGAGCGGCGAGCGGCGCTGGATTGAACTCAGCAGCGGGGAAGAGGCCGAGGTAGACGAGGCCATTGCACGGCAGCGCGGGTTTGATCCGGATATCTGGGTGATTGAGGTCGAGGACAGGCAGGGCCGGCATCTGTTGGATGAAGAGGGGCTTGGCTGATGGAATGGCGCGATCAGGGCATATTGCTAAGCACGCGCCGCCATGGGGAAACCTCGGCCATTATTGAGATGTTCACGCCCCAGCAGGGCCGCCATATGGGCGTGGTGCGCGGTGGCACCAGCCGCAAAATTGCGCCGATCCTGCAACCGGGTGCGCAGCTTGACGTGGCCTGGCGGGCGCGTTTGGAAGACCATATTGGCAGTTTCACGGTTGAGCCGGTGCGCAGCCGCGCTGCTGCGGCGATGGGCGACCGGATGGCGCTGGCGGGGCTGAACACGGTGACAGCACTGTTGTCGTTCTGCCTGCCGGAGCGGGAGCCGCACTTAGCGCTTTATCAACGCACAGAGGCGTTATTGGATTTGCTGGGGGAAGACACCGTTTGGCCTTTGGCCTATCTGCATTGGGAACTGACCTTGCTGGAAGACATGGGCTATGGGCTCGATCTGACGGTTTGCGCCGTGACGGGATCAACCGAGGATTTGATCTATGTTTCGCCCAAATCGGGCAGGGCGGTTTCCGCCAAAGGTGCAGGAGAATGGGCGGATCGTCTGTTGCCACTGCCGCCTGTTTTGCGGGGCGAGGGCGACGGGAAGGCGGCGCAGATTATGCAGGCCTTCAAAACCACTGGGTATTTCCTGAAGTCACATCTGGCGCAGGATCTGGGCGGTAAGCCCTTGCCCGAAGCGCGTGCGCGGTATGTTGAAGCGTTCAGCCGTCTGAGCGGAAAACCATAAGCATTCCATCATCATCCGAAAGCATCAAGGTGTTGCCAAACACCTCGGACAGTGTGGCAGAGCCAAGTGCGTCGAAAAAAGCGACCTCGGTCTCCAACTCAGGGCAGGCGCGTTTGGTCGCGGCAATCGGCCCGGTCTCAAACCAGGGGTAGGGCACGTCCATCGTGGTACCGTAGCTGTTGCAGGGGGCTTGACCCACAATGCGCCCCTGTTCGGGGAATGTCAGCGTGATACTTGGCGTGGCGGTAAAATCCCGCGCCTCTGCCAGCACCCAGATTTTATCTGCCGCACCGTGTCCGCGCAGTGTTTCGTCGGCAAAACAGCCTGCGACCAAGCTGAGCGGGATAAGGGCGGCAATCCATTTCATTCTATTCAGGTAGGATTGGCGTTTGGCCACTGCAAGGGTCATTCCAAGGCGAGGATAAGATCAATCAAGGTGGTCAACGCCGGAGCGGGATCGCTGCCATCGCGGCTGCACAGATCATCGCCTCCCACATAGGCGGCATAGATGATGCGGGCAAAAGCGGGGTTGGAGAGGCCCAGCTGCGCCAGTTGATCGGCAAGGTAGCCCTCGCGCTTGGCGTCAACCCGCGCAATGGCCTCGGCGACATTTGTATCGTCGCGGCCCCAGGCACGGATGGCGGGTTCAAGGTCTTGCCCGCCCATTTCCTCGGGTGCAGAAACTGCAGCAATTTGTCCCAAAGCCCGCAGGCGTTGCCTTGGGTCCGGCATGGTGTCCAATTCTGCAACGATGCTGGAAAAGGCGCGATCCTCCCAAAGGGTCAACATGGCCTGATGAAACGCCGGAACGTCCGCAAAATGCCAATAAAATGAACCTTTTGTGGTTTTCAGGCTGCGCGCCAGAGGCTCCGCTCGCAGGGATTTCGGACCATTCTGGGCCAAGGAAAGAAAGCCAGCAGCAATCCAATTTTCAGAGGTGAGGCGGTTTGGTTTGGGCATGATTTACCATACGCCACCGTATTGACGACGGCAAGGAGATATGCAACATACGCTGGCGTATGGATAAGGAGAAGCCAGATGTCCGTTGCTTTGATGATTGCCGCCTTTCTAATGCTGCTGACCAGCGCCATTCATGTGTTTGCGGGCGGTCCTGAAATTATGACACCCATTCGCCAATCCGACTTGAGCAAGCCGGTCAAGGCCGTTGCCGATGTGGTTTGGCACGGTATCACTGTGATGTTGTTACTGATGGCAGCGGGTTTGGCCTGGCTGGCCTATGTGCCTAACCCAGCCTTGCTTTGGATGATATGTGCCGTGCAGATCGGGTTTGCCGGATTGTTTATTGCTTATGGCATGGGCCGGCTTGGCAATCTCAAACAGATGCCACAATGGATCATCTTTTTGGGCATACCCGCGCTCAGCCTTTGGGCGGTCTACGGGTAAATCCTTGGCCGGGGCGGAGTGATCCGCCCCGCCAGTTTAGCCCAAAAGACGGCGTGAGATGACCTGCGCCTGAATTTCTGCCGCACCTTCAAAGATATTCAGGATGCGGGCGTCACACAAAACGCGGCTGATTTTGTATTCCAGCGCAAAGCCGTTGCCGCCGTGGATTTGCAGACCATTGTCCGCCGCCGCCCAGGCGACACGGGCGCCCAGCAATTTGGCCATGCCTGCCTCAACGTCGCAGCGGCGCCCCTCGTCTTTTTCAAAGGCGGAGAAATAGGTCAATTGGCGGGCAACCATCAATTCCACCGCCATCATTGCCAGTTTGGACGACACACGCGGGAAGTTGATCAGCGCCTTGCCGAATTGCTTGCGGTCCTGCGCATATTGCATCGAAATATCCAACGCTGATTGCGCCACGCCGATGGCGCGGGCCGCGGTCTGGATTCGGGCGCTTTCAAAGGTCTCCATCAATTGCTTGAAACCCTTGCCCTCTTCACCGCCAAGAAGGTTCTCGCCTTTAACCTCAAACCCGTCAAAGCCCAGTTCGTATTCTTTCATACCGCGATAGCCGAGCACTTCGATCTCGCCGCCGGTCATGCCTTCGGTCGGGAAGGGGTCTTCATCGGTGCCGGGGGTCTTTTCCGCCAGGAACATGGACAACCCGCGATAATCGGTTGTGTTCGGATCGGTGCGGGCCAGCAATGTCATCACATGGGTGCGGGCGGCATGGGTGATCCAGGTCTTGTTGCCGGTTATCTTGTAGTTGTCGCCCTCTTTCACGGCGCGGGTTCGGAGGGAGCCCAGATCGGAGCCGGTGTTCGGTTCTGTAAAGACGGCCGTGGGCAGGGTTTCGGCAGAGGCAATGCGGGGCAACCATTTGGTTTTTTGCTCGTCCGTGCCGCCTGCGATTATCAGTTCCGCCGCAATCTCGGAACGGGTGCCGAGCGAACCAACACCGATATAGCCGCGCGAGAGTTCTTCGGAGACCACGCACATGGAAGCTTTGGACAGGCCAAACCCGCCGTATTCTTCAGGAATGGTGAGGCCAAAGACGCCCATCTCGGCCAGCTCATTGATAACCTCCATCGGGATCAGCTCATCATTGAGATGCCAATCGTGGGCAAAGGGTTCAACCTTCTCCACTGCATAGCGGCGGAATTGTTCACGGATCATCTCTAGCTCTTCGTCAAGACCACTCGCGCCGACGGTGATATTTGCGGAATGTTCCTGCATCAGCTCGACCAAGCGGGTGCGGGCATTCTGGGTGTTGCCACCTTGGGTCAGGGCCATGATGGCGGGGTCCATCATGTCGCGCATGTCGTCTTGGGACAGTCCAAGATCTTGCAGGCGCAGCATTTCCCCCTGATTCATCTGGATGCCGCCGTAGATCTGCCAGAGGTATTCACCAAAGGCGATCTGGTGGATCAGTTGCTCGGTCTCGCCAAAGCGACCCTCACCGGACAACTTTTCGGCCCATTTTTGCATTTGCCGTAGCGCCTGTGCGTAGGTCGCAAGCCATGCCAAACCATGCGCAGCTGTTTGATGTTGCTCAATAAGCGCAGCAGAAACGCGGCCATCGGCACTGACCAGGGCGCGGACGGATGTAACCGCTTTTTCCAGAACCGCGTCAACCGGACCAACCGCAGCAGCCGTCAGTTCCAACAGGTTGTCGAGAATAATCGAAGTGTGCATTGTCACGTCCTGACCATCATGAGCCATGTTTCTGATCCTCTTTTTGCTTGGCCACGGCATATCTCTTTCGCAGTTGCAGCGCAACAAAGATACGTTTGAATGTGACATTTTGTTCGAAAATTACGCGGCGAAATTGCGGGTGCAGCGAAAACCAGAGGTGTTATGTAGACGCATGGATGCGATTTTTCCCTTTTTGACGCCCGCCACCTTGTCGCTTGCCCTGTTGATCGCGGCTTTTGGCGGATTCGTAAAAGGTGTTGTGGGGTTTGCGATGCCTTTGGTCATCATTTCGGGGCTGACCACCTTTATCGCGCCGGAATATGCGCTGGCAGGTCTGATCATTCCCACGCTCGTCGCCAATACGGTTCAGTCCCTGAGGCAAGGGGTTGGGGCCGCCTGGCAATCAATCAAAGCGTTTCGTGTGTTTCTCGCCGTTGGCGGGATTGCTCTTGTGACATCCGCGCAGATGGTTCGGACTGTGCCGGTTGAGACCCTGCAACTGCTGATCGGGGTGCCGGTTATGGTGTTCGTGCTGATCCAGCTTCTTGGAGTGACGTTACGTCTCTCTGGCCAGTCTGCGGCGGTTGAAGCGGTGATCGGGGCAATTGCGGGCCTTATCGGAGGGCTGTCCGGTGTCTGGGGGCCGCCAACTGTGATGTATCTGACTGCGCTTGAGACCGCAAAACAGGACCAGATGCGCATTCAGGGGGTGATTTACAGCGGGGGGGCGTTGGCGCTGTTTGGCGCACATCTCGGGTCAGGTGTACTGCGTGCCGAGACGTTGCCATTTTCGCTGGCCCTTCTGCCGCCTGCGTTGTTTGGCATGTGGCTGGGCGGACGCGTCTCCGACCGGATAGATCAAAAGATCTTCCGGCGGTCTACGTTGATTGTCCTGCTGTTTGCTGGTGCAAATTTGGTACGCCGCGCTCTGTTCTAGAGCGCTTGGGCCGACCTTTTTGGGGTCGCTGTTGCGCCCCAGATCTAGCCGCGCCGTGCGACGGTGACGCCTGAAACGTCTTCAATGAAGGTTTTGATGCGGGTTTTGACCGCTTCGTCTTTGATCGCGGCAAGTGCGGTCACGATCTCCATCCCGGCGTCTTGGGCAGGGGCGGCGTTGTTGTTGTCGTGCAGACCTTCGAAGAAGTAGGACGGCGGAACATCAAGGATTTGAGCCAATTCAAAAAGGCGGCTTGCAGCGACCCGGTTCGAACCGATCTCGTATTTTTGAATCTGCTGGAAAGACAGGTTCAGCTTCTTGGCGACGTCGGTCTGGGACAGGCGCCGCAATGTGCGGATCTGCTTCAGCTTGCGGCCAACGTGAATATCGACTGGATGTGACATAAAAAACCTCTGGTTGTGCCTGACATTGATCGCGAACTTCTTAAGCGCGTTCAATTGAATAGATTTTTCCACTTTTGGGAGAAATATGTACAATTGATGGATGATTTTTGTTGCGCTAATGGATGATTTACATACCATAGGCCCGTTATGAACCAACATCTTAATCCCAAGCCCGAGGCGGCATCGGACGCGCCTCCTCCGCCACCGGCGCTCTTGTTTGAAATGATACGGTCTTTCGTAACCCTAGCTGCGACGCTGAACCTGTCTCATGCCGTGAAAGAGCTCGACAGCACGCGGCAGACTGTCAGGCGGCACATCTCTACGCTCGAAGAACAGATGGGTGCGCAGCTTTTCTTCGTCGATGACCGCCGCTACCAATTGACCGCCGCAGGAGAGGCCGCACTGCCGGGAGCCAAGGATTTATTGGCCCGCGGGACCACTTGGCTGCGCGGGCAGGTCAGTTCTGTTGGTCATTTGCAGCTTCTCAAGGCGCATGTTGGAAAGTGGGATTTCTATCAAGAACAGCAACCCATCGGCCGCATTTGGAAAGACCCGTCCTTGCTGTTGCGCGAAACATTTCGTGCTTGGGCGATGTCTGCGGGCGAAATTGAGAGCCCGCAATTTGCACATGTCCGTCCCTATCTGATCATCTATCGGCAGACCGAAGGGGCGTGGATCTGCGTCGAATTTGGCCAAAAATCGGTCTATGTGAATTGGTTCGGACAGGACTATGCCCGCTCAAGTATTGGCCGCCCGATCAGTCAAATGCCTGCCGGTGAGGAGTTTTCCTACCTGATTTACGAGGCGTTCCACGAGGTTGAAGCCACCCAAACTGCGCGTTTGGACCACGTTTTTACACGAATGCCGCGCCTTCCAAGCGATTCGCTTGCCCCTGTTGCCTACCAAAGATTGATTCTCAGCGGGTTCTTTCCGGATGGATCACCGGCGGTTATGTCGCTGATTCTGCCAGTGGATCAGGTCCGGATCAGCGGGCTCGACCCGTCGCTGATCGAATCACTAGACCCCGTTACGCCCATCGCGTTCGATCCCGAAGATGCCGTATTCGAAAGGGGAATTTCCGGAAAATAACATCATATCTCAACAACTTTGGCCATCCGATTCAATTATCGGGTGTTTTTTTGCTGTTTGTACTAGTGTGAGAAACAATAGGCCAAAGGAGACAGAGTATGACGATCCAATTCCCTCAGGACGCGGCGCCGTTTATCGCGACCAGTCGCAATGTATTGCGGGCTCACGGGGTCGAAGTCACAATTGGTAGTGATTTCGAGGAATACAGCCGGATTATTTCAGAAGAACGCAAGGTTCAGAATCTCGGCGCGCCTTTCAATTACGAAATGCATGATCTGTCGAAGAAGAATGCCTTTTGGCTGATTGGGCGGAGCAAAGAGGGCGAATTGATCCACACCCAAGCGGCGAAGAAGGTGCCTTTGCGCGGAAAAACACTGGCCAATCATCTGCTTAGCCGGTTCCGGGATTTCCCGCCGCCAATTCCGGGTGTCAACCTTGAGCGGTCGCGGTTTCGCGCGACGCCGGGCTCCCACCGTATTGTAGGCAACGTTGTTTATCATGGCGAAGTTTGGATGGCCCCCGAGAAGGGCAAGTATCGCGGCTCTGGTTTGTCGACGGTTCTGGCGCGTACAGGCCTGCTTGAGGTGACGCGCCGTTGGAATCCTGACTTCATGTTCGGCTTTATGTTGCGCACCGTAGCGTTCAAAGGGTTCTCTGAGCGGATGGGCTATATGCACAACGAACCGAACGCATTGAAATGGCAGATCGCTGGCCGCGATGTGCCGATCGAGGCGTTCCTGACCTGGCTCAGCCAGGAAGACGCGCGGTTCTTGCTGGATATTCCTGTCGAAGATCTGGTTATGGAAGCGGCCTGACCTGACTATCCTTTGGCAAAAAGAAAAAGAGCCGCAGGTTTCTGCGGCTCTTTTTCTTTTTTGTTCTGCAGATCAGCCGATAGCGGCGGCTTTCACATCATCATCGATGAAGGGCAGATACTGTGCAAAGTTTTCGGAGAACATATTGACCAGCTTGGTCGCTTGACGGTCGTAGGCTTCAGCATTGTCCCATGTGCGGCGCGGATCCAGCAGGATGTCAGGGACACCGTCTACAGATACGGGTACTTCAAAACCGAAGTTTGCGTCCTTGCGGTATTTTACATCCGCCAGAGCCCCTTCAAGCGCGGCGGTCAGCAAGGCGCGTGTGGCTTTGATCGGCATGCGGGAGCCGGTGCCGTATGCCCCGCCGGTCCAGCCGGTGTTCACCAACCAGCAGGTCGCGCCAT
The DNA here is from genome assembly GCF_025141875.1 of Sulfitobacter sp. M368. Classification (NCBI taxonomy): domain Bacteria; kingdom Pseudomonadati; phylum Pseudomonadota; class Alphaproteobacteria; order Rhodobacterales; family Roseobacteraceae; genus Sulfitobacter; species Sulfitobacter sp. M368. Next base: position 616,442 of record NZ_CP081113.1, read on the forward strand.
GTTGGGCGATCTTTTCGCGCAGCAGGTTGCCGTAAACCTCCGGCCGGCGCGGCATGAAAGGCGCTCCAAAACAGGTGGAGAAGGTCGGCTCCGGCTCGGTCACGCCGCGCTCTGTTCCGGCCACTTTGGAGGTGAAGCCGGACAGGAAATGATACATCGCCTGTGCCGGGGTCAGCCGCGCAATGGGGGGCAAGACGCCAAAGGCATCGCAGGTCAGCATGATGATATTCTTGGGATGGCCGCCCACAGCCTTTTCTGATGCGTTTGAAATATAGTGCAGCGGATAGGCGCAGCGCATGTTGGCTGTCAGGCTGTCGTCGTTGAAGTCCAGTTCCTTGGTGTCTTCGTCAAAGACCATGTTTTCGATGACGGTGCCGAATTTCTTGGTGGTCGCATAGATCTCTGGCTCTGCCTCGGCGCTGAGGTTGATCGTTTTGGCATAGCAGCCACCTTCAAAGTTGAAGGTGCCATTGTCAGACCAGCCATGTTCGTCATCGCCAATCAAGGTGCGCTGCGGATCGGCAGAGAGTGTCGTCTTGCCGGTCCCGGACAGGCCAAAGAACACCGCTGTGTCCACAGGATTGCCCGTCGCATGGTTGGCAGAGCAGTGCATTGGCATGATGCCCTTTTCCGGCAGCAGGTAGTTCAGAAGGGTAAAGACGGATTTCTTGTTTTCGCCTGCGTATTCCGTCCCGCCGATCAAGATCATCTTGCGGTCAAAATTCATGGCGATCACGGTCTCGGACCGGCAGGCGTGCTTTTTCGGATCTGCCTGAAAGCTGGGGCAGTTGATGACGGTGAAATCGGCGATGAATTCATCCAATGCATCACGCTCGGGCCGGCGCAGCATGGTGCGGATGAACAGGCCATGCCAAGCCAACTCGGTGACCATGCGCACGTTGATGGCATGCCGCGGATCTGCACCGCCCACCAGATCCTGAACGAAATACTCGCCGCCTTGCATATGGGTGATCATGTCTTCGTATAGGGCGTCAAACCCTTCGGGCGACATCTCCGCGTTGTTTTCCCACCAAATGCTGTCAGCGACACTGTCTGTCTTGACGACATGTTTGTCTTTGGGCGAACGTCCAGTGAACTTGCCTGTTGTAACAAGGAACGCGCCACCGTTGCCAAGGGTGCCCTCGCCGCGCTTGAGCGCGGTTTCGATCAGCGCGGGTTCCATCAGGTTATAATAGACATTGCCCAGCCCGTTGATCTGTTGATCCTCAAGGCGGAACTGCGGGTTTACCCGTCCAAATGTCATACAATGTCTCCTGTAGGCGCGCGCAAACTGGCGCTATCTGGCTTGATCGGGCCAACTGGCCCTGGGCCTCAAAGGGCCTTGAAACGCCTCATAACACGACCGCGAAAGATATGAACAGGCGGCTTTGCCGCAGTTAGCGCCATCATGGCGAACTTTGGCCTCAGGCCCCAAATTCCGCAGGGCAACGCCTGAAATCGCGGCAGGGTTCGATCGGGCAAACTGCGGCAATTTAGCCATTCCTAACCAAATTATGGCGAAATTACGGTGTGTTTCGGGACTGATTCGCAGTTTGAGATTGATTCGGGGGGCAAAAGTGTTGATCAATGGCCTCAAAACAAAAAATTAAAAATTGAGCAGCATAAGGAAACAGGCAATGTCAAAAATTGCATTGGTGGACGACGACAGGAACATCCTGACGTCTGTTTCGATGACTCTCGAAGCAGAAGGCTTTGAAGTTGAAACCTACAACGACGGGCAGGCCGCACTCGACGCATTCAACAAACGCCTTCCCGATATGGCCGTTCTGGATATCAAGATGCCGCGCATGGACGGCATGGACCTGCTCCAGCGGTTGCGCCAGAAAACTGCGATGCCAGTAATCTTTCTCACGTCCAAAGATGACGAGATTGACGAGGTTCTTGGCCTGCGGATGGGCGCAGATGACTACGTGAAAAAACCGTTCAGCCAGCGCCTGTTGGTGGAACGCATCCGCGCCCTTTTGCGTCGGCAGGACGCAGTTGCCACGGATGAGGTGGGCGAGACCGAAGAGACCAAGGTGATGGAACGCGGCGATCTGCGGATGGATCCGCTGCGCCACGCCGTCAGCTGGAAGGGCAAGGACGTGTCTCTCACAGTGACAGAGTTCCTGCTGCTCCAAGCACTGGCGCAGCGCCCCGGTTTTGTAAAATCGCGCGATCAGTTGATGGATGTCGCCTATGACGATCAGGTCTATGTGGATGACCGCACCATCGACAGCCACATCAAACGTCTGCGTAAGAAGATGCGCACCGCGGATGATGAGTTCTCCGCGATTGAGACACTGTACGGCATCGGCTACAGATATAACGAAGAATGATCTGAACCGATGGCACTGGCCGAAAGGAACTTTGTGCGGGACCTGAGCACCACCCCACGGGACGGAGATGTTGTTCTGGGCGATGATTGGGTCGCCCCGGATCAATCCGCCCCGGACGAGCTGCGCGTGCGGCGTGAACGGCGTGGGTTGTTTTCGCTGCGCACCTCGCCGCTGACCCGCAAGATCATCACGTTCAACCTGATTGCGTTGAATGTGCTGGTGGCGGGCATCTTGTATCTGAACTCTTCTCGGGATTCTCTGGCCCTTCAACGGGCGTCTTCGCTTTTGTCTGAGGCGGAATTGATTGCCGACGTGATTGAGGCACGGTTGCCGGAGGGGGGTGTTGTCGATCTTGCCACCGGCGGTGGCATTGACGTCGAGGCCACCTTGGAGGGGCTCGATCTGCGCAGCGGCGTCGATGTTTTTGTGTTCGACACCACCGAGACACTGATTGCCACCAGCGAAGGGCGTTTGCCCTTGGCCGAAAAACTTGGCGCAGAAGGGGATGACAGCCGCACATTGCTGACGGACGGGCTGACCTTCGTCTGGGATGCCGTGTCCGGCGTGTTTAGCGGTGGTCAGGACGATGCCGCCGCCCTGCCATTGGAAGACCAGTTCAAACCGTTGATCGCCGGTAGCCTGACCTCTGGCACGCATATCGAGAACACCATTGATGCCAATGGCAACACCTTGTTCACGGTGCTGACCCCCATAATGCAGTCCGGTCAGCCGCTCGGCGTTGTGGCAATTGCCTCCGCCGCGGGTGAAATTGATAAGCTTGTCCGCAGTGAACGTGAACGTGTCTTGCAGATGTTTGTGATTGCCACACTGGTTTCCATTGGTCTGAGCCTTGTTTTGGCGTCAACCATTGCCAATCCACTGGCTGATCTGGCCGCTGCGGCCGAGCTTGGCCGTGACAAGGATGCCCGCAAGATGAACCCGGGGCGGATAAGGATCCCTGACCTAACCGCGCGGCCTGATGAGATCGGGCGCTTGTCCGGCGCGTTGCGCGGCATGGTTTCGGCACTCTACAACCGGATTGACGGCAACGAACAATTTGCAGCCGATGTGGCGCATGAGATCAAGAACCCACTGGCTTCGCTGCGCTCCGCTGTTGGCACGCTGCGGATGATCAAGCGTGAAGATCAGCGCGAGAAACTGCTGGATGTGATTGATCACGACGTGCGGCGCCTTGACCGTCTGGTGAGCGACATTTCGAACGCATCGCGTCTGGATTCAGAACTGGTCAAAGAAGAAGAAGAACAGTTCGATCTGCTCAATATGGTTGGCAACCTGAGCCAGTACCTGGGCGAGGATGCCAAGAGCAAAGGCATTGATTTCATCACCGATCTGCCGGCCAACCCGATTCTCGTTCACGGGCTAGAGGCCCGTTTGGCGCAGGTCTTTGTGAATTTGATCACAAACGCCATTTCGTTTTGCGAAGATGGCGATGCTATCCGGGTTTGGGCGCGCAAGCGTGAGAACCGCGTTCTTGTCGTCGTCGAGGACACTGGCCCCGGTATTCCGGATCAGGCTCTGTCCAAGATTTTCAAGCGGTTCTATTCCGAACGGCCGGTCGAGCATTTTGGCAACAACTCTGGTCTGGGTCTGGCGATTTCCAAGCAAATCGTGGAAGCGCATGGCGGTGTGATCTGGGCCGAGAATATTCGCCCGACCGAGGCCGACATCACATCAGAACCACTGGGCGCCCGGTTTGTTGTGGGCCTGCCAACCTGATCAGAAGGCGATGATGACGGTATGGCACCGCTGACCGAGACCCTGCATGCCACAACCGTCAGTCTGGATGGGCATGGGGCACTCATCCTTGGTGCATCGGGAACCGGAAAATCCGCGCTGGCGCTTCAACTGATCGCGCTTGGGGCGGTTCTGGTGGCGGATGACCGAACGCTCCTCACATCCGATGCAAAGACCGTCACCGCATCTGCGCCAGACGCAATCGCAGGCAAGATCGAGGCACGAGGCGTCGGTATTCTGAACGTGCCCTATGAGCATTCCGCACAAGTGGTATTGGCCGTTGATATGGGGCAGCATAGCGCACAGCGATTGCCTGATCCTGTCAGTATCGAAGTGCTGGACATCCCCTTGCCCTGTCTGCGCCGTGTTGACGGGCCGCATTTTGCCGCAGCTATCTTGCTTTCCCTCCGGCGAAGTATAAATCTTCGATCATGATCCCCAATGACAACGCCTCAATGACCCCCGTTGAAGGGCCACAGCGCCGCATCGTGCTCGTGACCGGACCGTCCGGCGCAGGCCGGTCCTCGGCGTTGAATGTGCTTGAGGACGCGGGCTTTGAGGCCATCGACAACCTGCCACTTCGGCTTTTACCTGCCCTGCTGTCCAGCCCGGAACAGGACCACCCGATGGCCTTGGGCATAGATGCGCGGAACCGTGATTTTTCGACCGATGCCATTCTTGATCTGTTGGGCGAACTGTCGGCCCGCAGCGATTTGAAGGTCGAATTGTTTTATCTCGACTGTGACACAGATGTGCTGCTTCGTCGGTTTTCGGAAACCCGCCGCAGGCACCCGCTCGCCCCCGAAGACAGCCCTGCCGCAGGCATTGAACGCGAACAGCTGTTGCTGCGCCCGCTTCGGACCCGGGCCGACGTTCTGATCGACACCAGCCAGCTGAACGTGCATGAGCTGCGTGCGGAGGTGGAGCATTGGTTTGCGCCCGGCGGCAAGCATGACCTGAGCATCTCTGTGCAGTCTTTTTCCTACAAGCGGGGGCTGCCGCGCAGTGTGGATTTGGTGTTCGATTGCCGCTTTCTACGCAACCCGTTCTGGGACGAAAGCCTTCGGGGATTGAATGGCACGGATGATGCGGTTGCAGGCTATGTCAGGAGTGATCCGCGCTTTGCGAGTTTCTCGGAGAAGGTCTTTGAATTGTGCCAGATGATTCTGCCTGCTTCTCAGGATGAGGGAAAGTCACACATTTCAATCGCCTTTGGGTGTACCGGCGGGCAGCATCGGTCGGTGACGTTGGCAGAAGATCATGCTTTGCGCCTTGCACAGGAGGGTTGGCAAGTGTCAATAAGACACCGCGAGTTGGATCGTCAGGACCGGAAAGAGACATCGACGTGATCGGAATTGTGATAGTCGCACATGGCGGACTGGCGGGGGAATACCTTGCCGCGATTGAACATGTTGTTGGCTCGCAAAATGGGGTCCGGGCGATCTCGATCCACGCTGACCATGATCGCAGTGCCAAGGAATCCGAGATCTGCGCCGCCGCTGACGAGGTTGACCAGGGTGCAGGCGTTGTGATCGTGACGGATCTGTTTGGCGGATCGCCATCGAACCTGTCGCTTTTGGCGTGCCGTCCAGAGAACCGGCGCATTCTCTATGGTGCCAACCTGCCGATGTTGATCAAACTGGCCAAATCCCGCCAGATGGATGTGCCCGATGCGGTGCGCGCCGCGCTTGATGCTGGTAAGAAGTATATCGACAGCCAAAATGTGAGCGCAGGTTAGAAGGCCCAAATTTATGCCCGAATTTTCCCTAAAAATCGTGAACGAAAAGGGTTTGCACGCCCGCGCCTCGGCCAAACTTGTTGAAGTGGTTGAGGCATTTGACGCCCGCGCTGATGTCAGCAAGGATGGCATGACCGCTTGTGGCGACAGCATCATGGGATTGTTGATGTTGGCCGCGTCGCGGGGCAGCACGATTGACATCCAAACCACCGGACCGGATGCAGATGCCCTTGCTGAGGCGCTGAAGGCGTTGGTGGCGGACAAGTTCGGCGAAGGTTTCTGAGCATTTCAGGCGACCGGAAAAGGGTGACATGTCTTGGTGAAAGATCTGCAAACATCAGACGCGGCTGAAACAGGCACGCCTGAAGCGGGCGAAGTGTCATTTGTCACCTATGACCGCCGCAGTCTTTCTTATGCCTCGACTTTTGATGATCCGGTCAAATCGCGGATCATCAGCATTATCGAGCTGTTTACCGGCAAGCTGAAGATCTTGCGCATGATCAAGCAGTTTGAAAAGCGCGGCACCCCGTCAGGGCAACCGTTCTGGCGGGCCGCTCTTGATACGATGGGCATTGATTTGTTGACCCCTCAGGCGCAACTGGATCGCATTCCCAAGACCGGCCCCGTGATTGTGGTGGCCAACCATCCGCACGGTATGGTGGACGGGATGATCTTTGCCGATCTGATTGGCCGTGTGCGCCCCGACTATCGTATTCTGACGCGGTCGTTGCTGACTTCAATTGATGAGGTCGCGGGCAGCTACATGATCCCGGTGCCGTTTCCCCATGATCCTGATGCGCAGCGCAAAGGCGTTGAGATGCGGGCCAAGGCGATGGCGCATTTGAAAGAGGGCGGTGTCGTGGCCCTGTTCCCATCGGGTGTGGTCGCCTCATCAGAAACATGGTGGGGGCCAGCGGTGGAAGCGGAGTGGAATGTCTTTACCGCCAAGATGATCCGCAGGTCGGGCGCCACGGTGGTTCCGATGAAATTCCCCGGACAGAACAGCCGCGCCTATCAGATCGCAAACAAGGTCAGTCCGATGTTGCGGCAGGGTCTTTTGTTGCATGAGATTGTGCACAGTTGTGACAAACCCCAAGCGCCTATTGTCGGCCATCCTATCCCGCAAGAAGAAATCGACGCCCGCGCAGATGATCCGCGCGGATTCATGGCGTGGCTGCGCGAGCAGACCCTTGGTTTGACGGACTGACTACAGCGTTCAGGCTAACTGTTGTGCCGGGCGCATATTGGACGGTTGAGTTTGTCTGACAGGTCGGATTGAGGGGCCAGCCCCTCAAGCTCCCCGGAATATTTAGAGCCAAAAAGGGGCAAAGGCCGTCTGCCCTATCTGGTGGGTACGGGCACGTCGCCTCGGTAGTCGTAGAAGCCGCGGTTGGTTTTGCGGCCCAGCCATCCGGCCTCAACATATTTGGTGAGCAGGGGGCAGGGGCGGTATTTCGTGTCGGCCAGACCGTCGTGCAGCACATTCATAATCGCAAGACAGGTGTCGAGGCCGATGAAGTCTGCCAGTTCAAGCGGGCCCATGGGATGGTTGGCGCCCAGTTTCATGGAGCTGTCGATCGATTGCACCGATCCGACCCCTTCGTACAGGGTGTAAACCGCCTCGTTGATCATCGGCATCAGGATGCGGTTCACAATGAAGGCCGGGAAGTCTTCGGCGGAAGCGGCGGTTTTGCCAAGCCGGTCCACCACGGCCTTGCAGGCGTCATAGGTTTCGGTGTCCGTGGCGATGCCGCGGATCAATTCGACCAATTGCATCACCGGGACCGGATTCATGAAGTGGAAGCCCATGAATTTTTCCGGGCGGTCGGTGCGGCTGGCCAGGCGGGTGATGGAAATCGAGGAGGTGTTCGAGGTCAGGATTGTCTCTGGCTTCAGATGCGGCAGCAGATCTTCGAAAATGGCTTGCTTGACTGTCTCGCGTTCGGTGGCGGCCTCAATGATCAGATCGCTTTGCCCCAGATCGGTGAGGGTTTGGGTTGTTTTGATCCGGGCCATGGCGGCATTGGCATCGGCCTCCGACACTTTGCCCCGGCCCACCTGTCGGCCAAGATTGCCTTCGATGATTTCCATGGCATTTTTGAGCGCCTCCGCGCTCACATCGGTGACAAGCACGTCGTAGCCGGCCAGAGCCATCACATGCGCGATGCCGTTGCCCATCTGGCCTGCGCCGACGATGCCGATTGATTGGATGTCCATGGAATGTCCTTTTCTGCCTGCCCCTACAATAAGGCGCGGTGGGGGGCAGTCGCAAGGGCAGGGTTTGTCCAAAAAGCGTGGCAAATTCACCCGTTAAGCGAATCGCAGGAATAGCAGCTGCATGTTGTGTCTGGGTGAATGAAACAAGGTGGGTGTGATGACCATTGATGCATTAGGGCTGGGGGCCCTTGATTATCTTCCGTGCCGCTATGGCAATTCGAAGTTGCTGTTTCGGGGACCGAAACGAAGTTTGGACGAGCCCTATATCGCGTTTATCGGTGGGACGGAAACCTATGGAAAATTCCTCGCCAAACCGTTTCCTGTTTTGGTGGAAGAGGAGTTTGGCAAAACTGCCGCGAATTTTGGTGTGCCAAATGCCGGGATCGACGTTTTTGTGAATGATCCGTTCATTTTGGGCGCTGCAGCGCAGGCGGATGTTGCGGTGATACAGGTGCTGGGCGCGCAGAATATGACCAATCGGTTCTATGCTGTGCATCCAAGGCGCAATGATCGGTTTGTCTCTGCCTCATCGCTTTTGGCGACGATATACCGCGAGGTGGATTTTGCCGATTTCCACTTTACCAAACATATGTTGAGCAAGCTGCTTGAGGTGTCGCCAGATCGTTTTGCGACGGTCTTGCAAGAGTTGCAGCAAGCCTGGCTTGCGCGGATGCGGTTGATGTTGAGCCAGGTCAGAGGCAAATCCGTTCTGCTTTGGTTTTCGGAGCACAAGCCAAGGGATGCCGGGCGTGGCCCGCCGCACTCCATTGGGAATGATCCGCTTTTCATCACGCGCCAGATGATGGACGAGATTGCCGGTCATGCCACACATGTGGTTGAGGTTGTTGCCTCCCCCCGTGCGCGGGTGATGGGAACCGAAGGGATGATATTTGCCGAGATGGAGGCCATGGCCGCAGAAGAAATGTTGGGCCAACAGGCGCATATCGAGGCCGCGGACGCAGTGGTGTCAGCCCTGCACAGGATCCTTTGACGCAAAACGGCCCGCCGGTGAGGGCGGGCCGTTTGTCGGTTGCTCAGAAGAGAACCTCTGACAATCAGAGTTTTTCGATCAATTCGGGCACGGCCTCGAACAGGTCGGCAACCAGACCAAAATCAGCAACCTGGAAAATCGGTGCTTCTTCGTCTTTGTTGATTGCGACGATGATTTTGCTGTCTTTCATACCGGCAAGGTGCTGGATCGCACCGGAGATGCCAACAGCAACATAAAGATCAGGTGCAACAACTTTGCCGGTTTGGCCAACCTGCCAGTCGTTCGGGGCATAGCCGCTGTCAACCGCCGCACGGGATGCGCCAACGGCGGCACCCAGCTTGTCAGCCAGTTTTTCGATCAGGGCAAAGTCATCTTCGGAGCCGACACCGCGACCGCCGGAAACAACAACGCCAGCCGACGTCAGCTCTGGGCGATCGGATTCGGCGACCTTGTCTTCGACCCATTCAGACAGACCGGGGTTTGCCGCCGCGCCAATTGTTTCAACAGATGCAGAGCCACCTTCGCCAGCCGCGTCAAATGTCGCGGTCCGGAAAGTGATGACCTTTTTGGCATCAGTGGATTTGACGGTCTGGATTGCGTTGCCCGCATAGATCGGACGCTCGAAGGTGTCTGCGTCCACAACGCCGGAGGCGTCAGAGATGATCTGCACATCCAAGAGCGCCGCAACACGTGGCATCACGTTCTTGGCGTCTGTGGTAGCTGGCGCAACGATGTGATCGTAATCACCCGCCAGAGACACGATCAATGCTGCTGTGGCTTCCGCAAGGCGGTGACCCAGCGAGGCATCTTCCGCAACCAGAACCTTGGCAACACCGTCAATTTTGGCTGCCGCATCGCCCGCCGCGGCGGCAGAGCCACCGGCGGCCAGAACAGTTACATCACCCAATTGCTTGGCAGCGGTCACGGCCTTGGCCGTTGCGTCCATCGCCAGTTCGCCATCGGTTACTTCTGCAAGGAGTAGAACAGCCATTACACAGCCCCCGCTTCTTTGAGTTTCTCGACCAGCTCATCCACGGAGCCCACCTTGATACCGGCGGCACGCTCTTCTGGCTCAACTGTTTTTACGATTTCCAGACGGTTGGACACGTCAACGCCGTAGTCAGCGGCTGTCTTTTCTTCCAGCGGCTTTTTCTTGGCCTTCATGATGTTCGGAAGCGAGGCATAGCGTGGCTCGTTCAGGCGCAGGTCAACGGTGATGACCGTTGGCATGGACACCTTGATGGTCTGAAGACCGCCGTCCACTTCGCGGGTCACAACGGCGTTGTCGCCGTCGATATTGATCTCGGAGGCAAATGCACCCTGCGACCAACCCAGCAGCGCAGAAAGCATCTGGCCGGTGGCGTTCATGTCGTTGTCGATCGCCTGCTTACCTGTCAGAACCAGACCGGGCTGTTCTTCGTCCACGATCGCTTTGAGGATCTTGGCCACGGCCAGCGGTTCGATGTCATTGTGTACATCGTCAGAAGCCACAACCAGAATGGCGCGATCTGCGCCCATGGCCAGCGCGGTACGCAGTGTTTCCTGCGCCTGCTTGACGCCAATGGATACAACAACCACTTCATCCGCCTGACCGGCTTCTTTCAGACGGATCGCCTGTTCGACGGAAATCTCGTCAAACGGGTTCATCGACATTTTTACGTTGGCTAGATCAACACCCGATCCGTCCGCTTTGACGCGCACTTTCACGTTGTAGTCAATCACGCGCTTGACCGGCACGAGTACCTTCATGAGCGTTTTCTCCTTGATTACGACTCACCCAATGGCAAATCCTTGAACTTCCTCTCGGGTGGTTTAGCGAAAGGTTTACAACCGAAACAGGGCAAAATCGGCAATTGCGGCATTAAGTACGCCGCGTTTTTTATGTTAGCGCCTCAGCTTGGCAAAACTTTTCCGAATTGTTTCAAAAATCGGGATGTTTCGAAGTCAGGGTGATTTGGGACCAGCTGTTCGCGGCGTGGCCTTGGTCCTATGTCAGGCGGGATGCATTGGCCGGGCTGGATTACCTGTTTGTTCGGGCATGATCTGTCCCAAGCTCAGCGGTTGGCGCCCGGCACCCAAAGCACGTCGTCCTTGCCGCCGTTGTTGGCCATACGTGCCGCGACAAAGAACCAATCGCTGAGCCGGTTGAGGTATTTCACTGCAACAGGATTGATGGGTTCTTGCTCTGACAACAAAACAGCCAGCCGTTCGGCGCGGCGCGCCACGGTGCGGCAAACATGCAATTGCGCGGCCAATGTAGTGCCACCGGGCAGAATAAAGCTGCGCAGGGGGTCCAGTTCGGCGTTCATGATATCGATCTCCGCCTCAAGGCGGTCGACCTGTTCTGCCGTCATGCGCAGCGGCGGGTATTCTGCTTCTTTGTCGGCCTCCATATCGGGGCGGCAAAGATCGGCACCCAGATCGAACAAATCATTTTGGATGCGCGACAATGCATCATCGGTTTCGCCGCTGGCCTCAAGCCGGGCCACGCCGACAAAGCAGTTCAGCTCATCGCTGGTGCCATATGCCTCAACCCGTGCGTTATGCTTGGCAACCCGTGCGCCGTTGCCAAGCGCAGTTGCACCTGCATCGCCGGTGCGCGTGTAAATCTTATTGAGAACAACCATCAGCCTGCGTCCTTGCGAAGATAGATATAGCCGAGGATCAGCAGTACCGCGACAAACTGGGCGATGATGCGCAGGCGCATGATCTTGTTGCCGTTACGCTTGTTGAACGCCCCGCCGCCGGCAAAACCGCCAAGCCCGATCAGCAGAACAACGGCAACCGCCAGCACGGCGAGAATCACGATGATAAATAGCGGGTCAGAGGGCATGGCCAATCCTTTCGGGTTCTATGGTGATGTAGCGGGCCACAATCTTTGCGCAAGTTTTTTCAGCCGCCCATGACCTTGTCGAGCAGGCGCGTGGGCAGCAAACGCCGCATGAAACCGGAGAAATAGGTGGGAACTGTGACGTAATAGCGCGGGCGGGGGCGGGGCGCTTCGAGGGCATGGATCAGCTTGTCCACCACGGCTTCGGGGCCAAGCTCAAACGTGGTCTTTTTCACTGAATCGTAGAGGCGCGGGCGCAGTTGCGTCTCATATTGCGCGGCCCGGGGGGCATTCTTCCAATCAATCCAACGTTCGAATTGAATGATCGAGTTGGCCCGGAAAGCAGAGGTGATTGGCCCCGGTTCAATCAGCACCACGTCAATGCCCGTGTCACGCATTTCCATGCGCAAGGTGTCTGTCAGCCCTTCGAGGGCAAATTTACTGGCGTTGTAGGCGCCGCGCCAGGGCATTGTGATCAGGCCCAAAACCGAAGAGCATTGCACAATCCGGCCATGCCCCTGCGCCCGCATCACGGGCAGAACAGCCCGCGTCAGGCTATGCCAGCCGAAAAAATTGCTCTCAAAAATATCGCGAAGTGCCTCCGTTGGCAGGTCTTCCACCGCGCCGGGGATCGCATAGGCACCATTGTTGAACAGAGCGTCCAAAGTGCCACCAGTCGCCCCGAGCACCTCATCCAGCGCGGTTTTGATGCTGTCCTCGTCCTGATAATCGAGGCGCGGTGCATCAAACCCTTCTCCGCGCAGGCGGTCACAGTCTTCTTGCTTGCGACAGGCAGCAAACACGCGCCAGCCGCGTTCGCGCAAGGTTTTCGCGGCGGCATAGCCAATACCACTGGAGCAGCCGGTGATGAGGATAGTGCGTTCAGACATAAAAAGGCCTCCGGAGCGGAGGCCTTTCATGACGTGCGATGCTCAGATTGGCAATATCGTATCAGCTTTCAGACAGCAGGAAGTCGGCCATCCAGCCTTCTTCGCCCGTCAGGACCGAGCGCATCTTGACCCAGCCATTCCCGTTGTCTTCGAGGATCTCGACGGCGTCACCGCGCACCAGTTTGCTGACCACCGAGAAATTCGTGCTTGGCCCGCCACGCACATTGACGCGGTTGCCGGATACGGTGCGGATATCGAGGCCGGCCTCGGAGATCAGCGCTGCAGGGGTGGCGTTGTCCGTCGCAGTATCGTCTTGCACGATCAGGCTTGGGATAATGGCAGGCGTGTCCGCAGATGACGTGGTGATTGCGACGTTGGTTGGCACAACCGCCGGATCAACCGTTTGTACAGCCGGGGCCACAACCGCCGCATCGCCCGATTGACCAAGCGCATCTTGCAGGCTGGTCAGGTTCAGCGAAACGCGTGTGACCGTGTCGTTTGCAAAAGGGTCGGTATCCACAATGTCGGTGGAGGCAGAGGCAAGGACCACCTGATCGTTGGGGATGGCCGGAGTATCGAATGGAGTTTCGGCTGCGGGCTCAATACGCGCCATGCGGGTCGCAATCGGATCAAAATCCGAGCCGCCGCTCATCTCATAGAACGCCCATCCCATAAAGCCGAAAGAAACCAACATAAACCGAAACATGACAAGAACCCCGAAAGTGCAGCTGTTTGGAGTTTAACGTCAAACTCCCCCCAAAAGTTCAATACCAAATTTAACGATTCACCGGGAGGGGAAATGATATCGACCTCTCCCCGTGGTAAATCTGTCGCAATTTGCACGTGTGTTTTGCTTTCGCGGCCAATGATGCGCTTGCTGCATCCGCCCCCCTTGGCTACACAACATCTATGTCTGACGTGACCGATCCCCCCAGCATGGACCCGCATAATCTGTCCGAACCCCTGCGCCGCGCGCTGGGTGAACGGTATTTGACCTATGCGCTGAGCACGATCATGCACCGGGCCTTGCCGGATGCGCGGGACGGGCTCAAGCCGGTACACCGCCGGATTCTCTATGCGATGCGGGAATTGCGGCTGGCCTCCAACGGCGGTTTCCGAAAATCGGCCAAAATCTCGGGCGATGTGATGGGCAACTATCACCCCCATGGGGATGCGGCGATCTATGACGCGATGGCGCGTCTGGCGCAGGATTTCAACGTTCGCTATCCGCTGGTCGATGGGCAGGGGAACTTTGGCAATATTGACGGCGATAACCCCGCCGCCAGCCGGTATACCGAAGCCCGAATGACCGCCGTCGCAGAGGCGATGTTGGATGGGTTGACCGAGAACGCCGTTGATTTTCGGGAGAATTATGACGGCACCCTGACCGAACCCGTGGTCTTGCCCGCCCAATTCCCCAATCTGTTGGCCAATGGTTCCAGCGGCATTGCCGTTGGCATGGCGACGAATATTCCGCCGCACAATATCTCAGAATTGTGTGACGCCTGCATCCATCTGATCAAAACACCCGACGCCCGGGATGATACGCTGTTGAAATACGTGCCGGGGCCGGATTTCCCGACCGGTGGCATCATTGTGGAGCCGCCAGAAAACATCGCGACGGCCTATCGTACGGGCAAGGGCGGTTTCCGGCTGCGCTGCCGCTACGAGGTCGAAGATCTGGGGCGCGGGCAGTGGCAGATCGTTGTCACCGAGATCCCCTATCAGGTGCAAAAGTCGAAACTGATCGAAAAGATTGCCGAGGCGATCCAGACCAAGAAGATCCCGATCCTTGCCGATGTGCGCGACGAATCTGCCGATGACATCCGGATGATCCTTGAGCCACGGTCCAAGAATGTCGATCCAGAGGTTCTGATGGGCATGATGTACCGCCACTCGGATCTTGAGGTCCGGTTCTCATTGAACATGAATGTGCTGATCGACGGGGTCACACCCAAGGTCTGCTCGATGAAAGAGGTGCTGCGCGCCTTTGTTGACCACCGGCGCGAGGTGTTGCAGCGGCGCTCTGTCCATAGAATGGAGAAGATCGACCACCGTCTTGAGGTGCTCGAAGGCTTTATCGTGGCCTTCCTCAACCTTGACCGGGTTATTGATATTATCCGTTACGACGACGATCCCAAAGCAGCCCTGATGCGGGAGGATTGGGGCAAGACCCACGTCCGCGCGATGAATGAGGCCGACTATGTGTCGCCTGCACCCGGAGAGGGGGAGCTGAGCGAGGTTCAGGCGGATGCGATCCTGAACATGCGTCTGCGGTCCCTGCGCCGCTTGGAAGAGTTGGAATTGCTGCGCGAGCAATCTGCACTGATGGAAGAACGCGCGGGCCTTGAAGACCTGCTGGAAAGCGAAGACCTGCAATGGACCACGATCACAGATCAGTTGCGGGCCACGAAAAAGCAATTTGGCAAGGACTACGCTGGCGGCGCGCGCCGCACCACATTTGCCGAGGCAGGCGAGATCGAAGAGGTGCCAATCGAGGCGATGATCGACCGTGAGCCGATCACGGTGGTCTGTTCCGAGATGGGCTGGATTCGCGCAATGACCGGTCACATCGACCTGACCCGCGAGTTGAAGTTCAAGGATGGCGACGGGCCGCGGTTTATCTTCCATGCGGAAACCACGGATCGTTTGTTGGTCTTTGGCTCAAACGGGAGGTTCTACACTGTCTCTGCCAGCGCCTTGCCGGGCGGGCGCGGCATGGGCGAGCCTTTGCGCCTGATGGTCGATCTGCCCAATGAAGTGCAGATCGTCCGGCTGTTTATCCACCGTCCGGATCGCAAGCTGCTGGTGGCTTCCAGTGCCGGGGATGGATTTATTGTCCCCGAAAATGATGTGGTGGCGCAGACGCGCAGTGGCAAACAGGTGCTCAACGTGCGCGGCGATGTCACGGCGTTGATTTGCCATGAGGTCGATGGCGATATGGTCGCGACCGTTGGCGAGAACCGCAAAGTGCTGGTCTTTGGGGTGGATGAACTGCCCGAGATGGGTCGCGGCAAAGGGGTGCGGCTGCAAAAGTACAAGGACGGCGGGCTTTCCGATGCCACCACCTTTGACAGTGCACAGGGGCTCAGCTGGCTTGACCCTGCCGGGCGCACGCGCACTGAAACGGATCTGACCGAATGGTCGGGCAAACGGGCCAGTGCCGGGCGCATGGCGCCGCGCGGTTTTCCTCGTGACAACACGTTTACCTGATCCGGGCACGCCAGATGACTGACCGTTCCTCCAATGCTGGCCCTTGGGGGACACCGCCGACCGCGCCCACCACACCGATTGCCGCCAAGGCACCGGGCTGGATGAAGGTGGAATTTGTCGGCAGCCGCTGGGCGCTGTTCTGGCTGGCGCTCAAGACCGGGTTTCTGACAGTCATCACATTGGGCATCTACCGGTTCTGGATGAAAACCCGCCTGCGCCGCTGGTATTGGTCCGCGATCCGGCCGGGCGGCAATCCGATGGAATATGTGGGCGATCCGATTGAAAAGCTTCTGGGGTTCTTTATCGCAGTGGTGATTCTGACTTTCTACATCGGCATCGTGAATCTGCTGCTGATGTTTGTCAGTTTCTCGGTCTTCAATTCGTCATGGGTCGGGTATCTGGCCAGCTTTGCCGGGGTGATCCCGCTTTGGTTTTATGCCCGGTATCGGGCGCGGCGATATGTTCTGGGCCGCACCCGCTGGCGCGGTGTGCGGTTCGGCCTGGAGAAAGGCGCATGGGGCTATGCATGGCGGGCCTTGGTGCATTGGGCCATCACGATTTGTACCTTGGGCGTCTTGTGGCCGCGCATGACCTTCTGGCTTGAGAAATACCGCACTGACAGAACGTTCTTTGGGTCGGCCCGGCTGATGCAGGGTGGGCATTGGACAATGCTGTATCGTGCGGCGGTGCCTATTGGAGTGTCCTTGGCACTGACGGTTGTCCTGACGGTCTGGATTATTTGGCTTGCACCTGTATTCCCACAAACAACATTCGCCGAGCTTGTAACAGAAGGCTGGAACGGTTTGTTTGACGACGATGCCGAATTGCCGGCTCTTGCCGATCCTGAACGCCTGTGGCTGTTTGTTCTCTGCGCTCTCGGCTTGATGTATGGCGCTGTTCATTACCGGTGGGCGGCCAAACGTATCCTGGCCAATTACAAGACCGCGCCCGGGATCACCTTCTATTCTGATCTTAAGCCGCCGCGCATAGCGATGATTTACGTTTTGGGCGTTTTCCTGTCGTATCTTGTGCTGACGGTTGCGATCCTTGCGGTGATCCTCATAGGCGCGGCGATGCTTGGCTTTGACAGTTTTCTGGCATGGTTCGGATTAGGCGGCATTTCGGCGGTCGGAGATTGGCCGCGCTGGGTGGCGGTGGTGCTGATGGGGATGCTCTATCTGTCTGCGTTTTTGCTTTGGGGCGTGCTCTACAACACCTTTGTGACCTTCCCGATCATGCGGCATATGGCGCTGACCACACGGTTGCCGGATTATCACGGTCTGGATCATATCAGCCAACGCGCCCGCGATGATTTTGCCGAGGCCGAAGGCTTTGCCGAAGCCCTTGATCTGGGGGCCGCGATATGACCGATGTTTTGGCAACCCGTGCGATGGATGCCACCGGAGCCAGCTATTTCGACGGGGATGTGCCGCAGCCGCGGGAGGTGACACTGGCGCTGACACAGGGGCAGAGCCTGCTTGAGATCACGCTGGACGACGGG
Source organism: Sulfitobacter sp. M368 (assembly GCF_025141875.1). Lineage (NCBI taxonomy): Bacteria > Pseudomonadati > Pseudomonadota > Alphaproteobacteria > Rhodobacterales > Roseobacteraceae > Sulfitobacter > Sulfitobacter sp. M368. Next base: position 633,916 of record NZ_CP081113.1, read on the forward strand.
CAGGTGGTGGAATGGCCTTTGACTGAGGTCCGCGCCTTGCCGGACATTTCGGGCCGGGCGCAATATGTTCTGCGCTGGACGGGCGATCCTTTGGCGCGGCTTGTATCGCCCAATCCGTTTTTGCTGTCCGCGCTGCCACAGGCCACGCGCCGTGCGCCGCCAAAAGGGCGCGGGCGGTTGATCAAATGGGCTTTTGCTGCCGTGGCTGCCGTGGCTTTGCAAATCTTTGTGCTGGTGCCGTTGCTTGCGGATAACATGGCGAAGTTCATCCCGGTTGACGGGGAAAAGGCGCTGGGCGAGGCGACCTTTGGCCATATCCGAGAGGCGCTTGATGACACCGGGCTCAGCCCGATTGAGGTTTGTACTTCTGAGGTTGGCACCACGGCATTGAACAAACTGGTTGCCAAGCTCAGCGGCGATCGCGCATTTCGGCAGGACGTGACGATTGCCGTTCTTGATCACGAGATGGTCAATGCCTTCGCCTTGCCGGGCGGCTATGTCGTGCTGTTTCGGGGTTTGATCGAGGCCGCAGATGGCCCTGATGAAGTGGCCGCCGTTGTCGCGCATGAAATTGGCCATGTGAACAGCCGCGACCCGACGCGCCATGCTTTGCGCTCTGCCGGGTCTATTGGGGTGCTGGGACTTTTGTTCGGAGATTTTGCGGGCGGGGCGGCGGTGTTGTTCCTGACGGAACGGTTGATTGCCGCCCAGTATTCCCAAGCTGCAGAAACCGCTGCGGATGAATTTGCACATGAGGCGTTGGAGGATGCGGGGATCAGCCCGGCGGCATTGGGGCGGATGTTTGAGAACCTGCAGGGCGAGCATGGAGACCGCAGCGGCGTGGCCGCGCATTTCCTGACCCACCCGGCGATGGGGGATCGCATTCGCGCGGCGCGGGCAGCGGTCGATCCGGATGCGGCCTACGGCCCGTCAATGCCCGATGAGGATTGGGCGGCGCTGCAAAACATCTGCAAATGAGCCGAGCGGTAGGCCTGACCCGAACGATCCGTACCGTTTTGACTGAAGAAAACGCCGCCGCCGGATTAGAGCGGCTTGGCTGTCATCCAGACGCCGCCTTCCGGGCGCAGTGTCAGGATCATCACCGGTTCGGGGTCTTTGCCAGCCACAGGCGTGAACTCAAACCGTGACAGCAAGGTCGCCAAAATGATCACTGCCTCCTGAAGGGCAAAGGAGGCTCCGATGCAGATGCGTGGCCCGTCGCCAAAGGGCAGATAGGCATAGCGGTCAATCGCCTTGCGGTCGGCAAATCTTTCTGGGCGGAAACTGTCCGGATCGTCCCACAGCATCTGGTGCCGCCCAAGTGCATAGATCGGGATCATCACCGTATCGCCTGGTTTGATCTCGCGGTCGCAGAGGGTATCGGCCTTTTGGGCGGTGCGCGAAATGATTCCGGCGGCGGGGTACATGCGCAGGGCTTCGTCAATGATCATGCGGATGAATGGCAATTTCTCCACATCATCGCCGGTGCAGGCGCGGCCGTTCAAAACACTTTGTGCCTCGGCGCGGGCGCGGTCTTGCACCTTTTGGTCAAACCCAACCAGATACATCGCCCAGGCCAGGGTCAGGGCAGTGGTTTCATGCCCCGCCACAATAAAGGTCAGCAGGTTGTCGCGCAGTTCGCTGGTGGACATCTGGCGCTTTGTCTCAGGGTCGATCCCGTCAAGCAGCAGGTCGAGCAAATCCGGTGTGCCGTCATGGCCGCGATGTGCCCGCTCTACGATGGCATGGTCTGCCAGGGCTTTCATTTCCTTGAGCGCCTTGCCCGACATCACCCTGCCGGGGCGCGGGATCCAGTCTGGCAGGCCGAGTATGTCAAACAGGCTGATCTTGCCCGCCTCGGCGATGTAATCGTCAATCGCGCCATGCACCTTGTCGCGGTCAAAGGTATCGCCCCCCGAAAAGGTCACATCGCCAATGACGTCAAATGTCGTTGTGACCATCTCGTCCAGCATATTGATCGCCCGTGGCCCTGCGGCGGTGATCCGATCTGCCGCACGTTCTGCAGCGGCTGTCATGATCGGCGAGAGGTTCATCACGTTGCGGTGCGAAAACACCGGTGCAGCGGCCCGTCTTTGCCAGCGCCAGTGCGCCCCTTCAGCAATAAACAGCGATTCGCCAATGGCCGGTTTCAGCAGGTTTTTGGTGACCACGGACTTTGGATAATCCTCCAGCCGGTCCAGCAGGATTTGCCGGATCGCGCCGGGGTCCATGACCATATGCCAGCGCTTGCCGGTTTTGCCAGAGACCATTGGCTGTGTCATGGCGATAGCGGGGATAATGCTCAGCACATTACGCCGCGCCATTTGCAGGCTTTCGAGAATGCTTTTGGGTTCTGTGACAAGGGGCACGCGTACGGGCAGGGGGCTGGCGGCGGTCATCTTGCGGTCCTCCGAATGGTCCTGTCTTCTAGATAGGGTTGAACTGCAGTTTGGCCAAGGCGGCAAATGATTGCACCTTGCGGGGGCTTGAGGTATCGAAATGCGGTCTCCTCCGCCTTGAAAGGGCTATGTTATGATGCGTGTTGTTTTGGTTGTGATGTCCCTTTTCATGCTGGTTGCCTGCAACGGTGCGGCTGATCTGAACAAGGCTGCGGTGCCGCTGGGGGATTTCAAACTGCAGCATAACATCGCTGTGGCGCCCAAGGTTGTGAAAGGCCCGCTCAGCCGTGAGGCAAGCAAAGAAGAGCTGACCAAAGCGTTGACTGATGCCACCGCCGAACGGTTCGGTCGTTACAACGGCACGCGCAACTATCATTTCGGGATGAGCATCGAAGGCTATGTGCTGGCCCAGCCAGGGGTGCCGGTGCTGTTTGCGCCGAAATCGATTCTCGTGATCAACCTGACGGTCTGGGACGATGCCAAGAATCTCAAGCTGACGCCCAAGCCGCACCAGATCACCGTCTTCGAATCTCTGGATCAAGGGCCAGTGGTGGGGTCGGGCTATACCAAAAGCGCCGAAGAGCAGCTTAAGAACCTGTCGCAGAATGCCGCAAAAGCCATTGAAAGCTATCTGGTCAAGCAAAACGCTGAAAACGGCTGGTTCAACGGGGACGCAGAAGGCGCAGTTACGGCAGAATAATTGCGGTTCCACGTGATCGCGCGAACTCCTGCTTGATTTTAGCCTCCAGACCCAATACATCGCCCGCCATATGAGGATCGGGTCCGATGGGCTCTTCAATTACAAAAGGGTGCTTGCAGCATGGCAAAGGAAAAGTTTGAACGTAATAAGCCGCACGTCAACATTGGCACGATTGGCCACGTTGACCACGGTAAAACGACGCTGACAGCGGCGATCACCAAGTATTTTGGTGACTTCAAGGCGTATGACCAGATTGACGGCGCGCCCGAAGAGAAGGCCCGCGGGATCACGATCTCGACCGCGCACGTTGAGTATGAAACCGAAGCGCGTCACTACGCGCACGTCGACTGCCCCGGCCACGCTGACTACGTCAAGAACATGATCACCGGTGCGGCGCAGATGGACGGCGCGATCCTGGTTGTGAACGCCGCTGACGGCCCAATGCCACAGACGCGCGAGCACATCCTGCTGGGCCGCCAGGTTGGCATCCCTTACATGGTTGTCTTCATGAACAAAGTTGACCAGGTCGACGACGAAGAGCTGCTGGAACTGGTGGAAATGGAAATCCGCGAGCTGCTGTCCTCTTACGAGTACCCAGGCGACGATATTCCGATCATTGCAGGTTCCGCTCTGGCGGCGATGGAAGGCAACAAGCCAGAAATCGGCGAAGAGAAAATCAAAGAACTGATGGCGGCTGTGGACGAGTACATCCCGACACCTGCACGTGCGGTTGACCAGCCGTTCCTGATGCCTGTGGAAGACGTGTTCTCGATTTCCGGCCGTGGTACAGTTGTGACCGGCCGTGTTGAGCGCGGTGTGATCAACGTGGGCGACGAGATCGAAATCGTTGGTATCCGCGACACCAAGAAAACCACCTGCACAGGCGTTGAAATGTTCCGCAAGCTGCTGGACAGCGGCGAAGCGGGCGACAACATCGGCGCATTGCTGCGCGGTGTGGACCGTGACGGTGTTGAGCGTGGCCAGGTTCTGTGTAAGCCCGGTTCCGTGACCCCGCACACCAAGTTCGAAGCCGAAGCCTATATCCTGACCAAGGAAGAAGGTGGCCGTCACACGCCATTCTTTGCGAACTACCGTCCACAGTTCTACTTCCGGACCACGGATGTGACCGGCACCGTTCAGCTGCCCGAGGGCACAGAAATGGTTATGCCAGGCGACAACCTGAAGTTCGACGTTGAGCTGATCGCGCCTATCGCGATGGAGCAGGGTCTGCGCTTCGCGATCCGCGAAGGTGGCCGTACGGTCGGCGCGGGCGTTGTGTCCAAGATCACTGAGTAAGCACGGCGGCTTTGCGCCAGCAAAGCCTGCCGCGTGCGACGCCTTGCGGCAGTCGTTCTGCAAGAACGATGAGAGCAAGGCGGAGACACCCGGTTGCTAAAAAACTAAGGCCGTTCCTCACCGGGGCGGCCTTTTGCGTTGGGCCCCGTGTTGTGCCGGGGTGAACCCCAGTCTGCGGCGACGAACATGCGCCGCCCACCACCCGGTGTTTTCAAAATCACCGGAGCGCATTCTCTCATAAACGCGGAGCGCGGGGAATTACTGCGCGGCAGTTTGGTTTTCGGTCTCACCCATGAACCATTGTCGGTGCATGGTCCATTCCTTGCGCATTTGTTTGAGGTCGATCCCGAACCGCCGATCCATATAGCGCCCAAGGTTTTGCGGATTGAATTTGAACGACTTCGTGCGCCGCCCGAAATTGCTCAATTCGCTGTCATTGTCATGATGTGATCCGCGAATGAACATCGGGGTCTCTTTCCATGTCAACGTGGGCATGTCGTGCCAGACCCGCATATGCGGAAACTCGAACAGTGACTTTGCCGTTTCCATGTCTTGAAAGATCATCATGCCGGGGGCCCAAAACCGCGAGGAGACGGAACGGATGTTCAGGCCGCTGTCGTCTGTCGACATGATGAAACCGCGCGTGTAGTCCAACGCTGTAATGCCGTCTGCAGCAAAGAAAGGCCGCAGGTCCGAAAATATCTCCCGCGATTTGGCGACAAACTCCACGGCGACCGCATCGTCATCATCCAACCGATATTGCGCGATCACATCGCATTGATCGTCTTTGTATCGCGGGATCACCTCTGACAGCATGTCGCGCATGTCGTTGCCTTCGGGTTCGATCACGGCTTCAAGCTGCGGCAGGCTATCGACAAGGTCCAGAACGCGGGACCGCCACGGATCAGGAAGCTGATCCCCAATGACAACCAGGTGCAGAAAGTCAGGGTCGGTTTGATGGGCCAGACAGGGGATCAGAAGTTGTTCAAGCAAGAACAACCGATGATCCAGCCGATGGGGGGCATAAAGCTGCGTGCGCAGGTGGTCCAAATCATCAGCAGACCGGCGAAACCCTCGAGTTTGGCCGGGATAAGACCACCGAGTGACGCCAAGCGTTTGAATTTTTGGATCTGTCATCCAACTGGCCCTTGCGATCTCATGCACTGTTGCACTCTATGGTTGATGTTTCCACAGATTGCGCATCTTTAGCGTATCACCGCCCATGCAGGTCCGCCAGCGCCGATCCAAGTGTTCTCGGACCGCTTGGCCATCGCATTTCGAATTGTCCGCTGGCCAATTGCGCGGCTATGGCTTTACTTGTCATTCAAGACAGAACCGGCACCAAAGGCCGGTCAAACGTCAGCGCACAGGGGTACATGATGCATATTGATCCATTCGGCGTAGAGATTTGGATGAACGAGTGGGAGTTCAAATGCGAACTGAACCTGGCTGAAACCTGTGTGGAAAGTCTGACAATCGAACAGTTGCTGGCTTTGTCCGGCAAGAACACGGCAGATCTGTCCGAGCTGCTTGGCCTCAAAATGACCTATGGCGAAATTCGTGGATCATCGCGGCTGATCCATGCGATTTGTGCTCTTTACCGCAAACAACAGACCGAAAACGTGATCGTGACCCATGGCACCATCGGGGCCAATATGCTGGTGCATAAGGCGATGATCAGCAGGGGCGACCGGGTTGTCGCTGTGGTGCCAACCTATCAACAGCATTATTCGATTCCTGCGAGCATAGGTGCAGATGTCCATCAGCTGAAGTTGCGTGAAGAGGATGGTTGGCTGCCGGATCTGAAAGCGCTCCGCCGTCTCGTCACACCGCAAACCCGGCTGATTGCCATCAACAATCCCAATAATCCAACCGGTGCTTTGATGGATCGCGCAATGCTGGAAGAGATCGCGCAAATCGCGCGGCAGGCCGATGCCTGGTTGCTGTGCGATGAGGTCTATCGCGGGACAGATCAACAGGGCGGCGGCATGACGGATGCGGTTGCGGACATTTATGAAAAGGGCATCTCCACGGCGGGCATGTCCAAGGCGTTTTCCTTGGCCGGATTGCGTCTGGGGTGGATCGCCGGACCAGGCGAGGTGATCGAAGCAGTGTCGATCCACCGCGACTACGACACGATCTCGGTGGGCAAGATTGACGACCATTTTGCGGCCTTGGCCTTGGAAAACAGCGATCGCATCTTGGCCCGCAGCAAGCAGATCACGCGGGACAATCTGGCCATCCTTGAGGCTTGGGTCGAAGGCGAGCCCAAGATCGCATGGGTTAGGCCAAAATCGGCCACCGTGACCCTGCTGCGCTATGATGTGGATATTCCGTCAGAGGCGTTTTGCATTCAGTTGCTGAAAGAAACAGGTGTGCTGTTGACCCCGGGCTCCGCTTTCGGGATGGAAGGTTATCTGCGGATCGGATTTGCCAATCCGCAGGATGACCTTCGCGCAGGGCTGGCAAAAATCTCGGAATTTCTTGCGCGGCTTTAAGGGCTATTGCGCTTGGATCGCACCAATGGATAAAATGCGTGAAAGTGATGGAGGGTGACATGAACAAGACCGGGATCTGAGCATTAATCATACTCGATCAAAGGATTTGTCATGCCTGACCAAGACGACCTGCGCCCCTTTCCGGCGCCTGATACCTCTCATCCCGTTAGATTGCCCGATGGCAGCCCTCATGCGGGCACCGTATTTCTGAATGCTGCGGTGGATCACCCTCGATTTGTGGTGGGGGATTACACTTACGCCAGTGCCTTTGACCCGCCAGAGGATTGGGCGGCGCGGCTGGCCCCTTATTTGTTCGACTTCAGCCCCGAGCAGCTTCACATCGGCAAGTTCTGTCAGATCGCGGACGGGGTCGTATTCATTACATCGTCGGCCAATCATCGCTATGACGGGATCTCAAGCTATCCTTTCGCGATATTCGGCGGTGGTCCGATTGAAGACCGGCCCTCGATGCCGGGACCGGGCGCGGACACACACATTGGCAACGACGTTTGGATCGGTCAAGGCGCGCGCATATTGCCCGGCGCGGATATTGGTGATGGTGTGATTGTCGGTGCAGGGGCCGTGGTTGCCGGAAGGGTCCCAGCCTATTCCATCATTGGCGGCAACCCGGCGCGGGTTTTGCGCCAGCGTTTTTCGCAGGCAGATGCCGGGCGATTGCAACGGATCGCTTGGTGGGATTGGCCCATTGATCTGATCCTCGCCCATGAGAGCCTGATCATGGCAGGGAATGTTGATGCGCTTGAGTTGGTTGCGCCTGACTGATTACGCCCGGTTCAGGCGGCCAATGCCCTTGGCCGCCAAAGCGGTGATGAACACCAAGACCGCGACGGTTGTCAGGCCCGCCTTGCTGACCGAGGCGGCGGCGGAGGCATGAATCAGGGGATCAGGCAGTGCAGGCCACAGCATGATCATCGACGCGATGCCGAGATTTTCAAGATAATCGGCAAGGGCGGCCAACCACGGCAGGATGGGCGCCACTCGTGTGATCCGGGATGGTGCCGTCCAGCCAAGCGCCCACCGGATCGCGGCAGACAGGCAAAGGCCAAAGAGCGTCGGATACAGCAGATCAAGGGGCAACTGCCGGGTGAGGTAATAGTGCTGGCCATCCGCGCCCAATGCTTCAAGCAAGTTACGAGCCTGCACGGGACCGTATCCAGTTGGGCGCAGATCGAAAGGCACCAGCCCTGCAATCTGATGCAGATGCGCAAGGGTGATTTGGGTCATGATCAGATAGACGGCTAGGGCAGCCAATCCGAAACGCAAGGCGCGGCGGCCTTCTTGCTGTGGGGAAAAGGGTTGCGTCATTTGCTATGCTCCTATGAATGGGTGATCCTTAGGGCGCTGGCGGTTGGCCTGCGTTAACATTTGATAATGGCCGCGACGAATGGACCTTCTTTCTTTTCTGACACAGGGCAACAACCCGATGGCCCGTGCGGCGGCAGCAGGATTTGCCGCCGATTGGAAGGTCGGGCGGGCAATGGCCGGAGCGCTGCTCTGCCGTCAGGGAGAGCCGGACAGGGGCGAATATCTGTTGCTGAACGGCAAAGCCACCCTGACGATTGGCGATACGGAGGGTGGGCTTGTCTGTGTCGGGCTTTTTGACAGCCCATGCGTGATCACGCCCAATCTGGCGCGGACCCGCGACGGCGATGCCTTCGCCACGCTGGAGATCACCGAAGAGGCGCTGATCGCACAGATGGACACTGAGGCCCTGACCGAGCGGATGCTGAGCAACGAAGAGATTCGCAATTGGGCCAATGCGGTGCTGCGACAGGAGATTCAGCGGAAGGCAGATCGCGAATGGGCGCTGGCCTCACTGGGGGGCGCGGGCCGTCTTGCGTGGTTTCGGACAAATTACCCGGAGTACGAAAACAGCTTTGCGCACGGGCTGATTGCGTCGTTTCTGGGTATGACGCCCGTCAGCCTGAGCCGATTGCGCAAGGAAACGCGATCCGGGGGCGATTAGGCTCTTGATCCTAGGCGCGTTTCCGACTACCCAACCCCCGGCGTAGGGGTTTAGCTCAGTTGGTAGAGCATCGGTCTCCAAAACCGAGGGTCGTGGGTTCGAGTCCCTCAGCCCCTGCCACGCCACTTCCATCTTTGCAGTTTACGATAATGCACCGGTTTCAACCTTTGTGCGGTCGCCATCATTTCACCATTTTTCGGCCCATTCCCTGTCCGAATGCACCGGTATCCTGATGTCGCTTGGGCGAGTGAGATGAAGATGAAACCTGAACCGAATACCACAGAGAACCCGCAATCCGATGGAGCGATGACAGACGATCTAGACCCGCAATCCCTGGCGGCGATCAAGGCGTTGCTGGTCGAAGAAGCGCCGGAGGATGCGGCCGTGAACGCGGTGGCGGCGGAAGCTGCTTATCGCGAGGCACCACAACCGGAGCCAGAGCCAGAGCGCCGGGCGGCGCAGGCCTTTCCAGATCTGGCAGAAGCCGCCCCGGCGCCGCCTCCCAGGAAATCGAGGTTCAAGCGGAGCAAGCCGGCACCCAGGGCGGCGAAACAACAAAGCGCCGGATCTGGCTGGATCGGTGCGGTCAAGGCGCGGATCACCGGCTATCGGCCAACCCCGCGGCACATCCTGTTGGCCAGTGCGGCCCTGCTGATCGTGTTCCGGCCTTGGCTCGTTGTTGGTTTGTTGGTCTTGGGTTTGTTGCTTTTGGGTCTGGTCTTTCTGGTGCTCGGTTATGACGGCTTCTGGCTCAGGGCGATGGGCGCGGCGCGGTGGTATGCCAGCCGCCACCCGGATCGTGCTGAAGAACTGAACCGGAAATTCGACACTTTCGCGATGAAATGGGATGCGTTTCTTGACCGTTTTCCCGAAGGCACGGTGGACGGTCTTTACCTGCCGGATCTGGGCGATATGGCCCAACGGGACGCCCGCCATGCAGAGGCGCTGGACCGCCGGATGCAGGACTTGCGCGAAAACGAAGTCTGATCATTGCGCAGGCGCGGTGCAGCGCAGGCTTGAAACCGCGTGAAACTGCCGTTAGATGCAGCAGGCAGACAATCAAGGATACCCGTCATGGCAACCACCAACCCTCTTCAGTTTATCCAGCAGGTGCGTGCTGAAGTTGCCAAGGTCGTTTGGCCAACCCGCCGCGAGGTGATGTTGACCACAGTGATGGTGTTTATCCTTGCGGCGCTGACGGCGGTGTTCTTTGCCATCGTCGATATCATCATCCGGAGCGGCCTTCAGGGCGTTCTTGGGATGTTTGGTTAAGCAGCACAGGTCAGCCAAAAATCGCTTTGCAGACTTGAAACATCGGGGTGCGCGGGCTATTGCGCAGACCTGACCAAAGAATAGGGCGTGCGGCGATTCGAGTTGCGCGCCGATTTTTTGTTCACAAGCGCCGGGTATTGGCCCGACATGATTTACGGTTAAGATGCCCCGATTGATGGGTTGCATCGCAAGACAGGGACCAGAGTTCAGATGGCAAAACGGTGGTATTCGGTCAGTGTTCTTTCGAATTTCGAAAAGAAAATCGCAGAACAGATCCGCACAACTGCTGAGGAGCAGGGTCTGAGCGAGCAGATCGACGAAGTTTTGGTTCCGACCGAAGAAGTGATCGAAGTGCGCCGCGGCAAGAAGGTCACGACCGAGCGTCGCTTTATGCCCGGTTATGTTCTGGTTCACATGGAAATGTCCGACCAGGGCTATCACCTGATCAACTCCATCAACCGCGTCACTGGTTTTCTGGGTCCGCAGGGCCGCCCGATGCCAATGCGCGATGCCGAAGTGCAGGCCATCCTGGGCCGCGTTCAAGAAGGCGAAGAAGCACCACGTACGCTTATTCACTTTGAGATCGGTGAGAAGGTCAAAGTGGCCGATGGTCCGTTTGAAGACTTCGACGGCATGATCGAAGAAGTTGACGACGACAACCAGCGTTTGAAAGTGTCCGTGTCTATCTTTGGTCGCGAAACACCGGTTGAGCTGGAATATACTCAGGTGATCAAGCAGACCTGATTTTAGGCGGGGTTTTCCCCGCCTTTTTTACGCGGTGGCGGGGTGAACCCCGCCTTACGCTAACGCCCGGTGCAGTGATGCTGATTGGTTCGGGGCGGGTAAATCCTCCACCCTCGGTGTCTCCTCAACCAAACCCTTGCAATATGCCCCACACCGCTATATCCCGCGCAAGTCGCCCGCAATGGCGACTCGGTTTGTGGGAGGCGAGGGCACCGCGGTGACCAGACCGGACCACGCAACATACATCCTGAGGGACGCGTCCCAAGGGAGTTGAAAAGGAGAAGGCCAATGGCCAAGAAACTCGTCGGTACGATGAAGTTGCAGATTAAGGCGGGGCAAGCCAACCCGTCCCCGCCCGTAGGTCCAGCATTGGGTCAGCGCGGCATCAACATCATGGAATTCTGTAAAGCGTTCAACGCGAAGACAGCGGACATGGAGCCAGGCGCCCCTTGCCCGACCGTGATCAGCTATTTCCAGGACAAGTCCTTTACCATGGACATCAAGACGCCTCCTGCGTCCTACTACCTGAAAAAAGCGGCCAAGATCAATTCTGGTGCAAAAACCCCGTCCCGTGAAACCGTTGGTTCGGTGACCCCCAAGCAGCTGCGTGAAATCGCCGAAGCGAAAATGGTCGACCTGAGCGCCAATGACGTTGAACAGGCTATGAAGATCATTCTGGGCTCTGCGAAGTCCATGGGCATCGAGGTCAAATAAGATGGCAAAAGTAGGAAAACGCACCCGCGCCGCACGCGAAGCATTCGCCGGCAAAGAAGACCTGACAGTTGAAGAAGCCGTAGCGCTGATCAAAGCCAACTCCAACGTCAAATTCGACGAAACTGTCGAGATTGCAATGAACCTCGGTGTTGACCCACGCCACGCTGACCAGATGGTCCGCGGTGTGGTTGGCCTGCCAAACGGCACCGGCAAAACCATGCGCGTTGCGGTTTTTGCACGCGGTCCAAAAGCAGAAGAAGCGACAGCGGCCGGAGCCGACATCGTGGGCGCCGAGGATCTGATGGAAATCGTACAATCCGGCAAGATCGACTTTGATCGCTGCATCGCGACACCAGACATGATGCCAATTGTTGGCCGTCTGGGCAAAGTGCTTGGCCCACGTAACCTGATGCCGAACCCGAAAGTTGGCACAGTGACCATGGACGTTGCGGACGCTGTAAAAGCGGCCAAAGGTGGCGAAGTTCAGTTCAAGGCGGAGAAAGGCGGCGTTGTGCACGCAGGTGTTGGCAAAGCATCCTTCGGCGAAGAGCAACTGGCTGAAAACATCCGTGCCTTTGTTGGCGCAGTTGCCAAGGCCAAGCCATCGGGGTCCAAGGGGACATACCTGAAAAAGATCAACCTGAGCTCCACAATGGGTCCAGGCGTATCTGTGGCTGTTGAAAACGCCGCTGGCGAATAAGCCGTCCGTCGCGCCACTGTGGCGTGGACGTAACAAGTGATTTGGAAAAGGCGGACCTTCGGGTTCGCCTTTTGCTTTTGCGCCAAGGCTGGCGCAAATTGCCTTCATTAATTGAGCGTTAACTGGGCGGTAAGTTCAGGCGCTTTCCGCTTTGGGCGGGGCGAGGGGCAAAGCAGTGACATCCTTTTTGATGTCGCGATTCCAGTGTCCTTCGCCAAATGAGGGCAGGGTGCAGAATGCAGCACAGAAATTCAGAGGTCCGCCGGGTGGTGGCATGGCCATGCTGACGGTAGGGGCCATTTTGAAAGAACCGCTGGAGACCACGCTTCGGTTTGTGAGCTGGTATCTGGACGCGGGTGCCGATCAGATTGTGTTGTGTTTTGATGATCCGCTTGATCCGGCTATCGAGATCTTGCGTGATCATCCCAAGGTGCGCTGCATCCGCTGTACCCGTAGTTTCTGGATCAACCTTGGATGTCGTCCGCGCACGCGGTTCACGCGCCGTCAGAACCGCGCGATGCAATATGTGTATGACGGGCTGACCGAGGGCTGGTTCCTGAATGTGGACGGGGATGAACTGGCCTACGTGCAGAGGCGCAACCTTCGCAACCTGTTGGCCGCGCAACCCGATGAGGTCCGGTCGGTGACCCTGCGTCCTGCCGAGGCGATCCAATGCCCGCAAACGCCGCATTTGCAATTCCGGCTTGCGATGTCGGATGAGGCTTGCGGGCGGGTCTATGGCGATCTGGCCCCCTTTATGGTCAAGCGCCGCGGGCTCAGCGGGCACACCATTGGCAAAACGGCAACGCGGGCCGGGCTTGTGGGATTTCAGATGCGTCAGCATTTCATGCAAGGCCCAGATGGGGAGCGTGTGCTGGATCAAGTGCTGGGGCATGGCGAGGGCGCCTATGTGCTGCACTTTTTTGATCAGGGCTATGATATCTGGCGTTCGAAACTAAACTGGCGGCTGAGCTCACGCGGATTTCGCGAGAACTTCAAAGACCATCTGCGTGCCTGCCTGAATGGACCAGACACCGAAGATCGTTTGCGCGAGATCTATAACAGACTGCATGTGTTTGACGAGGATCGGATGGGTTTGCTAGAGCTATTGCAGTCACGTCTTGAGGTACGTCTGAACATGAGCGGATTGGTGGAAGACTACTTTCCCGGCCGGCTGGTTCGGGCAGCGTGACCCTGCGCAGGCAGAACAATTTTAGGTTGTTGACGTGACGGCATCGGGTTTTTTGTAAAAGCCCCTTCACATTTACCCCAAAACATTCTATTCCGCGCCTCTGTCCATAGGGTTGCATCTGTACCCCTGTGGGCGATTCGTCCGAGACGGTGGGTGTCACGCAACCGCATGACATAATTCCTGCCTGAGACGGGTAACGGCAGATTTTCTTCGGATAGCCACATTTGGCCATCCGCAGCGATGCGCAGGACCCCGTAAGGACCCGATTAGTCGGGACTTTCGTCCCGGCAGAACTGAGCCGGAGGGTCACCCCTCCCTTACTGGAGTGAAACTGTGGATAGAGCACAAAAAGAACAGTTGGTCGAAGAGCTCGGCCAAATCTTTGAAAGCTCTGGCGTCGTTGTGGTAGCCCACTACGTCGGTCTGACAGTTGCTGAAATGCAGGACCTTCGCGCGCGTGCTCGTGCCGCTGGCGGGGCCGTGCGTGTTGCCAAGAACAGGCTCGCCAAAATCGCCCTCGACGGGAAGCCATGCGAAAGCATTTCTTCCTTGCTGACGGGTATGACCGTTCTGACCTATTCTGAGGATCCTGTGGCCGCGGCCAAGGTTGCTCAGGAGTTCGCCAAGGAGAACCAAAAGTTCGTGATCCTTGGTGGCGCAATGGGCGAGAACGCTCTGGACGTCGCCGGTGTTGAAGCCGTGTCCAAAATGCCTTCGCGGGAGGAGCTTATCTCCACCATCGCGGGTATGCTGGGCGCACCTGCTTCCAACATCGCCGGAGCCATTGGCGCACCTGCAAGCAATATCGCATCCATTTTGTCCACGATCGAGGACAAAGCTGCGTAAAGCAAACGTCATATCGACGCGTTGGTTGAAACAACACGTTGGAACACACATATCGTTAACGGAAAGAGCTAAACATGGCTGATCTGAAGAAACTGGCAGAAGAGATCGTTGGTCTGACACTGCTTGAAGCACAAGAACTGAAAACCATCCTCAAGGACGAGTACGGCATCGAGCCCGCAGCAGGCGGCGCAGTGATGATGGCTGGCCCTGCAGACGCCGGTGGCGCCGAGGAAGAGAAAACTGAATTTGACGTCGTTCTGAAGAACGCTGGCGCATCCAAGATCAACGTGATCAAGGAAGTTCGCGGCATCACCGGTCTGGGCCTGAAAGAAGCCAAAGATCTGGTTGAAGCCGGCGGCAAAATCAAAGAAGGCGTCGACAAAGCCGAAGCAGAAGACATCAAGGGCAAGCTGGAAGCAGCTGGCGCCGAAGTCGAGCTGGCCTAAGTCGCGCGAAAAAGGGAACGCGTTGTTTCAAACAATGCGGTCGCAAACTTCTGAAGTTTGCGATGTTCCCGGAGAAAACAATGGCTGGATGGGGAGATTTCCCTGTCCAGCCAAACCTGTCTTGAAGGGTGCTTTTTCCAAAGCATCCCTCTGGAAAGGTCCAAAGGTCGGAAGAGGCGCGGTGGGACGTGTCTCAAGAATTGACCGGTAATTTCCGCTCTTATGGGCGCACACCACGGCCCCGGTGGTTGGTGCGCTCGGCAAGAGACACGAAAGGTGACACGACACATGGCACAAACTTTTCTTGGCCAGAAACGTCTTCGTAAATATTACGGCAAAATCCGCGAAGTGCTGGAGATGCCAAATCTGATCGAGGTGCAGAAATCCTCGTATGATCTGTTCCTGAATTCCGGCGATGCCGAGACCCCCACCGATGGTGAGGGTATCATGGGCGTTTTCCAGTCGGTTTTCCCGATCAAGGACTTCAATGAAACCAGTGTGCTTGAATACGTCAAGTATGAGCTGGAAAAACCAAAGTACGACGTAGAAGAGTGCCAGCAGCGCGATATGACCTATTCGGCGCCGCTGAAAGTCACCCTGCGTCTGATCGTGTTTGATATCGACGAAGATACCGGCGCGAAATCGGTCAAGGACATCAAGGAACAAGACGTCTTTATGGGCGACATGCCTTTGATGACACCAAACGGTACGTTCATTGTGAACGGCACCGAGCGTGTGATCGTATCCCAGATGCACCGTTCGCCTGGCGTGTTCTTTGACCACGACAAGGGCAAAACCCACTCGTCCGGTAAACTTCTGTTTGCCTGCCGTATCATCCCATACCGCGGCAGCTGGCTCGACTTTGAATTCGACGCAAAAGATATCGTCTTTGCCCGGATCGACCGTCGCCGCAAACTGCCCGTGACAACTTTGCTTTATGCGCTGGGTCTGGATCAGGAAAGCATCATGGATGCTTACTACGACACGGTGACTTACAAGCTGAAGAAGAACAAAGGCTGGGTTGCGCCGTTCTTCCCTGAGCGTGTGCGGGGCACACGTCCGACTTATGACATCGTTGACGCCAAGACAGGCGAAGTTCTGTTTGAAGCGGGCAAGAAGGTCACGCCACGCGCGGTGAAAAAGCTGATCGACGAAGGCGCGGTCAAAGAGCTGCTTTTGCCGTTTGACCACATCGTCGGCAAATTTGCCGCCAAAGACATCATCAACGAAGAAAACGGCGCGATCTATGTCGAAGCCGGTGATGAACTGACGCTGGAATACGACAAAGACGGAGATCTGATTGGCGGCACAGCCAAAGAACTGATCGACGCGGGCATTACCGAGATCCCACTCTTGGACATCGACAACGTCAATGTCGGCCCCTACATGCGCAACACCATGGCGAACGACAAGAACATGAACCGCGACACCGCGCTCATGGACATTTACCGCGTCATGCGTCCGGGCGAGCCGCCCACCGTAGAAGCGGCGTCTGCGCTGTTTGATACGTTGTTCTTCGATTCAGAACGGTATGATCTGTCGGCGGTTGGCCGTGTGAAAATGAACATGCGTCTGGATCTGGATGCAGAAGACACCCAACGCACATTGCGCCGCGAAGATATCGTGGCCTGCATCAAGGCGCTGGTGGATCTGCGTGACGGTCGCGGCGACATCGACGACATCGACCACCTCGGCAACCGCCGTGTGCGTTCTGTCGGTGAATTGATGGAAAACCAGTACCGCGTCGGCCTGCTGCGCATGGAACGTGCGATCAAAGAACGGATGTCCTCCGTCGAGATCGACACCGTGATGCCACAAGACCTGATCAACGCCAAACCGGCCGCGGCTGCGGTGCGTGAATTCTTCGGCTCTTCGCAGCTGTCGCAGTTCATGGACCAAACCAACCCGCTGTCCGAAGTGACGCACAAGCGTCGCCTGTCCGCGCTTGGACCTGGCGGTCTGACGCGCGAGCGTGCCGGCTTTGAAGTGCGTGACGTTCACCCGACCCACTATGGCCGGATGTGTCCGATTGAAACGCCGGAAGGGCCGAACATTGGTCTGATCAACTCGCTGGCGACCTTTGCCCGCGTGAACAAATACGGCTTTATCGAAACGCCATATCGTGTGGTGAAGGATAGCGTTGTGACCGATGAGGTTCACTACATGTCCGCCACCGAAGAGATGCGTCACACCGTGGCGCAGGCGAACGCGAACCTTGATGAAAACATGAAGTTCGTGAACGATCTGGTTTCTACACGTCAGTCCGGTGACTACACGCTGGCGCCATCGGAAAACGTGGATCTGATTGACGTATCGCCCAAGCAGTTGGTGTCGGTTGCGGCTTCCTTGATCCCGTTCCTTGAAAACGATGACGCCAACCGCGCCTTGATGGGTTCGAACATGCAACGTCAGGCTGTGCCGCTGCTGCAAGCAGAAGCGCCACTTGTCGGGACAGGTATCGAAGAGGTTGTGGCACGCGATTCCGGCGCTGCGATCATGGCCAAACGTGGCGGCATCATCGACCAGGTTGATGCACAGCGTATCGTGATCCGGGCCACCGAAGATCTTGAACTGGGCGATGCAGGGGTGGACATCTACCGCATGCGCAAGTTCCAGCGTTCGAACCAGAACACCTGCATCAACCAGCGACCGCTGGTGAAGGTGGGCGATACGGTTCAAAAAGGTCAGGTTGTGGCGGATGGTCCATCCACTGACATGGGTGAGTTGGCCCTTGGTAAGAACGTGGTCGTCGCGTTTATGCCTTGGAACGGCTACAACTACGAAGACTCCATCCTGATCTCCGAGCGGATTTCACGTGATGACGTCTTTACCTCGATCCATATCGAAGAGTTCGAGGTCGCCGCGCGTGACACCAAACTTGGGCCAGAAGAGATCACCCGCGACATTCCGAACGTCGGTGAAGAAGCGCTGCGCAACCTCGACGAGGCGGGCATCGTTTACATCGGCGCGGACGTTGAGCCGGGGGATATCCTGGTGGGCAAGATCACACCGAAGGGCGAAAGCCCGATGACACCGGAAGAAAAGCTTCTGCGTGCTATCTTTGGTGAGAAAGCCTCTGACGTGCGCGATACATCGTTGCGCGTGAAGCCCGGCGATTTCGGTACGGTTGTAGAAGTGCGCGTCTTTAACCGCCATGGTGTGGAAAAAGACGAACGCGCACTGCAGATCGAACGTGAAGAAGTCGAACGTCTGGCCCGTGACCGGGATGACGAATTGGCGATCCTTGACCGCAACATCTATGCCCGTCTCAAGCAGTTGATCATGGGTAAGATTGCTGTAAAAGGCCCCAAGGGTGTCAAACCGAACAGCCAGATCACCGAAGAATTGCTGACAGAGCAACTGACCCGTGGTCAGTGGTGGCAGCTTGCGCTTGAGGATGAAGACGACGCCAAAATCGTCGAAGCCCTGAACGAGCAGTACGAGATCCAGAAACGGGCCTTGGATGCACGGTTCGAGGACAAGGTCGAGAAAGTGCGCCGCGGCGACGATCTGCCTCCGGGTGTGATGAAGATGGTCAAAGTCTTTGTCGCGGTGAAGCGTAAGCTTCAGCCAGGCGACAAGATGGCGGGCCGTCACGGGAACAAGGGTGTTATTTCCAAGGTTGTTCCAATGGAAGACATGCCGTTCCTTGCGGATGGTACACCGGTTGATTTCTGTTTGAACCCGCTTGGTGTTCCATCGCGTATGAACGTTGGTCAGATCCTTGAGACCCACATGGGTTGGGCCGCACGCGGTCTGGGTGTGAACGTTGATGAGGCGCTGCAGGAATACAAACGCTCCGGCGATTTGACCCCTGTGCGTGAGGCGATGAGCCTGGCCTATGGCGAGGATGTCTACCAAGAGGGCATCACCGACATGGACGAGGAAACTCTGCTGGAAGCGGCGGGCAATGTCACACGCGGCGTTCCGATTGCGACACCCGTATTTGATGGGGCCAAGGAACTGGATGTCAACGATGCGCTGATCCGCGCCGGCTTTGACACATCTGGCCAGTCGGTTCTGTTTGATGGCCGCACGGGCGAGCAGTTTGCGCGTCCTGTGACCGTGGGTGTCAAATACCTGCTGAAGCTGCACCACCTTGTGGACGACAAAATCCACGCGCGTTCTACTGGTCCATACTCGCTGGTCACCCAGCAGCCATTGGGCGGTAAAGCGCAATTCGGTGGTCAGCGTTTCGGGGAAATGGAAGTCTGGGCTCTCGAAGCTTATGGCGCGGCCTATACCCTGCAGGAAATGCTCACCGTTAAGTCGGATGACGTGGCAGGCCGGACCAAGGTCTATGAAAGCATCGTCAAGGGCGAGGACAACTTCGAAGCGGGCATCCCAGAGAGCTTTAACGTTCTCGTCAAGGAAGTGCGCGGCCTCGGCCTGAATATGGAACTCCTGGATGCGGAGGAAGATGAGTGAGGGATGGCGCGGGAATTTTGAAAATTCCCGACCGTTTTCTTTGAAAGAAAACGACCCCCAAACATTTGCCTAACGCTCCCCTTTCAAGGATTTGAAAATGAACCAGGAACTGACAAACAACCCGTTCAACCCGCTCACACCACCCAAGGTGTTTGACGAGATCAAAGTCTCGCTGGCCTCGCCAGAGCGGATTTTGAGCTGGTCTTTCGGTGAGATCAAGAAACCAGAAACCATCAACTATCGGACGTTCAAGCCAGAACGTGACGGTTTGTTCTGTGCGCGTATCTTTGGCCCGATCAAAGATTACGAATGCCTCTGCGGCAAATACAAGCGCATGAAATATCGCGGCGTTGTCTGCGAAAAATGCGGGGTCGAAGTGACCCTGCAAAAGGTCCGCCGCGAGCGTATGGGCCATATCGAACTGGCCGCGCCTGTTGCGCATATCTGGTTCCTCAAGTCGCTTCCGTCCCGGATCGGCCTGATGCTGGACATGACCCTGCGCGATCTGGAGCGGGTTCTCTATTTCGAGAACTACGTGGTGATCGAGCCCGGTCTGACGGATCTGACCTATGGCCAGATGATGACCGAAGAAGAATATATGGATGCCCAAGATGCTTACGGCATGGATGCTTTCACCGCCAATATCGGCGCTGAGGCGATCCGCGAGATGCTGGCGGCGATCGATCTGGAAGCCGAAGCAGACCAGCTGCGTGCTGATCTGAAAGAGGCCACAGGCGAGTTGAAGCCGAAGAAGATCATCAAGCGTCTGAAGGTTGTGGAAAGCTTCCTGGAATCCGGCAACCGCCCGGAATGGATGGTGCTGACCGTGATCCCAGTGATCCCGCCGGAACTGCGCCCGCTGGTGCCGCTGGATGGTGGCCGTTTTGCGACGTCGGATCTGAACGATCTGTATCGCCGAGTGATCAACCGGAACAACCGTCTGAAGCGTCTGATCGAACTGCGTGCGCCTGATATCATCGTCCGCAACGAAAAGCGGATGTTGCAGGAATCTGTTGATGCATTGTTCGACAACGGCCGCCGCGGCCGCGTGATCACGGGCGCCAACAAGCGTCCGCTTAAATCGCTGTCTGACATGCTGAAGGGCAAGCAAGGCCGTTTCCGCCAAAACCTTTTGGGTAAGCGCGTCGACTTCTCCGGTCGTTCGGTGATTGTGACGGGTCCAGAGCTGAAGCTGCATCAATGCGGGCTGCCGAAGAAGATGGCACTGGAGCTGTTCAAGCCGTTCATCTACAGCCGTCTTGAGGCCAAAGGTTTGTCTTCTACAGTGAAGCAAGCCAAAAAACTGGTCGAAAAAGAGCGTCCCGAAGTGTGGGATATTCTCGACGAAGTGATCCGCGAACACCCTGTCATGCTGAACCGTGCGCCGACGCTGCACCGTTTGGGCATTCAGGCGTTTGAGCCGGTTCTGATCGAGGGTAAAGCCATCCAGCTGCACCCGCTGGTGTGTTCCGCCTTCAACGCCGACTTTGACGGTGACCAGATGGCGGTTCACGTCCCGCTGTCCCTCGAAGCACAGCTTGAAGCACGTGTTCTGATGATGTCCACGAACAACGTTCTGTCGCCTGCAAACGGTGCTCCGATCATTGTTCCATCGCAGGATATGATCTTGGGTCTCTACTACACGACCCTTGCGCGTGACGGCATGGTTGGCGAAGGCAAAGTGTTCGGCACCGTCGATGAGGTGCAGCATGCGCTTGACGCCGGTGAAGTTCATTTGCACTCCAAGATCAAAGCGCGGATCAAACAGATCGACGACGAAGGCAACGAAGTGTTCGTACGCTTTGACACCACGCCGGGCCGTGTCCGTTTGGGCGCTTTGCTGCCTCTGAACACCAAGGCACCTTTTGATCTGGTGAACCGTCTGCTGCGTAAGAAAGAAGTGCAGCAGGTCATCGATACGGTCTACCGTTACTGTGGTCAGAAAGAATCTGTCATCTTCTGTGACCAGATCATGACCATGGGATTCCGTGAAGCGTTCAAGGCTGGCATTTCCTTCGGCAAAGACGACATGTTGATCCCGGAAACAAAATGGACGCTGGTTGATGAGACACGCGATCAGGTCAAAGACTTTGAACAGCAGTACATGGACGGCCTGATCACCCAGGGTGAAAAGTACAACAAAGTTGTCGATGCCTGGTCAAAGTGTAACGACAAGGTTACCGACGCGATGATGGGCTCGATCTCCGCTGAGCGGACGGACGAGAACGGCGCCGAAATGGAGCCGAACTCGGTCTACATGATGGCCCACTCCGGTGCGCGTGGTTCTGTAACGCAGATGAAACAGCTGGGCGGGATGCGCGGCTTGATGGCCAAGCCGAACGGCGACATCATCGAGACGCCGATCATCTCGAACTTTAAAGAAGGTCTGACCGTTCTGGAGTACTTCAACTCCACCCACGGTGCCCGTAAGGGTCTGTCGGACACGGCTTTGAAAACAGCGAACTCCGGTTACCTGACACGTCGCCTGGTGGACGTTGCGCAGGACTGCATCGTACGTATGCACGACTGTGGTACCGAAACCGCGATCACTGCAGAAGCGGCCGTGAACGATGGTGAGGTTGTTTCCTCGCTGGCCGAGCGTTTGCTGGGCCGTGTGGCTGCGGACGACATTCTGGTGCCGGGCACGGATGAAGTGCTGGTGCCTGCAGGCACGCTGATCGACGAACGTCTGTCGGATGCGATCGAAGAGGCGGGTGTTCAATCCACACGCATCCGCTCGCCGCTGACCTGCGAGGCCGAAGAGGGTGTTTGCGCCATGTGTTATGGCCGTGACCTTGCACGCGGTACTTTGGTGAACCAAGGCGAGGCGGTGGGTATCATCGCGGCGCAATCCATTGGTGAGCCGGGTACACAGCTGACGATGCGGACGTTCCACATCGGCGGCGTTGCGCAGGGTGGCCAGCAGTCGTTCCTCGAAGCCTCTCAGGAAGGCAAGATCGTGTTTGAAAACGCACAGACCCTTGAGAACGCCGCCGGCGAGATCATGGTCATGGGCCGGAACATGAAGTTGTCCATCCAAGGTGACGACGGGGAAGAGCGTGCCAGCCACAAGGTTGGGTATGGCTCCAAACTGTTTGTCAAAGACGGACAATCGATTTCTCGTGGCGACAAGCTGTTTGAATGGGATCCCTACACCCTGCCGATCATCGCTGAGAAATCCGGTACAACCAAATTTGTTGATCTGGTTTCGGGCATTGCTGTCCGCGACGAGACCGATGATGCGACCGGTATGACCCAGAAAATCGTGATCGACTGGCGTGCAGCGCCAAAAGGCAACGAGCTGAAGCCTGAGATCATTCTGGTTGATGCGAACGGTGAGCCTGTGCGCAATGATGCGGGCAACCCAGTGACCTATCCGATGTCTGTTGATGCGGTTCTGTCCATTGAGGACGGTTCTGAAATTCAGGCCGGTGACGTCGTTGCACGTATCCCGCGTGAGGGCGCCAAAACAAAGGACATCACCGGTGGTCTGCCACGTGTGGCCGAACTCTTTGAGGCACGTCGTCCCAAAGATCACGCCATCATCGCGGAAATCGATGGTTATGTGCGCTTTGGCAAGGACTACAAAAACAAGCGCCGTATCGCGATTGAGTCCTCTGACGATGCCGATGTGAAGGTCGAATACATGGTGCCGAAGGGCAAACACATTCCGGTTGCGGAAGGTGATTTTGTCCAGAAGGGCGACTACATCATGGACGGCAATCCGGCGCCGCATGACATCCTGTCGATCATGGGTGTTGAGGCCCTGGCTGATTACATGATCGACGAAGTGCAGGATGTTTATCGCCTTCAGGGTGTGAAGATCAACGACAAGCATATCGAAGTGATCGTGCGCCAGATGTTGCAGAAATGGGAGATCCAGGAATCTGGTGACACCACGTTGCTCAAGGGTGAACATGTGGACAAACAGGAATTCGATCACGCCAATGAAAAGGCGCTGTCGAAAGGTGGCCGTCCTGCCAAGGGCGAACCGATCCTGCTTGGCATCACCAAGGCGTCGTTGCAGACCCGTAGCTTTATCTCTGCGGCGTCCTTCCAGGAAACCACGCGCGTTCTGACCGAAGCATCGGTGCAGGGCAAACGTGACAAGCTGGTTGGCCTCAAAGAGAACGTCATCGTGGGTCGTCTGATCCCGGCGGGCACCGGTGGTGCAACGCAGCAGATGCGCAAAGTGGCACAAGATCGCGACAACGTCGTGATCGAAGCCCGCCGCGAAGAAGCCGAAGCCGCCGCCGCGCTTGCCGCGCCAACGGCCAGCACGGATGACATCGTGGGTGGTGACGTGTTTGACACGGTGATCACGGACGACGACAGCCGCAGCTGATCTGATCCATACCTGAAATCAAAAGCCCCCGCAGCCTGACCGCTGTGGGGGCTTTTCTTTTGGACTGTTGTAAGGCTTGGCAGGGCGGGCCGCTGTGATAGCGTGGCAGGGACGTAATTCCGGCCCGGAGTACAAAATGCAGTACCATTATGATGGGTTTCACCCCGGCGATCCCAGTGTGAAACCTCAGGCCAAAGCCGCAGACTTTGATCGGTCTGCGGTGGATGTTCTGATCATCGGCTGTGGCCCAGCGGGCCTGACCCTTGCGGCCCAGCTTGCGCAATTTTCTGATATCTCGACCCGCATAGTGGAGCGCAAATCAGGACCGCTTGAGATGGGGCAAGCCGATGGGATTGCCTGCCGGTCGATGGAGATGTTCGAGGCATTCGGATTTGCAGATCGGGTCAAAAAGGAAGCCTATTGGGTGAACGAGACCTGTTTTTGGCGTCCCGCTCAGGACGGTGGTATCGCCCGCGCGGACAGGATCAAAGATGTCGAAGATGATCTGTCGGAAATGCCGCATACCATTCTCAGTCAGGCCCGTGTGCATGATTTCTTTCTTGAGGAAATGGCCAAAGCGCCCAGCCGGCTGACGCCCGATTATGATCTGGAGCTGGATGGGCTGCGCATTGAAAGTGGTGCGACGCATCCGGTAGTGGCGCAGCTGCGCGGGCTTAAAGGGGCTGCGGACGAAGTGGTGCGGGCGAAATATGTTGTGGGCTGTGATGGTGCCCGCAGCGCGGTGCGCAAAGCCATGGGTCTGCGCCTTGAGGGGCAATCCGCACGGCAGCTTTGGGGCGTGATGGATGTGCTGGCGATCACGGATTTTCCCGATATTCGGCTGAAATGTGCGATCCAATCTGCCGATGCGGGCAGCATGCTGATCATTCCGCGTGAGGGCGGGACCATGGTCCGGCTGTATATTGAACTAGACGCGCTCAAAGATGATGAGCGCGTGGCGGACCGCAATGTGACCTCGGATATGTTGATCCAAAGGGCAGGTGCAATCCTGTCGCCCTATCGCTTTGAGGTGAAAGAGGTTGTTTGGTGCTCGGCCTATGAGATCGGGCAAAGGGTCTCGGCGCGGTTCGACAATCTGGGCGGGGCTCTGAACAGCGGGGACGATCCGCATGTGTTTATCGCTGGGGACGCTTGCCATACTCACAGCCCCAAGGCGGGGCAGGGCATGAACGTGTCGATGGCCGATACATTCAATCTAGGTTGGAAACTCGCCGCCGTTCTGCGCGGGCAGGCGCCGTCTGCGCTTCTGAAAAGCTACTCGGAGGAACGGCAGGCAAAAGCGCAAGAGTTGATAGATTTCGACCGCGATATGGCCAAACTCTTCAGCTCGAAAGATCGCAAATCCAGTGATGAGGCGACGTTTCAGGCGTATTTTCAAAAGCATGGCCGCTACACAGCGGGTGTAGAAACGCGGTATGATCCATCGCTGGTCATTGCAGAGGGATGTGATCAAAGCCTTGCCGCTGGATTGCCTGTCGGGGCGCGGTTTCATTCTGCACCGGTAATCCGTTTGGCGGATGCCAAGCCCATGCAGCTTGGTCATGTGGTCCGGGCTGACGGGCGTTGGCGGGCGATCCTTTTTGCGCCTGAGGGGGATACCGGCGTAGCGGACGGGGCAGTGGCGGATGCCTGTGAAGCGCTTTCGACTGGTCCGATGACCAAGGTGACAATTGCCGGCGCAGACCGCGACGCGGTTATTGATCTGCGGGCCGTTTTCCAACAAGGCCACCGGCAGTTGGATCTTGGCATGATGCCAGCGGCCTTGCGGCCCTCTAAGGGGCGGCTGGGGTTGACTGATTATGAAAAGATTTTCTGCGCGGATCATTCCGGGGCAGGGGATGTTTTTGATATGCGCGGCATTGATCGGCAGCGGGGTGCGATCGTGCTGGTCCGACCCGACCAGTTTGTGGCGGGGGTCTATTCCTTGTCAAATCACGCAGGACTTTCGGCTTTTCTGGATCAGGTGCTTTTGCCAGCCCCGTCTTTGCCCTAGGTTGCAGGGAAAAGCAGCAGGGCGCGGATGGCACAGGCACATCGGATACAGATCAAAGGGCTGATACGGTTTTCATACCTGTCCGAAAACGGCTTTGCCCATTCGGCGCAAGGGATCGAGAAAACCCGCGCAACACTTTATGATCCGGAGCGGCTCAACCGGCGGTTTGCGCTGTTTGAACGTCTGGCACTGCATTCACTGGCGATACAGGATGACCCGGATTTTTCGGTGGCGATCCTCATTGGAGACAGCCTGCCCGATGCGGCGCGGCAACGGCTTGAGAACTTGCTGGTGGATTTCAAACAGGCCCATATCGTTGCCCTGCCGCCGATGGTGCATATTCAAGCCGTGAAGCAGGCATATGCCGCGCTGCCCGATCAGGCCAAGGCGACCCATATTGCGACGTTCCGGCAAGATGACGATGACGCGATGCACCGCAGCACGCTGGCCCGCATTCGCAGTTTGGGCGGCGCGTTGTTGCAAACCCGCGAGACCAAGCGGCCCTTTGTGATCGGGTTTAACCGAGGTTTCTACTTTGATCCCTCGGCGCCTGAACCGATCACCGAATGGTATGAACGGACGCCGCTGGGCATCGGGCTTGCGATGATTGCGGCGAAGGGAGATCCGGCCACCATATTCCGGCGCAATCACCGGCAATTGACCGAATACTACGATTGCTACACAGAAACGACGCGGCCGATGTTTATCCGATCGGTGCATCAGGACAACGATTCAGCGGCCTCTACCACGGGGCGGCGGGGGCAGTTGCGCCCGGCGGGGATCCGGCGCAACTTGCGCGAGGGGTTCGATCTGACCCCTGAAATGCTGGAAGGGTTCTGAATGTCGCCAAATCTGGTGGGTGCGCTGTTGATGATGGCGTCAATGGCCTGTTTTGTGGTGAGCGATGCGGTGCTCAAACTGACCGGCGGCGCGGTGCCGCTGTTTCAACTTTTGTTTTTGCGGGGGCTGATCTCCTGCGCGTTGATCCTTGCCACGAAAGGGCGTTTGGGCGCCTTGCATTTCGATATTGCGCGGCGCGATTGGGTGCTGATCATGATCCGCGCGGTGACCGAAGCCTTGATCGCATACTTCTTTCTCACGGCGCTGTTCAACATGCCTTTGGCGAACCTGACAGCGATTTTGCAATGTGTGCCTCTGACGGTGACACTGGCATCGGCGCTCTTTCTGCGGGAGGCCGTGGGTTGGCGGCGGATGGTTGCGATTGCGGTTGGCTTTATCGGGGTGCTGTTGATCGTCAAGCCGGGGGCGGACGGGTTTAACGTCTGGTCCCTTTATGCCGTGATCGCGATGTTGGGCGTGACCTTCCGCGATTTGATCACCCGCAAGCTGTCGCCATCGGTGCCGTCGATGACGGTCACTTTGGTCACGGCGCTGACAGTTCTGATTGCGGCTGGTCTGGCGTCGTTGACAGAGCCCTGGGTGGCGGTTGATCCATCTGTTGGCCTGCTGATTGCCGCCTCGGCGGTGCTGGTTCTGGGCGGTTACTTCTTTTCCATTCACGTGATGCGGATCGGTGATGTCTCCTTTATCGCGCCGTTCCGGTACACAGGGCTGGTCTGGGCGTTGCTGCTGGGCTTCGTGTTTTTTGGCGAATGGCCCGGATGGATGACATTGACCGGAGCAGGGATCGTTGTCGGAACCGGGATCTTCACGCTTTACCGTGAGCGCAAACTAGCGGGCAGCTGAGGGCAGCGCGGCAAAGGCCGCCGCGACCTTGCCTGCATCTATGTTATAGGTCTTTTTGAAGTGCGTTTGGCCCGCAGCATCGAGCGGCGCAAAATCCGGTTGCTTGATGCCGGGCTTTTGCCGGGAATCGTTATAGGCGTTGTGCCCCCGCAGCAGCATATCCTCACCTGTGAAAGTAACAGTGGGCATTTTGCGCCCCACCTTCATATGGGCGAAGTTCATCACACTGAGCGGCAAATCATGGCGGATCATCAGGGCCAATGCCGCAGTGGCATAGGGCGCTTTGGTGGGCGCCGCCAACAGGCCGTCCGGTCCGGGCTGCACGATGTAGCCTTGGTTGAAATCTATTGCGATATGTCGATGCCGGGCCGCCATCGGTGCAACATCGCGGGCGGCTTGACGCAGTTTTTCGACATAGGTGCAGGCCACGGCATCATCGTCGTCCATGCGGAATTGAAGGCACGGCGCGTCATCGAATCGCCTGACGCTGTTGATGGCGTCTTGCATCACTTTGCGGTGCGGGCCGGGGGCGCGGGGCAAGATCACCGCCTGCGGCATATCGGCCAATAGCGCCTCAAGCCGGTCGCGGTACGGGGCAGGCAGGCTGTCGCCAATCACCACGGCCAGTGTGAAATCACCATCTGTCTGGGCGCGCAGGGGCGGCAGCATCATTGTCTCGAAGGTGGCAAAGCGTTCTTCCATGCGGGTTGGGGCATATAGATAGTCCATCCGCGCCTTGAGGCTGTCATGTTCAACCTGAAACCCGCCGTCACCGGGGTAGGAAAAGCGGCAAATGCCGATGGCTTGCATATAGGGGCGGGCCTTGTCACAGAAGGGTCAGCAATATGCCGACAGCATTGCAGCCTGCGCCAGTCCGCGCAAGGGAGGGGCAGCTGTTGACAGCTGGGCTGCAACCTCCTATACGCCCGCTATCTCGGAAGGTGGGGGAAAACCCGCCAAACCGACATCAGAACCAAAGTGGTCAAGATCCGGTCTAATGCTGACCCGATCCTCTGTAGCCCCACCGCCTCGTTTTCCCCGGTACGGAAACGCTGCGGTGATTTTGCGTTGCACGACGTGCGGCGCTGACAGAGGGCCACGCAGAAGTCTTTGCATGATGCAAAGCATTGAATTTGAAACCGCATGGGGGCCTCCTCGTGCACCATGTGAGCTAAGACGGGGATAACCTGAATGCCAACGATCCAGCAGCTGATCCGCAAACCGCGGCAGCCTAAAATCAAACGATCCAAATCCATGCACTTGCAAGAGTGCCCACAAAAGCGCGGCGTATGTACGCGCGTTTATACAACCACTCCTAAGAAACCGAACTCCGCGATGCGGAAAGTGGCCAAAGTGCGCCTGACAAACGGTTTCGAAGTGATCTCCTACATTCCCGGTGAAAGCCACAACCTTCAGGAACACTCGGTGGTTCTGATCCGCGGCGGTCGTGTAAAAGACCTTCCCGGTGTGCGTTACCACATCCTGCGCGGTGTTCTGGATACTCAGGGCGTTAAAGACCGTAAGCAGCGCCGTTCCAAGTATGGCGCCAAGCGTCCCAAGTAATCGCAGTGGCGGGGTGAACCCCGCCCTACCGTCCATTTGTAGGGCGGGGTTTACCCCGCCGCCCCAAATTCCAAGGAAGACAACGACATGTCACGCCGTCACGCCGCTGAAAAACGCGAAGTACTGCCAGACGCCAAGTATGGTGATCTGGTTCTGACAAAATTCATGAACAACCTGATGATCGACGGTAAGAAATCCGTCGCTGAGCGCATTGTCTATAGCGCGATGAACCGCGTTGAAGACAAGATCAAACGCGCGCCCATCGAAGTGTTCCACGAAGCGCTTGAAAACATCCAGCCATCCGTCGAAGTGCGTTCGCGCCGCGTTGGTGGTGCGACGTATCAGGTGCCTGTCGAAGTGCGCCCCGAGCGCCGTCAGGCTCTGGCGATCCGTTGGTTGATCAAAGCGGCCCGTTCGCGCAACGAGAACACCATGGAAGAGCGCCTCGCAGGCGAGCTTCTGGACGCTGTTCAGTCCCGCGGCACCGCGGTGAAAAAGCGCGAAGACACGCACAAGATGGCCGACGCCAACAAAGCGTTCAGCCACTACCGCTGGTAATCTAGATCAAAAGATCGGGGCTCAGATCCGCTGGGCCCCATCGTTTCATTGGGCTTTGGCCCTTTTCAAAGCACACTCCTGAGGAAGCTTTTCAAATGGCACGCGACTATCCGCTAGACCGCTATCGCAACTTCGGCATCATGGCTCACATTGATGCCGGCAAGACCACATGTTCCGAACGTATCCTGTATTATACAGGCAAATCCCACAACATCGGTGAGGTGCATGATGGCGCCGCCACGATGGACTGGATGGAGCAAGAACAGGAACGTGGTATCACCATCACTTCCGCTGCGACCACCACGTTCTGGGAGCGTACAGAGGACGGCGCAACGGCGGACACGCCCAAGCACCGGATGAACATCATCGACACGCCTGGCCACGTTGACTTCACTATCGAAGTTGAGCGTTCCTTGGCTGTTCTCGACGGCGCTGTTGCTGTTCTGGACGCCAACGCCGGTGTCGAGCCGCAGACCGAAACCGTTTGGCGCCAGGCCGACCGTTACAAGGTTCCACGTATCGTGTTCGTCAACAAGATGGACAAAATCGGCGCGGACTTCTTCAACTGCGTTCACATGATCCAAGACCGTACAGGTGCCACACCTTGTCCGATCCAGATTCCAATCGGGTCAGAAACCGAATTGGAAGGCATGGTTGATCTGGTCACCATGGAAGAATGGGTCTGGGCCGGTGAAGACCTCGGCGCATCCTGGGAAAAACGCCCGATCCGCGACAGCTTGAAAGAGCTGGCCGACGAATGGCGCGCCAAAATGATCGAAGTCGCCGTCGAAATGGACGATGACGCGATGGAAAACTACCTGATGGACGGTGCTGAGCCGGATGTGCCAACACTGCGCCGTCTGATCCGTGCCGGTACTCTGGCCATCAAATTCATCCCCGTTCTGTGTGGCTCCGCGTTCAAGAACAAAGGCGTTCAGCCTCTGCTCAACGCTGTGATCGACTATCTGCCATCCCCGATGGATGTTGTTGACTACATGGGCTTCAAGCCAGGCGATGAGACAGAAACACGTAACATCGCCCGCCGCGCGGACGATAACATGGCGTTCTCTGGCCTTGCGTTCAAAATCATGAACGACCCGTTTGTGGGTACACTGACGTTTACACGCATCTACTCTGGTGTGTTGAACAAAGGTGACACGCTTCTGAACTCCACCAAGCAGCGTAAAGAGCGCGTTGGCCGGATGATGATGATGCACTCCAACGACCGTGAGGAAATCACCGAAGCATTCGCAGGCGACATCATCGCGCTGGCGGGTCTGAAAGACACCACAACAGGTGACACGCTTTGCGCCGTCAACGATCCTGTGGTTCTGGAAACAATGACCTTCCCTGATCCGGTGATCGAGATCGCGGTTGAGCCAAAAACGAAGGCCGACCAAGAGAAAATGGGCATTGGCCTTCAGCGTTTGGCTGCAGAGGATCCATCCTTCCGTGTTGAGACTGATCTGGAATCCGGTCAGACCATCATGAAGGGCATGGGCGAACTTCACCTCGACATCCTTGTGGACCGTCTGAAGCGTGAATTCAAAGTTGAAGCGAACATCGGTGCGCCTCAGGTTGCTTATCGTGAGACCATCTCTCGTGAAGCTGAGATCACTTACACCCACAAGAAACAGTCCGGTGGTTCCGGTCAGTTTGCTGAAGTGAAAATGATCCTGATGCCAACCGAGCCAGGCGAAGGTTACTCATTTGAGAGCCGCATCGTTGGTGGTGCTGTTCCAAAGGAATACATCCCGGGTGTTGAAAAAGGTATCCAGTCGGTCATGGACTCCGGTCCTCTGGCGGGCTTCCCTGTGATCGACTTCAAAGTGGCCCTGATCGACGGTAAGTTCCACGACGTTGACTCCTCGGTTCTGGCGTTCGAAATCGCGGCCCGTATGGGTATGCGCGAAGGCATGAAAAAAGCCGGCGCGAAAATGCTTGAGCCGATCATGAAAGTCGAAGTTGTCACGCCTGAAGAATACACAGGCGGCATCATCGGCGATCTGACATCCCGTCGCGGTCAGGTACAGGGTCAGGACACCCGCGGTAACGCGATTGCCATCGACGCCTTCGTGCCTCTGGCGAACATGTTCGGCTACATCAACACCCTGCGTTCGATGTCTTCTGGTCGTGCGAACTTCACCATGCAGTTCGACCACTACGAAGCCGTTCCTCAGAACATCTCTGACGAGATTCAGGCAAAGTTCGCGTGATGATGAACCGGCGTTCATTCCTTGCAATGGCTGCTTTGACAGCCGTTGCAGCCTGTGCGGAACCGCTTCTGGATGAACAGACAGCGGGGAGCCTCAAGGTTGTGGATGTGTCGGTTGACGTTTCGCAAATCGAAGGTGTGAAGGGGCGGCAGATCACCGTCGCCCCCGAAAAAATCCAGGCGGATGTCCGCAATCACCTGCTGGCCTATCTCAAGGATGGGTCAGTCGGGAGCCGGCCCGTCAAGGCAGAGGTCTCCATCACGCAATTCCACCTGGTCTCTCCAGGTCAGGCCTTGCTGGTTGGCGGCACAAGCACAATCTCCGGTGTGCTGACTGTCAAAGATGCCCGCAATGGCACGGTGGTTCTCGAACCTACCAAGGTCTACGGCACAGCCAAGGGCGGATGGGCGCTCGGTGGGTTGGTCGGTGCGGCTGTGAAGGCGGATCAAACCCCTGAGCAGGACTACAAAGCAACAATCGTGGGCTTCTCTCAGGATGTCCGCAAGCGCCTGCTCGGCGCAGAGAAATAACTGAATTAAGAAGGAGCCACTACCATGGCAAAGGAAAAGTTTGAACGTAATAAGCCGCACGTCAACATTGGCACGATTGGCCACGTTGACCACGGTAAAACGACGCTGACAGCGGCGATCACCAAGTATTTTGGTGACTTCAAGGCGTATGATCAGATTGACGGCGCGCCCGAAGAGAAGGCCCGCGGGATCACGATCTCGACCGCGCACGTTGAGTATGAAACCGAAGCGCGTCACTACGCGCACGTCGACTGCCCCGGCCACGCTGACTACGTCAAGAACATGATCACCGGTGCGGCGCAGATGGACGGCGCGATCCTGGTTGTGAACGCCGCTGACGGCCCGATGCCACAGACGCGTGAGCACATCCTGCTGGGCCGCCAGGTTGGCATCCCTTACATGGTTGTCTTCATGAACAAGGTTGACCAGGTCGACGACGAAGAGCTGCTGGAACTGGTGGAAATGGAAATCCGCGAGCTGCTGTCCTCTTACGAGTACCCAGGCGACGATATTCCGATCATTGCAGGTTCCGCCCTGGCGGCGATGGAAGGCAACAAGCCAGAAATCGGCGAAGAGAAGATCAAGGAACTGATGGCGGCTGTGGACGAGTACATCCCGACACCTGCACGTGCGGTTGACCAGCCGTTCCTGATGCCTGTGGAAGACGTGTTCTCGATTTCCGGTCGTGGTACAGTTGTGACAGGCCGTGTTGAGCGCGGTGTGATCAACGTGGGCGACGAGATCGAAATCGTCGGTATCCGCGACACCAAGAAAACCACCTGCACAGGCGTTGAAATGTTCCGCAAGCTGCTCGACCGCGGTGAAGCTGGCGACAACATCGGCGCATTGCTGCGCGGTATTGACCGTGAAGGTGTTGAGCGTGGCCAGGTTCTGTGTAAGCCAGGTTCGGTTAACCCGCACACCAAGTTCGAAGCCGAGG
Organism: Sulfitobacter sp. M368; assembly: GCF_025141875.1. Classification (NCBI taxonomy): domain Bacteria; kingdom Pseudomonadati; phylum Pseudomonadota; class Alphaproteobacteria; order Rhodobacterales; family Roseobacteraceae; genus Sulfitobacter; species Sulfitobacter sp. M368. The sequence goes on from NZ_CP081113.1 coordinate 667,011, forward strand.
CCTATATCCTGACCAAGGAAGAAGGCGGCCGTCACACGCCGTTCTTCGCGAACTACCGTCCACAGTTCTACTTCCGGACCACGGATGTGACCGGCACCGTTCAGCTGCCCGAGGGCACAGAAATGGTTATGCCAGGCGACAACCTGAAGTTCGACGTTGAGCTGATCGCACCGATCGCGATGGAGCAGGGTCTGCGCTTCGCGATCCGCGAAGGTGGCCGTACGGTCGGCGCGGGCGTTGTGTCCAAGATCACTGAGTAACAACGCATAAGCGTTGTTACCGGTGCGCAGCCTTGTGGCAGTGTCTTTTACCTTTGGGAAAAGAACACGAGAGCAAGGCAAAGGCACCCGGTTGCTGAAACAACAAAGGCCGCTCCTCACCGGGGCGGCCTATTTCATTGGGTCGTGCTGTGCCGGGGTGAACCCCGGTCTGCGGCAGACCCCCAATCGGACCTTTCAAAAGGTCCGGTGCGATGTCTTTAAAGACATCGGGATATGGGGCGAATGACATTGTTTGAGCTATCACTCCGGGTGTACCCCACCTGCTTTGGTTGAACGCTGACGGTCCGAGCGGTCCCGTCCCAAGAGAAGCGATCTTGCGCACCGGTTCTGAAAACATGGGAGTTTTCAAAACCCCCTTGCCATGCCCCGCGACTCCCCCTATAGCACCCCCACTGCCTCGGGGTGCGTTCATACGCGCCCCGTTTCAGTTGACATATGACGCGATGAAGGTCTGCGATGAGCGTATATCTTCCTCTCCGTTAAAATCCCCAAGTAAGGGATATGCATATGGCCGCTCAAAGCCAAAACATCCGCATCCGCCTGAAGGCGTTTGATTACCGGGTGCTTGATGCCTCCACCCAGGAAATCGTCAACACCGCAAAGCGCACAGGCGCTTCTGTTCGTGGCCCCATTCCGCTGCCGAACAAGATCGAAAAATTTACCGTTCTGCGTGGCCCACACGTGGACAAGAAATCCCGTGACCAGTTCGAGATCCGCACGCACAAGCGTATGCTGGATATCGTTGATCCGACCCCCCAGACCGTGGACGCGCTGATGAAGCTCGACCTCGCCGCTGGTGTGGACGTCGAGATCAAGCTGCAGTCATAAGCGTAGGAGGGTAATATCATGTTGCGCTCAGGCGTTATTGCAAAAAAGATGGGCATGACCCGTCTGTTCATGGAAGATGGCAAGCAGATCCCTGTGACCGTTCTTCAGCTCGACAACCTTCAGGTTGTTGCACAGCGTACCATCGAGAAGGACGGCTATGTTGCTGTTCAGCTGGGTGCCGGTACAGCCAAAGCCAAGCGGACGTCCAAGGCGATGCGCGGCCACTTTGCAGCAGCAAAGGTTGAACCAAAGCGTAAGGTTGCTGAATTCCGCGTTGACCCGGATGCGATGCTGCCGGTTGGCGAAGAGATCATCGCGGACCACTACTTCGCAGGTCAGTATGTTGACGTTGCGGGCACATCCATCGGTAAAGGTTTTGCCGGTGCGATGAAGCGCCACAACTTTGGCGGTCTGCGTGCGACACACGGTGTTTCGATCTCTCACCGTTCGCACGGTTCCACCGGTCAGTGTCAGGATCCCGGTAAGGTTTTCAAAGGCAAGAAAATGGCCGGTCACATGGGCGCCGCCCGCGTGACAACCCAGAACCTTGAAGTTGTGAAAACCGACACAGCCCGCGGCCTGATCATGGTCAAAGGTGCGGTTCCAGGCTCCAAAGGTGGTTGGGTGACAATCAAGGACGCGGTGAAAAAGCCGTTCCCTGAGAACGCGATTGTACCAGCCGCGCTGGCATCCGCTGCCAAAGAAGCTGCGAAAGCCGCTGAAGAAGCAGCCGCCGCCGCAGAGGCCGAAGCAGAAGCAGCAGCAGCCGAGGCCGCAGCAGCAGAGCAGGCCGCGATGGAAGCCGCAGAAGCACCAGCCGGTGACGATGCAGACAAGAAAGAAGGTGACGCATGAAACTCGATGTCATCAAACTCGACGGCGGCAAAGCCGGTTCGGTAGACCTGGACGAGGCCCTGTTCGGTCTTGAGCCACGCGCCGACATCCTGCACCGTGTTGTGCGCTGGCAGCGTAACAATGCGCAGGCTGGCACGCACAAGGTAAAGACCCGGTCCGAGACCTCCTATTCGACCAAGAAGATCTATCGCCAAAAAGGCACCGGCGGCGCACGCCACGGTGACCGCAACGCGCCGATCTTCCGTAAAGGTGGTATCTACAAGGGTCCAACCCCGCGCAGCCACGGCCACGAGCTGACCAAGAAGTTCCGCAAGCTGGGCCTGCGCCATGCGCTGTCCGCCAAAGCCAAAGCGGGCGAGCTGGTCATCATCGACGAAGCCGCATCCGAAGGCAAAACTGCCGCACTGGCCAAGCAGATCTCCAGCCTCGGTTGGAAGCGTGCATTGGTCATCGACGGTGCATCCGTGAACGAAAACTTCGCTCAGGCTGCCCGCAACATTGAAGGTCTGGATATCCTGCCGACAATGGGTGCAAACGTATATGATATCCTGAAGCGTGACACTCTGGTGATCACCAAAGCGGGTATCGAAGCACTGGAGGCCCGTTTGAAATGAGCGCCAAGCACAACCACTATGACGTGATCCGCAAGCCGATCATCACCGAGAAAGCAACCATGGCATCCGAAGCCAACGCCGTTGTTTTCGAAGTGGCGATGGACAGCAACAAGCCGATGATCAAAGAGGCCGTTGAGGCGCTCTTTGGTGTCAAGGTGAAGGCCGTGAACACGACCATCACCAAAGGCAAGGTCAAACGTTTCCGCGGCCAGATTGGTAAGCGTAAAGACGTGAAAAAGGCCTATGTGACGCTAGAAGAAGGCAACACGATCGACGTGAGCACCGGTCTGTAATTCCCGGTTTTAGACAATCTGAAAGCCCCTCGCGGAAACGCGGGGGGCTTTTTGATTGTGATGGATAGGTTAACCCTTACACACTGTACACAAGTTGTACATCAAGAGCGCAGATACGGGAGCGGATGGTTTTTTGGGGAAACGTAACTATTCTAAAGGATTGAAGTAGCGGAGAATATGTTCATTGCACGCCGATGTGCCAACTGCAGAAGTGGGTTGGTACGCGGCAGACATCTTTTGTGCGCTTGGTGGAGTAGGGGGCGGGACGTAATCTCAAAATACCATCGTACCCTGCAATGGGGCCGAATTTTGTTGCAACCATAACTTTGGATAAGTTAGTCGCAATATGCTCACAATGGCCACTTGCCGAGATCCTCATTTTTTTCTTAGACTTGGGAAAGGTATGGCCCACTCATGGTTTGGGCACTTCCTCATTTTCAGGAGCGGCGAATTGGCTGATATACAGCAAGAACTCGTAGTCAGAGGCGAAACAGTCGAGAGAGTTTATTCTTCATACCGTAATGAAAGGTACATCGTAAACAGACGATATCAGAGAAAATTGATCTGGACTCTTGAAGAGAAGCAGAGCTTTATTGACTCCCTCGCCAAAGGTCTTCCTGTTCCAATAATCCTCTTAGCTGAACCGAAAGATGCAAAAGCTGGGACGTACGAACTAATCGACGGCATGCAACGCCTCAACGCGGTTACGTCGTTTATAAATAACGAATACGCGATTGAGGGTGGGTACTTTGACCTGAACACTTTTGCGGAAGCAAAGGCGCTTCTCGATAGTGGCGAGTTGGAACAAAAGGAGCCAGTTCTAGACCGATCACTGTGTGTGGCAATTGCTGGATACCCTGTACCGCTGTCCATTTATGAGTCAGCTGAGGCTAGTTCTGTGGATGAAGTCTTTCGACGCATCAATTCTGGCGGAAGGCAGCTTTCTAGACAAGAGCTGCGAGTCGCTGGTGCAACGGACGCATTTGCTCAGTGTGTGCGCGTTATTTCTTCTCATGTTCGCGGTGATGCATCTAGTACCGATATTGTTTCCCTAAATGATATGAAAAATATCAGCATCACTAACAGGGAGCTTGAATACGGCATCAATGCAGATGACGTGTTCTGGATCAAGAACAACATAATTACACGTGACCAGCTTAGGCAAAGCAGAGATGAGGAACTAATTGCTGATCTTGTCGCTTATATGGCGTCGGATTCCCCTACTGCTTCTAGAACTGAGCTTTTTGATGACTACTATGGGTCGTTTTTCCCGCGAACTGGTGCCCGGGAGGAGCGCTTCATTGCAATGGACAAAGCGGTGAAGCAGCGAACAACTGACCTGCTGTCTTATGATTTTTCTAGGGTCTTTGACGACATTGTTTTGACCATTGCCCATGCAAATAGTAACTTTACGCAATTACTTTTCGCCGACAATAATGCGAATAACCCTGCACCTAGATACTTCCAAGCCATATTCTTAGCGTTTCATGAGTTAATGGTGAGAAGAAACATGATCGTCTCCGATCGAGCCGGGCTTGTAAAGCAGATGGTTGATTGCGGAAAAAGCATCGCGATCCAAGAGGGTGGGCGTTGGGGCGCAGAGAATCGGTCTAATGCAGTTAATGCTGTAGTTGGCATGATACAGGGCTTTTTTGAAGACAATACGGCGCCTGACCCAGCAAAGGTTCATTGGGTGTCGCAGTTTCAGAATTTGCTTACAAGTTCTCGAACCGAGCAATCTGCTTATGATTTCAAGCAAGGGTTTCTTAAATTAGCTGACAAACCGAGCTTTGATGAGGATGCATTTCGGCGCATTCTTGAGACGTGTGTCGCGATCTCGAACATAGCACCAAAGCATCGTGGTTATGTTGTCGTCGGCGTCGCTGAGAACGAGCAAACAGCAACGCGCGTGTCCGAGTTATTTGGTACATCCAGCGATGCTTTCAATGGCTTCTACGTGACCGGAGTTGAGCATGAGGCAAAACATCTCAATAAGTCGCTTGACGATCTTTTCCATGACATCACTCAAAGGTTATCTGCTAGCCCTATATCTGAACCACTCAAATCGGTACTGAACGGCCGTCTAAAGAGCGTGAGTTACTATGACAAAACGATCTTCGTGTTCGAAGTGGAAGGGCAAAAAGGACCATCCCTGTATGATAATAGGTTCTTTCAGCGCCAAGGAACACAAACACAAGAGGTTGCGACAGAAGACCTACACAGCCTTTTCGCTAGGTTCAGTTAACAACGGCTAGATACTTGCCCTTGACCCCACTCCCAATCCCTCCTAAACGACCCCATCGGCACAGCCCCAGATTCGTCTGGGGCTTTGTTGTTGTTTGCATTGCGGGGCCATGGCCCAACAAGCAGACATCCACCGGGGACCTTCGGGGCCCTATAACCATTGCCGCCTTTCGGGGTGGCACTACAGCTAAACGGAAGACAGACAACATGGCACTCAAGTCGTACAAACCGACGACGCCGGGCCAGCGTGGGCTGGTACTGATCGACCGTTCGGAGCTTTGGAAAGGTCGCCCTGTTAAGGCCCTCACGGAAGGTCTTACAAAACACGGCGGACGGAACAACACCGGACGGATCACAATGCGTCGCAAAGGTGGGGGTGCAAAGCGCCTTTACCGTATCGTTGATTTCAAGCGCAACAAGATGGACATGTCCGCTGTTGTGGCTCGGATCGAATATGACCCGAACCGGACCGCGTTTATCGCCCTGATTCAATATGAAGATGGCGAGCAGGCCTATATCCTCGCACCGCAGCGTTTGGCTGTGGGTGACAAGGTCATCGCCTCCGCCAAAGCCGACATCAAGCCAGGCAATGCAATGCCTTTCTCTGGCATGCCAATCGGTACAATCGTGCACAACATCGAGATGAAGCCCGGTAAGGGTGGTCAGATCGCCCGTGCCGCCGGTACATACGCCCAGTTCGTGGGCCGTGACGGTGGCTACGCTCAGATCCGTCTGAGCTCCGGCGAACTGCGTCTCGTGCGTCAGGAATGCATGGCCACCGTTGGTGCCGTGTCCAACCCTGACAACTCCAACCAGAACTACGGTAAAGCGGGCCGCATGCGTCACAAGGGCATCCGTCCTTCGGTACGTGGTGTCGTGATGAACCCGATCGATCACCCGCACGGTGGTGGTGAAGGCCGTACATCCGGTGGTCGTCACCCAGTGACACCTTGGGGTAAGCCGACAAAGGGTGCAAAGACCCGCAACAAGAACAAAGCGTCCAGCCGTCTTATCGTACGGTCCCGGCACGCCAAGAAGAAGGGGCGTTAATCAATGTCTCGTTCAGTATGGAAAGGTCCTTTTGTTGACTCTTATGTCCTCAAGAAGGCCGAAGCATCTCGCGAAAGCGGTCGTAACGAAGTGATCAAGATCTGGTCGCGCCGTTCGACAATTCTGCCCCAGTTTGTTGGCCTGACATTCGGTGTCTATAACGGTCACAAGCACATCCCTGTAAACGTCAGCGAAGACATGATTGGTCAGAAGTTTGGTGAGTTCTCGCCAACACGGACCTACTACGGTCATGCCGCCGACAAAAAAGCGAAGCGGAAATAAGCCATGAGCAAGGATAAGAATCCCCGCCGCGTGGCAGACAATGAAGCACGTGCAAAACTGCGCATGCTGAAGACGTCGCCGCAGAAACTGAACCTCGTTGCTGGCCTGATCCGCGGCAAGAAGGTGGACAAGGCCCTGACGGACCTGACGTTCTCTAAAAAGCGTGTCGCACAAGACGTGAAAAAATGCCTTCAGTCTGCAATCGCCAACGCCGAGAACAACCACAACCTTGACGTGGACGAGCTGATCGTGGCCGAGGCCTATGTCGGTAAGAACATGACACTCAAGCGTGGTCGTCCACGTGCGCGTGGCCGTTTCGGCAAGATCATGAAGCCGTTCGCAGAAGTCACAATCGTCGTGCGTCAAGTTGAGGAGCAAGCATAATGGGTAACAAAGTAAACCCGATCGGCATGCGCCTGCAGGTGAACCGCACATGGGACAGCCGCTGGTACGCCGACACCAAGGACTATGGTGATCTTCTTCTCGAAGATCTGGCCATCCGTGCCTTCATCAAAGAAGAGTGCAAGCAGGCCGGTATCGCGCGTGTGATCATCGAACGTCCGCACAAGAAGTGCCGCGTTACGATCCACACTGCCCGTCCTGGCGTTATCATTGGTAAGAAAGGTGCAGACATTGAAGGTCTGCGTCAGAAAATCGCCAAGATGACCTCTTCGGAACTGCACCTGAACATCGTTGAGGTCCGCAAGCCCGAACTGGATGCCGCACTGGTTGGTGAAAGCATCGCACAGCAGCTGGAGCGCCGGGTATCTTTCCGCCGCGCCATGAAGCGTGCGGTACAAAACGCCATGCGTATGGGTGCCCTGGGTATCCGTGTGAACGTTGCCGGCCGTCTGGGCGGTGCAGAAATCGCGCGTACCGAATGGTACCGTGAGGGCCGCGTGCCACTGCACACTCTGCGTGCTGACATTGATTACGCACATGTTGAAGCGACAACCGCTTACGGCATCATCGGGATCAAGACCTGGATCTTCAAAGGCGAGATCATGGAACATGACCCGGCAGCACGTGACCGCAAGGCACAAGAAATCCAAGACGGCCCAGCACCTCGCGGTGCCGGCGGTCGTCGCTAAGGAGGGCTGAAAGATGCTTCAACCAAAGCGTACGAAGTTCCGTAAGCAGTTCAAAGGCTCGATCAAGGGTCTGGCAAAGGGCGGGTCTGACCTGAACTTTGGCACCTACGGCCTGAAGGCTCTGCAGCCTGAGCGTGTGACTGCACGCCAGATCGAAGCTGCACGTCGTGCCATGACGCGTCACATGAAACGTCAAGGCCGTGTCTGGATCCGCATCTTCCCGGATGTGCCCGTAACCTCTAAGCCCGTCGAAGTGCGTATGGGTAAAGGTAAAGGTTCCGTGGATTTCTGGGCGGCCAAGGTCAAGCCGGGCCGGATCATGTTTGAGATCGATGGTGTGAATGATGACATCGCGCGTGAAGCGCTGCGTCTGGCGGCAATGAAGCTGCCAATCAAAACACGCGTCGTGGTCCGCGAAGACTGGTAAACAGGTCGCACCGGCATCGCCGGTGCGGGCCAGCCGGAGGCAGGGTATTTCGCAGAAATGCCCGTTCCGGCCCCGGTTTTTGAGGTCCGGTGCACATTTGATGCGCACCCACAGTTTTAGAATAAGCCCCCGCCGAGTTTTCGGCGGGGGCTTTTTGTTTTTGAGGGTGATCAGTGCGCGCCATTACTGCAAGCCGGCGGGCCAGCCCCCACAGCATCCCTCTGGCCAACTGCGCCTGAGCCGAGTAGCGTAAGCCACATACTCACAGCTGCCAGGCGGACCACATATGAAACATGTTCCAAAGCCCACCACTGATGCGGACCTGATCAAGGAATTTCTTGATAAGGGCGGGTCTGTCAAAAAGGGCAAGACCAAGCCGATGCCTGCTGACCTGGGGCTGAGCAACAATCAGTGGGGTAACAAGCTGACCAAAGAGGAAAAGGCCGCTGTGAAGGCGCAGGAAGAAGAGGCCAAGAAGGCCGCGAAGAAGTAGTTTCGGTTCGGCTCAGGTCGCCGGATACGGCCCCGCCACTGGCATTAACCCCAGCTGTAGTTGAAGCTGACCGAGATCCGGTCGTCTTCGGCCATGTTCATTGGCACCTCATGGCGCAGCCAGCTTTCCCAGAGAAGCACATCGCCAACCGCCGGTTTGGCATAGAAGAACGCCCGCAAATCATCCGGCGCGTCCTTGGTTCGGCCCGGTGCGGCCATCATCATCGGCAGGCGTGGATCTTCGTATTTGATCGAAGCAGAGCCGTCCGGCAGGGCCACATAGGTGGTGCCGGAGATTACTGAATGCGGATGGATGTGGGAGGTGTGGATGCCGCCCTCAGGCAGGATGTTGATCCAGATGTCTTCGAGCTTCAGCTCTTTGCCGTCCAGATCAAAGGCCAGCTCCTTGGCAAAGGCCACAACATGTGCGTCCAGCACCTTGATCAGCGCCTCGAACACCGGAAACCGCCAGCCCAGATCCGTGAGCGATGCATAGGAGGTGTAGCCGGGATACCCGTTGTCCTCGCACCATTGCTGGCCCGCCTCATCGTCCTCTGCAATGGACCAGCAGGATGCTTCAAGCTCCGCTTGATCGACGGGTGTGCCGTGCTCGGTCAGCGCGGCGTGATAAAGGCGGGTCACAAACAGTGATTTGATATCTGACATGGGCCGTTCTTAACGCAGCTGAGATCCGGAGGCGAGAGGGGAAGGCGCTACCATGCATTCTGAACGGCGCGGGACAAGAAGAACCCGTGACCGTCCTGATTACGGCAATCCAGCCCCTTGGTCGAGGACTGGCAGGTGATGCCGCCAAACTGGCCTGTCACCCCGTATTCTGCGACGCTTTGCCCGCCGTAGCCACGCTCTCCCGCCCCGAGACAGCTCATGCTGACATAGCCGCGGTCCAACATCTCGACCTTGATCCCGCGGCTTACAGGGCAACCGGCCATCTGCGGTACCGACGACGGGCCGCTGCGTTTGAAGATGCTGCAAATGATGTCTGATCCGTCAAACCCTTCGCCCACCGAACATTCGATGTTCCCCGAAGGAGTGTTGAAGGTCCAGACATCGGCAAGGGCCGGGGCGGCTGAAAGGGTCAGCAGGACAAGGGACAAACGAAACATGATCTCTCCAATTCATCGTGATAATAGGCCAAGTATAAATGAAAAATCCCGGATTCGGCTACCAGCGGGCGGATCATTGGAATACCGGCCCCCTAGGGGCTTGCATTATGATCGGGCAGGGCGTATTGGCACCCTTCATCATGAACTCCACCAGAATCATGGTCACCCTCTTGGGGCCTACTGGTGATGTTGAAAGGACAAGGCCGTGAAAGCCAACGAACTGCATGACAAGACGCCGGATCAACTCCGTGACGAACTTGTGAACCTCAAGAAAGAAGCCTTTAACCTGCGTTTCCAGCAGGCGACTGGCCAACTCGAGAACCCTGCGCGTCTGCGCAGTGTTAAGCGCGACGTGGCACGTGTCCACACTGTGTTGAACCAAAAAGCCGCTGCCGCGGCATCCGCTGAATAAGGAGCCTGAATAATGCCAAAGCGTATCCTGACAGGCACCGTAACATCGGACGCCAATGCACAGACAGTCACCGTATCCGTAGAGCGTCGCTTTACGCACCCGGTTCTGAAAAAAACCATCCGTAAGTCCAAGAAGTACCGGGCTCACGACGAGAACAACGCATACAAAGTGGGCGACAGCGTTCGCATCATCGAATGTGCACCCAAGTCCAAGACCAAACGTTGGGAAGTTCTGACCGCCGAGGCGTAACCAGATCTAACCAACTTAATCGAAACCCTAGGGATAAGGCACGCATCGCCCCCTACAGGTCGGGAGAAACCAAATGATCCAGATGCAGACCAACCTGGATGTTGCTGACAACAGCGGCGCGCGCCGTGTTCAGTGCATCAAGGTCCTGGGTGGTTCCAAGCGTAAGTACGCATCCGTAGGCGACATCATTGTTGTCTCGGTTAAGGAAGCCATCCCACGCGGTCGTGTGAAAAAAGGCGACGTCCGCAAGGCCGTCGTTGTTCGCACAGCCAAAGAAGTTCGTCGCGACGATGGCACCGCCATCCGCTTTGACCGCAATGCAGCGGTCATCCTGAACAACAACAATGAGCCCGTAGGTACACGTATCTTTGGACCAGTTGTTCGTGAGCTCCGCGGCAAAAACTTCATGAAGATTATCTCGCTCGCGCCGGAGGTGCTGTAATGGCTGCTAAACTTCGCAAAGGTGACAAGGTCATCGTGCTTGCCGGTAAGGACAAGGGCAAAACAGGGACAATTTCCTCTGTAGACCCAAAATCCGGTAAGGCCATCGTAGACGGCGTTAAAATCGCCATCCGCGCCACACGCCAATCCCAGGAAAGCCAGGGCGGCCGCATCCCAAAAGCGATGCCGATCGACCTGTCGAACCTCGCCATCGTGGATGCCAACGGCAAAGCGACACGCGTAGGCTTCAAAATGGAAGGCGACAAGAAAGTGCGCTTTGCAAAAACCACGGGGGACGTGATTGATGCTTGATACTGCAAACTACACACCCCGCCTTCTGAACGTCTACCGCGACGAGATCCGCGCCAAGATGAAAGAAGAATTCGGTTACAAGAACGACATGATGATCCCACGTCTTGATAAGATCGTGCTGAACATCGGTTGTGGTGCTGCTGCTGTTCGTGACAGCAAGAAAGCCAAATCCGCTCAGGAAGACCTGACTGCGATTGCCGGCCAGAAAGCGATGACCACAATTGCCAAGAAATCCATCGCGGGTTTCCGTGTGCGTGAAGAAATGCCACTGGGCGCGAAAGTGACCCTGCGCGGCGAACGTATGTACGAATTCCTTGACCGTCTGATTACGATTGCAATGCCTCGTATCCGCGACTTCCGCGGCATCTCTGGCAAGTCTTTCGATGGCCGTGGCAACTATGCCATGGGTCTCAAAGAGCACCTCGTATTCCCTGAAATCGACTTTGATAAAGTTGATGAAAACTGGGGTATGGACATCGTCATCGCCACCACGGCGAAAACCGACGCAGAAGCGAAAGCATTGTTGACAGCGTTCAACATGCCTTTCAGCCAATAAGCGCGGGAAGGATTAGATATGGCTAAGAAATCCATGATCGCACGCGAGAAAAAGCGTGAAGCACTGGTCAAGAAATACGCAGCAAAGCGTGCCGCTCTCAAAGAGATCGTGAGCGACGAAAGCAAGCCAATGGAAGAGCGTTTCCGCGCCTCCCTGAAGCTGGCGAAACTGCCTCGCAACTCCAGCGCTGTGCGTTTGCACAACCGCTGCCAGCTGACAGGTCGTCCACACGCTTATTATCGTAAACTGAAAATCTCGCGTATCGCGCTGCGTGATCTTGGCTCAGCAGGCCAGATCCCCGGCATGGTCAAGTCGAGCTGGTAAGGAGCGCATCAGATGAACGATCCTATCGCAGATATGCTGACACGCATCCGTAACTCTTCTATGCGCGGCAAATCCACTGTCTCGACACCAGCGTCCAAGCTGCGTGCCTGGGTTCTGGATGTGCTTGCAGACGAAGGTTACATCCGTGGCTACGAAAAAACCACGGGCGCAGATGGCCACCCAGCCATCGAAATCAGCCTCAAGTACTACGAGGGCGAACCTGTTATTCGTGAGCTGAAGCGGGTTTCCAAGCCTGGCCGCCGCGTCTACATGGGCGTCAATGACATTCCAGTTGTCCGTCAGGGCCTGGGTGTGTCGATTGTCTCCACCCCAAAGGGTGTGATGTCGGATCAAAGTGCACGCAGCCAGAACGTTGGCGGCGAAGTGCTCTGCACCGTATTCTAAGGAGTAGATCATGTCTCGTATTGGTAAAAAACCGGTTGAACTGCCCAGCGGCGTAAGCGCCTCTGTCAGCGGTCAGACCATCGAAGTGAAGGGCCCTAAGGGTACTCGGAGCTTTAAGGCCACAGATGATGTGACAATGTCTGTTGAAGACAACGTTGTGTCCATCACGCCACGCGGCAAATCCAAGCGCGCGCGCCAGCAGTGGGGCATGTCCCGCACCATGGTCGCCAACTTGGTCACCGGCGTGACCGAAGGCTTTAAAAAAGAGCTTGAGATCCAGGGTGTTGGTTATCGTGCTGCGATCACCGGCAACACACTGAAACTGAACCTCGGCCTGAGCCACGACGTGGATTATGTTGCACCTGAAGGTGTGACTGTCACCGCGCCCAAGCAGACCGAAATCGTTGTGGAAGGCATTGACGAACAGCTTGTTGGTCAGGTCGCCGCGAACATCCGCGCATGGCGTAAGCCCGAGCCCTATAAGGGCAAGGGCATCCGCTATAAGGGCGAGTTCGTCTTCCGCAAAGAAGGCAAGAAGAAGTAAGGATAGCTCAGATGGCAAACAGCAAAAGAACTCTGTTTCTGAAACGCCGCCTGCGCGTTCGGAACAAACTTCGCCGGGTCAACGCAGGGCGCATGCGTCTTTCCGTTCACCGTTCGAACAAAAACATCTCGGTCCAGTTGATCGACGACGTGAACGGCAAAACACTGGCCGCCGCATCGACGCTCGAAAAAGATCTGGGTGTCGTTGGCAAGAACAACATCGAAGCGGCAACCAAGGTTGGCGCAGCGATCGCGGAACGTGCCAAGAAGGCCGGCGTGGAAGAAGCATACTTTGACCGGGGCGGTTTCCTGTTCCACGGCAAAGTCAAAGCTCTTGCAGACGCGGCCCGTGAAGGCGGTCTGAAGATCTAAGTCGCCAAGGGGGCTTGCCCCCGGCGCATCACAGAAAACGAAGAGGGCGTATGATGCGCCCTCTCGATGATCCGGGGGCCGCAAAGGTCCACCAGGGTTGATCCAAATGGCGCAAGCCACCCAATCAGAGGATGTTCTCATGGCAGAACGTGAAAACCGTCGCGGCCCACGCCGCGATCGTGACGAAGCACCGGAATTTGCCGACCGCCTGGTCGCCATCAACCGCGTGTCCAAAACCGTAAAAGGTGGTAAGCGCTTTGGCTTCGCTGCTTTGGTCGTTGTCGGTGACCAAAAAGGTCGCGTCGGCTTTGGCAAAGGTAAAGCGAAAGAGGTGCCTGAGGCGATCCGCAAGGCAACCGAGCAAGCCAAACGCCAGATGATCCGCGTTCAGCTGCGCGAAGGCCGCACGTTGCACCACGACATGGAAGGCCGTCACGGCGCCGGTAAGGTGGTTATGCGCACAGCACCAGAAGGTACCGGTATCATCGCCGGTGGTCCAATGCGTGCCGTGTTCGAGATGCTGGGTGTGAAGGACGTTGTGTCCAAATCCATCGGCTCGCAGAACCCGTACAACATGATCCGCGCCACCATGGACGGCCTGAAGAAAGAATCTTCACCGCGTTCCGTGGCACAGCGCCGCGGCAAGAAAGTTGCCGACATTCTGCCCAAGACCGACGCACCTGCGCCGGCAGCTGAGGAGGCCTAAATCATGGCGAAGACTATCGTTGTAAAACAGATCGGTTCTCCGATCCGTCGCCCCGCAAAGCAGCGCCAGACGCTGATCGGCCTGGGCCTGAACAAAATGCACAAAACCCGCGAGCTGGAAGACACCCCAGCCGTGCGCGGCATGATCAACAAGATCCCGCACATGGTCGAGATCGTAGAAGAAAAAGGCTAAGCCGCCTCTTTTTCAAACGCGACACGCAAGATCAATCGCCCCGCAGCTTCTGCGGGGCGATTTGCGTCTGACCACCCGATGGAAGAGCGATCCGGCGAGCACGGCCGAAAGGGTAAACAGTTTGTTTACGCGCCGGGGCGGCCAGCTGCCTTATTCTTGCCCAATTTCGGCATCAAACCCGAACAGGCCTTGACCACCGGCTTTTTGCGGGCGCTGAAAAGAGCCCTGACTGGGGACTGATACCATTACCTTGACCTGCACTTTCTCCGACCACCTTAGCCATGATGCGCGGGACACAGGCGTGCCCGCGCGGCTCTATGCGATGGACACCGCCAAGGGCATCGGCATCGCCTTTGTGGTTTTTGGTCATGCCTGGCGCGGGGCTTATGATGCAGGGCTGCTAACCGATTCCGATCTGTTTCGGTGGGTCGATGCGGTGATCTATGCCTGGCATATGCCGCTGTTCTTTTTTCTGTCGGGGATATTCTTTCTTGAGCTCCTTAAACGCCGGGCACCTTTTGCCTTTTTCAAGGATCGCGGGTTGCGCCTTCTGTGGCCGATGGCGATCTGGACCTGGATCTTTTTCGGGGCCAAGCTTTTGGCAGGCTCAGCGGCCAATCATCCGGTGGGGCTGGCCGATTTCCCTTTGATCCCGCTGCCACCCTATGAACATCTTTGGTTCCTTTGGACAGTTTTCCTCGTTCAGGGGGCCGTTCTGGCCCTGTACCTTGCGCTCCGTGGGCGTTTGGACCAAAAGCGGCTGCGGCTGCTGGCCGGGATCGGTGCGATGGGACTGGCGCTGCTCATGCCGTTGATTTACCTGCCTTCCACGGTTTTTGGCCCTGCCGTTGCCCATTTCCCCTTTTTCCTTGCCGGTATTGCGATGGGGGGCCACGGCAATGCCCGGCCCTCTGGCCTGATGGCGGCGGCCGCGGCCGTGATCTTTGCAGTGCTGCTTGCGCAAGTCGCGCTGAGCGGTGGCGCGTCGATCAGCTCGCTGGCGCTCACGGTCTTGCTTTATTCCGTATGTCTCTGGCTGGACCCCAACCGGCGCGTGCCTGGTCCCACGTTGCGCCTGTTGCGCACCCTGGGGAGGTATTCCATGGCGATTTTTCTGGCCCATACGATCTTTTCCGCAGCGGTTCGGATCGGGCTGATCCAGGTTGGTCATACCGCGCTGGTCCCGCAGCTGCTGCTGGCAAGTCTGGCGGGGCTCCTTGGGCCGATCTTGCTGGTGCTTCTGGCGCGCCGCCTGCGCCTGCAGCGCCTGCTGGGGCTTTGAGCCGCGTCCGCGCCAATAGTTCCGCTTGATCCCGGCGCCATCGCCCTCTATACGCCCCCCGGTGGCCCGCATTCTGTGCGCCAGAAACGAATCGTAACGCCGTGTTTGACCGCTCCCGTCGCTGGGGGTCAGTTCCGGCAAAAGGAGAAGCGACATGAAACTGAACGAACTGTCCGACAACGAAGGCGCAACCAAAAAACGCAAGCGCGTTGGTCGTGGTCCTGGCTCCGGCACCGGTAAAATGGGTGGCCGTGGTATCAAAGGTCAGAAATCCCGCTCGGGTGTGGCGATCAATGGGTACGAAGGCGGCCAGATGCCCCTCTACCAACGCCTGCCAAAGCGTGGCTTTAACAAGCCGAACCGGAAATCTTTTGCCGTTGTGAACCTGGGCCTGATCCAGAAATTCATCGACGCCAAGAAGCTGGACGCGAAAAAGCCGATTGATGGCGCAGCACTGGTGGCTTCCGGCCTCGTGCGCCGCGAACTGGACGGCATCCGCGTTCTGGCGAAAGGTGAAATCACCTCCAAGGTCGATCTGCAGGTTACCGGCGCCTCCAAAGGTGCGGTTGAAGCAGTTGAAAAAGCAGGCGGTTCCATCACAGTTGCAGCCAAAGCGGCAGCAGCGGCTGAGTAACGCAGCCTAAAGACTTGTGAGCGGGGCCTGTCCCGCTTACATAGTTTTCTAGTTTTCCTGAACGCCGCCCGCCGGAAAACGGCCCGGGCGGCGTTTTCATAACAATAAAAGAGACCCAACATGGTATCTGCCGTCGAAAATATGGCCGCCAACACCAGCTGGTCCGCATTGGGCAAGGCCACTGATCTGCGCAACCGGATCCTGTTTACCCTTGGTTTGCTGATCGTTTACCGCCTTGGCACGTTTATCCCGGTTCCCGGCATTGATGGTCAGGCCCTGCGCGACTTTATGGAAAGCGCGGGCCAAGGTATCGGCGGCATGGTTTCGATGTTCACCGGCGGCGCACTTGGCCGTATGGGGATCTTTGCTTTGGGCATCATGCCCTATATCTCGGCCTCGATCATCGTCCAGTTGATGACCTCCATGGTGCCCGCGCTTGAGCAACTCAAGAAAGAGGGCGAACAGGGCCGCAAGAAAATCAACCAATACACCCGTTACGGCACTGTGGCGCTGGCGACAGTGCAGTCTTACGGCCTCGCAGTCTCGCTGGAGGCAGGCGATATCGCTGCTGATCCGGGCATGTATTTCCGCATTGCCTGTATGATCACGCTGGTCGGCGGCACCATGTTCCTGATGTGGTTGGGTGAGCAGATCACCGCACGCGGCATTGGCAACGGGATCTCCCTGATCATCTTTGTGGGCATTATCGCCGAGGTTCCTGCAGCGATTGCACAGTTCTTTGCCTCCGGTCGTTCCGGCGCGATCAGCCCTGCCGTGATTGTCGGGGTGTTGGTGATGGTGATCGCAACCATTATGTTTGTGGTCTTTATGGAGCGTGCCCTGCGCAAGATCCATATCCAGTATCCCCGCCGGCAGGTTGGCATGAAAATGTATGACGGCGGCTCCTCGCATTTGCCGGTCAAGGTAAACCCGGCGGGCGTGATCCCGGCGATCTTTGCCTCGTCCCTCCTGCTGCTGCCCGTGACGATCAGCACGTTTTCTGGCAATAGCACTGGTCCGATCATGTCGGTTCTGCTGGCCAATTTTGGCCCCGGACAACCACTGTATCTGCTGTTCTTCATCGCGATGATCGTGTTCTTTGCGTATTTCTACACCTTCAACGTCAGCTTCAAACCTGATGATGTTGCGGACAACCTCAAGAACCAGAACGGCTTTGTGCCCGGTATCCGCCCAGGCAAGAAGACGGCGGAATATCTTGAGTATGTCGTCAACCGCGTGTTGGTGCTGGGTGCGGGCTATCTCGCGGCGGTCTGTGTGATGCCAGAAATCCTGCGCGGCCAATTCGCGATCCCGTTCTATTTCGGCGGCACCTCGGTCTTGATCGTTGTGTCCGTCACCATGGATACCATTCAACAGGTCCAAAGCCATTTGCTGGCCCATCAATATGAAGGCCTGCTGGAGAAGTCGCAGTTGCGCGGCAAATCCGGTGGCAAAGGTAAAGGTCCACGCAAGAAACGGAGCCCAATTCGCCGATGAACATTATTCTTCTAGGGCCTCCAGGCGCAGGCAAAGGCACCCAGGCGCGTCGCTTGGTCGAGGGCCGCAACATGGTGCAACTTTCGACTGGTGATATGCTGCGTGAAGCAAAAGACAGCGGCACTGAAATGGGCAACATGGTTGCGGGCGTGATGGCCCGCGGCGAGCTGGTAACGGATGAGATCGTGATCGGCCTGATCCGCGAAAAGCTGACAGGCGACAACAAGGGCGGCTTCATCTTTGACGGCTTCCCCCGCACGCTCGAACAGGCCGATGCATTGGCCAAGCTGATGGCGGATGAAGGTCAGACACTTGATGCCGTGATCGAGATGCGTGTCGATGACGAAGCTTTGGTGGACCGAATTACAGCCCGCTCGACCTGCGGCGGATGCGGTGAGGTCTACAACGACAACACCAAGCCGATCCCGGCGGACGGAAAATGCACCAACTGCGGTGCCAGCGATTTCAAACGCCGCGCCGATGACAATGAAGAAAGCCTCAAGACCCGGCTGATGGCCTATTACAAACAGACCTCGCCGCTGATCGGATATTACTACGCCAAGGACAATCTGAACGTCGTGAATGGTCTTGGTGCCATTGATGAGGTCCAAGGCGAAATCGCGGCTGTTCTGGACGCCTGATCATCCGCCTTTCTGGCCCTAAATAATCCGGGGGTTTGGGGGCTGGCCCCCATTGCCGCCATTGCAGCGATCACCGTCTTGACCTGTCTGCAAAAACCCCATAGTCAGCGCTATCTCGAAAGAGAATCAAATTGCGGGGCGGGTAGCGCCCAAACCGCAAGATCACCTGATCAGCTGTAGCCCGATGGCACCACGCCTCGGGCTTCACGTTGTGAAAAAAGGGTCTGGCATGACGGACCCGCAACGAAAAGGAAGAGAACACGTGGCACGTATTGCCGGCGTAAACATCCCGACTGCAAAGCGGGTTCCAATCGCCCTCACATATATCACAGGTATCGGTAACACCTCCGCAAAAGCGATTTGCGAAGCTGTCGGTATCGACGAAACCCGTCGCATCAACGAATTGTCTGACGCCGAAGTGCTGAAGATCCGTGAGCACATCGACGAAAACTACACCGTCGAAGGTGACCTGCGTCGTGATACGCAGATGAACATCAAGCGTCTGATGGACCTTGGTTGCTACCGTGGCCTGCGCCACCGTCGTAACCTGCCGGTTCGCGGTCAGCGTACTCACACCAATGCTCGCACCCGCAAAGGCCCCGCAAAGGCCATTGCCGGTAAGAAGAAATAAGGGAGGATCTGACAGATGGCACGCGACGCAAAACGCACCAAGCGTAAGGTCTCCAAGAACATCGCCGCAGGTGTGGCGCATGTGAACAGCTCCTTCAACAACACCAAGATCCTGATCTCGGATGTTCAAGGTAACGCAATCAGCTGGTCCTCTGCCGGCACCATGGGTTTCAAAGGGTCGCGTAAATCGACACCTTATGCCGCCCAGATGGCTGCTGAGGATGCAGGCCGCAAGGCACAGGAACACGGCGTGAAAACGCTGGAAGTCGAAGTGCAGGGTCCGGGCTCTGGTCGTGAAAGCGCATTGCGCGCTCTGGCGGCTGCAGGCTTTAACATCACGTCGATCCGTGACGTGACACCCATGGCCCACAACGGCTGCCGTCCACCTAAGCGCCGCCGCGTTTAAGAGGGCACGATATTGTCTGGGGCTGCGCACGTCACGCGGCCCCAAAAGCATTTTTGAAACCTCGAGCGTTTGCGCCTTTTGGACATGAGGCACAAACAAGGATGGAGGGACACATGATCCACAAAAATTGGGCTGAATTGATCAAACCACAACAGCTGGACGTCAAGCCGGGCAATGACCCTGCGCGTCAGGCGACCGTGATGGCAGAACCGCTTGAGCGCGGTTTTGGTCTGACAATGGGCAACGCCCTGCGCCGGGTGCTGATGAGCAGCCTTCAGGGTGCCGCGATCACATCCGTACAGATCGACAACGTGCTGCATGAGTTCTCTTCGGTGGCTGGTGTGCGTGAAGACGTGACCGACATCATTTTGAACCTCAAAGGTGTTTCCTTGCGTATGGAAGTCGAAGGGCCAAAGCGCCTGTCGATTTCTGCCAAGGGTCCGGGTGTTGTCACAGCCGGTGACATCAGCGAGTCCGCTGGTATCGAAATTCTGAACCGTGACCATGTGATCTGCCACCTCGATGATGGTGCCGACGTTTACATGGAGCTGATCGTCAACACCGGCAAAGGCTATGTCTCTGCCGAAAAGAACAAGCCGGAAGATGCGCCAATTGGCCTGATCCCGATTGATGCGATCTATTCTCCGGTCAAGAAAGTGTCTTATGATGTGCAGCCGACCCGTGAAGGTCAGGTGCTGGATTATGACAAGCTGACCATGAAAGTGGAAACAGACGGGTCCATCACACCGGATGACGCCGTGGCCTTTGCCGCGCGTATTCTGCAGGACCAGCTGGGCATTTTCGTGAACTTTGATGAACCGGAATCCGCGTCCCGCCAGGACGACGATGATGGTCTGGAATTCAACCCGCTGCTGCTGAAGAAAGTGGACGAGCTGGAGCTTTCCGTGCGTTCGGCAAACTGCCTCAAGAACGACAACATCGTTTATATCGGCGATCTGATCCAGAAAACCGAAGCCGAAATGCTGCGCACACCGAACTTCGGCCGCAAATCCTTGAACGAGATCAAGGAAGTGCTGTCGGGTATGGGGCTGCACCTCGGCATGGACGTCGAAGACTGGCCGCCAGACAACATCGAAGACCTCGCCAAGAAGTTCGAGGATTCTTTCTAAGAAACGTGAGGTGGGGTGAACCCCACCTTACATCCACCACGACTGGGCATCTTGCCCCAAGGAGAGCGGTTGACACGCATCAGCCGCCAGACAAAGCAAAACGGCCCGTAGAGGGCACCAAATTGGAGACTAGAAAATGCGTCACGCACGTGGATATCGCCGCCTGAACCGTACACATGAGCACCGCAAGGCGCTCTGGGCAAACATGGCCGGCTCGCTCATCGAACATGAGCAAATCAAAACGACTTTGCCAAAAGCAAAAGAACTGCGCCCGATCATCGAGAAGCTGATCACGCTGGCGAAACGCGGCGATCTGCACGCCCGCCGTCAGGCCGCGTCCAAGCTCAAGCAGGATCAGTATGTCGCGAAATTGTTCGACATCCTTGGTCCGCGCTACAAAGACCGCCAGGGTGGTTATGTGCGCGTTCTCAAAGCGGGCTTCCGCTATGGGGACATGGCGCCCATGGCGATCATCGAATTTGTTGATCGTGACCGCGACGCAAAAGGCGCAGGCGATAAAGCCCGCCTGGCAGCGGAAGAAGCCGCAGAATAAGTTAAGGCCGCAGATTGCGACCCGGAAAGCCCCGCCATTGGCGGGGTTTTTTGTTTTGGCCGGGGCGCATTGAGTATTTAGAGCCAAAAAGGGCAGGGGAGTTGCGCATTTCATCACGGCTGCGCATATCTGGGATATGAAGATATTTGTTTTAATTCTCGCGCTGATGGCTGGCCCCCTGACCGCGCAGCAGCAGGTGCCGCAGAGCGCGGCGCAGATGCAGCTGAGCTTTGTGCCCTTGGTCAAAGAGGCAACGCCCGCCGTTGTGAACATCTACGCCAAGATCATTACCCAGGCACAGCGCACCCCGTTGCAGCGCGATCCGTTTTTCGAGCGGTTCTTTCGTGATCCCTATTCCGAAAAGCCGCGCGTGCAAAACTCGCTTGGCTCCGGTGTGATCCTGTCTGCGGATGGGATTGTTGTGTCCAATTATCACGTCGTTGGCATGGCGACGGAGATCCGTGTGGTTTTGAATGACCGGCGTGAATACAACGCGCGGGTCTTGTTGGGGGATCGGGATGCGGATCTGGCCATCCTCAAGATTGATGCCGAAGAGGATTTGCCGTTCCTGACCCTTCGCGGCAGCGAAACGGTTGAGGTCGGCGAACTGGCCTTGGCCATCGGCAACCCCTTTGGGGTAGGCCAGACCGTCAGCAGCGGGATTGTCTCCGGTTTGGCCCGCAGCGGCGCGGGAGGTGGCAATTCGGGCCTTGGTTATTTCATCCAGACCGACGCGCCGATCAATCCGGGGAATTCGGGCGGTGCGTTGATTGACATGGCTGGGCGGTTGATTGGCATCAACACTTCTATTCTCACGCGATCCGGCGGCAGCAACGGGATCGGGTTTGCCATTCCGGCAGATCTGGTTGCGGCCTTTGTTGAACGCGCGCGGGATGGTGCCACGGAATTTGACCGCCCCTGGGCGGGGATCAGCGGGCAGCCTGTCGATAGCGACATGGCGGCGACACTGGGGCTGGACCGGTCGGGGGGTATCATCGTGTCGGGTCTGCATGCGGCCAGCCCCTTCCTTGCGGCGGGCTTGGAGGTTGGTGATGTGATTTTGGAAGTTGGCGGCGCTGCGGTGAACACCCCGGCTGAGATGGTCTACCGGATGAGCGTCGCGGGCCTCGGCCGCGAAACCCCGGTGCTATATCTGCGCGGCGGCAAGCGATTTGAGGTCCAGGTTGCGTTGATCTCCGCCCCCGACGAGCCGCCACGCGATCAGATCGTGATGACCGAGCGAAGCCTGCTGCCCGGTCTGGTGCTGGCGCGGATCAATCCGGCGGTGATCTCCGAAATGAACTTGCCACTTGAAGCAACCGGTGTGGTGGTGGTTGAGGCGGGCCGCTTTGCCCAGCGGGTCGGGCTGCGGCGCGGGGACGTGATCGTGAACATCAACGAGACCGAGATTTCCAGCCCCGAAGACGCTGCTGAATTGCTGAGCGGCAAAGTTCGCTGGATCGAGATGACCTTGCAGCGCGGCGACCGGCGTACGCTCTTGCGGTTCCGAGTGTAAGTGATGGCTGATCTGTTTGATGATGGCACGGCCGCGGCACCGGATAATGCGCATCGCCCCTTGGCGGATCGGTTGCGCCCACGGGCCTTGTCCGAGGTGATCGGCCAGCAAAAGGTACTGGGGCCGGACGCACCGCTCACGGTGATGCTGGCCTCTGGCGCATTGTCCTCGCTGGTGTTCTGGGGGCCGCCCGGTGTGGGAAAGACTACGATTGCGCGGCTTCTGGCGGATGAAACGGACCTGCATTTTGTGCAGATCAGCGCGATTTTCAGCGGTGTTCCTGAGCTGCGCAAGGTATT
Organism: Sulfitobacter sp. M368; assembly: GCF_025141875.1. NCBI lineage: Bacteria > Pseudomonadati > Pseudomonadota > Alphaproteobacteria > Rhodobacterales > Roseobacteraceae > Sulfitobacter > Sulfitobacter sp. M368. The sequence continues at coordinate 689,692 of NZ_CP081113.1, forward strand.
TGAGGCGGCCAAAATCCGGCGGCAAAACGGGCAGGGCACCTTGCTGTTTGTCGATGAGATCCACCGGTTTAACAAGGCGCAGCAGGACGGGTTTTTGCCGCATATGGAGGATGGCACGATCTTGTTGGTTGGTGCCACGACCGAGAATCCCAGTTTTGAGTTGAACGCCGCTGTGCTGAGCCGGGCGCAGGTGCTTGTGCTTGAACGCTTGCCCCTGGCCGATCTGGAGTTGCTGGCGCAACGGGCGGAAAAGGAGCTGGACAAGGCTTTGCCGCTGGACGGGCCTGCGCGTGAGGCCTTACTTGAAATGGCCGATGGCGACGGGCGTGCCTTGCTGAACCTGATTGAACAAGTCTCCGCGTGGAAGGTGGAGGGCAAGCTTGATCCGGCCGCATTGTCCCAGCGGTTGATGCGGCGGGCGGCGCAATACGACAAGAGTGGTGATGCCCATTACAATCTGATCAGTGCGCTGCATAAATCGGTGCGCGGCTCGGACCCGGACGCGGCGCTTTATTGGTTCGCTCGGATGCTGGAAGGCGGCGAAGACCCGCGTTTTCTTGCGCGGCGCATCACCCGTATGGCGGTAGAGGATATCGGGTTGGCCGACCCACAGGCGCAGGCGGTTTGCTTGCAATCGTGGCAGACCTATGAGCGGCTTGGCAGCCCCGAGGGAGAATTGGCCTTGGCGCAGGCCGTGGCCTATCTGGCCCTGGCACCAAAATCCAACGCGACTTATGTGGCCTACAAGGGGGCGCGCCGCGCCGCCAAGGAGACCGGATCAGAGCCACCGCCGAAACATATCCTCAATGCACCTTCCAAATTGATGAAGGAGCAGGGCTATGGCGATGGCTATGCCTATGACCATGATGCCGAAGACGGGTTTTCCGGACAGAACTATTTTCCTGAAACGATGAAGCGGCCGGTGCTCTATGTTCCGGTAGAGCGCGGGTTTGAACGCGAGTTGAAAAAGCGGCTGGATTATTTTGCGAAACTGCGTCTCAAACGGGGCGATCCGGAATAACGGCGCGACGCGGCCTGCAAAACTTGACAATCCGCGCCCAAAGCGTGACAGACCCCAGATGTTTTCAACCCTGTCCCTCGTTGCCCTTGGCGGTGCTGTTGGTGCCGCGCTTCGGTATCTGTCCGGTGTGGCCATGATGCGCCTGACCGGCCCGCAAGAGTTTCCGCTGGCGATCCTGACGGTGAATGTCCTTGGGTCGTTCTTGATGGGGGTTTTTGTGGTGGTGGCTGCGCATCGCGGTTTGACCCATCTGAGCCCTTTGGTGATGACCGGGCTTTTGGGCGGGTTCACCACGTTTTCGGCGTTTTCGCTTGAGACTGTGACGTTGATGGAACGGGGACAGATTGGTGCGGCGGGGCTTTATGTGGCGTTGTCAGTGGGCCTGTCTGTTGCGGGTTTGATGTTGGGCCTTTGGATGGCCAGAGGAGTTTTGGTATGAGCCGTGTTCAGACCCTGATTGTAGAAGAAGGCGATGGCGACCAACGCCTGGACCGTTGGTTCAAGCGCATGTTTCCGCTGATCTCGCAGGGGCGTATCGAAAAGATGTGCCGCAAAGGGGAGATTCGCGTGAATGGCGGGCGGGTCAAGGGATCGACGCGGCTTGAGGCCGGGCAGGAGGTGCGCATTCCGCCGCTTCCAGACAGTGAGGCTCCGCCACCGCCCAAGCGCACGCGCGTCACTGATGCGGATGCGAAATTTATCCGTTCCTGCGTGATTTATCGCGACGATCACGTGATCGCGTTGAACAAACCGCCGGGCCTGCCGGTGCAAGGCGGATCGGGGCAATCGGATCGGCATGTGGATGCACTGGCCGAGGCATTGATGTTTGAGCTGGACGAAAAGCCGCGGCTTGTTCACCGGCTTGATAAGGACACATCGGGTGTCTTGATCATGGCGCGGACCCGCAGTGTGGCGGCGGCACTGACCGCATCCTTCCGGCACCGCGAGACCCGGAAAATCTACTGGGCCGCCGTTGCCGGCGTGCCGCATCCCAAGAACGGGCAAATCAAGTTTGGCTTGATGAAAGCAGGCGGGCATGGTGCGCGCGGTGAGGGCGAAAAGATGGTTGCGGTGCATCCGCGCGATGTCGATTCTACCGAAGGGGCCAAACGGGCCACAACCGATTACGCGGTTCTGGCGCAGGCTGGCACGCGGACCTGTTGGGCAGCCCTCATTCCGGTCACGGGGCGGACGCACCAATTGCGGGCGCATATGGCCGAGATCGGTCATCCGATTGTTGGCGATGGCAAATACGGTGGATCAGGGCAGGACAACATGGGTGACGGTTGGGGGGCGCAGTTGGGCGGCGACATCTCCAAAAAACTGCATTTGCATGCGCGGTCTTTGACCATTGAACATCCGGTGACCAAGGCCAGTCTCAACCTTGTTGCGCCGCTGCCAGACCATATGCAACGGACTTGGGAGACCTTCCAGTGGTCGCCAAGTGACGTTCCCGCCGATCCGTTTGAGGAAGACTGGGGATGAGGGACAGATTGAAACTGGTTCTCTTTGATGTCGATGGCACCCTCGTCGACAGTCAGGGCGACATCGTCGCGGCGATGACCCGCGCCTTTGCTGCGGTGGATGCGCCGCTGCCGGAACGGGCGAAGTTGCTGAGCATTGTCGGGTTGTCGCTGGATGTCGCAATGCCAACGCTGGCCCCTGACCAGACTGACGCGGCGCACCAGAAAATGATTGAAAGCTACAAGGCCGCTTATATGGAGCTGCGGGCGCAATTCGGTGTGGCGCAATCCTCGCCGCTGTATCCGGGTGCGATGGATGCTTTGCGCAGCTTGCAGGCTATACCGGAGGTTTTGCTTGGGATTGCCACCGGCAAATCCCGCCGCGGGTTGGACAAGTTGATTGAGGGGCATGCTCTTGAGGGGCTCTTCGTAACGCAGCAGGTTGCGGATTTTCACCCGTCCAAACCGCATCCTTCAATGATCTTGCAGGCCATGCAGGACGCGGGTGTTGAGCCTGCGGATACGGTGATGATCGGCGACACCAGCTTTGACATGGAAATGGCACGCGCCGCAGGGGTGCGGGGCATTGGCGTCAATTGGGGGTATCACCCGGCAGAACGGCTTGGCGATGCCCATGTATTGATCGATGATTATGCCGAATTGGCATCAACGCTTGATCGCATCTGGGGTGTCTGAAGATGGGCGATTGGAAAGCCAAGCGATTTTGGAAAGAGGCGCAGGTTGCAGACCATGAGGATGGCTTTGCGGTGCTGCTGGATGGACGGTCCATCAAGACGCCTGCCAAGCGTAACCTGATCCTGCCCACCCGCGCCATGGCGCAGGCGGTTGCGGTCGAATGGGACGCGCAGGAGGGTGAGATCAAACCCGAGACAATGCCAGTGACCAAGACTGCAAATGCCGCATTGGACAAGGTTGCCATTCAGCGTGGCGAGGTAGCGGATATGCTGGCCGCCTATGGCGACAGTGATCTGCTTTGCTATCGCGCTGATACACCAGAAGAGCTGGTCGCGCGGCAAGCGGCGCAGTGGGATCCGATTCTGGACTGGGCTGCCGAAAATTTGGGCGCCCGTCTCGAGACGCGTACCGGGGTCATCCACAAGCCCCAGGACCAACAGGCGCTGGCGGCTCTCAGCGCCAGAACCCATGCGCTTGACGCATTTCAGTTGGCGGCGTTTCACGATCTGGTGAGCCTGTCCGGATCTCTTGTTCTGGGCTTTGCCGCGATCGAGAAACTGCATGATATCGAGGTTTTGTGGGAGATATCGCGGCTCGATGAGATCTGGCAGATTGAACACTGGGGCGTCGACGACGAAGCTGAGGCGCTAACATCGTTGAAAAAGTCCAGTTTTCTGCATGCAGAGCGTATGTTCACCCTTTGTTGCGATGTCTAACTGGGGTTGACTTTGAGAAGCAGGGTTCACCCATAGATTCGCACCGGTTTGCGCCTGCTTTTTGCGCAACCTACCCTTGACCTTACGGCCTGATTTCGAGCAGACTGCAATGCACTGAGCAGGCTCGCCCTGCGACGTATCGCCTCCGGCCCGATCAACGGGTCGGTATAACCGCCCAAAACGTGGCGGACTATCAGGAAGAGGTTAACATGAAAAAATCTGTAATTTTCGGCGCACTGACCGTTGCGGGTCTTGCTGCCGGCGCGGCAGCGGCCGGTACACTGGACGATGTGAAAGCACGCGGTAAGCTGAACTGCGGTGTGACCACGGGTCTGGTGGGCTTTGCTGCCCCCGACGCGAACGGCGAATGGAAAGGCTTTGACGTTGCGGTATGCCGCGCGGTTGCAGCCGCCGTTCTGGGTGACGCATCCGCTGTAGAATTCGTACCGACTACCGGTAAAACACGCTTTACCGCGCTGGCGTCCGGCGAAATCGACATGCTGGCACGTAACACCACATGGACATTCTCCCGCGACGTCGATCTGAAGTTCGATTTCGTTGGCGTGAACTACTATGACGGTCAGGGCTTTATGGTTCCCAAAGACCTCGGTGTTTCTTCCGCGAAAGATCTTGATGGCGCAACAGTCTGCATTCAGACCGGTACAACAACCGAACTGAACCTGGCCGACTTCTTCCGTGCCAACAACATCAACTATGAGCCGGTGCCAATCGAAACAAACGCCGAAGCGCAGCAGCAGTACCTCGCTGGCGCGTGCGACGTTTTCACAACGGACGCATCCGGCCTGGCCGCGACACGTGCGACATTCGAAGATCCTGCCGGTCACACACTGCTGCCAGAGATCATCTCCAAAGAGCCACTCGGCCCGCTTGTTCGCCACGGCGACAACGAATGGGGTGACGTGGTCCGTTGGACACTGAACGCATTGATCACAGCTGAAGAGCTGGGCGTGTCTTCCGCCAACGTTGGCGAAATGGCATCCAACACCAACAACCCTGAGATCGCCCGCCTGCTGGGCACTGAAGGTACGCTTGGTGAAATGCTCGGCCTGGACGCCGATTGGGCCAAGCGCGCAATCGAAACACAGGGCAACTACGGTGAAATCTTTGCCAAGAACATTGGCGAAGACACACCAATCGGTCTGGCCCGAGGCCTGAACGCTCAGTGGACAGACGGCGGTCTGCTGTACTCGCCTCCTTTCCGCTAAAAACCATACCAAAGGGCGCAGGAAAATCCTGCGCCCTTTGTGTATCACGACCGCGCTGCACATTTCATAGCAGCGACCAATAATGACCCGGAACCACGTCACGCTCAAAGTGGCAAATAACAAGGTCCGGGACACGGGGAACAGCTTCATGACAACATTTACCGACCCTCCTACGGAGTCGTTCCGGCTATCTATGCTGCTGAACGATACCCGCTATCGGTCCGGAACGATGCAAGCCATTGCCGCGATCCTGCTGGCACTTGCCTTGTTCTACCTTTACTCAAATCTCTCGGCCAACCTGAAGGCGGCGGGGCTTAATATCTCCTTTGACTTCCTGGGAAGCCCGGCGGGCTATGATATTAACCAGACGCTGATCGACTATAACAGTCAATCCAGCAATCTTCAGGCCGCCATAGTTGGCATTCTGAATACACTGCTGGTTGCCTCTCTGGCCTGTATCACCGCGACTGTCTTTGGTGTTCTGGCTGGCGTTCTGCGCCTGTCGAATAACTGGCTGGTGCGCAAGCTCATGGCGTTCTATGTCGAGATCTTCCGCAATATTCCGGTGCTGATCTGGGTCATCATTATCTTTACGATCATGACGGCCGTTTTGCCCGGGCCGCGGGAATTCCGCGGTGACAACGCGACATCTTCGATGTTCCTCGACCTCTTTGCCTTTACCAACCGGGGTGTTTACACGCCCGGTCCGCAATTCACCAACGGGTTTGGTGGTGCAATTGATTGGCTTTTGGTGATCGCGGTTCTTTTGGCCTCGCTCTTTGCCACCCGCGCTGTCACGGCCAGTGCCAATCAAAAGCAAGCCGACACAGGCGTGCGGCCCAAAACGCTTTGGGTTAACCTGGCGATCTGGTTTCTGCCGGTGATTGCATTGTTGACGATCCTGGGGCTGACCTGGGATGTGCCAGAGCTGAAGGGCTTTAACTTCAGCGGCGGTCTCAAAATTGGTGGTCCGCTGATCGCGTTGTGGTTCGCCCTGTCGATCTATACGGGTGCCTTTATCGCAGAAAACGTGCGTGCGGGTATTCAGGCGGTGTCCAAAGGCCAGACCGAAGCGGCAGGCGCCCTTGGTTTGCGGCCCAATCGGGTGATGAGCCTCGTTGTCTTGCCTCAAGCCCTGCGGGTGATCATCCCGCCGCTGATTTCGCAGTATCTGAACATCACCAAGAACTCGTCACTGGCGATCGCTGTTGGCTATGCCGACATCACGGCGACGCTGGGCGGTATCACATTGAACCAGACGGGGCGCGCCATTGAATGCATCCTGCTGCTGATGTTGTTCTATCTTGTGATCTCATTGGTGATCTCTGCTGTGATGAACGTCTACAACAACGCCATGAAACTGAAGGAGCGCTGAGATGTCAGATACACATGCACAGTCCGTCGCCTTCGTGCGCGATACGGCAATCCCGCCATCTCCGGCCCCGTCCAATGCGGCAGGCCCGATCAAATGGATGCGCGACAACTTGTTTGCCACCTGGGCCAATGCCCTTCTGACAGTTGCCTCGCTCTATGTGATCTTTCTGGTCCTGTCGGCAACGCTGCCTTGGATCTTTGGCGGGCTTTGGACAACCTCGTCCCTGGCTGAATGCCGTGAGGTGCTTCAGGGCAGATCCGCGGCCTGTTTCTCGGTTCTGACGGACCGTTGGAACCAGCTGCTGTTCGGGTTCAAATATCCGGTTGATCTGTACTGGCGTCCAACAGTGGCCTTTGTGCTGCTGTTTGTAGCGGGCGCACCGGTGTTGTTCTTTGATCTGCCGCGCAAGCTGCTGATCGTGACGGCGCTGTACCCTTTCATCGCTTACTATCTGATCTGGGGCGGCACAATTTGGACGCCTTTGTTTGCGCTGGCCGGTTTTGGTGTTGGCTACTACGTCTACAGCATGCTGGTGCACCGCAGTTTTGCGATCGGTTTTTTTGGCGGCATTGCTGCTGCGATCGTCGCCTGGATAGTGGGCAGCTTTCTTGCGGGTGCTTTGGCCTCTGAGACACCGTTCTTGGAAGCCGTGCCAAGCCGTGACATGGGGGGCTTTATGCTCAACATGATGCTTGGTGTGACCTGTGTGTCGCTGTCCTTGCCTATCGGCATTGCGCTGGCACTGGGCCGTCAATCCTCCATGCCGCTGATCAAAGTGGTCTGTGTGGTCTTCATTGAATTTATTCGTGGTGTGCCACTGATCACCTTGCTTTTTGTTGCAAACGTTATGCTGGCGTACTTCTTCCCACCCGGTTCCGGTGTGGATCTGTTCCTGCGTGTGGTGATCATGATCACCATGTTCTCTTCGGCCTATATTGCCGAAGTGATCCGGGGTGGCCTCGCTGCCCTGCCAAAAGGTCAGTATGAAGCAGCCGACAGTCTGGGTCTTGATTACCCGCAGGCAATGCGGCTGATCATTCTGCCACAGGCGCTCAAGATCTCCATTCCGGGCATCGTGAACATTGCGGTGGGTCTGTTCAAAGACACCACACTGGTTTCGGTGATTTCCATGTTCGACCTCGTCGGCATGATCCGGGGGCCGATCCTTGCGTCCACAGACTGGAACGGGGTGTACTGGGAGCTTCTGGGCTTTGCCGCGCTTCTGTTCTTCGTCGTTTGCTACGGCATTTCACAATATTCGCAGTGGCTGGAACGCCGCCTTGCGACAGATCATCGTTAAAGGGAGGGTTTAGGCATGGCCGAAACCGCACAGATGAAAGTTTCCGACGAAGTCGCGATTTCCATCCAACAAATGAACAAATGGTACGGCAGCTTCCATGTGCTGCGTGACATTGACCTGACCGTTTATCAGGGCGAACGCATCGTGATTTGCGGGCCTTCCGGGTCCGGTAAATCAACGCTGATCCGCTGCATCAACGCATTGGAAGAGCACCAGAAAGGGTCGATCACCGTGGATGGCACGTTGCTGTCTTCGGATCTCAAGAACATCGACAAGATCCGGTCAGAGGTCGGCATGTGCTTTCAGCACTTCAACCTCTTCCCGCATCTGAGCATTCTGGAAAACCTGACTTTGGCTCCGATCTGGGTGCGCAAAACGCCCAAGAAAGAAGCCGAAGAAGTGGCGATGCATTATCTCGAAAAGGTAAAGATCCCGGATCAGGCGAACAAGTACCCCGGTCAGTTGTCCGGCGGTCAGCAGCAGCGTGTGGCGATTGCCCGTTCGCTCTGCATGAAGCCGCGGATCATGTTGTTTGATGAACCGACATCGGCGCTTGACCCCGAGATGATCAAAGAGGTTCTCGACACAATGATCGAGCTTGCCGAAGAAGGCATGACAATGCTTTGCGTGACGCACGAGATGGGTTTTGCCCGTCAGGTGGCGAACCGCGTGATCTTTATGGATGAAGGTCAGATCGTCGAACAGAACGAGCCGGAAGAGTTCTTTAACAACCCGCAGTCCCCACGGACACAGTTGTTCCTGAGCCAGATTCTGGGTCACTAAAAACGGGGCGGGTTGAACCCCGCCCTCCAGATCAAAGCGCGCGCGGCACCACAAAGTGTCGCGCGTTTGCTTGTCCCCAGTCGGCATCTGCCCAAAGGTCGATGTCAAAGTCAGCCACCAGCGTTGCCCCCGTCGGATAGCGCTGAAAATCGGGATCATCTGGCATCTGCGTCACCAATTCCGCTGCGGCGATGGAAATGCCAGGGTTGTGGCCGATCACCAGAACGCAGCCACCTTCAGCCTTGCGCAGTTCTTTGAGAATCTCATGGTGGGTCGCCAGATAAAGAGTGCGGGCAATCGTGGTCTCAATCTCGGTTGGCAGATCGAGGCGCACCAAGGTTTCACGCGTGCGGATCGCGGAGGAACACAAGACTTGATCGGGGATCAGCCCCTCATGGCGCAGCCAATCGCCCAGTGACGCGGCACCTTTGCGGCCGCGCGGGTTCAAAGGGCGGTCATGATCGCTGCTGGCGCCGCCGGACCAATCGGATTTGGCATGCCGCATCAATATCAGGCGTTTCATCTCAGTCCCCTTTGAATTGTTGCATGTGATAGGCCGATTGCGCGGGCAGGCGGCCAAAGCGTTGCGATACCGGACAGCTCCGCCGTACGCCGCAGCCATTCTGCAGGCTGTCTGCGCCCTCTGGCGTGCCCAGATAGGCCCGGCAACGTGCCGTGTCGTATCCCGATGGTACCAACGCCCCGATAGGGCAGGCGGTGCGGCAGGGCTGGTCTGTGCAGCTTTCACAAGGGCCTGCAGGGGGCGGCGGCAGGTCGATGTTCTCGGTCAGTGCCAACGCCCCGCGAAAGGACACAAACAACCCGGCCTGGTCGTGGACCAGAAACTGGACGGGAGAGCTGTGAATGCGCCCCGTGCGCAGCGCCCAGCTATAGAACGGCAGGAAGGGTGCGCCGCCAAATGGAAAAAGCGGCGTTGCATCCAGTTCTGTGGCCCAGTCGCCAATCACCCGTTCCGACCAACGGTCCACCGGATCGGGAGCGCCATCTTGCCATTCGGGGCTTTGGGTTATTGCCGGCCAAAACGCCGGTTCGTCTGGCCCCAGCAGGATCAGCGTCGCGCATCCCTCGGGGGCGCCATCATCAGGGGTAGGGTGAAAACCGCCAAGAATGGTCAAATGCCGCGTGGTCGCGGCTTGCTGCAGCCGCGCCAGTGTCATCCCTTGCGGATGATGCTGCCTGCACCATGTTCGGTGAACAGCTCAAGCAGGCAGGCGTTCGGTGCACGTCCATCAATAATCACCGCCGCCCGGACACCCCCGTCAATCGCGGCCAGCGCGGTCTCTGTCTTGGGGATCATACCGCCCGCGATGGTGCCATCCGCGACCATGTCGCGGATCTGATCTGACGTCAGTTCGGTCAGCACCTCGCCGGCGCTGTTTTTGACGCCAGCAACATCTGTCAACAGCAACAGGCGATCCGCCTTGAGCGCCGCGGCAATTGCCCCCGCTGCCGTGTCACCGTTGATATTAAATGTCTCGCCATTGGCGCCCATGCCAAGCGGGGCAATCACCGGAATAATGCCCTTGTCCGCCAGATCACGCAGGATGCGCGGATCGACCTTGCTCGGCTTGCCAACAAGGCCCAACGCGGGGTTCTCAGGCTCGCACATGATCAGCCCGCTGTCCTTGCCGGACAGGCCCACCGCACGGCCACCCTGTTCGGTGATCGCCTGAACAATACGCGCATTGACCAGACCGGAGAGGACCATTTCCACCACTTCCATGGTGGCGGCATCGGTCACACGTTTGCCATCCACGAATTCCGACTGAATATCGAGCCGATTGAGCATGGCGTTGATCATTGGCCCGCCGCCATGCACCACAACAGGGTTCACGCCAATCTGCCGCATCAGGGTCACGTCACGGGCAAATTCCTGCATTGCCTCATCACTGCCCATGGCATGCCCGCCAAGTTTGATCACCACAGTGGCGTCAGCATAGCGTTGCAGATAGGGGAGCGCCTGACTGAGCGTCTGGGCGGTGGCAATCCAATCGCGGTTCATGTCTTGTTTTCTCATCTTCGGGCCTTTGGTCCAGACAGCATAGGTGCCTGTTTCAGATCATTCCAGCGTGGCGATGATGGCACGCAATGTGGGAATGCCCCAGCCTTTTTCGGAAGAAGTGACAACAATTTCAGGATAGGCGGCAGGGTGTTTGGTCAAGGCGCCGCGCACCTGTTCCAAAATTTTCTCGCGTTCCTTTTCCTTGACCTTGTCAGCCTTGGTCAACACCACCTGAAACGTCACGGCAGAGCTGTCGAGCAGGCTCATAATCTCGTCGTCGACCTTTTTCACGCCGTGTCGGGAGTCAATCAGTACAAAGGCCCGGCGCAGGGTCTGACGGCCCGACAGATATTGCTTGAGCAGCCGTTGCCACTTTTCGACCACGGGCAGGGGCGCATTGGCATAACCATAGCCCGGCAAATCCACGAGGTAATGGCTTTCACCAGCGGTGAAAAAGTTGATCTCTTGTGTGCGCCCCGGCGTGTTCGACGCCCGCGCGAGGGCTTTGGTGCCAGTCAATGCGTTGATCAGGCTTGATTTCCCAACGTTGGAGCGCCCGGCAAAGCAAACCTCCATCCGGTCGGGATCCGGCAAGCCGGACATCGCCACGACACCTTTTACAAATTCGGTTTCGCCCGCAAACAAGAGCCGGCCATGTTCGGCTGTCTGTGCATCCGGTTCTTCGGCCAATGTGAAGGTCATCTGCATGTCAGAGCACCACCAATGTATCGCCAAGCGCCACGCGTCCGGCCTGTGTTACCTCGGCATAGATGCCAAAATCCTGATGGTCCCAATTGCTGTTCAGCAGGGCCAATGTGTCCACGTCGCGCACGCCGGTCTCAGGGTTCGCTGTGGTGGCAAGGCACCGCAGGATCGGTTCTCGCACGGTCAGCCGCGCCTCGCCCAGGGCAAGTTCCTTACCGATCCAATTCAGTTCTTCCCAAGCCTCGGCGCCCTTGAACCAGATGTTGCCGCGCCAGCGCAGCGGCGACAGGTCTTGTCCTGCCTTCTGGGAAACGGCGGCATGGGAGGCCGTGTTGCACAGGCTGATCGAAGCAAAATCGGTGTCGGTAAATCCGCGGTTGTCCAGACGCAAAATGCGGTCTGGCAGGGCGCGGTTCTGCGGCACCAATGGCGCGACCCAATCCATGAACCGGTCGCCTTCGCTGTCCGGTGCGAAGGTCAGATCTGGCCGCTCTGGATGGGTCAGGGTCAACTGTCCCGTGCTTTCGTTCAGCACGGCATTGATCGCCATCAGTTTGGGCGCTTTGGAGCCACGGCTGAAGTTGGCGCAGGGCGCCCATTCTGTGCCATCCGCCTTGGACGCGTCATGCGCAACCGCCCAGGTGCGGTCAAACGGCATGGATTGGCCTGCGCTTAACGTTACCGCGTCAAGGGCTTCGCGCCCATGACTTTTGAGCGGGTGACGATAAAGCGCGGAAACCTGCATTACTTGTCCGCATCCGCCTTTGGTTTCCGCTTGAAGCTGCCAGTGATGTTGCCCAATAGATCAGGCTTGTAGCCCTGGCTGCGCATGATCAGATACTGCTGCGTAAAGGTGATGGTGTTGTTGGCAATCCAGTAGACCACCAGACCGCTGGCAAAGCTGCCGAGCATGAACATGAACACCCAAGGCATCCAGGCAAAGATCATCTGCTGTGTCGGGTCTGTGGGCGCCGGGTTCAGCTTTTGCTGAAGCCACATGGAAATGCCCAGCAGCAGCGGCAGGATACCGATAAAGACCAGCGCCATGATGCTGCCAGCCTCTGGACCACCCCAGGGCAAGAGGCCGAAGAGGTTGAACAATGAGGTTGGATCAGGCGCGGAGAGATCCTGGAATGGGCCAAAGAACGGTGCATGGCGCAGTTCGATGGTCACAAAGATCACCTTGTAGAGCGAGAAGAAGATCGGGATCTGCAAGAGGATCGGCAAACAGCCCGCTGCGGGGTTCACTTTTTCCTTCTTGTAGAGCTCCATCATGCCCTGCTGCATCTTCTGACGGTCTTCGCCAGCCTCAGCCTTGAGCTTCTCCATTTGCGGCTGAAGCTCTTTCATCTTGGCCATCGACACGTAGGATTTGTATGCCAGAGGGAACAGGATCGCCTTGATGATCAGCGTCAAACCGATGATCGACCATCCCATGTTGCCAATCAGTTTGTTCAACTCATGCAGCAACCAGAAAATCGGCTTGGTCAGGAAAAAGAAGATGCCCCAGTCAATACTGTCGATGAATTTGGCGACGCCTGCGGATTCGTATGCGCGCAGGATGCCCCATTCTTTGGCCCCTGCAAAAAACTGGGTACTGACTTCGCTGGAACCACCCGCCGCGATGGTTTGCGTGGGCAGGCGCGTGACGGCGCGGTAGACCTCGGAGCGGGCGTCGTAGGTCAAGGCCTGGTCAAAGGTCTGGCCTTTGGACGGAATCATGATGGCCTGCCAGAAGTGGTCGGTAAAGCCGATCCAGCCTTCTTGCACGTCTTCCTGAACAATGGCCTGGCGGCCCCATTTCTGGTTCAGGTCCGCTTCGGCGATGTCGTCCCAATCGGTTTCGCTAAGTTCGCCATCGGCGACGGCAACCGCGCCCTCGTGCAGGATAAAAAAGTTCTCCAGATCGTCAGGCAGGGTGTGCTGCACGATCATACCATAAGGCGCGATGCTCACCGGTGCGTCGCCATTGTTGGTGACGCTTTGGGTCAGCGTGAACATATAGTTGTCATCGACCGCGATCGTGCGGCCAAAGACCTGTCCTGCGCCATTGTCCCAGGTCAGGGTGACGGGTTGGCCAACGGCAAGCATGTCACCGCTGGCCAGTGTCCATGATGTTTCCGGGCCGGGGACGGCAGAGGGGTCGATGCCCGCGCCTGCGGCCCAGCCTTGCAGCGCGTAATAGGCATCCGAAGATCCTTGTGGGGACAGCATGGTGACAATCGGCGCGTCGTCATCCAGCGTGGTGCGATAGTCCTTGAGCTTCAGATCGTCGATCCTGCCACCCAACAGCGAGATCGAGCCGGTGAGGCGCGGCGTTTCGATCTGCACGCGCGGTGCCTCGGCCAGGGCCGGAGCGGGCGTAGTTGCGCCCGTGGCTATGGGCGCGGCGGCGGTATCGGCAGGGGCGGCCGGGACTGTGGCGTCTGCCTCCGTGGTCTGGACCGTGCCGTCGATGGGTGTGTCCGGCTCTGGCGGCGGGAAAAACACGAACCAAACAAGGATCACGATGAAACTGAGTGCCGTTGCAAGGATTAGATTCTTGTTCTGTTCGTCCATTGGGACAGCCACCTGATGTCTCTTAATATCAGCGTGGGTTGAACAGAGTGCAGACCTAAAGGTCAAGCAGATTCGGGTCTGGCGGGCGGGTCCAAAGGCCGCAATAGCGCGGTTTTTGGGCTTTGGGCGCGATTGCGGGCCCATCAGGGGGCTGCGGGCGGGTTACTTTCCCTTTCCGTCCATGATGCGCGGTACGTCTTCAAGTTTGGCGGTATGGCGGGTAATCCAATCGAGTGTCTGTTCAAATGGCATTGGGCGTGCGATGCCGAAACCTTGGACGTGATCGCAGCCCAATTGCGCCAAAAGCACGTGTTCGCCAACGGTTTCCACACCTTCTGCCAACGTCTCGATCCCTAGTCTTTCCGCCATGGTCAGGATGGCGCTGATCATGCGCTGCTGCTCGGGGTCGCGGTCTGCTTTCATTACAAAGGAACGGTCGATCTTGATCCGGCTGACCGAAAAACGCCGGATGGAAGCGATGGAAGCATGGCCCGTTCCAAAATCATCCAGATCTATGCGGCAGCCCAATTGCCCCAGTGCGTTGATGTTGCGGGTGATCACGTCATCGGGTGAATTGGCGACCACGGTTTCCAGAACCTCGACCGCCAATCGGTCCGGGGTGAGATCAAAGCGGTCAAGCTCCCATTTGATTTTCTCGGTCAGGCGCGGATTGTTCAGCTCTGATCCGGCAAAATTAACGCCAACTTGCGGCACATCGAGGGATGCACCATCCCATGCTTTGAGCGCGGCAAAGGCGTGATACATCATCACCTCGGCCAGACGCTCAAGCAATCCGGCCTCTTCGATCGCAGGCAAAAACTCTGCCGGTGAAATCAGCCCGCGAATGGGATGTGACCAACGCGCCAATGCTTCAAAACCGGTGATCTGCCCCGTGTCCGTTGAGATTTGCGGCTGGAACCATGGTTGAATTTGTCCCGCCTCCAGTGCGGCGGCAACTTCTTCGCGCAGTTCCGCGCGGGTGCGGGTTTCTTTCTTCATCTGGTCTGAATAGGCGCGGATCGCAGACGGGGCATGCCGCCCGGCGTCTTGCAGGGCTATCAGCGCCGCGTCGAGCCAAGCTGCGCCGGATGTTCCTGGTGCCCGCTTGATGTGGCAAAAGCCCACCGATGCAGAAACATAGATGCTGAACCCTTCAACCGATACCGGATCTTCGATGGCCGTCTGAATGCGGCCTGCCAACTGGATGCACAATTCCAGATCCAACTGCCGCACCGAGGACGTGCAGATCGCGAATTGGGCCTCGTCATATTGGCCAATTGCGTCATCTGCCCGCAAGGCAGACGCCATGCGTTCGCCCACCCGGCGAACAACCAGATCTGCGGCGGACTGGCCATAGCGATCCACGACCTGATCGTACTCGTCGAGCGCCACACAGAGGATGGCCGCATTCTGTCCCTTGGCCTGTACGGCCAGATAGGTTTGTTCAACGAGGTCTTCGAAAGCGCTGCGTTGCAACAGGCCGCTGATCGCGTCCCTTGGATAAAAGAACCCTTTTTGCATCCGTCCGCTGGCCAGATAGATCAATGGCAAAAGCGCCGAGATCATGATCAGGGCACGTTCACCGCCGAACCAAAACACCATGAGCGAAATCGCCGGAAGAAAGGCAAAGAGCGGCGGCCAAGCGAGCGCCCTGACCAAAAGCTGGTGCATGCGGGTCAGCAGAGAGATCTGTTTTCTTGCCATAACCAAAGCCTAAGCCATGGCCGGTCAGGTGCGGGTTAATGGCCCACAGCTTTTTGATTTTGATTTAGTTCGAATTTTTCAGGTTTTGAGCGAAAGCCCGGTGAAATCGAACAGTTTCGGGTCAAGCAAATGCGATGGTCTCGCGTTCATCAAGGCGCGAAACATCACCTGACGGCGACCGGGACTGTTGCGTTCCCAGCTGTCGAGAATAGCCTTAACCTGTTGACGTTGCAGGCCATCTTGCGATCCGCAAAGGTCGCATGGGATGATCGGGTAATTCATTGCGGCCGCAAATTTCTCGCAGTCCACTTCGGCCACATGGGCGAGGGGGCGAAACACAAACAGATCGCCCTCTTCATTAACCAGTTTTGGCGGCATCGTGGCCAATCGCCCGCCGTGAAACAGGTTCATGAAAAATGTCTCTAGAATGTCGTCGCGATGGTGGCCCAGCACAACGGCGGAACAGCCTTCCTCGCGGGCAATGCGATAAAGATTACCGCGTCGCAGGCGTGAACACAGGGCGCAGAAGGTCCGCCCTTCGGGCACTTTGTCCATCACGATGGAATAGGTGTCTTGATATTCAATCCGGTGCGGCACGCCCATTTTCTCAAGGAATGCGGGGAGAACCGTGGCCGGAAAGCCGGGCTGCCCTTGATCCAGATTGCAGGCCAGAATGTCGACAGGCAAAAGACCGCGCCATTGCAGTTCGTGCAGGACAGCAAGCAGGGTATAACTGTCTTTGCCCCCTGACAGGCACACCAGCCATTTTGGCTTGTTTGCACCCGCGTCATGGGCTTCGGGGGGGATCATGCCGTATTGCTCAATCGCCTCGCGGGTATAACGCACGATACGTTTGCGGAGCTTCTTAAACTCCGTGGTCTGCGGGGCGCCGTGGAACAGGGCGTGAATTTCATCGGTGTGATCAAGCATGGGCTTTCTCTAGCTGTTGGCGCGGCGCGGCACAATCCACCGAATAATTGGGATGGGTGCCACAGGACACGCCTTGCGCTGCTGACGTGAGTGTGTCTTGACCCTTGGCGCGGCGCAGCACAATTTGGGATAGAGGCAAAACCGCCAAAGAATGAGGTCTCTTATGGGCAAGGGCAGAAGGCAGCTTGCATGGGTGTTGGCCGTTGCGCTGACGCTGGGTGCAGGCGGCGCGCAGGCCTGTGCCTTCCACGGCTATACGCCCAATCCGACGCTTGTTGATGTTCTGCTGGCGACCGAACAGGTGGCGCTGGGCCAGCCGGTGCCGGGCCGGGCAGGGCATTACCGGGTGAGACAGACCCTGGCAGGACCGCCCCTGACAGAAGTGGAGGTGCCACCGGGCTGGCGCTTGAACACCCCGCAGGATGGTCTGGTGCTGCTGGCGCGGGATGGGGCCTATGGCCATTGGCTGCCTCTGGCGGTGATGGAAGAACGCTTTGCCCAGGTGATCATGCAGGTGATGGCGCAGCAATCCAATTGGATCTACGGGGATGACGGGCCGCGCCTGCGGTTCTTTGCCCGGTTGGTGAACGATCCCAACCAACAACTGCGGGATCTGGCCCTGCAAGAACTGGACCGCGTGCCCTATGCCACCCTGCGCGCCGCGCCGCTGCCCAAGGTGCAGCGCCTGCCTCAGGATCTGGCATCAGGCGATGAGGCGCTATTGCCGATCCGGGTGTTGCTTGCCGGTCTGTCCAAAGACCGCGCCTTTGCCGCATATCTCAGGGCCGAGTTGGACAAGGCGGTGGGGCAGGATCTGCCCTATCTGGGGGCCTTTGCGGTGGCGTTGACGGAGCTGGAGGGCAAAGCGGGCGTACAGCGGATTTTTGAGGAATATCTACAGCCCGAGACTCTGCCTGAAAGCACGCAGGCTCGTCTGGTGCAGGCACTGGCGCTGCAATACCGCAATGGCCCGCGCGACACCCGCCGGATGATCGGGCGCGAGATGGCTGCCCATGCCCGCCGCTCGCCCCAGCTGGCCCGCCTCGCCAAAGAACATTTTGCCCTAGGCAGCCGTTGGCGACCTCCAGTTGCCACGAGCACGGATGAATTTGTGCTGGAACGGTGAAGGGCGGGGGCGATTTCTTGCAAGAAATCGGTTCGGAGATTTTGAAATCTCCGGGGGTTCACCCAAAATCAGGCGATTGCGCATTAATCGGGGACGTTGTCGATGCCGCTGCGGCCCCAGGGGTGGCATCGGGCTATGCGCCGTGCAGCCAGCCAGCCGCCTTTTAGGCCGCCATGCTTTTGCAGCGCTTCGAGGGCATAGGCGCTGCAAGTGGGGTGGTAGCGGCAGTTATGGCCGACCCAAGGGCTGAAGATGGCGCGGTAGGCCAGCACCGGCCAGGACAGAATGCGTGCAAGCGGGGTCACCGGCGTTTGCCGTGTAGAATGCCAAGCGCCTTGTGAAAATCGGCTAGAAGCTGATCAAACGGCAAATCAGCGGTGGCGTTCTTACGGCCAATCAACACGTAGTCATGGCCGGGTTTGCCCTGCTGCGGCAAGGTCAGGCGGGCCACCTCGCGCAGGCGCCGTTTGGCGCGGTTGCGAGCCACGGCATTGCCGACCTTCTTGGAACAGGTAAAACCCACGCGGACCTGATCCGGCGCTTCCGGTGTTTCGCCCTCGCGCCGCTTGCGCATTTGCACGACAAAACCGGGCGTTGCCGTGTGGGCGGCGCGGCTGGCGCGTTGGAAGTCCGGGCGTTTGGTGAGGACCGTCAGACATGACGAAACCGCCGGCGGCGTATCCCGCAGCATGGCGTCAGTGCCATCTTTGGGTGCCTCCGGCGGTGTCATGTTACGTCAATCCGTCTGGCGCGATTACGCGCTCAGCGATTTCCGGCCCTGGGCGCGGCGTGCGTTGATGATCTTACGGCCCGCTTTGGTTGCCATGCGTGCACGGAAACCGTGGCGGCGCTTGCGCACAAGGTTCGAAGGTTGATAGGTGCGTTTCATCGCTCCGTCTCCACTTAATACTTACTGGATCTTCGGAATCGTTCCGGCCAGCGTCAATTCAAGCCCGTCCTCTAAAGCTGCTGGGGCGGCAAGTCAAACCCTCTGGGGCGGAAATCTGCGAGTCTTGCAACAATTTCCAAAAAACACGCTGCATATGTTTCAATGCGGGGGTTTGGACGGGTGCCAGGTGCCAAAAACCACACCGCTGATCAAGCGCCCGTGATAGACCTGTCGCCATGCGCTGCAACAGTCCATGTAGATAGGAACGCTACCCTGTTCCCTTTCCCGTGGTCCGAGACATGAGCCTGATGACTGATTCTAATGACGGAAAATCTACCGTGGCCCGTTATGCGCCCCTGATCGCGATTGCGGTGGTTGCGGCCATCGGGGCGTTCACCCTGCGCGATTACCTCAGCTTTGACACGCTGCGTGACAACCGCGAGGCGCTGATTGCCTTTCGCGACAGCAATTATCTGCTGACCGCGTTGATATTTGTGTTGTTTTATGTGCTGATCGTTGCCTTTTCGCTGCCAGGTGCAACCATTGCCACGCTGACCGGCGGCTTTCTGTTCGGCACCGCGCTGGGCACGGTTTTCAACGTGACCGGGGCGACAATTGGCGCGATCGTTATCTTTCAGGCCGCCCGCATGGGGTTGGGGGAACGGCTCAAGGCACGGATGGATGCCTCCGAAGGGATGGTGCGTAAGATCAAGCAGGGTATCGATGACAACCAGTGGTCGATGTTGTTCTTTATCCGGCTGGTGCCGGCGGTGCCGTTCTTTGTGGCCAATCTGTTGCCGGCGTTTCTGGGTGTGCCGCTGTACCGGTTTGCGGTTTCAACCTTTCTGGGGATCATTCCGGGGGCGGTTGTCTATACTTCGGTTGGTGCGGGCTTGGGCGCGGTGTTCGCCGCTGGTGAAACGCCCGATCTGGGGATCATCTTTGAGCCGCATATTCTTCTGCCGATCCTTGGCCTGTGCGCATTGTCGGTATTGCCCATCATCATCAAGGCCGTGACCGGCAAAAAGGAGCTGCTGAAATGAAGCGGATCAAAACAGATGTGTTGATCATCGGCGCTGGTTCTGGCGGGTTATCGGTTGCGGCGGGGGCCGTGCAAATGGGGGCGGATGTCACCCTTTTGGAAGGTCACAAGATGGGCGGCGATTGCCTGAACTATGGCTGTGTGCCCTCCAAGGCGCTGATTGCGACCGGCAAGGCGGCCCATGGCCAAACTCATGCGGCGCAATTCGGTGTTGCCGATGCGCCCGGCGAGGTGGATTACGCGGCGGCCAAGGATCACGTCGCCGATGTCATCGCGCAGATTGCCCCGGTGGATAGCGTTGAGCGGTTCGAAGGCCTTGGCGTGCGGGTGATTGAGGAATACGGGCGGTTTATTTCCGAGACCGAGGTACAGGCGGGCGATACCGTAATCACCGCAAGGCGGATCGTGATCGCCACGGGATCGTCACCCTTCGTTCCGCCGATCAATGGTCTGGATCAGGTGCCATACGAGACCAATGAGACATTGTTCGAGCTGCGCGAGAAGCCCGCGCATTTGTTGATTGTGGGCGGCGGTCCGATTGGGATGGAAATGGCGCAGGCCCATGTTCGCATGGGATGCAAGGTCACTGTCATCGAAGGGGCAACCGCGCTGGGCAAGGATGATTTGGAGCTGGCCGAGATCGTTCTGCAATCGCTGCGCGATGAAGGCGTGGTGATCGAGGAAGGCGCGAAGGTTTCCGAAGTGCGTGGCAAGGCGGGCGCAATTGAAGTGCTGGCCGAAGATGGCCGGCGTTTCAAAGGCTCGCATCTGTTGATGGCAGTGGGCCGCAAGGCCAACACGGAGAAGCTTGATCTGGAAAGGGCCGGGATCGAACCCCTGCGAAACGGGATCAAGGTTGATGACGGCCTGCGCACCACAAACCGCAAGGTCTATGCCATCGGCGATGTTGCGGGCGGACTGCAGTTTACCCATGTGGCAGGCTATCATGCCGGAGTGATCATTCGGTCCATGCTGTTTGGCCTGCCCAGCAAGGCCAAGACATCGCATATCCCTTGGGCAACCTATACCGATCCTGAACTTGCGCAGGTGGGCCTGTCCGAGGCGCAAGCGAAAGAGCAACACGGCGACAAGTTGGAGGTCGTGCGGTTTCACTACAACCACAACGACCGCGCCATTGCCGAACGCAAGACAAAGGGCCTGATCAAAGTGATGGTGGTCAAGGGCCGCCCGGTCGGTGCGTCGATTGTCGGCTATCAGGCGGGCGAGTTGATCAATCTTTGGGCCTTGGCGCTGGCCAATAATATGAAAATGAGCCAGATTGCCGCTATGGTTGCACCCTATCCAACCATCGGTGAGATCAACAAACGTGCGGCGGGTGCCTATTTCAGCCCGCGCCTTTTTGAAAGCCCAATGGTCAAACGGGTGGTGGGGCTGGTACAGCGGTTTCTGCCCTGAAGGGGGCGAACATGGTGTTTTGTGCGAAGGGTTAGAGGGTGAAGGCCACGATGATCAACTCCCTGTCCGGGCGATTGCTGATCCTGACGACAATCTTTGTGATGGTGGCCGAAGTGATGATCTTTGTCCCCTCCATTGCGCGGTTCCGCGAAGATTACATGCTCAACCGGCTTGAGCGGGCGCAGATCGCCTCTTTGGCGTTGCTGGCCGATGATATGCTTGATCCCGCGCTTGAGGAGGAGTTGCTCAAGAACGCCGAGGTGTTCAACGTGGTGCTGCGCCGCGATGAGGTGCGCCAGCTGATGCTGTCCTCCGATATGCCGCAAACCATCGCCGCCACTGTCGATCTGCGCGATGCAACGGCGATGGTGCTGATCCGCGACGCGATGCGCCGCCTGTTCCGCCCACAGAACGAAGTGATCCGCGTCATGGGAGAGCCTGTGCGCGAGGCCGGTCTACTGATCGAGATCACGATGGAAACCGCGCCGATGCGCATGGCGATGATCGACTATGGCCTGCGCATTCTGGTTCTGTCGGCGGTGATATCGGTGATCACCGCGTTGCTGCTCTTTCTGGCGATGCGGGCCTTACTGCTCAAACCCATCAAGGGCGTGGTTGGGCATATGCAACGCTATGCGCGTGCGCCCGAAGATGCCCGGCGGATCATTGAACCCTCTGCCAGCGTGACGGAATTGCGCGAGGCAGAGGTGGCGCTGAAAATGATGCAGACCGATTTGACCCAGGCGCTCAAGCAAAAGGAACGCCTGGCGCAGCTTGGCTCTGCTGTCAGCAAGATCAGCCACGATCTGCGCAACATCCTTGCCGCGGCGCAGCTGTTTACCGACCGTATCGAAACCTCCGAAGACCCGACCGTGCGGCGGCTTGCACCCAAGCTGGTTGGCTCCATCACCCGCGCGGTTCACCTGTGCGAGTCGACGCTGGCCTTTGGCAAGGCCGAGGAACCGGGGCCGACCCTCACGATGATGTCCATGGCCGAACTGGTCGAGGACGCGATCGAGGCAGAGCGGCTGGCGAGCCGCGACCAGAACCTCAGCTTTGCAGTGAACGTGCCAGCGGGCATGCAGCTGCGGGCTGATCCGGAACAGATGTACCGCGTTCTGTCGAATTTGGTGCGCAATGCGCGGCAAGCCTTGATGGCAACGGGGCAAGAGGGCGAAATCGGCGTCACGGCACTTGAAGATGATGCCGCCTGGCACATTGACGTCTCTGACACCGGGCCGGGTCTGCCACCGAAGGCGCAGGAACATCTCTTTACGCCTTTTCAGGGCGGTGCACGCAAGGGCGGCTCCGGTCTGGGCCTTGCGATTGCGGCCGAGCTTGTCAAAGGCCACGGCGGGTCATTGCACCTTGTGCGAACTGGTCAGGACGGTACATGTTTCAGAGTGACCCTGCCAAAAGGCGACGGCACCTTGTAGGGCGGGCATTGGTCAGCCGGTCGCAGGCCATTGCAAATAAGGCGTCCCGAATGCCGGTTCGATGGTGCTGGAGTATGAAAATCACCTAATCGTAAAAAGTCGGGAAAACAGGCTTGCAAACCCCGCGCGGGCCGACTAAACCGCGCCTCAGTGGACCGATAGCTCAGCTGGATAGAGTACTTGACTACGAATCAAGGGGTCGGGGGTTCGAATCCTCCTCGGTCCGCCACTACCCCCAAATGATTTGATCATGTCGAGCCTGGCCTGAATTTCCGCGTGATTTCTGGCTTGGTTGCGCAGAGGGTGGAGTGGGCCACTATATGACCGAGCCACCCCGCAATCTGGACACTGACATAAGCTGCGATTTCCGGCAGATTTGATCCGGATCTTGCACTGACCGACCCCTTGATTGCGCTTTTGATCTCAGTCCCGGAAGTGCCAGAACCCTATTTCTGTTGCTCGGGTCAGGGAGTTATCCCTCTTCGCGCATCTTGAGACGGTGGCCCACTTCTACGATGGCCTCAAGCGCAGGCACTAGTTCGCTGCCCAGCTCCGTCAGGGCATATTCAACCGAAGGGGGCGAGGTTGGCTGGACATTGCGCGACAGCACACCGCGTTGCTCAAGTTCCGTCAAACGGGTCGAGAGCACCTTGGCCGAGATTGGCGGAATATCTGTGCGCAGCTCGTTAAAGCGGCGCGGGCCGGCACGCAGCGACCAGATGACATTGGCCGCCCATGCCCCGGAAATCACGCCCATACAATGCGTCAACATGCACGGCTGCGGCGGCTTGGGACTTTGGTTCTTGCGCACTTTGAGGGGCATGTTTGGTGACCAGGTTTCTGCGGGGTAACTCAATAGTTAAGTATCCATGAGAAACCAAGTTGTCAACGGTAAGCCGATACGCCATCTCTTGCCCATGACCGCAAACAACCGGAGCGATTACAGATGAAACTCTACTACAAACCCGGTGCCTGCTCGATGGCATCCCACATCGTCTTAAACGAGCTTGGCGTCTCGTTTGATCTCGACAAGACAGACACCGATGCACGCAAAACCGAAGCAGGCGACGATTTCCTCAAGATCAGTCCGAACGGCTATGTGCCCGCGCTTGTGACCGATGATGGCGACATCATTACCGAAAACCCCGCCGTGTTGCAGTATTTGGCAGACCAGTCACCCGTTGCTGGCGTGGCCCCTCCAAGCGGCACAATGGCAAGGGTCCGCCTTCAGGAAACCCTCAACTTTCTGTCGTCGGAGTTGCATACATCTTTCGGGCCGTTTTTCTCTGGCGTTGAAATGGATGATGTCCGACGCAAGAAAGCCGAAACTGGCGTCAATCGCCGCGTGGCGCATATTGAACGGATCCTTGCGGATGGCCGCGATTATCTCATGGGTGACAGGTTCACGGTTGCGGACGCCTATGCTTTCGTCGTGCTCAACTGGGCCAGCTTTGTCGGGATCAATCTTGACGCGCATCCAAAGACCCAAGCATTTGTCGCGCGTGTCGCGGCGCGACCGGCAACAATCAAGGCGATGGTGACTGAGGGCCTGATGGAGCGGGCGGCATGACCAAATTTGTTGCACTCACCGGCGTGATTGAGACCTACTTTGATGGTCTTTATCATGCCGACGCGGGCAAACTGGCCACCGTCTTTCACCCAAAGGCGATCTACGCAACGGCAGATGAGATGCCGTTGCTTTACCGCACGATGGATGAATACCTGCCGGTGGTGGCGGCGCGAAAATCCCCAGCGTCGCGGAATGAGCCGCGCCGGGATTTGATCGAATCCATCGAGTTTGCAGGAGAAAACACCGCCTTTGCTCGGGTGCGCTGTTCCATCGGTACGAAAGATTTCATTGATTTCCTGACCCTTGTGCGCACGGATGGGGCATGGTGGATCATGGCCAAAGTTTTCCAAATCACCGAACGTGAAGCCTGAAGGATTTGATATGCCCTATGTAAACATCAAGGTGACACGCGAAGGCGTCACCCCCGATCAAAAAGCCGAACTGATCAGCGGCGTTACCGACGTGCTGGTGCGGATTCTGGATAAAAACCCGGCAACCACATTTGTCGTTATCGACGAAGTTGCGCTTGAGAATTGGGGTATCGGCGGGGTGCCAGTCGAACAATACCGCAACACTTCGGCGCGTTGACCGGTATGGGTATTCGCACATCTCTTTGTGAATTGCTGGACATCGAACATCCCGTTTTGCTGGCACCAATGGCGGGTGTCAGCGGCGGAGCACTCGCCGCCGCGGTGAGCGATGCAGGCGGTATGGGTCTGATCGGCGGCGGCTATGGCGATGCTGACTGGCTCAAACGTGAATTTGAGGCGGCAGGCGATGCAAGGGTCGGCGTGGGTTTTATCACTTGGTCACTCGCCCGTCAGCCCGATCTGCTTGATCTGGCGCTCGAAAGGAACCCGGCTGCAGTGATGCTCTCATTCGGTGACTTTGGGCCCTTCCTCGGTCAAATTCGCGCAGCGAAGACCAAATTGATCCTTCAGGTGCAGACACTCGACCAAGCCCGTAAAGCGGTGGATGCTGGCGCCGATGTGATCGTGGCGCAAGGCACCGAGGCGGGCGGTCACGGCGGCGCCAGAGCGACCTTGCCGTTTGTTCCGGCAGTGGCCGATATCGCGCAAGGAATACCTGTCATCGCTGCGGGCGGCATTGCGGATGGACGCGGTCTGGCTGCGGCCTTGGCGCTGGGCGCGTCAGGTGCTTTGTGCGGCACGACATTCTTTGCCAGCGACGAATCCCTTGCCAGTGCGGATGCCAAGGTGGCGGCTGTTTCGGGGTCGGGAGACAATACCGAACGCAGTTCGGTGTTTGATTTGGCGCGCGGCCTCAACTGGCCACCGGATTGGAACCTGCGCACAATGCGCAATTCCTTCACCCGAAAATGGAGCGGCAATATGGACGGCTTGCGTAAAAACCTCACTGCGGAGCAGGCCCGCTTCAACGCCGCATTGGCGGCGGGGGACATGGACGTCGCGGCGGTGATTGTCGGCGAGGCCGCTGATCTCATACAGGCGCGCGAACCCGCGCGAGCCACGCTTCACAGAATGGTCTCGCAAGCGGAGGATCGTATGCGCGGCCTTGGCCAATTGGTTGGCCCGCTCAGAGAGGACAATGAGAATGCAAAAACTTAAAGGCAGTTGCCTGTGCGGTGCGGTTTCATATGAGGTCGTCAACGCGTTCGAAAAGATGTTCTTGTGCAGTTGCGCGCAATGCAGACAGATCACCGGGTCGGCTTTTGCATCAAATCTGTTCACAGATGTCGGTGGTTTCAAATGGTTGTCTGGTGGTCATGACGTCGTCACCTATGAAGTGCCGGGGCGGGACATCTCCAAGTCCTTTTGTCCGAAATGCGGCTCGGGCGTGCCTTGGCTCAGTGGTGATGGTACAAAAATGATCGTTCCTGCGGGGCCTTTACAGGGGGAACCGGAGGTTGCGCAGATGTACCGGACATTTGTCAGCGAGCAACCGTTGTGGTCATCCACCCTCGACCAGGTCGAAGCGCATAAAGGGTTTCCAAGCTAGGGTCCGGGTCCAAGATCCGCAGTGCGATAAGAAAAGCATAGGAGAAGGCCAAGGCTGTGATAGGCCTTTTGCATGACGGTTTCCCTTTCAGACCCAAAAGTACTGAATACCAAGCAAACAATGGCCGCGCTTGGGGTGCTTTTTGCGTCGGTCTGTTTTGGCATCGTCCCCTATTTCAGCAGAAATTTGACCGACCAAGGGCTGGCCGCACATTCGGTGGCCTTTTACCGGTATATCATCACCGCAGTGATTTTGTTGCCTGCGTTTCTGAGCCAGTTGAAGGCATGGCGCGAACTGGTCTGGGGTCTTTGTGCAGGCGCAGGTATGGGGCTGGGTTGGATCGGATATGTAAGGGCGGTTGAAACGATCCCTGCTTCGACAGTTGGCGTACTTTATATGACTTATCCTGTGTTCACGGTCGTCATTGCATGGGCTATATTTGCCGATCCACCATCCCGCAGGGCCTTGTTTGCCTCCGGCCTGATCTTTCTGGCCGCCGTCATCGCCGGAAATCCAGCTGCGGTTCCTCCTCAACACTTGCCGACATTGATCCTTTCGCTGGCGGCGCCTTTGGGGTTCGGTTTTGGTATATGCGTCCTTGTGCATCGCCTTTCGCGCATTCCACCGCTTGCGAGGATCGCGTCTGTTTCTCTTGGATCGGTACTGGCGCTTTCGCCGCTTGTTGCGACGTCGACAGCCGCGGAAATCTTGCCCACTGATGCAAATACATGGGTGATGATTTTGGGAATTGCGGTTGTCTCCGCGCTTGTCCCACAGCTGATTTATACTGTCAGCTCTCCTATCATTGGCGCGTCGCGCACGGCTGTAATTGGCAGCGTTGAACTGCCAACCATGTTTCTTGTCGGGATGTTCGCATTTGGCGAGATCCTGACGATTGCGCAGCTCAGTGCCTGTGCGTTGGTCATCACCGCAATTGTCCTGACACGAAGCCGCGCCACGCGGAACGTAACGACCAACATCGCCAGAAATCCCTGACCCCTGTGCAAGGTCAGGCGCGCATGCGGGCATACTCCGGGTCATAGGGCGAGGGCGTGATCACCTTTGCCGCCACCAATTCTCCGCAGAGATCCAGCTGCATGGCGGTGCAAGCCGCCGCCAGTTCTGGCAGGACAAAGGCATAGGCGAGGTTCATGCCCACGCGATGCCCCCATTCGCCCGAAGTGACCGTGCCCACTACCGCATCACCTTGCATCAAGGATGCACCACCATGCGCAGGCGCGGTTGTGCTGTTTACCTTTAGCGTCACGAGGCGGCGTGTCGGTCCGTTTCTCATTCGCTCCCGCAAGGCATCCTGTCCGATGAACGCCCCCTTGTCCGGGCGAACAAAGCGGTCCAGCCCTGTCTCAAACGGATCAAACTCGGTAAGCAGATCGGCCTTCCAATGCAGAAAGCCTTTTTCGAGCCGCATGGATTCCACTGCGCGCGCGCCGAAAAGTTTCATGCCATGTGCTTTACCCGCCTCGCGCAGGGCAAGATAGACCACATAAAGAGAGGCGTTCGGCACGTGGATTTCATACGCCAGTTCACCAGAAAAGCTGACACCCAGCACGGTTGCGGGCGAGAAACCGATGAAACATTCGCGCACCGACAGCCAAGGGAAGGCCTCTTTGGACCAGTCGCCTCGGGCGCAGTCCGATAGCACATCGCGTGCTTTGGGTCCGGCCAGAACGAGGATTGTCTGATCGTTTGTCATGCTGCGGATCTGGACGTCTTCGTCCGATCGTAAATGCTGGGTCAGCCAGTCCATGTCGTGATATTCGGAAGCCGCGGCCGATCCATACCAACAGCGGGCCGGGCCGCGATCCGAGGCCGGGATATTCGCAATCGTTGCCTCACCTTTGATCATGCCGTGATGGTTCAGCAGATACCCAAGGCCCACGCGGCCATCCTTTTTGGTGACGGCCCCACAGAACATCCGGTCAAGGAAACTGTGCCGGTCCGCGCCGGCAAACTCGAAGCGGTTGAAGCCGTTCACCTCGCACAGTCCAACGTTTTCTTGCACGTTGCGGACCTCTGCGCCGACAATGTCGAAGGTCTCGTCGAAGTTGAAGCTCAGGCTCGGGTGGAAATTCGGTGACGGCTTTACGTAATCCACCCGCTCCCATCCATTCACGACGGTAAATTCTGCACCTTCGGCGGCCATGATCGGCGTGAGCGGTGTTGTCTTGGCGTTGCGTCCGGCGGGGCGGTGTTCGTGAGGGAAATGAAAGCGGAATTCGTTCTGGTAGTCTTCGATTGCCTTGAGCGCGGTCAGTTCGACATTTGTATGTCCGGTGAACCGCCGTGGATCGATACACCAGGTGTCATACTGCGCCTCACCATGAACGATCTGTTGCGCAAGCAGCCAGCCGTGGCCGCCGCCTTCACCCACACCCGCCCGCAGGCCGATGATGCAAAAGGCGTTTCGCTTGCCGGGGATTGGACCGACCAAGGGCGCACCATCGATGGTATAGGTAATCGGCCCGTTGACCACACGCTTGATGCCCACTTCGGTTAGCGCGGGCATCCGTTCAAACGCGCCCTCCAGCACGTCCATGACGCGGTCAAGATCATCCGGGCACAGATCATTGGCAAAGCTCGGGCTGATGCCATCCATGCCCCATGTTTTGCAATCCTGTTCGTAAAACCCGACCAAAAGACCGTTCTTTTCCTGGCGGGAATAATAGTCTGAGATTGGGCAGCGCAAGAGGGGCATTCGGTGACCGGCTTCGACAATGGCGGGGATGTCTTCGGTGACGAAATACTGGTGCTCCATGGAGGCGACAGGGTGATGCACCCCCATCATCTTGCCAACTTCGTTCACCCGATAGCCGCAGGCATTCACAACGATATCAGCGTCAATGCTGCCCTTGTCGGTTTCGACCGTCCAGGTATCATCGGTATGCTGGGTCAGCGCGGTCACGTTTGTGTGGCGGTAAACTTCTGCGCCGGCCTTCCGCGCGTGGAACGCCAGAGCCTGGCACAGTTGCGCCGGATCGATGTCACCGTCTTCGCCGTCCCAGAGACCTCCCAGCAGGTTGTCCGTCGAGATCAGCGGATGGCGGCGGGCGCATTCCGCGGCATCAATAACCTCAAAAGTTACGTCCATACCGCGCGCCATCGATGCAAAATGGCGATAGGCCTGCATCTGTGCTTCGGTATTGGCCAGCCGGATCCCGCCGTCGCCATGGTGGTAGCCCACGGGGTATTCAGGATCATCACGCAATTTCTTGTAAAGGCTGATGGAGTGAGATTTCAGACCGACCATTGTTTGGTTCATACCAAAATTTGTCACCTGAGCCGCCGAATGCCACGTGGTGCCAGAGGTGAGTTCGTCCCTCTCAATCAGAACAACGTCAGACCACCCTTCTTCCGTCAGATGATACAATGTTGAGCAACCGGCGATTCCTCCCCCTATGACCACAACCTTCGTGCGTGACTTCATTTTCGCCTCCCGAGAAATGCAGAAACGAACTGAGCAAGAATTGCACTTTCGGCACAAGGGTTGGATAGGTGTTCCGAAAAAATCAGAATTAAACTACGAGAATATCGGCCTAATGGCACATAGTTCGCGGATTTCGATATCCGTGCAGCTCCTCAATGATGTCGAATGATCCTATTCGATCAGGGTGAATTGCTCATCGAGCCAAGGAAACGCACGGTGCATGCCGGAAAGGATCTGCCGGTTCAGTTCAACGCGCAGTTTGAATGCCACCAGATCAATTGCGGACTGGGCACAGTCAGGGCTGGCAACCAGTGATAACGTCCGTCCAAAACTCTTACCGGGAAAGGGATGCAGGCGAAGTTGTTTGTGGAACCGCCGCGCACGTGAAAACATCAATGGGGTCGTTATGGTCCACCCGGAACCCGCGGCGACCATGGCCATTAAAGTTTGATTATTTCCGCATTCAAACTTGTTGGGCAATTGCACCCCCAGACGGCGCAATTGCGCTTCGATCTGCGCCGCGATGATGAGATCACTTGAGAACTGCAAAAATGGCAGCTTGATGCGCCCTTCAACAATATCGGGCAGCGACAAATCCATCGAAACCGGCAAGGCAATGACAAATGGATCACGCAACAGGGGCCAGTCAACAAGATCGTTTAGGGACTTGAGGGGAGTTGTCACAACCCCTAAGTCCAGTTCCCTATGGCGCAGCATCCGGATGATGTCGTTGCTGGTTCCGGTATGGTACAGGAAATTGCAATCCGGCATGTTCTGCGAAAGATAGACTGCAAGTTCTGGCGTAACATCGCTATCCAGATCTTCGATCGTGCCAACCCGCAGATAAGAGGCGTCTGCCACATTGCCTGCAGATGCTTCTGCCGTCGCTTTGCGGATCGTTTGCATGGCCTGCGCGATGTTGCGCAAGTAGTTGCGACCTGTCGGCGTAATGACCATCGGCCTGCGGCTGTGATCAAACAGAGCAATGCCAAGATGCTCTTCAAGATTGCGCAAGTGATGAGAAACCGTGCTGATGGACAGGTCGGCCTCTGCCGCTGTCGCCTGCAACGATTGAGTCCTTGCATAGGTTTGGAACAACTCAAGCCATTTCAGGCTAAGGTCTTTGTTCGAAGAATGTGTTGGCATTGGAGTATGGGTCCGGTCACCAGAGGTCTTTTCATTTGATCACGTAAATCACAGGATAAAGCCAACCAAATCGGAAATGTTGGGCCAGTTGGCCTGCGCTTGACCGCTGGCAACAGCCGGCCAAGTTCGCATCAAGTCTCTCCCAAATCGGGCAACTCTGGATCGCGAATTGCCTTCGCATCGCATCTCGCCGTGAATATTCACCCTGTCAGGCACTCGGATTTGGGGCTGGGCCATTAGGGGCATTCAGCGCCAGATCCACATGGGGCAAGGACGGTTGCGCCAGATATGGAAATCAGTTCTAAATGACCTTTGATTGTTCACAGGCCCTAAACACCGCATGCAGACATTCCCTCTAACGGCGTGGCAACATTTCAACCTTCTGCTTGCACAACACCCTGAGGCCAATCGCAACTTTTTGACCCATACAACCCATTCGATTGCGATGCGTGTCCGCCCCGGTTTGAGTGAACGGAGATTGCGCCGCGCCTTTGCGCAGCTTTGTGCGCGCCATGACGTCACCCGTCTGGTCCTTGATCTCGATGGTGCAAAACCCAAGTGCTGCATTCGAGATGCACGTGCTGCGGGGATCGGTGTCCATGATTATTCAGGTGCCTCCGAAGAGGCTATCGAAGGGATCACACACAGACATGCACGCGACCTTCTGCCGCTTGTCGGGCATGAATTGGTTCAGCTTGATCTGCTGTTATTTGGTGATCTTGGTGATGTTGTGGTTTTCCGTGCTCATGCCTGCCTGACGGACGCCTTTGGCATGACTGTGATGCGTGACGATCTTATGAAGTTCTATTTTCAGGTGCCAATAGTGACCTCAGCCGTTGGCTATGCCGCATATTATCAAGGTTGGGGCAGGGATCGCGCCATGAGCGGACCTTTGGCCCAGCAGTTTTGGGAAGAGAAGCTATTGCCTGCGCCGCCGCCGCCAAAAATAGGACGGGTCAAACGCGGCTTGCCCATCTTGCAGGGCGGTCTGACTTGGCAAAAGGGTGCTGACTTCTTTTGTGATCTTACCGCAGATCAGGTGGCTCAGTTAAACGCGCAGGCCCAAGCGGTGGGCACAACGGCGTTCATGCTGGCCAACACAGCTTTTATACAGACTGTGGCGCGGGCAGGGGATGTTGAGGATGTGCTTTATTCGCTAACCCTCGGACGTCACGACAACCGCCTGTTCCAATACGCGGGTCATCATGCGTTGCACCCCTTGATGCGTTTTCGGCATCGTGAGGGTCAACCGGTTGTCGAGGCCGCGCAAAACCATGCGCGGCAATGGCGCGAGACTTTGGATCATCTGCCGGCGATTGCCGCCCGGCGTGAAGGGACATGGGACCGCAGGTTGCTCGACGCAGGCAGTTATCCCCGCCAGATTACAACCGGCAGCCGGATGCCCCTGAATGGCAATCGCCAACCCCCTGACGCCGTGGCGCAGCCTTCGGCAGACGGCACCGTTCGCATCTGGTCAATGGAATTGAGTGAGATTGCTATGCCGCATTATCCGGGTGATTTTGATGAGCTGGTTCTGCGGGCCGAATTTGAGCCGGGGCGCAGTGCGCTGCAATTCAGATATGACGCGGACGCCTATAGCGAGGATGAGATCGCGGGACTTGCCCAAGACACATTCGCCCGATTGGGGTTAAAGGTGGGCGCAACCCATAGGTTTGTCTAACGGGCGAGCGGCGCTGCTGCCTTTTTCGCAGCTTTTCTCGATCTGCCGCTATGGGAGCGCCGGAAAGACGTCACGGAACAGGTGTTGCCGCTCTGCATAGGCTGCGGCCAAGGCAGGGTCCGGGGTGATACGTTCCTGCAACTGCGGGGTTTGGAATACATCGTTCATCCCGGTTGCGGCCATGGCGAGGCGGGCCGCCCCAAGGGCTGCACCTTGTGATCCGCTTGCTGGAACTTTCAGTATCAGACCCGTCGCGGCGGCAATCATGTTGAGCCATGCCTTGGATTGGCTGCCGCCACCGGCAACCCATGCGCTTTCCAACTTGGCGCCGCTTCCATCGATGGCGCGGCGACAGTCA
The DNA here is from genome assembly GCF_025141875.1 of Sulfitobacter sp. M368. NCBI lineage: Bacteria > Pseudomonadati > Pseudomonadota > Alphaproteobacteria > Rhodobacterales > Roseobacteraceae > Sulfitobacter > Sulfitobacter sp. M368. The sequence goes on from NZ_CP081113.1 coordinate 722,282, forward strand.
CTTAATGCAAAGGCCACGCCTTCCATCACGGCTTGGGTCATTTCGGTCAGCCCGTGTTGGCGCTTGAGGCCAAGGAAACTGGCAGAAGCATCGGGCGCGTTGTGAGGTGTGCGTTCGCCCGACAGATAGGGCAGGAATGTCACGGGCGAGGGGGCGCTGGGCAGATCGTCGATGGCGTTTGTCAGATCTTTGGCAGATTGGCCCACCAAGTCAGCAAGCCAATTCAGGCTGTCGGTGGCCGACAAGATAACACCCATCTGGTGCCAAGTGTCTGGCACCGCGTGGCAAAAGCTGTGGACGGCAGATTGCGTGTTGGTGGCATAGTGATCCGTTGTGGTGAACAAGACACCGGAGGTGCCAAGCGAGACAAAGGCATCGCCCGGTTTGGTGATGCCCAGACCGCAGGCTGTCGCGGCATTGTCGCCGCCGCCGCCCGCCACAACGACAGGGCCAACGCCCCATGCACTGGCCAGTTCAGGCCGCAGATTTCCAGCCGCTCCGGACCCCTCGACAAGGGTGGGCATATAGCTGCGATCCATCCCTGTTGCCGCAAGCAGAGCATCGGACCAATCGCGTTTGCCCACATCGAGCCACAGCGTGCCAGCGGCATCGGACATTTCCGACATATGCTGCCCGGTCAGCCAAAGACCAACGTAGTCTTTGGGCAAAAGTACCTTGCGGGTCTCGGCAAAGATCTCGGGCTCGTTCTGGCGTACCCATTCAAGTTTCGGGGCGGTGAAACCCGCCATGACGATATTCCCGCCAATTCCTCGAAAATCGGCGCGGGCCTCCAGGGCTTCGCATTCTGCGCCAGACCGCCCGTCATTCCACAAGATTGCCGGGCGCAATGGTTTGTCCGCTTTGTCCAGCAAGGTTGCGCCATGCATCTGACCCGATACCGCAATGCCTTTCAGCGCGGCAAACGCCCGGGGCGCAGTTGCACGCACGGCGGCGATGGCATCATCGCAGGCAGAAATCCATGTGTCAGGATCTTGTTCTGACCAATTGGGGTGGGGGCGCTGCACGGTGAGCGGCGCATGCCCTTCGGCCACGGGGTTTTGCGCCTCGTCGATCAGAAGCGCTTTGACACCGGAGGTGCCGAGGTCCAGCCCCAAAAACATATCATTTCTCTTTCATCTCTTGGCATCTTGACCGTTTGATCTGCCGGCCAAGACTGTTTCAATTTCCCGCTTGGACCGGGGCCTTAGACGCTCAGGGGCCTATGACCCATATCTGCCGCAGTTTGGGATTGCCGCGCATGTGCTCTGCGACATGACCTCTGATCTTTTTCACTGTAACTCCGGCCGAATGTGCCGCTTCAGACGAAGCGGTTGACGATGTTCTCCAGAATTTCCTGACGGCCCGAACGTGGCTGCGGATCAATCCCATCGGCCTCGACCTGCGCGGCGATGGTTGCCAGATCACTGTCCAGCAAGGCGCCGTGCCCGGCGGTGTCCCATCCCGCATATCGGGCTTTGCGCATCTCCTCCAACGTGCCGTCCTGCAGCATCGCGGCGGCCGCTTTGAACCCGCGTGCGCAGACGTCCATTGCACCGGCGTGGGCGGCAATGAGATCAATAGGATCAAGGGATTGGCGGCGCAGCTTGGCGTCAAAGTTGGTGCCGCCTTTGGTGAACCCGCCCGCCCTGAGCACTTCGTAATAGGCCAATGCGACCTCGGGCACATTGTTGGGAAACTGGTCCGTATCCCAGCCCGATTGGTAATCATTGCGGTTCATGTCGATGGATCCGAAGATGCCCAAAGATGTCGCCAATGCCAGCTCATGCTCAAAGGAATGACCGGCCAAGATCGCGTGACCCTGTTCAATGTTCATTTGAACGTCGTTCTCCAGGCCAAATTCCTTGAGGAAGCCGTAGACCGTGGTAACGTCGAAATCATATTGGTGCTTGGTCGGCTCCTGCGGCTTTGGTTCAACGAGGATCGCACCTTTGAACCCGATCTTGTGCTTGTACTCGACAGCCATCTGCAGGAACCGGCCCGCCTGTTGGCGTTCGCGCTTGAGGTCGGTGTTCAGCAAGGTTTCATAGCCCTCGCGCCCGCCCCACAGAACGTAGTTCTCGCCGCCCATCTTGTGGGTCGCGTCCATGCACAGTTTCACAGTGGCTGCCGACCAGGCAAATACCTCTGGGTCGGGGTTCGTGGCGGCGCCTGCCATGAAGCGGCGGTGACTGAACAGATTGGCGGTCCCCCACAGCAGCTTGGTTTTGCCGTTTTCCATCTTGCCCGTCAGGTAATCGACCATTTCCTCAAAATTGCGGCGACTCTCGGCAAAGGTTGCGCCCTCGGGACGGATGTCCGCGTCGTGCCAGCAAAAGAACGGCACGTTCAGCAGGTCAAACATTTCAAAGGCCACGTCGGCCTTCATCCGGGCCAAATCCATCGTGTCGCCAAACCAAGGGCGTTCAAAGGTCTGGCCGCCAAACGGATCACCGCCCGGCCAAGCAAAGGAATGCCAATAGGCCACGGAAAAGCGCAGATGATCTTCCATCCGCTTGCCCATGATCATTTCGTCCGGATCGTAATGACGAAAGGCAAGACCATTGGCATCTGGATCAAACCGCAGGGGGCTGAGGTCTTCGAAAAAAGTGGTCATTTGGGAAGGGCCTTTCTGTCAAAACGGCTCAATGGGAAGATTGTCACGCAAGTAGATCGCTGGGATCAGCTCCGGCGCCGGTGGGGGCGGCAGGTCATCCACAATGGCTTGCAGCAGGGCGAGCGCACGGTTGAGTTCAATCTCGGGGCGCTGGTCGATGGCCACGTCGATGGTGCCGTCTTCCAACGCGTCGCGGGTACAAGTGGAAAGTTCATGAACCACGCAGATGGAAAGGCCATCACGGCCATTCATCCGAACGGCATCCACCAAGCCTTCGTTGCCCGCGCCGACATTATAGATTGCCGTGTAGCCATCGTCACCGCGCAGGCGTTCGGACAACAACGCGCGCATCTGGCGGGGTTGGTCCTTGGTTTCGATCACGGATGTGATTTCGATGCTCGGAAAATCCTGTTTCAGCACCGCTGTGAACCCTTCGATCCGGTCGGAATGGTCGCGCGCATCCAGCGAACCAGCGGTGACAATCACGCGGCCTGCTTTGCCACCGTGGCCCATACCAACCAGACGTGCGGCGGTGCGCCCGGCCTTTTTATTGTCAATGCCGATGTAATGATCACGGCAATCTTGAGGGCCGTCAGAGACCAGTGAGACGACCTTTACGCCCGAGTTGCGCAATGCCACCAATGGCTTGACCGCGGTTCTCTGGCCCAGTCCGACAAAGGCCACGCCGTCGTAACCCGTTTCCGACAGCCCTGAGACGGCGACCTCCAACGCGTGAGCGTCAAAAGCCTCAAATTCAATTACGTCAATGGCGACGCGGGCGGATTTAAGATGCAGTGCCGCCTTTTGCAGTTGTTCATGCATGCGGCCAAAAAAAGCGTGCGAACGGCGCGGCAGGACAAACGCCAGATGATACCCGCGTTTTCTGGATAGGTTGGCGGCAGCAATGTTGCGCACATAGCCCAACTGCGCGACGGCCTTTTCGATCTTTCGGACAGATTTCTCTGCCACGTTTCCGCGCCGGTTCAATACGCGATCAGCGGTCGCAGAGCTGACACCAGCCAGCCGCGCGACGTCATGGAGCGTCGGATTTTTCATTGGACCTCCTCCAATCACCGAAGGCTTGATGACCGTGAGGGATAAGTTGTGCCGTAAAATGATGGACGTCAATCAATTTGTCAGGACTTTTATATGTTGATCAAAGTGTTTGAAAAATTTTTCTCTAATAACAGTCTATTAAGGAAAATATTTGACGGTATAGAAAGAGCCATGTTTGTAATTCGTCAATCATTTTATCCAAATCTGCCTTCGCGAACCTTCGTCTGATTGGCTCGCATCCTTCGCAGGGGACAAAATGCTTGCCGCCTGATTCCAATGTGCCGGCTCGTTCAAGGGGTGCATCGCTTCTCGGAGAATCCTTTGCCTGCCGCAGGCAAATTGTCATTCACCGACCAACTTTGGGGATCGACGACCCGGGCGTGTCGCTGCTTGATCGGCAAAGTGACGTTCCTGTTTTAGCCCACCTCTAGATGTGGGGATCGTGCCTTGCTGAACACAAGATCTGGTGTGGATTCGCTCTTCGTCGCTCTTGATCAAGTGGGGTTTTCTCAGAATCTGCCACATCTGCCTGAGTGTCTTTTCGGGCGCTCGATTGGTCGCAATTTGAAACGACTGACTGCTTAGGGCCGGATTATTTGCAGCTTGTAAGGTGCTGCTTTTCTCAAACCTTGGGGGAGGCGGAGAATTGGGAAGCTGGTGCAAATCCGGCGCTGCCCCCGCAACGGTAAGGAAGGGAAGGTCGCAACCAAACGCCACTGAGAGAGGACCTCGGGAAGGCGATGCGACCGTGCCATTGGCACCTTCCAAGCCCGGAAACCAGCCTTGCAAAACGTCAATCCGCGGGCGGCGGTGCAGGCGCTGGCTTGGGTGCACGTCCTCCTTGTGGCGCCCACCCCCGCGCTGTGCTGCCGATCGCTCCAGCAACGCCGCGCCCAGCGGCCGGGAAGCACAAGATGAACAACGATATCAATGCATTGCTTGCGGGACGCCAGATCGGTCACGCGTTGGAGCAACCGTTCTACAATGATCCGGCGGTGTTTCAGACCGATCTTGAAACGATCTTCTACCGTGATTGGTTGTTTGCGGTCGCGGCCTGTGAGTTGGAAAAGCCGGGCAGCTATGTCACCCACACCGTTGGTGCCTATCGCGTCATCATCGTTCGCGGTGCGGATGGCCAGATTCGCGCGTTCCACAACTCCTGCCGCCACCGTGGATCGGTGATTTGTACCGCCGCCAAAGGCAACGCGCCAAAGCTGGTCTGCCCCTATCATCAATGGACCTATGAGCTGGACGGTTCACTTCTATGGGCGCGTGACATGGGACCGGACTTTGACCCTTCCAAACATCGTTTGAAGTCGGTGCACTGCCGCGAGCTGGCTGGGCTGGTTTACATCTGTCTGGCGGACGAAGCGCCCGATTTTGACAGTTTTGCAGAACTGGCCGCGCCTTATCTGGAACCCCATGATCTGGGCAATGCCAAGGTGGCGTTCGAAAGTTCGATCATCGAGAATGGCAATTGGAAGCTGGTCTGGGAAAACAACCGCGAGTGCTACCATTGCGGTGGCAACCATCCGTCGCTGTGCCGAACCTTCCCCGATGATCCATCTGTCACCGGAATTGAAGCTGGCGACACGCCACCTGCCTTGGCCGCGCATTTCCATCGTTGTGAAGCAGCGGGCATCCGGTCGGATTTCCAGCTGGACGCAGGTGGCCAATACCGGCTTGCGCGGATGCCACTGAAAGAAGGCGCCAAAAGCTATACTCTGGATGGAAAAACCGCCGTGCGCCGCTGGTTGGGCCGCGTGCCATTTGATGATGCTGGCACCTTGCTGAAGTTCCACTATCCCTCGACGTGGAACCATTTTCTGCCGGATCATTCCATCATCTTTCGTGTAACACCCGTGAGCCCGACGGAAACCGAAGTCACCACCAAATGGCTGGTGCACAAAGAAGCGGTTGAGGGCGTGGATTATGACCTGAAACGTTTGACCGAGGTCTGGATGGCCACCAATGACGAAGACCGCCGCGTTGTCGAAGACAATCAAAAGGGTATCAATTCGCCGGCCTATACACCCGGTCCCTATTCGCCAACGCAGGAATCCGGCGTTGCGCAGTTTGTCGATTGGTACTGCGCGACCCTGTCCGCGCGGCTCGCCCCTAAATCACTTGCGGCGGAGTAGGCGTAATGAACGATATGAGCAACAAACCCATGCGCGGGACATGGACCGATGATGAAATGCTGGAATGCGTTTCGGTCATTCCGGAAATGCCGAATGTGGCCAGCTTTACCTTTCGTGCGCCATCTGGTGCGCTGTTCGACTATCAACCGGGGCAGTTTCTGACGCTTGAACTTCCTGTGCCGGGCGGCACGGTGCACCGGACCTATACGATTTCGTCTTCGCCCTCGCGGCCCCGGTCCATCACCATCACCGCCAAAGCGCAGAGCGACAGCATCGGCACACGCTGGATGCTCGATAACCTCAAGCCCGGCGTGCGGCTCAAGGCGTTTGGTCCGGCGGGTCTTTTCACCCATGCGGACAGCAAGGCCGACAAATATCTGTTCATTTCGGCAGGCTCCGGCATCACCCCGATGATGTCGATGACCACCTGTTTGTGGGATGAAGGCACGGATCTGGATGCCGTGTTCATCAATTGCGCCCGCGTGCCTTCGGAAATCATTTTTCGTGAGCGGCTTGAGCAGATGGCCAGCCGCGCACCGGGGCTGGAAGTGAAATTTGTCGTAGAGGCGCCCGATCCCTATGCACCATGGACCGGGTATCAGGGTATGTTCAACCAGCTGATGCTGGGGCTGATGGCCCCCGATTATCTGGAGCGCGAGGTCTATTGCTGCGGGCCGGAGCCGTTCATGCAGGCTGTGCGCGACGCGCTGGCGGGGCTTGGCTTTGACATGGACCACTATCATCAGGAAAGCTTTGGCGCACCTGTTGAGGTAGAGGCGGATCAGCCTGATCTGGATGATGTGGTCCCGGATGAGGAGAGCACTGCGGAAGTCTACTTCGCGCAGTCGGACGTGCGTCACAAATGCACCGAAACCGATACTGTTCTGGCCGTGGCCCGGGCGGCAGGGCTGAACATCCCGTCGGGCTGTACTTTCGGGGTTTGTGGCACCTGCAAGGTCAAAAAGACCGGGGGTGATGTCCATATGGTCCACAACGGCGGCATCTCGGAGGATGACATTGAGGCGGGATATGTCCTGGCCTGCTGTTCACACCCGATGGGCAAGGTGTCGATCGAGATTTAGGGGATCCCCCTCCGGCCTTGGTGTCGGAGGGGGCGTTCCTCAGACAAAGGCAAAGGGGTCGTCAATCACACCCACAAGCGGCATCAAAAACTCGCCGTCTGTCGGGCCCGTTGCGGAAACGTGAAATGCATCAATGGCGTTCTTGGCCGCCAGAAGGCTGTCGTCGGACCCGTCAAAGAGTTGCATGGCTGTGCTGGCATTGCCGACCTCTGACATGCCTTTGATCACTGCAAAATAGGCGCCGATGTCGGACTTGTTTTCCAGATAGGCCTGATCGACATAGGATTGCGGCACAGGATCAGCAGGAAACTTGGCCCCTTGAATGATCGCAAGTATAAAGTTGGGCGGGGTCACATCGGGGCTGTTTTCCAGAACATCGACCCAGAAATCGAAGCCGGCCTGATCCGCCTGACGGCCCAGAACGTTCTGGTAGACGGCGGTCACAAAGGCACTGACATCGGTGAGGTTGCCCGCGTCGTCCATCACAGCCGCATAGGTTTCCTGCGTCTCCTGCTGCGTGAAAAAGCTCGCTGCCATATCGGCAATACTCAGCCCCTCGGCGTATTTTCCGGCCCAGAAGAACAACCCCAAAGCATCAGGTGCCCGGTTGAAATAAGCCACGTAAAGCTCAACAATTTCGGAGAATTCTTCGGCATTCAGGCTGGCTGGTCCGTCAAAGATATCCAGATGCATGGGCTGGCCGCCAAAGACATCCATTTCTGTTCCAAAATCCAGAAACTCCACATCAATCAGGGTATCGATATCTGTGCCGGAGGACAGGCGATTGGTGATTGTCGTGGCCTCTGCTGACAGCGTCAGAGTATAGCTGCTTTGATCTCCGGCATAGAGGACCGTGTCATCCCCCGCACCGCCATCAATTGTGTCGTGGCCTGCGCCCGGATCAATCGTGTCATTTCCAATGCCCGCGCTGATCGGGTCAGGTCCGGGTGAGCCGACGATAAAGTCATCTTCGGTTACCTGAGTACCGGCTGGGGCATCAAATGGGATATGCTGGCCTGGTGTGAACGGCCCTTTGCGGGGTATGGCGGCTTCATCGAAAGCCTCTATCCATGCCTCGACGGCAGCAATACCGGTAAATTCGGGCAAGGTTGCGCCGCCCAGCAGAACGAGGACTTCTTGCAGTTCCCCGCCTGTGAATGTCTGGGAGAAGAAGAGCGTGGAAAAGTTGTTTCCGCCCCATTTAACATCAAAGACCATTCCTGGATCGTTCGCATAGAGCCGCCCCGCACCATCCAGATAAGTGGCCGAGAACACGTTCTTGTCGATGTTGGTGTGCGAATAATTCCCAAAGGCGTCGTATTCGATGGAATAGGAGAAACCTGTTTCAGTGTCGGCTGTGACCAGCACCAGTTCTGTGGTTTCAGTCCCTACCAGACTACCAGTATAGGCATTGCTGCGGATCAATTGCGCGGGAATTGTATAGGTCGTCATCGGCTGCATGTCCTTGCAAAATGGAGAATCGGCGCGTCGACGCCTGCGTTGTGCGGGCCTCCATATAGTTCAACGTATGCGTGTCAACTGAGGGTAGGCGCGAATTCGCTGATCGAGCGGAGACTGGGGAAAAGGCTGACCTAAGGGCATGCGCGATGGAAAGTGGACTGACAGTAGATCAGCGGCACACCTATCATCAAAATGTGTTTGTGGCGGCTGTAAGGACATCTGACACCGACGAGGGGGCCGCCGCACAGCAGCAACTCGAAGCGATCGCTTTCTTTGCATCCGGGGCCAACAGGTCAAATGGCCGCCGGATCGGGCGGACGGTCAGATCTGCCATCCTAGGAGTAAAGGATGCTGTGCCGGGGCGGGATTATGCGATGCTGGTGCGCGGTGTGGACGTTTGACGCGGGTGGATCAACGCGCCGGGATCGCGCAGTCTTTTCGCCGTGCCCGATCTGGCGTTGTATGATCGTACCGTGGCGGATCAATCTGTCACACTTGCTGCAGGGCCGATGGGCGAGCTGTCCATGTAGGGCGCAACAGAAAAAGGGAGAGCGAGTCAATGACAGATGCAAATCCAAAGGTGTCTTTCACTCAGATGAAGGACGGCACCAAGGAAGAATACCTGCTGTTGCATGAATTGGAGAAACCCTATTTGGGCCTGACCGCTGATCGGGTTCTGGAGGAGCTGCGTCGCCAGGGCGAGGCGACGCTAGAGGGGTATCAGATCACCCGACTGGAACATGGCTTGCAATCGGCCAGCCGGGCCGAGGCGGAAGGCGCCGACATCGACTGGATCGTTGGTGCGCTCTTGCATGACATTGGTGATGGGCTGGCCCCGCAGAACCATGACCGTTTTTCCGCCGAGGTGATCCGCCCCTTTGTCCGCTGGGAGGTGGCCTGGACGGTGGAGCATCATGGGATTTTCCAGATGGTCTACTACGCGCATCATTACGGCTGGGACAAAGATGCCCGTGACCGGTTCAGGGATCACCCCTGCTTCGACACCTGCGCGGCATTTTGTGAACGTTGGGATCAGGCATCCTTTGATCCGGAATACCCGTCAAAATCCTTAGAACATTTTGAGCCAATGGTGCGCGAGGTGTTCGCCCGAAAAGCCTACGATCCTGCCGTGATCCGTGAGGACGAGGTGATCGGGCTTTAGGCTCTGCGCCTTAGGTCAAATTGACTATCGGCGGCATGACGTCACAATTGGACAAGGTCATTTTGGCCGATTTCTGCAAAATGCCGCTTTTGGTATTTTGCCCGCTTCAATGGCGTGTTTACTGTGCCTGCGTTCGGGGCCGAACGATGTGGGGAAAGGCAAACATAGATGTCGGATTTATGGGGCGGGTTGTCCCAGGCTTTCTATATGCTTGTCTCGCTGGATGCGGACCTGGTTGAGATCACGTTGCGGTCACTTCAGGTGACGCTGACGGCCCTGGTGATTGCATCGCTGATTGCATTGCCATTGGGCGCCTTGCTGGCCGTGCGCCGGTTTCGGATACGGCGACTGACCATTGCGGTACTGAATGCGTTAATGGGGCTGCCGCCTGTGGTGGTCGGTCTGATTGTCTATATCATGCTCAGCCGCTCTGGCCCGTTTGGGGTTTTTGGCCTGCTGTTCACGCCCACGGCCATGATCATTGCGCAGGTGATCATCATCGTGCCGCTGATTGCCTCCATCGCGCATCAAGCCCTTCGCGAATTGTGGTCGGATTACCATGACCTGCTGATTTCAATGAACACGACCCACACCCAGCGGATAATGACCCTCCTGTGGGATGGGCGGCGGGCCTTGCTGACGGCGGCATTGGCAGGCTTTGGCCGGGCCATCGGTGAGGTCGGCGCGATCATGGTGGTGGGCGGCAATATCGACCACCACACACGGGTCTTGACCACGGCAATTGCACTGGAAACCGGCAAGGGCGATTTTGCGCTGGCCCTCGCCCTTGGTTTTGTCCTGATCGCAATGGCGATTGCCGTCAATCTGGTGATCCACTGGTTGACCCAGACCGAGAAGGAGGGCCGCTGGTGAGTGCAATGTTCCCTCTGATTGTTCAAGGCGCGGTGACCCGACGTGGCGGGAAAGTGCTGGTTGGCCCTGTTGACCTGCGTCTTGAGGCCGAAGGCATCACCGTTGTGATCGGGCCCAACGGGGCCGGCAAAACCTCGCTCCTGCGATTGCTGCATGGGATTGCCCGGATCTCTGCGGGCCGGGTGACATGGGCCTGTGATGAGGGTGAGGCGCGGCGCAGACAGGCGTTTGTGTTCCAGACCCCGGTGATGCTGCGCCGGTCAGTGCGGGACAATCTGGCCTATCCCCTGCGTCTGACGGGTGTGGACCGCAAGACCGCGCGGGCACAGGCCGAACTCTGGGCACAGAAAGTCGGCCTTGGTGATGCCCTGACGCGTCCGGCGACCGCCCTGTCGGGAGGGGAGCGGCAGAAGCTGGCGTTAGGCCGTGCTTTGATCCGCTCGCCCGATGTGCTGTTTCTGGATGAACCCTGCGCCTCCCTCGATGGGCGGGCGATGCGCGACGTTGAGGCCATTTTGCAATCTGCTGCCGCCGCAGGCACGCGGTTGGTCATGTCCACCCATGACATGGGCCAAGCGCGGCGTTTGGCCAGCGAAGTGGTGTTCCTTCTGGGCGGCAAGATCCATGATCGCGGTCCCGCAGAAACGTTCTTTGACACCCCCAATACCGCGCAGGCCCGCGCGTTTCTAAAAGGAGATATTGTAGAATGAAGACCCTGATGATGGCGGCTGTGACCACATTGGCGATGACCGGTGCGGCATGGGCCGATGACATCAAGATGGCGGTCACGACCTCCTTTCACAACTCCGGCCTGTCGGACATTCTGGTGCCTGCGATCAAGCGCGATCTGGACCTTGAGGTGCAGCTGCTGGTGGTGGGCACGGGCCAGGCGCTCAAGCTTGGCGCGGCGGGGGATGTTGATGCCATCCTGGTACATTCCCGCAAGGCTGAAGAGAAATTTCTGGCTGCTGGCAATGGCACCCACCGGCGCGAGATCATGTATAACGACTTTGTCTTTATCGGCCCGAAATCGGATATGGCCAGTGCGGGTAGCGCTGCATCCGCAGCAGAGGCGCTTTCGATGATAGCAAATGCCAAGGCCCCTTTTGTCAGCCGCGGTGACGACAGTGGCACTCACAAAAAGGAACTGAGTCTTTGGAGCGCAGCAGGCCTTGATCCGGCGACGTTCGGGGGGTGGTACAAGGCCGTGGGTGCAGGCATGGGCGCTGCGCTGAACACGGCAGCGGGGATGGACGCCTATATCATGTCGGACAGGGCCAGCTGGCTCAATTTCGGCAATAAGGCCGATCTGGCGCTGATCTTTGCGGGCGACCCGGTACTGTTCAACCAATATGCCTATCTGCCCGTGAACCCGGAAAAACATGCCCATGTGAAGCATGATCTGGCGCTTAAGTTGGAGGGGTGGCTGGTGTCAGACACCGCAAAGACGCTGATCAATGATTACAAGATCAACGGCGAAACACTTTTCGTATTCAACGCGGTGCAATGACGGTCCGGCACCAGGGTTGAACTTGCAAAAAAGCGAGAAGCGCGACCGGGTGTTGCGCTTCTTTTACCCCTCAAGATCCCCATGTACCGCAAATTGCTCAAGCCCTGCGCCCTGTGGTTCGATCACTCGGTAGGCTTCGCGCACGCCCGAGGGCGTCAGTTCACGCGCAACCGTCAGCAGGGTGTTGGCGTCATGCCCGTCACATAGATCCAGCATCTGGCGGATTTCCTCTGCGGCCACAGGGCGGGCTGCGGCGACATCCGGGGCGCCGTAATAGGTGACAAAATGCTGGGCCAGCAGATCGGTGAGCGTGTCGACCTCTGCCGCCTCGACCTGCGTCACGGCCACAAATGTCACCCGGCCCGAGGTTTCCAAACCAAACCATCCGTTTGCAAAGGCCTGCCGCGCCTTGCCGGACAGATCGGCCTCCGACCAGTCTGAAAATTCAAAACCACCCGAGATACACCATTCGCCCGTCCGGGCGGCATTGGCATAGACACGGGTATCGCTTTCGTCAAAGTGAATGGCGCGGGCCAGTTGCATCACAGATCCTCCAACAGGGTGGTGAGCGGGATGAGGGTTGTATCGCCCTTGTGCCTCAGCAACATACCAAAGCGCTCATCGACGCCGAGAAAGCTACCTGTCTGGCCGTTTTGGGTGATCTCTTCGCCCATGCCATGCACCAAACCGCGCCATTCCCCATGCACAGGTTTGACGCCTTCTTCGTCCCAGCGGGCGATCCAGTTCAGCGTGTGCCGCGCCCAACTTTCCAGTAGCCTTGGCGCCTCCACATCTGCGCAGCCTTCGGCATATAGGGCGGTCTGATCCGGGGTGTGGCCGGTTTCATCGCCCTTGGGCCAAAGCGGCAGGGAAAGCCCGACAACCAGCCAATCGGGCACTTCACCCGGTGCTTTCGTACCGGCAGCGACACGCAACTGGCCGCATTTCGCACCGTTGATCCGAAGGCCGCCGCCCCATTCCAGATGTACGGCAACCTCCGGCGGGGCCAGCGCCCCAAGCGCGTTTTGAAAACCAACGCCGCAGACCGGCAACATCGCCAAAGCATCCTGCAGGGGCACTTCGGGGGCAAATACAATGGCCGCCCTCAAGCTATCGGGTGACAGGTTGTACACCACTAGACCAGCGTCACAGCCTACCGCCGCTTGCAGACAGGCGGTGTGAAACGGATCTTCGCGCCCGGTGACGGCAAGACCGGACATTAATGGAGGGAAAATCACCTCGGTCATGCGATACCTTTGGCAATAAGCGCCTGCGCCACATCGACAAAGCCCTTGGCCTGCGCACTGTCCGGTGCGGAAACAACAATCGGCGCACCGCCGTCTGCGGCCAGCCGGATATCAAGATGCAGAGGGATTTCCGCCAGCAAGGGCACATTGAGCTTGGCCGCCTCGTCAGCAACGCCGCCATGTCCGAAGACATGCTCCTCATGTCCGCAGTTGGAACAGATATGCGTGGACATGTTTTCAATCATTCCCACAATCGGCACGTTCAATTGCTGGAACATATCAATGCCTTTGCGGGCGTCGATCAGGGCGATATCCTGCGGTGTCGAGACAATGATTGCGCCGTCCACCTGCGCCTTTTGGGCCAGGGTCATCTGCACGTCACCGGTGCCGGGTGGCAGATCCACAAGCAGCACATCCAAGGCGCCCCATTGCACCTGCATCATCATTTGTTGCAAAGCGCCCATCAACATTGGCCCGCGCCAGACCACCGCCTGATCGTCGTTGGTCATCAGGCCGATCGACATCATCGTGACCCCGTGATTGCGCATCGGCAGAATGGTCTTGCCATCCGGGCTGGCGGGGCGGCCCGACACGCCCAACATGCGCGGCTGGCTTGGGCCGTAGACATCTGCATCCAAGAGGCCAACGCGACGGCCCTGCGCGGCCAATGCACAGGCCAGATTGGCCGAAACCGTGGATTTGCCTACGCCGCCCTTGCCGCTGGCCACGGCGATGATGTGGTTCACACCGGGGATTTTGTCGGGGCCCTTGGGTTCGGATTTGTGACCCAGTTTCAGATCAGGCGGTGCCGGTTGGGCGCTGTGTCCGGTTAGAACCACCGACAGGTTTTCAACACCTGCGACACCTTTGACCAATTCCTCGGCCTGATCGCGGGTCGGCCCATAGGCGTCAGCGCGGCTTGGATCAATCTCAAGCACAAAACGGACATTACCGCCATCCACGTTCAATGCCCGCACCACTCCGGCTGAGACAATGTCGCCCTTGCCGGTGGGATCTTCGATGGTTTTCAGGGCCTCAAGAACGGCCTCACGTGTCACGCTCAAGGGTCAGTCCTGACCTTTGATGGTGCCGGTCACGACATGTTCCATGTCCAGCCCATCGATGGTGACGACGGCCCGCGCCGTGAATTCCTTGCCGCTGGTTTCAGCGCTGCGCATTGCCTCTTCAATGGCTTGCTGCGAGGTCACTCCGACCTGTTTGAGAAACTTGCGCATCGACATGTTGAAATCATCGCTCATCTTTTGCTCTTTCCTGTTGGTGTTGACGAAAGAAGTCAGGAGTTCCTAACATCTTATATGTTTTTACGCCTGCGTCATCTCGTTCCGGGTCTGGTTTCCATTGCCATATGGGCCGGACAAGCCGTTGCAGATGAAAGAAATTTTCGCCTCTATGCGCCGCCCGATCTGATCGAAAGCGGGCTGCTGAAATATCTGCTTCCACGGTTTTCTCTCAAAACGCAGGTACGGATCGAACTGGTCGAAGATCCCGCGCAGGCCGAGGCCAGTTTTGGCCCGGAGGGCAATCCGGTCTTTGACGGGTTGGGGCAGCGCTGGCATTTTGCAGTGCCGGAAGGCGGCCACGCGGGGGCTGCGCGGTTTGGCGACTGGATTGACTCTGAGGTCGGACGCAGGACTGTGACAGGGTTTCAAATAGACGGTGCCGCCTTGTTCAGCCTGCCGACGCAGGCACAAGTCAGTGCTGAAACCGTGATGACCTATAACGGGGACGCCGTGGCGGGCCGCGTCAAGGCGCGGGGATTGTGTGGGCGCTGTCATGTGGTGGTTGCGGCGGACCCGATGAATGCCATCGGATCGACACCGTCCTTCTTTGCGCTGCGCAGCTTGGGAAATTGGGAAGACCGCTTTGCCGCGTTTTTTGCTCTTAATCCGCATCCCGCTTTCACGCAGGTTAAGGATGTCACCGACCCTTTTCCGGTGGACCGCCCGTCGCCCATCGTTCCGGTCGCGATGACTTTGGACGATCTGGAGGCAATCATCGCTTATGTCGCCGCGCTGGAGCCAGCCGATCTTGGGGCACCGCTTGATCATCAGTGATCCTTGCGCTTGCTGAGGTAGTCCGCCGTGGTTCTGGGTCGGGGTCGCTCAGCGCCTGCAAAGGGGCTGTTTTCGGCGTGATACTGCGCGTTGACCCTGCAATTGTCGCACATCTGGATCATCCGTGCCGCATCGCCGGTCTTGAACATGGAATGTTTGCCCGCCAGCTTTTCCGTAATTTTCTCGATGGTGGATTTCACACCAAACAGCGCACCACATTCAACGCAGGCAAAGGGTTCTTCCTCGTTCAGGATCACCTGTTCCAGAGCGCTGTTGTCCGAATTCATGCGTGGTTCATAGGTGATGGCGTCTTCGGGGCAGACATTGGCGCAAAGCCCGCATTGCAGGCATGCGTCCTCCTGAAAACGCAGTTGCGGCAGGTCGGGGTTGTCGCCCAACGCACCAGAAGGGCACAGCGAAATGCACGAGAGGCAAAGCGTGCAGGCATCAGTGTCCACCAAAACCGCGCCATAGGGGGCATCGTCCGGCAATGCGATCTGTGATGCATCCGGGTTCAACGCTTTGGCGGCGGTACGGGCAATTTGCCTCCGCGTGCCCATCGGGCGCTGGGGGGTTGCGTCGGTAGGGGTGGTTTGTGCCGCGAACAATTGATCGGACAAAACATCAGGGTCACTGGTGTCCAGCAGGGTGATCCGATCACCGCCCATGGCGCGGGCAAGGGCTGCTTCGCTGATGATAACATCGCGGTCTGATTTCGGGGTGAGCAGGACAGTCACCTCTGAGAACCCTGCGGCCAATGCGGCCAGCATTTCAGCATGGCCAATGGTGGCGAGGGCGTCGACCTCCAGAGGGATCACATTGGCAGGCAGGCCGTTGCCGTATCGCGCGGCAAGGCGGATCATCTCGGCGCCGGTTTCATTCACGGTCAACAGGCGCGGATTTTGACCGCCCGCATCCAGATAGGCTTTGGCCAATGTCTGAATGCGGCGGAAGGTCAGATCTGCGGGCGGGGCGTCATAGCTGATCGCGCCGGAGGGACAAAGCGATGCGCAAGCGCCGCAGCCCGCGCAGATCAGCGGATCAACCGTCACATGGTCGCCATCCGGCGTGATCGCCCCGGTTGGGCAGACATCCAGACAGCGTGTGCAACCGGTCTGCTCCGCCCGCGAATGGGCGCAAAGCAGAGGTTCGGCCTTTATGTAAAGCGGCTGCTCAAAGGTGCCGGTCAGATGCGATGCTTCGAGCACCGATGCGGCCACGTCCAATGGGTTGCCGGGGTCGGGGCGGAGATAACCCTCGCGTTTCTCATGGGCCGGAAACAGGGGTGTCTCACCGCGCAGATCCAGCAGGATATCGCATTGCGAACGCCCGCCATTTCGCGGATCAGAGAACACCATATCGCCGCGACTGGCAGGATCGGGAATTTGCAGCCCGTCGATGGTGACATCAAATTGTCCCAGCGATCCTTTTGCGGCTTTCAAGCGGCCCACAACAACATCGAAATTGCGGCTATCCAATCCATCGGGAGGGGTCGGCAACAGGACTGTCACGCTCAGATATTGGCAAAGCTGCGCGGCAACTTGCAGGGCCGTTTCGTCCCGCGCGAGGATCAGGCAAAGCCCCTCAGAAACGACATCAAGGGTCTTGGCGGTGGCGGCGGGTAAGGTCGCCTCGGCCACCAGCGCGGCCATTTTGGGTAGTTTTGGGGCGTCATCTGCGCTCCAACCTGCCCTGTCGCGCAGGTCCAGAGTGGCGGGGGCAGGGGCGTCCAGACTGTCTGCAAGCTCTGCAAAAAGAGCCGATTCTTGGGCACAGCAAAAAATTGCATCCCCGGTCGAGATCGCCTCTGCAGCGGCGTTTGACTGGGTGGTGCAAAGGGCGGAATGCACCTTTGAGCAGGGCAGGCCGGACGCCGATGTGAGGCCCTCCGCGTCTATGGTTTGGGTGCCCGCACAATTGCATAAAATCAATGATTTAGACATGTATTTGCCGCCCCATTTCTTGCCTGTTTCGGGGCGCATTTTGCGTCCCGAAGCCAATCTAAGTAGGCATGATTCCTGTGGCCCGTAAACCGGCTTTTTGGTGGTGCCTCTGCCGGATCGGGGGCGAATCAGTTGGGATGATTCGGCAGTTCTGCGACGAGGTAGATTTCCGATCATTTTGGTCGAGATAGACAATAAGTCCGAACCGGCCCTGTCCGACTTTTACAATTGCCCAAATTGTCCGCAATCTGATCAAAGCCTGTGCCAGCCCCAATTCGCGCTTTGTCCAAGAGCGACGTTAGGGCAGGCTTTACCGGCAATACGAAAACTCCGGGGCCAAGTGATCCACAATCCGCAACAATATGAGACGATGCCGATGGGCGTTGTGCTGCGCCGCACACCGGGCGTGACCCGTTGGGCGAAGTGGTCATGGCGGGCTGTTGGTGTGTTGCCCGGCGCAGCAGAGGCCAATTGGGCCGCCCTGCGCAAGGATGGCGAGATCACCGAATTTCATGCCGCGACACTGATGCTTGAGCTGCATGGCGCTGAAACGGATGCATATCTGCACGGGCTCGCCGCGCAGGTGCCTTGTCTGTATGTGGTCATGCGCGAAACCGACGATGCGGCGCGGCCCTTTGATTTGGTTCTGATCACCGCTTCGCCCTATGAGGCGCAGGATTACGCCGACAACGGAGAGGACGTGGTCGAAAAGATCGCGATGCCGCCGGTTGTGATTGGTTGGGTCGAAGCCTTCGCGCGGCGTTTCCACACCGAAGAGGTCTTCAAGAAACGGCGCCGCGACAAGAAAGATATCGGTCTTGTTGAAGACGGGATCGGCGATGTGCGGATTGCCCAGATGGCGGATGTTTACCGCGCCCCGAGCAAGGCCAAGAAGGAGCGCCTGCAATGAGCCGCAGTGATTTCTGGTCGAGGCGCAAGGCCGCGGTGGAGGCGGAAGCTGAAGGGGATGCGCAGGCATTGTTGGAGGTTGAAGTCGAGGTGCAAGAAGCCGCTTTGGCGGAAAAGACCGACGCAGAGATCCTTGAAGAGTTGGGCCTGCCTGACCCGGATACCTTGAGCGAAGGCGACGATTTCAAAGTCTTCCTGACCCAAAGTGTTCCTGCCCGCATTCGTGACCGTGCCCTGCGCCGCCTTTGGATCAGCAATCCGGTTTTGGCCAATGTCGATGGGCTGGTCGATTATGGTGAGGATTTCACCGATGCGTCTTTCCTGCTGGGCAATCTGCAGACGGCCTATCAGGTCGGCAAAGGCATGACCGCCCATGTTGAGGAATTGGCCCGCCAAGCGGAGGCAGAACAAACCGCCAGCGAAGAGCCTGTGCCGCTTGAAGACGAAACCGAGACCGCACCTCAAGAGCCTGCGCAAGACACGATGCCAGAGGATGATCTGATTGCCGTGGCCGAGGCGCAGCCAAGTGCAACCGAAGAAACACACGAGCCTGAGTTGGCCGCCGCGCCCCGGCGGATGCGTTTTGTATTCGACACGCCCCAGCAGGTGTCTGCGTGACCAAGGAGACCGATATGACCGCCACCGCAGAGCAGATCACCATTGCGCCCGAAGACCGGCAGCGGGCCGATCTGTACAATTTCCTAGGTCTGCTTCTGGCCGAACCACCCAATGAGATGCTGCTGGAACAATGCGCCGATCTTGGCGGTGATGATGGCCCGCTTGGCACAGCAATCAATGCGCTGGCAAAGATTGCCAAGCTGTCCAAGCCCGCGCAGGTGGAACGCGAATTTAACAAGCTGTTCATCGGTTTGGGCCGGGGCGAGCTTTTGCCCTACGCAAGCTACTATTTGACCGGTTTTCTCAATGAAAAGCCACTGGCCAGCCTGCGCCGCGATATGGCAGCGCGGGGGATGCGCCGTGCGCCAAATGTCTATGAGCCGGAGGACAACATCGCCTCCTTGATGGAGTTGATGGGCGCGATGATCGTTGGCCGTTTTGGCGCGCCCGCGCCGCTGGACGATCAAAAAGTGTTTTTTAACAGACACATCACCCCTTGGGCGGGGCATTTCTATTCGGATTTGGAAGCTGCAAAGAACTCGGTTTTCTATGCTGCGGTCGGCGCTGTTGGCCGGGTGTTCATGGAAATCGAGAGCGAAGGCTTTCGGATGAGCGCGGGCTAACCCCCGCATTTTTGGCGGGCAACCGTCACCCACCAGAGAGGAGGACTCTCATGACCAAGAAAAACGAGGAGGCAACAAGCCGACGCGATTTTCTCAAGCTGGCGGCGACCGGCGCACCTGCTGCGGCAGTTGCCGTTGTTGCCACCGGGGGCACGGCCGAGGCCGCAGAACCCGACCTGTCCTTGGAAAAGATGCAGGATACCGCGCACACCCGCGCCTATTACGACAGCGCCCGTTTCTGACCGGAACCGGACGATGTGAACTGCCACAGGCGACTGGTTGCGATTGGCCCGACTGCCTGCGGATTTCGTTAACCCAGCTCAGTCCAAAGATGGACAGCAAGGGAGGTTTAAATGCTTAGGAAAAAGACCAACGGGGTAGCGAGACGCCCCCAGCGGACAAGTATCCTGTCTGACGTCGCGGAGAAATCCGTCGACCGCCGTGCGTTCCTGCGCGGCAGCGGTCTGGCCATTGGTGGTCTTGCCGCAATCAGCGCCACCGGCGGTACGGTGACGCAAGCCAGCGCGGCATCAGCTGCGAGCGCGGCTGTTGAAACGATCAAATCGGTCTGCACCCATTGTTCGGTCGGCTGTACAGTTGTGGCAGAGGTGCAAAACGGCGTTTGGGTTGGGCAAGAGCCCGGCTGGGACAGCCCGTTTAACCTGGGGGCCCATTGCGCCAAGGGGGCATCGGTGCGCGAACACGCGCACGGCGAACGCCGTCTGAAGTACCCGATGAAAAAAGAGGGCGGTGAGTGGAAGCGCATCAGCTGGGAACAGGCGATCAACGAGATCGGCGACGGCATGATGAACATCCGCGAAGAAAGCGGCCCTGACAGTGTCTATTGGCTGGGTTCGGCCAAGCACAGCAACGAACAGGCCTATTTGTTCCGCAAGTTTGCTGCCTATTGGGGCACCAACAACGTGGACCACCAGGCCCGGATCTGTCACTCGACCACAGTTGCCGGTGTTGCAAACACCTGGGGCTATGGCGCGATGACCAATTCCTACAATGACATCCACAATTCCAAGGCGATCTTCATTATCGGCGGCAACCCGGCCGAGGCGCATCCTGTCTCGCTGCTGCACGTGTTGAAAGCCAAGGAACAGAACAACGCACCGCTGATCGTCTGCGATCCACGGTTCACCCGCACAGCGGCCCATGCCGACGAATATGTGCGGTTCCGTCCCGGTACGGATGTGGCGCTGGTTTGGGGTATTCTCTATCACATCTTCGAAAACGGTTGGGAGGACAAAGAGTTTATCCGCACCCGTGTCTGGGGCATGGACCAGATTCGCGAAGAAGTGGCCAAATGGAACCCCGAAGAAGTCGAACGTGTCACGGGCGCGCCGGGTTCTCAGCTGCGCCGTGTGGCGCGGACCATGGTCAACAACCGCCCCGGCACTGTGATCTGGTGCATGGGCGGCACACAGCACACCAATGGCAACAACAACACCCGTGCCTATTGCATCCTTCAGCTGGCGCTGGGGAACATGGGCACAAGCGGTGGCGGCACCAATATCTTCCGCGGCCACGACAACGTACAGGGTGCGACCGACCTTGGTGTTCTGTCCCACACTTTGCCGGGCTATTATGGCCTGTCCAAAGGCGCTTGGGATCACTGGGCACGCGTTTGGGAGGAAGATCCCGAATGGCTGGCCGGTCAGTTCGACAAGATCACTGGCGCAGATGGCAAGGATAAGAGCCTGCAAAATCTCAAAGGCATTCCGGTCTCGCGCTGGATTGACGGCGTCCTTGAGGACGAAGGCAACATGGACCAGCCCAACAAGGTGCGGGCCATGGTTCTGTGGGGCCACGCCCCGAACAGCCAGACGCGCGGTCCTGAGATGAAAACAGCGATGGAAAAGCTGGATATGCTGGTCGTGATTGACCCCTATCCAACGGTTTCTGCTGTTTTGCATGATCGCACGGACGGTGTTTACCTGTTGCCTGCTGCAACCCAGTTTGAAACGCGTGGCTCGGTCACCGCATCAAACCGGTCGTTCCAGTGGCGCGACAAGGTTGTGGACCCGCTGTTCGAATCCAAAACCGACCATGAGATCATAGGCCTGTTCGCCAAGAAGTTCGGCTGGTCCGATCGTTTCTTCCGCAATATCGAAATGGAAGACGATGTGACTCCCAATGTCGAAAGTGTCACGCGCGAGTTTAACCGCGGTCTTTGGACCATCGGTTACACCGGACAAAGCCCGGAACGGCTCAAGATGCACATGGCAAATCAGCATACCTTTGACCGCACCACCTTGCAGGCCATCGGTGGTCCGGCAGATGGCGATTACTATGGTCTGCCATGGCCGTGTTGGGGCACCGCCGAGATGAACCATCCCGGCACGCCGAACCTGTATGACATGTCCAAACCCTTGTCTGAGGGCGGTCTGACATTCCGCGCCCGCTTTGGTGTGGAACGCGATGGCGATAACCTTCTGGCCGAAGGGGTCTACAGCAAGAACTCGGAAATTCAGGACGGCTATCCCGAATTCACGATGCAGATGCTGATGGATCTGGGCTGGGACAGTGATCTGACGGATGATGAACGCGCTGCCATTGACGCGGTGGCCGGTCCCAAGACCAACTGGAAAACCGACCTTTCGGGCGGGATTCAGCGGGTCGCGATCAAGCATGAATGTGCGCCCTTCGGGAATGCCAAGGCGCGTGCGGTTGTGTGGACCTTCCCCGATCCGGTGCCATTGCACCGCGAGCCGCTCTATACGCCGCGGCGCGATCTGGTGGCGGATTATCCGACCTATGAGGATCGTCAGGACTACCGCCTGCCGACGCTCTATGCCTCGATCCAGAAAAACGACTTTTCCAAGGAGTATCCGATTGTCCTCACCTCCGGCCGTTTGGTCGAATATGAGGGCGGGGGCGAGGAAAGCCGTTCCAATCCCTGGCTGGCCGAGCTTCAGCAAGACATGTTTGTCGAGATCAACCCGCGTGATGCCAACAACATCGGGCTGCGGGATGGCGCACAGGTCTGGGTCGAAGGGCCAGAGGGCGGCAAGGTCAAGGTTATGGCGATGGTCACAGAGCGGGTCGGTGAAGGCGTTGCCTTTATGCCGTTCCACTTTGGCGGACATTTCCAGGGTCAGGATCTGCGGGACAAATACCCCGACGGTGCAGACCCCTATGTCCTGGGTGAAAGTTCAAACACAGCCCAGACCTATGGCTATGATTCCGTAACGCAAATGCAAGAGACCAAGACCACTCTTTGCAAAATCAGCGCAGCATAAGGAGAACGAGAAATGGCAAGAGCTAAGTTCCTCTGTGACGCCGAACGCTGCATTGAATGCAACGCCTGTGTCACCGCCTGTAAGAACGAGCATGAGGTGCCCTGGGGGATCAACCGCCGCCGCGTGGTGACCCTCAATGACGGCAAACCGGGCGAACGTTCGCTGTCGGTGGCCTGTATGCATTGTTCGGACGCACCATGTATGGCCGTCTGTCCGGTGGATTGCTTCTACCAGAACGAAGAAGGCGTCGTGTTGCATTCCAAAGATCTGTGCATCGGTTGCGGCTATTGCTTCTATGCGTGCCCGTTTGGCGCGCCGCAGTATCCGCAGGCGGGCAACTTTGGCAGCCGTGGCAAGATGGACAAATGTACCTTCTGCGCGGGTGGTCCCGAAGAGACCCACTCCACCGCCGAATTCGCCAAATACGGCCGCAACCGGATCGCAGAGGGCAAATTGCCGATCTGCGCCGAGATGTGTTCGACCAAGGCGCTTTTGGCTGGGGACGGCGATGTTGTGTCAGCGATCTACCGTGAGCGCGTTGTCGCACGCGGCTTTGGCTCGGGTGCATGGGGCTGGGGCACGGCCTATGACCAAAAGGGTGGCTAAGCCGCTCCTTTGGTTTTGAACCAACAGGGTGGCCCGTGGTCTTGTTACCTGCCGGGCCACCCGACCTTGATTTTAACCCTTTCAGATTTGGGAGGTGGGCCCATGCTTCGCGTGGCACTCGCACTCGTCCTTTCCCTGATGCTTGGCCTGACGGCGCAAGCACAGACAACCCCTGACCGCAGCGCCACCGGCGGGGCACAGACCCTTGCCGATATTCTGGCCCGTCAACGTGGCGAGCCTGTGGATGACAGCGCAATGCGCAGCGATACGGGCAATCCGGCGGATGTCGCGGGCGCGGCGCAGCTTGGCCCGATCGGGGGCACCTCTGATCCAGAGGTCTGGCGGGCGATCCGCTATGGCTCTGCCGAGACCCGCGTGTCTGCGGGTGGTGAGGTGGCCAGCGTTCTGGTGCAGGATGGCGGCATGAAATGGCTGAGCTGGCGCGACGGGCCACTGCGGACCTACGGCGGCTGGCTTTTGATCGGCACGCTGGGGGCGCTGGTGCTGTTCTATCTGCTGCGCGGTCGCATCCGCATCGACGAAGAGATGACAGGCCGCACAGTGACCCGGTTCAAGGCGATTGAACGCTTTGGTCACTGGTTGCTGGCGGGATCGTTTGTCCTGCTGGGGCTGACCGGGCTGGTGTCCCTGTTCGGGCGGATCTTTATCGCGCCCTATCTGGGCCGCGAGGTGAATGCGACCTTGCTGAACGCATCGAAATGGATTCACAACAATGTGGCTTGGGCGTTCATCATCGGACTGGTGATGATCTTTGTGATGTGGGTGGTTCACAACATCCCGAACCGGACTGACCTTGTTTGGCTGCGTCAGTTTGGCGGCATCATCGGCAAGTACCATCCGCCGGCGAAGAAGTTCAACGCCGGACAGAAGTTGATCTTTTGGTCGGTGATCCTGTTCGGTACATCCATCGCCGTTTCGGGTGTGTCGCTTCTGTTTCCCTATGAGCTGCCGCTGTTTGCCAAGACCTTTGCCATTCTCAACGATCTTGGGTTGCCAGGGTTGGTCGGTATGGAGCCCTTGCCCGTGATGTTGTCACCGCAGGAAGAAATGCAGTTTGCCCAAGGTTGGCACGCGATCATGGCATTTGTTCTGATGGCGATCATTCTGGCGCATATCTATATCGGCTCGGTCGGGATGGAGGGTGCCTATGACGCCATGGGCAGCGGCGAGGTGGATGAAGCCTGGGCGCATCAGCACCATTCGATCTGGTTGGATGAGATGAAAGAGGCGGGCAAAGATGGCCCGCAAAAGGCCCATCCGGCAGAATAGGCGATGCGGCTTTTTGCGACGATGTCTTTGATTGTGACGCTTTGCGCTGGCGCGGCCTTGGCGCAAAGCTTTACTACGCTCAAGGGGCACGGCGGCCCGATTATGGGGCTGGCCGTATCCGGCAGGGGGCAAGTCGCCACTGCCAGTTTCGACAATTCTGTGGGCCTTTGGGACGGACGCACTCCGCAATGGCTGGAGGGGCATGAGGCGGCGGTGAACGCTGTTGTGTTCCTGCCAGACGGGCGGGTGGTCTCGGCCGGGGATGACTTTACGGTGCGGCTTTGGGAGGACGCGCAGAGCCGGATCATCGGACAGCACAAAGGAAAAGTGACCGCTCTGGCAATTGCGCCCGATGGAGGGCTCATTGCCTCGGCCAGTTGGGACGGGACCATTGGCCTTTGGCCGCTAGCAGAGGGCAGTGGTAGTGTCATGAAATTGCGGGACAGCGGTGTGAACGATATCGTGTTCGGGGATGGTGGCGACAGCCTGTTTGCTGCGACCACGAAGGGCGAAGTGCTGTTGTTTGATCTGACGAGCGATGCGCCGCCGCGGCCATTGGTGAAACACGGGTTTGGTGTGAATGAGCTGGCGCTCGGGCCGCAGGGGCGCTGGCTGGCTTACGGCGCGGTTGACGGCGGCACGCGCATTCTGGATGCTGTCACCGGCGCAGCTTTGGCTGACTTTACCCTGGACCGAAAGCCGATCCTGTCCATGGTGTATCATGACGGCGCTGGCTTGTTGGCGGTGGGTGACGGGCAGGGCTACATCATGCTGGTGGACACCCGATCCTGGCGCATCCGACAGGATTTTCGTGCCACGCGGCAAGGCCCGATCTGGGCGCTGGCGTTTTCACCGGATGGGGCGATGGTCTGGGCGGGCGGGCTTGATGACCTGGCCTATGGCTGGCCGATTGCTTTGATGGACCAGTTTGATCCTGCGATTGGGCAGGAGCGATCCTTTCTCAAAGAGGCCAGCGAGATGACCAATGGAGAGCGGCAATTCATGCGTAAATGTTCGATCTGCCACGCGCTTGACGCCGGTGCCTCGCGCAAGGCCGGTCCGACCCTGTACGGGGTCTTTGGCCGCACTGCGGGCCGCCTGCCGGGCTATCCCTATTCGCCAACGCTGGCAGGATCGGATATCGTTTGGACAGATGCGACAATCGACCAATTGTTCGATCTGGGACCAGATCACTATATCCCCGGATCGAAAATGCCGATGCAGGTCATTGCCGCGCCGCAGGACCGGCGGGATTTGATAGAGTTTCTAAAGATCCATTCCCAGACAAAGGAGACAAAGCCATGAAAGCGATGTTCACCAGTTTCGCCGCCATCATTGTTATTGCGGTTGTTGCCAGCTTCGGGCTGGAAAGGGCGGGATTTTCGTCTGAAGAAGTCAACGCGGGCCCGTCCGTGAGATTGGGCAAAGGCAGCCAATGAAACCTGCCGCACCGGACGAATACGGCGAAAGCCTAGCCCATGCTTCGATCCTTGTGATCGACGATGAGCCTGGCATGCGCAACTTTCTGATGAAGATCCTCAAGCCGCGTTGCAAACGGGTGGAGCAAGCGGCCTCAACCGTCGAGGCTACAGCCCTGCTGGATCGCAGTTTCTTCGATCTGGTGATCCTCGACAATATCATGCCGGGGAAAACCGGGCTGGACTGGGTGCGCGAGCAACGCAATGTCGGGCTGTTTTCCGATACGATCCTGATCACCGCCTATGCGGATCTGGAAACCGCGATCAAAGCGGTGCGGACAGGTGTTGCAGACTTTGTACTCAAGCCGTTTCGCGCCAATCAGATCCTCAATGCCGCCGCACGGGCGCTGGACCGCCAGAATCTGCGGCGCGAGAATTTCCTGCTCAAACATGAGCTTGCTGGCGAAGGCAGCCATGCGCGGGGGCGGCTATTGGGCAATTCTGCCGCAATCAGCGAAGTGCGCGATATTCTGGAACGGCTTGCTCCATTGCCAACCTCGGTCTTGTTTACGGGCGCCACCGGCACGGGCAAAGAGGTGGCCGCGCGGACCTTGCATTCGCTGTCAGACCGGGCCGACAAACCCTTTGTTGCGGTGAATTGCGCGGTAATTTCTCCTGACCGGATTGCGCAGGAACTGTTTGGTTTGGTCGACAATCAGGACCGCCGCAGTGATGGGCTGTTCCTGCATGCCGAGGGTGGGACGCTTTTCCTTGATGAGGTGGTGCAAATGCCCGAACAGGTGCAGGCCGCCCTGTTGCGGGTGCTGGAAGAACAACGCATTCGCCCTGTCGGGGCAGAGCGGGAAATTCCGCTGAACCTGCGGTTCCTGTTCGCCACCAACGCCGATCTGGATCAGGCCGTCGCCGAAGGGCGGTTCCGGGCTGATCTCTATCACCGTATCAACGTGATGAAGGTCGAGATGCCCCCCTTGCGTGATCGCGCAGGCGATATATCGGAACTTGCGGCGCTGTTCTTGCGGCAATTTTCCAAGACGCTGGGTCTGCCCGCGATTGAGCTGGACGAAGAAACCTTGCTGAAATTTGCCCGCTACGATTGGCCCGGAAACGTGCGGGAATTGCGCAATCTGATTGAACGTTCGGTGATCCTTGGCACCTTTCCGGACAAGTTCGCCGGGGGGGGGCAGATCACCGGAACCCGTGCCATTGAATCGCTTGATCTGGTGATGCAACGGCACATCATGCACATACTGGATGAATGCGATGGCAACCGGGCAGAGGCCGCGCGGCGGCTGGGCGTTTCGCGCAAGACCGTGGATCGAAAATGCGCGGCTTGGGGTGTCTGATTGTCAAAAACTGTCTGGCGCTTCGGGCAGCCAGATTGAAAAGGCCGCGCCCCGCTTGCGCCGGTTGCGCACCCGGATCAGACCACCCGCCCGCTGAATCAATGTCTGGCTGATAGACAGACCCAGCCCGGTGCCTTCTGCCAGTTTGGTCGTAAAAAACGGATCAAACAGGGTATTGAGATTCTCATCCGGAATGCCCGGCCCGGTATCGGCAATTTGCAGGCATGTTCCGGCCTTGCCTTCAAGTTCCTCTGGAAACAGAGAAACAGTCAGCCTGCCATCCTGCTCCATCGCTTGTACCGCATTCACCAGCAGGTTCACGATCACCTGCTGCAACTCCCCCTCGTCAATCCGGACGGGAGGGGCGGGCGCAAGGTCCGTTTCAACCGTGATCTGGGTGTTGGATAACGTGTGGCCAATCAGAACAAGGCTGTCTTCGGTCACGCGGCCAATGTCCACAGTTTCCTCAGAGCTGCTGAATTCACTGGGGCGGGCAAATTGCAAGAGCTTGCCAACGATGGCCCCGATCCTCTGCACCTGTCGGTCGATCAGGGACAGTTCGGTTGCCACCTCTTCGGCGCGGGTGTCGAGGGTTTGGCGGATCACGTCAACGTTGCCTTGGATCACCGCAACGGGGTTGTTGATCTCATGGGCGACACCTGCGGTGATCTCGCCAATCGAGGCCAGCTTCTCTGACATGACCAGTTGTTTGAAGGTCTCTTCCAGCTTGTAATTGGCTTCTTTTAGCTCCGCTGTGCGATCTTCAACCCGTTCATTCAGCTCATCCGCCCAAGACCGCAACGCCTGGTCCCGCTCCTGTACCTGATCGAGCAATGTATCGAGGTGGCTGGCGACAAGGCCAATTTCATCGTTTGACCCCACATCGCCATTACGGGCATTCAGATCACCCTTCTCCACACGGGTCATGGTCTGGATCATGCGTTCGAGCGGCGAAAAGATGCCCTTGGCCATGCGCAGAAAAAACGGGATCGACACCGCAAGCATCAGCAGAAACGCGATAAACAGCGCCAGATAGGCTTGTTGTTTTGCGGCGACAAAGGGCGCTTCGAGAAACCCGACATAAAGCATGCCGACACGTTCACCAAAGCTGTCGGAGATGGGCAGATATCCCGAGATGTACCAATCATTCACCACAAAGGCGCGGTCGAGCCATGTTTTGCCGTCATCCAGCACTTTGCCGCGCACGACGGCAGAAACCCGGGTGCCCAGGGCGCGGACATCCTCGAACAGGCGCACGTTGGTCGAGACCCGGACATCCTCAAGAAACAGGGTCGCCGTGCCTTGCCGGTCGCCCCCCGTGGCAGCGTTGAGATAGACCAGCGCGTTGATCGTATCGATGAAACCCAGATTGCGGTTCAACAGGATGCCGCCCACCAGAACACCGCGATTGCCGCCTTGGCCCACGGGGCTAGCGGTGTGAACCACCATGCCGCGGTCTTCGACCGTGCGGGTGGTGGGTACGGCAGCTTGGGTCTCGATCAAGGGGACGCGCGCCCGCGTGGCCAGATCGCCGGGCAGGGCAGCGAGATCGGCGGCTGAGAAAATGTCGATGGCGGTGGCTGGCCGCCCGCGTTTGGCCGATGCGATCACAGGCCATTGATGTGCTGGTCCGGCGGTCTGATCAGGTGGAAGGTAGTACAGAAAATCCAGTTGATACGCCCGCTGCTTGGCCTTCAGAAAGGTTGCCAATTCGGCCCGGTTTTGATCCAGCTCTGCGAGAAACTCGGCGGATTCGGTGATCCCCGTCATGTGGGTTCCGGTGCCATCCAGGATGCGGCCCAGATATTGCTCTGCGATCCGCAAATCACTGGCGACATTGGCAATCAGGATGTTGTCATATTCCGATGTCCAACGGTTCATGCCCAATAGCAGCATCAGCGGCATCAACACGACCATCGGCAACAAGGCCAAGGTCAAAAGGCGCAGCCGGACGGACTTCAACAGTGCGTACTGATTGGAAAACGGATCATGGCAAAACCCTACTTTGCCGATGCAGCCGATGCAATTCGTGGCATTTTTGCCAAAGTACTTTTCGGCAAGCCAAATACCGTTTTCGTGAAATATTATTTTGTGGTACCGTTAGGGTAGTATCAGCCAACTGCGGTGAAACCGTAAAGTTGGGACATGTTTTGAGGTCTATGTATGTGGTGCACGGCAAGTTAAAAAGTCAGGTACGATCAAAGCGAAGTTCAGTTTTTTGGCGTCAACAAAAGGCAAGCGCTCTTGCCATAGGTCTTTGCGCGTTTTTTGGGAATGACGGCGCATTGGCTCAAGAAGCCGAAGTTTCGGCGCCAAAGACCGCACCGATAGCCGCATCCGCAAGCGACACGGCAAACGGCGCAGCACACCAAACCCTCCCGATTGATTGCGGCGAAAACTCAACCACCATTGAACGTCAGGTGAAAAACCCGTTGCGCATGGAGGTCGTCGATCCGACCAAGGCAGATTGGGCGGAGTACGAGCGCCGCGTTTTGGAGCAGTTCAACACAGACGGCGCATCCAAGCAAAAGACCGCGCCACCGGAGCCGGAGACGATAACAGAAACCACCGAGGGCTGCGCACTGGATGAGTGGGACGCTGAGCGGATGGCACCGGGTCTGGACCCCGAAAACGAGATAATGGTCACATACACCGGCAAAGTTACCAACCGGACCCAGGAAGGCCAAGGCACGGAGAACCAATCCGAAAGTGCAGGCGGGCGCAACCAAAAGGCCGGTGAAACCCTGCCAAGCGCCAAGGATATTTCACTCATGAAATCCATAGAGGATTTCTTGCAATCCGCGGTTTTTCGGTACGGGCTTGTCGCTGTTTTGGGCATTGCGCTGGTTTTGGTGTCAAAAACGCTGTTCCAACTGGCTTTGGGGTTCTTCTTTCGCCGGAGAAATTGCAGAATTGAGGCGGTCTTGTTGACAATCAATGACGAGTTTCCCGGGACTATCCTGATCTTGGGCAAGCTGGGGTGCCGATTTGCCGCTGATGATTTTGGCAAGATCGACCGGCTATTGGACACGCCCGACTTTGTCGATTTTTCGATCTCAATCGGGGGAAATGTGCGGCCAGTGTTCATCAATCGCACGCATGGCGCCGCATTCGCAGCCTTTTTCGTCGACCCACTCAAACGAAAAGAACAAGCCGAGATACTGCAACTTTCAACGATCAAGCCTCAGTTTGCCAGTTGGAAACCGGCAAAGAACGGCGGCAGGGGCGGGGTAAAGACGGTAAGGGCGAGGCTGGCGCGGCTGCAAGAAATGCGTGAGGAGGAACTTGCCCGCAAGGCAACGTCCTAACCGAAAGGCTTAGCTCAGTGGATCGTCTATCAACGGGTCCGGCTTGGCCAATGAGGCCAGATCATCGGCATCTGCGATATGAACACTGGTTCCATTCACGGTCACACCATAAGGCTTGAGCGCCTTGATCGCGCGGGACAGGTTTTCCGGCGTCATACCCATTTGTGATGCGATTTTGCGTTTTTCGATGTTCAACTCGAAAGTGCCGTTGCCGTTGCCATTACCATTGGCGCGGTTGTGATGCTTGAGAAGGTAGTTCGCCAGGCGTTCGATCGACGTGCGCAGTTTGAGATCTTTGCTGTTCTTGACGACCCCGCGATAACATTGGGCCAGTTCGGTCACCAAGGCACGCGAAAATCCGTTGTCGATATCGTAGATCTGCCGCACGTCCGTAGAAGGCAGCAAGACAATGCGGCTTTTCTCCAAGGTGCGGGCTGACATCAGGTACGGAGCATCTTTGATCGTTGCTGCAAGGATGAAGGTCGAAACCGGTCTGACAATGGCCATTGTGGATTCGCGGCCATTCCAGGTGGCAAACAGCTCAACCGCTCCAGAAATGATCACATGCAGAAAATCGCTTGGCTCACCTTCTGAAATCAGCTCGATCTGCGGCGGGAAGTTCTGGACGTAGGAACCGCGCATAAGCGATTCAAAATTGTCGTCGGCCATCTCGGCAAAGATCGGCAATGCCCGAATATTCGTGGTTTCCGACTCATTCATGCTCAATGTTCACCCAAGCGAAGTTCGGACAGTTATCATATGTCTGCTTGATATATGTCAAACCAATTTGGGAAATTCTTTGATCTCTGGATTTGCGCGCCTCAAACCCGCAGATGACAAATTTCTGAGAAAGCCTTGTTTTGGCCCAATTTCTTAAAGACTTGATCCAGATCAAAACCGGCCAACTTGAAACGGCACAGGTTCCTCCAAAAGCAGCTCAGGACGGCCAATACGGGCCTGTCTGGGGATCGGAAGGAGAGACCAATGGAGCTTCAGAACAAGGCCACAAGTCTTTGGGGCAATTTCTTTAACGTAAAGATGGTGCAGATCAGAACGTTCCACATGACGTGGTTTGCGTTCTTCTCGTGCTTCTTTGCATGGTTTGGTATCGCGCCGCTGATGTCTGTTGTGCGCGATGAGTTGCAGCTGACAAAGGATCAGATCGGCTGGGCCATCATTGGCTCGGTGTCCGCAACCATCTTTGCGCGGCTGTTCATCGGCTGGCTCTGTGATCGGATCGGGCCAAGGAAATCCTACACATGGTTGCTGATCCTCGGGTCGCTGCCCGTAATGGGGATTGGTCTGGCGCAATCCTTTGAGACCTTTTTGCTGTTCCGGGTTCTGATTGGCTGTATCGGTGCATCCTTTGTGATCACCCAATACCACACATCCGTTATGTTCGCGCCCAACGTGGTCGGACAGGCCAACGCCACCTCGGCGGGCTGGGGGAACCTCGGCGGTGGTGTGACACAGTTTGTGATGCCGCTGTTGTTCTCGGTGTTCGTCGTTGGCTTTGGCTTTTCGGAGGCTGTCGGCTGGCGTGCGTCGATGATGGTTGTTGGCTCGATCATCTTTGTCACCGGGATCGCGTATTACTTCCTCACTCAGGATGCCCCTGACGGCAACTTTGATGAGCTGCGTGCGCAAGGCCGCATGGGTGAGAAAAAGAAAGTCACCGGCAACTATATGGCCGCATTGGCTGACCCGCGCGTTTGGGTTCTGTTTGTCATCTACGGTGCCTGTTTCGGGATCGAGTTGACCGTCAACAACGTCGCCGCGCTCTACTTCATGGATTACTTTGACCTGACCCTTGTCACCGCAGGTCTGGTGGCTGCGTCCTTTGGTCTGATGAACATGTTCGCCCGGACCCTTGGCGGGATCTTCGGTGACAACTTCGGTTCGCTCTGGGGCCTGCGTGGCCGCGCGTTCTGGCTGTTCGTCTGTATCTTCTGTGAAGGTCTGGCGCTGATGTTGTTCAGCCAGATGAGCGTTCTGTTCCTGGCTTTGCCTGCGCTGATCGTCTTCTCGCTGTTCACTCAGATGGCCGAAGGGGCGACCTATTCGGTGGTGCCATTCATCAACAAGAAGGCATTGGGCGCTGTGGCCGGTGTTGTGGGCGCGGGCGGTAACGCCGGTGCGGTTCTGGCGGGTTTCCTGTTCAAGAACACAATCGACTGGTCCGAAGCGTTCTTCATCCTTGGCATTATCGTGACCTGCGCATCCTTCATGGCTTTCTTTGTCCGGTTCTCGACCCGGCAGGAAGATGAAGAGCGGGCCAACTTTGCCGCCGCCAATATCGAAACACTGCGCGCCCGTGCCGCCAAGGCCAATGCCGCGCTGGAAGAAGGCATTCAGGCCATTGCCCGCAAGGACGGGCAGGCACCTGCAGCCGATTAATCACTGAACACGGGGGGCCAGGATCGGCCCGCCATCACGCTCATCTTGGAGGTATCAAGTGGGACAAGATCTAAGAAACTGGAACATTGAGGACGAAGGCTATTGGTCCTCTACCGGCAAGGCGATTGCCACACGCAACCTGTGGATTTCGATCCCCAGCCTGCTCTGCGGCTTCGCGGTCTGGCTGTACTGGGGCATCATCACCGTTCAGATGATCAACCTCGGCTTTGCCTTTGACCAGTCGCAGCTGTTCACGCTGGGCGCCATTGCCGGTCTGACCGGTGCGACCCTGCGCATTCCGTCAACATTCTTCATCCGTATCGCGGGCGGCAAGAACACCATCGTGTTCACCACAGCATTGCTGATGATCCCCGCTGCGGGTGCGGGTATTGCACTGCAAGACCCTGATACGCCGCTGTGGTATTTCCAGATTCTCGCCTTCCTGTCGGGTATCGGTGGCGGTAATTTCTCGTCCTCGATGTCCAACATCAGCTTCTTCTATCCGAAGAAAAAGCTGGGCTATGCGCTGGGCATGAACGCCGGTCTGGGCAACTTTGGTGTGACCACCATGCAAATCCTCATCCCGCTGGTGATGACGGTTGGTATCTTTGGTGGCGAAAGCCGCACGCTGGTCAACACATCCGGCACGCTGATCGGCAAGATTCCTGCCGGCACAGAGACCTATATCCACAACGCGGGCCTGATCTGGCTGGTGTTCCTGATCCCGTTGGCCATCATCGGCTGGATGGGCATGAACAACATCCGAGACGAACATGTCTCGCCTGACATCCCCAACCCGCTTGGCGGCTTTGCCATCATCACCGGTATGCTGTTGCTGGGCCTTGGCGCCGCTGCATTCGGCCTTTGGCTGCTGCTGCCGCAAACCGAAGGTGGGTTGCCAACATCCGGTATGGGCGTGTCCAAATGGATCGTGCTGCCCATCGTCATCGCTCTGACCGTCGGTCTGTTGAAGTTGATCCCCGGTGCCGTTGGCCAGAACCTGACACGTCAGTATCGGATATTTGGCAACAAGCACACTTGGGCCATGACCGTGATCTACACAATGACCTTCGGTTCGTTCATCGGCTTCTCGGCCGCACTGGCACTGACCATCAAGGTGGTCTTTGGTTTCAGCCACATCGAAGTGGACGGGCTGATGACCCACGACACCGTGAACCCCAACGGCCCCTCGGCCCTGATGTTCGCATGGATGGGGCCTTTCATCGGCGCGCTGATCCGTCCGATCGGTGGTATCTGGGCTGACAAGGCCGGTGGCGCGAAAGTGACGCAGATCATCTCGATCGTCATGGTCGCATCTGCCCTGGGCGTCGCTTACTTCATCCAGGCGGCCTACAACTCGGCCACGCCGGAACAGTACTTCTACCCGTTCCTGGGCCTGTTCCTGATCCTGTTCGCCGCCACCGGCATCGGCAACGGATCGACCTTCCGGACAATCGGTGTGGTGTTCGACAAAGAGCAGGCTGGCCCTGCACTGGGTTGGACGGCTGCTGTGGCTGCCTACGGTGCCTTCATCATCCCCAAAGTCTTTGGTGAGCAGTTGAAGGCCGGCACCCCCGAACTGGCGCTTTACGGTTTCGCGATCTTCTACGGGGTCTGCATCGTCATCAACTGGTGGTTCTACCTGCGCCGCGGCGCCTACGTCAAAAACCCATAATTCCACGCCATTTACGGCCTGCGCCGCCGTTTCGGCGCAGGCCCACCCCCTTAACGATACCTCAGGAGAGGAGCTAGCAAGATGAGCCACCTGCTCGACAGATTGAACTTTCTCCAGTCAAAAGAACTGGAAAAATTCTCGAACGGCCACGGGCAAGTGACCCGCGAGAACCGCGATTGGGAAGAGACCTATCGCAACCGCTGGCGCCACGACAAGATCGTGCGCTCGACCCATGGTGTGAACTGCACCGGCTCATGTAGCTGGAAGATCTACGTCAAATCCGGGATCGTCACCTGGGAAACCCAGCAGACGGACTATCCGCGCACCCGTGCGGGCCTGCCCAACCACGAACCGCGTGGCTGTGCACGTGGCGCATCCTACAGCTGGTATCTGTATTCCGCGAACCGGGTGAAGAACCCGCTGATCCGCGGCAAACTTTTGAAAGTCTGGCGCGAGATGCGCAAGACCATGACCCCGATCGAGGCTTGGACCAAGCTTCAGAATGACCCGATCCTGCGGGCCAACTATGTCAAATCCCGTGGCAAGGGCGGCTTTGTCCGCGCGACATGGGATGAAAGCACCGAAATCATCGCGACCGCCAATGCCTATACGGCCAAGACATACGGTCCGGACCGCGTCTTCGGCTTCTCGCCCATTCCGGCGATGTCGATGGTCAGCTATGCCGCCGGATCGCGGTATCTGAGCCTGATGGGCGGCGTCTGCATGTCCTTCTATGACTGGTATTGCGACTTGCCACCGGCCTCTCCAATGACATGGGGCGAACAGACCGACGTGCCGGAAAGCGCCGATTGGTACAACGCGGGCTTCTTGCTGCTTTGGGGCTCCAACGTGCCGCAGACACGGACACCGGATGCGCACTTCTACACCGAGGCACGCTATCGCGGCACCAAATCCGCTGTGATTTGCCCGGACTATTCCGAAGCGGCCAAGTTTGGCGACGTCTGGTTGGCCCCGAAACAGGGCACCGACAGCGCCTTGGCAATGGCCATGGGCCACGTGATCCTGCGCGAATACCATCTCGACCGTCAGGCCGAGTACTTCGAGGATTACACCCGCAAATATTCCGACTTCCCAATGCTGGTAAAGCTTGAGGAAAAAGACGGCCGGTACGTGCCGGGCCGCTTCCTGCGGGCCGATGATCTGGACGGCAAACTGGGCGAAGACAACAACCCCGAATGGAAAACTGTCGCCCTTGACCGCAAGGCGGGCCTGGTCGCGCCAAACGGTTCGGTTGGCTATCGCTGGGGTGAAGACGGTGAATGGAACCTTGAGGAACGTGCAAGCGGCAAAGACACCGACTTGATGACCTCGCTGGTTCTTGAAGAGGACCATGACAAAGTTGTCGGTGTCGATTTCCCCTACTTCGGCGGTCAATCCACCAAGAACTTTGCGCAGTGCGATTTCCCTGATGTCATGACCCACAACATCCCTGTAAAAACCGTGAAAACGGCAGACGGCGATGTACAGGTTGCCACTGTGTTTGACCTCTTCTGCGCCAACTATGGCCTTGATCGCGGCCTGGGCGGCGATTGGGTCACCAAGGACTTTGCTGAAGACAAACCTTATACGCCTGCATGGGCTGAACGGATCACCGGTGTTCCTGCCGACAAGATTATCGCGGTTGCCCGTGAGTTTGCCACCAATGCCGAAAAGACCAATGGTAAATCCATGGTCATTCTGGGTGCCGGTCTGAACCACTGGTACCACATGGACATGAACTATCGCGGCATCATCAACATGTTGGTGATGTGTGGCTGTATCGGTCAGTCGGGCGGTGGCTGGAGCCACTACGTGGGCCAGGAAAAGCTGCGCCCGCAAACCGGCTGGCAGCCGCTGGCCTTTGCGCTGGATTGGAACCGTCCACCACGTCACATGAACTCAACCTCGGCATGGTATGCGCATACCGATCAGTGGCGCTATGAGACCCTGACGGCGGATGAGATCCTGTCGCCAACGGCGCCAGAGGGTGATTGGAACGTCAATCTGATTGACTACAACATCCGGGCTGAACGCATGGGCTGGTTGCCATCGGCACCGCAGTTGAAAACCAACCCGCTTGAAGTGACCAAAGCGGCCAAGGCGGCTGGCAAGGAGATCAAAGACTACATCGCAGAGCAACTGAAATCCGGCGATCTGGAAATGTCTTGCGAAGATCCTGACGCACCCGAAAACTGGCCGCGCAACCTGTTTATCTGGCGGTCCAACCTGTTGGGTTCTTCGGGCAAAGGCCACGAGTATTTCCTCAAACACTTGCTGGGAACCGACCACGGCGTGCTCGGTCATGACCTCGGTGTTGAGGGCGGCCAAATGCCATCAGAAGCCAAATGGCATGAAGAAGCGCCAGAAGGCAAACTGGACCTTTTGGTCTGCATTGACTTCCGGATGAGCACCACAGCAGTCTATTCCGATATCGTTCTGCCAACAGCAAGCTGGTACGAGAAGAACGACCTGAACACATCGGACATGCACCCGTTCATCCACCCGCTTCAGGCGGCTGTTGATCCTGCCTATGAGAGCAAATCGGACTGGGAAATCTTCAAGGCGATTGCCAAGAAATTCCAAGAGGTTGCACCCGAGGTGCTGGGCAAGGAAACCGATGTGGTTGCCCTGCCGATCCTGCACGACACACCGGCAGAGATTGCACAGGATCAGGTCCGCGACTGGAAGAAAGGCGAATGCGAACTGATCCCCGGAAAGACCGCACCGAACTACGTGCCGGTTGAGCGGGACTATACCGCAATCTATGACCGGTTTGTGGCTGTTGGTCCGCTGCTTGATAAGCTGGGCAATGGCGGCAAAGGTATCACCTGGAACACCGAAGTTGAGGTGCAGCATCTGCGCGACCTCAACGGCGAGTGGGAGGATGGCCCTGCCAAGGGTTGCCCGAAACTGGTGACAGACATCGACGCCACCGAGGTCATCTTGATGCTGGCCCCGGAAACCAATGGCGAAGTGGCTGTGAAAGCATGGGAACAGTTGGGCAAAGCCACCGGCATTGACCACAGACATCTGGCGCTGCCGAAGGAAGACGAAAAGATCCGCTTCCGTGATATTGCCGCACAGCCGCGCAAGATCATCAGCTCGCCCACATGGTCCGGTATCGAAAGTGAACATGTCTGCTACAACGCAGGCTACACCAACGTGCATGAGCTGATCCCATGGCGCACCCTGACAGGCCGTCAGCAGCTGTATCAAGATCACCTGTGGATGCGCGCTTTTGGCGAAGGGTTCACAACCTACCGCCCACCTGTCGATCTGAAGACCATCAACAGCGACGTGATGGACGATGGCGACAGCCTGGTGCTCAACTTCATCACTCCCCACCAGAAATGGGGCATCCACTCCACCTATTCGGACAACCTGTTGATGCTCACGCTCAACCGGGGTGGTCCGGTGGTCTGGCTGTCCGAGGTCGATGCGGCCAAGGCGGGGATTGCGGACAACGATTGGGTCGAGGTTTACAACACCAACGGGGCGCTTACGGCCCGTGCGGTTGTCAGCCAGCGCATGAAAGACGGCACGCTGTTTATGTACCACGCGCAGGAAAAGATCGTGAACACGCCCGGTTCTGAAAAGACCGGCAACCGCGGGGGCATCCACAACTCGGTGACCCGCACCA
The DNA here is from genome assembly GCF_025141875.1 of Sulfitobacter sp. M368. Classification (NCBI taxonomy): domain Bacteria; kingdom Pseudomonadati; phylum Pseudomonadota; class Alphaproteobacteria; order Rhodobacterales; family Roseobacteraceae; genus Sulfitobacter; species Sulfitobacter sp. M368. Next base: position 760,542 of record NZ_CP081113.1, read on the forward strand.
CGCTCAAACCAACCCATATGATCGGCGGTTATGCCCATCAATCCTACGGCTTTAACTACTACGGCACCGTCGGATCGAACCGGGATGAATTCGTCATCGTCAGAAAAATGCGGAAGGTCGACTGGCTCGATACACCCGCCAAAGTGGAGGCAGCAGAATGAGAGTTCGCGCACAAATCGGCATGGTGCTGAACCTGGACAAATGTATCGGGTGCCACACATGCTCTGTCACCTGTAAAAACGTCTGGACCAGCCGCGATGGTGTTGAATACGCATGGTTCAACAACGTCGAAACCAAACCGGGCACCGGCTATCCGACCGACTGGGAAAACCAGGCGCGTTGGAAAGGTGGCTGGGAACGGACACGATCTGGCAAGTTACAGCCCAAGCAGGGCAGCAAATGGCGGATTCTGGCCAATATCTTTGGCAACCCGGACCTGCCTGAAATTGACGACTATTATGAGCCGTTTGATTTCGATTATGACCACCTGAAATCGGCGCCCGAAATGACGGCCTTCCCGACTGCACGTCCAAGGTCCAAGATCACCGGCGAGCGGATGGAGAAGATCGAAAAAGGTCCGAACTGGGAAGAGATCCTTGGCGGTGAATTCGCCAAGCGCAGCGAAGACTACAACTTCGAAGGCATCCAGAAGGAGATCTACGGGGAATATGAAAATACATTCATGATGTATTTGCCCCGCCTGTGCGAACACTGTCTGAACCCGGCTTGCGCGGCATCCTGCCCGTCCGGCGCGATCTACAAACGCGAAGAAGACGGCATTGTTCTAATCGACCAGGAAAAATGTCGCGGCTGGCGGATGTGTGTGTCCGGCTGCCCCTACAAAAAGATCTACTACAACTGGCAGTCCGGCAAATCCGAGAAATGCACTCTGTGCTATCCCCGGATCGAAAGCGGCAACCCGACCGTTTGTTCGGAAACCTGCGTTGGACGTATCCGGTATCTGGGCGTGATGCTTTATGATGCGGACAAGATCGAAGATGCGGCCAATGTGCCTGCTGAGACCGATCTTTATGATGCGCAGTTGGATGTTTTCCTCGATCCAAATGATCCCGCCGTCATCGAAGCGGCCCGTCGCGACGGCGTGCCGGAGGACTGGATCAAAGGCGCGCAGGAAAGCCCGATCTGGAAGATGGCGATGGAATGGAAAGTGGCGTTCCCGCTGCACCCCGAATATCGCACCCTGCCAATGGTCTGGTACATCCCGCCATTGTCACCGATCCAGAACGCTGCCGAAGCAGGCAAGATTGGCATGGACGGCGCAATGCCTGACGTTCAATCCCTGCGCATCCCGGTCAAATACCTCGCCAACATGCTGACGGCAGGGGACGAAGCCCCGGTTGTCACAGCGTTGGAGCGGATGATGGCCATGCGGTCTTACATGCGGTCCAAAACTGTGGATGGCGTGATCGATGAAGGCATCGCACAACGTGTGGGCCTCGAGCCGCGAATGATCGAGGACATGTATAAAATCATGGCTTTGGCCGATTACGAAGATCGTTTCGTGATCCCGACAACCCACCGTGAGCAGGTCGAAGAGGCCTATGACCTCAAGGGCGGGTGCGGGTTCACCGACGGCAACGGCTGTTCCACTGGTATCTCCAAAGGATCGCTTTTTGGCGGCTCCAAGAAACCTCTGAAAATGCCACAGGAGGTGCAGTAACATGGACCGTACACTGAAATCCTTTTCCCTACTTCTGAGCTACCCGACGCGCGAGCTGCAGCATGCGATGTCCGAGATCGGAGGCGTCCTTGCCTCGGATACCCGTTTGACAGCAGCAGCACGTCGGGCGTTGCGCCCGCTGGTTGAGGGGCTAGCCGGGCGCGACATCTATGACCTCGAAGAGCAGTTTGTCCTGCTCTTCGACCGCTCGCGGACCTTGTCGTTGAACCTGTTTGAACATGTTCACGGCGAGAGCCGCGACCGGGGTGGCGCGATGGTGTCGCTGATCGAAACCTACAGAGACGCAGGGTTTGATCCGGCCACATCGGAACTGCCGGACCACTTGCCGGTGTTGTTGGAATTTCTGTCGACCCGTCCATCACGTGAAGTGCGCGACACATTGACCGATGCCGCGCATATCTTTGAGGCCCTGCAAACCCGCCTTGAGCGGCGGGAAAGCCCCTATGCGGCGGTATTTGCAGCGCTGATCCAGATCGCGGGGGCCAAGGCCAATAAAGACGTGGTCGAGGCGATGCTCGCACAGCCTGACGACGATCCAACCGATCTCAAGGCGCTGGACGAGGTTTGGGAAGAATCCGAAGTGACCTTTGGCCCTGATCCAAACGCGGGCTGCCCCCAGGTGCGCGATATGCTTGCGCAGATGGACACACCGATAAACCCAGCGCCGCAAGCCGCGGCCAAGTAAGGGGATCACAGATATGTTTACCAACTTTGACATCGACTACTTCATCTTTGGGATCATGCCCTATATCGCGCTGACCGTGCTGATTGTGGGGTGTATCGCCCGGTATGAGCGTGATCCGTTCACTTGGAAATCGTCTTCCAGCCAGCTTTTGCGGCGCAAACAGTTAATTCTCGGGTCTGTGCTGTTTCACGTCGGCATTCTGACGGTGTTCTTTGGCCATCTTGCGGGTCTGTTTACCCCGGTCTGGATCCTCGACGCGCTGGGCATTCCCTATGCGCTCAAACAATGGATGGCGGTTGTCATCGGCGGCATTGCAGGTGTGACCGCACTGATCGGCGCGACCATTCTGTTGCACCGCCGCTTGACCGATCCCCGCATTCGCCGCCACTCCAGTTTTGCTGACATTGGCATTCTGGCGCTGATCTGGCTGCAATTGCTGATCGGTATCGGCACCATCTTCCTGACGCTGCAACACATGGATGGCGCGGAAATGGTGCGCTTTATGACCTGGTCGCAAAGTGTGGTTCTGTTGAACCTCAACGCCTGGGCGATGGTTGTGGATGTGCACTGGCTCTACAAGGCGCATATCTTCCTTGGCCTGCTGATCACCTTGCTGTTCCCGTTCACACGGTTGGTTCACATGGTGTCTGCCCCGATCCGTTACCTGTGGCGTCCCGGTTATCAGGTGGTGCGGTCGCGCCGTCAGACACCGTTGCCTGCACGCAATGAAGGGGCGAAGTGATGACCAAAGCGCTTTTCCCTGATGTGATCGTGAACGGCGTCACAATCGCTTCTGCCGCAATCGCGGCGGAGGCACAAAACCACAACGCGCCAAAGAACAAGCCGGGTCTGGCATGGCGGCAGGCGGCGCGGGCGTTGATCGTCCGCGAGGTGCTGCTGCAAGAAGCGGGCAAGCTTGGCGTGGTAGAGCCGCCGCGCCGTATGGGCGACGGGCTTGTGGAAACCCAAGAAGAGGCATTGATACGCGGTGTCATTGATGCCGCGATCAAGGTCGCACCGCCCACCGATGAAGAAGTGCGCGCGGTCTGGAGCAAAGACCCCGATCGCTACCGTGCCCCGCCCCTTTGGGAGGTGTCGCATATTCTGGTCGCGGCAGATCCGTCAGATGATGAAGCCCGTGGCAAGGCTTTGACCAAAGCGGCGGCTTTGACCGAACAGGTCTTGGCCGATCCCAAATGTTTTGGCCGCATCGCCAAGAACGACAGCGATTGTTCCTCCGCCCAGAACGGCGGGCTTTTGGGGCAGTTGTCACCAGGCGATACCGTGCCAGAATTCGAGGCCGCATTGCGTGATCTGAACGAAGGTGAGATCACCGCAGACCCCGTGGCCTCGCGGTTTGGTTTTCACATCGTTCGGATGGATGCGGTTGCCGAAGGTGCCGTGCTGCCCTTTGAAGCGGTTGCCCCCAAGCTGCGCGCAGCGATGGAAAAGAACGCCTGGGTACACGAAGTGCAAGCTCTGACCCAACGTCTGACCGATGCGGCCGAAATCGTGGGGATCGACTTAAAGGCATTTTGACGGTTGGAAGGGAGATGAATATGCGCCTCAATCCTTCCCAAAGGGGAGACTGGCTCAGCCCGGCTGAAATGGCGCGGCTTGGCAGTCCGCTCGACCTGATCAATGAAGATCACTACCGGCTACGGCACATTTGTGCCGTGCTGGACCGCTTGTCCGGCAAGCCCTCGCGGGAACCTGTGGATCTGGAACAAACCCGCGGGTTTCTGCGGATGGAGCTTTCGGCCCATATTGCTGACGAAGAAGAAGACCTGTTTCCGATGCTGCGCAAAAGATGTGAACCTGAAGATCAGGTGGAGCGGACGCTGGACCGGCTGAGCAAAGACCATTCAGACCATTTGAAGGGGGCCAAATCCTGTCTCGCCATTCTGGATGGCCTGCGCTCCCGACGGCCTGAGCTGACAATGGATGAGCGGGCTGTGCTGCGCGGCTTTGCAGACAAGAAGCGCCGCCATCTGATCCTGGAGAACGCGATCCTGCTGCCGCTGGCACGGGCGCGATTGATGACAACCGATCTGCGCCAGATGCTTGAGCATATGCTGGATCGGCGCGGCTTGCCCGGAGGAGGGTATCATGCGGGCTGATCTTTGGGAACTTGATGGGTCGTTTGGGCGATACCGAAAGGGCGCGACATGACAAAACACGAAATACTCGAATTGCCCGGTTGCGGCTGCGCGGACGCGCCGGAGGTCAAGCCTTTGTTGTCTGTGCAAGAGGCGCTGCGGCAAATCCGGCAGGCAACGGGCCGCGTTTCCGACACTGAAGAATGGCCGGTTGGGGAAACGCTTGGCCGGGTTTTGGGCCGCGATGTGCAGGCACAGATCATGATGCCGCCTTTCGACAATTCGGCGATGGATGGCTATGCCCTGCGGCGGTGCGACTGCCCAGAGGACGGACCTTTCCGTTTGCCCGTGGCGCAGCGGATCGCGGCGGGGCAGGCGGGGCAAACACCGCTTGAGCCGGGCACATGCACGCGCATTTTTACGGGTGCGCCGATCCCGGCGGGTGCTGATACGGTGGTGATGCAGGAACAAGTGCAGCTGGCCGGTGGGATGGCCGTTTTTGATCGCGCGCCCACCGAGGGTCAGAACATCCGCCGCGCCGGGGAGGACGTGGCATTGGGCGATGTAATCGTGCCTGCAGGGCAGGTGATCACCACCCGCGAATTGGCCGCGATCACCGGCGCTGGATTGGCCAAGGTGCAGGTGTTCCGCAAGCTGCGTATCGCTGTGATCTGCACCGGATCAGAGCTGGCCCGCGCCGGAGAGACCCTCGACCCGGGTCAGATCTATGATGTGAACGGGCCAATGTTGAAATCTGCCGTTGCGGCCATTGGCGCGGATTTGGTCCATCAATCCGAATGCCCTGACGACAAACAGGCGCTGGCCGCGGCCACAGCCGCCGCATCGGAGATTGCCGATCTTGTGATCACCACGGGCGGGGTATCGGTGGGCGAAGAGGACCATGTGCATGGGGCAATCGCCCTTGCGGGCGGAGACCTTAAATTTGCGGGCGTTGCGATCAAACCGGGCAAGCCGCTGTCCTTTGGGCGCATCAGGCAAGCCGCTTTTCTTGGCTTGCCGGGCAATCCCGTGGCGGCCTTTGTGACCTGGACATTGTTTGCAAAACCGCTGTGCCAGCGTTTGTCCGGGGCTGCGGATGGCCTGTGCACTGCGCGATTGGTGCGGGCCGATACGCCATTGCGACACAAAACCGGACGTTGCGAATACCGCCCCGCGACGATTGTTGGCCGGGATGATCGGGGCCGTGAGGTTGTACACTTGGGGCCGCAGGTGCATTCTGCGCAACTGGCGCCGCTTGTCGGCTGTGACGGGTTGGTGCGCCTGCCCGGCGATGTGAGAGAGCTGCCCTTGGGCAGCATGTTGGAATTCTTACCATTTGAAGGCTAATGAAGATGAACCTTGCCTATACAATAACTGAACACAAAGGCGACCTTGACCTGCTGTTGGCCAGCTTGGCCGATGAATTGGCGGCAAAGGGAATGAAGACCGCCGGGATCGTGCAAATCAACTCGGAGCGCGAAACCTGCCATCCCTGCGATATGGATGTGCAGGTATTGCCCGATGGCCCCGTGATCCGCATTTCGCAATCGCTGGGCGCCGAAGCCAAGGGCTGCCGGTTGGATCCTGCGGCGTTGGAAACGGCAGTGGGCGAAGTATCGGCACGTTTGGATGCGGATGTGGATGTGTTGATCATCAACAAATTCGGCAAGCACGAGGCCTCGGGCCGCGGCATGCGCAGCGTCATCGCAACCGCGCTGGCGCAGGATATTCCGGTGATTGCCGGGGTGAATGCCCTGAACCGCGAAGCATTCTTGGAGTTTTCCGAAGGCTTGGCGGTGCAGGTCGCGCCGGATGTTCCGGCGCTGGCCGCTTGGTTAACCGGCACCAACAAAAAGACCGCCGAAGTCGCCTGAGGACGGTAAATAGGTCACGTTCAGAGCCACATCGGATTTGTCCCAGATCAAATGCGAGGTCTGATGGCTATGTTACAGTCCCTTTGGGGCGCATGGAGGAACCGTGATGGCATTGACGTTTTCACAGATGACAATCGAGAAATTCGAGGAACGGATGCGCCTGCGCCGCAGGATGCTGCAATCCACCGGGGCAGACCTCGGCAAAGGGTCTGCCTGGCCGACCACCGAACAAGACATTCGCGCCAGCGTTCAGAATTGTTGCGCCTGCGATAGCGAAGTTGACTGCCAGGCTTGGCTGGCGCGGCATCCGATTGCCGATGCGCCGCCCAGCTTTTGTAAGAACCACGATGCGATCCTGCGCCAGAAAAAAGCGCTTTGATCCGCGCTATTGTCGCTTTGCGACATTGGTGATGGCCGGCAGCCCGGATTTGATCTGATATTTGAAGCCGTTGCCGGATCAAGCGGGCCCAGCGTCTTGTGCCATTTGGCCCGCAATTTCACGTTGCGCAGGCCAGTAAGTCACCCGTCAGAAGTTTCTGTAGCAATGACCGTTGGTGTGCGAATGATGTAGTAAGTCATTGATTTTAAAATGCTTACTGTCATGAATCTGTAACAAAAAATTTGACCTTCGGGACAAAAAAACAACTCGAAAAGAGTTGTTCTTTGCCCGGACTGTCCCTACCAATATGCCATGTTGGTGGCGACCATGTGGGGCTGATGCACCAACATCCAATGCAAAATCAATTTGCGTCCACGGGAGAGTGACATGAAATCGACTGTATTATTTGCGACCGGCGCTGCGCTGGCGCTGACGACATTTTCGGCGCAGGCAGACACCCTGCGCCTGCTGACATGGGGCGGATATGCGCCCGAAGACGTGGTGGCCAAGTTCGAGGCGGAAACCGGCCACACCGTTGAGGTGACAAAGTCCAACAACGAAGAAATGGTTGCCAAGCTGCGTGCGACAAACGGCGGCGGCTTTGATCTGGCACAGCCAAGCCAAGACCGGATCGCCGGGGCTCAGGCCGAGTTTGGGATCTACAAGCCGCTGGACATGTCCAAGATCGACACCAGCCTGTTCATTCCGTCAATGCTGGCCGCGACCAAGGGCAACACCATGGTCGATGGCGAGGTCTATGGCGTGCCGCATGTTTGGGGCACTTCCGGTTTGGTGGTGAACACTGCCGAAGCAGGTCAGGTGCAAGACTATATGGATCTGTGTGATCCCTCCGTCGCGGGCAAGGTGTCTTATCGTTTGAAGCGTCCCACGCTGATTGGATTTGCCTTCTCCATGGGCATGGACCCCTTTGCCGCCTACGCGGACCCAGATGCCTATCAGGCGATCCTGGACAAGGTCGAGGCGCAGTTGATCGATTGTAAATCCAACGTCAAAACCTATTGGGGCGGCGGTGACGAGATCAAGAACCTGCTGCGCTCTGGCGAAGTGACGGCGTCAATGGCATGGGACACCGGTGGCTGGCAGTTGAACGATGACAATGCCGACATCACCTTTGTTGCGCCCAAGTCCGGCGCGCTGGGTTGGATCGACACATTTGCCATGCCTGCACGTGGTCGCGCGGATGATGCCGCTTACGCTTGGATCAACTTTGTGATGCAGCCCGAAATCGCGGCGATGATCACCACAGCAGCAGGCAACTTTACCGCCTCGCAAGGTGGTGATGCTGGCGTAGACGACGCGCTGAAGGCAAAGTATCAGGCCAGCTTCCCGCAAGAGGCGATCGACAACATCAAATGGTATCCTGCAGTGCCTGCGGGCCTTGAGGCGCTGGAAGGTGCCACCTTGGACCGGATCAACGCGGCCAAGTAAGCCAGTTTGACAAAACTACGGTTGGAGCGCGATCTTCGCGCTCCGCCTCTTTGTGTGAAAGACCCCTCTGATGCCTGATACTGCTGATCTTGAATGCCGTGCGATCTCAAAGAGTTTTGATGATTTTCAGGCTGTCAAAGAGGTGAGCTTTGACGTGCCGCCGGGCACGTTTTTCTCCATTCTTGGCCCGTCCGGATGTGGCAAGACCACGCTGTTGCGGATGATCGCGGGGTTTCAGGCGCCCAGCGGCGGCGATCTGTTGATCAAGGGCAAGAGCATGCTGAACGTGCCGCCAAACAAGCGGCCCGTGTCCATGGTGTTTCAACATCTGGCGCTGTTCCCGATGATGAGCATCGGCGCGAATGTCGGCTTTGGCCTGCGCCAACGCGGCGTGAACAAGGTGGATATCAAGAAACAGGTTGAACGTGTTTTGGAACGCGTCGGCCTTGGCGGCGTGGCGGACAGGCCGGTGGATTCCCTGTCTGGCGGCCAGAAACAGCGTGTGGCGATTGCCCGCTGCATGGTGCTGGAGCCCGATGTGCTGCTCTTGGATGAACCATTGGGCGCCTTGGATCTGAAACTGCGCGAACATATGAAGATTGAGCTGAAAAAACTGCAATCAGAGTTCAACACAACCTTTGTCTATATCACCCACGACCAATCCGAAGCCCTGGTGATGAGCGATCAGATTGCGGTGATGAATCATGGTGTGTTTGAACAGGTCGGCACCGCGCGGGATCTCTATTACCAACCCTCCACGGCCTTCGTCGCCGGGTTTGTCGGTGAGGCAAACAAGTATCAGGCCAAGGTGCAGGTGGCAGGTGCAGGCAGCTTGCAACTGCTGACCCGTGACGGTGTCGCGTTGCAAGGCGTCGATGCGGGTGAAGGATTGAAAGAAGGGGAGATGACGCAAGTGTTTGTGCGCCCCGAAGCGGTGCGATTGTCCCGCCGCCAAGAGGACGTTGCCAATCTGGGCAATACCGGCAATGGCAAAGTGGAAAGCGTGTTGTTCAACGGCGCCAACAGCCAGCTGATCCTGCGAGACAGCGCCACGGGCAGCGAGATGAGCGTGGCCTTGCCGCAAACCAGTGAATTCCGTGATCTGACCAAGGGCGATCCGATCTTTTTCGGGTGGGAGCCAGACCAGACACGTTGCTACAGACAGGCTGCCGGATGATGGCCTCTGACAAATCCCGACTTGGGCTGATCCTGCTGATGGCCCCGCTGGCGATCTGGCTGATGACGCTGATCGTTTTGCCGCATGTTGGGATGTTTCTGGTGTCTTTGCAGGAAAAGATTGGCATCCGGCAATATGAGACCAGCCTTGCCAATTATGCCGTGTTCTTTAACGAGCCGCTCTATTGGAACACCTTTGCGCGCACCGCCTATATGTCGATCACGGCAACGGTTTTGACCCTGCTGATCGGTTTTCCGGTGGCCTATTACATCGCCAAGCTGACACGGGGCCGGACCAAGACAACCCTGTTCCTGATGTGCCTGATCCCCTTTTGGGTGAGCGAGCTGGTGCGCACGTTCGGCTGGATGATCCTGCTGCGCGAGACCGGTGTGATCTCTTCCTTCCTGCAATATATCGGGGTGCTGGCTGGTCCGGTTGAGTTTCTTTATAACGATGCGGCGATCATGACGGGGCTGGTTTACACATCGATGCTGTTCATGGTGGTGCCGCTGGTGACCACGCTGGACAGCCTCGATGACAGCCTGATCGAGGCCGGCTATGACCTTGGTGGCAGCAGCTTTAGCATCCTGCGCGAGATCGTGATCCCCCATGCCATGCCAGGCATTGTGTCGGGCTGTATCGTGGTGTTCATGCTGTCGCTGGGCAATTACCTGACGCCCATCCTGCTGGGCGGGAAAGACAGCCTTTGGTTCACCGGGCTGATTTATGATCAGTTTATCACCCGCTTTAACTGGGAGCTGGGATCGGCCTTTGGCTTCCTTTTGCTGGGGTTGTCCTCGCTGATCGTCTTTCTGGCACTGAAACTGTCCGGCCAATCGCTGGGCAAGACGATGGGGCGCTGAGATGATCACGGGTATTCCACAATCGTCGGGCTTCAAATGGACCTATCGGGCCTATGTGACGCTGTTCTTTATTTATCTGGCACTGCCATTGGTGACAGTCTGTGTCTTTGCTTTCAATGACAGTGTCTTTCCCTCGCTGCCGTGGGACGGGTTCACATGGGACTGGTTCTTTGGCACCGAAGCGCCGCGGCTGGGGGTGTTTCATGAACGGCCCATCTTGCGCTCCATCGGCACCTCGGCCTTTGTTGCGGTCTGGGTTTCGGGGCTGGCCGTGCTGGTGGGCACCTGCAATGCCTTCTTGTTTGTCCGGCACGATTTTGCGGGCAAGGATTTCCTTTATATCCTGATGCTGTTGCCGCTGATCATTCCGGGGATCATCCTTGGGATTTCGATTCTCGTGTTCTCCAGCACCATCGCCAACACGTTGGAAGAGGCGACGGGCCTGTGGTTTGACGGGCTGCGCCCCGGTTTGATCCTTGTGATCCTTGGGCAGTTTTCCTTTATCACCACCTTTGCAACGCTGGTGATTTCTGCCCGTCTGCAAAAATTTGATCGTTCGCTGGAGGAGGCCGCGCTGAACCTTGGCGCGACCAAATGGGGCGCGATCCGGCAGGTGACGCTGCCATTCTTGCTGCCTGCGATGATTGCGGCGGCGGTTGTTGCGGTGCTGATGAGCTTTGAGAATTTCAACACAACGCTGATGCTGGTGGGCTCGGATGCGCCGCTGACGGTGACAATGTTTGACAGGCTCAAACAAGGGTCAACGCCGGTGCTGAACGCGGTCTCGCTGCTGTTGATCGTGGTCTCTGCGATCCTTGGCTTGGCGTCCTTATTGTCGCGGCGGTAGGGCTGGGCCTTGCTTTTGGCGGCACAGGGCCACACAACATCGGCAAAGCAAGGAGAGTATGGATATGGAAAACTGGGCAAATGCAGTGGCGGTTGTCACCGGAGGCGCGTCAGGTTTGGGCGCGGCCAGCGCAATAGGTCTGACCGAGGCTGGTCTGAAGGTCGCGATCTTTGATTTGAACGAAGAGCAGGGGCAGGCCAAAGCAGCCGAACTGGGCGGGATTTTTCAAAAGGTCGATGTCTCGGATGCGGCCAGCGTCAAGGCCGGCTTTGCCGCCGTGACGGAACAATTGGGCGCACCACGCGTGTTGGTCAATTGCGCGGGCATCGGCCCTGCGGCCAAGACGGTGTCGCGCGGCGAAGCCCATGACGCGGGGCTGTTTTCCAAGGTGATCGGCATCAACCTGATCGGATCGTTCCATTGCGCCTCCGAGGCGGCGGCGGGCATGGTCGGGACCGAACCGATGGCCCCGGACGGCCAGCGCGGCGTGATCATCAACACGGCGTCCGTTGCGGCCTATGAAGGCCAGGTTGGGCAGGTGGCTTATGCCGCGTCCAAAGGCGGCATCGTGGGGATGACCCTGCCTATGGCACGTGATCTGGCGGACAAGGGCGTACGGGTCTGCACCATTGCCCCGGGGCTGTTCCTGACGCCCCTTCTCGAAGGGTTGCCACAAGAGGTTCAGGATTCTCTGGGCGCGCAGGTGCCGTTCCCGTCCCGATTGGGGCAGCCTGCGGAATACGCCAAACTTGTCTGTCACATTCTCGACAATCCAATGCTGAACGGTGAGGTGATCCGTCTTGATGGTGCGATCCGCATGGCACCGCGGTAATCAGCAGGAAAAGCGTTGGCCGGGCAGATGCCCGGCCTAAAAATCAGTCCGCCTTTGCAATCTCGCGATCTGCTTCGGGCACGTTCAGGGTTGCCCACATATCATCCTTCGGCGGCGAAGGGGGCGTGTCGCATGTGCGTTTGTGGATGTTCACCTTGGCGATGAAATTGGCCGAGATTGGCGCGGTCACAAACAGAAACGCCATGATCAGCAACTCATGTAGCGACCCATCGGCAAAGACATAGCTGTGGATCATCGACGCCAGAAGCAACGCCCCGATGCCAATGGTACCAACCTTGGTCGGCGCATGTAGGCGGGTCATGGAATCGTTGAACTTGAGCAGGCCAATGGTTCCGATCAGGGCAAAGGCCGCCCCGACCAACAGGCAGATGCCAACGGCATAAATTCCGATCAGTTGGAGTGTCATTCGATGATATCCCCCCGCAGGACAAACCGTGCATAGGCCACGGTTGAGACAAATCCCAGCATGGCGATGATCAAGGCGACCTCAAAGTAAATCCGACTGCCTTGGGAAATTCCCAAAAGGATGATCAATCCGATCGCGTTCACCACCATGGTATCCAGTGCCAGAATCCGATCTCCCGTGCTGGGCCCGATCACAAGACGCACCATCGATAAAACCTGAGACAGCGCCACCAGCGCAAAGGCGATAACCAAGGCGGCATTCATGAATTGCATCGCGGTTTCCATCAGAAAATCTCCTTCAGGCGGCGCTCATAGCGGTCTTTGATCTCGTCCCGGACACTGTCCGGATCGTCGGTGTGCAGCACATGCACCAGCAGGCTGTGCCCCTCGTCAGACAGGTCCGCAGACACGGTGCCGGGGGTCAGCGTGATTGTACCGGCCAGGATTGTGATCGCCTCGGGTTGGCGAAGATCCAGCGGGACAACGATCCAGGCGGGTCGCAGTTTTGAGTTCGGCTTTGTCAACACAATCCAGGCCACCTGCACATTGGCGACCAGGATATCCCACAGTACGACGAGCATATAGCCGACCATTTGGCCCAGATGAAGCCGCACAGGGCGGTCAGGCCACCACACAACGGTCAGGCGCGGGATCAGAATACCAAGGATCAAGCCAAAGACGGCCATACCAGCAGAGAAATTATTTTGTAGCAGAATCCAGACCAACGCCAGAAGCAGTGTCAGCAACGGATGTGGAAACAGCCAGCGATAGGCGCGCATCAGCATATCAATGGCCCTCCTTCGGTGTGCTCAGCTTGCCCGGCGTGCCCAACACTTTGCTGATATAGGGCGCTGGATCAAACAACTGTTTGGCGGTGGCATCGGCATAGCGATAGGCCGGTCCTGCAAAAACCGTGTGCAAAATCAGCAATGCCAGCAACCCGCCAACCGCGGAATAGGACAAAATGCTTGGCCGGGGGACGGGCAGTTGGCCTTCTTCCTCCGGCAGGGGTTCGGCGCTGGCTTTCCAGAACAGAACGCTGCCCGCGCGGGCAAAACCAACCACGCTTATCAGGCTCGCGGACAGAATGATCGCCCAGGTCCAGACCGCCAGCGGAGTGCCAAAGGCAGCATCGAGGATCATCAGTTTGCCGATAAAACCTGACAGCGGTGGCAGGCCGGTCATGGCTATCGCCGCAACAAAGAACAGTGCCGCCGTCAGGGCCGCGCCTGAAACGGGCGGCGCCGCGGTCAGGTTCAAATGGGCCCGTCCGGCCCGGACCAGATCAGAGATCAGGAACAGTGCCGCCGCCGCCAGTGTCGAATGAACGATGTAGTATAGCGCGGCGGCAATCCCCGCCTGCGTGAACAGCGAGATAGAGATCATCACCATCCCCATGGACCCTATCACCGCAAAGGCGACCAGACGGTCCAGTTTGCGTGCGGCCAGCACGCCAATCATTCCCAGTGCCAGCGAGGCCAGCGCAGCAGGCAGAAGCCACAGCCCGTGCAGGCCCGCAGTCACATCCAGATCAGGCGCAAAGACCATCGTGTAGACACGGATAATTGCGTAGGCGCCGACCTTGGTCATGATTGCAAAGAGCGCGGCTACGGGTGCGGGCGCTTCGGCATAGCTGGACGGGAGCCAGAAATGCAACGGCACCACCGCTGCCTTGATCGCAAACACGAGCAGCAGCATGACGGAAGCGATGCGAATGCCCACCGACTCTGCGGGATCAATCAGTGCAACACGTTGGGCCAGATCGGCCATATTCAGGGTTCCGGTTTCGGCATAGATCGCGCCGAGGGCAAACAAGAACAGGGTTGAACCAAGCAGGTTGAACAGCACATATTGCACCCCCGCCCGCAGGCGCAGATTGCCGCCGCCGTGGATCATAAGCCCGTAGGAGGCGATGAGCAGCACTTCGAAAAACACAAACAGGTTGAAGACGTCGCCAGTCAGAAAGGCGCCCATGATCCCCATCAACTGAAACTGGAACAGCGCATGGAAATGCCAGCCGCGTTTGTCCCAGCCCGATCCGATCGCATAAAGGATCACAAACAGGGCGAGCACCGCAGTCAGCAAGATCATCAAGGTCGACAGGCGATCCCCGACCAAGACAATGCCAAACGGCGCGGCCCAATCGCTGAGCTGATAAAGGATGATCGTCCCGTCAGAGGCCTGCCATGCCAACCCGGCGGCAATTGCGATCAGGGACAGAACACCAGCCACGGAAAACACCCGCTGGATGCCGATGTGGTAGCGGGCCGCCAGCACGATAAACGGAGCCAGCAGCGCGGGTAGGACAACGGGGGCAATGATCCAATGGGTCATGTCGCATCCTCCGCTTTGAGGTTCGCTTCGGGCGGGGCTTGATCGTCTACATGATCGTCATCAGCGCCCAGATAGGCCCCCAGCGCGATCATTACCACAACAGCGGTCATCCCGAAGGAGATCACAATCGCGGTCAAAACAAGCGCCTGGGGCAGCGGGTCGGTGTAGGTCGCCGCATCGCCTAGGATTGGCGGTGCGCCAACGGTCAAACGGCCCGAGGCGAACAGAAAGACGTTCACAGCATAGGTCAGCAAAGACATGCCAATGATCACTGGAAAACTGCGCAAGCGCAGCACCAGATAGATACCCGCAGCGGTCAGGATGCCAATGGCGGAGGCAACAAGAAGTTCCATGTTATGCTCCTTCTTTCGCGGGGTTGGTGACATCGGCGGGATCGCGTGAGGGGTCGATATCCATCGGGTGTTCGCTGTCTTGGACATCCCTGCGCCGCGCCAAGCGCGAGAAGCTTTCAAGCGACAGCATCACCGCGCCGACAACCGCAAGGAACACACCCAGATCGAAAAGGGCCGCTGTGGCCAGTTCAAACTTTTCGAAAGGCGGGATGCGCACATAGGTGAAATCGGAGGTCAGGAACGGCTTGCCCACAAACCATGATCCGATCCCGGTCAGGCCCGCCGTCAATACACCCGCGCCGATCACCCCGTGGTAGGGATAGCGCAGCCGCGCCGAGGTCCAGGAAAAGCCGCTGGCCATATATTGCATCACCACCGCGATGGAGACCACGAGCCCGGCAATAAACCCGCCGCCCGGCTCATTGTGGCCGCGCCAGAAGATGTAGAAGCCAACCATCAGGACCACGGGCATCATCACCCGGGTCAGGACCACCATCATCGTGGGATGCATGTCGCCCGCGCGCGGTTGATCAGGCTTGCGGTTCAACAGCCGCGCCCGCACCGGACCGTCGAGCAATGTTTCGGTCAAGGCATAGATCAGCAAGGCGGCGATCCCCAGAACGATAATCTCGCCAAAGGTGTCAAAGCCCCGGAAATCCACCAAGATCACGTTCACCACATTGGTGCCGCCGCCACCCTTGTAGGAATTGGCGAGGTGGTATTCGGAAATGGGCGAGGTAACCGCCTCGCGCAGCAGGAAATGATAGGACATCGCCAATGTCGCCAGACCGCCCGCAATGGCCACAAGCGCGTCGCGGGTGCGGCGCAGGACAGTGCTTTCAACCGGGGTGCGGTTGGGCAGGAAATTCAGCGCCAACAACAGCAAGATAATGGAGACAACCTCAACCGTGATCTGCGTCATTGCCAGATCAGGTGCACTGAAGAAGACAAAACCGACAGAGACCATCAGCCCGACAATACCGATCAGGATCAGCGCCAGCAGACGGTTGCGATGCAAAAAAACCAAGCCGCCGGTCGCGGCGACCAGCATCAACCAGGCGGCGATCTCGACCGCTCCGGCGGGTTGCAACGTGCGGGTGGCCGCCGCCAAAGTGCCCGTAGACCAGGCATGATAGCCCGCAGCAATGACAGTCACGACCATAAAGGCGGCGTAGCGCGAGAAGGCACCATTGTGCAGTGGATGGATGATGCCCCGAGTTAAGGCAACTGCGGCCTCAATTGTCGCGTCAAAGATCGTTTTGGCCTCGGGTCGGGGGGCGGCATCCCACAGGCGCAGTGCCGGACGATAGACCATCAACAGCAGCAGACCACCCAGCACCGCGACAATTGACATATAAAGCGGCGGCGTCAGCCCGTGCCAGATTTTCAAATGCGCCTTGGGCAGCGCCGCGGTCTCACCCAGAACGGCAGAGGTCACAAGCTTGACCAGCGGCTCTGCCAGAAACGGTGCAACCCCGATGGCTACAACCAGCACCACCAAGATGGCAGGCGGCAGCCACAAGCCGGGGCCGGGATCATGGGGTGCACTTGGATAATCGTCGCGTTTGGGACCAAGGAAAGTGTGGCCAATCAGACGGAAGCAGTAGGCGGCCGAAAACAGCGACCCCACAGTCGCCAGCGCAGGCACGAGCCAGGGTGTGCTGAACAATGCGGTATGGGTGGCCTCTTCCAGCATCATTTCCTTGGACAGGAACCCGTTGAGCAGGGGAATACCCGCCATCGACAGTGCGGCCAGTGTCGCGATCACGAATGTCACGGGCATCAGGTGACGCAGGCCGCCAAGCCTGCGGATGTCGCGGGTGTGGGTTTCGTGGTCGATGATACCGGCGGACATGAACAGCGCCGCTTTGAACGTGGCATGGTTGAGAATGTGAAACACCGCCGCCATCGCGCCAAAGGCTGTGCCCGTGCCAAGAAGCATTGTTATCAGCCCCAGATGGCTGACGGTGGAAAAGGCCAGCAAGGCTTTGAGGTCGTGTTTAAAGAGCGCGATCACCGCGCCCAATACCATAGTGATCAATCCAGCCGTGGTGACAATCAAGAACCATTCCGGCGTACCAGACAGGACCGGCCACATGCGGGCCATCAGGAAAATCCCGGCTTTGACCATGGTGGCCGAGTGGAGATAGGCCGACACAGGGGTGGGGGCCGCCATGGCGTGCGGCAGCCAGAAATGGAACGGAAATTGCGCCGATTTGGTAAAGCACCCCAAAAGGATCAACAGCAAGGCGGGCAAGTACAGCGGTGAGCTTTGGATCAACTCGCGGTTTTGCAAGATCACGCTGAGATCATAGCTGCCGACAATCTGGCCAAGGATCAGCATGCCACCGATCATCGCCAGGCCGCCCATCCCCGTCACGGTCAGCGCCATACGTGCGCCCTGTCGTCCCTCGGGAAGATGTTTCCAGTAGCCGATCAACAGGAAGGAGGACAGGGATGTAAGCTCCCAGAACACCAGCAAAAGCAGGATGTTATCGCTTAGGACAATGCCGACCATCGCGCCTTGGAACAGCAGCAGATAGGTAAAAAACTCGCCCATATTGTCGTCGCGGGCCAGATAATACCGCGCATAGGCAATAATCAGCAGACCAATACCCAGGATCAGGCTGGCAAAGAAAAAGCCGAGTCCGTCCAACATCAGGTTCACGTTGAGACCCAGCATCGGCAGCCAATTAACGCCGGTGGTCACGACCTCTCCGGCCAGAACCGCAGGCAGGTTGGTCATGAGGCCGACGAGGGCTGCCAAAGTGACGGTAAAGGTCACGCCCGCACAGGCCTGACGGCCGGCGGAATTCATCAAACCGGGTAGCAAGGCCCCCAGAAATGGGAGGGCAACGACAAGGAAGAGGGACACGCGAACTCCTGATCTTGGGGCCTGAAAGATTGCCTTTATCTGGTTCAGTTTAAGGGTTTTCTCAAGGGAAACCGAACAGAATTGTCACAAAACCATCATTTGACCCGTTTGGCGGGCGATCTGCCGCGATCTGTCGCAGGATTTTGCGTATCAGGGGCGGGGTGAACTCTTGCCAAAGATGACACGCTCTGGCCTTTTGCGGGCAAAATCGGAAGGACCAGACATGCGCGCAATGCAAATCACCGCCTATAACGCCCCGCTTAGCCTTCAGAACGTGCCTGTCCCTCAACCAAAGGCGGGCGAGGTCTTGGTCAAGGTTGAAACCTGCGGATTGAATTTTGCTGATCTGCTGTCGATCAAGGGCACTTATCAGGAAAAGCCCGAGCTGCCCTATGCGCCGGGTATGGAACTGGCCGGTGAGATCACCGCATTGGGCGCGGGGGTGGACCATCTGGCGGTGGGGCAACGGATTGCGGCCTACACCGGGCAGGGCGGTCTGGGGGAATATGTGGCGATCCCCGCCGAGATTTGCGTGCCGATCCCCGATGAGATGAACGCGGTTGATGCGGCGGCTTTCCTCATTGCCTATGGCACCAGCCACGTGGGTCTGGACTACAAGGCGCACCTGAAGCCGGGAGAACGCTTGTTGGTTCTGGGGGCATCGGGCGGCGTTGGCCTTACGGCGGTGGAACTGGGCAAGCTTATGGGGGCGGAGGTGATCGCCTGTGCGCGTGGAGAAGCCAAGCTTGAGATTTGCCGCAAAGCCGGTGCGGATCATCTTATCAACTCGGAGACCGGTGACATTCGTGAAATCGTGAAATCACTGGGCGGCGCGGATGTGGTTTATGACCCCATCGGCGGCGATCAATTCAAGGCGGCGATGCGGGCCTGTAACCCTGAGGCGCGTATCCTGCCGCTTGGCTTTGCCTCTGGCGAAGTGCCGCAGATTCCGGCCAACATCCTGCTGGTGAAAAACCTAACTGTGCTTGGGTTTTATTGGGGCGGCTATGCGCGGATCAATCCTGCGGTGCTAACCGACAGTTTCAAAACCCTGTTTGGTTGGTATGTGGCGGGCAAGTTGAAACCTCATGTCAGCCATGTCGCGCCTTTGGAGCAGGCCAATGAGGCGTTGGAATTGTTGCGCAGTCGCAAGGCCACGGGAAAAGTTGTGGTGCAGGTGGCCTAGCGCTCAGAACCGGCCTCGCACCCGCCCTTCGACCTGCCGCGCCTTTTGTCGCTCGCGCAGGAAAACAAACAGGCCCGATCCCATGATCAGGGATATGCCGACCCAGACCTCCCATTCGGGCAAATCGCCAAAGATCACCAAGCCCCAGAATACGGCCAGAGGCAGGCCAACATATTCAAACGGAGCGACAGTGGCAGCGTCGGCCAGCCTGTAGGCCTGGCTCAGCGCATACCCGATGATTGCGGCGTTGAAGCCGAGCCCGCCAAAAATCAGCCAGTCCTCCTGCGGGGGCCAGACCCAGGCCCGTAGAAGAAATTGCACAGAAGGATTGGCGGTTTCGGCGGCAAACCGACCATCCCCGGCCACGACAAAAAATCCTACAGAGACCACGATAAACACCGCTTGAATGTAAACCGACAGCACGGAGGCCTTGGCTTTGACGCCCAACTTGCGGGTCAGAAGCTGGTTCAATGCATAGGTGAGTGCGGCAATGATCGGCATTAGCAGCACCAGCCGCGAGGCTTGCAGCGTCTCTGTGCCTGCCCAGGGCCGCTGCATGATCACCACGCCAATGAAGCCGACAAACACCGCCGCCATCCGTATCGGGCCAACCTTTTCGCCCAGCATCGGAATGGACAGAAGGGTGATGAACAAAGGTGCGGCAAAGAACAGGGCGGTCGCATCCGCAAGTGGCAGGGCGGCCAGCGCCACAAAGAAAGTCATATTGGCCACGACCACCAGAAGCCCCCGCAGAATATGCAAGGCAGGTTGATCGGTCTTGAGCAGATGCCAGCCGCCTTCGATCTTGACGAAAATCAAACTGAACAGAATGCCGATTGCAGAACGGGAAAACACGATCTGGTGCAGGGGATAGCCGCCTGACAATTGTTTGATCAGCATATCATTGATCGAGATCGCCGCGACCCCGCCCAATACGAATGCAATGGCCAGTCCGGCCCGGTTCTGAAATCCTGCTGTCATAGGTTTGACCTATCAGCCCCGTTGCCCCTGTCCAGAGAAATGCGTAGCGTGAGACCAACACCAAAAGGAGCCGCCTCATGCATATGTCCGACACCCGCCAGATCGCTGTCCCTCCGGCCGAGGTTTATGCCGCGTTGCTTGACCCTGAGGTGCTCAAGCAATGCGTGCCCGGCGCACAAGAGGTAACTGGTACTGTAGAAGACGGGTTCCAGGCGACCGTTGTGCAGAAAGTTGGCCCCGTAAAGGCGACCTTTAAAGGCGAAGTGACCATTTCGGACATGGTGCCGGGCGAGGCGATGAAAATCGACGGATCGGGCAAAGGGGGCGCGGCAGGGTTTGCCAAGGGCGGCGCCGATGTGCGGTTTGCGGCCAAGGATGGCGGCACAGAGCTGAGCTATGATGTGGACGCCAAGGTGGGCGGCAAGCTGGCGCAGCTTGGCAGCCGGATCATCGACGGCTTTGCCAAGAAGATGGCCGATCAGTTTTTTGACAATCTTCAGATCGCATTGGAGGGGCCGGCAGAAGAGACCGACGCGCCAGATGCGGAAGAGGGCGGCAAAAAAGGCTGGTTCGGGCTGAAGAAAAACTAAACAGGTCTGTTCACTTTAATTTATCCGGTCTAGGTTCCCCGCCACAACAAGCGGAGAAGAGCATGACGGACATTGTCCAGATCAAGGATTTGCGCAAATCCTACAAGGGTGGCTTTCAGGCCTTGAAGGGCATCGACCTTGCCATTCGCAGGGGGGAAATTCTGGCGCTGCTCGGCCCGAATGGTGCGGGTAAAACAACCCTGATTTCAACGATTTGCGGAATCACAACTGCAACGTCCGGGTCTGTCACAGTTGCCGGGCATGACATTGTCACCGATTACCGCGCCGCGCGGTCGATCATTGGTCTGGTGCCACAAGAGATCAATCTGGAACCCTTTGAGCGGGTGATCAATACCGTGCGATTCTCACGTGGTTTGTTTGGCAAGCCAAGCGACGATGCCGCCATCGAAAAAGTGCTTCGCCAGCTGTCGCTCTGGGACAAGAAAGACAACCAGGTGCGGGAATTGTCCGGCGGGATGAAACGCCGGGTGCTGATCGCCAAGGCCTTGGCCCATGATCCGCGCGTGTTGTTTCTGGACGAACCCACAGCCGGGGTCGATGTCGAGTTGCGCAAAGACATGTGGGACATCGTGGCCAAGCTCAAGGCAGACGGCGTGACCATCATCCTGACCACCCATTACATCGAAGAGGCCGAAGCCATTGCCGACCGTGTGGGCGTGATTGCAAATGGTGAATTGATGCTGGTGGAGGAGAAAGACACGCTGATGGCGCGGATGGGGCAGAAACAGCTTGATGTGCTGTTGACCGATCCGATTTCGGAGATACCAAAGGCGTTGCAATCAGATGCGCTTGAGCTGTCAGAGGATGGCACAACCTTGATCTACACCTACGACACCAGATCCGAACGCACGGGCATCACCAAACTGCTGGCCGATGTCGCGGCGGCGGGTCTTGTTCTGCGCGATGTACAAACCCGGCAATCCAGCCTTGAAGATATCTTTGTGGGTCTGGTCAAGGAGGATGCGGCATGAACTGGACCGCGATCAAATCCATTTACGTCTTTGAGATGTATCGCTTTTTCCGCACAATCGCGCAAAGCTTCCTCGCGCCGGTGATCTCTACCTCACTGTATTTTGTCGTGTTTGGCGGGGCCATCGGCAGCCGCATTCAAGAGGTGGACGGGATCACCTATGCAGCCTTTATCGTGCCGGGTCTGATCATGCTGACAGTGATCACACAGTCTATTTCAAACGCCTCTTTCGGGATATACTTCCCCAAGTTCTTGGGTACGTTTTCCGAAATTCTGTCCGCCCCGATCAGCTTTATCGAGATTGTTCTTGGCTATGTTGGCGCGGCCGCGACCAAGGCGCTGATCATTGGCACGATCATCCTTGTCACCGCGTTCTTCTTTGTGGATTTCACCATCCAGAACCCATTGGCGATGATCGCGTTTCTGGTGCTGACCAGTGTGAGCTTTTCGCTGTTTGGTTTTATCCTCGGTGTCTGGGCAGGTAACTTTGAACAGTTGCAGATTGTGCCATTGCTGGTGATCACGCCGTTGATCTTTCTGGGTGGATCCTTCTATTCGATCTCGATGCTGCCGCCGGTTTGGCAATCGGTCTCGATGTTCAATCCGGTGGTTTACCTGATCTCGGGATTCCGCTGGTCGTTTTACGGCAGTGCGGACGTTCCCATCCTGACTTCTCTGCTGGCGATCGGGTTTTTCACCGGGGTTTGTTTGACCGTGATTTGGTGGATATTCCGCACCGGTTGGCGCATCCGGCAATAAACCTTTTGCCAGCCGCCTTGTTTGCGGCGGCTGGCCGCTCTACATGAGGTGACATGAAACGATGGCTGCCTTTCCTTAAATCTGATCCGACTGTTGCCGTGATCCGCCTCTCTGGCGTGATTGGCACACAGGGCCGTGGTGCATTGAACGATGCAACACTTGGGCCTGTCATTGAAAAAGCTTTTGCCAAGGGCAAGCCTGCCGCGGTTGCGCTTGAGCTGAATTCGCCAGGCGGCAGTCCGGTCCAATCGTCACTGATCGGCGCGCGCATCCGGCGGCTGGCGGCGGAAAAAGACATTCCCGTCATAGCCTTCGTCGAAGATGTCGCGGCCTCTGGCGGATATTGGCTGGCGGCGGCGGCTGATGAGATTTACGCCGATGCCAGTTCCGTTGTCGGCTCCATCGGGGTGATTTCTGCCTCGTTCGGTGTGCATGAGTTTATCAAGGAACACGGGGTTGAGCGGCGCGTTTATACCGCTGGCAAATCCAAATCCATGCTGGACCCTTTCCGCCCTGAAAACCCCGAAGATGTCGCGCGGCTGAAAACGCTGCTTGAGGACATTCACACCAATTTCATTGACCACATCAAAGACCGCCGCGGCGATAAGCTGCCTGAGGATCTTGATCTGTTCACCGGTGAGATCTGGCTGGCGCGGCGGGCACAGGAGTTGGGTTTGCTTGATGGCATCGGTCATCTGCTCCCCGTCCTGAAAGACCGCTTTGGTGACAAGGTAAAGCTGCGCCGCTATGGCGTTCGGCGCGGTTTAATGTCACGGTTCGGCATGCAGATGGTGCAGGACGCCGTTCACGGCATTGAGGAACGCGCCGCATTTGCGCGGTTTGGACTGTAATTCATGGTTTTCAAAATCGTCCTTCTCTTTCTCGTCTTCATGGGCGTGCTGGCGTGGTTTGGCAAAATGCACTGGATTGGTGGCAAGCGGTTCTCGCAGACCAAATGCCGGTCTTGCGGGCGTTATCGCATCGGCAAAGGCGCCTGTAGCTGCGGAGGGAAAAGCTGATGGTGATGCCATGGCTGCTGTCCGGTTTGGGTCTGCTGATCCTTCTGCTTGCAGGCGATGCGCTTGTTAAAGGCGCGGTGAACCTGTCACTGCGTTTGGGCGTCCCCGCCTTGATCGTCAGCTTGACGATTGTGGCCTTTGGCACCTCTGCGCCTGAATTGCTGATCTCCATCAAGGCCGTTCTGGATAATGCCCCCGGTATCGCGCTGGGCAATGTGGTGGGATCGAACACTGCTAATATCCTGCTGGTCCTGGGTATTCCTGCGCTTTTGGCGACGATGCACACGTCCGAATGCCGGACACGAAAGACCTACAATTTCATGATCGCCGCTTCGATCCTGTTTATCGCATTGGCGTTTCGCGGGGTTTTTGACTGGTTGGCCGGTTTGGTGCTGCTTGGGGGGCTGGCCTATGTGCTGGTCGATGCGTTCCGCGATGCCAAGGCGCACCGCAATGCCTGCAAGGGAGAGCCGGACGAGGAAGAAGAGCCTGAAGGCGCAGATCCGGATATGCCGGGCTGGCAAATTGCGGTTTTTCTGGTGCTTGGCCTGATTGGCCTGCCGGTCGGAGCCGGGCTGTTGGTGGACAATGCCACCGTGATTGCGCAGGCCTACGGCGTGAGCGATACGGTCATTGGCCTCACGCTGGTTGCCATCGGTACTTCCCTGCCGGAGCTTGCCACAACCGTGATGGCGGCCCTGCGCCGTCAGGCAGATGTGGCGCTGGGCAACGTCATCGGATCGAACATGTTCAACCTGCTGGCCATTATCGGGATTGCCTCGCTGGTCGGGCCGATCTCGGTTGATCCTGAGTTCCTGCGATTTGATCTGTGGGTGATGCTGGGCGCGTCGTTGCTGTTGATCCCCTTTGTCTATCTGAAAATGGATATCACCCGGATCTGGGGAATTATTCTAAGCGCCCTATATGCCCTCTACCTGATTGTTGTATTGATCTGAGGAGGCCGCCATGAAAGGCGCATTGGTAACAGGGGCGGGGCATCGTTTGGGCCGCGCTATGGCGCTGGAACTTGCCGGGCAAGGCTTTGATGTCGCCGTGCATTTTGCCAGTTCTGCCGATGGTGCCAATGAAACCGTTCGCATGATCGAGGCAGCAGGCGGGCGGGCCGTGGCGCTGCAGGCCGATTTGCTGGAGGAGGAGCAGACGCAATCGCTGTTTCCACAGGCGCTTGAGGCTTTGGGGGGACCCATCACTTGCCTGATCAACAATGCCTCGATCTTTGAGTATGACACCGTGCAATCTGCCACGCGCGAGAGCTGGAACCGACATCTGGACAGCAACCTGCGGGCACCTTTTGTCCTGACACAGGCCATGGCTGCGCAGGGGCTCGCCCCGGAAACAGATGAGAATGGAGAGCCGCAGGCAACCGGCCTGATCGTCAATATGGTGGATCAACGGGTGCGCAAGCTGACCCCTGAATTCATGACCTATACGCTGGCCAAGATGGGCCTCTGGGCGATGACCCAGACCACGGCGCAGGCGCTTGCCCCTGCGATCCGGGTCAATGCCATCGGGCCGGGACCAACCTTGCAAGGCAGCCGCCAAAGCGACGCGCATTTCGCGGCGCAGCGGCGCAATACGGTTTTGCAGCGCGGCGCGGATGCCCAAGGAATCACGTCGGCGCTGAGCTACTTCTTGAACGCGCCTGCGGTCACCGGTCAGCTGCTTTGTGTGGATGGCGGGCAGCATCTGGGCTGGAAAACGCCGGATGTTCTTGGGGTCGAGTGACCGCAGCGGCGGCAAAGTTCTGCACCGGACACGCAAAGATTGCAGTTTTGTTGCGAAAATCAAGCGATTTCAATAATTTGGACGAGTGGTCAAAAAAATAATCAATAAAAACAGTGCTTTATTATAGTGCCTATTTTTTAGGCAAATCAACGAACCGTGCCGAAAACAAAGAGAAAACCACGTTGATCAGAAGTTATCATCAGACTTATCCACAAGTTCCGTGGGTATGTTCACACTTGTTAACTGTGGCTCCGTGTTGCAGCAAAGGCTAAGAATCAGGCGGAACCAATGAACAGCGAATCGGACATTCCAAAAACTGGAAATGAGGTCATTCAGGGGTATCTGAAGACCATCGACGCATCGCCCGGCGTTTACCGCATGCTCGATAGCGAAAGCCGTGTTCTTTATGTTGGCAAAGCCCGAAATCTGCGGGCGCGGGTCAGCAGTTATGCCCGGCCCACTGGCCATTCGGGGCGCATTTCGCGGATGATCGCCAATACCGCCTCGATGATGTTTCTGACCACCAAGACAGAAACCGAAGCGCTGCTGCTTGAGCAGAACCTGATCAAACAGCTTAAACCGAAATTCAACGTGCTGTTGCGCGATGACAAAAGCTTCCCCAATATTCTGGTAACAGCGGATCACGACTATCCGCAGATCAAAAAGCATCGGGGTGCGAAAAAGGAGAAGGGCAGTTATTATGGTCCCTTTGCCAGCGCCGGCGCGGTCAATCGTACCCTGAACCAGTTGCAGCGGGTATTCTTGCTGCGCGATTGTTCCAACGCGATGTTTGAAAGCCGGACACGCCCCTGCCTGCAACATCAGATCAAGCGGTGTTCGGCCCCGTGCGTGGGTAAGATCAGCCCAGAGGAATACCGCCAGACGGTGCGGGATGCAGAAAGGTTTCTGTCCGGCAAGACCACCGATATTCAGGCGCGGCTGGCTTCAGAGATGTCCGCGGCCTCCGAGGCAATGGAGTTTGAACGGGCGGCCGCGCTCCGGGACCGGATCAAAGCGTTGACGCAGGTGCAGACTGCGCAGGGCATCAACCCCAAAGGTGTGTCTGAGGCTGATATCATTGCGCTGCATATGGACAGCGGACAGGCCTGTGTTCAGGTGTTTTTCATTCGCGCCAATCAAAACTGGGGCAACCGTGATTATTATCCGCGCGTTGGCGCTGATGTCGATGCAGCTGAGGTGTTGGAAGCATTCATTGGTCAGTTTTACGACACCCGCGAGCCACCGCGCCAATTGATCCTCAGCAACGAAATTGAGAATCCCGATCTCATGGCGGATGCCCTGACAGGTAAGCTTGGCCGCAAGGTTGAGTTGCTCGTGCCCAAACGCGGGGAAAAGGCAGAGCTGGTTGATGGTGCATTGCGCAACGCGCGAGAATCGCTGGCCCGCAAGATGGCGGAGACAGCGACGCAAACGAAACTCTTGCAAGGATTGATGGATGCCTTTGATCTGCCCGAGCCGCCACAGCGGATTGAGGTCTATGATAACTCGCACATCCAAGGGACCAATGCGGTCGGCGGCATGATCGTGGCGGGGCCGGACGGCTTCATGAAAAACCAATACCGCAAATTCAACATTCGCGGTGATGAACTGACCCCCGGTGATGATTTTGGCATGATGAAAGAGGTTCTGACCCGCCGGTTCAAGCGGCTGATCAAGGAAGACCCCGATCGCAGTCAGGGCATGTGGCCGGATCTGCTTTTGATTGATGGCGGCGCCGGACAGGTCAGTGCGGTTGCCTCGATCATGCGTGAATACGGGGTTGAGGATATTCCGATGGTGGGCGTGGCGAAAGGTGTGGACCGGGACGCAGGCAAGGAAGAATTCCACCGTGTCGGCAAACGCCCGATGGCCCTGCGCCATAATGATCCGGTGTTGTACTTTGTGCAGCGGATGCGGGATGAAGCGCACCGTTTCGCTATTGGCACGCACCGCGCCAAACGGGCCAAGGCCGTTGGCGCGACACCGCTTGATGATGTGCCCGGCGTGGGTGCGGCCCGCAAACGGGCGCTGCTTGCGCATTTTGGCTCTGCCAAGGCGGTTGGCCGCGCAGCGTTAAGCGATCTCAAGGCCGTTGATGGTGTTTCTGACGCTTTGGCCGAAACGATTTACGCCTATTTCCATGAACGCGGGTAGCGGCGCGGGGCCATTGGCTGCCTTTGCGGCAATCTTGATGCTTTTACGTCCCGAAAGGTCACTGTAGGGTGCCGACATGAAGTGGAATCTGCCCAATATCCTGACTGTCTTGCGTCTGGTCGCTGCGCCCGGCGTCGCGGTGATGTTTTTGTATTTCACCCGGCCCTATGCGGATTGGTTCGCGCTGATCCTGTTCCTGTCTGCGGCGATCACAGATTGGTTTGACGGCTATCTGGCGCGGGCGTGGAAACAGGAAACCAAACTGGGCGCAATGCTTGACCCGATCGCGGACAAAGCGATGGTGGTCATCGCGCTGATGGTGATCATTGCATTCTCAAGCTGGTCGCCCTGGCTGATCCTGCCCTCCACCGTGATCTTGTTTAGGGAGGTTTTTGTCTCGGGCCTGCGCGAATTCCTTGGCGATGTGGCGGGGACGCTGAAGGTCACGCAGTTGGCCAAATGGAAGACGACCTTTCAGATGACCGCGATCACCGTGCTCTTTGCCCAAGGGGTGTTTGAGCATTACCTCGGCATGTCCGTATTTGGCATGGATGAAACGATGATAGATGCGGTGCTGAACGGTGAAGAAGAGGATGTACTCGGCCTGCGCTGGAAGCTGGAAGGCATGGAGTGGGCCGGATGGCTTGGTCTTTGGCTGCTGTGGATCGCTGCGGCGCTGACGGCGATCACTGGATTTGACTATCTGCGTAAGGCGCTGCCGCATCTTCGGGAGGGGCAATAATGGACGTTTTGTATTTCGCATGGGTCCGCGAACGCATTGGCCTGCCGCGCGAAAAGATCGAAACCGAGGCCCGGACGGTTGCGGATCTCGTCGCCGAACTGCGGGCCCGTGAAGACCGATATGATCTGGCGTTCTCTGATCTGACCGCGCTGCGCGTTGCGGTCGATCAGACCTTGGCAGATTTTGACGCCCCGCTGGATGGTGTGCGCGAAGTGGCCTTTTTCCCGCCGATGACAGGCGGCTGACGGATGCGTATCTCGGTTCAGGAAGCGCCGTTTGATCTGGGCAAGGAAAGCACGGACTTTGCGCAGGGCCGCACCGATATGGGCGCGATTGTGACCTTTACCGGTGTTGTGCGTGACCTGCCGGATGATCCGCTCAAGGTCATGGAAATCGAACATTACCCCGGAATGACCGAAAGCGCCCTGCGCGAGATGGCCCAGACGGCTGTTGAACGGTTTTCGCTGGGGGATGTTCTGGTGATCCACCGCTACGGGCCACTGTACCCCGGTGAAATGATCATGATGGTTGCAACCGCCGCGCGGCATCGCAAGGATGCATTTGAGGCGGCGGAGTTCTTGATGGATTACCTCAAATCGCGCGCCCCGTTCTGGAAGCGTGAAGTCACCGCGCAGGGGGCTGATTGGGTTGCGTCAAAGGATGAAGACGAGGACGCACTTGGTCGTTGGTAAGGCGCAAGTACCTGAAATATATATGGTAAATCTCTGTTGATGTGGATCAAGGTGATGCGGCCTTTCTTGCGGCATACTTATGACAACAGATCAAAAGGGAGATGAGATATGTTTAGCAATATCGTAGTCGGTTTTGACGGGTCCGAGCCGTCGAAAAATGCATTGAAAGTGGCCTGCGACCTCGCGCAGAAATACGGCTCAGTAGTGCATCTGTCGCATACGCCGGTACATGAAACGGTTGCTTTCGCACTGGGTGCTGTGGCGGGCTATCATGTGGCGACGACCATGCCCAAACCCGAAGAGATCAAAGAAGCCTCTGACAAAGTGTTCGCGCAGGCGCAAGCCGTTGCTGACGCGGCGGGTGGTCCCAAGCTGACGCCACATGTGGGCGGCGGTGATCCGGCCCATGATATGCTGGATTGCGCCAATGCGGTTGGCGCAGACCTGATTGTGACTGGGCGCCGCGGCTTGGGCAATTTGACCGCTCTGATGATGGGCAGCACATCGGCCCATGTGGCACATCATGCGAAATGTGCCTGTTTGACGGTCGCTTGAGCCCGCCAACCGTTAGTCTTGCAGTTGTCAAATAGAAAACAACCAAAAGTTGTTGATTTTTGCGATCATGCACGGCACATGTGCGGCCATGACATTAAGAAACACTCAAATTTCCTATCGGGATGCGCCGGAAATCCCGGCGTTTTCTGATGAGGGGCCAGTCTGTGTCATGGACGCAAACTGTGCCCTTTGCGCACGTGGTGCTATGTGGATTGCGCACAATGATCATCAAGGCGCATTTCGCATTATCCCTCTGCAATCGGATCTGGGCGCTGCATTGATGCGGCATTATGGCCTCGACCCGGAAGATCCAAATTCATGGCTTTTTCTGGAAGACGGGCGCGCCTATTCCTCGTTGGAAGCGCTGGCGCGTGTTGGACGGCGACTCGGTGGTATTTGGCGCAGCTTAAGCGTTGTTCTGATTCTTCCCCGTCCAGTGCGGAACGTCCTTTACCGATTTGTAGCGCGCAACCGGTATCGCTGGTTCGGAACGGCGAACCTGTGTTTTGTTCCTGACCCGGAAGTGCAGAAAAGACTGATCAAGTGAAACTGCTCTGATCGGATGGCTGTGGTGCGCGTCAGCGGTGCTGCGCTCAGGCGCCCTTCTGGCGATCTATATAGGCGCGCATTTCTTCTGCTTCGTGCCGGGCATCGCGCAATCCGTCCATTGCGGCCCGCAATTCGGCCTCTGTCTGTGACAGTTGGTTGGTCAGTTCTGCCTCACGTTGCTGCAGATACGTGATCGCCTGATCGCGGGTCTCTTCGGCTTCGTGCAGTTCCTGGCTCATCCGGTCTAGCTGTTCGACATCACCGGCGGCCACGCGGGTGAAGCGGTGCAAAAGCCAATTGGCAAACCAGCCCAGACAAAACGCAACAAAAAGAATAATCGCGGTGGCGAGGACAAATTCAGTTCTGCTCATCGGATGTGCCTTCTGCGTCGGATGCTTCCGGTGTATCGCCCGATTCCGCGACACTTTCCAGCGTTGTTTCTTCGGGAATGGCGACGGTATCGGGGCGGATCAGCTTGAATTCAATGCGCCGGTTCTCTTCACGGCCCGCCTCGGTCTTGTTGTCGGCGATGGGAGTGGCCTCACCATAGCCCTTGGCGGTGAAAGAGCCGGTCAAAACACGGCGCGCGCGCAATTCGTTCAGGACCGATTCCGCCCGGCTTTGGCTCAGGGCGAGGTTCATGCTTTCGCGGCCCTGGCTGTCCGTGTGTCCTTGGATTTCCAATGGCAGATCGCCGCAGCGTTTCAGAATTTCTGCGATATCATCCATCGTGCCAAGGGCGGAGGCGTCAATGGTCGCGCTGCCAGGCTCAAAGTTGATCTTACCAACCTTCAGCACTTCGCCAATCTCGGCCTCGCACTCATCCGGAGTGGGCAGGCCCAGCACCGGGTCAAGTTTTTCCTGATAGGTCACGTCAATCTTGTAATCCGCCCCTTCGCCAAGTTTGTCCGACAAGAGCGAGGCAATCTCGGTGCTTGCATCCGGGTTGCCGGTATTGCCCGTCACCGAAAGGCTATCCGGCGTGACCGTCACTGCACCGTTGTTAAGCGCGGCAAGCGCCTCAAGGCCGGTCAGGACGCGCGGCGTCCAATCGCCAGGCAGGTTTTCGGCGATCCGGGCCGCTGTGTAAACTTTGTCAGAGCCGAACCGCGCCTTGGCATAGCTGTCGGCCAGTTCACGCAGGGTTTGATCGCTGACCCGGCCGCGCAGTTGTACTTGGCCCTCGGGGCTGAGGGTCGCGGTGAATTCGGGCGGGCCGGCATTGGGGTCTTCCAATTTGGGCAGTTTGGCCCGCAAGGCAAATACTTCTGGCAGGCTGTTTTCAAGCTCTCCGACCACGCGGTCGAATTGGGCCTGATCGGAGCCGGGCAAGGCAACAAGTGTGATGTCAGCGTCGGCAAATGTGACTGAGCCGCCCTCAAGCCGCTGCACGGCGTCGATGGCCTGCGTAACGGCCTTGGCCCAATTGGGGCTCGGCACGCCAAGGCCAACGGTGCAACGGGCGGTGCCGCTGACACCCGCGCGGGTGCCTGCCGCCAGAATGCGGATCCGGGCCTCTTCGGTGTCGGCAGAACAGGCATCAAAACGGGCGCCGTTTTCGTCAATGCCAAAGCGCAGGGCAAAAGGCGTGATCACCGGGCGCGGCGCGGCGATGTCCAAGACCAGGGTCAAACTTGGCGGCGCGGCACGGCGCAGCTTGGCCTCGATTGCGGCTTTGGCCTCCGGGCTGTCGGAAATGGCGGTGATCGACACATGACCGGCCTCTACTGACGCCTTGGCGCGGGGCAATTGGGCAATGGCGTTGATCGCAAAGGCCAATGCCTCTTCCCAACCGGGCGGGGCAGGGTAATCAGCCGCCTCAAGCAGATCGGTGACTTCGGCGTCCCCGGCCACTTTGGTAAACCGCTTGACCGTGGCGGCGCGGTCCGTGCTTGTGGGCACCAGGCCGATGATTGAAATACCGCTGTCGTTGCGCAGGACTTCGGCAGAAAAGCGCGGAGGCGCGATGGCGGCTTGCGCTTCGACCTCCATCTCGTCGATGACGCGTGCTGCATCGACAATGGATCCCGCTGTGGTCAGCGCGTGAAAGCGGATCGCCTCTGTTGGGGCAATACCCGAAAGCGTGACTTGCAGCCCGTCCGCCTGCACTTCGGCCCAGGTCATTGAATTGGCATCCAGAGCGTCGCGCACCCCGATTTCGGAGGATTCCTCGATCAGTTTGACGGAAAAGTTGGCGGCAACCAGCGAAACAACCGCCGCGGCGGTAAATGTCAGGCTGATGATCAAAAGAGCGGACAGGCGCATGCGTCAACTTCTGTACAGTTCAAGGTCAGCCTTTGATACGCCCGCAGGCGCGGGGGTGCAATCACGCCAGCAGGCTTGCGGCAAAAAACACAAGCGGGATCATGCCGGTATCGCGGTTGACGCGAAAAAGCTGCAGCATTTTTGCGGGATCATGGATGTCGAGCCCGCGCAATTGCCACGCCATATGCCATCCCATCGCCCAAGGTCCGGCAAGGGCAATAACCATCGCCAGAACGGAGGCATTGGGCAAAGCGGCAAAGACCACGGCCAGTCCCATCAGGCCGACAGTGGCCATCAAGAACCTGCGCAACCATTGTGACGTGTTCTCGCCAAAAAGGCGGGCGGTGGATTTGACGCCGATCAGCGCGTCATCTTCGGTGTCCTGGTGGGCATAGATCGTATCGTAGAACAGCGTCCAGGCGATGCCAGCGCCATAAAGCAACAGGGCAGGTGATCCGAGGCTTCCGGTGTGGGCGGTCCAGACCAGCAATGCGCCCCAGTTGAATGCGATACCCAGAAACACCTGCGGCCACCATGTAAAGCGCTTGGCAAAGGGGTAGACCACCACAGGGATCAGGGACAAAACGCCAAGCGAGATGGCCGCGTGGTTGAAGGTAAAGAGGATCATTGCGGCCAGAATGATCTGCGCAAACATCCATACCAATGCTTGCCGCGCAGTGACACGCCCCGACGGAATGGGCCGCGACCGCGTGCGGGCAACCTGCGCGTCAAATTTCCGGTCGGTGATGTCATTCCACGTGCAGCCCGCGCCACGCATCAGCCAAGCGCCCAGGCCGCAGCCGACAAAGATCCACAGATCCTCCCAGCGGGGGGATTGATCAAACAGGATCGCCAGGGTCAGCCCCCACCAGCACGGCAACAACAAGAGCCATGTGCCGATGGGCCGATCTGCGCGGCTGAGCTGCAGATAGGGGCGGGCCGCGGCGGGCGCATATTTGTCCACCCAGTTATCCGCGGCGGCGTCTGCCACAGTTTGATCGTCCGGTGCATCTGGCGAAGGCGGGTGGTCTTGCATATATCTTGGCCCATGAGTGCAAAAATCAGACTTTATGTAGATCACCCACTGGGGCCGGGGCAATCGGTTCCTTTGGACAAAGCGCAGGCGCATTACCTTTTTGGGGTGATGCGGCTTGCTGTTGGGGCGCAGGTCTTGTTGTTCAATGGCCGTGACGGCGAATGGCGGGCGGATGTGATGGAGGCGGGCAAGCGGGGCGGCGTGATGGCCTGTGACGCGCAGACGCGGGATTTGCAGATGCCGCCCGATTTGTGGCTGATGTTTGCCCCGATCAAAAAGGCCCGCACCGATTTCATCGTGGAAAAGGCCGCCGAAATGGGCGCGGCGCGGATCGTGCCGGTGATGACGGAATTCACCAATGCCGGACGGGTGCAGCGCGACCGGCTGCAAGCCCATGCGGTTGAGGCAGCTGAGCAATGTGGCGGCACATTTGTGCCTGAGGTCGCCGAGGCTGTGAAGTTTGACAGGTTGCTGGACGGCTGGGGCCCCGAACGACGGATCATGTTTTGTGATGAGGCGCTGGCAACCACTGGCGGCGCGGTGGGGCTGGCGGATGGTGATACCGGTCCATGGGCGATCCTGATCGGCCCCGAAGGCGGGTTTTCAGAACGGGAACGTGGACGTCTACAACGGCTAGAGGCGGCCCATGCGGTGCGGCTTGGCCCGCGGATCTTGCGTGCGGATACCGCGGCGGTGGCGGCGATGACGCTTTGGCAGCAGTCGATGGGGGATTGGACGTGAGAGCACAGCATTCTTTACAGGCGCTGGGAGTTTCACACCCCCAGACCCCCGCGAAGGTTTTTTAGCCAAATGAAGATGGGCGGTTTGCGATGAGTTTTTTCAGACCAGAAGCGCGGGCACAACTTTGGCGGTGGCGCGAGGTGATCGCGGCGGCTGGGATTTTCCTGATCGGTATCTGGATGGTGGCAGGGCCGGGGCTGTTGCTGGCGATACCCGGCTATGCATTGATCCTTGGCGGTGTTGCATTGGCTTGGCTGGGCATTCAACGCGGGCGGTTTCGCGGCGCAGATGGCGGCGCGGGCGCAGTGCAGGTGGACGAAGGGCAGGTGAGCTATTTTGGCCCATTGACTGGCGGCACCGTGGCTTTGCGCGAGATGGACAGCCTGACCCTTGATGGGGCGATGTTTCCGGCCCATTGGCGGCTGACCCAGCGGGGCCAGCCAGCCTTGCTGATCCCGGTGAATGCAGCGGGAGCCGAGGCGCTTTTTGATGCATTTGCGACGCTGCCGGGACTGCGGACCGAACGGATGCTGAGCATGCTCAACGCAAATTCCCATCAAGCGGTTGTGATCTGGCGGCGCGGTCCGCCGGGGCAAAACCCACAGCTGCTGCATTGACACCCCTCGCAATTCCCCGCATCCCTGCGGAAGCACAGAGCCAATATCGGAGCCTTCAATATGTCCATTCCTCAATCCGGCGGTGGCCCGATCGAACATCGCGACCAGCTTGCACAATATCTGGCGGATGGGTGTAAACCCAAAGAAGATTGGCGGATCGGCACTGAGCACGAGAAGTTTGGCTATTGCAAAGACACGCTTTTGCCACTGCCATATGAGGGAGAGCGGTCCATTCGCGTGATGCTCGAAGGGCTGCGAGACAGGCACAATTGGGCACCCGTCGAAGAGGGTGGCAAGTTGATCGGGCTTGAGAAAGACGGCGCCAATATCTCGCTTGAGCCGGGCGGCCAGTTGGAATTGTCCGGTGCGCCGGTCGAGACCATTCACGAGACTTGTGACGAGGTGAACACTCATTTGCGGCAGGTCAAGGATGTGGCCGATGAGATCGGCGTTGGCTGGATTGGTCTGGGCGCGGCCCCGGTATGGACCCATGAACAGATGGATTTGATGCCCAAGGGCCGCTACAAGTTGATGAACGATTATATGACCAAGGTTGGCACCATGGGCCGGGTGATGATGCGCCGGACCTGTACGGTGCAGGTCAACCTTGATTTCGGGTCCGAGGCCGACATGATCAAAAAGATGCGTGTGGCGCTGGCCTTGCAGCCGGTGGCGACCGCCCTGTTTGCCAATTCACCCTTCTTTGAGGGCAAGCCCAATGGCCACAAATCCTGGCGCAGCCGGGTTTGGCGGGATCTGGACGCCGCCCGCACAGGCATGTTGCCATTTGTGTTTGAAGATGGCTTCGGCTTTGAGCGCTGGGTGGATTACGCGCTCGATGTGCCGATGTATTTCGTCTATCGCGATGGTCAGTAT
The DNA here is from genome assembly GCF_025141875.1 of Sulfitobacter sp. M368. Lineage (NCBI taxonomy): Bacteria > Pseudomonadati > Pseudomonadota > Alphaproteobacteria > Rhodobacterales > Roseobacteraceae > Sulfitobacter > Sulfitobacter sp. M368. The sequence goes on from NZ_CP081113.1 coordinate 795,936, forward strand.
ATCGACGCGCTTGGCATGTCTTTCCGCGATTTCATGGAAGGCAAATTGCCTGCCTTGCCAGGCGAAACACCAACGCTCAGCGATTGGGCCGATCATCTGACAACCGCCTTCCCGGAAGCGCGGATGAAGAAATTTATCGAGATGCGCGGGGCCGATGGTGGCCCTTGGCGGCGGCTTTGCGCATTGCCGGCATTCTGGGTTGGTTTGATGTATGATCAAAACGCGCTGGATGCGGCGTGGGATCTGGTCAAGGGGTGGACGCCGGAACAGCGCGATGCCCTGCGCATTGCCGCTTCGGTGGATGGTTTGCAAGCCGAAGTGGAAGGCATCAAAATGCATGACATCGCCCATGAGGCGGTGATGCTGTCGGATATGGGGCTGCGCGCGCGCCGCCGTACCGGTGCAGGTGGTCTGGTTCCGGATGAGACCCATTTCCTGAATGCGCTGAAGGAAAGCATCGAAAGCGGCAAGGTGCCTGCGGATGAGTTGCTGGCCGATTACAACGGCAAATGGGGTGGCGATCTGGACCGGATTTATGCGGAATACAGTTACTAACCGCCGCGTTTAACCTACCCGCGTCGTGAGAACCTTGATTGCGATTGCGCCAAAGGCCAGTGCAAAGAACCCCTCAAACCCGCGTTTGGCGCGGGTGTATGCGGCGGTCATTGGCGCGGAGGAAAAGATCAGCGCATAGAGGTGGAACATCAGCAGGCTTTGCAAGCCGACCGCTGCGATCACGGTGATCAAGGCGCTGGGCGCAGTGCCGGGCGGGATACCGATGGCGTAAAGCGCCCCAAAGAACAATACCGCTTTGGGATTGGTCAGGTGCAGGGCCAGCCCCTTGGCATAGGCACGGCGCGGGGTGGTCTTGGGCAGCGGTCTGGTTGTGATCTTGTTGCCCATCCAGGCGGCGCGGGCGGATTTCACGGCCAGCCACATCAGGTAGGCCGCGCCGACATAGCGCACGACCTCAAACACCCAGACATTGGCGGACATCACCGCGCCAAGGCCAAAGGCCGCCGCGATGGACCACATGAACGATCCGGTGGTCACGCCCGAGGCCAACGCCAGTCCGGACTGGCGTCCCGATGACATGGATGTACCTGCAATGGCCAAAGTGGCCGGGCCGGGGCTGCCTGCGGCAATGAAGGCGGCAAAGAGGATCACGGGAAGGTTTACGTCGGTCATGTCGGGTCTTTCAGGTCAGGGCGGTAGCCGCGCAAGAACGAGATGACCTTTTCAGCGGGCATTTCGCAAGGGTAAAGCCGGGGACCATCCTTGAGTGTGTAAAAGTTCAAGCTGATATAGTCCGGTCCGCCCAATTCCTGCGCCACCAGCTTTTGTGATTTTCCGGTCGCGAACTTGCTGCGGGTGACCAGATAGCGGCGCCCTCCGTAACGTCCGGTATTCGCGCCCATGGGAATGGCGTCGAGGCAGGCCGCGACGTCATCCGGGGGTGTCACCCCTTTTGGCCGATCTTGGGTTCCTCACCGGACCTGATACGTTTGATATTGGCCCGGTGTCGCCAGTAAATCAGCAGGGTCAGGGCCACGCCCAACAGGACCATATGGCCAAAGTTGAGCAAGACCATTAGAAAGGTCGATGCTGCCGCCGCAGCCAAAGCGCCCATGGATGAGATCCGTGTACTGAACGCGCCGATCAGCCAAGCGATGCAACAGCCGACTCCGACAGGCCAAGCGAGCGCCAGCAGCAGGCCCAGCAGAGTCGCCACACCTTTGCCGCCCTTGAACCGCAGCCATATCGGATAGCAATGGCCGAGCATTGCAGCAATGGCAGCAATCTGCGCGGCGTCCTCGCCGACCATTGCGCGGGCCAGCAGGACGGCCACCGCGCCTTTGCCACCGTCAAACAGCAGGGTCAACGCCGCGGCGGTCTTGTTCCCGGTGCGCAAGACATTGGTCGCGCCGATGTTGCCAGACCCGATCTCCCGCAGGTTTCCCAGATTCATCAAACGGGCGAGGATCATGCCAAACGGTATGGACCCGATCAGATAACCCAGCAGTGCCCAAAGGGTCAGAACAAGAGGAGAAGAGATGATCTCTGGCATTATTGAGCCTCAAATACGCAATTGCCTGCAACAAAGGTTTTCAGCACCTTACCCTGCATCCGCATTCCGTCAAATGGCGTGTTCAGGGACTTGGAACGCAGTGTGCTGCGGTCCATGACAAAAGGTGCATCGGGGTTGAACAGAACCAGATCGGCAGGGGCACCGGCCTGCAGCCGCCCCGAGGGAAGGCCAAGTCGCTTCGCCGGGTTCAGTGACATAGCACGCCATAGCGTCGGCAGATCCATGACGTCCGCATGGACCAGACGCATGGCGGCGGGCAAAAAAGTCTCTAGCCCCACCGCGCCGGAAGCGGCCTCTTCGAAGGGCAGGCGCTTCGATTCTTCGTCCTGCGGGGTGTGCATCGAACAGATGATATCGATCAATCCGCTGGCGACAGCTTCGGCGACCGCAAGGCGGTCGTCTTCGTCGCGCAGGGGAGGTTTCAGTTTGAAGAAGGTTCGATAATCCGCCACGTCCAGCGCATTGAGCGTCAGATGGTGGATGCCTACGCCCGCCGTGATGTCCAGCCCGTTGGCCTTGGCCCGTTCCAGCGCGGGCAGGGCGCGGGCGGTGGTGATCTGGTCCGCGTGATATTTTGCCCCGGTCATTTCGATCAGGGCGATGTCGCGGTCCAGCCCCATTCGCTCTGCCATAGGCGAGACAGCAGGCAAGCCGCGCAGCGAGGCAAATTTGCCCGAGGTGGCGGCGGCGCCCTTGCTCAGGATCGGCTCTTGCGGGTGGGCAATGACCAATGCGCCAAGGCTGCGGGCATAGGTCAAAGCGCGGCCAAAGACTTTGGTGTCTGTGACCACGTGATCACAATCGGTAAAGGCGGCGGCACCCGCATCCATCAAGAACCCGATTTCGGTCATCTCCCGGCCCTGCCGCCCCTTGGTCAGGGCAGCCATCGGAACGACATTTACGGGCGCGGCCTCATTGGCGCGGCGGGTGACAAATTCCAGAACTTCGGGGCTGTCGATCGCCGGTTCGGTGTCAGGGCGGGTGATCATGGTGGTCACGCCCCCTGCCGCCGCGGCCAAGCCGGCAGAGCGGTAGCTTTCCTTGTGGCGCTCACCCGGCTCGCAGACTTTGACACCCAGATCGACGATACCGGGGGCAAGGCAATGGCCGCCACAGTCGATGACGTCAGCCCCCTTCGGGGCCTTATCTTCGCCAATTTGCAGTATTTTTCCCTCTGAAACCGTCAAACCGCCGGTGATGATCTGTCCGGCGTCTGGGTCAATCAGCTTGGCATTGGTGAAATGCAGGGTCATGGCGGGCCTTCGTGCAGTGGAGTTGCGCCCTCTTGCCTGAAAAACGGGTTCAAACCAAGGGGGATGTGGCGAACAATTCTCAAAGCGCGGCTTGGGCCGCCTTGATTGTTGCGACAACGTCGGCGGGCTGGGCCAGATCGCGGATCACAACCGACTGGCCGTTTTGCAAAGTCACGACAACACGCGACAGCCATTGTCTGCGCAAGAACTTGATATCGCTCAGCGTGACCTGCCCATGGCCTTCGGGGCCGTCGTAGATCAACGCCGCACTCGTCAATTTCCAGATCTCATGACGACGCTTGCGCCACGCGGCCAAATCTTCGATGGCAAAGACACCGACGAAACCGGCCGTCGCAAGCAATGACCAGCCTGAGCCAAATTGCAGGAACTCCTTATAAGGGGCGCCGGGAAGGGCCAGCGCAAAAATTGCAGGCAGTTGCAGGCCAAGCGCGGTCAGTGCGGTGACAATTGCGATACGGCGCAGGCTGGCTTTGGGTGCGGGCCGCCATTGCGCAATGGGCTCTACCCGATCCACAGCATCATACCGACCACGCCAAAGGCCACCAACAACGCGATCATCGCGATGCGGCCGGACATTTTGGGATCGGGTTTGGGTTCTTGCATGACAAAGGTTTAGCGGAATGCAGATGGCTGCGCCAGTGGCGCGGCCCGCGTTAAAGCAGCCACCACAGGATCAAAGCGCCCAGAACGATTAGCCCGGCCACCACCATCGCGCCGGCGCCGCGCCCGTCCGCAGGATTTGGCGGTGTGGTCTGCGCGTGTCCGGTATAAGGCGCGGCGGCTTCGCTGGTCAGTGGGCTTTCGGGCGGGGCAGATTTTGTGCGACCGTAGGTGCCGATCAGTGTCAGTTGCAATGCAGGGTTCAACACGGCCGCTTCCCCGCGAAATGCGGTGGAATAGACCAACATCACCCATCCCTCCAGCGCGGCCAGTTTTGCCGCGTCGCGGTCCAGTGCTTCGGATTGCACGTCAACACCCTCGCGCAGATAGCCCAGCAACCCGAGCTGGTCGAGATCAGATATACGGATGACCTCAACACCTTTGGGGTCTACCTCAGCACCGAGCATTGTCGACAGCGATCCGGGGTTCTCAAGCGTTTCCGCCGCACCATCTGGCAGCGAGACCGAGAACACCCTGACCTGCCCGTGTTCGTTGCGGGGGATATCAATCGTCCTCATGTCGCTGCTCCTTTGGTGTGTCCGGGTCCACGAACACAACGCCTAGGCCGCCCGTGCGTTCCGAATGTTTTGTGCAAGCAGGTCCATTGCGGCCATACGAACGGCCACGCCCATCTCGACCTGGTCCTGAATCACGCTTCGGTTGATGTCATCTGCGAGGGTGCCGTCAATCTCGACACCGCGGTTCATTGGGCCAGGGTGCATCACGATCGCATCGGGTTTGGCATGGGCCAGTTTCTCTGCGTCCAGCCCGTAGCGGTGGTAATATTCGCGCTCTGAAGGGATGAACCCGCCATCCATGCGTTCTTTCTGAAGGCGTAGCATCATCACCACATCTACGTCCTTCAATCCCTCGGCCATGTCGTCAAACACTTCGACGCCAAATTCGCCGATTTGGGCGGGCATCAAGGTGGGCGGGCCGATCAGGCGGATGCGGTTTTCCATCTTGCCCAGTAACATGATGTTGGAGCGTGCCACGCGGCTGTGGGCAATATCGCCGCAAATCGCGATGGACAGACGGTGCAGGCGGCCCTTTGCGCGGCGGATGGTCAGCGCATCCAACAAGGCCTGGGTTGGGTGTTCGTGGCGCCCGTCACCGGCGTTCAGCACGGCGCAGTTCACCTTTTGCGCCAGCAGGTCCACCGCGCCCGATTGCGGGTGGCGTACCACCAGAAGGTCGGGATGCATCGCATTCAAGGTCAGAGCCGTATCAATCAGTGTCTCACCCTTTTTGATCGATGAGGCCTGCATCGCCATATTCATCACATCCGCGCCAAGGCGTTTGCCCGCGATCTCGAAACTGGCCTGGGTGCGGGTCGAGTTTTCAAAGAACATGTTGATCTGGGTCATGCCCGCCAGCACGTCATTGTGCTTGTCCGCCTGCCGGTTCAGATCCGCATAGAAATCGGCGCGGTCCAAAATAGCAGTGATATCCGGCGGTGACAGCGGCTCAATGCCAAGCAGATGACGGTGGGGGAAGGACATGGGCAGACCCTTTTGCAGCGTTGCGGCCTTATAGGCGGGCATTGCCCTGCGCGGCAAGGTGATTGCTGCAGCAGGCACCAGTGCCCGCGCAAATTGCCGCATGTCGAACAGGGGTTTTGGTTCCCCTGGCCAGAGGCGTAAGTTGGGGCCATGGAATCAGTGAACTTTCATCACGATCTGGCCTTGCTGGATTGGCAGGTCGAACTGGGCGCGACCGATGCGATCTGCGATGCGCCGGTCAACCGCTATGAAGTGCCCGCCGCGATTGAAAAGCCCAAGCCAGCGGTCGCAGCGATCAAACCGGGTATTGCCGCTCCCGTCGAAGTGGATGCCGTTGCTGAGGCCGAAAGGACCGCGCAGGCCGCGCAGACCCTGCCAGAGCTGCAAGACGCTTTGGCACGGTTCGAGCTTTGTGAGCTTAGGAAAGGCGCACGTAATCTTGTGTTTTCCGACGGCATCGCCGGGGCGGCTGTGATGATCGTGGGCGAGGCGCCGGGCCGGGACGAAGACCGTGCTGGCAAGCCGTTTGTGGGCCGCGCCGGTCAATTGCTGGATCGGATGTTCGCCGCAATTGATATGGGCAGGTCCAATGAGGCCGCGCCGATCTATATCACCAATGTTCTGCCTTGGCGGCCACCGCAAAACCGCGACCCCAAGCCCGAAGAGATCGCTATGATGCGCCCGTTCTTGATGCGGCATATCGTGCTGGCCAAGCCTAAGGTGCTGGTCGCAGTGGGCGCTCATGCCTGTCAGGCGCTGCTGAACAAACGCGGGATCACCCGTTTGCGCGGCCAATGGGCTGAGGTGGCGGGCCTACCCGTTATCCCGATGTTCCACCCGGCCTACCTGCTGCGTAATACAGATGCCAAGCGCGAGGCTTGGGCAGATTTGCTTAGCCTGAAGGGGCGGTTGAAAGGATGATTGACCTGCTGACCCTGGCCGCATTTGTGCCTGCCTCTCTGGCGCTGAACCTGACGCCGGGGGCGGATATGATGTTTTGTCTCGGGCAGGGGTTGCGCTCTGGGCCAAGGGCGGCGGTGGCGGCGAGCGCGGGGATCTCGGCGGGATCCATGGTGCATGTTTTGCTGGCGGGCCTGGGCCTTGGTGCGGTGATCGCCGCGTTGCCCTGGGCCTTTGACGCGATCCGCTGGGCTGGTGTGACCTATCTGCTGTTCCTGGCGGTGCAATCCCTGCGCAGCCATGCTGGAGCCAAACAAAAGGCGGCGGCGCTGCGTCCTGCGCGAGCCTTTGCAACGGGTTTTATCGTGAACCTGACCAACCCAAAGCTGATCTTCTTTGTGCTGGCGTTCTTACCACAGTTTGTGAAACCCGAGGCGGGCAGCGTCTTGCTGCAATTCCTCATCTTCGGGTCGATCATCGGGCTGTTCGGCTTTTTCATCAACGCCGCTGTGGGCGTTTTTGCGGGCGGTGTCGGGCGGCGCGTGGCCTCGGGCAGTCGCGCGTTGAGCTGGATCACCAGCGGTATTTTTGTCGCGCTTGCGGCGCGATTGGCCCTGATGGAGCGAACATGAGCAGAATTGACGAAACCATGGAATTTGTATCGGTCCGCATCGCGGTACTGACCGTGTCGGACACACGCGCCCTTGCCGATGACAAGTCAGGCGATGTTCTGGCCGCGCGGATCGAGGCGGCTGGGCATATCCTGAAAGAGCGCAACATCGTGCGCGACGAACGCAAATTGATCGCGGACCAGTTGCGGACATGGTGCGCCGACGGCGATATTGATGTGGTGATCAGCACCGGCGGCACCGGTTTGACAGGCCGCGATGTGACCGTTGAGGCGCACCGCGATGTTTACGAAAAAGAGATAGAAGCCTTTGGCACGGTCTTTACCATCGTATCGATGCAAAAGATCGGCACCTCCGCCGTGCAAAGCCGCGCCACGGGCGGCGTGTCCAATGGCACCTATCTTTTTGCGCTGCCGGGATCACCGGGGGCCTGCAAGGATGCATGGGACGAGATCTTGTGCAAACAGCTCGATTATCGGCACCGGCCCTGCAATTTTGTAGAAATCATGCCACGTTTGGATGAACACAAGCGACGGAAATAGCGCTGGACCCCGTATCATCTTGTGACTTGGCATTTGTGGGCATGCCACTAGGTTAGTTGGGCGGCGCATGTCCGCAGGTGATGGGATAAAGATGCGGTTTCTAAGACAAAGCATGATCGGTTTGTTTCTGGCGGCGCTGACGTTTGGCCTGCTGGCTTATGCCGTGTCTTTGGTGGGCGGTGCCCTGCGCGAACGCCTCGCCGATGAGGCGAAAGCCCCCCCCCCGCGAGAGCGGGTATTTGCGGTCAATGTTCAAACGGCGCGGGCGCAGACGGTTGTGCCGGTTTTGCAAAGCTTTGGCGAAGTGCAAAGCCGCCGGTTGCTGGAGCTTCGTGCCGCGGGCAGTGGCCGGGTGATCGGCTTGGCTGACGGCTTTGAGGACGGCGGCACAGTTGTGGCCGGGCAAGAGCTGGTGCAGCTCGACCCGGCAGATGCGCAATCTGCGGTGGACCGGGCGTCCAATGATCTTGCCGATGCCGAAGCGGCTGTACGTGACGCGGACCGCAACCTTGCATTGGCACGCGATGAACTGGCTGCAGCGGAAGATCAGGCCGCTTTGCGCGAACGCGCTCTTGTCCGGCAACAGGATCTGGCCGAGCGGGGCGTTGGCACCACAGCGGCCACCGAAACAGCCGAGCTGGCGGTCTCAGCCGCGCAGCAGGCGGTGCTGTCACGGCGGCAGGCGCTGGCGCAGGGACAAACCCGTGTGGATCAGGCCGCAACAGGATTGGCACGCTCGCGCATCGCGCTGGCCGAGGCGCGGCGGCGGCTTGAGGATACCACTTTGACCGCGCCCTTTGATGGCACATTGTCTTCGACCAATGTCGTGGTGGGGCGCTTGGTCTCTGCAAACGAGCGGTTGGCAGAGCTGATTGATCCCGATGACCTTGAGGTGTCTTTCCGGTTGTCGACCGCGCAATTCGCGCGATTGCTGGATGATCAGGGCGGGTTGATCAAGGCAGATGTGGACGTGATTTTGGATGTGGCAGGTGTGGATTTGACGGCAAAAGGCCGTATCAGCCGCGCCGCTGCGGCGGCGGGCGAGGGATCGACGGGGCGTTTGATCTTTGCTGCGCTGGGCAGTGCGCCGGGGTTCAAACCCGGTGATTTTGTGACCGTTCAAGTGCGCGAACCGGCGTTGCCCGATGTGGTCCGCCTGCCAGCCTCAGCGGTGGACGCAGGCGGCGAGGTTCTGGTGCTGGACGACGAAGACCGGCTGGAGGCCGTGAAGGTCACGGTGCTGCGCAATCAGGGTGATGATGTGCTGGTACGCGGCCCGATCCTGGGGCGTGAAGTGGTCGAGGCGCGCTCGCCCCTGCTGGGCGCAGGGATTGCTGTGAAACCATTGCGTCGCGGCGCGGATGGCGCGGCCACTGCGCCGCCGGACCAACCGGAAATGCTGGAACTGACCGAGGAACGCCGCGCCCGTCTTGTGGCCTTTGTCGAGGGCAACAAGCGGATGCCAAAAGAGGCCAAGGCGCGGGTGCTGGCACAATTGTCAAAACCGCAGGTGCCGGCCCGCATGGTGGCCCGGATTGAAAGCCGCATGGGGGGCTAGCTATGGCACGGCCCATTGGATCTGCCGCAGGGGGTATCCTGTCCTATTTCACCCGCCACGCCACGGCGGCGAACCTCTTGCTGGTGGTGCTCTTGGTGGCCGGATTTGCCGCCGCGCCCAACATGCGCGCACAGTTTTTTCCTGATGTGATCATCGACAATGTCTCCGTGACCACCCTATGGAGCGGGGCCGGGGCCGAAGATGTGGACGAGGCCATCGTGCAGGTGTTGGAGCCTGCTTTGCTGGGTGTTGAGGGTGTCGAAAGTTCCAACAGCACCTCGCGCGAAGGGCGCGCTGTTGTGACACTGGATTTTGAGCCGGGCTGGGACATGGCCCGCGCCGCGGCGGATGTGCAGACGGCGGTCGATGCCATAACCACGCTGCCCGACGATGCCGAAGATCCCACCGTGCGGCGCGGTGCCTGGCGCGACAGGGTCACGGATGTGGTGATCACCGGCCCGATTGCGCCTGCGCAGCTTGGACGGTTTGCGGATGAATTTGTGACGCGTCTCTTTGCGGCGGGCGTCACGCGGACAACCATCCAAGGCGTCGCTGCGCCAGAGACTTTGGTCGAGGTGCCCTCGGCCAAGTTGATCGCCTTTGACATTTCTATGGCCGACATTGCCAGCGCCATTGCCGCCGAGGTCGATGCCGATCCGGCGGGCGATGTGAGCGGGGCCAACGCGAGGGTCCGGACAGGGACGGCCAAACGCAGCGCGGGCGAAATCGCCGGCATTGTTCTGCGCTCCAATCCTGACGGGTCAAAGCTGACCATCGGGGATGTCGCGCTGGTGCGTACCCAAGGCGTGGACCGCGAACGCAGCTTTTTCGTGGGGGCCGATCCGGCGATGTCGATCCGCGTCGACCGATCTGACCGGGGCGATGCCATCGCGATACAGGAGCGGGTGGAACAGGTCGCCGCCGAATTGCAGGCCGGTTTGCCTGCCTCTGTGACGGTGGAGCTGATCCGCACCCGCGCCGAAGCGATTACCGGGCGTTTGGATCTTCTGATCGACAACGGGCTGATGGGGCTGGGGCTGGTCGTTGGGTTGCTGTTTTTGTTCCTCAATGCCCGCACCGCGTTCTGGGTCGCGGCAGGCATCCCTGTTGCGATGGGGGCGGCGATTGCGCTGATGTATGCGGCGGGTCTGACGCTCAACATGATCTCGCTTTTTGGGCTGATCATCACGCTGGGCATTGTTGTGGATGATGCAATCGTGGTGGGCGAACACGCTGATCACCGGTACCGCACCCTTGGCGAGGGGGCGATGCAGGCGGCGGAGAACGCCGCGCGGCGCATGGCAATGCCGGTGTTTGCGGCGACACTGACCACGATTATTGCCTTTTTTGGTCTGGTGGCTGTGGGAGGGCGATTTGGCGATCTGATCCGCGATATTCCTTTCACGGTGATTGCGGTTCTGGCGGCGTCACTGGTCGAATGTTTCTTGATCCTGCCCAATCATATGGCCCATGCCATGCGGGCGGCCGCCAAAGAGCATTGGTATGATCTGCCCAGCCGTATCACCAACATCGGCTTTGTCTGGTTGCGTGAAAACCTGTTCCGCCCGTTCATGGCCGGGGTGATCCGGGGGCGCTATGTTGTGCTGGCCGGGGTGACTGCGATCCTGGCCTCTCAGGTGGCGCTGTTCATCAATGGCGATGTGCAATGGCGGTTCTTCAACGCACCTGAGCGCGGGTCCGTCACCGGCAACTTCGCCATGGCTGAAGGCGCAACCCGCTCCGATACGCTTGAAATGATGCGCGAGATGCAGCGCGCAACGGAGGCTTTGGGGGCGGAATATGAAGAACGCTACGGGGTCAACCCGCTGGATTATGTCATCGCGCAAACGGGGGGCAATTCGGGCTATGGGCTGGCGGGCGCAGACAGTAAGGACAACGACCTGCTGGGTGGCATTTCGATTGAGTTGATTGACGCCGATCTGCGCCCCTATTCCAGCTTTGCCTTTGTTGGAGAGCTTCAGGACCGCGTGGTGCAGCATCCACTGGCCGAAACGGTCAGTTTTCGGGGGTGGCGGTCCGGCCCCGGAGGCGATGCGCTGGACGTGCAGTTTTACGGCGCCGACACGGATACGCTCAAGGCGGCATCAGAAGCGTTGCAGGCGGCGCTGCGGCAATATCCGGAAGTCAGCGCGGTTCAGGACAATCTGGCCTATGACAAAGAGGAGTTGATCCTCGATCTGACGGCGCAGGGACAGGCGCTTGGCTTTACCATCGACACGCTGGGCCGGGCCTTGCGCAACCGTTTGGGCGGCATTGAGGCGGCGACCTATCCCGATGGGCCGCGTTCCGCTGCGATCCGCGTTGAACTGCCCAAAGGCGAGCTGACCGCAGATTTTCTGGACCGCACGCAGATGCGGACACCGGCAGGGCAATACGTGCCGCTGGCCGATATCGTCAGTGTGGAGCGGCGCACGGGGTTCAGCATGGTGCGGCGTGAGAACGGCATTCGGCTGATCTCCGTGACCGGAGATATTTCCGAAGACGATCCGGCCCGCGCCAGCGAAATTGGCGAGGCTTTGCAAAATGACATCCTGCCGCGCATTGCCTCCGAATTGCAGGTCGAGTTCCGGTTGGCCGGTCTGAGCGAACAGGAAGACGAATTCCTGAGCGATGCCTTGACCGGATTGATCCTGTGTTTGACGGGCATCTTTCTAGTACTGGCGTGGATCTTTGGCTCATGGACCCGGCCCCTGGTTGTGATGGCAATCATTCCGTTCGGGCTGGTTGGTACGATTTATGGTCATGCCTTGTGGGAGGTGCCGCTGAGCATGTTCACGGTTGTTGGGCTGCTTGGCATGACGGGAATTATCATCAACGATTCTATCGTGTTGGTCACAACGATTGACGAATACGCCACTACGCGCGGGCTGATACCGTCGATCATTGATGGCGCAGCGGATCGGTTGCGGCCAGTGATGTTGACGACAATGACCACGGTTCTGGGGATGGCGCCGCTGCTTTATGAGCAAAGCCAGCAGGCGCAGTTCCTCAAACCCACGGTGATCACACTGGTCTACGGTCTGGGCTTTGGCATGTTGCTGGTCTTGCTGGTGGTGCCTGCGCTAGTGGCTGCACAGCATGATGTGGCCCGCCAGATCGCGGCGATGCGCCGGGGCACAGCGGCACCGGTGCGCAGCTTGCGCTGGGGATTGTTGGCCTTGTGGGCTGTTGTGGTCGCTTGGGGCGCGGTGACGTTGGGCTGGGCCGCGTGGCAGGGCGCGCTCCATCCGCAGGTGTTGGCCCTGTTGCCCATGCTGGCCGGGCTCAAAGCGATGAGCGCGGCACTGGCGGCGTTTGTTGCCGGGGCTTTGGTGGTGGCACTGGCAGGCTATGTCGCGGGGATTGCGGTCTACGCCATCGGAGGGCGCAAACAGGCCGCTTAGGCTAACGCGGGGCGCAGCCTTTGATCTCGACCGCGTGCTTCTTGCCCAGCACGGTGATCACCATATCGGATCGGTTGATCGCCACGGCACTGCCACTGACCGAAGCCAGTTCCGCCTGAACTGTAAGCGTTTTGCCGGCCCGGCTTGCGCGGGTTTCGCTCATCCATAGGTCGGGGTTCGGGGTTTCGAACACCACGACTTCTTTGCCGCCCGCGTGGGGCAGGGTCAGCTTGGCGGTGATCTGCAATCCATCTGACGTGGGGCGCAGTGTGCAGGAGGCGGATTTAACGCCTGCCTCCTTGGCCGAATAGGGCCGCGACGCCAATGCGGCGGCGATCACTGGCGTTGGCTTGGCAGACGTGCTGTCCAAGGTCGCGCTCAAGGTCAGTTGTTGCGGCACACAGATATCGCTGCACACCCCGATGTCGAGTGTTGCATGCAGGTTGATCGGCTGGCCTGCCCGGCGCGGTGCGATGGCAAGGGGCAGAACCAATTCTCGGGCGTATCCGATGGTGCGCATCCCGCTCTGGCTAAACACCTCGGGCGTGGGCCAGATCACCCGCACAGCCTTGAGATTGCCGGATTTGGACCAGTTGAACTGCGGCGGTATTCCAGCATCGCCGGGGGTACGCCAGTAGGTTTTCCACCCCGGCAACAGCGTAAGGCGCAACGCTGCCACGCGGCTGCCGTCGGCCTGCTGCCATCCGGTCAGGATGTCGCCTGTGACCGGAACCTCAAATGCGTCCTGCGCAAAGGCGGGCAGGGGCGAAGACAGGGCCATCGCGCTACAAAGCGCAAGCGAGGTGAATAGACGTTTGATCATACCCCTACATGGGACAATCCGGCGTAACAGCCAAGTCACGTTTGCATCAGCCATGTTTCGCGTCTTTGTGCCGCGCCCCTTGCCCCGCTGGCGGCGAGGGTGCATCCTGAACGGGAATTTTGGGGATAATGTTGCATGGCTGCTCAGGCGCTGGATCTCACTGGAAAGTTGCTTGTCGCGATGCCGGGCATGGGCGATCCGCGGTTTGACCACTCGGTGATATACCTTGTGTCCCATTCGGACGAAGGGGCGATGGGTCTGATCGTGAACAAGCCTGCACCGGGGGTATCGCTTGCCGATGTGCTGGATCAACTGGAAAGCGCCCCGCCCATGGATGGCCCTTTGCACGGGGTGCATTTTGGCGGCCCGGTCGAGACAGGGCGCGGTTTTGTATTGCATTCGGATGACTATTGTTCTGCCATTCATACACTGAGGGTTGCGCCGGGTTTCGCCCTCACTGCGACCCTGGATATTCTGGAGGACATCGCGCGGGGCGACGGACCGGAAAGCAGCCTGTTGATGCTGGGGTATTCCGGCTGGGGTCCGGGGCAGCTTGAGGGCGAGATTGCGCAGAACGGCTGGCTGACCTGCGATGTGCCGCCGGATCTGGTATTTGGAATGGCGGACGCGAAAAAATGGGCGGCGGCGCTGGAAAGCATTGGCATTGATCCATTGGGCCTCTCGGCCACGGCCGGTCACGCCTAAAGGCTGGATCAGCGCGGCGCAGCTGCCCGTTGCAACCTGTCATTGATCGCGCGGCCCAGCCCCTGCATCGGAACAGGTGCCACTGCGATGGGGCGGCGGGTGCTGTTGAGCTGGTGCAGATGGCCAAAAAGGTTTGCCGCAGCTTCGGACAGATCACCGGAGGCTGACAGGTTCAGATCGCACTGCATCGGTCCGAAGCCCAGCAAAACCTCATCGCCTCGCGCCTTGCCTGCGTTCAGGCGCACAGCAGCATCAGGCGCATAATGGGAGGCCAGTTGGCCCGGCGCGATGATCTCGGACCCTTGTGCCGTTTGCACGGGCCGACCCAGCGCAGCCTCAATCGCCTCCTGCGGCAAGCCACCTGCACGCAGGACCACCGGATCAGGGCCGGTGAGACCGACAATTGTGCTTTCCAGTCCAACGGAACAGGGACCATCGTCCAGAACCGCCGCAATCCGTCCATTGAGACCGGCCATCACGTGATTGGCGGTTGTGGCGCTGATCCGGCCTGATGGATTGGCAGAGGGGGCGGCAACCGGCCCGCCAAATTCGGCCAGCAGACGCCGCGCGGCGGGGTGCATCGGCACCCGCAGGGCGACGCTGTTCAGACCGGCTGTCACCAGCGGCGACAGATTTTGTTGATTACGCAATGGCAACACCATCGTCAGCGGGCCGGGCCAAAAGGCCGTCGCGAGTATTTCGGCGGCATCTGGCCAATCTACATGGTTCCGCGCCATCCCAGCATCCGACAGATGCACGATCAGTGGATTGAAACTGGGCCGGCCTTTGGCCTCGTAAATCCCGGCAACAGCCTGTCCGTTCGTGGCATCCGCGCCAAGGCCATAAACCGTCTCTGTCGGGAAGGCGACCAAACCCCCTTGGCGCAGCAAAGCGGCGGCATGGGAGATGCCATCATCTGTGGCGGAGAGGATTTTTGTGTCCATGGCCATCTCTGTGCGTGACGCCGCGTTCAGGTTGCGGGACTGCGGTTGCCGTTTCATGCTGATCTCAATACCAGCAGCCCTTAGCAGGGCAGGATCGTGTTTGCCAAGCGCCTGCGCGCCCTAACAGGAGTATTGCCCATGCCATATCGCGCCGCTGTAGATGACTTTGACTTCCTTCTGGGGCAGGTGATCGATTTCGCCGCGCTCAGCGAAACGCAGCTCTTTGCCGATGCCACGCAGGATATGTCCAAAGCGATCTTGGCGGAGGCTGGGAAGATGTGTGACGCGGTCTTGGCCCCACTGCAAAGGGCCGGCGATCTGCATCCCGCGCGGTTGGAAAACGGCGTTGTGCGCACCTCGCCGGGCTATGCCGAAGGATTCAAGGCGATTGCCGAGGGGGGCTGGATCGGGATGTCAGCGGACCCGGAATACGGTGGGATGGGGCTGCCGATGAGCCTGACCTACGCGGTCAATGAAATGATGAGCGGCGCGTGCCTTTCGCTGCAACTGGCTCCCTTGATGTGTCAGGGCCAGATTGAGGCGTTGGAACATCATGCCTCGGACGCGATCAAGGCGTTGTATCTGCCCAAGCTGATCAGCGGAGAATGGACGGGCACGATGAACCTGACCGAACCGCAGGCGGGATCGGACGTCGGTGCATTGTCGTCCAAAGCGATCAGCAATGGCGATGGAACCTATGCGATCACCGGACAAAAGATCTACATCTCATGGGGCGACAACGATTTTGCCGCCAATGTCTGCCATCTGGTTCTGGCGCGTTTGCCCGATGCCCCGTCCGGCACCAAGGGGATCAGCCTGTTTCTGGTGCCGAAGTTTCTGCCAGATGAAAACGGCGATCCGGGTTCGCGCAACACCCTCTCGGTGGTCAGTTTGGAGCACAAGCTGGGACTGCACGGATCCCCCACTGCAGTGATGCAATATGACGGGGCGACGGGGTGGATGGTCGGGCCGGAGCATGGCGGCATGGCTGCGATGTTTACAATGATGAACAACGCGCGGCTTGGCGTCGGTGGGCAGGGGATTGGCGTTGCAGAGGCGGCCTGCCAGCAAGCCTTGGCCTATGCGATGGAGCGCAAACAGGGGCGGACGGGCGCAGGTGGCGCTGGCACAATTGCGGACCATGCAGACGTGCGCCGGATGTTAATGACGATGAAGGCCGATACTTTTGCGGCGCGGGCGATTGCGCTGTCTTGCGCCCATGCGATTGATATGGGCCGCGCCACCGGCGCTGCGGACTGGACCGCGCGGGCGGCGTTCTTGACCCCGATTGCCAAGGCGTTCGGATCTGATGTCGGGATCGAGGTCGCGCAGACCGGATTGCAGGTGCATGGCGGCATGGGCGTGATCGAAGAGACAGGCGCGGCACAATACAGCCGTGATGTGCGTGTGACGGCGATCTATGAAGGCACCAACGGCATTCAGGCGATGGATTTGGTTGGGCGCAAAATGCTGGACGGCGGCGAGGCCGCAAACCGGCTTTTGGACGAGATCGAAGCCGAGATTGAAGGCGCACGGGTGCATTTCCCAAAAATGGCCGATGCGGTCTGGCAGTCGTGCGAAACCCTGCGCGAGGCGACCGACTGGATGGTGGCGCAGACGGATATGAACGCACGATTTGCCGGGGCGGTGCCGTATCTGCGTGCTTTTGCGCGGGTTCTGGGCGGGCATCTGCATCTGCTGTCTGCCAAGGCGGACATCGGCGGGCCACGGGAAAAACTGGCGCGTTTTTATATTCAACGGCTATTGCCGGAACATCAGGGCCTTTTGGCGCATGCACAGGCAGGCGACAAAGACTTATTTGCCCTCACAACAGAAGAGTTGATTGCGTAATGGCCGATTTTGCACCCGAAGGTATCCGCTATCCTTGGGACACACCGCCCGCCCACGGCACCGAGGCGATCGAGGTCGCGCCGGGGGTATTGTGGCTGCGGATGCCATTGCCGATGAAGCTGGACCATGTGAACGTTTATGCGCTGGACGAAGGTGACAGTTGGACCATCATTGACACCGGATTTTCATCGAAAAAGTCCAAGGCGATCTGGCAGGAAGCCATGGATGGCCCACTGGGAGGTAAGCCGGTCTCGCGGGTTGTGGTGACCCACCATCACCCCGATCACGTGGGTCTAGCGGGATGGTTTCAGACCGAATTTGGTGCCGAATTGGTGACGACGCGCACCGCATGGCTGACGGCGCGGATGCTGACGCTGGATGAACAAGAGGTGGCTCCCGCCGAAACGCTCAGCTTTTATCGCCAGTCCGGCATGGACAACGAGATTTTTGAAAAACGCAGGACGGACCGACCGTTCAACTTTGCCGATATCGTCGCGCCCTTGCCGCTGGGCTATACCCGGATCAAGCAGGACGACACGATCACCATGGGCGGGCGGGTCTGGGATGTGCATATGGGCAATGGCCACGCCCCCGAACACGCCACATTCTGGAGCCGCGATGACAATCTGGTGATTGCGGGCGATCAGATCCTGCCGTCCATAAGCCCCAATGTCGGCGTTTATCCGACTGAGCCGATGGCGGACCCTATCGGCGAATGGCTTGAGGCCTGCGAACGGCTGGCGCCGATGGCGCGGCCTGATCATCTGGTCCTGGGCGGGCATAAGTTGCCGTTCACGGGACTGCCCAAACGCATGTCGCAGCTGATTGAGAATCACCATGGCGCGCTCGATCGGCTATTGGCCTTCATCGAAACGCCCAAAGCGGCCTCTGAATGTTTCCCGCCGCTGTTCAAAAGATCGATAGGAGAGGCGGAATATGGCCTGGCTTTGGTTGAGTCCGTCGCGCATTTGAGCCACCTTTACCAAACCGGCCTCGCAATACGCGACAAACGCGAGGCGGACGGTGCATGGGTGTATCAACGCAAGGAATAGCAATTGCCAATGGATGATGAGATCAGGACCGCCGCCGAAGCCTTCGAGGCAGATGCCATGCCGCGTGTGCATGAGGTGCATTCCGATCCCAATAGCCGCAATGCTTGCGATCAGGAAATCCCGCAAAGCGTCAAAGACAAGCCGGTCACGCAGAAATCCCCTGCGCAATGGGCTTATGAGCGTGTGGTGCTGTATCTTAAGAATTTTGAGGAACAGCTGGACAACGAACACGAGGTCGCCATGGGCTTTACCGGCACTGAGGCCGGTGTTCTGCGGATCGAGGGCATGGGCTATTTTGACCCCGATATCGTGACATTCTACGGGACAGACCAAACCGGGGGGCGGACCCAGCTGATCCAGCATGTGAGCCAGCTTAACGTCGTACTGCGGGCATTGCCGAAACGGGTGGAAAATGCCGCCCCGAACCGGATCGGATTTCGATTGGTCGAGGATCTGGAAAATTCCGGTGATGATCCGGCATAGCGGGGCAAGGGCATGGATGTGACGATCTGATGCTTTGACCGCGTGACAGCGCCGTGCAATTAGGATAGCAAACCCGCAAACCAATTTACCGAGGACCGCAAAAATGGCCGAACACGAACATGGCAGCATGAACTACGAAGCGCAGGAAAAAACCTTTGCCGGCTTCATGTCATTTACAACCAAATCCGTGATTGTGATTTTGGTTCTGCTGGTGTTGATGGCGATCTTTATCCGCTAAGACCGCCACCAAGACACAAGGGTGTTTCTGTGACACGTTATTTTGCCGGTCTGGCACTGGTCGCCTTGTTGGCGGGATGTGCTGCAGACAACAGCCCCGACAGCCCGATCGAAGCCGTGCAAGCGGCGGCTTATCAGGCGCCCGGGCCAAAGACCTTGACCATTTTTACCATGGTCAACAATCGCACGGGCAGTGGCGGGCACACCGCCCTGATGGTCAATGGATCCCAGCGGGTGATTTTTGATCCGGCTGGATCATTCCGTGATCCGCGCGTGACCGAACGCGGCGATGTGCTTTATGGTGTGACGCCAGGTTGGCTACAGGCCTATAAATCCGCCCACGCGCGCAGCACCTATCACGTGGTCAGTCAGGAATTTGTCGTCACGCCCGAACAGGCGGAAAAAGCGCTGCGGTTGGTGCAGGCCAATGGCGCGGTGCCAGGGGCCTTCTGCGCCAATGCGACAACCGCGATTCTGAGCCAGATCGAAGGGTTCGAGGGCGTGAAACAGACGTTTTATCCGGTCAAACTGATGGAACAGATCGAAAGCTTCCCCGGAGTTCGAACCACGCGTCTTTATGAAAATGACGAGGGTGATGTGATCGATGCGGTGAAGGCTGGGCAATTGGCCCAATAACCGGCGTTAGCCGAGCAAATACAGCAAACCATATAGTGTGAATGCGCCCGACAGGATCGCCGCAATCACGTTTTTGCTGAGCAATCCAACCAACAGCGTGACACAAGCCGCTGCGAGGCGGGCGGGCTCTGTCTCGCCGCCTGTGGCTTGCGGCCAGATCACTTGCGGCGCGACGAGGGCGGGCAAAATGGCCACCGCCGTATAACGCAGATGGCGCAGCAACCAATCTGGCATGGCCCGTGATCCGACCAATCCTGTAAAGACAAAGCGCAGAAAAAAGCTGCCGATGCCGAGGGCGATGATCACGATCCAGAGGGTGGTTTTGTCGATCATTCTGCCCGCCCCCGTTTGCGTTCCTGCCACAGCTCGGCTTGCGCACCGGCCATCATCCCGACAATACCAGCCACCATCAGGCCCAATGAATAGGGGATGCCAGCGGCCAACAGGCTGACTGCCACGGCCACCAATGCGGCAACCACATGGGCCAACGTGCGGAACATCGGCGCGATCATTGCCAGAAAGGTGATCGGGATTGCAAAATCCAGCGCCCAGCCATCAGGAAACCATGCGCCAAGATAGGCACCGATAAAGGTAAACCCGTACCACAGGGGCACAATCGGTGTGACCACGCCAAAGAAATATACCATCCGCAACGGGATGGACATCTCGGGGCGGCGTTCATACTCGGCGACCGAGACCACATAGGATTGATCCACGGTCAAATAGGCGGCCAGCGCACGCTGCCACAACGGGGCGGCCCCGATGTAGGGGGTCAGTGCGGCAGAATACATCGCCATCCTCAGGTTTACAGCCAGCGATGAGATGATCACCACAAGTGTAGGCGCCTGTTCCTGCATCAGTTGCAGGGCCGTAAACTGCGCCGCGCCTGCAATAACGACAATGGAAAAGGTCAGCGTTTCGACCACGCTGAGACCCGCCTCCGTCGCCACAAGGCCAAACAGAGAGGCAAACGGAATGATCACCAGAATGAACGGAGAGCTGTCTAAGATCCCCTTCAAATAGGTCGATTTTGCGGTGGTGGTGGCCATGGGAAATCCCTAACTTACCGGCCATGACTAGCGCCATTGGTGGGGGGATACAATTGGCACAAGACCCGGATGTGACCGAATACCTGATTGCGCCTGATCCAGCGGCGGCGCGGCTGACACGGCCCGTGACGGGCATGGATCACGATGGCAATGAAACCACCATTCGCGTTGTCGAGGAGCGCCCGCTTACGATCTATCTCAACAGTCAGGAAATCGTCACGGCGATGACGATCGGGGATTATCCCGAATATCTGGCGCTAGGGTTTCTGCGCAATCAACACATGCTGCGCCCGGACGAAGAGATCACCCGCGTTGACTATGACGAAGAGCTCGAAACCGTGGTTGTGCGCACGGCGCGGGCCACAGATTACGAAGACAAGATGCGCCGCAAAACACGCACCAGCGGCTGTGCGGTGGGCACGGTTTTTGGGGACATGATGGAGGGGCTGGATAAGGTCGTGCTGGCAGATACACCGGTACGTAGTTCATGGCTCTATGCCCTGTCGGCCAAGATCAACCGAACGCCGTCGCTGTATCTTGAAGCAGGCGCGATCCATGGCACTGTGCTGTGTCATGAGGATAAGCCTTTGGTTTATATGGAAGATGTGGGCCGCCACAATGCGGTGGACAAGATTGCGGGATGGATGATGTCCGAAGGGATCGGGGCAGAGGACAAGATCCTGTATACCACCGGGCGACTGACCTCTGAAATGGTGATCAAGACCGCGATGATGGGCATTCCGGTGCTGGTATCACGGTCGGGCTTTACCGCATGGGGTGTCGAGATCGCACAGCAGATCGGGCTGACCCTGATTGGCCGGATGAAAGGCAAACGCTTTGTCTGTCTGAGCGGCGAGGACCGGCTGATCCGCGATGCGGACCCCGCGCAGGTGGCGGAAGAGCCGCGCAAGTCTGGCCGCAAGGGGGGCAAGGGATGAAGCAACCATTGGGCGTGATCCTCGCGGGGGGACAGGCCACGCGCATGGGCGGCGGCGACAAGGGATTGCTGGCGCTGGGCGGGCAAAGCTTGCTGTCGCGGGTGATAGACCGGCTTGAGCCGCAAGTGGCCGGGATGGCTTTGAACGCGAATGGCGATGCCGCGCGGTTTTCAGGGTTTGATTTGCCGGTGTTGCCAGACAGCATTTCAGGGTTCGTCGGTCCGTTGGCCGGCGTGCTGGCCGGGCTGGATTGGGCCGCGGAACAGGGGGCAGATGCCATTGTGACCGCCGCCGCAGACACACCGTTTTTCCCTTGCGATCTGGTGCCACAGCTTTTGTTGCGCGGCGAGGGTATGACGTATCCCATGGTCCTGGCCGCGACACCGGATGCCAAGCGCGGACAGGCGCGACATCCGACGTTTGGCCTGTGGCCCGTGGCGCTGCGTGATGATCTGCGGGCAGCGCTGCAAGGCGGGTTGCGCAAGGTTGTCATGTGGACAGATCAGCATGGCGGGCGCGAGGCGTTGTTCCCGGACGAAGCTGCGTTCTTTAACGTGAACACACCCGAAGATCTGGCGCGGGCGGAGGAGATGTTGTGAAATTATTTGGCGTTGTCGGTTGGAAAAACGCAGGCAAGACCGGTCTGATGGAACGTCTGGTGACAGAGATCACCGGGCGCGGCATCACCGTGTCGACCGTCAAACATGCGCACCACAGTTTCGATGTCGATCATCCGGGCAAAGACAGTTTCCGCCATCGCACGGCAGGCGCGTCAGAGGTGCTGCTCGCCTCAGGCAACCGCTTTGCCTTGATGCATGAATTGCGCGGCGCAAAGGAGCCAATTTTGGCAGATCTGCTGACCCGCCTCAGCCCCGTCGACCTGGTGCTGATCGAAGGATACAAACGCGATGATCACCCCAAGGTCGAGGCGCATCGGGCTGTGACGGGCAATCCCTTGATCGCGCCCGAAGATCCAACCGTGCGGGCGGTGGCGGCGGATGTGTCGCTTGATCTGGATCGGCCGGTGTTTGATTTGAATGATACGGTGGCGATCGCTGATTTCATACTGTCCGAGGTCGGGCTTTGACCCCGTTTGACACGGTTGTGATGGTCGATTGGTCGGCTGGAAACGACCGTGGGCCGCGTCCGGTGAAGGACGCGATTTGGATCGGGGTGCAGCGGGGCGCAGCGGCTGAGGAGCCTGTCTACCAGCGCAATCGGCAAGAGGCCGAGGGGTGGTTGGAGGCGTTTCTGACAGTTGAACATGATGAGGGCCGGCGGGTGCTGGTCGGCTTTGATTTTCCCTTTGGGTATCCGCTAGGCTTTTCCGAGGCGCTGTGCGGGTCATCTGATCCGCTGGACTTGTGGGATTGGTTCGAGGCCCGGATTGAGGATGAGCCAAAGGGCAACAACCGCTTTGATCTGGCAGCCGAGATCAATCTTGGTCTTGGGTTGGGGCAGGGGCCGTTTTGGTTCAACACGCTGTCTCGTGATATTGAGGGGCTGCCCCGCAACAAGGATGGCTATGCCAATCCGTTCCCGGAAAAGCGGCGCTGTGAGGATCGGGCCAAGGGTGCGTTTACCTGTTGGCAAATGGGCGGTGCCGGTGCGGTAGGGGGGCAGGTGATGATGGGTCTGCCTGTACTGGCGCGGTTGCGCCGCCAGTTCGAGGTTGCGGTCTGGCCTTATCAGCCGCTGACCGCGCCCATTGCATTCGTTGAGATTTGGCCGTCGCTGACTGCCGGGACTGCACCAGAGGGCATGATCAAAGACGCATGGCAGGTTCAGCAGATTGCTGGGCAAGTGGCGCAATTGCCTGCAGACCGGCTGGCCGCGCTGCTTGATGTTGATGCGCCGGAGGAAGGGTGGATATTCGGTTTGGGACATGAAGATGAATTGCGCGGCGATGTGCCGCCGCCTTTGCGCAACGATTGTTTTGCATTGCCGCCTGGCGTGCACTGGACGCCCGTAAGCGAGGCGCATGATCTGCTTAAGGCGCGGCTTTCGGCGGTCACTCGGACCGAGACCGTGCCGCTCGGCGTGGCGGCGGGCCGGATCGCGGCGCAGGCGGTCTTCGCCGCACGGGCCAATCCGCCGCTGCCCAATACGGCGGTGGATGGGTACGGGTTTTCCGGTGGACGCGGGGCTGGCACACATGAGTTGCCATTGGTGGAGGGGCGTGCGGCGGCAGGTGACGCGCCCGGCGCTGTGCCGGAGGGTCTGGCGATCCGGGTTCTGACAGGTGCGGCGCTGCCCGAAGGGGTGGATACGGTGATCTTGCAAGAAGATGTTGGTTTGGCGGATGGGTCGGTCCGTTTTTCCGGCCCTATAAAGGCCGGAGCCAACACCCGAAAGGCTGGCGAAGACGTGAGCGCGGGAGAGGAAATTCTGCCTGTTGGGCGCAAGATCACACCAGCGGATCTGGCCCTTTTGGCGGCGACCGGTGTTTCCGAGGTCGCCGTGCGAAAGCCGCTGAAGGTGGGTGTAATCTCAACAGGGGATGAGCTGGTTGAGCCGGGTGCCTCTGCGCGCGACGGGCAGATCTATGATGCCAATCGTCCGATGTTGCTGGCGTTGGCAGAACAGTTTGGCCATGTGCCTGTGGACTTGGGCCGGGTGCCGGATGACCGCGAACTCTTGCGGGCGCGGCTGGACAGTGCGGCGGCGGAGGTTGATGTCATCCTGACCAGCGGCGGCGCCTCTGCGGGGGATGAAGACCACGTGTCGGCCTTGTTGGAGCAGGCAGGTGCCATGGCGCTGTGGCGCATGGCGATCAAGCCGGGGCGTCCCTTGGCGCTGGGTCTGTGGCAGGGCGTTCCGGTCTTTGGCCTGCCCGGCAATCCCGTGGCGGCATTGGTTTGCGCGTTGATCTTTGCGCGGCCCGCGATGTCGGTTTTGGCCGGGGCAGGTTGGGCTGACCCGCAGGGGTTTGAAGTGCCCGCTGCCTTCGTCAAATCGAAAAAGGCAGGACGCCGGGAATATCTCCGCGCAAGAATACGGGGTGGCCGGGCAGAGGTGTTTGCATCCGAAGGGTCGGGCCGGATCAGCGGGCTCAGTTGGGCCGAGGGGCTGGTGGAACTGCCGGAACCTGCCGGTGAGATCAAGCCAGGTGATATGGTCCGCTATGTGCCGTTTGGCAGCTATGGCCTTGCGGGGTGATGCGGTTTTGCATCGTGCCTGGATAGTGGCTCGCCTGGCCCTTGGGGATTTGCGGCGGGGCTGTCATACTCAGCGCATCAAAATGGAGCTTTGATGTCCTGATAATTGCGGGCTGCAATGCGCAGCCCTTGTGCAGACAACCGTTGATTTGACCGCCTTGGCGGACGCCGTTGTCGTGCAATCACCAAATTTTATCAATACAACGAACAGTGCCATGCCGGTCTGTTCGATCAAAGAAAGCATGCTCTGACAATGATCAGAAAATTCAAAACCGAAGACACCGAAGCGATCATCGACATCTGGCTTCGCGCCAGTTATCTGGCCCATCCTTTTCTCAGCGAAGCGTTTTTGCAAAGCGAGGCGGACAACGTCAGGAACATCTATCTGGTTCATGCCGAAACATGGGTGGCCGAAGTGAACGGCAATATCGCCGGTTTCATCGCCTTGCTGGATGATGAGGTTGGCGGGTTCTTTGTAGACCCAGACTATCACGGGCGCGGCTTGGGCCGGGCCTTGATGGACCACGCCGTCGCACTGCGCGGCGGTGCGGTGACGCTGGGTGTGTTCAAGGACAATCCTATCGGGCGGCGTTTTTACAAGGCCTATGGATTTACCGGGGATCAAGAGAGTATTCACGAACCCACAGGTCAGATGGAAATCCGTTTGACCTACCAAAAATCCGAATAGCAGATTGGGGCGGAGAGGAAACTTTCCGCCCCTTTTGACCTAGTCAAACGTACCGGCGCAGCGGCCGAGCAACATGAACGCGCGGGCCGTGCGCGTGTCAGCCAGCGCAGAGATTTCACCATCACTGGCACGTTCTTCGAATTCTGCAAAGGTCTTGTCAAAGCGGCGCAAAAAGTGGTGCGCGGCGTCGCGGAAGATCGGATCCTGTTTCATCCGCGCATTGGTGAGGGCCAGCGACGAGCGGTCCCTGATCCCACCCAGGGCGGCGATGGGGCGTCCGCGTGCGCCTTGCGCAAACTGCCGCCAGATCTCGGGGCGGGCGCGGTCGGGGCGCAGGTCGTCCATGTAGATGCCGTCCTGGGACATCAGGGTCAGCACATCCTGGGCCGCTTGGACCAATTGTGCGGCGGACCGGTCCTTGAGTGCGCGGCGCAAAGCGGCGAAGCCAACCTCATCCTCGGCGGTTTCAGGAAAATTCAAGGCGCGAATGAAATCATCATTGGACAGCATCGGCGCGAGGTCTGCCGCCTGTGTGCCAAGGGCCAGTGTAGGCTGATCATCCACTGGTGCCGCGGCCACCTGCGGGACTTTGCGGGCCTGCTCTTCGCGGCGTGATTGAAAGGTGGCCAGCGCGGTTTCGGTTTTGCGGGCCGTGGTTGCGATCTCATCCAGTTTGCGGGCCACAGAAGACGATCCAGATTGCATCCCATGCCCTTGTTGTTGGGCGATATAGGCTTGGCGAATGCCGTCTATAGCGGTCTGCAACCGTTGGCTTTCCTCGCGCATCACACGGCTGGCCCGTGCGGCGGTGGCGGCGACCCAGATCATCGCCACGGGCATGAAGACCGCCAGCATCGTCATCAGAAAACGCAGGCCATCCGCATCGCTGCTACCACCGGCCTGCGGATCTTGCGGCAAAACGACAAAAAACACCACGGCGCCCAGCAGCCACAGCGCGCTGAGTGCAATCGCCACCACCTCAATACCGGTCACGGTTTGCGGTTTGGGTTTGTCATAGATGCCAAGCGGTGTCGGGCGGGCCGGGGCCGCGCTGTCAGCCGCTGCTTCGATTTCGGGTCGTTCAGCCATGCCGGTTTTCCCGTTCAGGCAAAGACGATTTTGAGAACCTCATAGGATTTCTCGCCCCCCGGTGTGCGCACTTCGACCGAATCCCCTTCTTCCTTGCCGATCAGGGCGCGGGCAATGGGCGATTTGATGTTCAGCAGCCCATCCTCGATCTTGGCCTCATATTCGCCAACGATCTGATAGGTCTTTTCCTCATCGGTGTCCTCATCCACCAGGGTGACCCGTGCGCCAAACTTGATTGCGCCGGACAATTTGGCCGGGTCAATCACATCGGCCAGCGAAATCACGCCTTCCAGTTCTTTGATGCGGCCTTCGATGAAGGATTGTTTTTCCTTGGCCGAATGATACTCGGCATTTTCGGACAGGTCCCCATGTTCACGGGCCTCGGCAATCGCCTTGATTATCGCAGGGCGTTCCTCTGTCTTGAGCTGCTTGAGCTCTGTTTCCAGCGCGGTATGGCCCGCGCGGGTCATGGGAATCTTTTCCATGGGTGGTCTGTCCACGTAATGAGGGCCGCACCCGCAAATCAAACGGGGGCGGCCGTTTTCGAAAATAGCTGCCCATTACCTGACCCAAATTGCCGTTGGATTGCAAGGGGGATGGGTTCGTCAATTGGCAGGGATCAGCCGTCAATCGTATTGGACAACTTCGTATTCGATATCGTCATCGTCGTGGAAGTAAAACCGCCGGCCGGGTTCGTAATCGGCGTGATTGCCGGTTTTGAAACCATGGGCAATCACGGCCGCTTCGGTGGCGTCGATATCATCCACGACAACAGCGATGTGGTTGAGCCCGCCGACCTGTGTGTAGGTGTTGGTCTTGGCGTCCATCGGCGCGCGGGGGGTATAGAGCGCAAGGTATTGGTCCTCGGTGCCGACGTGAATGGAAAGGCCGCCGCCAAGGGAATCGCCTTGCCAGCGGATTTTCCACCCGAACAAAGCCTCCATCCAGGCGGCGGTTTTGTGGGGATCAGCCACGGTGAAATTGGTGTGTTCCAAAAGTGCAGGCATGTTTTTTCCTCTTCGGTTTTGCTTGACTGCCTGTTGTTGTAATTTCTAAACCTAACTTTAGATCAAGCATTTTTTTCGGAGGGCGATATGGCGATAAATGACGGGCTTTCGATCGGGGCATTGGCAGGGCGGACCGGGCTGGCCGTGTCGGCGATCCGATATTACGAGGCGCAGGGTCTGATCAAACCCTGGCGCAATGCCGGCGGGCAGCGGCGGTTTGAACGGGCCGATCTACGCAAGCTCAGCTTTATCATGATCGCGCAGCAGTTTGGGTTCACCCTGCCGCAGATCAGAGCGGAGCTGGACCAATTGCCGGGCAAACGGCCACCCACGAAGGCCGACTGGGCGCGGATCAGCGAAAGCTTTCGCGATGCATTGGATCAGCGGATCGAGACCCTGACAAAGCTGCGTGCGAATCTGGACGGTTGCATTGGATGCGGATGTCTAAGCCTGGATGTCTGTGCCATGTACAATCCGGTGGATCGCGCCGCCGAAAAAGGGCCCGGCCCGCGTTATTTGATGGGGGATAGCCCCGAAACGTAATGCGGCGACAACCATTCGGGGGCGGGCAAGCAGGTCGTTTTTGGCCTTTCTTTGGGGTCATTTCTACATCGGCGACGAACAAATCGTGCAAACATGCTGCAAATGCAGCAATTAACGTATCGTCCCGATTGCAATGACGCTTGGCGTAGTTTAGCCAACTTCAAACCGATTTTGCCCTGAGGGAGGCCTTTGCCATGGCTGAAATTGAACGCGAAGCAATGGAATACGATGTTGTGATCGTTGGTGCAGGGCCTGCGGGCCTGTCTGCAGCGATCCGGCTGAAGCAGTTGGACCCGGATTGCAACGTTGTTGTGCTGGAAAAAGGCTCTGAAGTGGGCGCGCATATTCTGTCGGGTGCGGTTCTTGATCCTTGCGGTCTGGATGCTTTGATCCCCGATTGGAAGGAAAAAGGCGCCCCTATCACCGTTCCGGTGAAAGAGGACAACTTCTATATGTTGGGCGAAGCAGGCCAGATCCGTGTGCCAAACTTCCCAATGCCACCGCTGATGAACAACCACGGCAATTACATCGTTTCTATGGGCAACGTCTGCCGCTGGATGGCGGAACAGGCCGAAGAAATGGGTGTCGAAATTTTCCCTGGCATGGCTTGTTCCGAATTGGTCTTTGGCGACAATGGCGAAGTCAAAGGTGTGGTTGCCGGTGTCTTTGGCCTTGAGGCCGACGGCACCATCGGGCCGGACACAGAGCCGGGTATGGAATTGCACGGCAAATATGTTTTCCTGTCCGAAGGGGTGCGCGGCAGCCTCTCCAAGCAAGTGATCGAGAAATACGGTCTGTCAGACGGTGTTGAGCCGCAGAAATACGGCCTTGGCATGAAAGAGATCTGGGAAATTGACCCGGCGAAGCACCGTGAAGGTACGGTGACGCATACGATGGGTTGGCCTCTCAACAGCAACGCAGGTGGCGGATCTTTCATCTATCACCTTGATAACAATCAGGTCTATGTCGGTTTTGTTGTCCACCTTGGCTACAAGAACCCACATGTTTTTCCTTACATGGAGTTCCAGCGCTTCAAGCATCACCCAATGGTGGCCGAACTGCTCAAGGGCGGCAAACGCGTGGCCTATGGTGCTCGTGCCATCACCGAGGGCGGCTATCAGTCGATGCCAAAAATGGTAGCGCCGGGTGTTGCCTTGTTGGGCTGTTCGGTTGGTATGGTCAACGTGCCCCGGATCAAGGGCAACCATAACGCAATGCTCTCTGGCAAGGCCGCGGCCGAGGCCGCATATGCGGCGATCCAGGCCGGGCGTTCGGGTGATGAGCTGAATGACTACGAAGCCGATGTACGCGGCGGCCCAATTGGCGCGGATTTGAAAAAGGTACGCAACGTCAAACCGTTGTGGTCCAAGTACGGCCTGATGGCATCGCTGGCGGTTGGCGGTTTTGACATGTGGTGCAACACTTTCGGCTTCTCACTTCTTGGCACGCTCAAACACGGCAAATCCGATGCCGAGGCAACGGAGCATGCGGACAAACACAAGGTCATTGACTATCCCAAGCCCGATGGCACGATCAGCTTTGATCGCCTGACCAATGTTGCGTTCTCCTTTACCAACCACGAGGAAAGCCAACCGGCCCACCTGAAGCTGAAAGATGCCTCTGTGCCGGTCGAGGTGAACCTTGCCAAATTTGCTGGTCCTTCGGCCCGCTATTGCCCGGCAGGTGTTTACGAGTTCATCGAAGAGCCAGGCAGCGCGCCCAAGTTCCAGATCAACTTCCAGAACTGTGTGCATTGCAAAACCTGCGATATCAAAGACCCAAGCCAGAACATCACCTGGACAACGCCGCAGGGTGGCGATGGGCCGAATTACCCTAACATGTGATCAACCGATGATCGCAAGCGGATCAAAGGCGGGGGCAACCCCGCCTTTTTTTATATATTGCGGGGTTCCGCCGACACGCCCTCACAACGCCTTGAGCTGCCTTCGTCACCATTGCGCTTGGCCGCTGGTCTGATAGCCTTTGAAAAAACGCATGAGGACGATCAGTGATGCTGCGCAAAGCTTTGGGAATGGCCGCCGTATTGGCGCTGACGGGGATGGCGGGTGCGCCGGTGCAGGCGCAATCTGTCGCTGGCCCCTATCTGGCGGGCCGCCATGCCGCCGTGAACAGCGATTATGCCGAGGCCGCCCGGTATTATGCACAAGCGCTTGCGCGGGATTCGCAAAACGTTGAATTGATGGAAAGCGCCGCGCTGTCCTATCTGTCGCTGGGCGAGGTGGAACGCGCCCTGCCGCTGGCCCGTGTGCTTGAGGCCAAGAAACAACGCAGCCAGGTCGCGCGGATGTTGCTGACCGCGGGTCATGCGCAAACAGAGGATTACAAAACGATCCTGGCCAGCGAAGACGACAGCAGCGGTATTGGCCCTTGGGTCGATGGGTTGGTCAAGGCGTGGGCGCTGATGGGCACCGGCGATGTGCGTGCAGCGATGGCCGCCTTTGACAAGCTCAGCAAAGAGGCCGGCATGCAAGGTTTTGTGATGTATCACAAGGCTTTGGCTCTTGCGAGTGTGGGTGATTTTGAAGGCGCGGAAAAGATATTTGGTGATCAGGTTGCTGGCGCTGCCGGTCAGACCCGCCGGGGCGTGATGGCCCATGCGGAAATTCTGGCGCAGCTTGACCGCCATGGCGACGCCCTGCAAGTGATCGAAGCCAGTTTTGGCGGCAGCACGGACCCTGAATTGGACGTGCTGATTGCCGCGCTCAAAGCCAAAGAGACCGTGCCATTTACCCATGTACGCGATGCAAAATCTGGAATTGCCGAGGTATTCTTTACTTTTGCAGCGGTCCTGAAAAGTGAGGCCGCAGGGGACTATTACGTGCTGTTGTACACACGGCTGGCCCGTTATCTGCGCCCGGATCACGTGGATGCGCTTTTGCTGACGGCCAGCCTGCTGGAAGGGCTGGGCCAGCATGATCTAGCGATCAAGGAATACAAGGACGTGCCCGCCGACAGCCCGACCTATCACGCGGCTGAACTGGGCCGCGCGGATGCTTTGCGTCGCTCCGGCAAGGCAGATCAAGCCATTGAGGTTTTGGAACAATTGGCCCGCAGCCATGGGGACCTGGCGGTTGTGCACTCCACATTGGGCGATGTTCTGCGCGCGCAGGATGATTTCAAGGGTGCCATTGCGGCCTATGATCGCGCGATTGAACGGGTGTCAGACACCGCTCGTCTGCGCTGGGTTCTGCTATATTCGCGCGGCATTGCCTATGAAAGGCTGGGCGATGAGGTCGCGTCAGAGGCCGATTTTCGGGCCGCGCTGGCGATCAACCCCGAACAGCCTCAGGTGTTGAACTATCTCGGCTATTCGATGGTAGAACAGCAGCGCAATCTGGATGAGGCGCTCGATATGATCGAACGGGCCGTCGCGGCCAGTCCGGACAGTGGCTATATCGTCGATTCGCTGGGCTGGGTGTTCTACCGGCTTGGCCGCTATGACGAGGCGGTTGAGCAGATGGAACGCGCGGTCGAGCTGATCCCGATTGATCCGGTGGTGAATGACCATTTGGGTGATGTCTATTGGGCCGTGGGCCGCTTCCGCGAGGCGGAGTTTCAGTGGAGCCGGGCTTTGTCTTTCATTGACGAAGACGACACTGACACAGAGGCCGATCCGAAACGCATCCGCCGCAAGCTAGAGGTTGGGCTAGACGTCGTTTTGGAAGAGGAAGGTGCACCTCCTCTTAAGGTCGCCAATGACATCTGAGGCATTTGCGCCGGCCAAGATCAATCTCGCGCTGCATGTGACGGGCCAACGGGATGATGGGTATCATCTGCTTGATTCCATTGTGATGTTTGCGGATGTCGGTGATCGGCTCTGGTTTTCTAAGGCTGAAGACATGGCGATTTCCGTAGCTGGTCCCTTTGCCGAAGGGGTGCCTGTGGACAGGCGCAATCTGGTTTGGCGGGCGGCAGAACTGGCCGGGTTTTCCGGTGCAATCCAGCTTGAGAAGAATCTGCCACATGGAGCCGGCATCGGGGGTGGCTCATCTGATGCTGCGGCGGTGCTGCGTCACTGCGGTTATGCCGGCGACGGCGCAGTGCTTGGCGCGGATGTGCCGGTTTGCAAAGCTGCCAAGGCGCAGCGCATGCAGGGTATTGGCGAGGTTTTGACACCGCTTTCTGGCTGGCCTTCGTTGCATGCTGTTCTGGTTAATCCGGGAGTGGAGATTTCGACGCCCGAGGTGTTCAAGGCGCTGAACCAAAAAGAAAATTCCGAAATGTCAGGTGATCCCATGGGTCTTTCAACGGCGGAGGATGTGATCGCGTTCTTGAAAGGTCAGCGCAATGATCTTGAAGACCCGGCGCAATCCGTGGCGCCCGCGATCACGTCAGTTCTAGACACACTCAATGGCATGCCGCACTGCCGTTTGGCGCGGATGTCGGGGTCCGGGGCGACGTGTTTTGCATTGATGGACACGGCGAAACACACCGCAGAAGCGGCGCAGACCATCGCGACTGAGCATGCCGACTGGTGGGTGCGGCCTTGCGTGCTTAGCTGATGCGGCTGACCACGTAGTCGGCCAGATCGACCAACATATCTTTGACATCGTGATCGGGCAGGGGGGAAAGCACCGCCTTGGCCTTGTTGGCCCAATCCAGCGCATCGGCCTGCGTTGCGCTCAATGTGTCATGTTTGGCCAGCAGGGAAAGGGCGTGATCCAGATCACCGTCTTCCTGCTTGCCCTTTTCGATGGTCCGCTCCCAAAAGGCGCGTTCCTCGGCGTCGGCTTTGGCCACGGCTTTGATCACCGGCAGTGTCAGCTTGCGCTCGCGGAAATCGTCGCCGATGTTCTTGCCGGTCGCGTTTGGCTCACCGCGATAGTCGAGCAGGTCATCGACAATCTGAAACGCAATGCCAAGGGCATCACCGTAGTCAAACAGTGCCTGTACGCGGGCCGCTTCGGCCCCGGCAATCACCCCGCCCACTTCCATCGCGGCAGAGAACAAAGCGGCGGTTTTGCCGCGCACCACTTGCAGGTAAATGTCTTCGCCCGTTGCAAGGTTCTGTGCGGCGGTCAGTTGCAACACTTCGCCCTCGGCAATCGTGGCGGCAGCGTTTGACAGGATCCGCATCACTGGCATGGAGCCGGGTTCGGTCATCAACTGAAAGCTGCGGGCAAACAGATAGTCCCCCACCAGAACAGAGGATTGGTTGTCCCAGAGCAGGTTCGCCGTGGGCCTCCCGCGTCGCTGTGCGCTTTCGTCAACCACGTCGTCATGCAACAAAGTCGCGGTGTGAATAAACTCAACCGTGGCGGCCAGATGCACATGATAGGGCCCGTCATAGCCACACATCCGCGCCGAGGCGAGGGTCATCATCGGGCGCAGACGTTTGCCGCCGGCCTCAACCAAATGCGCGGTCACTTCGGGGATGCGCGGCGCGTGTTCCGAGGCCATCCGTTCACGGATCAAATCCCCAACAGCGGCCATATCTTCGGCCAGATAGGCCGCAAGGCGGTCATGGGGTTTCAATGCGTTGCCATTTTTCATGAATATGATCCCACCCAAGGCTCGACAATTCGGTCTGCCTGTCCCACATCTTTGGTATGAAGGAACTTTTGCGCAGCACAGACATGACGGTCATCGCCTTTGCCACGGCCCTTCTTCAGGGCGAGGATATAGACTGCTTTGAAATGGACGTAAACATGAGCGTGCTGGAAGGTGGCATCGGTATCTTTCCGCGCCGCTTGATGGTGCATCCCGATGATCATGAGGATGCAGTTCTGGTTTTGCGGGACAATGACATCCCGCTGGGTTTGTGACGGGGTTTTCCGACAACGCATTGACCCGTGATGCGTTTCTGGGAGGGCTGCTGCATCTCTATCAGCCGCGCCATGGATATCGTGCAGGCGTTGATCCGGTGCTTCTGGCGGCCAGTGTGCCGGCGGATGGCGGGCAGCGCGTTCTAGAGCTTGGCTGCGGCGTTGGCGCGGCGATTCTCTGCCTTGGGGCGCGGGTGCCGGACTTGCAATTGACCGGGATTGAGCGGGAGCCAGCCTTTGCAGAGTTGGCCTTGCGCAACGGCGGTGATGCGCTTGAGGTTGTAACGGCAGACCTGCGCGAGATGCCCTTGCACCTGCGGCAGCGGCAATTTGACCATGTGCTGGCCAATCCACCCTATTTTGATCGCGCGGCCTCTGTTGCCTCTGATGATCCGGCGCGGGAAAGCGCCCATGGCGAGGACACGCCGCTGGCACAATGGGTGAAAGTTGCCGCCAAGCGGCTGGCCCCCAAAGGGCAAGCGCATTTCATTCACCGGATTGAGCGGTTGCCGGATCTGTTGCGGGCCATGCCGCATGACCTTGGATCTGTTGAAGTTTTACCGCTGGCCGCCCGCGCCGGACGTGACCCGGACAGGGTGATTGTACGGGCTCGCAAAAACGGTCGTGCGGCGTTTCGTCTCCATACGGCAATGGTCATGCATCTAGGCGCACGACATGATCCGAACGCAAAGCGCTATACCCCTGAAATAGATGATGTTTTGCGAAATGGCGCGGCGCTGCGTTTCTGAGCATGATTAAGCAAATATTTACCGATGTAACAGATTTGCTGCAGGGCGGCGTGACATGTTTGCAGGAGTGTGGTCCACTCGAGACCTAAACATTCATCAAGGAGGAATACATGGCCCTTAACGCACATCTGGAGACCCTGAAGCGGAAACACCAGGCGATGAGCGATGCTGTCGAAAACGCCCAACGCGCCCCCGGAGTTGATGATCTGGAAGTTGCGACGATGAAAAAGGAAAAGCTGCGACTGAAAGAGGAAATTGCGCGGCTATCGAGTTGACGATTTTGTAATTTATTGACGAAGGCTGGCGCGAGCTGCGATTGCCGCGCCGCCTGTGATCAGGGCCGCCGCCCAGAGCAAGGTAAAGCTGGGCGCGGCCACTCCTGCGATCACGAGAACCAGAGTAGACAGCAAGGGCGCGGCGTATGAGCTGGTGCCGAGCAATTGAATATCACCCTGCTTCACCCCGATATCCCAGACAAAGAATGCAAGACCAACGGGACCAAGCCCCAAGCCCGCGATGGCAGCCCACCCAAGTGTGGTTTGCGGCAACACCGTTTCCTCGAACAACAGATGCATGGGCAGGGACAGGGCAGCGCTAGCCAGACAGAACACCGCGACAGATGCCGTTGGCGCCGTGCCTACCTTGCGAGACAGCACCGAATAGCCGGACCATGTCAGCGCACACAGCACAGCCAGCGCATAGCCGGGTGCATATTCGGCGGAGAACCCCGCGCCGCCGCCCGTGATGATCAGCGCCGCGCCGGCAAAACCCAGACATGCGCCGATGATATGCCCGTTTTTCAAGACTTCACCGGGCAGGAGGCCGGAAAAGATCACGATCAAGAGCGGCCAGAGATAAGCGATCAAACCGGCCTCAGCCGCAGGTGCGAGGCGCAGCGCCGAAAAGTACAGGGCGTGGTAGCCAAAAAGCCCAAGTGTGCCAAAGATATAGACACGCAATGGTACCTTACGCAGGCGGGGCAATGAACCCGTCGCTGCCGCCCAGATCAGGCCCAGCGTACCGCCGATGGCGAAACACAGCGTATTGAGCAAAAATGGCGGCGTCGGCGCAGAGCCCACGGTGAACAGCGCCAGCAGGGCCCATAGAAGAACGGCGACAAAACCGATTGCGGTGGCCTGAGGGCGGGTCATGGGTTTGGCTGCTCCAGCGGGGTCATTGCATCCGCGATATGTTCGGTTTTTTCGATCTCTTGCAATATCCAGTTTTGAAAGGCGTGCACCTGAGGCCGGGTTTCCGCGCCCAATGGGCAGATGAACCGAAACCGCCCGCCGGTGGGCAGGACAAAGGGATAGGGCGCAACAAGCCGCCCGTCCGCCAGATCCTTGATCACCAAGGCCCGGCGTCCTAGCGCCACGCCAACCCCGGCGAGGGCGGCGTCGATGGCATGATCGGCTTGGGAAAACTGAGGTCCGTAATTGGGGGTCATGGGAACGCCCATTGCATCAAACCAGCTTTGCCAGTTCACCACGGGGCGCACAAAATCAATGGACTTGTCTACGATGAGCACCGCGTCAGTCAGGCTTTGTGGTGTGGGGTAACGCGCAGCGAGTTCTGGCGTCATCACCGGAACAACCCATTCCGCCGCCAATGGGAGGGAGTAAAGCCCTTCATCGGGCCCCTGGCCAAACCGGATTGCGACGTCCACATCGTCACGGGCAAAATCCATCATTCTGAGCGAGGCAGAAAACCGAAGCTCGATCTCGGGATGTTTTTGGGCAAATTCATAAAGCCGCGGCGCCAGCCATTTGGCGGTAAAGGCCGGGCCTGCTGTCACGGTGAGCGTTTGGTGATCCTGTGTGCGCAGGGCGGCACGCCACCCTGCCGTCAGGGTTTCAAAGGCGGCTTGGGCCTCCGGGGCCAATGCCCGGCCCGCATCTGTGAGTTCAACCGCGCGATTGAGGCGGCGAAAGACAGGCGCCCCCAGATGATCTTCAAGGGACTTGATCTGAAAGCTCAGCGCGGCAGGGGTCACATTCAGCTCATCCGCCGCGCGAGCAAAGGACATGTGCCGTGCAGCCGCGTCAAAGGCACGCAAGGCGGTGAGAGGGGGCAGGGTATTCGACATGTTCACACAAGTAATACTTAACTGAGACTTTGGAAAGTCTCGTTTGTCAGTAGTGAACGGAAGGTACATCTTAGGGTCAGTTCAAATGTACTCAAGTTTCCCTTCTGAAAGGATCCAGATCATGATCGAAGCGACCACAAACCCCGCCGCCCGCAGCATCATGCAGAACGCCCATGCCGAACGCGCCGCCGCCGTTCAGGGCGTCTGGGCCTGGCTGATGGGTAGATCTTCCCGCTGAGCGACTGCAGCGTTCTTACGGGATAAAGAAAGGCCGGCTCTGGATGAGCCGGCCTTTTTGTTGTCAGATCCGCCGTGGCGGGGGTGTCTTAGTTAGACAAAGAACTGTGCGCCATTGGCAGAGATCGTGGAGCCATTGATAAAGCCCGCGTCGTCCGCCACGAGGAATTTCACCGCGCGGGCGATCTCTTCTGGTTCGCCCAGACGTCCGGCTGGGATCTGCGCGATGATGCTTTCACGAACTTTCTCGGGCACGGCCATGACCATGTCTGTACCGATATAACCGGGGCAGATGGCATTTGCCGTGATGTTTGCACGTGCGCCTTCCTGGGCCAGCGATTTCACGATGCCCAGATCACCGGCTTTGGTCGCAGCATAGTTCACTTGGGCGAACTGGCCCTTCTGACCGTTGATGGAAGAAATCACAACGATACGGCCAAACTTGCGCTCGCGCATGCCGGGCCAGATCGGATGAACCGTGTTGAACACGCCGGTCAGGTTGGTGTCGATCACCTGATGCCACTGTTCGGGGGTCATTTTGTGGAAAGGCGCGTCGCGGGTGATGCCTGCGTTGGCCACGACCACTTCGATCGGGCCGAGGTCCGCTTCGACCTGTTCGATGCCCGTTTTGGAGCTGTCGTAATCGGCAACGTTCCATTTGTAGGTCTTGATGCCGGTCTCTTCGGTGAAGGCGGCGGCGGCTTCATCGTTGCCTGCGTAGGTCGCGGCGACGGAATAACCGGCTGCTTTGAGTTCTTTGGAAATGGCGGCGCCGATGCCACGGCTGCCTCCGGTAACAAGTGCGACGCGGGACATAGTGATCCTTTCCCTTGAGTAACGTTATTTCTAATTCGAGCGTGGGTGCGCAATATTCTTGCGCACCCAGGTCTGTTTAGGGGCGTTCAAGGCACATAGCAACACCCATACCGCCGCCGATGCAAAGTGTCGCAAGACCTTTCTTGGCGCCGCGCCGCTTCATTTCGAACAGCAGTGTGTTGAGAATACGTGCGCCAGATGCGCCAATGGGGTGACCGATGGCAATCGCGCCGCCGTTCACATTGACGATGGATGGATCCCAGCCCATATCCTTGTTCACGGCGCAGGCCTGTGCGGCAAAGGCTTCGTTGGCTTCAACCAGATCCAGATCCTCGGCCTTCCAGCCCGCCTTTTCCAGCGCCTTGCGGGAGGCGTAGATTGGGCCAACACCCATGATGGATGGGTCCAGACCGGCAGTGGCGTAGGATGCAATGCGGGCCAATGGCTCAATGCCGCGCTTTTCTGCGTCATCCGCGCTCATCAACAGGGCGCCAGCGGCGCCGTCGTTGAGGCCTGATGCGTTGGCCGCAGTGACCGAACCGTCGCGGGTGAACGCAGGGCGCAGTTTCTGCATGGCTTCCATGGTAGCGCCGTGACGGATGTATTCATCACTGTCCACAACGATGTCGCCCTTGCGGGTCTTGACGGTGAAAGCCGTGATTTCATCGGCGAATTTGCCGGCTTTCTGGGCGGCTTCGGCCTTGTTTTGCGAAGCGACGGCGAATTCGTCCTGCTGTTCGCGGCTGATCTGCCATTTTTCGGCAACGTTTTCGGCGGTTTGACCCATGTGATAGCCGTTGAA
Organism: Sulfitobacter sp. M368; assembly: GCF_025141875.1. NCBI lineage: Bacteria > Pseudomonadati > Pseudomonadota > Alphaproteobacteria > Rhodobacterales > Roseobacteraceae > Sulfitobacter > Sulfitobacter sp. M368. The sequence continues at coordinate 834,173 of NZ_CP081113.1, forward strand.
CGCATCCCAAAGACCGTCGCGGATCATGGTGTCGATGAATTGCAGATCGCCCATTTTCTGGCCCGCACGCAGATTTTGCGCATGGGGAGAGAGGGTCATGTTTTCCTGACCGCCTGCCGCTACGATGGAGGCATCGCCGAGCTGGATGTGCTGTGCGGCCAATGCCACGGCACGCAGGCCGGACCCGCAAACCTGGTTGATGCTCCAGGCGGCGGCTTCTTGTGGCAGGCCAGCATTGATATGCGCCTGACGGGCAGGGTTCTGGCCTTGGGCGGCGGTCAGCACCTGGCCCAGAATAGTTTCGGAAACCTCGGAGGCATCCACACCGGCACGGGCTACGATTTCCTTGAGAACGGCAGCGCCCAGATCATGTGCGGGCGTCGTGGCGAAAGAGCCACCGAAGCTGCCCACCGGGGTGCGTGCCGCGGATGCGATGACGACGTTGGTCATATAGTTAATTCCTCTACCATTGGCCGAGGATACAATAACGCCTGCCGAAAAGTGACAGGGCGCTCCCCAAACCTTCTGGGGGTCTCTTACCCTATTTGCTGCATCGCGGCAACTGAACCGATCATATGGGGGCGGTTGGCCCTTTCCCGGTTTTGAGCCATTTGGGCCGGGTTATGGGAGCGCTAAAAAGGTAGCCTTGTAAACAGTCTACGCCCATTTCCGTTAACGTAGCGGCATCTTCTGCGTTTTCGACAAATTCGGCGATGGTCAGCATGTCAAAATGTCGCGCTATGGAAATCAGCGCCGCGGTGATGGCGCGGTTGTCCGGGTTTTGAGAGATTCCCTGGATGAATTGACCGTCCAGTTTCAGGATATCAAAGTAGAAATCCTTGAAGTAGCGGATCGCGGTAAAGCCTGCGCCAAAGTCGTCCATGGCAAAACAAACACCATGCGGTTGCAGCTCATCCATGAAATCCGCGACAAGTTCCGGCACCAGCATGGCCGAACTTTCCGTGATCTCAAGGATCAGCCGCTCGCCCAGCGTTTCGTCTTGCCGCAAGGCCCGGCGCAATACCTGATTCCATGATTTATAGCCGATCGACCGTGCCGACATATTGATCGACAGCCGCAGCCCCGGATTTTGGCGCAAGGCACTCAGCCCCATGCGCAGGGCCTGCACATCAATCTCGCGGCCCAACTCCGTATCCTCGACCGCAGGCATGAATTCGCGTGCCGGGATCACCCGCCCGGTTTCATCGATGATCCGCATCAACCCTTCATAAAAGGCAACCTTGCTGTGGTTGCTGGCCCGCATAATCGGCTGGTAGGCCAGCAGCGTCTGTTTGTGCAGCAGCGCATCACGAACTATGGCAACAGTGTTTCTGTCCCGTTGGGCAAGGGCAAAATTCAGCGGGCTTTCCACCCCCGGTGTGATATCGCTGAAACGACGTTTGTGCCGGCTGCCCACGATGATGTACTTTCCTCTGACCCGTGCCGACAGTGCAGGGCAAATGATAACGCGGCCTTAACAGGCAAATTTTCGAAAAATCGAGGGAAAGGCAGGATTGATGGAACGCTGTGGCTGGGCCGGACTGGAAGAGATTTACGTTGATTACCACGACACGGAATGGGGCGTGCCGGAGTATGACAGTCGCGCGCTTTGGGAAAAGCTCATTCTGGACGGGTTTCAGGCAGGGCTGAGCTGGATCACGATCCTGAAAAAACGCGAAAATTTTCGCGCTGCCTTTGAGGGGTTTGATCCGCATGTGATTGCCGGTTGGGGCGAGGCGGAGGTGACCCGCCTGCTGGCCGATCCCGGCATCATCCGCCACCGCGGCAAGATCGAGGCCACGATCAACAATGCCCGCGCGTGGATCGAATTGGAGGAGAAGGGCGGCTTCGATACCTTCATGTGGCGTTACGTGGACGGCACCCCCCTGCAGACCCGTTTTGCCACGCAGGCCGATGTGCCGCCACAGACCCCGCTTTCGGTGCAGGTGTCAAAAGATCTCAAGAAAGCCGGATTCAAATTTTGTGGCCCGACGATTGTCTACGCCTGGATGGAGGCTTGCGGTCTGGTGAATGATCACATCGTGAGCTGCCACCGGCATGATGAATGTGCTGCGATGGCGCAGTAGGGGCGGTTGGCGGCTATGTGGAACTTGCCGAGCAACAAGAGCCGCCGCGCCCGAAACGAGGGGCGGAAAGCAAAGCGCCCGCCCCGTGGGGGCGGTTCGGGCGCTGCCAAATCGAAGATTTGGCATTTTGCACGCTATCTTGAAGGGCACGTAAGGCCTCATAGCTGACCTTGATCTGTCAATTTATTGTCGTCCTGGCAGCCTTCCAGGTTTGACCAAATAGAAGCGGCTAACCTGAAAACCTCTTCCTTTCCTCAGCCAACCCCATTCCCGTGTTGACTCTGCCCCGATCCCCCGTATAAGCGCGGCTTCATTGGTGTTGGTGGCCCCCGCGAGGGGATGCCTGTCGGGTCTTGGACCAAAGGACAACGCCCTTTAACATTTAAAGGAGAACAGCCGTGACCAAACGCACCGCTGCCAAGCACAAACTTGACCGCCGCATGGGCGAAAACATCTGGGGCCGTCCGAAATCCCCCGTGAACCGCCGCGAATATGGCCCCGGCCAGCACGGTCAGCGCCGCAAAGGCAAACTTTCCGACTTCGGTATCCAGCTGCGCGCCAAGCAGAAGCTCAAGGGCTACTATGGCGACCTGACCGAAAAGCAATTCCGCCGCATCTACGGTGAAGCTGAGCGTGTAAAAGGCGACACAGGTGAAAACCTCATCGGTCTGCTGGAGCGCCGCCTGGACGCGGTTGTGTACCGCGCCAAATTCGTTGCGACCGTATTTGCTGCACGCCAGTTCGTGAACCACGGCCATGTCCGTGTGAACGGCAAGAAAGTGAACATTCCTTCCTACCGTGTAAAAGAAGGTGACGTTATCGAAGTGCGTGACCGTTCCAAGCAGATGGTTGCACTGCTCGAAGCCACCCAGCTGGCTGAGCGTGACGTGCCTGACTATATCGAGGCCGACCATTCGAAGATGACCGCGACATTCGTGCGCACGCCTGCGCTGGGCGATGTGCCGTATCCGGTCATGATGGAACCAAACCTCGTCGTGGAATTCTACGCGAAGAACTAATCTTCGCCTTTCATTCCAAGCCAATTCAGGGCCGCGACGGGAAACCGCCGCGGCCTTTCTCGTTTTGGCTGGCCGCAGCTTCCCATGGCCGCTACAACCCTCGCGATGGGGGAAGGAAGACAGCAGATGACCAAGATCACACCGCAACCCGGCATCATGGAGATCGCACTTTACCAAGGTGGGGCAAGCCAATTGCCCGGCCACAGTGATGTGCTCAAACTCAGCTCCAATGAGAACCCGCTTGGCCCGCCGCCTTCCGCGATGAAGGCCGTGTCAGAGGCCGCCTCGCAACTGCATCGCTATCCCTCCACGGATCATGCCGAACTGCGCGCCGCGATTGCGGATCTTTGGTCGCTTGATCCGGAGCGGATCCTTTGCGGTGTGGGTTCGGACGAGGTGTTGCAGATTGTCATTCAAGCCTACGCAGGTGTGGGTGATGAGATCATTTTTACCGAACACGGGTTCTCCATGTATCCGATCCTGACTCACATGGCAGGCGCTACACCTGTCTGCGTGCCTGAGAAGAACCGCGTTGTGGATGTGGATACGGTATTAGCAGCCGTCACGGATAAGACCCGTCTGGTTCTGATCACCAACCCCGGCAACCCTACCGGCACTGTCTTGCCCGAAGGAGAGCTGGAGCGGCTGGCGGATGCCTTGCCTGCGGATGTGATCCTGGTAATCGACGGGGCCTATACTGAATACGCCGAAGGCTTTGATGGCGGGGCTGCTTTGGCTCAATCGCGTTCCAACGTTTTGATGACACGCACTTTTTCCAAGGTCTACGGACTGGGCGGTTTGCGCATCGGTTGGGGCTACGGTCCACAAGAGATGATCGATGTGATGCGCCGCGTTCGCCAGCCCTTCAACCTGTCTGGCGTTCAACTGGCTGCGGCTGAGGCGGCTGCAAAAGACCGTGATTGGCTGCGCACCTGCGTAGATTTGAACGCAGAACAACGGGCGCGACTGACGGGCGCCGTGCGGCAATTGGGACTGGCCTGCGATGACAGTTCGGCCAATTTTGTTCTGGTCCGTTGCCGGGACGCAGCGGAGGCGGATGCAGCTGATCAGGCCCTGAAGGCCGCCGGCATTCTGATCCGCCGCGTGCCTGGATATGGCTTTCCCGAAGGTCTGCGGATCACCGTCGGCGATGCCCAACAAACAGATCGTGTTATCACGGCTTTGACCAACTGGAGAACTGCAGGGTGAGTGCGCAAGTATATGAAAAGGTTGCCTTGATCGGGCTTGGGCTTATCGCCTCTTCGATGTTTTGGGCGATGAAACGTGGCGGTGTTGCAGGGTCCGTTTCAGGCTACGCCCGGTCCGCCGAGACCCGTGATGTTGCCCGCGAGATTGGCCTGTGTGACACCGTGTGCGGCAGCCTGTCCGAGGTTGTGAAAGACGCGGATCTGGTTGTGCTTTGTGTGCCGGTCGGGGTGATGGGCGCGGTTGCCGCAGAGATTGCGCCAATGCTGAAACCCGGTGCCACGGTCACGGATGTGGGGTCCGTCAAAGCGGACGTGATCGCCCAGGTTGGCCCTGAGTTGCCTGACAACGTGCATTTCATTCCCGCACACCCATTGGCTGGCACCGAACATTCCGGCCCTCGGTCAGGGTTTGCGGAACTTTTCGACAACCGATGGTGCCTTTTGGTGCCGGTAGAAGGCACCAACCCCCAAGCCACGGCAGATTTGCGCCGGTTTTGGGAGGGGCTTGGCTCCAACGTTGATGAAATGGATGCCGAACACCATGATTTGGTTTTGGCGGTCACCTCTCATGCGCCGCACCTTATTGCTTATACGATGGTAGGGGTCGCCGATGACCTGAGACGTGTGACTGACAGCGAAGTAATAAAATATTCAGCAGCTGGGTTTAGGGATTTTACAAGGATCGCAGCGAGCGACCCGACGATGTGGCGGGATGTGTTTTTGACCAACAAAGATGCAACCCTCGAAATCCTCGGGCGCTTTACCGAAGAGCTTTTTGCGCTGCAACGGGCGATCCGTCAGGGTGATGGTGATCACCTGTTTGACTATTTCACCCGCACCCGTGCCATCCGGCGCGGGATCATTGAGGCGGGGCAGGATACGGATGCGCCGGACTTCGGGCGCGGTGCTAGGGGAAAATAATGCGTTTGCTTGTGCTGGCTTTGGTGATGATCGGACAGGCCTGTTGGGCCGAAGGACCGGAAAATTCCAAGAGGCCGGTGCAACGCGGCGGAAATGTTTATCCGGCGGCTATGGCTGGGGCTGGTGTGGCTGCGCCGGTTGCAAGTCATGAAAAATTGATGCTGGACAATGGGTTATCTTTGTCGCTGCGGCCATTGTTTCGCCCCGCGCGGGTGGAGAAAAACGCCCGCCAGAAAAAACGAATTCTGAGGAAGGGCGCTGTGTGCGGAGATCTGGCCATCCAAGGTGAAGAGATCGGCCGGGTCAAAGCGCGGCTGAAAGGTTGCGGTGTTGAGCGGGCTGTGCGCGTAAGGTCGGTTTCCGGTGTGAGCCTGAGCCAGACATCCGTGATGGATTGCCGGACGGCTGACGCGTTGAAAAAATGGCTGGATCGCACGGCCAAGCCTGCGTTGTCCCGCACGGGCGGCGGTTTGACCGGCCTCAAGGTGGCGGCGCATTACGCTTGCCGAACCCGCAACAATAAGAAAGGCGCAAAGATATCGGAGCATGGCAAAGGCCGGGCGATTGATATTTCCGCCTTCCGGTTGCGCAACGGGTCGGAGATCACCGTTTTGCACGGCTGGAACAACCGTGGAACCAAAAAGGCATTGCGCAAAATGCACCGCGGCGCGTGCGGCCCATTCAAGACCGTTCTTGGCCCGCAAGCGGATCGTTATCATCGCGATCATTTCCATTTCGACACAGCGATCTATCGCGGCGGCAATTACTGCCGCTGATCAGCGCAGCACAATGCGCGGGGCCGGGCCCAGACGAATTGAGCCCAGAAACATCTCGCCACCCGCGAACCGCAGACCTAGATCAAGGCGGGTCGGATCACCGCCCAGATTGGCCAAGGCGCCCAGCATTGTTTGGGATTGCGGGCGTATGCTTGCGGGCAGGACGCCAGCTGCCACGGCCAGATCCAAAAGCTCTCCCCAATTTTCGACCAAGAGGTTTGCGGTGCCATCGGGGGTGCCCATGCTGTCCACGGTCAGATCGCCATCCGCAACCAAGCGGACCGGCCCCCAGGTTGCATTGGCGTCTCGCAAGATGATGCGGCGCGGTTGGGGCCGGATGTCCTCGACTGCGCGGCGGTCCCATGGGCGGTCAAAGGTCACTGTCAGGTTTGCGGCGAAGTTTTCGAAAGACAGCGGCCAATCAGCGGGCACTGCCAATTGAACCCGCAGGGGGTCGCCTGGACGGAGATTGTCGATTTGCAAGTCAAAATGATATTCCTCATCGATAACATCATCTTGCGTGATTTGCATGGCCCAGCTGTCACCGGCCAGAACGTTACCCAGTCGGGTGTTCCATTGCCATGCACCGCCGTGGGTCTGCATGCTGTCCAACTCCAATGATACTCCCGGATGCAAATGCAGCCGCGCGATGCCATCTTGCAGCCGGAACAGATGTTTGCTGTCAGCGATGTGCAGTTCAATCGGGGTGCTTGGCACAGACAGGGTGACATACCCCGGCCAATAGGCGGGCGCGGAAACCGTGGTGCCGTCCAACCGAAGCGCCAGTCCCGTTTCTGGATCCGCGAGAGATAGATCCATGATTTGGGTCTGAAGCTCAAAAGGAAAACCGGTGGTAGTGATGGGCGCCGCTTCCGCTTGCCATCCTTCTGCACGGCGGGCCGCCATCCAGCCATCTAAACCGCGATCAATTACGGAGGCGGCCATCCACCACCAACCGCTCCAAACCACTGCCAAAAGGATCAGCAATCGGATCAATATACGCATGCTGAAACCCCTTTAACTCTACCGCTATATGCGGTTTACCCAAGGCAAATAGAAAGGACCAGCGCGATGGCAATGTGGGTATTCGGATATGGCAGTCTGCTTTGGAACCCCGGTTTTGATGTCGCCGAAAGTGTGATCGGCACCTTGCCGGGCTATGCGCGGTCATTCTGCATGCGCTCCATCCATCATCGCGGCACCGAGGAAAACCCCGGCTTGGTTCTTGCGCTTGATGAACATCCAGACACCGCATGCGAAGGGATTGCGCTGCGGGTTGTGCCGGGGCAGGAGGCCGAGACACTGGCCTATTTGCGGGAACGTGAATTGATTTCCTCAGCTTACGTGGAAAAAACGCTGACCGTACATCTCAATGACAATCGCGATATTGAGGCGTTGGTCTATGTGATCGACGAGGCGCATGTGCAATATTGCGGTGGTCTGCCGCTCGAAGAACAAGCGCAAATCATCGCCAAAGCGGTGGGAGGGCGCGGGCCAAACACCGAATATCTCTACAATACCGCCGATCATCTGGCCGAGGTTGGCCTGCATGATCCGGCGCTCGAATGGCTCAATGCGCGGGTCAAAACACTGGCAACATAATTCCTTGGCATCCGGCGCAATTTTCGGTGTAAACTGCAACTAAAGCAGGCAAAAGGGTCAGGAGCAGGGCCGCATGTCGCAGCCAGAACGCGAACAACGACCGCAGTTTTCCCAACCCTTGCGTCAGATTGCTCTGATGCTGGTTGTGTTGATCTTGACGGGTGCTGGTGCCACGCTGGCGCTGCCTTCGGTATATCCGATTTTTGCCGCCAATCCTTATCTCAACGGCGTGATCATCTTTGTCTTTTTGATCGGCGTGCTGGCCTGTTTTTATCAGGTGGTGCAACTGATGGGATCGGTCCGCTGGATTGAGAATTTCGCGTCTGACTCCCCCGACCCCGACACCGTCGCGCCGCAGCTTTTGGCTCCTCTGGCCTCGCTCTTGCGGACGCGGGGGGCACGGATGCAGGTCAGTGCAACATCAACCAGATCCATTCTTGACTCAGTTGCCACCCGAATAGACGAGGCGCGTGAAATTACGCGCTATATCGTCAACATGCTGATTTTTCTGGGTCTTCTGGGTACTTTCTATGGCCTCGCGACCACAGTTCCGGCTGTTGTTGATACCATTCGCAGCCTCGCCCCAGCCGAGGGTGACGGCGGCGTCGATGTTTTCACGCGGTTGATGACCGGGCTTGAGGCGCAGCTTGGCGGTATGGGCGTGGCCTTTGGATCGTCCCTTTTGGGATTGGCCGGATCGCTGGTTGTTGGCCTGTTGGAGCTGTTCGCAGGGCATGGCCAGAACCGATTCTATCAAGAGCTGGAAGATTGGCTGAGTTCCATCACACGCGTCGGTTTCTCCTCTGGCGAAGAAGCCGGGGGCGAACAACACGTTATGGCCGGTGTTGTCGATCACATGGCCGAACAGATGGAGCAGTTGCAGCAATTGTTTGCCCGCTCTGACGCCAGCCGTGCCCAGGTTGATGAAAAGATGGGTAAACTGGCCGATGCCGTTGATCGGATGACCACCCGGATCGAAGGGACCGATCCAGCCAGCGCTGCCCTCGAACGAGTGGCCGCAGGACAAGAACGCCTGATCGCCACGCTTGAGGCGCAAGGATCAGGCGAGGGGATCGATGCCGAAAGCCGGATGCGGTTGCGGTCCATCGACGTACAGATGCTGCGTATTCTGGAAGAGATCTCCGCAGGCCGGCAAGAAACCATGGCCGAGTTGCGCCACGATATGTCACTGCTGGCCAAGGCCCTGTCTTCGCCGCGTCGCAACACTGAACCGCGCAGGCAACGCCCCAATGACCAACCCGGCGGCGGGACGCGCTAGCCATGGCATTGTCCCGCAGGACAGGTGCGCGTTTTCAGGGGTCGATCTGGCCGGGATTTGTGGATGCAATGACTGGCCTTTTGCTGGTCCTGATGTTTGTTTTGACAATTTTCATGATCGTGCAATTCGTTCTGACCGAACGGATCACAGGACAAGAAACCGAGCTGGACGCGCTGTCTGGCGAAGTGGCTGCCTTGGCGCAGGCTTTGGGGCTTGAGGAACGGTCCAATGCGCAGCTCGAGGCCCGCCTTGGTGCGCTTAATGCGTCATTGCGTGACGCGCAGGGCGAGCTGACCGAGCAATCGGCGTTGATCGCGGCCTTGACGTCCGAGCGGGATCAGCAGGCAGAAAATCTGCGGGCTGCGCAAAGCCAGATCACAGGTTTTGAGGCGCAGGTTGCCGCGCTTTTGGCGGAGCGCGACGGGGCATTGACGCAGATCGGCGCATTGGAGACACGCCAGTCCGAGTTGCTGGACCGGCAGCAGAGCTTGCTTGATGAACAAGAGGCCCTCAATCTGGCATTGGCGGCCAGCCGAAGTGAAATCGATGCTCAAGAAGAAGCTGCGCGATTGGCTGCTGCCCGGCGTGAGGCACTTGATGCATTGGTTGCTGATTTGCAGGCGCGCAACGCCGAGGCGCAAGAGCAAGTGACAGCGCTGCAGGGGCAAATCGCAGAAACCACCAAGGCTCTGTCAGAGGAAGAGGCGGCAAAACTGGCCGAAGCTGCAGCCGCAGAGGCGCTGAGGGCAAAGTTGCAGGATGCGGATGCCGAGCTGACGGCAATGACGCTGGCGCTGGAGGCCAAGCGAAAGGAAGCTGAAGAAACCCTGACGTTGCTGGCGGCAGCGCGGGCGTCGCAGTCTGAACTGGATGACCAGTTGATCAAAGCTCTGATCAGCCTCCAAGCTGCGGAAACTGCGGCAAAGGTTGGTGAGGATGCGCAGGCCGAGGTTGGGCGGCTTCAGGGAGAATTGACCGTTTTGCGGGCCGAACTGGACCGGGCCCGGGCGGCCGGGGCTGACACGGAGCTGACGTTGACGGCGCAAGGCGATGCGCTGCGGGCGGATCTGGCGGCGGCACAGGGGCAGATTGCGCAACTGGAACGAGACCTTGAAACCAGTCGCGCCCGTTTGAGCGCAGACCGTGACGCGCTGCGTGAGGAGTTGGCGCAGGCGCGGGTCGATATCGCAGTGTTGGAGCAGGCCTTGCAGGACAATCAGACGGTTTTGGAAACCGACCGCGCAACGCTCCGCGCGCAATTGGCAGAGGCACTGGCGGCGAAGATTGCGGCGCAGGCATTGGCCGAGGACAACAGCACCGATGCGCAGAAACAGGCGGCATTGGTCAGCGCCGCGCAGGCGGCCTTGGCCGAAGAAAAACAGATCAGCAGTGAGGCGCAGCGCCAAACCGAACTTTTGAACCAACAGGTCGCGGCCTTGCGTACGCAACTTGGCGATCTGCGTGCCTTGCTGGATGACGCTGAACTACGGGATGCGGCAAAGACCCTGCAATTGGAATCGCTCGGCTCAGATTTGAACACCGCGCTGGCCCGTGTGGCCGCCGAAGAAAGCCGCCGCGCAGCCCTTGAGGCCGCGGAACGGGCGCGACTTGAAGCAAAAGCCAAGGATCTGGAACAGTACCGTTCAGAGTTCTTTGGGCGTCTGCGCGACGTGCTTGGCAATCAGGATGGTGTGCGAATCGAAGGGGACCGGTTTGTGTTTTCTTCCGAGGTTTTGTTCCCACCCGGCGGCGCGGTTTTGTCTGATGACGGGCAGGCCGAGATCGCCAAAGTGGCGCGAATTCTGCAATCGGTTGCGGATGACATCCCGCCCGAAATTGACTGGGTGATCCGCGTGGACGGGCACACCGATAACGTCCCGCTGTCGGGGCTAGGTGAATTTGCAGACAATTGGGAGTTGAGCCAGGCGCGGGCCTTGTCGGTGGTGAAATACATGATCTCGGCTTTGGGTATCGCGCCGGACCGGTTGGCCGCCAACGGGTTTGGTCAGTATCAGCCGGTTGCGGCTGGCGACAGCGAAGAGGCACGGGCGCAGAATCGCAGGATTGAACTGAAGTTCACCGAAAAGTAACGGATCAGTCCTGAATGGTGGTGGTCCAGGTCTGGCTGTCGATCACGGCACCATCCCGGATGAGGGCGGCACGTCCTGCATAATCGCCTGATGGCCAAGGGGTGTGGCGGCGTTTCTGCCCAATGGCGCGGAAGGCTTGGGCTTTTGCTTTGTCGAAGCTGTGGCGCTTGGACAGACGGAAGCCATTTGGGCCAGTGATGGAGATGTCCAGAATATCGCCTTTTCGAAAGCCAAATCCAAAGGAGAACGCTACGATATTTTCCGATTTTCTGGATAATTCGCTGCTGGCCGTGCCCGCCTTGACCTGAGAATAATCGGGCACCTGATCGGTAAACCCAGACAAGAGCAACCCGCCCGCGCGATAGGGTGGCGGATCCCGCCAGAGGGTTTGGGATGGCGCAATGGCGCAGGAAGTTTCCCCGTTTGGCACAAATGGATCAATCTGATTGCCATCCTTGCGCACCGATAAATGCAGATGTGGAAAGGCCGCCCTACCGGACATTCCAACCTCTCCAAGAGGGGTGCCAACGGCGACCCAATCCCCCTTTGCAATGGCGAGAGATCCGCGTTTGAGGTGGCAATATTGGGTTTCCCAACCATCCGCATGGCGCAGAACCACGCCATTCCCGCATTCGCGGCCTTTGATCTCTTTGGCGTTGGCCTGCGAATAGACCTGATCTGCCATGCCATCGCGCAGCCCGATCACCACACCGGGCGCCGCTGCCAAGACAGGCACGCCCCGTTTCATCATGGCGAGGTGGGGCAGGGCAAAGTCGGTGCCTTTGTGGCCATCATAACTGAGCCCGGAACAGCGGTAATCCTGCGCCGTTTCGCTTGGATCATGATCTACATATTGCTGAATATAGCAGGTCTGTCCGAGATCGCAGTCAATCGGCAGTTCCAAAAGAAACCCCTCCGCCAGTGCAGGACCGGCGAAGGGGGTTAGCAGGGCCAACAGGCCCCGCAAAATCATTCCGCAGTCAGCAGCGGTGGTTTGTCGCCAGAGATCCGCGGCTTTTCAAGGCCGAGAATGGTCAGGTCCAGCTCACCTTTTTTGACGCCGACCTTCACAACACCGCCCTTGGCGAGCGACCCAAACAGCAGCTCTTCCGCCAAAGGTTTTTTGATGTGTTCCTGGATCACGCGGCCCAAGGGACGGGCGCCCATTTTGTCATCATAACCTTTATCGGCCAGCCATTCGGCGGCTTTCTTGCTGAGCTCGATGGTCACGTTGCGGTCCATCAATTGCGCTTCGAGTTGCAGCACAAATTTCTCGACCACGCGCAGGATCACTTCCTTCGGCAAGGCGCCAAAGCTGATCACGGCATCCAGACGGTTGCGGAATTCCGGTGTGAAGGTCCGCTCGATCGCAGCGGTGTCCTCACCTGTGCGGCGATCCCGGCCAAAGCCGACGGCCTCTTTCGCCTGTTCCGCAGCACCGGCGTTGGAGGTCATGATCAGCACCACATTGCGGAAATCAACGGTGCGACCGTTGTGATCCGTCAGGCGGCCATTATCCATCACCTGCAACAGGATGTTGTAGACATCAGGGTGGGCTTTTTCCATCTCGTCGAGCAGCAGAACACAATGCGGATGCTGGTCAACGCCATCGGTCAACAGCCCGCCTTGGTCAAAGCCGACATAACCGGGAGGCGCACCAATCAGGCGCGAAACGGCGTGTTTTTCCATGTATTCGGACATGTCAAAGCGCAGCAATTCCACACCAAGGGTATCGGCCAATTGCTTGGCAACCTCGGTCTTCCCGACGCCTGTCGGACCGGCGAACAGGTAGTTGCCGATGGGTTTTTCCGGCTCCCGCAGGCCCGCGCGCGCCAATTTGATGGCGGAGGAAAGCGCCTCAATCGCGGTATCCTGACCAAAGACCACCCGCTTGAGCGAGGTTTCGAGGTCTTTGAGCACAATCACATCATCCTTGGAGACATTCTTGGGCGGGATGCGGGCGATCTTGGCGACGACGGCCTCTACCTCTTTGGTGCCGATGGTCTTGCGGCGTTTGGAGGCGACAACCAGATGTTGCGCCGCGCCGGCCTCGTCGATCACGTCAATCGCGCTGTCCGGCAGCTTGCGGTCATTGATATAACGGTGCGCCAGTTCGACAGAGGTTTTGATCGCATCCGAGGTATATTTGACCGAATGGTGATCCTCGAAATACGGTTTCAGACCGCGCAGGATCTTCACCGCATCTTCGACGGAAGGCTCATTCACATCAATTTTCTGGAACCGGCGCGACAGGGCGCGGTCCTTTTCAAAGTGCTGGCGGAACTCCTTGTAGGTGGTGGAGCCCATGGTGCGCAGCTTGCCACCCTGCAACGCAGGTTTCAGCAAGTTTGAGGCATCCATCGCCCCGCCAGAGGTTGCGCCAGCGCCAATCACGGTGTGAATCTCGTCGATGAACAGAACAGCGTCCTTATGTTCTTCCAACTCGGTCACAACCGCCTTGAGCCGTTCCTCAAAATCACCGCGGTAACGGGTGCCAGCCAGCAATGCGCCCATGTCGAGCGAATAGATGGTGGTGTTTTCCAGAACTTCCGGGGTTTCGCCAGCGACGATCTTGCGGGCCAGCCCCTCGGCAATGGCGGTTTTACCAACACCGGGATCACCCACCAGCAGTGGGTTGTTCTTGCGGCGGCGGCACAACACTTGAATGCAGCGTTCGACCTCGTCAGAGCGGCCAATCAGCGGATCCACGTCACCGTCACGGGATTTGGCATTCAGATCCACGCAATATTTGGCCAGTGCCGATTCTTTTTTCTCACCCTCGGTGACGCCCTGCGGCTCTTCCTCGTGCTCGGGGGCACCGGACAGGGGGCGGGCCTCGCCATAGGCGGGGTCTTTTGCAACACCGTGGGCGATGTAGTTGACCGCATCATAGCGGGTCATTTCCTGTTCCTGCAGGAAATAGGCGGCATTGCTTTCGCGTTCGGCAAAGATCGCGACCAGCACATTGGCGCCGGTCACTTCGGTCCGGCCCGAGGATTGCACATGGATCGCGGCGCGTTGGATCACCCGCTGGAACGCGGCGGTGGGTACCGCTTCGGAGCCGTCCACATCGGTGACGAGGTTGCTGAGATCCTCGTCGACAAATTCGTTCAGGGTGTCGCGCAATTCGTCTGTGTCGACGGAACAGGCTTTCATCACCTGCGCGGCATCGGGTTCATCAATCAGTGCCAGCAGCAGATGTTCCAGCGTGGCAAATTCATGGCGGCGGGCATTGGCCAGCGCAAGGGCTGCGTGGATTGCCTGCTCAAGTGTAGTCGAGAATGAAGGCACGGGCGTGCTCCTTTTCGATCGGGGCCGGCGGAGTTCTGTGGGATAACAGACCCCGGTCCGACCATGGCCTCATAGTATTAGAGTTTGGTTGATCGTGGCCGGTCTTCAAGCGTTTTCTTGAAAAAGACGCTCACTTTTGCCGTGATCGGTGCGTTTTGGCCATTTAAGCCGGGTTTAAAAACTGTCTTTGCGCTTGCGAATTTCCGTAAAAACAGCGGCATCCGTGGCATCTTGCATCCCCAGGGTTGCGCGGATGCCAGGATCGGCGGGGCGCAAAAAGGGATTGGTTTCAAGCTCAGTTGAAAGTTTCGAGGGAACAGTCGGCAACCCCTTTTCTCGGGCCGCCTGAATATCGTTTGACCTAGATATAAGGGCTGCGTTGTCGGGATCAACCGTGAGCGCAAATTTCGCGTTTGAGGCGGTATATTCATGGCCCGAGCAGATAACCGTCTCGGCGGGCAGGGCCATCAGCTTTTGCATGCTGGCCCACATCTGGTCTGGCGTGCCTTCAAACAAGCGGCCGCAGCCTAGCGCCATAAGACTGTCGGCGGTAAAGGCAACACCGGCCTTGGGGACATATAGGGCGATATGACCGATGGTATGGCCAGACACATCCAGCACCTCTGCCTGCAATGCCCCCAGCGATACCGTATCACCTTCGGACACAGCCAGATCGAGTTTGGGCAAGCGGTGCGTATCGGCCTTGGCGCCAACCACCTTGGCCGGATGAACCGCCAGCAGATCGGGCAGGCCGTCAATATGATCCCAATGGTGATGGGTTAGCCAGACCTGCGTTGCGGACCAGCCGCGGCCTTCCAGCTCTTTCAGGATCGGGCCCGCTTCCGGCACGTCGATCACCGCAACTTCGCCGCTGTCATGATCGCGCAACAGATAGGCGTAATTGTCGGACAGGCAGGGGATCGTGATCAGATCATAGGGCATGGTGTCTTACCTCGGTGGTGCGTACTATGACGACAGAGTGTCACTCACCAAGGCGGGCTGCAATGCATCTTGATGTACAAGATTTGCGGAATTTCTATTATCGCAGTGCGCTGGGACGTGCGGCACAGAAAAGCATGCGTAGCCGGTTGTTGGAATTCTGGCCTGAGGCCAAGGGGCAGACGGTGGTCGGCTTTGGCTTTGCTGCACCCTTGTTGCGGCCCTATCTGAAAGACGCCCGGCGGGTGATCACTCTGATGCCGGGGCCGCAGGGGGTGATGCCCTGGCCGGCGGGCATGCCGAACACTTCCGTTTTGACCGAAGAAACGCTTTGGCCGATAGAGACCGGTCATGTGGACAAGCTGGTGCTGCTGCATGGGCTTGAGACCAGCGAACGCCCCAGTGATCTGCTTGAGGAATGCTGGCGGGTGCTGGGGCCGGGGGGCAGGGCGCTGTTTATCGTACCGAACCGGGCCGGTCTTTGGGCGCGGCGGGACCGGACCCCGTTCGGTTATGGGCGGCCCTATTCGCCCGGCCAGCTTGAGACCCAACTGCGCAAGCATCAGTTCTTGCCAGAGCGGCACATGGGTGCCTTGTTCCAGTTTCCCTCCCAGCAACGTGTCTGGATGAAATCGGCCGGATTGTTTGAGAAAGTCGGGCGGCATATGCCAACGATGATGGCAGGCGGCGCGTTTATGGTCGAAGCGACCAAACTGGTATACCCGCCCAAAGGCAAGGTGGAACGGCGCACGGCGCGGCGGGCAATTGAAGTGCTTGAAGGCATGGCCGAACCCACAGCCAAGCCAATATAGACCCGCCCCGACATTGATCTGGCGCAAAGAAACCCCCGCTGGGGCATGCCAAGGTTCAGCCCAACACTGAATCAAAGGGGATAGCGATGTTACAGATCAGCCAGCGCAAAGTGGCGCAAATCATTCTTTATGGTCATGAGATCGAACGCGGCGAAGCGGAACTGCGCGGCTTTCTCGAAACCCTCAATGACGAAGAACTGCACAGCCTTGTTGCCGTGATGTGGATCGGACGGGGCAGCTTTGAGCCCGATGATCTGGCCGAGGCAATGGCCACCGCCGAACGCGAGGCCAGCATTCCGACAGCCGACTACCTTTTGGGCTCTCCGCACTTTTGCGACCACCTCGAAAGCGGGATGGAGGCTCTGGGCCTGTCGGTTGCAGACGCAGAAGAAGATTTGCTGTAACCAAAGCGAGAAATGCGCGGCATGTCCGAGAAGGTCCGGATGCGCCGTAAACAGACAAACAGACCCTGGGCGGCGGGTGTAAGAATCGCGCAACCTCGCTATTTTTAAGCAACATTGAGGGATTTACAGGTGGACAAAGCGCCGCATGTGCCGCTGACCCCATAAAATAAAGCGATAGGGACTCTTCGTCGGGGCGTGATACAGTGTTGCGGGGCGGAACCCTGTCTGCTACATCGCCCCTGATTTAGACGTCTTGAACCGTTTCAAGCCGCGCCAACACTCCGGTGACGCGACTTCCTTCGCATACCGGAACTGACTGTATGAGAGGATGGACGTGTCCGAAACAGCATCAATTTCCACCGGCATCGCGCAACGCTATGCCGCTGCCGTTTACGATCTGGCGAAAGAGACCAAGAAGGTCAAAGCCATCGAGACCGACCTTGAAGGTCTGTCCGCGGCGCTGACAGAGAGCGAAGATTTCCGCAATCTGATCCATTCCCCGATCTACAGCCGCGATGAACAGGCAAATGCCGTTTCCGCGCTGGCCAAGAAAATGAAACTGTCGCCGATGATGGGCAACACGCTGGCGCTGATGGCGCAAAAGCGCCGCCTGTTTGTTTTGCCGCAGTTGGTCAAGACACTGCGCGATCTGATCGCTGCCGACAAAGGCGAGATCACCGCCGAAGTTACATCGGCCAAGGCGCTGACCAAGACACAATCAGACAAACTTGCCAAATCGCTTAAGGCGACGACCGGCAAAACCGTAACGCTCCAAACGACCGTGGATGAAACCCTCATCGGCGGTCTTGTCGTCAAAGTGGGCTCCAAGATGATCGACACTTCGATCCGCTCGAAGCTCAATTCCCTACAGAATGCAATGAAAGAGGTCGGATAAATGGGTATCCAAGCTGCAGAGATTTCTGCGATCCTGAAAGACCAGATCAAGAATTTCGGTCAAGAAGCAGAAGTGGCCGAAGTTGGCCGCGTGCTGTCCGTCGGTGACGGTATTGCCCGTGTTTACGGTCTGGACAATGTTCAGGCTGGTGAGATGGTTGAATTCCCCGGCGGTATTCAGGGTATGGCCCTGAACCTCGAAGCGGACAACGTTGGTGTTGTTATCTTCGGTTCCGACCGTGACATCAAAGAAGGCGACACCGTCAAGCGCACGAACTCCATTGTGGACGTGCCAACAGGTGACGCACTTCTTGGCCGTGTTGTTGACGGTCTGGGCAACCCAATTGACGGCAAAGGCCCGATCAATTCCAAGACCCGCGGTCTTGCCGATGTGAAAGCGCCCGGCATTATCCCGCGTAAGTCGGTGCATGAGCCAATGGCGACTGGTCTCAAATCCGTTGACGCGATGATCCCGATTGGCCGTGGCCAGCGCGAATTGATCATCGGCGACCGTCAGACCGGTAAAACAGCCGTGGCGCTGGACGCCATGCTGAACCAGGCACAGGTGAACGCCGCCGCCGGTGACGACGAGAGCAAGAAAATGTACTGCGTGTACGTTGCGATTGGTCAAAAGCGTTCCACCGTGGCGCAGCTGGTCAAAAAGCTCGAAGAAGCTGGCGCGATGGAATATTGCATCGTTGTCGCTGCCACCGCGTCGGAGCCTGCACCTATGCAGTTCCTCGCGCCTTATGCCGCCACCGCGATGGCAGAGCACTTCCGCGACAATGGCCGCCACGCTTTGATCATCTACGATGATTTGTCCAAGCAGGCTGTGTCCTATCGCCAGATGTCCCTGCTTCTGCGTCGCCCACCAGGGCGTGAAGCCTATCCTGGTGACGTTTTCTATCTCCACTCCCGCCTGCTGGAACGTTCGGCCAAGCTGAACGAAGACAACGGCGCCGGGTCCTTGACGGCTCTGCCGATCATCGAAACCCAAGGTGGTGACGTTTCCGCGTTTATTCCAACCAACGTGATTTCGATCACCGACGGTCAGATTTTCTTGGAAACAGAATTGTTCTACCAAGGTATCCGTCCTGCTGTGAACACCGGTCTGTCGGTTTCGCGGGTTGGCTCTTCGGCCCAGACCAAAGCGATGTCTTCGGTTGCCGGTCCGGTGAAACTGTCGCTGGCTCAGTACCGCGAAATGGCGGCCTTTGCCCAGTTCGGCTCAGATCTGGATGCCGCCACTCAGCAGCTGTTGAACCGTGGTGCCCGCTTGACCGAGCTGATGAAACAGCCGCAGTACGCCCCACTGTCCAACGCCGAGATCGTTTGCGTGATCTACGCCGGTACACACGGCTACCTCGACAAGCTCGACGTGGCGCAAGTGGGCCGCTGGGAACAGGGTCTGCTGGCGCATCTGCGCGGCAAGCACGCCGACCTGCTCAAGGACATCACCGACAACGATCGTAAGGTGAAAGACGAGCTGGAAGACAAAATCAAAGCTGCGCTCGACTCTTACGCCGCTGACTTCGCTTAAGGAGAGATAAGCCAATGGCAAATCTCAAGGACCTTAAAAACAGGATCTCGACGGTCAAATCGACCCGCAAGATCACCAAGGCCATGCAAATGGTTGCCGCGGCGAAACTTCGCCGCGCGCAGGAAGCTGCCGAAGCCTCACGCCCCTATGCCGAACGGTTCAACGCCGTGATGGCGGGGCTTGCGGCCTCCGTTGGCGGATCTGACAGTGCCCCCAAACTGCTAAGCGGTACAGGGTCAGATCAGGTTCAGCTTTTGGTCGTCATGACGTCCGAACGCGGGCTGTGCGGTGGTTTCAACACCAACATCGTCAAATTGGCCAAAGCCAAGGCACAAAAAGTGCTGGCAGCGGGCAAACAGCTGAAGATTCTGACCGTTGGCAAAAAAGGCCGCGATCAGCTGAAGCGTGAATTTGGCACCTATATGATCGGTCACGTGGACATGTCCGAGGTGAAGCGTCTGGGTTATGCCGATGCGCAAAACATCGCCAAAGACGTCCTGGCGCGGTTTGATGCTGGCGAATTCGACGTGGCGACGCTGTTCTATGCGAAGTTCGTCAATGTGGTCAGCCAAATCCCGACAGCCCAACAGATCATCCCGGCGGAATTCGAAGATGCCGGCGAAGATGCGGGCGCCTCGACGCTGTTTGACTACGAGCCTTCTGAAGAGGCGATCCTTGCGGATCTGCTGCCACGTGGTGTTGCCACTGCGATCTTCTCTGGCTTGTTGGAAAACGCAGCATCGGAGCAGGGCGCGCGGATGTCCGCGATGGACAACGCCACTCGCAATGCGGGCGACATGATCGACAGTTTGACGATCCAGTACAACCGCTCGCGTCAGGCCGTCATCACGAACGAGCTGATCGAAATCATTTCCGGCGCGGAAGCGCTGTAAGCAATATCGGAGAAACGACATGGCAAAAGCAGTCGGCAAAATTACTCAGGTCATCGGCGCCGTCGTTGACGTGCAGTTCGAAGATAATCTTCCTGAGATCCTGAACGCCCTTCACACAGAGAACCAAGGCAAGAACCTTGTTCTCGAAGTGGCGCAGCACCTTGGCGAAAACACCGTTCGCGCCATCGCGATGGACGCCACAGAAGGCCTCGTTCGCGGCGCCTCTGTAACCGACACAGGCGCACCGATTCAGGTGCCCGTTGGCAAAGGCACATTGGGCCGTATCCTGAACGTGACCGGTGATCCGGTTGACGAAAAGGGCCCGGTTGACGCAACAGACAGCCGCGCCATTCACGGCGATGCGCCTGCGTTCGAAGCGCAGTCCACCGAAACCGAGATCCTGACAACAGGCATCAAGGTGATCGATCTTCTGGCCCCCTACACCAAGGGTGGTAAAATTGGTCTGTTCGGCGGTGCCGGCGTTGGCAAAACCGTTCTGATCATGGAACTCATCAACAACATCGCGAAGGTGCACTCCGGTGTGTCCGTGTTCGCCGGTGTGGGTGAGCGGACCCGTGAAGGGAACGACCTTTACCACGAAATGATTGAATCCGGCGTTATCGTTCCTGATAACCTGCCAGAGTCCAAAATTGCTCTGGTCTATGGCCAGATGAACGAGCCTCCAGGCGCACGTATGCGTGTGGCCCTGTCCGGTCTGACATTGGCCGAACAGTTCCGCGACGAATCCGGTTCGGACGTTCTGTTCTTTGTGGACAACATCTTCCGCTTTACACAGGCCGGTTCCGAAGTGTCCGCCCTTCTGGGCCGTATTCCCTCTGCTGTGGGTTACCAGCCAACGCTGGCCACCGACATGGGTGCGATGCAGGAACGTATTTCCTCGACAAAGAACGGTTCGATCACATCGGTTCAGGCCGTATACGTACCTGCGGATGACCTTACTGACCCTGCGCCAGCGACATCCTTTGCCCACCTCGACGCGACTACCGTTCTGGACCGTGCAATCTCGGAAAAGGGTATTTACCCTGCTGTGGATCCGCTTGGCTCCACCTCCCGTCTGCTCGATCCGCTGATCATCGGCGAAGAGCACTACAAGGTCGCCACAGACGTGCAGCAGGTTCTGCAGCGCTACAAATCCTTGCAGGACATCATCGCGATCCTCGGCATGGACGAACTCAGCGAAGAAGACAAACTTGCCGTGGCCCGTGCCCGTAAGATCGAACGCTTCCTGAGCCAGCCTTTCGACGTTGCGAAAGTGTTTACCGGTTCCGACGGTGTTCAGGTGCCTTTGGAAGACACAATCGCGTCCTTCAAAGCGGTTGTGGCCGGTGAATATGATCACCTGCCAGAGGGCGCCTTCTACATGGTTGGCGGCATCGACGAAGTGAAGGCGAAAGCCGAGAAAATGGCAGCAGACGCCGCCTAATCAGGAGCCTTACTCATGGCAGACACGATGCAATTCGATTTGGTGTCGCCCGAGCGGCGGCTGGCCTCGATGGAGGTCACTTCGGTACAGATTCCCGGTGCGGATGGCGATATGACGGCGATGGAGGGGCATGCCCCCACCATCACCACGCTGCGCCCCGGCGTTCTGACAGTAGACGGCCCGGATGGGACACAAGCCTATGTTGTGACCGGCGGTTTCGCCGAAATCAGCAGCCGTGGTGTGTCGGTTCTGGCCGAGCGTGCCGTGGTTAAGGGTGACATGACCCAAGACCAGCTCGATGAGATGGTTGAAGAGGCCAAGACCACCTATGCCAAAGCCAAAGAGGCTTTTGCAAATGAACCCGGCCCCGTGGATGACGCAGCCAAGCTGTTGTCGGATATGGTCGCAATGGGCGATGAGATCGGTCTTTCGGCGAAACAGCCAAACCTCTGATCTGGTTACAATAGTATTAAAGAGGCCTCGCGAAAGCGGGGCCTTTTTGCTTTGCTGCACCCGCAAAATCCGCCAGTATGCACGCAAAACTGGAATGCCGGGCACCGTCTGAATTATGAAAAAACTACGCAGTCATCTTATTGGCGTGGACAGCGGAGATGTTGTCCTGTTTTCCGACTATGAAAACGGCGGCGACATGTGGACAGGCGAGGGCCAGCGCGAGCGACGCAAACAAATCGTCTTTTCCGAAGCGTTCAAATCTCCACCCAGTGTTCAGGTGTCGCTGTCGTTGTGGGACGTGGATGCTGCGACGGTCATGCGCGCCGATATCGCCGCAGATGCGGTGACAGAGACCGGTTTTGACATGGTGTTCCGTACGTGGGGCGACACCCGTGTGGCACGGGTGCGCATGGCGTGGTCGGCCATTGGGGAACTCTCTGAAGACGACGATTGGGACGTTAGCTGATCAGGCGATCAGTTGCCCGCGTACATGCCATCATAGATCGGGCCCAGCGTGTCCTGCTCAAACAGCGACGACACGGATGTGCCGTTCCAGATATTCAGGATTGCCTGGGCAAAGACCGGTGCCGTTGGCACGATGCGGATGTTTGCGGCATTCTTGACCTCGGCAGTGGGTTGAATGCTGTCGGTGATGACCAGCGATTTCATAACAGAGTTTGTCACCCGTTCCACGGCGGGGCCGGACATCACGCCGTGGCTGATGTAGGAATGCACTTCCTTGGCCCCATTTTCGAGCAGCACTTCGGCGGCTTTGCACAATGTACCAGCGGTGTCACAGATATCATCCACGATCAGACAGATCTTGCCTTTCACATCACCGATGACGGTCATCTCGGCGATTTCGCCGGGCTTTTCGCGGCGTTTGTCGACGATAGCCAGCGGGGAATTGATCCGCTTGGCCAGTTCCCTTGCGCGGGCCACGCCGCCCACGTCAGGGGAGACGATCATCAACTCGTCCATGCGCTCTTTGAATGTGTGTTTGATATCGAGGGCGAACACCGGTGAGGCATAGAGGTTGTCCACTGGAATATCGAAAAAGCCCTGAATCTGTGCGGCGTGCAGGTCCATCGTCAGAACCCGTTCAATCCCGGTACCAACCAGCATGTTTGCCACCATCTTGGCGGTGATCGGTGTCCGCGCCTTGGTGCGGCGATCCTGACGGGCATAGCCGAAGTATGGCAGTACCGCTGTAACCCGCGCCGCAGATGACCGGCGCAGCGCGTCGGCCATGATCAGCAGTTCCATAAGGTTGTCGTTGGCCGGGTTCGAGGTCGGCTGAATAATGAACATATCCTCGCCGCGCACGTTCTCGAACACCTCGACAAAAATTTCACCATCGTTGAACCGCTCGACCCGCGCATCGACCAAACCTACGTTGACCCCCCGGTGCAGCGACATGCGCCGCGCGATTGCCTTTGCCAGTGGCATATTGGCGTTGCCTGAAATCAGTTTGGGTTCTGAGCGGGTGGGCATTGGGGCAGTCTCCGAGTGGGGCGTAGATGACAGATTCGTGACGTTGACACCACCTAGCATGGCCTTACGGTGCCGCAAAGCAGCTCAACCCAGAAGGAGAGCCAAATGATCCAGATCGACTATTTTTTTGCCACTCTGTCCCCTTATTGCTACCTCGCGGGCACCCGCCTTGAAGAGGTTGCCGCTAAACATGGGGCGACCATCAATTACAAGCCGTTTGATATCGTTTCGGCCTTTGGCCGGACGGGGGGGACACCGCCCAAAGACCGGCACATCAGCCGGATCGAATATCGCGCGCAGGAACTGGTCCGGCAGGCGAAGAAGTTGGATATGCCGTTCAATCTCAAACCTGCACATTGGCCGACCAATGGGGCACCCGCCGCCTATGCCTTTATCGCTGCCCAGAATGCAGGCGGTGGTGATTTGGGCCAATTGGCGCATTTGATCACCCGCGCCGTTTGGGCCGAGGAAAAAGACATCGCCCAAGACGACGTCATACGCGCCTGCCTGCAAGAGGCCGGATTTGATCCTGCATTGGCGGACAGCGGCATGTTGGTCGGGGCCGAAACCTATGCCCGCAACCTCGAAGAGGCAGTGGAACGCGGGGTCTTTGGCGCGCCGTTCTATTTCGTGGGTGATCAACGGTTCTGGGGGCAGGACCGCATCGCGGATCTTGATGCCCATCTGGCAGGCGATCTGTGACAGTCCAAGCGGGTTTTATCCCCCATGTGAGCACGCTTGGATCCGGCCCGCGCCGGGTTCTTGCCTTGCATTGCACGCTGGCCTTTGGCGGGGCGTGGGGCGGTATGGTCAAGCAGCTTGGCGAAGACCTGACCTTTGTCGCACCCGACATGCCCAGCCATGGCCGCAGCGTTGATTGGGATCAGCGGAGCAGTTTTGCAGATACCGTGCTGGCGGCGTCTTTGTCGGTGATGGATGATGCCCCGATGGATGTGATCGGTCACTCCTTTGGCGCGGCTACGGCCCTGCGCATGGCGGTACAGCATCCCGCAAGGGTCCGAAGTATCACTTTGATCGAGCCGGTGTTTTTTGCCGTAGCGATAGCCGACGCGCCAGAAACCATGGGAGATCACGACGGGCGGGCACAACCTTTCGTGGACGCCATGCAAGCGGGTGACCCCGCGCTTGCTGCCCGTTTGTTCAACCGAATGTGGAGCGAGGCAGGCACGTGGGATCGCTTGCCAAACCGCACCCGCGCCGCCATGACCCGTGCCATCCACGTGGTACCGGACACCGATGCGTTTCTCTATGACGACCTCTGCGGACTGCTGGAACCGGGGCAGCTTGATACGCTGTCGGTGCCAACCTTGCTGATCCGCGGCGAACAGGCATTGCCTGCCATTGCAGCGGTGAATGACGGGCTGTGCAAACGCATCCCCGGCGCGGCTCAATCGATTATTGCCGGGGCAGGTCACATGGCCCCGATCAGCCATCCGGCTGAAACGGCAGAAGCATTTGCCAGCTTGCTCGAACGGGCCTGATTGGCGATTAGAACAGGCTCAAAAACTGGTCGATTTGCTCCTTGCTGATGGACCAGTCGCAGACCATCCGCGCGGCAAGCAAGCTGTCCTCTGGTCCATCAAGCGGCCCGTCCCATAGGTAATATTTGGCCCCGGCCTCATGCAGCTTGCGGTGAATGGCGCGTGGGAAACGCGGGAACAGCATATTGGCCTGCGGCGCGTGCAAAAACTCCGCCCCGGCCTTGCGCAACCCTTCAGCCAAATAGGCCGCATTGGCATTGGCCTGCTGCGCGGTCTCGCGCCAAAGATCACCCTGCAGGTATCCAGCCATTTGCGCGGACAGGAACCGGTGCTTTGAAAACAGATGCGCCCCGCGCTTGCGGCGCAGTTCAAATTCCCAGGCCTTAGCCGGATCGAAGAACACAACCGCCTCAACACCCATGCAGCCGTTCTTGGTGCCGCCAAAGCTGACAACATCCACACCCAACTTCCATGTCATCTCGGCGGCAGCGCAGTTCAGCGCCTCAGTCGCATTGGCGAACCGTGCGCCATCGATATGCACCGGCAATTCATGCGTCTTGGCCACATCTGTCAACGCCCGTAGTTCTTCCAGGCTGTGTACTGATCCGCGTTCGGTCACTTGGGTGATCGACACCGGGCCAGGCTGAGCGGAATGTACATCGCCCGCCGTGCGAGCCGTGATTGCCGCTTGCAAGCTCTCAGGCGTCATCTTGTCGTCGGTCGGAATCACCGTCAGCTTGGCTGCACCTGCGTAGAACTCCGGCGCGTTGCACTCGTCTTCGTGAATATGGGCAACTTCGGAGCAGAAAATAGTTTGCCAAGGCTGGCAATAACAAGCGAGCGCCAGCGCATTGGCCGCTGTGCCCGTTGCCACGAGATAAACCGCCGCCTCTGGCGCTTCAAACACCCGGCGGATCTCGGTGCGAACCTCATCCATGATCGGATCTTTACCATAGGGCATTGCGTAATCGGTGTTGGCCGCGATCACCCGCTCCATCACCTTGGGATGCACTGGGCCTGCATTGTCAGAGGCAAAAAACATCAGGTCGGTTCCTCGATAATATGGTCTTCCCATTCCTCGAACGGGGTGTCGAATTCTGAAACGGTGCCACCCTGCACGCTGATCCCGGCGTCGTGTACCGATTGGGCGGTGCCGCTGATCAAAGGATGCCAAGCGGGCAGGGGCTTGCCCTGCCACAGCAACCGATAGGCGCAGGTCTGCGGCATCCAATAGGCGTGGCTGTCCATGTTGTCCGGGCGCAGCACGATGCAATCGGGCACAAACTGATGGCGGTTTTCGTAATGCACACAGCGGCAGGTCGCATCATCCAGCAGGCGGCAAGCCACACGGGTCAGCGCCACTTCGCCGCTGTCCTCATCTTCCAGCTTGTTCAGGCAACATTTCCCGCAGCCATCGCAAAGCGCTTCCCATTCTGTCGGGTTCATCTCGGACAGCGGTTTCTTTTCCCAAAACCTCGGGGTCAGGCCCTTGCGCACAATGGGATCGCTCATAAGGCGTCCAGAATGCTGCGGGCTTTGGCACAATCGGCATCCATCTGGGTGATCAGGGCATCAAGGCTGTCAAAGTTCTCTTCACCGCGCAGATGTTCGACCAAGGCGATGGACAACGGCGTGCCGTAAAGATCGCCTTTGAAGTCAAAGATATAGGTTTCCAGATTGGCGGTGTTCTCTCCAAACATCGGCCGCACGCCGATGCTTGCCGCGCCTTGATAGCTGCCCTTGTGTGGCCCTTCCAAAACATCGACGAGCACCGCGTAAACGCCAAAAGCAGGCGGGTGGATGTCATCAATGGACATATTCGCCGTGGGAAAGCCCAACTCGCGCCCCCGCTGTTCACCAGTGATCACCGGCCCGTCCACGCGGTGCCAATGGCCCAACATCGCGGCCGCCTCGCGCGGCTTGCCATCGCTGAGCGCCTTGCGGATCGCGGTGGAGGATACGGTCTGTGCTCCGGTTTCCAAAAGCGGGGCAATCGTCACGCCAAAGCCGAAAGTCTCGCCAAAGGTGACAAGGTCCTTCGCGCTGCCCGCGCGGCCTTTGCCAAAACAAAAATCGGCCCCAACCACCACGTGGGCAATGCCCAGCCCATCCTTAAGCACATCGCGGGCAAATTCTTCGGGCGTGAGGGAGGCCAGTTGCGTGCCAAAGTTCAGCTCGTAAAGCAGATCAATGCCAACCTTCTCCAACCGATGCGCCCGCGCATCGCGGCTCATCAGGCGAAAGGGCGGCGCGTCGGGGGCAAAAAATTCCCTCGGGTGCGGCTCAAAGGTGATCACGCCCAGCGGTGCATCGGGGGCGGCGTTGCGGGCCAGATCAATCACGGACATATGTCCCTGATGCACGCCGTCAAAATTGCCAATCGCGGCGGTGGCACCGCGGTCGCTTTGTTCTACAAACTGATGGTCTCGGATGATCTTCATAGATCATTGCCTAGCGGCCACGGCCCGCAGTGGCAAGCACTGGACCAGCTTCATTTGGTCCAAAAACTTCCGGGGGAATCGCGGCTTGCCGCGATGGGGGTTGGCCCCCTTGCCGGATCAGTCGAACTTTCGCGACGGTGCCAGCACTGTGGCTTCGCCGATCAACACCTTCTTGCCATCCACGGCACAATGGCAATCCATTTTCACCCGGCGTTTGGCGAACTCAATGTCGGTGACCTTGACCTCGGCATAGACCATATCACCGGGGCGCACAGGGCCAAGAAATTTGAGCGATTGACCCAGATACACGGTGCCATGACCGGGCAGTTGTTCCCCGATCACGGCAGAGATCAATCCGGCGGTCAGCATCCCGTGGGCGATCCGGCCTTCAAAGATCGTGTCCTGGGCATAGTCATCATCCAGATGCACCGGGTTCCGGTCCGTCGAGATCTGCGCAAACATTTCGATATCCGCGTCGGTCACGACCTTACGCAGATAGCGGCTCATGCCGATTTCGATGTCTTCGATACAGATCGTGCCGCGCGGAAGGTTGTCCAACATACCCCATCCTCTGAGTAATAAAATGCCGTTCGGAGCATCTCCGATGTAACTTAATTACTTTGCAGGCGCAGAAAATCAAGGGGAAAATGACTAGCGCAGGAACCCGATTGAATAGGTCGGAGAGGATTTTTCTTTTTCCAGATAGTCATTTAGCGCATCTGGGTCAGGTTGTCGCAGAGTTTTTGTTTCCGCTGCGGCAAGGCCGCCTGTGATGAACAGAGAATCAATATCTTCGCCAATCGCACCGCGAATGTCGGTCAAGATGCCATCGCCGATGGCCAAAATCCGGTCGTCTGACACAACTTTGCCCAGTGCAGACAGCCGCCGCCGCGCCAGATCATAGATCGGCGGATGCGGTTTTCCGAAATACAGGCTCTCGCCGCCCATCTCCGCATAGAGCTTGGCCAGCGCCCCGGCGCACCATTCGCGTTGGTGGCCACGATCCACCACGATATCAGGATTGGCGCAAAGCAGTTTCAAACCCATCTGTTTGGCCATCAGGAACTGTGGGCGCATCACATCGGGGTCCGCATGCGGATCTTCCGGGCCGGTGCACACAATACCTTCAGCCTCAGCCAGCGGCACCTGTTCGATCGTCATCGGATTGTCGAGCAGATGCAGCGGCTGGAAGAACTTTTCCTCACCCGGTTGGCCAATGAACCAGACCTTTTGCCCGACGACCCCCTGAAACATGGCGGAGCGGGCGGAATCGCCTGAGGTTGCAATTGTGTCCCATGCGTCATCCGGCACACCGAAATGCACCAGCTGTTTCTCGACGCCGGCGCGGGGGCGGGGAGAATTGGTGACCAACACGACCTTGCCGCCAGCCTTGCGATAGGTCTGAAGGGCCGCGACCGCATCGGGCAATGCTTTGACCCCGTCATGCACACAACCCCACAGATCCACAAACAGCGCATCATATTGCGCGGAAATCTCGGCGAGGGTGTCAACTATGCGTGTCATCAGAAGGCTCCAACTGGTTATGCAGCAGACTTAGGGGATAATGCCGCGTGATGGAACCAGCGATGCGGTGGCGGAGTGGCCCCCGATTCGCCCTTTGAGCACAATTGCGCCTTAATTTTGCCGCGGGTTTTGGCGGGGATGTTTCGGATTCTGGGGATAATTCAGGGGATAACTGACCATTGATGCCGCCAGATATTCAATCCTCACCAGAATGTGGCCGAATTGTGGAATTTGTTTGAAACGGCCGGGATTCCCCTCAATGCTTGGACTCTGCAATACTTGGGGGAAGACATGGACGTGTTCCATAATCCGACAATTTCATCGACGCTGCTTGGGGTCAGCGCCTATCAAAAGGCCAGCGGCCGGTACGTAGAACGCAAGCCCGTGGCGGCGGCCAATCAGGCGGCAAAACCTGCGCCTGCCAAACGCCCAGCGGTGTCTCGGCAAAGCACGAAGGAAAAGAAGATTTCGGTGCTGAAGTCGCTGCAAACCCAGTCCAACTCAGGAATGGTGAAGATGCGCGATGTTGCGTCGGCGCTGGACGATCTGCTCAAGACGTCCTGAACCGCGACAAACAGTTTACTTGTGAAGCGAGAATGGCCGCCCCGAGGCGGCCATTTCTTTTTCGAACATTACAATTGCGTTACAGTTTCAGGTTTGGGATAATCTGCTTTTTCCGGCTCATGATGCCGGGCAGGACAACGGTGTCACCCTCAACAGACGCGCCAAAGCTGTTCTCGGCAATGTGCTTGACCATGTCATTTGGCACCAGCAGGGTGGCCTCTTCCTTGAGAATGTCGACGATGAACAGCAACACCTGCGCGGCGCCGTCTTCTTCCGCGATGCCGGGCATTGCGGCCATCAGTGCGTCTTTGCGAGCCAGCAACGGGGCAGGGGAGGTGGTTTCCAGAACCGAAACCCGAAGGCCAGTGCCATCCAGATCAAATTCCTTGCTGTCCATGCGCAGCAATTCTGGCTCCGAAAAGGCAGAGACATCGGATTTGGCTGCGAACATCTCGGCGGCAAAGGCGCTGATGTCGACGCCCAGATCCTCGGCCAGCGCATGGGCGATGGCGGTGTCTTCCTGAGTCGTGGTCGGGCTGCGGAATTCCAGCGTGTCAGACAGAATGCACGACAGCATCGCGCCCTTGATCCCGCGCGGAGCCTGCGCCAGGTCATCGCCGATCATTTTGTACATGATGGTGGCTGTGCAGGCGAGCGGCTGAATGTTGATCTCGATCGGGCCGCGTGTTTCCAGACCTGCCACCAGACGGTGGTGATCAATGATCCCGCGAATGTCGGCCTCGTTGATATTGTCAGGCAATTCGCCGGGGTTGTTGGTGTCGACAATTACAACAGGGGTGTCAGCGGCCAGTTCGGTCATGATCTCCGGCTTGTCCAGATCCCAATGGTCCAGCACGAAGAGCGCCTCGGTGTTCGGCTCGCCCAAAAGGACGGGCTTTGCCTCAACACCTTTGATCTGGTTGAGATACCATGCCCAGATGATCGGGCTGCCGGTGCTGTCGGTATCGGGGTTCTTGTGGCCAAAAACAAGCGTGGTCATGGGCTATCCTTGCGTCGCAATCTAACGGTTTCGCCGCCTTATATGGGGCGTTTGGTCCGTTGTCACGGCTTTTGCCGCGGTGCGGCGTCAAGCCCCAGTTCGGCGCGTTTTTTCTTGGTGAGGGCGTCGATGGCCATCTCGTAAGACGCAAGGATGTGTTCGCGCAGGCTGTCGTCTGACAAGCCCGGTTCGCCATAATGCTGAATCCACTTCAACCCCCTTGAAGCCATGTAGGGAGCGGGCCGTAATCCGGGGCTGTCCGAGAGAATCTCAAAGCCCATTTCGGTGGCTTTGAAGGTCACGGTATTGCCACCATCCCCCATCCCAACGACGGCAAAAAGCTTGCCGCCCACCTTGTAAACGTCGGATTTGCCCCATTGGACCACATGGGTGGCTTGCGGAAGTCCGGCGCAGAAGGTCTTCAGTTCATCACGTGTCATGACGGCAGATTAGCGGGTTGGAGGGGGTGTGAAAATGGGGCAATCTGAGGCGATGAGCAATCCGCGCGAAACTGACCTTTATCCCCCGATCAAAACCTTTCTTGAGGATCAGGGTTATGTGGTGAAATCCGAGGTTGGCGCGGCTGATGTGGTAGCCTTGCGCGGCGGTGAGCCTCCGGTCGTGGTTGAACTGAAACTTGGGTTCTCCTTGGCGTTGTTTCATCAATGTATTGCCCGGATGAAAGTGACCGATGACGTTTATCTTGCGGTGGCGCGGCAGAGCGGCAAGCGGTTTGCAAAGGCGGTAAAGGACAATACCGCCCTTGCGCGGCGGCTAGGGCTTGGCCTGATCACGGTGCGCCTGTCGGATGGGCTTGTCGAGGTTCATTGCGATCCCGGGCCTTATGCACCGCGTAAAAACAAGAAACGTGAGGTCCAACTGCTGCGCGAATTTGCACGGCGGCAGGGCGATCCGAACGACGGCGGCCAAACCCGAGCAGGATTGGTGACGGCTTACCGACAAGATGCGCTCAAGATCGCGATGTATCTGTTTGAGGTCGGCGCAAGCAAAGGCGCGGATGTGGCCAAAGAAACCAAGGTTTCGGTGGCGACACGGATGATGCGGGACAATCACTATGGATGGTTCGAGAAGGTCGAAAAAGGGGTCTACGGGCTGACCCCGGCCGGGGCGGAGGCCGTTGGCACATCGGGCAATGTGCTTGGCTCAGACTGATCCGGGACGGCTGATCCGAGTTGTTCTGAAATTTTGCATGCAATTTTTCTAATCTCATTGGTTGACAGCTTTGTCGCTCATCCTTAGCTATGCGCCGTTAGCACTCGAACTGGATGAGTGATAACGGCCCGCTCTCAAACGGAGCAGCGGGTCTGGGAGAGTAACTTTGAGCCTTAAGGAGCTGCAAAGATGGCATTGAAACCGCTTCACGACCGCGTGCTGGTAAAGCGCACAGAAAGCGAAGAAAAAACTGCTGGCGGATTGATCATCCCTGATAGCGCAAAAGAAAAACCTTCCGAGGGCGAAGTTGTCGCGACAGGTGAAGGCGCCCGTAAAGACAGCGGCGAACTGATCGAGATGGCTGTAAAAGCCGGCGATCGCATCCTGTTCGGCAAATGGTCCGGTACAGAAGTCACCGTCGATGGTGAAGAAATGCTGATGATGAAAGAAAGCGACATCATGGGGATCCTGTCCTAATCGGACTGGCCCGGTGTCGGACGATCTGTTCGACCCACATGATTGCACAACATCAAACCCGTAGGCCGGACAGGATTGTCCGTCAAAACGGAAGATAGATATTAGGAGACGACAAATGGCTGCTAAGGACGTCAAATTTGACACCGATGCCCGCAACAAAATGCTCCGGGGTGTGAACATCCTGGCTGACGCGGTGAAAGTCACGCTGGGCCCCAAAGGCCGCAACGTGGTTCTGGACAAATCTTTCGGCGCACCACGCATCACCAAAGACGGTGTATCCGTGGCGAAAGAGATCGAACTGGAAGACAAGTTCGAGAACATGGGCGCACAGATGGTGAAAGAAGTTGCTTCTCGCACCAACGACGAAGCCGGTGACGGTACAACAACCGCAACTGTTCTGGCTCAGGCTATCGTGCGCGAAGGTATGAAATCTGTTGCCGCTGGCATGAACCCAATGGACCTCAAGCGCGGCATTGATCTTGCAACTTCCAAAGTTGTTGAAGCAATCAAAGCGGCGGCACGTCCCGTGTCCGACAGCGACGAAGTTGCCCAGGTTGGCACCATCTCCGCCAACGGCGAAGCGGAAATCGGTCGCCAGATCGCAGATGCGATGCAGAAAGTCGGCAACGAGGGTGTGATCACCGTCGAAGAAAACAAAGGTCTGGAAACAGAGACAGACGTTGTCGAAGGCATGCAGTTCGACCGCGGCTACCTGTCCCCATACTTTGTCACCAATGCTGACAAGATGACTGTTGAGCTGGAGGATGCGATCATCCTGCTGCACGAAAAGAAACTGTCGTCCCTGCAGCCAATGGTTCCACTGCTGGAGCAGGTGATCCAGTCTCAGAAGCCTCTGCTGATCATCGCTGAAGATGTTGAAGGCGAAGCCCTGGCAACCCTGGTTGTGAACAAACTGCGCGGCGGTCTGAAGATCGCAGCTGTGAAGGCGCCCGGTTTTGGCGATCGCCGCAAAGCGATGCTGCAAGACCTCGCGATCCTCACAGGCGGTCAGGTGATCTCCGAAGATCTGGGTATGAAACTTGAGTCCGTGACCATGGACATGTTGGGTTCTGCCAAGAAAGTGTCGATCACCAAAGACGAGACAACCGTTGTGGACGGTTCCGGCGACAAAGCCGAGATCGAAGCACGTGTGGCTCAGATCCGCGGCCAGATCGAAGAAACGTCTTCCGACTACGACCGTGAAAAACTGCAAGAACGTGTTGCCAAACTGGCAGGCGGTGTTGCCGTTATCCGCGTGGGCGGCATGACCGAAGTTGAAGTGAAAGAGCGCAAAGACCGCGTTGACGATGCACTGAACGCGACACGTGCCGCTGTTCAGGAAGGTATCGTTGTGGGTGGTGGTGTTGCTCTGGTTCAGGCCGGCAAGAAACTCGACGGTCTCGAAGGTGCAAACAACGATCAGAACGTTGGCATCAACATCGTGCGCAAGGCCATCGAAGCGCCACTGCGTCAGATCGCTGAAAACTCCGGCGTTGATGGTGCGGTTGTCGCGGGCAAGATCCGTGAAAGCTCCGACCTGACATTCGGCTTCAACGCTCAGACCGAAGAATACGGCGACATGTTCAAGTTCGGCGTCATCGACCCGGCCAAAGTTGTCCGTACCGCGCTGCAAGATGCGGCCTCTGTTGCAGGTCTGTTGATCACAACCGAAGCTATGGTTGCTGATCGTCCGGCCAAAGACGGCGCCGGCGCCGGCGGCGGCATGCCCGACATGGGCGGCATGGGCGGCATGGGCGGCATGATGTAAGCCAGCCTATCGTGCTGAAAATTTGGGGCGTGCCGGTGACGGCGCGCCCTTTTTCTTTTCGGTCCTGGCTGTTTCAACCGCCGTCAGACGGGCAGCTCGACAATGCGTGAGTAGGTGCCCAACATGTTGAGCGCTGTGGCCAATGTTTCCGACGGATTTTCTTTGACCACATAACCGGCGACATTGTGATCATAGGCGGATTGGACGTCTTGCGGTGTGTCTGATGTGGTAAAGACAAAGACCACAACCCGCGAAAGATCTGGGTCCGACCGCAGCGCATCGAGCAGCTCAAGCCCGCCCATGCGCGGCATGTTCAGGTCCAGTGTGACGATATAGGGCGGCAGGCCAGCGTGCTCCTTCAACTCTCTTTTCAAGAATTCCAAGGCATGTTGGCCATCCGTGCAGATATGGGTTTCATTCGAAATCTTTAACTTTCGCATGGCTCTTTGCATTGCCATGACGCTGATTTCATCGTCATCCACGATTAAGAACCGTGCTTCTTGCAACTTCTTGTTTCGCATATTCGCACCTTTTCATTCTGGTCAGGCTGCTTTGCCCAGCCGGGTTTGGTCGCAACGTGCCGGAGGAGGGTGGAGCGGCAAGGTTACGCAGATTGTTGTGCCCCGTCTTAAATCGGGGTTCGATTGAAGGGTGATCGCACCTTTTTCACGTTTGATAAGTTTGCGCACAACCGCCAGGCCAAGCCCGCTGCCTTCAACTTCGTCGCGCGGCTTTAAGGTTTGAAACAATTCGAATACTTTTTCGTGGTAAAGCGGGGATATGCCCGGCCCATCGTCTTGAATTTCGAAACGGTATTGGTCCGCGATGATCTCAGCGTGGAACGTGATACGGCCATTCGGCCTGTCGTGGTGTTTGATGACATTGATGAGCAGGTTGGTGCAGATATTGCGCAGAACATCGCCCTTGGCACCGAAGGGCATCGGCAATTTTCCAAAAACCACCTCAAAGTTCTGGTCGGGATCAAGGTTTTTCAGAATGCGGATCACGGTTTGGCGAAAATCCACAAGTTCGAATGCGTCAGAGACATGTTCGGCTTGAACATAGGCCAGAAGATCATTCAGGTGACCGTTCAGGCGGAGCGTCCGTTTCTCCAGCAAAGACAGATAGGCGCGGCTTTCGGAAGACAGTTGGTTCTCTTCGTCTTCTGAGACCCAGGTGCACAAATCCTGAATGGCCCTGACCGGGGTGCGCAAATCATGCGCGGTGATATAGGCAAACTTCTCCAGTTCCTCATTCGAATAGTGCAGGTCTTCGGCGTTCTTTTTGAAGGTCAAAAGCGCATTGGCCATTTCACCAAGCTCGTCCGGGCCGGAGACCGGAATCGGGTGATTGAGATCACCCGAAGCTATAGCCCGAACCGATTGGTTGAGCCGATGAATTCGTCGATTGAACTGCCGCTCAATAATGCTGTGGTTCGCGGTGAAAGTGACCGTCAATCCGACGGCCACCGCAATGACCAAGGTCAGGGTGATCCTGGATATGGCTTGCTGTAATGCCTGCGAAGCCGCCTCTACAACATCGCGAGAACGGATCACCAGCCCAGAGGTCAATTGCATCGCGCTGGCCGTCAGGTCTTGCTGGGTCTCCCTGTGCTTTCTCTGCGCTTCATCCAAAGTGGCCAGAGCCTTCTTCTGGGTGAAGATACCGTCCTTTTCGCGCAGCACATCACGCATCCCGGCAATATGCCGCGACAAGGCAAGACGGTCTGGTCCTTCGGGCAATTCGGCGAGGTACAAAATGGCTCTTTGTAATCCCAATTGGGCCTGTGCCAGTGCGCGCGCGTGTTCTTGGTGCACGTTGCTGTCGTTTGACACATGTGCCAACCCCACCACTCTGTCGAGTTCAAAGCTCAGGCTGGTGACTGTCAGGGATGGCAGGAAAAGTCCTTCAAAGGCACCGGCAACCATGGCTGGGCTGATTTGACCGGAAAGCGACATGGATTGGAGAAAGTCATTGGTTTGGCTGGACAAATTCAATGTGAACTTCTCGAGTAAATCCTGTGATTGCGTGTGCAAATCGTTCAGAATTTTGTGTTGGCTATTCAATGTTTGCCGGACTTTGAGGTAGGATATGCGGTCCTCCAGAATTGAGAGGGCACTTGCCTCAGCCAGCCGAAGGTTCTCTGTTAGCTCTGAAATTGCGACTTGCGATTGCCCTAGCGCAATCAATTGTCTCAAATTTTTATGCATATCCTGCACCGATTGGGCGATGTCGTCCCTGATATGGTCGGTCGCCTCGTCCGCTTGAATACGGTCAATTCGGCTCACCAATGCGGCCAGTTGTACCAAGCCGGCCTGAATGCCCTCTGACCGGTCAAGGATCGGGAGGGCCGCCTGATCAAGCTGGTTGTACGACTGCATGATCGCGCGGGCCTGCTGCATGGAGGCAAGCCAGACAACCGCTGTGACTGTCGCAAGGATCAGCAGCGCAATGCGAAGCCGCACAGTGATGCGCGACAGATGATTTGGTCCCGGTAAACCGAGCCATTGGAGAGGCAACATGCCTCTTGCATAGGTCATGCCCATTAAGGCGTTCTTAACGCCCGGCAGATAGGCCTTGGTCGATCCAGATAGTCTAGAACCGGACTGTACCATGATTTGCAAAACTGATCCGCCACCTGCGCTCAGCCGGCGAGATGCCCTTGAGCTTTGCGCGGGCGGGCTGATGTCTATTGCAGGTGGATTGCGCGCCGTGCCGGCAAATGCGGGCAATGCTGAACAGAGTGTTGACGCCTACGTCGTGCAGGTTCTGCGGGATAGGTTTTCCGCTCAATCACAATCACTTAGGTTGCTGTTGCCAAATGGATCCGGCGCAAATCTGGGGCCGGTGATTGCGACATTCAAGGCGCAAACCGGCGTGAATATAGAACCGATTGAAGTGCCGCTGGATGAGGTCGTGAATACGCTGATCCTCGACAACGTGCTGGATCAACGTCGGTTTGATATCGCATTGCCTGCAACTTTTGCCCTGCCGGATCTTGTTTCGGCAGGCACTCTGCTGCCTCTGGATGAATATGTGGCCGCTCATGAGCCGGCGGGGTTCCGCGACGGGATTCTGTATCCAACCGGAGATACATTTGACGGTGAAACCTATGGATTTCAAACAGATGGCGATGCCTATCTGATGTTCTACCATGCCGAAATGATCTCAAGTACGGAGAATCAGGAACGTTTTGCTGAGCGCTTTGGCCACCGGCTTGAAATTCCGCGTACGTGGGAAGAACTGGACCGGCAGATGGCGTTCTTTCATGCGCCGGAGGACGGTGTCTTTGGAGGATTGTTGTTCCGCGTTCCACAATTTCTGGCATGGGAATGGTGGGGGCGGTTTCATTCCAAGGGGGTATGGCCGATGGCGCCGGACCTCACACCCCAGATCCACGGCGAGGCCGGCGTCACAGCCCTTGAAGAGATGATCCGCGCCACCGATAGCCTTGCTCCAGGTCATGAAAACATCGGTCTGTTCGAGAATTGGGAGCGGTACGCCAAAGGTGATATCTACGCAAATATTGGTTGGGGCGGGACACAGAAATATCTCAACCAACCCAAGTCCGGGATGCGGGGGCGCATGGTGTTTGGCCCAACACCGGGTGGGCAAATTGGCCAAGGCCCGTTGGCTGTTCCCTATTTCAATTGGGGCTGGAACTTTGTGGTGAGCGCCACATCCGATTACCCGGAACTTGCCTATTTGTTCTCTTTGTTTGCAGCCAGCCCCCGCATGTCAACATTGGCGGTTGGCCAGACCGGGGGATTTTTTGACCCCTTCCGGGCAGAACATTATCAGGATGCAAAGATCATCGAGGCCTATTCGGCGCCCTTTCTCAAAGTTCATAGAGAGGCCATGGGCAATGCCATTCCCGATTTATACCTCAAAGGGCACTCGGAGTATTTTTCGGCATTGGCAAAGGGCTTGGACGCGGCAGTTACAGGTGCACTAAAGCCCGAAGTTGCATTGCAGGGCGTTGCACAGAAATGGGAGTTGATTTCGGGGAAGGCGGGGCATGTGCAACAGGTTTTGCGATGGCGAGACCTGCGTGAGAAATACCCGCCGCATGTCAAAGCTGCGTTGAGGGATTTATGACCTCAAAGGGCGACCGTTAAGCAAAAAGAAAGGTGGGCTGTGTAACCCTCCATCAGACCGACTTATTGAGGACATTATGCAAAGCGAACAGATGCCTGCCCAGCCTGAGGGTAACGACGGCTCTCAGGAATCGGGTCAAAATTCGCAGGATATCGAAGACTTTATCTATCTGATCAGTCACGA
This sequence comes from Sulfitobacter sp. M368, assembly GCF_025141875.1. Taxonomy (NCBI): domain Bacteria; kingdom Pseudomonadati; phylum Pseudomonadota; class Alphaproteobacteria; order Rhodobacterales; family Roseobacteraceae; genus Sulfitobacter; species Sulfitobacter sp. M368. The sequence goes on from NZ_CP081113.1 coordinate 872,049, forward strand.
CGTTCGAAGCTCGGTTCGGGCATTGCTTGAGCTTCCAAATTGGATTTCCGAAGATCTGGAAGAAGCCGGTTTTCCTGTTCAAGGGCAAGTTGCGGCTTCGATTGAGCTGATGAACCGGCACACCAGCCGCCTTGATCGTATGCTGGTGGATCTGCTCACCTATTCGCGGATAGGACGCATGCAGAGCGTTCAAACCTTGTCCCTTGATGATGCGCTCGATCAAGTTTTGGAAGAGATTGACCTGCCCACCGGCTTTGTCGTGACCCGTGATTTGAAAGCATTGGAGGTCACGATAGGAAACCGCGATATTCTAACGCTGTTGTCTGCACTTATCTCCAATGCCTTTCGGCACCATGACAAAACTTGGGGAAAGATACACGTGGCGGCGCGGATGGATGGAGCGGATGTTGTGCTGAGCGTTTCGGATGATGGCCCAGGTATAGACGAAGAGTTTCGCGAGCGGGTCTTTGGTGCGATGATCACGCTGCGGCCCCGCGATGAGGTGGAAGGTAGCGGCATGGGGCTGGCCAATGTACGCAAGATCGCAAATCTTTATAAAGGCAGCGCATCGGTGGTGCCGTCTGTCTATGGCAGAGGATGTTCCATTGAGGTGCGCATTTCCTGAGGTCGGGCGACCGACAATCCGACTAAACTTCGATCGAAGTATACTGACCGCTGAACGCGCAATTAAGGTTTGGTCAACACTGCCGCGCCAATCTTTCTCGTACACGACCAAGTGAGAGTGAGAAAAATGCTTCAGTCCGGACCAACAGAACTGCAACCTTCACCACATATTTTGATGCCCGGCGACATTCGGGCGCTGCTGCTGGATGACAGCAATTTTGATCGTGCGCGCATTCGGCGGCTGAGCCAACGAACGGGTCTCTCTATCCAGATTGACGAAGTCGATAGCATTGACGCCATGGACCAGGCGGTGATCAACGAAAACTACGATCTGATCTTGATCGACTACCGGCTTCCTGTTGGGGATGGATTGATCGCACTGGATCATATTTTGCAAAATGATCAAAACCGCGATGCCGGAAAAATCATGATCACCGGTAACGGTGCCGTAGATACGGCCGTACAGGCGATGCGCGGTGGGTGTCATGATTATCTGAACAAAGATGATATGGACGAGGATGTTTTGCACGGCGCGATTATCAATGCATTGACCGTCGCGCGGCAGCGTCGCTTGCAAACCAGCGAGCTTGAGCTCCAGCAAAGTATGATCAAGAATGCGCTGTTGGATGCCATGAAGGATCAGGAGCTGCGCGACAATGTTGTCACAATGTTCAAACAGGAATTCGACAGCATGACCGCCCTGCGCAAGGCCCGCCTTTCTGATTTGACCCCCGCCGAAATTGATGTGCTGGTATCTGGTTTTTCAGACGAGGATGACTTTATTTTTCACTAACGCGGCATCATTGAACTTTCTCGCTTGGCGGCACAGGACGCGGCCGCTAAGCCAAAGGAATGCGGCTTTTCTTGCTCATCACTTTGACGATGATTGCCTTCGCGGCAAACTCTGTCCTCACCCGGCTGGCAATTGCGGGCGGGCATATGGATCCATCCGGTTTTGCCCTGATCCGGGTTCTGTCTGGCGCGGTGGTTCTGGGCATGTTGATGACCTTGCGCGGAGGCTCCTTGCGTTTGTTGCGCAAGAGGCGGCTTCCCGGTGCGTTTAGTCTGGCAGCCTATATGGTTGGCTTTTCGCTGGCTTATCTGACACTCGATGCCGGGCTTGGTGCGTTGATTCTGTTTGGTGTCGTTCAAATCGCGATGTTTGTTCACGCGGCTATCATTGGCAGCCGGCCAAGCCTGCGGCAGATCGGCGGTGCCAGTTTGGCCTTTGCTGGATTGCTTGTCGCGCTTTGGCCAGGGGCGGGCAGTAACACCGATCTCGTTGGCGCGGCGTTGATGGTGATGGCCGGTTTGGGCTGGGCGGCCTATTCGATCATTGGTCGCGGCGCGGTTGATCCATTGGCCGCAACGACGGCTAACTTCTTGCTTTGCTTTCCGATTTTGATTGTCCTTCTGGTCGGGCCTGCCTTGTCGATGTCGATCACCGGCGCAGCGCTTGCCATCCTTTGTGGCGGGCTGACGTCAGGGTTGGGCTATGCCCTGTGGTATCGTGTCTTGCCGCAAATAGAGGGCGCGACGGCAGCGGTGGTACAATTGAGCGTGCCGATCCTTGCCATCCTCGGTGGAGCGCTCTTGTTAAATGAAACTGTGGGGCTGCTCTTGATGATTGCGACGGCTTTGGTCGTTGGGGGGATCGGCTGGGCCGTTACCGCACCAAAGGTTCCAGCGGATCATAGGTGATGGCCTGCGCCGGATCGAAGGCAACTGCGCGGAGGCTGTCCGGCTTGTGACGCACCGCGCTCAACTCCGTCTCTGTCAGCCAGCGCCGCACTGTGACGATCTTGTCCGTGTCCTCCCAGTTGGGTTTGATTTCGGCTGATCCAATCACGCTGCACCGAAAATAGATGTCTACCTGATGAAAGCTGCCGCCCGGATCGTGAAATTCATTCACCAGGCAAGGCTGGCCGACCTCGATTTGCAGGCCGGTTTCCTCAAATACCTCTCGGCGCAAGTTATCTGGCAGGGATGATCCCGGCTCGACCCCGCCGCCGGGGGGGCACATCAACGCGCTTTGCCCGTTTGCATAGGCGTTGACCATGAGCAGCCTGCCTTCATGGAGCAAGATGGCGCGAACGGCCACCCGTGGGGCATTGGGCATGGTGGTTCTTTTCGTCAGATTAACTCTGGGCAGCATTTCACATGGCGGGGATTCAGTCTATCTCAGTTCTATGTTTGCACGATTTGTGATCTCTTTTGCGTTTCTCTGGCTGACCGCGCTGCCGGTATTGGCCCAGCAGCGCTGTGCGGTATTGCTGCACGGATTGGCGCGTACGGAGACCTCATTTGCCTTGATGGAAGCCGCGCTAGAGGCCGAAGGATACCGCATTGTCCGCCCCGGCTATCCGTCAACAGAGGCGTCCATTCAGGATCTGATCAAGCCGACCTTGCCGGATGCAATCGCCGAGTGCGGCACCGAAAAGGTTGATTTTGTGACCCATTCCATGGGCGGCATTCTGGTTCGGCAATGGGCGGCAGAGGCCGGCGCAGAGCTGATCGGCCGAGTGGTGATGCTGGCACCGCCCAATCAAGGCAGTGAAGTCGTTGACGAATTGGATGATTACAATGTCTTCGGCTGGGTCAACGGTCCGGCGGGGGGGCAGATGGGCACGGGGGCGGAGTCCCTGCCGCGTAATTTGCCCCCGGTGGATTATCCGGTGGGCGTGATCGCGGGATCACAATCGTTGAACCCCTATTTTTCATCGCTGTTGCCGGGGGCGGATGATGGCAAGGTTTCGGTTGCATCGACGATGGTGGACGGTATGACGGACCACATCGTTTTGCCGGTGACCCATACCTTTATGATGAACAATCCACGGGTGATCGCGCAGACCATGACCTTTCTCAAGACCGGGTCGTTTGACCGGTCAATGACATGGCTCGACGGTGTTTTGGATTCAATTGGCTGCTCTGACGGGGTGTGCCTGCCCGGAGTGGACCTGCCCGATGCAAAACCTTGATCTGACCGGTGCGGAGGTCTTGTTGCCAGGTGGACTGCAGGTTCAGACGGTCTCTTTTGCGCAGGGCTTCATGCAGGCAGAGCGGGCCGGACGTACGGTCGATCTGACTGGATTCCTGGTCCTTCCCGGTATTATTGATCTGCATGGCGATGCGTTTGAACGCCACCTTGCGCCTCGCCGCGGCGCGATGAAACAGATGAACGAAGGGTTGATTGCTGCCGAAGCTGAACTCGCGGCCAATGGGATTACAACCGCGGTTCTTGCGCAATTCGTCAGCTGGGAAGGCGGGCTGCGCGGGTTGGATTTTGCCGATCAGGTGTTCGGCGCGATCCGGTCAACTGCGCCGGATGTTGTGACAGACCTGCGGGCGCAATTGCGGTTTGAGACCCATATGCTGAACCTCTATGCAGAGCTGCCGGAGCGCATTCGGCAGTGGGGCTTGTCCTATGTGGTGTTCAACGATCATCTGCCGCATGACCGTCTTGCGGCTGGCAAGACGCCCAAGCGGATGGTGGGGCAGGCGCTCAAGGCGGGACGCAATCCAGATGTTCACCTGGCCATGATGAAAGACATGCATGCCCGCCGGGATGAAGTACCTGCGGCGTTGGACGCACTTTGCGCCACTTTGGCACGCGCAGGTATTCAGATGGGCAGCCACGATGACCAGACAAGCGAGGATCGTGCGATCTGGCGCGAGCGGGGCGTGCGGGTGTCGGAATTTCCTGAAACCCATGCCGCTGCGGAGGCCGCGCATGCGGCGGGTGATGCGGTGGTGATGGGCGCGCCCAACGTCGTGCGCGGAGGTTCGCACAATGGCAATCTCTCGGCGATCGATTTGATTGCGATGGGCATGTGCGATGCGCTTGCGTCCGACTATCATTACCCATCGCCGCGCCGCGCAGCACTGATGTTGGCGGATACGGGGCTGTGCGATTTGGCCGCTGCCTGGCATCTGGTGTCGGCAGGTCCGGCCAAGGTGTTGGGCTTGGCGGATCGGGGTAGTCTGACACCGGGAATGCGGGCCGATATGGTGATCCTGCACAAGGACAGCCGCCGCGTGGCGGCGACCCTCGCGGGTGGGCGGTTTTCCTATCTATCGGGCGAAATTGCCACGCGGTTTATCGGCTGATCATCCGCGCTGGATGCGGTTTACATGTCCCATCTTGCGGCCCGGTTTGGTCTCCGACTTGCCATAGAGATGTAGGGCGCAATCACGCTCTTTCATCAGTTCCGGTACGCGGTCCATGTCATCGCCGATCAGGTTTTCCATCACCACATCGGCATGACGCGACCCATCACCCAGCGGCCAGCCGGTGATGGCGCGGATATGCTGTTCGAACTGGTCGACGGTGCAGCCATTCTGCGTCCAATGACCTGAATTGTGCACGCGCGGGGCGATCTCATTGACCACCAGCCCCTGCGCCGTAACAAACAGCTCGACGCCCAAGACACCTACATATTTCAATGCATTGAGAATGTTGGCGGCCATCAGCACGGCATCCGTCCGCTGGGATGCGCTGAGCTTGGCTGGCACAGTTGTGCTGTGCAAAATACCGTCACGATGGACGTTCTCACCGGGATCAAAGCAGGCCACATCGCCCTCAGGGCTGCGGGCGGCGATCACGGATACTTCGTGACTGAACTCGACAAACCCTTCTAGAACAGCAGGCGCGCCTTGCATGTCCGCGAAGGCTTGATCGGTGTCTTCTGCGCTGCGCAGCCGCGCCTGACCTTTGCCGTCATACCCAAAACGCCGTGTCTTCAGGATCGAAGGGGTGCCAATTGATGCGGCAGCGGTCTGCATCGCAGCGGCGTCAGGCACATCGGCGAAGGGCGCAACTGTCAGGCCCAGACCTTGCAGAAATTCTTTCTCGGTCAGGCGGTCCTGTGAAATCCGCAGGGCTTCGCGCCCCGGACGGATGGCGACCTGTGCCTCAATCACGTCCAACGCGGCGGTGGGCACGTTTTCAAACTCAAACGTCACCACGTCACAGGATTTGGCAAATCGGAGCAATGCATCATGATCGTCATAGCTGGCAGTGGTCACCGCATTGGCGACATGACCCGCAGGCGGGTTTGCGCCCGGCTCAAAGATATGGGTTTTGAAACCAAGCCGCGCTGCCGCGACAGACAGCATCCGGCCCAATTGCCCGCCGCCCAGAATGCCGATTGTGCTGCCAATGGGGAGAGGTTTAGTCATCGCTTGGGGTCTCCGGTATCGACGCGCTCAGCGCTTCGCGCCATTCATCCAGCCGCTCTGCTACACCTGCGTCTTGCAACGCCAGAATGCCGGCAGCCATCAATCCGGCGTTGGCTGCGCCCGCCACACCAATGGCCATCGTGGCCACGGGAAACCCCTTGGGCATCTGCAAAATGGAATAGAGGGAATCCACACCCGAAAGCGCCTTGGTTTGCACCGGCACGCCAATGACTGGCACACGGGTTTTTGAGGCCATCATCCCTGGCAAATGGGCCGCGCCGCCTGCGCCGGCGATGATCACCTGCAAGCCGCGGTCCACCGCCGTTTTGCCATAGTCCCAAAGCCGGTCGGGGGTGCGATGCGCAGAAACAATCCGCGTTTCATATGCGATGCCCAATTCATCAAGCAGCGTTGCCGCCTCGCGCATGGTGGCCCAGTCCGACTGAGATCCCATGATAATACCGACAGGGGGGGTGGTCATGAAACTGGGCCTTTGATTAGAAATTTGAAGAAGCGGCACTATAGCCAAGCGGCCCGCCGTGGCAATGCAACACCGGCGCTTTAGGCAATGATATCAGGGGTCAGACGGTCTTCGATCTGGGCAATCAGATCTTTGAGCCGCAGTTTGCGCTTTTTCAGCCGCTGAAGGGTCAGTTGATCGCCGGTTTTGCGATCCACAAGCGCATGAATGGCCTCGTCCAGATCCCGGTGCTCGCGCCGGAACACTTCCAGTTCCACGCGCAGCACATCGTCGTTTTTCATCGACAGATCTTGGGGGTCGGTCATGGGCAGGTGATTCCGTTTGGCATCGGTCCGTTGAATATAGGGGTTAGCCATGATCGCGCATAGCCCTTGCGCCGCGCCAAATGCGCCCCCATATTCTTTTTAACGGGTTGCCGCATCAGGGGCCTGGTATTTGACTGTCGCTTGAGATCGTAAGGACGTGTCGCATGACAAAAATGACGCTAGGCTCTTATCCCCATATGTTGGGGTTTGAACAGCTGGAACGGGTGCTGGAACGCACTGCCAAAGGTGGCAACGAAGGCTATCCCCCGTTCAACATCGAACAGACATCCGATTTTAGCTATCGCATCACTTTGGCCGTGGCCGGGTTTGCCGATAATGATCTGTCGATCACCGTGGAGGATCGCCAATTGGTGATCCGTGGCCGTCAGACCGACGATTCCGCCGGACGAGTGTTTTTGCACCGCGGCATTGCGGCTCGGCAATTCCAACGCTCCTTCGTTCTGGCGGACGGTGTCGAGGTTGGAGAGGCACTGATGGAGAACGGTTTGCTGCACGTGGACTTGACCCGCGCCAAACCTGAGACAGTTGTACAGACAATCGCGATTAAGAAAGGGTAGCCGAATGGAAAATATGAACGCCCAGCCAAACAAGGACCGGACCGTTTACGTCAAAACAATTGCGGTCACGGATCTGCCACGTGAGGTACGTGCGCAGGCCGAAGGGCTAGAGCAGCTTTACGCGGTCCATGACGCACAGGGGCAGCAGCTGGCGCTTGTTGGCAATCGCAAGCTGGCCTTTCATCTGGCCCGTGAACACGACTATGCGCCGGTGATGGTGCATTGATCGTTTGATCCGACCTTAGAAACGAAAAAGGCCGCAGTGATAACTGCGGCCTTTTTTGTGATCGGTTGCCTGATCAGAGGCTCATCGCGTTGATCAAACCCATGCTTTCAAGCTTCAACAACACCTGATGGGCGCAGTTGTCGACCTCAACATTTTCGGTTTCCAGTCGCAGTTCCGGGCTTTCAGGGACGTCATAAGGGTCTGAGATCCCGGTGAACTCCTTGATCTTGCCTTCGCGGGCCAGCTTGTAGAGCCCCTTGCGGTCGCGGCGTTCGCACTCCTCGATTGAGGTGGCCACATGCACCTCGACGAAGGCGCCAAAGTTCTCGACGTCTTCGCGCACGGCGCGGCGGGTGGTGGCATAGGGCGCGATCGGCGCACAGATGGCGATGCCGCCGTTCTTGGTGATCTCAGATGCGACATAGCCGATGCGGCGGATGTTGAGATCGCGGTGTTCCTTGCTGAACCCCAGTTCGGAGCTGAGGTTTTTGCGCACGATATCGCCGTCCAACAAGGTCACGGGGCGCCCGCCCATTTCCATCAGCTTGACCATCAAGGCGTTTGCGACGGTGGATTTGCCAGAGCCGGAGAAACCGGTAAAAAACACGGTAAAGCCTTGCTGGCTGCGCGGCGGCCGGGTGCGGCGCAGCTCTTTGACCACCTCGGGGAAAGAGAACCATTCTGGGATCTCAAGACCCTCTTGCAGGCGTCGGCGCAACTCCGTGCCCGAAATATTCAGGATCGTCACGTCGTCCTTGTCTAGGATTTCGTCGGCAGGTTCGTATTGGGCGCGTTCCTGCACATATACCATGTGCTTAAAGTCGACCATTTCGATGCCCATTTCCTCTTGATGCTCGCGGAACAGATCCTGTGCATCGTAGGGGCCATAAAAATCTTCGCCCTTGGCATTTTTGCCGGGGCCAGCGTGATCGCGGCCCACGATAAAATGGGTGCAGCCATGGTTCTTGCGGATCAACCCGTGCCAGACGGCCTCACGCGGGCCAGCCATACGCATGGCAAGGTTCAGCAAAGACATGTTGGTGGTCGCGGCGGGGTATTTGTCCAGCACCGCCTCATAACAGCGCACGCGGGTAAAGTGATCCACATCGCCCGGTTTGGTCATGCCAACCACCGGATGGATCAGCAGGTTCGCCTGTGCCTCACGGGCCGCGCGGAACGTCAGTTCCTGATGGGCGCGGTGTAGGGGGTTGCGGGTTTGGAAGGCCACAATCTTGCGCCAGCCCAGCTTGCGGAAATAGGCGCGCAATTCGTTTGGCGTGTCGCGGCGGGCACGGAAATCATAGTGTACCGGTTGCTGGATGCCGGTGACCGGACCGCCAAGATAGACGCTGCCGGCTTGATTGTGCAGGTAGTTCACGGCTGGATGGGTGTCGTCATCCGCGCCGAAAACCTTCTCGGCCTCGCGCGATTTGTCGGGCGTCCAGCGGTCGGTCACGGTCATGGTGCCAAGGATAACGCCCTCTTGGTCGCGCAGGGCGATGTCTTGCCCTACTTCGATCGAGGCGGCGAAGTCTTCGGAGACGTCCAGCGTGATCGGCATTGGCCAGAGGCTGCCGTCGGCCAGCCGCATGTTTTCAACGACACCGTTGTAGTCTTCTTCGGAAAGGAACCCTTTGAGCGGGTTGAACCCGCCATTCATCAACAGTTCAAGATCACAAATCTGGCGCGGAGACAGATCGTGGCTGGTCAGTTCCGCCGCCTCAAGTTTCATCTTCTGCGCGGAATCGTAGGATACAAAAAGCTCCGGTATCGGGGCCAGATTGCTCAACATTGTCATGGTTTTCTCGTTTTGCCTCAGGTCGCAGCGCGACTTTCCCGCGCGGTATGCCCCTTCAATAAGACAAATGTCTAGCAAAGCTCGAAAAAACAGCTTTCAAAAAGGAAAAAGTTCGCGGTTTGGCGCAAAAACCACGCCAAACCGTCTAAATTGGCGTTAAACGCCCTCTTTTACTTCTGCACCGTGACCCAGCGGCAGGGAGGTGTCTTTGCCTTCGTCATCACCGACTTCGGCCAGGAAACGCTCCGCTTCTAGCGCGGCCATACACCCCATGCCCGCACTGGTCACCGCTTGGCGGTACTTGTGGTCTGTCAGATCACCCGCAGCGAACACGCCGGGGATCGACGTTTCTGTGCTATCAGGCTTGGTCACGACATAGCCGCCCATGTGGGTCTCCAGCGTATCTTTGACCAATTCGTTGGCAGGCGCGTGACCGATGGCAACAAAAACACCCTTGGCCGGAATGTCAGTGATCTCGCCGGTTTTGGTGTGTTTGACCTTGACGCCTTCGACGCCCAGCGGATTGTCGGTGCCGTAAACCTCTTCCAATTCATGGAACCAGAGAGGCTCAATCTTGGGGTTTTTCATCAAGCGGTTGATCAGGATCTTTTCCGCCCGCAGCTCATCACGGCGGTGGATCAACGTGACCTTGGAGGCAAAGTTGGTGAGGAACAATGCCTCTTCCACGGCGGTGTTGCCGCCGCCGATGACGACGATCTCCTGACCTCGGTAGAAAAAGCCATCACATGTGGCACAGGCAGATACGCCAAATCCTTTGAACTTTTCTTCGCTCTCAAGGCCAAGCCATTTGGCACGGGCGCCGGTGGCGAGGATGACCGCGTCTGCCACATAGGTGGTGCCGCTGTCGCCTGTCGCATGGAATGGGCGGCTGGACAGATCCAGATCGGTGATAATATCGCCGATGATTTCGGTGCCCATCGCCTTTGCGTGGTCTTGCATGCGGACCATCAGATCCGGCCCTTGCACCTCGGTATCGCCGGGCCAGTTTTCGACCTCTGTTGTGGTGGTCAACTGGCCGCCAGGTTCGATGCCCTGCACCAAGATAGGCTCCAGCATGGCGCGGCTGGCATAAACGCCTGCGGTATATCCCGCTGGGCCTGAGCCGATGATCAGAACTTTGGTTTTGCGTGTCTCGGCCATATGGCACCCCCGAAGATCAATTGCAGCCCGCCCGATATAGCCATGGCGGCGGCCTGCTTAAACCCCTGAAGATTCCGGATAGGGAGCCAAGGCCGCTTTACCTGCGACAGAAATCCGATTATCAGCCGCAAACCCAAGCTGTTAGCGCCAAAGATCAATGGCTGCATCTTGGTGCTCAAGTCGGGGTGTTCAGACATCGCAGAAAGAATCTTGCGTGAATGCGAAACAATATTGCGTGCGCCACTGGCGCTGCTATAAGAATCGCAATCTTGAAAGGGGCAAACATGGCAGGCACACGGCTTGATCCGATTGATCGGAAAATTCTGGCTGAATTGCAGGCGGACGGTCGGATGACCAACGTTGAATTGGCCAAACGGGTTGGTATTTCCGCGCCGCCCTGTCTGCGCCGGGTGCGTACCCTCGAGGAACAGGGGTACATCAAGGGTTACCATGCCGATGTTGACGCCCGCGAGTTGGGCTTTGAGGTGCAGGTGTTTGCGATGGTGGGGCTGGCCAGCCAGGCCGAGGTTGATCTGAGTGCCTTCGAAGCGAAATGCCGCGAATGGCCGCTGGTGCGTGAATGCCACATGCTCAACGGCGAGGTGGATTTCATCCTCAAATGCGTGGCGCCGGACCTGTCCAGCTTTCAAAGCTTTCTCACCGGTGACTTGTTGACCACACCCAATGTGGCCAGCGTCAAGACCAGCCTAGTGATCCGGGGCGCCAAGGATGACCCTGGCGTTCCCTTTGATGTTTTGGAACAGCGGCTCGAAACTCAGGCCTGAAGCGCCTGAACGGTTCCGGTGTCCAAACCCGCTTCGGGTGCGCGGGGATGTGCCAGAGGCCCAAAATCGGCCAAGGTGTCGATCTGCGGAAACATTTCCAGGAATCGGTCCCGTAAGGAGGATGACGTTGCCCGCATCGCATGGGCACCGGGGTGAAATGTCTCCATCTCCAGCCCGCCTGCATTGATCGCCGCATGGCGGGTCAGGCAAATGTGGAACAGGCGCACCGGCGTCGGTGGCACCACTTCAATCACATTCACACCATCCACAAATTCCCGCACCGGGGTCAGGAGCCTGGTTTCGCCAGCCTCGCCGCGCAGGTGATGCGGCGTCTTGAGAATACGCGCGCCCGGTCCCACAGTCAGGAAAGACGAGGGGCGCGCCGGGCCGAAACTGTCCGCCATGATGCGCATCAATGGCATCCGGCGGCCTGCGTCGGCAGGGACAAAGCTGCTGGATCCGATCCAGATCACGGGTGCCGGCTCGCCCGAGGAGGTGTTGACCATATCGCCCGGTTGCAGGTCTTCCACGGCGATGCCGCCGATTTCGGTCTGGATGACAGTGCCACGGGCAAAGGCGGTGAAGGCGGATTCAAACAAGGACAGGGCAGGCGCACGATCTTGGCCGATGAACAGCGATCCGTCTTTGCGCAGCGCGGCAATTTCAAAACTGCGCATGGGCACAGGCGATGTGCCGCGCCCGCCACGCTGTGCCGGTGGGTATTGGGCAAAGCCCGGCTGTGACAGTCCTGCGGATGTCGCACCGGTGGTGCGGTATGCGTTCAATGTCATGCGAAAACCTTTCTCAGGTTGGTCACATCCGTGTCGGCCCCCACCGACAACTACGGAAATAACAGGTGTCATCTCATGTCGTCATTGCAGCGAAAATCGCAGCCCAAGCCCGTGATTGTCAAAAAACCGGGGACATTGACGCCTCTTTCTTTCCCAATTTTGAGGGGGGTTGCCTTACTGTTTCCTTAATTGTGGATGGATTTGCCACATTTGCAGACAAAAACGCCCCGCATGCGAATCAACACATGCGGGGCGTTCTGAACGAGGGAACGTTCAAATCCCGGTAACCGGGAGGGAGATCTCTGCGCTAGGCGCTTTTGCGCTGCGGCGCTGCGGCGTTGCGCTTGGCGATGAATGCAGCGCGGCGTGCACCGCGGGCCCAGGGCATCACTGTATCGTTCTTGGCTGCTGCTTCGACGACACCTTTGATGAAGCGTTTGTTGGTTTTCATGGCTCTGGTCCTCTTGTGCATTCTGTTCTGGGCGTTTGCCCTTGCTTGAGGATGAATATGGCGGGTCAATCGGGCCGGTTTTTGGCAATTTGAGAAAAAGTTGAAAAAACTCCGGCGCAATTCCTGCCGCTTTGTGGTCAGCTTGCCCCAATTGGCAGGCGCCCTTGTTTTTATGGACCATGCGGCCGTTCAATCATCAATCCGGTCGAAAATTTCGGATTGTTTCCAGATTGGGATCAGGCAATTGGGCAGGTCTGGGGCAGATTTCGCCCCAATCCTGCCCAGATCAGAGAGTGATGCAGGCAATCAGACGCCCATAATCGGCTTCTTTGGCGTGGGTCGTGCGCCTGTAGGAATAAAACCGGTCAGGATCACTATAGGTACAATGCCGCGTCCATTCGGCATGGCCCACACCAGCAGCCCGCAGGCGGTTCAGTCCAAATCCGGGCAAATCAAACTGCATCCGATCTGCCTCACCTTGGGCGAAATAGCGGGCATAGTCGGGATCTTCGGCCAGAAAATCCTCAAAGAACTCCGGCCCCACCTCATAGGCCCGTTGGCTGATGGAGGGGCCGATGACGGCTGTGATGTTGCCAGCCGTTGCACCAAGGTTGACCATCGCATCCACGGTCGCTTGTAACACGCCGTCCAGCGTCCCGCGCCAGCCCGCGTGGGCGGCACCGATGACACCGGCATCTGGGTCGGCAAATAGAACGGGTTGGCAATCGGCGGTCAGGATCGACAGGGCAAGTCCGGGTGTATCGGTCACCAAGGCATCGGCCCGTGGTTTGTCTTTGGTGGCGGTGGTAACAGTGACAACGTCGGCAGAGTGCACCTGATGCACCCCCAAGAGGCAATCTGGCGCCACACCCATGGCATCTGCCACGCGGGCGCGGTTAATGGTGACGATCTCGGACTGGTCAGAACTGCCCTGACCGCAATTCAATCCGGCAAACACGCCAGAAGACGCACCGCCCTTGCGGGTGAAGAACCCGTGGCGCAGGGGGGCAAGGCTGTCAGTTGTCAGAATCTCGAGTGTCATGGATCCAATCCCGGAGGCGGTGTGCCGCCCTTGGGAAAGAGCGCCATCACTTTAAACAGGTTTCCCATTTCTGCGGGATGCGTCAACCGGCGATGTGCGGCAATATGGTTTTCGAGTGCCGATCCGCTGAGCGCACCGGCCAGTTGCTGCGCTCTTTGGGTGATGCCAAGACGTTCGAGAAACACCCCTTGGGCGGTGACGCGGCTATAGGCGCAACCGGATGCGGCCATGGCCAGCGCTTCGAAATCGACATGGGCGGTCAGGTCTGCAAGGCCAGGAGAGGAGAGCGGATCAACGGATTCGTGATTCTGAACGGCCTGAAGCGTGTCACCCAGACTGCGCCAGTCGCCATAGTCAACGATCAGCGCTGCGCCGCCTCGGGCGGCGATGCAGCTGGCAATCTGTTCTGCAATGGGTCCGGCTGCTGGGCAGGTCTCAACTAGATCACCGTCTTTGGTATCATCGAGGCGGAAACTCAGGCCAGGGCACGGTTGGGCAGGGCCAAGGCCCATGGTCAGCGTGCCGCCCTCTGTGCCGATGTTACGCTCGCGCCAGTTGGGCCCGGCGCGTTGGAACTGCCGGATCGGCAGGGCGTCGAAGAATTCATTGGCGATGAGGAACAGCGGTTGTTCGGGCAGGTCTGCTATACTGTCCAGCCAGCGCACGGGATGCGGGTTGAGGGTTTCTTGCTGCACGGATTGCAATGCGGGGGAGGCCTCGATCAAGATGACCTCAGCCGCATCCAGAAAGCCCGGCACCTGTCTTGCAGCCCGCAGCAGGTCGGCCATTAATGTGCCGCGGCCCGGTCCAAGCTCGGCCAGGGTAAAGGGATTGGGTGCACCTTGATCCAGCCAGGCCTGCGCCAAGGCAAGGCCGATCAATTCGCCAAACATCTGGCTGATTTCTGGTGCCGTGACAAAATCACCGCTTTGTCCAAATGGCGTTTGGCTGGTGTAATAACCCAGCGTCGGGTGCAGCAAGCAGGTGGACATATAATCGTCCAGACGCATCGGTCCTTCGGCCGCGATCCGCGCGAGGATATGGTCCTTGAGGGTCATGGGCGGGCGCGGAAGATCAAAAACAGGCCGACAGCGATCATCGGCAGGCTCAGGATCTGGCCCATGGTCAGGCCAAATTCGCCAAGCTGCCATGCAAGGCCCAATGGGTTGCCATCCGAGACAAATTGCGCATCCGGCTGGCGGACAAATTCAACAGCAAATCGCGCCGCGCCGTATCCGGCAAGGAATGTCCCGCAAATCACGCCGCCACGCTTCAGCGCGCCGCGCCGCCATGCCAGCCAGAGGATCACGCCCCCAAGGATCAACCCTTCGAGCAGCGCCTCATAAAGCTGCGAGGGGTGCCGGGCGCAGATACCAGCCACCTCCGGGCAAAATTGCGCAGCTTCGGTCGGGAAGGCCACGCCCCAAGGCAGATCGGTTGGACGCCCCCAGAGTTCTGCGTTGATGAAATTCGCAATCCGCCCCAGCAAAAGGCCGGGGGCAAGGCCGAGGCAGATCATATCGGCGGTTGGCAGTTTGGGGATGGCGTGGCGCTGGGTATAGGCAAAGGCGGCGATGATCACGCCAAGTGCACCGCCATGAAACGACATACCGCCCTGCCAGACCTGTAGGATCTGGCCGGGATTGGCGAGATAATGCGCGGGTTGATAAAACAGGACATAGCCCAAGCGCCCGCCCAGAATGACCCCCAGAATGACCCAGAACAACATATCTTCGACCTGCTGCGCGGTCATTGGGGGGGTATTACTGCGCCAAAGCTCTGGCTTGCGGATCGTGCGCACGACAAGCCGCCAGCCGATGACGATCCCTGCGATATAGGCCAGCGCATACCACCGCAGGGCAAAAGACATACCAAAAAGAGACACAGTAAAGATCTCGGGGGCGATATCGGGAAAGGGGATCATAGCGGTCATGGCGCTGATTGAGCGTGATGGGCCGAGGAAGTCAACCTTGCGAGCGGCGCGCCGAGACCCCATATAAGGATCAACACAAAGCGCCGGAGACCAGACATGCAAACCCGTAACAAGATTTTTGACGATATCAGCCAGATGATGACCAACGCCATGGGCGTGGCACAGGGCGCAAAGGACGAAGCGGAAACCGCCATGAAAGGCATGATGGACCGCTGGCTGGCGGACCGCGATTTTGTGACGCGCGAAGAGTTTGACGCGGTGCGGGCGATGGCCCAGAAGGCGCGCGAAGAGAACGAGGCGCTCAAGGCGCGTCTGGACGCGCTTGAGGCCAAGTAAAGGCCACCCAAAGGCGGCGCTGCCGCACCATTTTGTATATTGCAGATTGAGAATGATCACCCGGACCGCCCCCGTGGCGTCCGGGTGTTTTGTTGTTCTTGAGTTTTTCTTGCCAAATGAAGAGATGCACCGCGTTATTTTGGTGTTCGGGCCGACTTACACACAAGATATTGGAGTTATCCCCTACGAATTGTGGTTATCCCCAGAAAAGGGGTTGCCAGATGCGCCCGCTGCCCGCACCATATCTAGTATAGGCGCTGGGTCGCCCCACGCCTTTTAGTGCAGGCTTCCATGTTTGGTGGTGAATACGCCGCCCGACCCGGATAAAAAAAGAGGTGGCGAAATGGCCCTGTCCGAGCAGTACCTTGAAGAAGATATTCATCCTATTGATATTGTTGAGCATTTGGCGGCTCATCATGATTGGGATTTTGATCGAATTGCGGATGATCAGATTGCGATGGCTGTGGAGGGGCAGTGGCGCACCTATTCCATCACCCTTGCCTGGTCGTCCTATGATGAGACTTTGCGCTTGATCTGTACCTTCGAGATGGAGCCGCCCGCCGAGAAATTGCCAAAGCTTTATGAGCTTCTCAACAATGTGAACGATCAATGTTGGGCTGGTGCCTTTACCTATTGGGCAGAGCAGAAGTTGATGGTCTATCGCTATGGTTTGGTGCTGGCAGGGGGAAATGTTGCCTCGGCCGAGCAGATCGACACAATGATCGGGGCCGCCGTGATGAGCGCGGAGCGTTATTACCCGGCGCTGCAGCTTCTGGTCTGGGGGGACCGGACGCCGGAAGAAGCCATTCAGGTTGCCATTGCAGAGGCCTACGGGCGGGCGTAACACTTTGCCCCGGAACAACCGGGGGGACATATCATGAAAGACAGCCGAATTGCATCGGGCGGCCTGGTGTTGCTGGGATGCGGCAAGATGGGATCCGCGATGTTGGCCGGGTGGCTGGCCCGCGGCTTGCCGGCCACGTCGGTTTGGGTCAAGGATCCCTATCCATCTGAATGGTTGCAGGCGCAAGGCGTGCATCTGAACCAACCTTTGCCAGAGACGCCAGCGGTGGTGCTGGTCGCAGTCAAACCGCAGATGATGGCCGAGGCCTTGCCGACTTTGAGGCCAATGGGCAACGGCGAGACTGTTTTTGTCAGTGTCGCGGCGGGAACCACGATCTCCTTCTTTGAAAATGTACTTGGCGCAGACACGCCTATTGTGCGGGCAATGCCCAATACGCCGGCAGCAATCTCTCAGGGGATCACGGCAATTGTCGCCAATGACGCCGCTGGAGCAGCCGCGCTGGATGAGGCGGAGGCGCTTTTGTCCGCGGTGGGTGCGGTTGTCCGGTTGGAGCAGGAGGCGCAGATTGACGCGGTCACCGGGGTCAGCGGATCGGGTCCGGCCTATGTGTTCCATATGATAGAGACCATGGCGGCGGCGGGTGAGGCGCAAGGGTTGCCAGCCGGTCTATCAATGCAATTGGCCAAGGCAACCGTGGCCGGGGCAGGTGCCTTGGCGATGGCGGCAGAGGAAAGCCCAACGCAGTTGCGGGTCAATGTGACCAGCCCCAATGGCACCACGCAGGCCGCGCTTGAGGTGTTGATGGATGAAAAAGACGGCTTTCCTGCCTTGCTGCAGCGGGCGGTGAAGGCGGCAACAGACAGATCGAAGGAACTGGCAGGTGGCTGAGATATCATTTGATGATTTCATGAAGGTGGATGTTCGGGTTGGCACGGTGACGCGGGCCGAACCCTTTCCGGAGGCGCGAAAGCCTGCGATCAAGATGTGGATCGATTTCGGGCCAGAGATTGGTGAGCGCAAGACATCCGCGCAGATCACCGTGCATTACACGCCTGAGAACCTGGTCGGGCGGCAGGTGATGGGCGTGGTCAATTTCCCGCCCCGGCAAATCGGGCCGTTCATGTCAGAGGTTCTGGTTTTGGGAACGCCGGATGCGGACGGCGCGATCGTGCTTTTGCAACCCGGCCAAGAGGTGCCGAACGGAGGGCGGATGCATTGAATAAGGTTTTGGTAACGCGGCCCCTGCCGGAGGCCGTCACATCGCAACTGACCGCTGTGGAACTGACAGTGCGCGATGAGACATTGCCGTTGACCGCGCAGGAATTGCGGGCCGCATTATCCGAGTATGACGCGGTTTTGCCGACCTTGGGCGATGCATTCTCGGCCGCGGTTTTTGCAGATGTGCCTGCGCCGCGCTGCCGTTTGCTGGCGAATTTCGGTGTTGGCTATAACCACATTGATGCAGCGGCGGCCAAGGCGGCGGGGATCACTGTCACCAACACACCCGGCGCAGTGACCGATGCCACTGCGGATATTGCAATGACGCTGATGCTCATGTCGGCTCGGCGTGCCGGCGAAGGGGAACGGTTTGTGCGTTCCGGCACTTGGCCGGGGTGGCATCCGACGCAGATGCTGGGCCTGCATCTGACGGGCAAGACGGTTGGGATCGTCGGTATGGGCCGGATCGGACAGGCGATTGCGCGGCGCTGCCATTTTGGGTTTGGCATGGATGTGGCCTATTTCAGCCGCAGCGAGAAGACGCTGGCCTATCCGGCGCAACAATATTCCGACCTCAAAGAGATGGCCGGAAAAGTTGATATCATGGTGGCAGCTGTACCGGGCAGTCCGCAGACCCATCATTTGATTGATGCTGCGGTGTTGGATGCGATGCAACCCCATGGCCATCTGATCAACATCTCGCGGGGAGATGTTGTTGAAGAGGCCGCTTTGATCACAGCCTTGCAAGACCGGCGGATCGGTGGTGCCGGGCTGGATGTTTACGAATTCGAGCCGAAAGTGCCTGCGGCGCTGCGGGAACTGGAGAATGTCGTGCTGTTGCCGCATCTGGGCACCTCCGCACTGGAGGTGCGGGTCGAAATGGGGCTGATGGCGGTTGAGAATATTCAGGCGTTTTTGGCCGGAAAGACACCGCCAAACGCAGTGTAGAAAAGGCGCTGCACCGGTAAGAGGATGCAGCGCCTGTAGATCTCGGGTCTAGTTGACCGTCCGCCATTTGGGCAGGCGAATGCAGGCCACGGTCTGGGTTGGTTCGGCCCGGACCTCAAATTCACCGCCGTGCAGTTCAACAAGTTTGCGGGTCAGGGGCAGGCCAAGACCAAGGCCGCCGCCGGTGCCGCGTTTTTCGATGTCGCCGCCCACGATGAAGGGTTTGTAAAGCTCGGCCAGCTCGACGTGATCGTCGATGCTGCCATTGTCGGCAACACAAATTTCGACGTTTCCGGCTGGGTCATGACCGCAGGATATCGCAATCTCGTCACCGCCATGCAGAACGGAATTGAGCATCAGTGAGGTCAGGCAGATCTTGATGTGTTCTTGATCCACAAGAATTTCACCGTGCATATCCGTTGTCGGGTTGACGATGGTCTTGCCAACTTCGGCTACGCTGAATTGATGGTTTTGCCGCAGATCATCCAGCAGATCGGCCATATTGGTTGACTGCTCGTTCAGTTGCAATTCACCAGTGTTGATGTTGCTGAACTTCAGAATGGAATCGATCAGCGTCGACAGATGTTCGCTGGATTTGATTGAACTGTTGGCCAGCTTTTTGCTGACCTGGTCTTCAAGGCGGGACTCGAGGATGCGCATCGCACCGTGAACGATGGTCAGGGGCGTGCGCAGCTCATGACCAACAAGTGTGAGAAAAGCCGACTGGCCTTGATCACTAGGCACGGCAGCAGGTTCTGCAGGGGCTTTTTCCAATGCGGCCACAACCGCGCGGCCCATGTCCTTGAGCACAGCCATATCGCGTTCACTGGGGGCCTCATGCGGGACCACATCCAAGGCGCAAAGGCTGCCGAAGCGATAACCGGACGACAAGATCAGCGGCACACCGGCATAAAACCGGGCTTGAGGGCCGCCTTCGGCAACCATCGGGTGATCGGCAAACTTGGGATCTTTGCTGAGATCGGGGATAATCATCGGCTGTTCGGTCATGATCGTATGGGTGCAGAACGATTGATTCTTTGGCATTTCGCCCAGTTCAATGCCGATCACCGATTTGTACCACTGTGTGTCTTGTTCCACGACAGAGATATGCGCGATAGGACAGCCAAACAGCTTGGCCGTCGCATCGCACAGTGCATCAAACAACGCTTCGTTTTCGCGGGTCAGACCCGGCACATGCTGCACGGCAGCGACACGGGCTTCTTCATTGAAGGGAATTGGGTGGGTTCTCATATCCGGCCTCAATATGTTTTGGGTTCAAATCAATATTTTTGCCTGAGCTAAGGGAAGATCAGGTCAAAAATTGGGCAGGACTTCGGTAAATATTGGCAGGGGCGTGTGAAATCAGTCTTCGACCGCCTCGCGCCAGTGTCGGCGGCACAGGGAAACATAGGTCTCATTCCCGCCGATCTGGACTTGTGCGCCGTCTTTCAAGACGGTGCCATCCGCCGCCGTCCGGACAACCATGGTCGCTTTTTTCCCGCAATGGCAGATGGTGCGGACTTCGCGCATTTCATCGCTCAGCGCCAGCAGGGTGGCCGATCCGGGAAACAGCTCTCCGCGGAAATCGACACGTAGGCCGAAACACATGATCGGCACCCGCAGATCGTCCACAGCGCGGGCCAGTTGCCACACCTGTTCGGGCTCCAGAAACTGTGCCTCATCAATGAACACACAGGCGCAGGGCCCGGCGTCGATCCGATTTTCAATCTTGGCAAAGAGATCTTCGCCGGGGGCAAAGGTATCGGCCTTTTCGCCAATGCCGATCCGCGAGGCGATGCGCCCTTCGCCGGCGCGATTGTCAAACTGGGCGGTCAAAAGATAGGGCACCATGCCCCGTTCGACATAGTTATGCGCCGCCTGAAGCAGTACCGTCGATTTGCCCGCGTTCATGGTGGAATAGTGAAAGTACAGTTTTGCCATGGCCGTGTTGGTACGCCATCGGGCGGGCGGGCTTCAAGCGTTCGGCGGCCGAAAACCGACCGGCGGGCGCAATTTCCGGTGAGGCCAAAAGAAGCAGACGCCGTTTTATAAATGACAAGTCGGGGTGGTTTGAGTAAGGGGTCTACCAACGGGCCGGTTTTCTGCGACAATAAGAAACGGGCAAGCGAGCGGCGGGGAGGCTGAGACATGGCCGGTATGGGCAGTTATCTGAAGAAACACACCGAAGCATTGGTGAAAGATGTTGGCATCGAGCCCGCGTGCGAAGTGACCGGTAAATCCAAGGCGACCTTGGGTCGTTACTATTCAGACAACCCTGAACATTCTGATCGTTTCATGCCCATTGATGCCGTGGCGCAGCTGGAAGAGGCCGCTGGCTATCCTCATGTCACGGTCGCCTTGGCCGAGCTGCGCGGCGTTGCCTTGAACTTCGAAGGGCGGCGGGCCAATTCCGAACGCTCGGGCAATGTGAATTCAGATGTGATCGCGCTCAGCCAACGGTTTGCGCTTTTGATGGCAGAGTATCAGCAGTCCATAGAAGACGGGCAGATCTCTGTGAACGAAGCCAAGCGATTGCTGAAAGAAACCACCCTGTTGCAGCAGGTGCTGGTGGACATGAAGCTGAACCTCGAAGACGAAAGCGGCTGATAGCAGGGGCGGGGCAGGCGTTAGCCGTGCCGTTGGACCACCACGGAGCCAACGGAATAGCCTGCGCCAAACGAACAGATCAGCCCGGTATCGCCGTCTTTCATATCGTTGGAATGTTTGGAAAACGCGATGATCGACCCCGCCGATGAGGTGTTGGCGTATTCTTGCAGGATGTTGGGCTGCTCGCCTGGCTCCGGCGTGCGTCCCAGAACCTTGCGACCGATAAAATCATTCATGGATTTGTTGGCCTGATGCAGCCACAGCCGTTTGAGATCCTTCGCATCCACACCCTCTTCGGCCATGTGACTGGCGATATGTTCCGCCACCAGTGGCAACACCTCTTTGAACACCTTCCGGCCATTCTGCATGAACTGCATATCGCGGCGGTCCTTGACCCCATCGGGGCGCGAGCGGCGCAAAAAGCCATTGTTGTTTCGGATATTATTGGAAAAATCAGTGGCACAGCGGGTCGATTTGATCTCGAAATAGGGGCCGGTTGCTGCTTCTTCGCGTTCGATCAGGGTGGCGGTGGCGACATCGCCAAAGATGAAATGGCAATCGCGGTCGCGCCATTCCAGATGCGCCGAACAGATCTCCGGATTGACCACCAGCGCCGACCGGATGGAGCCGGAGCGCACCATATCCGCCGCCGCCTGAATGCCGAATGTTGCAGATGAACAGGCGACGTTCATATCAAATGCAAAGCCCTCGATGCCCAGCAGATCCTGTATTTCGATTGCCACCGCCGGATAGGCCCGTTCAAGGTTGGAGGCGGCGCAAATCACCGCATCCACATCGGCAGCGGTTTTGCCCGCCTGGGCCAATGCTTTGGTTGCGGCATCAAGGGCCATCTCTGCCATCAGGCTGGGTTCATCATCGCTGCGCTGGCGCAGCAGGGGATGCATCACCTCAGGATCGAGAACGCCGGTTTTATCAATCACATAACGCTGCTCAATGCCGCTGGCCTTAAAAATGAACTCTTCGGAGGAATGCTCCTTTGCATCCAGATCACCGGCCGCAATCGCATCCGCGTTTCGCGTATTATAGAGATCGACATAGGCGTTGAACGCTTTGACCAATTCGGCATTGGTGATGATCTGGTCCGGGGTGAAAACACCGGTGCCGGTGATGGCAGGTTTGAACATGAAAAGGCCCTCTTGCGTTGGGTCAGGGTACACATGCCGGGGCCAGCGGGGCAAGGGCGAAGGGGGTTCTGGGGTATTTGTGAGAGCGCAGGTCAGAAAGTTTTAAGGCTTTGCAGCGATGTTACCGCGGATGAAGCTGCAAAGGGCGATGACATTGGGTTTCTGGGTGCGGCTTTTCCTTGCCGTGTTTCTTTGTGCCGGACCTGCATTGGCGCAGGATGCCGGATCACTGCGGATGGATTTGATGGCGCAGCAGGGTCAAAGGGCGCTGCGGATCGCGAAATCCGCCTGTTTGGTCATGTCGGGATCACAATCAGAGCTGCACGCGGATGCGGCCACTGAAACCGCGCTGGAATTTGATGCCACCATGGTGCAGCTCATCGACGGGGACGCCGGGGCCGGACTGGCACCTGAGAAAGACGATGCACGGCGTCAGAGGCTGGAGGAAATATCGCGTCTTTCTAAAGGATTGACACGTTCTTCTTTGCAGATTGCAGCAGGGGATTTTCACACGATCCCTGTCTCTTTGTTGCTGGTGCGCAATCAACGGGTGGCGGATCAGATGTTTGAGGTTTTGTCGGAAGCGGCCCCAAGCTATGCCCCGGCTGAACAACCAACGGAAGTCCGCAATGCGATCGGGCTTTTGCAGGCCCAACATGCCTTGATCGAAGAATTGCTTCGCGATGTTTGCTATGCACGGCTGTCGCTTGGACCCGAAGATCACGGGGCGCAAATGATTGCAAAGATGCGCAGGTTTGAGGCGGCGAATGCGGCCTTGATCACAGGTGATGCCGAGCGCGGACTCTCCAAAGCCCCGAATATCAGTATCAAGATTGCCCTTGGCCAAGTGGACAGCAAATGGATCAGCCTTCACGCCCTGCTCAACGATGCCGCGACGGGCAAGGAACAGGACGTGCGCGATGTACAGCTTGCATCTGTGTTGGGCGAAACCCTCACCCACCGCATGACCAAACTGATCAAGATGTATCGAAAGCTGTGAGGGTTACCCCTGCAAGGATTTCACCCCAATCTCGTCTTCGGCCTGCGCCTTGATCGCCAGAGCGGCCGCATGTGAACCGGCCGCCGTGGTGAAATAGGGGATCTTGTCAAAGAGCGCGATGGAGCGAATGGATTTGCTGTCCTCGACGGCTTGGGCACCTTCGGTGGTGTTCATCACCAGATGCACGTCGCCATCTTTCATCATGTCCGTGATGTCAGGGCGGCCCTCATAGACCTTGTTGACCACATCACAGGACAATCCCTGACCATTGAGCCATTCGGCGGTGCCGCGGGTGGCGATCAGGGTAAAGCCCTGATCCAAAAGCACTTTGGCCGCTTCAAGCATATCCGGCGTTTTGTCCATGTCCTTGATCGACAGGAAAGCGCAACCGTTGCGTGGCAGCGGGTTGCCCGCGCCCATCTGCGCCTTGAGGAAGGCGCGGGGGAAGTCGCGATCCCAGCCCATCACCTCACCGGTTGAGCGCATTTCCGGCCCAAGCAGGGTATCAACGCCGGGGAAACGGGCGAATGGCATCACGGCCTCTTTCACCGAGAACCACGGCATGTTTGGATCGGCCAATGTCATCGGATCACCAAGCGGCAGGACATCGTCATAAGAGGCCTGCTCTGGATAGGCGGGACGCTTAGGGAAGTTTGACAGAGGCTCACCCGCCATAATCCGGGCGGCGATGGAAGCAATGGCACTGTCCGTGGCCTTGGCCACAAACGGCACGGTGCGCGAGGCGCGCGGGTTCACTTCGATCAGGTAGATCTCGCCGTCTTTGAGGGCGAACTGAATATTCATCAGACCAACCACATTCAATGCCAAGGCCAGGGCGCGGGTCTGTTTCTCGACCTCTTCGATCACGTCACGGGACAGCGAATAGGGCGGCAAGGAACAGGCACTGTCACCCGAATGCACACCCGCCTCTTCGATATGCTGCATGATACCGGCGACATGCACGTCTTTGCCATCGCAAAGGGCGTCAACGTCCAGTTCCACCGCGCCGGACAGATAGCTGTCGAGCAAAACAGGGCTGTCACCAGAGACAACAACTGCGGTCGAGATGTAGCGTTCCAACGACGCCTGATCACGCACGATTTCCATGGCGCGCCCCCCCAGAACATAGGAGGGACGGATCACCAGCGGGAAGCCGATGTCAGAGGCAATTTCCATCGCTTCGCTGTCGGAATGCGCGATGCCATTGTGCGGCTGCTTCAGGCCAAGGCTTTGCACAAGCTGCTGGAAACGTTCACGATCCTCGGCCAGGTCAATTGCGTCCGGCGTGGTGCCAAGGATCGGGATACCGGCCTCTTGCAAGGCGTTAGCCAGTTTCAGCGGGGTCTGGCCACCAAACTGAACGATCACACCGTGCAGGATGCCGTTTTCCTGCTCAACTCGCAGGATTTCCATGACATGTTCAAAGGTCAGCGGTTCAAAATACAACCGGTCCGAGGTGTCATAGTCGGTCGAGACCGTCTCGGGGTTGCAGTTGACCATGATGGTCTCGTAACCCGCATCGGTCAGCGCATAACAGGCGTGACAGCAGCAATAATCAAACTCGATCCCCTGACCGATCCGGTTGGGGCCGCCGCCAAGGATCACGACCTTTTTGCGGTCCGATGGGCGCGCCTCGCATTCCACGTCGCCCATCATTGGAGCCTCGTAGGTGGAGTACATGTAAGGCGTCTGCGCCTCAAATTCCGCGGCGCAGGTGTCGATGCGTTTGAACACCGCTTTGACGCCTGCGTTCAGGCGTGCGTTGCGGACTGCGGTTTCGGATTGCCCGGTCAAATGGGCCAGCCGTGCATCGGTGAAGCCCATCATCTTGAGGTGGCGCATCGCGGTTTCATCCGTGGGCAGGCCGTCGGTTTTGACTTGTGTCTCCGCGTCGATGATTTCGCGGATGCGGGCGAGGAACCAAGGGTCAAACATGGTCACGCCGTGAATTTCGTCATCGGACATGCCGTGGCGCATGGCTTGGGCAATGGTGCGCAGACGGTCCGGAGTTTGTTTGCTGATCGCTTTGACCAAGGCCGCCTGGTCAGGCGCGCCGGGAATGTCGATCTCATCAAAGCCGGTGAGGCCCGATTCCATCGAAGCCAGCGCCTTTTGCATGCTCTCGTGGATGGTGCGGCCGATGGACATCGCCTCGCCCACGGATTTCATCGCCGTGGTCAGGTTCGGCTCGGAACCGGGAAATTTTTCAAAGGCGAATTTCGGGATCTTGGTGACCACATAGTCAATGGTCGGTTCAAAGCTGGCTGGCGTCACGCCGGTGATGTCGTTGTCGAGCTCATCGAGGGTAAAGCCAACAGCCAGCTTTGCCGCGATCTTGGCAATCGGGAAACCCGTCGCCTTGGACGCGAGCGCCGAGGAACGCGACACGCGCGGGTTCATTTCGATCACAACCATGCGGCCATCGGCGGGGTTCACCGCCCATTGCACGTTGGAGCCGCCGGTTTCCACGCCGATCTCGCGCAGAACCGCGATCGAGTGGTTGCGCATGATCTGGTATTCTTTGTCCGTCAGGGTCAGTGCCGGTGCCACGGTGATGGAATCGCCGGTGTGCACGCCCATCGGGTCCACGTTTTCGATGGAACAGACGATAATCGCATTGTCGGCCGTGTCGCGCACCACCTCCATTTCGAACTCTTTCCAACCGAGCAGTGATTCGTCGATCAGGATCTGCCCCATAGGAGAGGCGTCCATGCCGGAGCGGCAGAAGAATTCGTAGTCTTCGCGGTTGTAGGCGACGCCGCCGCCGGTGCCGCCCATGGTAAAGGCGGGGCGGATGATGGCCGGTAGACCGATCTCTTCGAGGTCTTCAAGCGCCAGCGCCACACCCGCGGCAAGATCTTTCTTGCCGTCCGCGCCGATGGGCGCAGTGCAGATCGTGGCGCGGGGATTTTCGATGCCCAGACGGTCCATTGCTTCGCGGAAGAGTTTGCGATCTTCTGCCATTTCAATGGCTTCGCGTTTGGCTCCGATCATCTCAACACCGAATTTTTCCAGCACACCCATCTCTTCGAGGGCGAGGGAAGTGTTCAGCCCGGTCTGGCCGCCCATCGTCGGGAGCAAGGCATCGGGGCGTTCTTTTTCAATGATCTTGGCGACAATCTCGGGCGTGATCGGTTCGATATAGGTCGCATCGGCCAGCCCCGGATCGGTCATGATCGTGGCCGGGTTGGAGTTCACAAGAATGACACGGTAGCCCTCTTCTTTGAGGGCTTTGCAGGCCTGTGCGCCGGAGTAGTCAAACTCGCAGGCCTGGCCAATAACAATGGGGCCTGCACCAATGATCATGATCGACTGGATGTCGGTTCTCTTTGGCATGGCTATGGCCCCCGGATGTTTGCAAATTGTCCTGCGTTATAGGGATGGCAACGCCGGTTGCAAGGGTGGAATGGGGGCCAGCCCCCATACCCCCGGAATATTTTTGGCCAAAAAGGGCGAGGGTCTGCCTGTGTCGGGTTCAGGCGTCCAGAAAAATCCGGGCGGCGGCCTCGAATTCGCGGGGTTTTTCGGCATGCAGCCAGTGCCCTGCGCCGGGCAGTTTGGCAAAGCGGGCGGCGGGGAACAGTGCCTTGATTGTGGGGCGGTGTTCGGGTTGCACATAGTCGGATGCGCCGCCGGAGAGGAATAGGGTGGGGCCGTCGAAAGAGCCCGAAATTTCGGCGGGCCAGCCGATGATCTTGGGCATTTCGGCCTCAAGCACATCGAGGTTGAGACGCCATGCCTTGCCTGGCACATCCAGCGATTGGGTGAAAAAGCTTTGCAAGGCGCGGTCGACGCCCTGTTCGGCCAATTGCGCCTCAGCGTCCGAGCGGCGGGTGACGGCGGAGAGGTCAACGTTTCGCATGGCGTCGATATACATTTGCTGTGTGTGGCCATAGGCGGTTGGCGCGATATCTGCGACAATCAACCGGCGCAAAAGCTCTGGATGGGTCAATGCGAGCACCATCGCCGCCTTGCCGCCCATGGAATGCCCGCAGACATCGACGGGGATGTTCAGGTGGGTGATCAGATCGGCCAGATCCTGTGCCATGTCCGGGTAGCTTTGACTGGGCATGCGCGGGCTGGTGCCGTGGTTGCGCATATCCACGGTGATCACCCGGCGGCGGTCGGACAGGCGCTTTGCAATCACGCCCCAATTGCGGCCTGATCCGTATAGACCATGCACAATGATCAGGGCGGGGGTGTCTGCGGTTGCGGGGTTATCCCCGTATTCGGAATAGCTGAGCATGAGATAGGGGTAGCGCCATTGCAGCCCATGGGCCAGAGCGATTAAAAGGGGGGATGATTTATCAATCGGACATCGCTGTCAAAACCGAAGCCCTTCGCGATTTGTTGCGAGAGAAATTTGGCGTCAAGGCACGCGATTTGCGGCGTGCATTGGCGCGCACGGGGCGACGATTGCCGCAGGCATTGCACAGGCAGGCCGAGGTTCTGATCCGGGCGGAGCATGAGGCGAGTCATCCCAAGCTTGCATTGCAATGGGATCCGGCGCGGATTGATCAGGCCTTTGAGGCCGTGGCGGCGCATCTGCGCCAGATCGACGTGAAAGAGCGGCGCAAATCATACCTTTTGCGGATGGCCGGACTGATTGTGTTTTATCTGCTGGTGATCGTGAGTGCCTTTGTCTTTTGGATGTGGTGGCGCGGCTACGTTTGAGGCGGGTCATCCTCTGGTGGGCGCAGCGCGTCGCGCAGCACCAGCGTGACAGTGACAAAACTGACGTAAAGCAGCAAATACCATGACCCCATCTTGGCAAAGCGCACCATTTCACCGGCGTTTTGGCCCGCATAAAGCCATGTGCGTGTGGCTGTGCCGATGTTTTCAGCCACCCAGAGAAAGAAGCTGGTGAGGAAGGCGGCCAGAGGCAGCGGCATCCAATAGCGCCGTGCACCGATGTGAAACCAGATCCGTGTGCGGGCAAACAGCACAACCGTGGCGGCAAACAGCGCGATGCGGATATCCGGCAGATAGTGATGGGCAAAGAAATTGGTGTAGATCGCCACCGCCAACAGAACCGTTGTCCAATAGGGCGGATAGGGCGCGAAGCGCATGTTAAACAGGCGGATCACCCGTGCCATATAGGAGCCTACCGCCGCATACATGAAGCCTGAAAAAAGCGGCACACCCCAGATCTTGCTGATCGCATCGCCGGGATAGGCCCAACTGCCCGCGTTGACCTTGAAGATCTCCATCAGTGTGCCGGTCAAGTGGAACAGGGCGATTACACGGGCCTCCCGCCAGCTTTCCATACCGGTTGCGAGGAACAGGGCTTGCAACGCGAGGGCGTAGATCAACAGGGCATCAAAGCGTGCGATGGGCCAATGGGGCTGCCAGATGCGATCACTGATGATCAATCCGGCCAGCAGCAGGGCACCGGGAAAAGCGGCCCAGCCCTGTTTCAGCACAAACATTACGAATTCAGCCAGCGCCATCGGCAGGCGGGCGCGCATCCAGTCGCCCAGATTGCGTTCAAGGCGTTTCGTGCGGTTCGAAGGTGTCGCTTTCATCAGTAAGTGCAGCCGCGTTCAGGCGCTGTATTGGGCGTCAGTAACATGTTCCATCCAATCCACTGCGCTGCCATCCAGTTCCTCTTGCAGGGCGATATGGGTCATCGCGCAATCGGGCGCGGCTCCGTGCCAATGCTTTTCACCCGGTTCAAACCAGACCACATCGCCGGGACGCAGCGGCTTGACCGGTTCGCCTTCCTTTTGGGCCAGTCCGGCGCCAGAGGTCACGATCAGGGTTTGGCCCAATGGATGGGTGTGCCATGCCGTACGGGCGCCTGGCTCAAACGTGACGGTCACGCCGCGCAGGCGGGACGGGGCAGGGGTGTTGACCAAGGGGTCCATGCGAACAGTGCCTGTGAAATAGTCGGGGCTGCCTGCGCCCGAGGGGCGCGAACCTGCGGGATGGATGATCATGGGGTCTCTCCTGAATATGAAAGGGCGGCTTGCATCATGTGGCGCAGCCGGGCCTCATAGGCGGCGGTGCTTGGGGCGGGGTAATCCGGCAGTTTGATGGTTTTCTCGACCACGCTGATGCCCAGAAGCACCGCCATGAAAAGCGCGGTGCGGGCGGGGCATCCGATTATAACCAGCAGGGGGGCGTAGAAATTGTCATGGGTCAGGCGGCGCACCTTTTCGCCGACCTCGTCGTCATGGGCGTTTGACAAGATCATCCGCACAACCGATGGCATTTCGCCGCCCCTTGGGGCGGTGACAAAAAGCTGTGTCATCAGATCCATCAATTGATCTGTGGACTTGGCCCGTGCGCTTGGGTCGTCAAATGCACCGGCCAAGGTGGTGTCGAACAGACCCATCTTGCCGCCGAAATAGCGCGAGATCAGCGCCACATCGACGTCCGCAGCCTTGGCGATTTGGCGCAGAGATACCGAAGTATAGCCCTGCGCCCAAAGCAGGCGACGTCCGTGGAGGAGCAGTTTCTCGCGGGTATTCAAGGCTTTGGTCATAAAGGCAGCTTAAACTCCGGTTTTAGGTTGTCAACAAGTGTTGACATATCGAACAGAGAGCTTAGGTAGAGTGTCAACAACTGTTGACCCAACCCGAAGGACACTCTCATGAGCAACACCGCATTGATCACTGGCGCCTCGTCTGGCATCGGCATGGAATTTGCCCGCTATCACGCATCCAAGGGCGGTGATGTCATCATCACGGCGCGGCGGGAAGGCACGCTGAACACGCTCAAGGCTGAGCTTGAGCAGAAACATGGGATCGAAGTGCATGTCTTTGCATTGGATCTTGGTGCGCAGGGCGGAGCAGAAGCGCTCTATCAGAAGATAAAGGCGGCGGGACTCAAGGTCGATATCCTGATCAACAACGCCGGGTTCGGCGGGCAGGGCATGCATATCGACCGGCCCCTTGAGGACGAGTTGGGAATGATCGACCTGAATGTCAAAGCCCTGGTCGCGCTGACCCATCTGGCGGCGGCGGATATGGTGGCGCAGGGCGGCGGCAAGATCTTGCAAGTGGGGTCAACAGCCGGATTCATGCCGGGGCCCAATCAGGCAGTCTATTTCGCGACTAAGGCCTTTGTGAAATCCTTCTCGGAGGCGATTGACCAAGAGCTGCGCCCGCGCGGCGTGACCTCAACCGTGCTGGCACCCGGCTATGTCGAAACGGAGTTTGCGCAGACGGCCAACCTTGAAGGGACCAAGCTGGTCTCTGGCGGTGGCAAGACCCCTGCGAGCGTCGCCAAACATGGTTATGACGCGATGATGCGCGGCGATCTGGTGACGGTGAATGAACGTGGGCTGGGCTTTTTGGTGAACTGGGTGATCCCGTTCCTGCCGCGCCGTCAGGTGCTCAAGATGGTGCAGAATATGCAGGCCAAATGACCGGCACATGGGCCGCTAGGCCATAATTGTTCTACTCCGGCGGGCCTATGGCCAGCCGGTACTCACTTTTGCCCGGCGTGCAAAGATTTACAAAGGCACGTCGTCGTATTTGCGCGCATGTGAGGCGGTGGCCTCTTTCATGGTGTCTTGCGTGGCCTTGGTCATCATCTCGAACATGCGGGACGCCTCGGCGGTATAGTCCTGAACGGCCTTGGTGTAGAATTCGGACTGAAGCTGAAACAATTCCTGCGGAGTGGTGCAGCCCATCATCGCTTTTTGCAGTTCGACGTCCTGTTCAAACCGCTCAGAGACAAACCGGCTGCTTTCATCCATGACCTTTTTCCATGCGGACATTCCAACGGGATTGACCGCCGCCATTGCGGCTGCCATTGGCATTGCGGAAAAATCTGCTGTTTCGGCCTTTTTCGATGTCTTTCCCATTCTCGCGTCTCCCTTTCTGAGTGTCATGTGCCAGCGGGAATCTGCCGCTGATCCAACCCCCAAAGTCTAGCAGATTTTGTGTTTTGCTGCCTTGATGCAGGTCAATGAGGGCTGCCTCGTGCCAGATCTAGATGCGGATCGCAGGCTTTCAAACAAAAACGCCCCCGCATGTCAGCGAGGGCGTTTGCCGTTCTCAAGAAAGAGAAAAGGTTCAGAGGTTCGGGTAAAGCGGGAAGCGGGCGCAAAGCTCGGCAACCTCGCCGCGCACCTTCGCTTCAACCTCTGCGTTGCCGTCTTCGCCGTTGGCGGCCAGGCCATCGACCACTTCGATGATCCAATCCGCGATCTGGCGGAACTCTGCCTCGCCAAAGCCGCGGGTTGTCCCGGCGGGGGAACCAAGGCGGATGCCCGAAGTCACGGTTGGTTTTTCAGGGTCAAACGGCACACCGTTCTTGTTGCAGGTGATATGGGCGCGGCCCAATGCCTTGTCGACGATGTTGCCGGTCACGCCCTTGGGGCGCAGATCGACCAGCACCACATGGGTGTCGGTGCCGTGGGTCACAGTGTCCAGCCCGCCTTTGATCAACTGATCGGAAAGCGCCTGCGCATTGGTGATGACCTGTTTGATATAGTCCTTGAACTCAGGACGCAGCGCTTCACCAAAGGCGACGGCCTTGGCCGCGATCACATGCATCAACGGGCCACCCTGAATACCGGGGAAGATGGCGGAGTTGAACTTTTTCGCCAGTGCCTCGTCATTGGTCAGGATCATGCCGCCGCGCGGGCCGCGCAGGGTTTTGTGGGTTGTGGTGGTGGCCACATGGGCGTGCGGGAAGGGCGATGGATGTTCGCCTGCGGCCACGAGACCGGCAAAATGCGCCATGTCAACGTGCAGATAAGCGCCAACCATATCGGCAATCTCCCGCATGCGGGCAAAATCGATCTGGCGCGGAATGGCGGAACCGCCCGCGATGATCATCTTGGGCTGGTGCTCTTTGGCCAATGCCTCAACCTGATCATAATCCAGCAGGTTGTCTTGCTTGCGCACGCCATATTGGATGGCGTTGAACCATTTGCCTGACTGGTTCGGCTTGGCACCATGCGTCAGGTGACCACCTGCATCCAAGGACATGCCAAGGATCGTATCGCCGGGCTGCAACAGCGCTTGGAACACACCTTGGTTCGCCTGCGAGCCGGAGTTGGGCTGCACGTTGGCAAATGCGCAGTCAAACAGTTTGCAGGCCCGTTCAATGGCAAGGTTTTCGGCCACATCGACATGCTGGCACCCACCATAATAGCGGCGGCCCGGATAGCCTTCGGCGTATTTGTTGGTCATGATAGACCCCTGCGCCTCAAGCACAGCGGCAGACACGATATTTTCAGATGCGATCAGCTCGATCTCATCGCGCTGGCGGCCCAGCTCATCGGTGATGGAGCCAAAGATTTCGGGGTCTGATTCAGACAGGGTAGCGGTGAAAAAGCCGGACATGATGCTGTTCCTTTGGGCTGCGAAATTTCGTGTTTCGTATCGGAAACACCGGCGGCTTGGAAGTGGGGAAAGCGACGCAACGCCAGATATGTGCGGCAATGCTGGTAGCCTGAGGAATAATGTGATTGTTTTGGAGCGAATTGCGCCC
This sequence comes from Sulfitobacter sp. M368, assembly GCF_025141875.1. Classification (NCBI taxonomy): domain Bacteria; kingdom Pseudomonadati; phylum Pseudomonadota; class Alphaproteobacteria; order Rhodobacterales; family Roseobacteraceae; genus Sulfitobacter; species Sulfitobacter sp. M368. Next base: position 904,911 of record NZ_CP081113.1, read on the forward strand.
AATCGGAAACTTTGCCCCATGTCCATGAGAATCGCTTTTGCGGCCAGCCGCGCCAGTGTCGCCCAGACCGCGCGTGCAGCGTTGATCGGGCGCTATGGCAATGTGCCCCCCGAAGAGGCAGAGGTGATCGTGGCGCTGGGCGGCGATGGTTTCATGCTGCAAACATTGCATAATACTCAGGATTTGCCCGCGCCGGTTTACGGGATGAATCGCGGCACCATCGGGTTCTTGATGAACGAATACCGCGAATCCGATCTGGTTGAACGCCTCCGCGCGGCCGAAACGGCCGTGATCAATCCCTTGGTGATGCGTGCCACAGACAGCGCAGGAGAGGTGCATGAGGCACTGGCGATCAACGAGGTGTCCCTGCTGCGTGCTGGTCCGCAAGCGGCCAAGTTGCAGATCACTGTTGATGGTCGCTTGCGGCTTCAGGAACTGGTGTGCGACGGTGCCCTGGTTGCCACGCCAGCCGGATCCACGGCCTATAACTATTCCGCTCATGGTCCGATCCTGCCCATTGGCGCCGAGATTCTGGCCCTGACGGCCATGGCCGCCTTTCGCCCCCGCCGGTGGCGCGGGGCGCTGCTGCCCAAGACGGCGCATGTTCGCTTTGATGTGCTTGAGCCGGAAAAGCGCCCCGTGATGGCGGATGCGGATGGCAAGTCACACCGTGATGTGGTCTCGGTCGAGGTCCGTTCAGAGCCGGAGGTGGCGCATACGATCCTTTTTGATCCCGGCCATGGCCTGGAAGAGCGGTTGATCAGCGAACAGTTCAACTGAACTTTTTCCCGATTTTATGGAACGGCTGGTGGGGTGTGTCCGTTGGTTTCTCGAAGGCGCCTGAGCGCTGCAACTCGAGAAAAGGAGACCAGACATGAATTGGGACCAGATCAAAGGCAAATGGAAGCAGATTTCCGGTGACGTGCAGGCCCATTGGGGCAAACTGACCAACGATGAAGTCGATGAGGCGGCGGGGAACCGTGACAAGCTGGTCGGCAAGATTCAGGAACGTTACGGCATCGCCAAGGAAGAGGCGGAGCGTCAGGTAGACGACTTTTTCGCAAAAGCTTGATTGAAAATATCGAACGGGACTGGGGCGGCCTTATCAGGCCGCCCTTTTTCGTTACTTGGCGTAGCCGATGGTCTGCAATGCGGCCTTGATTTCATCCAGAATGGCCGGATCATCAATCGTGGCAGGCAATTTGAACTCTTGCCCGTCGGCAATCTTGACCATCGTCGCCCGCAAGATCTTGCCCGAGCGTGTCTTGGGCAGACGGTCTACCACCAACGCCTGTTTGAACGCGGCCACCGGGCCAATCTGATCGCGGATGCGTTTGACACATTCCTTCGTGATCTCTTCATGCGGGCGGTTCACACCATTGGACAGGCACAAAAAGCCAACGGGTGATTGCCCCTTAAGCGCATCACTGACCCCGACGACCGCACATTCTGCCACATCGGGATGGCCCGCCAGAACTTCCTCCATTGCGCCGGTCGACAAACGGTGACCGGCCACGTTGATCACATCATCGGTCCGCGCCATGATGTAGAGGTATCCGTCCTCATCCATCATCCCTGCATCACCGGTTTCGTAATAGCCGGGAAAGGTCGTCAGGTAGGATTTGCGGAACCGGTCCTCGGCATTCCAAAGGGTTGGCAATGTGCCGGGGGGCAGGGGCAATTTGATCGCAATCGCGCCCAGTTCACCAGGTTTTTGCGGGTGGCCGGCCTCGTCCAGAATTTCGACCTGATATCCCGGCATAGGCACGGTGGGAGAGCCGATCTTGACCGGCAATGCCTCCAGCCCGGCAGGGTTGCCCGCGATGGTATAGCCTGTCTCGGTCTGCCACCAATGGTCATAGACCGGGATGTCCAAAATCTCTTGCGCCCATTCGATGGTATCTGGATCAGCTCTTTCACCCGCCAGATACAGCGCGCGCAAACCGCTTAGATCATATTTCTTGCGATATTCACCCTTGGGGTCTTCGCGTTTCACGGCGCGGATGGCCGTGGGCGCGGTGAAGAAGCTGCGCACGTTATGCTCTTCTATGATCCGCCAGAAGGTGCCTGCGTCCGGCGTGCCAATGGGCTTGCCCTCAAACACCACGGTGGTGTTGCCATGGATCAAGGGGCCATAACAGATGTAGCTGTGACCCACGACCCAGCCCACATCTGAGGCAGCCCAGAACACATCGCCAGGATCTACATTGTAGATGTTTTTCATGGTCCAGTTCAGCGCCACCAGATGCCCGCCCGTGTGGCGTACGACACCTTTGGGCGCACCGGTGGTGCCAGAAGTATAAAGAATATAGGCAGGGTGATTGCCCTCAACCGGCACACAATCGGCAGGGGTGACGCCCTGCTGGCAATCATGCCAATCCAGATCACGGCCCGGCGTCAGCGCGCACAAATGCTGCGGGCGCTGCAAAACAATACAGACATCCGGTTTGTGATCGGCCATTTCAATCGCACCATCGAGGAGCGGTTTGTATTCCACGACACGGCCCGGCTCCAAGCCGCAGGAGGCGGCAATAATCGCCTTGGGGGCACAATCATCTATGCGCACGGCCAGTTCATTGGCGGCAAATCCGCCAAAGACCACAGAGTGTACTGCACCAATGCGTGCACATGCCAACATCGCCTCAAGCGCCTCTGGCACCATGGGCATATAAATGATTACCCGGTCGCCCTTGACCACACCCTGCGCGGACAATGCGCCGGCCAACGACGCAACGCGGGTTTGCAGTTCTGCATAGGTGATCTTGGCCTGCGTTCCGGTGATCGGGCTGTCATGAATGATTGCCACCTGATCGCCGCGCCCGCCTTCTACATGGCGATCAACGGCGTTGTAACAACCATTGACCTTGGCATCCGCGAACCATTCAAACAGGTCATTGCCCCGTTCAAAAAGCGCCTGCTTGGGGGCCTCAACCCAATCAATCGCCTCGGCTGCCTTCAGCCAAAACGCCTCCGGATCATCCTGCCAGGCGGCATAAGTTTCGCGGTATCCCATGGTGTCCTCCCCCGTAATCCCTCGCCCTTGTGGTTACGCAGCGTCACTGCAGCGGGCAAGAGGCGCAAAAGTCGCAGCGCAAGATTTGAAAAGAAATTTTCTAGATCCACATCAATGTTGTAACGCCGCTATCCTCTTCATTTGGCGAGAAAAACTCACCCCAATCCTCCCCGAAGGGAGAATTGTGTAAATCAGATGAGGGGCCTGTCTGCCGCCTTTGGGTCACTGATCAGCCGTAATGCGCCACAGGTGTGCCCGCAATTGCCCCCACGTTCAGCAGCCCGCGGGCCGTGATCGAGGGTGAAACGATATGCGCCCGGTTTCCCATGCCCATCAGGATCGGTCCGACCTCTAGACCGCCGCCTTTCATCTTGAGAATGTTGCGCACGCCCGATGCCGCATCCGCATGGGCGAAGACCAGAACATTGGCTGCCCCATCAAGCCGGTTGCCGGGCAAAAGCCGCTCGCGCAGTTCGGGGTCCAGCGCGGTGTCGATGTTCATCTCGCCCTCGTAGGCAAAGTCATCGCCCCCTGCATCCAACAGACGAATGGCCGCCCGCAGTCGTTTGCCGCTGCCTTCGCCTTGATTGCCGAATTGGCTTTGCGAACAGAAGGCGACCTTGGGCTCCAGACCAAAGCGGCGCACATGCCGCGCCGCGCCGCGTGCGATCTCGGCAATCTGTTCGGGGGTGGGGTGCAGATGCACCTGCGTGTCGGCGATAAAGAGCGGCCCGTCTTCGAGGATCATCATCGACAAAGCACCATGAGGCCGCAGACCGTCCCGACCCAGCACCTGTTCGACGTAATTCATATGCCAACGGAACTCACCAAAGGTGCCGCAGATCAGGCTGTCGGCCTCGCCGCGATGCACCATCACCGCACCGATCGCGGTGGTGTTGGTGCGCATGACCGCGCGGGCAATGTCGGGCGATACGCCGCGCCGGGCCATCAGCTGATGATAGGTTTCCCAATAGTCGCGGTAACGCGGATCGTTTTCGGGGTTTACCAGATCCACATTGTCGCCAAGTTTGAGGGTCAGGCCGGCCTTCTCGATCCGCCGTTCGATCACCTCGGGGCGGCCAATCAGGATCGGGCGTTCGACGGTTTCCTCAATGATCGCCTGCGCGGCGCGCAGCACCCGTTCATCTTCGCCTTCTGCAAAGACCAGGCGGCGCGGCGAGGTGCGGGCCGCCTCAAATACGGGCCGCATCAGCAATGCGGATTTGAACACAGATCCGTCCAAGCGGTGTTTATATGCCTCAAGATCGTCAATGGGCCGCGCCGCCACGCCGGTTTCCATCGCAGCCTTGGCGACGGCAGATGACACCACTCCGATCAGGCGCGGGTCAAAGGGTTTGGGGATCAGATAATCCGCCCCGAAGGTCAGTTGCTCGCCTTGGTAGGCTGCGGCGGCCTCGGCGGAGGTCGTTGCACGTGCGAGGGCGGCAATGCCGTCGATACAGGCCAGCTGCATCTCGTCATTGATGGTGGTGGCCCCGACATCCAATGCGCCCCGGAAGATGAAGGGAAAACACAGTACATTGTTGACCTGATTTGGAAAATCGGACCTGCCTGTGGCAATGATCGCATCCGGTGCCACGGCCCGCGCCAGATCCGGCAGGATTTCGGGCGTGGGATTGGCGAGGGCAAAAATGATCGGCCGCTTGGTCATCTTGCCGACCATTTCAGGGGACAATACGCCCGGCCCGGACAGGCCAAGGAACATGTCTGCGTCATGGATGACATCATCCAGCGTGCGCAGGTCCGTGGCTTGGGCATATTCGGCCTTGATCGGGTTCATATCGACCTCACGACCCTCGTAAACCAACCCGTGAATGTCGCAAAGCCAGACGTTCTCGCGCTTAACGCCAAGTTTGAGCAGCATATTCAGACAGGCAATGCCCGCCGCGCCGCCGCCGGTTGAGACAATCTTGATATCCTCGAATTTCTTCCCCGCCACATGCAGGGCGTTCTTGGCTGCTGCGCCGACAACAATGGCTGTGCCGTGCTGATCGTCGTGGAAAACCGGGATATTCATCCGTTCGCGGCAGATCCGTTCAACGGTAAAGCAATCGGGCGCTTTGATGTCTTCGAGATTGATCGCGCCAAAGGTGGGGCCAAGCGCACAGACAATATCCGCCAGCTTTTCCGGGTCACTTTCGTCCACCTCGATGTCAAAGCAATCAATGCTGGCAAACTTCTTGAACAGGACTGCCTTGCCTTCCATCACCGGCTTGGAGGCCAGCGCACCAATATTGCCAAGCCCCAGAACCGCGGTGCCGTTTGTCACCACTGCCACCAGATTGGCACGGGATGTATAGAGCGCAGCCGTTGCGGGATCTTCCTTGATTTCAAGGCAGGCTTCGGCCACGCCAGGGGAATAGGCCCGCGCCAGATCACGCCCGTTGGCCAATGGTTTGGTCGCCCGGATCTCAAGCTTGCCCGGCTTGGGAAAGGCATGATAATCAAGCGCGGCCTGACGGAGATTTGGCTTGTCGGACATGAAAAGGCTCCCTGAGAAAAATATGGTTTAGCGTTAAACTACTTTTTCGATCCAGCCAATACGACATTTCTGCGCACCGATCCGGTTTCACACTTTCTAACAGATCGTAACGGCAAGCGGGTGGATAATCTGCGCAAATCCATCGTAACCTTATCGGAAGTGAATGAGTGACCCGAAAAAGAGAGCGCAATGTCCCAAGAATTAAGAGCCGCCGCCGTGCAGGTCCGCGAAAATGCGCATGCCCCCTATTCCAACTTCAAGGTGGGGGCGGCCATCCGAGCGGCGTCCGGTGTTGTCTATGTTGGCTGCAACGTCGAAAACGTAGCCTATCCCGAAGGCACCTGCGCCGAAGCGGGTGCAATTGCCGCGATGGTGGCTGCGGGCGAGACCGAGCTGACCGAAGCCTATGTGGTGGCAGGCAGTGAATTGCCGGTGACGCCCTGCGGCGGATGCCGTCAGAAGCTGGCCGAGTTTGGCGCCGGCGCAGTGCCCGTCACCATGGCGACAACTGCAGGCCTCGAAGAACATACAACTCTGGCAGATCTGTTGCCCGGTGCCTTTGCCGCCGCGCATATGGAGGGCTGAATGACCAACGCCCGAACCATATTGGCCAAACTGCGTCATCAAGAACCGCTGGATGCGTCCGAACTGGGTTGGGCCGCCGCCGCCCTTGCCAGCGGCGAGATGAGCGCCGCCCAAGCAGGCGCATTTGCCATGGGGATTTGCCGCAATGGTCTGGATGACGCGGGCCGCGTGGCGCTGACGCTGGCGATGCGCGATTCCGGGCAAGTGCTGAAATGGGATCTGAACGGGCCCGTGCTGGACAAACATTCCACCGGCGGTGTCGGGGATTGTGTGTCCTTGATTCTTGCGCCCGCCTTGGCGGCTTGCGGGGCTTTTGTGCCGATGATTTCTGGGCGCGGCCTTGGCCATACAGGCGGCACGCTGGACAAGCTGGAGGCCATACCGGGCGTGACGACGCAAGTCGAGGAGGCACGCTTGCACGACATCGTGCGTCAGGTCGGCTGTGCCATCGTCGGGGCCACGGGCAACATCGCGCCCGCGGACAAGCGGCTTTATGCGGTGCGTGATGTGACTTCTACGGTGGATTCGCTGGATCTGATCACCGCGTCGATCCTCAGCAAAAAACTGGCCGCCAGTCTTGAGGGGCTGGTGCTGGACGTGAAAGTCGGAAGCGGTGCTTTTATGAAGGAGCTTCCCGAAGCGCAGGCTTTGGCAAAGGCGCTGACCGCAACGGCCAATGCTGCCGGTTGCCGCACAACGGCGGTGATCAGCGACATGAACCAACCTTTGGTGCCGAGTCTTGGCAATGCGCTTGAGGTGGCAGAGGTGATGCGCGTGCTGCGCGGAGATGAGCAGGGTCCGATTATCGATGTGGCGGCGGCGCTTGGCGGTGTGTTGTTGGCCAATGGTGGATTGGTGCCGGATGTGCAGGCGGGGGCGGATGCGATTGTGACTGCCATCCGCTCGGGTGCCGCGGCAGAGGTGTTTGGCAAGATGCTGGCTGCCTTGGGCGGGCCGGTCAGCTTTGTCGAAAACTGGCAGCGATTTTTGCCCGAGGCCACGGTGATCCGCGCGGTCAAGGCCACCAGTGCGGGCTATGTCACAGCAATCGACGGCGAGGCGCTTGGCCTTGCTGTGGTGGAACTGGGCGGCGGGCGCAAAATCGAAAGCGACGAGGTGAACCCGGCGGTTGGCCTGTCAGAAGTGGTGCGGCTGGGCGAAAGGGTGACACGCGGGCAAACCTTGGCCGTCGTCCATGCCAGCCGGTCGGATCTGGCGGATCAGGCGGTCGCGGCGGTGCGGGCCGCGATGACCCTGTCGGACAAGCGGGCAGACCTGCCTGATCTGATCATCGAAAGGGTAGGATAATGGCGCGTGCGTTCTTGGTGGTGATGGACAGTGTCGGCATTGGCGGCGCGCCGGATGCGGACCAGTTTTTCAACGGGGATCAGCCTGATACCGGGGCCAATACGCTGGGCCATATTGCGCAGGCATGTGCGGCGGGAAGGGCCGAAGAGGGGCGCAGCGGGCCGTTAAAACTGCCGGTGCTTTCGGCGCTTGGCCTTGGTGCGGCGGTTAAACTGGCCAGCGGTCTGGATCTGCCGGACCTGCATGCAGAGATCAAAGGCGGCTGGGGCGCGGCCACCGAAGTTTCGCGCGGCAAGGATACGCCGTCAGGGCATTGGGAACTGGCAGGATTGCCCGTGCCGTGGGATTGGCATTACTTCCCGGACGAGACGCCAGCCTTTCCCGATCCTGTTACTGCGCATTTGGCGAAGATGGCCGGAACCGAGGGGATCTTGGGCAATTGCCATGCCTCTGGCACGGCAGTCATTGCTGATCTGGGAGCGGAGCACTGCGAAACAGGTTGGCCGATCTGCTACACTTCTGCCGATTCCGTTTTGCAGATCGCCGCGCATGAGGACCATTTTGGGCTCGACCGCCTGTTGGATCTCTGCCGCGCCGTTGCGCCGATGTTGCATGAGATGAAAGTCGGCCGCGTGATCGCGCGGCCCTTCGTCGGCGATGCCGCCAGCGGGTTTGAACGCACTGCCAACCGCCGTGATTTTGCGATTATGCCCCCCAAGCCGGTGTTGACCAATTGGGTGCAAGACGCGGGCGGTAAGGTCTATGCCATTGGCAAGATTGGCGATATTTTTTCATTGCAAGGGATTGATGAGGTCCGCAAAGGACGTGACGCGGCGTTGATGGGACATTTGGGTCATTTGGTGGATGAGGCGGAAGACGGATCATTTACATTTGCCAATTTTGTGGAATTCGACAGTGAATATGGTCACCGCCGCGATGTGTCCGGCTATGCCCGTGCGCTGGAGTGGTTTGACCGTGAGATCGGGCAGATCATGGCGCGGCTGCGGCCGGGTGATCTTATGGTCCTGACCGCCGATCACGGCAATGACCCGACGTGGATCGGCACCGATCACACCCGGGAACGGGTGCCCGTGCTGGTGACAGGCGGGGCGCAGGGGCCACTGGGGCAGATCGGCTTTGCCGATGTGGCGCATGTGGTGGCGGACCATTTGGGGGTCGCTCCACAGACGTAAATGTCAATTTGGGGGCCAGCCCCCACCGGCAAAGCCGGTTCCCCCGGAGTACTTTTGGCCAAAAAGGGAGGGGGGCTGCGCTTGCGGCGGCGGGCGTTTCGGGCCAAAAGACATGTAAACCAAAGGAGCTGCCCCATGTCCCATGCCGCCGACCATCTGACTGTTGTTGATCACCCGCTGGTGCAGCACAAATTGACCATCATGCGCGACAAGGAAACGCCGACAGCGGTGTTCCGTCAGTTGCTGCGCGAGATCAGCCAGCTGTTGGCTTATGAGGTCACGCGCGGCCTGCCGATGACGACCAAAGAGATCGAAACCCCTATGCAGACCATGAGTGCGCCAACTCTGGATGGCAAGAAACTGGCGCTGATTTCGATCCTGCGGGCGGGCAATGGCCTGTTGGATGGGGTGCTTGAGTTGATCCCCTCGGCGCGGGTTGGGTTTGTCGGGCTGTACCGTGATGAGGAAACGCTCAAGCCGGTACAGTATTATTTCAAGGTGCCTGAGGCGCTGGATGACCGGTTGGTGATTGCCGTTGATCCGATGCTGGCGACGGGAAATTCGTCGGTGGCAGCGATTGATCTGCTCAAGAAATCCGGCGCAACCAACATTCGGTTTCTGTGTCTTTTGGCAGCGCCTGAAGGTGTGGCGCGGATGCGTGAGGCTCATCCAGATGTGCCGATTGTGACGGCAGCCTTGGATGAGCGGCTCAATGAGGTTGGCTATATCGTGCCAGGCCTCGGGGACGCGGGCGACCGGATGTTCGGGACCAAATAATTCGGGCCATGCTTTCACGCGTTGCGTGTATTTCTGACCCTAGACTTGGGCGGTCTGCTGGTGCATTCTGACAACATCTTGTGTGTGGGGACACGTTATGAAGATCTTCAGATTGATTGCAGCTTCAGCTTTGGCCGGTGGCCTTGGCTTGGGCCTTGCTCAGGCCCAGACAGCAGAACGGCAGCCGACAGAGTTTCCGCCTGATAGCTTCAAGGGCAAACAATATGTCGACAGCGAGGGATGCGTTTTTATCCGCGCGGGCATTGACGGCAACGTGTCCTGGGTGCCGCGCGTCACGCGGGATCGCAAGATCGTTTGCGGCTTTGCACCCAGCCTGCCATCGCAGGTGGCCAGCGCCGAAGTGGTCCCGGAAGAAACCGAAGTGGCCGCTGCCGCGCCGGAGACATCGCCATCCCCAGTGGTGAAACCTGAGCGCACTGCGAAGGCCAAAGCCAAGCCGCGCCGGAAGGCGCCGGTTGTGCGCCGCCAGACCGCGCCCAAGCCGGTTCCTGTGGCATCGGTTGATGTGTTTCCCAAGCCGCCTGTCAACCTGCGGACCGCAGCCTCGGGACGGGTTGAGATCACCCCGCAAACCCGCATCGCGCCCGTTCATGTGGTGGCAAACCGCGTGAACACCCGAAATGTCACAATCCCGCGTGGCTATCGCCGGGTTTGGGATGATGACCGTCTGAACCCCCACCGCGCCGAACAGAATCTTGACGGGCGCAACGACATGCTGCTGGTCTGGACCCAGACCGTGCCGCGCCGTTTGATTGATCAGCGCAGCGGGCGCGATATGACGGCCAGCGTGCCACTCGTTTATCCTTATGTCGATTTGGCCCGGCAACGGCAGGGCTTGGGCGAAGTGACCATCGTCGAGAAGGACGGGCAGCGGATGAAACGGATCATTCGCAATCAAAGGCCGGTTGCGGTTGTGCGCCCGCCGGTTCTGTCGTCGCGGTCCGCGCCCAAGGTGCCATTGGCCAGGCCGGAGGTCCGCGTTGCACCTAAAGTGACAGACAACGCGACCCGCTATATTCAGATTGGTCTTTTCACCACGCCGGCCAAGGCAAAGGCGGCGGCACAGCGGATTGCGCGGATGGGGATGCCGGCCCGTATCGGCAAAAAACGGCAGGGCGGAAAGCTCTACAGCATGGTGCAAGCGGGACCGTTTGCGGGACAAGCTGCTGCGCAAGTGGCACAAAAGAAGGTGATCGGTGCCGGCTACGACGGGCGCGTTCTGCGGGACTGACCCTGGTATCCAGATTTGAGTTTTGGCCAGTCGGTGATGATCCGGCTGGCCATTTCTTTTGCCCAAAGCGTGTTGAGCTGCGCATTGGGGTGGAAGCCGTCCGAGGCCATCAGCCCTGGATCAGCCGGAAGATCAAACGGCACATAGGTCAGGTCGGCGGTTTTGGCGGCATGGCGCTGCATCGTGGTCTCGAAGGCTTGGGCGTGGCGGCCAAGGGTCCAGCGCAGGGGCTGTGGCAGCAATGGAAACGCGCCCATCGGAGGTACGCCGGACAGATATATCCGGCGCGGATCATGGCGTGCCCTGAGGTCGTCAAATAGCGCCATTTGTTGACGCAGCCATGTCCGGCGGGGCAGCAGCCGGGTCACATCGTTCACGCCCAAAGCGGTGACAATGATATCGGCGGGATCGGCGGTTGTGTTTTGCAGGCGCATTTGCGTGCTTTTTGTGGTTGCGCCGGACAAGGCGTCCAGTTGCCATGAAACGGTGAACTGGCCTGCAAGCGCAGCGGCCAGTTGCCCGCTGAGTGCCTCCGTTTGGGTTCGCACGCCAACACCGGCGGCGGAGCTGTCACCGACGATCCGCAGGCGCAGAGGCGGGCCACTGCCCAACACACCCGATCTGGGTCCAGCCGCCTCGGGCAACCGCTGGGCAACGCGTCTGACTTTGAAGGCTTGGGCAGTCAACAGCGGGGACAGGGCCAAGCGGGCCATGGTGTCCAACACGGCGTTAACCCCCGCAAATGTTTTGCAGGCGCAGCCAGTTGGCGTCAGACATCAAAGGTTCGGTGAGCTTGCCATTCATCGGATCGCCTTCGATCAGGTGCAGAACCGTCTCGCCGGTGATGTCGCGGGCATAGGCGTAGGGGGTGCTGCGCAGCTCTGCCGCGCCAAAACGGGCCAGCTGCGCGGCGACATCCGGCGCATCGGGGGGCGTTGTGGTCAGGTGTTCGGCATAGGTGGCAAGAGCGGCCGGAGCAACATCCCCGGTGGTCAACAGCCGGAAATTCTCGCGGATGCCGACGACCTCAAGCAGATCGCGCAACGGGTCTTTGGCGGCGCGGCGGGTCATTTCCGTCAGGATATATCCGGCGGCCACGTCCGGCTCTTCCCAGTCCTCGACCACGTCGCGGTCCAGCACGATCACGCCGCCGGGCAGATGCAGGCTGTGTTGCGGCATCTCGGGCAGGATCGCCAGCTTGCCCGCGCCGAGCCGCTTGGAGAGCAGTCCAAGGGCGGCCAGCCCGCTTGCGTCAGTGCAGCGCGTGCCCGAGACACGTTCAATCCGTTTAAGGAGTTCCGCACCAATGGCGGCGCGTTTGACCTGTGGCACCACCCGCAAGGTGTGGTCCTGCATCGCGCCGGGCAACCAAAAGAGCGCCAGCGCAAGCACCACAACCACCGAGACCAGAACCCCTAGCCAGCGCAGACGCCCCGGTTTCGGGCGGCTTTTGTGGATACGGCGGCGCAGTTTTTCAATCCCCGCGACCATTTCGGTCTCGTTTTCCGGCAGTTCAAGTGTCTCGCCCGGATCGCCGTCAGGATGATAGAGCGCCGGCACCTCCTCGGGGTTGGCCCGTTCAACAGCTGCGATAGACCAATGCGCCAGCGGCTGATCTTTCATGTCCGTCAGAGTCAGGGTGGCATCGCCCAAAGACACGATCACTTCGCGCCGCTGGGCGTCGGGGCTGGCACGCCACAGGCCCGTCGCTTCGAGACGGGCGTATTCTCTGAGGGCGGTCATGGGTTTGCTGCACTGCCTTTGTTATCTGTTCAATTTAACACAGAGGCGAAACGGGGCAATGGGCAGAATGCGCCCAATGCCCATGGTTCTCAGCGCAAGTGACCGGCGATGGTGCGCAACTCGAACTTCTGGATTTTACCGGTTGAGGTTTTTGGTAGCTCTTGAAAGATCACCCTTTTGGGCGCTTTGAAGCCTGCAAGCGTTTGCCGGACAAAGGCGATCAATGCCGCTTCGTCCCCCTCTGCGCCGGGTTTGAGCTCCACAAAGGCACAGGGCACTTCGCCCCATTTCTCATCGGGTTTGGCGACGACAGCTGCAAGATTGACGTCCGGATGCTCCATCAGGACACCTTCAACCTCGACGGACGAGATGTTTTCACCGCCCGAGATGATGATGTCTTTTGCGCGGTCGGCGATCTGGATGTAGCCGTCCTCATGTTGCACGGCCAAGTCGCCGGAATGGAAATAGCCGCCAGCAAAAGCTTCGGCAGTAGCGTCGGGGTTTTTTAGGTATCCTTTCATCACCGAATTGCCGCGGATCATGATCTCACCCTGGGTGGTGCCATCGCGGGGGATCTGGCGGATCTTGCTGTCGGTGACAGTGATGTGGTCCATCATCGGCATGGCCACACCCTGACGGGCCTTGATCGCGGCGCGGGCGGATTGATCCAGCGTTTCCCAATCCTCACTGCGCCACAGGCATTCGGTGACATGGCCATAGGTTTCGGTGAGGCCGTAAACTTGGGTTACGTTGAATCCCAGCTTTTCAATTTTGGCGAGGGTGGCCGGGGCAGGGGGCGCACCGGCGGTAAAAACCTCCACCTGATGATCAAAGGCGCGGCGTTCGGTGTCGGATGCGTTGACCACCATGTTCAGAACGATGGGCGCCCCGCCAAAATGGGTGACCCCTTCATCCGCGATGGCATTGTAGATCGCCCCTGCGGTTACATCGCGGCAACAGACCAAGGTGCCGCCGATCAGCGGCATCATCCATGTGTGGTTCCAACCGTTGCAGTGAAACAGTGGCACGATCTGCATGAACACCGGATGCAGCACCATCCGCCATGAGATCACCGTGCCCATGGTCATCAGATAGGCGCCGCGGTGGTGGTAAACCACACCTTTGGGCCGTCCGGTGGTGCCTGAGGTGTAGTTGAGTGCGAGGCTTTCCCATTCGTCCTGCGGCATGAGCCAGGCAAATTCCACATTGCCGGTTTTCAGAAAATCCTCGTATTGGGGATGGCGGCCAGAGGGCTTGTGCCGTGAATTGGGATCGACCACCTCGATGATCTTGGGCGGGGTGCCATCCATCAGCGCGGCGGCAGTTTCGGCCAGGTCCATAAATTCACTGTCCACAAGCAGCACCTTGGCGCCGCCATGATCAAAGATATAGGCGACCGTTCCGGCGTCCAGCCGGGTGTTGATGGTGTTCAGGACCGCACCGCAGGCCGGAACCCCGAAATGGGCCTCGGCCTGTGCAGGCAGGTTGGGAATGAGCGTTGCCACAACATCACCGGGTTTCACCCCGATCCCCACCAGCGCAGAGGCAAGGCAGGTGCACCGTTCGTAGTATTCGCCGTAATTCACGCGGTGATCGCCATAAACAACCGCCGTGCGTGCCGGAAACACCTCGGCGGCGCGGCGCAGATGCGACAGCGGCGTCAGGGGCACATAATTGGCGGCGCATTTGTCCAGCCCGGTTTCGTCCTGCATCCAACCCATGACCTGTCTCCCCGAATTCATGTCGCTTTGGGGGTTGAATATTGCTGGCTGTGCGTGACTTTGGAAGGGCTGATTTGCACAAAGGGGCGCAAGTGAACGAACAATCGACAAAGCCCGCGCTGGCCGCGATCTCTGTGCTGGGCGGAATGGCGGCCCTTGGGCTGACCGACAACTTCGTGCCGCATATTTCGGAACGGGGGTCGCTGTGGCAGTTCCACCTTGTGCGCTCGGTGATGGCCTTTGTGGTCTTGGGTGCTGTGGTGGCATTCGGCTACGGCAGTTTGCGGGCCAAGCGGCCCATCGCGGTGCTGGGGCGCAGTCTGTTTCAAGCCGGTGCAATGCTGATCTATTTTGGCTGCCTGTCCGTGCTGCCGATTGGCGTGGTGGTGGCGGGCCTGTTCACATCACCGCTGTTTGTGGTGCTGATCTCGATCCTGTTTCAGGGCAAATCCGTGGGCCTGTTCCGCTGGACAGCTGTGGTGACTGGCTTTGTCGGCGCTTTGATGGTGATCCGCCCCGATCCTTCCGCGCTGGACCCGATCAGTTTCCTGCCCATTGTGGCGGGGTTGCTTTACGCTATTGGCGCAGTGGCCACGCGGGCGTGGTGCGAGGGGGAAAGCACGTTGACCCTGACCGCCGGATTCTTCGGAATGCTGGGCGTGTTTGGCCTTATTGGGGTGTTTGTTGTCTCTGGCGAGGCACCGGCAGGGCACGATGGTTTTGTGCTGCGCTCCTGGGGGCCGCTGGACGCGGAGATGCTGTTCTGGTTCGCGGTACAGGCGGTTGGCTCACTCATCGGGATCGGCTTGATCTTTCGCGGCTATTTGTTGGGTGAGGCCAGTCATGTGGCCGTCTTTGAATACTCGCTGCTGGTCTTTGCCAGCTTTTGGGCATGGGTTCTTTGGGATCAAACCGTGCCGGTGTTGGGGTTGTTTGGCATGGTCTTGATCGCCCTTGCGGGTAGCATCATCGCCCTGCGCAGCACCGCCCCGGTTGGCGCGGGCCGGGTGCCGGAATAGGATGCGGATATGATCATCAGCCGCGGGCGGTCCTATCTCTTTGTGCATATTCCCAAAACCGGCGGCACCTCCATGGCGCTGGCGCTTGAGGGCCGCGCAATGAAGGACGATGTGATGATCGGAGACACGCCCAAGGCGGTCAAACGGCGGCGTCGCCTCAAGGATGTGCAAACCGCCGGGCGGCTTTGGAAACACAGCACATTGGCCGATATTGATGGATTGATCGGTGCGGATGAGATCGCGGATCTCTTCACTTTCACCCTTGTGCGCAACCCGTGGGATCGCACGGTCAGCTATTATCACTGGTTGCGCGAGCAGACATTTGATCATGCATCGGTCAGGCTGGCCAAGACGCAGGATTTTGAGGGTTTCGTATCTGATCCACAGATTCAGCAAAGTCTGCGGCAGTGGCCTGCCCGTCGCTACATGACGGATGTCAACGGAACGGAGCAGTGCCGCGCCTATATCCGCCTTGAACATCTGGCCGAGGATGCCGCACCGCTTTGGGCGCATCTGGGGGTGGAACTGGATCTGCCGCAGAGCAATGCATCTGTGCGGGAAACAGATTACCGGCGCTATTATTCCCCGGCGACGTGCAAAGTTGTTGCCGAGTGTTGCGCAGAAGATATCGCGCGATTTGGTTATGCCTACGATTAACGGGGCCGGATCAGTCGTCCGTTGAAGCCGCCGCCAGGGTCGGAACCCAGTCTTGCGCCCAATCCCCCAGCGGCTCCAGCCGTTTGAACAGGTCGCGCCCATCTGCCGTCAGGCTGTAGCCATCATCGGCCCTGTCAACCAAACCAACGGCCCGCAATTCCTTGAGGCGGGTGTTCAGCACACTGGGCGAGGCGCTGTCACATCTGGTCTGCAAGTCTCTGAAATTGCGGTTCTTGTCGCTGAGATTCCATAAGATTCCCATCGCCCAGCGACGGCTGAGCAGGTCAAAGAGCACCATGATGGGTTGACCACTTTTCGATCCGCGCACGGCAGTTCCGGGTTTCGGAAGGCGTATGTCTTTTGTCATTCTGGCCTTGCTACTAAAAATGTAGCAACCTATGCTATTATTTTCGTAGCAAAGGATGCCCCAGCCATGTCACAAAAAGCAAGCCCCTCGGATATCGCGCTTTGGCTCGCGCTCGCCGCGATGTGGAGCTCGTCTTATGGCGTGATCAAACTGGGCGTCGAGACCCTTGACCCGATGACGCTTGTGGCGGGCCGTATGGTGATCGGGGCGGCCGTCATCCTTGCGGTTTTGATGCTGCGGGGGCAACGCCTGTCAACGCGGCCCCGTGATTGGACGTCTTATCTGATCACCGGAATGTTGGGCAGCACGGTGCCGTTCTTACTGATCACCTTTGGCGAGCAAACGGTCGACAGCGCATTGGCGTCCATATTGATGGGGGTGGCACCTGTGGCCACGGTTCTCTTGGCAGCTTTGACCTTTGCCGATGAACGGCTGACAACGCGGGTGACTTTAGGGGTTGGTTTGGCCCTGATCGGGGTTGTGACCTTGGTTGGCCCTGCGGCTCTTTCTGGGCTGGGCGATGACCTGAGCGGTCAACTGGCCATCGTCGGTGCAACGCTTTGTTATGCCGCCGGAACGATCTACGTCAAAGCATATGTGAAAAGGCCAGCAATGGAAATGGCGGCGGGCTCCATGCTGGTCGGGGCCATCGTGGCCTGTGTCATCGCAACGGTTTGGGGGAAAGGCATCACGGGCGTTGATTTGTCGCCGCGATCCATTGGCGCGGTTGTCTATCTGGGGCTTTTCTCAACCGCCGCGGCCAATTTGATCTATTTCCATCTGGTGCCCCGCCTCGGGGCAACACGGATGTCGCAGATCAACTTTGCCGTGCCTGTGGGCGGCAGTCTGATTGGCGTTGGACTATTGGGCGAAACACTCGCGCCCAGTCAAATGCTTGCCCTTGGGATCATATCAGGCGCGGTCTATCTTGTGCTGTCTGCGAAACGCCAGCCGTCGGTCAGACCTGCGATCAAGGCATGATCGGGTCAAGCTCGGCATAGTCTGGCAAGGTCCGGTCGATCTGCTTGCCGCCACGCAACACGATCCGGTTCGATTGCGGGCGGGCCAACATTTCGGTCCAGTTGCGGGCGCGGCAAATCACCAGATCGGCGGGTTGGCCGATGGCAAGGGACGGCGCGCGAAATCCGCAGGCCTGTGCCGGATTGGTAGAAAATGCGCGAGTCCAATCATAGCTCGAATGGTCCAGTTGCGCGATGCGCGTGGCCTCGCGCATCACCTCGATCATGTCCAGATCGCCATAGGCATAAAACGGATCGCGTGTGTTGTCGGAGGCAAAGCTGACATTGATCCCGCGCTGCGCCATTTCATGTACCAAGGTGATCCCCCGCCAACGCGGCGTGCGCCCCGCCCGGCGGTCTTGCAGGTACATGTTGCACATCGGAAGGCTGACAACGTTGAGACCTGCCTTGGCAACCAAATCGAGGGTTTGCTTGGCTTCGGCCTCTTCCTGCATGGCCAGTGAACAGCAGTGGCCGACGGTGACCGGGGCATCAAACCCCAACTCCAGAACCGTTTCCGCGATCAGCCGCAGATAGTTGGAGGAGGGATCGGCGGTTTCGTCCACATGCATATCAACGGCCAAGCCGCGCGCCTCGGCAATGGTCAGAAATTCTTGCACGGCGCGGCGCGGGTCCGGCATGGGATATGTGGCACATCCCAATATTCCACCGTATTGCGCCACCAAATCGGCGGTGCGGGCAAAAGCCGGGTCCGTAACCGCCTCGGCCAAGCCAACAAGGCAAACCGCCTGCAAGGTGATCCGGTCTGCCCATTCTTGTTGCACCTCCCGAAACACGGGCCAACTGATGACGTCCTGAGGGGCAGCGCTGTCGAGATGGGTGCGGATGGCACTGGTGCCGTGGGCATAGGCGCAGCGCAGGGAAAAATCCATGCGGCGGCGCAGATCATCCGCAGACCAACGGGCCTGCCGGTCCGGTTGCACCGCACCTATCGCCCCGTCAAAACTGCCATCAGGATTGGCGGCGCGGGGCCAGATGTGCCCCTTGTCGAGATGCGTGTGCATGTCGGTGAAGGGCGCAAAGGCCATCGCGCCGCCCATATCTATCACATCGGCCTGTGGATGCAGGCCGCAGAACCGGCCATTCTCAATGCTGATGTCGATGCGGCGCAGATCGCCGGTTTGCCCCAGATAACAGGCTGGAACTGTGAGGTTCTTCAGGGTGAGCGGCCCTTGGGGCAGATCTTTGAAATCCATATGCGGTGTCGCCTCTTGCCCTGCGTTGGTGGTGCGTTGACTTTGCGGCGATGGGCGTTCCTGTCAAGCGCCCGCGTTGCGCTGAGACGCAAAACGGGGCGCCGCAGCGCCCCGTTTGTGATGGCAGTTTGCTTGTGCCCAAGCTTACGCGGCTGCGGCGGCCTTCGGGCCAAAGCGGCCATAGAACGTCTGGTTCTTCTCAGCCATTTCGCGCAGCAGATCGGGGCATTTAAAGCGCGGGCCGAACTTCGCTTCCAACTGGTCACAACGTTCTGCCGCATAAGGCGTTCCGATCATGTCCAGCCAGCTCAGCGGGCCGCCTGTGGCGGGGGCAAAGCCCCAACCCAGGATCGCGCCAACGTCGCCTTCGCGAATGTCCATCAGAACACCTTCTTCCAGAGCGCGGACGGCTTCGAGCACCTGAACAAACATCAACCGGTCCTGCACTTCTTGCAGGTCTGGCTGTTCTTCGGCCAAAGGATATTTGTCGTGGATGCCTTTCCAGTACCCAATGCGCTTGCCTTTTTCGTCATAGTCGAAATAGCCCGCATTGGCCTTGCGGCCCAAACGGCCCAGATCTTCCATCCAGACAATCAGATCATCCGCTTCGGAGGCCGGGTATTCATTGCCCATCGCCGCCTTGGTCGCGCGCATGATCTTGGTTGCCAGATCAATGGAGGTCTCATCGCCCAGTTGGATCGGGCCTACGGGGAAGCCGAGCATCTGCGCGGCGTTATCGATCAGCACGGGCGCCACACCTTCGGTGACCATCCGGGTGGCCTCGTTGCCGTAAGGGATGATGCAACGGTTGGCGTAGAAGAACCGCGCGTCGTTGACCACAATCGGGGTCTTGCGGATCTGGCGCACGTAATCCAGCGCCTTGGCCACCGCACGGTCACCGGTGTTGGCGCCTTTGATGATCTCCACCAGCAACATCCGTTCCACGGGGGAGAAGAAGTGAATGCCGATGAATTGGTCCTGACGTGAGGACGCCTTTGCCAGATCAGTGATCGGCAGGGTCGAGGTGTTGGAGGCAAAGATGCAATCCTCGGGGATCACGGCTTCGACCTTTTGGGTCATCTCGGCCTTGACCTTGGGATCTTCAAACACCGCTTCGATGATCAGATCGCAACCCTTCAGCGCATCGAGATCCGGCGTTGCCGTGATCAGGTTCAACAGGGCTTCTTTCTTTTCCGGCGTGGCCTTTTTGCGGGCGATGCCCTTGTCCATATAGGCCTCGGAATAGGCTTTGCCCTTGTCAGCGGCAGCTTGGTCGCGGTCGATCAGAACAACCTCGATCCCGGCCTGTGCGGAGACCAGAGCGATGCCTGCACCCATCATGCCAGCGCCCAGAACACCCAGCTTTTTCACGCGCTGGTCAGGGATGCCTTCGGGGCGTACAGCGCCTTTTTCCAAGGCTTCCTTGTTCAGGAACAAAGACCGGATCATCGCAGAGGACGAGGGGTTCATCAGAACATTGGTGAACCAACGCGCCTCGATCTTGAGCGCGGTGTCGAAAGGCACCAAGGCGCCTTCGTATACGGCAGAAAGCAAGGCTTTGGCGGCAGGAAACGCGCCTTTGGTCTTGCCATGAACCATTGCGCTGGCGCCCACGAAGGTCATGAAACCGGCCGGGTGATAGGGGGCACCACCGGGCATTTTGTAGCCCTTGGCATCCCATGGTTTGACCAGATCGGCATCCTTGGCGTTCAACACCCATTCACGGGCGGCTGCCATTGGATCATCGGCCACTTCGTCGATCAAACCGGCCTTGGCGGCGGCGGCAGGGGCAACCATCTTGCCTTCGAGCAGGAAGGAAGAGGCGGCCATCGCGCCCAGTTTGCGCACCAGACGGGTTGTGCCGCCCGCGCCAGGGAAAATCCCGACGAGGATTTCTGGCAAGCCGATGCGTGCCTTGGGGTTGTCCGCGCAGAAAATCCGGTGCGTCGCCAATGGCAGTTCCAGCCCGATGCCAGCGGCGGTGCCGGGCAGGGCCGCGGCTATTGGCTTGCCGCCCTTCAGCGTCTTTGGGTCCATGCCCGCGCGTTCGATCTTGCGCAGCAGATGGTGCATCCGCATGGTGCCTTCGAACAGGCCCTTGGCAGGGTCGTCGCCTGCATCGGCCTTCATCTTGGCCAGCAGGTTGAGGTCCATCCCACCCGCAAAGGAACCGTCCTTGCCAGAGGTGATGATGATGCCTTTTACGGCGTCGTCACCCAGCGCCTGATCAATCAGCGCGTCCAGTTCTGTCAGCCCGTCGATGGACATCACGTTCATGGTCTTGTCCGCGACATCCCATGTGATGACAGCAACGCCTTCGCTGTCGGTGGTCATTGTAAAATCGGTCATATCTTGTCTCCTGATCCGCGCTTACACGCGCTCAATGATGGTCGCGGCGCCCATGCCGGATGCGATGCAAAGGGTGGCGAGACCCACCTCTTTGTCCGCCCGCTCAAGCTCATCCAGCAAGGTGCCGATGATCATCGCGCCAGTGGCGCCCAACGGGTGACCCATGGCGATGGAACCGCCGTTCACGTTGACCTTGTCATGGTCCACGCCAAAGGCATCCATGAACAGCATCACAACAGAAGCAAACGCCTCGTTGACCTCAAACAGGTCAATGTCAGAAATGTTCATGCCATTGTCGGCAAGGATCTTTTTGGTGGCAGGCACAGGGCCGGTCAGCATGATGGTGGGGTCGGTGCCGATCTTGGTGGTGGCCCGGATGCGGGCGCGGGGTTTGAGGCCGTATTTCTCGCCAAACTCCTTGTTGCCGATCAGCACAGCAGCTGCGCCATCAACGATGCCCGAAGAGTTCCCGGCGTGGTGGATGTGGTTGATCTTTTCCAGATGCGGGTACTTCAGCATCGCCACCTTATCAAAGCCCGGCATCACTTCACCCATGGCCTGAAACGCGGGGTTCAAACTGCCCAGCGACTGCATGTCTGTTTGCGGGCGCATATATTCGTCGTGATCGAGAATGGTCAGCCCGTTCTGGTCCTTGACCTTGATCACGGAATTGGCAAAGCGGCCTTCGTCCCATGCTCTTTTCGCTCGCTGCTGCGATGCGATGGCCAGCTGATCCGCATCGTCGCGGGTAAAGCCGTATTCGGTGGCAATAATATCGGCCGAGATGCCCTGCGGGACAAAATACTGGTCAATAGCAAGGCTCGGATCGACGGCAATGGCGGCGCCGTCGCTGCCCATGGGTACGCGGCCCATCATTTCCACGCCGCCGGCGATATAGGCCATGCCGGCCCCGCCTTTGACCTGATTGGCCGCGAGGTTCACCGCTTCCATGCCAGAAGCGCAGAACCGGTTGATGGCCAGACCCGGAATGCGTTCATCCAGTTCAGAGCCCAAAACGGCGGTCCGGGCCAGACAGCCGCCCTGTTCCATCACCTGTGTGACATTGCCCCAGATCACATCCTCAACGGCGTGGCCTTCAAGGTTGTTGCGTTCCTTTACGGCGTTCAATGTCAGTGAGGACAGCCGTGCGGCGGTCACCTCATGCAGGGATCCGTCCTTGCGGCCCTTGCCGCGCGGTGTGCGCAATGCGTCATAAATATAAGCTTCGGTCATGTCTCTCTCCTTCAAGCGCGGTCAGCGGGGCTGCCGGGCATCAAATCGTATGGGGCTTTCCAGCCCGGTTCGTTGGACAGACGCGTGAGCCACGCGTCGATGTTGGGCCAATCCTTGCGGTCAAAACCGAAGGCTTCAGGGTAATACAGATAGCCGCAGCAGCTCAGGTCGGCGTTGGTCACGCCATCGCCGACAATCCATTCGCGGCCCTCGAGGTGATCGTTGAGCACGGCATAGGCCGCCTTGAGGCGACCTTGATTGAAGGCAATCACCTCGGCTGGACGTTTGTCTGCGGGCAGGAAATTCATCAAGAAACGGGTCAGCCCGGCCATGGAGCTGAGCTTGTGATTGTCCCAGAGCACCCAGCGCAGGATTTCGCGTCGCTCTGCGTCGTCCTTGCCGCCGAACTTGCCTGACTTTTCGGACACATAGTCTTGGATAACCCCGGATTGGGTCAACCGCAGATCTCCGTCGATCATCACCGGCGCTTCGCCCATGGAATTTACGGTCGCGCGGTACTCGGGCGTGCGGGTTTCGCCACCGAAGAAATCGACCTTCACCGGTTCCCAGTCCAGACCGGACAATTGCAGCGCCAGTGCCGCCTTATAGGCATTGCCGGATTCGCCAAAGCAGTGGAGTTTGATGGTCATTGTTGATCCTTCCTGAATGTTGCACTGGGGGTTTCACACCCCCAGACCCCCGTGGAGATTTTTCTGGCCAAATGAAGCAGGGCGGGGCGCAGAGCCGTGAGGGGTGCGCGGGCCTGTTCTCATTTTTCCAGAAAAACTCAATCTTTCCTCTCGTCTGGCGCGGCGGGCGGCTACAGCCCGCGCGCGATCAATTCTTTCATAATCTCGTTGGTGCCGCCGTAGATGCGCTGCACGCGGGCGTCGGTCCACATTTCTGCAATTGCGTATTCCTGCATGAAGCCGTAGCCGCCGTGCAGCTGCAGACAGGCATCCAGAACTTCGCCCTGTGTATCGGTCAGCCAGTATTTCTGCATCGCGGCCTTTTCGACGGTCAGTTCGCCGCGCAAATGATCGGCGATGCATTCGTCGAGGAAGGCGCGGGAGACCATGGTTTTGGTTTTGCATTCCGCCAGTTGAAAGCGGGTGTTCTGAAACTTTGTCAGCGGCCCGCCAAAGGCTTCGCGTTCCTTGCAATAGGCGATGGTGCGTTCCACTGCGCCTTCCATGGCACCCACTGCGCCGCAGCCGATGATCAACCGTTCTTGCGGCAATTGCTGCATCATCTGGTAGAATCCCTGACCCTCTTGTTGGCCGAGGATGTTCTCAGGCGGGATTTCGACGTTGTCAAAGAACAGCTCTGACGTGTCCGCCGCATGCAACCCGATTTTGTCGAGGTTGCGGCCACGCTGGAACCCGTCTGCGCCCTCTGTTTCCAGAACGACCAGCGAAACCCCCTTGGAGCCTTCCGAAGGGTCAGTTTTGGCCGCCACGATGATCAGGTTGGCGTGCTGGCCGTTGGTGATGAATGTCTTTTGGCCCGACAGGCGGTAGGCGTTGCCGTCGCGGATGGCCTTGGTCTTGATCCGCTGCACATCCGATCCGGTGGAGGGTTCGGTCATCGCAAGCGCCCCAACCATTTCGCCGGTGGCCATCTTGGGAAGCCAGCGTTTTTTCTGATCTTCGGTGCCATAGGCGAGGATGTAATGGGCCACGATGCCCGAATGGATGCCATTGCCCCAGGACGCCAGATTGGCGCGGGAGCCTTCGATCAGGATGGCGGCCTCATGGCCAAAATCACCGCCCGCGCCGCCGTATTCCTCGGGAATGGACGGGCACAGCAGGCCCAACTCGCCCGCCTGGTTCCAGGTGTCCCGATCCATCTGGCCCTGCTTGCGCCATTTCTCGAAATGGGGGGACCATTCGGAAGTGATGAACTGCGCCGTCATCTCCGCAATCATGCGGTGTTCGTCGGTCATCCATGTCGATGTGGTGGCGGTCATCTGGGTCATTGCACCCCTCCCAAGGTGGCACGGATCAACGTTTGCGGTCGTCCAGTTCAGAGTTGAACAGGCGCAGGCGCGCGATCAGGTTTTCTTCGTTCATGACGCTGTTGAAATTCTCGAACAGAAACGACAGCGCCTCACCCTCGTCCAAACCAGCTTCTGCGCTGAACTTCTTGAGCCTGCGATAGCCTTCCTCGGTCATGGCGGCGGGAAAGCGGCGGGTCAGGCGAAAGCGTTTTGGCATTGGGTCTCCGGCATGGAACTGGGTGGGGGTGACCCCACCCAGAAAGGTTCAAAACTGCGCGGCGTCAAGGGCCATCACGGTATCGGCACCGGACTGGATCCGTGTCAGGTGCAGTGCCGTGGCGGGCAGTTGCCGTGCCATGTAATAGCGGCCTGTCGCGAGCTTTGTCTCATAGAACGCGGCGTCACCGGTCCCGCCTGCAAGGGCGGTTTTTGCGGCCAGACCCATGCGAGCCCACATCAGGCCAAGGCAGACGTGGCCGAACATGTGCATAAAGTCGTTGGAGCCTGCCAGCGCATGGTTGGGGTTCTTCATGCCGTTCTGCATGAAATACATGCCCGCGCTCTGCAGATCCTTGCTGGCCGCCTTCAGCGGATCAAGGAAGTCTTTGTCGAACGCCGCGTCCTGACCGGCATGTTCCTTGATGAAGTTCTTCACCAGATCAAAGAAGGCCATCACATGTTTGCCGCCGTCCTGAGCCAATTTACGGCCCACCAGATCCAGCGCCTGCACGCCGTTTGCGCCCTCGTAGATCATCGCGATCCGGGCATCGCGGGTGAACTGGGACATGCCCCATTCTTCGATATAGCCGTGGCCGCCATAGACCTGCTGGGCCTTCACGGTCATGTCGTAGCCTTGATCGGTCAAGAAGCCTTTGATCACCGGCGTCAGCAATGACACCAGCCCGTCGGCGTCTTTGTCGCCCGCGCGGTGGGCGGCGTCGATCATGGTCGCGCCCCAAAGGATGAAGGCGCGTGCGCCCTCGGCAAAGCTCTTCTGGTCCATCAGCGAGCGACGGATGTCGGGGTGTACGATCAGGGGATCGGCAGGCTTGTCAGGGTGCTCCGCGCCGGTCACGGCACGGCCCTGCAGGCGGTCCTTGGCGTATTCGGCAGCGTTCTGATATGCCACTTCCGCCGCGGCGAGACCTTGCATGCCAACGCCCAGACGCGCTTCGTTCATCATGGTGAACATGGCGCGCATGCCTTTGTGTTCTTCGCCCAGCAGATAACCGGTGGCGCCGTCATAGTTCATCACGCAGGTGGAGTTGCCGTGGATGCCCATCTTTTCCTCGATAGAGCCAACCGCAACGCCATTGCGTTCACCCAAAGAGCCGTCTTCGTTGACGATGAACTTTGGCACGATGAAGAGAGAAACACCTTTGATCCCTTCGGGGCCGCCTTCGATCTTGGCCAGCACCAGATGGATGATGTTGTCGGCCATGTCATGCTCGCCGGACGAGATGAAGATCTTTTGACCCGTGATCTTGTATGACCCGTCTGCCTGTGGCGCGGCCTTGGTGCGCATCAGGCCCAGATCGGTGCCGCAATGCGGCTCCGTCAAGTTCATCGTGCCGGTCCATTCGCAGGAGACCATGTTGGGCAGATAGGTGTCTTTTTGCGCGTCCGTGCCGTGGGCCAGAATGGCCGAGGCGGCGCCATGGGTCAGACCTTGATACATGGTGAAGGCCTGGTTGGCGGCCGAGAACATCTCGCCCACTGCGGTGCCAACAACATAAGGCATGTTCTGCCCGCCATATTGCTCGGGCATGTCCAGGCCGGGCCAGCCGCCTTCTTTGACCTTTTCAAAGGCTTCCTTGAAACCCTTGGGCGTATAGACAACGCCGTTTTCAAGGCGGCAGCCTTCTTTGTCGCCCACCACGTTCAGTGGCGCGAGGACTTCGGAAGTGAGTTTGCCGGCCTCTTCGAGGATCGCGGAGGTGAAATCGGCCTCCAGCTCGTCATAGCCGGGAATGGTCGATCCGGTGATGTTCAGAACGTCGTGCAGGACAAATTGCAGGTCTTTTGTCGGGGCGGTGTAGCTGGGCATGAGTGTCTCCCTAAAGCTCGATTGGTCAGCTGATATTATTGAGGCAGGGGCGGATTACTCCGCCGCCTTGCGATTTTGATTCATGGAGGCGACGATCTTTTCGCCCCATTTGATCTGATCCTTGAGATCGTCGATGGCCTCGTTCAGCTCATCACGTTGAGAGATCATGTCTGCCAGACGGTCGCGGGCAATCTCATAGGTGCGGGCGATCTGGGTCTGCTGCTGGTCGCCCATGTGATAAAGGTCGAGCAGCTGGCGGATTTCCTCAAGGCTAAAGCCAAACCGCTTGCCGCGCAGGATCAGTTTGAGCCGGGCGCGGTCGCGTTTGGTGAACAGACGTTTCTGACCCTCGCGGATCGGAAAAAGCAGTTCTTTGGCTTCGTAAAAGCGCAGTGTGCGTGGGGTCACGTCGAATGCATCGCACATCTGACGGATCGTGAGTGTTTCAGTATTCATAGTCGTTTCCTTCGTAAGAAAAGCTACGTTCTGAAGCGCATTTGGGCGTTCGATGTCGTTCTTACAACAGTGATTGACGTTGACGTAAGCTGGACGTCGCGTCACTTTGGTGGTTGCGCAGGTTTTCGCCGGAAATCTCTGTGTTCACGCATTCTTGTGGTGGCCTTTTCAGAGGACGGGGCGGTATCAGGCGCTGCCTGGCCGAATCCCCTTTTGCGCCCCTTAGGCTGACAATTTCTGAATTTGTGCTACTTTATGGGTCGAACGGAGGAGACCATGACGGACGTTCCGCCGCTGAAAGACTTCGTGACAGATTGTGAGACTGCAAATCATCTGGCTGATTTGTGGCGTCTTTCTGTACGCTTTTTCGAAAGTCGTGGCATTGCGATGGTCAGCTATCATTCCGACACCGAAGTTGAGAACAGAGAACTTGGCACAATTGGCAAGTCGGGCATCCTGCAAAGCGGTTACCCCGAGGAATGGGTGTGCCAGTATATCGACGGCAAGCTGAGCCTGCTGGACCCAATGCCGGAACTTGCAGCCAAGATCGGGCGGCCTTTCTACTGGTCTGAGATCAACGATCTGGCCAATCTGACATATGAACAACAACGCTACATGGCCCTTCGGGCGGCTTCCGATCTGGGCGACGGGATTGCGCTGCAGGTCTACGGGCCGAACGCGCGCAATGCGCTTGTCTGTCTTGGCTTTGGTGACGGAACGCCAAAGCTGACTGCAGAGGCGATATTTGAATTGCAATGCGCGGCGCAGATTGCCCATCTGCGCTATTGCGCCATCTCGGGTGAACAGGATCGGGCCAAGGTGGATCTGTCCCCAAGGGAGCTAGAGGTGCTGCGCTGGATTGCCCGCGGAAAAAGCAACTCCGTCATCGCCGAGATTCTGGGCATCTCGCGGCATACGGTCGATACAATGACCCGCCGGATGTTTGACAAGCTGGACGTCAATGACCGCACCACCGCCGCAGTTCGGGGGCTCGGATCAGGTTTGTTGCAGTTGCGCCGCAAACAGGTGGTGTAACGCAATTGCGTGACATGACCCGCCTTTGGGCAAGACCTAGCTAGCGCTAAACGCATTTTCCAATGAATTGTGAGCCAGAATGGCTTTTGAGGTAGAAATGACCGAGACCACGCTATGCAAAGCCCGTGCGCGGCCCGCAGAAGAGTTGCAAGAGGCCGTCATGCTGATTGAACGGGCCACCTATGATCTGGCAGAAACCGCACGCGGTGAAACCATCTCCGAGCTGATTGCGATTGCTGCGGATTTGCAGCGTGTCGTTGATGGGCTAATGACCAAACGCGCAAACAAGGTTAACTAGGCCGTTCTGTTCGTCCGGCCTGTCTGGTCAGTCCAGCGCAATGGTTTTGGCTGTTTCGTCGCGCAATTTCTGCAACTCGTCGATGGCTTCGTCCAGTTGCACCCGCTGCTCCGCCAGCTCAAGCAATTGACCATCTGCCATTTCGACCCAAGCCCGCATCTGCGCCTCGGTGCCCTCGTGTTCGTAGATCAGCAACCACTGTCGAATGTCCTCAAGCGAAAAGCCGAACTTGCGGCCCCGCATGATCAATTTCATGCGCGCACTTTCGCGCGGTCCATAAAACCGCGCTCGTCCTTCGCGATCCGGTTCCAGCAGTTCAATGTACTCATAGTACCGCAGGGTCCGCGGTGTGACATCAAATTTGGCGCACATTTCTTTGAATGTCAGGCGGTCGTCTGCCATGTTCTGTCTCTCCTCTGGACCAAGCTATGATCATGCCAAGCCAAGCGCAAGCAGCGGGCTTGCCCTTTGTTGGTCACGCTATGATAAAGAGCCAAACCGCAGGCGAGGACCAACCTTCCATGTCAGACAAGATCAAGATGGCACGCCAGTTCATTCAGGCCCTGCCGCATTCCGTGGCGCTGGGCATGCATCTGGATGAACTGGACAATGGCACCGCCGTGATTTCGATGCCTTATTCGGATAAA
Organism: Sulfitobacter sp. M368; assembly: GCF_025141875.1. Taxonomy (NCBI): domain Bacteria; kingdom Pseudomonadati; phylum Pseudomonadota; class Alphaproteobacteria; order Rhodobacterales; family Roseobacteraceae; genus Sulfitobacter; species Sulfitobacter sp. M368. The sequence goes on from NZ_CP081113.1 coordinate 933,349, forward strand.
CTGATTGGCGATCCCAAGACCGGGGTTGTGCATGGTGGTGCGGTGTCGGCGCTTATGGACACCAGCTGCGGCGCGGCGGTCATGAGCCATCCCAGCAATCCGGCCGGCACCGCGACGCTTGATCTGCGGATCGAATATCTGCGTGCTGCGACGCCGGGGCAGACAATCACCACCCGCGCCACCTGCTATCACGTCACGCGCTCCGTCGCTTTTGTCCGCGCTGCCGCGTCAGATGATGACAGCGAAAATCCGGTTGCTATCGCGACCGGCACCTTTACTGTGGAGGGCAAAAAATGAGCAATCGCCGCCCGCCAGAGCCTGTTCAAGTGGTCAAAAAACGACGTGATGCAGTTTTGCGTACCATGGTCGAAGGGGTGCCCTACATCCAGTTTTTGGGCATTGAGTTTGAACGCCGGGGGGATGAGCTGACGGCCGTGATGCCGTTTGACCAATCCCTGATCGGCAATCCCATTCTGCCGGCCCTGCACGGCGGGGCCACGGCGGCCTTTTTGGAGGTGACCGCGATCATCACCCTCAGCTGGGGATTGATATGGGAAGATATGGAAAGCGGCGCGTTGGATGTGAACAACCTTGATCATTCGCACCTGCCACGCCTGCCCAAAACTGTCGACTTCACGGTGGATTACCTGCGTACGGGCCTGCCGCGCGACGCCTATGCGCGGGCGCGGATCAACCGGTCTGGCCGGCGTTATGCGTCGGTGCATGTTGAGGCGTGGCAGGACAACCGCAGCAAGCTCTTTGCCCAGGCAACCGGCCACTTTGTGCTGCCCACGCGGCAGGGTTAATGACAGACCCGCTGCAAGATGCCGACCTGAGCGATAGGGAGCTTGGCCCGAAAGAGGCGGTGACTCACCGCCGTGTGTTGCATATTGCGCTGCCGATTGTGCTGTCCAATGCCACGGTGCCGATCCTTGGTGCAGTGGACACCGGTGTCGTGGGGCAGATGGGGCTGGCAGCCCCCATCGGCGCGGTAGGGCTGGGCGCGATCATCCTGTCGGCGCTTTACTGGATCTTCGGCTTTTTGCGCATGGGTACTGTTGGTCTGACCGCGCAGGCCGCAGGGCAGGGCGATCAGGCCGAGGTGGCTGCGCTGCTAAGTCGTGGCTTGATGATTGGTGCGGGGGCGGGCGCGGTCTTGGTGGCCCTGCAACTGCCGCTGTTCTGGGGCGCGTTTCGGCTCGCGCCGGGATCGGCAGAGGTCGAAACGCTGGCCCATCAATATATGGCGGTGCGTATCTGGTCTGCCCCGGCGGCGATATCCCTTTATGCAATCACCGGCTGGCTCATCGCGCAGGAACGCACCCGTGCTGTGCTGGTGCTGCAACTGTGGATGAACGGGCTGAATATCCTGCTGGATCTGTGGTTCGTGCTGGGTCTCGGCTGGGGCGTGAGCGGCGTGGCCTTCGCCACCTTTATCGCCGAATGGAGCGGCGCCGCGCTGGGTCTGTGGTTCTGTCGGGGCGTGTTTCAAAGCGGCGCTTGGCGCGACCGTGTGCAGATCTTTGCCCGCGCCAGATGGGTGCGGATGATGCAGCTGAATGTGGATATTCTGCTGCGGTCGCTGTTGCTTCAGGCGATGTTCGTGGCCTTCCTGTTTGTCGGGGCGGGGTTTGGTGACGTCACGTTGGCGGCCAATCAGGTGCTCATGCAGTTCTTGATGATCACCTCCTATGCCCTTGATGGATTTGCCTTTTCCGCCGAGGCGATCGTGGGTCAGGCCTTTGGCGCAGGGCGGCGCGGTGTGCTGCGGCGCGGGGCGGTGCTGACCTCTGGCTGGGCGTTTTTCATTTGCTCATTGCTGATGATCGGCTTTTGGATCGCGGGCCCGTGGTTGATCGATCTGATGACCACCGCGCCCGACGTGCGCCTGGCCGCGCGGGAATTCCTGCCCTATGTGGTCTTGATGCCGGTGCTGGGCTGCGGCGCGTTCATGCTCGACGGGATCTTTATCGGAGCAACGCGGTCGCGCGACATGCGTGACATGATGCTTGTGTCATTCGTGATCTATGCAGCGGCGGCGTTGATCTTGGTGCCGTGGCTGGGCAATCACGGGCTTTGGGTGTCGATCTTGATCTCTTTCGTGGCGCGGACTGCAACCTTGGCGTGGCGATACCCGAAACTGGAAGCGGCAGTCTAGTCGTTTTCCTAAAGAAAACGGACCGGAAATTTTGAAATTTCCGGTGTGGTGCGGATCAGGCGTCGCGCGCCCATTTTGATTTCCTCGAAGAAATCGGTTCGGAGTTTTTGAAAACTCCGGTCCTTAAAGCAGTGTTTTGACGTTCTCTGGTGGTCGGCCTATGACCGCCCGATCCCCCTTGATCACAATCGGACGTTCGATCAACGCAGGCTGTGCTGCCATGGCGCTGAGTAGTTCCGAGTCGGAGCTGTCCTTTCCAAGGCCCATATCCTTAAACGCCTTGTCCCCACTGCGCATCATCTCGATCAGTGGCGGCGTGCCAAGCGCCGCTTGGACGGCTTTGATCTCTGCCTCTGTCGGGGCATCGTCGAGGTATCTGCGGATCGCAACCTCTGCACCCGCCTCTTCGATCAAGGCCAGCGTTTGCCGCGATTTTGAGCAGCGCGGATTGTGCCAAATGGTGATCATAACCAACCTTCCTTTGCAGTGCCGACAGCATCGGCCACGGTGGCAAACCCGTCACGGGCCAGCAGATCATCGAGACCCGTCGCAACTTCGGATACCATTGAGAGCCCGCCATAAACCAGCGCGGTGTAGAGCTGCACCGCAGATGCGCCTGCGCGGATTTTTGTATAGGCCTGTTCCGCACTGGCGATCCCGCCCACACCCACCAACGGGATGTCCGTGAGCGTGGAAAGCCGCGCCAGAACGCGTGTGGATTTGTCGAACAGCGGCGCACCGGACAGACCTCCGGCCTCGGCTTTGTGCGGACTTTTCAGCCCGTCGCGGTCAAGCGTGGTGTTGGTGGCAATGATCGCGGCAACACCTGCGTTGTTGGCCACATCTGCCACATCCTCGATCTCGGCAGGGGTGAGATCCGGCGCGATCTTCAGGAATACAGGCGTTGCCCCGCGCACGTCCATAACCCCGTCCAGCAAGCCCGCCAAGGCCGCCTTGCCCTGTAGATCGCGCAGCTTTTCCGTATTGGGAGAAGAGACATTCACCGTTGCAAAATCCACGTGGTCCCGTGCGGCGGTCATGACTTTTGCAAAATCGGCAGCGCGATCGGTACTGGTTTTGTTCGCGCCAAGGTTCAGCCCCACCGGAACGCCCGCGCCGCGCCGGGCAAGGCGGGCGATGATCGCCTCCATGCCATCGTTGTTGAAGCCAAAGCGGTTGATCGCGGCGCGGTCGTCGGTCAGGCGAAACAGGCGCGGTTTCGGGTTGCCTGGCTGAGGTCGCGGCGTTGTGGCGCCCACCTCGATAAATCCGAAACCGGCGCGGGACAGGGGCGCAATTGCGGTGGCGTTCTTGTCAAACCCTGCGGCGAGACCAACCGGATTGGGCAGCTCCAATCCCGCAAGCGTGGTTTTCAAACGGGACGACGCCGCTGGGCCAGGTGCAGGGGTCAGCCCCAATTGCAAGGCGCGGATTGCCAGCCCATGTGCGGCCTCGGGATCAATCTTGCGCAGGGCTGCGAGGCCAAGCCGTTCCAGCAGCGCGTTCATGCAAATTCATCCGTCACAGGCAATGCGCCAGCCCGGATCAGCCGGGAAGTTTTGACCGCCGCCTGCCGGTGAACAACAGCCTGTTGATACTCAGGATCAGAGATCATCGCGAGAAAGGCATGGGCGTTCGGATAGCGGGCAATAAACATCAGATCCCAGGCTTCGTCAGAGGGGCCGATCAACGTGGTCTCGAACTTGCCGCGCCACAGGATACTGCCGCCGACCTTGGCCAGCACAGGCGCGCTTTGCTTGCCGTAGTTGCTATAGGCCTGCGCACCCGTCAGGCCATCGCGGGCCAGTTCATGATCGCCAGGATAGTTGGCCAGATCGTTCAGGGCGACCAGATTGACCATTTCGATAGGCGTTTCGCGGCTGAGGTTCTTAAACGCATCAAACTGGGCGCGATCAGGATCAATATGCCCGGTCATTCGCTCGCCTCTTCCAGCCCTGCAGGAAACTGATGCACGCCGTCCACCAGAGGCAGGGGCTGCGCCCAAACCACATCGTCCATAGTCATCTTTCGGTACAAATGAGGGAACAGCGCATCACCACGCGACACTTCCCATTGCAAGGCATCACCCGCCGCCTCGACATCAACAGCGATCAGATGCAAATCCTCTGCTCCGGCAAAATGCTTGGCTGCGGTTTCGGCGACCTGGGTTGCGGTCGAGAAATGAACATAGCCATCGGCCACATCAATGGGTGCGCCCGTGGTTTCTCCATCGCGGCGCAGCGCGGCCCATTCATCGGACCGGAATATCTTGAAAATCAGCATATCATCCTGATGCCTTGGGGGGCGCATGGGGTCAAGTGGATCGCTCTGATCTTGCCGCTTTGACGCAGGGGTATCGCGCCAGGCGTGCATAACATCTTTGACAGCGCAGCGCCCTCGCGCCACCATGCGGGCATAACAAATCCAATAGGGGAAAACCGATGAAACGATTCCTGACTGCCACAGCTGCGCTGGCACTGACCGGCACCATGGCCGCAGCCGATTACAATTTGACGATTTTGCACACCAATGATTTCCACGCCCGGTTTGAGCCGATCAGCAAATACGACGGACCCTGCTCCGCCGAGGACAATGGCGAGGGCAAATGCTTTGGCGGCTCTGGACGTTTGCAGACTGCGATCACGGCAGCGCGTGGCCGGACCAACAACTCGATCCTTGTGGATGGCGGCGACCAGTTTCAAGGCACGTTGTTCTATACCTATTACAAGGGCGCGCTGGCCGCCGAGATGATGAACCAGATGGGCTATGACGCGATGACCGTGGGCAACCACGAGTTTGACGACGGTCCAGAGGTTCTGCGCGGATTTATGGATGCGGTGGAATTTCCGGTTTTGATGTCCAATGCCGATGTCTCGGGGGAGCCGTTGCTGGCGGGCAAACTGGCAAAATCTACAGTGATCGAACGCGGCGGCGAGAAGCTGGGCCTGATCGGCCTGACCCCGCATGACACGCACGAGCTGGCCAGCCCCGGCGAAAACATTGTCTTTACTGATCCGGTGCAAGCGGTGCAGGGCGAGGTGGACAAACTGACCGCTGAAGGCGTGAACAAGATCATCGTGCTCAGCCACTCCGGCTATGTCGTCGATCAAAAAGTCGCGGCTGAAACCACGGGCGTTGACGTGATCGTGGGCGGGCATTCCAATACGCTTCTGTCCAACACCAATGACCGTGCGCAGGGGCCGTATCCGACAATGGTGGGCAACACCGCGATTGTGCAGGCCTATGCTTATGGCAAGTTCCTCGGTGAATTGAACGTCACCTTTGACGACGCTGGCAATCTGACCGAGGCCAAGGGTGAACCGTTGATCATGGATGCGGCCGTGACCGAAGACGAAGGCACAGTTGCCCGCATCGCAGAGGCGGCTGTCCCGCTTGAAGAGATCCGCAACAAGGTTGTGGCCCAGACCGATGAGGCCATTGGCGGCGACCGTGCGGTGTGCCGCGCAATGGAATGCACCATGGGCAACCTGATTGCCGATGCGATGCTGGCGCGGGTCAAGGATCAGGGCATCGACGTGGCGATCCAGAACGGCGGTGGCATCCGTGCCTCCATCGAGGCGGGCGAAGTGACGATGGGCGAGGTGCTGACCGTGCTGCCGTTCCAGAACACCTTGTCCACCTTCCAGGTGACGGGTGCCACATTGGTTGAAGCGCTGGAAAACGGTGTGAGCCAGGTCGAAGAGGGTGCAGGTCGTTTCCCGCAGGTTGCGGGCATGACCTATGCCTTTGACGGCAAAGCCGAAGCGGGCAGCCGCATCAGCGACGTGATGGTCGGCGGTGCGCCGATTGATTTGAACAAGGTCTATGGCGTTGTGTCCAACAACTATGTCCGCAACGGCGGCGACGGCTACAAGATGTTCAAAGACGCCGACAATGCCTACGACTTCGGGCCGGATCTGGCAGATGTAACGGCGGAATATCTGGCCGCGAATGCACCATACAAGCCCTATACGGATGGCCGTATCACTGTGAAGTAAACGCAGACGTCATGTTTGTGAGAAAGGGGCGCGTTCCAATGGGGCGCGCCTTTTTCAGTTGCGATCCTTTCGCGATGGAGTGGTGATGTAGTTAGCGCGCGAGCGGGCCGAGTGTTGATCTCGGATTAAGGACCGCAGTGGCCTTTTTCGTTAGCCAATGTCCGGCAAGGTTATTGAAACATATGATCAGAGGAATAGTTCTCTCTGATGCTTAAGCTTAGTCGCCATCCCACAATTGCCGCTGCCGCAATCATTTTTATCACCTCAAGTCTGCCAAACCACGCAGGCGCCTGTATGGTTTTTAGTGAAGCTGATCCTGCTTATTGGGCAGAACATTCGACCAGTATTGTCGATGCCACTGTCTATGATTTTGAACAGCGGCCGTTGGTGCAAGGTATTCGTGGCGAAACCCGCTCAGAATACCCCAACTCTTGGGTATTGAAATTAAACGTTCACAAAACGCTGCGTGGGGAAGTGTTCGAGAAACGCGAAGTGGCAACGCGGTTTCTTAATTCGACAACTGTCGATGAGGCTTTTGTAAGTAGCCTTCTAGGTCAGAGAAGAGAAATCGCAATCGTCGGCGTTCCATATGCTGAACGCTCCTCTACCTTTCCAGGTTCGGATGAACCGGATTTTTTGATGCAAGATGGTGTCCATGTCTTTGATGCGAATGGAGATGAAATTGATGAAATATGGGAACTGCTCTGCGTGGAGCTTCCCATCTTCGAGGCCGGAACATTCGAAAATTGACCAGCTGGCGTTGGCATCTTGGCTGGGATCTGTCAGCCCCAATCAGTCTTTCGTCTTCGCGGCCGCCTCGTCCCGATATTGCGCCGGCGTTTGCTGGTACACACGCTGGAACTCCCGATAGAAGTTCGATCGCGTCAGAAACCCGCTTTGGGACATGACCTGCGATACGCTGTCGTTGGTGTCGCGCAGCAGGCGTGCGGCGTGGCCCAAACGAAAACCGTTCACATATTGCGACATGTTCATGCCCTGGCTTTGATTGATCGCCGTTGACAGGCTGCGTTCGGGCACGGACAGGCGGCGGGCAATCCTTTGTAGGGACAGATCGGGGTCCAGATAGATCTGGCTTTTGAGCAGCATCTCGCGGGCCCGCTGTTCGAGGTCTGCCTCATTTCGGGCCGGGCTTTCCGATGCGGGGGCAGGGGACGATTGTTCAGGCGCCAGAATGCTGGGCATGCGCGTGAGGATCAGCAACAGCAACCCAATCAGCATGAGCGATCCAAGCGACACCATCGCAGTGGCGTGATTGCCGCGGGCGAAAACGAAATTCAGCGCAATCGCGGTGTCCAGTATCAGCAAGATCAAGAGCAAACCCGCCCCCAGCAACATCCAACGCTGCGCCGGGCGGGCAATGTCGAGGCGGGCAAAGATCAGGTGGTCTGGCCCCTTTCGGGACAGGCGGATCAGCAAGGCGATGTAGATCAGATAGCTGAGGCTGATCGCCAGATCGAAGTCGCGGTAGATAATGGCAAAGAGACCAAGCACCAAAGCCAACAACAGCGCTGCACCCAGATGCCATGATGCCTGCCTGTGCAGGTCTTTGGCGGGCAGCGCCAGCGACAGAAACCCAAGATACAAAAGCGGCCCGACCGACAGCGGCAGCACCCGTTGAAATGTGATGAAATCCTCGATGCCGTAGCCAAAGCGCAGACCAACCAACAGCGATTGCAAGGCAAAACCGGCAAACAGCAGGGCAAAATACACCGCCGCACTGCGCCGGCCCAGGTCAAGCCGTAGCATCAGAGGTGCAATCACCAGACACAGCAGAGCCGCCAACACCGGCAATGGTAGCGAAATCATCCCTATGGTTCCTCTTTGATGTCCTCGATTGCGTCAGACCTGTCCTAGATCGTGATAGAGGACAGGTTTGCCCCCCTCAACCCATTGTTTTGCTTGGTTCGCTTGGCAATTTGGGATGCATCGACACCCAAAAAGGATCACGTCCATGAAGAACCTGTTTCACATCACCGCCCTCTCATTGTCGCTCTTTGCGGGGGTTGCCCATGCAGATGCCGATCACACCGGACTGGCTGAGCTGACCGTTTCAGACAGCCGCAGCGACCGCCCGCTCAGCGGGTTTTTCTGGTATCCCACTGCGCAGACCGGCACCGCCGAGACAGTCCACACCAATGCCGTTTGGGAGGGGATCGACGTCATCAAGGATGCGGCGCCAGAGGCTGGCAAGCATCCCTTTGTCGTGCTGTCCCACGGTATGTATGGCAATGCCATGAACCAAACCTGGCTTGCGGATGCGCTGGTGGGTGAGGGATACATTGTGGCCGCGATCAGCCACCCGGGCACATCGACCTGGCTTCGTGACGAAGATCATGCGCGGGCGCTGTGGGACCGGCCTCGCGACATAAGCCGCGTGATAGATCACGCGTTGTCTGATCCCGCGCTCTCTGCCCATATTGACCCGGACCGGATCTATATGGCGGGACATTCCTTGGGCGGGTTCACTGCCGTGGCCTTGGCAGGCGGGCGGTTTGATCCGGCGGCATTTGATGCGTTCTGTGCAAGTGATGCGGCTGATATCGGGTGCAAAGCCTTGGCCAATTGGAAGGTGGCGCGATCAGACGATGATCGCATCCAGATGGCACAGGATTTGTCCGATCCACGGATCAAGGCCTTTGCGGTGTATGATCTTGGCGGCACGCAAACCTTTTCGGCCCAGAGCCTTGCCGCGATTGAACGGCCAATGCTGGTGATGGGCGCGCCGGTGGACATCGCGGGAATGAACCTCGATACGGAATCGCGGGCGCTGTCCGCTTTGCTGCCTGCGGAAGAGGTCACATATCTTGAGCCGGCAACCTTGTCGCATTTTGATTTCATGGGCATCTGCAAGCCGGCCGGTTTCGAGATCCTGCAAACCGAAGAGCCGGGCGATGAGATCATCTGCCGCGATGGTGGGGCCGCACGGGCGCAGGACCATGCCATGATCCTCAAGGCGACCGTGGCGCAGTTCCAATAAGCTTCCGACCAAGGCAATGGGCTGCGGGTCAGGGATGGTCCGTCGCCCTAGTCAGTTCTTCGCCACCTGGCTAAACTGTGATTGTTGGCGGGGAGGGCAAGATTATGTGCGGACGGATGGCAGTGACATTGCCGCATGATGCGATGGCGCAGATTTTTGCCGCGGCGCCCGCCAATGCCTTGCCAAGCGTGCCGAACTACAACGTCTGCCCGACCACGGATGTGCATATTGTGACTTCGGATGCGGAAGGTCACAGACGGCTGGGCGCGATGCGCTGGGGGTTCATTCCGGTGTGGTACAAAAAACCGGCAGGCGGTCCCTTGTTGATCAACGCACGGGCCGAAACCATCGCCGAAAAACCCGCCTTTCGCACAGCGGCGCGGGAACGGCGCGGGTTGATCATCTGTAGCGGGTTCTATGAATGGACCAAGGATGCCGAAGGGGGGCGCGACCCTTGGTATATCACCCGTCGCGACACTTCACCGCTGGCCTTTGCGGCGGTTTGGCAAAACTGGAAAACGCCCGACGGGGATGTGATTCCCACTTGTGCAATAGTGACCACCGGAGCCAATACGCCCATGCAGGAGATCCATCACAGAATGCCGGTGATCCTCGACGAAGACGATTGGCCCTTGTGGTTGGGCGAACAAGGCAAAGGGGCGGCCACACTCATGCAGCCTGCAAAAGATGACCTTTTGCAGTGGCACAGGGTGGACCGTGCGGTAAATTCAAACCGGGCATCCGGGCCCGAATTGATCGAGCCCATCTAGCGCCGTCAAAAGCCGCAGTCTGGCTGCGGCCTGAGAATTTGATTATTCGTCGAGCGGCGCCGGATCGTAGGAAATTTGTCCTTCGATATCAAGGCCTTCAAGGTCAACGCCGCCATTGAAGGTCAGCGGTGTGTCTTCCATCAACGCCAGTGCAAAGCTGCCATCGACCGGGATCGAACCTGAGGTCCAGCTGTCATTTGGACCGGACACTGTTTGTGTGGCGTTGCTGTCGTTGACGAAAACGATTGTATCACCCTGCATCGCATAGGTGATGGTCGGGAAGTACCCGCCGTCCTCGATCAACACGGTGTGCTCTGCCGATACAGCAGGGCTTGCGATGCAAGCAGCTGCGGCGGCAAGAGCAAATGTGCTCATGCGAAATGAGTTAAGCATCGAAGTGCTCCTTTCAACGGCCCCCACCGTTCATGTGAATTGTCTATATCGATCAAATGGGGCAAAATTTTGGCGTAAACTTTGCAAACCTCAGTCGCGCAGGGGCAGTTTTGCCTGTTCCGACAGCCAGTCCCGAAACGAGGAGAGCGCGGCGCCCTCCGGCCGGTCAAGCGGCCAGACCAGATAGTAACTGCCGATGCTCTGGGTGGTCTCGCGCGAGGCAAGCTGCAATTGGCCGTCGCGCAGATAAGGCTCTGCAAAAAACGTTGGCAGCAGGGCAACGCCAAGCCCATGAATGGCCGCCTGGGCCATGGTGGAAAACTGATCGAACATCATACCCGTGGGCGGATCGCCCTCAACCTTCAATGCGGCCAGCCATCGGGCCCAGCCGCGCGGCCGGGTTTCCAGATGCAAAAGGGGATGGTTGAGGATATCTTGTGGATCGGTCAGGGGCGCCTCAAGCAGGTCGGGGGCGCAAACCGGAACCACGGTTTCGGGCATCAAGGGCAGGTAGTTCACGCCAGGCCAATCCTCGAACCCGAAATGGATCGCTGCGTCAAAAGCGCTGTCTTGAATGGCAAAAGGTTGCAGGCGTGTGCTGAGGTTGACGGTCACTTCGGGATGACTGCGGGCAAAACCGCGCAGGCGCGGGGCCAGCCAATGCATGCCAAAAGCCGGCAGAATGGCAAGGTTCAGCGAGCCGCCGACAGGATTGGTGCGCACCGAGACAGAGGCCTGCGCGAGCCGGTTCAGGATCGCGCGGACCTCTCCAACATAGGAATGACCTGCCTCGGTCAGGGTCAATTGCCGCCCCTGACGCGCGAGCAGCGGCACGCCAAGCTGGTCTTCCAGGGTCTTGAGCTGCCTGCTGATCGCGCTTTGGGTCAGCGACAATTCATGCGCGGCCCGCGTGGCGCTGCCAAGCCGGGCCACGGCCTCGAAGGCGAGCAGGGCAGAGATCGAGGGCAAAAACCGGCGCGGGGCGATCATATGACTTTTTCTCATGAATGCAGAACAAAGCAGCGATAGTGTTTGCGGCACGGTTTTGCAATACTGCCGCTAAATCGCCGACCTTTGAAAGGACTAGATATGACCGCTGATGCGCCTGCACTGCGTGCCAAGGATGCCCCCGATCTGGGCACATTTGACTGGGCGGACCCGTTCCGCCTGACTGATCAACTGACCGAAGATGAACGCATGATCCAAGACAGCGCCCGCGCCTATGCGCAGGAAAAGCTGCAACCAAGGGTCATTGACGCCTTTGCCAACGAAGAGACCGACCCGTCCATCTTCAAGGAAATGGGCGACATGGGCCTTTTGGGTGTGACCATACCCGAGGAATACGGTGGGCTGGGCGGCGGCTATGTGTCTTATGGGCTGGTGGCACGTGAGGTGGAGCGTGTGGACAGCGGATACCGGTCGATGATGTCGGTTCAGGCCAGTCTGGTGATGTATCCGATTTACGCCTACGGCTCGGAAGAGCAGCGCAAGAAATACCTGCCAAAGCTGTGCAGCGGTGAATGGATCGGCTGTTTTGGTCTGACGGAGCCGGATGCGGGGTCTGACCCGGCAGGCATGAAAACCCGCGCCGTGAAAACCGCAACGGGGTACAAGCTGACCGGATCAAAGATGTGGATCTCAAACGCGCCGATTGCCGATGTCTTTGTGGTTTGGGCCAAGTCCGAAGAGCATGGCGGCAAGATCCGCGGTTTCGTACTGGAAAAAGGCATGAAGGGGCTGTCTGCCCCCAAGATTGGCAACAAGCTGTCGCTGCGGGCGTCGATCACCGGCGAGATCGTGATGGACAATGTTGAAGTGGGCGAGGATGCATTGCTGCCACATGTGCAGGGTCTCAAAGGGCCGTTCGGCTGTCTGAACCGCGCACGCTACGGCATCAGCTGGGGCGCGATGGGCGCAGCCGAGTTCTGCTGGCACGCGGCGCGCCAATATGGTCTGGACCGCAAACAGTTTGGCAAGCCCTTGGCACAGACCCAGCTTTTCCAGAAAAAGCTGGCGGATATGATGACCGAAATTTCCCTCGGCCTGCAAGGCTCGCTTCAGGTGGGGCGTTTGATGGATGCGGCCAATGCCGCGCCCGAGATGATCTCGATCGTCAAGCGCAACAATTGTGGCAAGGCGCTGGAAGTGGCGCGGCATGCCCGTGACATGCATGGTGGCAACGGGATTTCCGGTGAGTTCCAAGTGATCCGCCACATGATGAACCTGGAGACAGTGAACACCTATGAGGGCACCCATGATGTGCATGCGCTGATCCTGGGGCGTGCGCAAACCGGCCTTCAGGCGTTTTTCTAAAGACGGGTTTGAGGGGGCGTTCCTCCCCCTCAAACTCCCCCTCCGAGTATTTGAGGCCAAAAAGGGAAGAGACGTTTCTTTGATTGGCTTTTCCTTTGATCCGCTGCTGTGTTGGATGACGGTCCGGCAGGCGGCACCAAGAACATAGGACCCAGATGGACCGCGTCAGTATTGTGCATGAAAACTTCCTGCGCCGGGTGCCTGCGCAGGATTTTCCCGTTGGGAACAGCCCTGTTGAAACGCTTGCGCCGGCCGAAGCTTTGGCGGTGTTCCGGGCGCAGGTTTTGAGTCGCGCCCTGGATTTGCAAAGCCGCGTGATGCAAAAGCAGGGGCAGGGGTTCTATACCATCGGATCATCCGGTCATGAGGGAATGGCGGCGGTGGGCCATGCGCTGCGCGTGAACGATATGGCATTCCTGCATTACCGCGATGCGGCGTTTCAGATCGCCCGTGCCGGCAAGGCCGGTCACGAGGGTATCATGCGGGATATGTTACTGAGCTTCGCTTGCGCGGCGGAAGATCCAACCAGTGGCGGGCGGCACAAGGTTTTGGGATCGCGTCCTTTGATGATCCCCCCGCAAACCTCCACGATCGCCAGCCATCTGCCCAAGGCGGTAGGGGCCGCGCATAGCATCGGTCTTGCCCGGCGCAAACGGCCCGAACACGCGGTCCTGCCCCGTGACGGGATCGTGATGTGCAGTTTTGGTGATGCCTCGCTCAATCATTCCACCGCGCAAGGGGCGATCAATGCGGCCTGCTGGACGGCGGTTCAGGCAGTGCCTTTGCCCTTGCTGTTTGTCTGCGAGGACAACGGCATCGGGATTTCGACCAAGACGCCGACAGGTTGGGTCAAATCCTCCATGTCGATGCGGCCAGGTTTGAAGTACTTCGAGGCGGATGGTCTTGATATGTACGCGGCTTTTGCCGCCGCGCGGGAGGCTGCCGAATGGGTCCGCATACACCGCAAACCGGCGTTTCTGCATTTGCGCACGGTGCGGCTGTATGGCCATGCAGGTCCGGATGTTGTGACGTCTTATTTGCCAAAGGCCGAGGTCGAGGCGGATGAAGCTCATGATCCGCTGCTGTATTCCGCGCGGGGTTTGATAGCCGCGGGGGCAGCCACAGCAGAGGAAGTGCTTGGCATATATCAGGGCACACTGGCCGATGTCGCCGAGGCCGCGCAGGAGATGGCTAAGGTCCCGCGTTTGAAAAACGCAGCAGAGGTGATGAAAAGTCTGATCCCGCCCACCCGTGCCTGTGCGCCCAGCAATGGCCCCTCTGCCGACCGCCGCGCTGAGGTATTTGGCAGCGATCTGGCGCAGATGGATCAACCGCAACCCATGTCACGACTGATCAACTGGGCCATACATGATCTTATGTTGACCCATGACGAGACCCTGCTGATGGGGGAGGACGTCGGGCGCAAAGGCGGCAACTACGGGGTCACGCAAAAGCTGCATGCCCGGTTTGGCCCGGCGCGGGTGATTGATACATTGCTGGATGAACAAAGTATTCTGGGGCTCGCCATCGGTTTGGCCCACAACGGGTTTATCCCGATGCCCGAGATCCAGTTTCTGGCCTATCTGCACAATGCCGAGGACCAGCTGCGCGGCGAGGCGGCGACCCTGCCGTTTTTCTCAAACGGGCAATGGGCCAACCCGATGGTCGTCCGCATTTCGGCGCTGGGCTATCAAAAGGGCTTTGGCGGGCATTTCCACAATGACAATTCGCTGGCGGTGCTGCGCGACATTCCGGGGTTGATCATTGCCTGCCCCTCCAGCGGCGATGAGGCCGCGATGATGCTGCGTGAGGCGCATCGCCTCGCGCGTGAGGAACAGCGGGTGGTGATTTTTGTAGAACCCATCGCGCTTTACCCGATGCGCGATCTGCTTGAGGAAGGCGACGGGGGGTGGATGCGGAGCTATCCCGCGCCGGATCAGCGGATCGGACTGGACACTGTTGGCGTGCATGGCGAGGGTGGGGATCTGGCGATTGTGACCTATGGCAATGGTCACTACCTCAGCCGCCAGGCGCAGCATGATCTGGCGGCCAGCGGCATCAATGCGCGGGTGATCGACCTGCGCTGGCTTGCGCCTCTGCCAGAACAGGCCCTGCTTGATGCAATCGGCGACCGGCCCGTGCTGATCGTTGACGAATGCCGCCGCACCGGCGGTCAGGCCGAGGCACTGATGGCGCTGATGCTGGAGGCGGGCAAACATCAGACCGCCCGCATCGTCGCCGAGGACAGCTTTATCGCAACCGGTCCGGCTTACGGCGTGACCATGCCCTCTCGTGAGGGGATCGTGGTGGCGGCGCACCGCCTTGTGAAAAGCAGCCCAGACTAGTCCTTGTGGGAAGGCGCACCGCCCTCAAAAGCGTTGCCATTGACATAATCACAGGGCGCTTCCTGCATTTGCAAATGCAGGTCGTTGCCGCGGTAGGGATTGGCCCGCGCCAGTTCCTCGTCCACTTCGATGCCAAGACCGGGGGCGGTTGGGGCAGGGATGAACCCCTCCTCGACCCGGATCGATCCCTTGATCAACTGGTCATGGAACGGCGTCTCGATGGTTTCTGCCATCAGGATGTTGGGGATGGACACGGCAAGATGGATATTGGCCGCCCATTCCACCGGCCCGGCATAAAGATGCGGTGCCATCTGGGCGTTATAGACCTCTGCCATTGCGGCGATCTTCTTGGTTTCCCAAACACCGCCAGACCGGCCAAGCGCAGGTTGCAGGATTGACGCCGCACCAGATCGCAGAACCGGCGCGAACTCGGCCTTGGTGGTCAACCGCTCTCCTGTGGCGATGGGGATACGAACAGACCGGGCTACCTGCGCCATCTGTTCTACCGCATCCGGCGGGATCGGCTCTTCAAACCACAGTGGGCTATAAGGCTCCAATGCCTGACCCAGCCGGATCGCGCCTGCTGTGGTGAACTGACCATGAGTGCCGAACAGCAAATCCGCCTTGTCGCCCACCGCGTCGCGGATGGCTTTGCAAAAGGCGACAGATTGCGCAATGTCACTCATCGCGGGCATGTGACCGCCGCGCAGGGTGTAGGGGCCAGCCGGATCAAATTTCACGGCTGTAAAACCCCGCGCAACACAATCTGCCGCGGCTTCGGCGGCCATCTCTGGCGAGGTCCAGAACGCCGACACATCATGATGCGCCATCGGATAAAGATAGGTATAGGCCCGCACCCGCGCATTCATCCGCCCGCCCAAAAGCGCATAAACCGGGCGGTCGCGGTCTTTGCCCAGAATATCCCAACAGGCGATCTCAAGCCCCGAGAACGCGCCAATCACAGTCAGATCAGGCCGCTGGGTAAAACCGGACGAATAGGCGCGGCGGAACATCAATTCGATGTTTTCTGGGTTCTCGCCTTGCATATGCCGCTCAAACACATCCTCAATCACCGCGACCATTGCTTTGGGACCGATGGAACTGGCGTAACATTCACCCCAACCGGTGATCCCGGTATCCGTGGTCACTTTTACCAAAATCCAATAACGCCCGCCCCATCCGGGTGCAGGCGGCGATGTGACAATCACGTCAAGATCTTGCAGCTTCATCTTACAGTCCTTTCAAAGGGCCCGTGCCCCTCCCTTTTTGGCCAAAAATACTCGGAGGGGGAGTTTGAGGGGGAGGAACGCCCCCTCAATCCGGCCGCAGATCCAATGGGGATCTGCGAAAATCGGCTTCAACGGTCGAACATGATCACATTGCGCCGCGCCGCGCCGGTCTTGGTGTCGGCAATGGCGTCATTGATCTGGTCCAGGGTCCAGCGCCCCGAAATCAACTCGTCCAGTTTAAGCCGCCCTTGCAGATACAGGTCCACCATCCACGGGATGTCCCGCTGGATCACCACGTCGCCCATTTTGGAGCCGACCATGCCCTGACCCACAGCAGCCAGCATCACCGGCTCATAGGTCGAGACCTGACCGGAATGCGGCATGCCGACCATGATCACCTTGCCGCCGCCCGCCAGATAGCGCGGGGCACTGTCATAGGCCGGGATGGCCCCAACGGTGACAATCACAGCATCGGCGCCGCGGCCCATCGCCTTTTGCGCGGCCCGCCACGGCTTGGGGTCGGTGGCCAAGACGCCATCGGTTGCGCCAAACTCTTTGGCGATCTCCAGCTTCTCTTCGCTCATGTCCACAGCAACAATGCGCCGCGCACCTGCGATTCGTGCGCCTTGGATGGCGTTGAGACCGACACCGCCTGCGCCGATCACCACGACATCCTGACCAGCCCGCACACCGGCAGCATTGACCACCGCGCCCACGCCGGTGATCACGCCGCAAGCGATCAGGCTGGCGGCGTCTTTGGGGATGTCTGGGCTGATCTTCACCACCTGCGACTGCTCTACTACGACCTTTTCGGCAAAGGCACCCGAGGCCATCGCCTGATGCAGCTTGCCTCCATCGGCGGTTTTTAAGGGGCCGTGATCGCCGTCATAGGGCGTCTCGCAGATGGTCGGTTTGCCGCCCGAACAGCTGGGGCAGGTGCCGCAGGCGCGGATCAGGGTCACGACAACACTGTCTCCCACTGACAGGCCGCGCACCGTGGGGCCGGCGGCTGTTACCCGTCCGGCGGCTTCATGGCCATAAACGGCGGGCAGGGATCCGCCCCATGCCCCTTCGGCAAAGGAAATGTCCGAATGGCAGATCGCGACGGCATCAAGGGTGACTTCCACCTCACTGCCGCCCGGCGCGCGCAGTTGCACCTCTTCGATTGTCAGGGGTGCACCAAACTCATGGGCGACGGCGGCTTTGATCGGGGTCACGGGCTTTCCTTTCCTCGCGGGTCACCGGTCAGGGTGGCGAGAAAAGCCATGCGGCGCAAGCGAAGATACGACCCTTGTTTTGTCCGATTACGTCACGTTGTTTTACGGGGTGAAAAAACAAAGATCGCCAGTGCAACGATGCTGAGGGCCATGGCCAAAAGAAATGGTGCGCCCGGCAGATAGAAGGTGGTTCCGTCTTTGGTAAACTCCGAAAAACTGGCGGTCATCGCCAAGGGTGACAGGATCATGGCCAGCGCCGTGGTCGAGGTGAGTGCGCCTTGCAATTCGCCTTGGGCGTTGGCATCGACGCGCCGCGACATAACACCTTGAAGCGCCGGTGGGATGACCCCGCCGATGGCCGCAATCGGGGTGAGGATCAGGGCAAGCGTGCCCGAGGTGATCACCCCAATTGCGCCATAGCTTGCGATGGCAAAAATAAAGCCAAAGTTCACCGTGCCGCGTTCGCCAAACCATTTGAGCGTCAACCGGATTGCGCCGCCCTGCACCAGCGCCATCGCCACTCCAAACAGCGCCAGTGAAAGCCCGATCACTGAGGCGGACCATTCAAACCGTTCCTGCCCGAAGTAGGACCAGACCGAAGGATAGACCGCAAAGGCCACGTGATAGAGAAAATAAACCGCCACCAAGGGCAGAACACCGGGCAGCTTGCGCAGTTGCCGCAATGCGCCGAAGGGATTGGCCCGCAACCATTCAAACGGGCGGCGCGTGGAATCTGTGACGGTCTCTTTCAAAACAAACCAGCCCAAAACCACATTGGCACTGGCCAGCGCCGCCGCGGCCCAGAACGGCGCGCGGGTGCCATATTCGGCCAGCAAACCGCCAATCAATGGCCCCAGAACAAAGCCGATGCCAAACCCGGCCCCGATCAGGCCAAAGTTCTTGGTCCGGTCCTCGGGGGCGGAAATGTCAGCCATATAGGCCGTGGCCGTTGCATGGGTTGCCGCCGTGATCCCGCCGACGATCCGTCCGATCAGCAGCAGCCATATGCTTCCTGCCAGCGCCATCACCACATAGTCGATCGCCATCACGACCAGAGAAGTCAACAAGACAGGCCGGCGGCCATAGCGGTCCGACAAGCCGCCCAATGTCGGGCCGAACAGGAATTGCATCACGGCAAAGCTGGTGGCCATGACCCCGCCCCAAAGCGCGGCGTCACTGAGGGCAAGCCCGCGCACTTCGCGGATCAGATCGGGCATCACCGGCATCATCAGACCAATGCCCATGGCATCAATCATCACCGTGGCCATGATGAACAGAACGGCAGGGTTCATGCGCTCAGAGATCCTTTGTGCGGCTGGCAAATGCTGCTGCGTCTGCGGCGGCTTGGCCGCTGCCGGATAAAGGATCAAAGGTGTTCTCTGCAAGATCAGGATAGGCCGCCTTTGCGAGATCCTTGAGCGGTATTTGCTTTTCCATGGCCTCAAGGCACAGGGCTTTGGCTTTGGCCTGCGCCTCGGGGCGCGGCATCAGATCGGCCAATGCAAAGCTGAGCGCTTCGGCGTGGATCAGGCCCAATGACGCTTCCAGATTGGCGTGCATCTGCACAGGGCGCGGCGCAATCCCGCTGGCGAGCCGCTTGGTATGGTCCAATGCCGAGGCCAGAGACAGGCAGAGGGGCGGCAGGGCCATCCATTCGGCAAACCACGCCCCCCCGTCGCGTTGATGTTGATGGGCGGCGGCGGCTTGCAGGGTGGCCCGCTGGCCGGTGAACTGATGCGACAGGGCAAGGATCGCAGACGGTCCCACAGGGTTTTGTTTTTGCGGCATGGTGGAGGAGGCACCAGCCGCGCCGAGGCTGATCTCCTGAACATCGCTGCCGGTCAGCCCGATCAGCGATTGGCCGATATGCGCAAGCGCCGCCATCACGCGCCCCTGCCAATCCGCGATCCGCAACAAAGGGGTGCGGTCCGTGTGCCAGGATCGCTTAGGGTCGTTCAACCCCAAGGCTTTGGCCAAACCCGCGCGAGTCTCAGAGGCTTTGTCACCCAGCGCAGAGGCCGTGCCAGACGCACCGGAGAGCGATACCCAAAGCGATGATTTTCGCAGATCTTCCAACTCGCTCAGCGCATCCAGCAGCGGCTTCCCCCAATGCGCCAGAACAGCGCCCCAGGTGGTCGGGGTGGCATGTTGGCCGTAGGTGCGGGCGGGCATCGGCAGGCTGGCATGTTCTTCCGCTGCCTTGCCCAACGCCTTCAAAATCTCGCGCAGGTCCGCCTCGGCCAATGCCAAAGCCTGCCGCAAGCGCAGCATCAACGCAGTGTCGATAATGTCTTGCGAGGTCGCACCCCAATGCACGTATTGCGCGTGTTCGGGGGCTTGCATCTCATCGCGGAATGCCGCGACCAGCCCCGGAACACTGACCCCGTTTGCGCCGGTGGCCTTGGCAATTGCGCCGGGGTCTACCTGAATTTCCATCGCGGCCCGATGGATTGCCGCGCCGCTGATTTGCGGGATCACACCCAGATCGCCCTGCACCTTGGCCAGCGCCCCTTCGGTCAGCAGCATGGCGCGAATGGCGGCGCTGTCCGAGAACAGCCGCCCTGTGTCGCCTGTCGGAAAAAGCTGCGCGAACAGCGGGCTGTCAAAAACCGATGCGGCCATGTTTTAGTCTTCCAATTCCATTTCGGCCCAGGTTTGCTTGGCCAATTTGATCGCGTGGTTCGCCTTTGGCACCCCGCAATAGATCGCAACATGCTGAAACGCTTCGATAATATCGCCTTGGCTTGCCCCTGTGCGGGCGCAGGCACGGATGTGCATGGGAATCTCGTCAAAGTTGCCCATCGCGGCGAGCAAGGCCAGCGTCAGCATCGACCGTTCGCGCCGCGAGATCGCGTCTGATGCCCAGACATTGCCCCATGCGCCCTCGGTGATCAGGGTCTGAAAGGGCGCATCGGCATCGGTTTTCGCGGCCTCGGCGCGGTCCACATGGGCGTCGCCCAAGACCGAGCGGCGCACCTCCATGCCTTTGTCGTAACGGTCAGACATGACCGACACCTTTGAGGAAATCGGTCAAAACCTGCGCGTATTCTTCGGGCTGTTCGGCACAGGGCAGATGGCCCGCCTTGCGGATCAAATGGAACCTGGAGCCGGGGATGAGGTCAATGGTTTCGCGCACCAGATCGGGCGGTGTTGCTCCATCTTCGGACCCGGCGATGCCCAGAGCGGGCAGGCGCAGACCAGACGTCGGCGTGTAAAAATCTGTGCCAGAGATCGCAGCGGCGCAAGCGATATATCCGTGGTCCACCTGCCGGGCCAACATATTGCGCCACAGTTCCAGCTCTGGCGTGGCGCGGAACTGGGCAGCGAACCAACGTTCCATAACCGCATCAGCAAGAGCCTCTATGCCGCCCTTTTGTACCGCGCCAATGCGTTCGGCCCACATTTCGGCATTCCCAATTTTGGCTGCGGTGTTGGACAGGACCACGGCGCGGATCAGGTCCAGCCGTTTGACCGCCAGCCCTTGCGCAATCATTCCGCCAATCGAAAGGCCCACAAAAACGCATTCCTTTACCCCCAGATGATCCAGCAGCCTTTCGGTGTCGGTGACCAAGCTGCCCATCGAGTAATTGCCGGGCGGACAGGAGGACAGCCCATGACCGCGTTTGTCAAACCGGATGATCCGCAGCCCCTTGGGCAGCATCGGCAGGATGGGATCCCACAGGCGCATATCCGTGCCCAGTGAATTGGCGAAAACCACGGGCAGCCCATCATCCGGTCCATCAACGCGGTAGTGCAGACGCACATCGCCGGTATCAAACATCCTCATCATTTGCCCTCCCGCAATTGAATGGTCGCCATGATCTGTCCGTGATCCGAGGCCAGCTTGTTATAGGGCGCTTCGGGGTGGCTTCCATCCGTCAAATGGTCATTCAACACTGTGAAATAGGACATTTCGCCGATATGGCCTTTCCAATCGGGCAAGAAATGCCGTGACATCATAATCTGGTCGATGCTCTCATAGACGCCGCCAAAGGCCGAGGTATAGACCATGTCGCGCAGGGATTTACGCACAAACATCTTTTCCGCGGAATGCAGGCGCACGGCCTCGATGCTTTCGGTGATCTGCGCGCTTTCGGCCTCTGAATAGCGGTCGCCGCGATGCTCCGCATCATGGCGCAGCATCCAAGCGTAGTTCTTGAAGGGCTGTTCGCCCATGATGATCTCGGTGCTGACCGCATGTTCGTTGTCGTTAAAATCCCCCAGCACCATCACGGGGCGGCCCTGTCGCAGTTCCCCGACAATAGCGCCGCGCAGCACCCATGCTTCGGCCATGCGCCGCATCGCCGACCGTGCCGCGCCCAAGGCACGGCCCACCGGATCATATTGGGTCAGATCGGCCTCTGCGGGATATTCTGCCCCCTCTGCACGGATAAATTCCCCAAGTTTTGATTTCAGGTGGCAATTGAACACAGTGACGACCTGATCGCCCACCGGCACCCGCACCTTGAGGATGGGGCGGCTGAGTTTTTGAACGGTAAAATGCCCGCCCTCGGTCCCGCCAAAGGTCTGAAAAGGGATTTCCAGCGGCGTATCGAGAACTTGAATGATTTGCGGGTCTTCGGCAAAGCCAAGCCTCGACAGGATCGCCACGCCGGGACGGCGCTGGCCGGGCGCGCCATCATGTACGTTGGGCGCAAAAGCCAGCGCGGCGTTGCTGTAATCACGAAACGCAAGCCTGTCAAAGATCGCGCGGTGGCGGTACCTTTTGTCTTCGCCGGGCACAGAGGCGTCGTTACTGTCCTGACCGTAACGATCTGCGCGGGCGATGGTGGCACGCAGGCTTTGCTCGTCGAAAATCTCTTGAAAGCCAATGATATCGGCGTTCAGTGATACGATCTGATCGGCCAGCCAGTCTTCTTTCCAGGCGTATTCCTCCGGTGTGTAGGACTGGAATTTGTAATATTCCTGATCGGGACCGATCAGGTTTTTGACGTTGAAACTGGCGATGGAAAATTGGGTCATGCCAGCGTTTCCAAGGCACGGATGAACATCGCCGCATCCACATTGCCGCCCGAGATTGTGACGATCACGTCGTCGCCCTCTATCTCATCGCGCCGGAAAAGGGCCGCTGCCAATGCCGCTGCGCCCCCTGGTTCGGCCACCAGTTTGAGGCGATTGAAGGCATGGGCCATCGCTTGCAACGCTTCATTTTCGGACACGACCAATCCGGGGCCAGCGAGCCGCTGCATGATGGGAAAGGTGATCTCGCCCGGTTGCGGGGTGATGATCGCATCGCAGATATTGCCCGAGGTGCGGGCGTTGCGTTCGATCCGGCCCGATTGCAAGGACCGCGCCACATCGTCAAAGCCTTCCGGCTCTGCCGGGCGCACGCGCAGGCCCGGCGCCTCCGCCTCAAGCGCCAGCGCGATGCCGGAGGTCAACCCACCGCCGCCGCAACAGACAATAACGTCTGCTTTTTCAATGCCTTGCTCTGCCGCTTGGCGGGCAATCTCAAGTCCCGTGGTGCCTTGTCCGGCGATCACTTGCGGTTCATCATAGGGTTTGATCAAGGTCAGCCCACGATCCTGGGCCAGCTTGTCACCAATCTCCTCGCGGCTTTCGCCAGCCCGATCATACAGCACCACTTCGGCCCCATAAGCGCGTGTGTTCTCGATCTTCAGGACCGGGCTGTCCGAGGGCATGATGATCACGGCAGGTGCGCCGTGCATCTTCGCCGCCAAAGCCACCCCTTGTGCGTGGTTGCCGCTTGAAAAAGCAATGACCCCTTTGGCCCGCACGTCCGGCGCGAGGGCAGAAAGGGCCGACCATGCACCGCGAAACTTGAAACTGCCGGTGTGTTGCAGGCATTCCGGTTTCACCCAGACCCGGCGGCCCGCCAGTTCATCCAGCAGCGGCGCATTCAGCAAAGGCGTTTCGCGGGCGTGACCCTTGAGGCGTGCGGCTGCGGCGCGGATCATTTCGATGTTCATTTGAGCATTCCTAACCAATCGTTCAGGGCGTCGACGGCCTCTGGTTCATCCAAAAACGGGACATGTCCCCGATCCGGCACAGTGGCGGCAATCATATCGGGGCGGCGGCGCTGCATCTCGTTCAATGTCTCGACGTTCAGCAAGTTTGAATTGGCCCCGCGGATGGCCGCGATGGGCAGGTCGGCCAGCGCATCAAACAGTGGCCAAAGGTCCACTGGATCGGCCTGCGCCGCGGCTTCTACGGCTTTTCGTAGCGCGGGATCATAGGTGATCTTCAGCCCGCTTTCGGTTTGGGTGTAGTGCTTTTGCGCCTCTTCCAGCCAGCGGCTGTCCGGAACATTGCTAAAATCGACAAAAAGTGCGGCCATGGTCGCAGCCGCCTCGGCGTGGGTTTTGGCCGAGGGGTTTCGGCCGATATAGCCCATGATCAGCTCAAGCCCCTTTGGATCCAGCACTGGCCCCACATCATTGAGCGCGACCCCCAGCAGGCGGTCTTTGGCTACGGCGGCCAAAACCATCGCATTCAGACCCCCACGCGATGTGCCAAGCACGGCGACCTTGTCCAGCTCAAGATGGTTCAAAAGCTCAACGACATCGCGGCATTCCACGTTGAGGTTGTAGTTCTGCCAATCGGGATCAAAATCCGATCCGCCGCGCCCGCGATAATCCAGCCGGATCACCCGATGGCCAGACAGATGCGGCATCACGTAATCAAAGTCGGCGCCGGTGCGGGTCAGACCGGCAAGGCAAAGGATCGGCAGGCCAGTCCCCTCATCTGTGTAAAGCAGGGACAGGCCGTCAGAAGTTGTGAATTTGGCCATCATGCGCCCGCCAGTTCGGGAATGCCCGTCAGGTCGGACATGACATGTTTGGGTGTCCATGGCAGGCGGTCAACCGGATCACCACCGCGGTTCACCCACGCGGTGGTAAACCCGTAGCCAGTGGCAGCACCCGCATCCCAACCGTTTGATGATACAAAAAGAACTTCGTCCTTGGCGCAGCCAAATTGCTGTCCGACCAGATCATAGACCCGCGCGTCGGGTTTGAAGATACCGACACTTTGCACCGACAGGCAGCTGTCGAGAACATCACCAATCCCGGCACTGGCTACGGCTCCTTGCAGCATATCGGGCGACCCGTTTGACAAAATCGCGGTGTTCAAACCCGCCGCCTTGAGCGCGGCCAGCATCTTGGGCACCTCCGGGTAGGCCTGCAACTCCCAATAGAGCGCCAAGAGCCGTTCGCGCAGCGGCGCATCCCCCGCATGGCCGGTTTTCTCAAGCGCCCAATCAAGGCCGTTCTGGGTGACTTCCCAAAAATCCGTATGGGCATCCGCCACGGCCCGCAGCCATGAATACTGCAGCTGCTTGAGCCGCCAATGTTCGGCAATCTGCGGCCAATCGTCCTTGATCGCGGCGAAATCCGGTTCTGCTGCAGCTTGGCGTGCTGCGGCGGCGACATCGAACAACGTGCCATAAGCATCAAAGACACAGGTGGTGATGGGCATGGGATACTCCTTGATGTGCCAGCGCAGACTGTCACGGCAGGCAGGGAGGGAAAAGAGGCGAAATGCCAATACAGGGCAGGGGGTTTACACGGCGGCGCGGCTTTGAAACATTGCGCCGAACCCGGAGCACCCGTGCAGATACGCGGCCTCCGCCCATTTTCCCGATACAATTGGAGTTTTCTATGGCTGAGGTCAAATCAGGCGATAAAGTTGGCATTCACTACACAGGCACGTTGCTGGACGGCACAACCTTTGACAGTTCCGAAGGACGCGAGCCGCTGGAATTCGAAGTTGGCTCTGGTCAGATCATTCCCGGCCTTGATGTAGCGATCCCCGGCATGGTGGTGGGTGAAAAGAAGGTGGTAAAGATCGCTTGCGCGGATGCTTACGGCCCGCTGAACCCGGAAATGCGTCAGGCGGTTCCGCGGGAAGGCATTCCGGCAGACATCCCGCTTGAAGTTGGCACGCAGTTGCAAATGCAGACCCCCGATGGCCAGGCCTTGCCGGTGATGGTGGTTGAGGTGGACGAGGCGACCGTGACACTGGATGCCAATCACCCGCTGGCGGGCAAAGACCTGCAATTTGATATCGAGCTGGTTTCGATCGGCTAAGGGATGGATGGGGCCGCGGCCCTATTCCTCGACTTTTCGGGCGGCGATGCGCCGCCCGGCTTCGACCGCCAATGCGCCGCTGTCGGGCGCTTCGGTTACGGGCCGGTTGATCCTGATCCCGCCACTGCCTGGCGCGTCAGTGGGCAAAGGCGCTATTGCATGTTGCGGCTGATCCCGTTTGGTCAGTTTTAGAACAGCCTCGATCCCGGCATTCATCAAATCCTGGCGCAACTGCGGCTCTGACCTGAGGATCGCGCCGATAGTCAGCATCAGCACAAGCCCAAGAATACGCGCCCAGAACATCGCGCGCCGCGATCTGTCACGCCGCGATTGAAGAGTTTCGTGTTTGTAAGTCTCGGCAAAGCTCATAGCCAAGGGGTAGACCATGAAATCGGCAGAAAAAGGGCAGACGGATCAAAAGATCAGAAAATGCATCTGCCCCTCGCCGCCAGCTGTCAAAGCGATTAAGCAAGGCGCATGAACACATCTGATACATTTGAGATTTTCCTGGTCTGCGCCCCCGGCGTCGAGCCGCAGTTGCATCAAGAGGTGACGCAGCGCGGCTTCGCCGATCCGCAGACCACCGGTGGCGGCGTGACCATCATGGGCGGCTGGCACGATGTTTGGCGCGCCAATCTGGAACTGCGCGGGGCGGTGCGGGTGCTGGCGCGGATCGGATCGTTCATGGCCTTCCATCTGGCGCAGCTCGACAAACGCGCGCGCAGGTTTCCATGGGGTGATGTGCTGCGCGCCGATGTGCCGGTCAAGGTGCAGGTGACGTGCAAAGCCTCGAAGATCTATCACGCCAAGGCTGCAAGCCAACGCATCGAAACCGCCCTGCGCGAGAGCCACGGCATCACCGTTTCGCCCGAGGCCGAGATGGTGGTGAAAGTGCGCATTCACGACAATCAGGTGACGATCAGCCTCGATACCAGCGGCGAGGCTCTGCACAAGCGCGGGCACAAAGAGGCGGTTGGCAAAGCGCCAATGCGCGAGAACCTGGCGGCGCTGTTCTTGCTTGAATGCGGGTATGATGGGCAGGAACCTGTGGTCGATCCGATGTGCGGCTCCGGCACCTTCTTGATCGAAGCGGCGGAGATTGCGGCGGGCTTGCAACCGGGGCGCAGTCGGCGGTTTGCCTTTGAAGATTTGGCCAGTTTTGATGAGGCGGCTTGGGACGCGATGAAAAAGGATGTCCCGCAAGTGAGCCCACAAAAGCGGTTTTTTGGATCGGACAGGGATGCAGGTGCAATCCGGATGAGCACGGCCAATGCCGACCGGGCCGGCGTTGCAGACTGGTGCAGTTTTGCCTGCCATGGTGCGGGTGAGGTCACACCGCCCGAAGGCCCGCCCGGTCTGGTGATTGTAAACCCGCCCTATGGTGCACGGATCGGCAATAAAAAACTACTTTATCCGCTCTATGGGACGTTGGGGCAGACCTTGCTGGAACGCTTTAAAGGCTGGCGCGTCGGGCTGGTGACGTCAGAGCCGCCATTGGCCAAGGCGACCGGACTGCCGTGGAAACCGCTGGGGCCGGCTGTGGCGCATGGCGGTTTGAAAATCTGGCTGTGGCAGACGCCACCGCTGCGATAAGGTGGCTCTAAGTCCGGCCAAGGCCAGCCGTCATTTTGTCGAAATTCTGACCAATTGCCAAATTATGCGCTGTTTCGCCGCTTACGAAAGGATGCAGACATGGAAGCCTTGGGGCAGTGTGCCGACAATATCGCCGCCTACCTCGCGGTGGGCGCCGCAACGCTTTATCTGATCGGCACATTGATCTATTTCGCGCTGCGCCGCAGCCTGATGTCGCTGTGTTACGGCTGCGTCGGCGCGGGCTTTGTCTATGCCGGAACCATTTGGGTCACGCCGCATCTGGTCATTTTGTGGGCCGTTGGCACGTTTGGCATGGGCACGGTTATCTGCGACGGGTTTTGGTAACCTTCTTTAAAGGTTGTCCTGTTGCGGCATGCCCAGAACGTGAAAACCTCCATCCACGCGCACAATCTCGCCCGTGGTGCAGGCACCCGCGTCTGAGGCCAGATAAACGGCAGTGCCGCCCACAGCCTCAAGCGTCGCGTTTGAACGCAGAGGCGCGTTCTGGTCGGTGTGCTTGTAGGTTTTTCGTGCCCCGCCAATGGCCGCACCCGCCAGCGTTTTCATGGGGCCGGGCGAAATGGCATTTACGCGGATGCCTTCGGGACCCAGATCATTGGCCAGATAGCGCGTCGCGCTTTCCAGTGCCGCCTTGGCCACACCCATGACGTTGTAATTGGGCACAACGCGGTTGGACCCCTGATAGGTCAACGTCATCAAAGTGCCGCCGTTTTCCACCATCAGCGGATGGGCGCGGCGGGCCACTTCGATAAAGCTGTAGGCCGAGATATCCATCGAGTTCTTAAAGTTCTCGCGGCTGGTGTTCAAAAATCGCCCGGTCAGTTCGGATTTGTCGGAAAAGGCAATGGCATGGACCACAAAATCAATGGTCGGCCAACGGCTTGCCAGTTGATCAAAGGCGGTATCCAGCGATGCATCATCGGTCACATCCACATCGACCATGAAGTCCGATCCCACCGATTCCGCCAATGGCCGCAAACGCGAGCCAAAGGCCTCCCCCTGATAGGTAAAGGCCAGTTCGGCCCCGGCGCCGGCCATCGCCTTGGCAATGCCCCATGCAATGGACCGTTCGTTCGCGACACCCATGATCAGGCCGCGTTTCCCTTTAAGCAAATCCGACATTTTGTTCCTTACCCCTGATACTTGGACAGGATCATAGACCCGTTGGTGCCACCAAAGCCAAAGGAATTGGTCATGACAGAATCCAAACCGGCATTTTCAACCAGATCTGTTGCAATCTCTTCAGGCTTGAGCGCCGGATCGAGGGTTTCGACGTTGATGGAGGGTGTGATGAAATCATTCTCCAGCATCAGCAAGCAAAAGATTGCCTCCATCGCGCCTGCTGCGCCCTGACCATGGCCGGTGAGGGATTTGGTCGAGCTGACGGGCGGCGTGCTGCCGGCCCCAAAAACGCGGCGCACGGCTTCGATCTCGCCGACATCGCCGACCGGGGTCGAGGTGCCATGGGCGTTGATATAACTGACCTTGCGGCCTTCGGGCAGGGTGGCCAGCGCCAGTTCCATAGCCCGCTGTCCGCCCTCGCCAGAGGGGGCGACCATGTCATGGCCGTCCGAGGTGGCCGCAAAACCGGTCACTTCGGCATAGATTTTTGCACCGCGGGCCAATGCGTGGTCCAGATCTTCCAGCACCACGATGCCGCCACCGCCAGTGATGACAAAACCATCGCGGTTGGCGTCAAAGGCACGGGAGGCTTTGTCCGGCGTGTCGTTGTATTTGCTGCTCATCGCGCCCATGGCGTCAAAGAGGCAAGACAGGGTCCAATCCAGTTCTTCGCCGCCGCCTGCAAACATCACGTCCTGTTTGCCCAGCATGATCTGCTCTGCCGCCGAGCCCATGCAATGTAGCGAGGTCGAGCAGGCCGAGGTGATGGAATAATTGATGCCTTTGATCTTGTAGGCCGTGGAGAGGTTGGCGCTGATCGTGGAGGACATGCATTTTGGCACGGCAAATGGCCCGATCCGCTTGGTCGCGCCGGTTTTGTCGACGGTGTCATGGGCGATCTTCATGGCCGAGGTGGACGGCCCGCCGGAGCCAGCGATCAGACCGGTGCGCGGGTTGCTGATGATGCTTTCGTCAAGGCCCGCGTCGGCAATCGCTTGCCCCATTGCGATATAGGCATAGGCGGCACCCGGCCCCATGAACCGCAATGTGCGCTTGTCCACATGTTCGGAAACATCCAGCTTGATCGTGCCGGCGATCTGGCTGCGGAACCCGTGTTCGGCCATTTCGGGGCTGGCTTCGATCCCCGATTTCCCCGCTTTCAAAGAGGCGATCACCTCTTCTGCGTTGTTTCCGATAGATGAGACAATGCCCAGACCTGTAACGACAACACGGCGCATACCGCACTCCTTTGATTGGTTGGTTCTGTGTATGACAGCAGGGTGCGGGGGCGCAAGCGGTTAGGGGGTATGAAAGGAGATGCCACAGGTTGACCGAGCACGCCCGGTCAACCCGAATTTACACCTTCAGCTTTCGCTGAGCGCAACTTTCATTCCGGTGACCTGGTAGATCACCTCGCCGTCCGCCTCGACGATGCCATCGGCGACACCCATGGTCAGGCGGCGGGTCTGGATCGCCTTGGTGAAATCAATCTTGTAGGTCAGCATCTTGCGGTCAGGGCGCACCATGCCGGTCAGTTTGACCTCGCCCACGCCAAGGGCATAGCCGCGCCCCTGCCAGCCGCGCCAGCCAAGGTTGAAACCGGTCAGCTGCCACAGGCCATCCAGGCCCAGACAGCCGGGCATGATTGGGTTACCGGGAAAGTGGCAGTCAAAGAACCACAGATCGGGCGTGATATCGAATTCGGCGGTGATATGACCCTTGCCATGGGCGCCGCCATCGGCCGAGACATCGGTGATCCGGTCCATCATCAACATGGGCGGTGCTGGCAATTGGGCGTTGCCGGGGCCAAACAGCTTTCCTTCGGCGCATTTCAACAGATCTTCTTTGTCAAAGCTGGTGGGGTATTCGGCCATTGGGTCGGCTCTCCTGCGTCACGTGGTTCCAAGTTGACCTGATCTAGCACCCCGATTGCACAAGCCGCAAGTCAAAGCCCACGGGCGGCGGCATGAGCACTGTTGTGCATAGAGGGCGAATAGTCATTGAAAACAAGGGTCGCCGCGCCCTATATGGTAGGCAGGGACGACGCGCAACGGAGCCATCATGACACAGATGCATCAACAGAACGGCACGCGATGGCTGGAACAGGCCGGGGTGCGCCCCACACGGCAGCGGGTCACATTGGCCAGCCTTCTGGTGGGTGATGGCCAGCACCGCCATGTCACCGCCGAAAGCCTGTTTGAAGCCGCCAAAGGGCAGGGCGATGCCGTGTCATTGGCAACTGTTTACAACACCTTACGTGCTTTTTGCGATGCAGGTTTGCTGCAAGAGGTTACTGTTGACGGCTCCAAAAGCTATTTTGACACCAACACCCATGATCACCCGCATTTCTATTGGGAAGATGATGCGCGGCTGACCGATGCACCGGCCGATCAGTTGGTGATTTCGCAGGTGCCAGACGCGCCTGACGGGGCCGAGATTGCCAGTGTGGATGTGGTGATCCGTCTGCGACGCAAAGCGAATTAAGCGCCGCCAAAGCGGAATAAATCTGCGTCCTCCAAAATCTCTCCAATCAAATTCGCTGTGCCGCCGGGCACAGGATCGCCCAATTGTGCCAATACGACAGGCTCCTCTGCGGCGGGGTCCGTGACGGGCAGGGCACAAAGGGCGCGGCCATCATAGCTGTGCTGTGATGGGGGCACCGAATAGCTGATGCCGATGCCCTCCCCATGGGCGGCAAGGGACCGCATCACCTCAACCGGGGCGGCGTGGCCTGCCAAATGCGGGGTAAATCCGGCGCTTTGACAGAGTTTGACCATATGCTGCACCGAAAGTCCGTCATCTGACAGGATCAACACCTCTTCGGCCAGATCGCTCAGTTTCAGGTCTGCACGGCGCGCCAGCGGGTGATCCATGGCGATAAAGGCATGCGGACGCAGGTGCCCCAGAACCCGTTTGCTGAACCGCGCATCCAGGCCAATGTCCCAGGTGATCGCCAGATCAATCGCGCCTTCGGCCATACCGCGCACCAGCGTTTCAAAATTGCCTAGGCGGCTGCGGAGCTCAATCTCCGGCAGGGACTGGCGCAAACGGCTGAGGGCCGGGGCCAAGACAAAGGGTGCCAGATCGTGGAAACAGCCCAAGGCAACGCTGGGCTGTGACAGGGGCGATTGCCCTGATTGTTCCAGTCTTCGGGCCGACCCAAGCAGGGATTTGGCCTCTTTGACAAAGTTTCGCCCATCCGGGGTTATCGTCACGCCTTGTCCGCGCCCGCGCAGGAACAAGGGCCGCTGCAATCGGGCCTCGATGATATCCAGCGCATTGGACAGCGAGGGCTGCGACACATTCAGATGGGCGGCTGCAGCGGACAGGCTGCCGTGATCGGCAATCGCGACCACATAGCTGTAGTGCCGGAGCGTTAAGTATAGCATCAGGCTATTCCAATGTTTCGCATTTATTATTTGAAACTAACGACTGCTGGCGCGAATGTCATGGCAAGACACAGCCAAAGGACAATCAAATGCCGCATCCCCTGATCACCCAAGACCATATCGACAGCTACCAGCGTGACGGTGTGGTGTTGATCAAAGGTCTGTTTGCAGACCACGTCGAAACCCTTCGCGCCGGTGTGGCCCGCAATATGGAGGCGCCAGGCCCATACGCGTCAAACAACGACAAGCCGGGCGAGACAGGCCTGTTCTTTGACGATTACTGCAACTGGGATCGTATCCCCGAATTTGAAGAGGTGATCCGCAATTCTGACGTTGCTGAGATCGCCTCCGAGTTGATGCAAAGCCAGTCGGCACAGCTCTTTCATGATCACGTGTTGGTCAAAGAGCCGGGCACCTCCATGGCCACCCCATGGCATCAGGATGGACCGTATTATTTTGTTGAGGGCAAGCAGACAGTCAGTTTCTGGTCGCCGCTTGATCCGGTGCAGGAGGCCTCGCTGCGTTGTGTCGCGGGATCGCATTTGTGGGAAAAACCCGTGCTGCCGACGCGCTGGGCCAAGGGGGATGCGTTCTTTGATCCTGCACCTTATATGCCGGTCCCGGATCCGGATGCCGAAGGAATGGATATCCGCGAATGGCCGATGGAGCCGGGCGATGCGGTGGCGTTCAACTATAGCATTCTGCACGGTGCGCGGGGCAATACCTCGGGGGCGCGGAGGCGGGCGTTTTCACTGCGGTTGGTGGGGGATGACGCCCGCTATACCCAGCGGCCCGGGCCAACTTCACCGCCCTATCCCGGCCATGACATGACCGAGGGCCAAAAGCTGCGCGAGGATTGGTTTCCGGTGCTCTGGCCCCGTTGATCAGCCGCCCGAGGGCGGGGAGGGCTCGCGCCTTGGCGTCTCCTCATCGCCGCGCAGGGGTTGCATCAACATCCGGTCAAGCCACAGATCACGGCGGGTCCGGAACCGCGGCAATCCGATGGTCATACCTGTATGTCCTTTGCGGGGTTGGGCCGTATAGGTGCCAAAAATCCGATCCCACCAGGGCAGGTTAAAGCCAAAATTGCTATGGGTCTCCGCAGGAATATCCGAATGATGGACCCGGTGCATATCAGGCGTGACCAATACAAGGCGGAGCATCCGGTCCAAACGGTTTGGCAGGTGGACATTGGCGTGATTGAACATTGCGCTGGCGTTCAGCACCACCTCAAACAGCAAGACCGCGATGGCAGGCGGGCCAAGGATCAACACCAGCGTCATCTTGACCGCCATTGACAGTATGATCTCAACCGGATGAAACCGCAGGCCCGTGGTCACGTCGAATTCCAGATCGGCGTGATGCATCCGGTGCAGCCGCCACAGTGCAGGCACCGCGTGAAACACCACATGCTGCAGATAGATCGCCAGATCAAAGAGCAGGAGCGAAACCACTACAGCCAGCCATTGTGGCAGTGCCAGCAGGTTCAGCAAACCCCAACCGTTTTGCTGTGCAATGACAGCAAAGCCAACAGCCACCACGGGAAACAGCAGCCGTACCAGGGCCGCATCCAGCACCACAATCGCCAGATTGTTGGACCAACGAAGAAGCCTTGGGATATCGCGGCGGCGGCGGGGGGATGCGATCTCCCAAATCGCCATGATCAGCAACACCAGCAGGAAAACCAAGATGCGCAATCGCGCTTCGTTTTCCAGCAGGGCTTGCGTCATTTCAGAACCATTGCCCTGGTTCCATCAACCCCAGATCAAGCAGTTGTCGCGAGTGCCATTCAAAGGCGGCGGAGTTGTGCCATTTGAAACTGTCGATCTCAAAGGTGCTGCCAGGATTGGTCTTGAGCGCCTTGGCCGTGCGGAAAGAACAGACCGCCGCCGTGATGTTGTGATGCCAAGGACAGGCGTAGGTGTTGTATTCTTCATCATTAAAGGTGTGATCCCACCGAAGGCGCAGTCCTTTCTTCGCACGAAACAGCGGAATGCGGTCGATCTTGCGCCGTGTGGCGGGCACATGTTCCTCATATCGCCAGCGGAGCCCACCAAAGAAATCAAGCTGCCGTTCCTTGGGGCTATGGCCATTGGCGTCGTCTTTGCGGGCCAATGCGTAATAGCCCGATTTGTCCAGATGGGCCCGGTCCAGCGACACCGCATTTGGATGCTCGCCGAGATCGTCGGAATAAAGATCAATGACATAGGCCAAAAGCGCAGAGCGCCGCTCTTCGGTGTGAAAGGCCAGCATTTCAACAACATTGCGGGTCTCGCAGAACGGATAGAACAGGTATTCGGCATTGTAGCAGTAATACATCCACTGCCCGTCGGCGGGATCAATCAGAGCGTTGATCGCAGTCTCCATCGCCATTTCGGCGGACATGTCATAATCAACCCTATGGATCGTCTCGGACAGGTCGCGGGGCAGATCAAATTCCGGCGGCATCAATGCGATGATGGTTTTGAACCCTGCCTGTTGATGGTGTCGCAAGGTTGTGTCGATCTCGACGTCATCCTCCACCATGATCACTGCAACCGGCCCCTTGGCCAATGCCTCAGGCGCGTCTTTGATCAATTCATCAAGCGAAGAATGGTGCATAGGGCCTCACGGACAGTCGTTGGGCGCAGAATCGGCCAATTCCACCTCCATTGCAAGCCATGGCAGGCGCTGTTACATGGCGGCTTCTGCCCTTTGATCCGGATATCTGCCATGACCACGCCTAAGAAACTGTTTATCAAGACATACGGCTGTCAGATGAATGTCTATGACAGCGAACGCATGGTCGAAGCGCTGGGCGGTGAAGGCTATGTTGAGACAAAGACAGCCGATGACGCGGACATGATCCTGCTCAACACCTGTCACATCCGGGAAAAAGCCGCCGAAAAGGTCTATTCCGAATTGGGGCGCCTCAAGCCGCTCAAGGCGTTGAACCCGGATCTCAAGATCGGCGTGGCGGGCTGTGTTGCGCAGGCCGAAGGCGAAGAGATCATGCGCCGCCAGCCCGCAGTGGATCTGGTGGTTGGGCCGCAATCCTACCACCGGCTGCCCCAGATGGAGGCAAAGGTGCGCAAGGGAGAAACCGCGCTCGATACCGATTTCCCCGAAGAGGACAAGTTTGAGCATCTCAAATCGCGCCCGCAAACCAAACGCGCCCCGGCGGCGTTTTTGACGGTTCAGGAAGGCTGCGACAAGTTTTGCGCCTTCTGCGTTGTGCCCTATACCCGCGGCGCAGAGGTCAGCCGCCCCGCCACGCGCGTTCTGGATGAGGCCCGCGCTTTGGTCGATCGCGGTGTGCGCGAGGTCACCCTGCTGGGCCAGAACGTCAATGCCTATCACGGTGCTGGCCCCAAGGGCGATATGACGCTGGCGGGCTTGGTGCGGGAACTGGCCAAAATCGACGGGCTGGACCGCATTCGTTACACCACCAGCCACCCCAACGACATGGAAGACGATCTGATCGCCGCCCATGGCGAGGTTGAGGCGCTGATGCCCTATCTGCATTTGCCGGTTCAATCGGGTTCTGACCACATCCTCAAGCGGATGAACCGCAGCCACACCGCCGAAAGCTATCTGCGGCTGATCGAACGCATCCGCGCCGCGCGGCCCGATATCCTGATGTCCGGTGATTTCATCGTCGGCTTCCCCGAAGAGAGCGACGCAGATTTCGAGGCCACCATGGATCTGGTGCGCGAGGTCCGCTACGGCTATGCCTATTCGTTCAAATACTCCACTCGCCCCGGCACTCCGGCGGCTGAACGTGCGCTTATCCCTGACGATGTGGCCAACGACCGGTTGCAGCGCTTGCAGGCTTTGATCACCCAGCACCAGAAGGAAATCCAGCAAAGTATGGTTGGGCGCGAGCTGTCTGTTCTGGTCGAGAAATCTGGCCGTAACCCCGGCCAGATGCTTGGTAAATCCGAGTATTTGCATGCGGTGCATATTGATGACGCGCAGGCACAGATTGGTGATATCGTGCCAGTTAAGATTGTGAAATCCATGACAAATTCCCTCACTGCGCGACAAATCAGGTAAAAGGCTTGCCCGAGCACAAAAAGGCGCCAGCCTAGGTTCTGGCGCATTTTATTGGGTCTGTTAACACTTTCACCCCCTAAATGTTGATATCTGTGCTTCACAGAAGCTGTTTTTCTGCCTAACCTCATAGGGAATGCAGGCGGCAGTGGCGTGCAGGCAGGGTGCCTGCCCGTCAAAACCGAAAAGCGAGGAAAACTTGTGGTGAACACACTCTCAAAGCGGATCGGCACATGGGGCATCTCTGCATTGCTGACCTGCCTTTTGGCCGCGCCGCCCGCGGTTGCGCAAACCGCATCACAGCAGGGCCGCGATCAGGGGCAATATGTGCCGGGCATCTGGGTTGATCCAGATGGCTGCGAACATTGGGTCATGGACGACGGCGCAGAAGGGTTCATGAGCCCGCATTTGACGCGCGATGGCAAACCCGTCTGCCGGGGGGGCAATATCTGCGGCGTTTTGAATTCGGATCAGTTCTTTGCCACCAACAGCTTCCGTCTCGGAGCCTCTGCGCAGGAACGGCTGGCTGCGTTTTTTCAAAACGAACAGGCGACGTCATTCGTGATCACTGGCCACACCGACAGCCGCGCCTCCGATGCCTATAACATGAGGTTATCGCTAAACCGGGCCAATGCAGTGGCAGCGATTGCCCGCGCAAACGGCGGCAACGTCAGTGACGTGCGCGGCTATGGGGAACGCAAACCCGCCGCCTCCAATGCAACCGCCGCTGGCCGGGCCAAGAACCGCCGCGTCGAAATCCTCTGTGTGCGGTGAAAGATATGATAGTGCAAAAGACCAAATTTATTGCTGTCACGGCCTGCCTGCTTGGCCTCGCGGCTTGCGTCGATATGGAGGCCGGTCCCGGTGTGGGGTTCGCGGCTGACAAATCCTTTGACCGCGGCTTTGACAAAAAACCGTTAAGCGAGCTGCAAGCAGGCATTTGGGTGGATCCAAATGGCTGTGACCACTGGATCGTCGATGACGGGGTCGAGGGCTATCTGTCGCCCCGCCTGGATCGTGACGGCAAACCGGTTTGTAGTGGTGATGTGCCGCCGACCTACACCTCGGGGGATTTCAAGCGCGGCTCAAACGTGCCGGATCCGAACTGAACATGCGCCAGTGCCACACCATCACCGGGCCGGAGCGTGGGACGCTCCGGCCCTTATTGTTTTTGCGGGATGCAATCGCCCCGCAATCGCCCTATCTACTGAGTCTGAGTGCAAGCAAAGGAGCGCCACTTGCCTGAAAGCGATCTGATGACAGCCGCCACACCAAACGCTGATCCTGTTGTGCTGGAATTTCCAGACAACCGTCTGTTGATTGATCTGTGCGGCGCCTATGACGCCCATCTCGCCGCCGTCGAAAAGGCGCTGGAGGTGCAGATCATCCGCCGCGGCAATCAATTGTCCGTGCTGGGTGAAGCGGACGCAGCCCAACAGGCCGGGCAATTGCTCAACATGCTTTACGCCCGCCTCGAAGGGGGGCGCGCAGTGGAACCTGCGGATGTGGACAGCCTGATCCGCATGGGCGGATCAGAGGTCGATACCGGCGTGCGTCAGGGTGATCAGATCGAAATGCCCATTGGTCAGGCAATCGAAATCCAGACCCGCAAAAAACGGGTCGAGCCGCGTACAGAGGCACAAAAGGCCTATGTGCAATCGCTCTTTGACAATGAACTGGCGTTCGGGATTGGTCCGGCGGGCACTGGCAAAACCTACCTTGCTGTGGCGGTGGGGGTTTCCATGTTCATCGGCGGTCACGTGGACCGGATCATCCTCAGTCGTCCGGCGGTCGAGGCGGGTGAAAAGCTTGGCTATCTGCCTGGTGATATGAAAGACAAGGTCGATCCCTACATGCAGCCGCTTTATGACGCGCTGAATGATTTTCTGCCGGGCAAGCAACTGGCCAAACTGCTTGAGGAAAAACGCATCGAAATCGCGCCGCTGGCCTTCATGCGTGGGCGCACCCTGTCCAACGCATTTGTGGTTTTGGATGAGGCGCAAAACGCCACTTCGATGCAGATGAAAATGTTCCTGACCCGCCTTGGTGAGGGCTCGCGCATGGTCATCACCGGCGACCGCACACAGATCGATTTGCCGCGCGGGGTGCCGTCAGGGCTGGCAGATGCCGAACGCCTGCTGAACCGCATCCCAAAGATCAGCTTTAACTATTTCACCTCCAAGGATGTCGTGCGCCACCCGCTGGTCGCCGCCATCATCGAAGCTTACGAGGCCGAAGCAGAGCGCAAAGCATGATAGGCGTCCTCTCCCTTTTTGGCCTTAAATATTCCGGGGGTCCGGGGGCTGGCCCCCGGCAGCGCTGAGATGCAGGGACTCGATGTTGTGATCGAAGATGCGCGTTGGGCGGATCTTGATCTCGAAACCCTCGCGGAAACTGCGGCTCAGGCCACGTTGGCCCATCTGGCGATGGATGCGGACTGCTGTGAATTGACGGTGCTGGCCTGCGATGATGCCCGCATAACTGTGCTGAATGGCGATTTTCGGGACAAACCCACCGCAACCAATGTGCTCAGCTGGCCTGCCGAAGAGCGCGGCCCGGCTCGGCCCGGCGGTGACCCGCTGCCGGCATTGCCCGGGCCGGACGGCATGATTGAACTGGGCGATATCGCCATCAGCTACGACACCTGCGCAGCAGAGGCCGCCGCGGCAAACAAGCCGATTCCGGCCCATGTGACCCATCTCATCGTGCACGGCGTGCTGCATCTGTTGGGTTTTGATCACATCTGCGACCCAGATGCGGCCCTGATGGAAGGGTTCGAGGTCGAAATACTTGGCAAACTGGGTCATGATGACCCATATAGGATCATCCCGGCAGATTGACTGCCCTATCACAAGACAGGACCCAATGGGCGATACAGACGGACCATCTGACGCGGCGCGGCGCGCGCTTCCAGATGAAGGAATGGACCAAGAGACCGAAGACAGCCCAAAATCGGGCGGTTTCTTCTCACGGGTGATCGGGGCGCTGAGCCCTTCCGACAGCGAGATCGAGAATGATCTGACACCGCCACAGGTGGACAGGGTCTCGGCCCGCGGCATGATGAACTTGCGGCGGATGCGGGTGGATGATGTGGCGGTTCCCAAGGCGGAAATCACCGCTGTTCCGGTCACGATCTCATTGGAAGAACTGGTCGAGGTATTCAAAGACAGCGGCCTGACCCGTTTGCCGGTCTATGATGGCACACTGGATACGCCTGTGGGCATGGCCCACCTCAAGGATCTGGCGCTTCAGCATGGGTTCAACGGCAAATCCACAGATTTCGACATGGGCAATATGCTGCGGCCGCTGTTGTTTGTGCCGCCCAGCATGACCATTGGCGTGTTGCTGACCAAGATGCAGGCAGAGCGGCGGCATATGGCGCTGGTAATTGACGAATATGGCGGCGTGGATGGTCTTGTGACAATCGAGGATCTGATCGAACAGGTCATCGGCGAGATAGAAGACGAACACGACGTGGACGAAGGCACCTTCTGGAGCGTGGAAAAGCCCGGCACCTATCTGGCACTGGCAAAGACCCCACTTGAGGATTTCGAAGCGGAGATCGGCCATTCGTTGACCGATCACGAGGCCGTCGACGAAGAGGAAATCGACACGCTTGGGGGGTTGGTTTTCATGCTGTCGGGCCGCGTACCGACGCGCGGTGAGGTTGTTTTGCACCCTGATGGCCCGGAGTTCGAGGTGATCGATGCGGACCCCCGCCGGATCAAACGATTGCGGGTGCGGACCACCGGATCCACCGGATGACCACCCCGAAGGGGGTGTGGCGCAGCTTGATTGTGGCGGCTCTTGTCGGCGCCGCCGCAGGCTTTGGTCAGGCGCCCTATAACCTGCCCGTGTTGCTTTTTGCTGCTTTTGCTTTTGTCTTCTGGTTGGCGCGGCAGCAACAAAGCATCCGCCGCGCCGCGCTTTTGGGATGGGCATTTGGCACCGGATATTTCCTGCACAGCCTGCATTGGATCGTCTCGCCGTTCCTGGTGGATGTGCCCCGTCACGGCTGGATGGCGCCCTTCGCGCTGGTGTTTATGGCGGCGGGTCTTGCTCTGTTCTGGGGGGCGGCTTTTGCCGGCGGGCGGTACCTGTCACGCAAGAGCCTATGGCCTGTTGCGCTATGTCTGGCGGCGGCAGAGATGATCCGTGCCTATATCTTTACCGGTTTTCCCTGGGCCACACCGGCGCAAGCCTTGGTTGATGTGGCGGCGGGGCAGGGGCTGGCCTTTGTGGGGCCGCACGGGGTGAACCTGGCCTTGCTCATCTGTGCCGCGCTCGCCGCTGGTGCAACTCGTCATGGCGCTGCACGTTTCGTCGGTGGGATCAGCGCTGCTGCCGCCGCTGCACTTTTGCTCTTGCCGCCCTATGCGCCGACCGCGCCGATGACCGATCATACCCTGCGCCTGATCCAGCCAAACGCGCCGCAGAAAGACAAATGGGATCCGGACAAGGCCTACACATTCTATTACCGTCAGTTGGAGCTGACCGCAGCGCCGCCGCATGCATCTGGACAAGCGCCTGATCTGGTCATCTGGCCTGAAACCGCGATCCCATGGGCCTTGCCCTACGGCGAAGAGGCATTGGCCCCCATTGCCGAAGCGGGGGGACAGGCCACCGTCACATTGGGTGTTCAACGCACCCGAGATTTGCGGTTTTTCAACTCCATGGTGGTGCTGGATCCGCAAGGTACGGTGACGCAGACCTATGACAAACATCATCTTGTGCCCTTTGGCGAATATATGCCGTTTGGCGATTTGCTGGCCCGGATCGGGATCCATGGCTTGGCCCCGCAAAACGGGGCGGGATTTTCGGCCGGCCCTGGGCCTGAACTGCTGGATTTCGGGGTTTTGGGGCAGGCCTTGCCATTGATTTGTTATGAGGCGGTTTTTGCCCATGATGTGAACGGCGCGCCCCAGCGGCCTGCCTTTCTGATCCAGATCACCAATGATGCGTGGTTCGGCAAAGGGGCCGGACCGAAACAGCATCTGGCGCAGGCGCGTATGCGGGCAATGGAACAGGGGTTGCCGCTGGCGCGGGCGGCAAACACGGGCATTTCTGCAATGATTGACCCTTGGGGCCGTGTGACAGCATCATTGCCGCTGAACACATCCGGCTTTGTGGATGCGGTCCTGCCCGCCGCTGCACCTGCGACGCTTTACGCGCGCACGGGCGATCTGCCGCTTGCGATCTTGCTTGTTCTGGCCTTGGCCGCTGCGGCACTCGGCCGTCGCCGCAGTTAAAGATTGACCCTGCTGGCCTGCGCCGATAAGCCGAACAGATATGCCACAACGGCTTCCTGACGTGGCAGTTTTTTATCTATTGGAGCACGATATGTCCCGACAGAATTATGTTTTTACTTCGGAATCCGTTTCCGAAGGCCACCCCGATAAGGTCTGTGACCGGATTTCGGATGCGGTTCTCGATGCCTTCCTGAGCGAAGAGCCCGAGGCGCGGGTGGCGGCCGAAACCTTTGCCACCACGAACCGCGTGGTCATCGGCGGCGAGGTTGGGCTCAGCGACAAGAAAAAGCTGGGGGAATATCTTGATCAGATCGAGGACATTGCGCGGGCTTGTATCAAAGACATCGGTTACGAGCAGGACAAATTCCACCACGCCACCTGCGAGATCACCAACCTGTTGCATGGGCAATCTGCTCATATCGCGCAGGGTGTTGATGCCTCTGCCAACAAAGATGAAGGCGCGGGCGATCAGGGGATCATGTTCGGTTTTGCGACCGATGAGACACCCGAATTGATGCCAGCGCCGATTCATTACGCTCATGCGATCCTGCGCCGCTTGGCCGAAGTTCGCAAAGACGGGACAGAGCCAACTCTGCGCCCAGATGCCAAAAGCCAGCTGTCTGTGCGTTATGAAAATGGCAAGCCGGTTGGCGTGACGTCCATTGTTCTGTCGACACAGCATGCGGACGAAAGCCAGACCAGCGATGACATCCGCGCCATTGTCGAGCCTTACATCCGCGAGCAACTGCCCGACGGCTGGATCACCGATGCGACCGAATGGTGGGTGAACCCCACCGGTAAATTTGTGATCGGCGGACCGGACGGCGATGCGGGCCTCACCGGACGCAAGATCATCGTGGATACCTATGGCGGCGCGGCCCCGCATGGTGGCGGCGCGTTTTCCGGCAAAGACCCGACCAAGGTTGACCGGTCGGCGGCTTATGCGGCCCGATATCTGGCCAAGAATGTTGTGGCCTCCGGTATGGCCAGCAAATGCACGATCCAGCTCAGCTATGCGATTGGGGTGAGCAAGCCATTGTCGATCTATTGTGACACTTTTGGCACCGGCCAAGTGCGCGACGAGGACATCGAAAAGGCGATTGGTGCCACGATGGACCTGACGCCGCGCGGCATTCGCGAACATCTGCAGCTGAACCGCCCGATCTATCAGCGCACGGCGGCTTACGGCCACTTTGGCCGCGCCCCGCAAGAGGATGGTGGCTTCAGCTGGGAAAAGACTGACCTGGCAGAGGCGCTGAAAGCCGCCGTTTGATCGGCAGTCCAAACCTTCAAAGTATGTAAAGAAGGGGCCGCTATCGCGGCCCTTTTCGGTTGTGTGCAGGATCAGTGCGGCATTCGGGCGAATGGAGAGGGCGGTTTGCGCGGCGCGGCCAGATCCTCCTGCGCGGCTTCGCTGAGCGGCGTCAGCATCCCGCCAACCAAAGCTTCGCCCTGATAGCGCTCCATCTCGATCAGGAATTCCCACAAAATCATGCAAGAGCTGTCAATCCGGTCAAACTGATCCAGTTGCGGGGCCCCTGCGCGTTCCGCGCCTGAGCGCAGATCCCGCAATTGCCGCATCATGCGGCTGACCATGGGTTTGATGTCGCGGGCACATTGGCCGGCGAAATGTTCAAGCACCCTTTCCACCTCCTGACGGGCGTAGGTCTGGGTTTCGACAGCGATGGTCAGTTCTGATTTTTGAAGGGCGTTGCCGACAGCGCGTTGAAAGGTGGCCGAGGACAGTTCGTCCTTGGTCAGATAATCGGCACAGCCCCAATCGAGCGCCTGTTGTTCGATATTGTCCTGACCAAGCCCTGTGATCATGATCGTGGCGGTGTTCAGGTTGCGCGGCGACAGGCGCACCAGTTCCAGTGCATCCAGTCCATTGCCGTCGGGCAGATAGTAATCAATCAAGATCAGCGAGAATGTGCTTTCTTCGATGCGGCTGCGAAAATCGTTGAGGCTGCTGGCGTTGGACACCGCGCAGGGAAAATCGAGGCCCGAACAGAATCGGGCCAGACGGTGCCTGTCAAACCGTTCGTCATCCAGGATGAGAACCGATGTCGGTTGGCCATTGGTGACAGATCCATGTGGCCGCAGGGGTGAGGGGCTGGGCAAGGAGCGTCCTTTCAACAAGATTGCCCGTTTATAGGCGCGAGGTTATTACCCAAGCCTTAATGCGCCCGTTGCAGCAGGGCGCGGGCTTCGGTAAAGGCAGCGCATGACACAGCCAATACGCCCCCGCCGCAATTTCTATGGTCGCCTCAAAGGCAAATCGCTCAAGAAATCCCAACAGGGGTATATTGAGCAGGATCTGGACGGGTTGTCGCCCGGTCCGGTCAGCTGGGAAGACAATCCGCAGCGCGACCCTCTGGATTTGCAAGGCCTCTTTGATGGCAAGCCGGTTTGGCTTGAGATCGGTTTTGGCGGCGGTGAACATCTGGTGCATCAGGCGGTGCAGAATCCCGATGTCGGGATCATCGGCTGCGAGCCCTATATCAACGGGGTTGCGATGCTCTTGGGCAAGATCCGCCGCGCGGGTGTCGGCAATCTGGCAATCCACCCCGGTGATGTGCGCGATATGTTTGATGTGTTGGAAGAGGCGTCGATTGACCGGGCGTTTCTGCTTTATCCCGATCCCTGGCCAAAATCACGGCATCACCGCCGGCGATTCGTCACGCCGGAGCATCTTGAGCCACTGGCGCGGGTGCTGAAGCCCGGTGCGATGTTTCGGGTGGCTACGGATATCGAGGACTACGTGCGCCAGACATTGGAGCAGGTGCCGCAGTTCGGGTTTGAGTGGCTGGCCGAAGGGCCGGAGGATTGGCGGCAGCCATGGGATGATTGGCTTTCGACCCGGTATGAGCAAAAGGCTCTGCGCGAAGGGCGGACACCGCACTACCTGACCTTCCGCAAGACTTGATCCGATTGTGCGGGAAGGCCCGCATTCGATTTTGTTTTGCTGATGAGGGGCACTGGCCCCTTAAACTCCCCCAGAGGTTTTTGGGCCAAATGAAGTTTGGTGCCGGCGCCGTTGCGGATGGCATGGACGTGGTTTCAAGGCTGCGATAGAAGCACTTTGAACAAAGTAAGGACGCTAACATGTCGAGCCACGGTGCCCCCATTCCCATGACTTCTACCGCCTGTGGGCCTCTGTCCGGCGTGGCCGAGGTACCAGGTGACAAGTCGATTTCGCACAGATCATTGATTTTGGGTGCGATGGCGGTGGGCGAGACCACGATCACCGGATTGCTGGAAGGGCAGGACGTGCTTGATACGGCCAAGGCCATGCGGGCCTTCGGCGCAGAGGTGACGGATCACGGCGGCGGATCCTGGTCGGTGCATGGGGTTGGCGTGGGCGGTTTCGCCGAGCCTGAGAACGTGATCGATTGCGGCAATTCCGGTACCGGTGTGCGGCTGATCATGGGGGCAATGGCGACATCGCCAATCACGGCAACTTTTACCGGTGATGCCAGTTTGAATGGCCGGCCCATGGCCCGGATCACCGACCCTTTGGCGCTGTTTGGTTGTCAGTCCGTGGGCCGCAAGGGTGGACGTTTGCCGATGACATTGGTGGGTGCAGGTGATCCTGTGCCTGTGCTTTACGAGGTGCCGGTGCCGTCGGCGCAGGTCAAATCAGCGGTCTTGCTGGCCGGGTTGAACACGCC
This sequence comes from Sulfitobacter sp. M368, assembly GCF_025141875.1. Lineage (NCBI taxonomy): Bacteria > Pseudomonadati > Pseudomonadota > Alphaproteobacteria > Rhodobacterales > Roseobacteraceae > Sulfitobacter > Sulfitobacter sp. M368. Next base: position 977,916 of record NZ_CP081113.1, read on the forward strand.
GGGTCAGACCGTGGTGGTTGAGGCCGAAGCAACACGCGACCACACGGAGCGGATGCTGGCCGGTTTTGGCGCAGAGATCACTGTAGAACAGACAGACGAAGGGCGTGTGATCACCCTGAAGGGGCAGCCCGAGTTAAAGCCTCAGCATATTGATGTGCCGCGTGATCCGTCTTCGGCGGCCTTTCCGGTTTGTGCCGCGCTGATCGTGCCGGGGTCGGATGTCCTGGTGCCGGGGATCGGGTTGAACCCGACGCGGGCCGGTGTCTTTACCACGCTGCGAGAGATGGGTGCGGATCTGACCTACGAGAATGAGCGCGAAGAGGGCGGTGAGCCGGTTGCCGATCTGCGGGCGCGGTTTTCGCCGAACCTCAAGGGGATCGAAGTGCCACCGGAACGTGCCGCGTCGATGATTGATGAGTATCCGGTATTGTCGGTTGTTGCCGCCTTTGCCGAGGGGCAGACTGTGATGCGCGGTGTGAAAGAGTTGCGCGTGAAGGAAAGCGACCGCATTGACGCGATGGCCACGGGTTTGCGGGCCAATGGCATTGAGGTTGAGGATGGACCTGACTGGTGGATCGTCACCGGGCGCGGTCACGGCAATGTGCCTGGCGGCGCGACCTGCGCCAGCCATCTCGATCACCGGATTGCGATGTCATTCATGATCCTGGGCATGGCGTCGCAGCAGCCGGTGCAGTTGGATGACGGCGGGCCGATTGCCACGTCATTCCCGATTTTTGAGCCGTTGATGCAAAAGCTGGGTGCGCAGGTGACGCGCAACGCGGGCTGATGACGCTGGGCCGTTTGGTCAAACTGTCCTGCGCGATCTCGCTTGTGCTTTTTCTGGTGTTGGCGGCATTGTCGAAAGGGTGGCTGGAGCCAGACGGGATGCTAATTTTTGACAGCCGGCTTGGCGGATATACTCTGGCAGAGGCGCAGGCCTATCTCGGTGTGCTGGATGCGGGGCAAAAGCAGCTCTATCTGGGATGGTTTCGCTGGCTGGATACCGTGTTTCCGGTGCTTCTGACGTTTTTTCTGTCGGGGGTTCTTTGGGGGCAGGCACCTGGGGTTCATCCGGCAATGCGCCTGTCGTTACTCATCATTCCTGCGGCTTATCTGGTGATGGATCTGGTAGAGAATGCCTTGGTGGCCGATATGTTGCGCAGTGCGGCGTTGGATGCAGAAACGGTGACGCTGGCCAGCGGGTTCACTATGGCGAAATGGAGCTTTCTCGCGCTGGCATGTGCCATTTGTCTTTGGGCATGGCGATGGGCACCAAAACAACGCGCAAGGAGCGGGTCATGACAACAAACGGCTTTACCGTGGCAATTGACGGGCCTGCGGCCTCTGGCAAGGGCACAATTTCCAAGGCCGTGGCAGCGCATTTCGGTTTTGCGCATCTGGACACCGGTTTGCTGTATCGGGCGGTTGCGGCAAAAACCTTGCAGGGGCAGCCGCCTCAAGAGGCCGCGCGGGCGCTGGTGCCGGGGGATCTGGAGCATGACGATCTGCGCCGCCCCTCTGTGGCGCAGGAGGCCAGCCGGGTTGCGGCGATCCCCGAAGTGCGGGCGGCTTTGATCGATTTTCAGCGCAGTTTTGCGGCGCGGGCAGGCGGTGCGGTTCTGGATGGGCGCGACATCGGGACGGTGATTTGCCCGCAGGCGCAGGTGAAACTGTTTGTCACCGCAGATGCCGAAATACGTGCCGAACGCCGCTATGCTGAGCTGGCAGGCAAGGGCATGGATGTGACGCCGGAAGAGGTGTTGAAAGACGTGCTGGCGCGGGATGCGCGGGATATGGGACGCGCCGATGCACCGCTCAAACCGGCGACAGATGCGGTGCGGATTGATACGTCGAATATGGCGATAGCCGATGCAGTGGCGGAAGTCGTTGCCTTGATCGAGAAGGTTCTGGATCGAATGCCAGACAACAGAGCATAGGCTATTTCATGAAAGGCATCGGGCCCTAAATTCCGGATTTTTTGCGCTCGGGCAGCGGCGCGGCTGGAAACCGGTGATCGGACCGGCCCATTGGCACAGCGCCGGGGCAGACAAATGGGGCTTTGGCCCTTGCAGTGCAGGGGTATTTGGCCTATACGCGCGTCTGTCTAAGGGGCGGATACAGCTTCGGACACAATTTGCGGGCAGGGTCGGTTTCAACCGGCCCTCTTTCGTTTGTGTTTGATGCCCGTTCGGCAGACCAATTTCATTCCAAGACCGGCGGAGACAACCGCACGGCCAGAAAACAAGTCTAGATTAGGAAAAATACGCTACATGGCGAATATGATGGACGAGTTTGAAGCACTCTTGAACGAAAGCTTCGAAATGGACACCCCCGAAGAGGGTTCCGTAGTTAAAGGCAAGGTGATCGCGATCGAAGCGGGCCAGGCCATCATCGACGTAGGCTACAAGATGGAAGGCCGCGTTGAGCTGAAAGAATTTGCCGAACCAGGCGAAGCTCCCAAAGTTGAAGTCGGCGACGAGGTAGAAGTCTTCCTGCGTCAGGTCGAAAACTCCCGCGGTGAAGCGGTTATTTCTCGTGAGATGGCCCGCCGCGAAGAAGCATGGGATCGTCTGGAAAAAGCCTATGCCGCAGAAGAGCGTGTCGAAGGCGCGATCTTTGGCCGCGTCAAAGGTGGCTTTACCGTTGATCTGGGCGGCGCGGTTGCGTTCCTGCCCGGCTCTCAGGTTGATGTGCGCCCCGTGCGCGATGCCGGCCCATTGATGGGTCTCAAGCAGCCATTCCAGGTTCTGAAGATGGACCGTCGCCGCGGCAACATCGTTGTCTCGCGTCGTGCGATCCTCGAAGAGTCCCGTGCCGAGCAGCGTGCCGAAGTGATCGGCAACCTGACCGAAGGTCAGACTGTTGACGGTGTGGTCAAGAACATCACCGAATATGGTGCGTTTGTTGATCTGGGCGGTGTTGACGGCTTGCTGCACGTCACAGACATGGCGTGGCGCCGTGTGAACCACCCATCCGAGATCCTGACAATTGGCGAAACCATCAAGGTTCAGGTCATCAAGATCAACAAAGAGACACATCGTATCTCCTTGGGCATGAAGCAGTTGCAAGAAGATCCATGGGATCTGGTTGCCGCGAAATACCCGCTGGAATCCTCGCACACTGGCCGCGTGACCAACATCACCGATTACGGTGCCTTTGTTGAGCTGGAGCCCGGTGTTGAAGGTCTCGTTCACGTGTCCGAAATGTCCTGGACCAAAAAGAACGTACACCCAGGCAAGATCGTTTCCACATCTCAGGAAGTCGAAGTCATGGTTCTGGAAATCGACGGTGCCAAGCGCCGCGTTTCCCTTGGTCTCAAGCAGACCATGCGCAACCCATGGGAAGTGTTTGCAGAAACACACCCTGAAGGCACAGAAGTTGAAGGCGAAGTCAAAAACATCACCGAATTCGGTCTGTTTGTTGGCCTGCCAGGCGACATCGACGGCATGGTGCACCTGTCTGACCTCAGCTGGGACGAGCGCGGCGAAGACGCGATCCAGAACTACCGCAAGGGCGACATGGTTCAGGCCGTTGTCTCCGAGGTTGACGTTGAGAAAGAGCGTATCTCGCTCTCCATCAAAGGCGTCGGTGGCGACAAGTTCGCAGAAGCGGTTGGCGGCGTGAAGCGCGGCTCCATCGTGACCGTGAACGTGACCTCGATCGAAGAGGGCGGAATCGAAGTGGAATATGAAGGCATGAAATCCTTCATCCGTCGCTCCGATCTGTCCCGTGACCGTGCAGAGCAGCGCCCAGAGCGTTTCTCGGTCGGTGACAAGGTTGACGTGCGCATTACCAACGTGGACGCCAAGGCACACCGTTTGGGCGTGTCTATCAAGGCCCGCGAAATCGCCGAAGAGAAAGAAGCGGTTGAACAGTATGGTTCCTCCGATTCCGGCGCATCCTTGGGTGATATCCTTGGTGCGGCGCTGAAGGGCGACGAGTGATCTGCTAGATCCCATTGCATAGATTAAGGTGGCCCCGCAGCGCATGTTGCGGGGCTATTTTTTTGCGAATCGCCCGGATCTGAAGATGGATGAAGGGCGCAATTTCCAGCCAGAATAGCCAAAACGCCGGAGGAGCCAGCGGAAAATTGCCTGAAAACAGTGCCTTCTGCCGAAAAAACCCGACCGGGGGGCGCAAGGATCACTTCCCGATTGAAAGGTTTCTTCCTATAGTCGTCTTTTAGCAGCAAAAAAACATATAGACGTCTCGGGGGGGATAATTCGATGATCCGGTCAGAACTGATCCAGAAAATTGCAGACGACAATCCACATTTGTACCAACGCGATGTTGAGCGGATCGTGAATACCATCTTTGACGAGATCACCAGCGCGATGGCGCAGGGCGACCGTGTTGAGCTGCGCGGATTTGGCGCGTTTTCCGTCAAGAAGCGGGATGCCAGAGTGGGCCGTAACCCGCGCACCGGCGAAGCGGTCAATGTTGAGGAAAAACATGTGCCCTTCTTCAAAACCGGCAAGCTGCTGCGGGATCGGTTAAACGGGAAAGCCTGATGCGTTACGTTCGCTATTTTTGTATTGCCATCTTTGCGGTGGCGCTCATCTCTGTTGCGCTGGCCAATCGTGCGATTGTGCCGCTCAAGATCCTGCCCACAGAGGTGTCACATTGGTTTGCGGTGAACCCGCAGATCGAACTGCCGCTGTTTCTGGTGATCCTTGGTAGCATTGTCGCCGGCCTGTTGGTTGGCTTTATCTGGGAATGGATCCGCGAATACGGCCAACGTGCAGAAGCGGCGCGGCAGGCCCGCGAAATGCGCCGGCTGGAGCGTGAGGTCGCCCGGCTTAAGGGCGAAAAGCATCAGGGCAAGGACGAGGTTCTCGCGCTGCTTGACGAGGCCAGCTGAGGCAGATCATGCCTGCACATGTAAATGTCAAAATCTGCGGTCTGACCGATCGCGCGGCTTTGGACGCCGCCGTGGTGGCGGGCGCGCGCTATGTCGGATTGGTGTTCTTTGAGAAATCTCCCCGCCATATTTCCTTGCCGGATGCTGCGGCGTTGGCCGCGCTGATCCCGGAAGGGATTTGCAAGGTGGCGCTGGTAGTGGATGCAGAGGATGCATTCCTTGACCGGCTGCTGGCCGAAGTCCCGCTTGATATGCTGCAACTACATGGCAAGGAAAGCCCTGCGCGGGTTCTTGAGATCAAGGCGCGTTATGGCCTGCCGGTGATGAAGGCGGTCGGGATTGCCGATGCCAGCGATCTGCCCGCGCTTGAGGCCTATATGCAGGTTGCCGATCAGATCCTTGTGGATGCCAAGCCGCCGAAAGACGCTGCGCTGCCCGGCGGCAACGGGTTGGCCTTTGACTGGCGTTTGATTGCCGGGCGCCGCTGGCCGGTGCCATGGATGTTGGCCGGAGGATTGACGCCGGACAATGTGGAAGAGGCGATTGCGATGACCGGCGCAAATCAGGTGGATGTGTCATCCGGGGTGGAGCATGCGCCCGGCGCAAAAGATACATCGAAGATCGCGGCGTTTTGCGGCGCGGCCCATGGCAATTGAGCAGCTGCGCTGCATTTGATCTATTTTTGGATGGGGGGCTTTGCCCCCCAAACCCCCCAGAGGTTTTTCTGGCCAAATGAAGAAGGGCCGGATCAGATGGTTTGGTCGTAATCCCCCACGCCCTGCTCGGTGCGGATCACGGCATCCAGATCCTTAAAGATTGCGCGCATTTCGGCTTCTGATGCGGGGCTTTCGCAGACGACCACAAGATTGGGCGTGTTTGACGAGGCGCGGATCAGCCCCCATGCGCCGTTGTCGAGGATCACACGGGCGCCGTTGACTGTCACAACGTCTTTGATGGCGCGGCCTGCGATCTGTTCGCCTGCGGCGTGTTTGGCGACAAGCCTGTCCACCAGCCTTGCGAGGATGTCGTATTTTTCGGTGTCGGCGGCATAGGGCGACATGGTGGGCGTGGCCCAGGTTTGCGGCAGGGCCTTGCGCAAGTCGGACATCGACATGTTGGGGTTGCGGTCCATGAGTTTGCAGATCTCGACCGCGACGCGCATGCCGCAGTCATAGCCGCGGCCAATGGGTTCGGCGAGGAAGTAATGGCCGGATTTCTCAAACCCCGCCAATGCGCCGATCTCTTTCACCCGGCGCTTCATGTGGGAATGACCGGTTTTCCAGTAGTCGGCTTTGATACCGTGTTTCTGAAGCTCGGGGTCCGAGGCAAAGAGGCCAGTTGATTTCACGTCTGCAACAAAGGTGGCATTGGGATAGAGTTTGGCCAGATCACGGGCCATGATTACGCCAACCTTGTCGGCGAAGATTTCCTCACCTTCGTCATCCACCACGCCGCAGCGGTCGCCATCGCCGTCAAAGCCAAGCGCGAAGTCTGCGCCGGATGCTTTGACCGAGGCGCTCATGTCGTGGAGCATTTCCATGGCTTCGGGGTTTGGGTTGTAGTGCGGGAAAGTGTAATCCAGCGCGTTGTGGCTGGGCACAACTTCGACGCCGAGGCGTGCAAAGAGTTCGGGCGCGAAGGCAGAGGCGGTGCCATTGCCGGTGGCGCAGACGACCTTGAGCTTGCGGGACATTTTGAAGTCGCCAACCAGATCGTCGAGATAGGCCTCGCGCACACCATGGATAAATTCGTAACGGCCGCCGCTTTGGGGATTGCCTTCTCCGTTCAGGACGATGTCGCGCAGTTCGGACATCTCGTCTGGACCATGGGTCAGCGGGCGTTCAAAGCCCATTTTGACCCCGGTCCAGCCGTTGGGGTTATGGCTGGCCGTGACCATGGCCACTGCAGGCGCATCCAAGTGGAACTGCGCGAAATAGGCCATGGGCGACAGGGCAGGGCCGATGTCCTTGACGTGGATTCCGGCCTGCATCAGCCCGAGCATCAGCGCGTTTTTGATCGCCAGGGAATAGTCGCGATAATCGTTGCCGACGGCGATCACGGGTTCAATCCCGCGCCGCTGCATCTGGGTGCCAAGGCCGAGGCCGAGGGCGGTGATGCCGGGCAGGTTGATGTCATCTGGGTATTTCCAACGGGCGTCATATTCGCGGAACCCCGTGGGGGTGATCATCGCATCGCGCAGGAATTCCCAGGTGTTCTGGGTCACGGTTGGTGCCGGTTTTGTCACGTCAGATCTCGCAAATTGGGTCGATTAAAATGTCATAGGGTGCTGTTTGGCCAGCGCGTCAAACTTCATCAATGTGGTGATCAGATCGGGCATCTGGTCGAGATAGATCATGTTGGGGCCGTCGCTGGGCGCGTTGTCCGGATCTTCGTGGGTTTCGAGGAACACCGCCGCCACGCCGATAGACACAGCCGCGCGGGCCAGCACCGGGGCAAATTCGCGCTGCCCGCCCGATGAGGTCCCCTTGCCGCCGGGGCTGGCAACCGCGTGCGTGGCGTCCATCACCACCGGATAGCCCGTTTGCGCCATCTGCGGCAGGCCGCGCATGTCCGTTACCAATGTGTTGTAGCCAAAGGCGGTGCCGCGTTCGGTCAGCAGGATTTTCTCATTGCCGGTCGATTTGATCTTGTCGACGATGTTGCCCATTTCCCAAGGGGCGAGCCATTGGCCCTTTTTCACATTCACCGCAGCGCCGGTGTTGCCTGCGGCCAAAAGTATGTCGGTCTGGCGGCACAGGAAGGCAGGGATTTGCAGCACATCGACCGCATCTGCGGCGATGGCGCATTGGGCCTCGGTGTGGACATCCGTGAGCACAGGTACATCCAGTGCCTTGCCAACCGACTGCAGCACCTTGAGGCCCTGATCAATCCCCAAACCGCGTTTGCCAGACAGCGAAGTGCGGTTGGCCTTGTCATAGCTGGCTTTGAAAATGTACTGCGCCCCGGCGGCGGCGCAGGCCTCTTTCATTTTGCCGGCAATCATCTGGGCGTGATCTTCGCTTTCAAGCTGGCAGGGGCCGGCGATCACGGTCAGGGGGCGATCATTGCCGACAATCACGTCACGGATGGTTACTTGGGTCATGAGGTTACCTGTTCTCTGAGAATGGAGGCTGTCAGGGACAACATCAGGTAGATGCCTGCAAAGATCAGGAAAGCCAAGATCGTGTTCTCGAATCGGCGGGGATATGTCGGCTCTTGCGGGGCGACGGGCTGCACGGCGACGGTCAGATAGCGGACCTGGCGGTTGGCCTCTGTCCGGGCTTGCTCCATCGCGGTTTGTGCCGATTGCAGCACCATGTCTGCGGCGGCAAGATCGGCCTTGGCCAATTGCATGGTCACCGCCTGCTTGGCCAAGGAATTCTCACCTTCGGTGGCGGAGTTCATTTTCACATTCAATTTGGCAAGCTGTTCCTTGAGGCGGCGCACGTCGCTGCGCGCGCCATCCACCTTGGCCTTGTTGGGGCGCGGGTTGTCCAGAAGGGCCGACAAGGCCAGCTCCTTTTCGATCAACAGCCCCTCATAAGTGGTGATCTGGGCGCGGATTGCGACGATCTCGGCCTCGGGATCAACGCCGTTTTCAATTTGCAGACGGATCAATGCCTCCTGCGTGTCGCGGCGGTTCTTCTGCGCGGTTTCGAAGCCGGCCAACGCGTCGCGCATCCCGTCTTCACGCTTTTGCTTAGACAGTTCGTTGACGCGGTCTTCGGCGTATTCCAGCAGGCTTTCGGAAAAGGCGGCAGAGACCTGCGGATCGGCAGCGATCACTTCCATGCGGATCACGCCCTCAGTAGGGTCATAGCCGATTTTGACGTTCTTTTTATAGACTTTATAGGCCTCTTCGTTGGTCGGGTTTTCTTTGAGCCGTTGCACAACGTCGATCGAGGGATCTGAAAAATGTGCCTTGAATCCTGTGTCTTCGTCCAGCTTGAGCATCGCATCCTTGGATTGCAGGTAGGCCTGCGTTGCGATGCTGTCGGCGCTGTTGGCAAATTGCGTGGGTAGAATCCCGCCAAAGGGGCTGGCACCGCCGCCGCCCTCACTTTGGATGATCAGGAACTGGCTGTTGGTGGCATACATCGGCGAGGCGATCTTGTAGAAATAGATCCCCGCAATCAGCGTAGGCAGCAATACAAAGGCGGAGAGCCGGGCCAGCAACAGGGCCAGCTTGCGACGACGGCGCAGGGTAATGTCCCGTTGAATTTGCGAGATTTCATGTTCGCGCCGCTCTGCTGGAGAGAGCTGTTCGGTGGAGGGCAGAGTGTTGCTGCCAACTGGCGTGGTTTGCGGCAATTGAATGCGCCCGCCCTTGGCATTGGGCTGCGGGGTGTTGGCAGGTGGCTTGGGCGCACCTGCCGGGTTGGCGGGGGGCTGTCCATCGTTGTTTGGCACAACCAGTTCCAGCATGTTGGAGCGTTGGAACGGGTCGATGCCTTGTTCCCGCAGCAGGCGCACCGCGTCAAAATCGGATGTTGGGGCCAGCCCGTGTTTTTGGGCCACCCGGCGGGCCATGCGCAACTGCCGTCCCGTAAGGCCTTCACGCCGGATCGCATCGATATCTGTCTCGCCGCCCGGTGGCTGGCTGGGCACCGCGTCCTTTTGTGGCGGTGTTGGCGTGGCCTCTGGCCGAGGGGCATGGCGGGTTTGCTCTGGCGCATGAGTTTGAGCATGATCGCCCGCTGGCCTACGCTGTGGCTGCGGGGGGGGCGCCGGTGTGGGGGCAGGTTGCTGCCGTGGCGGTGCGGCTTGCGGCGCGTCGCGACGGGGGGCGGCCTGGCGTGGCGGTTCGTGATGCGCCGCTTCGGGCGGCGGCACGGCGCGGGGGGCTGCATGCGCGGCGGCGCGGCGTTGCAATGCAACGGGCGGCTCGCCGTATTGCTCCTTGGCTTGCGGGCGCTGCACATGCTCCGGCGTATCGGCAGGCTGGCTGTGCGTGGGTGAGGCGCTCCGCTTGATGCGGAATTTTCTAGCCTTGGGTTTCGTAGTCATAGAGCTGTTTCGCTTCTTCCAAGGTGTCAAACATGTAAAGTTTCCCGCCCAACAGGACGGCCGCCGAGCGGGCAAATTTTTCCAAGGTCTGCGCTTGGTGCGAGACAATGATGATCGTGGTGGTGCGCAGACGTTCCTGCAGGATTTCACCGGCCTTACGGTTGAACTCCATATCCGTGGTTGACGGCATGCCCTCGTCGATCAGGTAGATGTCGAAATCCAGCGCCAGCATCAGCGAGAATGTGAACCGCGATCGCATGCCGGAGGAATAGGTGCCCAGCGGTTGGTCAAAATATTCGCCCAACCCACACAGCCAGCGGCAGAAGCTTTCGACATAATCGGGGTCGAGCCCATAAAGCCGCGCGATGTATCGAGCGTTTTCCATGGCGGAAACCTTGCCGACAACACCGCCCATGAACCCCAGCGGAAAGGAGATGTTGCAGCCACGGCGGATTTCACCCTCATCGGGTTTCTCCAAACCGGCCATCATATTGATAAGTGTCGATTTACCAGTGCCGTTGGGGGCGAGGATTCCCAGAGAATTGCCCAGGTCCACGCGAAAAGACACATGGTCAAGAATGACCTTGTGCTGCGATCCCGTCCAAAAGGACTTGGATACATTCTCAAACTCCAGCATGCCCTGCTCCGGTGCCGCCTGTTATTGGGCCTGTCCCTCCTTAGCAGAGGTGTCTTAAAGGCCTATTTACCGCGTTTTTCTGCACTATGTCCCATTTTCTTGGAAAAGTACAATGATCGGAAGCCTTTGGCGTGCTTTACCGCGCAATTGTGGAGGTGTGGCACCAATTCGGTGCGGAAAGTGGGTGAGAATATGCCTCCCACGGGCCGAAAACCGGATCTACTGTTCAAAAATCGAGCCCCCCGCAGCACTGCCTGAGCAGGCTGCAGGGGGCAAGGCCATCAGTGGCTCAGGCGACGGCTTGCCAAGCAAGACCCGCGATCATCGCGCCGATCAGGGCAAAGCCGAGATAGGCTATAAAGACCCGTGGTTTGACCAAGGCCCAGACCGCGATTGCCGCCGGGATACAGCTGACGCCGCCCGCGATGACAAAGGACATCGCCGCGCCCTGGGTCATGCCTTGGGCCAGAAGGGCGTCCACCAGCGGCACAGCGGCATAACCGTTGAGATAGGCCGGTGCGCCCACCAATGCGCCAAGCAGGATCGGCATCAGCCCCTCACCGCCCAAGACGGATACGATCATCTCGGCCGGGATATAGTGCAGCATCAATGCCTCGATCACATAGGCAAGGGTCAGCCATTTGAAGAGAAACAGCGCATTCTCGCGGGCGGTTTCGGAAAACACCGCGCGGCGGCCCGGCTCGGGCCAGAACTTCCAAACAGTTTGGCCGGAGAACGGTTTTTGTACGCCGCAGCAGCCACCAACACTGGGGCGTTCCTTCAGCGGATCAGCAAAAAGCGGGGTGTTCGCGGCCAGCATGACGCCAAAACCGCCCAGCATCCCGATGCCAACGGCAGCGATGGTTTTGGCCAGTGCAAAATCAAATCCCAAGGTGCCAGAGGTGATGGCGAACATTGCCGGATCCATCAGCGGGGAGGCCAGCCAAAAGGCCATGACCGCACCCAAAGGCGCACCTACGGCCAGCAAAGCGGCGATAAAGGGGATGACCTCGCAGGAACAAAAGGGTGACAACCCGCCCAGCAGGGCCGCCATCACGATCATCCGCGCCGGGTTGCCTTCGAACGCGCGGGCGAGCAGGTTTTCCGCCCCGCTGGCTTTGAGGTAAGCGACTGCAAATACAGCAAAAAGAATAAAGGGGGCGGTGCCAGACAAGGCCTTGGCGGCGAATGTCACCGTCGGGATGAGCTGCGGCCAGTCAAGCAATGCGACAAGCGCCAGCATCAGGGCGGTTACCCCCCATGCGCCAATTTTCAGGCGGCTCATCGGGGATTGGGTTTGGGTTGTGTCAGCCATGATTGTGTTCCTCACAGGGACTGCCCGCATCCGCGCAGCATTCGGTCAGCAGGAAATGGGACAGCGCCTGCACCTCTTCATAGGCCACAGCGGCGCAGATGGTGCTGCGGCCCTGCCGTTCCTGTTTGACAAGGCCAGCGGCAGCCAACAGCTTGAGATGATGTGTCAGGGTCGATCCGGTCACGCCGGTGCGATCCCCGAGCAGTCCGATGCTGAGCCCGTCAGGACCAGCCCGAACCAAGGTGCGCAGGACCATCAGGCGCTGCTCGGAGCCAAGCGCGGCAAAGCTGGCAGCGGCCAGAGTGAGGGGCGGGGTTTGTGGAGAATCAATTTTCATATTTCTAGAAATATAGAAATGAAGAGGCGACGCAAGCTTTATTTCGGTAATCTTCGAAATGAACGCGCCTTCTCACTGTTTCGCCTTGGCGCGGCAGTGGCATCGGCTATCCTGCGCCCATGACAGACATCCGTGATCCCCTGCGCCGTTGTACTCTCTGTGCAGATCGCTTTGCCGCCACGGCGACGGGCCATCAGCCGCGTCCGGTGGTCTGGTTCGCACCGGAGGCCCGGATCCTGATCGCGGGACAGGCGCCAGGGCTGCGGGTTCATGAGAGTGGCAAGCCGTTCTGGGATGCCTCCGGCACCCGTTTGCGCGACTGGATGGGGCTGGATGAAGACACCTTCTATGACCAATCCAAGCTGGCGATCTTGCCGATGGCGTTTTGTTTTCCCGGCTACAATGCCAGCGGCAGCGACCTGCCGCCGCCACCGATCTGCGCCAGGACGTGGCGGGCAGAGGCACTGAACCTGTTGCCGGATATCCGGCTTACAGTGCTGATTGGCGGCTATGCAATGAAATATCATCTGCCGGACCATCAATCGGTGCGCCTATCCGTCGCGGGGTGGCGGGATCATCCAAAAGGCGTCTTTGCCTTGCCTCACCCGTCCTGGCGCAATACCGGTTGGCTGAAGAAAAATCCGTGGTTCGAGGCAGAAGTGGTGCCGCGACTGCGGGCCGCTGTGACCGAGGTGCTCCATGACTGATCTGACCCCGCTGGACGAGGCACATGCCGCGATGACCGCCGCGCCCGATGACGACACGGCGCGCCTGCGGTTTTACGAGCGGATCGCAGATGTCGAGCTGTTCATGCTGCTTGAGGCAGAGCCGGAGGGCGATCAGATCAATCCGATTTTGCTGGACGATGCCTATGTTGTGGTGTTCGACCGCGCGGCGCGTCTGGCTGCCTATGTGGGCGAGGCGGCGCCCTATGTGGCACTGTCAGGACGGGCGATTGCCGGAATGCTGGAGGGACAGCCCTTGGGCATGGCCGTGAATATCGGTGTGGCACCATCAGAAATCCTGCTGCCCGCCGGTGCAATGGAATGGCTGCGTGATACCCTGGCCCATGAGGCGGGTGAGGTGGAGGCCAAGATTGAGGCTTTGCTGCCGCCCAAGGGCTTGCCTGAGACATTGATCGCCGCAATTGACGCCAAATTGGCGACGGCCACGGGCATGGCGGCGGGCGCATTTTTGGTGGCGGTGGATTATGCGGGCGGTGGGCGCGGTCATTTGCTGGCTTTTGTCGGGGCGATCCCGCGGGCGCAGGATGCGCTGGTTCGGGCCGCCTCTGAGGCGCTCACGTTTTCCGGGATCGAAGCAGGGGCCATGGATGTGGGCTTTTTCGCGCCAAATGATCCGACGGTCGAAAAACTGGCCAGAGTTGGGCTGCGCTTTGACCTGCCGCAGGGCGAGGGATTGCAACATACGCCGCGCATGCCACCGGGCAGTGACCCCTCCAAACCCCCTATTTTGAAATAAACCTCTCTGTTATCCTGCGGAAATTCACCGCCCCGTCACATCGGCGCGAGGTCACAGCTTCGTGGGATGTGAATGCAGGGGCGGGATCCTAGGTTGGCTTTACCGAAGCCTCATAAAGGAATTGAAACGTGAACCGCTTTACCCTCTCCATCGCCGCCGCTGCCACAGCCCTGACCTTTGCCTCGCAAGCTTTTGCAGGAGATCAGTATATCGACGGCACCGGTTTTGCCGCTTCAGGCTATGACGTGGTTGCCTATTTCGATCTGCCTCAAAACCCCATTGGTCAAAGCCAGCCTGCGCCCGTTGCCGGGGACAAGGATATCACTGCTGAATACAACGGGGCAAAATTTGCCTTTTCCAGCGAAGCCAACAAGACCGCGTTTCTGGCCGATCCGGCCAAATATGCACCGCAGTATGACGGCCATTGCGCCTATGGCGTGTCCAAGGGCGGCAAGGTTCCGGGCAACCCGACCCTGTGGCGGATTGTGGATGACAAGCTGTACCTGAACATCACCAAGAACGTCGTTGGTTTTTGGGAAGAAGACATTCCAGGTAACATCGATCTGGCCGAAGGCAACTGGACCAGCATCGAACCTGCGCCTGCATCTGATCGGGCCATTCCCAAGTTCACCAGCGCCGCGCCTGTGAACTGATGCGCAGACCCCGGCGCGATCCATCGTTTGACCCTCCGCCCAAAAAGCGGTTTCCGCGTCGGGGGTTCATGCTGGGATCTGTGGCGGGGGTCACGCTAAGCGTCTTTTGGGTCGCACGATATTACAACATCGGGGCGGAGGTTGGCAGCGCTGACCTCACCGCCCCGGAGGCATTGGCGCAGGCCGATGCCGGGAAGATCACGCTTATTGACATTCGCAGGCCCGAGGAATGGGCGGCAACAGGCATCGCGCAACCGGCGGTGCCTATCGACATGCGGCGGGATGACTTTGCTGTTGCTCTGCTTGAGGCCGTGAACGGCGACAGGGCACAACCCGTGGCCTTGATCTGCGCCCGTGGCGTGCGGTCGGCGCGACTGGCCAGGGCGTTGCGGGAGGCGGGCTTTGAACAGGTTCTGGATGTGCCGGAAGGTATGGTTGGATCCGGCGCCGGGCCGGGGTGGATCAGTCGCGGATTGCCGGTACGCCAGCCCTGATCATTCTGCCGCGATCTGTTCTGCGGCCAAAATCTGATTTTTCATTTTGGACCGCGCCGTGCGGGCGCGGCGCACAATGGCCGGCTCACGCAGGGAATTGGGGCTGTCCATGCGCAGACCTTTGAGGCCAAGTCGCGAGACATCCAGCGCGGAGAGTGCCGACAGCGGCACCGCAGCCACAAGGCTGAACACAATCGGCACCAGCCAGAGCGATATCAGACCGGCCAGCAACCCCGCGAGCAGCAGCAGCCCGAGCAGGGTTTCGATCCAGTGGAATTTGATCAACGTGGTGATCGGATAGCTTTGGGCGCTGCGCTGTTGCGGGGCCCATGGTTCGGACCGGGTGAAGGTGGCCCGCAGCACGGCTTTGGTCTGCTGGATCATCAGGACCGGCGCATAGGCGATAGAAAGCGCAATTTCGGTCAGGACGGAGATCAGGAAGGGGCGCCGCCCGCCAAAACTGCGTGTCGCGGTCGGTGTGGCGGCGATGATCGCGGCACCGGCCAGTTTCGGTGCCAGCAACATCGCGTACATGATCACCAGAAACACGGCACTGTCGATATGGCTCATGGCGGGGGGCCAGTCCGGGAACAGCGGATTGGCCTCGTTGAAATATCGGATCACATTTGTTTCAGCGTCTTTGCCGAGCAAGGCCCAGACCACCAGCAGCACAAACCATGCAGGCGACAGAAGATAGCTCACCGCGCCATGCAGCAGATGAAACCGCGATACCGGATGCAGACCTGCTGTGCGCAGGAGTCGCAGATGCTGCAGGTTGCCCCGGCACCAACGGCGGTCGCGCAGAACATAGTCTATCAACGTGCCGGGGGTTTCTTCAAAGCTGCCGGTGACGCGGGGCAGGAACCGCACACGCCATCCGGCGCGGCGCAGCAGGCCCGCTTCGACAAAATCATGGCTGAGGATCAGATCACTGCGCCCTTTGCGCCCGCGCAGATGCGGCAGGCCCGCGCTTTGGGCAAAGGCACGGGTTCGGATGATCGCGTTATGGCCCCAATAGTTGCCCTCGTTACGTGACCAAAGCGCCAGCCCCTCGGCCAGAAGCCAGCCATAGGCGATGTTGGAAAACTGCTGTACGCGGGCAAAGAGGGTGTTGGCCCCAATCAGCATCGGAAAGCTCTGGATCAGACCGGCCTCAGGATCATTTGCCAGTTCGGAGGCCAGGCGTTCAATCGCTCGGCCTGTCATCAGGCTGTCGGCGTCCAGCACAAGCATCCCTTCATAGGCGGCACCCCAGCCTGTGATCCAGTTGACCAGATTGCCGACCTTCTTGTCCGTGTTGGCGGTGCGGCGGCGGTAATAGATGGGTATCTGTTTCGGCGCGGTGGCCCGCAACCGTTCAAATGCCTGCCGCTCCTGCGCAGCGATGGTTTCGTTCCGCGTGTCGGACAGGATGAACAGGCTATAGCTGTGCGGTCCTTTGCGGGCGGCCAGATCGTCCAGCATGGCGGCGGCATTGCCAAAAACATCCCAAGGAACTTCGTTGTAGATCGGGACCAACAGAGCGACATCCATGGGTGTGATCGCGGCGGGGCTTCTTGTCTCTGCCGCCTGCCGTGCCAGCAAGGCCGAGATCGCCACGCCGACGGTGCTGACCGACAGCGTGACCCAGACAAAGGTCAGTCCGATCATCATCAGCAAGGCCCATTCCAGCCCGGTCATGCCGCCGCTGGACAGCCATCCATAGATGCCAAGCATCAGTGCCAGTGTCCCCACACAGGCAGGGCCAAACACAGCCAAGCGCCAACGTCTGTTGCCAGCGGGTGCCTCGGCGCGGCGGGCGGGTGCATGGGTGAAATCCTGCGCGTCCATATCCAGTGGCGCGGCGGGCGGCATGGCATTGGGGGGGCAGGGTGGCTGGGTCATGATGCGGTCCACCGATAGAGCCAAACCTCGCTTAAGGGGGCGCCGTTCAGCCGCAGCTGCGCCCGGAATTCGGCCAGCGTCGCCTCGCCGGGCTCGAAGGTAAATGCCAATCTCGGACCGCCGGTTTCTGGGTTGCGCTGCACTATGCCGGATGATGTGTCACCGGCGCTGGAACGCAGAATAATCTCAACCTTGCTCAGGTCATCCGGCACATGGGCGGCATCTTCAAAGTCGATTGCGATGATCTGTCCGCCTTCGGGACGGCCGCCCATCGCTGTGTTCAAAACCTTTAGCGGCATGTCAGGCACATCGACAACCGGATCCGCGCCCCAATGGAGGGTATAGCTCATCTGATGTTGAGACCCGGCCTTGAGCGGGGCAGAGGGCCGCCAATAGGCGACGATGTTGTCGTAAATTTCAAGGTCAGCAGGGATCTCGACCAGCGTGACCGCGCCCTTGCCCCAATCCTCGCCCGGTGTAATCCAGACGGCGGGACGCTTGTGGTATAGCGCCTCAAGGTCATTGAAATCCGAGAACTTGCGCTTGCGCTGCATCAGGCCAAAACCGCGCGGATTGTTGTCGGCAAAGGCACTGATTTGAAGGGCGGCGGGGTTGGCCAGTGGCCGCCAGATCACCTCGCCTGCGCCATTGTGGATCAGCAGGCCGTCACTGTCATGGACGGCGGGCCGGAAATCCGAGAACCGCTGGCGCATGGTGTCGTCAAACAGGAACATGGAGGTCAGCGGCGCTATGCCAAGATGGGTGATGTCGGTGCGGGCAAAAACATGGGCCTCAACCTGCATCTCCAAGACCGCGCCATGGGTGATCTCAAACCGGTAAGCCCCGGTGCAGGACGGGCTGTCGAGCAGGGCATGCAGGACGATGCTGTCACTGCCGGGTGCGGGCGTTTCCAGCCAAAAAGCGGTGAAATCGGGAAATTCCTCGCCCATCGGGTCGCCGGTTTTGAGCGCGAGCCCACGCGCAGACAACCCGTAAATCTCACCCGTGCCAATGCCGCGGAAATAGCTGGCGCCCTGAAAAACCGCATATTCCTGAAATATGCCGCTTGTTTCCAGCTCAGCCCGCAGGCGCAGACCGGAATAGCCGAGGGTCTCGTCAAGATCGACGTCGGGGAACTTGTCGGTGGTGTCAAATACGCCCATGTCAAAACGGACGGGGCGCGATTGGCCATCCTCCACCACATGCAAGGCGACGGCTTGCGGAAAGTAGAGACCGGGGGGAAAGACATCAACCCGCTGGGGGGCATCGCTGTTTTCCCACAGGGCGTTGCGGGCATCGAACCAGATCTTGCGATATTGGTCATAGGTCAGGTTGCGCCAGCTTTCAGGGATCTGCGGGCGCGGGCTGTAGGGTTTGGTGGCCAGGGCGCGGGCGCGGGCCAGAACGGTGTCCAGATCAAAGGCGCTGGCCTCGGCTGCCAATTGCAAGCCCGGTTCTTCGGCCCAGGCGGCGGCGGGCAGGGCGGCCAGTGCGGCCAGAGATTTGAGAACATCGCGGCGCAGCATCAGGCACCGGCCTTTGCGCGCCAGGGCTGGGATTTGAACCAACCTGCGCCATAGGCCACCGCCACCAGTATTGCTGCGCCGATCAGATTGACCAGCAGGGTGGCAGCCAGACTGCGGCCCAGCACATCCAGCGCGAAACCCATGACCCGCGCCATGAACATACTGGCAACAAAGACCGCCAATGACTGTTGCCCGACCTTGAGGATCACCGCCAAGGCGCCTGACCAGACCCGCGCCGCAGCGCCGGTGCCACGGGCCAAAAGCCGCGCCCCTTTGTCGCCCGCCGCGACCCATGCCAGATAGGCCAGCGCCAGAAAATGTGCATAGCGCAGAATGCCGAAGTCCGATTTGTTGATCAGCCCGCCGTTTGTAATCCGCCAGTCTTTCGCCCAGTCAAAACCAAATTCGCGCACGCCAATGCTGCTGAGCGGGACATTGGCCAGCACCACAAATGCCGCCACGGCGATCAGGATCTTATGAACCGGCGGCTTGGGCAGCCAGCCGCGCATGAAGGCAAAGCCGGTAAAAAAGATCAGCTGCCAGCCGAACGGATTGAAGAACCAAGACCTGTCTGTCCAGGGCTCCGCCGGGAACTCCAGATGCAGATGTCCAAGGCCGAAGACCTCAAGAAGGGCATCCTGCGCCATCAACCAGACAAGTATGACAAAACCCGCCACGGCCCATAGGTGGATCCGCGCCAGTGCCATCACCAGCGGCATCATGATCAAAACCACCATATACATCGGCAAAATGTCGAAATAATTCGGCACATAGCGCAGGGTCATAAAGCTGAGCAGGATGTTGGAGTTGTCCCATTTGTCACTTTCGACAAACATCATCCACAGGTTCAACTGGCCCCAATAGTTGCGCCCGGTGATGTCCAGCTCTGTCAGATAGACGGTCATCGCCAGCGTCGCAAAGAACAGCCCCACATGCGCCCAATAGACCTGCCAGACCCGGAACAGCACACGCGCCGTGCCCAACATCCAACCCATCCGCACAAATGCGCCGCCAAAAGCGATGGCGCTGGCCATGCCGGAACAGAACACAAATATCTCGGTGGCGTCGGAAAACCCCCAACGCGCGGGTATCCAAAGGGTCAGCAGGTTTCCGGGGGTGTGGGCGATCAGGATGATGAACATCGCAATGCCGCGAAAGAAATCCAGCCGCAGATCGCGCACCCGTGTGCCGGATTGTGCGCCCAATGCGGTCACCGGGCGGGATGGAATTTCGGATGTGGCAGCTGCAAGGCTCATAATGTTCGGTGGGTCCGCAAATCAGATGGTTATTGCGCCGGGATGCGGCGGGCTGTGGACAGGCGGTCAAATCGGGTTGCGGTAAAGCGATCCTCATGACCGGCCCGCAGGGCAAGACGGTCCAGCAGGATCGCTTCTGCGCCATCCAGATGGCCTGCACGCAGTCCTGCGTCAATGGTCATGCGTTCAAACACGTCGCGCTGGGCATGACTTCCGCCGATGCTCTGCATTTTTGGGCGGGCTTTCGCCAACAGGGTAAAGGCATCACCATAGCGGCCCTCGGCAAAGGCGTTGAGACCCTCCAGTGCGGCAAGGCCTGGATCGGCCACGCGGGCGGCCATTTCACCGCTGTCCTTGGCATCGCGGGCAAAGCGGGCGGCCATGGCATCGGCGGCTGCGCCGTCCTTGGCGCCGGATAGGGCCAGCATGTAGTGCAGGTCGGCAAAGACAAGGCAACCGTCGTCAATGCGTGGTGCGGCCAATGCGCCAAGCTCGTCCCATCGGGCGCCAACATCAATGCCCTCAAGCTCAAGCCGCATCAGCAGTGAGGTTGCATTGGCAATGTCGCGGTAATCGTCGGTTTTGTCGGCGCGGATCTGGCTGTCATAGAGGGACAGCGCCACGTCAAGCTGACCAAGGTCGAGATGTAACAGCGCCTTGTGCCACCAAACGTGATAGCGGAAATTGTTGGATCCGTCCCAGGCGCTTTTGTGGTTTTCGATCAGAGTGATCCCAGCGCCCGGCTCAGCCCGCATATCATGCACATGCGCCACCGCATGAAGCCCCCAGGCATCGTCGGGCGCATAGGTCAGACCGGCCCGGCCCGTATGTTCGGCGCGGGCGTATTCTCCTGTTTCCTCAAGCGCGAAGGCGTGACATCCCAGCACGTAACCGCACAGTGGATGATCCGGCCCATGCGCGGGCAAAACCCGTTCGATTGATCTGCGCATCCCGGCCGCATCCCCAAGGATAAAGCGGATGGCCTGACTGGCCTTGGCGGATAATGTGTCTTGGGGTTGATCCTGCAGAGCCTTCTCAAGCGCGGCAATCGCGCCGGTGGGGTGCATTGCCAGCCATGCCTCCAATGCATCGATCCAGCAGGCCTCGCGGTCTGAAACGGGACGCGCGGCGCGGGCTGTCTTTGCAGCAACCAGCGCCCCCTCGGCCACCGCCCACATCTCGGCGCGGCCCAGCATCAGCGAAAAAAGCCCCCTCGCCGCATGGGCCATGGCAAAATCGGGATCAGCCTCCAGCGTGGCACCCAGATGCTGCGGCGTGGCGGTGCCATGTGCCAGAAACGCGCGGATCATCGCGTTCCAATTGGTCAGCGCCTCTGTACTTTGCAGTGAAACGGATGCGTTGCAAATATCGACTGTCATCACCGTGGCCTTCTGCGATTGCTGTTCTAAGGCAAAGGGATAGCGGGATTCTGAAAACCGATGAACGGGTCTGACGCGTGTCACACGCCAACGTGAAGCGGGCCTGCGCTTTCGTGAGCGAATGTGTCAGTTGGTCAGCCTGGGTGCCACGATCTTACGCGATCGCATTGTTTTGGGTGGCGGTCTATCGCTGTGGATCGCCCTTTTGAGGCGCATCCGGCCCCCATGTTTCAAGCACATCACGGGTGTCCTGGCCAAATCGCGGCGGCGGGCGACGGTATTGCACCGGCGTGCGCGACAGTTTCAGCGGATTGCCCAAAAGTTGTAACATGCCGCCCGCGATGTCGGGGCGCGGCATGTCGATCACAGCATCGCGGGCGCGTGCCTGATCCGACGCCAGCGCCTCGGCAATGGTGTTGATCGGGCCGCAAGGCACTTTGACCGCCTGCAATTGGGCCAGCATCTCGGCCTTCGGGCGCTCTTTCATCGCCGGCACGATTTTCGCCAGCAGTGCGGTGCGGTTTTCGATGCGCGCCAGATTGGTCTGGAACATCGGATCGCCCGCCAGAACACTCAGCCCGATTACATCGCAGAACCGCGCAAATTGCGCATCATTGCCGACCGCCAACAGGATATGCCCGTCACGGCATTCAAAGGCGTCATAGGGCACGATGTTGGGGTGGGCATTGCCGCGCCGCTCTGGCAAGTTTCCGGAGGTCAGGAAATTGGTACCTTCGTTGATCAGCCACGCCATGGCGCTGTCCACCAGGGACAGGTCGATATGCTGGCCCTCGCCAGTTTGATCGCGATGCCGCAGGGCGGCCAGAACGCCGATGGTGGCATACATGCCGCACATCACATCCGCGATGCCAACGCCCACTTTCATCGGGGCCCCATCGGGTGCGCCAGTGATCGACATGATCCCGCCGAACCCTTGCGCCATCAGATCATAGCCGGGTTGATCGCGGTTGGGGCCGGTCTGGCCATAGCCGGAGATGGAGCAATAAATCAGCGCGGGATGCGCGGCCAACAGGCTGGCGTGATCCAGCCCGTATTTCCTGAGGCCGTCGGGCTTGAAATTCTCCACCACAATATCGGCGCGCGCCGCAAGGTGGCGCAGGATCTTTTGGCCATCGGCGGTGGAAATATCCACGGCGATGGAGTGTTTGTTCCGATTCGCAGCCATGAAGTAGGCTGACAGATCGGTGGGATTGCCATCCGCGCCCCTAGCGTAATTCGGACCCCAGCCACGGGTGTCATCGCCGCCACTGCGCGGGTTCTCCACCTTGATAACCGTTGCGCCGAGATCGCCCAGCATCTGTGTGCAGGTCGGACCGGCCAAAATGCGACTGAGGTCGAGGACAAAAACACCGTCCAACGCGCCTTTTGGCTCAGATGCGGCCATCATAAGCTCCGCGATCAATCACGGCGGCAATCACGGTGAAGGTGTCCGCCTGCATCGCCTGTTCAAGCGCGGTTTCCAGTGCCTTGCGGCTGCGCACCGTCGCGCCGCGGCCGCCAAATGCCACCCCCATGGCCGCGAAATTGTGCCGGGGGAAATCCACACCAGAGTTGCTAAGCCTCCGCTCTCGCTGCTTTTTCTCGATCAGGGCAAGTGAAGCATCGACAAAGACCACAAGAATGGGCGCAAGGCTCAGTTCCGCGGCGGTTGCCAATTCACCGGCCACCATCAGGAACCCCGCGTCGCCGGAGAACGACACGACATTGCGCTCCGGGTCGGCAAGTTTTGCGCCGATCGCCATCGGAACAGCACAGCCCATGGTGCAAAGCGCCGAAGATTGCATAAGATCGCGCGGCGCGTGGCATTCCCACATCTGGCTCAGCAAGATCCGGTGCGCACCGCTGTCGGCAGATGCGATGGTGCCCTTGGGCAGAACAGCGCGGCAGGTGTCGATCACTGCGGCAGGCCCCCAGTCTTCGTCATTGGGAAAGGCTGCGCTGAGCGCGGTCTTGAGCTGATGAATTTCGCCGTCCACCCATGTCGCACGCGGATCCAGCCCGTCACTGAGGGCGGCAAGGGTCGGGGCGCAGTCCGTCACGAAATTGAGCGTGCTTTGGTGCATATAGTGGTGGTTTGGTGCGGCGGTGATGTCGATCACGCGCTGGCTGTCCGGGGTCCAGACATCGCGCCAACCGGGGCGCATTTCGATGGGGTCATAGCCGACACAGATGACCAGATCTGCCGATTGTGTGAAAGGCACCAGATGCGTGTCCGCCAAGGGGGACAGACCTGCACCGCCAAGGGCCAGCGGGTGATCCTCGGGCAACATGCCTTTGGCTTTATAGGTGGTGATCACCGGAATGTTGTGATCTTCGGCGAACTCGCGCACCGCTTGCGCGGCGTGTTGGTTCATCGCATCCACGCCAACAATCATCAGCGGCTTGCGCGCATCGGCCAGCCAGCTGCGGGCGGTTTCCAGATCCTTTTCCGCCGGAATGCTGGGTGATGCCGGGCGGCGGCGGGCAGGGGCCAGCGCGGGAATGTCGGTATCGGCCACGCCGATGGGCACGTCGATATGAACCGGGCCCATGCGCCCTTCGGTGGCGATGGCAATGGCCTTGTCCGCGATCACATGGGCGGCGCCAGCAGACAAGCGGAACGTCGCCTTGGTGATCGGCGCAAACACCGCCTGATGATCAACGACCTGATGGGTGTAGCGGGCCGCCTCATCCGCATCGACACAGCCGGACAGAACAATCAGCGGCACCTGATCTTGCAGTGCGTTTGCCACGGTGTTGACCCCGTTCAATGTGCCGGGGCCGATGGTGCCGACCAGAATGGCAGGCGCATGATCGCGGTGGTGTACCCCCTCGGCCATAAACCCCGCGGCGTTCTCGTGTTTGGCGAGGATAAACTGGATGCCCGCTTGTTCGAGCGCATCTATCAGGGTCAAAACCTCACCACCCGGCATGCCAAAGGCATAGCGGCAGCCGGCATCATACAGACGGCGGGCCAGTGCGTCAGCAGCGCGGATCGTATCAGGCATCATCGGACCTTTCGGATGCAGAACTCGGCAAGTTACCAATGCACGGTCGGCGCAAAGGTGCAATCTATTGATCTCTAGAGATTATTGCATGCGCGTAAATCCCCCTCACGGATTGGTGAAAGAGGCGGAGTGGGGGTTTTTGCAAAGTTGGCACATGGCCGTCATGCACAGGGCAAGGGCTTAGCTGCCAGGCAGCGGCAGACCGCCTCGCGGGCTGATATTGCCCGGCTTGGCGCTTGAACCCAAGATTCGGCGCCAGCAAAGGAAAAAGGGCGGCACTTTTACGTCCCGCCCTTCTAATCTTGTAGAGCTGTGGCCAGCTTACCGGCGGCGGTCGCGGCGGGCTGACATGGGTTGGAAGGCCACGCCAACATGGGCCTCGCAATAGGGTTTGCCTTGTTGCACGGGCAGACCGCAGAACCAGAAATCCTCGGTAGCCGGATCGCCTACGGGCCATTTGCAGGTCCGCTCGGTCAGCTCCATCAGGCCGATCTTCTTGGCCTTCTTCTCAATCTCGTTGACCTTGGCCAAAGCCTCCGGGCTGATCTCGTTGGCTGACGGCTGCGGCGGCAAGGGCTGGCCTGCCGGGATAATCTGCTTGCGGGCGGGCAAGTTGGATTTCGGCGGCGCGGCGGCTTCGGTTTTCATTTCCGGCGCGGCGGGTTTGGGCGCGGCTGGCTTGGCCTTGGGTTCCGCCTTGGGGGCGGGTTTGGCCTTGGGTTCGGATTTCAGCGCGGCAGCACCCGTGGTTGTGCGGTTCGACAGACCAAGACGGTGCACCTTGCCAATCACGGCGTTGCGCGTCACACCGCCCAGTTCCTTGGCGATCTGGCTTGCGGACTGGCCTTCGCCCCACATTTTCTTGAGTGTCTCTACGCGCTCATCAGTCCAGGACATTTGCGGTTTCCCTAGCTAAAAAGCGGCCCCCAATGATGGACCGCTTTGTCAAATTCAGTGGTCTATTCTAATCACTCGGGGGCTGGGTGCAAGGTGTGAAGCGTCACAGCGCCGTATGAGCGGCCGGAGGTTTGGGTTTTTGGCGTGCCTCGCGCAGGGCCAGCAGGGCGGCACCGGCGATAATGATGCCTGCGCCGATCAGGGTGATGGCGTCGGGGGTTACACCGTAGAAGATTTGGTCGTAGAGCGCGGCAAAGATCAATGTGCCATAGCTGAACGGCGCGACAAAGCTGGCATCGGCGCGGGCCATCGCATTGACAAAGCAGGTCTGCGCGACCGCCATGCAGACCCCGATTGCAGCCAATAACGCCCATTGTGCGGCGCTTGGCATTTGCCAGACGGGCAGAACCGCCAATGTGGCGATACAAAGCCCCATCAGGTTGTTGAAAAACAGGATCTGGAACGGCCCTTCGCGTCCCGTCAGTTTCTTGATGAAAATCAGTTCAAGCCCCATGACCATTGCCGCGCCAAACGCCAAAAGCGCGGCGGGCTGAAAACTCTCAGGTGTGGGGCGCAGAAGAATAAGTGCGCCAAAAAGCGCCAGCGCTGCGGCAAACCAGCGGATGCGGCCCACGGTTTCGCCAAGCAGGGGAATGGCCAGCATCATGCCAAAAACCGGGTTGAGAAAGGAGATCGCCGTGGCATCGGCCAGCGGGATATAGGCGACAGAGGCAAACATCAGCGTGATCCCGGCCCAACCGCAGCTGGTGCGGGCCAGGTGCAACCCCCAATGCGGTGCGCTCAGGCGGGGGCGCATGATCATGACGGCGGTGGAAATCGCCATGAATGCAAACAAAAAGCGGCCATGGCTGATCTGGAGCGCGGGCAAAGCAGGACCAAGTGCATCATTGCCAAGCGCCTTGGCCATCAGCGTGGTGGCCGCGATAAAGGCGGTCGCAATCCCGATCAATCCGGCGGCGAGGGCGTTGTTTTGATGCTTGGCCTGATACATGGCCAAGCTATGACCGCAGCGGCGATGCGTCACAAGTGGGAAATTGGGGCTTTGCAACTGTTGGATTTGCCCCTAAGAGAGGGCCCATGATCACACAAATGGCATACCTGTCCCGACGACGCTAAGGTTTTATACCGCTCCTCTGCACAATTGCAGGTGGTGATCTTGTTGCCTGTGTGCAGCCCTCCTTCCAAACTGACTTGACCAGACCCGCCGCCCATGCCCTTTTGGGCCTTTGTTGCGGCCCTTACCTAAGGACACTTCCATGATCTCTTCCGTCTTGCCGACCTATTCGCGTGCTCCTCTCAGCTTTGTCTCCGGACAAGGCAGCTGGTTGATCGAGGCGGATGGCCGACGTTTTCTGGATCTGGGTGCGGGGATTGCGGTGAATGCACTGGGCCATGCGCATCCGGCGCTGGTTGAGGCCTTGACCGCCCAGGCGGGAACGCTTTGGCACACCTCGAACCTCTATCAGATCCCGCAGCAGCAGGCGCTGGCGGACAAGCTGGTCGATAACAGCTTTGCCGATACGGTGTTTTTCACCAATTCGGGCACAGAAAGCTGTGAGCTGGCGGTAAAGATGGCGCGCAAGTATTTCTATGACAAAGGCCAGCCCGAGCGGGTGGAGATCATCACCTTCTCGGGCAGTTTCCATGGCCGGTCCTCGGCCGGGATCGCGGCGGCCGGATCGGAAAAGATGACCAAGGGGTTTGGCCCGTTGCTTCCCGGTTTTGTACATCTCGAATTTGGTGATCATGATGCGCTGCGGGCGGCGATCACTGACAAGACTGCCGGTATTCTGGTGGAGCCTGTGCAGGGTGAGGGCGGCATTCGTCCGCTGCCGGATGCCTGCCTGAAGGGGCTGCGGGATCTGTGTGACGAACACGGCATTCTGATGATGCTGGATGAGGTGCAATGCGGCGTTGGCCGGACGGGCAAGCTCTTTGCGCATGAATGGGCCGGTGTCGGACCAGACATCATGATGGTGGCCAAGGGCATCGGCGGCGGCTTCCCGCTGGGCGCGGTTCTGGCGACCGAGGAAGCGGCCTTTGGCATGACCGCTGGCACCCACGGGTCAACCTATGGCGGCAATCCATTGGGCTGTGCCGTGGGCAATGCGGTGATTGATATCGTGGCCGATCCGGCGTTTCTTGCCGAGGTGAACCGCAAGGCGGGCCTGTTGCGGCAAAAGCTGGAAGGGCTGATCGCCAGCCATCCGGATGTATTCGAAGAGGTGCGCGGATCGGGTCTGATGCTGGGCATCAAATGCAAGGCGGTGAACGCGGATGTGGTGAAGGCCGGCTATGACGCCGAGGTGATCACCGTGCCTGCCGCCGACAATGTGATCCGCCTGTTGCCCGCACTGAACATCAGCGATGACGAGATTGCCGAAGCGGTCTCCCGCCTTGATCGTGCTGCGGCCAGCCTGAGCGCCTGATCCAAGATTGACCGATGACAAGAGTTCTGCCGCCAAGGGATGCTGCGAACTTTGACGAGAAAGAATACCCATGAACCATTTTCTAGACATTCACCAAACCTCACCTGCCGATCTGCGGAGCATCATTGATGACGCCGCTGCGATGAAAAGATCGCGGGCCGGGCGTCCACGCGGTGCGCCGGATGATGAACAGCCGCTCAAGGATCACATGGTTGCACTGATCTTTGAAAAGCCATCGACGCGAACCCGGGTGTCTTTTGACGTGGGCGTGCGCCAGATGGGCGGGCAGACCATGGTGCTGTCGGGTGCGGATATGCAACTGGGCCACGGCGAGACCATCGCGGATACCGCGCGGGTGCTGAGCCGTTACGTCGATCTGATCATGATCCGGACCTTCGAGGAACAGACCCTGCTGGACATGGCCGAATACGCCACGGTGCCGGTGATCAACGGTCTGACCAACCGAACGCACCCTTGTCAGATCATGGCGGATATCCAGACGTTCGAGGAACACAACGGCCCCATCAAAGGCAAAAAGGTTGTCTGGTCCGGCGATGGCAATAACGTCTTTGCAAGTTTTGCCCATGCGGCCAAACAGTTTGAGTTTGACCTGACCTTCACCGGCCCGCCGCCGCTGGACCCCGAAGCAGCGCTTGATGGTCTCTACACAATCGAACGCGATCCGCAAAAGGCGGTTGAGGGTGCCGATCTGGTGGTCACAGACACTTGGGTCTCCATGCATGATCCGCAGTCGGCCCGCGAACGGCGGCACAACCAGCTGCGCGGCTATCAGGTCAATGATGCACTGATGGCCAAGGCCAAGGATGATGCGCTCTTTATGCATTGCCTGCCTGCACACCGCGATGATGAGGCCACGAGCAGCGTTATGGACGGGCCGCATTCGGTGATCTTTGACGAGGCAGAAAACCGCCTGCACGCGCAAAAGGCGATCATGCGGTGGTGCCTTGGCCGCTGAGCCACGTATCGTCATTGCCGGGGCGGGGGCCATTGGTTGTTTTGTCGGCGGCCTTTTGGCCGCTGGCGGGCGGCGGGTCACGTTGCTGGTGCGACCACGGGTGGCGCAGGAAATCCGCTCGCATGGTCTGACGCTCACCGATTTTGGCGGCATGGCGATTCAGATCGCTACGGATCGTCTGGCCCTGTCCGAAGATCCGGCCTGCCTGTCGAAGGCGGATGTGGTGCTTGTCACGGTCAAGTCGGGCGATACGGCGACCATCGCGGAACTGATCGACCAACACGCCCCGATCAAAGCGCCGGTGATCAGCCTGCAAAACGGGTTGCGCAACGGGGCGCTGCTGCAAGAGGTCTTGCCCGGGCGCGATGTGCGCGGCGGGATGGTGCCTTTCAACGTCGTACCGATGGGGCAGGGATGTTACCACCGCGCCACCAGCGGGGATGTGGTTATTGCGGGCGGTGCAGGCGATCTGGACGGGTTGCTGTCAGTGCCGCACCTCAGCACAACCAGCAGCCGTGACATCGAAGCGGTGCAATGGGGCAAGTTTCTGATCAACCTCAACAATGCTTTGAATGCGCTGAGCGGCCTTCCCTTGGCAGAACAACTGCGGGATCGGGCCTGGCGGCGGCTGATGGCGGATCAATGGCAGGAGGCCTTGGGCATTCTGCGCGGGGCTGGTATTCGCCCCGTGTCGACGACGCCGGTTTCTGTCGGAATGGTCCCGTTTATCCTGCGCCTGCCGACGCCGCTGTTTTCGAGGATCGCGGCCTCGATGTTGACAATTGATGCGCAGGCGCGGACGTCGATGGCGCTGGATCTGATGGCGGGCCGCCCGACCGAGATTGACAGCCTGCAGGGTGCAGTGATTGCGATGGCGCAGGCGCAGGGCCGTCCCGCGCCGATTTGCACTATGGTGGCTGAGGTGATCCGCACCGCGGAATTGGCCGCAGAAGGGTTGCCCGACCTCAGCGCCACAGCTTTGCGCCGCGAGATCCGGCAGGGTGCTTCTTAATTTACGACCGCGTTAAGAACGTAGAACACAATCGCCGACATCGTTGCGGCGGCGGGCACAGTGATGACCCAGGCGGCTACAATTGTCATAAAGTGAGAGCGGCGCACCAGCTTGCGGCGGCGCCGTTCCTCTGGGGCGATGCGTTTGACGTTGCCCGCGGTTTCACCGGGGCGGCGCAGGCGGCGTTCCATATGCCATTCGCGGTAGAACCCAACACCGAAAACCCCGCCAACCGCGATATGGGTTGAGCTGACAGGCAGGCCAAGCCATGAGGCGATGATCACGGTGATCGCTGCCGAGAGGGCCACACAATAGGCGCGCATCGGGTTCAGCTTGGTGATCTGGCTGCCGACCATGCGGATCAGCTTGGGACCAAACAGGAACAGGCCAAACGAGATACCAAAGGCACCGATAACCATCACCCACATCGGAATGGACACCTTGGCCTCGAAGCCGCCGAATTCGGTGGCATGGACAATTGCGGCCAGCGGACCAACGGCATTGGCCACGTCGTTTGCACCATGGGCAAAGCTGAGCAAAGCGGCAGACAACACCAGCGGCAGGCCGAAGAGGATTTTCACGGATTTGTTGCGGTTCTCCATGCCAACGGAGGCGCGCCGCACCAGCGGGGCGGATATGGCATAGGCCAGAGCCCCAAGCAGAAGCCCGATCAACAAGGCAGTGGGCAGATCGATCTTGACGATCTTTTTCAGCCCCTTCAGCGCCAGATAGGAGGCAAAAACACCGGCCATGACGCCCACAAGGACAGGGACCCAGCGGCGGGCGGCTGCAATTTTGTCATCCTGATAGATGATCCGTGCCTTGATGAAGGCAAGGAACATGGCGGCCACTGCGCCGCCCAGAACCGGCGAGATCACCCAGCTGGCGGCGATCAGTCCCATGGAGGGCCAGTTGACCGCTGTCATCCCTGCCGCCGCGATGCCCGCACCCATCACACCGCCCACGACGGAGTGGGTTGTGGAAACCGGCGCACCAACCCAAGTGGCAAGGTTGACCCAAAGCGCCGATGAGATCAGCGCCGCCATCATTGCCCAGATAAACACCTGTGTATCCGCGATGGAGGCCGGATCAATGATGCCTTTGGAGATGGTCGAAACCACATCGCCGCCTGCCAGCAAGGCGCCTGCGCTTTCGCACAGCGCCGCAATCACGATGGCGCCGCCCATGGTCAGGGCATTGGCACCTACCGCCGGGCCCATGTTGTTGGCCACATCGTTGGCACCGATGTTCACGGCCATATAGGCACCAAAGACGGCAGCAGCGACAACGACAAAACTGGTGGGGGTCTGGCCAAAGAAGACTGCGGCAATCACCCCGGCCAGCACCATAAAGGCCAGTGCGATACCGGGACCGACCAGAGGGCGAGCGACATAGGTCGTGGCCAGCTCAACCTGAGAGATGCGGTTGAGGTCTGTATCCAGTGTTTTCCACTGACTGCCCTGCGGGCCTTTGTCCGTCGCCATGCCTGTACCTTCCAAGGAAGTGATTGATCCGGTGGGGAGGTGGCATACCACGCGCCGCCGCGCAAGCGCGGCGTCACAAAACCGTCACATTTTATGGCGGATTGAGGCTTTTGAGAGGGGCAATCGGGTCAGAGCAGGCTCAGAGCGCGTTCAAGATCGCCTTCAGGTCCGGCTCATCCACCAGATTGGCGGCTTCTTTGGGGGCGAACCAGGCGCGTTTGCGGGCATTTGCCTCCGGGTAATCCTCGCTCAGATCGCGCACACGGGTCAGGTAGACCTGCGCCTCGACCGGCACGGTCAACCCTTCGCCAAGGCCCTTGGCATATTCGTAAAAGCCGACCGGATCGCTTTCGATGTCCGCCTGGGTCACGCCAGCCTCTTCCCATGCTTCTTGCAGGGCGGCGCCCGGGCCATCAAGCCCGTCAATGGGCCAGCCCTTTGGCACGATCCAGCGCCCGGTGTCCCGGCTGGTGATCAGCAGCACACGCTTGCCGTCTTCGGTTTCGCGATAGCACAACGCCGCGACCTGCAGTCGCTTGGGGCGCTGCAACAGCGGCAGCAGCATGTCATCCCATGCACGTTTGAATGTGTGTATCATATTGACCTGGCTTCGTTTTTGTAGGTTTTTCGTCTGCTCTCGTTCTACATATAGGCGTAAAATGGCCAAAGATCAAACCTGGGGCGGGTTTGAGCGGCTCAGGGAAGGCCGTACAAACGAAAAAGGCCGCGCAACCTATGGGGTTGCACGGCCTTGGTTTCGCGCCAGATCGGTTTATCCGATGATGCTGTTCAATGTCTCGGAGGACCGCATAACAGCCGCCGTTTTGGCCGCGTCAGTGCGGTAATATCCGCCCAGGTCCACAGGAGAGCCCTGTGCCGCGGCCAGTTCCGCAATGATCTTGTCTTCGCTCTCGGCCAATGCTTTGGCGATGGGCGCAAAATGCGCTGCAAGATCGGCATCATCCGATTGCGCGGCCAATGCCTCGGCCCAGTAGCGGGCGAACCAATAATGGCTGTCGCGGTTGTCCGGCTCACCCACCTTGCGGGAGGGCGAGCGGCCATTGTCCAGAATGCCTTGCGTTGCGGCATCCACCGCCTGGCCCAGAACGCGGGCCTTTGCGTTGCCTTTGCTGTCGGCCAGGAACGTCAGGCTTTCTCCCAGGGCGCAGAATTCGCCAAGGCTGTCCCAACGCAGGTGATTTTCTTCGACCAACTGTTGAACGTGCTTGGGGGCAGAGCCGCCCGCGCCCGTTTCAAACAGCCCGCCGCCGTTCATCAGCTTCACAATCGACAGCATCTTGGCCGAGGTTGCCAGCTCAAGGATCGGGAACAAATCGGTCAGATAGTCCCGCAACACGTTGCCGGTGATGGCGATGGTGTTCTCGCCCTTGGTGATGGTCTCGAACGAGGCGCGTGTGGCTTCGCGCGGGGCCATGATCTCAAACTTGTCGGCGACGCCCTTGGCCTCAAGGATTGGTTTGACATAGGCAATCAGTTCCGCGTCATGGGCGCGGTCTGCGTCCAGCCAGAAGAT
Organism: Sulfitobacter sp. M368; assembly: GCF_025141875.1. Lineage (NCBI taxonomy): Bacteria > Pseudomonadati > Pseudomonadota > Alphaproteobacteria > Rhodobacterales > Roseobacteraceae > Sulfitobacter > Sulfitobacter sp. M368. The sequence goes on from NZ_CP081113.1 coordinate 1,010,108, forward strand.
CGCGCGGCAGCCTTCGGCCTTTTGACGATCAATCGCGAGGTTCACCCAGTCCTCGATCGGGGCCTTGCGTGCAGAGGCAGAGCGCCAGATGTCGCCAACCTCAACCGCGTGGGAATGCAGGACTGTGCCATCATCGAGGATCATCTTGACGGTGCCCGCCTCAGGGATCTCGAATGTCGTCGGATGGGAGCCGTATTCCTCGGCTTTTTGCGCCATCAGGCCGATGTTCTGGACAGTGCCTGCGGTGGCGGGGTTCATCTTGCCATTCTCTTTGAAGAACTTGATGGTCTCGTCATAAACCGGCGCATAGGAATTGTCAGGGATCACGCAATTGGTGTCCGCTTCCTTGCCGTCTGGCCCCCAACCTTTGCCGCCAGCGCGGATCAGCGCGGGCATGGAGGCATCGATGATCACGTCAGAGGACACATGTAGGTTGGTGATGCCTTTGTCGGAATCCACCATGTACATCGGCGGGCGCGCGGCCATGCAGGCCTCGATATCTGCCATGATCGCCGCATCGCCTTCGACGCGGGCCAGCAGATCGCCCAGGCCGGAGTTCGGGTTCACACCCAGCTCGGCCATCTTGTCGCCATGGGCCTCAAACACCGGGGCAAGGAAAGCCTTGACCGCGTGACCAAAGATGATCGGGTCAGAGACCTTCATCATCGTTGCTTTCATGTGCAACGAAAACAGCGTGCCTGCGGCTTTGGTCTTTTCAATCTCGCTGGCGAGGAAGGCTTTCAAGGCGGCTGCGCTCATGAACGTGGCATCGACCACGGTTCCTGCGGGGTAGGCGATACCGTCTTTCAGAACAGTTTCACCCGTCGCGGTTTCCAGAACGATCTTGGCGGTGGTATCCTTGGACAGTGTCGCGGAAACTTCGTTCGAGAAAAAGTCGCCACCGGACATGGAGGAGACTTCGGTTTTGCTGTCTGCGCTCCAGTCGCCCATGCGGTGGGGGTTGTTCTGGGCAAAGCTTTTCACGGCTTTGGCGGCACGGCGGTCAGAGTTGCCCTCGCGCAGGACCGGGTTCACGGCAGAGCCTTTGATGCCGTCGTATTTGGCACGGATGGCTTTTTCCGCGTCGGTTGCGGGCGCTTCGGGATAATCGGGCAGGGCAAAGCCTTGCGACTGTAGCTCCTTGATCGCGGCGACAAGCTGCGGCACGGAGGCCGAGATGTTGGGCAGCTTGATCACGTTGGCGTCCGGCGTTTTGACCAGACGGCCCAGTTCAGCCAGATCATCGGACTGCTGCTGCGCTTCGCTCAGGTGTTCGGGGAAGGTGGCGAGGATACGCCCGGCGAGGCTGATGTCCTTGGTCCCGACGGAAACACCGGCGGCTGCGGCAAATTTCTGGATGATAGGGAGGAAAGATGCGGACGCCAGTTCCGGCGCTTCGTCCACTTTGGTGTAAATGATATCGGACATAGGAATCTCCTCATGTGTGAATTTGCCGCTTCATAGCGGGTTCATTGGAGAACGTCTACGGTATACCATTGTATACGATGCGGCATATTGAACTTTTTTGATGGTTTTGCACCCGTGCAGGCAGGTTTTCGCGGGCGAGTGAGGGATTGGGAGGGCGTGGTGCCAACGAATGCCTATTGGCCTTCTGGAGTTCGCCCGCTTAAATGAGTTGGAGAACAGGCGACATTTGAGACACATCCGGGAGCAGCGGCAGCCATGAACAAACAGTCAAAGGGTGCGGATATCGGTGTTTACGGGCTGGGCACAATGGGGTCTGCGCTGGCGCTCAATCTTGCCGATAGCGGGTTCGACGTTGCGGTCTCTAATCGGGAAGCGGAATGGATCGACGATTTCATCCAAGAAGCCGGACCATTGGGCAAGCGGTTGACCGGTCAGGCTGATCTGGCGGATTTTGTCGCGGCCGTCGCACGGCCACGCAGCATCCTCTTTATGATCCCGTCCGGCGCGCCCATGGATGCCATGATTGAGGCCATCCGCCCGCATCTGGAGGAGGGTGATACAATCATTGACGGGGGAAACGCCGATTTCAACGACACCCGTCGGCGGTCTGCGGATCTGGATGGCACGGGGCTGCATTTTGTTGGCATGGGCGTATCGGGCGGGGAAGAGGGCGCCCGGCATGGTCCCTCGATGATGGTGGGCGGCAGCGATCATTCGTGGACCAGCCTGCGCCCGATGGCAGAGGCGATTGCGGCCAAGTTCAAGGGCGATCCTTGCGTGGCGCATCTGGGGCCGGATGGTGCGGGACATTTTGTCAAGACCGTGCACAACGGCATCGAATACGCCGATATGCAAATGATCGCCGAGATTTACGGTTTGCTGCGCGATGCGGGCGGGCAGTCTGCGCCGCAGATCGGTAGATTGTTTGCGGATTGGAAAGATGGCCCGCTCAGCTCTTATCTGATTGAAGTTTCCGCAGCTGCGCTGCAGTCGGTCGACAGCAAGACCGGCCAGCCCATGGTTGATGTAATCCGTGATCAGGCCGGGCAAAAAGGCACGGGCCGCTGGACCTTGATCGAGGCGTTGAAGATGGGGCAGTCGGCCAATACCATCGAGGCAGCGGTGGGCGCGCGTGGCTGGTCCTCGGAGAAAGACACACGGGTGATGGCCGAGCCTTTGTTGGCAGCGGGGGCGCTTGAAGCAGGGATGCCAAGCGCGGCGGATCTGGAACAGGCGATGCTGGCGGGCCGTATTCTGGCCCATGCTCAGGGCTTTCGCGTGCTTTGGGCCGCATCGGAAGAGTTTGACTGGTCCCTCGACATGGCGCGCATTTCCGAGATCTGGCGGGCGGGATGTATCATCCGCTCGGCCCTTCTGGACGAATTTGCGGATGCATTCCGCAGTGAATTGCCTGCCTGCCATCTGATCCTTGCGCCGGCCATGCGTGCGCGGCTGAAGGCATCCGTACCAGCCTTGCGGCGGGTTTTGACGGCGGCGATTGGCTTGGGCGTGGCGATGCCCGCGCTGTCTGCGTCTTTGGCGTGGTATGACACCATGCGGCGGGGGCGCGGCACCGCAAACCTTATTCAGGCGCAGAGGGATTTCTTTGGGGCGCATGGCTTTGCCCGCATCGACGAAGAGGGCAAGTTTCACGGGGATTGGAACGCACTGTAAGGCCTGCGCTTAGGCGAAGGGATCTGCCGGATAGCTGACATTCGCCAGATAAAGGCCTTGCGGCGGGCAGACCGGCCCACAGGCGGCGCGGTCACGTGCCGCCAGTGCGGAACGCACATCTTCGGGCGTCCAAGACCCAGCGCCGACCCGTTCGAGCGTGCCGACAAAGCTGCGGACCTGATTGTGCAGAAAGGACCGTGCCCGCACATCAAAATGAAACTCGGTGCCGCCCGGTGTTTCCACGCGGCTGACGCGCAGATGATCAAGGGTCTTTACCGGGCTTTCGGCCTGGCAGATCGTTGACCGGAACGTCGTGAAATCATGTTTGCCCACCAGAATATCCGCCGCAGCCTGCATGGCACCTTCGTCCAGATCGTGTTTGACCTGCCAGACCAGCCCTTCTTGATGGGTGGCCGGGGCACGGCGCGACAGGATACGGAACAGATAGCGCCGCTCAAGTGCCGAGAACCGCGCATGGAAGTCATCGTCAGCTGCTGCGCAGGCAGTGATCGCGACAGGCTGCGGCTTGAGGTGGTAATTGAGCGCCTCTGACAAGCGAAAGGCCTGCCAGTCACCGTTCATATCGCAATGGGCCACCTGCGCCAGCGCATGCACGCCGGCATCGGTGCGTCCGGCGGCGGCAATGGTGTGTTCACGCGGCTCCAGTTTGGCCAAAGCTGTCTCAATCGCGCCCTGCACCGACGGCAGGTTCACCTGTCGCTGCCAGCCGACAAAAGGCGCGCCGTGGTATTCGATTTGGAGGGCAAAACGGGGCATGGGCCGCGTCTAGCGTGGTGGCTGGCTTCTGGCAATCCCTGACCCGCCTGCCTATGTTAAGCCCAAACACATTTCGGGGCGGACGCAGCTTTGGTCATCTCACGCATTGCCGATGGTATCTGGCGGCAGGTTGAAACGGTGCAAGACACCGTGTCAGAGACATTTTTTGAGCCGGTGATCCGTCTTGGCGTAACCGGCTTGGCGCGGTCGGGCAAGACGGTGTTCATCACTTCGCTGGTGGCGAACCTGCTGGACCGTGGCCGTATGCCGGGGCTATTGGCCGCGTCCGAAGGGCGGATTGAGGCGGCGTTCTTGCAACCACAGCCCGATGATACGGTGCCGCGCTTTGACTATGAAAACCACCTTGCTGCGCTGACTGGCCCGACACCGCATTGGCCAGACAGCACCCGCGCGATTTCCGAGCTGCGTCTGTCGCTCAAGGTGCGTCCAAACGGGCTTTTGTCCGGGTTGCAGGGGCCACGCACCATCCATCTGGATATCGTAGATTACCCCGGCGAATGGCTGCTGGATCTGGGCTTGATGGAGCGCAGTTATGAAGACTGGTCCAACGACACCCTGAGCCGCATTGACAACCGCCAAGCGGCGGCGGCCTTTCTGGCGCTGGCCAAGACCACGGACCCCGAGGCCAAGCATGAAGAAACCTTGGCGCAGGATCTGGCGCGGGAATTTGCCAGCTATCTACAGGCCGCGCGGCAGGACGGGTTTTCCGATTGCACGCCTGGGCGTTTCCTGCTGCCCGGTGATCTGGCCGGATCGCCGGTACTGACCTTTGCGCCGATCCGCACGGATGGCCCGTCAAAGCGCGGGTCTTTGCACCGCGAAATGGCGCGGCGGTTCGAGGCCTACAAGAAACGTGTGGTGCAGCCGTTTTTCCGCGATCACTTTGCGCGGATTGACCGGCAGGTGGTTTTGGTTGATGCGCTGGGCGCGATCCATCAAGGGCCGCAAGCGGTCGAGGATCTGCGGGCCGCGCTGAGCGAGACCTTGTCTGCGTTCCGGCCCGGCAACAACGGGTTTCTCAGCAATCTGCTGCGCGGTAAGCGGGTGGAGAAGATTCTGTTTGCGGCCACCAAGGCCGACCATTTGCACCACAAACAACATCCGCGTCTGACCGCGATCATGCAGGCCCTTGTCCGAGAGGCACAGGATCGCGCGCAATACGCTGGTGCAGGCACCGCCGCCCTGTCGATTGCCTCGCTCAGGGCAACGACGGAGGATGAGATGAAACACGGGGGCGATCTGTTGCCCGTGGTGCGTGGCACCCTGCTTGAGAGCGGCAAGGAGGCGGCCTTTTACCCCGGCGACTTGCCACAAGATCCGGCGCATCTGCTGACGCCCGCGCGGCAGGGGGCAGAGGCTTGGCTGGATCAGGATTACCAGGTGATGCGCTTTGCCCCGGCGCCTTTGAACCTGCGCCCGGGTGACGGGCCACCGCATATCCGGCTGGACCGGGCGGCGGAGTTCCTGATCGGGGATCGGTTGTGATTGCCTTGCGGGCCGCGCGGTCCACAGATGCCGGGACCGTCGGAGGTATTCTGACCGAATTTGCCGCGACAACCGACTGGATGCCAAAGTTGCACAGCGGGGCCGAAGACATTGCCCATGCAGGCGCGATGATCAAGCGCGGCTGGGTGACCGTGGCCGAGGCAAGTGGCGAGGTGATCGGATTTTCTGCATGTGATGGCGCGGATCTGGATGCGCTTTACGTGGCGGGCGCAGCGCGGGGGCAGGGGGCCGGAACGGCGCTTTTGCGCCACGTGCAAGGCCAGCATGACAGGCTGACGCTTTGGACGTTTCAGGCCAATGTAGGGGCGCAGCGGTTCTACCTGCGTCACGGATTTTCCGAAATAGAGCGCACGGATGGAATGACCACCGATGAAAAACTGCCGGATGTGCGTTTCGAATGGCAAAGAGAGGGCGCGTGATGGCCAAGGGTCCGGTTCTATTTGAGATCGAAGAGAATACCGCAGCGCGCCCGCAAGTGGCCGATGCGCCGCCGGTGCCCGATATCCTGCCTGCCGCGCCACAGGGGCAGGCGATGCAGGTCGCCGCGCGGCTGGCGGCGCGAAAACCATCGCTGCTGGGCCGGTTGCTTTGGTGGTTGTCAGGTGCCTTGGTCGGGGCGCTGGTGTCCATTGCGGCATGGACCTTTGTTACGGACCTGATGGCACGGTATCCGCTGCTGGGTTGGGCGATGACGGTACTGATCGGGGCGTTTTTGCTGGTGCTGTCCTTGATGGGCCTGCGCGAGATGGCTGCCTTTGGCCGGCTCTCCAAACTGGACGGGCTGCGCCATGATGCGGGGCAGGCGCTGGCGCAAAAGGATCTGGGCGCTGCACGGGCGGTGACCGACCGGCTGGTCCGGCTTTATCAGGGGCGCGAGGACACCCGTTGGGGCCGGGATCGTCTGAAGGAGCTGCGCGGCGATCAAATGGATGCCGAAGGGCTGTTACATCTGGCAGAGGCGGAGCTGCTGGCGCCACTGGATCAGGCCGCCAGCCGCGAGGTTGAAGCGGCGGCACGTCAGGTGGCAACGGTGACGGCGCTGGTGCCGCTGGCGCTGGCGGATGTGGCCGCGGCACTGACGGCCAACCTGCGGATGATCCGGCGGGTGGCTGAGGTCTATGGCGGGCGGTCCGGATTTTTCGGATCCTGGCGGCTGACCCGCGCGGTGATGTCGCATCTGGTGGCAACGGGTGCGGTTGCGGTTGGCGATGATATGCTGGAGCCGTTTTTGGGCGGCTCGATCCTTGGCAAGCTCAGCCGCCGGTTTGGCGAAGGCTTGGTGAATGGTGCATTGACAGCCCGCGTCGGCGTGGCCGCGATGGAGGTGTGTCGCCCGCTGCCCTTTGCGCCGGATCGGCGCCCCAAGGTGCGCGGGATCGTCAAGCGGGCCTTGGGCGGGCTGTTTGGTGCGACAGCTTAGCCCTGCATTTCTGGCCGATGCAAAGGCGCGGCTGCGCCGCATTCGATTTAAGTTGAATGGGGGCTATGCCCCCAAACCCCCTGAGTATTTAGGGCCAAAAAGGGGGATAAACGGGGGCTTGTGGGGCATTTGCTGCGGGCCTATAAGCGGGGCATGAGACGCATCACAGCGATCATTATTCGAATTATTTACCCGGCGCTCTGATAAAGTGAGACGCCGGGCAGAGGTGTTTGAGACTATCGCACCGACCTTCCGATACATCCCCTGATTGATTTGCCAAAGGACGCGACAGATGTGCGCCGATACGCCCGAGACACACGACTATAAATCCACGCTGAACCTGCCCAAGACCGATTTCCCGATGCGGGCGGGCCTGCCCAAGCGGGAGCCGGCCTGGCTGGCGCGCTGGGAAGAGATTGGCGTTTACGATCGCCTGCGCGAGAAAGCGGGGCGCACGCCTTTTACGCTGCATGACGGGCCGCCCTATGCCAACGGGCATCTGCATATCGGTCATGCGCTGAACAAAACCATCAAGGATATGATCGTGCGCAGCCATCAGATGATGGGCTTTGATGCGCGGTACATTCCCGGGTGGGATTGTCATGGCTTGCCGATCGAGTGGAAGATCGAGGAGCAGTACCGCAAGAAGGGCCGCGACAAGGATCAGGTGCCGATCAACGAGTTTCGCGGGGAATGCCGCGAGTTTGCCCGTGGCTGGGTCGATGTGCAGCGCGAGGAATTCAAGCGGCTTGGCGTGCAGGGCAATTGGGCCGAACCTTACCTGACAATGGATTTCCATGCCGAGCGGGTGATTGCCGAGGAATTCATGAAGTTCCTGATGAACGGCACGCTTTATCAGGGGTCGAAGCCGGTGATGTGGTCGCCGGTGGAGCAGACCGCCCTGGCCGAGGCCGAGGTGGAATATCATGACAAGGACAGCTTTACCATTTGGGTGAAGTTTGACGTGGTCTCGGATGGTGATCTGAGCGGTGCAAAGGTGGTGATCTGGACCACAACGCCATGGACCATGCCATCGAACAAGGCCGTGGTTTACGGCGCGGGTATTTCTTATGGCCTTTATGAAGTGACTGCGACGCCGGAGGAGTGCTGGGCCAATGTCGGCGACAGATACCTGCTGGCCGATAATCTGGCGGCCGATGTCTTTGGCCGGGCGCGGCTTGAGGATGGGCAGTGGACCCGCCTGCGCGATGTTACCAATGACGAGTTGGCGGGTATTGCGCTGCGCCATCCGCTGGCCGGGGCCGAAGGCAGCGAAGGCGAATGGGATGATCTGCGCGATTTCCGCGCGGCGGATTTTGTGACCGACACAGAAGGCACTGGTTTTGTACATTGTGCGCCCTCGCATGGTCTTGAGGAATACGAGCTTTATCGCGATCTGGGCATGTTGGCCGATGTGATCACCTACAACGTCAATCCTGACGGGCGGTTCCGCGATGATCTGCCGTTCTTTGGTGGCAAGGCGATCCTCAAGCCCAATGGCAAAGAGGGCAATGCCAATGCCGCGATCATCGACAAACTGGTCGAGGTCGGCGGGCTGCTGGCGCGCGGCAAGATCAAGCACAGCTATCCGCATTCCTGGCGCTCCAAGGCGCCGGTGATCTATCGCAACACGCCGCAGTGGTTTGCCGCGATCGACAAGCCGGTGGGCGATGGGCTGGATATGCATGGCAAGACCATCCGCGAGCGGGCGCTGACCGAGATCGACAATGTGAACTGGACCCCGAAATCGGGGCGCAACCGTCTTTATTCGATGATGGAGGCGCGGCCCGACTGGGTGTTGTCGCGTCAGCGCGCCTGGGGCGTGCCGCTGACCTGCTTTACCAAGAAAGGCGTGCTGCCGACGGATCCTGATTTTCTGCTGCGCAATGCGGATGTGAATGCCCGGATTGTCGAGGCTTTTGAGGCCGAGGGGGCGGATTGCTGGTACGAGGAAGGTGCCAAAGAGCGATTCCTCGGCGGCATCGTGAACCCCGATGACTATGATCAGGTGATGGATATTCTGGACGTGTGGTTTGACAGCGGATCGACCCATGCCTTTACCCTGCGCGACCGCGAAGATGGCACCGAGGATGGTATCGCAGATGTCTATATGGAAGGCACCGACCAGCACCGGGGTTGGTTCCATTCGTCCCTGCTGCAATCGGTGGGCACCACGGGCCGTGCGCCCTATCGCAATGTGGTGACCCATGGCTTCACGCTTGATGCCAAGGGCATGAAGATGTCCAAATCCATCGGCAACACCATCGTGCCGGAGAAGATCGTGCAGCAATATGGCGCGGATATTCTGCGGCTTTGGGTGGCGCAGACCGACTACACCGCAGATCAGCGGATTGGCGATGAGATCCTCAAAGGGGTGGCTGACAGCTATCGCCGGTTGCGCAACACGATGCGCTATATGCTGGGCTCGCTGAATGACTTCACCGAAAGTGATCGGGTGGAGCCTGCGGATATGCCAGAGCTGGAGCGCTGGGTGCTGCACCGATTGGCCGAGTTGGACGCGCAGGTGCGCGATGGCTATGCCAAGTTTGATTTCCAGGGTGTGTTCCAGGCGGTCTTTACCTTTGCCACGGTGGATTTGAGTGCGTTCTACTTCGATATCCGCAAGGATGCGCTTTATTGCGATGGCGACACCCTGCGCCGCCGGTCGGCGCGGACGGTGCTGGATATCCTGTTCCACCGGTTGACCACATGGCTTGCCCCCATCTTGGTGTTCACCACCGAAGAGATCTGGCTTGAACGTTTCCCTGGTGAAGGCAGTTCGGTGCATTTGACCGATATCCCTGAAACACCGCAAAGCTGGCTGGATGCAGATCTGGCGGCGAAATGGGCGCAGGTGCGCGCTGCACGCCGCGTGGTGACTGCCGCGCTTGAGGTGCAGCGGGTCGAGAAGGTGATCGGAGCCTCGCTTGAGGCGGCGCCGGTGGTTTATGTCGCGGATGCAGATCAACGGGCGGCACTGGAAAGCGTGTCATTCGAGGATGTGGCGATCACCTCTGCCATCACCGTTTCTGGGGATGATGCGCCGTCAGATGCGTTCCGTTTGCCAGAGACAGAAGGCGTTGCCGTGGTTTTTGCAAAGGCGGCGGGCGACAAATGCGAGCGTTGCTGGAAGGTCCTGCCGGATGTGGGCAGCCACAGCCATGGCGGCGTTTGCGGTCGGTGCGATACTGCGGTGGATGAGGCCAACGCGGTTTAAAACCTAAGGTGGGGATTTTCCCCACCTTTCCCCATCCGGTTCTTGCGCAAGAACCGGATTGCGGCGGGGAGCGCTTGCCCCCATCATAGTTGCATGAAAAAGCGAAGCGTTCCCACACAATTTGGCAACCTGACCCTGACCGAAGAGGACGGGGCGATCACTCGTCTGGATTGGACCAGGGTCGGACAGCAGGACCGCTCATCCTTGCTTGATCGCGCGGCAGAGCAGCTGGCGGCCTATGCAGCGGGTGATCTGGAAGATTTTGATCTGCCACTGCGGGTTGCGGGCACCGATTTTCAGCGCGATGTCTGTGCGGCGATGTCCGCAATCCCCTTTGGCTATACCCGCACCTACGGCGAGATTGCCAAGGCACTGGGCGTGCCGGCACAGGCGGTCGGGCAGGCCTGTGGCGGCAATCCGATCCCGGTGATCATACCGTGCCACCGCGTGATGGGGGCCAAAGGGCTGACCGGGTTTTCGGGGCGCGGCGGGGTCGAGACCAAGGTGGCGCTCTTGCGCCATGAGGGCGCGGCGGGTCTGTTGATCTGATCAAATTTCGGCGGTCATCGCCGCATCATAAGGATGTTTGCGCACCAAACCCAGCATGGCCCCCAGCCCGATCAGCGCCAGCGGCAGGCAGGACAGGAACAATATACGCGCCACGCTGGCGGCGTCGTCGGGTCCGGTCATGGTCAGGAACCCCGCGGCATTGGCGATGATCCCTACATAGGCCGCGCCAAGGGCATAGCCGATGCGCTGCACGGTGGGGATGGCACCCGACACGCGCTGGATTTCGTGTTCCGGCACCAATGCAGTGATGCGGCGCAGGATGAAGGTCCAGGCCAGGCCAAAACCGCCACCTTCCAGTGCTGCAAAGAAGGCGATCAACCAGATCGGGCCAGCAGGCACTGCATAGGCAAAGCCGGGGATGCTGATGGTGGTCATGATCATGCCTGCGGCGATCCACAGCCGATCAAGACGTTCGGGTGCACCGCTCACCGTCACGGCGGCGAGGGTCCAGCCGATGGAGGAGGCCGCGACGATGTATCCGGCGGTCAGGGCAGAGATGCCATGGATCGTGGTCATCAGAAGGGGGCCATAGGCAAGGATGCCAATGGTGGCGATCGACAGCATCAGGATCATCAGCAGGGTTGCGCCTGTGGCGTGCCTCGGGTCAAGCGGGGCATTGGGGAGCAATCGGTCTGCGCCCGCCTGCCCATCGCGCCAGAGGAACCAGCCAAGACAGGACAGACCCGCAAGGATCAGAAGGGTGGAGCGCAGAGGTTCAACCCGGATACCGCCGGCCGAGATCAGCACTACGGCAAGGCAGAGGACCGCAAGCCGCACAACGGGGAACCGTCCCAGTGGGCCGTCTTGGGGCAGGGGGCCGGTGCTGCCCTGCAGGGCGATCCAGATCGCGAGGCACACGGCCTGCACGGCGAAAAAGCCAAAGCCCCAGCGCCAATTGGCATATTCGACGAAGAGCCCGCCCAGCAAGGGCCCCAGAAAGGCAGAGAGCCCCCAGAACGTCGACACCACCGCCAACACCCGCGCGGCATAGCGGCGCGGAAACAGCACGCCTACCGCGACAAAAGCCATCGCAACCATGCCGCCGCCGCCAAGGCCCTGCATCACCCGGCCGATCAGGACAACGCCCATGGTGGGGCTGATGGCGCTGAGCAGGCAACCGAGCCCAAAGAGGGCCGCTGCGACACTCATCGGGCCGCGCAGCCCGTAGCGCATCGTCAAAAGTGCAGTGCCTGCGCCGGCCACGATCGAGCCGATTTCATAGATGGATACGGTCCAGCTGACGAAGGCCGCGCCGCCAATATCTGCCACCATGGAAGGCAGCATTGTCGCCACGATCAGGCTGTCAGCGGCATGTAACCAAACCGCGAGGCAGACCAAGGCCAAGGGGCCGGAATAGCCACTGCGCAGAAATTCACCCCAAGAGACATAGCTGTCTTGTTGTGGCAACGGGGCGTCGGAACTGGGGGCGTCGGTCATGTCAAATCCTCTCGTTGCATTTCTGATGCAGGCTCAACCTAGGTTGAGGTCAAGAGGAAAATGCACCAGTCTATTTGGGCTCGGTCAACTGCTGCACGGCGCCAGCGCAAATCAGATAGACCGAAGTGATGACCAAACCCCAATGCGCCCAGCTTTCAGGATGAAAATCGACCCAAGCCGCCCATCCGGCGAAAAAGGTCCAGGCCAGCGCCATGGGCAAAGTCACTGTGCGCCAGCGTTCAGTGCGCACGGGGTGCACAAATTTGATTGGCAGGAACATCGTGATGGCCAGTGTGAACACGATGATCAGGCTGACCCACCACACCGGTTGCAGGGCGAAAAGCACGATCACCAGCATGTTCCAACAGCCGGGAAAGCCGGAAAAGGAATTGTCCTTGGTCTTCATCCGGGTGTCGGCAAAATACATTGCAGATGCAAAGGTGACGATGATGATCATGGCCCAGCCGCTCCACCCGTCCATGAGGCCGGATTTAAACAGCGCAAAGGCCGGGATGAACACATATGTCAGATAGTCGATGATCAAATCCAGCAACACACCGTCAAATTCGGGCGCATTGGTTTTGACATCAAACCGGCGGGCCAGCGGGCCGTCGATCCCGTCAACAAAGAACGCGACAACGAGCCACAGAAACATCAGATCCCATTTGCCGTCGACCGCGGCAAGCATCGCGAGCATGGCAAAAACGGCACCGGTTGCAGTGAAAAGATGAACGAGAAGGGCGCGCATATGTATGGTCATTTGGCAGGTGTCGCAAATCTGCGCGAGGGATGCAAAGGAAATGGCGCGGCCGGGCTGGCGCCGGGGCCAGGAATGTGGCAAATGCACATAGGCCCGAAATTCCGCCCTCGCGCGGACTTCGGGTTGACGCCTTGGCCGATTCCCACTAAAGCCAGCGAACCAGTTTCAGGGTCGCCCGCCGCGGCCCGTTTTATGTGTTGCGCCGACCCCTTGGCGCTGCACCACTAAACAAAAGGATAGACCCATGTCGCGCGTTTGCGAATTGACCGGAAAAGGCCCGATGACGGGCAACAACGTAAGCCACGCGAACAACAAGACGCGTCGCCGCTTTCTGCCGAACCTGAACGACACCACATTGCAGTCCGAATCGCTGGGCCGCTCGTTCAAACTGCGCATTTCTGCGGCTGCTCTGCGCAGCGTGGATCACCGTGGCGGTCTGGACAAGTTCCTGGCCAAGGCAAAAGACACCGAGCTGTCTGCCAACGCGCTGAAGATCAAAAAGGCAATCGCCAAATCCAGCGCAACAGCAGAAGCGCTTTCCTGATCGGAAACTCCGAACAGTTTGAGTTTAGGCAACCCCGGATCATCTGATCCGGGGTTGCGTCGTTTTGCGCCTCGAATGTCCGACCTGCATGGGCTAATGCGAAGGTATGAAACGCCACCTGCTCTCATTTATGATGGTTCTTGTTCTGGCGCTGACCAGCCAGAGCATGGCGGTGGCGCGTGGGGCAAATGCAGCCACGGGGCAGATGGTTCTGTGTACGGGCAATGGTCCGTTGGCGGTCTATGTAGATGCGAGTGGCGCGCCGACGTCTGCACCCCACATTTGCCCTGACTCGGCGCTGAATGTCCTGTTTGAGGTCCAGGCGCCGGAGTTCAACGCGCCGCAGCAAATTCTTTGCTTTGAGGTTGGCCGTAGGCTGGCGTTGCCTACACGGCTGGCAGCGCGTGCATTAATGCCGCCGACACGGGCTCCCCCTGTTTGATCTGAAACTTCCGTTTTCCGATCAATCAAGGACAAGACAATGACATATACACGATTCTTTTCAGCAGCTTCCGCTGCGTTCTTCATGTTGGCCGCCCCTGTTTTTGCAGGGGATATCATGGTCAAAGACCCCTATGCCCGCAGTTCTACGCCATCCTCGCCGACGGGCGCTGCGTTTATGATACTGATGAACAATTCTGATCAGGATGACCGCCTGATCGCGGCCAGTTCCGACGTGGCGGGCCGGGTTGAACTGCACACGCATATCGAAGACGAGAACGGCGTGATGAAGATGACCGAGATCGAAGGCGGCATCGCGGTGCCAGCGGGCGAAATGCATGCGCTCAAACGGGGCGGCGATCATGTGATGTTCATGGGGCTGTCAGCGCCGCTTGAGCAGGACACAGAGATCACCGTTACCCTGACCTTTGAAAAAGCCGGTGACATCGACGTGAAGATCCCTGTGGATCACACGCGCAAACCAAAACATGGGGCGATGAGCCACTGACACAAGCGGCGCGGGCTTTGGCCCGCGCTGTCTTCGTTTTATTGACAAAGATCAGGCCGGGAAATGCGCGTTTTCCGGAGTCACTGACCCAAGATTTCATCCACCCAGGCCGTGACCGTTTCCGAGGCCGGCCCCAGCCGATGCTCCGCAAACTGGTTTCCCACAGCCGAGCGTTCCAGATTGAACTCAAGCGTATGGGCGCCAGCGCGGCGCGCCTCCGCGACAAATCCAGCCGCTGGATATACGTTGCCCGATGTGCCAATTGCGGCAAAGACGTCTGCCTGCGTCAGGTGGTCAAACAGCAGATCCATCTCATAGGGCATTTCGCCAAACCAAACGATGTCAGGGCGTGCTGCAGGCGCGTTGCAGGCGGGGCAGGGGTCACCGGCAGCCATGACCATGGGTGCGGGCCACCTGTGATCGCAAACCGCACATAGTGCGCCTTTCAGATGCCCGTGCATATGATGTACGACCTGCGAGCCGCCCCGTTCGTGCAGGTCATCGACATTCTGGGTGATCACAATCACTTCGCCGGGGTGCTCCGCTTCGAGCCGGGCCAGTGCCTTGTGGGCGGCATTGGGGTGAACCTCGGCTGCTTGCGCACGGCGGGCGTTGTAGAATTGCACAACCAGATCCGGATCGCGGGCAAAACCTTCCGGGGTGGCGACATCCTCAACCCGGTGCTGCGCCCAGAGGCCATCTTCGGCCCGAAACGTTTCGATCCCGCTTTCGGCGGAAATACCCGCACCGGTCAATATGACAATCTTGGCATTTGGCTGTATCATCCGGCTGTCTCTCCGATCAGATGGAACTTATCTGCAAGCCAGGGACGGCGGGCGGTGGCGGGGCCGATCATATGGGCCTCCATCAGCTGTTGCATCGTGCGGGCGATATCACGCGGCACCGGTCCGGACCATTCCGATCCGGCAAAAAGCGAGATTTGCCGCGCCGCCTCCGGGATCGGCAGGGCCATCACCCGCATGCCCTCGTGGAACCGGGTGGCCCGCATATACCCCAGCGGTGTGGTGATCGCCCAGCCGATGCCGCGTGCCACCATGGCCATAAGCGCCAGATGGCTGCCAATCTCAAAGCGGGCCGAGAGTTCCAGATCCTGACCTTGGAGAAAACTGCTGATCTGGGTTTCGATCAACTGACCCGTGGCATAATGCAAAAAGGGAATATCTCCTTCCCCCTCAAGCAATTGTTGCGCCTGTGCGCGGCTGCCCGCAGGGGTGACAATGATGAAGGGATCGCGGGCCAGCGGATATTCGATCACGCCGGGAACCTTTTCACTGGTGCGGGCCGCGATCGCCATGTGCAGGCTCTTGTCGCGGATCGCTTGGGCCAGTTCGTTGCTGCCTGCGGTGGTCATGCGAAACCGGCAACCGGTCAGGCTGTCGGCCAATATGGTGGCCAGCCTTGGCGTCAGATCGTCGTCGAAATCGTCAATGATACCGAGATTCAATTCGCCCAGATGTGCCAGATCCATCACGGTGACTTCGCTTTGTGCAAGCCGCAACTCGGAAAGAGCAGCCTCGGTGCGGCGCAGGAAGAGGCGGCCTGCCGGGGTGAGACGCATGGGACGGCGACCGTGATCTATCAACTCGGCACCAACGGCCGTTTCAAGATTGCGCATTTGCTGGCTCACTGCGGGTTGGCTGAGCCCGGTGATGGCTGCAGCTTGGGCCACAGATCCGGTCTGGGCGAGGGCCTCGAACACTTCGATGCCGCGCAGTGAGATGCCTTTTTTCAACATGAATTTCTCCCCCTCATTTTTGGTTGTTTGAAACTAATGCGCCTTTCAGTCAAGTAAATATGGGTAAGTAGGAGACCAGTTTATCGAAAACGAAATAGGAAGATGTTCCCAAATCTGGCTTGAAGGACAGAGGAAGGCGGCGCAAACTGCGACTGAAGTAAGGGAACACACAGATGAAAATTGCCAGTGCCGCGTATCCTTTGGATGTTTTGACCTCCTGGGCGCAGTTTGAAGACAAGATTGAGGCTTGGGTGGCGGATGCCGCGGGTGCCGGGGCAGATTTGCTGGTCTTTCCTGAATATGGTGCGATGGAGCTGGCCACGCTGGATGGTTTGAAGGTCGCCGGCGATCTGGAGGCAAGTCTGTTTTCGGTTTCGGACCGTTTGCCGGATGCAGATGCATTGCACCTCAAGTTGGCGGCGTCTTACGGCGTTCATATCGTCGCGGCCTCCGGTCCGGCGGCAACAGCGACTCGCCCGGTCAATCGTGCGCGGTTGATCACGCCAACAGGGCAGGTCGGTGTGCAAGACAAACAGATCATGACCCGGTTTGAGGGCGAGGTCTGGGATGTGGTGCCGGGCAACAACTTGCAGGTGTTTGACACCGCATTGGGCAAGATCGGCATTCTGATCTGTTATGACAGCGAATTTCCACTGCTGGGTCGTGCGCTGACAGAATGTGATGTGATCGCAGTGCCCAGCGTCACCGAAACCCTGGCCGGATATTGGCGGGTGCGTATCGGATCGATGGCAAGGGCGCTGGAAAATCAATGTGTTACGGCGATGTCTTCGGTTGTGGGCGATGCTGAATGGTCAGAAGCTTTGGGCACATCCTTTGGTGCGGGCGGCATTTATGGCCCGCCCGACAACGGCTTTCCGCCCACGGGTGTGCTGGCCGCAGGGGCGCTCAATGATCCGGTTTGGACCTATGCAGATGTGGATTTGAAACAGATTGCCAATGTCCGCGCCGATGGCATTGTTTTGAACCGTCAGCACTGGTCCGGTCAGGAGGGGCGTGACCATCCTGCGACAAACGTCTCTTTGCGCTGATTGCCCCTTGAAATATTGGCAAAATGCGCCCATTTAAGCCTGCGCCCTTATTTTGGAGGGCATTTTGATCAAGGAGAGACCATGGCCAAGGAAGATACGCTCGAATTTCCCGGTGTCGTGAAGGAACTCTTGCCTAATGCGACGTTTCGGGTCGAGCTGGAAAACGGCCATGAGATCATCGCACATACGGCAGGCAAGATGCGCAAGAACCGCATCCGTGTTCTGGCTGGCGACAAGGTACAGGTGGAAATGACCCCCTATGATTTGACCAAGGGTCGGATCAACTACCGCTTTAAGTAAAATCAGATCGATGGCCGGGACCGCATCATGCAGTTGCACCCGGCCTTGACCCCCTGCCGCGGGCCAGCGGGCGCAGATGCTGCGGCTGTGGCATCATCAGGCAGACGAGGCGCAGACCCATGACATTCATCCTCGGATCAGGCAGTCCGCGCCGCAAGGAATTGCTGGCGCAAATTGGCGTGGTTGCAGATGATATTCGTGCCCCCGACATTGATGAGACCCCGGCAAAGGGCGAACTGCCGCGCCCCTATTGTGCGCGCATGGCGCGGGAAAAAGCGGCGGCCGTACCAGCAGATGCCGATGATATCGTGCTTTGCGCCGATACGACGGTGGCCCTGGGTCGGCGCATCCTTGGAAAACCTGACGATGAGGCCGAGGCCGAGGCCTTTTTGCGCCTGATGTCCGGACGCCGTCACAAGGTGATCACCGCCGTGGCTGTGAAGCGCGGTGATCGGACCTGGGAACGGGACGTGCAAAGCACGGTCAAAATGAAATCCCTGTCTGACCTGGAGATCAAGGCCTATCTTGCCACCGGCGACTGGCAGGGCAAGGCGGGCGGCTATGGCATTCAAGGACCGGCAGGGGCGTTGATCCCGTGGATCAGCGGCTCGTTCACCGCGATTGTGGGATTGCCGCTGGCCGAGACCGCCAATCTGCTGATCGCTGCAGGGTATCCGCTTTATGGAGGTGCCGCATGAAGGGCCGCAGTATTATTCTTGACCATCTGGGAGAGACAGAAGCCGCCGCGCTGATGGTCGATGGCAAGCTGGACGATCTGCTCATTGACAGCGATGCGCCGCGCCCCGGTACGATCTATCGTGCGATCGCGGACCGGCCCGTCAAAGGGCAGGGCGGAATGTTCCTGAAAACCCCTGACGGATCGGCATTTCTACGCCAGATCAAAGGGTTGTCCCCCGGCCAGCCAATTTTGGTACAGGTGACCGGATATGCCGAGCCGGGCAAGGCCTTGCCGGTGACCGCAAAGATCCTGTTCAAAAGCCGCTATGCGATTGTCACGCCCGATGCACCGGGCTTGAACGTCTCGCGCAGCATCAAAAAGGAAGACGAGCGCGACCGTTTGCTTGAGATTGCCCATGAAGTTGCCAGCGAGGCACCACATGGGTTGATCCTGCGATCATCCTGCGCAGGGGCGGATGGCGACGAGATCAGCGACGATATCTCAGCAATGCTGGATCTGGCCGACAAGGTGCTTGGCGATACGTCGACCGAAATGGAAGTGCTGGCTGAGGGCGACGGCCCGCATATCCTGGCATGGCGCGATTGGACCGATCCTGCGGAGGTGGTTACGGAGGTAGGCGGGTTTGAAACCCATGGTGTCCTGGATGCATTGGAGGCCGCTCGCGGCGCGACTGTTGGCCTTGGCGGGGGCGCTGCGATGTATGTTGAACCGACCCGCGCCTTGGTCGCTGTTGATGTCAACACAGGCAATGATGCGTCATTGGCGGCAGGGGTAAAGGCGAATATGGCCTGCGCCCGCCTGTTGCCGCGTGCGCTTCGGGTGCGGGGATTGGGCGGGCAAATCACGCTGGATCTGGCACCCATGCCCAAAAAGGACCGCCGCACGTTTGAAACTGCCCTGCGGGCCGCGTTTCGCACCGACGGGGTCGAAACGACTTTGGTGGGCTGGACGCCGCTCGGCCACTTTGAGCTGCAACGCAAACGCGCTCGCGCGCCCCTGAACGAGGCCCTGTCATGAGCTGCCCGATCTGTGCTGAGGACAGTTCCGCAAAGTACCGCCCGTTTTGTTCGCGGCGCTGCGCGGATGTGGATTTGTCCAAATGGATGAACGGCAATTACGCGATCCCTTCACGCGATCCCGAAGACATTGAAGCCGCCGCAGAGGCCGCCGAAGCCGCTCTGAACGCAGCACAAAAGCCGCAATAAAGCTGATTGGGCGATGGCGCGAAAAAACTTCGTAAAAGAGGCTGGACACCCCCGCCGCAACCTCCTAGAACCCGCTCACCCGACCAATGATTGGTCTCCCGTGCCCGGGTAGCTCAGGGGTAGAGCAGTGGATTGAAAATCCTCGTGTCGGTGGTTCGATTCCGCCCCCGGGCACCATTTTTACCAAATAAAAACATATAGTTGCGACTAGTGCGAACACCGTTTCGTCAAAGTATTGCGATGCTGGGTGCCGTATGGGTGCTTGGTTTTTGATAAAGCCCTTCCCGAGTGAGGGTTATGCTTCAAACTGATGGCGATTAGAGTAATAGTGGTTTCAAGTAGAAGGAGATTTGATTTGGCTGATGACGATGTGGCGGAAGATCACCTTCCAGAATTCGAAGATCCAGAATTCAACGAAGACGATACTTCTGAGACCCCACCGACCGACATTGTTGCATACAATGAGCTCCGTTCCTGTGCAGACCTCGCCAGAATGACCAGCGATGGAATCATCGATCTTCAGCCGGATTTTCAACGTGATGTAGTTTGGAAACCTGCCGACCAAACACGTTTCATCGACTCGCTGATCAAGCAGCTACCAATTCCGAGTATGTGTTTTGCTTTGGACCACAAGACCGACACATGGATTGTCATCGATGGCTTGCAACGTATGAGTTCAATCGTGAAGTTTTTGGCCGGTGGTGATTGGCGCCTGTCGAAGCTAGATGACATTGACGCGAAGGTGGCTGGCAAGCTTGCTGCGACCTTCAAGAACGGGAAGGGCGAGCAGAAAAAGATATTTGATCGGGTTCAAAATAAGACGCTGCCAATAACCGTATTGCGCTGCGACTTTTCGAAGAAAAGCCACATGGAGTATCTATTTACAGTGTTCCATCGCCTAAATTCAGGTGGGTCAAAGCTCAACAACCAAGAAATTCGAAACTGCATCTATAGTGGCGACTTGAACATGCTGCTACGTGAACTCGACAGGATTGAGGGTTGGAGAACCTTCAACAAAATGAAAAAGGACAACAATTACCGGTTCGTGAAACAGGAAGTCATCCTTCGGTTTTTTGCCTTTCTGGATGAGCCTCAAAAGTACGGCGGACAGGTTGGTAAGTTCCTGAATGACTACATGTATCCACGTCGCAACCCCGATGCCGAGTTTATCGCGTCAAAACGGGATATCTTTGTCAGAGTAGTTGATGTCCTGAACAAGGCGTTCCCAGAAGGGCCGACCGATAGAATGCCTACTGCCGTTGTTGAGGCACTGCTCGTTGGAGTTGCCCGAAATATCGAGCAGGTTGAAGCGCTGGATAAAGCTGCGATACTCGAACGCTATCAGCAACTTCGAGACTCTCAGAATTTCAAGGATGAAGGGCTTGCTGAAGGCTTGTCTAAGAAAGACAAAGTCGACGCAAGACTAGCTGAGGCAACAGATATTTTCTCCAAATGATTTCGCACAGTTACATCAAGAGCAACCTTGCATACCTTGACCGTGTTTATCGAAGAACAAACTCTATTACAGAGGCGAGCTATTGCTCAAAACTCGCAATCCTCGAGTTGTGTGGCTGGATCGAGCTGTCGATGGACGACATCGTCTTGAGAGGCTGCGTTAGAGGCTTGAAGCAAGAGAAAAACCGTAAAGCCGTGAGAGAGAAGGTAAAGCTAAACTACGGCTTCGAGTATAAGAAACACTTCGTGTCGCTCATAACATCCTTGGTCGGCTTTCATGGTTATGAGACTTTAGAGAAGTCTATTCCCACCACGGTCTCTACAAGTTTCAAATCAGAGCTCGGTAACCTAAAGGAGCGTCGGAATTCATTGGCGCACACCTACTACAAAGGGGTGACGCACCACTACGACGCGCCATCAATCACGATTTCTAGGTATTATTCGGTTTCAGCAGGCCTAGACGCGTATGACAAGGCGTTACGGGCGTATTGCTGAAACAATCATTTTGCGACTAGTCTAAAGTAGCGCTGACTATCACCCCATGCTTTGACGCAAGATTTACATCTTGGGCTGTTTTTACTTGGTACGAAATGAACTCGCTTCCTGAGCATTCTGGCAACCCAAGTTGTTTGATAAGCCCAGCATCGAAATCGCCCGAAAGTAACAGGATAGACTCCTTCAGAAGTATGTCTCTGGTTCCTCGGCCATTGTCAGATCTAATGCGCCTCATGAAATCCTTTTGCTTTGCAACGGCCTCAACAACTTCCCTCTTGATGGGGGTGTCCTGAACCTCCCTAAACAGGCTAGCCATTCGTTGGTTCCCAGACGATCCTAAAAAAATTCGCTGGATAGCGTCTGATGGTACGGTTTGCCAGAAATTCGGTGGATAGGGCCTTCCCTTGATAAGCCATAGGATGTTGGCAAATCCCTCAGCCGAAACGCTCTTCTTCGCGTCTTTGTTTTGGCCAGCAGTTAGATAGTCTAGTTTCGCTACTATGAGGCCCAGAAAGCACATTGCTCTCTTCTCATCCGCCGCGACCAATATGCATGGATGATCAATGGCCTCTGTAGGGATCATCCAATTGCTTCCCATAGTGTTTTTGATATCGACATCTTGGCCGAGGATAAGAGTATCTAATTTGCCCTTCGGCAATCGCAGCATTGCTCGGAGTTCAATTTCGACTCTCGTACCGATGTATGTCTTTTCCGTCTTCTCCAACTCGTCATACGACCGGCGACCGGTCTTGGGCGTCATGATCACATCGTCAACGCACTGACGCAGCATCGCCGAAAACCCTTGCCCGAGCGCCTTCGGGCCCCCTGCACGTTTGGTGATTTCATCTGCCAGCCCCGTCAATAAGTCATAGTCGGGATGCCCCGGCACAACGATGCTGTCTGGAATGCTCTTCTTCAAATGCCTAGCGTCCTGAGATTCTATAGTTCCCTCAGCAAGCTGACATATCGGAATGTAATTTGGAAGTTAGGCGACCACTGAACGAAGCACACGTTTTCTCAGAGCTTTGGCGATCTTCACAGATACAGCCTTGGCGACTGGCGGTGGGAAAGCATTGCCTACCTGTCTGTATGCATTGGTCTTGGCACCCGTAAAGTGCCACTCATCTGGAAAACCTTGAATGCGGGCAACCATTGGGACGGTCAAACGGGGCATGCCTTCGTGGAATGCATCTGGAGCCTCTGGAGCGATAGTGCGCCCCTCGACACCCAGTGTTGCCCACGCTGCACGTGCTCGGGTCGGACCCAAATCAGGTCCTCCATGTTTCTTCGATCCACCAACGATTGTTGGCGCGATCTCATCGGCTTTTTCAGCCCATTTCTCAGCGCCACGCCATCCCCGTTCCCCCATAAGGTCAATAAGCGTTTCACCTACTGTGGGGGGATTGTGAGGATTGGGTTCGGGCCAATCAAAAAACTCACCGCGCTCTTCTTGGATAGCAACGATAACCACCCGAGGTCTCAATTGTGGAACGCCGAAATCCGATGCGTTCAATAGCCTCCAGTCTGTCTTGTATCCCAGCTTTTCTAGCTGCGCCTTCAAATGCTCACGATAGTCGTGGAATACAGCGTCCAAGAACCCACGGACATTTTCAATCATCACTGCTCGCGGCCGGGCGGCATCGACTATGTCAATCGCATCGTTGAATAAGTTGCGTTCGTCTTTTTCGCCAAGCTGCTTACCTGCGACGGAAAAAGGAGGGCACGGTAGGCCACCGGCGAGCAGATCCATTCCCTTGAAATCAGATGCACGCTCTTTGAAGATTCTCATATCTTCTTCAAGGACATTCCATTCAGGCCGATTATGACGCAGCGTGTTGCAACAGTGCTTGTCGATCTCAACCAATGCTGAGTGCTTATAGCCTGCTTGCTCAAGGCCCAGTGCTTGACCGCCCGCGCCTGCGCATAGTTCAACCGATGTCAGCATGTTGCCCGCCCTCTTTTTGCTCATTCAACACATTGTGGTCGACCAAATCAACTCACCGAGTGATAGTCGTCAAATGTTCTTTTTATGTTCTTAACGGCAAAGGGGCAATCTGAGCAACATGCTTGGTGGCAGTTGTGTCACTTTTTTAGGATAGAAACCGCTTCCTTGTAAGCAGCAGACCCCTTCACCCATTGCCACGGCGTGCGCGGTTTACGAGCTTTCGCCAGTTCGGGGTTCGCCTTGGCATCGCTGACCGCGGCGCGTAGTCGCTCACGGGCTTCACGCGGGTCGATCTTCAGTTCTTCGCAAAGGGCTTTCAGTGTGACGATATCGGCCATTTCGATCTCCTAGGTTTCTGATGCAGATCGATAAGATGCGGATCGCTGTGGTGTCAGGGATAACCCCAGACCGTCTTTAGCTTTTCTCGAATTGCTGCTACCACTGGTCTCGACGTGGCAGACGCGGTCACGTTGGGGCGTAGCAACCCCTCGCGTACTAGGCCGAGCAATCGGCTGAAACCTTGACCCTATGGTCGGGGTGCCTGTGTTATACAACAGGCCCCGGCTAAAGGCACAGGGTCCGTGTACGCGCGGATTGCTAACACCCCGATCACCAGTCAATGCGAGGGCGCTCGCAGATTGGGGTGGGCATGGAAGCCGACCAGATTGCAGCCAAACAGGTTTTGGAACCGGCCAAGCTCATTCGGCCTGCCGACATTTTGGTTCATATCGAAGAATATGCAATCACGCATGGGTTGTACGGCTGGTGGTTCGATGACTCGCTTCCTGAAGTTCCCAGTGGCGGCTGCCGTGAATTTGACGGTAAGCACTTGCTCTATATCGGCATCGCGCCCCCGAAAGACCGACCGATAAGGCCGGGTTCGGCTACGCCTGTCAAACGACGCCTTTGGCGCAACCACCTGCGCGGCTCTGTCCGATCCTCGACGCTGCGCTTGTCCCTCGCTGCCTTGCTAAAGGATCAACTATGCTTCGACTTCTATCGCGATGCACGAGGCCGAGTTCGCATGGCCAAAGATCACGAAGAACAGCTGACAACTTGGATCGAAGAACATGCAGGGATTTCTGTGGTCCATCATGACGCCCCATGGCAGCTAGAGGAAGCGCTGGTCAGAAACGGCCCGCCTTTGCCTTTGAACCTGAGCATGTCAGGCCATCCGTTCAAGCCCACCTTGAGCGCTCTCAGAAAGGCGCTGGGGCGCGATTGACGCGATCCGCAACAAATCCCCGGCATATGCAGCGATAGGCGCGCGTGGCCGCGTTGTATTGAGCCAGCAGGACGTGTGACAGGCATTCCCGACACATCCAGCCCGACGCCTCACCGAGGCTGACGTTGGCCCTTGTACGCCGCGTAGACGGGTTCTTCACCGGGAAATACCCTGACGACTGCTCCTGCCCGATCTTATTGCGCTGTTGCGACTGCAATCAGTAAAAGGAGATCGCAATGGTTATTCGCGCGACTTGGAGCTTCAACGGTCAGGAGAAAGTTGTCCTCGGCAATTGGCATCGCCTGTGGTGCTTGCTGTTCGGCCCATTCTACTATGCCTTCAAAGGCATGTGGTGGTGGGCAATCTTATCCTTCCTCACCTTGAACGGCCTGTGGATCGGCTTCCCGTTGCTCAATCGCAGCATTGTGCTGCGCCATTTCTATCGCAAGGGTTGGGTTCAAAATTGATGCTTCGGACAGTCCAGCCAATGAGTAATCCCACCCATGCTGCACCCGAATACACCCACTCAGATGAACCCGAATGCAGACCGATTGAAAAGACTTAGCTATTCGGGTCCGTCTCCCATCCAACAGCCTGATCAATAGTCCGCGTGTCGGTCTCGGGCGCATCTGGCCCCACCGACCAAGGCGAAGACAACAGGTGACCACAGGGGGATGGGGTGAGGTGTTTTTTTAACGGCGCCCGCCTTATGGGCAGACAAGGGATCATACGTACTTCTGAGTTTTTTGGCCCCTAGCCGTTCGACGTTTTGCTTAAGGTCGATCACTTCGATCACATCATCACATTCGAGTTGCAAAAGTGATTTTGTGATCAAAGTGATCGCACTTGCCCGGTTCACGGTAATTGGTACTTGCCGCGCCTTGGCTTTCTAACTTCGCCGTCGGTCGCCATGCTCAAGAGCAGTTGGCGCACGTTTTCCTGTGGCCATTTTAGCGCCTCGGCGATGTCTTTCGGCCCCATCGGTTTTCCAGCACTTCGCAACAGATCGATAATTGACCTGCGTTGACTCGAAATCCTCACGGAGTCTGTATCGCCCAGAATTCGCCATAGGCCATCGTCGAGTTCCACAGCGACGTCGATGTTTTCCATCTCCCGACCTCGCCCGTAAAGGGTGACGCCATCGCTTTTCCGATCAAGGACGAGAACGTTATCGACGGCCCCAGTCAATCCTGTGGTTCCCGACACCATGTCCAAGGGGTCTTCGCCACTCATCTTGCGCAGGTGGTGGATGACGATGATCGCGATGCCATGCTCGCCCGCGAGTTTCTGAAGTGGAGACAGAGCTGCATAATCGGCCTCGTACTCATTTTTGCCTTTCACCTTCGGCCGAACGCAAACCAGCGTATCGATGATGATCAAGCTCGGGCGATGCTCCTCGATAAATTCCTCGAGCTGATCGAGCCCCCCATCGTCCAGCTTTTTCAACCGTACCGAAAAGTGAAAGTTCTCTGGCCAAGAGGTCTGATCACCGTAGTTCTGGATCATTCGCCTTCGTAGACGTCTCGGATTGTCCTCGAGCGCGCAATAGAGCGTAGCACCCTTCTTGCAGGCCCTGTCACAAAGCGCCTCACAGCCAATGGCGACCGACATCGCCAAGTCCAACGCCATCCATGACTTACCCATCTTGGGTTTGCCAGCCAATAGCGTCAGGCCTTCGGTTATCAGTCCCTCGACCACAAATTCGAGGGGTGGGAATTCCATGGCCTGTAAGTCGTTGGCTGTAAAAGTTGTCAACTTGTTGGATGGTTTGGGCCGATTCGTCTTCTTCTTGGGAAGCCGGGCAACACGTAACTTCGTTGAATTCCTGCGGCTCATTGGGCGGTCTCCAGCTTCGAGACCACGCGCGTTACTTCTGCGTCCAGTCGGTCAAGGTGATAACCGTGTTTTTCGATGAAATACGGGCTGTGCCAAAGGATGCATCCGATCTCGTCAGGTGATGCGCCTACCTCGTGCAGGCACGAGATAATGAGGTAAATGCAGGATGATCGATCCTTCTCTTTCACACGTGTATGCCTGATGAGCGTGCGCGCTTTCGCGTGAAGTTGTTTCCTGTATTTCTCGAAACCTTCCTTCGGATCGTTTGCGTCTGGATTGACGAAATCACCAGCCTCCATTGCGCGAGCGATTTCCGGCAAAGGGGGACGGTCGCTGATCCTGTTCCAGTTGCGATGCACCAGTTGAACGAAAGGCTCATCATACTGGGGTTTGTGGTTTACGGAGCCGGGAACGCGCAGCATCTTGGTGATCGACCAGCCGCTGTCGCCACCGTGCCGATCAGCAAGAGCGCGAGAGTAGCCTTCGGCTTCTTCGGGGCTGTGCCAACCGTCCCATAGCCAAGCCCCCTGAAAACGACCCGGCGATGTTTCCCAGACAAGGCTGGCTTCTGGCCGAAAGGCGTAAGGGTCAGCTTCATCGATATCACACCAGCCGAGCCGTGATGGGCGTGCGAATTCCTTTTTCCTGCGGTCTTTGAAAAACGGGTTGGGACAGAAGTACAGGTTGAAGTCCCACCGAGAATGCTGGTTAAAGAACCTGTTCAGACCCGGGATCACGTCGTCGCCATGGACAACATGTTCTCGCCATTTTTTGCCATCAGGATCAGCCGAAGCGAGGAAAAAGCAACTGTCGCTGGGCGCCCCTCTCCAAATGTCGGTTAAAAATCCCACCATGCTTTGGTGGATGACGCAATCATCGTCATAGTCCTTGAATGCATGGGGATGCCCTTTGCGAGGACGAGCGGTATGGTTCACGCGATTTCGCATGTTGTTTCCTTTCGAGATGTACGGGGAGGACGGGGCGAATTTCGCCCAGCCATTAATGTCAGTGTTTTTTGGGCTTTGGTGGTAAGCGCCATCTATAGAGCGCAAGCCAGTCTACGATTTCCTCGGCGTCCCAAATGAAAGGGGCGGGCTGCTTCGGGAATCGACCACGCTCACCGAGATCAATCAGTTCATGGTATTCGTAGTAAATTCCCATGCGAACGAGGCACTCATAGCTGTAGCCCCAGCGATATCTGATACTCATAGTCAGAAATCGGCATAATGGGTGCGAGACCGTGCTTCGGCGCGTTCAGCGAGCCACTGTTCGATCTCCTTCAGCAGCCATGCGACACTGGTGCCAGCGAGGCGCACGCGGCGTGGAAATCGCCCTCGGGCCTCCCAGCGCAAAAGCGTACTATTGCTTACGATGATGCCCAAGCGCTTGAGATCAGCGCGTGTGGCGAGGGCTTTTTGCCCGTTTGAGATATCCATTGTCTTTTTCCTTCTGCATTGATGCGTTTGCGAAGGAGCGCTCCGACAAGACAGAAGATGACGCAGATCGTGACTCGTTTCGAGCGAACGTTCTGAAAGCGTCAAGTCGTTTTGCGTTGGGATTTTCTTACGTCTTCGAGGGCGAGCTTGATGGGGCCATCAAGCCGTTCGTGTTCCCCCGTAGTCTCCAAGAACACGCGTCGCACGTAGTCAGGCAAAATCCCGACTTGCTTGTGTTCTGGGTCCCAACTGCCCCGCGACAGTGGAAAATCTGGAAAGTATTCGTGCAGGTCCCAAATTGCGTTATAGACAATGTAATATCGAATCTCGTCCGTGGTTTTGATGTTCTGGTCTTTCTCGGTTTGCAGGGAATAAACTAGGTCACGAACCTGCTCTTTGAGTTCGACCAGGCCAGAAGAAATTGCATCCAAATCGTCTGGAAGATATGGGCCACGCCGCTTTTGAAGCATATCTTCCCAGTGCACGAAGTTTGGCCGGTTCTCGTCGGCCAGCGCGCTTTCCAACCTATCTACGGGATGCAGCACATTCCGTTGCAGCCAAGTGATGCGCTGCGTAAGCGACATGTCGAAGCGGGCCAGCCTGAAGCCGTTGGGCGATGTCTTGATGCTCCGTCGAACCTTCAAGCACTCTTCACGCAATTTCGTCCAGAAATCTTGAAAGCTATCGTCATCGGCAAGGCCGAGAATTACTCGGACGTCTTCACGGCATTCATCTCCAAATGCTTCGTAGCAATCCTCGTCACTTCGCTCGCCCACAGTCCCAGCGCCTCACGCTTTTCGTTGAAATACGTGTAGCGATTGTAGGTTGCGCCAACGCCGGACACGACTCCTGATTTGTGGTTGGTCACGGCATCGATCACGTGGGGCATTACGCCAAGCTTGGCCATGCCTGTCGAGGCAGTACGCCGGAAGTCATGAAAGCGCCAGTCGGCCGTTCCATCAGGCAAGGCCGTATCGACGCGCTCCTTCAATCGCCCGAAGCCAGATATCGCTGAGCGTCCGGTTGTCGTGAATACGAAATCGCTGTCGAGGAACTTGTGCAGCGAATGCAGGATTTCCACGGCCTGATCTGGCAACGGCACGATATGCAGGCGAGCGTTTTTCACGCGGTTTGCTGGAAGTTCCCAGATGCCCTCATCAAGATTGAGTTCTGACCAGCGCATGTCAGACACTTCTGCCCGTCGCTGCCCCGTCATCATCAGCAACTTGAGGAATGGGCCAAACGGGTAGCCTTCGACGTCGCAATGATGCCAAATCATTCGTATTTCATCATCGTTGAGTACGCGATCACGTGGGATTTCGCGCGTAGGCGGCCTGAGGAGAGCCACAGGCGATGTTTCGATGTCGCCACGCATGACGCACCAGTTCATGAGCTTTTTGATCGCTGAGAGCGCCCGATTTGCACGCGTCGGTGTGCCGTTGGCGATGATGCCGTCCAGCACCTTGCTGACATCCTGCCGCTTGATCTGGTCGATAGGCCGATCCTTCAACCCGTCGAATCTATGCAGAACGCTTTCCGTGCGCTTCCAGTCCTTGGTGTTGGGCTTGGCGTGAAGCTCAATAAACTTGGGGATTGTCTCGCCCAGCGTCAGGGCCGATGCCTCTGAAACCTCAGAGGCCTTATCAAACTCGCCCAACTCGACATCACGGGCGATTTCCATCGCTCGGCGTCTAGCATCGGCAAGGGAGACCACAGGGTAAGGGCCGATTTTGATGCGCCTGCGCGAACCATTCGGGCGGACCAACGTGTAGAACACCTTGGCACCTGTGGTCGACACACGCACATGCAGGCCGTTTACTTTCTGGTCGCGCACCTCGTACCGTTTTGTGGTCGCCGGTGGCATCGCATCGAGAGATTTGGTTGTCAGCATCTGTTTCATGCAGACATCGTAAGACACCCAGAATCCGCGTGTCAGGGTATGGTTTGGAGGAATTTGTCAGGGCCTGAAAAAGCTTGGTGCCGAATGGAGCGACATGTGCTGCGAGCTGATCAACATCTCCACAGGATCATGGAGCAGTGGATATTCAATGCGCGTCATGGTGGGTTAAATTATTGATATTGCTAAGTTGAAATTCAACTGTGCTAGTTTGGGCATGAACACGCTGGCGGCGAATGCTGGCTTGCACTCATTACAACGATCAGGTTCCTTGAAGGTTGCAAACTGCAAGCATCAGTCGAAAACAACGCAAATTCAGCCTACATCCAACCATTCCCGTGGCGGGCGGACTCGATCCAAGTTTAGTTTTGTCTGATCATCACCGAGCATCGTGTTTACTTGCCTTTGGCTCAGGTTTTTACATTTAGAAAGATCCGATCCATGCACCTTTGCTTTTGCTAGACGAGCATTTGAAAAATCAACCCCTACAACATCTGCGCCACAAAGGTCTGCTCCCTCCAAGTTTGACCCACTGAACGTTGCACCCCGCAAGTCTGCGTTTCTGAAGTCCACTTCCTTCAAAGAGGCTCCGGAAACTCTTGCACCCCTAAAATTGGACAGACGCGCACGACAACCTGTGAAGTCAGCT
This sequence comes from Sulfitobacter sp. M368, assembly GCF_025141875.1. NCBI lineage: Bacteria > Pseudomonadati > Pseudomonadota > Alphaproteobacteria > Rhodobacterales > Roseobacteraceae > Sulfitobacter > Sulfitobacter sp. M368. Next base: position 1,040,359 of record NZ_CP081113.1, read on the forward strand.
TTCTCCAAATTCGCCTTGAAGAAGCTAGCGCCTTCGCAGCTAGCATTCGAGAAATCTGCATGCTGAAGGAAAGAACTCTGAAAGCAGCTAAAATCAAGGAAAGTGTTCCTAAAGTTCCACGCTCTCAGCCAAGCATTGCGGAAATCCATTCCAAAGAGAGTTAAACGGAGAGCGGAGTCCCTCCGAGAAAACAATCTACGCAGTACGTCCTCTGGGCCAGTCGAATATGAAGCCATAAAGTCAGGCGTACTGCCATGAGTACCTTCATCCCATTTCGCAGAAATGAGGTGAGGTGTTTGCATGTCTTTTTCGGGGATATTTTCTTTTCCGATTACGTTAGCCAGCGCTCCTAAAACAGCAACTAGACTGGCTTCCGCATTTCGTTGGGCCTGTTCAACTCTTCTGTATGTAAATGAAGGCCAAACCTCATGTGCTGGCATGCCGTTCCTCACGACATAGTTAAGCAACTCAAGCAAGTTGCGCTTGATTTCAAGCGCTCTTTCCCTTGGAAGTAATTTGGCCGCACCAACAAGAAATTGAACTACTTCATCAGTTAATTCGGCGCCTTGGGTCAAAGTCAGCCATAGCCTGCACGCTTCAAGTGGATCAGCTGCTCGGCGTTCGCGAGACAGATCATCAGAAGCATCTGCCGCCATTTGTAGTATGGCGCACGCAGTCAAATACTCACCAAAGCTTTTGTGAATAAACTCGTAACCTGCTTCCATCGTCCCCCGGGCGTGAAACTGAATTGCAATAAAATCCAGCTTGAGTAGCTGGGCCATATCTGGATGTTTTTTTACAATGTCGGGATTGTACTTTTCGAGAAGAGTATCGAACGCATCATGGCTCCCAGTTCGTCCACCGCCGCGCCATGCCGCCAAGCCCATACACTCCAAAGCGGTCAGCGCATCATTGGCAGCAAGTACAGGATGGCCAGCGTTTCTTTGTCTTTCCTCGTTTCTACTCAGCACACGGAGAAAAATTTCTCGATAGACAATGTTCTTATTGCCTCGTGCTTCCTCCCATCGTTCGTCGACATAACCAGAAAGGATAAGAAGATGAAGCAACAACGGTTCCAGGTTCAGATCAGACATTTCTGGAGACGTAACCGCGGGAGGAACGCTTAAATCTTGCTGTGTGAGTGTCGCCCACTTTTCCCAATATTCCTCCCGTTGATCAAATTGGCAGAGCGACTTGACGTCTCCCTTTCCAAAGATCTGACGTCGAACATGATAGTCTTGCCTTTCCGTGTATTCGTTCAAACGAATACCAAGGTCTTCGAAGGTTCGTATTGGGCATAGAGGAGCAACGTAGAACATTTTTTCCACAGGTAAGTTTGCATGCCTTAGACCTTCCAGACAAGCAGCTGATCTTCCCAGTACGATAGCCTTAACAGCAGGACCTGGGTTTGAATTCAGGCTGCTTAGATAACGGTTCAAGGAAATTACGAAGTTTCTAGCCAAGTCGGTTGCAGTTTTCTCAACTACACTCAACTCGTCCAAGCCATCAAAAACCAGGAGTATTGGATCAGAGTTCTCGCTGCGCTCATCAAGTGGATTTTGAGGGAAGCCGGCACTTTCAGCGTGATCGGGGCTTGAATTGATTGACCTTAGGTGTTCGCCAACTCTTTGATCGAAGCGGCCTGCTTCAAAGACCATGTTTTGCAGTTCGATAAAGACTGTGCGCCAGCCGCAATTATCGGAAGCTTCAATAGAGAAAGCCTTTGCGAAAGACGATTTGCCTGATCCTGGTCCGCCAGTTACTATTCTAAGTGGGTCAAGAACTTCTTTTTGTTGAAGCCATCCTCTCACTTCTTCGTGGAGATCGCCAACGAATGCGCTCAACTCAGTTCTTTGTCGCTTATCAACGACAGTGCGCCCTTGGACTTTCCGCTCGACCTCGTATTCAGTCACTTCCTCAACATGCCAATAGCATCTTGAACGAAGATAGGTTTGAGACAACGGATACTCGTCATTCTCATCAATCGCAAAGATCGAGTCTTTCTCAAATTTCCTCCGCATCCATTGCAGATGTCGGTTCCAGTTGAGGTCGACTTGACCACCCTTTGTGTTTTCGACGGAGTTGAGAAGGGGCTGATAGTATTCCGGCTCCAATGCCAAAACTCTTGAAGAAGCTGCGCGAAGGGCTGCTCCAAGTTCACCTTTTTTCAAACTGTTGGCGGTGTCCTGGTCAACGAAGAAATCGGAAAATATTTCGCCCGACTTTTCAACAACACCAGAAAGAACCGTAGTATCTGCAGGATTGAATAGCATGCCCTCAGTTAAGGTATGCTGTCTTTCTTGCTCAGTTATCTTGGCCAGCGCATCAGAAACGTTTTCTTTGATCAGATTTTTTGCAGAACTATCATCAATTCGCTGCTGCTTAGGGACTTGAAGATACAACATGTAAAGTCCCGCTGACAAGGTAGTGTACAGCCAAACCCAAGCTCGTTCGTCCGTAGTATGGTTCTCCTTGGAATCGGGGAACGCCGCATTGAAACGATCTAATGCCCCAGTGATATTTCCACCAGCACCTAGCACCACGGCACCTAACTGAAGGCCGACAATTTCTATCGCTGCGAAAGTAAGGTTTTTTGTTGTCTCCAACCAATCGTTTTTGAAATCTGGTTTCTTAAAATAGATGCTCAAAATGACCTCCAAGCTTGATGCCTTCGACGATTACGCAGAACGAAAAGGCTGCGGACTTAGGATAACTCCAGTTTCGGAACTACCGTCAACCGCGAAAGGCACAAAGTGCACACTCTTTCACAGGCTCAATAGAACAACATAACAAAATGCATATTTTTCGCGCCCGCCCCCTACCAACTTCAGAATCTTGGTAGCCAGAAAACGGTCGCTCTGCCCAGCAGGTGGCAACACAACGCAGCAAGTTCGTTGAACAAAAAACGTTATATTGCAATGGATTGGCGATGGGGCGATGAAACAAGCGAAGGTGCTGACGGATACAGAGCTCAAGCGCTACAGGTTGATTCTCATGCTGTCTCGCTACGCAGGGATGCGCGTGAGCGAGATCGCCTAGCTTTAATGGGCCGATGTGCTGGATTGCAAGTTACGGACCTGGTTTTCCCCGAACGGATATCCTTGGGAGCGGAAGCTAGCTTGGTGACGATGTAACCTCATTGCAGGCGTGGTGCTGGGTGCCATATGGGAGCAAAATTTCTTGAGCTTGCATGCTTGCGTATGAGGTGGGTTCGAATGGCTTGGAAGCACTAAATACATGATCGAAATAAATTTTTGCGACGGTCTGTAATGCGATGCTTCAACTTGCGCGGATGCTGAGGAAAATTGAAAATCCTCGTGTCGGTGGTTCGATTCCGCCCCCGGGCACCATTTAAATCTAGTGAAAACAATGCCTTGCAGGAAGCTGGGCTTGTTGTGGGATTGCCCAATTTGGGCTGGGGGTATCACTGGGGTAGCAATCAGCACCGGTTCAATTTCAGTCAGTCCACTCCTACGGGGTTCCAGTAGTTCCCGTTGTTGCCGCCGGTAATGCCATGGGTACGACAGTCTTGTAGTGCGTCAAGCATTGATCGATACGAGACAAAAGGTCTGAGAAACCTGAAAAATCTACGGTTGACGCGTTTGCGCGTACAACTTTCTCAGCAAAGACAACTTTTCCATAGGCGGTTTCATCACCATGATCCTTCCTTTTGTCGAAGGGTTTTCCGTCGAGGACAGTCGCCAGCAACGCAGGCTGAAAAAGATCTTCAATGTCCCTGTCTATCGGAGGTGTAACTTCGGGCACTTTAACCAGATAGAGGTTGTCACCGAGATGGTAGAACGGATCGGTCGTTGTCTTTGAGATCTTCTTACCGCATTTTTTGGCGGCGTTTTTAAAGACTTTGTCTGGCCCCCCATCGTTGTCGCACAGGATAATCACGGGGTGCTGGAGCGGTTTGTGGACATACTTTTTGAGTATGTTTGAGTATTGTGAAACGAGAGAGGCTTGCCCTGATGCACCATGCCCCAAGTTCAACACATCACGTGTCGTTCCTGTAGGGCGAAGGAAATTGACCGAGTGCGTTATCTGTCCATCTTTCTCTTCCACTAATGAAGGAAACGACTTGGCCAAGGACCTGATAGCACATTTTAGGTAGGTGATATCAGAAATCCCTTCCGTCACGATCACGGGAGCCGAAGGCGCTACAAAGTGCTTGTACAGAAGGAATTTTCTGTAGAGATCGACAGGTGCATGAGGCGGCTTGAATTCTCCTGCTTTGACGGCGAGACGATTTACTTGTGGCTTGCGATCCCTTCGCGCTTTCACAAAATAGATGTGTGACAGCATCCCTTCCAGAGGGTTGAGATTGTCAATTGGTTCTGGGGCATCGCCCGACTTCCTGTAATAGGTGCCGGTACGGAACAGTGAATTGCACATCGAACGAGCGGTTCGATAGTAGTCAACATTAATGTTCGCCTTTGCGTTGACAACCAACCCTGTCACTGTTTGTCGAGACTGACGCAAGGACATTCTCGTCTTACCGTCATTCAGTGTGAAACCAGCGCGTTCGATTTGTTTGTTCAGTCGCTTACCAACTATCCATTCGCTGCCGTGAACGTTAATGGCAATCTCAGTCGGGAAAAGTTTTTCATTCGTTGAAAAGGTTAAGTCATCAGCATAGCGAGTATATGTACACTTTGCCTCACGCGCCAATGCCAGCAACCGAAGATCAAGAATGTTACCAATTAGATTTGAAATTACAGGAGAACAAGGACTCCCTTGGGGGAGTGCATTTTCGTGGCAGGCAATTTGCGCGATAATGGTTGCGATAGCTGGGTCAAGGGTGAATGCTTTGTCGTGAATGAAAAAGCCACGCACCCGTCCAAAGTTCAACGTACCAAAGAAATTCTCTAAATCCACATTGAAGACAAATCGACGACGGCGATGCACCTCTGCATTTGAGATAATTGTGCGATCTTTCTGAAATCCATGTGATGCGTGCCAAAATCTCGGGTGGCTTTTTTGGTGTTCGGTCACGCACTCATAAAGCAGTTCACCTAACCGCTTTTGTAACAACGAAAGTGACTTCTCTGGTGCATTGATCGTTCGCGTACCGCCGCTTTTTTTCGGGATTTCAAACGTTCGGTATTTTTGAGAGGTGGGAAGTTTGTAGAGGACATAGCTTGCGCCCTTCGGGGTAAACCCAAGAAGTTTGGCAAGGTCTGTTAAGTTCTTTGCGCTTTGTAATTTCTCTAAGGTACTCAAAATCAACTCTTGTTGTTAGTTGCTTACGGGCACTCTTAAGCGAGGTTTACCGATCATCAGAAAATCGACAATACCGAAAGGAACTGAAGGTAGCAGCCTACCTACCGTTGTTGTCATATGCCGCGATGCGCAGCAGAAAGTCTGCCCGTAAGCTAGGGCAAGCTTGAATGACACACGCTCTAATTGCAAGGCTGTCCGGTTGGTTTTGTGCCAATATTATTCACATGAAAAACCGGAAATCATAAACACGGTCAACCATGTCTGGGTTGTGCTGAAGAATCTCCGCGAATGCCTTTGAGTATCCGAGTGTTACGGGCAATTTCTTGTAAAGCGTGTTGTTGTTCCAGTCCATCTTGGTTAAACCAAGAACCCCTGAACAGGTATCATGCCACCCCCCTTCACCTGAGTAGCGCCGCAGAAGAACAGGAGATGGTGTCGGTTTGAGGCCACCTTCTTTGTAGACATTGTAGCGTGGGTTATCGACGTGAACTCCTTGCACGCTGCCTTGTGTCCAAAGTAAAGCTTCGTTTTTGCTGAGGGGAACATACGTGCCCCGATCTACTGGATATCCATGAGCAGCGAGTGGCGAACCCTCGAAGCGAACACCTTTCCAGTCCGTGCCTTTAACAATTTGTACAAGCTCGACTTCTGTACCATCCCGAAAACTATCAAGTGCGCCAAGAATCTCGTCTTCCTTGAACGGTGTGTTCTTGTGAATTGTCACTTTTTTCGGAATCGCACCCAAGTGGCCGCGCTGGTATATTTCGAGGCTGCGGGTCAACACAGATTGAATTTCGTAGTACGACAGGTAGGGGTTTCGCTGCTGGTCTTGCGTGAATTCTTGCGCATCATAGGCAACAAACTTAAATCCTGTGCCATCTGGGTCAAAGACTTGGCTGCAACATGTACTGTACTGCGTTCCAGTTTCTTTGTCGGTTTTCATGGCATAGCTGATGCCGATGAAAGCCTCATCCACATTAAGACCGGCTAGTTTCCAAGGGATTCCACCGGCTTTTGCATAGATGGCGACACTCAACCCCCACATGACGTTGGCGCGGCATTGCCTTTTGAAGCTGGCTTCCCGAACAATTTGGATGGGAATATTTGAGGGTGCGCAATATGCCTTCAAATAGTCATGGAAGTCGAAATTATCGCCGTCAAAGCAAGCCGCCCAGCTATCTGGGAGGTACACCAGAGCAACATCAAAATTGCTAGCCTGCTTTTGCAAAGTAGCAATGTGCTGGAATAGACCCTGAGCCAATCCAACCTTGTCTCGTTTTTGGGCAAATGTGTCGAGTTCCTGAGGGAATGACAAAATCAAAGCATCATCTTGAGCCGCAATTGGCACTCTAAAGAGAGTGTCGAAACCTGGGTATTCAGGGTAATAGTTTTTTGCCTCTCGTGGGCGAACTGCTCGGTTTAACTCCGCTGTAAGGCCTCGAAGCCGTTCCATATCTGCCTGTGGAGCCAGAAGAGCAAAGCGAACAGATGCCGGAAATCCAAGCTTTAGCCCATAAGGGCCGTGTTGAATGAGGCCAAGTAGCGGGTGCTTATGTCGCCTATCTTCGTTGAATATCAATTCCGGCTCAGCAATACGTGAGTATCCTCCAAGAGCGTTGTCTGATGCAGCCATCACACCAACCTCTTTGCAAAAGCAGTGCGTGTTCCAATCAAGAACTCTGGGTTCTCCGCTTGGCCGCCATCGTCGAAAGCAGATAGTTTAACTTCAGTGTTCCGCTCATTTGTACCTAAAGCAATACGAACCCAAGCATCGAGTAGCGCATTAAATGTCTTATTGAAACGGTTGGAGCGGCGCTTATCCAAAATCGGAATAGCATCCCGTCTTGCCCTCGGTGGCCAGACCCAGATATCAGGATCAATTTGCAACCAAGCCTGACCGTTTTTGACCTCCAAAGAGACGCGTGCGGCTTCTGCCCACCTCACCTGTTCTTGATGGGGATGGTCGTCGGTAACTTCTGTAAAAAGCCCCGAAATCTTCGCAGAGAAACTTCCTACGACTGACTTTAAGGGATTGAGCTGATCCAAATCATCACTGTGAGGGTCAACAATTAGCCAAGACGCATAGCGAGTCGACCTTGAAAGAAGCGGTTTATCTTTGGCAAGGGCCTTACAGAGAGCAGCTTCAATGAATCCTTTTACATGTAGGCTCTCTGGTGCAGTTGGATCGCTAGGCAAATTAACTTCACCAATAGAGGAAATCTCGTTTCCAAAATGTTCCTTTACTAGTGATCGCCGCCCCCAGCACCATACATCCTCGGCCTTGGTAAAAATGAGATTTCCGTCAGCGTCACCCTGCGACTTGCGGAGATCGGACCAGTCCTTCGGGTTTTTGAAATCTAGTGACAGACAAGTCTTCGGAATTGCTTTGATGGGGAGAGCATTTAAGCGCACCAGCGGGTTCGCAGTTCCCGTTGGCGGCATGGGGATAGAAACGGTCGCGGCGCAAGATTTTCTGACTTTGAGGTCTAATATTGTAGCTTTGTCTTCTATGTTCCGCCAAATGCGCGAAAGCAGTGAATCAAAAGTTTCAACTGGCACGTAGTGGGCGTTAACGCCCTTTTCAGTCGCTTGATCCAGCAAATTTTGAACAGCGGGAAGTGGATGGCTCCCTTTCATTCCAGTCCAGAACAAGCCATGAGGAAAAGGATTCGGCCCACCGAGTGCAGAACGAAATAGCGCCATGACGCTCTCATCACGGCCACTATATCCGGTGACGACGAACCCAAAGCGGCTACTTGCATTCTCGAGACAATGCGATAAGTGCCTGTTTTGGCTTGCGAGATCAGCCGACAAATTCTTCAAACTGTCGTAGCGAAAATCGCCATGAAGCTTGCAGTAGATTGGGAATTCTTCATTGTTGAGAGCGTCGATTGCAGAATGAGAACCCTCCAAGTGGAATGCGGACAGCGACATAGCTCCAACTTCGGCCACCGCTTTTTCGATCACACTGTCAAAATTGGTGGTGAAAACAGCGCGCGTCTTTCCAGATGAGAGCATCGCGCCAAAAACTCGGTGCCCAACGGACAGCGATACTTTTTCTTCCGATAGCTTTGCTTTCAAATATCTACGCTGTAGCTCTCTGTCTTCACCAAAGATTTTTTCAAAACACAGAGAGTATTCTTCATCAGCCCAAAGAGGCGGAAACCCTCTAGTCAACAAAAATGATTGGATCTTCTCTTGCACTGGCACCAGCTGCATGTCTTGCCGAGATATCTCTTGATTTTCTTCCCTACAATAATATCGCCTTTTCATGTCCCATAGCAGATCGGTAGCGGTCGGTAGACCTGCCGAACGAGATGAGCCTGCTCCTAGAAACCAAGCGAAGTTTTCCAGGCGTTCACATATTAATGCTGTCAATTGTGCTTGATCGATCAAATTACTGCTTCTACCACAATGCTAGTTAGCCCCTCATGAGCGCCAGCATAGATTGTACCCGCCGATGTTTCCACAACAAGGTGCAGTAGTTTTGAAAGTGGCAATGCTATTTGATGGTTACTGCCCTCTTGGCCTCATCCAATGTCGCGGACCCTTTCACCCATTGCCACGGCGTTCGCGGCTTCCTTGCCCTCGCCAATTCTGGGTACGCCTTCGTGTCGCTAACGGCAGCGCGCAGGCGTTCACGGGCCTCGCGTGGGTCGATCTTGAGTTCTTCGCAAAGGGCTTTCAGCGTGATGATGTCGGGCATGTCGATCTCCTTGGTTTCTGATGCAGATCGATAAGACGCGGTTCGCAAATTTGTCAGGGATAACCCTAGCGCATCTTTAGCTTTTCTCGAATTGCTGCTACCACTGATCTCGACGTGACAGACGCGGTCACGTTGGGGCTTAGAAACCTCTCTGTAACATGGCGCCAGAAATGGTGACCGCCTTTGACCTATGGTCGGGGTGCCTGTGCTATACAACAGGCTCCGGCTAAAAGCTCAGGGATCGTGTTACAGCGATTTTCTAACACCCCGATCACCAGTCAACCGCGAGGGCGCTCGCAGATCGGGGCAGCATGGGGCTTCACCTCACCGAACCAATTGAATGGGCCAATAGATCGGCGTTGCCGCAGCAGGCAGGCATTTATGTAATCTCGCGTGGAGAGCCAACCAACACCGTCTACATAGGCAGGACATGGGCGGCGCAAGGGATCAGGAACCGGATACGTCAATTCCATAGATCGGCTTCGACAGGCAAGAAGGGCCACGCGGGAGGCGTCACTTTTCACGATGTGTTCGATGGCGACACATCCGAACTTTGGGTATCGGTGCATCTGCCCAATGGGATCGATCCCGCCGATCACATTCTCCATCCCTACATAGCTTACGCCGAACGGCGGCTGATCTGGGAACATGTTGAGGCGCATGGGGCACTGCCGGTGTGCAACTCGGAATGACCCGCAATAAATCCCCGGCAGGTAGAGCTAAACGCGTGCGCGGCGGCGTTACAATGAGCCAGAAGCGCCAGTTTCGGTATTTTCAGGGACAACCCCATAAATTCGCGCGGGGGACGCTCAGCGGCGCGCTGAGGGAGCCAATGCTACCCGAACAGCACCCCATGATTGAACCGTCATTTAACTCTGTACGGCTGGCCGGGGTTAGGCCTGACCAAAGTTCGCATCTTTCTTATCGAGATATTCATCATCAGCTTTAGCGAGGAGATATTTGAAATGACAATCAGCGCAAAATGGGGCTTCAACGGCGAAACCAAGGTCATACTCGGGAACTGGCATCGGCTTTGGTGTCTGCTATTCGGGCCGCTGTATTACTTGTTTAAGGGCATGTGGCTGTGGGCACTGTTGTCCCTGCTGACCGCCAATGGCCTCTGGGTTGGATTCCCGCTCTACAACCGGTCCATCGTGCTGCGGCATTTCCATCGCAAGGGCTGGGCGCAGGAATGATCGCAAGCACGCCCAAACTGGCAGAATGCTACCCAAGTGGAACCCCAGACACCGGCATGATACCCGATGTAAGCACGGACTCTTTGAAAAGAATCAGCGATTTAGCTCCGGCTCGCACCCGAAAGACTGATACGTAGTCAACGGGTCAGTCCGAGGTGTTCCGCGCGGTGCCCGATGCGGCGCTGTGATAGAGCAACCAAAGGGGGGATGGGGGAGGCGTTTTTTTAACGGCGCGTGCCTCTCGGGCAGACAAGTGGTCATGCATACTGCTGAGGTATTTGGCCCTCAGCCGCTACCCACACCACCCCCACTGGACGTGTGGTCAGTTTACCTTGTTACGAGGCACCGCCGTCGCGGGCATCTTTCCTTCTTTCCGCATATCCTGAAATACCTCTATGTGATCCATGATCGTGAGGGCGTGTTTGAAAGCGAGGTCCGTCCGCGAGAAAGTCTCGAAACCATGGATCGAACAATAAAGACCGGTGAGTTCCAGCAGGGCATCGACGACATCAGTGTTTTTGAGGGCAACGCGGTCGGCACCATCAATTTCGCCGCAATCCAATATCGCATTGTGGATTTTGGACTTTAGGCGCTTAATATTTTTTTCGTGTCTGGTCATTCTATGTTTCCTTTGTTTTTCCGTGCGCCGAACACGCAGATGCGAGACGGAGCCTTGTTTTGTGGGGGGTGAACACTTGCTCAAAAATCCCACACGTATGCGAATTGTGAGCAAGTGATGCTGATGCGTTGATCAGGGCAGCGCCCAGACCGACGCTTTTCCGTCTTTCGATTTCGCAATACCGAGCGTGTCACCCGCCCGGCGAAGGGTGGCTTGCGTGATCCCGTTTGCGGAGGCCATCCCGTCCAGCGCTTTCTTTTTGACCGGCCCGTTGCGCAGAATACTCTCCAGCCACGCTGTCGCCGTGTCGCGTTCTTTTGGAGGTCTCCCACGCTCGGCTTCGGGCGGCGCAAGCAGATCGCTAACTGTTAGCTCTGGGTCGCACTCATGCCACCTGATTTGGGGATGCTCTCGCGGACCACCGCTTTCCATTTCAAAAACAATGGTTGGACCCGGTTCCGCATAATTGGATTTCGCATGAGCGACGGCACGCTTGCGTGGATCGTCAGGATGCGGTGCAAGGATCAGACCCGAGCGAACGCGTGCCGATATAGAAATCGACCCGATACCTTGGTGCATAGCGTGATCAGCGCGTGCTTTCCGAAGATGCCGCACGATCAATATGGCAGTATCAAACTCACGGGCAAGCAGGTCAATTTGTACCATAAAGTGCATGGTCTCAGTCGCCTTGTTCCCATCCGCGCCCTCTTTCATGAACGCTATGATGGGGTCGATGACGACCAGCGCAGGGGTGTTCGCCGACAATTCCTGACGCAGTAAAGACAGCCCTCTTTCGTCCAACGTGAATGGTTCTTCTTGGTATCTAACCTTTGACACATCCGCGCCAGCTTTCACCAGGCGAGGCTTGAGAACCCGCGACGGGTCATCCTCTGCGGACATGAACAGAACGGAGCCTTTTTCGATTTCATCAACGAAGGGTGGAGGCTCCCCAATCGTAACCGCCGCTGCAATCGCACAGGTAAACGTGGATTTCCCTTGGCCCATGTTACCGTCGAGCACTGTCAGTGCACCTTTGACGATATAGGGGTACGCAAGAAACTGGGGTGCGCTTTCCTCAACGTCACCCAGCCAACCGAACGCCTCTTCGTGTCCTGCGTCGTAGCCGCTAACACTTGCCGCGATACGCTCGACTTCGTCATCGTCCAGAGGCGGGCTGCAAGCGGTCTCATTGATTGCCTTTAGCGCACCCGCAATTGCCGTTTCCGGCAGCGCACGAAATCGGAGTGATCCGGCGATCTTGGTAAGTTCATTATTCCGCCCACCGGCTTTGAATGTGTTTTCTTGACCAAACTGCATAGTGCGCGGCGATTTTACAGCCAGTTTCTGCCGCACGCTCTGTGGAAGCCCTGCAATCGGCCTTTGGAGTTGAAAAGCGCGATACTCTTTGCCGCTATGATGTGTGCTTGGCGGAACCACTATGTATCCGCTCTGAGCGTCCTTTATGTCGATACCGGCAAGCTTGGCTTTCTTTTTCGGGAGTTCACCCGAAACCCGAAAGTAGTAGTGCCTGCCCCTGCCAGTACGGACATATGGTGTCTTGGGCAAATTAAAGCTCTTGTAGGTTTCCGCGCCTTCGGAGCCATCAACGTCCAACACCACGATGTGGGGTGGCAGAATGACCCCTAGATTGGCCGACGGGTATTTCTTGAATGCCGACCTAATTTCGCGGGGATCGCTCGTTGCGCTGTGTTGTCCCTGCGGAAACAACGCAGCAATCGGATGCTTGCCCGGAGCGACGCAGGTTTTCTTGCGACAGGTACAAACCCCGTCATCGTCGATGCCGTGCAGAGCAATGATTTTGACCCCTTGCCGCGCCCAAGCGAGCGCGGCTTTGACCTTCGAGGAAGATTTCATATCACCCTCGAAACGAAATGAACTAGGCATTTCGGTTCTCCTCATATTGGTGATTAGTAGTCAGCGTAAAATGTTCGGGAACGTTCTTCGGCACGCTCTTCCAACCAAGCTGAAAGCTCTGCGACCGACCAAAGGCAGGTTGTCCCGCCACATTTCAAGCGGCGCGGAAAGCGGCCATGTTTCTCCCAGCGCAACAAGGTTGTGTTGCTTACAGTAATGCCCATGCGTTTCAGATCATCGCGCGTGGCTAAGGTCTTTCGACCGTCTTCGATTTTCATAATGGACCTCCATCGGGTTGATGAAGGGGTCGACCCCATGTGTGGAGAAATACGACAGATTGAGATGGCGTGAAATCAATGCTGCAGCCAAAGCTGCGCAGGTTTTGCGCAACTAATGGTACCTACTCTTCCGGCGGCAAAGTGGCAGCATCAAGCACCTGACCGGAAAACGAGAAGCTTGGCCCGAAAATTTCGCGACCACATGCTTCCATGAATTGCGTGTACTCGCTACTCGCGGTCTTTGTCCGGTCGTATCCACCACGCCGAGCAGGCAGGTCAGGAAAATACTGACGAAACACCTCGGTCAGAACTTCTGTTAAATCTATTTTGAATTCATTTGAAAGAGGTGAACCTCGGCGCGTGCGCCCTTCCATTGCTTCTAACAAATCGGTCACTCGGCCAACCAGCAATTCAAGCTCTTCGAGTAACAGCTTTCGATCAGGCGGTGCGGAAACTGCGCCGTCTGGCCACTCAGAAAGCAAGGTTAAATTTTCATCCGAAAGAGCTGCGACAAGTTTCTGCGCCGGGTGTAAAACCGAGCTTTTGATTGTTCGCTTTCGCTCATCTGGCCCCAGTAGTTTTGGCCCATCGCCGATCCCGAGAGGCGAAGACATTGCTGCAATCCAATACGCCTCGGCAATGGCCCGCAGATCCTTTGCCAACGCCACTTGGTCAACGTTCTTTTTACTAGCAACCCTTCTGCAAATTTTCTCGATCAGCTTTTCCGAGAAAAAGTTAGGTGCTGGTGGAAGTGGCCGCTCCAACCATCCCAGATCGCGATATTTCAGGTAGTAGGGCTGATTTGGTGGCTTTCGCGACATGACTATTCCAAAGTTCAAGCGCATCGCGCTTTTCATCTGCATATGAATAGACATTGTAGATAGCGGCCACGCCCGAGACCACACCCGTCTTGTGGTTCAGCAGGGCTTCGGTGACAGGCTGCGGGACGCCCAGCATCGCCATGTTGGTGGACATGGTGCGGCGCAGGTCGTGAATGATCCACGGTTCCGTGCCCTCGGTCAGCGCCTTGTCGAGCCGGTCTTTCAGGCGACCGAAACCCGACACGGGCGATTTGCCGGTGGTCGTGAACACGTAGTCCGATCTGATGAATTTTGGCACCTTGCGCAGAACGTCAAACATTGCATCCGTGATGGGAACGGTATGCTGTCTACCGTTCTTCGCGCGCTGCGAAGGAAGGGTCCAAAGGCGTTTTTCGAGGTCGAGTTCGGACCAGCGCATTTCGGCGACCTCAGCGCGCCTCTGGCCGCTCAACATCAACAGCTTCATGCAATCCCCAAAAGGATAGCCCTCGTCGTCACAGGCCACCCACAGCGCGCCCAGTTCTTCGCCCGACAACACACGCTCACGGGGTTTTTCTTTCGATAGAGGTTTCATTCCGGCGATGGGATTGACATCGATCATGCCGCGCTCAACACACCATCCCATTAGATGTTTGAGATGGGCCAGCGCTCGGTTCGCGCTGACGGGTGCCATTTTGTGGATCGTGTCGCAAGCTTTCACTACGTCGGCGCGCTTGACCTCGTCGATCCGTTTGCCGTGCAACGTGGTGAATTTCTCCAACAAAGCTTTCTTGCGTTTCCAATCGCGGTTGTGAACCTTCGCATGCTTCACGATGTAATCGGGGATCACGTCAACCAGCGTCGGTTTCGCTTCGATCTCTATACCAGTGTTCTGTTCAAACCTGCCCGTTTCGACTTCGTAGAGGATTTGTCGCGCTCGTTCCCGTGCGTCCGTTAGGGAAAACGGCCCGAACTGGCCGATGGTCAATCGCTTCATTTTCCCGTTAATGCGCTTGTGGAAGCTGAACGTCTTGGTGCCGGATTTGTTCACACGAAGGACCAAGCCGGGAACAACCGTGTCTCGATAGTCAACGCGCTTGGATGGGTCGGGCTTTCTGGTTTCGATGAACTTTGTGGTGAGTTTCTGTATCATGGGGTCATGATAAGAGACCCGGAAACGCCACGTCAGGGACAATCCTAGACGAAGCGAGACGGGTTGGATGGGAATTGGTTAACTTACCGTTCGCCCACTTCGCCAATAACTTACCTTCGCCAGCGTATCCTCCACCAACTGCTTTCTGAAGGTTTCTCATGGCGCTAGATACCCCCGTTGTCCGATTCTTACGATCTGGCGGTAAATCCGAATTTACGGTCAGCTTGAAACGTATTCATAGCTCGCCAGAGTGGAAGAATGCTTCGTTCAATCTCAGGCCACATCTCCTGAGATTTTTGGAGCTTTTGGACGGTGCCGATGCCGACAACGCAGATTTCCTGTCGGAACATTTTGGTGATGTAGGAGAATTCAACTCAGAGTCATTGAAGCAACGTGCATATGATGAATTTGAAGCCCGGTTGTTTGCAGTGCTGGGCGTCTACGAACGTGAAGGTCGTGATCGCGATGAAATCGCAACATTGATCGAGGTCGATATTAACGCCACAGAAGCATGGTTGCTCCGCAAATTTCAAAACGTACTTAATGAGGCGCGCCAACGTGCAGCGGGTGTGACACATTACGTTTGGCGATCAGCCGATGACTCTAAAGTCCGGTCCAGCCATGCAGAGCGCGATGACCGCGTGTTTCCTTGGAGCCACAGCTTTCCAGACGGCTTGCCAGGTGAGGCGCACAACTGTCGGTGCTACGCAGAACCGGCTGTGCTCAATGGTACGACAATACTGACAGGTCGTACCGTTCCCCCTGATCTTGCGGATCGCATCGCTGGCGCGCGAAGTCGGGGACTTGCACAAGCCGGCGAAGATGCGCTGGTCGGCACTGTAACGGCAACTTTCGATCTGCTGCGTTTTTCCTACCTCGGCTATCGGAGACTTTTTGGGATCATCACCGAGGAAGAAGAAGCGGAACGCCTTGCTGCGCGTGAAAACATTCTTGCAGCGCTAGATCGACTGACCGAATTGGATTTAGAGACGGCTGAGATGATCGCGAACGAAGCCGTCGCTTACTTTGAAGCTCAGCACGCAGAGCTTCGCCTGTTAGACTTGGAATACCGCCTTGGCCTGACTAGTGAAGACGCATTGCTGCGCGCATACGAAAACGTGGCATATCTCGACGCCTCTGTTTTGTTGGGGGGAACCGCGTTCACAGCGGGCGCCGCAAAACTTGGGGTAAATCTATCTCGCCTACGTCCTGCCGCCGCGTTAAACGCATTGCGAGTGGGACGCGCAAGGTTGGATGACATGCTCAACACCCGCCGAAGAGAAGCGGATGCGCTTGTTGCTAACCGCTTCGCTGAGTTGGAAGCACAGGGTCATGGACCGCAGCGACATGAAGGGGCCGTCACACGTCAGATGCTGGAAGATCGAGTATTGAAAGGTTTCGATCCGATGACAGGCAGTCGGAAAGATGGGGTTACAGGCCGACCACACATCGTGAGCCGAAGAGCAACTCGGATTACGAGTGAAGCGGATTTTGTTGCCGCTGAATCGCTCATTAGAAGGTCGCCAGAATACAGACTTGCACGAGATACAGCTTTGTCTCTGGTTGGAAATGGTCGGTCCCGGTTTGAAGTTGTGTTGCCTATCGAAGACGTCCTTGGCCCCAACTACGCGAATGCAGTTGAAGGTGTCACAAGAGTGGGTAGTTTCAAGAGCCCTCAAGGGGTTACTCCGATTGACTTCGAAGGCGGACAAATAAAAGCTGTGTACGAATTGACACCAGATGGGGAACCGTTGCTGGTCACGCTATTTCCGATTGGAGGGAACACATGACTCAAGTTGATCTGAGAACCCAAGCATGGATGAAAGATATTGGACTGTATTGTGGCGCGAATACAAACGATCCTGCCAGACTGAAGGAAATTTCTGCCGAACGTACGGAGTGGTCAGATCGCTTGAAGCGAAACTTTGAGCATGTTCTCGCGAAAAAAAGCGTGACTGCCTTAGACTACGAGAACCAAACAGATGTCAGTTTTGATTCTGATGCAGATCTGCACGCCTACCTACATCGACTGTATGACTACCTTTATAGATCAGGCCCGTTCCCCGACTTGATTTAATCTCTCCTTGTAGGCAAGTTGCGCTCAAAGCCGTGACCAAGAGGCGTTGCCGCCTTTGGTGGCGCCCAAGAAAGCGCAGTCACATTTTAGGTGCGAAAATCGACCTATGGTTGAGAGCCAAGAGAGCAGGGATCATAATTTTGTCGGACTGGGACATTCCAGAGAATCAAGAGCTGGAAGACTTCGCTTGGGACAGAATGGAAGTCGGCGATTTGCGGGGAGCGACCGACGCCGCGCTCAGAGCAATCAAGTTAGAACCCGATACGATTGACAGCTATGTCATTCTCGCTCAAGCCGCAGCAGTACTAGGGCAAAAGCAGGCTTATGCTCGCGAAGCCGTCCGTCTTGGCGAAATCGCGTTCAAGGACGAAATCGCCTCTGCACCCTCGGAGGACTTCCCATTTTGGAGTGTCACAAGGACAAGACCGTACATGCGTGGTCTTCATACGCTGGCGCTTGCGCTTTGGGAAGATGGCAGAAGCAGCGCAAGAGATGAAGCGATTGAGATTGCTCAAAAAATGCTCCGTATATGCCCAAACGATAATATTGGCGTGAGGTTCCTGCTACCCGAATGGTACGCCAGACAAAACAAATGGTCGTTAGGACGGCGTCTTTTGTCTGAGTTTCGGGATGAATATCGAACAGAGATGAATATGTGGGCCGCACTTTGTGCATTCCAAGACGATGATCTTGAAGCGGCGCAGGACATGGTAACGAAGGCCAGACAAAGAAATACGCATATTGTCGGACAGCTTCTCTTAAAGCGACACCCCAAACGGAGTGAAGCTGCGTGGGTAGCTCAAGGTTCGATTGAAGAGGCGAAGGCGTACTCAAACCAAGCCTATGACCTTTGGCGATCAATGGATGGTGGAGTTGAGTGGTTGTCTCAATTTCCACGCCGCTAAGCTCTGCACGTTAGATTTCCCCTAGTCTTCGCCAAAATCAAATTGCGAAAGCCGGATTTTGATTATTAGGCCGCTAGGAAGCTTGGGGTATCGTTGGGGTAGCAGTAGCCGTGTGCTTGAATGCTCTGGCGCGTGACAAGTCGAGACGTTCTGCTAAGCTCAAATATCAAGGTTTTCAATCGGCTACGTTACAGGTTGAGCACGCTTGAGACAGCCTGCGCGGATCACAAGGCTAATTGAAAATCCTCGTGTCGGTGGTTCGATTCCGCCCCCGGGCACCATTAATTCTAATTAAGAACAGTACCTTGCTGGTAGTTGCCGGTCCTGGGCGATGTGTCAATTTTTAGCTGGGTGTCGTATGGGGGCAGGTTAGAATTCCCCAACGATGCGGGGGATTGGACTGATTGTTGGCTTTATCAACCGTATGACCAGTATTCTCTTGGTAACTATAGTGGGCGTTCTGTCCGTGTATCACACCACGAAATTGAGCGCCCGAATTAAGGTAACAAAGTCCGCTCTCCGAACCTCCCAGAGCTGATATATTGCGTTCCTGCAGCGAATGGCCGGAATGCGGGCTGCAACCGCAGAAACCTAGCAAGGCGACAAAAGTCGGCTTTGGGCCGTTACTATTCAATCAGATCGCGCCATGACAGCTCGAATTTCGCGAGATATTTACGCAGACGATCAGCATCGTTGCGGCTAGCCCGTTCTTCGCGGGATACGGCAAACAGCTTTCGTCCGGCTTCACTGATGGATTGTGACGATTGGCAAGTCCGAATAACCTGTGCCAATTGGCTGATATCAAATGGGTCCAATGGCCGATCTACATAATCGCCGACAAGCTTGCTATCCACGTTACTGTCTGCGGCACGCCACCGACGTTGCAGAGTTGCGATTTCTTCTTCGACTTGTGTTCTTGTGATGCGTCCGCGTGGCGCCAGCGTGCAAAGCCGCAAGACAGCACCACTGAAATCGCGGAAGTTGCCCGGCCAAAGTGTTGAGGGCGACTTTGCAAATCGTAACCAAGCGTCAGCGGCGTCGGCATTAAAACCGACCCTGATGCCCAGCATTTTCTCTGCGCGCGCGAGCTCAAACCGCAGGTTTGCATCAAGATCCTCGGTACGCTCTCGCAATGCGGGCAATCTAAATGTCCACAGGTTCAATCGCGACAATAGATCGAGGCGGAACTGACCTTCCGCCGCGAGCCTCGTCAGGTCTTTGGTCGCACCTGCGATGACTTGAAACCGGCTGGTGACTTCTGAGTCGGATCCAAGCGGATAATATCGGCCCGTTTCAATAGCGTGCAGCAGCAGTGCTTGTTCTTCCAGTCCCAGTTCATCGATCTCGTCCAGGAATAAGACACCGCCATCCGCTTCGCGCAAAAGACCCGCACGTTCCGTCCCTGGCTGCCCTGTGTGGCTCCGTCTCTGGCCAAAGAGCGTAGGTAGTGCTGCGCCCCCACGCAGGGTGGCACAATTGACCTGAACAAGCCGTCCTTTGACGCGCCTTCGCTGCAGCTTCAGTTCATAGATCCGCTGGGCAAGCTCTGACTTCCCAGTGCCCGACTCACCGAGCAAAAAGATTGGCGCATCCGAAAGACCCGCAACTTGTTCGATACGGTCAATCAACGCGTTGTACCGGGAGTTTTTCGTCTCAATCCCGCCTTTTAGCAGGTCTCCGTATTCGCGTGTTTGCTCGTCGAAGCGCTGCTGAAGCGCATCATATTTGTTGAGATCAAGATCGATTAGATCAAAAGTACCGTTTGCTTGCTCGCCCCGTGGCGGCCCGGTTTGGATCAGAGCTGCTGGGATGTGCCGGGATTCAGACAGCAAGAACCAGCAGATTTGGCCGATATGCGTGCCAGTCGTCAGATGGATGTGATATCGCTCACGATCCTCGTCAAACCCGTAGTCCTGCGCAAAGTCGTATAGCTTTGAATAGACCTCTTCGAGATCCCATGGGTCCACCATATCCATGCGATGAAGCAAAACCTCGGTATCAGGAGACACCAGTTCGATCTCTTTCTTGAGGCTATGCGCGACGCGGCTGAACTTAACATCATACAGTAATTCAAACCGATCAACCGGAAAGCCGTCTACCTGACACAAGCCCAGAGACGGTTTCCAGCCGCCGCGTTTACCGCGATCAAGCTGTGTTCCAAGAAAGCCAAGGACGACGTTACGCATGGCATTATCCATATTAATAAAAGGCGATACTATTAGATAGTATCACAAGCTAACATGTGCGCCAATGTTAAGTAAATGTGTTCATTATCAACATGATAAGAAGTATTTCGCTCTTCTTTGTTCGTCGGCCCGAATCCTGCGAAAACTGATCCACCGAAAGAGACCAAGCAAAGCAAACGGATGAATTCGCATCCGGAAAAGCGGCGGGTTGGGCGTATTCCCAATCCGCCGTGCCGCAACCGTCACCCCAAGGAATGGGGAGCAATGACCAAAGGATAAGACAATGGAAGACCTCACATTCACACCGCTCAACGGTCGCGACCTCAAAAGTTGGGGACATGTGCCTGGGCCGCAGTTTCCACACCTTTTGGCGCGGGCCAATCAGATGCTGGAAGAGGGGAAGGATGTGAAGGATATTCGGAACGATCTGTCATCTGAAATTCCGATCCCACCCGAACAGATCGAGCCGCATGAGATGGGGTCTGTCACGTTCCATGAGAACCTTATCCCTGCTGATGCAGATGAAGAAAAAAACCTTGCTAAGGTTCGCGAGACAATGCGCGCCGTGATGCAGACCCCAACTGTGGTTGGCGGAGCGATCATGCCTGATGCCTGTCCTGCAGGTCCCATCGGGACCATTCCGGTGGGTGGGGTTGTCGCGGCAAAGAATGCGATCCACCCAGGCATGCACTCGGCCGACATTTGTTGTTCTTTGATGATGACCGATTTGGGTGACGCCGATCCAGCTGCCGTGATGGATGCAGCCGCGAGGGTGACCCATTTCGGGCCCGGTGGCCGTCCGCAAGGGCAGCGCTTTACAGTGTCGTTGGATTTGCTGGATGCGTTTCGTGGCAACCCGTTTCTGAACAACGCGAAGACAATTCGCGCGGCACAGGAACAGATGGGCACGCAGGGCGACGGGAACCATTTCTTGTTTGTAGGGCGGTCTCGGACCACAGGTCGAACAGCAATGATCACACACCATGGATCACGCGGACCGGGCGCAAAACTATATAAGGCTGGAATGGAAGTTGCGGAGAAATATCGCCGCAGACATTCACCCAAGACCTTGAAGCAGAACGCGTGGATCCCCGCAGACACCGAAGACGGGTGTGCCTATTGGGATGCGTTGCAGATCATCCGCAAGTGGACGAAGACGAACCACAACTCAATCCATCAGGCAACGATGGAGGCGGCGCAAGCCTCTGCAGGTGAGCGGTTCTGGAATGAGCATAACTTCGTCTTTCGGCGTGGTGACGTTTACCTTCACGGCAAAGGCGCCACACCCGGATGGTCTGGGTTTGCAGCAGATGCTGATGCAGGTGGTCGCACGATCATCCCGCTGAACATGGCGGAACCTGTGTTGATTGTTCGGGGCACTGATGCGCCACATGCCCTTGGATTCAGTCCGCACGGGGCGGGGCGCAACTGGTCGCGGACAGAACACATGCGCAGGCTTGGCGCAAACACAGCTGAAGAGGCGTTGATCGAGGAAACCGCCGGCTTGGACGTGCGTTTTCACGCAGGTAAAGTCGATGCGTCAGAACTGCCGTCCAGCTACAAGCCAGCGACTGCGGTTGCCGCTCAGATTGAGTCTTTCAATTTGGCGGAGATCGTCGACTGGATTGACCCGTATGGGTCCATCATGGCCGGTGATATGCCACGGTTCATTCGTCGCCCGAAGGGTCGCCGGTAGAAACTGAAAAGCCCTGAGCATGCTCTCGGGGCTTTTCGAGGTTCGGACAATGGAACAAAGCTGATGGCGACCTTGGCAAGTTATGATGGTTGGAAACGTCCGCTTTGACACACGCTGCACCGCAGTATGAACTTGGCTGCGCTATGTCCGGTTTGGGCCGCGAGTTCACTTGTTTTCTGGCGGAAAAATGATGTCCGGAAATTTTGGGCGGATGAGGTCGATCAGTCTTTTGAATTGCTTCTTACCCAGAAATCGGCCGGTTGTTTCTGCTCCGCGAAACAATTCTGCATTTCCGAGATGCATTTTCAGGCCCAGAAATCGGTCTCTTTCGCCAACACAGTGAGCGTGAGGATTTGAAGGAAACGGATCAGCGTCGAATTTATGTACCCACCAAACCTCGCCGTTAACCTTGTAGTCTTTCTCATCATCCACTCCTCAGTGGCTACGATGAGCAACAAACCCTCTCTTAGCAAATGACCCTATTTGGACCCATAAGTGCTGACTTCAGACACGCGGCTGCGACCTTTGTCGCATGCAAGTTGTTGACGTCATGGCGTCAGGCCAGATCAAGGAGCGGGCTTCGGTGCTTCAAAATAAGACAGAGAAACCTGTCCGGTTCGAAATATCGGGGGGCACCCGAGCATCGGTTGCGAAATGGATGGAGGACCCACTCATGGTCGGTTCAGAATATCTTTGGCCCGGTCGATTTCATGAGCGCCTCCATATTTCGACACGGCAATACGCGCGGATTGTTCGGGATTGGGTCACATCGATTGGCCTTGAAGCGGCAGCATATGGAACTCATTCAATGCACCGGACCCAAGTAACGCAAATCTATAAAAAGACTGGCAATTTGCGAGCGGGTCAACTTCTGCTTGGCCATATTAAGATGGATAGCACCGTTCGATACTTAGGCGTCGAACTTGGAGATGCTCTGGCCATCGCAGAAGCCATCGAGATCTAAAGGCCTTGGGTCGCCGACAGGGGCAGCCCTTAAGAGACATTCGCCACGGCTTTCGCCGCTGCGATGCAGCTTTTGCATTTCAGACATTCGCCGCCACTGCATAATCAACGCAGCGCCGCTTCACACAATGGGTACATTGCTGGCAGCTATATTGAAGAGTTAGACACCCCGGCATTGACACATTCGCCATGCGCGCCTTAGCTGGAACCGATTGGGGTCAATGTTGACGCAAAACGCTACTGGAAAATTGAATCTCTGGGAATTGTTCCAAGCCAAGCAACTGGGCCTGAGCAAAGAAGAGCAACGATATCTCACAGTTCTTAACCTAGGTGGTCCAGTAGCGGGCCTTGGGCACTTTGGCTTCTTGGTCGTTTTCTGGCAGCTCGACTACACTTTGCTTGCGGTCTACAATGTCTTTAGCGTTTTAGCATTTGCTTTTGGGGCGTGGCGATCGTTCAACGGCGATTACAAGACAGCAACCTATCTTGGCGTCCTTATCGAATTCCCGCTACATGCCATTTTGGCAACGCTGTATCTTGGGTTCGAAGGTGGCTTCTGGCTGGCTGGTTTCATGAGCATCGCTGTCCTTTTGCTCTGTCCAATCTTTCCACGTCCGAAGCGGTTCCTTTTAGCAAATACAATTGTCGTCATTGTCGGCTTGGTTTGTATTTATTCACTCGAAACTGGGGCAAAATACGACGTTCCCAATTGGCTCTCCCACATATTTCTGATGAATAATCTCCTTATGCTCGCATTGGCGATATCGATGGTTGTTGCCATGTATGATGTGGCTGTTGAAGCCGCGGAAAGGGCCCAACAACACGAATTCCAACGTGCGGAAGGCCTTTTGCTAAACATCCTTCCTGCTCGGATTGCTGAGCGTTTGAAAGCTCAGGAAGAGCCTTTGGCCGATAGTCTGACGTCTGTCACGGTGCTGTTTTCTGACATCGCCGGATTTACGAGAATGTCTCGCGGCATGACCGCCGAGGCGCTGGTGACTTTGCTAAACGACCTTTTCATCCGATTTGACGCTTTGGTTGAACAGCATGGAGCTGAGAAGATAAAAACCATTGGAGATGGCTATATGGTTGCGACAGGGTTGGATGGCACGGGCAACCATGCGGAGACGATGATCAACCTGGCGCAGGATATGCACTCCACATTTGAAGATTTCCGACAGACGCAGCAGTTGGATCTCGGACTACGCACAGGCGTCCATTCCGGGGCCGCCGTTGCTGGCGTGATTGGCAAACAGAAATTTGCCTACGATCTTTGGGGAGATACGGTTAACATCGCCAGTCGCATGGAGTCTTCGGGTATCGCTGATCGCATTCAGATGTCATCAGAAACACGTGACTTGTTGCCTGAACGCTATCTTGCCGAGCCTCGTGGAAGTATTGCAATCAAAGGCCATGCGGCTCGGAATGCCTACTTGTTGCTGACGGCCGAATAGCCGTGTTTGAGTATTGCGACAACATCGAACCCAGTCATTTTAGGCTCTCTACCGACTTCGGATTCATTTAAGTATCAGCAAGATACGCATAAATTTGGCTGGCCCAAACGGCCCTAACCAGCCGTTCATCGCGAGAGACTTTGCCGCATTGCAACTTCCCCAAAGCAGACGTTGATCGATTGCGCACCATCTCCAACATTAGCGTGCACTGATCGGACAAAATGAACTCGTGCAATCGCAGCTTCAATTATTGCCACGCAACCTCGCTTGCTCCGGGTTCGGTGCATTTTCACCTGTCAATCGCCACCACTTCGGCGCTTCGCAACGTCTGAAAGACCTCGGGCCAGCAGGTCGAATACGATCCGGATACGGCGGCTGGTCTGTAACTCCCGATGCGTGACCAGCCATATTGGAAACTCCAACGATGGGAAATCCGGTAAGACCTTCTCGATGCCCGGTTCAGCCTCGCCCAACGTTTCGGGTTGCATAGAGACGCCGTAGCCCGCTTTCACCAATTCCCATGCGACAACACCGCTCTCACTCGACATAACGAAGCTCTCTGCACGAACGGTTACGCCCATGTTGTGCAGAGGGGCCATCAGCCGCTCGGGGTCGGCGTTGCCGACGAAATCGAGAGCGGCTACCTCGCTCGGTGTGCGTGGGCGGCCTACGCGATCGAGATACTCGGTCGTGGCATAGAGATTGGCGCGGAAGTCGGCCAAGTGCCGCGCTATGAGGTCCGGCTGGTCTGGCCGGACGTGTCGGATCGCGATGTCCGCTTCGCGCTGCGTCAAATTCTGCATGTCGCTTGACGCAAGGATGCGTACGCGGATGCCTGGCGCCACCTGTCGCAACGGCTTGAGTAGGCCCGGCAGGATCGCCGCTGACAGAAGGTCTGTTCCTGTTACCGTCACCTCGCCCGTGACTTCCTGAGACTTTCCGTCGGCAACTATCGAGATGAGCGTCGCGGCCTCGCCCATTGTGCGCACGTGATCAAGCAGGTCGCGCCCTGCCTTCGTCAAGGTGAGGCCACGAACGCTGCGCTCTACCAGCGTGACGCCAAGTGCCTCCTCCAGCGCACCGATTTGCCGTCCTATCGTCGGTTGCGTTGTCTTCAACACACGCGCCGCGCCGCTGAACGAGCCTTCCTCAGCTGTCGCGAGGAAAGTGCGCACTTGGTTCCAATCGAAGGAGACGGCCTGCCAGTTCATTCATGGGCGTATAGCAGGTGGACAAATTTAGGCAATCGACCCTTCACCGGCGCATGGATGATACTGACTACGAAACGAGACCGGCCTTATCGCGGCAATCGAAAGCGACCCGTTCTTACGCCCGGCGCTTCCGCGCTGCTTTAAACCTGAAGTGCAACACGCAAAGGAAACCGACATGACTGCCCAAGCCTTCTGGGACCGGCATGCGCCCAAGTACGCAAAAAAGCCCATTGCCGATGTCACCGCCTACGAAGAAAAGCTGGAATGCGTCACTGAGCTTCTTCGATCAACCGACCGCGTTCTTGAAATCGGCTGCGGGACAGGCGGCACGGCGAGTAAGATCGCGCCTGTCGTCGCTCATGTGACCGCAACCGACCTCTCTGCCGAGATGATCCGGATCGCCCGGTCACGATCAGGCGGAGATGCGGAGGGAACACCAGAATTTCTTCAGGCGGAGGCGGGGCAACATATTCCTGGCCAACCGTTTGAGGCCATTTGCGCTTTTAGCCTGCTTCACTTGGTGGATGACATACCCACCGTGCTGGATGCAGCATTCCACCAAATGAAACCCGGCGGTCACTTCATATCAAAGACTGTTTGCCTGAAGGACGCGCCTCGCTGGATGCGCGCCATGGTTCGCGTGCTCATGGCCGCGCGGATCGCGCCTAACGTGATCATCTTGAGCCTCGCTGAATTGATGCGGCACCTGATCCGGGCCGGATTCGAAATCGAGCAGACGCGGTACTTTGGAAAGAACCGACTGAGCCCCTTTATCGTCGCGCGCAAGCCCGCCTGAGGCAGACCGGCAACCTATTTCGAGAGACCGAACCATGCACATGATTAACCATCGCGAATGGGCGTTCCTTGCCCTCGTATTTCTCTACTCTTTCATTCCCGCAGTCGTCGGGCTGGTTCGGCTTCCAGAACTTCTCGGCGCTGCGGCGATTATCCCGCCGAACCCGCGTGCGGTGACCGATCCACTCCCGATCACATTACATATCCTTAGCAGTTCAGTTTTCTGCCTTGTGGGGGCTGTGCAGTTCTTGCCGAGCCTGAGGCGTCATCGCCCCGCCCTACACAGGACCATCGGGTGGATCGTGGCGGCAGCGGGGTGCGTCAGCGCACTCACCGGTCTCTGGATGACCGTGGCCTATGCATTTCCCGACGCCCTCCAGGGACCACTGCTTTATGGGGCGAGGATCACGCTTAGCCTCGCGATGGTCTCTCTCATTGCATGGGCTATTGGCGCAATCCGGTCGCGAGACGTCGCCGCGCACCGCGCCGCGATGCTGCGCGCCTATGCAATCGGCCAAGGGGCCTCAACGCAGACCGCGCTCTTTCTGGTCACGATGGGCCTCTTTGACATTGAGCCGCTGGGGTTCTCCCGTGACGTACTGATGGTCGGGGCGTGGGCCATCAACCTTGCGATTGCAGAATTCCTGATCCGCCGCGCCTTTGCGGTGCGCGCATCCGGTGCAGTGATCTGAACCCGGTCGTGCTCCCTGCCTGATACTTGCAAACTTCAGAAACACAGAAAGAAGACACCTAAATGAGACGGCTCGATACCCATATTCTTCTATCGGCCCTATGGCTGTTCATATTGCTCAACATCATCTTTCGCGACATTCACCAGTTTGTCCTCGCGTCCCATATCGAGATGCTGTTGACTGGCCATTACAACGGCATCGAGATCACTGAAGGGCTGATGCTTTTGGGCGGTTTCCTTGTCCAAGTGCCGATTGCGATGGTGCTCTTTTCGCTCCTGCTAACCCGCAGGATTGGTCGCCCTGTCACCTTTCTTGCAGCGATCGTCACAACCGGTACGCTCCTTTCCTCGGCCCCCACCGACATGGATGACACCTTCCATCTCGTCATCGAGATCGTGGCTCTAATCGCAATTCTCTGGACCGCATGGACGTGGCCCGAGCACGAACACACCGCGCCGCAATCCGACGCAAGTTCTCCGTAAAAACTCGCGTCCCAAAGCCGACTTTCCGTCTTGTGCATTGGGGCGCGCCGTCTCGTGGCGTGGATCCGGCCCATTTCGATTGGATAGCAAGGGAGAGTTACGAGAACAAAATTTTAGTGTTGCCAAATCGTGCACGATTTGTATATCGTGCACTAAATGGAGGATTTGATGGGTATTTTGAGATATCAAAACCAGGCGGGTGCCGCCTATGCTCTCGTAGAGGGTGACACTGCGACAAAGCTGGACGCAGCAACGCTGGTCGATGCGCTTGCATTGGATTGCGCCAAAGGTGAAACCGTGGATCTCAAAACCTTGCACCCGCTTCCGGCACTTGATCCAGGCGGCAAAATTCTTTGCGTGGCGCTGAACTATGTCGATCATGCCAAAGAGGCAGAGCAACCGATTCCTGAAACGCCACTGCTGTTCTTCAAAGCGGCAGAATGCATGATCGGCGCTGACGATCCAATTGATCCTCCGTCGATGATCAAACAACTCGACTATGAAGGCGAGATGGCCATCATCATTGGTAAGGGCGGGCGCGATATCTCCAAGGCAGATGCGCTTGATCATATTGCGGGCGTGACACCCTTCAACGATGTTTCGGCGCGAGATATTTTCAAGGTAAAAGCGGGCGATACCGTCCACCTTGACTGGTTTTCAGCCAAGTCGATTGACCGGTCCACTCCAATAGGCCCAGAAGTTGTGCCGATGACACAAATGCGTGATGCCATTGAGGCAGGCACGGTGCGCGTCGTGACCAAGGTGAACGGTGACGTTCGTCAGGATGCACCGATCTCGGATATGATATTCGACATTCCGACCTTGATCGCCTTCATCTCTAGCCGCGTGACCCTGAGTCCCGGCGACGTGATCGCCACTGGAACGCCACCGGGCGTCGGTGCGGGCACAGGGCAATACATCTCCTCCGGCGATGTCGTGCGGATCGAGATTACTGGTCTGCCGGTGCTGGAGAATACGGTCGCATGACAAGAGCCACCCGCCTTACAGAACTCGGGGCCGCGACTTTGTTTGAAGCCGCAGGTAAGAAAGGTGCTCTGCCGCCGCGCCTACGGCCTGTAACTGGCGGTGCATTTGCAGGTCCAGCGCGCACCGCGCGGGTGCCAGCGGGCGAAAACCTGACCTTGCATCACATGGTCCCGACGCTGCGCTCTGGCGAAGTACTGGTTGTTGATGGAGGGGGTCACCTTGAAACAGCCTTATGGGGTGATGTGATGGCCGCTGCCGCGCTGACGCAAGGCTGTGCGGGTTTGGTGGTTGACGGGGCTATTCGCGATGCCACACAGATTCAGGCCATGGGCCTATCAGTGCATGCGGCAGGTCTGGCTGTGCCCGGACCAGCCAAAGACAAGCTGGGAGAGACCGACGTTTCTCTTGTGCTTGGCGCTGCATGCGTATCACCCGGCGACTGGATTATTGCGGATGCAGACGGGGTCGTCTGCGTGGCCCAAGCCGATCTCGATGCCGTGATCGCAGCCGCCGAGGCCCGTGCCACATCCGAAGCAGCCCTCATAGACGATCTGCGGAGCAAACGAACAACGACGCTCACCGCGCTGGGACTGCGGGAGGCAGTGTCTGCAGAGTCAACCAAGGTGCTGTGATGTGCAGCAGCGCAAACCAAAGAAGCGCCACGGTACGTGGCAAAGGGAGGAACATCATGAAACATTTGACAGGTGCTATGGCTATTGCCATGGCAACAGCCACACCGATGGCTGCCGAGACAATCGACGTGACGATCGTGGCGGGCCATCCACCGATCTTTATTTGGGTCAAGAACCTAACGGAAGCTTTCATCCCAGCCGTGGATGCCGCACTTGAGGGGACCGGTCATTCCATCGACTGGAATGAGGCCTACGGCGGGTCGCTTGCCAAACCGGGCGGTGAAAGCGATGCGGTCGCTGCCGGTCTTGCGCAGGTGGCCTACAATCCGACTCTCTTCAATCCGTCACTCTACCCACTGCAAAACGTCGCTTACGTTGCGCCATTTGGCACGGACGATCCCCGGCTTGCAGCTCAGATCGTGACGGAAATTCAGGCGAAGACACCCGCTATGATGCAGGCCTGGGCTGATCAAGATCAGGTCTTTCTGGGTGGCGGGTTTGCCATCGACAGCTACCACCTGTTTGTGACGGAACCGGTAAACAGTGTTGCGGATATGGAAGGGCGACGCATTTGCGCGCCTGGACCAACGGCCAACTGGATCCAGGGAACGGGGGCTGCGCCAGTGTCGTCAAGCCTCGGCGAATATTACAATTCGATCCAGACAGGGGTCTGTGATGGAGCAGTTGTCTTTGCCACCGCCGCGGCGCCTGCAGGTATCGCAGAGGTCGCGCCCTATATGATCCGTGTCGACTTTGGTGCGCCATTCGCGGCCGGGCTTTCCGCGAATGCGGACTTCTACGAGGATCTTCCCGAGGAAGTGCGTGCCGCATTACATGCCGGTGCGGACGCCTTCGCCGAGGCTATGTTCTCTGACCAAGAAGACCTGATCGCGGGCGCCTACGACAAAATTTCCGCTGACGGCGGTCAGATCATTGATCCCTCCGAAGAGGTGCGCCAAGAATGGGCCGCCGCTTTGCCAGCCATTCCAAGAGACTGGGCGGCGCGACAGGATGCTGCCGGACTGCCGGGCACCGAAGTGCTGAGAGCTTACATGGATGCCTTACGCGCTGCGGGTGAGACGCCATTGCGCGACTGGGACAAAGAATAGCGTCTTGGTACAGACCAAAACAATCCATCCTGTTGATCGCGTGCTCGCCATCGTGGCGGCCGCGTTCGCCGGGCTTGGCGCGCTCGCGACGCTTGCCTTGCTCGTCGTCGTCAACCTCGATGTGGGTATGCGTTCGTTTCTTAATCGACCGCTTCCTGCCATACCCGAGCTCGTCGCCTTGTCGATTACAGGCATTGTCTTTTTGCAGGCACCCTCCGCTCTTCTGGCGGGGCGTTTCATCAAATCGGACGCGCTGGCAAAGCTGATTCTGGCGCAGCGTCCACGATTGCACCCTTGGTTTGCTGGAATGTTCGGTCTGGCGGGTGCCGCGTTGTTCGGATGCATCGCCTATGCGTCCTGGCCGATCCTGACCAAGGCATGGTCGCGCGGCGACTATGTTGGCACCTTGGGTGTCATCACCTTTCCGACTTGGCCAATCAGCCTCATTGTTGTTCTTGGTTCACTGACCTGTGCAGCGATCTATCTACGCAGCATCACCCGGAAAGAGAACCAGCCATGAGCATCGAAACTACGGTCGGTCTATTGTCGGTTGTGGGAATGGTGGGCCTGATCTGGCTGGGCCTGCATGTCGCAGTGGCGCTTGCACTCACGTCCTTTCTTGCGGTCTGGGCACTGCGCGGTGATCCGGAACTTGCAGCGCGGCTGATCGGGCTGGCGGCCAAGGACTCCATCTCGTCATATGTGTTTGGGGTGATCCCGCTTTTTGTTCTGATGGGGCTGCTGGTTGAACGGGCAGGGGTTGGGCGTGACGCCTACGATGTCGCCGAGACCGCGTTTCGGCGCATCAAGGGTGGGCTAGGTATTGCGACAGTCGGCGCGAATGCGATCTTCGCGGCAATCACCGGTGTCTCGATTGCATCCGCTGCGGTCTTCACCAAGGTGGCCGTCCCCCAGATGATCGACCGCGGCTATGCACCACGCTTCGCCGTCGGGGTCGTTGCCGGATCATCCGTGCTGGGTATGCTGATCCCTCCGTCCCTTCTCCTCATTATTTACGGTGTTCTGGTCGAGGTCTCGATAGGCAATCTTTTCATTGCGGGCGTTATTCCCGGCCTGATGCTCGCAGTCCTCTATGCAATTGGCATTCTGGGTGCTGCACATTTTGCGCCAAAAACGCTTGGCGCACCTCGTGTGTTGGACGGCCCGCCAATGCCTCTGCAAACCGTTGCAGCCAAACTCGCGCCGGTGGTCATTCTGATCGGTGCGGTTTTCGGGGGACTTTACGGAGGGCTTTTCACCCCGACAGAGGCCGGTGCAGTCGGCGCACTCGGTGCGCTGGTCATCGCACTTGTCCGCCGCGCATTAAGCTTTCAGGCATTCTGGGAGGTCCTCCGCGAGACCGGATACATCACCGCTGCCATCTGCATACTCTTTGTGGCGGCAACGATGTATTCACGGATGCTGGCGCTGTCAGGGTTTCCAGATGCACTGGGTGACTGGCTGCGCGCCTCTGAATTGGGCTTCGTCGGGATCGTTGTCGCCTATGTCGCGCTGATCCTCGTTATGGGATCCATCCTGGATTCGACGTCGATCATGTTGATCTGCGTGCCGCTTTTTGCGCCAATCGTCGCGGGTATGGGCGGCGATCTGGTTTGGTTCGGCATCGTGACTATCATCGCGGTCGAAATCGGTTTGCTGACCCCGCCGTTGGGCATCTCGGCCTTTGTGGTCAAGGCTAACCTTGACGACGACCGGATCACCTTGCGTGATGTCTTCATGGGGGCGGCCCCATTCGCCGCGATCATGGCGATTGCCCTCGCACTGGTGATAGCATTTCCCGCGCTATCGCTCATTCTTGTTCGCTGAAGGATTTCAAAATGCCTGACAATCAACGTGACGCCACCCAAGAGCTGAAAAACGAACTCGCCCTGGGATATCGTGCCATGGCCTTCAACGGTTTGGGCCTTGGCCTGCTTGCGCATCTGACGGCGCGGTTGCCTGGATCGGACACGTACTGGACGTATCAGATCGGCCAATCTGTCGAGGAAGTCACAGTGTCAGATCTGGCCGAATGCACGATGGACACAAAACCTTTGATTGAAGGCAAACGGATCAACCCGTCGATCCTGTGCCACGGGGATGTCTACAAGGCGCGGCCCGATGTGACCTGCATCCTGCATCATCATTCCAAAGCATCCATTGCGATGGGGGCTATTGGTGCCAATGTGCAGCCCTATGATCGCAACTCGGGCCGTTGGCATGACGAGATTAAAATTGTCGAGGATTTCGATGCTCCCGAGATTCACAATCAGGGAGGATCAATGGTCGACGCGCTTGGCAGCGGCAAGGCACTTATCCTCAAACACCACGGCGTTCTTGTCACGGGCCGCAGTGTGCGCGATGCCGTTGTTGCTGCCGCAGAACTGGACCGTGTTATGGAGGTTCAGTTAATGGCGATGGCCGCAGGCAAGATCGACCTCATGCCGCAGGAAGAGATCGACGACTGCAAAAAGTTTCTCGCTTCGGATATGTTCGCGGATGGCACCTGGAACTGGTATCTGCGCAGCATGGAGCGGTCCGGCTTGTCGGATGGCGCGCTGACATGACGGCACTGACGGTCAACGGTAGGGCGGTCGAAACCACCTTTGACGGCCCGCTCTTGCATCTGCTGCGCGGTGAGTTGGATCTCTTCGCGGCCAAGCTGGGATGCGGTGAGGGGAATTGCGGAGCGTGTACGGTGATCGTGAACGGGCAAGCCGTGCAATCCTGCCAGACACCGCTGTGGGACCTGGAAGGGGCGGAGGTGCGTACCGTTGAAGGGTTGCGTGCAGATGATCCTGTCATCGCAGCTTTCATGGAGGAGAACGCGGCGCAATGCGGCTTTTGCATCCCCGGCATTTTGATGACGGTGACGGCCTTGCGGGATCAGGGGAAAGGCGGCGATCTGCTTCAGACGCTTGACGAGCGCCACATCTGTCGTTGCGGGACGCATATGCGCATCCTGCGTGCGGCGCGGACGGTTTTATGACCGCGCCGTCCACAAGCCTCAAGGCCGCACCGCTTATCTCGCATTGGGTGGGTTTTGAAAGCGGTCGCGTGCAGATCCGTTCAGGAAAGGTCGAGATCGGGCAGGGCATCGGCCACGCGCTGATGCGCATCGCGGCCGAAGAACTGGAAGTGCCGATGGAGATCATCGACCTGGTGCAAGGCCGCACGGCGGAAACGCCCAACGAACTGTGGTCGTCAGCATCGATTTCTGTCGAGGTTGGTGGGCTTGCGGTGCGCCAGGCATGCACACATGCGCGTGCACTGGCCTTGGCCGAGGGTGCCCGGCTGCAAAATGTCCATCCGGAGGACGCTGGCGTCGCCGGTTGCGGGCGTGGGACTGCCGACATGGCGGCCCTTTACGATGCAGTCGCACCCAGTCTTGATCTTGACGTGCCGGTCGATCCGGCGCTGTCCCCCAAGCCCCGATCCGATTACAGCGTTCTGCCCGAGAAAACGGTACCCCATGATTTGCGGGATAGATTGACCGGAAAGCCAGGTGCCTTCCTGCAGGACTTCACATTGCCCGGGATGCTTCACGCGCGCGTCCTGCATCCGCCCTGCACGGCTGGTGTGCTGTTGCAGTGCGATGAGACGGCTTTGGCGGCCCTTCCCTGCGTCCGTCATGTCGTGCGGGATGGGTCCTTTGTCGCCTTGGTCGCCGAGACAGAGCATGACGCAATCCGCGCGGCCCAGGCGGCCAGCGCGCATGTCAGCTGGGACACGCCGGATCTGCCCGAAGGCGCGGACCTGCCCGCGCTGCTCAAGGGTCTGCCGGCAGAGCGGCGGCGCATCCTAACAAGGGGTGACGCGGTCACCTCCGTTGATGTTGAACTCTGCGTCACCCGGCCTTTTCTGGCTCATGCCTCTGTCGGACTTTCGACAGCGGTGGCCCGGCCCGATGACAAAGGCATGACCGTCTGGACGCAGTCGCAAGGGGTCTATCCGACCCGTGATGAAATTGCCCGTACGTTGGGCATTGCATCCGAAGACCTGCGCCTGATCCATGTTCCGGGGGCGGGATGTTATGGCCACAACGGGGCCGATGATGTGGCCCTTGATGCGGCGCTTTGTGCCCGTGCTGTCGGCGCACCGGTGCGCGTGTCATGGACGCGCACGCAGGAAATGACGTCTGCGCCGCTCGGCTCGGGCATGATGGTCGATGTCGGTGCCAGCCTTGCGCAGGGGCGCATCACGGGCTGGACGCATAAGGTGCGCTCGCTCACGCATCTCACACGGCCCGGCTGGGGCGACGGCATCAATCTGCTGTCGGCATGGCGTCTAGGCGATCCACATGCGGCCTCAGACATTGAGGATCCCGGCCAAGTGCCTTTTGGCGGCGGGGGAGACCGGAATGCGATTCCGCTTTATGCGGTGCCGAATATCCAGGTCACGTATGATATGATCAAGGCGCAACCGGTGCGGACCTCCGCGCTGCGGTCGCTGGGGGCGCATGCCAATGTCTTTGCCATCGAAAGCCTGATGGATGAATGTGCGCTATCGGTGGGGGCTGATCCGGTTGCTTTCCGCCTTGCGCACTTGGAAGACCCACGTGCGCGCGCGGTCCTGCGCTGCGCAGCAGATATGGCAAGTTGGGACGATCGCAGCAGAGGGGGCGACGGTATCGGTTGGGGCATCGGACTGGGCCGCTACAAAAACAAGGCAGCCTATTTCGCCGTGGCGCTTCGGCTGGAAGCTGACACAGCCCTCCATGTTACGAACGTCCATTGCGCGGTTGATTGCGGTTTGCCTGTTGATCCCGACGGGGTACGCAACCAGATTGAGGGAGGTATCATTCAGGCTTTGTCCTGGACTTTGAAAGAAGAGACGGTACTGCGACCTGATGGATTGTCGGCACGGGGCTGGGACACCTATTCCATCATCAACTGGGACGAGCTACCAAGCAAGCTGGAGGTCAAGATCATGGATGCCGAAAACAACCCGGCCCTTGGGGTAGGGGAATGCACGATGGGCCCTGTCGCGGGTGCTGTTGGGAATGCCATTCGCAACGCGCTCGGGGTTCGCTTGACTGCAATGCCGCTGACCCCCCAAAAACTGCTGGAGGCCTTGGCATGACCGCGTTTCCTGTTCTTGGCGACCCGTTCAATTCACCCGGCGTGCGCGAAACGACCGCAACCGCAGTCTATCGCCGCATGAAGGTTGATCTGATGACCGGCGCGCTTAAACCCGGCGCACGGCTAAATGTGTCCGCCCTGGCCAACCGTTACGAGACCTCGAACAATCCGGTGCGGGAGGCGCTGAACCGGCTGACTGCGGAGCGTCTGATCGTACAGCGCGACCAGAAAGGCTTTGCTGCACCCTTGATGACGGTCGAAGACCTGCGAGATCTGGCCGACACCCGCATAGCTCTCGAAACGATTGCGCTGCGCCGCGCCATGGAACGCGGCGATGACAGCTGGCGGCGTGATTGCAAGGTGGCGTTTCACGTGTTGTCCGAAACACATTATGCTGACGCTCAAGGACTCCCCGATCTTGAGTGGGAAGCGGCGCATCGCAGCTTTCATCTCAAGTTGATTGAGCCATGCGGCTCTCCACGCCTACTTAACTTCTGCGATGACCTGATGTACCAAGCCGCCCGCGCGCGGTTCCTCGCGGTCACGTCTACACCCGATGGCCGCCTGCGAGAAACAGAGCACAGCGCGCTTCTGGAGGCCGTGATCGGAGGTGACCAAGGCGCAGCCATTGATCGGCTGTCGGCGCATTACCGTACTACGATTGAACTTGTTGAAAAACGCCTCGATGTGTAGCGGCCAATTGGAAAACGTCTTCGTAAAGCCCAAAGAAAATGTGCCGACTCATAGAACCGGATCCAAATCCTACGCGACACTGCACGGGCGGGACGCTTAACTGGCAGTAATAGGTGCGCACCAGATCCAACCCGTCTGATGAGTATTGACTATTGAAACAGGCTTTGTCCCTGGCACGGCGAATGCCTGTAAAGTCCGCGACTTGATCCTTGCCGCCAAAATTTTTGCTGCGCGACGACTGAATGGCAGGTATCTCCGCCGTCGCGCAGTGTCACGAATCGAGCAGATACGGCGATTCTCGTGCTACGCGCGCTCGCAGCATTATTTGAAGACTTCTGCTCTGGGCTCTCTACCGCCGTTAGATCGATTGCAGCATTTCCTCGAAAGGGACGTCCGCCCTGTTGGGGTCGGCCCAAAGCCGAATTTTGTCGCCTTGCTAGGTTTCTGCGGTTGCAGCCCGAATTCCGGCCAATCGCTGCAGGAACGCAATATATCAGCACAGGGAGGTCCGGAGAGCGGACAAAGCGACCAAAGCAATGCTTTGGCGAGTGTCCGCTAACAGTAATCTTTAAGTCGGCTCTGTTAAGCTTTGAATTTCGCTGTTCGCTTGATTTGCAATTTTGGTTGCTTGTTTCCAACTGATACCCTTCCTTTGATCAACTGCAAGCTGATGTGCATTTTTCCACAAGATTACTTTTGGTCTCTGGCCTTTTGAGCCCCAATAAACTTCACCCTCAAGATGGGTAAGTGGTTCGCCAATCTGAGTGTTATTGTAAAATGGCAAGTTCACAGGCAGCCATCCGAAGCTCTGTTCATCCGACTGATCAGTTTCAAAGGTTTCTGTGTATTTTTCGAAATTCTCTTCCGACTGGGTTATCCACACACCCCATGTAAAAGGCTCGGATGCCCCTATAATCGGGATTTCCAGAATGACCCTGATGCAATAAATCGGGTCTTCACTTGTGTCATTATCGCTTGGGACTATCTTGCAAAGGTCATCGCAATATTGAATCCGATTACTTCTCTCTGTTTCTGGAACATCAAAGTAATATGGGGGGTACTTCACGGAGAAGGATGGCGATCCCTCATGATGTTTTCCACATTCATTGCATTTATACTTGAAACTCCTTTTCCGGAGTAAACGTTCAAACATGTCTGATCCCTTCGATCCACTATGAAGAAAGCAGACATTATGAGGACTTTCAATCTGGTCCACTTCGGGCTCATACCCGACATGTGACAGTTTCGGTCGGCATTGCCAACTTGTAGGGTGGGGCACGACACAAAGAAGGCCGAATGGCGGCTGTGCGGGACAAAGCCGACTTCTACCAGTAGAAAAAGAATGACCGCTTTGATATGCATTGTTCTAGTCAAGGACACTCAGGAGATATCTAATCGTGCATTAAAGTGGGCAACGACAACAAAGAAAGCCTTCTCTTCTATGGGACACGAAAAGAAACCACTATATCGAAAAGTTAACACTCGAACCTATGGTGTGCGCCATGGTGATGGAGGAAAAGCGAAATGGGAACGCGGCACAAAAAAGGCTGACCGCGACCAATCGATGCTTGGAACAATGCACAAGAAACATCGGCATGGCTTAGACTATACACCGTTGTTTAAGTTCTTATTGTCCAAGGTCGGCCAGAACTGGGATGAGGTTCATAGCGAGGCCGTGAGCAGGCTGGACAACGACGAACCAATTTCTTGGTTGGTGTCAGAAACCAAGGAAGAAGGTCGGCCTTTCGTTCGGACTGGAGAAAGTTCCTACTTTAGCGGTCTTTATGTGGATGACGACAATCGCTTAGCTTTGGTTGACCCCGATCTGACTTCCAATTCCATGAAGCCATTCTGCTCATGCTGCACCCACACTTTGAATGGGCAAAGGCTCACACAAGGCTTCTCACCCTCAAAGTAGTCAACAGGCGAAAATCAGTTCCTGAGGAAAGCCGCCATTCGTGCACAACGCAGCTATTTGAACTCTGGGCTCGTTGCAGACGTTCGCTGCAGGGAGCCTAGATGACTTCTTTGGGCCGACAGCCCATCTTGCCGAGAAGAACCCCAGCCGCTTTCCGCGGCGGTCTACACATCATCGACGTCACGTTGAATGGCAAGGACATTGGTCGATTGCCGTCGGTTGGAGCACCTGTCTGCTACAAATATTTGATATTCGTTCACACGAGGGAACGTGACCAGGTTTCAAAACAAGTTTTCGTACTCGCACCAGAGGCAAATGCGGAGTTGGAGGTGCCGAATGGGATACAAGGAGTTTTATACGTATATACTTCTGTTTAAAATCTGATACTTGCCATTCTTTCTAAACTCCGCCCCCGGCACCACTTAAATGAGCTTCCTTCATTTGCAGTTCACTGGCTGCTGCGGCAATTGTTTTGTGAGGCTGATTATAAAGCCCTGCTTGCAAATCATCGAGGTAATCGGCTTGCTGCCCTGAAAAAGGGCCGGTCCTGATCTTCATATGCTCCTTACTGTGCGGGACTGGCTTCCTTTTTATGTCGAATTTGGCCCGGGGATACGCCAAAAACCCGTTTGAACGCGCGGCTGAACGCGGGTTCTGATGTGTAGCCCAGGCTGTCGGCGATTGTGGCCAGAGGCAGCCCCGTTTCCGAAAGCTTCTGACGCGCCAGTTGCATGCGCCAAACTGTAAGGTATTGCATGGCTGGCTGCCCTACGAGGGCTGTGAAACGCGCGGAAAAGGCAGAACGGGACATGCCGGCGGTCTTGGCCAAGGTTTCGACCGTCCATCCCTCAGCAGGGGTGCGATGAATGGCCATGATGGCCTGGCCGATCTGGGCGTCGCGCAGGGCTTGCAACCAGCCGGTGTTGGCCTCCGGCGCGGTGTTGATCCAGTTTCTGATCGCTTCGATAACCACCACATCGGCCAGCCGGGTGATCACTGTTTCGCCGCCGGGGCGCAACTGCCGTGCTTCGTTTGAAATGAACTGCAATGTGCTTTGCAGCCATGTGCCTGCGTATCCTTGCCAAGTGTCAATTTTGAGGACATCTGGCAACATGGCCATCAGCCGTTGGCCTGCCGCATGGTCAAACCGGACAATGCCATACATGGCGCGGGTCACGTCGCCGCCGCCGCCATAATGCAAGGTCTCATAGGCATCGGTTATCTTGCGTACGGGGAGACTGGCAAGATCTTCGGTTTTGGCATCTGGACCGCTGCGCAAGATGTGCGGGGCGCCGGAGGTCAGAAGGACCAGATTACCCTGGCCGATCAACAGTGGTTTTCTGTCCCCGATCTCCAACCAACACTGGCCTTCTGTGACAACTATGAAGGCCAGAACACCGTCCACTTTTGGCACATTAAACCCCCAAGGGGCGGACAACTCCGTCTGGCAGTAGAATGTGCCGGATAACTTGAGAAGATGAAGCACTTCGCCCAAGGGATCGCCAATCGGCTGGGCCACGGCAGCGGGGTCAGGGATATGTGTATCGGCAGGAGACATGGGTTGGTTTGATATCGAATAGATAGTCTCACGTCCAGCTATTCAGGACGAACAGATATAAATCTTGGACATACTGTCATTGTTCATGCAGATCTCGGCGTTACCTTTGGATCATCAATTGAAACAAGGAAGATGACATGAATACCTCAATGATGACCAAGATCTTGCTGGCCTTCTCCGGGTTGATCGCTGTGGGGGTGGGAATTGGCGTTCTGTTTTTGCCGCATGCGTTTCACGCTTCGGCGGGGATCAGTGTGGGCGGCGACGTGAATCTGCTCAATGAGCTCAGATCGCCGGGCGCGATGATCCTTTTGGCTGGTGCCGTTATTCTGGTTGGCGCATTCCGGTCGCGACTTACGGTGGTGGCGTTGATCCTTTCCACAGCCGTGTATCTGTCGTTTGGGCTGTCTCGGATTGTGAGTGTGGTGGCGGACGGCATTCCAAACGCGGCGATGTTGCAGATTCTAGGGTTGGAGCTGTTTATAGGAGGGATGAGCGCGTTATTGCTTTATGCGGTAAGAGGGCAGAACCTGCGCGCTTTGCAACAGGCCTGAATGCCCGTCGCTCGCCGAAATCAGCGTCGAAGGATAATGTCGTAAGGCAGGATCGCATTCTCAACGGTTTGCCCGTTGACCAAACGCTTCATCCGTTCGACTGCCTCCTCGGCGTAGCGGACATGCGGCACACTCACCGTGTTCAACCATGGGGCAAGCCAGTGGTTCAGGGGGTTGTCATCAAAGCCGTAGATCGCCGTATCCTGCGGCACGTTCAGGCCCAATTCGCGGCACCGCCGGTAGGCGCCATAGGCGATTTGATCGTTGCCGCAGACGATGGCGGAGTAGGGGGTCTTGGCTGTGTTCATGAGGTGAACGGCGCAGGCATAACCGCTTTCCATCGACAGTTCGGCCTCGATCATGTTCTCTGGCAGAATGGCGCGGCCTTCTCGTTCGAACTCACTGCGGAACCCGTCCAGACGGGCGCGGCTGGTATTGGATGTCTGGGGGCCGTGAATGAGGGCAATCGGGCCATCGTTTTCACGCATGATTGCCTTGGCCAATTCGCTGGCTGCGGACCGGTCGTCAATGCCGATAAACGGCAGGTCGGGCAAATCGTCAATTTGCCGGTTGATCAGGATCACCGGTGTATGTTCGGCCAGTTCCTTGAGATTTGGACTATCGACCGCGCAAAGCATAAAGACACCAGCCACCTGCCGCGAACGGATCTCTTCGAGGCAGCGATCTTGCAGTTGGACGTTTTCGTTCGAGTTGAACAACAGCATTGCCGCACCTTCATCGTTCAGGCGGCGCTCGATTTCCCAG
The DNA here is from genome assembly GCF_025141875.1 of Sulfitobacter sp. M368. Taxonomy (NCBI): domain Bacteria; kingdom Pseudomonadati; phylum Pseudomonadota; class Alphaproteobacteria; order Rhodobacterales; family Roseobacteraceae; genus Sulfitobacter; species Sulfitobacter sp. M368. The sequence continues at coordinate 1,080,970 of NZ_CP081113.1, forward strand.
GCCACGGCAGAAAAGAAGTTGTTCTGGATGCTGGAAATGATCATGGCAAAGGTGTTGTTGGAATGTCCGCGCAGCGCCTTGCCGATCCAGTTGGGGCGATAGTTCAGCTCTGCAATGGCTTTTTCGACCTTTTGGCGCGTCGCCTCGGAGACATTGCCGGTTCCCTCGTTCATGGCCCGGCTGACACTTGCAATGGAAACCCCTGCGGCCTGCGCGACGTCCTTGATTGACACCTTGGGGGCCTTGGATTTCATAAAGGTATAACTCTCACATAAAGGCAGGCACGGGCCGCAAATTTCATGGCCCGCTTACAGACACGGTCAGATAGTAGTCTCTCTGCGCTCCGGCAACCAGATGTGATTGTCTCTTGTCGTTCAAATCGGTCTGTGGCTCCAGGCCGAGGGCGAAGGTGCCGGATTGAAATGCCTGCCAAAGCGCAGTCACGGGCAGGGTGTCGGGATCAAATTGGATAGACAACGTGCAACCCGCGCCGTTGGTCAGGCCGATATGGCCGTCCTGAGGTGCGGCGCAGGCTTGCACGACTTCGACATGATCCTCCGATGGCTCAGCGCCACTTGCATCAAGCTGATCGCGCAGAGGCCAGCAATCGCCGGTCAGGCTGCTTTGTGCATTCAGGAACGGATAGCCCGCGTTGAAGTGATAGAGGATGCCGTGTCGGACCGGGCGAAACCCGCGATTGGTGACATGGTCCGCAATAGTGATCTCGGCGGCGGAAAGGGAAAACCGGTAGGTGCGCAGCAGTTCGAGGTTTTCGCCAAAAACACTGGCCTGTTGGATGCGTAGTTTGATGCAGATTACGCCGTTGTCCCAATCGATCTGCTTTTCGAGAACCTCCGCCTTTTGCGCGGCAATGCGTCCGTGTAACGGATGCACGTTGTTCTCTCTGAGCGGATACAAAAAATCGTCCGCAGGGGTTTCTGTCGGCACTCCGTGATGATCGAGCCCGCATGTCACCATAAAGCCATCAAAGCCGCGCAGAAACCCAAGGCCATGTTCGGCTTCGCTGTCTGGCCAAGGGCAGGGGGCGCGGGTGTTGGAATGCCAGCCGATTTCGGCCCCCTTGTAAGATAGGCGCAGCAGGTCGCCCCCCCGATCCAGCGCGATATCGGCGCAAAGCCCGCTTGGCGTGCGCACCTCGATCAGTCGGCCGCTGGCACCGGGGCCATCTGTGATAGTGACCTGCCGGATGTCAGCGAGACCCCGTCCCATTGCCGTGCGGCGAAAAATTTCGGTCGGGGTCAAGCTGCGCTCCTTTGTTGCGGTTGAGGTCTGCGGGATGGCATGAGGCGGCTCAGCCTGCCTTTGCCACCTTCTGCCAGACCGCGCCTGCATTGGATGATTGCACACATGCCTCGATGAACGCGAGGCCCGTGGCGCCGTCGCGCACGGTTGGTAAGTCAGTGGCAAACGGGTCCGGGTCACGCCCTTCCTTTGCAGCCCAGATAATCTCGGCGGCGTTGGAGTAGATGTTCCCGAAGCCTTCGATATAGCCCTCAGGATGGCGTGGTGGCATTCGGGTGCCTGCGTTGGCCACATCCATCGCGCCGGGACCGCCGCGGGTGATGGTGCGTGTCGGCTCTCCGAAGGGGGTGTAATAGAGGTTGTCATTGTCCTCGCCGACCCATTCAAGCCCGCCCTTGGTGCCATAGATGCCGATGCTCAGACGGTTGTAATTCCCCGGTGCAACCTGACTGGTCCAAAGCGTTCCGGTCGCGCCACCCTTGTAGCGCAGCAGGACGTTGGCATTGTCATCAAGCTGGCGACCCGGAACATAGCTGCGCAGATCGGCACAGACCTCTTCCAGCTCTAGCCCAGAGATGAAGGCCGCAAGATTAAACGCATGCACGCCAATATCACCGATGGACCCACCGGCGCCCGCCAGCTTGGGATCGGTCCGCCAAGCAGCCTGTTTCTGCCCTTCAGCGTCCAGCGCCGTGGTCAGCCAATCTTGCACATACGACGTGCGAATGACTTGAATCTCGCCCAATGTGCCATCAGCCACCATCGCGCGGGCCTGCCGCACCAAGGGATAGCCGGTGTTGTTCTGGGTCAGCACAAACTGCACGCCGCTGGCGTCCGCGATGCGCACCAGTTCTTGCGATTCCGCAAAGGTGACGGTCATGGGTTTGTCACAGATGACGTTGATACCCGCCTCGAGGAACGCTTTGGAGACCTCAAAATGCAGGTGGTTCGGCGTCACGATGGAGACCGCGTCAATGCCGTCCTCGCGGTTGCTTTCGGCTTTGACCATGTCCTGCCAGCTTGTGTAGGCGCGATCCGGGTCCAGCCCCAGATCCGCACCGGAGGCCTTGGCATTGTCCGGGTCCGCCGACAGCGCCCCTGCAACAATGTCCCATTTGTCGTCCAGACGGGCGGCCATGCGATGCACCGCGCCGATAAACGCACCGCGACCACCGCCGACCATGCCAAGCCGCAATTTTCTTGCGGCTTGTTCTGTTCCAAAGGATTCGATTGCCATGTCGCTTACTCCAGGCCCAGGATCGCGCGGGCACCTGAGACATCGCCTTTGCCACCGGCAAAATCGTCAAAGGTTTTGTCTGTGACCCGGCGAATCTGATCGCGGATAAACTGGGCCCCTTTGGGGGCGGCATCCTCGGGGTGTTCAATGCAGTCTTCCCATTCGTAAACGGCCCAACCTTTGAAATCATATTCCGTCAGCTTCGAGAAAATCGCACCAAAATCCGTCTGCCCGTCACCCAGGCTGCGGTCCCGTGCGGCGCGTTTCAGCCACGGCTGGTAACCGGACAGGAAGCCTTGCTTGCCCGTTGGGTTGAACTCGCTGTCCTTGACGTGGAACATCTTGATCCGTTCATGATAGAAATCAATGAATTGCACGTAGTCCAAGCCCTGTTTCACAAAATGGCTTGCGTCGTAGTTAATGTGGCAACGGTTGTGGTTGTTCACGCGCTCTAGGAACATCTCGAAGGTCACGCCATCATAGAGATCTTCGGTCGGGTGCAGCTCAAAGCACAGATCCACACCGTTCTCTTCGTAGACGTCCAGAACCGGCAGCCAGATACGGGCCAGTTCGTCAAAGGCTTCGTTGATCAGGGCCTCGTCGCGTTGCGGGAATGGATACCAGAAGGGCCAGGCCAATGCGCCGCTAAAGGTGGCGTGTTCAGTCAGGCCGAGGTTCTTGGAGGCGCGGGCGCAGTCTTTGAGCTGTTCAATGGCCCAAGCCTGCCGTGCATTGCGGTTGCCGCGCACTTCGGGCGGGCAAAGGCCATCCATCCACGTATCATAAGCGGGGTGGACCGCGCAAAGCTGGCCCTGGATGTGGCTGGCGGTGTCACAGATCACGACGCCGTTCTCTTTGGCGATACCGTTCAACTCATCGGCGTAGGTCTTTGATTCGGCGGCTTTTTTCAGATCGATAAAGCGGGTGTCCCACATCGGCAGTTGGACAGCTTCAAAGCCGCATTCTTTGACCCATCCGCAAATCGCGTCGAGGCTGTTGAACGGCGCATCGTCGCCAGCGAACTGGCCCAAAAACAGGCCCGGTCCTTTGATGGTTTCCATTGTGGTCTCTCCCTTTTGTGTTGATTCGACTATGTCAAATTGGCTTGCATAGCTCAAGTAAACGTTTCCAGTCTGATCCTTGAAAAGTCGGCGCTCATTGTCAAGAAATTTCGAAAATCTGCGCAAAAATCCCATTAGAAAAGCGATGCAATATTCAATTTACAGTTAATAACCTTGTTATATCAATAGTATGTGGATAGCGGCCTTACCCAAAGAAACTTCGCCCAGATTCAGGATTGACTAATGTAAACGTTTCCTCTTCCCTAAAGGAACGAGATGAAACGCGGCCGATCAAGAAAGGCGGAGAGCGTGTCTCAGGGAGGAAGTTATGACAAAGACCAACATTACGCGGAGAGGAATGCTGAAAGGCGGCGCTGCGATGACGGCGCTTGGTGCTGTTGGCATCAACCCTCGGTTCGTGCGACCAGCCCATGCATCGGCGCTTGCGTCGGGAATGACGGGCGGTCCAACAGGATTTCCTGGTGCGGAGCGGTTCCAGTACAATGAATCGCATTCAGAAGGCCGCGCCATCGAAGCGATGAAAAAGATGGTTGCCGAAGGGCGGGCACCTGCAAAGATCACAATGCTCCTGACCGATGGTGCCATCGGCCAGATCACACAGCCTTTCCCGTCCGGCCCCTCGGTCAAAGAGGTGTGGGAAGCGGAAACCGGCGTGGAGATCGAGATCGTCGGCGCACCGGCAGGCGACATCTGGAAGCGGGTTTTGCAAGATGTGACCACGCAATCGGGTGCCTTTGATATCTACACCCATCCATGGAACAGCCTTGGCGATCTGGTCGAGGCCGGCGGCGCGATGAACCTCAATGATTTCGTCGCAACCCACCAGCCTGATTGGGCGGATGAGGAACGTGGAACGCCCACAGCGCAAACCGCTGAATTGCTGTATAAATATGGCGGCGATTATTATGGTGCGTCGCTGGATGGTGACTTTCAAACCTGGGTTTACAACAAGGGCTACTTTGAAGATTCTGCCCATGCCCAGCCGTTTCAGGATCAGTATGGCCGTGTACTCGCGCCGCCAAACACATGGGAAGAAAGCGATCAGATCAGCGCGTTCTTTACCGGCCGGACCGGCCTTGGCGGCAGCAAGATCTACGGCAATGGCAACGACATGGCGCCGTTCTGGGGCTTGCCACGCTTTTATGCCAGATTTGCCGCGCAGGCGGTGCCGAACATGTATTGGTTCGACGAGGACGGTCGGCCTAACCTTGATACCGATCAGGCGATCAAGGCGGCGTCCGAATACGTCAAATCCCGCGAATGGGCGCACCCTGATGCATTGTCCTGGACCTATGCCGAGGGCTATGCCGGGATCGGAAGCGGGCAAACACCGCATCTGACGACCTATACCAACGTCACCAAATTTGTGGATCGGATGAATGAGGATGGCACTCCGGCAAGCCCCGCAGCAGGGCAGTTGAGCGCCTATATCCCGCCCGGTGTGAACCATGATGGTGATTTGGTGCGCCGTTCGGTGATCTACTACAACATCACCGGCACCGTGAGTTCCAACAGTGCCAACCCCGAAGCGGCCTATCTGTTCCTGCAATGGCTCAGCTCGACGCGGATCTATTCGTGGATGACAGGCAATCCGGCGGGTTACTTCGATCCGTTCCAGAAGGCCAACTTCTCGGAACAATTCGTGGAGGACACCTATCATCCCTATATGATGGACACGATCCGCGAGACCATTGCGCGGTCGGCACCAACCATCAACTTTGCCGGGCAGACGGCCTTCGATTCCGCATTGGATGAGGAATTGCAGGCCGCATTAACAGGGCAGAAATCACCCGAGGATGCGATGCGCGATGCGCAGCGCAAATGGGAACGGGTGATCAAACGGAAGGGCGAGGAAAAGATGATCCCCGCCATTCAAGCCAGTCGTGCAGCGTGGCCAACGCTCATCGACAAAGGCTAACCCCAGCGATCCCGCAGCACAGGATCGCTGCGGGATCGTGACCCAACCGGAGATCACAATGACTGGACTACTATTACGCACCCTTGCGGTGGCCTTTTTTGCTGCGCTTGCGCTTTTGCCGATCTCCTGGATGGCATCCATGGCGTTCAAGCCGGCTGCGGAATGGACGTCCGCCGCTGGCGGGCTGACCTTTTTGCCCAAAGACCCGACGCTGAACAATTTCCGCTATGTGTTCACCGGCAACTCCCCCGATCAAATGGTCGGATTGGACCGGACCGTCTGGCGGCCCCTTTATGCCAGCCTTTTGACGGCAATCTCCGGCACGTTGATTGCAGTGATCTGCGGTACGGCGGCGGCATATGCGGTGAGCCGCGAGCGTGTGCATGAGAGCATCGGACTTTCCCTGCTGCAACTTCGGATCTTCCCGCCGCTGGCGGTGATGATCCCGGTGATGATCATGTGGTCGTTCCTCGGGATGATCGACACATGGTGGGGGCTGGCCCTGATCTATGGCATCGTGACGCTGCCGTTTTCCTATTGGCTGATGAAAGCCTATTTCGACGAATTGCCCCGCGAGATCGAAGAGGCGGCCATCGTCGAGGGCTGCACCCCGTTTGAGGCTTTCCGGCAAATCACATTGCCGATTGTTGCCTCCGCGGTGGCCTCGACAGCCCTGTTTATCTTTATCCTCAACTGGTCCGATTACCTCATCGCGCTGCTGCTGACCCGCAAGGACTGGACGACGATCCCTGTTTACATGAACGCGCTGGCCACAGCGGCAAGCGGACAACTTTATGGCGCAAAGGCCGCGCTGGGCCTGTTGGCCGCCGTGCCACCGATCATCCTTGGCATTTCGATCCAAAGGTTCCTCGTGCGTGGTCTGACATTCGGAGCACTGAAACAATGACTGATGCAACTTCTTCTGCACCTCTGTCCGTTGAGGAACCGCCCGCGGACAAGCTTGCACAATCGCGCCGGTCCCTTGCCGTTCGGCTGTTGATTCCCGCGCAGGTGCTGCTGGTTTTCATCGTCGCGTTCCCCCTGATCATGCAGATCTTTATCTCGCTGACATGGTGGACGCCGCTGGATGGTGATCCCTGGTATCTGGCATGGATGTCGTGGAACTGGTTCGACAACTACACCTATCTGATGCAGGACGACGGACTTTGGGGCTCGGTCGGGCGGACCTTGCTCTTTGTTGCGGTGGCAGTCCCGATTGAGTTTCTGCTGGGCCTGATGTTGGCCGCGCTGTTTTATGAGGGCGTGTTCGGGCGACCCGTGCTTTATAGCCTGATCCTGATGCCGATGATGATTGTGCCGGCGGTGGCGGGATACATCTTTTTCCTGATTTTTCAACAAACTGGCCCGCTGAATTCCGCTTTGTCACTGGTTTGGCCAGGGGCGTTGGATGTCAATTGGCTCAATGACACCACCCGCGCATTCATCGCTGTTGTGATCGCGGATGTCTGGCAGTGGACGCCGCTGATGTTTTTGATCCTTTTTGCCGGACTGATGAGCGTGCCCGAAGATCAAATGCGGGCGGCAACGATCCTTGGTGCCAACTGGCGGCAGCGGTTCTTTCGCATCGCACTGCCGCGCATCAAGACCGTCATCGCCATCGCAATCGGGCTGCGGGTGATCGAGTGTTTCAAGATCTTTGACATGTTGTTTGTGATGACAGGCGGTGGGCCGGGCGTCGCCACAGAAAGCCTGTCGCTGTTTCTCTACAAACGCACCTTTCAGGATCTCGAATGGTCCTATGTGGCCTCCATCGGGATCACGGTCCTTGTTGCACTGTCGGTGCTTACTGCGGTGCTGATGGCCCGCGTCAAGAAAAAGGATGCAAGCTGATGGCAAGTGTAACGCTTGAGGGCACCTCAAAAAAGTTCGGTGAATTCACCGCTGTTCGAAACATGAATCTTGCGATCAACGATGCAGAGTTTGTTGCGATCCTCGGGCCGTCGGGCTGCGGGAAATCCACGACGATGAACATGATCGCAGGCATCGAGGATGTCAGTGGCGGCACCATCCGGTTTGACGGAACGGATGTCACCAATGTGCCGATGCAAAAACGCGGCGTTGGGTTTGTGTTCCAGAACTACGCCATCTTTACGCATATGTCGGTGCGCAAGAACTTGACCTTCGGGTTGGAGGTACAGGGGGTGCAACAGGCCGAGATCAACCGACGGGTTGAGGAAATGGCCGAGTTTATGGCGCTCAGCCACCGCATTGATGCGCCGTCTGCATCCCTGTCGGTGAATGAGCTGCAGAAACTGGCGATTGGTAGATCTGCGATTGTCGAGCCGTCGATCTTCTTGCTGGATGAGCCGCTGTCCAATCTTGATGCAGCGTTCCGCGAGCGGATGCGGAGTGACCTTCGGCAATTGCAGCGCAGTCTGAACCAGACAATGATCTACGTCACCCATGACCAGATCGAGGCGATGGGGCTGGCCGACCGGATTGCGGTTATGGATCAGGCCACCTTGCAACAGTTCGACACGCCCGAGAACATCTATTCGCGGCCTGAGAACACCTTTGTTGCCGGTTTCATCGGCGCGCCTTCGATGAATTTGGTGCGTGCGCGGATAGAAGACCGGGGCGGCGCGATGTTTGCGGTTCTGGCCGGCCGGGAGGCCGATGCGGTCGCGCTGGATGACCGGTTGACCAAACAGGCGCGGGCCAGCGGCGGGGTTGCACTGACGTTCGGTTTCCGGCCTGAGCATCTGCGCATTTCGGATCAGCCGGGCGCGGGCACCCTGGCCGCTCAGGTGGTCCTGGTCGAATTGGTTGGCCGCCGGAAACTTGTGCATTTTTCAACCGGACAAACCCGTTTTGTCGGCAGCTTTGACCGCAGCGTTTCCTTGCGGCCCGGCGAGGCGGCCAATGTCTCGTTCGATCTCGGGAAATGTCACCTTTTTGACCCGAATACAGGGCTGCGGTTGCGGCTGGGGGAGGACGACTAGATGGCTGAAATTCAGATATTGGGCGTATCCAAAGCCTATGGCGGTGTGACCGCCCTCGACAATATATCCCTGACTCTGAAGGACGGGTCGTTCACCTCGATCTTTGGGCCTCCGGGGTCGGGCAAGTCGGTGTTGTTGCGGCTTTTGCTGGGGCTTGAGACAGTGGATGCGGGGCAGATCCTGATCGACGGTGTCGATGTCACCCGCGCCCTGCCAAGCGAACGCAATCTGGGCATGGTGTTTCAGAACCTGGCGCTGTTTCCACAACTGACCGCCTATGAAAACATCGCCTTTCCCCTGCGCCGCCGGAACACCGATCAAGCGGAAATCGACAAACGCATCGATGCCCTGACCGGCGTTCTGAACATCGGACACATCCTTTCGAAAAAACCAGCGGCGCTGTCGGGTGGCGAACGGCAAAGGGTTGCGATTGGCCGTGCCTTGGTGCGCGATGCCGGTGCCTATCTGATGGATGAACCGATTGCCGCGTTGGACGCGCGGCTGCGCGACGACATGCGGCTTGAACTGAAACGCCTGCAATCGGAGCTGGGCAAAACTTTCATCTACGTCACCCACGACTGCGATGAAGCGATGGCTGTGGCCGATCAATTGGCCATCCTCAACGAGGGGCGGTTTGAACAGGTTGGCCGGCCAGAGGATGTTTACGGCGATCCGGCCACGCTTGCCGTTGCCGAATTGGTCGGCGCGCCGCGTATTTCGGTGCTGCCTGCCTTTGGTGACAGTGATGGGATGAAATTCGCACTGGGCCGGCTGGAGGGCGAAAAGGTCAAGGGCGAATGTTTGATGGCGCTGCGCCCTGAGGCGGTACGCCTAACCCCCGGTGCCAATGGCCCATGTTCAGCCCCTGTGACCGATATTGAACGGTTGGGCGCATTTGCGATCGTGACGGCCGGGCGTGACGGGGCGCAGGTGCGTGCAATCACAGATGGTGACAGCCCGCTGCGACTGGGCGCCGAGGTCGAGATCACAGTCGATCCGGGCGGTATGTTGCTGTTCGATCCTGAAACCGGGGTGCGGCACACATGAACCGGAATATCGCCATTATCGGGGCAGGCCTGATCGGCCAATCCTGGGCCATCACATTTGCCCGCGCGGGGTACAATGCCGCGTTGTTTGACACCCAAAAAGGGGCGGTGGAGGCCGCTCATGACCAGATCGCTCGTTCTTGCGGATCGCTCGAGGAACTTGATCTGTTGTCGGGGCAAAGCGGGGCAGAGGTCTGCGCCCGCATACGGAGCGCTTCGTCCATGGAAGATGCGGTGGACGGGGTCTGCCATGTTCAGGAGAACACACCGGAAAACGTTGAGATCAAGCGCGGCATTTTTGCCGATCTGGATCGCGCCACACCCAAAGATGCGGTGATCGCAAGTTCAACGTCGGCCTTGATGCCGTCGCAGTTTTCTGAAGGACTTGAAGGAGCGCACCGCTGTCTGGTGGCGCATCCCTTGAACCCGCCGCATCTGATCCCCGCGGTGGAACTGGTGCCCGGACCTGCGACGTCAGCGGAGGCGATGGAGGCTACAACCCGGTTGATGCAGGCGATCCGGCAAACGCCGATCCGGACGCTGCGCGAGGTGGAGGGCTTCATCATGAACCGGCTTCAGGGCGCGATCCTAGACGAAGCCTTTGCCCTTGTTGAACAAGGCCTTGCCAGCCCGCAGGATGTGGATGCCGCGATGCGGGACGGGTTGGCGCGGCGCTGGGTGTTCATGGGGCCATTTGAAACGATTGATCTCAATGCCCCCGGCGGCGTTGCGGATTTCATTGACCGTTACGGACCAGCCTATGACCGGATCGGGGCACATCGTCCTGGCCGTACGGATTGGTCCGGGCCGGTGTCTGACAGCGTGATCAAAGCGCTTCAGGGGTATGATAGAAAAACGCGCAGCAATTGGCGCGACGACAGGCTGGCCAATCTGGCCAAGTTCGTCGGAGAAGAAAAAGAAAGTTAAGACTATGACTGCTCAGAAAAAAACCGGAACCGTGATCGTGACCTGCGCCTTGACCGGTGCCATCCATACCCCTGGGATGTCGCCCTATTTGCCGGTCACACCAGATGAAATCATCGCCGAAGGCCGCCGCGCGGTAGAGGCAGGGGCGGCCATTCTGCACGTCCATGCCCGCGACCCCGAAACCGGCCGGCCAGATCAAACGGTTGAGGCCTTTGGCCGTATTCTGCCCGCGCTCAAGGAAACCGGCGCGGTGATCAACATCACCACCGGCGGCAGCCCCTTCATGAAAGTGGACGAACGTGTTGGCCCGTCCGCACATTTCGCGCCAGAGCTGTCATCGCTGAACATGGGCTCGATGAACATGGGGCTTTACCCGATGCAGTCGCGGTTCCCGGATCTGGGACGTGATTGGGAAAACGACCATCTGGAAAATTCCCGCGATGTGGTGTTCCGCAACACCTTCAAAGATATCGAACATATCCTCGACACATGCGGGCCAAATGGCACAAGGTTTGAATTTGAGTGTTATGACATCGGTCACATTTACACGCTGGCCCATATGAAAGGGCGCGGCAAGGTTTCTGGCCCGTTGTTCGTACAATCGGTTTTTGGTCTGTTGGGGGGCATCGGCGGACACCCGGAGGATGTCATGATGATGCGCCGCACCGCGGACAGATTGCTTGGGGATGATTATGAATGGTCGGTGCTCGGGGCAGGGTCCAACCAGTTGCGCATCGCGGCCACGGCTGCCGCGACCGGCGGACATGTGCGGGTTGGGCTTGAGGATTCCCTTTGGGCGGGACCGGGGCAACTGGCCACCAGCAGTGCCCAACAGATCGAAAAGGTCAAAGACGTTCTGTCAGGTCTCAGCCTGGCCCCTGCAACACCGGATGATGCCCGTTCCATCCTTGGGCTCAAAGGCGCGAATGAAGTGAATTTCTGATGAAGATATCGGTTCTATGTGACGTGAAACCCCTGTTGGGCGAAGGCCCGATATGGGATGTTGAACGCCAAAGGCTTTGGTTTATCGACAGCCTTGGCCGCCGGATTTTTCGCTGTACCGAACAGGGCGGCGAGATGTCGGCATGGACGGTCCCGTCCCCCATCGGATCCATGGCGTTGCGGCGGGCAGGAGGGGCGATTGTGGCCCTGCAGGACGGGTTTCATGCGCTTGATTTCGACAGTGGAGAGCTGCGCCATATCATCGATCCCGAACCAGAGCGTCCGGGCAACCGGCTGAACGATGGCAAGGTCGATGGCGCAGGCCGGTTCCTTTGCGGATCCATGGACATGGGCGAGACCGATCCAACCGGCACGCTGTGGCGCCTTGACCCGGATATGTCGCTGCACCGGCTTGAGGATAATATCATCTGTTCAAACGGTCCGTGCTTTTCGCCCGATTGGCACACGTTGTATTTTGCAGACAGTTTCACCGGCAAGATCCGGGCCTATGATTATGACCCTGAAACGGGCACACCCAGCAACAGCCGGACCTTTGCTGTGTTGCCAGACGACAGGGGCGGCGCTCCTGACGGGGCAACTGTGGACAGCGAAGGTTATGTCTGGTCGGCCTGTGTCTTTGATGGCCGCATTCACCGTTTTGCGCCGGATGGCAGTGTGGATCGCGTGATTGAAATGCCGGTGTGCAAGATCACCAGCCTGACCTTTGGCGGCCCGCAGCTTGACACCCTGTTTGTCACCTCGATGGCAGAGCCGCCATTGCCCCGCCACCCCGGTGATGGCCCGCTGCGCGGCGCGACATTTCGCATTGATGGATTGGGCGTGACCGGCCTGCCTGAACCCCGCTTTGCCGGTTAAAGGAGACATGACATGACCCAGAAAACAGCAATCATCACGGGCGCCGCACAAGGCGTGGGAGAGGCGATCGCAGAGCGTTTGGCAGGAGAAGGTGTCACGCGCATGCTGCTGATTGACCGCAATGGCGCAGCTATGGTGGGTCTCGCGGCCCGTCTCAAGGACAGGGGCGTTGAGGCAGATGTGTTGACGCTGGATCTTGCTGATATAGAGGGGCTGATGCGGGATTTGCCGGCCGCGTTGGATGGGATTGGCCCGGTGGACATTCTGGTCAATACCGCAGGGTCCACCGCACGGGGCGGCTTGGCCGATACCACGCCCGAGGCCTTTGATCTGCTCTTTGCGATCAACGTGCGTGCGCCATTTTTCTTGATGCAACTGGTTGCCCCGAAAATGCGAGAGGGCGGGGTGATCATCAATGTCACCTCGATGCTGGCCTATGGCGGCCCGCCCTTCCTGATGACCTATTCCGCGACCAAGGCGGCGCTGGTGGCGATGACCAAAAGCGCGGCAAACACGCTCAAACGGGACAGGGTACGGGTGTTGGGGATCAATTTGGGCTGGACATGGACCCCCGGCGAGCAGGAGACCCAGACCAAGGTTCATGGCTTGCCTGATGACTGGCGCGAAACTGTCGGGGCCAGCCAGCCTTTCGGGCGGCTTTTGATGCCCGAAGACCCGGCGGCACTGGTTGCGTTTCTGGCGTCCAAGGATGCCTGCATGATGACGGGTGCAATCATTGATCTGGACCAGTTCGTCGCAGGCACCGTGGATGACAACCCCGGTGCCTGATCCTTCGGTCGTGGACAGGGCTTTGTTGATTGATCTGTTTGACGCCGCAGTTGCGGCGGCGGATCCGATGACGGCGCTGCGAAACGCCTTGCCCGATCCGCCGCAAGGCAAAACCGTGGTTGTAGGGGCGGGCAAGGGCGCAGCGCAATTGGCCAATGCACTTGAACACCTATGGCCCGGTCCGCTGACGGGTGTTGTTGCCACACGCTACGGATTTGCGGTGCCTTGCAAGCAGATCACCGTGATGGAAGCGGCGCATCCGGTGCCGGATCAGGCAGGTGTGGAGGCGGCGTCGGCGCTGCTTGAGACAGTGTCGGGTCTGGAGCCAGAGGATCTGGTGATTGCGCTGATCTGCGGCGGGGGATCGGCGCTTTTGCCGGCTCCACCTGAAGGGCTGTCGTTGCAGGACGAACAGGAGTTGAACCAATCATTGCTGCGTTCGGGTGCGCCCATATCGGCGATGAATGCGATCCGCAAACATGTGAGCGCGATCAAGGGGGGCAGGTTGGCCGCCGCCGCCTATCCTGCACGGGTGGTGACTTTGGTGGTGTCGGATGTGCCAGGTGATGATCCGGCACAGGTGGCATCTGGCCCAACTGTACCGGACAGGGTTTCGCGCCAAGATGCCCTAGCGATGATTGATCACTACAACATCGATTTGCCGGCGCATATCCGTGCCCACATCGCCAGCGCAGAGGCCGACGCGCCGCATCCTGAGGATCCGGTTTTTGCGGACCATTCAGTGCGCGTTATCGCTTCTGCCCGTCAATCTCTTGACGCTGCGGCGGTAGTGGCCAAGGCGCGGGGGCTAGATGCCGCGATCCTGTCCGATGCTATCGAAGGCGAGGCGCGGGAGGTGGCACAGATGCATGCCGCCATCGCCCGTCAGGTCAAAGACCGCGACCACCCCTTTGCCAAACCAGTGGTGATCCTGTCGGGTGGCGAAACCACAGTGACCCTGCGCCATAGGGGCCGGGGCGGGCGCAACACCGAGTTTCTGTTGTCACTGGCGCTGCATCTGGAAGGCACGGCAGGGATCACGGCGCTGGCCGCAGACACAGATGGCATCGACGGATCGGAGGACAACGCCGGTGCCTTTGTGGACGGGTCCAGTTGCGCAAGGATGCGCCGCCATGGCCGAGACCCCAGAGGGGATTTGAACGCCAATGATGCCTTTAGCGCTTTCGAGGCCAGCGAAGATTTGTTTTCGCCCGGTCCGACGGGCACAAACGTGAATGATTTCAGGGCGATTATTGTGCGGTGATTGGCGCGCGTGACGGGGTCCAAACGTTTTACTTGGTGCTAGATCAATCCAGATGCCACCAACGCCGACCGCATCGGGGCCAATTCCGCCTCATAACGGGTCCATTGCCGGTTGCTGTCCCGGTAGATCGGTTGACGGATTTGCCTTGCGCTGGCTGTCAGCACCAGATTTGATCCCTTTTCGGGGGTGAGCCAATCCTCTGACCAGTCCAGTCCGGTCGCGGCGGCCAGAGATCGGGTTGTGCTCTCCGGTTCAGAGACCAAAGCCTCGTAGCCCAGATCGAAGATCCGGTCCGGATAGCAGCTGCGCCAATGCGCCATCAGATCGCGGTGCAGCGCCATGAAACGTGCGATATCACTTGGATCATAGACAAACCCGTTGCCCGCGCTGTCAAAAGATTGCCGGTAAAGCGACCATGCCACCGCCATCGGATCACGGGACATATGAACAATACGGGCCTCTGGCAGCGCAGCACAGATAAAGCCGATCCAGCGGAAATTGAGCGGCATTTTGTCGATCAGAACTGCCGCCCCATCGCCATATTCGGCCAGGCCGCTGCGCAGCTCATTGCCCAAGTCGTCAATGTCGGTCAGGGTCAGGGATTTGTTCGCGCGGTCCATCACGTCACGCATCAGGCGCACCACGGCCAGTTGCACCACGGTCAACTCACCACAGGGGCGCGTACCGTTTGACCGGGCGAGGATCTGCTCTGCCAAAGTGGTGCCGGTGCGCGGCAGACCTGTAATAAAAATGGGCCGCTGTGGGGTGGCAACTTCGGCGGATTGCATCGGTTCTTTCATCAACACTTTGCTGAGGGCACAGGGGATCGCATCCTTTTGAAAGTCGTATTGCAGGTTGGCTTTGGCCAGTTGGTTGGCCTGTTCCAGATGGGCAAAGGCCTGCTTGGTATCACCCAGATCATCATAGGCCTTGAACAGGGCAAAATGCAGCGGGGCCAGCGCCGGGTTGTTTCTGTCCTTAGAGGCCAGCAGGTCGCGCATCTGTTGCAGGTGCGGTGTGTCGGCGGCATAGGTGGTTTCCTGCGAAAGATTGAGATGCAGCGCCGGATTGGCCGGATCAATCGCGATGGCGCGACGATAGTATTCGGCAGCCTCCGTGCGGGCACCCTCTGCACGGGCCGAAATACCCAGATTGTTAAGGCTTTGAACATCGGTGGCAGGATCGCCAAGCGCGGCAGTAAAGCTTTTTTTTGCTGCCGCGCCCTGTCCCAAGAGCCGTTGCGCAGTGCCTTGGATGTTCAACGCATGCCGGTTATCCGGGGATTTGTCCAAAATGGCCTGCGCGACGGCGAGGGCCGCGGGCGCGTTGAGTTGATCCAACAAGCACGAGGCAAGGGCAAGCCTGAGGTCGTTCTCTTCAGGGGCCAGAGTACAGGCGGCGCGCAGCTGTGCTTCCGCGTCGGACCACCGGCGTTCTTCCTGCGCTTTTCGCGCGGCGGTGCGCATCTGCGGCAGGGCTGTGGTTTTCAACGCCGCCATCCCCTGCAAGGCACGTTTGTTCGATGGAAACCGTGTCAGAACCTGCGCAAATGCTGCGACCGCGCCGGGATAATCACCTGCGTTGGCCGCCTTACGGGCGCGGGTCAGGATCTTGTCGGTCGGTTCTTTTTTGGGCACGTGTGATCCTTCCAATCGCCGCGACGGGCTGCGGGATTTGGCAGCCCAATCTGTGATTGATGCGATCTTAGTTCAGATCTCTTAGCGGGTGTATGGGCAATTCACCTTTGGTACTATTTCTCTGGTTCAGGCGGCCTGTGCCGGCTTTGCCGTGATCTTCGACCGAAGCTCGGCGCGGACCAGCGCGGCAGCATCGGCGTGACGCTCACGGATATGCCCGTAGCCGCGGATCCGCTCCGGCAGGTTCAGCAGGGCGGTGATGTCGTCGGCTCTGCCGTCCGACCAATGATCGAGCGCAAAGGCCACGTCATCTTCGTATTCAGCCAGCAACCGGCGGGCCAGTTTCGCCTCTGCGCTGTTGCGGAAGGGGTCAAGCAGCGTGCCGCGCAATCCGCGCAGTCTGGACATCAGGCCAAAGGCCGTCAGTACCCATGGGCCAACCTCGCCCTTGATCGGTCTGCCTGAGGCCTTGTCGATCTTGCCGAAGGGCCATGCGCCCACATGGAAGGTCAGCTTCAGATCGCCGTCAAAGGTCTGTTGCAAGCCTTCTTGGAAGGCCGGGTCGGCATAAAGGCGGGCCACTTCCCATTCGTCTTTGACGGCCAGCATTTTGAAGTATCCCTTGGCCAGCGCCCTGAGCGCGGCATCATTGCATCCGGCCTCGCGTGCTGCGGTCAATCGGTCCGTGTAGCGGGTGACATTGGTTGCAATGCCATAGGCGCGCAGCATATCCGTGCGCTTTGCGATCAATTCATCAACGGGTTCCGCCCGGCGGGCGCTGAGATCAACCGGTGCCTCGCCACCTGCCAACCGCTGTGCCGCCTCCGGATCGGCATAGGCCAACCGGCCCAGATCGAAGGCTTGGTAGTTCTGTTCCACCTTGGTGCCGTTCAGCGCGATAGCGCGGCGGATTGAGGCCAGCGACAGCGGCACGCCGCCTTGTTGCCAGGCCGCACCCATCAGCACCATATTGGCAAACACGCGGTCGCCCATCACTTTTTCCGCCAGATCCTGCGCCGCTAGTCCACGGGCGCGATCCCCCAATACAGTGGTCAGGCGCGACATCTGTTCGTCGCCGTTCAACGTCCAATCCGGGTTCTTGGAAAACTCGGAGGTGGGAACCACCGTGGTATCTGTCACGGCGACGGCATCGTCAGATTTCAACAGCGACAGGGCCTCATCCCCCGCTGCCACAACCAGATCACAACCAATCAGGCAGTTGGCCTCGTCCACGGCAATGCGCGTGGCCCGCATATCCGCGGGGCTGGCGGCGATCTTGATATGGGAGTGCACCGCGCCGTATTTCTGGGCCAGTCCGGTGATGTCGAGGTTGGACGAATAATGCCCCTCGGCATGGGCGGCCACGGCAAGGGTCTGGCCAACCGTGACAACGCCCGCGCCGCCGATGCCCGACACCAGCACCGACCAAGACCCGTCAATCGCCGGGATTTTCGGGTCGGGCAGGTGGCTGATGTCAATGGTGCCTGCCTGCTGCCGCGCTTTTTTCAGGGTTGCGCCGGATACTGTCACGAAGGAGGGACAGAACCCTTCGACGCAGGAGAAATCCTTGTTGCAGGAGGATTGATTGATCTGCCGCTTGCGGCCCAGCTCGGTTTCCAGCGGCTCAATCGCCATACATTGCGACACGGTCGAACAATCGCCGCAGCCTTCGCAGACCGCCGGGTTGATAAAGGCGCGTTTGTCCGGGTCCACCCATTTGCCGCGTTTGCGCAGGCGGCGACGTTCGGTTGCGCAAGGCTGGTCAAAGATCAGTACGGTCACTTCGGGGATCTCGCGCAGCTCTTGCTGAACCTGATCCATGGCGGTGCGAGGATGCAGCGTGACCCTTTTGGGCAGGGGTACGCTTGCATATTTCTCCGGCTCATCGGAGACCAGCGCAATCCGGTTGACCCCTTCGGCCCGCAGTTGCGCGACCATGCTTTCGGGTGAGACATCGCCATCATGGGCCTGACCGCCGGTCATTGAGACAAAGCCATTGTGCAGCAGTTTGTAAGTGATCGGCGCATTTGCTGCGATGGCCGCGCGGATCGCCATCAGGCCGGAGTGGAAATAGGTGCCATCGCCCATATTGGTGAAAACGTGTTTTTCATCGGTAAAGGGAAATTGACCAAGCCATCCCACACCCTCGCCGCCCATATGTGACATCGAGTTGGTCCGCGTCGGGTCGCGCAGCATCGCCATGGAGTGACAACCAATCCCGGCCAAGGCGCGGCTGCCGTCGATGACTTGGGTGGAACGCCCGTGCGGGCAACCGGCGCAAAAGGACGGGGCGCGGATTGCGCCGCTGCTGCCAAGGGCCGGAGGTTGATCCGGTTGATTGGGCAGGGGGATGCCGCAGGCCGGGTCGGCCTCATTCGCGCCTCTTGCGATGATGCGGGCAATCATTGTCGGATCAATTTCGCCAAAGTTGGGAAAGGCTGGATCACCCGCGTCGGATGAATAGGCCTGACCGCTGAAGGTTTTGCCGATCAGGCGGGGGGTGAGAGCGGTGCCATAAAGCTGTGTGCGGATCTGATCTTCGAGAAGCGGGCGCTTTTCTTCAACCACGATGATCGTATCCAGCCCCTTGGCAAAGTCTTTCACGGCCGTGTCATCCAGTGGCCAGACCATGCCCACCTTCAAAAGCCGTACCTCCGCATTGCCGATCTTGCCGTCCTTGTATCCCATTCCGGCCAATGCCTGCGCCAGATCCTGCCAGGCCTTGCCCGCCGCCACGATGCCGATGGTCGCGTTCTTGCTGCCGCTAATCTGGTTCAGATCGTTGCTGCGGGCATAGTTCAAGGCGCGCTTGATCTTTTCATCCCAAAGCCTGCGCTCTTGTTCCATAAGCGGGGTGAAATGGGTGATGCCGGGGGGCGGTGTATCAGAGGCGGGCACTGTTATGTGCGGGCTGTCCGGGCCAACCTGCACCGATCCTCCGCCTTCGACCACGTCAGTGACCAGCTTCAACCCGACCAAAGCGCCGGAAAACCGGCTCATCGCGATGCCGTGCAACCCGTAATCCAGAACCTCCTGGGCATTGGCTGGGGCCAAAAGCGGCATGCCAAGCGAGACAAAGTTATAGTCGGAATAGCAGGCCAACGTTGACGATTTTGCACCGTGATCGTCACCCACCAACAGGATCGATCCGCCTTTGGGATTTGATCCAGCCAGATTGGCGTGGCGCAGCGGGTCAAGCGACCGGTCCATGCCGGGGGCCTTGCCGTACCAGATTGAGAACACCCCTTCGACTTTTGCACCGGGGAACAGGCCAACCTGCTGTGCGCCCCATGTGGCGGTGGCGGCCAGATCTTCGTTTACGCCCGCTTGAAACACCACGTTATGGGCCAGCAGCTCTTTCTCGGCAGCCCAAAGCTCCATGTCATAGCGGCCCATGGGTGATCCGCGATAGCCGGAAATATATCCGCCCGTGTTCAACCCTGCGGCGACATCCCGTTTGCGCTGTTGGAGCGGCAAACGGACCAGCGCCTGCATGCCGGTCATATAGACCCAGCCCTCATCTTGTGACAGCCGATCTTCAAGCGTCATCTCAAGTCTGTTGGTCGGGGTCGGTGCGTTCATGCCAATGGCTCCTCGCTGGATGGGGCGGCATCGTCGCGATCAATTGCGGCGGCGCAGTCCCCGATCCTGAAAGTGTAGAAGCGCAACTGTCTTTGCGTCCAGTTTCTTTTGTGACTGTCACGCGGCGTCAATCAGAACGAGAGGGCGCCATCGAGCCTGCGGAGCACCGGGCAGCACATTGCCCTATGTCGGCCCGCCCAAGGTCGATAAGGTGAACGGTATAAGCCTAACGTGGGCGCAAGGAAGCCATACCATGATAAACATCACCGCCGATGAGATCCGCAAGCATTTGCCAATGGCCGAGGCCATTGAGGTGGTACAGGCCGCGATGGTTGCGGTGGCTGAGGGCAAGGCCAACCTGCCGCTTCGCAGTGTGATGGACATCGATGGTGTTAACAAACTGGGCATCATGCCGGGCGCGATGCGCGATCCGGTGCTCTACGGTGTCAAGATCCTCAGCTTGTTTCCCGGCAATCCGGCCCGGGGCTTGTCATCGCATATCGGGGTGGTGATCCTGTTTGATGCAGACACCGGCGCGCCCGTGGTCAGCATGGACGCGGATGCCCTGACCGCGATCCGAACTGCCGCCGCAACCGCTGCTGCGACCCGCGTTCTGGCCCGCAAGGATGCGCAGACCCTTGCGATTGTCGGAACGGGCGAACAGGCCGAAAGCCATATTGCGGCGCTCACGCAGGTTTGCGGCATTCGGGACATCCGCATCGCGGGCCGCAGCCCGGAGCGTGCGGAGGCTTTCGTCGCGGCGCAGGCACAACATTATCCCGCCATCACATTTGCCGCATCACCGGATGTGCCTACGGCGGTGCGCGGTGCAGATATTGTTTGTACCGTGACCTCGTCAGCCGAGGTGATCTTGCAGGCGGAATGGATTGAGCCCGGTACCCATGTCAACGCTGTGGGCGCCTCCATTCCAAGTCTGCAAGAGATCGACAGCGCCCTGGTGGCGCAGGGCAGATTGTTTGTCGATTACAAACCCTCCGCCCTTGCACAGGCGCGCGATATCATTACGGCGATTGATGCGGGTATGATGACGGAGGCGGATATCTGCGCCGAAATTGGCGATGTCTATCGGGGACTGGCCGCGGGGCGCAGAGCCGCGGATGAGATCACGGTTTATCGTTCGTTGGGCATTGCTGCGCAGGATCTGTTTTGCGCCGATCATGTGTGGCGGGCGGTCCGGGATCCCTGAACTGAGTGTTAGAGAACTGCCGCGGCTGCGATTAAGGCGCGGTCAATTTCTCAGTATTCTGTTTAAGGCTCGATGTAAGGCGCAGAAATGTAAAGATAAAACAAGAGCCATTACCGATTTGCATGAGCGATTTGAAATTGGCATTGGCAACTTCCCGCCTGTATGTCTTAACAATTTGCCACCGATACAGGAGGCCAATGCTTGGCATCCGACAAGGAGGAAACACCATGAATAAACTTATCCGCATTGCTGCGGCTGGCGTGATGACCGCCGCCCTCAGCACTGTTGCGCAGGCGGAGGTCACTGTGAAAGTGGCCTATGACGCCGATCCCGTTTCGCTTGATCCGCATGAGCAACTGTCCGGTGGCACGCTGCAACTGTCGCATATGGTTTTTGACCCGCTGGTGCGCTGGACACAGGACCTGCAATTCGAAGCGCGTCTGGCCCAAAGCTGGGAACAGATCGACGCAACCACAACCCGCTTTCACCTGCGGGACGGCGTCAAGTTCCACTCCGGCAACGAACTGACCGCGGCTGACGTTGAGTGGACCTTTGACCGCCTGAAAGAAAGCCCTGACTTCAAGGGGATCTTCAGCCTGTTCACCGATGTGAAAGTGATCGACGAAGACACGTTTGATCTGATCACTTCCGAGCCTTATCCGCTGGTGCTGCACACAGCGACCTACATCTTCCCGATGGACAGCAAATTCTACACCGGCACAACAGATGACGGAAAAGACAAAGCTGAACTGGTCAAGCACGGCGACAGCTTTGCGTCGCGCAACGTTTCCGGCACCGGCCCCTTCACGGTGACCGAGCGTGAACAGGGTGTGAAAGTGGTCTTTGACCGTTTCGGCGGCTACTGGGACACTGCAAGCAAAGGCAACGTGGACAAGATCGTTCTGACGCCGATCAAAGAAGACCCGACACGTGTGGCGGCCCTGCTGTCCGGTGATGTGGACTTTATCGCGCCGGTTCCACCAACCGACCTCAAGCGTGTTGAAGAGAACGACGGCACCAACTTGATCACCATGCCCGGCACACGTATCATCACCTTCCAGATGAACCAGGACCGTGTCGAAGCGTTCAAAGACGCCCGTGTGCGCAAGGCGATCGATTATGCCGTGAACAACGCCGGTATCGTTGACCGCATCATGCGCGGCTTTGGCACCGTGGGCGCACAGGCAAGCCCGGCAGGCTATCTGGGTCACGACCCGGCACTGACACCACGTTTCGATGTGGAAAAAGCCAAGGCGCTGATGGCCGAAGCTGGCTATGCGGATGGTTTCGAAGTGACGATGATGGCCCCAAACAACCGCTATGTGAACGACGACAAGATCGCACAGGCGGTGGCGTCCATGCTATCCAAGATCAACATCAAAGTTGACCTGCAGACCATGCCAAAGGCCCAATACTGGCCCAAATTCGACGAACGCGCGGCTGACATGATGATGATCGGCTGGCATTCGGACACCGAAGATTCGGCGAACTTCCACCAGTTCCTGTCTGCCTGCCCTGATGAGGCAACCGGCAACGGCCAATATAACTCCGGCAACTACTGTAACGCCGAAGCGGATGCGTTGATGAATGCATCCAACAGCGAAACCGACGCAGGCAAGCGCGGCGCAATGCTGCAAAAGCTGGAAGGTATCCTGTACGAAGAAGCGGCGTTCATCCCGCTGCATTGGCAGAACCTCGCATGGGGCGCCCGCAAAGGTGTCCATGCAGAAGCCATCGTGAATGCGCTGAACTTCCCATACTTCGGCGATCTCGTTGTAGATAAATAAATCGCGGTCAACGTGACACCTGTCCGGGGCGGGCCTATGCCGCCCCGGATTCTTGATGACAGGTTGTTTTTTCGTGGGCGGTGCTATGGTGGCCGCGCATCAACAAACGACATAACAGGTTAGAAAATATGCTCGCCTATCTCGTGAAACGCGTGTTCCAGGCCATCGCAGTGATGCTTGTCATCTCGCTGGTTGGTTTTGCCATTCAAGACAATCTGGGGGATCCGCTGCGCGAACTTGTCGGGCAATCAGTGTCTGAGGAAGTGCGTCAGGATCTGCGTGATGAGCTGGGCCTGAACGACAGTTTTTTCAAGCAATACACCCGGTTCCTGGGCAATGCGTTGCAGGGCGATCTGGGCACCAGCTATTTCTTCAAGGAGCCGGCGCTGGATGTGATTTTGAAAAAGCTGCCCGCCACGCTTGAGCTGGTGCTGGGCGCGACTTTGATCATTGTCGGCTTCTCCGTTCCCTTGGGCGTGTATACGGCGATCAAACCCAACACGATCCTGAGCCGTCTGATTATGGGCATCTCGATTGTCGGGATTTCCATTCCGGTGTTCCTGACCGCGATTCTGATGATCTTTGTCTTTTCCGTCGAATTTGGCTGGCTGCCCTCTTATGGGCGGGGGGATGTTGTGAATGTCTTCGGCTATTGGGACACCAACTTTGCGACCCTGGATGGCTGGGCGCATATCCTGCTGCCATCGCTGGCACTGGCCTCGATCATGCTGCCGCTGTTTGTGCGCCTGATCCGGGCCGAAATGATGGAAGTCTTGCAAAGTGAATATGTGAAATACGCCAAGGCCAAGGGCATCCGGCCGTTCCGCATCTACTTTGTGCATGCGCTCAAAAACACACTGTTGCCGGTGATCACGGTGGGCGGTGTGCAGATCGGCACGATGGTCGCCTATACGATCCTGACCGAGACCGTGTTCCAGTGGCCCGGCATGGGGTTCATGTTCCTGGAGGCCGTGAACCGTGTCGATACGCCCCTGATCGTTGCCTATCTGATTGTTGTGGGGTTCATCTTTGTGCTGACCAACACTGTGGTTGATCTGATTTACGGACTGGTCAATCCAACCGTTAACCTTGCGAGGATGGGGGCATGAGCATGACCACAACCGCTGCCGAGGCCTCCCGCTGGAGCCGTATGTGGAACTCCAACATGGGCTACAGCTTTCGCCGCAATCCCGTGGCCGTCGTTTCACTGGCAATCTTTGTTTTCATCACGATGATGTCGCTCTTGGCCCCGCTGATTGCGCCGTTTGACCCATATGATCCAGCTCAGATCGATATCATGAACAGTGAATATCCGCCGGTCTGGGTGGATGGGGCAGATCCGCAATTCATGTTTGGCACCGATGATCAGGGCCGAGATCTGTGGTCAACCATTCTCTATGGCACGCGGCTGTCGTTGTTGATCGGTCTTTGTGCGGTGGCGTTGCAGGCGTTTCTTGGCATCTCAATCGGCCTGATTGCAGGTTATGTCGGCGGGCGTCTGGACAGCTTGCTGATGCGGATGGCCGATATTCAGCTGTCGTTCTCCACGTTGATGGTGGCGATCATTTTCCTTGCGGTGACGCAGGCGATGTTCGGCTCCGAGACCTTTAACCAATACGCGGTGTACTTCCTCATTGCCGTGATCGGCGTGGCCGAATGGCCGCAATACGCCCGCACGGTGCGGGCCACTGTGCTGGCCGAGAAAAAGAAAGAATATGTCGACAGCGCCCGCGTCCTCGGCTTTGGCCCCTTGCGGATCATGGTGCGGCACATCCTGCCCAACTCGTTGTCTCCTATCTTTGTGATTTCCACGGTGCAGGTGGCCAATGCGATCATCTCCGAGGCCTCTCTCAGCTTTCTTGGACTGGGTATGCCGCCAAGCCAACCATCACTGGGCTCGCTGATCTCGTCCGGCTTTGACTACATCTTCTCCGGCAGTTGGTGGATCACGGCAATCCCCGGTGTGGTACTGGTGGTGCTGGTGCTGGTGATCAACCTTCTGGGCGACTGGATGCGCGATGTCCTGAACCCGAAACTGTATAAGGGTTAAGCGCCATGTCTTTGCTTTCTGTACGTGACCTGACCGTCAAATTCGCCATGCGTGAGAACACGGTGACCGCGCTCGACAACATCAGCTTTGATCTGGCCAAGGGCGAGCGTTTGGGCATTGTCGGGGAATCCGGTGCGGGCAAATCCATCACCGGCTTTTCGTTGATGAACCTGCTCAGCCGTCCGGGATTTATCGACCACGGCAAGGTCCTGTTTGAGGGGGAAGACATTGTGAAGATGTCCGAAACCCAGATGCGTGGCATTCGCGGCAACCGTATGGCGATGATCTTTCAGGATCCGATGGTGACGCTCAATCCGGTTCTGACAATTGGCCAGCAGATGGTCGAGACCCTGATGGCGCATCGCAAGCTGAGCAAGGCGGAGGCGGAACAGATCGCCGTGGTCAAACTGCGTGAAGTCTATATCCCGTCGCCTGAAGAACGGCTGGCACAATACCCGCACGAGCTGTCTGGCGGGATGCGCCAGCGGATCATCATCGCCATGGCGCTGCTGCTTGATCCGGAATTGATCATTGCGGATGAGCCGACCACTGCGCTGGATGTAACCATTCAGGCTGACATCATGGAACTGTTGCTGGAGCTGTGCCAATCCAACAAGGTGGGTTTGATCCTGATCACCCACGATCTGGGCGTGGTCAGCCAGATGACCGAACGCACATTGGTGATGTATGCGGGCAAGATCATCGAGGCGGGCCGCACGCGCGAGATCATCAATGATCCGCAGCATCCCTATACCCAAGGGTTGATCAACGCCCTGCCGCAGCAGACGAAACCGGGCATGCGGCTCAAGCAGATTCCGGGCAATATGCCATCGCTCACCGCGATTCCGGCCGGGTGCCCCTTCAGCCCGCGCTGCGAATATGTGCGCGATCACTGCCGCACGACACGGCCTGAACCCGTGCAATACGCCCATGTCGAGGTGGCCTGCCATGAGGTGAACCGCCTGCATCAGGAAAATTCAGAGGAGCAAAGCGCATGAAAGACGCCATGAGCGATGGATCCCTGCTGGAGCTGAAGCAGGTCGAGAAACGCTTTGATCTGGATCAGGGCTTTCTTGAGACGATCAAACTGCGCAAAGGCAAGGTGATCCGCGAAAAGCGGTCCGTGCATGCGGTCAACAATGTCTCGCTCAAGGTGGACCGCGGCGAGGCACTTTGTGTGGTGGGCGAAAGCGGCTGTGGCAAATCCACGGTGGCACGTCTGATCGCGGGTCTGCTCAAGCCCAACGCAGGCGAGATCCATTACGACGGAGAACGCATCGACAACCGGTCGCGCCGGGCGATGATTCCGCTGCGCAAGAAGATGCAGATGATCTTTCAAAACCCTTATGCGTCACTGAACTCGCGGATGAACATCCAGCAAGCGCTGGAAGAGCCCGTGCGCTATCACAACCCCGGTTTCGGCCGCGGCGAGGTACGCGACAAGGTGGCCGAGGTCATGCGCTCTGTCGGGGTCGATCCCAGCTGGTCGGCGCGCTATCCGCACGAATTTTCGGGCGGCCAGCGCCAGCGGATCGCGATTGCCCGCGCCTTGACGGTTGATCCTGAATTTATCATCGCGGATGAGCCGATTTCGGCGCTGGACGTGTCCATTCAGGCGCAGGTGCTGAACCTGATGCTTGAGGCCAAGGACCAGCGCGGTCTGACCTATCTGTTCATCACCCATGACCTCAGCGTGGTGCAGCATTTCGGCACCCGTGTTGCGGTGCTTTATCTGGGGTCGGTCTGCGAATTGGCGGATACGGCGACACTGTTTGAAAACCCCAAGCACCCCTATACGCGGGCGCTGTTGTCGGCTGTGCCACAGCTCAAGGATGACCGACCCAACCATATCCGCCTCAAGGGCGAGATCCCCACGCCGATCAACCTGCCGCAAGGTTGCCCGTTCCAAAGCCGCTGTGCCTATGCCAATGACCGATGCCGGACGGACCAGCCGCGCCCTGCGCTGCAGCCGGACGGATCCATGGTGGCGTGCCACGCGGTTGAAGAAGGCCGGATGGTTGATTAAACATCCGACGTTGTAGAACGGATTGCTCAGTTGGACATTGCCTGGCTCAGAGATTTCGAGGCTTTGGTCGCGCAGAAGAACTTCTCGCGGGCGGCGGAAGATCGCAATGTGAGCCAACCGGCCTTTTCGCGGCGCATTCGTGCGCTGGAAGAGGAGGTCGGCGTCAAGCTGATCAACCGCCAAACCTTGCCCCTGTCCCTGACGCCGGCAGGCGAGGTGTTTTTGCCCCAAGCCCGGATCATGCTTCGCACATATCAAGAGACACTTGAGCGCTGCCAGATCATTGATGCCGCTGGCGAGAACGTGATCCGCTTTGCCACCTCGCAATCGCTCTATATGACCCACTACAAGACGCATATTGCGCCGCTGGTGGAAAAGGGTGGTCTGGACATTGATCTTAACTCGACAAGCTGGGCGGCGGATCAATTCGTCTCTGCACTTCAACAACGCTACTGCGATGTGATCCTGACTTATTGGCATCCGTCGATGGATTTCCTGGCACCGCTTGAGATGGGCAAATGTGAATATCTGACCCTATCGCGCGATGACTTCCTGCCAGTGTCGCGCGTGGGCGCAGACGGCCCGATGCATCAGCTGCGCAAGGGCGGCAACAAACCGGTTTCGCTCTTGTCTTATGGCACAGCCTCTGCCTTGCGGTCCGTGGTCGACAACACCCTGCGCCAGAACATTGACGGACCCAAAATACTGGTGGTCAACCGCAATGCGCTTGCGATCTCTGTCAAGGCGATGATCATGGAGGGGTTTGGCCTTGGCTGGTTGCCCCGCGAACTGTGCAAAGAAGAGTTGGAGGGCGGGCAGATACAAATCGTTGGCTCTGACGCCTATATCGAGAAGCTTGAAGTGCGGCTTTATCGCGATAAGGACAACCGCAAGCCAACGCTCAACACTTTGTGGGATGACATGAAGCTGCTGGTTGAGGCACAGGCAGGCGGTTAGGGGCCGCCCCGACCTTGTCAGCCGGGGCAGCATCGTTCTTTGGCTCAGGTGTCGCGCACCACATAGACCGAACATTTGGCGTGCCGGACAATGCGCGAGGCGTTGGGCCCGATGAGATAATCTGACAGGTCTGGCTTATGCGCCCCGACAACGATCAGCGCCGGTTTGGTGGTATTGGCCAGTTTCAGGATCTCTTCATAGGCGCGGCCCGTGG
Source organism: Sulfitobacter sp. M368 (assembly GCF_025141875.1). Lineage (NCBI taxonomy): Bacteria > Pseudomonadati > Pseudomonadota > Alphaproteobacteria > Rhodobacterales > Roseobacteraceae > Sulfitobacter > Sulfitobacter sp. M368. Next base: position 1,108,737 of record NZ_CP081113.1, read on the forward strand.
CCACGATATGGCGCACGTTGGCGTTCCGGGCATCATCCAGTGCCTTGGTCACCACCTCGTCCAGCAAAACCTTGGCATCGGCCACCATCTTTTCGTGATGATCCTTGTCAAAGAACCCTGCAACCGACGTCATCCCATAGTCGGGGATGACGGCAACCACATCCAGCTGCGCCCCATCCAGGGCGGCAAGGCGTGCCGCCATCTGAATGGTCTTGAGGTCTTCGTCGCCGTGACTGACATCAACGGCACATAATACGGAATTGCTCATGCTGGCTCTCCTGTCTTGGACATCCGGGCGCGTTGGAGGAAGGCCACAAACGCGAGCAGGATGAGGGCGGGGATAAAGATTACCTCTTTGGGCATTTGATCTGCCGGCGCTTTGACCGATGCGATCTGCACCGGGTTGTCGCCATAGAAATCAAAGCTGCTGAGGCTGTCCGAGAAGGGCGAGCCAAAGGCAGGCTCATCCAGATTGACCGCGTCACCGTCTTCGACCAGCAGCATCCCGAATTCGGCAAGCCGGTCATCTGCGGAGCCGTCGCCAGTGATCGGCATGACCAAAGTGGTTTCCTTGGTCTCGCCGGTGTCAAAGTCGGGGCCGGATACGATCAGGCGCATTTCATCGCCTGCCTTGGCCTCGCCCAGTGCCGTGGTAAAGGCCGCCGGTTCAACCACCGCAAACGGAGGCTGCAATCGGTTCATCACAAAGTCCGGCCTGAACAGCACAAAGGCGATCAGCACCAAAGCGACGCTTTCATAGATGCGGCTCTTGGTCAGGAACCAGCCCATCGTGCCCGCAGTGAACACTAGGATCGCGATGGAGGCGGTGACAAAGACCAGTATCCCTTGCATCCAGGTTACATCAATCAACAACAGGTCGGTGTTGAAGATGAACACGAACGGCAGGGCCACGGTGCGCAGCGAATAGAAGAACGCCACAAACCCGGTTTTGATCGCATCCCCGCCAGACACCGCCGCGGCGGCAAAACTGGCAAGGCCCACGGGCGGGGTCACATCCGCCATGATGCCAAAGTAGAAGACAAACAGGTGCACCGCGATCAGCGGCACAATCAGGCCCGATTGCGCGCCCAGTTCAACCACAACGCCCGCCATCAGCGAGGACACAACGATGTAGTTGGCGGTGGTTGGCAGACCCATGCCAAGGACGAGGGACAACAGTCCCACCATCACCAGCATCAAGATCAGATTGCCGCCCGACAGGAACTCGACCAGATCCGCCATGACCTGACCCACACCGGTCAGCGTCACTGTGCCCACGATCACACCCGCCGTGGCCGTGGCCAGACCGATGCCGATCATATTGCGTGCGCCGTCAATCAGACCCTGCACCAGATCGACAACACCATCTTTGAAGGCATTGGCCATCTCGCTTTCCCCACGGAAGATCGTCTTCAGCGGGCGTTGGGTCAGCAGGATCACAAACAAGAGCATGGTGGCCCAGAAGGCCGACAGACCCGGAGATTTCTGTTCGATCATCAGGAAATACACCAGAACGATGATCGGCAGGAGGTAATAGAGACCCGATTTGTAGATCTCGCCGACAACAGGCAGTTCAACCTCTTCGGCGTTGGGATCATCAGGTTCCAGATCCGGCACGCTGGCCGCCAGTTTGAGCAAAACAGCGTAGGCCAAAAAGATCAGGATCGACAGGATCAGGCCGGAATTGTCCGGCACTGCCGCCACAACCCAAGCGACGGGATATTGCACGCCGTAACAAAGGCCCGCAAATCCGGCAAAGAACAGCGCCATGCCGCCGATGGTACGGCCCATGGACACAACGCGGTTGCCCAGCGTCGGCATGTTGTTCTTTACCGCTTCGAGATGCACGATATAGACCAGCGCGATGTAGGAAATCGTCGCCGGCAAGAAGGCATGGGTGATCACTTCGACATAGGAAATGCCGACATATTCCACCATCAGGAACGCCGCGGCGCCCATAACGGGTGGCATGATCTGACCGTTCACTGAAGACGCAACCTCAACCGCGCCCGCCTTTTCAGACGAGAAGCCCACACGTTTCATCAGGGGAATGGTGAATGTGCCGGTGGTCACAACATTGGCGATGGATGAGCCAGAGATCAGGCCGGTCGCGGCAGAGCCGACAACCGCCGCTTTGGCAGGGCCGCCTTTGAGGTGCCCAAGGGCGCCAAAGGCCATCTTGATAAAGTAGTTCCCGGCACCCGCTTTATCGAGCAGGGCCCCAAAGAGAACAAAGAGGAATACGAACTTGGTCGATACCCCAAGGGCGATACCAAAGACACCTTCGGAGGTGATCCACATATGGCTCATCGCTTTTTTCAGCGAGGCGCCTTTCCAGCGGATGACATCGGGCACTATCTCGGATGAACCAAAGAACACATAGCCCAGAAAGATCACTGCAATAATTGCCATGGCGGGCCCGAGGGCGCGGCGCGCACCTTCAAACAGCAGCAGCAGACCGGCCAGCGCGAACCATTTGTCCACGTCGTCAGCCAAACCGCCTGCATCGACGATCTTTTGGTAAAAGACAAAACCGTAAAGCGCGATGAACGCGCCGGCCAGCGCCATGATCCAATCGGCAATGGGGATGTAATGGCGGGGGCTGGATTTAAATGCGGGGTAGGCCATGAAGGCCAAAAAGACCGCAAAAGCCAAATGCACCTGCCGCGAGTTGTTGATCACATCGCCGGGCAGGACGTAATTGGCCAGCGGCGAGGCCAGCAAGACCTGAAACAAAGACCAAACCACAGCGACGATGGCCAGCATTGTGCCGACACCCCCCGCAGGATCGCGTGCGCCTGCGTCGGAGGAGGCAACAAGATCCTGCAGCTCCTCTTCGCTTAGCGCTCTGTTTTGTGAATTGTCGGCCATGAAGAATGTCCCCCTGAGTGCAGATATTGCTGCATTTTTTGTTCTATCTGGTCGTGAAGAAAGGGGCGCGAACGCCCCTTTCTGTGAGGCTTTCGATTACTCGATGATGCCTGCTTCTTTGTAGTATTTCGCAGCACCGGGGTGCAGCGGCGCGGACAGACCCGCGGTTGCCATTTCCTTGGGGTCAAGGTTGGCAAAGGCAGGGTGCAGCTTTTTGAAATCTTCGATGTTTTCCATCACGGATTTCACAACCGCATAGACCGCTTCTTCTGACACATCTGTGGAGGTCACGAATGTCGCGCCCACACCAAATGTCATCGTGTCGCCGTCATTGCCGCGATACATGCCGCCGGGAATTGTTGCGGAGCGGTAGAACGGGTTATCCGCGATCAGGCCATTCACTGCGTCGCCGTCAACTGTCACCAGAACGGAATCGCAAGCGGTGGTCGCTTCCTGAATGGAGCCGGATGGGTGGCCAACGGTGTAGACCATCGCATCGATCTGGTTGTCACACAGCGCCGCAGACTGCTCTGCCGCTTTCAGCTCTGTTGCCAGTGCGAAATCGCCCGTGGTCCAGCCTTTGGCCTCCAGCAGAACTTCCATTGTGCCGCGCTGACCGGAACCGGGGTTGCCGATGTTCACACGCTTGCCTTTGAGATCGTCAAAGTTTTTCACGCCAGCATCGGCGCGGGCCACAACGGTAAAGGGCTCAGGGTGGACAGAGAACACAGCCCGCAGACCTTCGAATTTGCCAGCTTCTTCGAATTTGGATGTGCCGTTATAGGCGTGGTACTGCCAGTCGGATTGGGCCACACCAAACTCAAGCTCACCCTCGCGGATGGTGTTGATGTTGTAGACCGATCCGCCCGTGGATTCCACGGAGCAGCGGATGCCATGCTCTTTACGGCCCTTGTTCACCAGACGGCAGATTGCGCCACCCGTTGGGTAATACACGCCGGTCACGCCACCGGTGCCGATTGTGATGAACTCTTCGGCCATCGCGGCCGGTGCCATCAGCGCACCCAGCGCCAGACCTGCGGCAGAAAATTTCCAGTTGATAGACATCTATACTCTCCTTGTTTGATGTTTGCTTTTGGTGATGTCAGCCGTCCCAAACCTCGCTGAGACGACGATTCTTGTTTTCCACTTCGGCGATGCGGTGCCGTGCGGAAGCGTCTGAAATTGCGGCCAGCTTTCCGATCAGGATTTCGCTCAGAACCAAGGTGGTTGTGTAGGATGAAAAGAAATGTGGGCTTTGGGTCGGGACGATGAAACTGTCCGATGCATAGGCCAGCGCCGGGCAGGTATGCGTGTCGGTGATCACCACGACATAGGCACCCGCATCAAAGGCCTCCTTGGCGGCATTGATGGATTTGCTGGCAAAAGGCGGTTTGGTGATCACGATCAACACGTCTTTGGAAGACAATCCCACCAAACCGCTGGCAAGGGATGCGCCCATTCGGCTGGCCATGGACCAATTGTCAAAAAGGAAACTGGCCATATAGGTGAGATATTCTGCAACGCCCGTTGACCCAAGGGCGCCTGTCACCAGCACCCGCCGTGCCTGATAAAGGTGATCCACACAAGCATCGAGCCGGTCTTTATCGATGGTGCCGCTTAGCGCCTGCAAGTTCGATGCGCAGGCTTGGGTGTGCTGTGCGATAAAATCGGGATCCCCTTCGTCATGGCTTTGCTGCAAGGCCTCGACGCCGCGCGAAAACGATCCGGGGCGGTGTTGGATTTCCAGACGCAACAGATCGCGCAGGTCTTCATAGCTGGTAAAGCCCAAGGCACTGGACATGCGCGAAAAGGTGGCCGGGGCCAGCTTGGCGTCTTTGGAAATGGTGCGTAGGCTTCGGGTGGCGACATCGACAGGGTTTGACACAACAAAATCGGCCGCCTCTTTCAGCTTGGCGCTGAGCGTGGCGTATTTTCCTGACAGTTGTTGTTCAAACGACAGATCTGACAAATCACCCCCCCGATGACTGCATCACAGGAGTGTTTCATCTGTTTCACACCTAGTCAATCACAGAATCGTATGTTTCAATATGGCAGCTGCACCAATGGGGGTTTTCCCGTGTCACATGTCTTTCCACGTCATACTAAATCCAACCTTCCCACCGTCGCACGCGGCGAGGGGGTCTATCTTTACGATCAATCGGGCAAGCAATATTTTGACGGGTCAGGCGGCGCAGCTGTGTCTTGCCTTGGCCATGGTGATCCGGATGTGATTGCGGCGATCAAGGCGCAACTTGACAGCATCGCCTATGCGCACACCAGCTTTTTCACTTCCGATCCGGCCGAGCAATTGGCGGACAAACTGATATCTCATGCCCCCGAAGGCATTGACCGGGTCTATCTGGTGTCAGGCGGGTCCGAGGCGATGGAGGCAGCACTCAAGCTGGCACGGCAGTATTTTGTTGAGATTGGCCAGCCACAGCGCCGCCATGTGATTGCACGGCGGCAAAGCTATCATGGCAACACGTTGGGCGCCTTGGCCACGGGCGGCAATGAATGGCGGCGCGCGCCTTTTGCGCCGTTGATGGTTGAAACCACGCATATATCGCCGTGTTTTGAATACCGTGGCAAGCGGGTCGAAGAAACCACGCTGGCCTATGGCCACCGCGTTGCCGATGAGTTGGAGGCCGAGATCAAGCGTCTGGGGGAGGACAGCGTCTTTGCCTTTGTTGCAGAACCAGTGGTCGGGGCGACCGCCGGCGCGGTGCCAGCGGTTGAGGGCTATTTCAAACGCATCCGCGAAATTTGCGACCGCTATGGCGTTTTGTTGATCTTGGACGAGGTGATGTGCGGGATGGGTCGCACCGGCAAACTGTTTGCCTGCGAAGAGGACGGCGTTGCCCCGGACATCATCGCCATCGCCAAAGGGCTGGGTGCGGGTTATCAGGCCATCGGCGCGATGCTGTGCAGCGCCAGAATTTATGCCGCGATCGAGGATGGCAGCGGCTTTTTCCAGCATGGGCATACCTATGTCGGGCACCCGACCGCCTGTGCGGCTTCGCTTGCGGTGCTGACCAAATTGACCGATGGCGGGCTGGTGAACCGTTCTGCAGAGATGGGGAGCAAATTGCAGTCGGCCCTGGAACAGGCCTTTGGCCAGCATCCCAACATCGGTGACATTAGGGGCAGGGGGCTATTCCGCGGGATCGAGATCGTTGAGGACCGCGAGACCAAAGCGCCTTTTGCACCGGAGCGGGGCATCAACAAGCTGCTCAAGAAAGAGACATTTGCGGCGGGCTTGATCTGTTATCCGATGGGCGGAACGATTGACGGCGTACGCGGAGATCACATCCTGCTGGCCCCGCCGTTTATCCTTGAGGATGGGCATATCGACGAGATCGTGACCAAGCTGAGCACCGCCATTGGTGCGGTGTTGTGACGCCACTTCCTAGGCTTATGGTCGCGCCCACCGGCGCCCGCAAAACCAAGGCAGACCATCCCGAATTGCCTATCACCTTGCCCGAGATCCTGCGCACGGCGGAGGCGTGTTTCAGGGCTGGTGCAGATGGGTTGCACTTGCACATCCGGAATGCGCAGGGTGCCCATGTTCTGGACGCAGGGCAATACCGCGAGGCGCTTGAGGCGTTGCGACATGCCCTTCCTGACATGGCCGTGCAGATCACGACCGAGGCTGTTGGCCGCTACTCTCCGTCAGAGCAGCGTCAGATCATCCGGCAAGTGCGCCCGGATCTGGTGTCGGTGTCATTGGCCGAGATGACAGCGGATGATGATCAAAGCGCGGTCTTGGCGTTTTATGACTGGGCAGCAGTCAACGAGATTGCGGTGCAGCACATTCTTTATGGTGCAGAAGATCTGCAGACGTTCTCGGCAATGGCGGCACAGGGTCAATTGGGCGACGGGGTGTTGCAAGTAATTTTTGTGTTGGGTCGGTATAGTGACGGGCAGCAATCACTGCCTGCTGATCTTGATCCGTTTCTGTCCTGGATGGCGGGACTTGAGGTGCCGCTGGACTGGGCGATCTGCGCCTTTGGCACCCAAGAAACCGCCTGCCTCGCCGCTGCCGCCGGAGCGGGCGGCAAACTGCGGGTTGGGTTTGAGAACTCTTTGCACAATGCCGATGGAACAATTGCCGCCGACAACGCTGAGAGAGTCGCGGAGATCGCGCAAGTCATATCCGCCGGGCAAAGCCGTCCTGTCGCTCTCGCCTAGGGTCGGTTTCTCCGTTCCCGCCCAAGTTGATCGGACCTTTGACAAAGCCTCCCACTGCGCGGGGGCTTGCCCAAACAGGGAGAATTGCCCGTTTGTCGCAGCAAAGGGCCAAGAGTCTTCTTGATTCGACGGGTTAATCGTTTATCAGAAATTCAAACGATAGAAGCAGGCGCATGTCCCTAAATAAAAATTCTACCGGGCAATCGCCCGAAATTCGTGCTTCACGCGACTGGGTGAAAGTTCTTTCCGGATACCGCGAACCTGCGACCACACGCAGTGCATTCGAACTGGGGGTGACATTGGTACCCTTTGTCCTGCTTTGGGCGTTGGCCTGGGCGGCAATGTCGGTCAGCTATTGGCTGACCTTCGGTTTGTCTTTGCTGAATGCGGGTTTTCTGCTGCGCTTGTTTGCGATTCAACACGATTGCGGCCATGGCGCGTTTTTCAAGAGCCGCACTTTCAGTGATTGGGTTGGCCGTGTCCTTGGGGTACTGACCGTCACGCCCTACGATGTTTGGCGGCATACGCATTCCGTCCACCACAGTTCATCGGGCAACCTATGCCGGCGCGGGATGGGCGACATTCACACAATGACCGTCGAAGAATACCAAAAGCTGTCTTGGATTCTGCGGCTACACTACCGGCTGTATCGCAATCCTTTGGTTCTGTTTGGGTTGGGGCCAGGATATATCTTCTTGTTGCAAAACCGTATTCCGCTTGGCCTGATGGGCCGTGCGAAATACTGGACCAGCGCGATGGCAACCAATGCGGCAATCCTCGCCGTGCTGGGCCTTGTGATTTATTTTGGCGGGCTGGCGCCGATTTTGCTTATTTTTCTGCCGTCCACATTGCTTGCGGCAACTGCGGGTGTCTGGCTGTTTTATGTTCAGCACCAGTTCGAAGAAACCCACTGGGACAAAAGCACCGATTGGGATCTGCATGACGCGGCGCTGCACGGCAGCTCTCACTATGTTTTGCCGCCTGTGTTGCAGTGGGTCTCCGCCAACATCGGCATCCACCATGTCCATCATTTGTATAGCCGCATTCCATTTTATCGTCTGCCAGATGTCCTGCGCGACTTTCCGGACCTCGACATTGGCAACCGCATGACGATCCGTGAAAGCCTCGCCAATGCCCGGCTGCACCTGTGGGACGAGGACAGCCGTCAGTTGCTGTCCTTTGCACAGGCCCGCGCGTTGCGCAGCTGAGGCGCCACGCCCCCAGGCCATCATCTTTTCTACCGATAGTTGGCTTCCATTTTGGGGGCTGCTAGCACAAGTTTATTTGAGCGTTGACAGACACAGGAGATGTCTGGGACTCTCCTTCAGCGCCATTTGTGTGCGAGCTGTTCGTTGATCGGTTACAAATTTTGTCAACCGGAGTGCATCAAGCCAATGTGCCATTGGTGCCGGCAATTTTGCAGGCAAGGACAGTAATGTGGACAGTGTGTTTCGCGATGCCGCTGTGGGGCGGTTGTGTTTGAGCATGAATATTCTTTTGAGAACCCTCGCTGCGGAGGTCCGGATATAAAGTTGCCGAAACCGCCCGACGATGACGGAGGGATCACGAAACCGGGGTGATCCACAAAGGCACGCAGTCGCGACATGTGCCGAGCAAATGAAAAACCAGGGCAGGCGCAGCACGCAGTAACAGAGAGTTCAACATTAGGTCAGCGGAGGAAGGTAATGAAAACGAAGAAGAAGAACGGATTTAAGATCATTCAAAGCGGGATGGCCACGCAGATCGTTCTGTTGTGCCACGGTGGGTGGAACGATGGTGACGGATTCACCAGTATTCCTGCTGGGGTTCGGCTTTGCTTTTATACCGGCCACGGGCATTTCACCATCGGTATGTCTGTATATGATGCGGTCTGTAAAGAACCTGCACGTGCGCGGGGCGGGCTGGTCAAGAAACTGGACATCGCCGAAGATGATCTGAGGGACATGGCCAAGGCATACAACACTTCGTTTGAAACACTCAGGGACCGACAGCTTGCCCAGACAACAGGCGTTTACGACAGCTTTGAAGGCCCCAATCCGATCTTCGACTATGTCCTGTCACGTGAGCCCAACGGCACGCGCTATGAAAATGAAAAAAAGACCACGGCGGCCCATGCGAGAGGGGCGCAAAATGTGGATATCGATCTGATGGTGATGACCACGACCAAACCGCGCGCCCTGTCGGATGTTTTTTCGATCATCAAGGACATGGGATATCAGACCTTGCATTTTGGGGCCTGCCGCGTGCCATATGGCGGGACACCTTCGGATGTAACAGGGTGACAAGGACGGGGGCAGCAACATCCGTGGTGAGTGCTGATAGCCTTTTTTGATGTCTACTTGAGCGGATTTGACAGATAAACAACCTATGACTTTCGCCAATCCGCCAGCCCGCACCCCCGCATTCTGCAAATCCTGCCGTCAACAACTGACGTCGGTCGCGGCTGTCGAGGCAGGCTATTGCGACCGTCCGGAATGTGCGACCAGAATGAAAATTGACCAGTCCGGGCAGTTGGCAAAATCACAGGAAGAACAATACCAGAAATGGCTGGAGATCACCCATGCCCGCACTGCGCCTGTCATCATGGCTGCTGCGCAGGAAATTGGTGAGGATGATCTGGACGAAGTGGCGCATGGGCTGGCGCCCTATGTCGATATTCCCGTGGTGCCGCTTCCGGCAGAGCGGCGATCGGCGTTTGAGGCACATCTTCGGGCGGCCGTGCGCGAGAGTTTTGAGGCAACCGATGCCAGCGAGGAGCCGCCGGAGCGGCCAGAGGATGATCCTGAATATGCCCGCCGCCTTGCGCAGGAAGCGCCGGATCCGATGGCGCTCAATGCGGCCTGCATTGCCTGTCAGGGCGATTGCTGTTTGCAAGGCGGCACCCGCCACGCTTTTATCAAGAAAAATGTGATCGACTATTTCCGCTGGTCCAATCCGGAGGCCACGGCGGATGAGATTGTCCAGAACTATCTGGACCATATCCCGGAGAACAGCACATCAGGCAGTTGCGTGTATCACGGGGTGCAGGGCTGTACATTGCCGCGCAATTATCGGGCCAATATCTGCAACAGCTTTCAATGTCGCTTCCGGCTCACCCTGTTCCAGGATTATGTGATGAAACCCGGTTCGGCGGCTGTTGTTGCGGGTATTTCGCATGATCATACCGAAGATCCCGCCGCCGGAGCGCCCTATTTGCGTGTGGTTTCCGTCAGCGAAGAGGGGGATGTGACCATCCACTCGCATCTGACCTTGCCCGCCTTGCCCGGGGCCAACAGCTAACGCGCCTAGGCAATCGCAAACGGATCATCCAGAACGCCGACCACAGGCATCAAGAACGCCCCGTTGACCGGATCAAGCGCGGCGATGTGATAGGCGTCAATGGCCGCAACGGCGGCGTCTTGACTGGATTGGCTGCCATCAAAAAGGGCCATCGCATCTGTGGCATTACTCACGTCTGACATGCCCTTGGTGACCGCAAAATAGGTGCCGATGTCAGTCTTGGTGGCAAGGTATTCCCGGTCTAGCAATTGCTGCGCGACAAAGTCTTCGCCTTGGGTGGGGTCCAGTTCCGATTTCGCACCGCGCAACACTTCGAGAATGAAGGCATCGCGGCTGACGGCGCCGGTTTCAAGCAGGCCAACCCAGAAATCAAATCCGGCCTGATCAGGGGTGCGGCCCAGCACATTGTTGTAAACGGCTTCGGCAAAGACATCAAAAGCGGTGCCAGGGGGATAGGTCGCCTTGGTCTCGTCCTGGTCCACAAAGAGGGTCGCCATCTGGCTCAGGGTTGTCCCCTTGGCAAAGGCGGTGCCCCAGAAGTTCAGGCCAACTGCGTCCGGTGCGCGGTTGAAGTATGCGATGTAAAGCTCGATAAAACTTTGGAAATCTTCGATGGACAATCCAGTCGGGCCACCGAAAAAGGTCAAATCGAAGGCGCCGCCAAAGAGGTTGGTGGAGAAATCCAAGAGCTCGACATCGACCAGAGTATCGCTGCCATCGCCATCTGTCCGGCGATCCGCGATCAAGGTCTCTGTGGGGCTGAGTGTCAGAGTGTATGCGGTTTGACCGCCGGAAAAACGCGCCATATCGCTGCCGGTTCCGCCATCGATGATGTCATCACCGCTGCCGCCGATCAATGTGTCGTTTGCGCCCTGACCCAGCAATATGTCATTGTCTGCGCCGCCGTTGATATATTCGGCGGCATCTCCCCCGCGCACATAATCATCGCCAGTTCCGGCATTGATCTGATTGCCATCGCCCTGCAGTGCATCTGGGTTGATGCGCACCGCAGCACCAGAGAGGCTGTCGACCACGATGACGTTTTCATCATCGAAATCAAATCCGGGCCAGGCGGCCAACAGGTCTTGGATAAGCACAGGTTTTTGCGAGAAATCAAAGCGCAGCAATCGCGATCCGGTTTGCGAGAAAACCTCGGCGGCGTGGACTGTACCGCTCAGATCAGCCACGGCAGACGGGCTGTTCTTTTCAAATCCGCCGTCCAGATCAATCAGCAGGTTTTGCCCCGTGACCCCTTCGAGGAACAGAGCAGAATTGCCATCCGCGCTGATCAGGTTGGTGTTGCCATTGACCAAGGCAAAGCTGGCCGGGCTTTCTGTCAGGATATTTGGCCTTTCGTAATACATCGTCTGGCCGCCGGGGATGTCGGTGTAATCATCCGTCAGGACAAGCGCGGCCGGCGCTGGATCTGCGGTGTTGGGCGAGGGGGCTGGCGCTTGAACCACAGAGGCTTGTGTGCCGGCCAATGTGGGCAGGGCAAAGGGATCCGCGGCGCCATAGTTAACCTGATAACCAAGATCTTCCATTGCGCCGATTGTGATGGCGCTAAGGGCGTTGTCGATCACGCCGGGCGGGCGCGGGCCGCTGCTTTCATTTCGGAACCCGATTGTTGGCGTCATCAGTTCTTTGTCCAAGATGGCTTCGCGCCAGTATTCATTGGCCAGTCCGCCATCTGCACCGTCTTCAAGCAGGGCGCTGCCGTTCGGTGTGCCCGAAACATCGGCAAATTCACGCAGCGCATTGGAACCGACATAGGCCGTTTGCCCATTGGTGTTTTGCACCAGCCCAAATTCTTCCCAAAGGCTACCAAAGCCAAGCGCGCGCCCGATGGCATTGGCCGCCAGATCATCAATGCTCAGTTTCACGGTTTCGGCCGCTTCGGCATTGACGACGATCCGGGATCGGGTCGGCAACAGCGCCCCCGTCGCAAGATCTGTACCGCGCTGTTCGACGACACCGGAGATCGCAAGAATCTCCTGCTCAACCCCTTCGAACACCAATTCGATATCGACAATCTGCACTTCGATCAGGATGTCATCCACAAAGCCGTAGCCCTCGACCGAGGCAAAGGGCAGATCACCAGTGATAACGGATTCCCACCGTGCGGCAGCGGCTTCAAATCCTTGGCGGAATTCTTCCGGGCCTTGATAATCGAGCGTGATGTCAAAGCTGTCGTTATCAACAACGCCCCCTAAATCATTGAGGTTCAGTTGGTATTGCCCTGTGGTTTCAAGAAAGCCGCCCGCTGAAAAATAATAGGTACCAGAGTTTTCGACTGAGAATTGCAGGGCGCTGTTGGCACCGTTGCCGCCGTCGTCATTCTCTGTGTTGGTGATCAAGACGCCGTTGCTGTCATAGACACCGTAGAAATAGGGATCGCTCAGGGCTGCAGGTCCGTCTTGCGATAGCAGATCAATCTGGTAGAGGCGGCCGGCGGTCAAATCGACCTCAAACCAATCCCTGTCATCGGGGAAATCAATAGATCCTGTCGCGCTTCCACCGGGGACAATTCGGCCAGTGGTTGACACATCCGCAGCAAAGTCATCCAGCAGGCCCAGATCGTCGATAGAGACGGTGTAGCTGCCGATCTCATCGTCAAAACCGGAGACTTCGATATAGTATTGGCCCTGTTCAGGTGGCGTGAAATTGGCAAGACTGTCCCTTCCAACACCGCTGTCGTCATCGGTGCTTTGGGAAAACGGGCCGCTGCCGTCCAGTGCAAAAACGCCCGTCAGGACTGGATCGGCCAATGTGCCACCGTTGGAATCCACACCTTGTAGATTGATCTGATAGCTGGTGCCGCCATCCAAAGTCACCAAAAAGCGGTCGGTGTCTCCGGGGCTGTCGATGATACCGTTGCCGGGCGTGCCAAGGGTCAGTGCGCCGAATTCGCCAGCGACACCCGGGAGAAAATCGTCCAGATAGCGCACGAAGTCTGCGGTCAATGTATAGTCGCCAATACCCAGATCGCCTGATGCGGCCACCTCGATCTGGTAAATCCCGTCCTGATCCACCGTCAGGCTATCGACCAAGGCATTGTCGCCCACGCCGCCATTGTCATCGGATGTTCCGGCAATCAATGCGCCGCTGCTGCTAAACAGGCCGATCAATTCGGGGTTGGACAACGATCCGCCGCCGGTCGCGGCCCCCTCTAGCGAGATGGCATATTCCACCCCGGCCAGAAGCGTCACATCAAACCGATCGCGGTCGCCTGCGGTCTCGATTGTGCCGAGGGCCGGTGTATCGACCATCAGCGCGCCAAACACATCGGCAAAGCTGCCGGGGAGGTAGTCGTCAACTGCGCCCAGCGTATTGACCGCCACCGTGTAATCGCCGGTGCCTATGTCCAGATGGCTGCCCACTTCGATTTCGTATGTGCCGTCGCTGCCGACAGTAAATGGGGCGCTGGCCGCGTCTTGGCCGGTTCCGCTATTGTCGTCTGCCGTGCCAGATACAAGGTTGTTTTCCAGATCAAACAGGCCAAACAGTTCCGGGTCTGGCAGGCTGCCGCCGCCGCCGGAATCGCCTGAAACCGTGATCTCATAGACCAAACCCGCCTCCAAGCTGACCTGGAACCTGTCGCGGTCGGTGTCAAATTCGATGGCACCCGTAGCGCTATTGTCTGCAGCAACGTTGCCCAGTTGACTTGCGGTGCCGCCGGGTAGGAAATCGTCAATGAAGCCGTCTTCGATCAGGCTCAGGGAATAGCTGCCCGTTGCGCCTTGCAGGATCGATCCAACCTCGATCTCGTAGACCCCGTCTGCGCTGACATTAAGACCTGTCACCAGCGCATCTGTTCCGGTGCCTGAATTGTCGTCGTTTGAGCCGCTCACAAGTTGGTTCAGCGGGTCATAAACACCCAAGAGCGCAGGATCGCTTAATGTGCCACCGGCGCTGTCACTGCCTTGAAGGGAAATGGTGTAGAGTTTGCCAGCCTCAAGCGTGGCCAAAAACCTGTCTGTGTCCCCGGCGCTTTCGATACTGCCAACTTCTGTCTGACCGGCGGCAATGTTGCCAAATTGGGTGGCAAATGGGCCGGGCAAATAATCGTCTTCGGTGCCCAAGTTGATCAGTTCAACACGGTACCCGCCACCCTGCGGGCCGTGGCTGCCAATTTCGACTTGGTAGGTGTCTGTGGCTTCGACCGAAAAGATCGGCACGATTCCGTCTGGGATGGGGTTGTCGTCACCATCTGCGGTTCCAGAGACCATTTCACCTTCGATGTCAAAGACACCGATCAAGGACGGGTCACTGATGCCCGATGTGCCGATAACCGTGAGCGCGTAAAAATCGCCTGCATTCAGTTCAACAGAAAAACGATCGCGGTCGCCTTCAAAATCGATGTGGCCCTCGGCGGTTCCGTCAACCAGCAAAGTGCCAAACTGCGAGGCGGGAATATCCACGGCGGTGCCTGGCAGGAAGTCGTCCTTCGTCCCGATGCTGAGCGCGTAATCGCCCGCAAACCCGTCTCCCGACGATCCGACCTCGATCTCATAAAGCCCGTCCGCGGTGACACGGAAGCTGTCGACGCGCGCATCAAAGCGTTGACCGCTGTCGTCATCCGTGGTGCCTGCCACCAAGGTGCCAAGTGGGTCAAACACACCGTAGAGTTCGGGGTTCAAAAGCGGATCGTTGGAAATGCCATTGGCTGTCAGGTTCAGCTCGTAGGTATGGCCCGCGGTCAGCTCAACAGTGAACCTGTCGCGGTCTGCTTCGGTCTCCAGCCGCCCTGTCGCAGCTTGCCCCACGGATATTGCGCCATTTGACGTAGCGAACAGTCCCGGCAGATAATCATCCACTGCGCCAAGGGCCGTCGCCGTCAGAGCATAATCCCCCGTGGCCAGATCGCCAGAAGCGGCGACCTCGACCTCGTAGATGCCATCCTCTGGGACTGTGAAGCCCGAGACAAGCGCATCGTTTCCGGTGCCGCTGTTGTCGTCCGCTGTGCCATCGACCAACAGGCCGAGCGCATCAAAAAGTCCAATAATTGCAGGATCCAAGAGAGGGTCATTGCTCAGATCCGCCGAAGCCAGCGAGAGGGAATAGACCTGCTCCGCCTCCAGAGAAATCAGGAACCTGTCGCGATCGCCTAGCGTCTCAATACTGCCCGTTGCCGGGGCCGTCAGTGTCAGATTGCCATATTCGCTTGCGTCATCGCCGGGCAGATAGTCGTCCGCCAGTTCCGCCATCGTAATGAACTGGTTGCCGAGGGTCGTCGCGCCACGCGAGTCGATCACAGTGAAAGGAATAACCAGCCTTGACCCAGGGGCCGCCGCCGCGCTGTTGACGGTGATATCGCCATTTGCGGCCATTGATCCGGTCAGAGCGCCGCCAAAGGTAAACGGCAAAACAGAGAAATCCTCGCCGCTGCCATCGAGATATTCGATCAGGACATTTCCGATCACTTCGGGATCGGTAAACTGATAGTCAAAAATTTCCGATGTCGCCCCTTCGGGCGCAGAGTTGATGGTAAATTCCAACGACAGGTCGACCTCGGTCCACTGCAGTTGGCCAAAAACCTGCCCGCCATTGACGTTTTCATAGGTCGCGCCGCCGTTGTTGCCCGCCGGACCAACCCAATTCAAAGAGATCGTTGTGTCAATGGTCAGTGTTTCGTCATCCTCGACCAGATCATCGTCCACCGCCTGCACCGAGATATCCAGCGTGTTGTCCAATTCGTAATCAAAAATGAAATCATCCGGTGACAGGGCGGTGCCTGCAAAAAGAACGCTTGTCACGTCCCAATTGATCACCGTGTCAGAGCTAAAGCCGACATCCTCAAGGGTCAGATTGGCGGTAAAGGTGTCCCCTTCGTTTACGGTCTCGTCCAGCAGTGGATCGCCCAGAGGCGGGCCAAGTTCATCGTATTGCAGAACATAGCTGCCGGTGTCTGAGCCTTCGCTGGGCGAGGCGCTGACCGCGAAATAATGGGTGCCGGTATAGGTGGCCTCATAGGTGGAAAAACTGTTCAGCCCTTCGCCGCTGTCGTCGTCTTCGCCACCAAGCAAGGCGCCGAGATTGTCATAGACCCCAAGGAACAGCGGATCTTCGAGGGTGCCGACGCCGGTTTCTTCGCCCTTGAGATGGATGTCGTAAAGGCTGCCTTGGACGAGTGAGACCGCAAACCAATCCACGTCGTCAAAGGTTTCGATGGTGCCTGTGACATGGGTATTTGCAAAGCCGCCTGGTGCAAAAGTGCCGGTGGTGGTGATATCATCGGCAAAGTCGTCCACGGGCCCGATCAACGCCGCGCTCAGCTGATAATAGCCCGTCCCGTTTTGTGCGCCATCGTCGCCAACGGCGATGTAAAAGGTGCCGGTTTCATCGGCGGTAAAGGTAATCTGGCCGCTGTTGTAAATGGAGCTTTCACCACTCACGCCAAAGGCTTGAAAGCCGGACGGATCATAGACGCGTAAGGCTGGCAGGTCGAAGTCGGACCGGTAGCTGTCTTCGCCGAGAAAGGAGAAGGTGTAGGCGAACCCGTCTTCCAGACTGACGGCAAACCAGTCTTCGTCGTCTTCGGTTTCATTGGTTCCGGTCACACTGCCGCCGATGGTCAGGGATCCGGTGGTCAGGGTGGTGTTGGCATAGTCATCGAGTGCGGAGCCGATGGTCAGCAGGCTTAGAGTGTAAGAGCCGGTCGTCGATGAGAAAGCACCTGCCGAGATGAAATAATCGCCGGTGGTCGGGGCGGTAAAGATGATCTGGCTGTCCAGATTGCCGTCTTCAATATCATCATTGCCCGTGCCGGGGATCAGGTTGTCAGGGTGGTTATAGTAGTTGTTCCAGGCATAGCTGTAGAGCCCGTAAATATAGGGGTCCACAAAACCAGAGCTGTTGAGATCAAACTGATAGACCGTGCCAGCGGTCAGTTCGACAAGGAAAAAGTCGCGATCAAATGCGGTTTCGATTTCTCCGCCGACGACGGCGTTGATCGGCAGATCACCATCGCTTGACGGGTTGTTGCCATAGTCATCAATGACCGCAATCTCGTCGACCTCAACGGTATAGGTGCCAGTATGACCGACATAGGACGCAATCGCGATATGGTGCGCGCCCGAAGCGGTCGCGAGATAGCGCAGGGCGCTGTTGCCACCAGATGCACCACCATTAAAGGCATAGGGGACAGCTGACCCAAGCGGGTCGATTATTGCTTCGATAACGGGAAAATCCAATGTGCCATCGGCGGTGTCCAGTCCCAAGGCGTAGATGTCATAGGTCTCGCCCGCGGTCAGCGTGACCTCGATCCAATCGACGTCTCCGTCAGCTTCGATTTCGCCCGTGGTGCTGCCGTTGACCGCAACAAACCCTAGCGTTGCGTTGCTGTCGGTGTAGTCGTCAAGATAACCCAGATCGGTGAGGTCTAACTGGTAACGTCCCATATCCGAGCCGGAGGTCGAGGCGTCAACATAGTGAACGCCCGAATAGGTGGCGGTGTATTCGAAAAAACTGGAAACAGGAGACACGCTGGATCCGCTGATATCCAGACTGTTTGAAATGGCATCTCCGTTGGCGTCGCGCAGCAAACCCATGCTGACGGCAGGGGCCGTGGCCCATGTGCCAGCACCATCGCCAAACAATTCGAACCGGTAAGTTACGCCCTCAACGAGGTCCGCGCGGAACCAGTCGGAATCGCCCTGGGTCTCAAACGCTCCAAACGCCGAGCCGCCCGCAAATACACTGCCCGTGGTGAATGTGCTCGCGGCATAATCGTCAAAGGTTCCAAGGTCACTGACCGATAGGGTATAACTGCCGGTGCCCAGATTATAGGCCGAAGCCGCGATGAAATGTGGGCCGTCGTAGGTGGCGGTGTAGATTATACTGGCGCTACGGGTGGCTGGGTCACTGTCGTCGTCAGCCTGGCCGGGAATGGCGATGCCGGTGCTATCATACATGCCGCGCAAGAAGGGATCGAACAGGGTGTTGAGATCATCACTGTAAATGCCATCAATGCGGATCTCATAGGTTTGTCCCGCCAGCAGCGAGACAGAAAACCAATCCTGATCGCCGATGGTTTCGATCACTCCAGTTGCGGCGTCACCAATCGCGACAGAGGCAGCGGTCAGGATGGAAGCGTCAAAATCATCGGGCATGGCAAACCAATCTTCGATCTGGTGGTGTCATTTGCAATTCGCAACGAGATTTTTCTGATCAAATTGCACCGGTGAGCGCGTAGAAATTTCGCGCAATACCGGCATGTCAGCACGATCTAATTGCTTGAAGAGGCGGAATAAGTCATGACCAGCCCCCCCGGACTATTTTGGGAGCAGAAGCCGAATTGGGCTGCAAGTCAAGCGTTCAGGCATCGGCACCCCGGCCGTCGGGGTGGCTGCATCCGTTCAAAAAAAGGTGTATGGTGCGCCAAGGTGATCACCCTATGATGGCGCGATCAACGGGAATTTCGAAAGTTGGCCTGCTATGAAAACTCTGCTGCGTGCGTTTCTCTTTGCTTTGGCGTTGTGCGCCGGGACCGTCCATTTGGCCCATGCCAGCCCTGAACGGGTGGCACTGGTTCTGGGCATGGCGCAGTATCAGTCGATTGAGCCTCTGACCAACACCAGCAACGATGCAGAGGCTCTCGCAAAGACGCTGACCGATATCGGGTTTGATGTGACGTTGGGTTTGGACAAGACCGCAGCTGAGCTGCGTGAGATGATGCGGGAGTTTGCCTTCCGCTCTGAAACGGCGGATCTGGCTTTGGTCTATTTTGCCGGGCACGGGATTGAGGTGCAGGGCGAGAATTTCCTGATCCCCATCGATGCGCGGCCACGCAGCAACGATGATGTACAGCAACAATCCATTTCCCTCAAAGAGATGCTGGCCGTGGTGGAACGGGCGCGAAAGATGCGGATCGTGATCCTCGACAGTTGCCGAAACAATCCCTTGGGCGGGGGGATTAGCCTTGCCCAGACTGACACGTCGAACCAGCAACCGGTGGACGAGGCCACTCGCGGCGTTGGCGGGCTTGCCGCAGCGAACCCGGATCGCGGCACATTGGTCGCCTTTGCGGCCAAGGACGGGCAGGTCGCTCTTGATGGCAACCGCGGTAACAGCCCCTATGCCCGTGCGTTGATTGACAAGATGGCCGAGCCGGGCCTGGAGATCAGCCTGATGTTCCGGCAGGTCCGGGATGCGGTGCTGCGCGAAACCGGCAATTTGCAAGAGCCGCACACCTACGGCAGCCTGTCCGGCACCCCGTTTTATCTGTCCGGCAACAGCGAAGGCCAACCCGATATTTCAGGCGCGGAGCCTGCAACCGCGTGGTCCAAGCTGCGCCCCGATCAGGAATCGCAGCTTTTGGCGCTGGCCGATCTGGGGGACACCCGGTCCATGCTGGGATTGGCCTATATCCGGTTGAACCCGGAAGATCCGCGTTTTGATCCCGCCGCAGCGGTCGAGTTTCTGGAACAGGCCGCCGCGCGAGGATCTCCAGAGGCGCAGATGGAACTGGCCAAGCTTTTTGAACAGGGCCTTGGCGTGGAAATTGACGAGAAACGCGCGCTGGAGCTTTATCGCGCTGCGGCGGACCAGGACTTTGCCGATGCAATCAATGATCTCGGGTTCTTGTATTATCAGGGCGGTTTGGGTCTGCGGGCTGATCCGGCAAAGGCGCTTGAGCTGTTCGAGCGGGCCGCAGATCTGCGCCAGCCCGAGGCGCAGTTCAATTTTGCAGCATTGATTGATGATGGGCTGATCGCCAAGAAGGGCCCGCCAGAGGCGGCTGGATATCTCTATGCGGCATTGCGGTCGGGCAGTGAGGATGTGCTGAACCTTTTGTTGCAGCGGCCCACCATGTTCAAAGAGGAAACCCGCCGTGAATTGCAAAAGCTCCTGAAGAACAACGCCTTTTACGCCGGCAGCATTGATGGCGATTTTGGCCCCGGCACCAATCGCAGCATCCGCGCGGCATACGGCCTGGAAGACGGATAAGGCCGACCCTTTTCGAGGGCCGGCCTTTGCAGGTCTTGTGTTTCTGTTTTGGCGCGGCTTACGCGGACCGCAACAGAACCTTGTTTGATCCGACTGCCGCCGCGATCTTTTGATAGTGGATCGCCCGTTTGGCATCCGAACTTGCCGCCCGCAAAAGCTTGGTTTCGGCCTCTTCCATCACATTTGCCGCCGCCTGCCGCAGCGGGACAATGGTTTCTGGCTTTACCGGTGTGATGGGCGGTGTGGTCAAGGTCTGACCATTGTTCTTTGTTGTGCTGACGCGCACTTTTGGCTTGGCCTTGTCTGCGTTGGCGCGGGTCAGTGCGGTGAGATCCCGCGCTGTGTCCTCAAGGATTTGTTTTACCTCGGCATAATCGCCATTGGCCGGGATGTCCGCTGCCAGCTCGCGGTACATCGCGGCATAACAACCGATCTGGTATTCATCGGGCGCGGCTTCGCAAATGTCGCCAATCTGCTGGATCTGCGTGACAAAGGCCGCAGTTTGGGCATCTGTCGCTTCAATCTCGGGTTCGTGTCCGGCGGGGCCTTCGCCTTCTTCCTCTTCCATTTCATACTCAGGCTCCGGCTCAATCGGCTCCCCGCCGACCTGTGCGTAGCGCGGGTAAATCAATTCAATCGCAGTTGCCTGGGCGTCTTGAAAATCGGGCGATTGGGCATGTTTTGGGGTATTGGCAAAAACCGGCGTCGCAACCAGACCAAGGGGTGCGACCAGGCCAACAGCAAGGCGGGTATATTTATTTGAAATCATTGATACAGCGCTTTCCACTGAGAATTTGAACATATCGAACGAACTGAAATCACACATTTCTGTGCGCGATGCGAGATGTTCAAACGATTGGAGTTATCCGGAAGATGGTAAGCCTGTCGGAAAAACAAAGCAAGGTTGCCGCCCGCAATTGGTTGCCAAAGGCCACCATGGTGCCCTTGATTTCGCGCTTTGCGGCGGATGTGATAAGATGCGCACGAACAGACAACGGACACATTATGGCAAAGTCGCAGGGGCTGCATAATCTGGAATCGAAAGGGCTGGATAAACTGGCCAAGGATCTGTCTGGGCGACTTGATCAGGCCATGGCGCATGGCTGGATCGACGGTGTTCTTGATGCTTATGCCGCCATTCCCGGCGCTCAATTCGGGACCCAGATCGAGGCGATTTCGCATGTGATTGATTTCGTTCGTGGCATGGTCTTCCAGAGTGCCCAAAAATCCTATTCAAAGGATGCCGATACGCTGGTGGCGGTGATTGAACAGAACCGCGATCACCGTTTGGCGGTTTATATCGAACTGGTCGATCAACCCAGTTTTTCTGCGACCTTGGCCAGATATACGGTTTGGAAAGGCACGCTTTTTGAGGTCAATTTGAAGGGCAGGGCGATTGTATGCTGGCACCCGGACAAAGATTTCAAACCGCAAGGGGCGGTGAACGTCATGCATACCAAGTACAGTCAGCTTGGCCGCCGCCAACGGCGGCGCGAAACCGCAGCCGAGAACTGATTTCGCGGCGGTGGCGTGGAATTATTCGGCCGAGGTGGACACAAAGAAATAGACCCATTCCCCTTTGAAATCCGGATGGGTCGATTTGGCCTCGGCCACCTTGTCCTTCAGCCAATCCAGATAGGGCGCGGCCGGCTCGCTTAAGGGGCGTACCCCGTCATAAAGCGGTGCTGACGCGGCAAAGGCCACTGCGATTTCCTGCCCGTAGGGCGGGCCAACCTTCATGAACAATCCGGTCTCTCCCGGCTGCAAGGCGCGGTCCGAGCCGACCTTTATGGCGGATTGTTTCGGTGCCCGCTTCATCGGTGTATGGGCGTTGGGCAACAGGTGAATGACGTTCCCCGCCGCATCGAAGTAATCCACATAGACGTAGGCGTCGTAATCGGCCCCTTGCAGTGTTAGAACCATCGGCTGTTCCGCGACATATCGGAACTCCCTGGCGTGGGTGTCATCGCCAACCAACAGCGGATTGGTGATTTGATCGGTCGATTGCGGCAGGCCGACCCCGGCAATGCCAGCCAATGCACCGCATTGCGGGCTGGGCAGGATCAACAGGTTGTCCAACACTGGTATGTCAGCGCCCATTTTTTCCTGCATTGCCTGCAGAACCGATCCTCGCAGGGCATCTTCCGGCACATGGCCGGATACAACCAGTGCATTGTCCAGAGGCTCAAACCGAACCTGAACGCGCGAACAGGGGACGCCGCTGATCACCGAGGCGAGATCGTCTTTGACGTCATCTGAAGATCCTCTCAAATCGCCGGGCCGCATAAAACTTTGAAAGGCGGTCAGCGAAACGGGATCGACGGGTCCGTCCCCCGGGGCGGCGAATGCGAGGGTGGCTTGACCCTCAAGTGCAGGCAGGTCCAACGGGACTGCCGCGTCTGCGGAAAGCGGAACATCGGCGCTGGCCATGGCTTGAGGGGTGTTTGCAATGGCTTGTGTTGTGGACAAATTGGCGGCGAGGGCAGGGGGGGCTGCAAGCGGTGCCGGCGGCAGTGTGAGGGCCGCCGAGACGACCAGTTTTGCTGTATCGCTTGCCGGTTGCAGCAGGGTGATTGTCTGGGTTTGTACAGAGGCGGCGGCGATCGGCTGTGCCTCGGTTGCCGAAACAGAAACAGCTTGAGCGATGTTTTGAACAGTCACGGCACTGGCCAGCGTGGGGGCAGGAAGGTTCAAGGCCTGCGCCGGGGTCGCGCTTTGCGCCACTGTGTTGGTGAGGGGCGTCGATCGGGCCGCAATCCGGGGTGCGGTCTGGGACACAGGCGGGGCTTGCGGTATTTTCTCGGATCTCGCCTTAACCGCTTGCGAGCGTTGCAGGGCCGGGCCATGGGCGGCAAGTCTGCTGCTTTCCGCCGTGTTCTGCCGGGCCGCGGTCATTTCTGGCGTGGCTTCTTTGGCCGCGCTGCGCGCCACCTGATAGGTTGTCATATTCAGCTTGGTTTGCGGCTTGGGCTGATCCTCCACGGGCCCGGGTTTGATCGCCCAGATCAAAAGCGCCGCGGCGACGGCATGGGAGGCAACAGAGGCAACCGTGCCCGCACCCCAAAGACCCGCGCCGCGCATCATTGGGTTGGATCGTGGGGTTCGGGGGTGACAACCAATGCCACCTCCTGTGCGCCCAATCCTTCTATCCGTCTGAGCAAAGGCAGGACATGGCGCAGTTCGACGGCACTGTTGGCGTTGATGCGGATCAGGGTTTGCGGGGCGTCGGCCAATGCCCGTGCCAGGCGGCTGTCCATTTGGGAAAGCGTGACCAATGCGCCATCCAGCGCCACGGTGCCGGAGGCAGAGACCGAAACGGTCATCCCGCCCGATGGCATATCCGCGCCGGTCAATGCGGTTGGCGGGATTACATCAAAGGGTGCCGTTGCATCCATGCGGCCGATCAACATGAAGAAAACCAGCAGAAAAAAGACCACATCAATCAGGGCCACGATGGTCTCTGGCGGGGTGCGGGATGGGCGGCGGGACAACCTCATGGGGAGGCATCCAGCCGGACAATTTGCAATTGGGTCACACCGGATAGGGTGGCTATGTCCATCACCGAAACCAGCGCCTGCATACTGGCCGATCCTGACGGCAGGATCAGCACCTGTTGGTCTGCGTTCTGTTGTATCTTGTTCTTAAAAAGCTGTTTCAGATCGGCCAGCGCATAAGCTTGCCCGCGCAGGGTGGGTGTTCCGTCCGCCCCGATCCGCACCATCAAGAGCCCGCCGCCACCCACTTGGGCGGGTGGCGCATCGTCAGAGGCATCATCTGCCCGTTGCAGCGCGGGGATCATGTCGAGATTGATATAGGTCGATGTGACCATAAAGAAGATCAACAAGATCAACATCACGTCGATCATCGGCACCATGGAAATCAGCGCCTTGGGCCGTTTGGGCCGGTGCAGTACTGGGGCAGGATCATGGGTCATGCCTGCCGCCTCACTTGGGGTGTTGTTCGTGGACCAACATCAACTGCGCGATGGCCCCTTCGATGCATTGTGCCCCGCGTTCTGCGCGGGCCGACAACAAGGACGCCCCGACCGCCGCGGGAATAGCGACCAGCAATCCGGCGGCTGTGGTCAGAAGTGCCTGCCAGATACCGCCCGCCAAAACAGAAGCATTTGCCGCACCCTGTGCCAGCTCCAATTCCTGAAAGGACTGGATCATGCCCAGAACAGTCCCCAGCAGACCTATCAGCGGCGAAATCATCGCGATCAATTCCAGAAACTGGATCTGTTTGTTCATCTGCGCGAATTCCTCGTTGCCGCGGCGGGTGAGCTCCGTCATCAAGGGGGGGCCGGAATAGCCATCTTTCAGCGCTTGCATGGCGTAGCTTAGAACCCGATCTGCGGGTGCCTTTCCTGCGCCGCTTTGTGTGGCGGCGGATGTGGTGTCGCCCTTGGCATATGCCTCAATCGCAGCCGTGCGCAGGTCCGACCCAGAGGTCACCGACCAAAGTTGCAGCGTCTTGACGGCAATCACCGTGAGGGAAAACACCGACAACACGATCAGCACTGCAATGATGGGACCGCCAGTTCCGATGCTCTCAAACAAGCCAAACATCGGTTATTTGACCAACTTTGTTGTGGTCTTGCTGTTCAGCTTTAGAAAGGAGAAACAATCCGCCTCAGGCTCATTCTGGGGTTTGCAGGTCGTGATGTCGTGCAGCAGGATCTCCGAGATGTCTGTGCAGGCAATCTGTGGGATCGCAAAAAGTTTCAACGTGGTGCGTTCAATCGGCAGGGGGGCGGCGTCGATGGACAAAAGCCGGTCAATCACACCTTGGGAATCAAGAATGGCCAGGCTCATCTCAAAGCCTTCAAAGCTTTTGCCGACCTCGTTGCGAAACAAAAAGAACGCTTGGCATCCGCCGGTTTCACCCGGTTCGAACTTGTTCAATTCCACGGTGAGATCGCCGCTTTCGGCGCATGCGCCGGTCGCCATCAATCCCATGATCGCACCTGCGGCGATTGTCGAAATTCGTTTCACATCTTTCCCCCAAAAATAGTGACCGCGTCGCCGTGAACTGATCGAATGTTGCGCAATGTCAGGCGTGCCCGGCATTGTGTTTCTGTCCTGATCGGGCCGATATTTCGCTTTGGCTGCGCGATAATTCGCCCAAGAATTGGGCCGCTTACACAATGGGGCAAAGTGAACGACAAGTTTGCATTTTGGTCAAGGCCGGTTCAAGAATGAGGTCCACGCGCATCCGCGATCGCACCAATTAGGGGTGCGGTGATGCGACCTGAGTTCAATTTACAGTCTTTGAAAGGACCAATGTGATGCACGAGCAAAGCGGCGGCCCTGACAGCTATTTCAAGCAACTTGGCGGGTTTGACGGGCGCCTGAAAGGGATCATTCAAAAGCTCGAGGCAGAGCTTGCGAAACCATCCCGCCGGAACGCACGGCAGGTGGATTTCCTGTGTACAGAGATTGACCGTCTGACCCGCGAGTACCTGCTTTTTCTGACGGCAATGAACACCGCGCGGATTGCACAAGAGGCCGCGGCAAGCACCCCAGACGAGGCGATGGACATCAAACGCGCTTGGGGCGTTGTGGGTGCCCGAACCAATCTGTTTCGTCTCGAGATCAACAGATGGGCCACCATACGGGGGCTGGTTCAGGAACAGCGCCAGACCAGACGACTGCCGCTTTATCCGCCACAGGCCAAGCTGGCGAAAACGACTTATACACAGATGGGCGCGAGCGATGATGTGTTCCATTGGTTGCATGCGATGTTGAACCCGTCAGAGCAAAGCGATGCCGCCCGTGATCACGCGTGTTTCCCAGATATTGCGCTGTCCAACAGTGAGTTTCACGAGCATTTGCATGCCGCTTATCGGGTGATCCTTGCGCAACGCCGGAATGAACCTGTGCGGTTCTTGGATGTCGGCTGTGGTGGTGGGCTCAAGGTCCTGACCGCCTTTCGCTATTTCCCGGAAACCCACGGGTTTGATTTTGATCCCGCCTATGTGGACGCCGCCAATCATCTGCTTTCCAAGGATGATGGTCTCAATTGCCAGGTGTTTGAACAAGACGCGCTGACCTTTGAGGGGTACGGGAACTACGATGTTATCTATTTCTACCGCCCAATCAGCGAAGAAACCCTTCTGATCGAGATGGAGCAAGCGATTGCCACACAGGCGCGTCCCGGCACGGTATTGGTTGCACCATACGTCAGTTTTCCGGCCCGCCATGAGGCGCTGGGCTGCGGCCATATTGGCGGTGCTGTCTATGTCGCGGGGTTGTCACAAAAGCAGGCCAACAGCCTTCGGATCAAGGCAGAGAAAATGGGCCCCTATATCGTGAAACCGGATGATGCGCTGCTGTCTTCGGTTTGGGACCCGCTGTTGGTGGTGTCACGTGCCAACGGGTTTGATATTCCAGACCGCTACAAGAAACCGCGATACTAGGGCCCTGACCCTAAGGCACGATGCAAACTGAGGTCCCCGCGATAGGTGCGGGGTTTGGCGAAGCCTGCGATGCGGGCCAACTGTGCCGTATCAACGGGGAATTTCCGACAGGCCTCTTTGCTAAATCCCGCTCAACCAATTCTAGACCTAGCTTTTCTCGCAGGAGTTGGTACCATAATTTCTTTACGGTCTGCTTTGTTCCTCGTTCTTTTGGTGTCCTCTGTAATTAAGGTTTTGTGCTTTGTCTGACTTGATGAAGATCCATGGCGATGAAACGCCAAGCGGTGAAAATTTGGAGTATGATCCGGCCTTCACAGCGATGGAGCTTGAAGCGCAGCCGGAAGAAGAGCGCCAGGCGGGCAGCGAAATTGTTGCGGGCAGTGATCCGGACTACAAAGCGCTGGCGCAAAAGGCGCGGGAAGTGCTGGACCGCAGCCACGAGATCCGCGCGGCGATCTATCTGGCCGACAGCGAGCTACGGATTAACGGGCTGGAAGGGTTTGCCGAGGTCACAAGATTTATACGTTTCTGCCTTGAGGAGCATTGGGACACCTGCCATCCGGAACTGGATGCGGATGATGACAATGATCCAACCATGCGGATCAATGCGGTTACCAACCTCGCGGGCCGGGCGACTGTGCTGCGGTCTTTGCGTCGCTGGGCACCTTTGACCAACAGCCGGGCGTTTGGGCAGGTCACATTGCGCGACATTGAGGTGTCGAACGGCGATACCCCGCCAGCGGATGATGAGACACCGATGCCGATGTCGGATGTGCAGGCGGCCTTTAAGGATACGCCATCAGAACAACTGATGGCCTACTATGAAGCTGCAAGATCAGCCTTTGAAGATGTGAACGCCATTGATGCGGTGTTCCTTGAGAAAACACCTGGCTTTGGTCCATCACTTGACCCGCTGCAAAAGATGTTGGGCGATATTGTCGGCATTCTGGCCAAAGAAACCGGCGCAGATACACCCGCCACCGAGGGCAGCGATGCCGAAACCGATGCGGGAACCGGCCAAGCGCCCCAAAGTGGCGGGGCAGGCGGCGCGGCGGTCAGTGCGCCGGGGCAGATTGCATCACCCGCCGATGTGGCCAGCGCCCTTGACAGCATCATTGCGTATTATAAGCGAAACGAACCCTCTAGCCCATTGCCTATTCTGCTCGCACGGGCGCGGCGGTTGATCGGGGCGGATTTCCTGACAATCGTGAATGATATCGCGCCCTTGGGCCTAGAGAATGTCAACCTCGTGGGAGGCATAGAAGAAGACTACAGCGAATAAGCCGCCTCTGATTTCCGGGGCGGGAAAGCCAATTAAAAACATCAAAAATGGGGGAGACGACAATGTCCAGCTCACAGAAATTCATCGCCAGAAACCGCGCCCCGAGGGTGCAAATCGAATATGACGTTGAGCTCTACGGTGCCGAGAAAAAAGTTCAGCTGCCATTTGTTATGGGGGTCATGTCTGATCTCGCGGGCAAGTCCGAAGTGGAACAGCCCGGCGTTGCGGATCGCAAGTTCCTGGAAATTGATGTCGATAACTTCGATGACCGGATGAAAGCGATGAAACCGCGCGTGGCGTTTTCCGTACCAAACACGCTGACCGGCGAAGGCAATCTGTCGGTCGATGTCAGCTTTGAAAGCATGGACGATTTTTCGCCCGGTGCCATTGCCCGCAAGGTTGAGCCGCTGCGCAAGTTGATGGAGGCGCGCAACGAGTTGTCGAATCTGATGACCTACATGGACGGCAAACCCGGTGCGGAAGAGCTGATTTCAAAAGCGATGAACGATCCTGCATTGCTCAAGTCGTTGGCGGCGCAAGCTGCTCCGGCTGACGATCAGGGCGACGCGAAAGACGAGGAGTAAACCATGGCCGAAGAAGCAACAGAAGTCGAAGGCGGCGCAGGCGCGGTTCAGACGGAAGAGTCTGATTTTTCCAGCCTGCTGCAGAAAGAGTTTCGCCCGCGCACGGAGACGGCCAAAACTGCCGTTGAAACTGCTGTCACCACATTGGCCCAGCAAGCCCTTGAGAACGCATCCCTTATTTCAGAGGATGTTCTGCTGTCGCTCGAAGCGATGGTGGCGGAAATTGATCGTAAGCTGTCAGAACAGATCAACCAGATCATCCACCATGAAGAATACCAAGAGCTGGAAAGCGCGTGGCGGGGTTTGCATTTCTTGGTGAACAACACCGAAACCGATGAGATGCTGAAGATCCGGGTGTTCAATATCTCAAAGAAAGAACTGCACAAGACAGTGCGCAAGTTCAAAGGCACGGCTTGGGATCAATCGCCGATCTTCAAAAAACTTTACGGCGAAGAATACGACCAAATCGGCGGCGAACCTTATGGCTGTCTGGTCGGGGACTATTACTTTGACCACACGCCGCCGGATGTGGAACTGCTTGGTGAAATGGCCAAGATCAGTGCCGCTGGTCACGCGCCATTCCTTGCTGCGGCAGCCCCATCCTTGATGCAGTTTGAAAACTGGGGTGAGCTCTCCAACCCGCGCGATCTGACCAAGATTTTCCAGACGCCGGAATATGCTGGTTGGCGCAGTCTGCGCGACAGCGAGGACAGCAAATATCTGGGTCTGGCGATGCCAAAGTTCTTGGGCCGTCAGCCTTATGGGGCCAAGTCGAACCCGGTGGAAGAATTCGCCTTTGAAGAGGAAACCGGCGACGGCGATTCATCCAAGTTTGCATGGGTCAACGCAGCCTATGGGATGGCGATGAACATCAACCGGTCCTTCAAGGAATATGGGTGGTGCAGCCGTATCCGCGGAGTTGAGTCGGGCGGCACAATCGAAGGTCTGCCAACCCATACCTTCCCGACAGATGACGGCGGCGTGGACATGAAATGCCCAACCGAAGTGACCATCGGTGACCGCCGCGAGGCCGAACTGGCCAAGGCGGGTCTGATGCCGCTTTTGCACCGTAAAAACACGGATGTGGCATCATTCATCGGGGCGCAATCGCTGCATAAACCGGCCGTATATGACGATCCGGATGCAACAGCGAATGCCAACCTTGCGGCACGTTTGCCCTATCTTTTCGCGACCTGCCGTTTTGCGCATTATCTAAAATGCATGGTTCGTGATAAGGTGGGTTCATTCAAAGAACGGGCTGAAATGGAGCGGTGGCTGAACGACTGGATTATGCAATACGTCGACGGCAACCCGGGCACATCGAGCGAAGACACCAAGGCGCGCAAGCCTCTTGCGGCGGCCGAGGTTGTTGTCGAGGCGGACGAGGAAAATCCGGGCTACTACCGCTCGCAATTCTATCTGCGCCCGCATTACCAATTGGAAGGCCTGTCCGTTTCACTGCGGCTTGTGTCGAAGTTGCCTTCTGAAAAACAGTAAGAAAATTGAGGTCGCTCCGGTTGTCGGTGCGACCCGCCAATTTTTTAAACGCGGAAGATCCGCTCTATCCATGAAAGGACGTTCGTAATGGCCGTCGACATGTTTCTCGATATCACGGGTGAAATTGAAGGTGAATCGCAGGATGCGAAACACAAGAACGAAATTGATGTTCTGGCTTGGTCATGGGGCATGAGCCAGTCCGGCAGCTTCCACGTTGGTGGTGGCGGCGGTTCCGGCAAGGCAAACTTCCAAGACATCTCGATCACAAAATGGGTGGATAAAGCATCCGCCATTCTGATGGTGTATTGCGCCAATGGTGATCACTTCGCTGAAGCCAAGCTGACGGTTCGCAAGGCCGGCAAAAAGCCGCTGGAATATATCATCATCTCCATGAAAGACGTTCTGATCACATCTGTGTCCACAGGTGGTTCGGGCGGAGAAGACAAGCTGACGGAGAATGTCACGCTGAACTTCCGGTCCTGCAAGGTTGAATATGTACCACAGAAGAAAGACGGCAGCGGCGATGCTGCGAAGACTTTCGAATGGAACATGGCCGAGAACGAACCAAAGTTCGGCTAAAGGGTGCGCCGCGACCTGGTCGCGGCGACCTTCCTTGCACATTTCTGACGGAGCGCACTTGTGGAAAATACCGCACAAGATCTTTTGAAATCCGGGGATTTGGCCGGCGCATTGGCTGCTTTGCAGAACGATGTCCGGTCGCGACCCGAAGATGCCAAATTGCGCATTTTTCTGTTTCAATTGCTTTGTGTGCAGGGGAACTGGGAACGGGCCATTGCGCAGCTTAAACTATGTGCGCAACTGGACGCTTCGGCCTTGCCGATGGCCCAAACCTACCGCGAGGCGATTATCTGTGAGGTATTCCGCGAGAAGGTATTCAAGGGCGAGAAAGACGCGCTGATTTTTGGGGAACCTCAGGATTGGCTGGCTTTGCTGGCACAGGCGCTTCGGGCGCTTGCAAAAGGTGATACCGCCCAAGCCGCACAGCTGCGCGAAGAGGCCTTTGACAAGGCACCTGCCGCCTCAGGCGAAATTGACGGGCAGGATTTTGAATGGATCGCGGACGCCGATATGCGGCTGGGCCCGGTATTGGAAATTGTCATTAACGGCAAGTACTTCTGGATGCCCTTTAATGTCCTTTCCAGTCTCCGGATCGAGGCGCCGGAGGATTTGCGTGATACCGTTTGGACGGCCGCCAATCTGACATTGAACAACGGCGGCGAATTGGTCGGGCTCATTCCGACCCGCTATGCCGGAACTGTGGCGACGGGCGAGGATGCGATGCTGTTGTCGCGAACCACGCAATGGGATGATCTGGGCGAAGGGTTGTTTGCCGGTCTGGGTCAGAGGCTTTTGGTGACTGATGCGGCGGAAATTCCGTTGATGGACGCGCGTAACATCCAGTTTGCTGCGCCGTCCGGTTCGGCGGCACCGGATGGGGACGAGGGGGATGGCTGATCGGACCCTTACAGAGCGCCTTCAACCGTCGATCCTGGATCGGCTCACCGACGAAGCACCGCACAAAAAGACCGAAACAGCATCGGAGCGGATGATCGATATCCGGCGTCTGCGCGAGATCATTCAGCGTGATCTGTCTTGGCTGCTGAACACCGGTAACATTGACAGCGAGATCGACGCCGATCTCTATCCCAATGTCTCGCAATCGGTCCTGAACTATGGTGTGCCGGACGCGACGGGCGATTACGCAAACCTGCGCCGTGCGGCCAATGTGCGCGATGCCATTCAAAAGGCTGTCGAACTTTTTGAGCCGCGTCTGATTGATGGATCCCTTAACGTGATCAGCCGGACCAAGGATGCCAAGCGCGAGCCGGTGATCACTTTTGATATCGTCGGCGATATGTGGGCCCAGCCCCTGCCGACCGAATTGTATCTGCGCAGCCAGTTTGACACCACAACCGGTCAGGTCACGCTAGAGCAGGGGGCATAACCCACGATGGATAGCCGCCTGCTGAGACATTACGAGACCGAGCTTGCCTTCCTGCGGGAGATGGGCGCGGAATTTGCAGATGCCTATCCCAAGATCGCTTCGCGCCTGGGCATGGACGGTCTCGAAATCCTAGATCCCTATGTTGAGCGATTGCTGGAAGGTACGGCGTTTCTGACGGCGCGTGTCCAGTTAGAGCTGGAGATGCAATATCCGGCCTTCACCAGCCATTTGCTTGACGTGGTGTTCCCACATTTTCTGGCACCGACACCCTCGATGATGGTGGCAGAGTTGCTTCCCGATCTGACCAATGCCGACCTCGCGCAGGGCTATGAGCTGCCCCGCGACACCACGTTGCGGTCCAAGACGGTCAGCGGTGCTCAAAAAGCCTGCCAGTTCCGCACGGCCCATGACTTGGATTTGTGGCCCATCACTGTGACAGAGGCGGAATATATCGACGGGCGCGGTGCGCTGGTTGCCGCGGGCGTTGCGCAAGACCCCGACGCCCGCGCCGCTGTCCGATTGCGGCTGACCCGGCATGGCGGATTGCCGATCAAGGAATTGCCGCTGGATCGGCTGACGTTCTTTCTGGGTGGACAGCTCAGCACCGGTTGGTCCTTGTTCGAAATGCTCTGCGCCAGCCCCGCAACTGTGGTGGCCAAATCGCCGAACCGGCGGGACGGCTGGACCCAAAGGTTGCAAAACCCGATCCGCCCACGCGGCCTGGACCGGGATGAGGCGTTGTTGCCCACGCCGCGCCCGTCCTTCGATGGCTACAGGTTGTTGCAGGAACATTTTGCGATGCCGGAACGCAATCTGTTTGTTGAGGTGTCGGGCCTGCAATCGGTGATCACGCGCTGCGATGAAGACAGTCTCGATCTTTATTTCCTGATGCGGGACAGCAAGCCGGAGATTGCGCCGAACATCACGCCGGATGCGCTGAAGCTGCATTGTGTGCCTGCGATCAATCTTTTCCCGAAACGATGTGACCGCGTGCCCGTGTCCGAGCGGTTTACAGAATATCACCTTGTCGCGGACCGAACCGCGCCCAAGGATTTCGAGGTTTTTTCAATTTCCAAGGTCACGGGTATCAGCAAAGAAGGCAAAGACGATCTGCCGCTGAAGGCGTTTTATTCCGCCGATGAGATGACCGCAGCGGCGGGTGGGGGCGGGGCGTATTACACCCACAAGCGCCATTTGCGCCAGCGCAGCGCGGCGGAAACCCTCAAGGGGATGCGCACCAATTACCTTGGGTCCGAGAGCTATCTGTCGATTGTGGATGCGCATGAAGCGCCCTATCCGGCCCATCTTGGCCAATTGGCAGTTGAGGCGATGGTGACCAACCGCGATCTGCCGATGCTGCTGCCCAATGGGGTTGATAACGTGTTTCACTTGCCCGAAGGCGGGCCGGTTACGACAATTCGAACGCCTGTCGGCCCAACCAAGCCCAAGCCCTGCATTGCCCAGGGGGATGCCGCCTGGCGGGCGGTCAGCCATCTGAGCCTGAATTACCTGTCAATCTCGGATGACACCGGGGCCGACGGCGGCGGCGCGGCGGCGCTTCGCGAACTCATTGGACTTTACGCGCCCATCGGCGACCGCGCGATGGAGCAACAACTTGAGGGGATCGTCGCAGTCAATACACGCCCGATTGTCCGGCGCATCCATGAGGGCACCTTGTCCACCGCAGTGCGCGGCCTGGAAATCACGCTGGAACTGGACGAAACCCTGTTCGAGGGTAGTTCGGTGCTGTCCCTCGCGGCGGTGTTGGAGCGGTTCTTTCAAAAATATGCGACCATCAACAGTTTTACCGAGATGGTCCTGAAAACCCAACAAAGAGGAGAGATCACAAGATGGTCACCAAGGAAGGGGACACATCGCGCGATCTGACCCACCTTGAACGTCTGATCCGTGATCCCGAAGCCCATCATATTTTCCACGCCATGCGCCTTCTTGATGCACAGGGGCAGGGCGGCCCGCGGTTCGGCCAGTCCCGGCGTCCGCGGCAGGATGGTGTGCGTTTTGGTCAGGAACCCTATCTTGGGTTTCCACCCTCAACGATCCAGGGCTTTGACAAACCTACCAAAGCGAGACCGTCAAAACTGCGAAACTTCTTTTTCGGTTTTTTTGGGCCACATGGCCCTTTGCCGCTGCACCTGACGGAATATGCCCGCAGCCGGAAGTTGAACTACAACGATCCTACCTTTGTGGCCTTTGCCGATATGCTGACGCACCGGCTGATGACCCTGCTGTATCGCGCTTGGGTGCAGGGCCAGCCGACAGCCGCCTTTGATCGCGGCGAGAACAGCGAAACCGAAAACAAGATCGCGGCGCTGGGTGGGTATCACGGCAAGAACCTGCGGAACCGGGACGCGATGCCTGAAATGGCGAAACGCCATTATGTCGGGTTGCTGGCCAATGGACCGCGCAATGCCGATGGGCTGGTCGCGATCCTCAACGGCTTCTTTGACGCGCCCGTGACATTGGAAGAATTTGTTGGCGAATGGCTGACGCTTGAGCCGTCCGATCATTGGATCCTTGGCGGGCCTGCAACACTGGGGCAGACCGCCTGTATCGGGGCGCGGGTTTGGTCGCAGTCGTCGAAGTTCCGTCTGCGGATTGGACCCCTGTCGATGGAGGATTATCAAAACCTGTTGCCCGGCTCCCCCGCGTTGGAACGGCTGCGGGCGATTGTGCGCAATTATATCGGAGATCAACTCGATTGGGATGTGAACCTTGTCCTGCACGGCAAAGATGTCCCGCAAGCGCAGTTGGGGGCCACGACCCAATTGGGGCTAACCAGCTGGATCGGTTCGGATCCGCATCCCGAGGAAGTTGCCGATTTGTATCTAGAACCCTTGGTCGCCCGGCCCGCTCATGAGGTGCAGGCGGCCTGAATTGAAACCTTAACCGCGCCACAGCGGAGGAGATTGCGATGACCGAAATCAGCCGTGTTGCCCTTTTTGGCAAGCTGAACAAGATTGGATATCAATCCATCGAAGGCGCGACCGTGTTTTGCAAGATGCGCGGCAACCCTTACGTCGAACTCATTCATTGGTTGGCGCAATTGGTGCAGATCGACAATTGCGATCTGGCAAAGGTGATGCAGCATTACGATCTGGACCCGGCCAAACTTTCGGCGGATATGACCCGCGCGTTGGATGCTCTTCCGCGCGGTGCCAGTTCAATTTCAGATCTTTCGGCGCATTTGCAAAGTGCGATGGAACGGGCCTGGGTTTACGGATCGCTGCTCTACAACTCCAATCAGGTTCGCACCGGGCATTTGATTCTGGGGCTGCTCAAGACGCCGGATCTGCGGCCAATTCTGATGAATATCTCGGGCGAATTTGCCAAGATCAAGGTGGATGACTTTTCCGACAACTTCGACGCCATCGTGGACGGTTCGATCGAAGACGCTTTGCGGCCGCAGGACGGCTCGCAAACCGGCGGCGGCGCAGTGCCGGGTGAGGCCTCCGGCGCTATGGCCCCCGGCGCGATGGGCAAGGAAGAGGCGTTGCAGCAGTTCTGCACCGATCTGACGGAACAGGCCCGCAACGGCGAGATTGATCCGATTGTTGGCCGTGATGAAGAAATCCGCCAGATCGTTGATGTGCTGATGCGCAGACGCCAGAACAATCCGATCCTGACCGGTGAGGCCGGTGTGGGCAAGACGGCGGTTGTTGAG
This sequence comes from Sulfitobacter sp. M368, assembly GCF_025141875.1. Lineage (NCBI taxonomy): Bacteria > Pseudomonadati > Pseudomonadota > Alphaproteobacteria > Rhodobacterales > Roseobacteraceae > Sulfitobacter > Sulfitobacter sp. M368. Next base: position 1,144,452 of record NZ_CP081113.1, read on the forward strand.
GGCTTTGCACTGCGCATCGCGCGCGGCGACGTGCCGCCAGCATTGCGTGAGGCACGGTTGCTGACGCTCGATGTGGGGCTGCTGCAGGCTGGCGCCTCGATGAAGGGCGAATTCGAAAACCGTTTGCGTCAGGTCATTGACGAGGTTCAGGCCTCAACCGTGCCGATCATCATGTTTGTGGATGAAACCCACACCCTCGTGGGCGCGGGCGGCGCGGCGGGCACCGGGGATGCGGCGAACTTGCTCAAGCCCGCGCTGGCGCGAGGCACATTGCGTACCATTGGTGCGACCACCTGGGCCGAGTACAAAAAACATATTGAAAAAGATCCAGCCCTCACGCGCCGTTTCCAGGTGGTTCAGGTCGAAGAGCCGGATATCCCCAAGGCCATCATGATGATGCGCGGGATTGCCACGATGTTGGAAAGCCACCATCAGGTGCAAGTGCTGGACGAAGGCATCGAAGCGGCGGTGTCGCTGTCGGCGCGGTATATTCCGGCCCGCCAGTTGCCCGACAAATCGGTCAGCGTTCTGGACACGGCCTGCGCCCGTGTGGCCGTGAGCCAACATGCCGTACCTGCCGAGGTGGACGATAGCCGCAAGCGGATTGATGCTTTGACCACGGAACTAGAGATCATAGGCCGCGATGAGACCGCAGGCATGGATGTGGCCGGCCGGCGCGAGGCGATCACAGCCCTCAAAGCCGAGGAAGAGGCGCGTCTTGCCACGCTTGATGAACGCTGGGAGGCCGAGAAAGCTGTGGTCAGCGGCATTCTGGAGCTGCGCAGCAAATTGCGCGAAGGCGGCGCGCCGGTGGATACACCTGATGCCGACAGCGAAGACGCGGTTAAGCAAAGCCCGATGACAGCGGAGGAACGCGCCGATCTGTTGACGCAGCTCAAGGCCAAAAACGCCGAGCTTGAAGAACTGCAGGGCCAGACGCCACTGATCCTGCCCATCGTCGATGCCCATGCCGTGGCCAGCGTTGTGGGCGATTGGACAGGCATTCCCGTGGGACGCATGGTCAGCGATGAACTGGCAACTGTGCTGAACCTCGAAGAGCATCTGTCCAAAAGGGTGATCGGACAGGATCACGCGATGGAAATGATCGCCAAGCGTATCAAGACCAGCCGCGCCGAACTGGACAACCCGAACAAGCCCATCGGTGTCTTCTTGCTGGCAGGGACCAGCGGCGTCGGCAAAACCGAAACCGCGCTTGCCCTTGCCGAGGTGCTGTATGGCGGCGAACAGAACGTCATCACCATCAACATGTCCGAATATCAAGAATCCCATACCGTCAGCAGCCTGAAAGGTGCGCCTCCGGGTTATGTGGGTTACGGGGAGGGGGGCGTCTTGACCGAAGCGGTGCGGCGCAAACCCTATTCGGTTGTTCTTCTCGATGAGGTCGAAAAAGCGCATCCAGATGTGCACGAGCTGTTCTTTCAGGTTTTCGACAAAGGTGTGATGGAAGACGGCGAGGGACGGTCGATTGATTTCAGGAACACGCTGATCCTGCTGACGTCGAATGCGGGGTCCGATTTGATTATGGACATGTGCGCCGATCCTGACCTGATGCCGGAACCTGAAGGCATCGCAAAAGCACTGCGCGATCCATTGCTCAAGATTTTCCCGGCGGCGTTGCTGGGGCGGCTCGTCACGATACCCTATTATCCGTTGTCGCCTGATATGATCGGCAAGATCACAAGGCTGCAACTGGGCCGGATCGAGAAGCGGGTTTCAGAGGCACATGGGGTGCCGTTCACCTATACGGACGCCGTTGTTGATACGATCGTGTCACGTTGTCAGGAGCTGGAATCTGGCGGACGGATGATTGACGCCATCGTGACCAATTCGATGCTGCCGGACATCTCGTCTGAGTTTTTGCGCCGGATGATGGTCGGCGAGACAGTCAGCAAAGTGGCGATTGATGTAACAGATGGAGAGTTCAGCTACGGTTTTGACTGAGACTGCGGGCCGGGGTCAAAAGACTGCGGTCCGAGAGTTGGTCAGTGAACGCCGGTTGGGCTAGGCTCATCAGAGTCAGAGAGGGCAGAACATGCTAAAGAATCTTGATCCTGCCGGTTTTCCGCTACGGCTTGAAGGGGATGTCAAAGACAAAAAACTGCTGCCGCTGGTTGCGCAGGTGCGCGAAGGCGTCAGCACCATTTCCAGCGTCACAGTCGAGTTCTTCTGCGAGAACGCCAAACTGGCCCTGACAGATATTGTTGGCAAATCCATGCACCTTGTTGCGGCTGACGACAAAGACGCGCAAAAACGCTGGTTTCGCGGCACCTGCATCTCGGCCGAGTTTGTGGGAAAGGTGGAAGTCGGGGCACATTACCGCGCCGAGATCCGTCCATGGCTGTGGTTCCTGACGCGCCGGACCGATGTGCGAATCTATCAGAAAAAGACCGTTGTTGAAATCATTACGGAAGTGATTCAGGAGTACGGCTTTTCCGGTCACATCCAGAAAAAACTGAACGCCAGCTACCAACCGCGCGAATATTGCACCCAATACCGCGAGACCGACTTTGATTTCATCAGCCGCCTGATGGAGGAAGAGGGGATCTATTATTTCTTCCGGCACGAAGGGGACACCGAAAAGCTGGTTCTCGCAGATGCGCCCAGTGCGCATGAACCCATCGCCAAACCGTCGAAGCTTTTGTTCATGCCGCAGACCATTAAATCCACAATCGAAGTGACCGATCCGGTGGTCTTCGAATGGAACAACGCCGAACAGGTTCGCAGCGGCAAGGTGACGCTGGAGGACTATGATTTCGAGAACACCACCGCCGATTTGACGACCGAAAGCACGAAATCGGGCGTAGCCTACATCGATCAGGAACACGAACGCTATGACTACCCCGGCCACTATCGCAAGGCGCCTTTGGGCGAGGAGTTTGCCAAGGTCCGCATGGAAAGCGAAGGTGTGCAGCACAAGACGGTTGTGGGGCTGTCGGACGCGGTGATGATGGGGGTCGGTCAGACATTTACCTTGGATAAATCGCCCCGCCCGGATGATCCGACGGATGTGATGGTGCTGGAATGCGAACACCAGTTTTTGCAGGTTCAGGCGCTGGGCGATGCGGTGCTGGGCAATCTGTTCAAGACGCTGGGCGTTGATGACCCCCAGGCCGACCACAACGACGCGCATTTGGTGCGCTTCAAGGCGATTGCCAGCGATGCGCAGTATCGCAGCCCTCAAATCACCCCATGGCCAAATATCGGCGGCATCCATACCGCAGTTGTCACCGGTCCCGCCGGAGAGGAAATCTGGACTGATAAATTTGGCCGGATCAAGATCCAGTTTCACTGGGACCGGGACGGCGAGAACGATGACAAGTCTTCCTGCTGGGTGCGCACGATGATGCCATGGACCGGCAAACGTTGGGGCGCGATTGCGATCCCGCGCATCGGCCAAGAGGTGGTGATCCAGTTTGAAGAGGGCGATCCGGACCGGCCCTTGTGCATTGGCATGCTGTACAATGACAAGACCATGCCGCCCTACAGCTTGCCGGACAACAAGACCCAATCAGGCGTGAAGACCAACAGCTCTCTCAAGGGGGGCGGGTTCAACGAACTGATGTTTGAGGACAAGAAAGACGATGAACTGGTCCGGTTCCAGTCGGAAAAAGACTATGAGCAGATCGTCAAGAACAATGCATCGGTCAAGATCGGCCTTGAGAAAAAGGACGACGGCAATCTCGATGTTGTGGTGCACAACGATGTGAACGAGACCATCAACGAAGGCAACTATACTGAAAAGGTCAAAAAGGGCGATCACAAGACCACGCTGGACAAGGGCGATCATGAAACTTTGCTCAAGATGGGCGACATGAAGGTCGATGTGAAATCGGGCAAGATTGTCGTCACGGCGATGAAATCCATCGAGTTCAAGGTGGGCGGTTCCTCGATCAAGATGGATCCCAAATCGATCACAGTGAAAAGTCCGACCGTCACCGTGCAGGCCGATATCAAGGCCGATGTGACCAGCCCGCTGACAACGGTCAAAGCCGATACGATGCTCACGCTTAAGGGCGGTGTGGTCTTTATCAACTAGGATGCAGTGCATTGGATAAACGTTTCGAAAACCTGACAAAATTGCCATCGGAGCCTGCGGCAAAGATGTTGGCAGAACAAAACGCAAAGCTGGGAACCCAGTTGTCCGCGCCCGCCAGTGCGCCGATTGGCGTGGTGCTCGAAGAGTTGGACGCCAAGGATGCGCCGATAGATATTCTGCGTCTGATGTCTGTTGTTTTGCCTGCGCGTGAACGGGTCTGGTGGGCCTGTCTTGCGGCGCGTGATATTGTCGGGGCGGGCGCGGCAAATGCCACACCGTCGCTGGCCGCCGCCGAGGCATGGGTTTTTCAGCCCACCGATGAAAACCGCGAGGCGGCGATTGCAAGTCTGGACTATGCGCCGGTGCAGGATGACACTGTCAATTGCGCCCTGAGCGTGATGTATGCGGACGGAACATTGGGGCCGGGCGAAATGGCGCAATATCCCGGTCCGGCGGGTGGATCATCCGTGGCGGCCTTTGCTATGAATATTGAGGCGCTTGGCAAGAAGATGGATCAGTTCGACAGCTATACACAGCTCTTGGTGGACCGTGCGTTGGACATTGCCAAAGGCGGGAACGGTGTCTTTGACGCCTCAGAAACGAAACAAGAAGGATAAGATCATGGGTATGCCACAAGCCAGAATGACCGATCTGCACGCCTGTGCCTTGCCGACCACGCCGCCACCACCGGTTTTGCCCGTGCCGATCCCGATTGCGCCGCCCTGCCTGCCAACCGTGATGATTGGCAAGCTGCCTGCGGCGCGGGTCACCGACATGACAATGGCCGTGCCGCCGCATCCGATCGTCAAAGGGTCCGGCACGGTGTTGATCGGCAAATTGTTGGCCGCGCGGATCGGTGACAACTGCGCCTGTGGCGGTCCAATTGCACTGGGCGAATTTACCGTGCTGGTGGGGGGCTGATTTTCCACGATGACGGTAACGCTTAAATTTCAATCCTCGGGCATGGTGCCCGGCAACGGCCAACCTGTCACGATGCGTGGCGGAAGCCTGACCGTCGGGCGCGGCCCCGCCAATGATCTGGTTTTACCCGATCCGGACAGGATGTTGTCCAAGAACCATTTTGTCCTAGAAGAACATAACGGGCGGTACGTCATTGTAGATTTATCCACCAATGGCACCTTTCTGAACTATTCCAAGGTGCCCTTGGGCCGGACGCCCAAGCCCCTGAACAGCGGTGATGTTTTGTCGGCTGGCGGTTATGAGCTGGTGGTTGAGATTGGCGCGGAATTGCCTGATCTGATGGATATTCCCGCCCCCACAGCCTCGGCGTTTCCGGGCAATGCGGATACGTCCTCCGATCCCCTGGCGGTACTGGACGATCCCAGCATCGAAGGCGATTTTCTGGATGACCTTCTGGGTGCAGAGGGCGGTCCAAAAGGGCCGACCCAGATTGACACATCTGATCCCATTGATGAGCTGCTCTTGCCGATGGGTGACGAAGAAGATCCGTTCTTCAAACACCCCGAGGACGGCACCGAAGGCAGCGGTGCATCGCTGGAGATGCACAGCCCCTCGACCAATGACAGTTTCAAACCGGGCGCGGCGTTTGATACCTCGCTGATCCCGGATGATTGGGACAATTTGCTGGAACCTGACAATGCGGCCCCGACGAAAACGCCAGAGACCGTGGTGCCGAAGCCAGAAGTGGCCCAAGCGTCTGTCCCGCCAGCGTCTGCACCCGTTGCACAGCCTGCGCCCGCACCAGTTGCCGCCGCACCTCAATCCGGTGGCGGTGATCAAACGGCGGCTAAACGCTTTATCGAGGCACTGGATTGTGAGGATCTGGCGGTCGCCGATGCGGATCTGGATCAAACCATGGCCCGTCTGGGCCGTGTGATGCGCACAATGATCATTGGCCTGCGCGAAATCCTGATGACGCGGACGTCGATCAAATCCGAGTTCCGCATTGATCAAACGATGATCAGCGCCGGTGGAAATAACCCGCTAAAGTTCTCCCTGAGCGAAGATCACGCCATTGAGGCCTTGGTCAAACCCAAGTCCAAAGGCTACCTTTCCCCTGAAAGCGCGACCGAAGAGGCGCTGGATGACATCAAAGCCCACGAGGTTGCGATGGTCACGGGCATGCAGGCGGCCATCAAAGGGGTTCTGAGCAAGCTTGACCCACAGGAACTGGCGGGCCAGATTGAAACCTCGGGTGCCTTTGGCAGTATGTTCAAAGGCAAGAAAGCCCGTTACTGGGAAGTATACGAAAAAATGTATTCTCAGATATCCGACCAGGCTGAGAACGATTTCCATGAGTTGTTCAGCCGGGAATTTGCTCGGGCTTACAAAGAGCAGCTCGATAAACTGAAATAGTGCTATTTTGCGCAACAAACGGGAGGCCGGCGATTGTCCTGGGACAACAAAGTGCTTTGGACCGAGGGGCTGTTTTTGCAACCCCATCATTTCCAGCAGGCTGATCGATATACTGAATCGCTGATTGCAGGTATCGCGCGTCGAACGCTGCCCTATTCATGGGGCTTTTCATCGCTAGAAATCGACGAGGAGGCGCTGAAGGTTGGTAAGTTCAGCCTCAAGAACTGTTCCGGGCTGACGCAGGACGGCACGGTCTTTCGGGTACCGCAAGCCGAGGATCACCCGCCGTCGCTGGAGGTGCCTGAAAACATCAAGGATTGCGTCGTTCTTTTGACAATCCCGCAACGCCGCCAAGGGGCCAGCGAGGTTGATATGACCGATGGAGGCCACTCCGCCAGCCGGTTGTTGCCCTCCGAGATTGAAGTTACCGATGCAGCAGGAGCTGGCAAAAAGCCTGTGACGATTGGTGTGGGCAAGCTGCGCCTGAAATTCGCGCTGGCGGTGGATGACCTGTCGGACATGCTGGCGATTCCCATTGCGCGGATCATTGAGGTGCGTCCCGACAAAGAGGTGTTGCTGGACCGGTCGTTTATTCCCAGTTGCCTGGATGTGCGTGCCGCCCCTGCTTTGGCTGGTTTTATCAGCGAGTTGGAAGGGCTGCTGTCGCACCGGATGCAGGCGCTTGCCGGGCGTTTGTCTGAAAGCGGGCCTGCGCGGGGCACGGCGGATATTTCCGATTTTCTGTTGTTGATGACGGTGAACAGGGCGCTGCCGGTGTTCCGGCATTTTGCGAACATCGAAAACCTGCATCCAGAGGCCGCCTATCGGGCCTGTGTGTCGCTGGCCGGTGAACTGGCCGCTTTTATGAGCGACAACAAAGAAGCGCCGCTGTTTCCGGCCTATCAGCATGATGATTTGCGCGGCACCTTCAACCCGGTGTTCCGTGCCTTGCGGCAATACCTGAGCGCGGTTCTGGAACAAACGGCGGTATCCATCGCTCTGGAAGAGCGTAAATACGGCATCAGTGTGGGCATCATTGCCGACCGCAAGCTGCTGTCCAACGCCGGTTTTGTTTTGGCGGTCAAAGCCGACGTGCCTGCCGAAGACATTCGCCGGCATTTTGCCGGACAATCCAAGATCGGTCCGGTTGAGGAAATCCGGCAGTTGGTCAACTCGGCACTTCCGGGGATCACCTTGCGGCCCTTGCCGATTGCCCCCCGCCAGGTCGCGTATCATGCGGGCACCGTTTATTTCGAGTTGGATGCAGAAAGCCCCTATTGGGGCAAGATGACCACCTCGGGGGGGATCGCCGTGCATGTGTCGGGACAATACCCCGGCCTAGAGATGGAACTTTGGGCGATCCGAAACAGCTAGGAGAGGTCTGCCGCGATGTCTGATGACGACCCGTTCGCCGAACCTGGCGATACCGACAAGACGGTGATTAAACCCAACCCCGGCGGGCGTCGGTCTGTGGGGCAATCGCAACCTGCGGCGCCAGCGCCCGCAGCTCCAGCGCCCACGCCGCAAGAACATAGCACTGCGCAGGAGGGCGGCCCGGAAGCTTTTGGCGTTCCCAACCCACAAGGCGGCCAGCGCAGCGCGGCGCAGACCCGAAAATCCCACAATGAACCAGAGCTTGTCCTGACGGGCATGAACACGCTGAACGCTTGCGCGGCGCCGCTTTTTGCTTTGGTCAGCCGTATCCAGAACCAGGCACAGCATATGGACGCGGAAAAGCTGCGCCAATCGGTTGTGTCCGAGGTGCGGGCCTTTGAAAATCGCGCCTTGCAGGCGGGGATTGCGGCCCAAACGGTGAAGGCCGCGCGCTATGCGCTATGCGCGACGATAGATGATATCGTGCTGAACACGCCTTGGGGCGGGCAATCCAACTGGGGTCTGCAATCCATGGTCGGCACGTTTCACCGCGAAACAGTCGGCGGCGATCGGTTCTATGATCTTCTGGCGCGGCTGCAAAAGGACGCTGGCAACAATCTGGAATTGTTGGAGTTTCTTTACATGTGTCTCTCGCTTGGCTTTGAGGGGCGCTTGCGGGTCGAACAGGGCGGGCCGGAAAAGCATCAGCGTATCCGGCTTGGGCTGGCGCAATTGATCCGGGCGCAGCGCGGGGATTTCGAAAGAGACCTCTCACCGCAATGGAAGGGTGTCGACAAACCCCATCGCGCTATGTCGGCGTGGAAACCAGTTTGGATCGCGCTTGCTGTCACAGGTATCTTGCTGATCGCCGAATTTGCCGGATTGAGCTATGTTCTGTCCAACCGGACCGAGAACTTGATCGGGCAATTGTCGGTGATTGACGCGGGTCCGGTGGCCGAGCTGGAACGCCGTGCGCCGCCACCACCGCCCATTCCGACCAAAGACATCCAGATCGAAAAGGTCGTGTCCTTTCTGGAGCCAGAGATCAACGAAGGGTTGGTCAAGGTCTTTGGCAAGGGCAACACATTGGTCATACGTATTGCTGGGTCTGGCATGTTCGGGTCTGGTTCTGACCGGCTGGTTGATGCCTTTGAAAAACCGATTGCACGGGTGGCCGAGGCGCTGCGCGACGAGCCCGGCAAGATCATCATTGTGGGGCATTCGGACAATGTTCCCATTCGGTCTTCGCGGTTTCCCTCGAACATGCATCTGTCGCTCGCGCGGGCCAAATCCGTGATGAAGTCCATGGCCGCGACCGTACAGAATACCGACCGCCTCAGCGCCGAAGGCCGCGCGGATGCCGAACCCATTGCCGACAACGGCACACGAGAAGGGCGGGCCACCAACCGCCGCATTGAAGTGATCCTCGTGCAGGAGAAAGACGCATGAAGTTTCTCCGCTTTTTCCAATCCATCCACTTTGTACTGGCGTTCTTTGCCGTCGTGCTGTCGTTGTGCATCTGGTATTTTGGTCCGCTCTTTGGCGGCGATGAAATCAGGCCACTTGGGTCTGTGCTGGTGCGTCTGGTCGTTGTTGCTGCTGTGTTGCTGGTGTTCGGGGGTATCTCGCTTGGGATTTTTCTAAAGCGGCGCAAACAAGAAACAGCAATGGTTGAAGAGATCGCCGAAAGCACCGATGCGGGCGATGACGTTGTTGGCGATGAAATTTCGGAGCTGCGGACCAAGCTGAAAACCGCGATGGCAGATTTGCGCAAGTCCAAGAACGGGCGGACGCATCTGAACGAATTGCCGTGGTACATCATGATTGGCCCGCCCGGCGCGGGCAAGACAACGGCGATCGTCAATTCCGGCATGCAATTTCCGCTGGCCGAAAAAATGGGCAAGGCGGCCATTGGCGGTGTGGGCGGCACGCGCAATTGCGACTGGTGGTTTGCCAATGATGCCGTGCTGATCGATACGGCGGGCCGCTATACAACTCAGGAAAGCGACGCCAAGGCGGACAATGCCGCTTGGCTTGGCTTTTTGCGGTTGCTCAAGAAATTCCGCAAACGCCAGCCGATCAACGGCGCGATCATTGCCATCAGCCTGAGCGATCTGGCTTTGCAGGATGAGATCACCCAAAAGGGCCATGCCAATGCGGTGCGCAAGCGTTTGGTTGAACTGCGCGAGACCCTCGCGGCGCGGTTCCCTGTTTATGTGCTGTTCACCAAGGCGGACCTGATCGCGGGTTTCATGGAATTCCATGACAGTTTGGGCAAGGAGGACCGCGAACAGGTCTGGGGCTTCACCTTTGAGCTGGATACAGCCAAGGGCGATGCCTCCCCCGTGGCCGGTTTTGATGAACAGTTTGCGGCGCTGTTGGAGCGGCTCAATTCGCAATCCCTTGAAAAAATGCAGGCCGAAACCGACCCGCAGCGCCGGTCGCTGATTGCAGGGTTTCCAAGTCAGGTTGCATCTATGCGCGGCGTCGCCCGCACCTTTTTGAACGAAGTCTTTCAGGAAAATCGTTATCAGCAGCGGCAAATGCTGCGCGGGGCCTATTTCACCTCCGGCACGCAGGAAGGCACGCCCATCGACCGTCTGATGCTCAGCATGGCGCGGACCTTCGGGATTGGCCGGCAGGCCATCGGCAGTGGGCAGGGCGCGGGGCGGTCCTATTTCCTGACCCGCCTGTTTGAACAGGTAATCTTTCCCGAGGCGGGTCTGGTGTCTGCCGATGCCAAGGTTGAACGCCGCTACAAGATCACAAAATGGGCTGCCATTGCCGCGACCGTATTGGTCGCGGTCGGCGTTGGGGCGCTTTTGGTGCGGTCCTTTCAGGGCAACAGTGCGCTGATCGCCGAGGCCAACGAAAATGTTGCGAATTATAGCGTTGTGGCGGCATCACTGCCCAGCAGTCCGATCGGCGATACCGATCTGGTGCCGGTGGTTGAGGCGCTGAATGTGCTGAAGATGCTTCCGGACAACCCTACTGTTGGGGCGCCCAAGCCGGAAACCAAGCTGACCTACGGTTTGTATCAAGGCGAGGTCATCGGATCGCAAGCGGCGCAGACCTATCGGCGGGCCTTGAACCAGCGGTTCTTGCCACGGCTCTTGCTGCGCCTTGAGGAACAGATCAGTGGCAATATGAACAACCCAGATCTGCTTTATGAGGCGTTGAAAATCTATCTGATGCTGGGTCTGCAAGGGCCAATGAACCAGGATCTGGTGCGTGAATGGATGGTGCTGGACTGGTCGCTAGCCTATCCCGGACCATCCCGTGATGCCTTTCGCGCCGATCTTGAGGCGCATCTTGAGGCACTGTTGACCCAGCCTATGCAGGAGATCGCACTAAACGGGCCATTGGTCGAACAAGTGCAGGGCTTGCTGTCTGAAATGCCTCTGGCACAGCGGGTCTATAACGGCATCATCAACAGCCCTGCCGCCGCCGAGCTGCCGAAATGGCGGATCACGGATGTCAGCGGCCCTGCGGTGTCGCGGGTATTTGTGCGGTCCTCCGGCAAGGCGTTGAACGAGGGTATCGAGGGCATCTTTACCCACGCGGGGTTCAACCGGGTATTCTTGGACGAAGCATTGGGGGTGGCCGCGCGTATCCAGCGCGAGAGCTGGGTTCTTGGCCCCCGCGGCGAGGCAGAGCAAACCGAACAGGCGCTGTCCGCGCTCAGCCGCGATGTGCTTGATCTTTACTACAACGATTACATCTCGCGCTACGATGCGATTCTGGGCGATGTGGACATCATCCCGCTTGAATCTCTCAGCCACGCGGTTGAGGTGACAAATGTCCTGTCTGGCCCGACTTCACCAATTGTCAATCTGCTTGAAGCAATAGCGGAAGAAACCAAGCTGGCTTCGGAGACAGGGGCAACCGGTGGATCTGGTGTTGCGGCCGACCTTGGTCAGGCAGCTGACAATGAGGTGCAGCGTTCAGTCAGTTACCGGACACGTATCTTGCTTGAGGCGCTGTCAAAATCCGCTGCCGCAACGGGCGCACCGCCCCCCAAGGCACCGGGCACCTATGTGGAAGAGCGGTTCGAATGGTTGCACCGCCTGACAGAAGCGCCGGAGCCGGGCCTGCCGTCGCAGCTGGGCGAATTGATGACCCTGCTGACAGAGCTGTATCAAGAGCTGAACAAGATGAGCTTCTCTGGCTCGTCCACGGGCGGTGAGGGTGGCATTGCAATCAAACGGTTCCTTGACGCCGCTGCCCGTGCGGATGGGCCGCTTGAACGTTGGGCGACACAAATCGCGTCCGGGTCGTCAGGCATCACTTCGGACAGCACCCGATCAGGGATCAATGCGCGGTGGCAGTCCAGCATTCTGCCTTTCTGCCAACAGGCGCTGACCGACCGTTATCCGTTCAACCAAAGAGCGCGGGCTGACGTGGCGATTGCGGATTTTCAGAAATTGTTCGGGCCAACCGGCCTGATTGACAGTTTCGTCAATGAAAACCTGCTCAAGTATATCGACACCCGCACACGGCCCTGGTCGTGGAAACGTGTAAATGACGTTGATCTGGGGATCAGCCCTGCGGTCCTCAAACAACTGCAATATGCCGCTGAAATCCGTGAGGCATTCTTTGCTGGCGGGGCCACACCGACGATCCAGTTCCAGATCATGCCGCAGGCGCTTGACCCCAAGGCCAAGTCTGTGGCGCTGGAAATTCACGGCAGTCAGGTAAACTTTTCCCATGGGGACAGGGCGCCTACACCGGTGGCGGTGGAATGGCCGGGCGGTGTTGGGCTGGCGCGGCTGGTGTTTGACCCGCAACCGCGCAACATCGAAAGCGTGCTGCAACGCGACGGCCCCTGGGCGTGGTTCCGTCTGTTGAATGCAGCGACGGTGCGGCGCACAAATGTGTCTGATCGCAAGCGGGTGATCTTTACGGTCGGGGGGCGCATCGCGATCTTCCAGCTGCAGTCCGGATCGGTGATCAACCCCTTTGCTTTGCCTGCCTTGTCGAAATTCAGCTGCCCAAAGACATTCTGATGGGGGCGGCTGGGTTCGGAGCCTATGGCAAAATTCCCAGCATCGGGGATTTTTTCCGCCTGGACCCTCCACCGGGTTTTGTTTCTGTCTGGGACAATTGGTTGCAGCGCTGTTTGGTATCGGGCACCCATACATACGGCGGCCAATGGGACGCGCTTTATATGTCGGTACCGATCTGGCGGTTTTGCCTTTCGCCGGGGCTGGCCGGGGCGGGCAAGATCATCGGTGTTCTGATGCCATCGGTGGATCGGGTCGGGCGGCGGTTTCCGCTGACATTGATGGCGCCGCTGATATCCGCCGCGCCTGTGTTGTCCGATCATTTCTCCAACGCGGATCTCTTTTCCCGGCTTGAAGATATAGCGCTGGCCTCCCTTGATGATGAAACCGGCCGGGACGGGCTGGAGGCTGCCTTGTCCACGTTAAACGGCCCAGTGGCTGGCGCGGCGGCAAAAGTGTCGCAAGGGGTGAGCCGGATGACAATGCAGCAGTCCGGATCGGAGGCCGATCTATTGGCAGCATTGGCAGGACGGTCAATGCCCGCCCATCTGACCGCGCCCAGCGTTTGGTCTGCGCAAATTGACGGGGATCAACGGATTTTGGTTTGCGAAGGTCTGCCAGAAGGCCCGAACATGCAGGCGCTGTTTGATTTCGACGCAGCGGTCTGGACGGAGGAGGCGACATGAGCGACATCACACAAGTGCGCTATAACGCGCGATCCCATGTCGGGCTCAAACGGGCCGTAAATGAAGATTCGCTTTTGGCCCTGCCAGAGCAGAAGATCTGGGTGGTGTCCGACGGCATGGGCGGCCATGCGGCAGGGGATTACGCCAGCCAATTGATCACCGGATTGATTGCCACAATCGACCCCGACCTGCCTGCCGCCGATACGATGCATGCCCTGCGCGGTGCAATCCAAAGCGCCCATGCGATGATCCTAGCCGAAGCCGAGACCCGGCAGGTTGAGGTGATCGGCGCAACGGTTGCCTGTCTGGTTCTGGCCAATTCCCACTTTGTCGGGATCTGGGCCGGTGACAGCCGCATCTACCGCTTTCGCGATGGGGAAATTCAGATGCTGACGGCAGATCATTCTATCGTTGCAACTTTGGTGCAATCTGGTCAGCTAACCTGGGACGAGGCCGAACAGCATCCGCAATCCAATGCCATCACCCGCGCGGTTGGGGTGGGCGAGGAGCTGGAGCTGGATAAAGTGCGCGGCGAAGTGGAGCCGGGCGACCGGTTCTTGCTATGCTCTGACGGGCTGACCAAATATGCGACCTTTGGGATGCTCGAAAAGGTTCTGGCGCAATCCCCGCTTGAGACGATCACGGACCGGTTGATCCAGATCGCATTGGATGGCGGCGGCGCGGACAACATCACCGTTATTGTCGTGGATGTCGATTAGGCCGGACCAGTATAACGCTAGCGGGTCGAGGTCGTAAGGATCTTGCTGTCGAGCGAATAGATCTCCGCCTGGTTCACCCCTTCTTGGGCCAGCAGTGCCTCTGAGTAACTGAGCGCGGATTCGCTTGTGGGGCGCATTTCATCGAACAAGGGCGCGCTGGAGTGGATCACGATGATCTTGGATTTCCCGACAGTTGAATCGTCCACCCGAAACGCGATCTCGCCGTTTTCGCGGGGGCTGTTCACGGCGTATGCCACGCGAATGGTCTGTGCCCCCTCCGCGCCCTCGCGCAGGTCTGCTACGGCGTTGCTGGCGCGGTTGATATTCGGCAGCAGGTGAAAGACGTTGCCAGACACGTCCAGCACTGAAACCGAAAGGTAGCCTGAATTCACCTCGGGCGGCAGTTGTACATCAATCACCGGGTTTTCACCAACGACAAAGTCGCCGGTCAGGTTTGGGGCGTTGTCATTGTCGCCCTGATAAAAGACCACGTCGATGTCGCTGGTCGGAGCCTTGGGCAGAATGCTTTCCATCAGGCACAATGTTGGGTTCAGCAGATCAACTGAGATGTTCACTGGCCGGTCGCCCGCCACATCGCCAAGCGCGGCACTGAGCGCATCACGGCTTTGCGGGCTGGCCATCGTGCCACCAACCGTGATTGCGCTGCCCAGCCCGTAACCCACCGCAGGTGGGTCGATGAGCGACAGAGGCCCGCAATCGGCCCGCGCCTTGAGGATCGGGGTCAACCGTTCCGCCGGCAGGACAATTTCGTTCAGTCGGAAGGCCGCATCTGTCTGAAGTTCGCCAATGGTGCCTGCATCAAACAGGGTTTGAAGCTGGTCATAATCGGCTTTGTCCGTTGTCTCACCTTCGATCACAACGTCATTGCCGGACACGGAGACGCGCCAGACCTCCAGATCATCTACGGCGTCCAGAATTGTCAGGATATCTGCGCCCCAGCTTTCCGCAATTGCGCCGCTGGCGAGGGTCAGATCGGTGGTGCCGTTGGCCGCGCGAATGCGTTCGCGAATTTCGTCTGCCACCATGTCGGACGGGACAAATCCAACAGCGCGGGGCAGGGCATCTTTGGCGCGGGCCATGGACAGGCGGTATGGATCCGCGACGGGCAGGGCGGGGCCCGAGGAAAAGACGCCGGACAGGAACAGCCCGATCCCTATGGCTACTGCAACCAGCCCGCCTATCACCGGAATCAGGACGCGGGATTTCTGTGGATCGGCTTTGGATTTGGCGGGGGCGGCTGGCTTGGCTTGGGCAGCGGTTGGTGCCTTTGGTTGTTTCTTTGGCAGGGGCGCGATGATTGTCGCGTCTGATAAATCATCATCTTCGTCCGGGGAGGCATCTGCGGCTGAGCCATCCAAGGCCGACAGAACCGCCGCCGCGGATTGATAACGGTTGTCCGGCACCGGATCAGTCATCTTATCCAGCAGGGATTTCAGCGGCTCAGGCACACCATCGGTATCAAGGGGCAATGCCTTGTTCTTGACCACCTCCATTGGATTGTTGCCGATGTCGGGGGATTTGCCCCGGAAATTGGCCAACAAAAGCGCGCCCAAGGAATAGATATCTGTCCGTTCATCGGTGTGGCCGGCCATCTGTTCGGGCGCGGCATAGGCGTATTTGCCAGCGAATTCGTTGCCGACAATAGTTTCCGCGCCGGGGTTGGTGTCTTTGGCGATGCCAAAATCGATGATCACTGCCTGCGCCGGATCGCCGCCGCGCAGGATGATGTTGTCAGGCGACAGATCGCGGTGGCAAATATTATGGGCATGTGCGGCCTGCAGCCCTTCGGCAACCCGGCGGCAGATGACCAACAGGTCCTCGGCAGACATCGGCCCTTCTTTGAGCTTTTTATCAAGGCCCGGGCCATCGACATAGTCAATCAGCAGATAAACATGCCCATCGGGCGTGCGGTTGTTTTCGGCATAGCGCACCACCGCGTCATGCCGGATCTCACGCATCGCCTCTTCGCGGGTGAGCAACAGCAGATAGTCATCGTTATTGGCAAATTCGGTCTTGAGAACCTTTAGCGCAACCAGTCGGCCAGAGATCTCTGACCGGGCGCGATAAACGTCGGACGTGCCGCCCCGGCCCAGAATGGCCTCGACCCGGTAGGTATTGTTGACCAGATCACCAATCTGGAACAGGTCGCTGGGAAGGGACTTGGTCATGGTGCTGTCGCTGCCGCAGAGACGGCGAGGCCCATCAACCTAATGCCTGAAATTCAACGCGCCGGTTGTCATCGCTGCGGGGATCGGAGGTGTCAAAAGGTGCACTTTCGCCCAGACCAATCGCTTCGAGGCGGTTTTCATCAACGGCGCATTCGTTCACCAGATGGCGCTTGACCTCTTGAGCGCGCAGCAAGGACAGGTTCTTGTTATAGGACGCAGACCCTGAACTGTCGGTGTGACCGACGATCTGAAACAGTTTGACGTCAACCGCATTCATCACCTGGCACAGCGTGTCGAGCTTCGATTTCTGGTCATCCCGCAACGAGGCACTGTCAAAATCGAACTTGATCTTGATGTTCACCTGATCTGCCTTGGCAACCTGGGAATAGGTGGTCTGTGCCGGTTTGACCGCCGCAGTTTCCGTTGTTGCACCTGTGTCTGACCCGTCTGCGGGCACCAGAACAAGACCACGGGTCTTTTGTTTTTCGAAAGCCTGAGTGATCTCTTCTGCGGTCATCTCAGAAGAGGTCTGCGCGGCGGCAAAGGTCAATGGCATCGCAGAAATTGCAACTGCAAGCGTTACACCCATACATGTTCTACTGCGAGAAATCATAACGCGCTTCCTTTCAAAGGGATCGGGATAATATGCAAAGTCTATCCTAGGCTGCCCTGTCTCACAACGTTTTTGAGGCGGGTGTTCAACTCTGAGGTGGTTTCCGCTTGGCCGCAAGGCCGAAGCAGGCTTTACTCACGCCATCCTGTTTCGGCAGCATCTTGTGGACCTCAGATCATGCGCTTGCTTCCAGCGATCCTCATCAGCCTCGCGATTGTCATCGCGCCGGTCATTTGGCTGCTATTGCCTGCTGTGCTGGTCGAAGAGAACCTGATCGACGGCCCCGCCATTGATTCCGGTGCCCGTATCGAGATTGAGATGCTCAACCAGCGGGTCGAGGATCTGCAAATCCAGATTGAAGAGCTTAGCTCGGAATTGTCCAATGTCGCAGCGCAGGCATCGCGTGCGCCGATGGGTGGCGGCGGCGGGTTGAATTCGGTGCCCGATGATGCCGATACCTTCCGCCAAAGCGGACCAAATGAGATCATAGATTCATACGCGCAGGTTGTTCTGATTGCGAACCGGCGCAAGGTGAACGAGGGTTTGGTCATTGCCGGTCCGCGGCATCTGACCAAGGTGTTCGGCCCACCGCGCGAAGTGTTGTCGGACAATTGCGAAGCGATGACAAACCCCCGATTGAAGGGGAAACTGGTCACCGAAAAGGTCGGTCCCATTCGGGTTCGGATGCTCAAACCGGCCATCGAGTCCTTGCATAAGATCATGCAGAATATTCAGGTGACCGACCCTGATCTTTATGCGCGGATCAACACCGCAGGGGCATTATGTGTCCGGCAGATCCGCGGCACGCGGGGACGGGCATCGACCCATTCCTTTGGCCTCGCGGTAGATCTGAACATCGACGGAGTGCTCGACACATTGGGCGATGGCAAGACCCAGCTGGGCTTGACCATTCTGGCTGATTTTTTCCGCAGCGAAGGCTGGGTCTGGGGCGCCGCATGGGGGCGCGAAGACAGCATGCATTTTGAGGTCAGCCGTCAATTGCTGGACCAATGGATCAAGGACGGACAGCTTTGATCTGACAGGACGATTGCCCGTCCCGCGACTTTTCCTTGTGATTATGCTAAGATCGGCCTGCGTAGAGCTGGGGAGCGGAGTAAATCCGGCCCATAGAGCAAGCGAAAATTCTGCGCTCAGAGGCGGGCGGTGATCTGTGGCGGCCAGAGGCCTGCCATGTCTCTTTGCGCAAATTGGACAATGCGATGGACCATAACCTTTTTCTACAGCTTCGCGCTGTGTTGAACCAATACTATCTGCCAGCCCCCGCGCCGCCGGTGGTTGGATACCTGCGCGGCAGCGCCTCACCGGGGATATGGCGGGCCAAGATTGCGGAGCGCAATGAACAGTTGATGTTGCTCGGAAACGCAGAGCCGACGGCGGCTGATTGGGCCAACGCCGGGGTAGAGCACCGTACCGGCGAGACACTGAGGATCACCCTGCCGATGCTCAATGGTTTTGTCCTGACCTACGGCGGGTTCATGGCGGGGCGGCCATGGGCGGCGATCTGCGACGAGAATGAAGACAGCGTGACCATCGGCTTTCCCAACGCACTTGCGAGTTTTGAGCAGGCCATCGCCCGAAACGGCCAGTAGCCGATCGCAGCGTGGTCCCGCGCAATCGGCCCAGCGGCCCCGATTGATTGACAAATGAACACCCTGCCCATATTCAAGAGGCAACTGGTATAATCAGGTGATCTTTTGTTTTTCGAGAAAAGTCTGAGCCCTTGGCTGTGAACCTCAACCGACTGACGTTTTCGACGGCAGGCGCGGGTCTGCGCGATCTTTCTTGGGGCGGGGTCAATATCCTGCACTCGGTGTTCTTTGCGGTTCGTGGTCTTAAGTGGGAAGTC
This sequence comes from Sulfitobacter sp. M368, assembly GCF_025141875.1. Classification (NCBI taxonomy): domain Bacteria; kingdom Pseudomonadati; phylum Pseudomonadota; class Alphaproteobacteria; order Rhodobacterales; family Roseobacteraceae; genus Sulfitobacter; species Sulfitobacter sp. M368. The sequence goes on from NZ_CP081113.1 coordinate 1,163,297, forward strand.
TTGCCATCGCAGGATGTCGAAGAGGTCCAAACCACGACGCCAGAGCAGTTTCATTGGACCCGTCGCGAGGTGTTTGCGGACAATTTCGAGAGCTGTCTGTCGGTCACGGCGCAAGACAGCGGTTTGATCTCACTTGAGATGTCGCTGACCAGCAGGCGGGCCTTTGAGGTCAATCGCGCCGGGTTCAATGTCTTGTTCCCCATCGACGATCTTTCCGGGAGATCTGCAAACGTCCTGCATTCAAACGGAAGGGTTGAATTGGGGAGGTTTCCAGAGCTGATCAGCCCCGAACAGCCGTTTTTCGATATGCAGGGCATCGAATATACCGTGCAGTCGGCAAAGGTTGCCCTCACTTTTGAGGGCGAGGTTTTTGAGTTGGAGGATCAGCGGAACTGGTCTGATGCATCCTTCAAGGCCTATTGTCCGCCACTTGCCGATCCGCGTCCCAGACGGTTTGAAGCAGGGGAGGTGATTTGCCAGCGCGTGACCGTCAAGATCACTGGCGCACCGCAAAAAAGGGCAACGGTCAAGACCACCCAACCGCGCAGCGTCTGGATGCCGGAGATCTTGCTTGTCGCGGGCAAACCGGCCCCCCAGACGGCCCTTCCGAAAGGCGCGCGACGGTTGGTCCGGTTTGATTCAGATGCACCTTGGACGGATGCTGAATTGGGCAATCTGTCCGGTGGCACCCCCATTGATGCGGAGATTGTGCTGCCGCCCGATCCGACGCGGGCCGAATATTTTATGCGCGGACTTGCCCAAGATCTAAGTGACGCTGGCGTTGAAGTGGCACATGTTGTTGCGCTTCCTTCGGGGTATCTCAAACGGCTGCCGCCGGATGGGGCCGTCCCTTCGGGGCTTGGCCTTGCCGCGGCTGCCGACCTTGCCGCGCAAGCCTTTCGAGGCGCAGGTTTGGGCGTTGGCGCCTTGACCCATTTCACGGAGCTGAACCGTCGCCGGCCATCTGAAGGACAGGGGGCGTATGTAACCCATGGCAATGCCGCAATTGTGCATTCCGCCGATGATCAATCCGTTCTTGAAACCCTCACGGGGTTGCGCCACGTGATGCGCAGTGCCTGCGCCATAGCCGGTGATCGGGCATATCGACTTGGTCTGGTGGCGATCGCGATGCGCAGCAATCCGCATGCAGATGGGCTGCTGCCCAACCCGGATGGCGCACAGATGTCCATGACCGATGATGATCCTCGGCAGCGCACCAGCTTTGGTGCCGCATATGCCGTCGCTGCGGCAACCCTTGCAGCCCGTGCCGGGGCGGAGGCGATCTGCCTCGGGGCGCTGGATGGTCCGTTTTCTATCGCTGACCAAAACCGGCGCCTGCATCCGATTGGCCATGTGGTTGGCCAGTTGGCAGGTTTGTCAGGGCGTAATGTGACAGCGGCCTATGACAACGGTGTTTACCGCCTCAGCGCAGGCACAACAGCGATAACCGCAAATTGCAATCTTACCTCGCAGAGGTTGCCCGATGGCATTTCGCCCGTTGGCACTTTGTTGGTTGGCACAGACGCCGCCGCAGGCACCCATCGCGTGCTGCCTGCGATGTCCTGCCACATCTCTATGCATCCAGACAGACCTTTGCCTCAAAACCGGAGCCGCGCAGATGAGTGACCGAATAGAAGCTGACTATTTGATCGAAACCCCGATTGATCCTGCAGATGCCGCCGCCGTAATGGCGGGAGAGCAATCGTCAGGAACCTTCGTGAAACTGGCATCGGAGACGCCCGAATTGATCGAACGCGCCGCGGCGCGGGTCCAACATGTCGAGACAATAGACACCGTTGCGCAGCCCTCGTTGCCGGGGGCGATCGCGGCGCAATCCTATGCCGTGGCCAAGGTGACCCTGTCCTGGCCGCTGGAAAACCTGGGGCCGTCACTACCCAATCTGATGGCAACGATCTCAGGCAATCTGTTCGAGCTGCGCCAGTTCACCGGGCTGCGCATTCTGGATCTGCGGGTGCCCGCCGCATTCACCAGCCACAACCCCGGCCCAAAATTTGGCATAGAGGGCACCCGCCGGTTGAGCGGGGTGCATAAGCGGCCCTTGATTGGTACGATTATCAAACCATCCGTCGGACTTGACCCAACACAAACCGCTGCGATGGTCGCGGACCTTGCCGAAGCTGGCGTTGATTTTATCAAGGATGACGAATTGCAGGCCGATGGTCCTGCCTGCCCCTTCGAAGATCGGGCGCGTGCAGTCATGGAGGTGATCAACCTCGCCGCAAACAGGACGGGCCGCAAGATTATGTTTGCATTCAACCTGACAGGAGAAGTGGACGAGATGCGCCGCCGGCATGATCTGATACGGGATCTTGGCGGAACCTGTGTGATGGTATCGCTCAACTCTGTCGGACTGTCAGGGATGTTGGCCTTGGCGCGGCATTCCGAATTGCCGATCCATGCGCACCGGAATGGGTGGGGATATCTGAGCCGTGAACCGATGCTTGGGTGGTCTTACGTGGCGTGGCAAAAGTTTTGGCGGCTGGCGGGTGCGGACCACATGCATGTAAACGGGCTGCGCAACAAATTTTGCGAGGCCGACGAAAGTGTGATCCGTTCGGCGCGGGCTTGTTTGACGCCGCTGAGGCCTGAGGCGCCCTGCCTTGCGATGCCTGTCTTCTCATCGGCGCAGACCCCGTTGCAGGCGGCGGAAACCTGTCGGCAATTGGGCAGCGCAGATCTGATCCACGCGGCAGGGGGCGGCATTGCAGGCCACCCCCACGGCGCGGCCGCCGGTGTTCGGGCGATGCGGGCGGCATGGGATGCGGCCATGAATGGTATTCCTATCGGCGAAGCGGCGCGGGGCAATCCGGCGCTGGCGGCGGCAATCAAGGCGTTTGATCAATGATTCCCTTGATGGCGTGGTATGGTGACGACTTCACCGGATCAGCCGCAGTGCTGGAGGTGTTGGCTTTTGCAGGAGTGTCCGGGGTCTTGTTCCTAAAGCCGCCAACCGACCAGCAAAGGGACCGATTTAGCGCTGCACGGGCGGTTGGACTTGCGGGGGCGGCGCGGGCGCAAACGCCAGAATGGATGGAGGCCAATCTGCCAGTGGCCTTTGAGTGGTTGCATCAGAGCGGTGCGGAGATTGCGCTTTACAAGGTTTGCTCCACACTGGATTCCGCCCCGCAGGTCGGGTCAATTGGCCGGGCCATTGATATTGGCCAGCGGGTTTTTGACAATGCATGGGTGCCCTGCCTCGTCGCGGCACCGCAAATGCGCCGCTACCAGTGCTTTGGCCATCTTTTTGCCGGTGCGCCGACCAAAGTGTACCGGTTGGACCGGCATCCCGTGATGGCCCGGCATCCGGTCACGCCGATGCAGGAATCCGATGTTGCGCTGCACCTCTCACGCCAGACCGGGCGGCAGTTCGGGTTGGTTGATCTGGCAGCGCTGGTTGATGATGAAGGGGCTGCGTCCTGTCTGGCCAATGCCGTGCAAAGCGGCGCGGAAATCATCAGTTTGGATGCGCAGAGCGAGGCTGACATGTCCCGTTGCGGCAAGTTGATCTGGGACAACCGCCAAGCGCCGCAATTCGCGGTCGGCTCGCAGGGGGTTGCTTACGCATTGGTGGCCCATTGGGCCGCGACCGGCATTATCCCAACGGCGCCCGCGCTGCCGCGCCTCGCTCCGGTGCAGAATATACTCGCGGTGTCAGGCTCTGTTTCTGCGGTCACTGCGGCGCAGATTGCACATGCCACTTCACACGGATTCGTTGGGATCGCCCTTGATGCTGCTGAGATTGCTGTGGATGGTCCGGCATCGCGCAGGGCGCTGGACGCCGCGCGCGGCGCTGCAGTCAAGGCATTCCAGTCTGGGCAAAGCCCGCTGATCTACACGGCGCGCGGGCCTGACGATCCCGCGGTTGAGCGCTACCGGCGGTCAGTCGCGGCAGCTGGCCTGACACTGCACGAAACGAACCGTCGCATCGGGCATGTCCTTGGCCGACTTCTGCAAGATCTCATTGCACAGACCGGCGCGTCGCGGGTTGTCATATCCGGCGGCGACAGTTCCAGCCATGCCGCCCAAGAGCTGAACATATTTGCGCTTGAGGCGCTTGCACCGGTTTCGCCGGGGGCGGCGATGTTTCGTGCGGCGTCGGACGATCCGGCAACAGACGGGCTAGAGATCGCGTTGAAGGGCGGGCAGATGGGACGCACCAGCTGTTTTTGTGACTTGTGCGACGGTGTGCGGGATCACACCAACCCGTAACTACGGCAAAATGCGCGTGAGGTGGTGAAGGCCGCTGCAATTTCGGTGCGGCTGCACGGATGTTGGCGCCGCACCGGATCCGCGCGGCCCGGACGCGCCAGGCGCAATGGCATTTCCAACGAGGCGGGGACATCCCCATGCTGCATCAGTGCAGGAATGATCTGGTCATAGGGCAAATCGCCTTGGCCAATGGGCGTAAACACCCAATCATCGGCGACGGTTGCAACGTCTTTGAGGTGGTAGTGAACGACGTGCCGCAGATCACCGGCCAGATCGTCAAGCGGGTCACATGCGCCGCGTGAATATGTGAAAACATTGCCGATATCGTAGTTCAATCCGATCCAATCAGCGCCGATCCGGTCAAGCAACGCGTTGCCCTCGGCAAGCGTCCCAATCAGGTTGTCCGCCCCGTGGCCGGGGTTTTCCAAGGCCAGAACAACGCCTGTTGCCTCGCATTCATCTTGCGCAGTCTCAAGCGCGGCGCGAAAACTGTCCATTCGGGCATGAGACGCAGAATTGGTGATCAGGAATTCCGCGCCCAGTTCCGCCGCAAAACGAACCCGGCGGCGCAGCATTTCTGCCGCGTCCGCCTCGCCCAAATCCAGATGTGCCGACACCGCGCGAATGCCCAGGCCTTCGGTCTGGGCGCGGTGCCGCAATTGCCGGGCGGCGGGCTCGGAAAGGTCGGTCTCACCAAAATCGACATAGCCATGAATATAGGCAGGTTCGATCAGCGTGAAACCGGCCTCGGCTATATCGGCGAGACCGGCATCAAAGCTGTAGCCATCGTAGAGAACCGTGGAAACTGCAAGCGTCACGGATCAACCGCCGCTAACGATCAGCTCAGAGGCTTCCTTGACCACTTTGGGGTCGAGGGCGCGGCGCCAGTCATCCTTGACCACCACTTTCTTGGCAAATTCCATCAACCGAAGCGCAGCGTCAGACGGCACTTTGGGTGAGAATCCGAACCACATGGCCAATTCGACGTTGAGATGCCCGATCAGGAAATCAAATGCGGCTTGCCGGTCGATGTCGTAGGTCTTTTCGCATTCATCCACCGCTTCGACCATGACGTCGATGAAGGGCATAGCGACCATCTCGGACAAGCCCGGCTCAAGAATGGCCAGTTGTTCGGTGGTCACCCGGTGCGTGCGGATGATCGGCGACCACATGGTTTCACAAATCTCGCGGCCAATATCGTAGTGTTCCTCTGGTCCCTGCATCAAGGCGCAAACGATGGCTTGATTGGCCACACCGCCGTGATAGTCGCGGCGGGCCTCCCAATCGGTTTCGTCGTTGAAAATGGGCGGATGACACGGATGGCCGATAAAATAGGTGATATCCTCGCGTTCGGGCAAGACCCCGGCATAGGGCGCAGCCGCGTCCAGGATCAGTACAATCGTGCCAGGCTTCAGGCGTGGCACCAATTTGTCCGCGACCTGCCCGATAACAGAATCCGGCAGGGCAAGCACAACAGCATCAACCGTTTTGATCCAATCATCGCCATCGGTCACCGGAATGCCTGCATTGCCAAGGCGTTCCCGGCCTTCGTCAGAAATTTCGATAGCAACCAGATCATATTGAGATTCATGGATTTTTCGCGAAATTCGCGCACCCATTTTTCCGCCTGCACCGAGTATCGCAATTTTATTGTTCATGTACTTACCGTTTGGATTTCAGATAGAGATTATGTGATTAACATAGTATACCACTTTATGCGGCAAACCCCGAGATAAGTCAACACTGCGGCCAAAGGGCTGGAAACGTCGGGTTCACTGGTTTACATGTCATACAAGTGCAATGAGCGATCGGAAGATCTTGAGATAGCGAGGCAACCTTGGCCCCCCAGACCCAACCGATACGACGTCGAAAGCTGAGCGACGAAGTCAAAGAGCGCATTCTTGAGACCATTCAACGCGAGGCTTTGGGGCCGGGGGATATCCTGCCGTCAGAGCGCGAGTTGATGAACCAGTATGGCGTTGGCCGACCCGCGATTCGAGAGGCGATGCAATCGCTGCAAAGCATGGGTTTGATCGAGGTGCGCCACGGCGAACGGCCGCGGGTCGCAGAACCGTCCATGGATGGTGCGCTGGATCAGATGAGCCTGACAATGAAGCATATCCTGTCGCATTCCGGGACCACGCTTGAGCATCTCAAGGAAGCCCGGATCGGGCTGGAATGCTATTTGGTGGGCCGGGCCGCAGATATGCGCACGCAGGCGCAATTGGATCATCTGGCCGAGATCATGGATGCGCTGCGGGACGCGCGGGATGCGCCGGTGAAATTCATGACTTTGGACGGCCGTTTCCATCAGGCAATCGCCGAGATACCCGGCAATCCGCTTTACAGTGCTGTGACCCATGCGATTTTCGACTGGCTTTCGGTGTTTCACGTCGCCAATGTGCGCACGCCGGGCCTCGAAGAGCTGACCCTGTCAGAGCATCAAGAGATTTTTGATGCCATCGCCCAGGGGGATCCGACGCAGGCGCGCAGCGCGATGAAACGGCACCTGATGCGCAGCAATGCCCTGTACGATCAGGCCAACGCCCGCAGCGATTCCTAGCAACCCTCTCGCACGGATGGTTACTGCGGCGCCGCACCTATCGGGGCAGAAAGCGCATAGGCTTGTTCGACCAGACGCAGCGTTTTGAGATTGTCCTCAAGACCGGTCTCAAAGGCGCCGCCGCTTTCCAGTTGTTCAACAAAATGCGCGATGGTCGCGGATGCGGCCTCGGCAAGCAGGTTGTCCTCACCAAAGTCGATTTCCTGAGGTTGCGGCCCATGCAGGCGCAGCAAAGTGTTTTCAAGGGTCACGCGCCCCTTCGAACCCAGTATTTCCAGCCAATCGCTTGCGCCGTTTGGGGTGCCATGTGCGGTCATATCGCCGCTGATCAACACCGGAACCGCGTTGGTGGTTTCTGCATTTAAGGTTGCCGAGGTTTCGCCGGTGATTTGAGGATCCACGCGGGCGGCGCGGGCAGAGATCAGATTGAGATCCCCGACAAGGAAACGAACCGTGTCGATGTTGTGGATCAACACTTCGGCAAGCACGAGGCGGGGCTCTTTCAACATGAACGGCTGGCGGCCAGCCGCAGGCCGCATGCCGGTCTCATCAGGCAGCATCGCGGTGGACCGCATCGCCATCGAGACATGGCGAATGTCACCGACAAGACCCTGGTCAATCCATTGTTTGATCCGGCGGTAGGGCTGGCGGAACCGCCAGTTTTCATGCACCATAAACCGGTCTTCCGCGCACAGCTTTTGCGCAAACTCTTCCGCCTCGGCCAGTGAGGGTGCAAGCGGTTTTTGACAAATGACAGGCAATCCGGCCGCGAGACCGGCCAGCGATTGTTCGATGTGCACCTGTCGAGGGGCCGCGACGTCCAGCACGTCAATCTCGCCTGCATCTATCATGGCGCGTGCATCCGTGTGGATTTTGCCAATCTGGTAGTGATCCGCGGTGAAATGTGCCCGTGCAAGGTCCGGGTCCGCGATGGCCACCACTTCTGCACCTGCGCGGCGCCATGCCTCGATATGTACAGGCGCGATATAGCCAGCGCCGGATAGTCCAATTCTCAGTCCCATGTTGTCACCATTTGGTCCGCCGGCGTCCGGGCGCCTGCGCAATCAGTTCTGGATCTTTGGTCAGCCAATCAACGGTCCATTCATTGTGCAAATGGTCATTGGTATCGGCCATCCATCCGACCATCTTGCGTTTGAGCATATCCAAGACGTCTGCGTGGTCCTTGCTTTGGGCCAGATTGACCATCTGCCATGGGTCTTCCTTGCGATCATAAAGCTCGTCGATATCGTTGGTGTGGTAGATGTAGGCCCAATCGTCGGTGGTCAGCAGCCGCATGGAATACAGCCCCATATGGCTGCCGTGAAATTCGCAATAGGCGCTATCTGGCCAGTCGTCCGGGGGTGGGGCGCCTTTCATTTGGCTGAGCAGGGACCGGCCATGAAACACGTCTGGCCTTTCGGCACCGGCGATTTCCATGACCGTGCCGCAAATGTCGAGAAAATGATGCACGAAGGCGTCACAGGTGCTGCCCTTCGGGATCACTCCGGGCCACCGCATGAGCATGGGCACGCGGTAGATCTCTTCGTACATCGTGTAGTCTTTGTTGCATATTCCATGGGCCCCGATGGTGTCGCCGTGATCGGATGTCCAGATTACCAGCGTATCATCGTCGAGCCCCAGAGCCGTGAGGTGGTCAAGCACACGCCCGACCTGATCGTCGATCATTGTGATCTCGCCGTAATAGGCCGAGATCAGTTTCGCCCAATCGGCCCAGGGCAGATTTTCCGTGCGCCAGTGCTTTTGTTTGATGCTCTGGACCGAGGGTTTTCCCTCCAGGGTGTCGGCATTGTTCGGCCATTGCGGGATATCCGCCGGGTCGTACATCGAAAAATAGGGCTCTGGCACAACATTGGGGAAATGCGGTCCGTGAAAATCAAGCCGCAGGAAAAATGGATCATCGCCCGCATGGTGTTTGTCGATCAGTCGAATGGCATTGTCGGCCAGAAAGGCGGGGCGGCTTTTGTCGGCAGGTGCCTCGTCCCTGACAGCGCGTTGGGTGAGGTAATCGTTAAAGGCGTCAGGCATGGCTAACCCCTGATCCTGCCGCCAAGTCATGTAGTCGCCCAGACTGACATAATCTTCGTAGCCAAACCCCGGCGGGTCGATCTTTGAGACATGCCATTTGCCAACATAGCCCATCCGGTATCCTGCCAACTTCAAAGCGGCAGACATCCGATCATCGGCAGGTTCAAGCTGAGCGCGCACCGGATGCAGGCCCACATTGGTCAACACGCGATGTTCATGCGGATAAACACCACTGAGCAGGGAACACCGCACGGGCGAGCACAGGCCTGTGGGCGTAAAGGCCTTGTCAAATCGCATGCCGGCTTTGGCAACCTTGTCCATGTTCGGGGTCCGGCAGACAGTGGACCCGTAGGCCCCGACGGAATCCACCCGTTGTTGGTCGGTTACAATGACAAGAATGTTAGGCCGGCTCATTCAGTTTCCTTTGGTTTGATCTGGCAACTACGACGTACGCCATGGCTGCAACAAATTACGCGGTGTGCGGTTGGCGACACGCTGCCGTTCATGATGAATGGCGTCGGTCATCGGATTTGGATTGCCCGCTGCGTTCAATCCCACGCGCATCATGCGGCCGGACCGCAGATAGAGATAGGCTGCGCCAGCAGGGCCGGGGAGCAGGCCAACCGTGGCTGTCATGGCCAACATCGACAATGCCAGAATGGTAAAGCAGGCCAGCGGATACCGCAGGACAATCCCGGCAAGTTCGGCAAGTCTGCGGGGTAGGGCGGCGGCGCGATCCAAGGCAAAGGCGGGCGACAATACGGCAAGTTCCAGCACGACGAGGATCAGCCAACCGCCGCCCACGGCCCGCGCTACCCCTTGGGCAGAACCCGCATCAGCGCCCAGCAGCAAAAGCATTGCCGCCCCGCCAAGCCCGACCAAGGTGAAAGCCAAAACAAGGCAAAACAGCCAGTCGGGCCGCATCGATGAAACGTTGATATCGGCCCGCGCCGCAACTTGGCTTACCAGTTCTGCAGTGGCGGCCAATGCCACGAGGCCAAACCAAACCGCGACCACCATCGCGGGCGCAAACAACACCGGCGACAACGCATAGGTCAGCGAGATCGGGTATAGAAAAAGCGCGGCAAGGCTCAGCACAGCGATATTCAGGCCGAAACAAGAGACGGCATTGTCCCACAGATCAACCAAGGACCGGCGGAGCAGGGCAGCGATCATATGTCTTTGCCCGTCAGTGCGATGCCGCCATCATCAAAGAAATGAAGCCGCGCTTCGGCAAAACCCAAGGACAATGCATCGCTTGAAGGTATCGACCCACCTTCGGCCTGCAAAATAGTGAAGTCGCCAAACGGCAGCGAAATATGGTGATAGGCCCGGTCGCCCAAATGCTCTGCCCCCAGTTCGGTAAAATCGGCAGCAGCAATGTTTACCGTGCTCCCGCCGACAATCACATGTTCAGGGCGCACACCCAAGGTGCGGGTGCCTTGTGGCACTTGCCGCTTGAACTTTGCCTGAAGGCCGCCTTGCAGATACACAACCGATCCTTTTGGCCCGTTGTCCACTTTTTCGACGGGCAGGAAATTCATCGAGGGTGAGCCGATGAACCCCGCAACAAATCGGTTTGCGGGATGGTTGTAGATATCAAGCGGCGCACCGACCTGTTGAACATAGCCACTGTTCAGGATCACCACGTTATCGGCCAAGGTCATCGCCTCGACCTGGTCATGGGTGACAAAGATCATTGTGGCACCCAGTTCCTTTTGCAATCTGGCAATTTCGAGCCGCATCTTGACCCGCAATTCGGCGTCAAGGTTAGACAGCGGTTCATCGAACAAGAACACCTTGGGATTGCGGATCATCGCACGGCCCATGGCAACCCGCTGGCGTTGGCCGCCTGAAAGGTCACGCGGCAGCCTGTCCAGAAGCGGCTCAAGCTCAAGCACACGGGCGGTTTCGCGCACCTTGATGTCAATTTCTGACTTTGGCGTGCCCTTCATTTTCAGGGGAAAAGCCATGTTCTTGAAAACAGTCTGGTGCGGGTAAAGCGCATAGTTCTGAAACACCATGGCACATCCGCGTTCCGACGGGTCGGCCTCATTCACGATCCGGTCCCCGATCTGCAATTCGCCATCGCTGATGTCTTCCAGGCCCGCGATCATCCGCAGCAGGGTGGACTTGCCGCAGCCTGACGGGCCAAGCAGGACCGTCAGCTTGTTGGCCTCAATTTCCAGATCAATGCCATGCAATACTTCAACGGAACCATACCGTTTGACGGCTTTGGTAAGGGTTACTTGTGTCATGGGCCTATCCTTTGACCGCGCCGGCCATGGCCGAGCGAATAAACAATTTCTGGAACACCAGATAAACGACCAGGATCGGCAGCAGTGACAACAGCACGCCCGAGAAGATCGCCTCGAAGTTGGTGGTGAACGTGCCGCCTATAGATGCCACAAATGCGGGCAGGGTGTAGTTGTCAGGTCTCAGCAGCACCAGCGCATGTAGCAGATCGTTCCAGAACCAGGGCATGGTAATGGACGCAAAGACGGCAAAGGGTGTCCCCATAAGCGGCAGCAGGATGTAGAGGAAATAGTGATAGTGTTTGCCCCCATCCATATAGACGGACTCTTTCAATTCGCGCGGAACTGTTGCGATGTAGGAGGTAAATACCATCGTGGACAGGGCGCCGCCTTTGATGTGCAGCAAGACCAGCGACAGCAGGCTGTTTTCCAACCCCAGATACCGCGTGATGATGATGTATTGGGGCAAGATGACCATCATGGGTGGAATGATCATGTTCAATAGGTAGGTGTTGTAGACGAACATATGCCATCGCCGCCGGAACCCGGCCAGGGCTGATCCGGTCATGATCCCCAAAAGGGCCCCGACCAGAACGGAGGCACCAGTAACAACGATTGTGGCTATGAGTGAGCGGACAAAGCCATTGTTCACAATGGTATAAATCCCATTGTATTGGACAAACGGTTCGAGATAGCTGCGGATGCTCTCCGGCTCGATCTCATACTTCTCGGCGATCTGGCTCAGTTTCAGCTGGGGGTTCAGATACCCTTTGATCCCCATCTCCCGCCGGAAGGCGCGGGCATCGACGTTGTAGATTGTTGATAGATCACCGATCCGCGCATTCATCGACAGGTCGCGGCGCTCGGGGATCCAAAGGTGCAATTCGGTGGACTCAATTGTCGGCGTGAAAGCCCGCACCGCCAGAATATAGAAGGGTGTCAGCGTCAACAGACAATAGGCCGATAGAAAGGCAATCAGCAGGTACTTTTTCCGGGTAGATTTACGCATCAGTGATAGCTCAATTTCTTTTGCAGCCGGTTGAGCCAGAACGCGAGAAACACGAGTGGCAGGAAAATCACCATTGACGCGGTTATACCTTGCGCCAGGGTGCCAATCTTGGCGCCGCCCATCGTCGCAGACCCGAAACCAAGCTGATAGATGAAGATAGACATAAATTCACCGTTCTGATTGCCAGCCAATGCACCGAGGCCGACAAGTTCATCGAAGATCCCGAAAGAATTGATGATGGAGAAGATGGTCGCGATGATCATGCTGGGCACGATCTGCGGCAGGTATATGTACCTGACACGCTGCCAATAGCGGGCGCCGTCCATGCGTGCAGATTCGATTGTCTCACTGGGAATAGCAAGCAACCCACCCAGAAACAGCGCCATGTTAAATCCGGCCGCTTTCCAACCGTACATGAAGGGCAGGACATAAAGTGAGGTTGTCTCGCTTTTGGCATCAAAGGCATTGTTGCTGAACCCTGCCTCGGACAAAATCAGATTGAACGATCCGGTGTCCGTGGAAAACAGCATGACCATGATCAGGCCAACCCCGATGCCGGACAACATCCAAGGCATATAGATGATGGTAAAGAACAGCCCCTTCAGCTTTGACACCAATTCGAACATGGCGAGCGCCAGCAAAAAGCCGAACAGAAAGACCATCACGTAATTCACACAGGAAAAGATGATCGTGCGCCGCAATGCTGCAAAAAGCCGTTCATCAAGCGGCCCCTGAAACAACGAGGCGATATTGTCGAACCCGACCCAATTGACGTCCTGATCAAGGAAGTCCACCTGATCGGTAAAGATGATCGGAAGCGCAATCGCGAAGGGCAGGATCTGCAGGCCGATGTAGATGATATACTGCGGTGCGATGTAAATCAGATCGGTCAGAAATTCCCGCCTGCTCCGTGCCTTTGCGGCTTGATCGCGCGTGGCCTTATTGGAGGCCACGCGCCCGTGTTGACTGCTCGTATTCATGCCTTGCTCCGTCGCAATAGCCTGGGTGGAAAAGGTGGTTAGCGGGTGATCCTATTGCCCGTAAGCTTGGTCCCACCGTTCCTGCATCAGAGCAAGCAAATCAGCGAGGCTTTGTTCACCGGAAACGTAATCACCGATTTCAGATGCCATCACGTTATCTTCGATCACGAAAGGTGTGCCACTTTTTTGCATCGGACCGGCCGCAGCCTGACCACCAAGGGAGCTGTCAAAAGTGATCTCGCCTGCGTCAAGGGATGGCCCGACCAGCTTGAGATATTGCGGGTTTTGCAATTCCACACCGCCCTGTTCGGACAGATCCATGGCGGGGACATAGCCAACAGCTTCGGCGCGCAGTTTGACGATCTCCGGGGAGGTCCACCAGTAAAATGCCTTTTTCGCCGCGTCAAAGTTCGGATCGTCTTTGTTGGCCGCATAAAGGGCAGAGCCACGATCAGCGGTTGTTGCATCCTGCCACACGACGCCATCGGCATTTGGCGGGAAAAAGATGCCGTCAAGTTCCACATCGGGATTCTGCGCCATCACCTTGTTCCAAAGCCAAGGTCCATGCACGGCAAGGATGGATTTGCCGGTGATAAAGCTGGCTTCAAACTCCTGCTCCCATGCGCGATTCCACCAGTTGTTCGGGAAATAACCCTTTTCGGTGAACTCTTTGGCCAGTTTCAGGGCCGGCACCAATGGGTTGTTCGCCTCATCGGTCCAGGCAATTTTGCCAGTCCACAAATCGCGCACATCTTCTTTGGAGGCGCCGAGGCCAACGGCCCATGCTTCCAACATCCAGCGGCCCCAGAAACGTGGATGCCAACCGATATCAAGAACATATTCCAGATCGTCGCGGCCCGCGACGTAGACCTTGAGTTCTTCGAGAAGCGCCCGCAAGTCATCGACGGATTTCACTGATTTAGGGTCAAGTCCGGCCAACTTCATCTCGTCGGCGTAGTAGATCATGTTCAGGAACAAGCCACCCTGCACGTTGAATGCGGGGGCATAGCCTTTTACGCCATGGGTTTTTTCAAAGATCTGGCGGGCGTCGTAGTTGGCCTTGTCCCACCACGGAAAATCAATTTCCATGAGGTTCAGGTATGTCTTGTAATTGTCTTGTGTAGGAAATGTCAGGCCGCGAATGTCGGGTGGATCGCCAGCGGCTACACGCGCTTGAAAGGCCGCTTCGGTGTCTTCGTTGATTGCAAACAGCTCGATCTTTACGCCGGGATTTTCTTCCTCGTAAAGATCCCAGATCGCCCGATCCTGGGCAAAATACTCTGGTTGAGTGGCCGAAACTTCCAGCACGGTCTCTTGTGCAGCGGCCATTCCGGTCAGGCCTGCAACCGCGAAACTGACCGCGCAGCCCAATCTTGATAGTGCCTTTGACATTGTCTTCCCCCTATTCGTTTTGCTTTATGCGGTATCAATATCATGTCATCATACCAGTTGTAAATCTTTATTATCGGCCAATGAAATGTCACGAAGCCAAGGCCGGATTCCGGCGCATGATACGGCTGTGGCATTGGGTGGGTGTTGGCCGATTTTGACAGGACGCCCGAATTCTATGTCAATACATCAGTGAGTTAAGATTGGATCGCTACCTTTCTGTAAATGAGCCGAAACACCCCGGTCGCGCAGTCTCATCGTGCTTGGGCGACTTGCGCCTCAACGAAATGCACGGCGCGGCGCAGCAGGAAATGCATCTCCAGCCGCAGACATTTGAAGAGAAACGCCCTATGGTCGCTCGAAAACCATTCAGGGACCACGCGCCCCTTGTGAAAGGATAAATCCATGTTGACCGATAGCTATGGCAACCAAATTACGGTCACGTCCCAAGCGGCACTGGATCAATACGACCTGGGTGTCAGACAGTTCCTGGCGGCAGATTTTGGCGCGGCAGAGGCGTTTCAAACGGCCGTTGATCAGGATGAAGGTTTTGCCCTTGGGCATGTGGGGCTGGCGCGGGCGCTGATGATGTCCGGCCAAATGCCGGCGGCCAAGGCCGCGATGGCCCGCGCCCAAACTCTTGCGGCCAGACTGGATACACGGCAGCGCCAGCATGTCGAGTGCTTTGCCCTGCTGTTTGCGGGCCAACCGCACAAAGCCCGCGCAATGGTGAAGAGCCATGTGCGCGCCTATCCACGGGATGCGCTTGCAGCCCAGCTTTGCGCGAATGTGTTCGGATTGATCGGGTTTTCTGGCGAAGTGGGTCGCGAGGCCGAATTGCTGGCCTATACCTCGGCCCTCTTGCCGCACTATTGCGAGGATTGGTGGATGATGTCGATGCATGCGCTGTCCCTCTGTGAGACCGGTCAGATCGACGCATCGATGCAGTTGATGGACAAGTCGCTGGCCCTGAATGCGCGCAATGCCAATGCGGCCCATTTCAAATCACACGCGCAATATGAGGCCGGAGATACGACGGCGGGGCGTCGGTATCTGGCCGATTGGCTTGTGGATTATGACGACCGCGCCGTGCTGCATGGGCACCTGAGCTGGCATGCCGCACTTTGGGCGCTTCATGACGGCGATGCGCAGGGCATGTGGGCGGCGATTGATGTTGGCGTCGGTCCGCAGGCGGCGAAGGGCCTGCCGATCAATGTGCTGACAGATACCGCCGCGATCTTTTACCGAGCCGAACTTGCGGGCCTGCCCGTTGCTCCGAAACGCTGGTCGGAATTGAGTGAGTATGCCACACAGCTTTTCCCCGAAACCGGCCAAAGCTTCGCCGATATGCATGCGGCCTTGGCCCATGCCATGGCGGGGAACGCAGATCGTCTGGCCTATATCTGCGACACAGCCAAGGGCTTTGCCGGCGATCTTGTACAGCCCGTCGCGCGGGCATGGGGGGCGATTGCGCGTCAGGATTGGCAGGCGGCGTTGGAGGAGCTGGTCATGGTTATGGGAACAACGGAGCGGCTTGGCGGCAGCCGCGCCCAACGTGATCTGCTGGAACTGACCTACGCCAATGTCCTGCTCAAGCTTGGCCTGACCGAAGAGGCACGGCGCAGCTTGAACACGCGCAGGCCGGTGCTGGCCGCTGCCCCGCCGATTGCAGGCTTTGGGGCGTAACCGCGATTTGGCGGGAATGGCCAGAACCGCGTGTCGGAACCAAGCGTTTGCAGCCTTTCACGCCGGAAACAGGCCGAAATTTCGTCTGTCCGCGCTTGGAAAGCATGTGCTATCCAAATGGTATGACTGACGACACCAAGACCGCCAAGCCGCCGCGGCGCAGAGGGCGCAAACCCAATTCCAACATCAATCGCAGCAGTATTCTGGACGCTGCGATCATGCTGGCGCTTGAGAATGGGCCAGAGGCCCTCTCGACGGTGCGCATTGCGCGGGCGATGGATATTGTGCAGTCCGGTTTTTACGCGCATTTCAAGAACATGGACGACTGTATCTCGGCCCTTGCGCTGCGGATCGAAGCATCGGTGCGGGCGCCCATTGCAGAACGAATGGCGGCGCTGCGGCAGTCCAATCCAAGTGATGCAGCGACGTTGACCCCCTATTACGAGGGGCTGTTCGATCTGATCGAAGACACCGGCCCACTGATGGAATTGTTCCTGCGCTACCGGCAGGATCGCAGCCCGTTGGGCGCGGTGCTGGATCAAGGTGAGGCGGCGCTGGTGGAGGATCTTACCGATCACCTGGATGCAATCATGCCAGCGGATGCAGGTGCCCCGGCGCTGGCCCATCGCAGTGCAAAAGACCGGCGTCAGGCTTGCTTCGTCATGGCGCATTTTCTTGTGCGCCAGACATTTGAGGGGGTCCGCATGTGGCGGGAAGGGCAGCTGGCCCGCACCGCCGCGGCCCGGCTTTTGGCCGAACAGACTGCGGTGTTTGGTGTCAGTGCCGCAGCCGCAGGGATGTTTGCCCGGCAGGTTGATCAAGCTTAGGGACAAGACACCAAGGTGTGACCTTAACTAACCCGCCTTGTCGAGCGCTCCGTCATCCTCGTGGCCCAGATCCGTCGATACGATACGTCCCTGTTCCGCCAGCTTGCGCGAGGCCGTCATTGCGGCCTCGATGTTTTCATCCTTATAGGCGCGTTCCAGCATTCTTTGAACAAAGCGGGGCCAGCGAATGACATAGTTCATCCGGCGCGGCGCAACGGCTTCGCGTTCCCGTTTCTTCACCATTCCCACGGCCACCTGTGCCACGTCACGGGCAGAAACGGATTGTTTGCCGCCAAGGTTCGGCTCGCCCCAAAGATGCACCATGACTTGATCCACCGGACGAATTTCGTCAGGGTCGGGCACGACAAAGCTGGGGCAGAGCGCGCCTACATCAACGCCCCGGTGCCGCACTTCTTGGCGCATGCAATCCATAAGCGCCCAGACGCCTGCTTTGGTTGCGCAATATTGGCCCTGCAGCGGCGAATGGGCGACTGCAGCGGTTGAACAAACAGACAGGAAATACCCCCGGCTCATCATCAGGTAGGGCAGGGCGACATGGGCGACGCGGTAAGTGCCGGTGAGATTGACGGAAACCATACGTTCCATCGTCGCTGGCGGCGCAGCTTCAACGCTGCCGGTGCCCATGATGCCGGCATTTGACACCACCGCATCGATGCGACCAAACTCCTGTGCTGCGGCTTCAAACGCTGCCTTGACAGAGGTATCGTCGGTCACGTCCATATCCACGGCCATCGTGCGCCCGCCGAGTTCGTTCTTAAGTGCCTGCAACAGTTCAGGTTCAAGACCGGCCAGAACGATATGCGCGCCTTCTGCGTGCATGGCGCGGGCCATCGCACGGCCTACATTGCGGGCCGGACCGGTGATCAGAATGACGCGGTTCTCAAGCGTTGACATTGGCGGTCTCCATGTTCAGGGCGCTTTGCAAAAATGCAATCTGATCGGCGATCGCGGCTTTGAAGGGCGCACCGTGATAAATTTCGAAATGTTCAATCGGATAGTCGATATGTCTTCCCTTGGGCGCGTTAGACGCCGCGGCGCGGGCCGGTTCGGGAGGCGTCACGGCATCCTTGGTTGCGATTTGCACCAGTAATGGGCAGGGAATTTCGGCAGTGGTCGTGCCGGGCCGCCATTTCAGCATCTGCAGAAAGACGCGCGGGGTGATCCGGTTTTCCATGGTAGAGCCTTGATCCTTTTGCCACCAATCGGGCTGAATGGCGTCGGGCGTTGTCATGGCGCAGAGTGTGCCGGGATGGCCTGTTGCGCCGACGTAATAAGGATATTTGCCACGTTTTTCGCGCCAGCGGTCCCGCAGCGCGGCGATGAATAGGCGAAACGCGGTTTTGGGATCGCCCGTGTTTTGGCGTCCGTCGGCAAAGGGCGCTTGGGCGATGGCGGCCGCCACGGGCGCGGTGCGGGCAATATCCATGACGTGACCGCCGGAAAAGGACGACCCCCAAATCGCCACACGCGCGGGATCCACATCGTCGCGGGCGCGGGTCCAGTCAATCACCGCACGCCATTCCTCTTGCTGTCTTGGAATATCCATCCACTGACGGGGCAGGCCACCGGATCTGCCAAAGGTGCGGTAGTCAAACAAAACCACGGTCAATCCGGCTGCGGCGAAATGATCGCCATACCGCAAAAGCGGTTCATGGATCACCCCAGAAAATCCATGCGCCAGAACGATGGCTGGCTGTTTGCCAGATACGTCTTGTGCCCGTTTGACCCAGACATGTACAAGATCGCCGCCAACCTCGATGTCGGTCTCGCAGGTGGCAATCTTTGCCGCCAGATCTCTGGCAGTGGTGTGAGCTTGCGCCATCATGCCTCTCCGTCCTGAGGCTGGGCCGTATTTGTTCGCAGGCCTTGTTGCACAGCGCGGGTGATCGGATATCCAAAGGTCAGAACCATCGCGACAAGAAAGATCGCCAGCGGGATCGGGCCGGTCATCCAGACAAAGGCGGTCAACGTGCCCTCGCTTTGGACAACTTGCCCGGCTTGATGATCAAAGACCGACAACATCATGGCGTTCCAGAAGATCGCCAGCGATCCGGCGATCTTTTGCGCAAAAACAAAGACCGACGACACCAGCCCCTCGCGTTTGGCCCCGTGCGTCTGCGCGTCCATGTCCACGGCGTCAGGCAGCATCGCCCAAGGAAACAGATTGATGGCAGAGATCCCGATGCCAGAGATCGCGGCAGCAATCATAAGCGTGGGCGTCACCCCGTCCCTTGGGATGAAGGGGATCATGGCAAGGAACACGCCATAGACCACGAAACCTGCGATCAAGCCGCGGTGTTTGCCGATCTTGCCGCCGACAAAGGCCCAGAGCGGGAAGGACAGGATCGACAACAGAAAGATCGCCCCCAGGATCGGCCCCTGTGCCGGGCCCGGCACGCCGATCACGCTTTCGAGATAGAACGGCACCATGGATTGCACAATCAACGTGCCCAGCACTGACAAAAGCAAAATCAACACGATGCGGGTATAACCCGGCGTTCGGAAGAGGCTTTTGACCTCAGCCCAAAACGGCTTGCTCGGCAGGGCATCCGCTCCGGTCTTTGCATCGGGAATGGCCCAAAGGAAGGGGACCAATGAGACCGCGCCTACCGCCGCGAACACAGCGGCAACCGTGATCCAAGCTAATGCGGGGGATGCTGCCAGATCAGTGGCCTGCCCAAGTGCCAGCACCAAGCCGGGCGTGACAGCGATGGCGATCAGCACGGCGAGGAAGTTGAACATGAAATTGACCGACAACAGCTTGGTACGGCCATGGTAGGTCGGTTCGAGATCCGGCACCAAGGCCAGGCGCGGGATCGAGATCATGGTAAAGAACAACGAGAAAGTCATGAAACCTAAAGTCGCCAGAACGAATTTGGCGGCTGTGCCGTCGACCAAAACAGGCAGTGCCCAGATCGCAACATAGCTGAGCGCGCCGGGCAACAGGGCCCATTTGATCGCCGGTTTCCGGCCGACAGAATGGCGCATCCGGTCCGACCAACGCCCGATCACCGGATCCATCACCGCATCAAACAGGCGCCCCGTCAGAAAGGCGATACCTGCCAGAAATGGCGGGATCGCCGCGATGTTCACAAAGAAATACAGCAGCCATGAGTTGATCGCGATAAAGGCGAGGCCGACGTTCAATTCGGCTGCGCCATAGGCCATTTTGCGGCCAATCGACAACCCTCCTGCGGATTTGGTCTTGGTCATCTGTTCCCCTCCCAAAGAACCCTCTGACATGAGGTTTAATGATATGCTTATCATTTAATTTGAAATCTCACAAGCGTGTTGGAAATCCCTTTATGCAAGGCCGCCCTGCGATCATAGGATGTGGACGTTCTGCCTGTGGTTCGGCGGGAAAAGCGGATCAGGATTGGGGACAGTTGCCGGTAAATTGATCACCGTCGGGCGTATTTCGGGTGCGACTGCGCCCGTTTTCGGATCGTATTCCGGTTGATGTCATGGGGCAGGGATACCGCTGCGATTCTGCCATTCTGGGCAAGTTTTCTTGGCCGGTCAGTGCCCTGAGTGACGGCCGCGCTTGGACGTCATATTGTGGATATGAACTTTCTCGCCCTTGCGAATGGCAGTCTGTGCGGTGCCAATGGTTTGACCGTATTTGATCACGTCGCTACCGGCCTTGTGATCGCTCAAGCAGACCTTGAAGTAGATTGGAATATCCTCTTTGGCGACCAATGGTTGGTGAGACCCAATGGCAATACTGTCGCCTGTCTTGGCACCGGCCAGCAGTGTTGCAACAGTATCGTCCGGATGTAGGACGATGGCGGGGACGGTCTTTTGCGGGGATGCCTTGCTCAAAGTGCCGCTCCAAATCGGCTGACAACATCATCGCCCTGTTTCAATATTTCGCCCCATGTCATCTGGCCATTGGCCACATCAAGGGTTGCCTCTGCGATCCGTCTTGACCCGGTCGGCAGGGGGGCTGCTGTCTCAATCAAGTCGTCAAGCCGCACGTCGAACTGCTGGAACAGTCGCTGACAACTCACCTTGTTCCCGCAGATCTTGATCGTGGGCATGAGCCCGCTGACAAAGCTGTTCCCCGCACCCGTTGTGAAAAGCGCGATTTGGCACCCGGCAGCGGCCAGGGCCGTTAGGTGTTCGGGCGCATAGTTTGGCGTGTCCATGGCGAACAATCCGCTGCCTTGGGGCGTTTCTGCATAGTCCAGAACGCCCATGATCGGGGTTGATCCGGTCTTTGAAATCCCGCCCAGTGACTTTTCTTCGATGCTGGAAAGCCCTGCGGCGATGTTTGTGGGGCTGGGATTGCTGCCCATCAGGTTGAGACCGGTGGCCATGGCAGAGGCTTCGCGCCCTGCGGGGAGGGTGACAAGCCGATCTGCAATTTCTGCTGACGCGGCCCGCGCTGCCAAGAGATGCTCCGCCCCGATCCATTCAACGACCTCGCCAAAGATGGCTGTGCCGCCCTGTGCAATCAATTGGTCGATAAAAGCCCCGGTGCTGGGATTGGCGATCAGACCTGAACTGGGGTCGGACCGCCCGCATTTCAATCCAACGCGCAGTGCAGAAACCGGCGCGGGTGCGCGGCGCTGGCTGGACAGGTCTTTGGCCAGTTGCGCAGCCATGCGTGTGCCTTTCGCAACAAGATCGACGGGGTCTTGTTCCACCTCGTTCAAGGTCAGGATCTGGACAGTTTGACCTTCTGCCTTGATGGCTTGGGCCAGTGTTTCCGCTTTGGGCTTGTGGTCGCTTATCAGGAGAACGGCGCCATTGTTGGGGTTGCAGGCCAGGCCGACAAGGGCGCGGTAATGTACTTCTCGGTCCTGGCCGATCAATCCGGTCGAATAGGGCATCGTTACGACGTGGCACCCTTGCACTGCTGCGCCGATCTGCCGGGCTGGGGCGGTGGTCAGCCCCGTCACGGACAGCACAAGAACATGGTTGCGGACGCCCACCAAACCATTGGGCCTGTGATATCCATCAAAGTCTTGCAGGGCCGTCATCGCATTTTCCTGACCGGTTTCAGAACCCGTAAAGCTGCGCGGGGTTGGCGCAGAGTATCCGGTTGTAGGTCTCCGGATCCTCATTACACCAATCCAGCAGAAGGTTGAGCAAATGCGTTTCTGACGGGGCGGGGACATCGTTGGTATGCGGCCAGTTTGAGGCCCAAAGCATCCGGCCGGGCGCATGTGCAATCAAGGCACGGGCCTCTGCGGCGACATCTTCAAAATCCGGCCCGCCGCTGCGCGAATTGACATAGGGCGCCGAGATTTTCACCCAGGCCCCGGCGTCCACAAGCGTTAGCAATGTGCGGAACGCATGATGTGTGACTTTGACAGGAGGGAGGAACCTGCCGATATGTGCGATGACAACATCGCAAGGCAAAGCACAAAGTGTCGAAACCAGATCGGGCAGTTCACGCCCGTTGACCTGTATCTCAATGTGCCACCCCAAGGGTGCGATGCGCTGGGCGGTTTGCACCAGCCCGTCGCGGGTAACTGCCCCGCCATCCAGCAAAAAATAGCGCAAGCCGCGTACTCCGCGCTGGTGCAGATCGTGCAGCTGCGCATCGGAGACATCGGGGGAAACCACCGCCACCATACGTGCATTGCCGTCGAACTGCGCCACTGCGCCAAGCTGCACAGAATTGTCTTGCCCGTAATGTGTGGGCTGGACCAGAACCGCCCGGCTGAGCCCCAGCGCCTCTTGCACCTTGGTATATTCGCTGCGCCCGCAAGGTGGGGGCAACGGTTTTTGCGCGCTCTTGGCCCGTTTTACCCCTGCCGCAAAGAAATGGATGTGGGTGTCGCAGGCCCCGGCATCGGGGCGCAGCCGAAGTGTTTCTGTGCAGCGGTTCGTCATGTTTTGCCGCCGCGCCGGGGGATCATTTGCAGGGCCAGCAGAACCCCGGCAGAAAGCACAAAGAAAAGGCTGACAGGCCGGGTCAGCATGGGCAGATAAGACCCGCCAGAGGCCTGCAAGCCGGACCGCAGCTCTGCTTCCAGAATGCTGGCCAGCACAAAGCCGATGACGAAGGGGCCGACAGGCACCTTTGCCCGTTCGAGCAAGACCCCAACGAGGCCAAACCCGATCACCACGTAGACATCAAACATCCGGTTCGACAGACCAAAAGCACCGATGACGCAGAACACAAAGATCGCAGGCATCAGGTAGGCGGTTTTGATCCGCACGATCCGTGCCAATGCCGGCAGCGCAAGAACCATCATGGCGAACATCAAGACATTGGCGATCAGGTAGGCCGCCATCAGGGCCCAGACAAACTCACCGTTGGTTACAAACAAAAGCGGACCGGGCTGGATTTGGTGCAGCACCAATGCCCCCAGAAGGATCGCATCGATGGGGCTTCCGGGAATGCCCATGGTGATCAGCGGAACCAAGGCCCCGCCAACGTTCGAATTGTTGGCCGATTCCGAGGCGACGATGCCTTCTTCGCAGCCGGTGCCGAACTTTTCGGGGGTCTTGGAAAAGCTTCTGGCGGTGCCATAGGCGATCATCGACGCGATGGAGGCGCCAACGCCGGGCAGAACACCGACAAAGGTGCCGATCACAGAAGAGCGGAACATATTGCCGCCGTGGCGACGCAAGTCGCGCAGGCCCGGCAGTTTTGTCTTGTCAAACTTTGCCATGATCGGCGGCGCGCCGCGGGTGGCAGCGGCTGCGGTGTCTCTGATGATTTGGCTCATCACAAAAACACCCAGCAGGACGGGCAATAGGTTGAAGCCGTCCGCCAGCTCATCCACACCAAAGGTCAAACGCAATTGACCATCGCTTTCATTCAGGCCAGGCAGGGCAAAGGCAATGCCAAGCGCGCCGCCGAGCAGGCCTTTTGCCATCGAGCCTTTGGACAACGCGGCGATCAGGACCATCGCCAGCAGCACCATGCTGAAATATTCCCAGGGCCCGAAGGTCAGCGCCAGCTTGGCCAGCGGCGGAGACATGACAACCAGAAAAACACCTGCGATCAATCCACCTACCAAAGAGGCGGTGACGCCAAGACCCAAGGCTCTGCCCGCTTCGCCGCGGGCCGCCATTGGGTGGCCGTCAAATGTGGTCATGACAGCCGACGGCGTTCCGGGCATGCGCAGCAGGGTCGCGCTGACCATTCCGCCGGACACAGCGCCGACATACATGCCAATCATCATCACCAACGCGTCGGTCGCGTTCATCCCGAATGTCAGCGGAATGGTCAGCGAGATAAGCATCCCGCCGCCGAGGCCAGGGATGGCACCAACCACGATACCGCAGCCAACACCGAGGATCAGCCAAAGCACGGTCGGAAATTGCATGACCTGTATGAGGGCAGAAAACAGAGCTTCAGTCATAGTTTACACCGGCAGATCCATGTAAAAGAATTTCGTAAAGATCCACTGGCCGCCAACGCCGAGGATCAAACCAATGATCAGGTTCACGATCAGCACCGACCGTTCAGGCCGGATGATGGCGCCTGCTGCGGGGATGAACAGGAGTGTTGCTAGCCAGAAGGGGACAATCCGGAAATCCAGCACGCCGGTATAAAGCAATGCCAACAGCACAATGCCGGCCCCGTTTGCGGCCCCTTGAAGGGAGGCCTGGCCGGTGGCTTCCGATTGCCGCCGCTGCCGCACATAGGGCATCAGCACAAGCAGTGCCAAACCGGCCAGAACAACAGCCACTGCCTTTGGCACGGCGGCCGATCCCAAAGGATCAAATGTTGGCGGTGGCAGCACCGATGCACCTGCGTATAATCCAGCCGCAATGATGGCGGTAAAGATACAGAGGTGGAGATCGGCGTTGTCCGTCGGGCGGGGTGAGCCGCCCTCAGGCAGGTTTTCGGCTTGCGTGCTCATTTCGACGCTTTGACCGTTTCGACCAGTGGTGCAATTTTGGCGCTAAAGTCGTCAAGCTGGGCATCAAGGGCATCCGGTTCGATGAAGCTGGCCGAAATGCCCAGAGTTTCGAATTCTGCCTGTAGATCTGCGTTGGACATTGCCGCTCGCAGGGCATCGCGCATGACGTTCAACCGGTCTTCGGGCGTCCCTTTGGGCGCGAGCCAGATCCTTGTGTGCTGCGCAGAAACCGGGATGCCGATCTCGGCTGCGGTGGGCACATCAGGCAATGCCGCGCTGCGTTCATTTGCAAGGACGGCGATGGCACGCAGCCCCGAATCCTTGTGTTTGACCAGCTCGTTCACGCCAAAAGTGGCAAAATCATTGTGCCCGCCCAAGACCGCGGCCAGACGCTTGGCCCCGCCGCCGGCCTGGACAAAACGAAACTTTGCTCCGGCTTCCTCGGCCACCAGAAGTGGAAAGAAATGCACGGTCAGTCCGATGTTTGTGGCAGCCGAAAGCGTATCCGGCGCTGATTTGCCGCGCTCCAACAAGTCTTTCAAGGACGCGATGTCGCTGTCCTTGCGCACACCTATGCCAAGACCGACAAAACCCGTCGCGCCGACAATTTCAAAGTCGTTGTGGTCGTAGTCCACCACACCCATGACATTCGAGGTCACGATGCCTTCGTGCCAGAACCCGAATGTATAGCCGTCCGGATCCGCCTTGAGAACTTCGCGGGTGCCGATGGTGCCGCCTGCGCCCTTCATATTCACGATGGCGATGCTTTCGGGCAGCAAGTTGTTGGCTTCAATGGTGCGCTGAACGATACGGGCCGTGGTGTCCATACCGCCGCCAGCACCAGTCGGTACAATCAGCTTGATCGGTTGTTCGGGGTAATCCGCCAAAAGCGGGCTTGCCAATCCTGCGGCCATCGCCGCGGCAAGTGCCAGATACTTCATGATCTCTCCTCCCAGAGGTTAATTCCTGGTTAGCATGACAGGGTTGATGCATAAGCAATAGTTTCAATTTGTCATGCTGGCATGATAGCTTGTCATGGTAGGTAGGCTGGAGGCCGTATGAACATCCAAAGTTTGCGACATTTCGTGACAGTTGCCGAAGAGGGAAGCCTTGGCCGGGCACGGGAAAAACTGAATATCACGCAGACCGGCCTCACCAAGAGTATCCAGCGGCTTGAGACCAGTCTTGGCGGCGCACTGTTCCGCCGGTCGGTTCAGGGCATGACATTGACCCAGGCCGGACGCACCCTGCTGCCCCATGCGCGGCTGGTTCTGGCGCAGTCTGATCGCGCGGTCAGTACCGTGTCCGACCTGATCGAGGGCCGGGATGGCGCAATCGCCATCGGAGCGGCGCCAGAGTGGCTTGAGTTTGGGGTCGAACAGGCGGTTCTTGACTTGCGCCAGAAATACCCCGGCACGCAAATTTTCATCTCGTCGGGGCGCAACACACGGGCCTTGGTCGCCGATTTGCGCGATGGGCGGCTGGATTTGGTGGTCGGGGTGTCACAGATGGAAGATATGGACGACCTGATTTTTGAACCGATCGCATCGAACCGTCAGGGGATCATCCTGGCCAAAGGGCACGAACTGCTGGAGAACGATCCCGTTTCTCTCAAAGATCTGGAGGCCTACCAGTGGGTGTTGCCGGTTCGGAGCACCTTGTTCCGTGCCCGATTGGACAATCTGTTTTTGGAGCAGGGGCTGGCGCCCCCCGTTGCAGAGATAGAGACCAACTTTATGCCGTTTGTGATTTCCTGCGTCGGGCATAGTGGGATGCTTGGCACCGCAACCGACGCGCTGATCGCTGCGCATCCGCGATCCGATGTGACATTTCTGGAAATGGGGTCGATGCTTGAGCGGCCCATGGGCATCATGACACGGGCAGGCGAGCCGGTCACGCGGCCGCAGAGGCGTTTTGTTGATGTGCTCAAGGCGCATGTTGGAAAAGTGTAGCAAGCGCAGGTCTTGGCCCTATTGTCTGCCCGCGCTGTCCCATAGGCAATTCGGCAGGCATGGCATGCCCATTGCGCGATCAGCCAATTCCGCGAATCGAATCCTTGGTGGCTTTCTCAAGACAATCCAAAAGGGCGCAGTTGCTTTCCATCGCGCCGGTTTCATCGCCAGCCGCAATTGCACGCAAGGTGGCGGCGTGATGTTTTGCGGCGATGGAAAAACTGTCGGTGTCCGAAATGGACGCATACCAAAACCGCCGCGAAAGGTTGTGAACAACGGTGATCTGGTTTTTTAGAAACCGGTTGCCCGTGGCTTCGGCCTGAATCTCGTGGATCATCTTGTTGATATCGAGGTAATGCTCAATGTCGTTTTCCTTGATGGCCCGCTCCAACTCATCCGCAAGATGCAACATGGCCTGCTTTTGTTTGGGCTTGGCGCGTTTGGCCGCCAAAGATACCACCAGCTTTTCAAGGGGGCGGCGCATTTCCAGCAGCTCCAGCTGGCCTGTGACATCAGCGGCGGTTACCAGAATTCCACGGCGCGGCAGAACCTCGACAAACCCTTCGAACTTCAGCCGCTGAAGCGCCTCGCGCACGGGCGTTCTGCCGCATCCCAACTCACGGCCAAGTTCGCTTTCTGAGATAAGCTGATGGGTGCCAAGGCGTCCTGTTACGATCATCTTTTGGATCGCGTCATAGGCAATGTCTGTCAGCGATCTGTCGCCCGCTTCGATCACCGCCGGATCTTCAACAATCTCTTTTACCATCAGTCATGCTCCACTTCGGGGCAAATGTAATTGTTGACAAGGTGTATATCAATTGCTTATTAGTCAAATCAACAACTGATATATCAGATGACGATCAGGGGGTGAGATGACTGCGCAAGACCTAAGAGCCAAGCAAAGACTGGATTGCGATTTGGTTGTCGTTGGCGGTGGCGCCGCAGGGGTGACAACCGCAACCATTGCGGCACGCGCCGGTCTGCGGGTCGTCGTGATTGAACGTCACGGCTTTGCCGGCGGCGGGGCAGTGGCCGGTCACTCCGGCACCATTTGCGGGCTCTACGAGGCAACCGACAATCAGTCCAATGCGCCAGTCCTGGCCGTGCATGGATTTGCATCGGAATTTATCAGCCGGATGGAAGAACGCGGCGGACTGGCAGAGCCAGTGCAATACGGAAAAACCTTTACCCGCGTGCATGATCCGATTGTCTGGCGTGAGGTGTCGGATGATCTTTTGACCGAGGCGGGCGTTACAACCATCTATCACGCGGTCGCAACGCGCGTTCTGGCCGAAGGTGAGAAAATCGAAGGTGTCGAGGTTTGGACAAAACAGGGGCCGCTGGAGGTGCGCGCCAAGGTCACTGTGGACGCGTCAGGGGATGCAGATATCGTGGCAATGGCAGGCCTGCCCAACTTTGTCGGAGACAACGGGCGGGTGCAGAACCCGACGATGATCTTTCGGCTTTTGGGTGTCGATGTCGGTGCGTTCAAGGCACGTTATGGCGCGGACACCATTATGCCGCCAGATGTCTCGCAACTGATCATCGATAGCAATGCATCAGGGAAATATACCCTGCCACGGGCCAAGATCTGGCTGTTTCCAACAACCCGCCCGAATGAGCTGCTTTGCAATTGCACGCGGATCATTGGCGAGGATGGTCGCGAGCTGAACCCATTGTTCTGGAAAGACTTTTCAGAGGCGGAAATACAGGGGCGCCGGCAAGCCCGTGAATACGCGCGGTTCTTCAAGGACAATCTCGTGGGATGCGAGCAGTCCTTTGTCAACGACATGGCGGTTCAGGTGGGTGTTCGGCAAACCCGGCAGGTCGAAGGCACGACCAAGCTGACCAATACTGACGTGGTCCTTGGCACAAAATTCAAACATGGGATCGCGCGGTCCCCTTGGCCGATTGAACTGCATTCGGGAATAAAGCCCAAGGTCGAATGGCTGCTGAACGACGTTTATGAAATCCCCTTTGGGTGTTTCGTTCCGCAGGCGGGCGAAAACCTGATGGTCGCTGGCCGGTGCCTGTCGGCAGAGCATGAGGCCGTCGCCTCGGCTCGTGTGACGGCGCAGTGTTTTGGATATGGTCATGCGGTGGGTCACGCGGCGGTGATAGCCGCGCGGGACGGCGTTGCCCCAAGAGATATTCAAGGCGCGGATATCCGCATGATTTTGAACCGTGAAAATGCCCGGCTGGACTAAGACCCGCCTGACTGGAGAACTGCAATGAGCGATCAGATTTTGATAGATCACAAAGACGGCTACGCAATCGTCACAAACAACAAACCGGCCCGCCGCAATGCGCTGGGCACACAAAGCATGGCCGAACTTTATGCCGCGCTGCTGGATCTGGAAAAAGATCCCGAGTGTAAAGCGGTTGTTCTTACCGGTGCAGCACCAGCTTTCTGTGCGGGCAGTGATCTCAAGGAGCTGGGCGGACTTTCGATACCGGACATGTGCGCCCATGAGGCGGAAACCGCACGTATCGCACGACAGATCGGGATGTTGTCCATTCCCGTTGTGGCGGCCGTGGAGGGTTATGCGCTGGGCGGCGGGTTTATCCTGGCGACGTCCTGCGACATCGTTGTCAGTGCGGCCAGCACAAAATGGAACATGCCAGAAGTGCGCAATGGCTGGATCCCGCCTTGGGGTCTGCAAACCTTGGCGGCGCGCACGAGCGCTGCAAACGCCCGGCTTATCACATGGGGTGTTCTGGAGATCGACGGGGCAGAGGCGCTGCGCCTTGGGGTTGCCGATGTGATTGCCCCGGACGGAGAGGCGCTGGTTGCCGCGTGCGGAATTGCAAAGCGGTTGGCCGATTTGCCCGCGAATGCCGTGGCCTCAACCAAGAGGTTCTTTGAAACAACCGCCACGGCTGACGCCGAACGGCAGGATGCAGAGGCCAACCGATTGTTTGGGCTTGATTGCCAAAGCGAGGCGGCGAAGGCCGTTCTGGCCAAGTTTACGGTGGCCCGATGAACAAGATCGTCACAGAAGCCCAAGCCGTTGCGGACATTCCGTCACATGCAACAGTTGCCAGTGCAGGTGTCATCGGCTGGGTCACACCGGACAAGGTGCTCAAGGCATTGGGGGACCGGTTTGCACAAACCGCCGCGCCCCGCGATCTGACATTCTTTTTCCCTTGCGGGACAGGGGATGCGGTTGGCATCAAGGGGATGGATCACGTCGCCCGTGAAGGGCTGATGAAACGCATCGTGTCGGGCAGCTATATCAATCCGGTTGATCCGGCGACCGGGCAGCGACCTGCCTTGATGCGGTTGATCCATGACAACAAGGTCGAAGCTTACAGCTGGCCGATTGGCGCAACCATGCATTGGCTGCGCGAAGTGGCCCGCAAGAGCCCCGGATATATGACCCGCGTTGGTCTGGGAACATATGCCGACCCCCGTCACGGCGGTGGCAAGTTTACCGATAAGGCAACCGAGGATCTGATCCGTGTGATCACCCTCGATGACGAGGAGCTGTTGTTCTACCCCAGTTGGCCCATCGATGTGGCGATCCTGCGGGCGGCCACGGCAGATGAACATGGCAACCTCAGTTGGGAAGATGAGCCGCTGACCACCTCCAACGTCGCATTGGCGCTGGCGGCCAAGGCGTCGGGCGGCAAGGTGATTGCCCAAGTGCGCCGCGTTGTGCCCGTGGGGGATCGTCCCGCCAGCCAGAATCGGCTTCCGGGCGTGTTTGTCGATCAGGTGGTTGTTGATCCCGATATGATGATGACCACTGATGTGCCCTATGATGCGGCCTATTTCGGCGGCGAGCACAAGGATATCTCAACTCTTTCCGCGCCACCGTTTTCGGTGGACCGGATTATTGCCAACCGGATCGCCCCGGAGGTTCGCAAGCACGAGCTGTCAATCTTTGGCTTTGGCGCGGCCACCGATGTGCCTTTGGTCATGGCCGAGAACGGCCAGTTTGATAACGGTGGCATATACGATTATCCCGGCACGACGGAACACGGCGCCTACGGCGGTATCGTGATGCCCGGCTGGCAGTTTTCGGCCAATATCAACCCTGATGCATTGCTTGATGGGGTCACGCAGTTTGACGTGATCGATGGGGGATTGTGCAAATTCACTGCGCTGAGTTTTGCGGAATATGACGCTTCCGGCGTTGTGAACGTGTCGAAATTTGGCAAGGCCAATCCGGGTGCTGGTGGGTTTATCGACATCGCGCAGAATGCCGAACGCCTTATTTTTGCAGGTACTTTCACAACCGGTGGATTGCGTGCCGATGTGGTCGCTGGCAAGCTGGTGATCGAACGGGAGGGGAAAGTGCGGAAGTTTGTCAAAGAAGCCGCCTCCATCACCTACCGGGTTCAACACGGTGTATCCGAACGAAACCAGGATGCGTTGATCGTCACTGAACGGGCTGTTTTCAGATGCGCAGCGGATGGTCTTGAGCTGATCGAAATTGCGCCTGGCATTGATCTTCAAACGCAGGTTCTTGACCTGATGGATTTTGCACCGGTCAGAATAGCGGAGCCGCTGGCCCTGATGGATGCGGCCCATTTCTTGAAACCAGATCGGGAAGAGGAGCGCGTGAGCACATGATTGCCCAAGACATCCCAAAAGAGGCGTTGAACCTTCTTCGTACCGGCGTGGCCATTCCGGCCCATCCGTTACTGTTGGACAATGACCGCAAGTTGGACACCACCCGCCAACAGGCCGTCACGCGGTATTATTTGGATGCCGGGGCAGGCGGCATTGCCGTGGGCGTTCACACAACCCAATTCGCCATCCGCGACGTCGGACTTTATGAGCCGGTCTTGCGCCTCGCAGCCGAGACAGCGCTTGACTGGACGGACGACGCGCGGCTTCTCATTGCGGGGGTGACGGGCAAAACGGCACAGGCTGCCCAAGAGGCGCAGGTCGCCCGTGGGCTGGGGTACCACGCGGCACTCTTGAACCTTGCCCACCTCAACGGCGTGCCGGAGGCGGAGATTCTTGAGCATTGCCGGACCGTTGCAAAGGAAATGCCGGTCATCGGATTTGCCCTTTTGCCTTCGGTGGGGGGCTTCCATCTGTCCTATGAGTTCTGGAAGGCCTTTGCGCAGATTGAAAACGTCATCGCGATCAAGATGGCCCCGTTTGATCGGTACCGGACGATTGATATTGTCCGCGCGGTCTATGATGCCGGCGCCGAAGATCGGATCACGCTCTACACCGGCAATGACGATCATATCATTCTGGATCTGATCCAGCCTTTCGTTGTGCGCTCTGAGGATGGCAAACAAGAACGCCGGGCCCGCATTCGCGGCGGGCTTCTGGGCCATTGGAGCGTTTGGGTCGAGAAATCCGCCAAGATGCTGCGCCGCATTCAGGCGGTTCCGGATGGCGCGGATATGCCCGAAGATCTGCTGGCCCTCGATAGCATGGTAACAGATTGTAATCTGGCGATTTATGACGCGCTGAACGATCTCAAGGGCTGCATCCCCGGTTGTCTCGAAGTGTTGCGCCGGCAGGGGCTGGCAGAGAACACATTGTGCCTCAATCCGGACGAAACCCTAAGCCCCGGTCAACTTGAACAAATTGACCGCGTTTACCGGATGTATCCGGAAATGAACGACGACATCTTTGTAAAAATCAATCTTGAACGCTGGCTGAGCGGTGACCAAAACGCGCACCCGCTTGTGACCTGAACGACCCCAAGGGGAGGAACCCAAATGACAACTACAATTGAAACCCTGAACCCGAGCTTGTTTCCCGAAGCGTTTCGCGATGTCGAACACCTTGAAGATTTCATGTCGATCCCGACACAGGAGGTCGTTGATGATCTGAACAGTCTGGACGGCGACATCATGATCTTGGGCGTCGGCGGAAAGATCGGCGTGACAATGGCCCGCATGGCCAAAAAGGCCTGCCCGGACAAGCGCGTGATCGGTGTCTCGCGGTTTTCCGAAGAAGGCGTGCAAGAGCGGCTGAATGCATGGGGCATTGAGACGATCCCGTGTGATCTGCTGGATCGGGATGCTGTGAACGCGCTGCCGAAGATCAAAAACGTGATCTACATGGCGGGGCTCAAGTTCGATTTCCGGGGCCGCGAAGATTTCCTCTGGGCAATGAACACAATCGCGCCGCAGATCACGGCCGAAGCTTTCAAAGACAGCCGGCTCGTCACTTTTTCGACCATTCACGTCTATCCATGGTCGAACCCTCTGCATGGCGGAGTAACGGAACAGGATCTGCCCTTGGCCCGGCCCGGCGAATACGCAAACTCTGTCGTCGGCCGTGAACGGACATTCGAGTATTTCTCCAAGCTGCACGGGACGCCCGGCCGCGCCATGCGCTTTGTCTATGCGATCGACCCCCGGTATGGCGTGATGCAGGAAATCGCGAGCTGGGTGAAAGACGGAAAAGATATTCCGCTGGACACGGGCCACGTCAATATCATGTGGCAGGGCGATGCAAATGCGCAATTCCTCCGCATGTTGGCAAACACCACCGTTCCAACCAGCCCGATCAACGTTGGTGGCCCAGAAACTGTATCGGTACGCTACCTCGCCAACCGGTTTGGCCAGGAGTTCGGGATCGAGCCGCGGTTCACCGGCCAGGAGCAGGACAATTGTTTGCTGGTCAACTGTGACAAGGCCAACGGCATTCTGGGCAATCCGGTTGTCCCGATGGATCCGATGATCAAATGGGTCGCTGACTGGGTCAAGACAGGCAAACCCGTTCATGGCAAACCGTCAAAATTCGAAGTGCGATCAGGCGAATTTTGATCGGACCAGCAACGCACTTTGAACAAGGAGGGACGCAACATGTCCGCTCGTGGATACTTATACGCAATTGCGGCGCATATCGGGTTCGTCCTGTTGTGGCAGCTCGCTGTCATCGTCGCAGATGTACCCAGCTACATCTTGCCATCACCGCTCGAGACCATCGCGGAAATCACGGACAGTTCTTATAACTGGTGGACCCATACATGGGTCACCACGTTGGAGATCTTTGGCGGTTATGCCATGGCTGTGATCGTGGGGGTGGCGCTGGCGGTTTTGTTCGTCTGGGTGCCGCCGCTGAACGCATCGCTGATGCCGCTGCTGGTGACTTTGAACATGGTGCCCAAAGTCGCGATGGCGCCGTTGTTCATCATCTGGTTCAGCTACGGCATTGTTCCCAATATGATAATTGCATTCACAATCTGCTTCTTCCCGATTGTTCTGACGACCTATCGCGGGTTGGTCGAGGTGGAGCCGGATCTTATCAACCTGGTCAAGGCGCTCAAGGCGAACCGCTGGCAGATCTTCATCAAGATCCAATTGCCTGGATCTCTCCCCTATCTGTTCTCCGGGATGAAGGTTGCCGCAATCCTCGCTGTGGCAGGCGCAATCGTGGGCGAATTCATCGCCTCCGAAGAGGGTTTGGGGAACTTTCTGCTGATCCAGCAGAACGCGCTCAACACCTCGGCAATGATGATGGCGCTGCTGCTGATCACGGCGATTGGCATGGCCCTCTACGGCTTTGTCATCGCGCTCGAATACATCTTCATCACACGTAAGGGAATTCAGACATGAGCAAGATCGATCCTCAGCCCTTCGTCAAGCTGGACGGCGTTAAGAAAGTCTTCAAGGTTGGCGACAAAGAGTTCCTTGCTGTGCAGGATGTCTCCTTTGAAGTGAAAGAGGGGGAATTGGTGTCGATTGTCGGGCCGTCAGGCTGTGGTAAATCGACCATTCTCAGCATCCTGTCCGAACTGCATCCCGCCACCGAAGGCACCGTACAAATCGGCAATGACCTGTCCCCGTTTACGCCGGGCAAAGACATCGGCATGGTGTTCCAAAAGGCGCTTTTACTGAAATGGCGCACGATCATCGACAACGTCATGCTGCCGGCCGAAATCCTTGGACTTCCGCAAAAAGAAAGCCGGGAGCGGGCAAAAGACCTGATTGAGATGGTCGGCCTTGGCGACTTTGCCGATGCGTTTCCGCAGCAACTCTCAGGCGGCATGCAACAGCGGGCGTCGATTGCCCGCGCCCTTGTGCATGACCCGCGCCTGATTTTGATGGATGAGCCTTTTGGCGCATTGGACGCGCTGACCCGAGAGAGGATGAACCTCGAACTGCTTCGGATCTGGAAAGAAAGCAAAAAGACCATCTTGTTTGTCACCCACGGCATTCAAGAGGCCGTGTTTCTGGGCAGCCAGGTGGCCGTGATGACTTCCGGTCCGGCACGCATGGCCGCGCATTTCGATATCGACTTGCCAGAACCCCGAACACTCGACGTCAAAACAACCGAAAAATTTGGCGAATACACCAAGCAAATCTATCGCCTGCTTGGATTGGACTGAACCAGAACCACGAAAATTCTCTAAGGGAGGAAACCATGAGAAACATAGCGAAACTG
Organism: Sulfitobacter sp. M368; assembly: GCF_025141875.1. Classification (NCBI taxonomy): domain Bacteria; kingdom Pseudomonadati; phylum Pseudomonadota; class Alphaproteobacteria; order Rhodobacterales; family Roseobacteraceae; genus Sulfitobacter; species Sulfitobacter sp. M368. The sequence continues at coordinate 1,198,452 of NZ_CP081113.1, forward strand.
CTGGGCGCAAGCGCCCTGGCATGCACCACCTCAGCCGCAGCACAGGCCGAAGAATTGAGCCTGCAATTGAACTGGAAAGCCGGCGGCGATCACGCACCGATCTATTACGCCTTGCAACAGGGTTGGTACACCGACGCGGGTGTGGATCTTGAAGTACGGCAAGGCTCCGGCTCCGGTGCGGCGGCCAAAGCGCTGGATGTTGGGCAGGCAGAACTGGCCATCATCGACACGCCAACGGCGCTTCAGTTCCTGGGCAAAGGCAGCAAGATGAAAGGCATCTTTGTCGCCTACAATGACAACGCGGCTGGCCTCTATTGGAAAAAAAGCTCTGGCATCTCGAGTGTTCAGGATCTGAAGGGCAAGAAGATCGGCGCGCCTGCCTTTGACGCGGCCCGCCAGATGTGGGTTCCGATTTCTCAGGCGATTGGACTCGATCCCGATGATGTCACTTGGGTGAATTTGCAGCCCACGGCCAAGGTGGCGGCATTGCAGTCAGGCTCCATTGACGCGACGACGCATTTCTATTCCGTGCACTTCATCTACGAAGACATCTTTGGTGATGATCTGGGCTATGCGCTTTTGCGCGATGAGGGCATGAACAACTACAGCCTTGCCTATTGGGCCAGTGATGACACGCTTGAAACCAAAAAGGATGCGGTAAAAGCGATGGTCAACGTGACGCAAAAGGCATTCTCCTTCTGCCTGGAAACTCCAGCACCCTGCGCCGCTGCCTTGTCCGAAGCGGTCAGCCTGAAGTTGTCAGATGCGGAACGCCAGTTGGAATATGCGTCGCGGGTCATGCCCGGTGTCGGCAACACGTTGTCCGTCGGAGAATGGAGCGGTGACCGCCTCGCGCAGGACTACAAGGTGGTTCAACAGGCCTATGGTCTTGATGATCTGGATACATCAACGGTGTTTACCAATGAATTCATCGATACATCAGTGACCTACCCAAAGTAATCGATCCGAAACAACCGCCCCTTTGGCCGAAATGCCGAAGGGGCAAATATAAGTGCGTCCATGTCTGAATTTCAGTTTACCGTCGACGAAGTCATTCAACTCGAGCGGCCGGTGACATTCCGAATGCCGTTTCGGTACGGTGTTGTCACCTTAACATCAGCACCAGAAGCCTATGTCGCGGTCCGCATTACAACCCGTGATCAGAAGTCTCATTGGGGCATCGCCGCCGACCTTCTGGCGCCCAAATGGTTCGACAAATCACCTGAATTGACCAACCAGGACAACTTCGAACAACTGCGCCGTTCCATAGCAATTGCCGCCAGCCATTATGTTGACGGGCGGCGGTACGCCAGTGCATTTGGCCATCACAGCGCTGCGGAAACCATACATCACGAAGAATGCGCCGAACAAGAATTGCCGGGTCTTGTTGCGGGGTTTGGTTTGGCCCAAATCGACCGGGCCATTCTAGATGCATGTTGCCGCGCTTGGGGTGTGTCCTTTGCCGCGGCGATTGCGCAGAATCTTCCGGGCATCACAAGTGACACAGCGCATGATTTGACGGGTTTTGACCTGCCGTCCTTCCTTGCATCGTTGCGTCCTGCGGACACAATGACAGTGCGGCATACTGTCGGCCTTACAGATGTGATCGAGGCGCAAGGCAAGGCCGCCGATGGGCCGAATGACGGATTGCCGCAAACCCTGCGCGAAAATTGCGAGGCTTACGGGCTGCGTGCATTCAAGCTAAAGCTGTCGGGTGATGCGGCTGCAGACATTGATCGTCTGAGCCGGATTGCCGGGGTACTGGATGACTTGCATGGCGGTTATTTTTGCACACTTGATGGCAATGAACAGTTTCTAACACCCGACGCCTTTGCGGCGTTTTGGGAGAACGCAAAAGCCCAACCACAACTGGGCCGTCTGACAAACGCAGTGAGAATTGTGGAACAGCCCATCGCAAGGGCGAACGCACTTTCGGTGCCTTTGGGGCAGGTCGGCGCGGATCTACCCTGCGAAATCGACGAATCCGATGCAAGCATGACCGCATTTTTTGCTGCGCAAGCTTTGGGTTATCGCGGTGTATCCAGCAAATCCTGCAAGGGGGTATACCGGTCCCTTTTGAACCGTGCGCGGGTGGCCAAATGGAATGCTGAAGATCCGTTGGGCGGGTTCTTCTTGTCCGCCGAGGATCTGTCCACCCAGGCCGGGATCGCCTTGCAGCAAGACGTGGTCTTGGCCAACCTCATTGGATGCACGCACATAGAGCGCAACGGCCATCAATACGGTGACGGGCTTGCAGGTGCCCCGCAAAGCTGGCGCTCGGCGCTGCTGGATCAACACGGGGATCTTTATCGCGCCGGGGACGGGCGGGTGGATCTGAAAATCCAGCAAGGTCAGCTTTCGACACGGTCCATCAACTCCAGCGGCTATGGGACAAGTCTGCCCTTGTCGCTATTGCTGGACGCGTTTGAAACCGTCCAGCATGTCCGTTAGCCAGTGATGGATGCAAGCTTGAGGCCTCTTGAACCGTCCTGCACGGCCCATGATCCTCATATTGCACTTGACCCCCATAACCCTTTGAAATAATCACCAACCTGTCCGAGCGGGCGTTGTGTAATGGTTAAGACCTCAGTTTTCCAAACTGAAGATGAGGGTTCGATTCCCTCCGCCCGCTCCAACATTTCCCATCATTTGAATTTGCACGCCGCGACAGTAGGGCGCTTGACCCTGCCGTTGGCTCAGGCCATGACCGGTGCATCATCACAAAGGATGTTCCATGGCCCGGCGCACGACCCTCAACACCCCGCCACCGGTTCCGGCTGGCACTGCCAACGCTGAACGGGAGAAATCCCGCAAGTTGGGGGCGCTGCGGGCGTTGATGCCGTTCATGTGGCCCTACCGCGCGTTGATGATCGCTGCTGTTCTTGCGCTGATCTCGACGGCGGTGATCTCGCTGACCTTGCCATTGGCGGTGCGCCGCGTGGTGGACAATTTCGGCACCAGTGAGCCTGAGCTTCTCGATCAGTACTTTCTCGCGGCTTTGGTGATTGCAGGGCTTCTGGCGGTTGGAACGGGTCTGCGCTATGCGCTTGTCACTCGCTTGGGCGAACGGGTTGTGGCCGACATTCGCAAGGCAGTTTTTGATCGCGTGATCGGGATGAGCCCGGCGTTTTACGAAAACATCATGACCGGTGAAGTGCTGAGCCGGATTACGACGGACACCACGCTGATCTTGTCGGTGATCGGATCGTCGGTCTCAATTGCGCTGCGTAACCTTTTGATTTTCCTAGGTGGCCTTGTTCTGATGCTGCTGACATCTGCCAAGCTGACGGGGCTTGTCCTGTTGATCGTGCCTGCTGTTGTGATCCCGATTCTGACTCTGGGCCGCAGGCTGCGCGTGATGAGCCGCGAAAACCAGGATTGGATTGCGGCGTCCTCAGGCAATGCATCGGAAAGCCTTACTGCCGTGCAGACAGTGCAGGCCTTCACCCATGAAATGGCCAGCCGAGGTCAGTTTGCGCAGATGACCGAGGCGTCTTTTGATGCAGCGCGGCGGCGGATCAAGACCCGCGCGGCGATGACAGTTATTGTGATTTTCCTGGTGTTCTCGGGCGTGGTTGGTGTGCTTTGGATCGGGGCGCGGGATGTGCGGGCAGACCAGATGTCAGCAGGCGCTTTGGTGCAGTTTGTGATTTATGCGGTGATGGTCGCCGGCGCGGTTGCGGCACTGTCAGAAATCTGGGGCGAATTGCAGCGCGCAGCAGGGGCCACAGAGCGGCTTGTCGAGTTGCTGCAAACCGAAGACGCGGTGCAAGATCCGGCCAATGCCGCGACATTGGCACAGCCGGTCAAGGGGTTGATCGCGTTTGAAGATGTGCATTTTTCCTATCCGGCAAGGCCCGATGTTGTTGCACTGGATGGTGTGACGCTGACCATCACGCCGGGTGAAACCGTTGCCTTTGTCGGACCGTCGGGCGCGGGCAAGACCACGATCATCCAGCTTATTCAACGGTTCTATGACCCGGCGTCCGGGCGCATCACTCTGGACGGCGCCGATCTGCGCACATTGGCGCGGGACGATTTCCGCCGGTCGATTGCTCTGGTGCCGCAGGATCCGGTCATTTTTGCGGCCAGTGCCGCTGAAAACATCCGCTTTGGCCGCCCTGATGCCTCGGATGCCGATGTGCAGGAGGCAGCACGCGCCGCCGCCGCCCATGCGTTCATCAGCGCCTTGCCGGAGGGCTATGACAGCTACCTTGGCGAGCGGGGCGTGATGCTGTCTGGCGGTCAAAAACAGCGGATCGCGATTGCCCGTGCCATCTTGCGGGATGCCCCGGTGCTGCTGCTGGACGAGGCAACTTCGGCTCTGGATGCAGAAAGCGAACGCGCTGTCCAACTGGCGGTGGACAAGCTGAGCGCGGACCGCACCACATTGATCGTGGCCCACCGATTGGCGACTGTGAAAAAGGCCGAGCGGATTGTCGTTTTGGAGGCGGGCCGGATCGTCGCGACCGGAACTCATGACGAACTGGTCGCCAAAGGCGGGCTTTACGCGCGGCTGGCACGGTTGCAGTTTACAGACGGGATGGCAGCAGAGTAGCCTGAACGGGATCTGTTCCGGTTCGGCGCTGTTGCCGGACCTTTTTCATCAATGGGAGTATTGAGATGGGTTTGTGGAGTTTTGTTAAGGACGCTGGCAAAAAGGTTTTTGGCGGCGGTGATGATGAAGAGGTGACCGGTGCGGCCCTGAAGGACGAGCTGAAGGAGCTGGGCCTGGATTCCGATGATCTGGATATCACGGTCGAAGGAGACACCGTCAAGGTCAGCGGCAAGGCCGCCAGTCAGGAAATGAAGGAAAAGGTCATCCTCGCGGTGGGCAACGTCGAAGGCGTGGCAGCGGTTGAGGATGATGTATCGGGCGGCGACGCCGATCCGGTGTTCCACACCGTTGAAAAGGGTGACACGCTTTGGGCGGTGTCGGAAAAGGCATTGGGCAAGGGATCGCGTTATATGGAGATCTTCGAGGCGAACAAGCCGATGCTCAGCGATCCGGACAAGATTTACCCCGGCCAGGTGCTGCGCATCCCCGCAGCCTGATCACCGTTTCAGCCGCGTAGGGCGGGGGGCAGCCCCCTTGGACCCCCTGAGGTATTTAGGACCAAAAAGGCTGGAGGCGCCGGTACAGCAATGTCCTGCGCCTTTTGTCGTGACGTCATAGAGGGTGACGCGGCGTCCATGTAGCTAGCAAGCTTGCGAAATGCTGCATTTCGCCGCATCCTGTCCTTCAGGGAAAACAAAGCCGAAAAATCGGCGCTCAAGGGGAGGAATGGCGATGACATTTGCCGGGATGGAGGATCGCAACGCGATCGAGGCGGAAATGCCGTGGGCGGAACGGGATGTGCCCAAGACGCTTTATGGGTTGCTGAGTGACACAACCGCGAAGTTTCCGAACCACAATGCGATCTCGTATCAGATTTTTTCGGGTCCGAAGGACAAGGCGGAGACGCTGAACTGGACCCAGCTTCATGGCCGTGTGACACAGGCAGCGAACCTGTTCCGGTCATTGGGCGTCGGCCCCAAGGATGTGGTGGCCTATGTGCTGCCCAATTGCAATGAAACCGCGATCACCCTGTTGGGCGGCGGTGTGGCGGGGATCGCCAATCCGATCAACCCGCTTTTGGATGCCGAACAGATCGGATCGATCCTGCGCGAAACCGGGGCGTCTGTGGTTGTGACATTGCGCCCGTTCCCCAAGACGGATGTGGCCGAGAAAACCGCCGAGGCGGTCAAGCTGGCGCCGGGTGTCCATACGGTTCTGGAAGTGGATCTGGTGCGCTATCTGACGCCGCCGAAGTCTTGGATCGTGCCATTGATACGCCCCAAGGGCCGGGTCGAAAATCAGGCCAAATATATGAATTTCAATGCCGAGCTGGCCAAGCAGCCTACGAAGTTGACCTTTGAGGACGTGCAAGAAGACCGCGTGGCGTTCTATTTCCACACGGGCGGCACCACGGGCATGCCAAAGGTCGCGCAGCACCTGTATTCCGGCACGATCTACAACGGTTGGGTCGGCTCGACCTTGCTGCTGGACGAAAACGACGTGATGCTTTGCCCATTGCCGCTGTTCCATGTGATGGCCTGTCAGGTGATGCTGCTGGGCGCGCTGTCTTCTGGTGCGCATATCGTTTTCCCAACCCCGCAGGGCTATCGCGGCGAAGGGGTCTTCGACAACATCTGGAAACTGGTTGAACGTTGGAAGGTGACCTTTGTTGTGTCGGTGCCGACCGCGCTGGCCGCGACCATGCAGGTGCCTGTGAATGCTGATATTTCCACGGTGAAAACCGCTTTCTCAGGCTCCGCGCCTTTGCCGCTTGAGCTGTTCCGCCGGTTTGAACAAACCACCGGCATGACCATTGTCGAAGGCTACGGCATGACCGAGGCGACCTGCCTTGTGTCGGGCAACCCAGTGGACGGGGTGAAAAAGGTCGGATCGATCGGCATTCCGTTCCCCTACACAGATGTGAAAATCATCAAGGGAACGGACAAGGGCGATGTCGAGGCGGCGATTGACGAGATCGGCGAGATTTGCGTGTCCAATCCGGGTGTCTATGTGGGCAACACCTACACCGAGGCGGAAAAGAACGAGGGGCTTTACTACAAGGACAAGTACCTGCGCACCGGCGATCTGGGCCGTGTGGACAGCGACGGTTATCTGTGGATCACGGGCCGGTCCAAGGATCTGATCATCCGGGGCGGGCACAATATTGATCCGGCCGAGATCGAAGAGGCCTTGCTTAGCCATGAGGCTGTGGCCTTTGCCGGTGCGATTGGCCAGCCGGACGCGCATTCGGGCGAACTGCCCTGTGCCTTTGTTGAGCTGGTCGATGGCGCATCCGTCACACCCGAAGAGCTGTTGGCGCATTGCGAGAAAGAAGTGCATGAGCGGGCCGCGCGGCCCAAGCATATGACGATATTGGATGAATTGCCAAAAACGGCAGTTGGCAAGATTTTCAAGCCCGATCTGCGCAAGATGGCAATCACCCGTATTTTCAACCAAGAGCTGGAGAAAGCGGGCGTCGCGGCACGGGTGACTTCGGTGATCGATGACAAAAAGCGCGGTTTGGTGGCCAAAGTTGCGGGCAATGGCGCGTCCGAAGGGGATGTGGCCAATGTGCTGAATGACTTCACCGGGGCGTGGGATCTGGTGTGAGCCCCCCCGATTATCAATCGCTGATCGATGCAGAGACCTGGGCCTATATGGCCCGGCTCGACGCGGCCTATCCGCCCGATGCGGTTGAAATGACGATAGAGGATCAGCGGCGTCTCTATGACGATATGTGCGCGATCTTTTATCAGGGGCGTCCGGAGGGTGTCACGGTCACGGATGAACCTTACGGCGCCGTGCCCTGCCGCCGCTATGAGGTGTCAGACAGCGCGGTGACGGTGGTTTACTACCACGGTGGCGGCTTTGTCGTGGGCAGTCTGGACAGCCACGATGATGTCTGTGCCGAGATCTGCAAACGCACCGGATACCGGGTGATTTCGGTGGACTATGGTCTCGCGCCGGATGTGACTTTTCCGGGCTGTTTCAACGATGCCTGGGCGGCCTTCTCGGCCATTTCAGACGCGTTTGACGGTGATCTGATCCTTTGCGGCGACAGCGCTGGCGGCAATTTGGCGGCGGCGATGGCCCATCATGCGCGGGGCCGTATTGACGGGCGCGTCAGAGGGCAGGTGTTGATCTATCCCGGGCTGGGCGGCGATTGGGGGCAGGGATCCTACGTGGAGCATGCCAATGCGCCGCAGCTCACGGTCGCGGATATGGCGTTTTACCGTACCGTGCGCACGGGCGGGTTGGAGCCGCCAAAAGGTGATCCGCGGTTTGCACCTTTGCATGACAGCGATTTTGGTGGGTTGCCGCCAACCGTCCTGATCACCGCGCAATGTGATCCGTTGTCAAGCGATGGCGGTGCGTATCGCGATGCGGTGCAAGGAGCGGGCGGCAAGGCGGTGTGGTTCAACGTGGATGGCATGGTGCATGCCTGTCTGCGCGCACGGTCCTGTTCGGTCCGTGCGGCTGCGTTTTTTGATCGGGTGATTGATGCAGTGGCGGCACTGGGGCAGGGGCAATGGCCCTATGATGCGGAGCCGGCGGGGAAGTAACCCAACCAGATCAAACCCTTAGGACAAAAAGCTCTTGGCTTTCATCGTGTCAGCAATCGGTGCGCCGAGCCTGTGCAGGATCGTTGGTGCCAGCTGCAATTGATCAATCACTGTATCCTCTGCCGGTCCCTCAGCCGACCCAAAGTAATAAAGCGCCGCCTCCTGTTGCAGCGGGTCGCGCCCGCCGTGGTGGCCGCGGGCGTCCTGACCGTGATCTGCGGTCACGATCACCTCATACCCAGCGGCCCGCCATTTGGGGATGAACGGGGCCAGCATTTCGTCCATCACGAAACAGGCATGATCCATTTCCTGGCTTTCGTGAAAGAACCTGTGGCCCATACTGTCGAGCGTGCAGGTGTGCAACATGCCGTAATTGAGACCAAAGCGCAGGCAGAGGTTGGTCAGCGAGGCAAAGAGATCCACATCAGAGGGGGTCATCTGATTGGTCTGTCCGTATCCAGTCATGGTGTGAAATCGGCCGTGGTTGATCGTGGCGCTGTCCGGTTCATCGTATTCGACATCACGGACATAATCGAAGGGATGGCGGTTAAAGAACTCTGACCAAAAGCTGTGTGCGACCGCGCCCGTCACGCCGCCCGCTTCGCGGACCTGGCTGAACACGTCTTTTTCCTTGAGGCGGAAGACATTGCCATTGCCGGTGCAGCCATGCACCGCGGGTGCAACGCCGGTGTGGATCGAGGCATAGCAAGAGGCGGAAATGGACGGCAGCACCGACCGGATCTTCCAGACCCGCGCATCACCACTGTCCACCCAGCCTTCCAGATTGCCAAACAGCCTGCGCCAGTTGCGATAGGGCACGCCGTCGAGAATGATCAGCAAAAGTTTGTTGTCCACGTGGCACCTCATTGCTTGCGGTTTTGAGAACCATCACAGATGTATTTCTGAATAGAAAGGGGGCAGTTGGGCCAAATTTATCACCTTTGCCCCACGTCACCTGCCACTTAGGGGCCATGTGGCAAAATTGGTCATTCAGTCGATCACGAAACCGTGATAATTTGATGAAACTGCCGTATTTTCGGCGGTTATCAGATCGGGCGGGTTCATTTCATGACGCATTTTCAAAAGTTTACTGCTGCTTTGGCGGGTGTTTGTCTCCTTGTAGGGGCAAAGCCGGGAGAGGCGGACCAAGCCAAATCGCCCACAGGCACCTCCTTGCGTTATTCGGAACGGATGCTGGACCGGCAGGGGGACGTCACGGGCAAGGTGGGCATCGCCCTGCGGGCCGGGCAGTCAGGCGAGATTGGCACGCTGACCTTTGGCGGGCGACTTTTTGCCACGATCATTGCCGAGCGCACCAATACCGCTGGTAAATTCCCGATCCTGTCGCGGCTGCCGCCGACCCACACCAGCGGCACCTCTGATGTTTATGGCGTGGTGAACGAGGCCACCGTGCATGCCACATTGGCGCTGCCGATGGTCACAGCCTTTGCCCAGGCTGAATATACCGAAGTCGAATACCCCGGCCAGGATGCGCTGCAACTGCGCAAATACTGGGTCGCGCTTGGCGATCTGGACCGGTCGCCGTTTTACTTGGCAGTGGGGCGCAAGACGGTGAATTTTGGCAATTTTGCCACCTATGCCCCCTTCACTCATTCGCACAGCAATCACTATTTTTGGGCGCAGTCGAAAGATCCGGTGATCGAAGTCGGCTATCTGGGCAAGAACACCGATCTGGCCTTTAGCCTTATTCCTGGCCATCGCGGTTTGCGGGTCGTGGACAGCCCGGACAACGATGGCGATTACGAGAATTACGCGGTCAACCTCGCGCACCGGGTGGACCTGAAGGGCGGGATGCAACTGCAACTGGGCGGCGGTTATCTGCGGGGCACGATCTATGACAGCGCAATTGCCCATCATCCGCCCTCTGCCGGAACCGCCCGTTTGTGGAATGGCGCCTATAACATGAACGCGACGCTGAGTGCAGACCGCTATGACCTGATGGCGGAGTTCACCAAGACCACCGGCATCTGGCCCGCGACCGGCCATAAGGTCAGCGCATTGACTCTTCAGGGCCGCTACCGGTCAGAGCTGTTTGGCAAACCCGCCACCTATTCCCTATCGCTGAGCCGCGGTGTGCAGGGGGCCAAGGGCACCGAGTGGGAAAAGATGGATCAGGCTGTGCTGGGCGTTGAGGTGGACATGAGCAAGCATCTAAAGCTGGGCGCGGAATACATGTTCAACGACGGGTTTGTGCCGCTGATCATGCCCAAGGCGGTCGGCGATGCGGGTGTACAATCTCATACGCTGATCATCGGTGCGAAACTGACGTTCTGATCCGGGCTAGATCAAGGTAACGCCGTTGTCTTCAAGCTGTTTCAGGGCTTTGTCCCCGGTCGTTTGATCCGCGGCCAGGATCGTCCGCCGGTCAATTGTCACCTGATAACCCCGTGCGCGGGCGGCAAGCGCCGTTTTGGCCACGCAATAGGCGGTATCGAGCCCCATCACATGCAAATGGCCGACCCCAAGTTTTTTCAGCAAGGGGTCAAGTGCGCCCGTTTCAAATCCGTCCTGCACCCGCTTGACCAGTGTATGATCGGCCTTGCCCGCAAAGGGCGCGGCAATTTCGGTGCCATCCGAGCCCGCCACTGCAGCCCCCTTCATGGTGAGGCGTGCAATCACTCTGGTCGAGGGGATGGACCATTCCTGCCGCAGGGCGATGACGGGGATGCCATTGGCCTTGGCCCGTTCCACCGCATGCAAGATTGCGATTTCTGCCTTGGCCTTCTGATCTGCGTTGTAGGGGCCATCCTGCCAGAAGACGGTTTGCAGGTCGATCATCACAAGTGCCGTTTCGGACTGCCCTCGAACCAGAGGGCCGGTACTGACCCGTCCTATCAGCCAGATGCCGTGAAGAAGCCATAGGGTGAGACCGCCAATGACAAGAGCAGAAAGAAAAACCGTCACGGAGCCTTCTCCTCGGTGGCGGACTTTAGCCGCGCGATCAATTGCTGCATGGTCTTAAGCGTGATCTCCAACTCTTCATCAGTCAGATCGCCACAGATCCTTTTCAGCAATTCCTTCTCGCGCTGCATGACCTGAGCAATAAGGCTCTGCCCGGTCTCGGTCAGGGCAATGAGCTTGGAGCGTTGATGACGGGGGTTCGGGACCGCCTCAGTGAACCCGGCGGCATGGGTGTCGTTGATCATCAGCTGTACATATTGCCGTTTGATCTCAAGACGCTGCGCGATTTCGGGGACCGTCGCCGCGCCGCCATCCGCGAGGATTTCCAGCACCGCGCGCATGCGAACGGTCAGCCCGCTGCCCTCAAGGCCGCGTTCCACCGCCGCTTCTGCAGCCTGCATCAGGGGGCGGGATTGCCAGATAACCTGGTAAAGATGATGTAAGTGAATCATGACATTAAACATGTCATAATGACATTTATAATGTCAACGTGATCTAAACAAAAAACAGGCCGGGCAATCGCGCCCGGCCTATGTCATATCTCACGCCAATTGGCACGCTGTTCATCAGGGTGAAGTTTACGTTCCAAGTTACGTGTCAAACATCCCGCCCGTGATGCCCACCATGGTGATCAACAACTCGCCCGTATCCGGGTCCATCGCTGCTTCGTGGTAATCCTCGATCAAGGTCTTCGCCTCGGCAAAGCTTTGACCGGAGCCGTCGAATGTCTCGAACACGTTTTCGGCATGATCGACATTGCTCATTCCTTTGTAGGCCGAAAAATAGAGACCCAGATAGGTCTTCGCCTCCAGAAACAGCGCATCGGTGACCCGCTGGGATATGGTTTCCGCACTGTCATCTGCGGAAGCTTCGGCCCGGGTGCCGCGGATGATCTCAAGCACCAATTCTCCTCGGCTGATCTGGCCCGCCTCCAGCACGCCAGACCAAAACGCCAAGCCATCGGCATCCGGTGCACGGTTCAGGACGTTTTGATAGACGGCGGAAATGAACGCCGCAGGACCATCGTCAAACGGAAACAACGCCTGCGCCTCGACAGAGGCGGCGAGATGCCCTGCGACCTCTTCAAGAGACATCCCCTTCACCACATGCTGCGCCCAGAAATACAGACCCAAAGCATCTGGCGCACGGTCGAAAAACGCGGTGTAGATCTCAACCAATTCGCGCGCTTCTGCGTCACTCAATTCAACCGCATCGCGAAGTGCGCCAATATTGAGGGCTGTGGCGTCTCCTGTCAGGTGATGCACCTCATCGTTGGTATGGAAATGAAAGGTGCTCAGCTCATTCAGATCAATGGTACGGTCCTGAAATTCCAGAAAATCAATGTTGAACAGGGTGTCTGAGCCTTCTCTGTCCGCCACTTTGTCTTGGACGGAGATGGTTCGCATCAGCAATACCGTGTCAAGCGGTGCAGAAGGGCCGATGCCTTCGTAGTGGTCAAGCGGCACGATGCTCTGCAATTCTGTATGAATCCTCGCGACGTTCTGCTCGACATTTATGATAAAATTTGAGCTTGGATAGTCATAAACCGCTGTTGCCCCCACGGACACATCGCTGCCAAATATTCCTTTTTCGGTTGACCTCAGTTCATCATTTCCTGGCCCGCCGTATAGACGATCTTGCCCGATATCCGAGAAAATGAAATCGTCACCGCTTCCCCCGAACACGGTATCATCACCGATGGAGGACCGGATATGATCGTCACCGGCACCGCCTTCGATTACGGTGTTCGCTGAGGGGGCAAATGTCTTCCAACGTTCAACATAGGTGAGATTGATGTCAGTATCTGGCAATATTTGATCGCTGACCAACACATTGCCGAAAAAATCGTAAAATTCAGGCTCGATCTGAATACGGTCATCGCCATCATGCCCGTTTACGACAAGCGGTGTTGTGCCATCGGACAATGCCTCAACGGTAATTTCGTCATCTCCGGCAAAAAAGGCCGCATCCAATTCGTTGGTCCAAGGCTGATCATTGGCTTGGCCATTGCCGGCTACGGCATTGGAGTAGTGACTGAAATCAACGCCATTGACGTCAAGCTGCACAACCGTTTGCTCGATCGGGACACCTTCGTAAACATAGGACGGTTCTTCAAGCGTCGTTCTGATGCCGTTGATGGTGCCAGTGATCCTGCCGTCGCCGTCTTGCTGAAAAGACCCTGTTAATCTGGTCTTCAATTCCGCTTCACCCAAAGCTTCAAATGTGACTGCGGTTGCGGAAAAATGCGTGTTGAATGTGGTGAAGGTTCCTGTTGGATCGACGTAATTGTCTGAGACGGGCCTCACAAAAGCTGGCGCCGAAAAAATAAAGAATTGTGACATGAAATTACCTGTCGTTGAGAGGTGTACAGTAACCTGTTAACCTCCCTGTGCGCTGGTCGCAAGTTCAATCTTTGATTGCAAGATGGTCGGAGGTTTGCCTATTGCGGGTGCCGTCAAAGCAGCCACAAAACAAAGAAAGCCGGGCAAACGCGCCCGGCTTGTCCTTTTGGTCTTAGTTCCCGGCGCTTTCCATCTTGCGATGGGCTAGAACGTCTTCGAGCCAGCCAAGCTTCATCTCCGGAACGGAGCTGAGCAGCAGGTCTGTATAGTCATCAAAAGGCGGGGCCAGCACTTGGGATTTTGGTCCATAGCGGACAACCTCGCCCTGGAACATCACCGCAATACTGTCGGCAATCGCTTTGACCGTGGCCAGATCGTGGGTGATGAACAGGTAGGAGACATCCTCGATCTTTTGCAGCTTGAGCAACAGCTTGAGAATGCCGTCCGCCACCAGCGGATCGAGGGCCGATGTGACCTCGTCGCAGATGATCAGCTTGGGTTTCGCCGCCAGTGCCCGCGCGATGCAGACACGTTGTTTCTGACCGCCGGACAGCTCCGCCGGATAACGATCCTGAAAGCCTTCGCCCAGTTCGATCTCATCGAGAAGTTCCTGAATACGCGTCTGCTTTTCCTTGCCCTTGAGGCCAAAGTAGAACTCAAGCGGGCGGCCGATGATCGTGCCAACGGTCTGGCGCGGGTTCATCGCGGTGTCCGCCATCTGGTAGATCATCTGCAACTCGCGCAGATCCTCAAGCGGACGGGTGGCCAGATCGGGAGTGAGCGTGTGATCGTCAAAAACGATCTGTCCGTCCGAGGCGGGCAAAAGCCCGGTGATCACCCGCGCAAGGGTCGATTTGCCAGATCCGCTTTCCCCGACCACGGCCAGTGTTTGACCGGGGTGCAGTTCCACGTTGATGCCCTTGAGCACGTCAAAGTTGGTGCCCTTGTAGCGGGCCGTGACATTCTCAACCCGCAGCAGCGGCGTGTCGGTGGGGACTTTTTCTTCGTGGTTGATCGACCGGACAGAAACCAGCGCCTTGGTGTATTCCTCACGCGGTGCGTTGATGATCTGGTCGGTGGTGCCGTATTCCACCATCTCGCCCTGTTGCAGCACCATGATGTGATCACTGACCTGCGCCACAACGGCGAGATCATGCGTGATATAAAGGGCTGCCACACCAGTGTCGCGGATGGCGTCCTTGATCGCGGCCAACACGTCGATTTGGGTGGTCACATCCAGCGCGGTGGTGGGTTCGTCAAAGACCACCATGTCCGGCTCGGGACACAGCGCCAGCGCCGTCATGCAGCGTTGCAACTGTCCCCCCGAGACCTGATGCGGATACCGGTTCCCGATGGTTTCCGGGTCCGGCAGGCCAAGCTTGGCAAACAATTCCACGGCCCGTTCCTCGGCGTCTTTGCGCGAGAATTTACCTTGAAAGATTGCCGCCTCGGTCACCTGTTCCATGATCTTCTTGGCGGGGTTGAAGGACGCCGCCGCCGATTGAGACACATAAGTCACCTCGGCGCCCCGCAACCGGCGCACATCGCGCAGACCCGATTGCAGGATGTCGCGGCCATTGACCCAGACCTCGCCGCCAGTCAGCTCAACACCGCCCCGCCCATAGGCCATGGAGGCCAGACCGATGGTGGATTTGCCCGCGCCGGATTCGCCGATCAGGCCCAGCACCTTGCCCGCCTCAAGATCGAAATCGACGCCATGGACAATTTCGATATCCCGTGGCCGTTCGCCGGGTGGATAGATCGTCGCGCCAATTTTGAGGCCGCGTACCTTTAGCAGTGGTTCGGTCATCCCCGGCCCCCTTTCAGCGATGTGGTGCGGTTCAGGATCCAGTCCGCAACAAGGTTGATCGAGATACATAGGATGGCGATGGCATAGGCCGGATAAAGCGCTGCCTGAATGCCGTAGTTGATGCCTTCCTTGTTCTCTTTCACGATCCCGCCCCAGTCGGCCAGCGGTGGCTGTACACCAAGACCAAGGAAGGACAGCGTGGAGATGAAGAGCACCGCGAAGATGAAGCGCAGACCCATCTCGGCCACGAGGGGGGAGAGCGCATTAGGCAGGGTTTCGCGGAAGATGATCCAGCCGATTTTTTCACCCCGCAGGCGGGCCGCTTCGACGTAATCCATGACCGTGATGTCAACCGCGACAGCACGGGCAAGCCGGAACACGCGTGTGCTGTCCAAAAGGCCCATCAGCAGGATCAGGATGAATGTGGTTGTTGGCATCACCGACAAGACCACAAGCGCAAAGATCAGCGATGGGATCGACATGATCAGATCGACAAAGCGGCTGATGGTCTGGTCGACCCAACCGCCTGATACCGCGGCAAAGAAGCCCAGGACAGAGCCAAGTGTAAAGCTCAGGATCGTTGCCATAGTCGCGATAAAGATCGTTGTGCGTCCGCCGTAGATCAGACGCGTCAGCAGGTCGCGGCCAATGCTGTCGGTGCCCAGCAGGAATTCGGACGAAGAGGGTTCCCAGACATCGCCGACGACTTCGGCCATGCCATAGGGCGCGATAAAGGGCGCAAAGAGTGCCATCAGGAAAAAGAGGCCAGTGAAGAACAGGCCGATGAGGGCGGAAAGAGGTATGTTCTTCATTTTGGATGCCTCAACCTTGGGTTCGCGAGGATTGAGACGATGTCGGCAATCAGGTTCAACCCGATGTAAACGGCGGCAAAGATCAGGCCGCAGGCCTGCACCACAGGCACATCGCGTTTGGCAACGTGATCCACCAAATATTGCCCCATGCCCGGATAGGCAAAGACCACTTCGACCACGACCACTCCCACAACCAGATAGGCGAGGTTGATCATCACAACGTTGACGATGGGGGCGATGGCGTTGGGAAAGGCGTGTTTGGCAATGATGCGCAGCATGCCCATACCTTTGAGTTCAGCCGTTTCGATATAGGCCGATTGCATCACATTCAGGATGGCGGCACGGGTCATCCGCATCATATGGGCCAGCACCACAAGGGTCAGAACCATAACGGGGATCGCAATGGCGTTGAGTTTCGCACCAAGCGACATGCTGTCATTGATGATCGCAACGGAGGAGAACCAGCCAAGGCGGATGGAAATCCAGTAAATAAGTACATAGCCGATCATAAATTCGGGGATCGAAATGGTGGTCAGTGTGACCGCCGAGATCACCTTGTCGGGGATCCGGTCTTTGTAACGTACGGCCAGAAGGCCCAGAAAAATAGCGAGTGGAACCGAGATCGCAGCGGCCCAGAAAGCGAGGAACAACGTGTTCTTAAGACGTCCGCCAAGGCTTTCGGCAATATCGCGGCCATTGGTCAGCGCGGTGCCCAGATCGCCTTGCAGGATGCCGCCGAGCCACTGGAAATAACGCGATACTGGGGGTTCGTCCAAGCCAAGGCTTTCCCGAAGGTTGGCAAGGTTTTCTGGGGTCGCAGACTGGCCAAGGATTTGCTGGGCCACGTCGCCGGGCAGCATCATGGTGCCGCCAAAAATCAAAATGGACGCTGCAAACAGCAGCATAATGCCCAGCGCAACGCGCTGGACAATGAGTTTTAAAATCGGGTGCATTTGCTAATGGCCCGGATCACGCGTCTTTCAGCCAGCAGGCAATGTGAGACTTGTTGTTCATCACAGGGCCGTTTGGATCATTCACGTAACCGCCGACGTTGTTGGACACGCCCGCAACGAAGTCGTTGAACATTGGCAGGATCAAGCCGCCTTCATCGCGCAGCATGCGGCCCATCTGGGAATAGATGTCCTTGCGCTTGGCTTGATCTAGTTCGGCCTTGGCGGCGTTGAGCAGGGCGTCAAAGTCATCCCGCTTCCAACGGGTGTCGTTCCAGTCCGCGGTGGACAGATACGCCGTGGCATACATCTGATCCTGCACCGGACGGCCGCCCCAGTAGGAGGCACAGAAGGGCTGTACGTTCCACACTTCGGACCAGTAACCATCGTTCGGCTCACGCTTGATCTCCAGCGGGATACCCGCCTTGGCCGCGCTCTGCTGGAACAGGGCTGCGGCGTCAACCGCACCGGGGAAGGCACCGTCTGCAACACGCAGGATGATCGGGCTGCCATCGTGGCCGGACTTTTTATAGTGCTCGGCGGCTTTTTCGATGGAATGCTCGCGCTGCGGAATGGTTTCGTCAAACAGCGGATAGGAGGCGTTGATCGGCATGTCGTTTCCGATAGAGCCATAGCCACGCAGGATCTTGTCCACCATTTCCTGACGGTCGATTGCATACTTCAGCGCCAGACGCAGTTCGTTGTTGTCAAACGGCGCGGTGTCGATGTGCATGATAAACACATAGTGGCCACGGCCAGAGGCGGATTGAACGCTCAGGTTCGGTGCGCGGTCCAACAGCGCGGCAACCTTGGGGTCAACGCGGTTGATGATATGGACCTGACCGGATTGCAGCGCCGCGGTACGGGCGGTTGCATCGTTCAAAACCAGCTGTTCGATCTCATCGGCCCAACCACGGTTGTCGCTGTCCCAGTAATCGTCACGGCGCTTGAACGCATGGCGCACGCCGGGTTCGTCGATCTCGATGGTGTAGGGGCCCGTGCCGATGCCCGCGCCGGGGTTGTCCATGCCGCCGCCGGGCTGGATCATCAGGTGATAGTCCGCCATCAGGAACGGCAGGTCAGCGTTAGGTGTGTCCAGCTCAACAATAAAGTTGTCGCCGTCGACCTTCATGTTCGCGATGCCCTTCATGATGCCCAAAGCACCCGATTGGCTGTCTTCGTTGCTGTGACGCTCCATGGTTTTCATGACGTCGTCTGGTGTCATGTCTTTGCCGTTGGAAAACGGGATACCCTTGCGGATCTTGAAGGACCATGTCTTGGCGTCTGCAGAGGCTTCGACGCTTTCGGCCATGCGGAAGTCCAGCTCGCCGCTTGGGTCA
This sequence comes from Sulfitobacter sp. M368, assembly GCF_025141875.1. Lineage (NCBI taxonomy): Bacteria > Pseudomonadati > Pseudomonadota > Alphaproteobacteria > Rhodobacterales > Roseobacteraceae > Sulfitobacter > Sulfitobacter sp. M368. The sequence continues at coordinate 1,216,749 of NZ_CP081113.1, forward strand.
ACTTCGACCAATGTCTCGCCCCAGGCACGCAGGTTGTTCAAAGGCACTTCTGATGCGGTCAGAGCCGGATCTTGAGTGTTCGTGCTTTCGCCGCCGGACGAGCCGATGCGCATCATGCCGCCACGCTTGGGCGTGTCCGCTTTGGCAGAGCTGGCCAGCATGGTGTTTGCAACGGCTGCCGTCACACCCAATGCAGCGGCGCGGCCGACAAACTCACGACGGGTCATCAGGCCCTTGGCCACTTTCTCCGTCAGGTAATTCAGTTGATCATTCATTTAGGTTCTCCCGGTTGTATCGTGGTTCGCCGCGTTGCTCGCGGTTTTATTGACTGTGGAGTCAAGTTTGCGCATTTCGTCTGTTGCTGCAAGGGTTAATAACGGGTGTTCATGTCGTTGTGACTACAGATTGTCGCGATCAATGCTGTCTTCGACATCTCTGCAATAAATCAGGTCATTCCCTTCAAAGGCTTCGATTCGGGCGGTCAGGTGAAATTTCGTGGCGTCTGACCACATTTCGCAGCGGGTTTCGGTGCGCATCCGGATGTCGTCTTTTTGCAATTCGTCGGTCCAATGACAGATGCCCCGCGCCGAGGTTGGATCGTCGGGATGAATGCTCCAGTTTTCGCGGGCGATGGAACTGGTGATCAGCCCGTGATCGGCATCGCGCACAGCGCCAAAATCATCCTCGATGATCAGGCTGACGCGGCCTGTGACCATATCGGTTTCCTGCCGGCGGATGTGGTTTTCATCACGCAGGGTTTCGGTCTGCCACGGATCGGCGGCGGTGGGCGGAGCAAAGACATATTCATCGCCGCCAGCCGTCGGGCGTTGGGGAAGGGCGATCGTGCCCCTGGTCAGCCGCAGTTCGGTTTTTTCTGGCGAGGGCCAGATCAGCGGCCAATAAGCATCCGAGACCGAGACCCGAAGGCGATGCCCTTTGGGCACGCGGTAGGCGATGTGATCAAGAGCAAAAGAAACCCCCTCAGGTACACCCGGCTGCATCGGCTGCGGCTCTGCTGCGCTGTTGCGATGGCTGAGGTTCAGTACCCCATAGGTGATCCGCGTTGATGCACCATCGGGGTGAATGTGGTTCAGGCGCACGGCGATCTGGGCTTGCGGCTGGTCGGAGACCACGGTCAATGACAGACGCGGCGCCCCGACGATATCCATGTCTCGGGTCAGGGGACCACTGTCAAAGCACCGCGACAGCGCATCATCATGGCGCTGGTCGCCGGGCATTTCCGGCCCCAGCCATATCGCGCAGTATTCCCCCGCATCCGCACCGCAATGCGCGGGAGAGGACACCAGCGCATCCAGTGGGCCCGCCGTTTCGGTCAATCCATCATCGGTCAGATGCAATTGTGCGATTTCAAGATGGCTGGTCGCGCCCTTGTCTTCTGCCACCCAGCGGCCGGGGCGTTCTGCGTACCAGGCCGCGGGGCGCATACCGTCCATCAAATAGGCGCGGTAGTCAGGATCATCCTCCACGCCGGTTTCCTCCCCCTTGAGCCAATGATCCCACCAGCGCAGCGCCTCTTGCAGAAAGCCGATGCGCGGTTCCGGCACGGCGAAATGCGGATATTTGTGCACCCAAGGGCCGACAATGCCTTTGGCCCCCGGCAATGCCTCAACCAGTTGCGGCACGGCGTTCTTGTAGGCGTCCCCCCAGCCGCCGATGGCCAGCACCTTGGCCTTGATTGCGCTGAAATCTTCACAAACCGATCCGTGCCGCCAATAGGCATCGCGGCGCTGGTGGCGCAGCCAAAGGGCGGGCAGAAACGGCTCATGCTCCAACCGCTCCAGCCACATCTCGCGCCAGTCATCGGGGCGCAGGGCCGGGTCCGGCGCACGGGAGGAATAGGACCACATCGTCGCGCCCCAGCCGAGGTTTTCATTGAGCAGGCAACCGCCCTTGTAATGAATATCATCGGCAAAACGGTCCACAGTGGAACACAGGGTGATCACTGCCTTGAGCGGGGCCGGATCCATCGCGGCAACCTGCAACCCGTTGAACCCGCCCCAGCTGATCCCCATCATGCCGACACTGCCGTTGGACCACGGCTGCGCGGCGGCCCAGTTGATCACCTCAACAGCGTCGCTGAGTTCCTGTGCGGTGTATTCGTCCTCCATCAGTCCTTCGCTGTCACCATTGCCGCGGATATCAACGCGCAGACAGCCATAGCCGCGCATCGCAAACCACGGATGGGTCAACGCATCCCGCGCGCAGGTGCCGTCGCGCTTGCGGTAAGGCAGATATTCAAGGATCACCGGCACCGGATCATCGCCCGCGTCTTTGGGCATCCAAACCCGCGCCGACAGGCGGCATCCATCAGAAAGAGTGATACCCATGTCGGGCTCTTCGGTGATCTCGCGCAATGCGTTGGGGGTGCTTGTCATGTCGCGACCGTCCGAGGGATCGTTGATTCTGTCAAGCAGATGGAAAAGCGGGGTGAGAGAACTGGACCTAATCCACAGTATACTTTGGACCTATAGATTGCCCGGAAAACCGGACAGCCTTTCATCATGTCCCAACGGGAGAAACCGAATGTGTTCTGATGCTGGCACCGCTGTGCCCAAAGTCATGATCGAAAACGAGCGGGTCAAAGTCACCGAATGGCGGTTTGCCAAGCGCGGGGACAACACCGGCTGGCACCGCCATGCTTATGATTACGTGGTTGTCCCGCTGTTTGACGGCGTTCTTGAAATTGATCTTGGCGGTGGAGAACGTGTGACCGCAGAGATGAAAAACGGCGTGCCCTATTATCGCGAGCTGGGCGTTGAGCACGATGTGATCAACGGCAACGATTTTGAATGCGCTTTTGTCGAGATTGAATTGTTGGAGCCGAAACCGGGCTAGGGCCGCTCGGTGTCCAGACAGATAGTTACCGGCCCGTCATTGACCAATGCCACAGACATATCCGCGCCAAACTCGCCAGTCTCCACCGGAATGCCGAGGCCGCGCAGTTGATCGGCGAAATGCAGATAAAGCGCCTTGGCCGCGTCAGGTTTGGCCGCATAGGAAAATCCCGGCCGCGTGCCGCGCGAGGTGTCGGCGGCCAATGTGAACTGGCTGACCACCAAGGCCGCGCCGCCGGTTTGGGCCAGGGACAGGTTCATCTTGCCCGCGTCATCCTTGAACAGCCGCAGCTTGGAAATCTTGAGCGCCAGCGCCTCGGCAGTTTTTTCATCGTCCTCGGGCATGGCGCAGACAAGGATCATCAGACCCTTCTCAATCTGCCCGATCACTACGCCATCTACCGTGACGGAGGCTTGCGTTACACGTTGAAGAACTGCGCGCATCTCACTCTTTCCAATGGATAATATCTGATGGTTCCGCCCGTTCAGTGCGAAACGTGTTCGCCGGATGATCCGTATCGGCATACCCAAAAGAGATCGCGCAAAGCACCAGACGATCATCGCCCAGCCCAAAATGTTCGCGCACCTGCGGGGCATAGGCTGCAATCGCCGCTTGCGGCACAGTGGCCACGCCAAGCGCGGTGGCGGCGAGGGTAAAGGCGGTGACAAATCCACCGCTGTCCATCGCACCGTAGGGGCCAAGCTCTGCCGGGGAATGCACAATCGCCACATGCGGCGCGTCAAACAGCGCGTAGTTGCGCAACATTTGTTCCTGACGGCTTTTGCGGTCCGATTTGTCGATGCCCACCGCGTCATAAAGCTGGAAACCGCAGGTGCGCCGCCGTTCAGCATAGGCGCCGGAATACCCTTTGGGCCATGGCAGATCAGGCTGCGGCACGCCGCCCGCACTGGCGGTCTCCAGCATCAACTGGCGAAACGCCTCGGTGCCGGCGCCTTTGGTCACGCTGACCTGCCAGGGCTGGGCGTTGCACCAGCTGGGCACATGGCGGGCGGTTTTTACGATCTGGGTGATGGTGCTATCGGCCACCGGATCGGGGCGAAAGGCCCGGCATGAATGCCGTGCCTTGAGGATATCGGTCAGGGTATCGATCTGGGTCATTGATTTTGCGCCACAAAATAGCCGATGACCCCGGCGGCCAACAGGCCAAGGATCACCGCGATGGTGATTTTGATGGCCGAATAGGGGCGTTCGCCCTGCACCCGGCCAGAGGTTCCGTTCACGACAAAACGGTAGGTCTTGCCGCGATATTTGTACGCAGCCAACCAGACTGGCAGAAGGATATGTTTGAAGGTCAGGTCAGACAGGGCGGTGTCCACATCATGGACCCGCTGCCGGTCGCCGCCGATGTCAAACCGCACGTCCCGTTCGATCACACGGTCCATATGCGCACGCGCCTCGACAAATCCATCCTCAAGCGAAACCGCATAGGCCTCGGCCCGAAATCCGGCAAGGTACTCAGGGGCATAGGGCGCAAGCCCGGACAGGTCCCAAGGCTCCAGCGCGTCGGTGTATTTCTTGGGCAGGGATTTGGACGCCAGCACCAGCACATCATCGAAAAACCGCGCAACCCGGCCAGATGCGGGGGACCAGCGCACCTTTTGAACCCGTTCCTGCACCCTCTTGCCATCCCGCGTGACGGTGCGGGTCACATAATAGACCGTGCCGCGCTCCCCCCGGTAGGAGGACCGCGTTTGCGCATCATAGGTCCAATAGGGCACGTAGATGCCTTGCATTTTCCGCCCCTTGCGGGCGTATTCCTTGAGGCCGTTGGGTGCAAACCACAATCCGCCAAGCCATTTGGTCATTGCATCGCGGGCGGTCTCTTCGGCCAAGGCAAAGGGCAGCACGGCGCGGGGTTTGATATGGCGGTGGGTGCCGGTATCAACCACCACCGGGGTAGCGCAGAAAGGGCATTCAGCGGCGTGTTTTCCTGCCTCAAACTCCACCTGCGCCGCGCAGTTGGGGCAGGTGGTGACGCGGGTCTCTTCCATCTCGGCGCTGGGCAGATCGGCGGCCAGTCCGGAACGCAGATCCAGTTCTGCGATGGCGTGGCTGCGCGGGGCGGTGCCTGCAATGGCTTCGGTGTTGCCGCAATGATCACAGACCAATTGTGCCGCGCCGGGATCAAACCGCAGGTCCGATCCACAGGTGTCGCAGGGAAATCGATGTTCAGCCACGGGGGCGGGGGGCATGTGAGGATCAGTCATCGGGGCCTCGTTCGTCTTGCCACAGACATAGCGGCCTTGACCGCCGGGTGCCAGTGCCGCCGCCTGCGGGCCTACAAAAAAGGATGCAATCGTTTGGGCGCCATGATGCGCAGAGCGTTGTCGCGCAGGCGCAGGTGCCGCCAGATATGAAACGCGGCGTGGCAAATGGCGATCAGGGCCAACAGGTAAAATTCATAGATGTGGATCTGGCCGATAATCTCATTGGCGCGGCGCAGGCCCAGAGGCGGGGCGATGGGCAGGAACCCTCCGGCCTTGAGCAGGGTAAAGGAAGTCAGCCCAAGGAAAAAACCGCTGAGTGCGACACCGAACAAACCCCAGATCAAGGCCTTGTGCATCCATTGATGCGCCCGCCGCGCCCAGGGCGGCAATTTCGGCCCCGGACGGCTGGCCAACCCGCGCCGCATATAGTCGGCGGTCCAAAGCAGGCAAAGCGTGACAAAGATCAGCGCCAGCATCGAATGGGCCTGAAATGCCTTTGGCCCAAACGGCAGGACATCATCCGGCGTGACCAGAAGGAACCAGATCAGCATGGGCACCATGGCCCAATGCATCGCCTTGAGCCAGGTGCGCCGCTGCGGCAGCCATTTGGGCAGTTGAAACGAGGGGCGAAACAAACGGGTCATCATGGCACAGCCACGGACAACACCGCGCAAAAGTTTCGCGCCTTCGTCACGCGCCCGGCGGGGGCGGTGGCAATACGGTAAAAAGCTGGGCCAGTTCGGCCACGTCTTCGGCCCGTTGCCATCCATCCTGACCGGGGGTCCAAACGTAGGTTTCACGCGAAAGACTGCCGTCGGCGGCCTTGCGCCCCATCGCGGCTTTGGAAAATGGTCCCGTGGTCTCACCGTCCACCGCGATGTGCCAGACATGTTCGACAGGTGGCGGCGGGGGCGGGATATGGGCGGTGGCGGGGGCCGCAGCCACCTGTGGGCGTGCGCCCCATGGCCCGGCTTGCGCAGCGGCCTGGCCGATCTGCATACCCAGACCTGCACCCAGACCCGCTTGAATGGCTGCCGCACCCCCACCATCACGGCCCAATGCCTCAGCGGCCTGAAACTGCATGTATTCGTTCAGATTGCCGATCACTCCCATGGAGGATCGCTTGTCCAGCACATCCTCAACCGCGGGCGGCAGGGAGATGTTTTCGATATACAGCTCCGGCATGGCCAGCCCGTATTCCGCCAGTTGCGCCGCGATCTCGGTGCCGACCAGCTTGCTCAGCTCGCGGGTATTCGCGGCCATGTCCAGAACCGGGATCTGGGCGCGGGCGATGGTGCGGGAAAATTCCTGCACGATAATGTTGCGGATCTGATAGCTGATCTCGTCCATCGTAAACTCGCCATCGGTGCCGACGATCTCGGTCAGGAACCGCGCCGGATCGCTGACCCTTACGGAATAGGTGCCATAGGCGCGCAGGCGCACAGGGCCAAATTCGGGATCGCGCACGATGATCGGGTTCTTGGTGCCCCATTTGAGATCGTTGAACCGGGTGGTGTTGACGTAATAAATCTCGGATTTGAACGGGCTTTTGAAACCGTGATCCCAGTGCTGCAGCGTGGTCATCACCGGCATGTTGTTGGTTTCAAGCATGTACAGGCCGGGGGTAAAGACATCCGCCAATTGCCCTTCATGCACAAAAACCGCCGCTTGCCCCTCGCGCACGGTCAGCTTGGCCCCGTATTTGATCTCATGGCCTTCACGCTCAAACCGCCAGACCATGGTGTCGCGGCTGTCATCCACCCAATGAATGACATCAATGAATTCGCCGGAAAGGAAATCGAAAATACCCATGAGGTTGGTCCTTTATTGGTCAGAAATGGGAAGGCTCACAACGGCCCGCCGGTCAGTTCGCGTGCGATGATACGGGTGATCGGCGCCGCTTCGGCGGCGCTCATGCCGGGGCGCAGGCGCGGATCGTATAGCATCTTGAGCAGCAGTTCGTCATGGCCCGTGAGCAGCGCAAATTCGTCGTCGTCGTTAAAGATCGAAGGCCGCGCGGCCGGGCTGTCATTGGCAAGGCCAAGACCTTGGGCCAGCTCTTCATGGATGCAGCTGAGGCGCAGCAGATCGGGGTTTTCGGCGCGAATGATCGCGACAGCGGCGGTATAGGTGTTGGCATCCGGCCCGGCGGCATAGGCGGCCACGGCGCAATAGGTGTCACGGCGCATGTTGCGCAACGCCCGCAGACTGTTTGCGGTGATCCCGCGCACCCGCGTTGCGGCCTCCACCAACGCCTCGGCGCGGTCGTCTTCGGAGGCGATGATCACCAGGAAATTCGGCGTTCCGGAGGTGGAAATCGGATGGCCGGTGATCCGCGCCAGCCGGCCTGCATAGCGGCGCACGTCATAGGCGTCGCCAGCGCGCTGCGATGGCGGCACCCCGGCGCCAAAGATGACGTCCATCCGTACCGGCATATCCCAGCGGCGCAGGGGGCTTTGGCCGCCCCGGCCGGAGAAGTTGCCGTCGTATTCGTTGAAAAAGGCGATTTTCTCAAAGTTGCGGGCCAGCATATCGGCGGTAAAGGGGGTGTCAGCGCCGCCGCCGTCGCGGCGCAGCAACCCTTGGGTCAATTGTGCGGTCTGCACCTGATTGAGATAGCTGCGCAGCATCGCGCTTTTTTGAGAGGTGGGTTTGGCCACCACTGGCGCGGGCAGGGCGGCAGGCCGCGCCTGCGGTTTCAGCGAAGGCTCGACGGGCGCAATCAGATTGCACGCGGCAAGGGCGGCGGACAACATGCCCGCCCCCCCAATGCGCGTTATGCGCTGAAGAATGCCTGCCGTCATCAAGTACCTACCCCGGAACCGCGCCGCCAGCGGTATCACCCAGGCCGGTCTTCTTGGCCTTGGCTGCGGCCAGCGTATCGCGCAGTTTCGCTTCCATCTCCTGCAATTCCTTTTCAGCGGCGGCGCGTTTGGCTTTGCCTTCGTCGGCAATTTGCAGGCTTTCTTCGATGGTGCCAATCAGATCGGCGTTGGCCTGTTTCACCGCTTCGATGTCAAACACACCGCGTTCCATCTCCTGGCGGATCATCTTGTTGCTTTCGCGCAGGTTTTTCGCGTTTGAGGTCAGTAGTTCATTGGTCAGGTCATTGGCCTCGCGCACCGCGCTGGCCGCTTCGGCAGAGCGTTGGATGGTGACGGCCTGTGCCAGCTGCGTTTCCCACAGCGGCACGGTGTTGACCAACGTAGAGTTGATCTTGGTCACCAGCGACTTGTCGTTTTCCTGCACCAGCCGGATGGAGGGCAGGGATTGCATGGTGACCTGACGGGTCAGCTTCAGATCATGCACCCGGCGTTCCAGATCATCCCGTGCGGCCCGCATGTCGCGCAATTCCTGTGCGACCATCACCTGATCGGCTTCGGCGGCTTTGCTGACTTCGGCCTCTTTGGCAGGGATCACGGTGGCGTCGAGATCGGCCAGCTTTGCCTCGCCTGCCGCGATATAAAGCGCCAGCTCATCGTAGAACTGCAGCGTTTTTTCATAAAGCATATCAAGCGACTTGATGTCTTTGAGCAAGGTATGCTCATGGCTCAACAGATTATCGGTGATCCGGTCAATCTGGCCTTGGACCTTTTCGAATTGCGCGGTGAACTTGGCAAAGGGCGCGGCCTTGCCCAACAGTTTTTCCCACCAGCTGCGCTTGCGGCGCACGTCGAGTTCCGAGACAGAGAAGCCGCGAATTGTGCTGACAATATTGCGCAGGCTGTCACCTGCGGGGCCAACGTCCTTGTTGCGCACATCGGCCAGCATCGCCTGGCTGATTTCCTGCAACTCGGCCTGCGCGGCAGACCCGAAAGAAACGATGGATTGCGTGTCTTCCATATCGATCTCGGCCATGCGACGCTTGATCTCGGCACTTTGGGTCTTGTTGGCCTTTTCCAGTGGGACAACCGCATTGGCCGCCGCCGGTTCGGGCAGGACAACGGCGGTCACTTCTTCGACCATGGCGAGAGATTGATTGGCTTTTTCACGAACAGTTTCAGACATATATCAAGTTTCCTTCATGCGTTTTGCAGGGCAAAGTCAGTCCAGCCGGACCCCTTCGCGGGACAACCGTTCGCGCAGCACGTCGATCTCTACGGTCAGATCGCTGCGATCTTCGAGCAGGGATTTGCGTGTGCGAGCGGCAAAGTTTCGGTCAAGATCATCAAGCAGCGCAAGGTAATCGGCGCGGGCCTGATCGTCCTGTGATCGGCTATAGATATCGGCAAATTTCGCCGTCGCATCGCGGGCACCGCGCAGATAAACCGACAGATATTTGCGCGCGGCTGTCAGGTCGCGCGGATCTTCTTCGACTGTGCGGATCAGTTCGCGTGCCGTGTCCTGAAAAACCTCCAGACGCTTGGCTGCGGCGCGGTCTCCGGCGCGGGCCATGGCATCGCTCATCCCGGCGAGCAGCTTCTCGGCCTCATCCACCACGCGGGCCACGCGGTCTTGCTGAAAGGTGTCGATGCCTTCCATGCCTTTGCTTTTCATCGGATCAAGGCCAAAGGCCGTCAGGTGCAGCGCGGCGGTGCAGCCGCCAAACAGCAGCGGCGCTAGGATGGCCAAGCCGCCGTCCTGATGGGCCAGAACCGCCAATGCCGCGCCAAGGCCAGCGGCGGCAGCGGCCAGTATTTTGCGGGGAAGGGCTGGTTTGCGGGCCACCTTGCGGCTGTTGAACTCCGCCTCGGCGCGCAACCCCTCACGCAGCAGCCATGCTCCAAGGATCAGGCTGGCCGCCCCCGCCAGACCCAGCGCCAGACTGGTGGCGCCGTCATTCAATGAAGTAAAAACCAGCACAATCGCCGGGGCAAACAGTACGTTTGAGCGCCCACCTGCGGGGTCCACTTCAATACGTTTTCGCGGCGTGCTGTCCGGCGCGACCTGCCCATCGGGGCTGTATTTTCCGCCAAAGCGTTTGGCCATGGATCAAAGCCCCCCAAGAAAGCCGCTGGTGACGCCAAACAGCACCACGATCAACGCAACATATGCCATTCTTCGAACGGACCCTGACCCCATGTGCATATCCTTTATTCCCGCGTTGCCCCTTGACGGCCCGGAAGACCGAGGGGCCGTGGCCGCATTCCAGATTGATAGCATTATCGCGCCAATGGCAACGATCACCACAACAAACAATACGATCAGCAAGAGCCGTGCCACAATTTTCCCCCGTACTGCCAACATAGGCGCAACATGAACACCGTGCCAGACGATGCGCCCTTGCGCAAAGACCAGCGGCCGACAGGCATGCCAAGGCTAGCCGGGCGTCTGCCTTATTTATATCGATTATATAGGGGTTTACCCTCCGATTGTGAATGATCTGTGACGGGGAAAAACCATCCAAAACTCACCCATGGGATCAACCCTGCGCTGCACGCCAAACAGGTTTTGCGACATCGTGATCGCGCTTTGGTGTCGCAGGTCGAACAGAAAAACAGGGATTCTCAGTCAAGTTGGCAAAAAAACATGGGGTGAATTTTCTTATGTTCGAACGCCGTATTCCCGAATGGATCCGCCACGCGCCAGCCCCCTCTGTCAGAGGGTTTGCGATGCTGGCAGGGTGTGAAGCCGTTGCGAGAGGGATTTTGATCTCTGTCTATCCCGTGGCGATTTACAATGCGCTGAAAGATGCGGCCCTGATCAGTTCGATCTACTTTTGCATCGGCGTGGTGTCGCTGCTTGTTGGGCTGCTGGTGCCCTTCCTGAACAGATTTGTGCCGCGCCGCTGGATGTATGGGGTGGGGGCGTTTGGCTTTGTTGTTTCGGCCGGGCTGGCGATGACAGGCCAGCCCGAGATGATCGTGGCGTCCTTGGTGCTGAACTCGCTGGCGACCGTGACAACATTTGTCTGCTTCAACGCCTATGTGCTGGACTACATTGCACGGGTGGAACTTGGCAAATGCGAGACATTGCGCATGTTCTATTCGGCTTTGGGCTGGACCCTTGGCCCGGTGCTGGGCGTTGTGCTTTGGAGCTTTTGGCAGCCTGCGCCTTTCATCGTTTCCGCCATTGCCGCGGCTTTGATGCTCGCGGTGTTCCTCTATATGCGGCTTGGCAATGGCAAGCTGATCACGCGGGCGCGCAAGGCGCCGCCCAATCCGCTGTCGTTTCTGGGACGCTTTTTTGAGCAGCCAAGGCTCATCGCGGGTTGGCTTTTTGCGGTAATCCGGTCCTGTGGCTGGTGGGCCTATGTGGTGTATCTGCCTATTTTCGCTGTGGAAAATGGTCTGGGGGATCAGCTGGGCGGAATATTGTTGTCGCTGACCAATGCGGCGCTGTTCCTCTCGCCGGTCATGTTGCGCTGGATGCAGGCGGGGTCGATCCGCCGTTCAGTGCGCACCGGTTTCATGGCCTGTGGGTTGCTTTTCGCGCTGGGCGGCTTTGTCGCTGGTCTGCCGCTGGCCACGATTGCGCTGCTGTTTTGTGGGAGTTTCTTTTTGATCTTGCTGGATATTTGCGCGGGCCTGCCGTTCCTGATGGCGGTCAAGCCGTCCGAGCGGACCGAGATGTCGGCGATCTATTCCTCGTTCCGTGATGTGTCGGGCATTGCGACACCGGGAATTGCATGGCTGATCCTGCTGGCCGCGCCGATTTCTGGTATCTTTGTGGCTGCAGGGGCGGCCAGCTTTGTCGCTTGGGGCATCGCGGGGCGCCTGCATCCGCGACTGGGCGAAGCGCGTTTGAAACCTGCCGGGCCGTTGTTGCCCGCCGAAACGGGAGAGCCTGAGGCGGCGTGGTAATGCCCGGCGGCGCCGTCGCCCTAATTTAACGGCGCGGTTTGCCCGGTTTTCCGGCCATGCTGCTGCGGCGTTTTGAGAACCTCTGGACCGCCTTCGGCTTTTTCTGCGCGGTGCCGCTGGGATCTTCGATCTCAAGTCCCAATTGATCGCGCACGATCTTGCGGCGGACCTCTTCGACCTCGCCGGATTTCAGCTCGCCCAGCTGAAAAGGCCCATAGCTGATGCGGATCAGGCGGTTCACGCTGAGGTTCACGGCTTCCATCGCACGGCGGATCTCGCGGTTTTTGCCCTCGCGCAGACCCACGGTCAGCCAGGCATTTGCGCCCTGCTGCCGGTCCAGCGTCACAGTCATCGGCTGAAACCGTTCGCCCTCGATGGTGATGCCCTTGCGCAAGGGCTCCAACGCTTCGTCGCTGGGCCGCCCGTTGACCCGCACGCGGTAACGGCGCAACCAACCCGTGCTGGGCAACTCCAGCTTGCGTTTGATGCCCCCATCATTGGTCAACAGCAAAAGCCCTTCGGAATTGATATCAAGCCGCCCCACCGACATCACACGCGGCATGTCTTCGGGCATCTTGTCGTAAATCGTTTCGCGGCCCTTTTCGTCGCGATCACTGGTCACCAGCCCGGTGGGCTTGTGATACATCCACATGCGCGGCGGCTCGGGTTCTGACACGGGGTTGCCATCGACCATGATGGTGTCGCTTTCGGTCACGTTCAGTGCGGGGGACAGGATCTGTTCCCCGTTCACGCGTACACGGCCAGCCTCGATCATGCGCTCCGCCTCGCGGCGGGAGGCGACACCGGCACGGGCCAGAACTTTGGCGATCCGGTCGCCTTTCGGGGTCTCTTTGGGGGCATTGTCTGTCATGCCGCCCGCTTACCCTGTTTGTGCGGGTTGCGAAAGGGCGGCAATTGCGGGCATGAAAAGGGATGGTGTTTCGATCCCACATGCAGGCCGCCCTGGCCGAAGCGGCCGCCGCTGGTGCACGCGGCGAGGTGCCGGTGGGCGCAGTTGTCGTCGATCCAGGAGGGCAGGTTGTGGCGCAGGCAGGCAACCGCACCCGCGAATTGAACGATCCGACCGCCCATGCGGAGGTGCTGGCGATCCGTGCGGCCTGTGCGGCGGCAGGGTCGGAACGGCTGCCGGGCCATGCGCTTTACGTGACGCTTGAGCCATGCCCGATGTGCGCCGCCGCGATTGCGGCGGCACGGGTGGCCCGGTTGTATTACGGTGCCTCCGATCCCAAATCGGGTGGGGTCGCGCAGGGGGCACGGGTGTTTTCCCATCCGCAATGTCATCATGTGCCGGAGGTGTTTGACGGCATTGATGGTGCGGCGGCGGAGACCATGTTGAAAGAGTTTTTTGAAGCAAAAAGAAAAGGTTAATTGGTATGGCTGTCAGTAAGGAGCTTTCCCGCTTTACCCGCGATGCACTGAGTGCGGGCAAAAGCCGCGATGAGATTGCAGCGGCCCTGACGGCCTCAGGCTGGAGCGCATCAGAGGTGTCAGATGCCTTGAGTGCATGGGCTGACACCCCCTTCGCGCCGCCGGTGCCAAGGCCGCAATCCACCGTGTCGGCACGGGATTTCTTTATCTACGCCCTGATGTTCGGGGTCTTGCTGTTTGGTGCCATCCATCTGGTGCTTTTGCTGAACCACCTGATCGATCTGGCCTTTGACGATGCGGGCTACCGCAGCAGCCATGGCATCCGCTGGGCAATTGCAGTTCTCGTGGTGACAGCGCCCACCTACCTTTGGCTGACCGCGCGGGAACGCAGCAAACTGGCGGCGGATCCGGCGCTGTATCGATCTGTGATCCGGCGCTGGATGACCTATCTGACCTTGCTGGGCGCGTCCGGCGTGTTGCTGGGTGATCTGGTGTCGGTGATCTACGCCTTCCTCAGCGGCGATTTCACTTTGCAGTTCTTGGCCAAAGCGTTGGTTGTCGGCGCAGTCTCCGGATTAATTTTTGTTTATTATCTGGGGGATATCCGCAAAGGGGACGCGGCGTGAACAGGCTTTTGTTTGTCGCCTCTGCGGCGCTTGTCTGCGGCGCAGTGATTGCCGCGCTGATGGTGGTTGGCGGTCCGGGATTCGCCAGGATGGAGAAGAATGATTCCAAGCGGGCGCAGGATCTGCGCAGACTCGGGGAATATTACCGCTGCAACCTTCCCGTTGATTTGGCATTTGGAGACAGCGATCCGCAGATCAACCCCGAACGCTGCCATGGGCACCGGCGCAAGCCGGATGCCCGCGATCCGGCCACCGATGCAGAGTACAGGTTCACCCGATCCGGCCCGGACAGCTTTGAAGTTTGTGCAACCTTTGAGACGGACAGCCAGAACACCCAGCAATACCCCTATCAGATGATCACTTTTGAGGGGAAGAACGGGTGTTTGACCTATACCCGCAATGCTGCGGGTATGGATTGGGTGACAAATTAGAAGTTACAGGCTGATCGCCTGGAGCACCTCAGGCTCAATCACATTCACCCCCGGCAGGCCTTCTGCCAACACCTTGGCCGATTGTTCCAGCGCGTCAAAGGTGCGGTAATGGCAGGGGATCACGGTCTTGAAGTTGAAATAGCGCTTGGCGGCATAGGCGGCTTCGGCCATGCCCATGGTGTAGAACCCTCCTGCCGACAAGATACCGATATCCGGCTTATAGAAATCGCCGATCCAGTCCATGTCGGCCATGATGCCGGTATCGCCTGAGATATAGACCGTATGCCCTTCACCGCGCAGGATAAATCCCGTCTCGCGGCCCATAGCCAGAGGCTTGTCCCCCTCCATGGTTGAGGAGGAATGCATCGCAGGCACCATCACGGCGGTCACGTTCTCGCCCAGCGGGTTCGTGCCGCCGATGTTATAGGCCGCCCCTTCCACCGCACCGCCCGCCGCGAGGTATTGCGCCAGCTCATACATGCCTGAAACCGGTGCGCCGGTGGATTTGGAGATCTCCACAACATCGGTGATGTGGTCAAAATGGCCGTGGGTGACCAGAATATGCGTCACGCCTTGGGTGGCGGCCTCATGACCGTCTTCGGGCATCATCGGATTGCCGTTCAGCCAAGGATCGATCAAGACCACCTGATCTTCGATTTCGATGCGAAATGAGCCGTGGCCAAGCCAGATGATATTCATATGTGTTCTCCCCTTCGATTGGGGAGAGCATAATCCGTTCTGGCGCTGCGGCAAGTGCGGCATCTGGCGGCAAGCCGGCCCTCCGGGGGGAGGTTTTTTGGGCCAAATGAAGAGGCGGGCAGGGCGCACCCTTGCGAGGGCGCAAAAGGAAGGATACACCGCCGCCCAAGCAGATGGAGAGCCTTCATGTCGATCGACGAAAACACCGCCGCCCGCGTGGCGAAACTGGCCCGCATCAAGGTAGAGCCTGAGGCGCTGCCGGCGCTGGCGCAGGAGTTCAATAATATCCTCGGGTTCATTGAACAGCTGAACGAAGTGGACATTGACGGGGTCGAGCCGATGACCTCGGTGACCCCGCAAAAGCTGAAGCGGCGTGAAGATGTGGTGAGTGACGGTGACCAGCAAGAAAAGGTGTTGGCCAATGCACCCGATGCCCGCGAAGGTTTTTTTGCCGTGCCGAAGGTGGTGGAATAATGACTGAACTGAACAAACTGGGCCTGGCGGGCGCACGCGATGCGCTGCGCAGCGGCGATGTGACATCCAAAGATCTGACCGAAGCTTGCCTTAAGGCCATTGACGGGGCAGGAGCGCTGAACGCTTTTGTACACAACACGCCGGATCTGGCGATGGCGCAGGCCGATGCAGCTGACAAACGCCTCGCGGCAGGTGAAGCACCTGCGATGTGCGGCTTGCCCATCGGGATCAAGGATCTGTTCTGCACCAAGGGTGTGCCCTCTCAGGCAGGCTCGCGCATTCTCGAAGGGTTCCTGCCCGAGTATGAAAGCACCGTAAGTCAGAACCTTTTTGACAAGGGTGCGGTGATGCTGGGCAAGCTCAACATGGACGAATTTGCCATGGGCAGCTCCAACGAGACCTCCGTTTACGGCAATGCGGTAAACCCCTGGCGGCGCGGCAATGATGATGCGGCGCTGACGCCCGGTGGCTCCTCCGGTGGCTCTGCTGCGGCGGTTGCAGCCGATCTGTGTCTTGCGGCCACCGGCACCGATACCGGCGGGTCAATCCGCCAGCCTGCAGCCTTTACCGGCACGGTTGGGATCAAGCCGACCTACGGGCGCTGCTCGCGTTGGGGCATTGTTGCCTTTGCCTCCTCGCTTGATCAGGCCGGTCCGATGACCAAATCGGTGCGCGATGCGGCGATCATGCTTGAGGCGATGTGCGGCCATGATCCAAAGGACAGCACCTCGGCCGATCTGCCGGTGCCGAACTTCGAGGCGGCGCTGACGGGTGATATTCGTGGCAAGAAAATCGGCATTCCCAAGGAATACCGCATGGATGGTATGCCCGAGGAGATCGAAACCCTGTGGCAAGACGGCATTGCGATGATGAAGGATGCCGGCGCCGAGATCGTCGATATCTCGCTGCCACATACCAAATATGCTTTGCCAGCCTATTACGTGATTGCGCCGGCTGAGGCCTCCTCGAACCTCGCGCGCTATGATGGCGTCCGTTACGGCCACCGCGCCACGCTTGAGGCAGGGGACGGTATCACCGAAATGTACGAAAAGACCCGCGCCGAAGGCTTTGGCCACGAGGTGCAACGCCGGGTGATGATTGGCACCTACGTACTGTCTGCCGGTTTTTACGATGCCTATTACAACCGCGCCCGCCGGGTGCGCAGCCTGATCAAGAAAGACTTCGAAGACGTCTTTGCTCAGGGCATCGACAGCATCCTAACCCCGGCCACCCCGTCTGCGGCCTTTGGTCTGGGTGAGATGACCGACGCCGATCCGGTGGCGATGTATCTCAACGATGTGTTCACCGTCACGGTCAACCTGGCCGGTTTGCCGGGCATCGCGGTGCCAACGGGGCAGAACCGTCAGGGCCTGCCTTTGGGCCTGCAACTGATCGGGCGGCCATGGGAAGAGGCAGATCTGCTGTCTTCTGCCTATGCGCTTGAGAAGGCGGCAGGCTTTGTAGCCAAGGCAGACAAATGGTGGTAAACCAGCGCCAATAACCGTCAAAAGACAGAGCAGTCCAGATGATCAAACATGCCTTCTTCGTTCTCGCCGCAGGCGTGACACTTGCCGCCTGTCAGCCTGCTATCCCGGATTCGGGGCGCGGCGCCGGATTTGACAACTTCGCAGCCGAGCAGCGCAAGCGCGACGCGGCTCTGACCGGCATCGTGCCTGCAACGCCGGTGATAGCGGAAACGCCGATCCAGCCGAACCTGCCGAGCGATCCATCCGCCGCCGCCACCGCAGCGGAAACCGCCCGCGTGCTGGCCGCCACCCGTCCGGGGGTGCCAAACAGCGGCGGTGTGCCGATCAATGCCAGCCCGACCAACCCGCCGCCCGCAGTGGTAAACACGGCAGGGATCTCCAACGAAAACAACTTTGACGCCGTGTCGGGCCAGCGCAGCATTGATGACGACGCCGCCCGTATCGCCGCCAACAAGGCTCAGTACGAGGTGGTCACGCCCCAGGCCCTGCCAACCCGCGTTGATAGCGGCCCGAATATCGTGGCCTATGCCCTGAGCACCAAAAATGCCGTTGGCGAACAGATCTATCGCCGCATCGGCCTGAACAAGGCGGCAAAATACGCCCGGTCCTGCCGCTCGTTCAGCACGCCAGATCAGGCGCAGATTGATTTCCTCGCCCGTGGGGGTCCACAAAAGGACCGCAAAGGCATGGACCCTGATGGCGATGGGTTTGCCTGCGATTGGGATCCAACCCCGTTCCGCCGCGCGGCCCAAGGCTGACGTGACAGGCCCTGCGATCAGGGATCACCTTTCGCCCAACTGCGGCCCGCGCCGGGACGGTCTGACGCCCAGCCTGATCGTGATCCACTACACCGCCATGGACAGCGCCGCCGCCGCCCGTGACCGCCTGTGCGATCCGGAGGCGGAGGTGTCCGCCCATTACCTGATTGCAAACAATGGTGAGATCCTGCGGCTGGTGCCGGAGGACCGCCGCGCCTGGCATGCCGGTGCCGGGGAATGGGCCGGACAATCCGATGTCAACTCCCGCTCCATCGGGATCGAACTGGACAACACCGGTGCCCATCCTTTTTCAGAACCGCAAATGCGGGCGCTGGAAACCCTTCTGCGTCAGATCATGACCCGCTGGAATATCGCGCCCGAAGGCGTGATCGGCCATTCCGATATGGCGCCGGGCCGCAAATGCGACCCGGGCCCGCGCTTTGACTGGACACGGCTCGCGCGCCAAGGGCTCGCGCGGCCCGCTGGCCCTTCCGCCACAGCGCAAGACGTGACCGAAAACAGTTTCCGCACGGCCGCTCGCGCCGCTGGATTTACCGCTGACGTGCCGCTGAACGATTTGCTCGCGGCCACACGGCTGCGTTTTGCCCCTTGGCGGCAAGGCGCATTGCATCCGGATGACCTGAACCTCCCGCCGCTGCGCTGACGCCACTCTTCCCCCTTTTTGGCCCTTAAATACTCAATCCCGCCCGAGCAGCCATTGACGACAGCGGCGTCGGCGCGCTACGCCGCACCTTGCGCGGAAGGCCGGATGACCGCGGCGATGCAAATCGTCGAGGAAAGTCCGGACTCCAAAAAACAACGGTGCCGGGTAACGCCCGGGCGGGGCAACCCGACGGAGAGCGCCACAGAAATGAAACCGCCCCTGCGGGTCTGTGTCGGGCAACCGATACCGCCGGAGGGGTAAGGGTGAAACGGTGGGGTAAGAGCCCACCGCGCCGCTGGCAACAGGGGCGGCACGGCAAGCCCCACCGGGAGCAATGCCAAATAGGGACCGCGTGCCACCGCAAGGGGGCGGGGCTGTTTTTGCCCCAGCAGGTTCGGGTTGGCAGCTATAGCTGCACCGGCAACGGTGTGGTCAGAGGAATGGTCATCCAGGGGCGCAAGCCCTGGACAGAATCCGGCTTACAGGCCTTCCGCGCATTTATGACCCGGCGCCGTTTTCTTCCAAGAAAACGGACCGGAAAATTCAAATTTTCCGCGCCCCGCCCAACGCAGAGCGCAGACAGGAGCCATCCCATGCAACTCACTGGAAAATCTGCCCTCGTCACGGGTGGCAGCGATGGCATCGGGCGGCACATCTGTCTCAAACTTGCCGCTCAGGGCCTGCGCATCGCGGCGCTGGGGCGCGACAAAGGCCGTCTGGATGCCGTGGCCGCAGAGGCGCTTCGGGCGGGCGCACCGGAGGCCCAGGGTTTTGTCTGTGATCTGGCCCAAACCGAACAGATTGACGCTGTTGTAACGGCGATTCTCGATGGCTTCGGCCCCATCGACATTCTGATCAACAACGCTGGCATCTGGCACAAGGCCGGCCCGCTCGACAGCATTGATCCGGCCATGATTGAGGCAACACTGGCCACCAATCTCAATGGCGCGATCCACCTGACCCGTGCCCTCTTGCCGGGGTTGCGCAGCCGCGAGGAGGCCGCGATTCTCAACGTCGTTTCCAAATCCGGCGTTTTGGCGCAGGCCGGGCAATCGGTCTATACCGCCAGCAAATATGGCATGCGCGGCTTTACCGATGTGCTCAAGCAAGATGAGGCCGAAAGTGGTGTGCGGGTGGCGGGGCTTTATCAAAGCGGTACAAACACCGGCATGTTCGACAAGGCAGGCGAGGATGTGCCAAACCATATTTTCACCGAACCAGGTGATCTGGCCGATGTGGTGGTTTTCATGTTGTCACGGCCTGCAAAACTGTGGATGCACGATGTGCGCATCGAGTTGTGAGGAAAGCATGATTTCCCATAGCTTTTGCTGTTGACACGCAGCCGCATCCCGTTACAAGCCGGGTTTCAGAATTCACGCACCCGCCCGATGGTCTAAGGTGCAGCAGGAGATGACAAGATGGCAAAGCCAACCACGATCAAGATCCGTCTGAACTCGTCCGCGGGCACAGGCCATTTCTACGTGACCAAGAAGAACGCACGCACCATGACGGAAAAGATGGTTGTCCGTAAGTATGACCCCGTTGCGCGCAAGCACGTGGAATACAAAGAAGGCAAGATCAAGTAAGATCTGTTCCTTTGGATCGCTTTAAGGCCGCGCTCATGCGCGGCTTTTTGCGTTTGGGGGAGGGTGATCAATGAAACGTGTGATGATTGTCGGTGGGCCGGGATCGGGTAAATCCACCCTGGCGCGCCTGCTGGGGGAACGGACAGGGCTGTCCGTTTTCCACATGGATCTGATCCATTGGCAGGATAACTGGGTTGAGCGCACGAAGGCCGAGAAAATACCTCTGGCACGGGCGGTAGAGGCGCAGGATGAATGGGTGTTCGAAGGCGGGATGTCCAGCACCTATGAAAGCCGCCTGGCCCGTGCCGATACGCTGATCTGGCTGGATCTGCCGGTGGGGCTGCGCCTGTGGCGGGTGACCAAACGGCTGTTTCGCTATCTCGGTCAGGCCCGGCCCGATCTGCCGCAGGGCTGCCGCGAAAGGCTGCACCCGGAAACCTGGGCCTTCTACCGCCTGATCTGGACCACAAGGCACAGCGCCCGCGCCAAGATCACCTCGCTGATCCAAACGGCCCCGGCGGACAAAAGGATCGTGCATCTGACCAGTCCCCGCGCGCTGCGGGAGTGGCTGAAAGAAACCTTGCCGCCGCACTGACGCCCCTCTCCCTTCAACTTTTCGTAGGGGGCTGGGCCCTCAATACTCACTGCGCAGCGCTGCGCCACGTGCTGCGGCGTCAAAGGGGCACAAACAAAAAGGCCGGCCTCATTCGAGACCGGCCTTCATCGCGGATTTTTCCGTCTTTATTCGCGATTGCCGAACAACTGGAGCAGCAACATGAACATGTTGATGAAGTCCAGATAGAGGTTCAGCGCACCCATGATCGCCGCTTTGCCAAGCCATTCCGTATCGCCGTGGTGGGCGTGGGCCAGGTATTCGGTTTTGATCTTCTGGGTGTCATAGGCGGTCAGACCGGCAAAGATCAGAACACCGATGGCCGAGATCGCGAACATCAGCGCCGAAGAGGCGAGGAAGATGTTTACGATAGACGCAACGATCAGACCGATCACGCCCATGATCAGGAAGCTACCCCAGCCGGAGATGTCTTTCTTTGTGGTATAGCCCCAGAGGGACAGACCGGCAAAGGCGATCGAGGTGATCAAGAACACCTGCGCGATCGAATAGCCGGTGAAGACCAGAAAGATCGAGCTGATGGAAACACCCATCGTTGCGGCAAAAAGATAGAACACGGTCTGCGCGGTGGCCGCCGACATGCGGTTGATCGCGGCACCAAAGCCAAAGACAAAGGCCAGCGGCGCAAACATCACAACCCACTTCAGCGGAGAGGCATAAAGCGCGTAACCGAGGCCAGTCAGATATTTGTCAGGACCGATCTGCGCGGATGCGCCAGATGGATCTGCTGTCACGGCAAGGCCGGATAGGGCCCAAGCGGCGGCAAATGTGATCAGCATGCCGATCGACATTGTGCCGTAGACCTTATTCATATGGGCGCGCAGACCCGCATCGATTTCGGCGGCGCGGGCTCCGGCTGCGGCCCGGATCGTATTCACGTCAGCCATTCAAGACCTCCAATTGACTAATAGGTTCACCCTCACGCAACGCGCGCGAAGTATTGAGAGGAATATTGGGCCTATGGTCCCGTTTTTCAAGGGTGAACCTGTGTCATGAGGGGGATTGGCATCCGATTATTTCAACCAATAGGCAGGGACATCCCAAGGCGCGCGGGAGGCTTCTGCCGCGGCGGCTTCGGCAGAGACACCGATATCCTCAAGCATACGTGCATCCAGACGGGCCAGCGCACGGCGGCTGCGCCACAGTTGAATGGCATTCAAGGCGGCAGCAGCGCGAGACGTGCTGCGAGAAGAGGCGAGGCCGGCGGAGCGGAGAGTGATCTGTGTCATGGGAGTGACCTTTCTGTTTTCGTGATGATAGCTTCTTAATTCATTTCGATGGTTGATATATGGCAGCGAATGGGCATAATGAAATTGAATGTTTGTTATGTTGACCATCAAGGATATTGATGAATGAGAAATCTGGATATCACGACACTGCGTTCATTTGTTGCGGTGGCCGATTCCGGGGGCGTCACCCGCGCCGCCGGTTTCCTGCATCTCACGCAATCGGCAGTCTCAATGCAGCTCAAGCGGCTGGAAGAAATGCTGGGCCTCGAATTGCTTGACCGGACGGGCCGGACCATTGCGCTGACGGCATCGGGCGAACAATTGTTGGCCTATGCGCGGCGCATGATTGCGCTCAATGACGAAGTTATCACCCGCCTGACCGATCACGCCTATGAGGGGGAGATCACGCTGGGGGTGCCGCATGATATCGTTTATCCCGCCATCCCGCAGGTGCTCAAACAATTTCACGCCGCCTTTCCACGGGTGAAGATCCAGCTTGAGGCCTCGTACACCCGAACGTTGAAGGAACAATTTGCCAAAGGGGAGTGCGACATCATCCTGACCACCGAACCCGAGGTGGACAGCGGCGGTGACACGATTGCCCGCAAACGGCTGGTCTGGCTGGGGGCGCCGGGCGGTGCAACATGGCGACAGCGGCCGCTGAAACTTGCCTTTTGCCGCTATTGCACGTTCCGGCCCCATGTCACTGCAGCGTTGGACCGGGTCAATATGCCTTGGGAGATGTCCCTCGATACCGACAGCGACCGCACGATTGAGGCGGCTGTCAGCGCGGATCTGGCGGTCAACGCAATGATCGAGGGCACCGAACCCCCGCATATGGAACAGATCGACCATGATGGCGCCCTGCCGGAATTGCCATTGCAGCTGATCAATCTTTATGGTGGGCGGGCCGCCAAGAACGAGGTGCATGATACCCTTGTGGGCCTCCTGCGAAATGCGTTTTCGACCAGCCAAGTGGGCCGTTTACGGGCGGTTTGACGCCGGTCTTTGCTGAATGCCTAAAATTTGTGCGTTGCGATAAAATCGCGCAGGGCAGAATTTTTTTCGAGACAATTATTCAACTTTTAGTGGAATCGAATATTTCTCACATCCATAAGCTTCATTGTATTTCAATGTTTTGCAGAGATTTCTTCACCCATGTTGAGCGGTCGTGATGTTTGGAGTTTCCTGATCTGCAAGCATAGGGAGAGTCATCCGTTAATCATCCGATCGCGCCTCTGGACCGGACTTATTGCCAAAACGGCGTCGAAAGGTTTTGCTCGCAACCATTAAGTTTTGTAGACTTATTCAACAGTCGGCGCTCCTTCGTTGCGGAAGGGGAACATGAGAATGGTCGAACTGCACATTTTAGCCGAAGGGGAGTGTACACGATGGCTCATAAAGTAGACTTGCATGTAGGCAAGCGGATCCGTCAACGCAGATGGCTCACCGGGATGACCCAACAAAAGCTTGCCGAACTGGTGGGGATTAAGTTCCAGCAGATCCAGAAATATGAAACCGGTGCAAACCGGGTCAGCGCCTCCCGGCTTTGGGATATCGCTGACGCCCTCGAAGTGAACGTTGCGTTCTTCTTTGAAGGTATGGAAGGTGAAGGTGCCGAGGTGACGACCTCTGGCAAGGTGCCTATCGACGTGATGGGCGACAAAGAAGCGATGGATCTGATCCGGTCGTATTATGCGATCCCCGAAGATCAACGCCGCCGTTTGTTCGAATTGGCCCGCGTTCTCAGTGACGTTGCCTGAAAGCATTGATGACATTGGCTTGCATCGCCTCGCCTGAGGTGGCAGGCCGGTGCCATGACCAGATCTACAGATTTTGACAGTGACATTCGCCGCGTGGCGCATCTGATGGCAGATGCAGCTCGTGCGGTGATATTGCCGTATTTCCGCAATGCTGCATTGACCGCCGACAACAAGCTTGATGGCGGCTATGACCCCGTGACCGAAGCGGACCGCGACGCAGAGCGTGCGATGCGCGATATTTTGGCGCGCGAACGCCCCGGCGATGGTATTCTGGGCGAGGAATACGGGGCATCCCAAGGGACATCAGGCCTGACATGGGTGTTGGACCCGATTGATGGCACCCGTGGTTTTGTCAGCGGCACGCCCACATGGGGCGTATTGATCGCCGTGTCGGATGGGCAGGGGCCGTTTTTTGGCATCATCGACCAGCCCTATATTGGAGAGCGCTTTGAAGGTGCGCCGGACGGGGCGGTCTTTGCCGGCCCGCATGGGATGGGACCGATGCAGACGCGCGCGCCGAAACCTCTGTCTGAGGCTGTGGTCTTTACGACTTTCCCCGAGGTTGGTTCAGCGGCAGATCAAGCCGGATTTCACGCAGTCGCGGCGCAGGCCCGGCTGACGCGTTATGGGATGGACTGTTACGCCTATGCGCTTTTGGCGGCTGGGCAAGTGGATCTGGTGATCGAGGCAGGGCTGAACTCTTATGACATTCAGGCGCCGATTGCCGTGGTGCAGGCGGCTGGCGGGGTCGTCACGGATTGGCAAGGCGGACCAGCCCATGATGGTGGCCGCGCGATTGCCGCGGCGAATGCCGAAATCCATGCCGAGGCTTTGGCCATCCTGAAAGAATATTGACCAAGCGGTCAACTGCAGGCTAGGTTCCCCCTGCATCCGGTTCTTCAGCCTGTTTTCCACCCGATGCGCACATGATCTGAGACAGGTTTGCCGAAAGACGGGTGAGCCATGTCCGAAATCCTTTTGAAAAATGCCCTAACGATCCTGACGATGGATGACGCGCGGCGCGAGTTGTCCTCAGCCGATATCCGGCTCAAGGGCGGTGTGATCACCGAGATCGGGCAGGGTCTTTCCGGAGGGGCGGAGGTGGTGGATGTCTCGGGCTGTGTGGTCACTCCGGGGCTGGTGAACACCCATCACCATTTGTACCAGAACCTGACCCGCGCTGTGCCGGGGGGGCAGGACGCGCTGCTATTTGGCTGGCTTCAGACACTTTATCCAATCTGGTCGCGGATGACGCCGGATCATATGTTTGCTTCGGCGCAGATCGGGTTGGCGGAACTGGCGCTGTCGGGATGCACGCTGAGTTCTGATCATCTTTATCTCTATCCCAACGGTGTTCGGCTAGAGGACACGATCCATGCTGCGGCAGAGCTTGGCCTGCGGTTCCAGCCCACGCGCGGCTCGATGAGTATCGGGGAAAGTGATGGTGGTTTGCCGCCTGATGCACTGGTTGAGGACGAGGATTCCATTCTCGAAGATTGTGTTCGGTTGGTCGATGCCTTCCACGACCCTGCAGAGGGCTCCATGTGTCGGGTGGCGCTGGCACCCTGTTCGCCGTTCTCCGTCAGCCGCGATCTGATGCGCAACACCGCGGTTCTGGCGCGGGACAAAGGTGTGATGATGCACACCCATCTGGCTGAAAACGAAGAAGATATTGCCTATTCCCTGGAACAGTTCGGCTGTCGCCCCGGAGAATACGCGCAAGATCTGGGCTGGGTTGGCCGTGACGTTTGGCACGCCCATTGCGTGAAACTGGACGCCGCTGAAATTGCGCTTTTTGCCCAGACGGGCACGGGGATCGCCCATTGCCCCTGTTCCAATTGCCGGCTCGGATCTGGCATCGCGCCGGTGCGGGCGCTGCGCGATGCAGGGGTGCCGGTTGGCTTGGGGGTCGATGGATCGGCCAGCAATGATGCGGGCAATCTGGTGGCAGAGGCGCGGACGGCGATGCTGCTGCAACGGGTGGCGCAGGGTGCAGATGCCATGAGCGTGCGCGAGGCGCTTGAGATTGCGACACGCGGCGGCGCTGATATTCTGGGGCGGCCTGATTGCGGACGGCTGGAGATTGGCAAACGCGCCGATATCGCGGTCTGGGATGTGCAGGGGCTGGCCAGTGCTGGCAGTTGGGATCCGGCAGCACTGTTGCTGGCGGGGCCGACCACGGTGCGTGACCTTTTTGTCGAAGGCCGGCAGATTGTGCGGGACGGGCATGTGCAAACCATTAACCTTGAGGCAACCATTTCACGTCACAACAGAATGGCACGTGAATTGGCGGAGGCAGTATGAGATCACTATTGATGGTGCTTGCGATGGCTCTTGGGATGCCGGCCCTGGCCGACCCGGCGGTTCTGCGCCCGGTCAATGAACTGCGCATTGCGCAGGGCCATGCACCAATGACCTATGCACTTTCTTTGGAGAATGCGGCCTTGTTGCATGCTATTGATATGGCACAGCGGAAATATTTCGCCCATGAAGGCCGAGATGGTTCAACGGTTGGACAACGTGTCACGGCGCAAGGCTACCAATGGTGTCTGGTGGCCGAAAACATCGCCAAAGGGCAACGCAGCCTGAACCAGGTGATGCAGGATTGGGCAGAAAGCCCGGGCCATCTTGCCAATATGATCCGGCCAGAGTTGCGCGAGATCGGCGTGGCAAGGGGGCCGGGGCACCTATGGGTGATGGTTTTGGCCGCACCTTGTTAGCGCTTTGACCTTAGGGGCGTTTCTGCCCGTTGACCCAGACATCCGCAATCGCGCGATCATCGCCCATCATGATGGTGGCAAAGAGGCTTTCCCAAATATCGCTGGCCTGATCTGCCCGCTGTGCAATGGCAGGGGTCGAACTGAGGTTGAGAACCGTCAAATCAGCCTCCATCCCCTTGGTCAGGCTGCCGATCTTGTCGCCGATATGCAGACTGCGGGCCGAACCGGCGGTGGCCAACCAGATCAACTGTGCCGCATGCAGGGGCGTGCCGCGCAATTGGCCCACTTCGTAAGCCGCCGCCATGGTGCGCAGCATCGAAAATGACGATCCGCCGCCGGTGTCCGTGGCAAGGCCAACCGGAATGCCGCGCGCCGTCAATCCGGCCATGTCAAACAGGCCCGAGCCGATAAACGTATTCGACGTAGGGCAGTGCACCAGTGCCGCACCGCAGTCCCTGAGGCGGTCAATCTCCCGCGGCTCCAGATGGATCGCATGGCCATAAAGCCCGCGTTCCCCCAACAATCCATGGGCCTCATAGGTATCAAGATAATCGCGGGCCTGCGGGAAAAGCTCTTTCACCCAAGCGATCTCATCTGTCTGTTCGCTCAAATGGGTCTGCATCAGACAGTCCGGATACTCCGCCCACAAAGCCCCCAACGCGGCCAGTTGATCGGGCGTGGATGTGGGCGAAAACCGCGGCGTGATGGCATATCCGGCGCGGCCCTTGCCATGCCACTTGTCGATCAAGGCTTTGCTGTCATCATATGCCGACTGCGCCGTGTCGCGCAGGCTGTCGGGCGCGTTGCGATCCATACAGGTTTTCCCGGCAACAATCCGTTGCCCGCGTGCTGCCGCCGCCTCAAACAAGGCATCGGCAGAATGGGGGTGAATGGTGCAATAGGACGCCGCCGTGGTGGTGCCATGGGCCAGCGTCAGATCCAGATAGCGCCCGGCGATCTGATGGGCATATTCAGGATCCGACAGGCGCATTTCCTCAGGAAATGTGTAGGAATTCAGCCAATCAATCAGCCGCTTACCCCATGAGGCGATGATCGCGGTCTGCGGGTAATGCACATGCGCATCGACAAACCCCGGCGCAATCAGATGATCGCTGTTATAGTGGTGCAGATCGGCCTGCGGATGCGCCTCTTGCAGTGCCGCGCCAGAGCCAACCTCAATGATCCATCCATCCTTGATCAAAACCCCGCCCGCGCTGTCAACGCTTACGGCATCCTGCCAGGGGCCACGCAGTGGATCACCCGTATAGCGGAGCACGGGGCCAAGAATGAGGGTCTGCTTTGTCATGCTCCAACCCTAAGCCCCGCAGAGGTCGGGGACAATCGCAAAGCCGTCTCAAGTGGCATTGAAACCCCCCATACGCTTGCCTATGGTCGCCCTCAAACGGAGGACCACGCTATGTCGGAACAGATCGAAGACCTGGAACTGGCCACTGGCGAGGATGCGGAGCGTCAGGCTTACAAGCTGGAGCCGAAAACCGTCGCTTCGGTGCTCTATGCGGTGGATATCGACGACCGCGAAAAGCTGACCGAATTGATGGAACCGCTTCATGCGGCGGATATTGCTGACCTTCTCGAACAGATCAATGCTTTCGACCGGAGCCGCCTTGTCCGGCTTTATGATCGTGAATTTGACGGCGAGATCCTGTCGGAGCTGGACGAATCTATCCGTGAGGAAGTGATCGCCGTTCTGACCCCGCAAGTGCTGAGCCAGGCCGTGCGGGATATGGACAGCGACGATGTTGTCGACCTGATCGAAGACCTTGAGGATGATCAGCAAGAGGCGATCCTTGAGGTGCTCGAAGACGCCGATAGGGTTGCAGTAGAACAGGCGCTGAACTGGCCTGAATATTCCGCTGGCCGCTTGATGCAGCGCGAGGTGGTCATGGCCCCCGAACACTGGACCGTCGGGCAGGCGATTGACCACCTGCGCAACACGGCAGAAGAAGATTTGCCGGATCAGTTTTATCACATCGTGATGGTCGATCCGCGGTTGCATCCGGTTGGCAATGTAACGCTGGGCAAGCTGATGCGGTCGAAACGCGCGACGCCCTTGCGCGACATCCTCGAAGAGACCTTTCAGATCATCCCCGCGATGCGCGATGAGGGCGACGTGGCCTATGCGTTTAACCAGTATCACCTCATCTCGGCGCCGGTGGTCGATGACGAGGGGCGGCTGATTGGTGTGATCACCATTGATGACGCCATGGCGGTATTGGATGAAGAACACGAGGAAGACATCCTGCGTCTGGCCGGCGTGGGCGAGGGGTCGCTGTCCGACCGCGTGGTAGAGACCACCAAGCAACGTCTGCCCTGGCTTGCGGTGAACCTTGTGACGGCGATTGCAGCCTCCATGGTGATTTCCCAGTTCGAGGCGGCCATTGCGCAGATCGTGGCGCTGGCGGTGTTGATGCCCATCGTGGCCTCCATGGGCGGTAATGCCGGCACGCAAAGTCTGACCGTGGCCGTGCGGGCCATCGCCACCAAGGATTTGACCGGCTCCAACGTCTGGCGGGTGATCCGGCGCGAATGTCTGGTGGGGCTGGTGAACGGGTTGATCTTTGCGCTGATTATGGGCGTTGTGGGGATTATCTGGTTCGGCTCGCCTGCACTGGGCTATGTGATTGCGGTGGCGATGGTGATCAATATGGTGGTGGCTGGATTGGCAGGCACCGGTATCCCGATCTTGCTTGAGCGCATCGGCGTGGATCCGGCGCTGGCTTCGGGCGCCTTTGTGACCACGGTGACAGATGTCGTCGGCTTCTTTGCCTTTCTCGGCCTTGCGGCGGCGGTGCTGCTGTGACCGATCTTGCAGCGATCAAGGACGCGGCCCGCAAGGCGGCTTTCGCCCGTCGCAAGCCGTTGTTTGAAAACGCAAATGCGGCGCAGGCGGGTTATCTGAGCGAGGTTCTGGCAGGCTATCGCGGCGTGCCTTTGTCCGGCTTCATGCCAATCCGCACCGAGATTGACCCGACCCCGGCTATGGCTGAGGCCTGCGCCCATGGCCCCGTGGGCGTTCCGGTGATTGAGGCGGCGGCAACACCGCTCAAATTCGCGGCCTGGACCCCGGACACGCAGATGGTCAGCGGTGCCTTTGGCGCGATGATCCCCGCCGATCCGGAATTCTTTGAACCTGAGATCCTGATTGTGCCGCTCCTGGCGTTCAACAGGGATGGCGGCCGGCTGGGCTACGGCGGCGGCTTTTACGACCGGACACTGGAAATGCTGCGAGCCAAACGGCCAACCATGGCCATCGGCTTTGCCTTTGCCGGGCAGGAAGACGCAGATGTCCCGCTAGAGCCGACGGACCAGCCGCTCGATCTGATAGTGACCGAACAGGGCATCATCGATATTCCGCGCGGCGGTTGAACCACGGGTTTTGCCCTCAGGTTAGACTTGCTGTTCGGCCCGTGTCCGCGTACCGGTTGATGCCATGAAAATACTCTTTCTTGGCGATGTGATGGGCCGCGCGGGGCGCCGTGCCATCACGGAAAATCTGGGCCGTCTGCGGACCGAGTGGAAGCTCGACTTCATCGTGGTCAACGGCGAAAACGCAACCGGCGGCATGGGGCTGTCCGGCGCGCATGCCAAACTGCTGCTTGAGGCGGGGGCGGATTGCCTGACGCTGGGCGATCATGCGTTTGACCAAAAGGACATGCTGTCTTTTATCGAACAAGAGCCGCGCATCATCCGGCCGCTGAACTTTTCCAAATCCGCGCCGGGCAAAGGCGCACGGCTGTTTACATCCAAGAACGGGCGCAAGGTGCTGGTCACACAGGCATTGGGGCAGGTGTTTATGAAACGGCCCTTTGATGACCCGTTTTCGGCGCTGGATACTGTGCTGAAAACCCATCCCCTGGGCGGGCTGGCCTCAGCGATCATCGTCGATATTCACTGCGAGGCAACCTCGGAGAAAATGGCCATGGGGCATTGGTGTGACGGACGTGCCTCGCTGGTCGTGGGCACCCATACCCATGTGCCCACAGCCGATGCGATGATCCTGCCGCGCGGCACGGGTTATTTGACCGATGCCGGCATGTGCGGCGACTATCATTCGGTGATCGGCATGGAGAAAACCGAACCCATGCGGCGGTTTATCACGGGCATGCCCAAGGAACGGTTCACACCGGCCAATGCCGAGGCAACGCTGTCGGGTGTCTATATCGAAACCGACGACCGCACGGGCCGCGCCACCCGCATCGTTCCGGTGCGCGATGGCGGTTTGTTGCAAACCAGCGCCCCCTAATTCCGCCCCACGTGCGAGGAGAACACCCGG
Organism: Sulfitobacter sp. M368; assembly: GCF_025141875.1. NCBI lineage: Bacteria > Pseudomonadati > Pseudomonadota > Alphaproteobacteria > Rhodobacterales > Roseobacteraceae > Sulfitobacter > Sulfitobacter sp. M368. The sequence continues at coordinate 1,247,327 of NZ_CP081113.1, forward strand.
CGCTTTGCCCCGGAGCCCAGAGGTTTAAGGGCAAAATGAAAAAAAGCGGCACCCAGCTTTATCTGGCCGGAAAACCTCCGGCGGGAGCGCCGCGCAGCGGCGGTGGTGGCTGGCCCCCTTTGCACCTTCGATTGCGTCAAAGGTGCCCTTGCGGCGGATGCGCGGACAGGCGACACTTGGCGTCACTCTTTTTTGGCGGATGGGCCTGACCTATGCAGCTTTTTAGCCTTTCCCAAACCGGCAGCGCCGTTCTGACGCTCGCGGTTGTGGTGATCATGTTTATCCTGTTTCTGCGTGAAACCCTTCCGACGGAGGTCGTCGCGCTGACCGGTGCCGCGAGCCTTCTGGCGATGGGGGTCTTGCCCTATGAGGACGCGCGGGCGGTGCTGTCCAACCCGGCGCCCTGGACCATTGCGGCAATGTTCATCGTCATGGGGGCGTTGGTGCGTACCGGGGCTTTGGATGTCCTGACCCGTCTGGCCGAGCGATACGCCCGCAGCAATCCGCGTTTGGCGGTGGTGGGGGTGATCTTGTCGGTGATGGGGGCCTCTGCGATCATGAACAACACGCCGGTGGTGGTGGTGATGATCCCGGTTGTTGTACAGCTCAGCAAAACCTTGGGCACCAAGGCGTCCAAGCTTTTGATTCCGCTGAGCTATGCGGCGATCATGGGCGGCTCTCTGACGCTGCTTGGCACCTCCACCAACCTGCTGGTTGACGGGGTCGCGCGGGCGCAGGGGATGGAGCCGTTTGGCATTTTCGAGATCATGCCAATTGGTCTTGTCGTCTGTGCCTGGGGCTTGATCTACATGTCCACCATCGGGCGCAAATTGCTGCCGGATCGCGACAGCATGGCCAATATGCTGTCGGACCGGTCCAAGATGAAATTCTTCACGGAGGCGGTGATCCCGCCCGAAAGCAACCTGATCGGCCGCGAAGTGCTGGACGTGCAGTTGTTCAAGCGCGAGGGCGTGCGCCTGATCGATGTTGTGCGCGGCGACACCTCCTTGCGGCGCAACCTTCAGGGGGTGGCACTTCAGGTCGGGGACCGTGTGGTCTTGCGCACCCAGATGACCGAACTGTTGAGCCTTCAGGCCAATAAGGAGCTGAAGCGTGTGGATCAGCTGTCCGCGGTCGAGACCACCACAGTCGAGGTTCTCATCACACCCGGTTGCCGGATGGTGGGGCGAACCTTGGGCAGTATGCGGCTCCGGCGGCGTTATGGCGTCTACCCTCTGGCGGTGCATCGCCGAAACCAGAACATCGGGCGGCAACTTGATGATTTGATCGTCAAGGTGGGCGATACCCTGCTGCTGGAAGGCGCAGCGGAGGATATTCAGCGGCTGGCGGCGGATATGGATATGGTCGATGTCAGCCAGCCGTCGGCGCGGGCCTATCGGCGCGGCCATGCGCCAATTGCAATTGCTGCATTGATCGGGATCGTGACCCTAGCGGCCCTGAATGTTGCGCCGATCTTGTTGCTGGCTGTGTTGGCGGTGGCCTTGGTTCTGGTCACCGGCTGCATCGACGCCGAAGAGGCGTTTTCCTTTGTGGACGGGCGTTTATTGGCGTTGATCTTTTCCATGCTTGCGGTGGGGGCAGGCCTGCAAAACTCCGGCGCCATCTCGCTTTTGGTGGATAATATCGCACCCGTGCTCAGCACGCTGCCGCTGACCGTGGTGATTTTCTGCGTGTTCCTGTTGACCACTATCTTGACCGAGATCGTGTCGAACAACGCGGTGGCAGTGATCATGACACCGATTGCCATCAGCCTTGCCGCGGCGCTGGGCATTGACGCGCGGCCCTTGGTTGTGGCGGTGATGATTGCGGCTTCTTGTGCGTTTGCCACGCCAATTGGCTACCAGACCAATACGCTGGTCTATGGGCCGGGGGGCTATCGGTTCACCGACTTTATGCGCATTGGTATCCCGTTGAACCTGTCGATGTCACTGTTGGCCAGCGCGGTGATACCGCTGTTCTGGTAGGGCGCTGTCGGGTTAGCGGTTGCGGAACCATGCGACGAACGGCAATGCCACCAGATACATCGTGATCCCATACACGGCGGAGGGCAGCGCCATGGTGCTGAAACCTTCGGACTGGCCCGAGATGATCGCGGCAAGGGTGATGCCCAATGTGGCGTTCTGAATGCCGGTTTCAATGGAGATGGTCTTGCGCGCTTGCCATGCCAACCCGGCAAGTGCGGCCAGCGCCAGACCCAGCGCCATTAGAACCACGTTCAACGTGATCAAAGCGGGTCCGAGCCGGGGCAGGTTTTCGACAAAAAGCGCCCAGTTTCCGGCCAAAGCGGCGACGACAATCAGGACAAACAGGACTGTGGCCAGCAAGGACAGGCCGCCATCAATCCGGTCTGCAAAGCTCGGCGCAACGTGCCGGATGGCAACGCCAATGCCCACGGGCAGGGTGGTGATCAGGAACATCGCAAAGGCCAGCGTGGTCACGGATACATCCGGCGCGGCATCGCCCATGAAATGCTGCACCGCCCAGGCCGCCAGAACCGGCACCGTCAGGATCGACAACAAGGACACGACAGCCGTCAGGGACACCGAGAGGGCCACATCGCCGCGGGCCAGCTTGCTGACCATATTTGAGGTCACGCCGCCGGGACAGAGGGACAAGAGCATCAGGCCAACGGCCAGTTCTCCGCTCAGCCCGAAGGCCCGCACGCAGGCATAGGCGACTATGGGCAACATCACCACCTGGCTGATCGCACCGATGGAAAACGCTTTGGGCCTTTGCGCCACGCGGGCAAAATCAGCAATGCTCAGGCCGATGCCGAGGCTCAGCATGATGATCGCCAGTGACAGTGGCAGCACGACGTTGATCAGGATATCCATGGTTTTCTCCTTTGTCTCCGGCCATTAGGAACGCATCAGACTGAAAAACAAGCATTTTGGTGGTGTGAGGTCAGGACCGCGCCCGCAGCCTACAGCGGCCAGAACACCAGGATCGCCGGGATGGAGACCGCAACGATAATGATCTCAAGCGGCAGGCCCATGCGCCAATAATCCCCAAAGGAATAGCCGCCCGGCCCAAGGATCAGCGTGTTGTTTTTATGGCCGATGGGCGTGAGGAATGCTGACGACGCCGCAACCGCAACTGCCATCAAAAACGGGTCCGGCGACACCCCGAGGGTCTGCGCCATCTGGATACCGACGGGGGCTGCAACGATTGTGGTGGCGGTGTTGTTAAGCACGTCCGAGAGGGTCATCGTCACCACCATCAGAACCGTCAGCACAATCCATGGCGCCATGCCTTCGGTCAGACCGACAAGGGCGCCCGCGATCAATTCGGTGCCGCCCGATGTTTCCAAAGCAGCGCCCAGCGGGATCATCGAGCCGAGCAGCACCACAACCGGCCATTCGATATGGGTATAAAGTTCGGACAGCGGCACGATCTTGGCCAGAACATAGGCCACCACCACCAGTCCCAGCGCGATGGGCAAATAGATCAGCCCCACGCTGGCGGCGGCCACGGCGGCGGCGAACAGCCCGATGGCAAGCCAGACCTTTGAGTTTTCGGTGACGGCCAATCCGCGATCTGCAAGCGGCAGCACGCCCAGCCAATCCGTGACATGGGCGGCGGTGTCTCGGGGCACCAACAGCAGCAGGATATCCCCGGTCCGGAGCTGTGTGCCGCGCAGATGCGAGGTGATCTTGCGCCCCTGTCTTGAGATGCCCAGCAGGATCGTGCGTTGCCGCCACGCCAGCCCCACGGCCTGTGCGGTGCGCCCGTTCAGGCGGGAGTTTTCCTGCACCACAACTTCAATGATTTCAACGCCTTCTCCGCCAGCTTTCAAGCGTTCTTCGCGGTCCGTGTCGGACAGGGCCAGATCCAGCGTGCTGCGAAATTCGTCGAGGGCATCGGGGGCCGCTTCCAGCACCAAAGCATCCCCGGCATTCAGTGCGACGTTGCGGGCCTGCCCATATCGGCGCTTGCCATCACGGATCAATCCAAGGATCGCGACATCCGATTTTTCGGCGATCTCAGTCAGTTCGGCCAGACGTTTGCCGATGTGTTTGCTGCCCTCCGGCACGGTCAGTTCGGCGATGTATTGCGCCAGATCGCTTTCGCCAATGCTGGCATCATCGCGGGCAGGGATCAGCCGCCAGCCGATGAGCGCCACAAAGATCAAACCGGCAATCGCGGCGACCCCGCCCACGGGGGCAAAATCAAACATCCTGAAGGGCTCTCCCAAGGCATCCTGCCGGATCGAGGCGATGATAATGTTGGGCGGTGTTCCGATCAATGTAACCATACCGCCAAGAATCGTGGCAAAGCTGAGCGGCATCAGGCTCAGCCCCGGTTGGCGTCCGGCCTTGCGGGCGGTTTGGATGTCCACGGGCATCAGCAGCGCCAGCGCAGCCACGTTGTTCATAAAGGCCGACAGGATACCGCCCACCGCGCCCATCAGGGTGATATGTGCCCCCAAAGACCGCGAGGCATCGACCAAGGTGCGGGTGATCAACAGCACCGCGCCCGAGCGCACCAAACCGGCGGAGACCACAAGCACAAGCGCCACCACCAAAGTGGCGGGATGGCCAAACCCGTCAAAAGCGTTCTTTGTTGGCACGACGCCCAGAACCACACCGACCATCAGCGCCGAAAAGGCCACGATGTCATATCGAAACCGCCCCCAAAGCAACAGGCCAAAGACAGCGCCAAACAGGCAAAACAGGATAATCTGATCGGTACTCATCACGGCCTCACAAGGTGTTTGGCCCCATGACACCGCGCCTGATGCGCCAGCGCAAGGGGCAATCGGCAGGGGGGATTGCCCTTGGGCGGTGGGCTGCCCTATAGAGTGGCAACGCGATCATCCAAGTTATGAGGTATCCATGGCCGGCCACTCCAAATGGGCAAATATTCAACACCGCAAAGGGCGTCAGGACGCGCAGCGCTCCAAATTGTTCTCCAAACTGGCCAAGGAGATCACGGTCGCTGCCAAAATGGGCGACCCCGACCCTGAAAAGAACCCCCGTTTGCGGATGGCTGTCAAAGAGGCCAAGTCGCAGTCGGTGCCAAAGGACGTGATCGAACGCGCGATCAAGAAGTCTCAGGGCGGCGAGGGCGAGGATTACGAAGAAATCCGTTACGAGGGTTACGGTCCAAACGGCGTTGCCGTGATCGTCGAGGCGATGACAGACAACCGCAACCGCACCGCCTCTACCGTGCGCTCGACTTTTACCAAGAACGGCGGCAATCTGGGCGAGACCGGCAGCGTCGGGTTCATGTTCGACCGCAAAGGCGAAGTGACCTATCCCGCCGAAGTGGGTGACAATGACACCGTGATGATGGCCGCGATCGAGGCAGGCGCGGAAGACGTGGAAAGCTCTGAGGACGGGCATGTAATCTATTGCGCGGACACGGATCTCAATGAAGTGGCAACCGCGCTGGAAGCGGAACTGGGCGAATCTGAATCGACCAAACTGGTCTGGCGTCCAACCACCACCACGGAAATGGATCTGGAAAGCATGGAAAAGCTGATGAAGCTGGTCGATGCGCTTGAAGACGATGACGACGTGCAGCGGGTGACAACCAACTTTGAAGCCTCTGATGAGGTCATGTCGCAGCTCTGATCTGCATCCATCGGAACAGTTTTTGAAGCCGGCCCCCATGGGCCGGTTTTTTTGTGGCGGGTCTTTGCTGATCTCTGCCGGGTTTGACCCCGATCAAAGACGCCCCTCCGGCGCTGTGCGATACTTGGGGTATTGCATAGGAGGATACCATGCTCACCATCACCAAACCGTCGGACAACCGCGTTGATATCGAACTGCGCGGCTCACTGGATGCAGATATGATGCGCAAAGGTCTGGAGGATCTTTTGTCGATGTCCGAAGGGGTCTCGGGCGGCAGGATGCTTTATACGATACCGGAATTTGCCCTGCCGACGCTGGAAGCTTTGGGCGTTGAATTGACCATGCTGCCCAAGATGTTTGGCCTGCTGGGCAAATACGACAAATGTGCGGTGCTGACTGATGCGGGTTGGATTCGCACGGCGGCCGAGGTCGAGGGCGCGTTGATGCCGGGTTTGACGATCAAGGCGTTTCCGCTTGATGGCGCTGCGGCGGCGGAGGCGTGGCTGGCGGCGTAAATTGGGTGGCCAGGAAGTTGGGCTTTGGGCACTAAAAAACCGCCCCCGCAGGGGCGGTGGAAGGCCAATGGCCAGCGCTGTCTTATCCGAAGATGCGCGACATTCCGAGCCAACCACTGCCGATGCGTGCGCACGGCTTCATTGGTTCGGGGGTTTTGGCTTGGGCAATCTGGGCCAGAACGGTTTTGACTTCGTTCAGTTTTGTGCGCGCGGCGCGGCTGCCGGTGCTGGCCTGTACGTTCAGGATCTTGGACTGCGTATGCAACGCGGCCTCGATCACCTCTAATTGCGACTGGTTAAGATCCAGCTTGTTTTGAAAATCGTTCATCTGTCTTCCTTTGCTTATGAGCAGCAGATAGGTGCGGCGCCGCCATTTCGCCAGAGAGACGCAACCAAATTCACCGAATTGTGTCCGTTTTGTTGCAATCAACCTGCGGTGGGATGCAGGTGGCCGCGTGCCGCGTTCTCGATTGCGCGGGTGAGTGGCGCGAGGGCAGGCGCCATCACCCGCGCACATTGCCAATAAAGCGGCACGTCAAGCGGTGCGCTTTTGACCAACGCCACAAGGCTGCCATGGGCCAGATGTGTCCGTGCCAGTGGCTCTGGATTCATGCCCCACCCCATGCCCGCGAGGGCCGCATCGACAAATCCGTGGGTGGAGGGAAGGTGATGGCTGGGCGGGTGCAGGCGTTTGCCCGTCACCTGCGTGATCCAGCGCGATTGCAACTGGTCTTTGCTGTTGAACACCATCATCGGTGCTTGGGAGAGGCTGCCGGCATTGACCCCCTTTGCAAAATGGCTGCGCATGAATTGCGGGCTGGCCGTCGCGATGTATCGCATGGCGCCAAGCGGCAGCAGGTCACAGCCGGGCGCGGCGCGGTCATGGCCGGTGATGGCTGCACTGACCGCACCGCGGCGCAGCCAATCATCCGCGGTGTCCTGATCGTCGATCACCACGTCAAACAGCAAATCCGGCACCGCTGCCAAGGCCGGTATCATCCAGGTGGCCAATGCATCGGCCGGCACCGCAAGGCGCAGCCTTGGGCGCGGCGCAGAGGTTTGCCCAAGTGCCTGCGCCTCCAGCAAAGCGACATCTTCGGCATGTTTGGCCAGTCGGGCACCCAGCGTGGTGGCGCGGCAGGGTTGGCTGCGGTGCACCAATGTGGCGCCGACCTGTTCTTCCAGCGCCTTGAGACGTTGCGACACCGCTGATGGCGTGACCCCAAGCGCCCCTGCTGCCGCGTCAAAACTGCCAAGCCTTAGGATGGCGGATAGGGCGGCCAGGTGCGTGGGGTCGAGAGGCATCAGTTTTCCTAATTCAAGCTTAGTATCTTTAATTTGTCTAATCTGCACGGGCGCTGTAGTCAAACGCCAGACCTGCAAAAGGACCGCGCGTGTGCTGACCTCTTTTCTGCCCGGCTTTGCCCTGAGCCTGACCCTCATTCTGGCGATTGGCGCACAGAACGCCTTTGTGCTGCGGCAAGGGCTGCGCCGTGTGCATGTGTTCTGGGTTTGCCTGACCTGTGCCCTGTCGGACGCCATTTTGATCGCGGGCGGGGTTGCAGGCTTTGGCGCATTGGCAGAAGCGTGGCCGTGGTTTGAGACCGTCATGCGCTATGGCGGCGCGGCTTTCCTGATCTGGTATGGCTACCTCAATGCCCGCGCGGCGTGGCGGGGCGGCGTGGCACTTGAGGCAGACGGGCAGGGCGCGGGGTCATTGCACAAATCACTGCTGACGGTTCTGGCCCTGACGTGGCTGAACCCGCATGTCTATCTCGATACCGTTGTTTTGATCGGTTCGATCTCGGCGCAGTATCCCGACAGGCTGGCCTTTGGCATCGGTGCCACGCTCGCCAGCTTTTGTTTCTTCTTTTCGTTGGGATATGGCGCACGCCTTCTTGGCCCGCTATTTGCGATCCCGCTCAGCTGGCGCATTCTTGACGGGCTGATCGCGGCAACGATGTGGGGCATTGCGGCAAAACTATTGTTGATGTGACCTTGCCCTTTACGGCGCGTTGAGAAACTGTCGCGCCATGGTTACTGCTACACCTCAACGCCCGCTTACCGGTATTCTTTGGATGTTGGTCACGGGGCTTTTTTTCATCGCCGTCACGGCCCTGGTCAAATATATGGGCCCGCGCCTGCCTGCGGCGGAATCGGCATTTCTGCGCTATGCCATCGGGCTGGTGTTCCTGCTGCCTGCGTTGAGGGCTTTGCGGAAAACCAATCTCAGCCGGCGCCAATGGTCCTTGTTCGGGCTGCGCGGGTTTTGTCATGCGCTGGGCGTGATCTTGTGGTTCTACGCCATGACCCGCATCCCCATCGCAGAGGTCACGGCGATGAATTACCTCGCCCCGATCTATGTCACGTTGGGGGCTGCGGTGTTTCTGGGGGAAAAGCTGGCGGTGCGGCGTATCGCGGCGGTGTGTCTGGGGCTGATGGGCGCGGCAATCATCCTGCGTCCGGGATTTCGCGAGGTCAGTCTGGGCCATCTTGCGATGCTGTTTGCCGCGGTGGTTTTTGCCGGATCTTACCTTTTGGCCAAGGTGCTGGCTGATGAAGTGCGGCCTGCGGTAGTGGTGGCCATGCTGTCGATCTTTGTCACGCTGGCGCTGGCCCCTTTTGCCTTGCCGGTTTGGGTCATGCCCACATTGCGCGAGGTTTTGATTCTCACGGCGGTCGCGGTGTTTGCCACGGCGGGGCATTATACGATGACGCTGGCCTTTGCTGCCGCGCCCGTGACCGTGACCCAGCCTATCACGTTTTTGCAGCTGCTTTGGGCCACGTCCCTTGGGGTTTTGGCCTTTAACGAGCCGGTGGATATCTGGGTCATCGTAGGCGGTTTTGTCATTCTGGGGTCGGTGACATTTATCACCTGGCGCGAGGCAATGTTGAAACGGCAGATCACTCCGAATGCGAATGCGACCAAGCTCTGACTTTTCTTGATTGACGGGTCAATAAAGATCGAACTATCCTGACGCGGTAACGCCAAAGGATAGAATCCGTCATGCCAAAAGTAGGAATGCAGCCCATTCGGCGCTCGGCGCTGGTACAGGCCACAATCGCCGAGATTGGCGCGGCGCATTCGCTGGACGTCACCGTCGGGCAAATTGCCAAGCGGGCAGGCATGTCCACGGCGCTGGCACACCACTATTTTGGCGGCAAGGATCAGATCTTCCTCGCCGCGATGACCCATATCCTTGAAGAATACAAAGCGCAGGTTCTGCACCATCTGTCGCAGGCCGAAACCCCCCGCGACCGGGCGGCGGCAATTATCATCGCCAGCTTTGACGAAACCTGTTTTGCACCTGAAACGGTGTCAGCCTGGATGACGCTTTACGCCGCTTCGCGTACCAGCAGTGGCACCCAGCGGCTTTTGCGGATCTACCAGCGCCGGTTGCGGTCCAACCTGACCCATGCCCTGCGCGGCGCATCCCCCCATCCCGAAGCGGATGCAGATACGATAGCGGCCTTGATTGATGGTCTCTATCTTCGTGCGGCGCTGTCGCACTCCGGCACCGCCAAGGCGGCGCTCAAATCAGCCCTTACAACACTCGATCTCTTGCTTAAGGCACCTAGATGACACAACCAAATATTCTGATCCTGATGGTGGATCAGCTCAACGGCACATTCTTTCCCGATGGTCCGGCGGATTTCCTGCATGCGCCAAACCTCAAGGCGCTGGCGGCGCGGTCGACCCGGTTTGCCAATGCCTATACGGCCTCGCCCCTGTGTGCGCCGGGCCGGGCGGCGTTTATGTCGGGCCAATTGCCAAGCGATACCGGCGTTTATGACAACGCCGCCGAGTTCTGTTCATCGATCCCGACCTACGCGCACCACCTGCGCCGGGCGGGCTATCACACCTGCTTGTCGGGCAAGATGCACTTTGTCGGGCCAGACCAGTTGCACGGGTTCGAGGAGCGCCTGACCACCGATATCTACCCCGCCGATTTTGGCTGGACCCCCGACTACCGCAAGCCGGGGGAACGGATTGACTGGTGGTATCACAACATGGGCTCTGTCACCGGGGCCGGGGTCGCCGAGATTTCCAACCAGATGGAATATGACGATGATGTTGCCTACAACGCGGTGCGCAAGCTTTATGATCTGTCGCGCGGCGAGGACGGGCGGCCATGGTGCCTGACGGCCAGCTTTACCCACCCGCATGACCCCTATGTGGCACGTAAGAAGTACTGGGATCTTTACGAGGATTGCGAACATCTGCTGCCTGAAGTGCCCGCGATGGCCTATGAGGATCACGATCCACATTCGCAGCGCATCTTTGACGCGAACGACTGGCGCAGCTTTGACATCAAGGAAGAAGACATCCGCCGGTCCCGCCGGGCCTATTTTGCCAACATCAGCTATCTTGATGACAAGATCGGCGAGATCCTGAAAACGCTGGAAGACACGCGGCAAGAGGCGATCATCCTGTTTGTGTCCGACCATGGCGACATGCTGGGCGAGCGGGGGCTTTGGTTCAAGATGTCCTTCCTTGAGGGATCATCGCGCGTGCCCATGATGATCTCGGCCCCGCAGATGGAGCCGGGCCTGCAAACCACCGCTGTCAGCAACATCGACGTCTGCCCGACCCTATGTGAACTCGCTGGCGTCAGCATGGACGAGGTGATGGCATGGACCACCGGCCAGTCACTGGTCCCGATGGGCCAAGGGGTAGAGCGGACCGAGCCAGTGGCGATGGAATATGCCGCCGAGGCAAGCTATGCGCCGATGGTTTCGCTGCGCTATGGCAAGTGGAAATACAATCGCTGTGCGCTGGACCCAGATCAATTGTTCGATCTGGAGGCGGACCCCCATGAGCTGACCAATCTGGCGGATCACCCTGATCACCAAGGCACGTTGAATTCGCTGCGGGCCAAGGCGGATGCCCGTTGGGACCTGGAGGCCTATGACGCGGATGTGCGCAAGAGCCAGGCCCGCCGCTGGGTGGTCTATGAGGCGCTGCGCGAGGGGGGGTATTATCCATGGGATTACCAGCCGCTGCGCAAGGCGTCGGAACAATACATGCGCAATCACATGGACCTCAACGTGCTGGAAGAAAACAAACGCTTCCCGCGCGGTGAATGACCCTTCATTTGGCCCCTAAACTCCCGCCGGAGGCAGAAAGTTAACCCATGCCCTATGACACACAGCCCAAGGCCAGCCATTTCATCAATGGCGCCTACGTCGAAGACACAAGCGGCACGCCGATTGATGTAATTTACCCCGCAACCGGGGAAAAGATCGCAACGGTTTATGCCGCGACGCCTGCGATTGTTGAACAGGCAATTGAATCGGCCCGCAATGCCCAAGCGGCATGGGCCGCGATGAGCGGAACAGAGCGCGGGCGTATCCTGCGCCGGGCCGAGCAGATCATGCGCGAGCGCAATCACGATCTGAGCGTGCTGGAAACCTATGACACCGGCAAACCCTATCAGGAGACCTCGGTGGTGGATGCCACCAGCGGGGCCGATGCGCTGGAATACTTCGGCGGCATGGCGGCGACACTGACCGGCGAGCATATCCAGCTGGGCGAGAACTGGGTCTATACCCGCCGCGAAGCTTTGGGCGTTTGTGTGGGGATCGGCGCATGGAATTATCCAACGCAGATCGCCTGCTGGAAGGGTGCACCGGCGCTGGCTTGCGGCAATGCGATGATTTTCAAACCCTCCGAGACAACGCCGCTTTGTGCGCTCAAGGTGGCCGAGATCCTGCACGAAGCGGGTCTGCCGGCGGGCATCTACAATGTCGTGCAGGGCATGGGCGAGGTGGGCAGTGCATTGGTCACCGATCCGCGGGTTGATAAGGTGTCGCTGACCGGGTCTGTGCCGACGGGGCGCAAGGTCTATGCCGCTGCGGCCGAAGGCATCAAACATGTGACGATGGAACTGGGGGGCAAATCCCCGATGATCGTCTTTGATGACGCGGATATCGAGAACGCCGTTGGCGGGGCGATTTTGGGCAATTTCTATAGCTCTGGTCAGGTCTGCTCCAACGGCACGCGGGTGTTTGTGCACAAGGCGATCAAGGAAAAGTTCCTGACCCGTTTGACGGAACGTCTGGGCAATGCGGTGATTGGCGATCCGATGGACCCCGACACCAGCTTTGGTCCGATGGTGTCAGAGCGGCAGATGAATATCGCGCTGGGCTATGTCGAAAAGGGCAAGGCCGAAGGCGCGCGGTTGGTCACGGGCGGGGCGCAGATTGACCGGGACGGGTTCTATATGCAGCCGACGGTGTTTGCCGATGTGACCGATGACATGATCATCGCCCGCGAAGAGATTTTTGGCCCGGTGATGGCGGTGTTGGATTTTGAGGACGAAGATGAGGTGATGGCGCGGGCCAATGACACCGAATTTGGTCTGGCGGCGGGTGTGTTCACCAAGGATCTGACCCGTGCGCACCGCGTTGCGGCGCGGTTTGAGGCGGGCACCTGTTTCATCAACACCTATAATGACGCGCCGGTCGAGGCACCCTTTGGGGGATCCAAAAACTCCGGTGTGGGGCGCGAGAACTCCAAGGCGGCGATCGCGCATTACAGCCAGTTGAAATCGGTGTTTGTGCGCATGGATGACGTGGAGGCGCCCTTTTAGGGCGCTGCCAAAAGGAGCGCTGACGCGCGTTTCATTTTTGGCGCTTTTGGCGAGGTGAGCCCGGATCAGGATCGGTGGTTTTGTTCTGTGGCGGTTTTGAGATTTGCTGAGAGGTGCTTGCGCCACAGGTCTGTGGCTCAAGACACCGGTTCAATGATGGCGGTGCGATTCCCCGCAGCGTCAAGGACAAGCCAAGCACAGCTTGGGGCGCTTTGCGCCTCCTTGACCCTGCGCGGAATCACGAAGAGGTAGGTATGAAGGCGGAATTTGTAATTGTTGGGGCTGGCAGTGCCGGCTGTGCCATGGCGTATCGTTTGGCGATGGCGGGGCGCAAGGTGATCGTGATTGAACATGGCGGCACCGATGCGGGCCCGTTTATTCAAATGCCTGCGGCGCTCAGCTATCCGATGAATATGAAACGCTATGACTGGGGCTACCGGTCAGAGCCGGAGCCGCATTTGAACAACCGCGAACTGGCCTGCCCGCGCGGCAAGGTGATTGGCGGATCGTCCTCGATCAACGGGATGGTTTATGTGCGCGGTCATGCGATGGATTATGATCATTGGGAGGAAAGCGGCGCGCAGGGCTGGGCCTATGCGGATGTTTTGCCGTATTTCAAACGGATGGAAAGCTGGCATGACGGCGGTCATGGCGGCGATGCGGGTTGGCGCGGCACGGACGGTCCGCTGCATGTGAGCCGGGGGCCGCGCAAGAACCCGTTGTTCGAGGCTTTTGTGAAGGCCGGCGAGCAGGCCGGCTATGAGGCCACGGATGATTACAACGGGGAAAAGCAAGAGGGCTTTGGCCCGATGGAGCAGACCGTGTGGAACGGGCGGCGGTGGTCGGCGGCCAATGCCTATTTGCGGCCTGCGCAGCGCACCGGCAATGTCGAATTGATCCGCGCCTTGGCTCAGCGTGTGGTGATTGAGGATGGCCGCGCCATCGGCGTTGAGGTGCAGCGCGGGGGCAAGACCGAGGTCATCGGCGCCGAGCGTGAGGTGGTTTTGGCCGCTTCCTCGATCAATTCGCCAAAGCTGTTGATGTTGTCGGGCATTGGACCTGCCGCGCATCTGGCCGAGCATGGCATCGAGGTGGTCGCGGACCGCGCCGGTGTCGGGCAGAACCTGCAGGACCATCTGGAGCTTTATATCCAAATGGCCGCATCGCAGCCGATCACCCTGTATAAACACTGGAACGTCCTGTCCAAGGCGGTGATCGGGGCGCAGTGGCTGTTTACCAAGACCGGCATGGGCGCATCCAACCAGTTTGAAAGCGCGGCCTTTGTACGGTCCAAGGCCGGGGTGCCCTATCCGGATATCCAGTATCATTTCCTGCCCATTGCGGTACGGTACGACGGGCAGGCCGCGGCGGAGGGGCATGGGTTTCAGGCCCATACCGGGCCGATGCGGTCCAAGTCGCGGGGGGCAGTGACCCTGCGGTCCGGCAATCCGGCGGATGATCCGGTGATCCGGTTCAACTATATGTCCCATCCCGAAGATTGGGAGGATTTCCGCACCTGCATCCGTTTGACCCGCGAGATTTTTGCGCAGGATGCATTCAAGCCCTTTGTGAAACATGAAATCCAGCCCGGTGCGGAGATGCAAACGGATGCGGAGCTTGACAGTTTCATCGCAGAACATGCCGAGAGCGCCTATCACCCTTGCGGCACCTGCAAGATGGGTGCGGCGGATGATCCGATGGCGGTGGTTGATCCGCAGGCGCGGGTGATCGGGGTGGAGGGGCTGCGTGTGGCGGACAGTTCGATCTTTCCGCGCATCACCAACGGCAATCTCAATGCGCCTTCGATCATGGTGGGTGAGAAGGTTTCGGATCTGTTGCTGGGGCTTGATCCCTTGGCGCGGGCCAATGATGTGCCCTGGGTTCACCCGGAGTGGGAAACAGCGCAGCGGTGATCTGCTGCGCCATCGCCCGACAGCCGACTTCGGCATGGCTTGAGCGGCATTAACTTTTCTTAACGAAACCGCTTTCGTCGTGCGGGTGGAGCGCCCATAGTGGCGCCATGTTAACCATTTGTTTACGATTTGCGCTGTGTGCGCTTTGGCTGCTGGCACCCGCTGTGCAGGCGGCAGATATCACCGGAAAACTGCGCGTGATTGATGGCGATACGGTGGATGTCGGTCGGATCCGCGTGCGCCTATATGGCATCGACGCGCCGGAACGCGGGCAGCCGTGCACAACGCTCAGCGGGCAAAACTGGGCCTGCGGTGATTGGGTCACGCGGCAATTGCAAGATCTCTATGGTGGGCAGCCGGTGCGCTGTGTGGCCAAGGACAAAGACCGTTACGGACGCGTGGTTGCCAAGTGCTATGCCGGGGATGCGGACATTGGGGCGCGGCTGGTGCAGGATGGTCTGGCTTTCGCCTACCGCAAATATGCGATGGATTATGACCTGGATGAAAAGGCGGCCCTGGTTGCCAAGCGCGGAATTCACGGGTTCACGATGCAATCGCCTGCACGCTATCGCCTGACCCGGATCGAGGGGCGCGACGCGCAAGATCCAAACTGTACGATCAAGGGCAATATCTCGGTCAAGGGCAAACGGATCTACCACATGCCGGGGCAAAAGTTTTATGACCGCACCGGCATTCAGCCCGCCAAGGGCGAGCGGTGGTTCTGTTCCGAAGCGCAGGCGCGAGCCTCCGGGTGGCGGCCCGCACGGCGCTGATCATTCCACCTGATAAGGCAGGACATCGCGGCGGTTCGGATCGACCACCAGGCGCCGTTCAAGGGGCGGAACAGCCCGTTGATGGCAGCCTTTGCGTTCGCAAATCCTGCAGGAAATCCCGATGGGTTCAAAGGCGCTGTCGCGGCTGGTGTCCATGCCATCGGCGTAGACCAGCGCATCGGCATGGCCCACTTCGCACCCAAGCGCGATGGCGTAACGGCGTACAGGGGCGCCAAAGCGGCCGCCCGGTTTGGTGATGTCGCGGGCCAGCGAGATATAGCGGACGCCGTCCGGGGTTTCGGCCAGCTGGCGCAGGAAATGCCCCGGCGTTTCAAAGGCGCGATGCACGTTCCACAGCGGGCAGGCCCCGCCGAAACGGGCAAATTGCAGGCGTGTGGCAGAGTGGCGTTTGGTGATGGTGCCCGCCTGATCCACCCGCACGAAAAAGAACGGGATACCCTTGGCACCGGGACGCTGCAGGGTGGAAAGCCGGTGCGCCACCTGTTCGATGGAGGCGCCGAAATGTCCGGCGAGCACCTCAAGATCGTGGCGGCAGGTTTGGGCCTTCTCATGGAATTGGCCGTAGGGCATCAGTGCGGCCCCGGCGAAATAATTGGCCAGCCCGATCTTGGCGATCTCCCGCGCCCCTGTGGAATGAAAACGGGCCAGATCGAGGGTCGCCTCAAGCAGGGGCTCCTGTCGTGTCAGGGCAACTTGCAGCAGCATTTGAAAGGTTTGGGTCTCTGGTGCGGCGCGGGCCGACAAGGTCAGCGCCTTTTGCGCAGGGTCGTATTGGCGCAGGCGGTCGGCATCGGCAAAGCTGACGCTGACCCCGGCATTGGCAAGGGATGAGGCGGCAGCGACGCGCATATTGTTATGACCGCCTTCGCGGCTGGCGAAATGTTCGGCGGCGCGGTCAACCGCGTCGATGTAGTTGTCGCAATAGTGGAAGAAATCGCGCACCTCTTCCCATGGTGAGGGGGAGGCGCTGGCATCGCCACGGCCCAAAGCCTCATCCAGAGAGGCGAGGCGCTCGTGGGTCTGCCGGTAGCTTTGGTGCAGTTCAAGAAAGGCCCGCGCCAGGCCCGGCGCATTGGAGGCTGTGAGGCGCAGATCGGCCAGCGGGGGCATGTTGCCGCCAAAGACCGGATCGGCCAGCGCCTCACGCATGTCACTGACCAGGCGTTCACCGTCACCGGTGCTGAGCTCGCTCACGTCCATGCCGAACTCTGTCACCAAAGACAGGACCACGGTTGTGCTGACCGGTCGGTTGTTGTTTTCCATCTGGTTGAGGTAAGGCAGGGACACGCCAAGCCGCCCGGCAAAGTCTTTCTGGGTCAGCCCGACGCGCGTGCGCAATTCGCGCAGCTTGGCTCCGGCATAGAGTTTTTGATTGGCCATGACGCCACCCTTTGCAACTTTGCAGTTTGGGATAGCCTAGCTTTGCAAACTCCCTGCGGCAAGGTGCGGTGAAAAGGTTAACGTTATGCTAATCCGAGCGCTTTTTCACGGCGGATCACCGATGCGATGGAGATCACCCCAGCAATGGCGGTCAGCAGCATGAGCCAAAGCAGTGGATAGGCGCCGGTTTCAGGGGTGAGCAGGGCGCCTGCCAGCACCGCAAGGCCAGAGCCGCCGCCGATCATGATCGCGCCGCCAAGGCCGGAGGCCGTACCTGCCAGATGCGGGCGCACAGACAGCATGCCTGCCGCAGCATTGGGGATGCACAGCCCGTTGCCAAGGCCCACAAGGGTCATCAGGCCAAAGAAGGTTTCGGCCGTGCCATACCCGCTGAGAAAGATCAGCAAGGATACTGCGCCGCCCAGGGCATTGGCAATACAACCCCAGAGCACCATGGCGTTGACGCCGAATTTGACAGCATAAAGACCGGTGAGGAAATTGCCCGCGAAATAGCCGATCGCGGGGGCGCCAAAGTAGATGCCAAGCCAGAACGGGTTGAGGCCAAAGACCGTGCTGCCCACAAAAGGCGCGCCGCCAAGATAGGCGTAGAACGCCCCAGAACAAAATCCGGAAGCCATCGCATAACCCCAGAACCGCCGCGCTCTGAGCAGTTCGGGATATTCACGGAACTGTCCGAGCAAGGTCTTGCCGGAGTGGCGGGCGGTTTCGCCCATGTCGGCCCAGACAATCAGCAGGATTATCCCGCCGAGAACCGCCATCAACCAAAACGTGACGGTCCAGTCAAAGACCTGTTCAATCGCACCGCCGATGGCGGGGCTGATCATCGGTACGAGGGCAACCCCCATGGTGACATAGCCCATCATGGAGGCGGATTGATCCTGTGAATACAGATCGCGGATCACGGCCCTGCTGAGGACCATTGCCGTGGCAATGATGGCTTGGCCTATGCGAAAGATCAGGAAAACGGTGGCGTTGGGGGCGTAGATACAGCCCAATGTCGCCCCGATGAAGAGGATCAATCCACCCATCATCACCTTGCGGCGGCCCAGATTGTCGGAGATCGGGCCGATGAAGAGTTGCAGGATGCCGCTGCAAAACAGAAAGAGCGGGACCGAAAGCTGCATCACCGCGTAATCCGTGCCAAAATGTTCTGCCATTTGGGGAAGGCTGGGCAGGAAGATGTTCATCACCATCGCAGACAGGCCCGCAAGCAGGATCAACGTAGAGATATGCGGTGGGGTGGTCCGATCCAGAAACCGGATAACGGGAGGGGCATTCATGCAAATGCAAGTATTCCGATGTCGGGTCAATGTCCAGAGAGGGCGGGATCATTTGCAATTTTGCAATTAGCTGGTGAAGCTGTGGAAATACTTTGCAAATATTCACAAATCCACTTTGGTTGCCGTCCCCGCTTGGATAAGATGCGCCAAACTTATGCAGGGGTTCATCATGAAAGATATTCTGGAACAGCTTGAAGAGCGCCGCGAAACCGCGCGCCTTGGCGGGGGTCAAAAACGCATTGATGCGCAACACGGGCGCGGCAAACTGACAGCGCGGGAACGGGTTGAATTATTGCTCGACGAGGGCAGCTTTGAAGAGTTTGACATGTTTGTCACTCATCGCTGTACCGATTTTGGCATGGAGAAACAAAAGCCTGCGGGCGATGGTGTGGTAACCGGCTGGGGCACGATCAATGGCCGTCTGGTCTATGTCTTCAGTCAGGATTTCACGGTCTTTGGTGGATCGCTTTCGGAAACCCACGCGCAGAAAATTTGCAAAATTCAGGATATGGCGATCCAGAATGGTGCCCCGGTGATCGGCATCAACGATTCTGGCGGGGCGCGCATTCAGGAAGGCGTGGCCTCGCTGGCCGGATATGCCGAAGTGTTTCAGCGCAATATCGAAGCCTCCGGCGTGATCCCGCAGATCAGCGTGATCATGGGGCCATGTGCGGGCGGTGCGGTATACTCCCCCGCCATGACCGACTTCATCTTTATGGTCAAAGACACCTCCTACATGTTCGTGACCGGCCCTGACGTGGTCAAGACCGTGACCAACGAGGTGGTGACCGCCGAAGAACTGGGCGGGGCGACAACCCACACCCGTAAATCCTCGGTCGCGGATGCGGCGTTTGAAAACGATGTGGAAGCCTTGGCAGAGGTGCGGCGCTTGGTCGATTTCCTGCCGGCCAATAACACCCAGATGCCGCCGGTGCGCCCGTTCTTTGATGAGCCGGACCGGATTGAGGCCTCCCTTGATACCCTGGTTCCGGCCAATCCGAACACGCCCTACGACATGAAAGAGCTGATTCATAAGCTGGCCGATGAGGGCGATTTTTACGAAATTCAGGAAGATTTCGCCAAGAACATCATCACCGGTTTCGTCCGTCTTGAGGGGCGCACCGTGGGTGTGGTTGCGAACCAGCCGATGGTTCTGGCGGGCTGTCTGGACATTGACAGCTCTCGCAAGGCGGCGCGGTTTGTGCGGTTCTGTGATGCCTTCGAAATCCCGCTGCTGACGCTGGTGGATGTGCCCGGCTTTCTGCCCGGCACCAGTCAGGAATATGGCGGCGTGATCAAACATGGGGCCAAGCTGCTGTTTGCCTATGGCGAGGCGACCGTGCCGATGGTGACGGTGATCACCCGCAAAGCCTATGGCGGGGCTTATGACGTGATGGCGTCCAAGCATCTGCGGTCCGATTTCAACTATGCCTGGCCCACGGCCGAGGTGGCCGTGATGGGGGCCAAGGGCGCGACGGAAATTATTCATCGTCAGGATCTGGGTGATGCGGAAAAGATCGCGCAGCACACAAAGGATTATGAAGACCGGTTCGCCAATCCCTTTGTCGCCGCAGAGCGCGGGTTCATCGACGAAGTGATCCAGCCGCGCACCACGCGCAAACGGATCGCGCGGGCCTTTGCATCCTTGCGGAACAAGAAGGTCAACCGGCCTTGGAAAAAGCACGACAACATTCCGCTATGACCCAAAGCGCTGGCCCTGACATCCTGTTCTTTCCGCCGCTGCTATCTGTGGTGGTGC
Organism: Sulfitobacter sp. M368; assembly: GCF_025141875.1. Taxonomy (NCBI): domain Bacteria; kingdom Pseudomonadati; phylum Pseudomonadota; class Alphaproteobacteria; order Rhodobacterales; family Roseobacteraceae; genus Sulfitobacter; species Sulfitobacter sp. M368. Next base: position 1,267,179 of record NZ_CP081113.1, read on the forward strand.
CTGCCGCTGCGATTGCAGCGGAATGGGCGGTTCCGCTTGGCCTTTTGCCATCAGCGGGCACCGGGTGGAGCATTGTGGCAGGGCTGGTGATGATGCTGGGCGCAGGGGCGTTGGCGGCAGGTGGCACGCGGGCGTTTCGGCAAGCTGGCACCCATGTCGATCCACGGCAGTCGGCGCTGCATCTTGTGCAGGACGGGCCGTACCGGTTTACCCGGAACCCGATGTATCTGGGGATGGTGATCCTGCAACTTGGCCTTGGTTTGGTGTTCTCGCTGGATTGGGCCGTGTTGGGGGCGGTGATCCTTTGGGCTTGCCTGCATTGGGGGGTGGTGCTGCGCGAGGAAACCTATCTGAGCCAGAAATTTGGCGCGCCTTACGATGAATACCTGACCCAAACGCGGAGATGGTTATGACCCTTTTCAAAAACCAAGCCTTCACCATCGCCCATGCGGATGATGGCAAGTTCGAAGGTGCCGGTTTGCGGCCGTTTTTTGAGTATCGCGATCTGGGCATCAAGGATGCGACCAAAGGCGGCTACGGCGCCCATGTGATCCGCGCGGTTCCGGGGATGGAAAGCCCCGGTGCATGGCATTCCCATGAACTGGATTTCCAAATGGTCTATGTCACCCAAGGCTGGGTGGTGTTCGAATATGAGGGGCAGGGGGAGCATCTGCTGCGGGCCGGATCTTGCGTGTTGCAGCCGCCGGGGATCAAGCATCGCGAGGTGCGGCATTCGGACGATATGGAGCTGATCGAGATCATCTCGCCCGCCGATTTCGCCACACAGGAGGAAGAGGCGCCATGATCCGTCTGGCCTTTGCGCTTTTGCTGGCGGCGACGCCGGTCTGGTCCTTCGAGGTGCCATCGGGACAGCCTGTAGACCTTCAGGAGGTGCTGATTGACGATCTGGGCGATGAGGTCTGGCTGCGGTTCAGGTTCGTTGCGCCGAAGATCTCCCGCGATGACGCGATGGCGGAGGCCAACGCGCAGGACATGTTGCATCTGTGTGAGGAAACTGCGTTGTCGTATATCTCGGATTTTGAACTGTCCGGCGATGTGATCGTGGTCTCGCTGGCCGACCGGCCCACCGAATTTGGCGTTGCCGATCCTGATGCAACACAGTTTTTCGAAGCGTTTCGCGCAGAAAATGGCTCCTGTATTTGGGAGGGTTTCTGATGCAACCACAACATGTAGGGGGCGGTTTGCCACAGACACGAATGAATGAGGCTTTGGCGTCACAAGTCCGCCGATTGACGGCGGAACCATATCAATCGGAAAGCGTTTTGCTTATTCTGCGGCCAAGGAATACCCATGTATCCCTTACCTCAGAACCGGGGCGTGCGAGGCATCTAGCAGTGCAGCGCCTCATCAACAATGACAGGAGACATAGATGTCAAAGAGCATCAAACTGTTGGCAACGCTCGGCTTTGTTGCCGTTGTTGCCGCATGCACAAGCGGCCAGACCGAAGAAGAATTCGTGGTTGTCGACCCAGAGCCCATCTCGGTTGAGCCCACATACACAGGCAAATACAAGTAAGTCTGTTACAAGGCAGGCGACCCCGCCTGCCTTGATCCCCACCACCCTTTGTCAGGAGGGTGTGTGATGCCTGCCTATATGTTGAAACATCGCGGGTTTCCGGGCCGTTTGCCCGGCACTGACTTTCAATTCACCATTCGTCGCCCCAATCCCAAGGGCGTCACGCCGATCACCCGGCGCGAGCGTCGCCCGGATCGCCGCCCGCCGGACCGCCGTGCCGATGCTGCCTTTATGAAGGCATTGTGGGAAGCCTTTGGCGATCAGCCGTTTGAGCGCGGCAATCTGGACGCGGGACGTCTGTCGTGGCTGTTTGGCCGCGAGGTCTTGCCTGCGACCGATCCTTTTGATCCGGCAGATTACGAGGCGCTGTTGGTCATCGACGAGGCCATCGCCCGCGCGGCCTTTCCAGAAGCGTTTGAAGGCTAATCGGCATGTTTGCGCCACTCCTCCCCGCATTTGCGCGATCCTCAGCCGATTTCTCGGCGCGGGGCGTTATGGGCTTGGCCCTTGGGGCGGATTTGGACAGGGTCGGACCTGCAGGCGGCGCGCTCAAAGAACATGCGCCGTTTGCACATCAAGACCAAACCCCTTCCCCTTATGGGCAGCGCAGCGTCCCCCCGATTGTGCTGCCCGTTTTTTCCCGCAGGCGGCGCGGTCTGGATGGTCAGGCACAGGATCGGCCCGGCAGCGCGGAACCAAAGGGCGCCTGCTGCGTTGTTCCTGCATATAAAAGCAGTGAAGGAACAGGCAGATGTCCATCAAACATATCATTCTCAGCCTTGCGGCCTGCGGCGGTTTGGCCGCTTGCGGTGACACGCTTGGCGAACAGGCACTTGGCGGCGCGGCCATTGGCGCGGGCGCTGCGGCGATCACCAGTGGCAGCCTTGCCCAAGGCGCGGCCATCGGGGCTGCGGGCAACATCGCCTATTGCCAGCTCAACCCTGGCAAGTGCAACTGATCACCCTCTAATCATTGCCAAAACGGCAGGCCGCAAGATCCGGCCCGCATGTTTGGCACCCGCCTATTTGAACCCTGCGCAGCCTTCGCTGCGACAGGGTTTTTGTGTTTTCCTCAAGACCCAGAAGGATATCCCATGTTCAAGAAAATCCTGATCGCCAATCGGGGCGAGATTGCCTGCCGCGTTATCAAGACCGCCCGTAAGATGGGCATCACCACTGTCGCGATTTATTCGGACGCGGATGCGCAGGCGCTGCATGTGCAGATGGCGGATGAGGCCGTGCATATCGGCCCGCCCCCGGCAAACCAGTCCTACATCGTCATCGACAAGGTGATGGAGGCGGTCAAATCGTCCGGGGCCGAGGCCGTGCATCCCGGCTATGGCTTCCTGTCCGAGAACAGCAAGTTCGCCGAGGCGCTGTCGGACGCTGGCGTGGCCTTTGTCGGCCCGCCCGTGGGGGCGATTGAAAAGATGGGTGACAAGATCACCTCCAAGAAAATCGCGCAGGAGGCGGGGGTCTCCACCGTTCCGGGTTACATGGGGCTGATCGAGGATGCGGATGAAGCGGTCAAGATTTCCAATGAAATCGGTTATCCGGTGATGCTCAAGGCCTCTGCCGGGGGCGGCGGCAAGGGCATGCGGATTGCCTGGAATGACGAAGAGGCCCGCGAGGGGTTCCAGTCGTCCAAGAACGAGGCGGCCAATTCCTTTGGCGATGACCGGATCTTTATCGAAAAGTTCGTCACCCAGCCGCGCCATATCGAAATTCAGGTGCTCTGCGACAGCCATGGAAATGGTATCTATCTGGGTGAGCGGGAATGTTCGATCCAGCGCCGCAACCAGAAGGTTGTCGAAGAGGCACCTTCGCCTTTCCTCGATGAGGTGACCCGCAAGGCCATGGGCGAACAGGCGGTCGCACTGGCGCTTGCGGTTGATTACACCTCTGCCGGGACGGTGGAATTCATCGTGGATGGCGACAAGAACTTTTACTTCCTTGAGATGAACACCCGCTTGCAGGTGGAACACCCTGTGACCGAGTTGATCACCGGTGTTGATCTGGTCGAAGAGATGATCCGCGTGGCCAATGGCGAGAAGCTGTCGATCAAACAATCGGATGTGAAGCTGAACGGCTGGGCGATTGAGAACCGTCTTTACGCCGAAGATCCCTATCGGGGGTTTTTGCCCTCCATTGGCCGTTTGACACGCTATCGCCCGCCACAGGAAATCGCGGCCGGGCCACTTCTGGACAACGGCAAGTGGCAGGATGATGCCCCGTCAGGGGCAACGGCCGTGCGCAATGACACCGGCGTCTATGAGGGCGGCGAGATTTCCATGTACTACGATCCGATGATCGCCAAGCTGTGCACATGGGCCCCGACCCGCGCCGAGGCGATTGAGCAGATGCGCGTGGCGCTGGACAGTTTTGAGGTCGAGGGGATTGGTCACAACCTGCCGTTCCTGTCGGCGGTGATGGATCACCCGATCTTTATCAACGGGGATATGACAACGGCCTTTATCGCCGAGGAATATCCTGATGGGTTTGAGGGGGTTGAACTGCCCGAGGGCGAATTGCGCCGGATTGCGGCGGCGACCTCTGCCATGCACCGCGTGGCCGAGATCCGCCGGGCGCGGGTGTCGGGCCGGATGGACAACCACGAACGCAAGGTCGGCACTGATTGGAACGTCGCCATTCAGGGGCAGTCCTTTGATGTGACCATCGAGGCCGATCAGGACGGCGCGACCGTGAACTTTGCCGATGGCGAAGCGCTGCGCGTGAGCGGCGATTGGACGCCGGGCGATCAACTGGCGACCATGACCGTGGCAGATGCACCGCTGATCCTGAAGGTTGGCAAGATCTCTGGCGGTTTCCGTGTGCGCACCCGGGGCGCGGACCTGCGCGTGCATGTGCGCACCCCCCGTCAGGCCGAACTGGCCCTGATGATGCCGGAAAAGGTCGCGCCGGATACGTCCAAGATGCTGCTCTGCCCGATGCCGGGTCTGGTGGTCAAACTGGAGGCCGCTGTGGGCGACGAGGTGCAGGAAGGTCAGGCGCTTTGCACCATTGAGGCGATGAAGATGGAAAACATCCTGCGCGCCGAGAAAAAAGGTGTGGTGTCCAAGATCAACGCCAGCGCCGGCGACAGCCTTGCGGTGGACGACGTGATCATGGAGTTCGAATGATCCGATGACTGATGCGGTGCTGTCACTTCCCTGGCTTTTGGCGATTGGCGCAGTGTTCTGCGCCGGTCTGCTGTTGCTGTGGAAAGAGGCCCGCACCGCAGGTCTGATCATCGCGCAGTTCTTTTTGACGATTGGTCTGCCGGTCGTCGTGATCCTCGGCGCTTTAGTCTGGGCGGCTCTGCCCTTCCTGGGCCAGTTGGAGACCGGTATCCAGCAAGCGATGATCGCGGGTCTGGTGATTGCGGTGGGCTGGCTGACCACGGCAATTTTTGCCGAACTGGCCAAATCGCGCGGGCGTGCGGAGCGGCTGCGGGATTATCACAAGGCGCTTTATGCAGAGATCGGCAATACGCTGGAATCGCTTTGGGTGGTGGGGGAAACGGAGGCCTATGTCGCCGCCTTGACCGAACGTATGGAAAAAGAGGCGGATTATGTGCCCTTTATCCCGCGTGAGCATCACGATCATGTCTATGACGCGGTGATCGCGGAGATTGACGTGCTGCCGCGCCAGACGATTGATGCGATTGTCGCCTACTACAGTCTGATCAAATCGGTTTCGGCTCTTGCCGAGGATATGCGCGGCGAGACGTTCAAGACACTGGACCCACCACGCCGCACTGCAATGTATTCAGACTATGTAGGCATGCGTAAACAGGCGTATTTATTCGGAAAATATGCCCTACGATTGATCAAGGCCTATTCCGTCGGCGGGGCCAGAGCGGCCCAGCAGATTATCAATAGCCAGGGCGCGGACCTGTCCGCCACGTCACAGGGATCGGTGTGAACGGTATGTTGGGATCTTTGTCCATATCAGACCTTCGCGTTGTTCCTGCCTTTAACATAGGCGCCAGAGCACCGCTGATCAAGGATCACGGCCTCTCGGGGCGCATGGTGTCTTTCTCTTCGCGGATCTCGCGTTGGCGGATGGGCATTTTGTCTATGCTGCGGCTGATTTCCCGTACGTCCCATGGAAATGGCTTGCGCAGTTTGATGCCGCCGTCCTTGCCCACAAGCACCAGCATAAAGCCGCGGGGCCGCATCTTGAGCCGCAGCGCCGAGCGAGCAGCGGGGTCGGTGTCGGTCAAAACGACGACATCCCGTTCGATCAGCGCGTCCGTGCGGGCCTCCAAAAGTTCCATCTGTTCGATAAAGGCAGGATCGTTCTCGCTGTCGGCAAAGACCACAACGGGGCGCTTTTTCCAGTGGAATTCGCTTAAATCGGCCATATCTGCGGTGCGAAACACGGTATCTGCGGCAGGTGGCGCATCGGTGTCCGCACTCAGTGCGGTGGCAAAAAATCCAGCAATAACAAGCGGTATAAGCGGTTTCATAAAGGCTCCTGTTGAAACAGATATAGGCGCTTTTGCAAGATTTGCGATGCAAAATCGGTGTGATTTTCGCATTAAGCACAATGCAATGGCTTTGGGCACATGACGGGGTGTTCCCCTGCGTTCAGGCCGATGGGGGCGGCCTTGCTCAGCACGATTGGCGCCGCTGTTATGGATGTCATACTTCACCTTGGTGCGCATCGCACCGGGACGACCACGTTCCAGCATTATGTGCGGGAGCACGCGGATGATCTGGGCCAACAGGGCACCGGGTTCTGGGGGCCGTGGCGCACCCGTAAGTCGGTGTTTCCGGGGTTGTTTTCCGGCCCTGCCGCTGCAAAAAGGCTCAGCCTTCAGACCCGTGCCCAAGGGCGGGTGCAGCTTCTTGCGGCGCGGGCTGCGGATCTGGGGCTGCGCGATCTTCTGGTCAGTGACGAGAACATGATCGGCACGCCGCGGGCCTGCCTGCGGGCCAGAACTCTATATCCTGCGATCGGTGAACGACTGGCACGGGTTTCAGCGGCCTTTGGCGGCAAGGTCAGCCGCGTGGTTCTATGTGTCCGCTCGCCCGACCTATGGTGGTCCTCGGTAGCGGCGATGACCGTGGCCCGAGGACATCCCGTGCCACAGCCACGCACCTTCGAGGTGATCTCGAACCGCCAGCGGGGTTGGCGGGATGTCATCACGGATCTGTCTTGCGCAGTGCCGGATGCGCATATAGAGGTGCTGCCGTTTGAAACCTTTGCAGGCCGGTCCGACAGCGTGCTGGCGGCGGCATTGGACCGCGCGGTGCCCGCCGACCGAAATGCGCTTTGGCTGAACCGGTCACCGGATTTGCCAAAGCTGCGCGGGGTGCTGTTGGCGCAGGGGGCAGACCCGGCGCAATTGCCCGAAGGACAGGGCCGTTGGCACCCGTTCACTCCAGAACAAACCGCCCGATTGGCGGATCACTATGCGGACGATCTGCACTGGCTGACTGCCGGTGCTGATGGTCTGGCCCATTTGACAGAGGATAAGATCCGGACAAGCGCAGACAAAAACCTGCCGCCGGATCAGATGACAAGAGGACAAGCTCATGACAGCGGACAAGGACACATCAAAGGAAACATGGCGTAAAGCTGCCGAGGCGGAGCTGCGTGGACGCAGTGTGGACGATCTGACGTGGAACACCCTTGAGGGCATCCCCGTGCAGCCGCTTTACACTGCCGAAGACCTCGAAGGGGTGGATCATCTGGGCTCCATCCCCGGCAGCGCGCCGTTCACCCGCGGGGTGAAGGCCACGATGTACGCGGGCCGTCCTTGGACAATCCGCCAATATGCGGGCTTTTCAACAGCCGAAGAATCCAACGCATTTTACCGGCGCGGTCTGGCGGCGGGGCAGCAGGGGGTTTCGGTGGCCTTTGATCTGGCCACCCACCGGGGCTATGACAGTGACCACCCCCGTGTTGAGGGTGATGTCGGCAAGGCCGGTGTGGCCATCGACAGTGTTGAGGATATGAAAATCCTGTTTGACGGCATCCCGTTGGACAAGGTCAGCGTGTCGATGACGATGAACGGTGCCGTGATCCCGATTTTGGCCAATTTCATCGTTGCGGGCGAAGAGCAGGGCCATGACAAGTCGGTGCTGGCCGGGACCATTCAGAACGACATTCTGAAAGAGTTCATGGTGCGCAACACCTATATCTATCCGCCAGAGCCATCGATGCGGATCATTGGCGATATCATCGAATATACCTCGGACCATATGCCGAAGTTCAATTCGATCTCGATCTCGGGCTATCACATGCAAGAGGCCGGCGCGAACCTCGTTCAGGAACTGGCCTTTACCCTTGCGGATGGCCGTGAATATGTGCGCACCGCGATTGCTGCTGGCATGGATGTGGACCGGTTTGCGCCGCGCCTGTCGTTCTTTTTCGCCATTGGCATGAACTTTTTCATGGAAGCGGCCAAACTGCGGGCGGCGCGTTTGCTTTGGCACCGGATCATGTCGGAGTTTGAGCCGAAGAACCCGAAATCCTCGATGCTGCGGACCCATTGCCAGACGTCGGGCGTGTCCTTGCAGGAACAGGATCCGTACAACAACGTGGTACGCACCGCTTATGAGGCGATGGCGGCGGCACTGGGCGGCACGCAGTCGCTGCACACCAACGCGCTGGATGAGGCGATTGCCTTGCCGACCGACTTTTCCGCGCGCATTGCCCGCAATACCCAGTTGATTTTGCAAGAAGAAACCGGCGTGACCAATGTGGTCGATCCGCTGGCCGGGTCTTACTATGTTGAAAAGCTGACCCATGATCTGGCCGAGGCGGCCTGGACCTTGATCGAAGAGGTTGAGGAATTGGGCGGCATGACCAAGGCCGTGGCTTCCGGCATGCCGAAACTGCGGATCGAAGAGGCGGCGGCGACGCGGCAGGCCAATATTGACCGAGGCACCGAGGTGATCGTCGGGGTCAACAAATACCGCCGGGAAAGCGAAGACCCGATTGATATTCTGGATGTGGATAATGTCGCGGTGCGCGAAAGCCAGATCAAACGTTTGAACAGCATCCGCGCCAGCCGCGACGAGGCCGCATGTACCGCCGCATTGGCGGAACTGACCCGCCGCGCCAAAGAGGGCGGCAACCTGTTGGAAGGGGCGGTCGAAGCGGCACGGGCACGTGCCACTGTGGGAGAGATCAGCATGGCAATGGAAGACGAGTTTGGCCGCCACAGGGCGGAGGTGAAAACCCTCGCCGGGGTATATGGCGCGGCTTATGAAGGGGATGAGGGTTTCGCCAATATCCAGAAATCCGTGGAAGAATTTGCCGAGGCCGAGGGTCGGCGCCCGCGTATGCTGGTGGTGAAGATGGGCCAGGACGGCCATGACCGCGGCGCCAAGGTGATTGCCACGGCCTTTGCCGATATCGGGTTTGACGTGGATGTGGGGCCGCTGTTCCAGACCCCCGCCGAAGCGGCGCAGGATGCGGTTGATAACGATGTGCATGTGATCGGTATCAGTTCGCAGGCCGCGGGCCATAAAACGCTGGCCCCGCAATTGATCGCCGCGCTGAAAGAGGCGGGCGCAGAGGATATTCTGGTGATTTGCGGCGGGGTGATCCCGCAGCAGGATTATCAGTTCCTCTATGATGCCGGGGTCAAGGCGATCTTTGGGCCGGGGACCAATATACCGTCGGCGGCGCAGGATATTCTCAAGCTGATCCGCACGGCGCGGGGGTGACCCAAAGGGCATTTGGCGAATGCCAAATGATGTGATTTGTTGATTGGGGGCGGCTGACTGCCGCCCTGTCGTCCATCTGCCTGGACAGATGGCGCGTGTTGATAAGTTGGGGGAGGCCGTCTGCCTCCCCCAAACCCCCTCCGTGAGTATTTTGGGCCAAAAAGGGGGGCGTTGCAGTGGGGAGTGGGGCAATGATGGAACTGGATCATGTTGCTGTGGCCGGAGAAACGCTGGCGGCGGCGCAGGCCCATGTTGAGGCGGCGTTGGGTGTGTCCTTGCAGCAGGGCGGTGAGCATGATGTGTTCTTCACCCATAATATGCTGTTGGGCCTCGAAGACGGGCTGTATCTTGAGGCGATTGCGATCAATCCCGACGGGGCCACGCCAATGCGGCCGCGGTGGTTTGATCTGGATCGGTTTTCCGGTGCGGCGCGGCTGAGCAACTGGATTTGCCGCTGTTCGGATCTGGACGCAACATTGGCCGCCTTGCCGGCAGGCTTTGGCGCACCTGTGCAGTTGCAGCGGGGCGATCTGCGGTGGCGCATGGCGGTGCCGGAGAGCGGGATTTTGCCCTATGACAATTGTGCGCCTGCGCTGATCGAATGGGAGGGCGCTGCACATCCGGCGACGCGGTTGGAGCAAAAGGGTTGCCGGATGACCGGATTGACAGTGCGCCATCCGCAGGCGGCGGAGCTGGCGCAGTTGCTTGCGTCGCATTTGCAGGGTGCATTTGTGGCGTTTGAGACCGGCTCAGCCGGGCTTGAGGCGCGGTTTGACGTTGCGGGTCAGGCACGGGTGCTGCGGTGATTGTCAGGCCCGCGGGTGCAGCGGATGCAGAGGGTATCGCGGCGCTGTGGAATGGCATGATCCGGGACACGGTGTTTACCTTCACCACAGTTGAGAAAACGCCAGCGGAGGTGGCCGGGTTGATTGATTCACGGCCTTCCGCCTTTTGGGTGGCCGAGGCGGGTGCACTGGCCGGATTTGTGACATTCGGGGCGTTTCGGGCCGGGCCCGGATATGCCCATACGGTCGAACACACGGTGATTGTGGCGGACGGTTTTGGCGGTCAGGGTATCGGGGCGCGTCTGATGGCGCAGGCGGAAAAGGCGGCGCGGGATCAGGGGGTTCACGTCATGGTGGCCGGGATCAGTGGGGCCAATGAAGCGGCTGTCGCCTTTCACAGGAAGATGGGGTTTGCCCAGACCGGGCACATGCCGGAGGTGGGGCGCAAGCACGGCGTATGGCTTGACCTGATTTTGATGCAGAAAAGCCTCCGAACGTCCTGACTTCCCCCGCGGCAGCGTCTATGGTTCGCCCATGTCGATTTGGACCCGCATCACCGAAGCCCTTTCCGCCCTGACCTCTGGCCAGGGGCTGGGAGAAGTGTTTGACCGCCTGCGCAGCCCTCCGGAGCGGTCGGTGGCCTTCACCATTGCGGTGATCGCCTTGGGGGCCAAGATGGCCAAGGCCGACGGTTTGGTCACCCGCGATGAGGTCACAGCGTTTCGCGAGGTGTTTCAGATTGCCGAGGCCGATGCGGATGGTGCGGCGCGGGTGTTCAATCTGGCACGGCGCGATGTGGCGGGATTTGACGATTACGCCCGCCGGATCGCCCAGATGTTTGCCGAGCAGCCCGAGATCCTGACCGATCTGATGGAGGGGCTTTTCCACATCGCCATGGCCGATGGGACATATCACCCCAATGAGGACGCGTTTCTGGAGCGGGTGGCGGAAATATTCGGGTTGGCCGATGAGATATTTCCGGCACTCAAGGCGCGGTTTGTGCCTGATACCTCGCCGCTGCCACATACGGTTCTGGGCATTGCGCCGGATGCCTCGATGGAGGAAGCGCGGGCAGCGTGGCGCAGACTGGTGCGGGCCAATCACCCCGATGCCCTGGTGGCGCGGGGCCTGCCCGAAGAGGCAGTGCGCATGGCGGAAAAGCGGCTGATTGATATCAACCGGGCCTGGGAAACCTTGTCTGGCAAGGCCGCTTGATGCGGATTGCCACTTATAACATCGAGTGGTTTTCGAGCCTGTTTGACGACGATGACCAGCTTTTTAATGATGGCGGCTGGTCGGCACGCTACAACGTAACGCGCGCGCAGCAGACCCAGGCATTGGGCCGGGTGTTTCAGGCCCTGGATGCGGATGCTGTCATGATTATCGAAGCGCCGGACCAGAGCAAGAGCCGCTCTACCATCAAAGCTCTGACCGGGTTCGCTGAACATTTTGGGTTGCGGGCAAGGGATGCGGTCATTGGTTTTCCCAATGACACCCAGCAAGAGATCGCCTTGCTGTTTGATCCGGATGTGATGCGGGTCAAGCATGATCCCCAAGGTGTGGCGTCTGGTCCCGATGGGGCAAAGGGTGCGCCGCGTTTCGACGGGGCGCTGCGGATTGATCTGGATATTGATGCCACCGAAGACCGGGTGGTGTTTTCCAAGCCGCCGCTTGAGCTGTCGGTTGAGACTGCTGGTGGATTTGTCTTTCGAATGATCGGGGCGCATCTCAAGTCCAAAGCGCCGCATGGGGCAAGCAATCCTGCCGAAGTGATGAGCTTTGCCATTGCCAACCGGCGCAAACAATTGGCCCAGGCAATTTGGCTGCGTGGCCGGATCGAGGAACATGTGCAAGATGCAGTGCCGCTGGTGGTTCTGGGGGATCTGAATGACGGGCCGGGGCTGGATGAGTTTGAACATCTGTTTGGCCGCTCGTCGGTCGAGATCGTCATGGGGGATGACGGGCCGGATGCGCTTTTTGATCCGCATGCGCGGCAGGCGCTCAGCCGCCGTTTGGGCGCAATGCCGACCACTTCGCGGTTCTGGATCAGGCCGGAAAAGCGGTTCTTGCAGGCGCTTTTGGACTACATCATGGTCACGCCGCATTTCCGGCAACGGGGCGCGGCCTGGCGGATCTGGCATCCGCTCGATGATCCTGATTGCTGGCACACACCAGAGCTGCGCGATGCACTTGTAATGGCGTCTGACCATTTCCCGGTGACGCTGGAATTCGCTGATGGTCCGGTCGCCCCCTCGAAAACCTGAGGCAAAGCCACTATATTGGCCCTATGAAACGTATCAGTCTGATCATTGTGGTGGCTCTGGCTCCGTTGGCTGTGGCCGCCGAGGAGGACCGCGGATTGTCCCTCATGGAACGCGGGGCGCAGATGTTCATGGAAGGCATCCTCAAAGAGATGGAGCCCGCCATCGAGGAATTTTCAGGGCTGGCCGATCAGATGGGCCCGGCACTCAAGAACTTTGCCCAGGAGATGGGGCCGAAACTGACCGAACTCTTGGAAGAGGTCGAGGACTGGAGCGCGTATCAAGCGCCCGAGATGTTGCCAAACGGGGATATCGTGATCCGCCGCAAACCGGATCATCCATTGGTCAAACCGGAAACCCCGACCGAACCTGCACCGCAAATTGACCTTTGAACACGGCTGTTGTTCCGTGCGTCCTCCTGCTTCATTTGGCAAGAAAAACTCAATTCCGCCCTCACGGCCGGGCGGGCGTGTCAATCGTGTCGCGCCTCGCGCACGGTCTTGATCTCGACCTGCGCCTCAAGGGAACTGGCCAATGAGTTGAACCGCGCTTCGGCGACCTCGCCAAACAGGGGCAGCATATCTTCGGTCAGGCGCAATTGCAGCAGCTTTTTCTTTGGAAACCAACGCATTTCGCCGCGTTCTGCATCTTTGTTCATCCACAGCATCGCACCAAATCGCATCGCCTTGCCAAGGATTTCGGCCTCTCTGCGGGTGCGTTCGTCTACCATCTCGTAGAGATCTTCAAACCGGGTGTTCTCGCGCTTGTTGGAATATCGGTGCAGCAGCGCCAGACCCAGATAGATACGTTCGGAGTGTTTCAGCCCGCCGAGGTTGGCGCGGGTGGCATTGTCAAAGCAAACTTCTGCACGGTAGTCGGGATGCGCCCGCCAGCTGACGTCATGAAGAAGGCAGGCGGCTTTGACCAGCCGTTTGCGCGGGGCAGGGGCCGAGCGGTAGAGCGGGGCGATAAAATTGTTGAGCACCTTGCCAAAACCCGGCATCCGGGCATCCTTGGCCTCGGCAAAGCGGCATGCCTCGATCAGGGGATCGCGGTCGCGCAGGCGTTGAGGCATCTGTTCGTAAAGCATGCCTTCGCGGATACCATAGCTGGAGATCGCGATGTCCTTGGGTTTGAAGGTGCGCACCAGCCGCGACAAAACCTGCGCGGCATAGGGCACCAGCGCCATCCGGGTTGAGGACACACCGCAGGCGGCGCGCAGTTCATCCAGATCGCAGTTCTTTATGTATTTCACGGTGGCGCGGACGGCTTTGGGCGTCATGCGGTATTCGTGCAGTACATGCAGGGGATAGCCCCGGCGCAGCATGTCAATCCGTGCGATGGCCCGCCATGATCCGCCCACCAGAAACAATCGGTCGCGTTGGCTGCCCATTTGGGCATGCAGGCTTTCCATCACCTCTTTGATATGGGCATCGCGTGCCGTGGCCCCACCTTTGAGGTCTCGCAGTTTCAGCGGGCCAAGCTGAGAGGTGACCCGCCGCCCGACGCGCCCGCCGGAAATTTCGGCCAGTTCCATCGACGAACCACCAATGTCGCAGACCAGCCCATAAGCCCCCGGCCAGCCCAGCAGGACGCCCTGCGCCGACAATCGTGCCTCTTCGCGCCCGTCAATGACCCAGATCCGCAGACCGGTTTCGCGGCGCACCTCGTCGCAGAACTCTTGCCCGTCAGTGGCATCGCGCACCGCCGCAGTGGCGACAACCGTGAGTTCCGACAGGCCCATCCCTTCGGCGAGTTTGCTGAACCGGCGCATGGCTGACAGGGCGCGGGCGCGGCCTTGGGGCGACAGATGGCCGGTTTCGGCCATGCCCGCGCCGAGGGCACACATGATTTTTTCGTTGTAGAAATAGGCGGGCGATCGCGCCGCGCCGTCAAACACCACCAATCGGACAGAGTTTGACCCGACATCCACAACCCCGACCCGCGCCAGCGCCCGTGCGCTTGGATCTTCGAACAGGGGTTTGCCGAAAAGCCCCAAATCCGCAAGTCCGGTTTCTGGCACCGCAGACGTTGCGGGGTCGGTGAGATGGGCCATGGGCGTCTCCTGCGGGCAGGTGGCAGTTGGGCGCAAAATGGTCCAGCGCCGTGCTTAGGTCAATCGTTAATCAGGGCAAATCCGGCGGTGCGGCGGGCAAAAATCAGTCTTCTGTATGGGTCAGTTTTGGCACGTCTGACGCCCCGGCAGAACCGCGCCCGGACAGCGACGGATTTTCCATAAAGAAGCGGTGGCAGTTGAATGCAAACTGGCCTTCGGGGATCGGCGGGCGGTCAAATGTGCCATCGGGGGCCATGACCCAGCTTTGGGCCACATCGGCAAGGTTTGCCGCCATCACCTGGCTGGTGATCTGCGCCTTCACGGTCGGGTTTTCGATCTCAACCAGCGTTTCAACGCGGCGGTTCAGGTTGCGGCCCATCCAATCGGCGGACGACATAAAGACCCGCGCCTTTTTATGCGGCAATCCATGGCCATTGCCAAAGCAGACAATGCGTGAATGTTCCAAGAACCGTCCGACAATGGATTTCACGCGGATATTCTCGCTCAGCCCTTTGACGCCGGGGCGCAACCCGCAGATGCCGCGGATCACAAGGCTGATCTTCACTCCGGCCTGCGAGGCGGCGTAGAGCGCGTCAATGACTTCGGAATCGATGATGGAATTCATCTTGGCCCAGATCTCGGCCGGTTTGCCGTTGGCGGCATGATCCGCCTCGGCGGCGATCATTTCAAGCAGGCGCGGTTTGAGGGTGGTGGGCGAGATGGCAAGGTTATCAAGGCTGTCGGGCTGGGCATAGCCGGACAGGTAGTTGAACACTTTGGTGGCGTCCCGGCCCAGACGCTGATCGCAGGTGAACAGCGAAAGGTCGGTGTAAACGCGGGCCGTAATCGGATGGTAATTGCCTGTGCCATAATGGGTGTAGGTGACCAGTTGATTGCCTTCACGGCGCACCACGGTTGAAATTTTTGCGTGTGTTTTCAGGTCTATAAATCCGTAGACCACATGTGCGCCCGCGCGTTCCAACCGCCGCGACTGGCGGATGTTGGCCGCCTCGTCAAAGCGGGCCTTCAGCTCAACCAGGGCGGTGACCGATTTGCCATCCTCAGCCGCCTCGCACAGCGCCTCGACAATCGGGCTGTCGCGCGAGGTGCGGTAGAGCGTCTGTTTGATCGCCACCACATTGGGATCACGCGCTGCTTGTGCCAGGAAACGGACCACCATATCGAAGGTTTCATAGGGGTGGTGCAACAGCATGTCTTTCTGGCGGATCGCAGCGAACATATCGCCATCGTGATCCGACACCCGTTCCGGCACGCGCGGTGTGAACTGCGGCCAAAGCAGATCCGGACGGCTGTCGGTGACAAGCTCGCTCAGGTCATCGACGCCAATCATGCCGTCAATCTCGATCACATCGCGTTCGTGTACGCCCAATTCGTCCATGATAACGGATTTCAGCTTTTCCGGCGCACCGGCGGAATGGGTCAGGCGCACCACCTCGCCGCGGCGGCGGCGTTTCAGGGCCACCTCGAATTCGCGCACCAGATCTTCGGCTTCGTCCTCCACTTCGAGGTCGCTGTCGCGCAGCACGCGAAATTCGAAGTGTGCCTTGAGCTTGTAACCCGGAAACAGGTCCGGAATATGCACGACCAGCAGGTCTTCAAGCGGCAGATACCTGATGCTGCCATCGGGGGCAGGCAGGGACACGAAACGGTCAATCTGCGCGGGGATCGGCAAAAGCGCCTGCAAAGGGCGTTTGTCGGCGCTGCGTTCCAGTTGCAGGGCCAGTGCATAGCCGGTGTTGGGAATAAACGGGAAGGGATGCGCGGGGTCAATCGCCAGGGGCGACAGAACGGCAAACACCTGATTTAGAAAAACTTCCTTGAGATACACGCGGTCATCGTCGGTCAGATCCGCGATCCGTTCGAGCATGATGTTTTGCGCGTCCATCTCGGCCATCAAAGAGACCAGAACACGCTGCTGGTTCATCATCAGATTGCGGGCGTTTTCGTTGATCAACACCAGTTGTTCGGCAGGTGTCAGCCCGTCAGCGGCAGGGGTGGTGTTGCCCGCCTGTGCCAGCTCGCGCAGGCCTGCGACGCGCACGGTGTAAAATTCATCAAGATTATCGGCAGAGATTGACAGGAACCGCAGCCTTTCCAGCAATGGCACACGGGGGTTCTCGGCCTCTTCCAATACCCGCCAGTTGAAGGCCAGCCAGCTGAGTTCGCGGTTAAAGAACCTGCCAGTTCCCGAGATGTCCAGCTCGGGCAGGTCGGTCGCGTCGGGAAAGGGGCTTTCGAGAAAATCTGCGTGGGTCATGGGCGCCTTATGGCGTTGGTGTGTAACGGGATTGCGACAGGCAGAAAGGATTTCTACCATATTTCAAAGCAGTATCACGCGTCAGGGTGGTCTTTGTCCAGCACCTGCATTGCCAGATGGCGGGTCACGGGCCGTTTGAGCGCGATACTGGCGGCATCCAGCCGGTTGATCAGGTCAATCGCAGCGGCAAAGGAACGGTCCATTCGGGTCAGCAGATAGGGGATCAGATCGGGCTTGGGTGTCAATTGCCGGTCAGCCAGCAGTTTGACGAGTAGGGCCGACAGCAGCGCATCATCGGGGGCCTCCAGCGCGACGGCAGTTGCCCCGCGCAGGCGGCTGATGAGGTCTGGCAAACTGAGCCCCCAATGTTGCACCGGCGGTGTACCGGTCAGCAGCAGTTTGTGACCTTCGGCGAGCACCAGGTTGTGAAGGTGGAACAGGGCGGTCTGCGCCTCTGCGTTGCCTGCGGTGGCAGGAATGTCTTCGACCGCGATGCTGGATTGGGCAAGGGCGGGGATGTCCGCGTCTGGAAGGCTGCTGGCTGGCACGATGGTGGCGCCTGACATCTCTGCCCAGACGTGGGCAAGGTGGGTTTTGCCTGATCCGTCAGGACCGGTCAGCACCAGCTTGCCGCCCGCCCATTGTTGCCAGCCATCAATCATCGCAAGCGCCATGGCGTTCGAGGGTGCGACAAAAAATGCATCCCGTTCCAGCGCCGTGCGGCTGGGCAGGTCCAGTCCCAGTTGTCTGTGCATGTCAGCTGTCGCCCGAGGATTTGGCGTTTTGGCTGGTGCCTTTGTATAGCAGGCTTTGTCTGTATTGGCTGACCGCAAAGCGGGCCACCACACCCAGCGCCGCCGCAACAGGGACCGCGACCAACATGCCGACAAAGCCAAAGAGCGTGCCGAAGACAGACAACGACAGGATCAGCCAAACAGGGTGCAGGCCCACCGAATTGCCCACCAGCTTGGGGGTCAGAACATTGCCTTCGATCACCTGACCGAGAGCAAAGATACCGGCGACCAGTCCGATGGACACCCAATCCCCCCAGAACTGGAACAATGCCAGCCCGATGGCCAAGGCGCCGCCAAGGATCGCGCCGAGGTAGGGAATAAAGGTCACGAGACCCGCAATAAACCCAACGACAAGACCAAATTGCAGCCCCACAAGCATCAGTGCGATGGCATAATAGGTGCCAAGGATCAGGCAAACGGTGCCCATACCGCGAATGAAAGAGGCCAGCGTTTTGTCAATGTCTCTGGCCAGCTGGCGGATCACCGGCTGATGGTCTCTTGGCAACAATCCGTCAATGCCAGCGACCATGCGGTCCCAATCCAGCAACAGGTAAACCGCGACCACAGGCACGATCACAAAGAGCAGGATGATGTTGATAATCGAGGCAAAGGAGGCCAGTGCCGTTTGCAACACCTGTCCGCCGCGTTCCTGAATGGTGGCTCCTATCGAATTGAGCGAACTGCGCAGGGTCGAATCCTGATCGAGCAGGGATGGAAACCGTTCGGTCAGGAAATTGGTGAAATCGCGGGTCAGCTGCGGTGCCACCTCGATCAGGCTGACAGTTTGATTGACCAGTGTCGGCACCACCAGCAGCGCCATGACCACAAAGATCAGCAGGGCAACAACGGTGATACAGGCCGTTCCCAAGGCGCGGCTGAGGCCCATTTTCTCAAGCCGGTCGGCCACCGGATCAAGGAAATAGGCTATCGCCCCGCCCAAGACAAAGGGGAGCAGCACATCACCGAGAAACCACAGTATAATGAGAAACACCGCCGTGGCGGCGCCCCAGTATTTCAGCTGATCTCGTACAGGCAGGGCCATGAATGTCTCCGGTTTGGGCTTTCTATCACATCGCCCATGCGGAACGGTGTTTCAAGGGGTGGGGGCGCTAGAATACCCGCACGCCTTGTTTCGACAGGGTGGTTTGCACGGCTTGAATGTCAAGCTGGTCCAACGCGGTGCCGGTGGCGATAGCTTGCGCCGCCGCAACGCCTGCGCCCTGGCCCGCTACGGCGCAGCAGGCCATGTTGCGGGTGGCGGCATGGGCGATCTTGTCGCCGCCAATGGCGCGGCCTGTGACCAGCAAGTTTTTGATCTTCTTGGGTAACATTGACCGATAGGGCACCTGCATATAGCGCCCCGTGGTCGGAATGATCAGCACGCCATAGCCGTCGATAAATTCGGGATAGATGCCAATGCTGTCCTCAAAACGGCCCTGATGGCGGACATCGTTTTCGGTCATGTTGTATTGGGCATCCAGCTTGCGGGTGTCGCGGATGCCGATGGACATGCCAAAGTTGCGTAGCCGCGCCGCATCGCAGCCCGGCGTATAGGCCCGCAGCGCATCGATGGCGAGCATGGCCTGCGCCCGGCCTTCGATCTCAAAGCGGGTCATGCTGTCGGGATCGGTGCCGTCGCAGCCTGCCAGATGTACGAGGTTCATATAGGTCATCTCGCCGGTGTCATGGACCGCCCCCCATGTGCCGCCGATGGTGTTCAGATGCGGCGGGATCAGACCGTCCTTAATTGCGCGTTCAAAGGGTTTTCCAAGGAAGGGCGAGAACATATCGTCTTCCTTGCCGTCGGTTTCGACCTGCCACTCACCCGAGGACCAATCCTTGTAGGTTTGCGGATCGCTCTGCACTCCGGCCATGAAGGCCTGTTTGTCCACGCCCGCGATATGGAACATCACCGAGGCGGCCTGCATCTCTTCGATCGGGGTTTTTCGTGTGGGCGCGCCCGCCCGTTGTGCGACGTCTGCGTCGCCGGTGGCATCTATCACCACCTTGGCCAAAATCGCCTCGCGTCCTGCCTTGGATTCGACAATCACCCCGGTGATCCGGTCCCCCTGCATGATCGGGGCGACAAACTGGCGGTGCAGCATGGGGTGGATGCCGGCCTCCTGCACCAGCCGGTCAGCGACCAGTTTGAAGCCTTCGCTGTCCAACTCATAGCTGAGCGATTGGGATTCCGGGGTCGCCGCGCCCATAGCTTTGGCGCGTTCCTCAAATTCCCAGCCGATGCCGCCCGCTTCGACAGTCGCTTCATGGCGGTACCAGGCAAAGCCTTCAACCCCGACAACGGTGATATTGCCGCCAAAACAACCGAACCGATCCAGCAGCGTAACCTCTGCACCCGCCCGCGCGGCGGCGAGCGCCGCAGCAAGGCCGCCTGGGCCGGAGCCGACAACCAGAACGCCGGTTTGGTGAATAATCGGGGTTTCGCGGGCCGGTTCGGTGATGCTGGGCATGGGCAATCCTGGGTGTTTTGACCACTGAGCATTTCCGCCGCGGGCCGGTCAAGCATTTGACTGTCTTGACTTCGGGTCCGCTCAGGCGGCTCTATCGGGCAAAAGCGGGAGAGAACCATGCGCAGTGCATTTGACGACGAATTGGAAACCCGGCTGGTCCGCTATGCGGCGATTGACAGCCAGAGCGATGCCACATCGCCGACGTCCCCCAGCACCGAGATCCAGTTGCAGATGTCGCAATTGCTGGTGGAAGAATTGCTGGAGATGGGCGCAGAAGATGTTGTGCTGACGGATTACGGTGTGGTTCTGGCGAGCATTCCGGCAACTGTAGAGGACGCGCCGGTGATGGGGTGGCTGGCCCATGTGGACACCGCGCCGCAGTTCAATGCCACAGGTGTGAAACCTGTGGTGCATCGCGGTTACAACGGCGGCGATATCACCTTTGCCGATGCGCCGGAGTTGAAGCTGTCGCCAGAAAATTCGCCCTATTTGGGTGAAAAGATGGGCGAAGATATCATCACGGCCAGCGGCACAACCTTGTTGGGCGGCGATGACAAGGCCGGGGTTGCGATTGCGATGACGGCGGCGCGGCATTTGTTGAACAACCGGCAAATTCCGCATGGCAAGATCCGGCTGGCCTTTACGCCGGACGAAGAGATCGGACGTGGGGTGGATGCGAGGCTGCCTGCCGATCTGGCAGTGGATTTTGCCTATACCTTCGATGGTGGCAAGCCCGGCGAGGTGGAGTTCGAGACGTTTTCAGCCGATGGGGCGGTGATCAAGGTCAGGGGCGTGTCGGCCCATCCGGGATTTGCTAAGGACAAGATGGTCAATGCGCTGCATCTGGTTGCGAAGATCATCATGACCTTGCCGCAGGTCACGATGACGCCGGACACAACCGAAGGCACAGAAGGGTTTATCCATGTCTCCGAAGTGAATGGCGGCTCGACCGAGGCGGAAATCGTTCTGATCCTGCGCGATTTTGAGCGGGATGGCTTGGCTGCGAAGGGTGATCTGCTGCGCCAGATTTGCCAGACCGTCGCCGCGACGGAGCCGCGTGCCGAGATCACCTGCGAAATCCGCCCGCAATACCGCAACATGCGCTATTGGCTGGAGGAGGATATGACGCCTGTGCATCTGGCCCATGCAGCGGTGCGCAAGGCCGGGCTTGAGCCGGTGTCGGTGCCGATCCGGGGCGGTACGGATGGATCGCGCCTGACCGAGATGGGGGTGCCATGCCCGAATATTTTCACCGGTATGCAGGAGATCCACGGGCCGCTGGAATGGATATCGGTGCAGGATATGGCACAGGCCACGCAGGTGGCGCTGGAGCTTGCGCAATTGGCCGCTGGATCAGAATGAGCGGCTGCGCCGCATTTGAATTTTGAGATGAATGGGGGCGCTGCCCCCAAACCCCCGGAGTATTTGAAGCCAAAAAGGCGTAGGGCCCGGGATGGTGATTGTGCCTGCGCGGGGTTTGAATTAGGCAAGGCAAGGAATTTGACTTTGCCGAGGAGCGCGTGATGCGTCTGAGCCGCTATTTTTTGCCTGTGCTGAAAGAGAACCCTTCTGAGGCGCAGATTGTGAGCCACCGTTTGATGTTGCGGGCGGGGATGATCAAGCAGGCGAGTGCCGGAATTTATTCCTGGTTGCCGCTTGGTTTCAAGGTGCTGCGCAAGATCGAGAATATCGTGCATGAAGAGCAACAGCGGGCGGGGCATATTCCGATGCTGATGCCGACGTTGCAATCGGCGGATCTGTGGCGCGAAAGCGGCCGCTATGACGACTATGGCGAAGAAATGCTGCGCATCAAGGACCGGCATGGGCGTGATATGCTGTATGGCCCCACCAATGAGGAACTGATCACCGACATTTTCCGCAGCCATGTCGGGTCTTACAAAGACCTGCCTTTGACGCTTTACCACATTCAGTGGAAATTCCGTGACGAGATCCGCCCGCGTTTTGGTGTGATGCGGGGCCGAGAGTTTTTCATGAAGGACGGCTATAACTTTGACCTGACCAAGGAGGACGCGCTGCATGCTTACAACCGTCATCTGGTAAGCTATCTGCGGACCTATGAGCGGATGGGCCTGCAGGCGATCCCGATGCGGGCAGATGGGGGGCCGATTGGCGGTGATTACACCCATGAGTTCCTTGTGCTGGCCGAAACCGGCGAGTCCGAAGTGTTTTATGACAGCGCGGTGACCGATCTGACCTTTGGTGATCGCGAGATCGATTATGACAGTGTCGATCAGTGTGCCGCTGTGTTGGAGGAGTTTACCTCCAAGTATGCCCGCACGGATGAGACCCATGATGAGGTGCTCTTTGCCGAGGTGCCAAAGGACCGCCAACGCACAGCGCGGGGCATTGAGGTTGGGCAGATCTTCTATTTCGGGACCAAGTATTCCGAGGCCATGGGCGCCAAGGTGCAGGGGCCGGATGGCAAGACCGTGCCGGTGCATATGGGCAGCCACGGGATAGGTGTGAGCCGCCTTTTGGGCGCGATCATTGAGGCCAGCCATGATGACAGGGGGATCATCTGGCCTGAAGGCGTGACGCCCTTCCATGCGGGGATTGTAAACCTCAAGCAGGGCGACGAAGAGGCGGATGCTGCCTGTGATGCGCTTTATGCGTCTCTCAAGGCGTTGGGGCTTGAGCCGCTTTATGATGATCGCAATGAGCGGGCAGGGGGCAAGTTTGCCACGATGGACCTGCTTGGCCTGCCATGGCGGATCACGGTTGGGCCGCGCGGGCTGAAAAACGGGGTGGTCGAATTGACCTCGCGCCGCACAGGCGAGAGCGAAGAGATGCCGCCAGAGGCTGCGGTCCAGAAGATTGCGCAGATCTACGCTGGCATCGCCTGATCCTTGATCGCAGGCTGACGTATGTTAGCCTGCGGTTCAAACGGGAGGCAGAGCATGGCGCCCATTGTGGAGCAAGAACGATGATCCTGCGGGCCTTGACCCTTGCGGGTGGGTTGGCCGGGGCCACGGCGACCTCGCAATTCCCTGAGTTCTCCCAGCAATATATCCAAAGACTGGGCGGTGCGGTTGATGCACTGTCGGATGTGGTGGCGGATTTTGATGCCTCCGCAGCGGCTGTGGGGCTGAGCCGCGCTGATGCACTGGCGCAGATGCAGGGCACGGATTTTCTGGAGCGGCGGCGCAGAGACATGACCGCAACCTTTGACCGCTACGCACGGTTGCGGTCCGATTTGGAGCAATTGAAGAACGAGGGTCCGTTCATGCGGGCCTATCATATGCCAAGCCTGACGGACCCCGAGATCGCGCGCGCCGCCTGGTCGGAGTATCAACCTGCCCTGCCGCTGAATTTTGCCGGAGCGGTTTTTGCGGCTGTTGGCTTTGTGCTGGGCTTGGCGGTGCTTGCGGTTATTTTGCGCATCCTGTCCTGGCCGTTTCGACGCAGGCCCGCCGATCCCGCGATGGGCGCTTGACCCTGTGAGGGCAAAGCCTCAGGTTGCGGCCAAAATGCCAGAAGCCTCCTTAGGATGGACAAAAAGATGAGCACTGCGCCCTTTGCGCCTTTTGAATGGATGATCGCCTGGCGCTATTTGCGGGCGCGACGGGCCGAGGGCGGCGTTTCGGTGATGACCTGGATCAGCTTGATCGGCATCACACTGGCGGTTTTTGCTTTGATTGCAACGCTTTCGGTGCGCTCAGGATTTCGGGCGGAGTTTGTGGATACGATCCTTGGCGCAAATGCGCATGTGACGGTCTACCAGTTGGGCGAGGTGAACGCGGCCGGGCGGATTGACCGGAGCATTGCCGACTACGAGGCCTTGGCCCAGTCTGTCGCTTCAGTGCCGGGGGTGACGCGGGTTGCGCCGCTGATCCGGCAGCAGGTCATGGCAAATCATCGCCAGTCCAATGCAGGTGTCGAAGTGTTTGGTATTGCGCCGAAGGATTTGAAGACAATCCCGCGGATCGCCGACCAGACCCGCGCGCAGGGCGATTTGGACCGGTTTGAAGAGGGCATTGCACTGGGCATCGGGGTGGCCAACACCCTGGGCGTCGCGGTTGGGGACAGGGTCAAGCTGATCTCGCCTAACGGGGTCAAGACCGCCTTTGGGACCAGCCCGCGGGTGAACGCCTATGAGGTTGTGTATATCTTTTCGGCGGGACGTTATGACATTGACCGCACCCGTGCCTATCTGCCGATTTCAGATGCGCAAATCTTCTTTAACCGTGAAGGGGTGGCGGACGAACTTGAAGTGATGGTCGAAGATCCCGAAGCTGTGGATAACTACGCTTTGCCGATCCTGACCGCGACCGGCCCGCGGGCGCAGGTCTGGACATGGCGTGATGCGTCGGGGTCGTTCCTCAATGCGCTGGATATCGAGGATCGGGTGATGTTTGTGATCCTGTCTGTACTGGTTCTCATCGCCGCGATGAACATCGTTTCGGGGCTGATCATGTTGGTCAAAAATAAGGGGCGCGATATTGGCATCCTGCGTACCATGGGGCTGACCGAAGGATCGGTGCTGCGGGTATTCTTTATTTGCGGCGCGTTTACCGGGATCATAGGCACGGCGCTGGGCGTCATTCTGGGCTGTCTTTTTGCGCTATATGTCGATCAGATCTTTGGCTTCGTGAATTATCTGTCTGGCGGCACGGCGTGGGATGCATCGATCAGGGGGATCTACTTCCTGCCGGCCAAGTTGCAATTGGCTGATGTGCTGTCTGCGGTGGCTTTGTCGCTGGGGCTGTCGTTTATCGTGACGATTTTTCCGGCGCGGCGGGCGGCGCGGATGAATCCGGTGGAGGCGCTGCGCTATGAGTGAGTTTGTGCTGCGGCTCTCAGGGATCACCAAAGCCTATAACCACGGGTTGCCCAATGAAGTGAACGTGTTGCGCGGCATTGATCTGGATGTGCGCAAGGGCGAGGTTGTGGCCCTTGTGGCACCTTCTGGGGCGGGCAAATCGACCCTGTTGCATATTGCCGGGCTGCTGGACACGCCGGACGCGGGCAAGGTCGAGATCACCGGGCAGGACATGACCGGGCGCGGCGATCGGCAACGCACAAAGGTGCGTCGCAGTGAGGTGGGTTTCATCTATCAGTTTCATCACCTGTTGCCGGAGTTTTCGGCGCAGGAGAATATCGTGTTGCCACAACTGGCCAATGGTGTGGCAAAAGCGGCGGCTGAGACGCATGCGCGGAATTTGTTGGAGCGAGTGGGGATTGCAGAGCGTGCAGACCATCGCCCCGCGGCCCTGTCGGGCGGCGAACAGCAGCGCGTTGCGTTTTGCCGGGCCCTGGCCAATGCGCCAAAGGTTTTGCTTGCAGATGAGCCGACAGGAAACCTTGATCCGGGGACATCGGATCAGGTGTTTGGGGCGTTGATGGATCTGGTGCGCGGCACCGGTCTTGCGGCGGTGATCGCGACCCATAACCTTGATCTGGCGGCAAGGATGGATCGGCAGATCCGGCTGGATGCGGGGCAATTGGTGACCGTTTAGGCGCTGAAAACCTTCGCCGTTCTCGGCCTGCGTGTGTCGGTGTGGCGATTTCTCGTAAAATGTGTTGCCTGTGCAAAATATTGCCTTCTGGTCGGTTTCAAACGCTTGACGTGAGAATTGACCTAAGGTCAGACTGATCTTCGCCCCCAAGGGGAGGGGCCAAGAAGGAAGACGCATGGCGCATATTTCGCTCAAAACCATCGAGGAAACCACGCAGGCGGCTTTGATCGCCCATGGGGCTGACGCATTTCCCGCCGCCGAGGTTGCGCGGGCCGTGGCCAAGGCCGAAGCGGTCGGCAACAAGATCTGTGGTTTGTACTATGTGGAAAGCTATTGCCAGCAGCTTGCCTCTGGCCGGGTCAAGGGAAAGGTGGTGCCAGTTGTAAATGCGCGGCGCAGTGCGGCCATCCATGTGGATGCCGGATTTGGCTTTGCCCAACCCGCCTTTGCCTATGGTTTGCCTGTGGCGCTGGATGCGGCGCGGGAGGCCGGGGTGGCCACGATGGCGGTTGGCCATGCGCACACCTGCACGTCGCTGGGGTATTTTACGGAACAGATTGCCCACGCCGGTTTGATCGGCATCGGGTTTACCAATGCATCGCCTATCGTGGCCGCGCCGGGCGGAAAAACCCGTGTGATTGGCACCAATCCGATTGCTTTTTCCGTGCCGGATGGCGCGGGCGGCATTGCCATGCAGTTCGATCAATCCACCACAACCGTGGCTTTGGGCAAAATCACCATGGCCAAGGCCGCCGGACGGCAGATCCCCGAAGGCTGGGCCGTGGACGCGGATGGCAATCCCACCACAGATCCGGAGGCGGCGCTGGGGGGATCGCTGGTGTCGATGGGCGGCTACAAAGGCTGGGGCTTTGGCCTGATGGCGGAAATTCTGGCAGCCGGCATGACGGGGGGCATTCTGTCCAAGGATGTCAAACCCCTCAAAGCGCCTGAAGGTGCGCCGCATGATCTGGGCCAATATTACATCATCATCGACCCGTCCTCATCGCCGGAATTCGGCGCACGGCTTGAGGCATTGGCCGCCGCTGCCGCCACCGACGAAGGGGCGCGGATGCCCGGCCAGAACAAACAGCAAAGTGATCCGGTCGAAGTGGATGATGCGGTTTGGGCGATGATCGAAGGGTTCGCGAAGGCCTAGTCTAGACCTGCTGGGTCAGCCAGACACCGGCCGCCATCAGCGCGATCCCGCCTGTGCGGGCCAGACCCAGCGAGGACACCTGCGCCCCGAAGAGGCCAAAATGATCAATCGCTGCGGCTGATATCAATTGCCCCAATAGCACAAAGAAAACGGCATTTCCGACCCCGAAATGCGGGGCGATAAAGGTGATGGTCAAGACATAGAAGGCGACCAGAACACCGCCCAAAAACAAATGTCTGGGTGCGGTTATGAACCTGTCCAGCGCATGCGGGCCAGTGACCAGAACCACCACCAGACAGCTGAAAAAGGCCACTACAAACAGCACCATTGCAGCGGCGGCAGGTGATCCGACCCAACTGCCCAAGGCGGCGTTCAGGGCGGCCAGAACCGGAATGCCGATCCCGGCGACGAGCATGATCAGGGCGTAATGTGCCATTGGTAAATCTGCCTTCCTGTGGTGACTTGATCTGGATCATGGCCAGCTGTAGGCAAAGACACAAGGATAGATGGCAGGCCATCAGATCAGGAGAATTTCATGCGGTCATATTTGACGACTCTCGCCCTTGCCGGGGCAGGTGCTCTTGTGTTGGCCTGTGCGCCGAACACCATGCCCGAGGCTGGTGACGGCGCGGCGTTTTTTGCAGAA
This sequence comes from Sulfitobacter sp. M368, assembly GCF_025141875.1. NCBI lineage: Bacteria > Pseudomonadati > Pseudomonadota > Alphaproteobacteria > Rhodobacterales > Roseobacteraceae > Sulfitobacter > Sulfitobacter sp. M368. The sequence continues at coordinate 1,294,324 of NZ_CP081113.1, forward strand.
AACTGCGTGTCCTGCCATGGGCCTTCCGGGCGGGGTGACGGGCCTCTGGCGTCGGGGCTTGATCGCAAGCCAACCGATCTGACGCTTCTTGCCCACGCAAACGGTGGCACATTTCCAACCGCCCGCGCCCTCAGCTATATCTATGGCGATCCTGAGCAGGGGCATTTGGCCCGTGTAATGCCACAGTTTGGCGGCGTCATGGCGGATGATCTGGTGCCGGTTGATGTGGACGGGGTCATGACACCCACACCACGCGTTCTGGCGGGTTTGCTGGCCTATCTCGAAGCGATCCAGCGCTAACCGCAGATCCCGTCGATCTTGACACCCTTCCATGGCAGGCTGACGTCATATTGGCGGCGTTGCGGAAGCGGGGCCACCGGCATGACCTGACCGATCAGCGTATGCAATCGTTTGGTGCGCGGGGCTTGCGGGGCAAGGGCGCGGCAGCAGACAAATTCCTCGACGATCGAACCTTGCTGTTCATATCCGAAGTCTCCGAACTTGGGATTGGCTTTGATATCAAACAGATATGGGTCGGCCTTGTTGCCATGTTCTGACGCGGCCCGCAGCGGGGAATAGCCTGTCGTGGCGCGGTTTTGCCATTGCCAGATATGGGTGATCTCATGGGCCAGCAACATCGCTGCGATCAGATTGATCCGGTCCGGGTAGTCGGGCAGGTAATCATCGATGTACCAATCCTTGTCGAACAGCACGGTGTTATACAGCGCCACAGCCGCCGGTTTAGAGGTTACGATGGCTTCTGTTGCGGGGGGCAGGATCAGTTCTCTGCAGGTCGTGCGTGGGCGCGGTTTGCGGCGGAAGGTGACAGCGCGGGTGGGCGCGCCATCATGCAGGCGCACCTTGTCCATATTCAGCGAGGTACCATGGATCGTGGCCAGATAGGCGCGTTCATTGTCGGTCAGGGGGCGGCCACATCCGGCCAGCAGCACCAGAACAAGCAGGATACGGATCATCGTGCGAAAGTTGCCGTGGCGGTGGCAACGGCCTTGCCCGAGGGTTCGGCGTAAAGTGTACAACGGGCAAAGATCATGCTTTTTCCAGCGCGGGTGATCTCGGCCTCGGCGCGGATGCTGTCGCCACTGGCGGGGCGCATGAATTGCGTGTCCAAAGTGACGGTGCCGACAGGGATCATCTGACCCTCATGGGCACCGCAGGCCAAGACCATTGCGGTGTCTGCCAATGCGGACAGTGCCTGTCCACAAACAATGCCACCTGTACGGTTCAAGGCATCGGTGACCGGGATTTCCAGAACGGTCTTTTGCGTATCGGCTTGTGCCACTTTTGGCTTGAGCGCCAGCACCCATGGGGCGAAGTGATCATAAAGAAACGTTTCGACAATGTCCGGGGTCATAACGGCCTCGCTGGTGCAATGGCAGCAGCCTAGCGGGGCAATTCACAGGCGCAAGTTGCAAAATTTGATCCAGCGCAGGGCGGGGCGGTGGAGGGCTGCGATATGATGGGGCAGATAACGATGGAGGATCGAATGCAAAGACTTGTGATCGCGGCGGTGGCCTTTGGCATGATGCAGGGGGCGGCGCAGGCCCAGGATGTAGGGGCAGGTGCGGCGCTATATGATGCGCATTGCGCAACCTGTCATGGGCTGGAGGGGCGCGGCAATGGCCCGATGGCTCCGGCCTTGATGCTGCAACCGCCGCCGCTGAACGATCTGACAGCGCGGCACGGGCAGTTCCCGGTCACACGGGTGGTGACTCGGATTGACGGGCGTGATCCCTTGGTCAGCCACGGATCACCGATGCCGGTTTATGGGCCATTCTTTGAGGGGGATGACACGCCGCTTAAGGCGGAAACCGGTCAGCCGATTATGACCAGCCGCGCGATTGTCGATTTGGTGGCCTATCTGGGGGTCATTCAGGAGCAGCCGTAAACCGTAGCCTTGTGAAGGAGCGATGAAGCCCTTTCCCCAATGGGGGAGGGGAAGGGACTCTTAGGTTTTTGTGACAACTTCTCTTTCGGAGGTTTTCAGTCTGCGCTCTTTTTCGGTTCAGATTTTGTCGGGATTACTGCCCTCAAATCAGCTACGTCACCTTTCAAGATGAAGTGATCTCGTATCAAAGCTTGCAAAATCTCGAGCATTGTCACCAGTTGACGCGAGTTTGGACGCCAACCTCGATGGGCGGCGGCACTTCCTGCGTTAACAAGAACTTCCAAAATACCCTTTTGGGTTCCACTAATGTAACCATCCTTTCGGAGGCTTTCTAACTTCTCTGCAAAAGGTTCATCAACATTAACTCCGAGAATTTCTGAAATTCTATCAAATGCGGTCCTCATTCCGATGGCAGCCAGAACTGGTAAGTCAGAATTGATGGCTTGGTACACGCTAGATAGCAGGTGATGCAATTGTTCATCCTGCAGAGCTAGTTTCAATCCAGCCCAGCTTGGAATTGGTAACGATGGGACCGAAGGGCAATACACATAGATATTGTTGTAATATGGGAAATTTTCGCCGGTGTATGGATTGGTTCGTTCCACATAATCTTCCGAGTTCGAAGTAACTCTGGCAAAGAAAACCACCTCGCAGCCATTACATTGAAAAACGTAACTTTCAATCAGGCCCTCAATGTTGTTTTGAGCGTCCTGCCAGCGATCTATTCTCTCAAAAAGTGTAGATACTCGTGTAGGTTTTCTACAATCTGGACAATTGGCTCGTCTTGTCGCTGATGGGCCGAAAGCACCAAGGTAATTGTCACTCAAACGTCCAATTCCTCCACAAACCGTGCGTTTTCCTGAATGTACTGGAACCGCAGCTCTGGCTTTTTGCCCATCAAACGTTCCACCAGATCGCCGGTTTCGCCCGGTTCATCCTCGTCCACCGTCACCCGGATCAGCTTGCGGGTTCCGGGGTCCATTGTGGTTTCCTTAAGGTCTTTGGCATCCATTTCCCCCAGACCTTTGAACCGCTGCACGTCGATCTTGCCTTTGCCGCCCAGACCCTTTTCCATCCAGTAATTCTTTTCCGCATCGTCAGCGACATAGATGCGTTTGGCCCCCTGGGTCAGCCGGTAGAGCGGCGGGCAGGCCAGATACAGATGCCCGTCGTCAATCAGGGGCCGCATCTGGGTAAAGAAAAAGGTCATCAAAAGCGCCGCGATATGGGCGCCATCGACATCCGCATCGGTCATGATGATGATCTTGTCATAGCGCAGATCATCAAGGTTGAACTTAGTGCCCATGCCCACCCCCAAAGCCTCGCATAGATCGCTGATTTCGGCATTGGTGGTCAGTTTGTTTGACGCCGCGCCCAGAACGTTGAGGATCTTACCCTTGAGCGGCAAAAGCGCCTGATTGTTGCGGTTGCGTGCCCCCTTGCCAGAGCCGCCGGCGCTGTCGCCCTCGACAATGAACAATTCGGTGCCTTCACGGGTCTTGCTGGTGCAATCGGTCAGCTTGCCAGGCAGGCGCAGCTTTTTGGTGGCGGTCTTGCGTGCGGTTTCCTTTTCCTGACGGCGGCGCAGGCGCTCTTCGGCCCGCAGCACCAGAAAATCGAGAATCGCGCCCGCAGATTTGGTGTCAGCGGCCAGCCAGTTGTCAAAGTGGTCGCGCACGGCGTTTTCGACCATCCGCTGCGCTTCGGTGGTGGCAAGGCGGTCCTTGGTCTGGCCGACAAATTCAGGCTCGCGGATAAAGCAGGAGACAAGCGCACAGCCGCCGGTGATCAGATCCTCGCGGGTGATCGTGCTGGCCTTGCGGTTGCCGGCCAATTCGCCGTAAGCCTTGATCCCCTTGAGGATCGCCGCCCAGAAACCGGCCTCATGGGTGCCGCCTTCGGGGGTGGGGATGGTGTTACAGTAAGACTGGATGAATCCGTCGCGGGACGGGGTCCAGTTGATGGCCCATTCGACCTTGCCGGGAGTGTTGAATTTCTCCTTGAAATCCACCATGCCGCCAAAAGGCGCATCGGCATAAGTGGTTGATCCACCTAAGGTTTCGTTCAGGTAATCCGACAGGCCGCCGGGGAAGTGAAAGCTGGCCTCTTGCGGTGTGGTGCCGTCATCCTGCCCGCATTTCCAGCGAATCTCGACGCCCGAAAACAGATAGGCCTTGGATCGCGCCATAGCAAAAAGCCGGGCAGGCTTTAGCTTCAGCGAACCAAAGATTTCCGGATCGGGGTGGAACGTCACCGCTGTGCCGCGCCGGTTGGGGGCGGCGCCAACCTTCTCCAGTTTGCTTTGGGGAATGCCGCGCGAGAATTCCATCGCGAAAAGCTCGCGATTGCGGGCCACTTCCACGCGCAGATGGTCCGACAGGGCGTTCACGACCGACGAGCCAACGCCGTGCAAGCCGCCCGATGTTTCATAACTGTCACCGGAAAACTTGCCGCCTGCGTTCAACGTGCAGAAAATGATCTCAAGCGCCGATTTGCTGGGGTCTTTGGGGTGCGGATCGGTGGGAATGCCGCGGCCATTGTCGCGCACCGTGACATGGCCGTTTTCATGCAATTCCAGCTCGATCCAGGTGGCATGGCCCGCGACGGCCTCATCCATGGAGTTATCGACAATCTCGGCCACCATGTGGTGCAAGGCGCGATCATCCTTGCCGCCAATGTACATGCCGGGGCGCAGGCGCACATGTTCCATATCCTCCAGCACCTGGATAGAGGAGGCATCGTATTCTTTGCTGGGCTGTGTTCCGGTGAGAAGATCGGACATGAGGCTGCTCTTTCTTATATGTGCCGGCCATTTTGACAGGCTGCGCGGCTTCCGGCAATGCGTTTGCGCGGTTAATCCACAGCCTTCTTGCGCAGCCATGCGGCCAGATCGTCCTCATCCAGCCGCCGCTGCGCCACATTGCGGATCAGATCACTCGCTTCGATGGTATCGTGGGCCAATTGCACGCCGTTGAGATCCAAACAGACATCCATTGTCTGATGAGCGGTTCGCTTGTTGGCGTCGTTAAATGCATGGCCGGTCGCGATCGCGACACAATAGGCTGCAGCCAGATCAAAAACGTCGTTGATCAAGCCGTAGACCAGACGATTGTCGACGCCCGCCAGTGCGCCGCCGATGGATTTGTCTCCAGCCATGCCTTGCAACTCGCCGGGGTTGAGAACCGCATCGTGAATGGCAACCACCAGATCCGCATCGATAAGGACAAAACTCATTTGTCTTTGAGGTAATCGAGGACAGGCTGGTTGACGCTTTTCCTACGGGCAATACTCTGCATCACTTCATCAAGCGTGGCGTAGCGTGGCTCTTCCTGCAAGGTCGCCTCTGCGGGCACAAAATAGCCCACGCATTTGGAGTTCTTCATGATCGCCACAGGTTTACCGCCCGAGCGTTCCAGCACTTTGTGCGGCTCGCGCATTTCGGTCATCGTGGCAATGTGGTTGGTCAGGATGCGGGTCATGATGTGCTCCAAAATATATATCTAGATATACATTATTGTGTTGTTTTTGCAAGGGGTCTTGCGGTGATCCATCCATGGACGCAGTGTGTGGAAAAACCATAAAGGAGGCACCAATGCCTTGGATCAAGACCATTCCCTTTGACGCGGCAACCGGCAAGCTCAAGCAGCTTTATCAACGGGTTACGGGGCCGAACAACAATGTCGACAACATCATGATGATGCATTCGCTGCGTCCTCACACGATGGAGGGGCATATGGCGATTTACAAATATGTGCTGCATCACAAGGACAACGAGATCCCCAAATGGTTCTTGGAGGTGCTGGGCGTTTGGGTGTCATCTCTCAATGATTGCAGCTATTGTGTAGAGCATCATTTTGCCGGAATGAAACGTCTGTTGCGTGATGATGCGCGGGCGGATGCGATCCGCGGGGCGATCACGGCGCGTGATGTGGCGGCGGCACCGCTGGATGATGCGCAAAGAGCGGCTATGGTCTATGCGCAAAAGCTGACGCAAGCAGCAGGGCAAATGGTACAGGCCGATGTGCAGGCGCTGCGCGATGCGGGTTGGGACGACGGTGAAATTCTGGAGATCAATCAGGTCAGCGCTTATTTCTCCTATGCGAACCGCACGGTTCTCGGGCTTGGGTGTTCCACGGATGGTGACATCATCGGCCTCAGCCCCGGCAATTCGGACGACCCGGACGATTGGGGCCACAAATAGGGATCAGTCCAGCCAACTCAAAATTGCCTGCGCCACTTCATCGGGTTTCTGGTGGTGCAGCCAATGATCCGCCCCTGCAATCTCTACCCTTGTCAGATCGGGGGCAAATTCCTCGAGCCCTTCGGTGGCGGCGGGCAAGAGCGCGGTATCATCGCTGCCCCAGATCAACAGATGCGGGCAGCGCACCTGTAGGCGGGCTGGATCAAACGCGGGCAAATCCGGGAGCGATTGGCCCGTTAGGGGGACTTGCAGGGGCGATGCGCGATACCAATTGACCATGCCGCGCAGCCTGCCGGGGCGTGACCATTCCGCCAGATAGGTCTCAAGGGTCGCCCCCGTAAGCCAAGACATATCCATTTTTGCAGAGAACAGCGCCCGTAACTTGGCGAAATTGTCGGCGGCAAGGTGATCTTCGGACCCGTCCTTGCGCAGGTAGTGGATGTATTGCGATGCTTCGGTCTGCGGCCCGCCAGCGGCCATGGCCCGTTGAAACGGGGCCGGATGCACACCGTTCATGATGATCAGCTTTTGCACCAATTCAGGCCGGAACATTGCAATGCCATAAGCCACCGCTGCACCCCAGTCATGGCCAAGAACGATCAGGGGATCATCCCCGATCAGGGCCGCCATATCTTTGACCAGTTCCGAGGTGGTATAGGCAGAGACATCCGCAGGGGCCCAGCTTTGCCCATATCCGCGTTGATCGGGTGCGATGATGTGAAAGCGATGTGAAAGGCGCTCTGCCAGATCGGACCATGAACCGCCGTATTCAGGAAAGCCGTGCAGCATCAACATTTTGGGCAGGGATTCATCCCCCCAGTGCCGGACAAAAAAGGATTGGCCGTTCAATGTTGTTGTTTCGGTGCGCATGGTCCTGTCCCCTTTTGGATGGTCTGCCGCTCGGGGCAGGGCAACTGTGGCGCGGGCGGATTGCAGGTGCAAGCCTGTCACATCCAATGGCGCAATTCGTCCTTGAGATAATCGAAAACAAAACGGATTCGGGCGATGCGCGATTGATCTTCGTGCAGGACCAGCCACGCGGGCATCTCATAGGTCCAGTTCGGCAAGACACGCCTGAGCCCAAGGCGGGTCGCCAGCTTGACCTGGCAGAACCCCACGCCCAAACCGGATTGGATATGCGCGATCTGCGACAGGGGATCATCGCAGCGCAAGATGATGTGATCGGGCAGGGGCACGCCGGCGCTTTGGATGGCAGGCAGAATGATGCCTTCGCGGTCATCTGCAATGAAGGGGGCATTGTGCAGGCTGTCCATCCTGTCCGGCAGATCAAGATCGGGATGGGCAAAGAGACCTACCTCGACCGCGCCCAAGGGCGCCGCGATCAGGGATTGCTGTTTGGGCGGGGTAAACCTCAAGGCGATGTCGGCGGCGCGGCGCGTCAGATCTTCGGCGTGATCGGTGGCGGCCAGTTCGAAGCGCAGGCCGGGCGCGTCTTTGGCAAGCCGAGCCAGCAGGGGCGGCAAAACATGGGCCGCTGCAACTCGGCTGGAGGTAATGCGCACAACACCCGACAGCGCGTCCTTTTGCGCCGAGGCCGCCCGGTGCATGGCCGCTGCCTCTTCCAGCACGGCGCGGGCCAGTGGCAAAAGTGTCTCGGCCATGGAGGTCGGGGTCAGGCCGTTGGCGGCACGGGTGAACAACTGGGTGTTCAACTCTTGTTCCAGCGCTTCGATGTGGCGGCGCACGGTGGGCTGCGCCAGTCGCAAATTGCGGGCGGCCGCACTGAGGCTGCCGGTTGTCATAACCGCGTGAAAGGCCGGGATGTGGTCAAGGGACGGGAAAATTGTACTCATCAAAATATGATAGCTGGGTAAACGCATTTGAACAATTTCTTTCAGGCGTAATCACAGGGATGATCCTTGCGAAGCCGAAAAAGGAGAATGAAATGACTGAGGCAAAAATGATCAAAAAGGCCGGACGCAGCTGGTATATGCCAGCGATCCTGCGCAGCGAAGGCGCGGCCGTAGCGGTGCTTTGTACGCTGAGCTACCGCTACATGGAAGGCGGTTGGTGGCTGTATTTTATGGCTTTTCTGCTGCCGGATCTGTTCATGTTGGGGTATCTGGCCAGCAACCGGATTGGCGCTTTGTGCTATAACATCGGCCATAGTTATCTGACACCGCTGGCGCTGGCGGCTACGGGGGGATGGATGGGGTCATCCCTCGCCTTGGAACTGGCGTTGATCTGGGGCGCCCATATCGGGTTCGACCGGGCCATTGGGTATGGACTTAAGTACAATGGTCACTTCAAAGACACGCATTTGGGCCGTGTATAACCGCCTCTTCACCTTTGAAAAATTCGCGCCTAATTCTGGGCCATGACACAACCTATGACATATGGCGGCCATGTCCGCGCGATTCTTACTTTGGGTCTGCCGTTGATCGGTGGGCATCTGGGGCAAATTGCCATTGGCGTGACCGATACGGTCATGCTTGGCTGGTTCTCGGTCGAGGCTTTGGCCGCTGTGACGTTGGGCAGCACGTTCTTTTTTGTGTTGTTCATCTTCGGCTCGGGCTTCGCCTGGGCGGTGATGCCGCTTGTGGCCTCCTTTGCGGCTGAAAAGGACGAGGTGGGCATTCGCCGCGCCACGCGCATGGGGATCTGGCTTTCGTTGATCTTTGCAATGATTGCGATGCCCATTCTGGTCTGGGCGGAGCCGGTTTTGCGGCTGCTGGGGCAGGGCGATGATCTGGCCTTTGTAGCGGGGCAATACCTCAAGGTCGCGGGCTGGGGGATCATCCCGGCACTGTTCGTGATGGTGCTGAAGTCCTATCTGGCGGCGTTGGAGCGGACACAGGTGGTTTTCTGGATCACGATCGTAGCGGCGATCTTCAACGCGATTGCGAATTACGCGCTGATCTTTGGCAACTGGGGCGCGCCCGAGCTGGGCGTTGTGGGGGCGGCGATTGCATCGCTTTCCACGCAGGTCGTCTCGTTGATCGGTATTCTCATCTATATTCTTGTGGTGGTGCCGCAGCACCAGTTGTTCGTGCGCCTGTGGCGGCTGGATCCGTCGATGTTTGCGCGGGTGTTCAAACTGGGCCTGCCCATTGGCCTGACAGCGCTCAGCGAAGTTGGCCTGTTTGCCGCTTCGGCGATGATGATGGGTTGGTTGGGGACAATTCCACTGGCCGCGCATGGCATCGCGGTGCAGCTCGCTTCGATCACCTTCATGGTGCATCTGGGCCTCAGCAACGTGGCAACAATCCGCGCGGGCAACGCCTACGGGCGGCGAGATGTCGATCATATGGGGCGCGGTGCCAAGATTGTTCTGGCCATGTCTGTTGGATTTGCGGTGCTGACCATCATCGGCTTTGTCGGCTGGCCAGAGCCGCTGATCTCGGCGTTCATGCAAAAGGGCGAACCGGCGCGGGTTGAGATACTGGCCGTGGGCGTGGGCCTTTTGGCAATGGCGGCGCTGTTCCAGCTGGTCGACGGGGCACAGGCAGTGGCGCTTGGCCTTTTGCGCGGGGTGCAGGACACAAGCGTGCCGATGTGGATGGCCGCGTTCAGCTATTGGGTCGTGGGCATTCCGGCGTCCTACCTGCTGGGCTTCACCTTCGGATTTGAAGGGATCGGTGTCTGGGCCGGTCTGGTCCTTGGTTTGGGTGTTGCAGCGATCTTGCTGAACCTGCGGTTCTGGCGGGTGACGATCAAACAGGTCGGGCAGCCCGTTGCAACCTGATATCAAAGGTCTTTGGTCGACACCGTGTCGTGTTTCTGGGTCTGCTCCCACTGCGCGATCAAGGCGTCACCCAGGCCTTTGAAATCCTCCGCAAGGAAGGCACAATGCGTCATCCGGTCCAGCCTGAAATGCCGCAGGTCTTGGCGTTTTTCGCACCATGCAACGATCATGGCATTGTCGACATAATAGATCATGACAAGGGGCCAGATGGTGCGGCGGGTCTCGCGGCCCTCCACGTCGCGGTAGCGGATGCTGAGCTTGCTTTCACGTCGGATGGCCAGCCGGATTTGCGAGATGTCGATGCTGGGGGTGTTGCCCACCCCCCATGACGACGTCACCAGCTTGCGGGTTCCAGGTGCGGCCTCTTGCAGTTTGCGGGCCGCCCGACCTGCCGCCCGCCACAGACCGGGATCACCTGTACGGGCAATCAGGCTGAGGCCCACTGCGATGGCTTCGGCCTCATCCACATCCAGATTGATCGGCGGCAGATCATAGCCCTTGCGCATCACATAGCCCACACCCGGCTCACCCAGAATAGGCGTTTGCATGGCCTGCAGGCTTGCGATGTCACGATAGACCGTGCGCACCGACACTTCGAGCGCGGCGGCTATCTCGCGGGCCAGGATGGGTTTGCGCGCACTTCGCAGCAGTTGGATGACTTCAAAGAACCGTGTTGATTTGGACATGGGGCGCCTTCGGTTATTTGCGGTCTAGCCTAACACTCCTGACACATAGATGGCAGCAGTGATGCGCTATGGCTCCGGTCAAACACATAAGTAGGACCAGACCCATGCATAGATTTGACCAAACCACCCGAACCGCGGGCATCCTCCTTGTGGTGATCTCGGCGGTGGTGTTTTCCACGGCTGGGATCTTTACCAAATCGGTGACCACAGCGGCCTGGGGCGTGATCTTCTGGCGTGGGGTGGCGGCGGCGGGGTTCACGCTGGTCTATTTGGTGATGCGCGGCCAGTTGCGGTCAGAAGTGCGGGCCTTCGGTTGGCCCGCCTTCTGGATCACGGGCATGATGGCGGCAGGCACGGCGGCGTTTATTCCGGCCTTCAAACACAGCAGCGTTGCCAATGTCGCGCTGATCTATGCCGCAGCGCCCTTCATCGCGGCGGGACTGTCGTGGATTTTCATCAAGGAAGCGCCCAGCAGACGGGTGATGATCGCCTCTGGTGCGGCGTTTGGCGGAGTCTTGGTTATCCTGTCGGGATCGGTTGGCGGTGGCGCGCTCAAGGGCGATTTTCTGGCGCTGTTCATGACCTTGATGATGGCGGGGGTGATGGTGGCCTACCGGATGTATCCGCAGGCAACGGCAGCCTTGCCAGCGGCGCTGTCTTCTGTGGTGTTGTTGCCATTGGCCCTAACCTTTGGCGATCCGATGGCGACCCCTGCCGCTGAGATGCCGGTGCTCATTGCCTTTGGGTTGGTCTTTGCTGTGGCTTCCGTGACCCTGTCGGAAGGGGCGCGGCGATTGCCATCAGCCGAAACCGCATTGCTATCGACGTTGGAGATGCCGCTGGCACCTGTTTTGGCCTTTGCATTGCTGTCAGAAGTGCCAAAGCCGCAGGTTCTGCTGGGCGGAGTGGTGATATTCGCGGCGGTGATCTGGTCGCAGCGACGCAGGGCTTAGACGGCTAGTCTTTGTTGATCAAGCGATCTGCCTTTTTACGCACCAAGGTGCTGCGCAGATCGTGCATCGCCAGAAGCAGACCATCAGTGACCGCGTCGAGCTGTTCGTCGGTGGCTTTGGATTGCACCCATTGCGTGGTGAGGTTCATGTAGTCGACGGCGCGGTGAATGTCGTCGATGTCGCGGTGGGCCAGAACCTGATTGCGGTCTTCCATCCAGCTTTGGATATGGGCCAGATCCGCGTCGGTCAGCACATATTCACCATGGGGTTTGATGGCCCCGTTGCGGATGTTCACGACGGCGATTTGGTCCATCTCGATGCGGCGGTGGCGGTTCTCTGTGTCCACACGGAAAACCGCCGCGCCATTCTCGCGGACCCGGAAATAATACTCAGGTAACTCTGCCGCCATGTTGCCCCTTTCAGGTCAGTCCCGCGCAGAATGTCTGGATGCGGGTGCAGGCCTCTTTCAGGGCCTCGTCAGAGGTAGCGTAACTGACCCTGAAGTTTGGCGACAGCCCGAAAGCCGCACCAAAGACAACGGCCACCCCGGTTTCTTCGAGCAGCGCCGTGGCAAAGACCTCGTCGTTGGTGATCTTGGTGCCTGCGGCGGATGTCTTGCCGATCAGACCCGCGATGGAGGGATAGACGTAGAACGCGCCTTCGGGGGTGGGGCAGGCCATTCCGTCGATCTCGTTCAGCATGGAGACCACCAGATTGCGGCGGCGCACGAAGATCTCGTTGTTGGTCGGCAGGAAATCCTGCGTGCCGTTCAGCGCCTCCACAGCCGCCCATTGGCTGACACTGCAGGGGTTGGAGGTGGATTGCGATTGCACCTTGCGCATCGCAGCAATCAATTTCTCCGGACCTGCGGCATAGCCGATGCGCCAGCCGGTCATGGCATAGGCTTTGGAGACGCCGTTGATGGTCAATGTGCGGTCATAAAGCGCCGGTTCCACCTCTGCGGGGGTGCAGAACTTGAAATCGTCATAGGCCAGATGTTCATACATATCGTCCGTCATCACCCAGACATGGGGATGGCGCATCAGAACATCGGTCAGCTCCTTCAGCTCGGCGCGGGTGTAGCCTGCTCCGGTGGGGTTGGAGGGGCTGTTGAAGATGAACCATTTAGTCTTGGGGGTGATCGCGGCCTCAAGCTGATCTGCGGTCAGTTTGAAGTTGGTCTGCAAAGACGCTTCGGCAATCACCGGTTCACCGCCTGCAAGCAGGACCATATCAGGATAGCTGACCCAGTAAGGGGCGGGGATCACCACTTCTTCGCCGGGGTTCATCGTGGCCATGAGTGCGTTGTACAGGATTTGTTTACCACCCGTACCCACACTGACCTGGGAGGGCGTATAGTCCAGCCCGTTGTCACGTTTGAACTTGTCGCAAATGGCCTGCTTCAGCTCGATAATGCCGTCCACTGCGGTGTATTTGGTTTTGCCCTCATTGATCGCCGCGATGGCGGCATCCTTGATGTTTTGCGGCGTGTCAAAATCCGGCTCTCCGGCGCCAAGGCCGATCACGTCGCGCCCCGCAGCCTTGAGTTCGGCGGCTTTCGTCGTCACCGCGATGGTCGGGGACGGTTTGACGCGGGAGAGTGATTGAGAGAGCAGTTCCATTTTGGCCTCAGTTTGTCTAAGTGTGCAGCATACTCATAGGGGCCACCCCCGCACCGATCAAGCGACATTGGTGAGAATGCAAAGATCGAGGAGATGTTAACGATGACTGAGACAGCAGACTGGTATGGACCGGAGGCGGCGACCTTTGGAGATCGCGTTGCAGCGGCGCGCGAAATGGCGGGCATGACACAGGCGGTTCTGGCCAAGCGGCTTGGCGTCAAACAATCCACATTGCGCAGTTGGGAGGACGACGTGTCCGAGCCGCGCGCGAACCGGCTGTCGATGTTGGCAGGGTTGCTGAATGTATCGATGATGTGGCTGATCAATGGCGAGGGGGAAGGATTGGACAATCCGGACATCATCACCCCGCACAACAGCGATCTGAGCGAGATTCTGGCAGAAATCCGCGATATGCGCCTTGAGATGCAAAAACGGGCCGAGGCGATGGGTCGTCTGGAAAAACGCGTGCGCAAGATGCTTGAGGATGCGACCCATGGCTGAAGAGCTGCGGGCGCATAAGGTCAAACGCCTGCACATGCGGTCGATGCGCCGGGGGATCAAAGAAATGGATTTGATCCTTTCGGCCTTTGCGGGTGATCATCTTGAGGCGATGGATGACGCCGGTTTGACGCTTTATGACGATATGCTGAACGAGAACGACCATGACCTTTATCAATGGGTCACAGGGCAAGTCGTTGTACCGGAACGATATTCCGATCTGATTGCCCGCATTCAAAGCCGCATCGCGGATCAACCTGTCGGACAGGTTTAGCCCAAACGGCCCACACCGGAGGGCCGCTGTTTTGGCCGCCCTTCGAAGCTGTTTCAGGGTTTAACGAATTATTCTGCTTTTTTTCCCATTTTCTGTGGCAACACATTGAGTCGGAGAAACAAATGAGCATTCAACAATCCGTCACCGGCGCTGCCAATGAATCAGGCTTTATGGTGGGCTATCTAGAGGCCCTGTCTTTGGTTGAGCGGCTTCACAGGCTGCTGCTTGACGTGATCAAGGACGAGTTTGAGCGGGTCGGCGTCTTGGAAATCAACGCAGTGCAGGCGCTGTTGCTGTTTAACATTGGCGACAATGAGGTGACCGCCGGCGAGTTGAAAAGCCGCGGCTATTACCAGGGCAGCAACGTCAGCTACAACCTGAAAAAACTGGTGGAGATGGGGTTCATGCACCATCAACGCTGCGAGATTGATCGCCGTTCCGTGCGGGTGCGCCTTACCGAAAAGGGCCGCCACATTCGCGACGTCGTGGCAGAACTGTTTGCGCGGCATGCGGATGGGCTCGAAGACAAAGGTGTGCTTGGCCCTGCGGGCGTGTCCGAGATCACGGTTTCTCTCAAACGGATGGAACGGTATTGGACAGATCAGATCCGCTATATCTACTAGCGGTCGGGCTGGGGCGGCAGGTAGGACAGGACCAGCCCTTCCAACTCGCGCAGCAACTTGCGTTTCATCGCATCGGTATATTGGTCATAACCCAGCGCGGTTTGAACAAAGGCATCCGGGCCAAGGATCACTTCGGCGCTGTAGTAAGCGGACAATTCTGATATTTCCGCCTGCCTGAGATCGCCCATATTCGGGGCGTCTGCACCAATGACCAGCCCGTTGATAGTGATGCCGCTGCGTTCAATTTGGTCATTCACGTCACGGGGACGGGGGCCAAGGTTGGATTTGCCATCTCCGGAGATGTCCAAGGTCCGTTTCCAGCAATCCGGTTGCTGCGCCAAGAGTTGCGCGCCAAAGGTCATCGCCACACCTAGGGCGGTGCCAGGGGTGGCGTTGCGGCGGCGGGTCTGGCGCAGGGTCTCGATCGCGATATCCAGTGCGGGAGGCTGATCCAGCACGGACCAAGGCAGGAGCACATGTTGATCGGCTGGCCCGCTCCATTCATAGACAAGCAGACGGACGGGGGCGGAAGGCATTTGCAGAACCTTGGCGCGGACCTCCGGATCATTCAGCGCCGATGCCAGCCCGTCCAGTTGCGCCCGATATTCCTTGGCATCGACCGATCCGGAAACATCAAGCCCAAGCGCCAAAGCCTGCCGGCAGGCCGCCGTTGCGCTGGTCGCGGCCACGGAAAGCGCCAGCGCCAGCAGCGCGGCGCGGATCATCCCGCTGATCCAGCAGGCCGCGGCAAAGCGCCAATGGCGGGCGGGGTCAACTCACGCTCCAGCTTTTGCCGCATGGCACGTTCATAATCCTCGAAACCGTCGGCAATCACCAAGAACGCCCCAGGTCCATGCAAAACCTCGGCGCGGTAAAAGGCGATCAACCCAACCTCACCTTCAAAGTCGGCGGCATTCACCACAAGACCGTTCACCGTCACCTCTTCAAACGGGAACTCGCGATAGGCGGCTTGCGGGCCGAACCCTTCGTTGTTTTGCCCGTCACCGGCCATATCAAGGGTCTTGCGCAAACAATCGGGCGCAGCTTGCAGCAGCTTGGCCCCGTGCCCCAAAGCATAGCCCATCGCAGTTGGAAACTCATTGTGGCTGCGGGTGCTGTTTGCGATGATCTCGGCGGTGTTCACGAGGGTTTCGAGATCGTCAATCATCGTCCAATCCAGCAAAACTTCCTGATTGTAGCGGCCCGACCATTCATAAACGGACAGTGCAACCTTTTGATCTGCGGCGAAAAAGGCGCGCTGCACTTCGGGCGACGTCAGCGCGGCAACAAGGCCGCCGCGCTGCAAACGATCCTCAACCGGATCGACAGAACTGGAGACATCCAGCGCAAGTAAAAGCGCCAGACGGCAATTGGCGGCCTCCGCCGGGGCAGCGGCGGCCAAGGCCAGCGCCGCAACAGAGGCCAGCCGTTTTACCAATGGCCTGTGTTTTCCATGCTGGCCCAAGGCTCGGCGGGGGCCTGTGCATCGCCCTCTTGCAACAATTCGATAGAGATATTGTCGGGAGAGCGGACAAAGGCCATGCGGCCATCGCGGGGCGGGCGGTTGATGGTGATGCCGTTTTCCTGCAAGTGGCGGCAGGTGGCATAGATGTCATCCACGGTATAGGCCAGATGGCCGAAATGGCGGCTGTCGGATGGCAGTTCATCGTCACCATCCCAGTTGTAGGTCAGTTCCACGTCCGCATGACCATCCGCCTGACCCGGAGGGCACAGGAAAACGAGGGTAAAACGTCCGCCTTCATTTTCAATGCGACGGCGTTCAACAAGCCCGAGAAGTTCGTAGAATGCGATGGATTTTTCCAGATCCTTCACGCGCACCATCGTGTGCAGGTATTTGATTGGCATGCTGTGGTCCTTTGTTGCACTGCGTTGGCTGCAACTTAGCACAGCCCGCCGCGCATTCCAGCGCCTCGCGGGATTTTGAGCGTCTGGGATTTTTGGATCAGAAAGCGGATTTGATCCCGATGCTGAGCCCGATGCGGTTCACATCATAAAGGCCAATGTTGCTGTCGGTTTTTGACGCGCTGAGGGTCACGGAGGGGTTAAATCCGTAATAGTCGATCTGCCGGAAGGTTGCGGTGACATCAGCAAAAATCTTGCGATCCTGTCGGCCATCCGCCGAATGTCGGGACACGTCATAATCGCGATAGGCGGCACCAAGGCCAAATTGCACATCCGCCCCCATGATTGGCTTGCGCATGACATAGCCTGAGCGCAGCTCAACCTCACTGTATTCGGCATCCTTTTCGACGGAATGCGTGGTTTCCGCGCTCAGCCCAAGATAAAGCGTATCGCCGGATTTGAGCCGCTGGGTCAGGCTGCCGCGCAGGGCAAGGCTGTCAACGTCCGGCGTGGCTTGGCCGAATTGTCGTTCAACATCAACGCCAAAGCGGTATCTTTTTGTGCGGCTGGGGCTGTAGGCCTGAAAGGCCGCGCCGCGCAAATAGCTGGCGTAACGGGATCCGCCATACCAGGATTGGCCCAGCTCGCCGTCAAAGGTAAACTCGCCCTTGCGTTCAAAGTTGATGCGCTTGAACCCATAGCCGAGCGTTGCCGTTCCGAAGGCAAAGTCAGAGCCGGATGCGTTGGGCGCGGTGTTCTGGGCGCTGCCCGACAGGGCAAAGGTGCGATAGGACAGGCCGATCTTGACGTCATGCGCAGTGACCGGCGTTTGGTGAAACCTGTAGCGTGTGCGCATGCTGCCACCAACCTCCAGCCCGCTGAGGGCGCGGGCACTGCCAGTGAGATTGTATTCGATGGGCTGGCCGAACAGGATTTCGCTGATGGCATAGTTCAGCTCGGACCGGTCCTGGGCACTGCCGTTGTTGATGTTGGAATTCGGGGCCAAGGTGAAGCTGAGGCTGGTGTGCCAGGGATTGCGGGTTCTTACATATTTGAAGTCACGTTCGGCGCGGGCGCGGAGCAGATCATTGGGCGCATGTTCGGCCGCGCGGCGCAGCCAAAGCTGGGCACGGGTGCGCTGTCCGGCTGTAGACAATACCTGAGCGGTGATCAGAGCGGCCGAGTATTTTTCCGCGTCTGTTTGTGCCAATTGCCACGCACGCCGCGCGGCGGTGCGGGCAGGGGCGGTCCGGCCCAAATCGCGCAGCGCGCGGGCATGGATCAAATGGGCGTTCAGATCATTGGCATCGCGGGTCAGCAATGCCTCAGCATAGACTCTGGCCCGCTGCGCATCTCCGGCACGTAAGGCTTCGGTTGCCGCCTGCCGCATGGCAGGGGCGTCCAATGTGGTTTGCGCAGCCACGGGCAGGCCCGTCAGACAGGCCAAGATCCCGAGGATGGCCGCGCTCCTGTAAAAGGGGCGCCGCTTGGGCATTTACTGATTTCCGCGATAGATCGTGAAACCAAGGGTCTCGCGGACACCGTCTGCGGTTGGATCTTCGCCTGTTTCCAGGACAATAATCCCCACGATTTCCTCGGCTCCGTCGCCCGAGATGATCCCGTAGTATTGGCCGTTCTCATAATCGACAGCCTGGCCGCTATTGTTACCAAAGCGGGATGTGAGCGTGCCGGTTATCTCGCCATTGGCATCGAGCGCGTTGGTCGAAACGGTGAAGACAGCTGTCGGAATCGCGGTGAGGGTCGCATCGCTTGCAGCTCCGACGCGGCCATAGATATCGCTGGTGATATCCTCGCCGGCGAGGTTGTAGACCTTGCGGTTGAACACAAATCCATCCACTGCGCCTTCGTAGCGGCCTGTGGTTTCGTTGAAGTCATCAAAGTCGATGGCGATCTGCACGTCCGACGTGGTGTATTCCAACCCGCCGCGCCCGTTGTAGTCTCGCAGCCCGGCACCCTGACCGTTGTAAAGCGCCTGGCCGGTGGTGGGCAGGACCACCGTTCCGTTGCGCTCATAAACAAAACCGCCAAAGCCATAGCCGACGTAGGCGCCGGTGCGCACGATGGCAAATTCGGTGTTGCCGCTGGTGCTGACGCCGTAAATGGCGCGGTGTCGGAATTGGTTGATGGTCGCGTTGGTCTGTGTGTCTGGATATTGTTGCACCGCCTCATAAACCGCATATGGTCCGAGGCTGCCGACCGCTTGGCCGCGGATATATGGTGTGTCTGCGCCGCCATCAAACGGGAGATTGTCGACGGTAAAAGTGTCGTCCGTAGAATTATAGGCCACGCCCTCGGCAAAGCCATTGCCGTTCTCGTCGACCGCTTCTTTGCGGAAAATCGTGGTGTCGGGCTGCGGTGATGAGGTGCCGGGGGGCAGGGTGCGATCGCTGTCGATCGTACCGTCTGTTGTTGTCGGATCTTCTGTCTCATCCGCATTGAAGGGAGGTGTGCCGCCACATCCAACAAGAAACGTACAGAGCAAGAGCCCCGCTGCATTGATTTTCATGATAGCCTGCCTTCAGCTCTGTGTTTTATTTTGCATTACAGTCTCAAACCAGAGGCGGTTTTGTCAACGCTGCTGCATCCCTCACGGTTGAATAACTTTTCAAGGGTGGTCAAAAAACAATACCGCATATGGCGGTTCCTCAGGTGGATTTGCGCAGATATAGTGATCTGCGAATCCATGCCACCCATGAGTGCCTCAAAAGGACCGCCCGTCATGCCCCTGTCCCCTGACCAACAAGCCGAAATTGACGCCCTGCGCAGCGAAAGCCAGCCTACCTTGCGGGCCACCGTGCCGGGGATGGAGGCGCATCTTTACAAGGCGCATGAGGTGCTGGACCACGGGTTTATCCGGGTGATCGACTATATGGGCGATGATGCCGCGATCTGCCAGGCGGCGCGGGTCAGCTATGGCAAGGGCACCAAATCCGTGCAGAACGACGAAGGCTTGATCCGTTACCTCATGCGGCACTGGCATTCGACGCCGTTCGAGATGTGCGAGATCAAGCTGCATGTGAAACTGCCGGTCTTTGTCGCGCGGCAATGGATCCGCCACCGCACCGCCAATGTGAACGAATATTCCGCCCGTTATTCCATTCTGGACCGCGAGTTCTACATCCCCGCGCCCGAGCACATCAATGCGCAAAGTACGGTGAACAATCAGGGGCGGGGCGGCCTGCTTGAAGGGGAAGAAGCGGCCCGTGTGCTGGAGATCCTCAAGGCAGACAGCAGCCGCGCCTATGACCATTATCAGGAAATGATCTCGCAAGAGGGGCAGGACGGTCTGGCCCGCGAGCTGGCGCGGATGAACCTGCCCGCCAATGTCTATACGCAGTGGTACTGGAAGGTGGATCTGCACAATCTCTTCCACTTCCTGCGCTTGCGGGCCGATGCCCATGCGCAATATGAGATCCGGGTTTACGCCGATGCGATCTGCAAGGTGGTGGCCGACTGGGTGCCCGCAGCCTATGGCGCGTTTGAGGACTATCGTTTGGGTGGCGCGACACTGTCTGGAAAGGCGCTGGATTGCCTGCGCCGGATGCTCAAGGGCGAGACGGTCACGCAGGAGACTTCGGGGATGTCGAAAGGGGAGTGGCGCGAGTTTGAAGGGGTTATTGGGTAAGGCAGATTGAGCGGCCTGTCGTCACACCACCCACCCCGCCCGGCATCGCCGGGCAGCGCCCGACCTCCCCCAGGAGGGCGCTTTTGCACCGGATCACACCTCATGAAAGCTGTGCATTTTGCGCCGCCCCTCTGCCGCTTGGAGGGGGGAGGCGCCCTCCAGGTCGGTCGCTGCCCGGCGATGCCTGCACCATGCCCTTGACGGCGGGGTGAACCCGGCCCTACCACAACACATGGATCCGAAAACTGCCCTACACGCCCGACTTGAGGCGCTTGATGCCGAAGATGCCGCTGGCCTTGACGGACAAAAGACCGTGGAACTGGATCAACAGGCGGTTGGCCGGCTCTCGCGGATGGATGCCCTGCAAAATCAGGCGATGGCACAAGCACAGGCGCGGCGACGCGGGGCCGAGCGGCTGCGCATTCAGGCGGCTCTGGCGCGGCTTGCGGAGGGCGAATACGGCTTTTGCACCGATTGCGGCGAGGCGGTCGAGCCTGCCCGCCTTGCTGCGGACCCTTCCATGCCGAAATGCCGCGATTGCATGCAGGCGGGCTAGCGCGCCGCATTGACACCGGCGTGGCAAAGGCCAGACTGCCGCCATGTTTGATCTTGCCAACCCACCCGCCGGTTTCACCGACAACCCGTTTCCGCATTACGATCGCCTGCTGGCTGAAACCCCTGTTTTGGAGCAGCCGGACGGCTCTGTCCTGATTTGCAAACACGCCGATCTGAATGCCATCTACCGCGACACGACAACCTATATTTCGGACAAAAAGGCGGCCTTTGCCCCCAAATTCGGGCTGGATACACCACTATTCGAACATCATACCACCTCGCTGGTGTTTAACGACCCGCCACTTCACACCCGTGTGCGCCGGATCATGACATCAGCCTTGACGCCCAAAGCCTTGGCGCGGATGGAACCGGGGTTGATTGAAACGGTGGACCACTTGTTGAACGTCATGCCGCAGGATGCTGATCTTATTGAGGATTTTGCATCTACAATTCCCATCCAGATCATCGGAAACCTGCTTGATGTACCGATGGACGAACGTGGCCCCCTGCGCGATTGGTCTCTGTCAATTCTCGGCGCGTTGGAGCCGGTCCTGACCCCAGAGCAGCTGGAGGCCGGCCATCGAGCGGTGCGCGACTTCAAGGACTACCTCACGGACCTGATCGCCCGCAGGCGGGCACAACCGGGAGACCCCGAAACGGACGTGCTGACACGGCTGATCAATGGGGATGATACAGGGCGGTTGACCGAGATCGAGCTGATCCAGAATTGCATTTTCATCCTCAATGCGGGCCATGAAACCACGACGAACCTGATCGGCAACGGCTTGGCCCTGCTCAACGATCATCCAGTGCAAAAGGCGCAGTTGATTGACGACCCGGCGCTGATCAACACGGCGGTGGAGGAGATCCTGCGAGTGCGGTCACCAAACCAGTTTGGCAATCGTGAAACCGCGGCACAGGTGACGTTCGGCGGCATAATTATCCCGCCGGGGACCAATCTTCATCTGTGCATTGGCGCGGCCAACAGAGACCCGGATGTGTTTGAAAACCCAACAGTCTTTGACATAAAGCGGCAGCCGAACCGACATCTTGCCTTTGCGGGCGGGCCGCATGTGTGCGTGGGCCTGACGCTCGCGCGGATGGAAGGACGGATCGCTATTGAACGTTTTTTGAGGCGCTATCCTGATTATGTTTTGGCCCCCGGCCGCCTGGGCGGTGGGCGTATCAGGTTTCACGGATACCAGTCACTCCCCTGCGCCCTGACCTGAGCGCAGCAAAATCTTTGGTTTGGCGTTGTTGCACAACGCCAAATTTACCGGTTTTCCGTCACTGATCTGTTGTTATAACAGGGTGATATCAGACGCCATCTGGCGGCCGTCGCGGCCTTCGGAAAGTTCGAAACTGACTTTCTGGTCATCCGCAAGGCCCGTCAGGCCAGAGCGTTCGACCGCTGAGATATGTACAAATACATCATTGCCGCCACCTTCTGGTGCGATAAATCCGTAACCCTTGGTGGTGTTAAACCATTTCACGGTGCCATTCGGCATAATATCCGCGCCTCCTTTAGTCTTTCATAGGCCTGCCGAAACAGGATAGGGCCTATGCCAAACCAATTCCGGCGCGCCCTACAGTAGAAAGGATTGCGCAATCGGGAGAAAAATCAAGTAAATCGCGAAAAATTTTGTTCAAATTTCAGATCAAGCGCCGAAAGAAGAGGGAAAATGATGCAAATTTATGGTCTTAAGAATTGCGATACCTGCAGGAAGGCGATGAAGGCACTGCCTGATGCTATGCTCGTTGATGTGCGCGTTGATGGCGTTCCTGAAGAGGTGTTGTTGGCGGCACATCAACAGTTCGGTGGCGCGCTAATGAATACACGGTCCACCACTTGGAGAGGGCTGAGCGAGGTAGAGCGGCAGGCCGATCCTCTGACATTGATCAAAGCCCATCCCGCGTTGATGAAGCGGCCGTTGATTGCTGTGGATAACACACTTTTTCTATCTTGGAACAGCGATATAGAGAAGGAAGTTAAAGCACTTTCCTAAATGGTGTCAGCTGGCGCGGCGCGCGCGCCAGCATGGTTTCAACGCTCAAATAACGCGCCGTTTGAATGCGCGGTCAAAGGACAAGGGCCCCGCGCCTTTGATCACCAGGATCAGCAGCAAGAGAACCCACAACGCCCTCTGGTCCATGATGACCGCATCCGGAAATCGGTCGAACCACGCGCCCAACGCGCTGTCTTGGCCATGGCCATAGATGTCGGTCAGCGATTGGACAGCGATGAAACCGATCATCCCGAGCGCGGCGAGGCGGGTCAGCAAGCCAACAACGATAAGGGCTGGCAAAATGAACTCTGCCCATGTTCCTGCGAGCACGACCAAACGATGAAAAAGACCAAGTGCATCAGTGTCATAGCCCGCGTCTTCAAGCACACGGGGGAAGATCTGCGCATAGGCACCGACGGAAGGTGTCCATAGGCCGGACAGGCCATCGCCGATTTTGGTGAGACCCGAATTGAGGAAGTAGACCAGCAGAACAGCCGCAAAAAGGAACCTTGCGAGCGTTGGCAACAACCAGTTGGCCTGTTCGAGTCTGGTGAAAACTGCATCATGCAGGGATATAAGTGGTTTCATATCAATTCCTTACGGGGTTTCTTTAAAGGCTCGGGACGACAGGGCCGTTGTGAGGGCGGCGGCGAGATCAAAATCGGGTATTTGCGCAAGGGTCAGATCGTGCGCAGCCCCAAATGTCCGGCCTTGGGCCAGGTTCTCCAGCCAGATCGCGGCCCCCGGAGGCAGGAGCCATGGCTGTGGATCAAATTCTGGACGGGTAATCAGAACATCCTGTGCAATAGCCTGCGGTTTGGGCGCGCCAACTTCGTTATTGAAGCGCCAGATGTCATAGAGCGGCCAATCTGAGCGCAGGATCAGGCTGGCTGGTGCAAGACCAATCTTCATTCTAGGCAATGCATCCGGCGCAGTGTTTTGCAGCCTGGTCGCGTCAAAATTCGGAGCGTCGGCGGCGTGGTAGGACCGGCGCATGGCCTGATCAAGCCGTGCGGCATCGGCCAGATACCCGATATGCGCAAGGGGCGTGAAGTTTTCGATAAACTCAGGAAAATCAACGCCATAATGCATCATGAGCGGCGATTTAGGGGGGTGATTTCGGACGTAGAGCGGCGCGAGCGAGCTGAAATTCTGCGTGCCGATCAGTTTGCGAACCAGCGGGAACGCCGTTGATAGAGCCTCACAAAGCGAGGTGGTCACGTTGTTGCGATAGACATCATATCTGCGGCCTGCCGGTTGGTTTTTACCGTCGATCAGACCGTCCGGCACGGGGCGCGCTGGGTCCAGGAGGCCCGCGTGAAATCTATCCGATCGGGTCATCCGGCCAAGGCCATGGCGGCGCGGTTTGCTTCGGCACGAAGGGTTGGCCAAGACGGAATATCGTTGTCCCATTCCACCAAAACCGGTTTTGGTCCGGTTTGTGCAAGCGTGTATTTGAGCAATGACCAAACCGGATCGACGACTGGTTTGGCGTGGCTATCGATCAACAACGGCGCACCAAAATCATCCTGATCTTCATCATGTCCACCCACATGGATCTCGCCCACATGATCGGTTGGATAGGTATCAATGTAGGTCTCTGGGCTGAGCCCAAGGTTTGTGGATGAAATGAATACGTTGTTCACATCCAGCAATAGACCACAGGATGTCTTGTGGATAACCGCAGAAAGAAAGTCAGTTTCTGTAAAAGTAGATTCAGCAAACGTCAGATAACTGGACGGGTTTTCGAGCAGCATTTGACGACCCAAGGTGTCTTGAACCTGATTGATATGGTCACTCACGAGGGTCAGAGTTTCGGCTGTATAGGGCAGGGGCAGCAGATCGTTCATGAACTCCGCACCGTGGGTGGACCATGCCAGATGTTCCGAAAAGCTGGCGGGTTTGATGCGATCACACAGGCGCTTGAGCCGATTTAGGTGATCCTTATCAAGCGGCTGTTGGCCCCCGATGGACAGGCCTACACCATGGATGGAAATCGCAAAGGTCTCGGACAACGCCTGCAACTGGGCCAAGGGTCGCCCGCCGTCACCCATGTAGTTTTCGGCATGAACTTCAACCCATTCAACAGCGCCGGGATCATCCAGAAGCTCTTGGAAATGTTGGGGTTTGTATCCGATCCCGGCTGCGTTGGGCAACTGGTCAAATCGGGACCGCGTGTCGAGCATGATGCGCCCTCCGGTGGATCAAGGGTGTTCCGGGCCGCGCTCTGGGCCGCCCGGAACGCATTTCTTACGCGGGCAGGTCGCGGTCGAGTGCCTCAAGCGAGCCTTTGCGCTCAGAGCCGTCTGCCATCGCTGGCAAATCGATGCTTTCGCAGGTTCCGGCGTCAACCAACGTCCAGGCGTTGCCTTGATAGTCGGTGACGGATGTACCTGCGCAGGTGGTGCCCGGGCCGGCAGCGCAGTCGTTTTCACCAGCCAAAGACACGCCATAGCATTTCTCTTTGGAGGCCGCCTCAGCCGTGGTTGTCTGTGCGGTCATCGCTGCGGCAACAGCGCCTGCAAGCGCGACGGATTTGAGTGTGTTGGACATTTTTCAAACTTCCTTTGGTGTTCAAATCAACGGGTGATGTGAAGAGTAAACCATCCGGGCCAGTCTAACACCACTCACGAGGGAGTGTGTCACGATCCTGTCAGGATTTGCCGGAAAATCTGGGAGATTTGTTGCGAATTTGGCCTTTGGCACCTGTGAATTGTTACAGGCCCACAAAAAACGGGGCCGCGCAAACGGCCCCGTGTGAGGAATGTTACAAGGACCGGATCATCGCAGATCGGGCGGTGTTGCCTCGACGCTCAGGGCGGCGGCAACATCGGCCAAGGGTTGCACCGAAGTCTGTTTTTCGCCCAAACGGCGGACAGACACGGTCTTTTCTTCCACTTCGCGGCCACCCACGGCGAGAATCACAGGCACCTTGCCAACTGAATGTTCGCGGACCTTGTAGTTGATTTTTTCGTTACGCATATCGGCCTCGGCCCGCACACCGGCGGCTTTGAGAG
The DNA here is from genome assembly GCF_025141875.1 of Sulfitobacter sp. M368. Classification (NCBI taxonomy): domain Bacteria; kingdom Pseudomonadati; phylum Pseudomonadota; class Alphaproteobacteria; order Rhodobacterales; family Roseobacteraceae; genus Sulfitobacter; species Sulfitobacter sp. M368. The sequence goes on from NZ_CP081113.1 coordinate 1,319,880, forward strand.
TCTCAACAACTTCAACCACATAGTCATCAGCCTCGGATGTGATCGAGGCAACAACAACCTGACGTGGGGCCAGCCAGAAGGGCAATTTGCCAGCGTGCTCTTCGATCAGAATCCCGATGAAACGCTCAAAACTGCCCAGGGTGGCCCGGTGCAGCATTACGGGGCGGTGCTTGGCGCCATCGGCGCCCACGTAGGTTGCATCCAGCCGTTCGGGCAGGACGAAATCAACCTGATGGGTGCCGCATTGCCAATCGCGGCCAATCGCGTCGGTCAGGACAAACTCCAACTTAGGGCCATAAAATGCGCCTTCGCCGGGGTTCAGTTCGGGTTCGATCCCGGCGGCACGGGTGGCTGACAAGAGCGCCTCTTCGGCCTTGTCCCAAACCTCGTCCGAGCCGGAGCGTGTCTCTGGCCGGTCGGAGAATTTCACGCTGAAGTTCTCGAAACCCAGATCTTTGTAGATGTTGCTGAGGAAGGTGATGAACTCAGCGGTTTCCGCCTCGATCTGGTCCTCGCGGCAGAAAATATGCCCGTCATCTTGGGTAAAGCCGCGCACGCGCATGATACCGTGCAGGGCGCCAGAGGGCTCATACCGGTTGCACGAGCCGAATTCGGCCATGCGCAGCGGCAAATCGCGATAGGATTTCAGACCCTGGTTAAAGATCTGCACGTGGCAGGGGCAGTTCATCGGTTTCAGGGCGTTGACCGCCTTTTCGCGGGCGTGCTCTTCGTCGACTTCGACGATGAACATGTTTTCCTGATACTTTTCCCAGTGACCGGAGGCTTCCCACAATTTACGGTCCACGACCTGCGGAGTGTTGACCTCCACGTAGCCACCTTTGCGTTGCTGGCGGCGCATGTAGTCTTGCAGTTCGGTGTAGATTTGCCAGCCGTTGGCGTGCCAGAACACCTGTCCGGGGGCTTCTTCCTGCATGTGGAACAGATCCATCTCGCGGCCCAGTTTGCGGTGGTCGCGTTTGGCGGCCTCTTCAAGCATGTTCAGATGTGCGCGCAGTTTTTCCTTGCCGGTGAAGGCTACGCCATAGATCCGTTGCAGCATCGCACGGTCGCTGTCGCCGCGCCAGTAAGCGCCTGCAATGGACATCAGTTTGAAGGCATCGCCCGGCACTTGGCCGGTATGCTGCAAATGCGGACCCCGGCACAGATCCTGCCAGTCGCCATGCCAATACATGCGCAATGGCTCATCGCCGGGGATGGCGTCGATCAGCTCAACCTTATAGGGCTCGCCATTGTCCTCGTAGTGTTTGATCGCGCGGGCGCGGTCCCAGACCTCGGTGCGGACGGGGTCGCGCTTGTTGATGATTTCCTTCATCTTTTTTTCGATGAGGCCAAGGTCTTCGGGGGTAAACGGGTCTTTGCGGTCAAAGTCGTAGTACCAACCGTCCTTGATCACCGGGCCGATGGTCACTTTGGTATCAGGCCAGATCTCCTGCACGGCGCGGGCCATGATATGGGCCAAGTCGTGGCGCACCAGCTCATTGGCCTGTTCTTCGTCGGCCATGGTGTGGATGGCGATGTCGGCATCAGCATCGATCGGCCAGGCCAGATCGTAATGTGCGCCGTTCACGGTGGCGCTGATGGCTTTTTTACCAAGGGATTTGGAAATATCGGCCGCCACTTCGCCCGCAGTGATACCTGCGTCGTAGCTGCGTGCATTGCCATCGGGAAGGGTGAGAGAGATTTGAGCCATCTTGGGCGCTCCTCGTCAGTTTGGCGCCCACGAGACGCCCGGTTGCGGGTTATGTGTGGGCGCTGTTTCGCGCGGCGGGCAGGCAAGGTCAAGGGCTGTGTTGAGGCTGTGGCGGATAGCGGACAGAAAGCCACAGGTGCAGCAGGGCAAGGCAGGCACAGCAACCGGCGGCAAATCCAGTGGCGGCAATGCCAAATCCTGCGATGACCAGCCCGCCGATGGCCGATCCAATGGCCGCGCCAATATAGATCGCCGCGGCATTGACGGCCAGAACGACAGGCGCCTGCGCCCCGGCAAAATTGATCAGGCGCATCTGTTGTCCGGCCATAAAGGCCCATCCGGAGAGCGCCCAGAAAAATGCGATGGCCACAAGCGCAATGTCGGAGACGGGCAACAAGGAAAACAGTGGCATCACAGACATTTGGCACAGGCAAAGCGCGGTTAGCGTGATTTTCCAGCCCAGCTTATCGGCAAGGAACCCGCCAAGGATGTTGCCTCCGACCGCCCCCAAACCAAACACAAGCAAGATCGCGGTAATACCATCCCGCCCATATCCCATGGTCCCGCTCAGCAGCGGTGCGACATAGGTATAAAGGACATAGATCGAGCCAAGAAAACTGCCGGTGAACATTACTGCCAGCATCACGCGGCCCTGCGAGAGGACATGCCCAAGATCGGTCAAGCTCACGGGCTGAAACCTCAGACCGGCCGGCACGCGCCGCCATGTCAGCCATATCAGCGGAAGGGTCAGCGCCAGCACCAGCCAGAACGCCCACCGCCAGCCAAAGCTATAGGCGATCCAGCTTCCGACCGGCACGCCCAGAACCTGCGAAAGGGTGAGCCCGAAAAACACGCTGGCCAGAACCCGCGCCCTTTGCGCCTCTGGGTAGAGTGCGGCGGCAACGGCTGCGGCCACGGGGGTGAACAGACCCGCGCCTGCCGCGGCCAGCACCCGTCCGATGTTGAGCATGGCAAAGTTTGTGGCAACCGCCGAAAGGACAGCTGCCAGCGCAAACAGAACAAAGGCCGATGCCAGGACCCGCCTGCGGCCCACGCGCCCGCTGAGGGCGACCAACAAAGGCGACAAGATTGCGTAAGCAATGGAATAGACGGTCAACAATTGTCCGGCAGAGGCGGCGCTGCGCTGCATATCGGCGCCCAGAGGTTCTAGCACTCCAACGATCACAAAGGCCCCCATACCGATCACAAAGTTGCCCAACGACAACAGGGGGATCAGCAACCGATCAGGGGCAGGGGCCATGTCAGAGGATTGCATATCAAATGCCTAACAGGTCTAGTTGCCCATGCAAGACTGCCGCAGCGTCGGCATTTTCATGACACCGAAGGAGGACAGGATGATCGAAGTGGAATGGCAAAACCTGAAGGCGCATGAATTGCGCCGTCTGGCGGACGAAAATGCGGTGGTGATCCTGCCCATCGCCTCGATTGAACAACACGGGCCACATCTGCCCACTATGACGGACACGCGGCTGGGCCATGAGGTGGCCATTCGCGCGGCCCGCAAAGCCAGCGGAACCCGGCCCGTGGTGGTCACGCCCGTGGTCTGGTCGGGGCTGTCAGAGCATCACATGCCCTTTGGCGGAACCCTGACTGTCAGCCATGCCACGTTTCGCGCATTGGTCAGGGATCTGGTCCTGTCAATCACCCGGCATGGGTTTCGAGACATCCTGATTTCCAATTCCCATGGCGGCAACATCATCGCGATGCATCAGATCTGTGATGAACTGGCCCCGGAGGTGCCCGCAACCCTGGTTGCCACAACCTATCCCATGGAAGCGGCTGAGGAAGTGGGCGGTATTCTTGAGGATCAGGACGGGATGCAACACGCCTGCGAGGCGGAAACCTCGATGATGATGGCACTGGTGGGAGATCTGGTGGACAGCAGCGACATGGGTGCATTGGCCAGTAAGGCGGTTGATGGGCCTACCTTTCTGCGGGCGGGCAAGGCATCTTATCGCTGGCGGCCCTTCACGCATCTGACAGGCAATGGTGTGGCAGGCAATCCGGCGCGGGCCACGGCGGACAAGGGGGAGCGATTGATCGAGGTGAGTGCGGACGCGCTAGCGGCGATGATTGCCGATCCGGACACATGGGCCGCGCCCGAAGATCTGCGCGGCGCGGAAACCGGCGGGGTGCCATTCCGACCCGGCACTTGAGGGAACGGGCCATCGCCCTAACTGGTCTGGCCTCACAGGCCAGACACAGACGGACCGATCATGACCCATATTCAGAGCCAAGACACCTTTGCCGCGATCACCGGGGCAGAGGACGCCGCCCAAGACATTGATCAGGCTGAGGCCCGCAACGGGCTCCGGCACATCGCGTCGCTGTCGATGACCAAGGTGGCGGATGGTTTGATCGACCCCAAGCTGGTGCTGGCGTGGCTGCTCACGGCGCTGGGTGCGCCTGCGGTCTATGCAGGTGCGCTTGTCCCGATCCGTGAGGCCGGTGCGCTGTTGCCGCAGATGCCCTTGGCGGGATGGGTGCAAGGCCTGGCCCGGCGCAAATGGGCCTGGGTGATCGGCAGCGCCGGGCAGGGGATCGCCGCCGGATTGATTGTGCTGTCTGCAGTGTTCCTGGAGGGGGCCGCAGCGGGGCTGGCGATTTGTGCCGCTCTTGCCGGACTGGCGCTTTGCCGGGCGGCCTGTTCGGTCTCTTACAAAGACATCCTGGGGAAAACCGTTGCCAAGACCCGGCGCGGGGCGGTGACGGGGTTGGCGGGATCCGTGGCGTCTGTTGCGGTGCTGGTCTTTGCCGGGTTGCTGCTGTCGGGTCTTGCGCAAAATCGTTGGGCGATCATTTTGGCAATCGCCTTGGCAGCGGGGCTTTGGATTGCGGCAGCCCTTTTGTTTTCAAGGGTGGAGGAAAAGCCGAGCGCGGAGCAATCGGCAACCGCTGCAGGGTTCGGGGTCTTGCGCGACAACGCCGATCTGCGCCGGTTTGTTGTGGTGCGCGGCCTTCTGGTTTCGACCGCATTGGCACCACCCTATCTGGTGATTCTTGCTGGCCAGTCTGAGGACAGCGGGCTGGGCCAGTTGGGCGCTTTGGTTCTGGCCTCTGCATCGGCGTCTTTGATCAGTTCCTATGTCTGGGGCCGTTTGTCTGACAGATCCAGCCGTAAGGTCTTGATGCTGGCGGGCGGCGCAGGCGCGGCAGCGATCTGCGCAGCCGTTGGATTGTGGTTTGCCGGATTGGCCACGGCGTTCTGGGCCATGCCCGCCGTTCTGTTTGTGTTGATGGTCGCCTATCACGGGGTGCGGCAGGGGCGCTCAACCTATCTGGTCGACCTCGCGCCCGCAGATCAAAGGGCCGCGTTTGCCGCCGTGAGCAACACGGTGATCGGTGGTTTGTTGTTGCTGGCAGGCGTGATCGGTGGCGGGGCCGCGATCATCGGGCCGCAAGCGACCTTGATGGTTTTCGCTGTGATGGCGATTCTTGCCGCAATGGTTGCGCGTGGCCTGCCTGAGGTGGAATAGCCACGGGCCCGCGGCAATTGTTCGACAAGTATGGATTGACTGCGACGTATCAGCGTATATTTACGACATAGGGGCAGCGCGATGCGACCCCGACCTTTCCTTTGGGGGATGAGCAGAATGGCAAGCTATAATCGTACATTTGACCTGTCGATCAGTGACGTTGAATTGATTGAAGAAGCGCTGCGCGCGCGGGGCCGTGAGCTGAGCAAGATGCGTCTTGCACTGGGTGGTCAGGATCCGGCGGACATGGAATCAATCCGGGTGATCGAGGCCGATCAACGCGCGGGCGAGGAATTGCTGGGCCGGATGCATGATCAAAAGGTTTTTTACCGTCCCAAGACAGCCACATACATCGGCGGCTGATCCTGTGTTCTGAGGTGGTTGCCCTCCGCCCCGGTGCGGCGCATGATGGCGCAAAACACCGGGGGCGTGCATGGGCGACACATCTTTTTTGACCACCAAACAGGGCCGCAAACTGGCCTATCACCTGACCACCGGGCGCGGTCCTTGTGTGGTTTTTTTGGGTGGTCTCAAATCCGACATGATGGGCACCAAGGCGGTGTTTCTCGAAGAATGGGCGCAGGCACAGGGCCGCGCCTTTTTGCGTTTTGACTACTCCGGTCATGGCGAATCTTCGGGAAGTTTCACGGATGGCTGCATCGGGGATTGGGCCGAAGACACGGCAGAGGCGGTGGCCGAGTTGACAGAAGGGCCAATCTTGCCCGTCGGGTCTTCCATGGGCGGCTGGCAGGCGCTTTTGCTGGCGCGGGCGATGCCAGAGAAGCTTGCCGGTTTGGTGACCATCGCCGCCGCGCCGGATTTCACCGAAGATGGCTATTGGGCCAATTTCACCGATGCGCAGAAACAGCAATTGGCAGACGCCGGGCAGGTCGAATTGCCATCGGATTACATGGAGCCCTACATCATCACCCGCCGGATGATCGAGGATGGGCGCAAGCAACTGGTCCTGCGCGACCAACTGCATCTGCCGTTCCCGGTGCGGTTCCTGCAAGGCACTGCCGATACGGCCGTCAGCGTTGAAACGGCGGTGCGATTGCTGGAGCACGCCACAGGTCCGGATATGCAGCTGAAGCTGGTCAAGGATGCCGACCACCGGTTCTCGGACGGGCCATGTCTCGATCTGATCCTCGGCGCGATTGATGAGGTTTTGGCGGCAAGCAACTGAAAAGGATGTGGTAAATTGGATCAACGCATTTCGCTGATCACTCTGGGTGCCAAAGACCCCGCTGCATTGGCGGCCTTTTATGACGCGCTTGGCTGGTCGCGAGAGGACAGCCCAGATGGCGTGATCGCCTATGATCTGATCGGTCAGACTTTGGGCATTTACCCGCTGGAAAAACTGGCCGAGGACATTGGCCTGCCGGCTGAAGAACTCGGGCGCGGGGCGTCCACTTTTTCCCACAACGTGCCCAACAAGGAAGACGTGGCGCCGTTGTTGTCCAAGGCCGAAGCCGCAGGCGGGCGGGTGCTGAAACCGGCGCATGATATTTTCTGGGGCGGGCATATCGGGTACTTCGCCGACCCCGAAGGCCATATCTGGGAGGTGGCCCATAACCCGTTCTCCGCGCTGGGGCCAAGGGGCGAATTTCGCTGGAACGGATACGGCTGATGCGCAAACCGGCCAGCATGTGGAGCCTGGAGACCTTTGGCCGGGTGCGATTGTCGAAATACTTTTTCATGCGGGATTTCATGTATTCGGAGATTTCAGGATTTCATGGTCTGCCGAACGTCCCGGAAAACCCTGATCTGGTGATCAAGAATGGCAAGGCGTTTTGCACGTCTCTACTTGACCCTTTGGAACAGACATTTGGCCGGGTGGCTGTCCGGTCGGGCTATCGCGCGCCAGATCTGAACCGCTACGGCAATGAAAACCGGCTGAACTGCGCCCGCAACGACAACCCCTTGGAATGCCATATCTGGGATCGCGGTGTTGGCGATGCGGCCATTGCCGGTGCTTCGGTGGTGATCCCGTGGTTCGCGGACCGCTATGCCGAGGGGCGTGACTGGCGCGATCTGGCGTGGTGGATACATGACCATCTGCCCTATTCAGAGATGTGGTTTTTCCCCAAGCTGGCGGCGTTCAACCTTGTCTGGCGGCCAAAACCGCTGCGCACAATCTCCAGTTATATCGCGCCGCGCGGGACTCTGTTGAAGGCGGGGGAGGCGCCAGAGATCACTTTGGCGGAGCGGCAAAAAGCCTATGCTGATTTCCCGCCGTTCAAAGGCATTGCCTTGCCGCTTTGACACGCGCCGCATTGCGGGATGGCCCGCGCGTGCTATAGCTAGGAAAACAGGCAGGCAGGGCAAAATGACCCAGTATTCAGGTGATTGCATGGTGATCTATGGTTGAACCGCTGGTTCTTCTGCCCGGAATGATGTGCGATGCGCGCTTGTTTGGGCCACAGATCGCTGAATTGTCGTCGGAAATGCCGATCATGGTCGCTCCGGTTACGCAAGGCGAACGGGTGGAGGAAATTGCCTCAAGCTTGCTTGAGATGCTGCCAAGGCGGTTTGCCTTGCTGGGCAGTGATCTGGGGGCGATTGTTGCGATGGAAATTCTGCGCCGCGCAGAAGGCCGCGTTTCGCGCCTAGCCCTGATGGGGGCCAATCCGCTGGCGGAAACGCCGGTGATGGCGGCCAACCGCGAGCCCGAGATCGTCAAGGCGCGATCGGGGCGGATGGCCGAAGTGATGCGCACGGCCCTGTCCCCAGACCATCTTGCCCCCGGTCCACAGCGGATGGAAGTGATGGCGCTGGTGGCGGATATGGCCGAAGTGCTGGGCGCGGATGTGTTCATCCGGCAATCACGGGCGATGCAGCGCCGGCGGGATCAACAATCGGTTCTGCGGAAATGCAAAGTCCCTGCGCTGGTGCTGTGCGGGGTGCATGATGCGTTGTGCCCGGTCAAACGGCACAGCTTTATGGCGGAGCTGATCCCGTCTGCCAAGCTGACCGTGCTGGAAAACTCCGGCCATTATCCGATGTTGGAACAGCCGATGGAAACCACTGCGGCGCTGCGCGAATGGATGGGGCTGCCGGTGATCTTGCGGTAGGGTGGCGTTAGCCAATTAGATTTGTGCGGGTTTCTTTGGTCAGAACCGTTACGGGGGCCGTGGGCGTTCGTGTTTTGATGTCGAAGAAGGGCGTGTTTTTCCAACGGCCGGTCAGCCGGGCGATCAAGCCACGCCACAGGACACCCCCGAACAATGCCAGTTTTCCCTGATGTTGGCTGGTGCCGTCGGGTTGAGGGACAAAGGCTTGCGATTTCACCGGCCCGATGGCCGTGGCGTCTGCCAACCGCCGGGTGATAAGCGCCGCCAATGGTATCTTGGGGCTGCGTAATGTGGTGAATAGTGCCGCATTGCAGCATGCTGCGCGCCAGCGCAGGATGTTTTTGGGACCGAAGGAAAAGACCGCAAGCTGGTCTTGCCCTTGCTGAAAGCTAATTTTGTCCGGTGTTGTCTGAAACAGGGTCACGCCCTGATCACCGGGATCAGGATCACCTGTATAGATCATCGCGGCCCGGCACGAGCTGCAAAAACAGCGGACGTGGGTACCGGCATCGGGGGCTGCATCATGCAAGGTGCCTTTCACCTGACCGCACCGGCAGGAGAAAGGCAGATCGGTCAATGGATCAGGCCGCCTTGGTTTTCTTGGCTGGCTTTGCGGCAGGTTTGCCTTCGTTGGCGTCGATGAAGTTCAACACCAATGGCCGGATGTTGTTGCGCCAGCTTTTGCCAGCAAAGATGCCGTAGTGGCCCGCGCCTTCTTCGACGTGGTTGGCTTTTTTGCTGTCCGGCAGGCCGGTCAACAGGTCCAGCGCGGCAACACATTGGCCGGGTGCGGAAATGTCATCCTCGGAGCCTTCGACGGTTTTCACCGCAACCGTTGTGATCTTGCCGATGTCCACTTTCTTGCCCGCAACAGTGAAGTTGTTGCTGGCGATTTCGCCGGCTTTGAAGATTCGCTCAACCGTGGAAAGATAGAACTCGGCGGTCATGTCCATCACGGCAAGGTATTCATCATAAAACTTGTTGTGCTTGTCGTGCTCATGGGCCTCATCGCGCATCACGCGGGAGATCTGGTTCTTGAAAGCGTCCATATGGGTCTCGCTGTTCATCGAGATGAAGGAGGCCAATTGCAGGAGGCCAGGGTAAACCATGCGGCCTACACCCTTGTATTTAAAGCCGACCCGCTGGATCATCGATTCCTCAAGCTGGCCCATCGTGACCCGGCGGCCAAAGTCCGTCACATCTGTGGCGGCGGCGTTGGGGTCGATCGGACCACCGATCAATGTCAGGGAGCGCGGCTGCGCATCGGGGTCTTCTTCGGCCAGATAAGCCGTCGCGGCCAGCGCCAGCGGGGCAGGTTGGCACACAGCGATCACATGGGTTTCCGGACCCAGCTCGCGCAGGTAGTCGACCAGATACAACGTGTAATCTTCGATGTCGAATTTGCCGGCGCTGACTGGAATGTCACGCGCGTTGTGCCAATCTGTAATGTAGACGTCACAATCGGGCAGCAAGCTGATCACGGTTGAGCGCAGCAAAGTTGCGTAGTGGCCGGACATTGGTGCCACCAATAGAACGCGCCGCTTTTTGTCGGTGCGGCCCTGAACGCGGAAATGAATGAGATCGCCAAAATCGCCCTCTACCACGGTTTCGGTTGTCACCAACCGGTCCTGACCGTTGGCCCCGACGAAGGGAGGAATGTTCCAATCGGGTTTCACCACCATCCGCGAGAACGTACGTTCCGTCACTTCGCCCCAAGCGGCCATCCATTCAAGCGTAGGGTTTGGAAACATCGAAAAAGCAGGGTAGGATGCCATGGCAAGTGCAGAGGCGCCGAGCCACTGATTGGTGTTCCGAAAGGTTTCCATCAGGTCGTAAGTAGCCATGTAGCGCATGAAGGGTGTCCTCGTTGTGAGCCCGTTGCCAGTTATTTTGTCACAGTCCTCAAGGAGAGGCGTGATGTTATGCTGCAGGTGCGAAGATAGGAGCAAAAGGTTAAGATGACAACTGAAACCACGGAAGAGGGCACGCCAACTGAGGCTTCGTTGTCGCGGATGGCCGAAAATTTAAAGAAAGTGGAGGAGCTGACGGCGCGTCTGACCGAGGTCATGACCCATCGCAAGACCCATCAGCAATCCCTCGACGGCCCGAATCAAGAGCTGTTTTCCAAGGCTGCACAGTCCTATATGGCCGAAGCGGTGCAAAACCCGGCCAAGCTGATGGAACATCAGATGGGGTACTGGGCCAAGACCGTGACCCACTTCATGGAGGCGCAGCAGGCGCTGGCGAAGGGCTCATTTGTCGCACCCGAAGACAAGACGGGGGGGGATCGCCGCTTTACCAATCCGCTTTGGGAAACGCATCCTTACTTCAATTTTGTCAAGCAACAGTATCTGATCAATTCCGAAGCCTTGTCGCAGGCCGTTGAAGATATCACCGATATGGAGCCCCGCGAGAAACAGCGGCTGTCCTATTTCAGCCGCCAGATCATCGACATGATGAGCCCGACCAATTTTCTGGCCACCAACCCGGATGCCCTTGAACGCGCGGTCGAGACCGAGGGTGAGAGCCTGATCAAGGGCTTGGAAAACCTGATCTCGGATCTGGAGGCCAATGATGGTGAACTGATCGTGCGGCTTGCGGATGAAAAGGCGTTTGAGTTGGGCCGCAACATCGCCACCACGCCGGGCAAGGTCGTGTTCCGCAACAAGATGTTTGAGCTGATTCAATACACCCCCAGCACGGAAGAGGTACATGCCACGCCGCTGGTTGTGTTCCCGCCCTGGATCAACAAGTTCTATATTCTTGATCTCAAGGCCCAGAACTCATTGGTCAAATGGGTTGTCGATCAGGGCTACACCTTGTTCATGGTGTCTTGGGTCAACCCGGATGCGGCCTACCGCGATATCGGTATGGAAGATTACGTCGAAGACGGTTATCTGGCCGCGATCGCAGAGGCCAAGAAGATCACCGGACAGAAACAGGTCAACGCCGTTGGCTATTGCATTGCGGGCACAACGCTGTCGCTGACCCTGTCTTTGCTGAAACAACGCGGCGATACCTCGATCAAATCGGCGACATTCTTTACCGCGCTCACGGATTTTTCCGATCAGGGAGAATTCCAGCCTTTCCTGACGGATGACTTTATTGATGGGATCGAGGCAGAGACCGCAGACAAAGGCGTGTTGCCCTCTGTGATCATGGCACGGACGTTCTCGTTCTTGCGGTCCAATGATCTGGTCTACGGGCCCGCGGTGAAAAGCTATATGATGGGGGAGACCCCGCCCGCCTTTGATCTGCTGTATTGGAACGGGGACGGGGCGAACCTGCCGGCCAAGATGGCGATGCAATATCTGCGCGGCCTGTGCCAACGTAATGAGCTGGCCGATGGCGGCTTTGATCTGATGGGGCACCATCTGGAACTGGGCGATATTGACGTGCCGCTTTGCGCCATTGCCTGCGAGACCGATCACATCGCGCCCTGGAAAGACAGCTATCGCGGCGTGCAGAAGATGGGGTCGGAGAACAAGACCTTTATCATGACGCAGTCGGGACACATCGCGGGGATCGTCAACCCGCCGTCCAAGAAAAAATATGGCCATTACACCAATGATGATCTGGGCCTCGATCATGCCGACTGGCTTGAAGGGGCAAAGTTCCACGAAGGGTCTTGGTGGCCGCGATGGGAGAAATGGCTGAAAAAGCGGTCTGGTAAGATGATTCCCGCCCGTTTCCCCGGCGATGATGGCCACATCATTCTATCAGATGCCCCTGGAGAATATGTGGCGAAAAAGGCAAAGCTTTGATTTTGATGACTTTTGGAGCTTGGTCCAGATTTATGCTGCGGTGCAGAAAAAATACTTGAAATGCCGCGCTGCAGCATCTATATCCTTTAGCAGACGCAGAAAGGCGGAGCATCCGCCAAGCACAAACCAGAGCTTAAGGATACTTGAAATGACTAAGACACCAGACATGACCGCAATGTTCAAAGACGTAATGGGTTCTTTCCCAGTGGATACAGCCGCAATGGAAGACGCATTCAAAACATCTGCGACACTGAATGAAAAACTGTCCGGCGTTGCCCTGACAGCTGTTGAGAAATCTACCGAGATTTCCAGCAAGTGGACAAAAGACACACTGGCGAAAATGGCAGATATGTCCAAAGCCAAAGCAGAGCCAGCCGACTATGCAAAAGCCATGACCGATTTCGCGTCTGCTTCTGCTGAAACAGCGGCCGAGCACATGGCGGCATTCGCCGAGATCGCCAAGAAAGTCCAGATGGACACAGTCGAGCTGATGATGGCTGCCGGCAAAGACATGCAGGAAGACGCAACAGCAGCCGTTAAAAAGGCGTCCAACGACGTTCAGGCCGCGGCGAAAAAAGCCACTGCGAAGTAAGACGGAATAGACCTCACATCACTTCCTCCCCTTAGGGTGTGAGGGCAGGGCGGGCTCATTGAGCCCGCCCTTTCTTTTTGTGCAACACTCCCATAAGCTGCAATGCAGCACGTAATCTGGGAGGACCAACCGTGGCGGATAAACCCAAGCCATTGCTTATCAAACGCTATGCGTCTCGGCGGCTTTATAATACGGAAACCAGCGACTATGTGACGCTCGAAGATATTGCGGGTTTTATCCGCGACGGGCGCGAGGTGCAGATCGTTGATCTGAAGTCGGGCGATGACCTGACGCGGCAGTATCTGCTTCAAATCATTGCAGAACACGAAAGCCGCGGCGAATCTGTTTTGCCGGTCGAGGTGCTGAATGATCTGGTGCGCAGCTATATGTCCGGTGATGTATCTGTGGTGCCGCAGTTCTTGCAGGCCTCATTTGACATGCTCCGGGACGGGCAGGCGCGGGTGATGGAAAATATGTCTTCCATGAACCCGATGGCAAAGATGCCGGGGCTGGACGTTATGCAAGCGCAGCAGCAGGCCTTTATGAAGGCGATGACGGGCAATTGGAGTGGCGGCACCACACCCGAAGCGCCCTCGGCGGCCAAGGCCGACGGCCCGGATCAAGGCGAAGATCTGGACGCAATCAAACGGCAGTTGGCGGAGCTTCAGGACAAACTGTCAAAGTTGAAGTGATCCAAAGGACGCGCGGCGGGGCCGCGCGGCATGTTTTTCGGGATATGCGTTGATCTGAGCCCACCTGTGCACCGGCGGCGCGGGTTGTACCGGTGGGATTGAGTTTTTCTTGCCAAATGAAGCAGGGGTCAGGCGGCCGCCTCTTTGGTTGCGTGGTCCAGCGCCTTGAGCAGCACCGCACAGACCGCATCCAATTGATCAAGGCTCAGTTGAACCGGCAAGCGCACGTCGCAGGCCCGCATCAGCATCGCGCGGGTTTGGGGCAGGTCGGGCAGATCGGGGATGAACTGCCAGTTCCAGAACGCGCGGGCGTTGTCGTCTGACATTCCGAAGACCTGAACCTTGACGCCCATGTCGGCGGCGGTTTGGGCAAATTGCGCAACTGCATTGTCTGACATTCCAATGAGATTGAATTGGATGGAATCGGGTGCCCGTGTTTCGGGCGCCAGCGGCGCGGGCACGTCGATCCGGTCGGTGCGCGACAGCCGGGCGGCGACGTAATCATGGTTGCGCAACCCATCTGAAGTACGGCGGGGCAATTCGGCCAGCTGCGGGCGGATCACGGCAGCGGCGAGGTTTGACATGCGCAGATTGTAGAGCGGCAGTTGGTTTTGCCAGCGGGCAAAGGCAGAGTGCAGGGCAGCATGTTTCTTCCAATTGTGTTCATAGGCGCCGGACATGATGATCGCCCGTGCAACCAGATCTGCATCGTCTGTGATCAGAATGCCGCCTTCGCCTGCGTTGATCATTTTGTAAGACTGGAACGAAAAGCAGCCGATTTTGCCCAGAGTGCCGATTTTCCGGCCATGCCAAAGGGTGCCGAGGGAATGTGCGGCATCTTCAATCACGGGAATATCTGCATCTGCACAGAGGGTCAGGATGGCATCCATGTCCGAGGTGTGGCCGCGCATGTGGCTGATAATCACCGCCTGAACTGAGGGAAGTTTTTCCGCAAAATCGTCGACATTGATGCGGTAGTTGTCGGCAACCTCACACAGCACGGGGCGGCATCCGGCATGGATCACTGCGGAGGGCACTGCGGCAAAGGTGAAGCCGGGGATCAGCACACGGGCCTCTGCCGGCAGGTCCAGCGCCTTGAGAGACAGAAACAGCGCCGCAGAGCAGGACGAGACCGCAAGCGCATAGGTGCTGCCCATCATTTGCGCAAAATCCCGTTCCAGCAGGGACACCGGAGCGTCCGATGTGGCGGTATAGCGGAACAGATCTCCGTCTTGCAGAATACGGTTCAGATCGTTTTGGGCAGCTGTTGGGATGGCTTCGGCCTGGTGCAGGTCGGGCAGTGACATATTTCAAGAATCCGAATTGTTGTTTTCGAATTTGTAAAACAATTGAGGGAACAGACCAAGGGCCAAGCGATAGCCGCCCTGTGGAACGGTAGTTGGGGTTTGATCAGATGCCCAACCGGTCGCGCAGGGAATACCAGGTCATGGCGAGCACCAGCAGCGGGTTGCGCAGCGCCGCGCCGCCGGGGAAGGGGCGGGTCGGGATCGCAGCCATTGTGTCAAAGCCGTCGCTGTCGCCTTGAATGGCGCGGGCCATCAACGCGCCTGCGTGGGTTGCCGTGCCGACGCCGTGGCCGGAATAGCCGGAGGCAGACAGGATGTTGGGGGCCACCCGTGCCACATAGGGCAGGCGTTTCATGGTGATGCCCAGCGTACCGCCCCAGGCGTAATCGATGGGGATGTCCTTGAGATGCGGAAAAATCTCGGTCATGGGTTTGCGGACTTTGGCCGCGATGTCTGTGGGGAAGCGATAGCCATAGCTTTCGCCACCACCAAACAGCAGCCTGCCATCGTGGGACAGACGGAAATAGTTGACGACAAAGCGGCTGTCGGCCACGGCCACGTCGCGGGGCAGCACGTCCTTGATGCCACTCCCCAAGGGGGCGGTGGCGGCGATGAAATTGTTGATCGGCATCACCCGCGCCGCCACTTTGCGGTTCAGCCCGCCAAGATAGCCGTTGCAGGCAAGGATCACGTGGTCGGCCTCGATCCGGCCTGCGTCGGTTTGAACAGTGGTTTTGCGGCCTTCGGTGATGTGGTGGGCCGGGCTGGTTTCGAAGATACGCACCCCCGCTGCGGCGGCGGCCTTTGCCAGACCCAGCGCGTAGTTCAGCGGGTGCAGATGCGCCGCGCCCATGTCCAGAACCCCGCCCAGATAATCCGGTGAAGGGCAGACCGATTGCAATGCCGTGTGATCCAGCGTTTCGATCTGGTCATAACCATAGCGGCTTTGCAGATGGTCCGCATAGGCGTGCAGATGCTTCAGATCGCCCTTGTCTGAGGCTGTCCAGGCCACGCCGGGCTTTAGGTGACAGTCGATATCGTGTTTTTTGATCAAGCTCTTGACCAGATCCTTGGCCTCTTCCCCCATTTGCCACAGGGTCGCGGCATGGGGATCGCCCAGCATCTTTTCCAGCGCGTCCTGCTCGACCCGCTGGCCGCTGCCCAATTGCCCGCCATTGCGCCCTGATGCGCCAAAGCCGACCCGCTGGGCATCGATCAGAATCACGTCACGGCCCGCCTGGGCCAAGTGCAGGGCGGCAGACAGACCGGTATAGCCGCCGCCAATCACACAGACGTCCGCCTTTTGCGCCCCCTTCAAGGTGGGAAAGCGATCCATCGGCGTGGCGGTCGCGGCGTACCAGCTGTCTGGATAAGCGCCGCGCCGGTCATTGGCATAAAGCAGGTTCACTTCCGTCACCTTTTGTTGGTCTGGGGGCGTCAGACGTTCATCAGCAGGTGTTCACGTTCCCAAGGGGAGATGACCTGCAAGAACTCGTCATATTCGGCGCGTTTCACGATCGAATAGACGCGGGCGAATTCGGTGCCAAGAACGCTGTGCAGCGCGGTGGCTTCGTCAAACAGATCAAGGGCAGAGCCGAGAACCTGTGGGATATCGCCATCGCCATCATAGGCATCGCCTTTGAATTCGTCCGCCGGGGCTTTGCCCTCGGTCAGGCCCAGATATCCGCAAGCGAGTGACGCCGCGATGCCCAGATAGGGGTTGCAATCCATGCCGGCGAGGCGGTTTTCCACACGCCGCGCCGCCGGGCCGGAAAGCGGCACACGAATACCCGTGGTGCGATTGTCGCGCCCCCATTCGAGGTTGATTGGTGCTGCGTGGTCTTTGACATAACGCCGGTAGCTGTTCACATAGGGCGCAATCACAGCCAGCGCATCTGGCATGTGGTTTTGCAGCCCCGCGATGAAGTGCATAAAGGCAGGCGTTTCAGATCCGTCTTCGGCGGAAAAAATGTTCTTGCCGGTCTTCGTATCCAACACCGAATGGTGAATATGCATGGCTGATCCCGGTTCATCCTCGATGGGTTTGGCCATAAAGGTGGCATAACAATCGTGGCGCAGGGCCGCTTCGCGGATCAGACGTTTGAAATAGAACACCTCATCGGCCAGTTTCACCGGATCGCCGTGCAGCAGGTTGATCTCGAGCTGGCCGGCGCCGCCTTCTTGGGTGATGCCGTCGATTTCAAATCCCTGCGCCTCGGCAAAATCGTAAATGTCGTCGATGACGGGGCCAAATTCGTCCACGGCGGTCATCGAATAGGCCTGCCGCGCAGCGGCGGGGCGGCCTGAGCGGCCAATCATCGGTTTGATTTCTTGGGCCGGATCAAGGTTGCGGGCCACGAGGAAGAATTCCATCTCGGGGGCCACGACCGGCTCCCAGCCCTTGTCTCGATAAAGTTGTACCACCCGTTTGAGGACGTTCCGGGGCGAGAAGGGCACCGGATTGTCATCGCGATCATAGGCGTCGTGGATCACTTGCAAGGTCCAATCCCCGGTCCAGGGCGCCGCGGTTGCGGTCTCCATGTCGGGCTTGAGGATCATGTCCTTTTCGATGAAACCTTCATCGCCTGCGGCCTCGCCCCAATTGCCAGTGATGGTTTGGTAGAAAATGCTGTCGGGAAGGTGAAAGTATTCCTGCCGCGCAAATTTGCTGGCCGGGACAGCCTTGCCTCGGGCGATGCCGGGCAGGTCGGGGATCACACATTCCACTTCATCAAGACGCCGGTCGGTCAGATATTCCGCTGCGGCTTTTGGAAGGTTTTGGGTCCAGTCGGCCATCAGGCCCTCTCTTTCTGCTTGGTCTTGAAGAATGTCGCGATTTGGTCAGCGATGTCCTGATTGTGCAGGGGCGCCCCAAGTTCTTTTGCGGCGGCGGCAAGTTGGTCGTCCGGCACAACCCCTTTGCCCCGTGTCTTGATCAGCCCGTCTATGAAGGCATGGCCAAATTCGGGGTGCGGTTGAATGGTCCAGATCCGGTCATCGTAGACCAGCGCCGCGTTTTTGCAAAAGTCGGTGGAGCCGATCACTTCTGCACCTTCAGGCAGGGCTGTGACCTGATCCTGATGCCATGCGTTCAGTGCCAGCTTGCGCCCGCCGATGTCATATTCAGTGCGGCCAACAGACCAGCCGCCATCGAATTTCTCAACTTTGCCACCCAATGCCTGTGCGATCACCTGATGGCCATAGCAGATGCCAACCATCGGGCGGTGGGCGGCATAGCTTTCGCGGATGAATTCTTCGAGCGGCGCAATCCAATCGTGATCTTCATAGGCGCCGTGCTTGGATCCGGTGATCAGCCAGCCATCGGCTTGATCCAGACTGTCGGGGAACACACCGTCCACGACAGACCAGACCTCGAAATCAAAGCCGTGCCCAGCCAGCAACTTGGGAAACATTTCGCCATAGTTGCCCAGTTCGTCTTTCAGCTCATCCGGTGAATGACCAGCCTGTAGAATACCAATCTTCATGTTCCTGCCTTACACGGTATCGAGGTAAATTTCGACCTGCTCTTGCGGGGTCAGCTCGGCCATATAGTGGACCTCCTGCCGCTTGGTCAGGACAAAGTTGCGGATCAACTCAGGCGCAAAAATCCGCGCTACGGCGGGGTCTTTTTCAAACAGATCAATGGCCGAAGACCAGTCGCCGGGGATTTGCGGCAGATCGGCGGCATAGGCGTTCCCGGTGATAGGTGCGGGCGGCTCAATGCCATCATCGATGCCATTGATCGCCGCACCAAGAACGGCCGCCAGCATCAGATAGGGGTTCACGTCGCCGCCCGACACGCGGTGCTCGATCCGGCGCGCCTTGTGATTGCCCGACGGGATGCGGATGGAGGAGGTGCGGTTTTCATAGGCCCAGCTGACGCCCGTGGGCGCGTGGCTGCCCGGCACCATCCGGTCAAAACTGTTGGCATGGGGTGCAAAGACAAGTGCGGAGCCGGGCATCGCCTGCATACAGCCCGCAACGGCGTGGCGCATCATATCCGTGCCTTCATCGCCGCCGTTGTCAAAGACATTGTTGCCGTCCTGATCAAGCACCGAAAAATGTGTGTGCAGGCCAGAGCCGGGATAATCTTCATAAGGTTTGGCCATGAAAGACGCGGCAAAGCCATGGCGCCGGGCCAGACCTTTGACCAGCATCTTGAACAGCCAGGCGTCATCCGCCGCCCGCAACGCATCATCGCAATGCATCAGGTTGATCTCGAACTGGCCCAGACCCGCCTCACTGATCGCGGTGTCGGCAGGAATGTCCATTTCCTCGCAGGCGTCGTAGAGATCGGTAAAGAAGGCATCAAACTGATCTAGTGCACGAATCGACAGGGTCTCTGCCGCCTTGCGCCGCTTGCCAGAGCGCGGAGAGATCGGGATTTGCAGGTTGCGACCCGAATCGTCGATCAGGAAAAACTCAAGCTCGACCGCGCACACCGGGGTGAGACCGCGTGCCTTGAACCGGTCCAGAACCGCCCGCAAAGCATGGCGCGGATCACCGCCATAGGGGCGGCCATCCTCATGAAACATCCAGATCGGCAGCAGGGCGGAGGGCGCATCGAGCCATGGCATGGGCATAAAGCCACGCTCAGTCGGTTTGAGAACGCCATCACGGTCGCCGGTTTCAAACACCAGCGGGCTGTCGTCGATGTCTTCGCCCCAGATATCAAGGCTGAGCACCGAGAAAGGAAAACGGGTGCCTTCGGTTGTGACCTTATCAGCAAAGCGGGTGGGAATACGTTTGCCGCGCGGCTGGCCATTGAGATCAGCGGCAGCCACACGGATTGTGCGGACTTGAGGATGTTTGCGGAGCCAATTGTTCATAACACACCTGAAAAGGCGGTGGGCATACGCCGCTCTGTTCGGGCGTGATGGGCTACATCACGGTCCAAAAGGCACCCGCCGCCCACGCGCCGGATAATTTGATCAAATTCTGGATACTACCGGATCAGATTGGGACGCAAGCGAATTTTGCGTTTTGCTGCTTGCGGCAAATGCCGGTTCAGCCGCGCATTGATCACACCAAAGATCGAAATCACGATGATCGTCAGCAAGATGAAATAGCCCGCAAGGATCGGATAGGGGACAAAGGGGTTAAAGGTTTTGTCGGCAAAATAGCTGGCGTAATAAAGCGCATCGCCGCGCTGCTGCCATGCCGGGAAGCCACTGAAAAACACCAGCGTTGTGGCATGGAACAGAAAGATAGCCTCATTGGTGTAGGCCGGCCAAGCAAGGCGCAGCATCGTGGGCCAGATCACCCTGCGGAAGCGGTTCCAACCGGACAGACCATAGGCATCGGCGGCCTCGACATCGCCCTTGGGGATGGATTGCAACGCGCCATAAAAAATCTCGCCGGAATAAGCGGCGGTGTTGAGGAACAATACAATCAACGCGCCCAGCCACGCGGCAGTGAAGGGGTTGAAGAAGGCAAAGTGGCTTTTCAGCGTGAGAAAGAAAAAATACCCGAAAAAGAATTGGATAAACAGCGGCGAGCCGCGAAACAGGAAGATAAACCACTCGGACGGTTTGCGCAGCCAGGGGTTCGGGCTGGCCTTTCCAAGGGCCACCAGGGTGGCAAAGAAAAAGCCGCTGACAAGGGCAAAAATACCAAAATAGATGTTCCAGATCATGCCCGAACCGATCAGCGTGAACTGATCGCACAGAGTGAAATTGTCACGCGGCAAAAGCCGTTCACCAATCCCAAGGGAGCGCAGGCCGTAATCCTGAATTGTCTGCCAACAGCTCATGCCGCTTTCCTTTGTGCTTCGCCGCCGGTGGTTGCCTGTCCATGGGTGAGGCGCGCCATGATCCGATCAAGCACGATTTCGGAGAACCGAGTGAACAGCAAGTAAAACACCAATAGCGCAAGGAAGTACCACATGCGCCAGTCGCCATGGGGATAGTCGGTAAAGCGGGGGGTCTTGGAACCGCCCAATTCCCGCGCCCAATAGACGATGTCCTCAACACCCAAAAGGAACAGCAGCGGTGTGGCTTTGATCAAAACCATCCAGAGGTTGCTGAGGCCGGGCAGGGCAAAAACCCACATTTGCGGCACCAACACGCGCCAGAACGTCTGGCGCTGTGACATCCCGTAAGCCTCGGCGGTTTCAAGCTGGGCCCGAGGCACGGCCCGCATGGCGCCGAACAGAACGTTGGCAGCAAAAGCGCCAAACACGATGGCAAAGGTCACAACCGCAATGCCGAAACCATAGCTTTCGTGCACCCATTGCGGCGCACTGCTCAGCGGCATTTTTGCGGCCTGACATACCACAAAATCATTGCCCTGCCGAATGGGTTCCTCCCAATCGGGGCAGAGCACCTTGTGGCGCAGATATTCAATGGCCTGATCAAGTGCGATTACAAAGAACAGGAAAAATGCGATGTCGGGCACTCCGCGCACCAGCGCGATATAGGTCTTGCCAAACCAGCGCAGCGGAAAGAACGATGACCGCGCCGCAGAGGCCCCGGCAAATCCAAAGGCAAGCGCAACAGGTGCGGTGATCGCCAAAAGTGTCAGCACGGTCACGACGGACCAATACAATGACATATGCTTGCCCGTGGTCAGGTAGCAACTGAGCCAGCGAAAGCCTTCTAGCTGGCTGGGGTCTGCGCAATATTCGAAAATGGTGGCACCTGTGGATGCTGTAGAAGTTGTGTTTTATCAAAAGGTAAGGGGAGGACGCGATGCCCTCCCCCTGATTGGTTTAGTAAGTCGCGGTTTCGTCGCCGAACCACTTTTTCAACATGGCGTTCAGCGAACCATCCGCTTTCATTGCGGTGATCGCTGCGTCGAACTTTGTTTTCAGCTCGGTGTCGCTTTCGCGCAGGCCCATGCCGATGCCGCCGCCCAATGGAACGTCTGGCCCAACAAACATCAGCTCACCGCCGGAGGCTTCGACCAGCGGCGCGAGGTAGTCTTTGTCCGCGAACACGGCGTCTGCTTCGCCCTTGCGCACGGCGGCCACGGTTTCTTCCGGCGTTGCAAATTCAACCAGCTGAGCGCCGCTTGCCGCAATGTGACCGGCCTGAATTGTGGATGTCTGTGCGGCAACCACACCGGATTCCAGATCCGCACCCTCGGAAGCTGCAACATAGGCAGAGGCGGTTGGCGGGAAGTAGTCCTGAGTGAAATCGATGACTTCATCGCGCTCATCGGTGATGCTCATGCCGGCCATGATGGTGTCATAGTTGCTTGAGACGAGGTTGGGGATGATGCTGTCCCACTCGTTTGTGACCCATTCGCACGTCAGCTCAGCGCGTTTGCACAACTCATTGCCCAGCTCGATTTCAAAGCCGTCAATTTTGCCATCGTCATTGAGGTAGTTGTACGGAGGGTAAGCGCCTTCGGTGCCCATGCGGATGGTTTTGCCGTGACCATCAGCAAATGCCAATGATCCGGTAACGGCCAACGCCGCTGTCGCGAGGATAATCTTCTTCATGAGTAGTCTCCCGTTTGGTTTTTTTAATTTACGAAGGTTGGGTTGCCGACAGGAACCCGCGCAGTCGTTCGGATTTGGGTGCGCCAAAAACAGCTTCCGGCGTCCCTTGTTCTTCGATCAGACCCTGATGCAGGAACACCACTGTGTCCGACACATCCGCGGCCAGTTTCATATCATGGGTCACAATCATCATGGTGCGGCCTTCAGCGGCCAGATCCTTGATAACTTTGACAACTTCTTGCTCCAGCTCCGGGTCAAGCGCCGAGGTCGGTTCATCAAAGAGCAGCGCCTCGGGCTCCATGCAGAGGGCGCGTGCGATTGCGGCGCGTTGTTGCTGGCCGCCCGACAATTGCGCCGGGTAGGCGTCACATTTGTCGCCAATGCCAACTTTATCGAGATAGGCGCGGGCGGATTTCTCCACCTCGGCGCGGTCACGGCCCAGAACCGTTAGTGGCGCTTCCATCACATTTTGCAGGATCGACATATGCGCCCAGAGGTTAAACTGCTGAAACACCATCGACAGGTTGGTGCGGATGCGCAGCACCTGCTTGGCATCGGCGGGGCGGCGGCCATGACCGGTGCCTTTCCACGCGACGGGCTCGCCCTTGAAGATCACTTCGCCCTGCTGGCTGTCCTCAAGCAGATTACAGCACCGCAGCAGGGTCGATTTACCCGAACCGGACGAGCCGATCAGCGAAATCACATGGCCGCGCTCGGCGGTGATACTCACCCCTTTGAGAACCTCCAATGCGCCATAAGCCTTGTGGAGGTTGTTGATTTGGATGACCGGCGTTTGTGTGTTCACGTGGGGCGTGTCTCTTTTTTAGGCGTTTCGGTAGGTCATAAAGAGCCAAAACCAAAACAAATGCAACGCAGAGCTTTGCCTGCGGGCCGTTTCGATCACATTCCGCCCTGAAACCGGTTAGTTTGGCGTGTTTTCGATGCGTTTTCGGGCCATTGCGCTGTCCTTGTCGGTGATTCCCAGGAGGCTCGCCACCAGACGCAGCAGCGCGTTTTCCTCGTCAGAGCGGTTGCCATCGGCCAAGACCACCTGCCAAAGTGCCTCAATCACGGCCAGCCTGTTCTCATAGGCGACCGCGTCTTTGATGGCGCGTGTAAAGCGGACGGTGTCCGGCGCTTCGGTCTCAAGGGTTTCGGCGTCGCTGCGCAGGGCACGGGCCGCATCAGCATCCAGCCCATAGCGCTGCATCACGATCTGGTCGATCCGGCGGGATTCGCTGGCGGCATAATCGTTGTCGGACCGTGCGATTCGCACCAAGAGCGCAGTCAGCGCGAGGCGTGCGTCATCATCTGGCAGCGGGGCGGGATCAGGCTGGGTCAGCCGTTTTATAAAATCTGCAAACATGGGTGCGATATAGGACGCCTGACCGCGCAGGCCAAGTCAGATCGAACGCAGGGCGTTTTCCCGGGCGGCCTGAATGTCGATATCGGTCAAGCCCAGGGCAGCTTCGATCTGCGAGAGCTGCTCTTCCTCGGCATCGTCACGGTCGCCATCGGCCAGAGCCACAGACCACATCGCATCACCCAGCGCCTTGCGGTCGGCGTAATCCACCTCTTCGCGCAGGATCGCCGCAAATTCGGGCGTGCCGGGGGCGTCGCGTTCCAGCGCTTCGCAGGTGGCACGCAGCTTGGCCGCTTCAATCGGGTTCAGCCCGAAGGATTGCGCAAGGATACGGTCGATCTGGCCGATTTCGGCGGCTTTGTATTCCTTGTCGGCAAAGGCCACGCGCACCAGTAACGCGCCGAGGGCAAGCTGGGCGTTGGGTTGGGGCAGGGGTTTCGGTTCGGGCGCACGGCGCGGGAAGAGACGTTCAAACATAAGCCGTTATTAGCTGAGGTTGGGTGGTTTTCCAAAGCGTAAAGTGTCAATGGCAAGCCCCTGCGGGTCAGTATTTGTCACAATAAAGCCTGCAATGTCATCGGGGCCGCGATTGCGGATGAACCCGACGGAAAATTCGCCGGTCGGGTCAATGGGAACTGTGCCGATCAACGTACCATCTCGGCGGTGGAACGAGACTATTGCAACGCCAGCCTCGCCGCCGCGCAGATCGAAGGCAAAGGCGGATTGGTCCTCGTCGAACAAAACCGCAATTGCGCCTTCGCCCTGCGCCTCGCGCTTGGGGTAGCCCGCCGCGCCATATCCGTTGAGCACGGTCGTGCCGCCAAACCGCACCACTGAAAGGTTTTGCCCCGCATCGCCGGGCATCATCGTGAGGGGGGCAAAAGCGGTGCCGGCGATCTGGTCATGGGTGCCGACATTCTCGACAATCTGGCCGGCAAAGCGTTCGCCAAAGGTTGCGCCGGGCAGGGGCAGGATATCATCGACCCGAAAACCCGGCCCACCACCGGCCTGAATATCGTCAAAAGTGATGATTTGCGGCAGGACCAAACCGTCTGGATCCACCAGACATACCGGCGCGCCGCAGGCCAATGCGGCATGTGGCATCAAGGCCAGAAGAATTGCGCCGAGACGTGTCATGCCGCAAGACTAGCATATTTTTCGAGATGCGTAGCGTTTTAGTTGTCCGCAGGTCTCACAACTTGGCGAAGAGAGCAGCCAGACGCTTGGCCTCATCGGCCAGACCATAGGGCGGGTTGATCACAAACAGGCCCGAACCCACCATCCCGTGGCCGGGGCGTGCGGGGGGAAACCGGACCTCGGACCGTAGGGCATCGGGGTGCGCTTGGGACAGTGTTTGCAACATCGGTAGATGCGCCTTGTTGTTCAGGATCGGATACCAAAGGGCGATGATCCCGACGTTCCACGCGCGGGCCAGTTTGCCGATCTGTTTGGGAATGTCCTGATAGTCGGTTTTGATCTCATAGCTGGGATCAATCAACAGCAGCCCACGGCGCGGGGTCGGTGGGGTCAGGGCAAAGGCCATCTGGAACCCGTCCTGCAAATAGCATTTCGCCGGATAGGGCGACATGGCCAGATCAAGCCCGCTGTGTTCTTGGGGGTGCAATTCGGCCAGATGGATCCTGTCCTGTGTCCGCAACAGCTGCGCGGCAATCATTGGCGATCCGGGGTAGGCATCAGGTCCATGAGTGGCGCGGGTTTGCGTCAGAACTTCTGCATAGGGATGATCTGTCGCAAACCATCCTTTAACCTTTTCAACCCCTTGCGCCGCCTCACCGGTCTTGAGCGCGGCGTCATCCGTCAAATCATAGAGCGCCCGGCCAGAATGGGTTTCCATATAGGTGAGGGGCTTATCCTTGCGGGTCAAATAGGCCAGCATCCAGGCCAGCAGTGCGTGTTTTTGCACGTCCGCCAGATTACCCGCGTGATAGATGTGTTGATAGCTCAGCATCTGACCCGTGTAGCGGTTTGAAGCAGCGGCGCAATAGGGTGCGGATCAGAAAACATCGCCAATAACCCTGTCCTGAAACCACAAGAGCGACGGATAGGCGGCGATCCAGATCCAGACAAAGCGGTTCAACCCAAAGAAAATCGCATTCGACAAATGGAAGCTTGCCCCGATGCACAGCGCGGCAATCAACAGGGTCTGATCCAGCAGGGCCAGTGGAAAGACCACTTCAAACAGGATAACCGCCCAAGACGCAGTCCAAAGCAGGCGCGGACGCGCCGCAAGTTTGCGCAGGTTTTCACTGACCGGATAGGCGGAAAAGGCAAACACATCCCGCAGCGCCCGGCCGGAGCGCCATTCAGGGTTCACGATCTTGACCCGCCCGGAGATGAAATAGGACAACGTCAGCTGAAATGCGAGATAGCCAAAGATCACCTCTTGCCAGAACAGGCTCGGCATCCATTGCGCAAGGGTCAGGCACCACAGGATCAGCAGGCTCATCCGGTCGCTGCCACCGTTATAGGGGCCCTGAAACCGATGCAGCATCCACAGGCTGATCACCACGAGAACCAGCAATGCCAGTTCGGTTTGGGCGCCAAAGAGCAGGGCAAGGCAGGCCACGATACGGACGGCAAAGATCGCCCGTTCCACCCCGCTGCGCAGCATGAATTCGGCGCTTTGCTGAAGGAAAGCCAGCGCGATCAGCACTTCGGTGGCGCGAAAGGCGGTGTCGAGCGTCATGGGCGGCCTCGATAGCGGCGCGGCTCGGACATATAGGTGATGCTTTCGGTGATCTGCTCGCCTTCGCGGCGCACAAAGATCAGACGGAATTGCAGGTTCAGCGGGCCATCTTCAATGGGACCGGGCGCCGAGACATAAAAGTTCAACCTGTCAAAAATCTCATCCACGCTGTGCTGAGTGGGGTTCAGCATCAACCGCTCTGACAGGCTCACAAGATAGAGGGAATCGTTCCAACGCGGGTTCCAGAACAAGCGCCGCAGGATGGTCAGCAGGGACAGGCGTTGTGGCCGAGGCCGAAACTCGTTCCAGCCTTCGCCATCTTCCAAAGGGATAGAGAACAGCCGCCACTGCACGCGCGGCGAGGGTTCAATCGCTTTGAAAAATTCCCAGGACGGGATCAGCCCCGGCAACAGCAGGAAGAAAAGACGCACCATATTGGCAACTTAACACCTGCGATTTTCAGCAGCGTTAAACCAGCCGCGACATTTCCTTGGCCGCGCGGACAAAGTCCTTGAACAGGGGATGCGGGTCAAAGGGTTTGGATTTCAGTTCGGGATGGAACTGTACGCCGATGAACCAAGGGTGATCCTGCCATTCGACAATCTCGGGCAGTTTGCCATCGGGGGACATGCCGGAGAATTTCAGGCCTGCCTCTTCGAGCTTGTCTTTGTAAGCGATATCAACCTCATAGCGGTGGCGGTGACGCTCATCAATGGCGGTTGTGCCATAGGCCTGCGCTACTTTAGATCCTTCTGTGAGGGTCGCATCATAGGCGCCCAGACGCATGGTGCCGCCTTTGTCGTCGCCCACTTTGCGCTCGACCTTGTGATTGCCCTGCACCCATTCCTTGAGGTGGTAGACCACAGGTTCAAACCGTTTCTTGCCTGCCTCATGGTCAAACTCTTCGGAGCCCGCCGCGCTGACGCCTGCCACGTTCCGCGCCGCTTCGATCACGGCCATTTGCATGCCCAGACAGATGCCCAGATAGGGCACTTTGTGTTCGCGGGCATATTGCGCCGCTTTGATTTTGCCTTCGGTGCCGCGCTCGCCAAATCCACCGGGCACAAGGATCGCATGGAACCCTTCGAGGTGGGAGCTGACATCTTCGGCCTTGTCGAACACTTCGGCATCGACCCATTCCACCTTGACCTTGACGCGGTTGGCCATGCCGCCGTGGGTCAAAGCCTCGGCGATAGACTTATAGGCGTCTTCAAGCTGGGTGTATTTGCCGACAATCGCCACGCGCACGTCGCCTTCGGGGTTTTGAATGCGGTCATAAACGTCATGCCAAACGGCCAGATCGGGACGCGGGGCGGGGGAGATGTCAAAGGCATCCAGAACCGCCTGATCGAGACCCTGCGCATGGTAGGCCAGCGGCGCTTCGTAGATGGATTTAAGGTCATAGGCCGCCACGACGGCTTCGCGGCGCACGTTACAGAACAGCGCGATTTTCTCGCGTTCCTTCTGCGGGATCGGCTGTTCGGAGCGGCAGACCAGAATGTCGGGCGCAATGCCGATGGATTGCAATTCCTTCACGCTGTGCTGGGTCGGCTTGGTCTTCAGCTCGCCACTGGCGGCCAGGTAGGGCAGCAGGGTCAGATGCATAAAGATGCACTGCCCGCGCGGCTTGTCGTGGGAAAACTGGCGGATCGCTTCAAAAAACGGCAGACCTTCGATGTCGCCGACAGTGCCGCCGATTTCGCAGAGCATGAAATCAACTTCGTCTTCGCCAATGGCGAGGAACTCTTTGATTTCATTGGTCACATGCGGCACCACCTGAATGGTTTTGCCTAGATAGTCACCGCGGCGTTCCTTTTCCAACACGTTGGAATAGATGCGGCCCGAGGAAACGGAATCGGTTTTGCGGGCGGGCACGCCGGTGAAGCGTTCGTAATGGCCCAGATCGAGGTCTGTTTCGGCCCCGTCATCGGTCACGAACACTTCGCCATGTTCAAAGGGCGACATCGTGCCGGGATCGACGTTCAGGTAGGGATCAAGTTTGCGCAGCCGGACAGAAAATCCCCGCGCTTGCAACAGCGCCCCCAAAGCCGCCGATGCCAAACCTTTGCCAAGGCTGGAAACCACACCGCCGGTGATGAAGATATATCGCGCCATATGTCCTGAGACCCCCGTGAATTCGTATTTGTGTTTGACCAAAAACACCAAACTGAGCTGCGAAATAACGCAGCACCACGGGATTTAAGCCTAACAGGATTCGGATGCTCAAGGCAAGGCCAAGCCGCAACATGATGTTGCGAAATATGGCATTGCCTCAATGTTTAGTGTTTTTCGTTCAGTCCGCCGCTGGCACCAAAGGTGCATTGTCATCGGCGGTTGGTGGCAGCAGGCTTTCACCGGCGGGCAGGCCCGTTTCGGTGTCGGTCACGGCTGGCGGCGTTGCGCTCAGACGGTCCAGAACCGATGCACCGGAGGATTTTTGCGCCACGATCACTGTCAAAGAAATCGAAGTGACGATGAAACCGGCGCCCAGAAGCCAGGTCAATTTGCCAAGCGCTGTGGCCGCTGCCCGGCCTGAAACGGCACCGCCGCCGCCACCCATGCCAAGACCGCCCCCTTCAGAGCGTTGCAGCAACACAACGGCAATCAGGCCAAAGGCCAAAAGCAGGTGAACGATCAGAACGACATTTTCCATGGAGACGGGCGCTTTCGAATTTCGTTTGCGGGTATCTAGGCGTCTTTGCGGCGCGGGGCAAGTCGGGATCGGCTTTGTGCGCCATTCTTTGCGGTCTAAAGGGCGGGGTGTCGCGGCTGCGCCGCATAACAAAGACCGCCGCATGGGGGCGGCGGTCTGTTGAAGCGGTGCTCTACCACGCCTTGTTAGAAGGGTTATCCTGGAATTGAGGTGGGTCAGACTCGCTTCGTAGGACAACCATAACACAAAAAACGGCCGATTTCGCGGGTTGAATTGTAAACGGATTAAATTGTTCCGCCGGTCATGGACAAGGTCAGTGCGCTGTTGCAGTCTCGCGCCATGCCTCATGATCATTCTCACGAAGACCCGCATGCGCTTTTGCCTTCTGATCCTGCCCTCCGGGTCAAGGCATTAGAGACCCTTTTGACCCGCAAGGGATTGATTGATCCCGCCGCGCTGGATGAAATCATCGACACCTATGAAAACCGCATCGGCCCGCGCAATGGTGCCCGCGTGGTGGCCCGTGCCTGGCTTGATCCGGCGTTCCGTGCGGCCCTGCTGGAGGATGCGACAAAGGTGGTTTCGGATCTCGGGTTTTACGGGCGGCAGGGCGAACACATGGTCGCGGTGGAAAACACCGAGACCCAGCATAACATTGTCGTTTGCACCCTGTGCAGTTGCTATCCCTGGCCGCTTTTGGGCATTCCGCCGGGGTGGTACAAATCAGATGCCTACCGCGCCCGCGTTGTGCGCGAGCCGCGCAAGGTTTTGGCTGATTTTGGCGTGACCTTGCCCAGCGAGACCGCGGTGCGCGTCTGGGATTCCACCGCCGAGGTCCGTTATCTGGTGATCCCGCAACGGCCCGCAGGCACAGAGGGCATGGACGAAGAGGCGCTGATGACCCTTATCAGCCGCGACAGCATGATCGGCACAGCATTGGCGAGCGCCCCATGAGCCGGGTGCATGATATGGGCGGGCGCTACGGCGATGGCACCATTACGCCCGAGCCGGAAGACGAAGTGTTCCACACCGATTGGCATGCGCGGGCGTTGGCCGTGACCTTGGCCGCCGGATCGCTTGGCAAATGGAACATCGACGTTTCCCGCCACGCGCGGGAATGTCTGGCCCCGACCGACTATGCGCGGTTCTCTTACTATGAGAAATGGATTTCGGGTCTGGCCAACCTTCTGGTCGAAACCGGCGTTGTGACCCGCGAAGAGTTGTCCGGACAAGCCGATCCCGCGCCCAGCCCACTGGCCGACAAGAAACTGACCGCCGATCAGGTGGCGGGGGTTCTGGCCAAGGGCGGCCCTGCCGATCGGCCCAGCAACACCGCGCCGCAGTTCGAAGTGGGCGACGTGGTTGTCACACGCAAGATCGCCGCCAATACGCTGGTCGATGGGGGGCATACGCGCCTGCCGACCTATGCCGCTGGTGCGCGGGGCCGGATCCTTCGCCTGCATGGAACTCATGTGTTGCCGGACAGTTCGGCGCACCGGTTGGGAGATGCGGCAGAGCCGCTTTATGCTGTGGTGTTCCCCGCGTCCGAGTTGTGGTCGCACCCCGAGCATCCACACGATGAGGTGGTTCTGGACCTGTGGCAAAGCTATCTGGAGCCGGAGGCATGAGCGCGCCTGAACCGGCCTTTGACGCGCCTTGGCATGCGCAGGTCTTTGCTTTGACCGTACATTTGAATGAGGCGGGGCATTTCGCCTGGGCCGATTGGGCGGAACGCTTTGGCGCAACGCTGGCGCGGCATGGCTTAGACAAAGAACTGAACGGCGGTGAGGATTACTTTACCGCCTGGCTGGAAACACTTGAAAGCTTTCTGGCCGAGATCGGTATGGCCGCCCCCGCGGATGTGGCCGACCTGCGCAATGCGTGGGAGGCGGCCTACCTGTCAACGCCGCACGGGGCGCCGGTGCATCTGGCCGATTGACCGCCAGATCCAATGCTTCAATCTCGGCTGTACAGGCCCGCTTTACGCAGAAACCGCCGCCATGCGCCTTTTTGGGGGAGCAAGCTGCCGATCCGCTTGGACGAACCGGCCAGACGGTTGAATTCATGCACGTCGATGATCCGCTCGGCGCAGCCGCAGCCCTCACCGGTAGCAACCTGTTTGTAATAGAACTTTTCAAAGCTCTCGCTTGTCCGGGCCGTCTTGCGCATTGCCGTTCCTTTCAGTTGTCCACATCGTCCATATCGGCTTGTCCGGACAGGTTGCGCCGCACATGGCTCCAACTCAGGCCGATGCCCAAAACAAGGCTGAGTGCGGCCAGTGCCAGCCAGACATTTGCGCTGGCATTGTCGAGGCGCAGCACCTTGAAATCATAAAGCACCCAAAGCGAGGCCGAGACAACGGCCAGCACAAGCATCATACCAAAACCGCCGATAGATCGCAAAGTGGCCCGCAGATAGATGATATAGCCAATCATCAAAAGCAGCCCCAAAAGCACCGCAACAGACAGATTTTCCCGCCCGAAATCACGCACCCAAGTGGCGTAGTTATACTCGGTCGGGTTGAAGGTCGCGGCGAGCAGACCAAATGCACAGATCCAGCGCAGGACAAAGCCCATTTTACGTCCCTCTTTCTTTTCGCCAAAACTACCGCCGAGGCGGTGGCAAAGTCCAGTGCGGGAAAGCCGGACGATGGGCATTCATTTGAGGCAAAACGCAGCATGGCGGATTTTCCAGTTTCGCCGCCCGCCTGCTGCCGCTATACGGGCGCGGGTTGTCTAGAAGGAAGATCATCATGGCCAACGTAGTTGTTGTCGGTGCCCAATGGGGTGACGAAGGAAAAGGCAAGATTGTCGATTGGCTGTCTGAACGCGCCGACGTGATCGCGCGGTTCCAGGGTGGTCACAACGCCGGCCATACCCTGGTGATTGATGGTGAGGTTTTTAAGCTGCACGCGTTGCCCTCGGGCGTGGTGCGCGGTGGCAAATTGTCGGTGATCGGCAATGGTGTGGTGTTGGATCCCTGGCACCTGCTGAACGAAATCAAGACCATCGAAGCGCAGGGCGTGACGATCAATCCCGAAAGCCTGATGATTGCCGAAAACACGCCGCTGATCCTGCCGTTTCACGGTGAACTGGATCGCGCGCGCGAAGAGGCGGCCAGCAAAGGGACCAAGATCGGGACCACCGGCCGCGGGATCGGACCGTGCTACGAGGACAAGGTTGGCCGCCGTGCCATTCGTGTTGCCGATCTGGCGGATGCCGCGACACTAGAGGCCCGCGTCGACCGTGCCTTGCAGCATCATGACCCGCTGCGCAAAGGGTTGGGGATCGCGGCCATCGACCGCGACGCCCTGATTGCGCAACTGCAAGACATTGCACCGAAAATTCTGCCTTTCGCAGCGCCGGTCTGGAAGGTATTGGCCGAGAAACGCAAGGCGGGTAAACGGATCCTTTTCGAAGGGGCGCAGGGCGCCTTGCTGGATATCGATTTTGGCACCTATCCTTTTGTGACCTCCTCCAACGTGATTGCGGGGCAGGCTGCGACCGGCGTGGGCCTTGGCCCGACCGCGATTGATTATGTGCTGGGCATCGTGAAGGCCTATACAACCCGTGTGGGCGAAGGCCCGTTCCCGACAGAGCTGAAGGACGCGGATGGCCAGCGCCTGGGCGAGCGCGGCCATGAGTTCGGCACCACCACCGGGCGGCAACGCCGCTGTGGTTGGTTCGATGCAGCGTTGTTGCGCCAAACCTGTGCGACCTCTGGCATCACCGGCATCTGCCTGACCAAACTGGACGTGCTGGACGGGTTCGAAACCCTGAAGATCTGTGTTGGTTATGATCTGGACGGTCGGCGGCTGGACTATCTGCCCACCGCTGCCGAAGAACAGGCCCGCTGCGTGCCGGTTTACGAAGAGATGCCCGGCTGGTCTCAATCCACCGAAGGCGCGCGATCCTGGGCGGATCTGCCTGCCGAGGCAATCAAATATGTGCGCCGCGTGGAAGAGTTGATTGATTGCCCGGTCGCGCTAGTTTCCACCTCACCGGAGCGGGAAGATACGATCCTGGTCACTGATCCATTTGCAGACTGATCACAGCGGTACGAAAGGGCATCACATGGCACTCAGCTACAAGGCACGCAGACGTTGGTCATTGGTGATCCTGCTGGTGGGATTGCCGGTCTATATCGCTTGCGCGGTCTGGGCGGTGAACCAGTTTGAGCGTCCGTCGATCCTTTTGGAACTGGGCATCTATGTCGGGCTTGGCATTGTCTGGATCTTGCCCTTCAAGTTTGTATTTATTGGGATCGGTCAGGCCGATCCGGATCAAGACAAATAGATCGGACATATTCCGAAAATGAAAAAGGCGGCCACTGGGGCCGCCTTTTCTTGTTTTTAGTGTCAACAGGTTAGCCTGCTGCGCGTTCGCCGGGGCGGTAACCGATATCATCAGATACCGTGAACCGGCCCCCTTTGATCTTTTCGATTTTGCCAGAGCGCAGCAACTGCCCAAAGGAGCGCAGACCATCTTCGCGGCTGAACCCGTCTTCGGCGCTGACCTGACGCACCTTGGTCATCAGTTGTGGACGCGAGAATTGTTTGCGACCCTCAACAAAGGACATATAGGCTGCCGCCGCTTCGAGCAGTTCGGGCAGCTTCGTTGCGCCCATTTCGGCAGCGTAATCGGCAAAGCTGTCGCCATCGGGGGTTTCAACCGGATCTGCCACCGCCGCAACACGGCGCGGGCGCACGGGCCCATCGGATGTGGGGCGGGCGACGTCGATACGCTGTTCCGCGACCAGTTTAAGTGGCGCAGGGCGGCTGCCGCCTGGGCGCTTGGTGCGGCCTTCAGGGCTGGGTCGGCGCGGACGCACCACTTCGGCCAGATCACTGCGGTAAGCGTTGTCGTTCTCGTCCTCGGTCTCTGGCTGACCCATCGCGACATCGGCCTTTTTCGCGGCCACTGCGGCACGCAAATGGGCAAAGGCATCGCGGCGCGTTGCGCTTTCCGGTTCGTCCATCTGCTGATCGGTTTCGGCCAGCAAACGGTTGACGTCAGAGCTTTGATCATCCTCATCAATGGATGGCAGGATACGCCGGGCCGCTGTCGGGGCGGCAGGTGCCTTTTCTGCGATCTCTGGCGCGGCGGTGTCTTCTTCCAACTCCGCCTCAAGCGAGGAGAGCTCTGCAACCAGATCTTCTTCGTCTTCCGGCGTCAACGCCGTTGCATCGGTCTTTGACGGTGCGATCTGGTCCAGCGCGGATACATCCTCGGCGGCCTCTTCTGCCGTTTCACCGGCGTCCAGTTCGCTGTCTTTCAGGGCGGCTTCCAGCTCGGCCCGGTTGACCTTGATCACCCGTGCGGCTGGCGCTTTTTCGGCTTTTGCATCGTCTTCATCGGCCAGTGCGGCCAGATCTGCCAAAGCATCCTCATCAGCGGGCTTTACGTCTTCTTCGTCAAAGAGATTGCTCAGGCTTGCGGCCAAATCATCCTCTTCGGCGTCATCTTCCACAGTATCCTGCGCAGTTTCAACCTCGACTGCCTCGTCTTCGAAACTGGCGTCGTCGATGTCTTTGCTGCTCAGGGCGCTGAGGATGGAATCCACCTCATCATCATCTTGGCCGGCCGGTGTGGCCGTATCGGCTTGCGCGGCATCGGCGTGTTCGTCCTCAAGGAAATCGGTGTCCTCGTCGGCAACTTCGTTCTGTGCAACAACGGCGCGGATGCGCTGCAGCTTTGCGGCAATGCTGTCTTCCTTTGGTGTCACAGAGGCAGAGGAAATCTCTTCTGTGGGCAGTACGTCAGACGCTTCTGCGCCCTCCGATACCGCCGCCGCGACCGTGGCAACCCGAGCAGAAGCCGCCACAGGGGCAGATGGGGAAAGTGTCTCTTGATCTTCGAATGTGTCGTTGGCACCCGCGTGGTCCGCATCGGCAAAGAAGGCCTCAACCTCGGCATCCGGCTGACCGGGCACAATGTCCGGCGTGTCCTCGGGCGTGTCTTCGGCTGCGGGGGCTGGCTGTTCTACGGCGGGCTGCGCCTCAGCGATGTCTGCGGGTGCGGAGGTCGAGATGACCACCGGAGCTTGCGCAGCGGCCTGGTCATCCTGCGGCAATTGCACGTCAGGGGCGGCGGCAACAACGGCGGCGGCCGGTGCGGCAATCGCAGCAGCGGGGGCCGGTGCGGTTTCGCTTTGCTCATGGGCGCTCAGTACGATCTTGCCGTCCTGTTCGCGGGCCTCAACGCGGCGCGTCATTTCCTTTTGGGCGATCCGCGCCAGCATCTCTGCATCGGGCTGCGGCGGTTCGGCGCCAAAGTATCGGTCATCAGAGGCAAGATCGCGGAAATACTCCGCAATCGCCTTCATGGTGCCAAATGAATCTTCGAAACCTTCCAACGTGCACGAGAAAGTGCCGTAGGAAACCGTTAGAATTTTGTTATTACTCATCATCGGATGCTCGTCCTCTGCGGTTTTGCAGGTTACCGTTTACCACGATATCCAAGACCAAAGCGGCCCGAATCTGTGCCAACCACCGTATCATTTCAAGGCGAGATTGTGTCCAGTTTCCCAAAACCAAGGTAATCTGCCATGATTGACCCCATTATACACAGTTCTGCCGCAATCACCCTCATAGGTGGTGGAGAGGCAAACACAGTTGATCTTAAAGAAGCATTAAGTATTGCGCCGATTTGTGTGGCGGCTGATGGCGGTGTGGTCCTGGCATTAGAGGCGGGGATCATGCCGGAGGCGGTGTTGGGGGATTTTGACAGTGCGCCGAGCGCGGTTCTGGGCCAGATCCCACCCGCGCGATTGCACCGGATCGATGAGCAAGACACCACCGATTTTGAAAAGGCGCTGGCGCGGATTGATGCGCCGGTGATTTTGGGCGCTGGGTTTCTGGGCGGACGGGTCGATCATCAACTTGCCGCGCTTCACGGGCTGCTGGCTTTTGCGGACCGCCCCTGTGTGTTGCTGGGCCGCGATGAGGTGATCTTGCTCGCACCGCCCAAGATCGCATTGCCAACACGGGCAGGAGATGTTGTCTCGCTTTTCCCTTTGGCCGATGCGGCAGGGCAAAGCGCGGGTTTGAAATGGCCGATAGATGGGCTGAACTTTGCCTTGGGGGAAAAAATCGGCACCTCCAACGCAGCGACCGGACCTATGTCGTTGCAGATGGAACAGCCCGGTCTGGCGCTGATCCTGCCGCGTCGGCTTATGCCTGATGTGGTTGCGGCGCTTTGCCAGCCAGACGCCGCGCGGTGGCCTGCTCGCGGTAGATGATGTAAAGGCCCGAGATAATGGTAATGACGATGCCAAGGCTGGCCAGGAGATTTGGCAGGTCTTTGAAAAACACAAAGCCCAGCAAGGTCGCGACCGGAATTTCAAGGTACTGCATCGGGGCCAGCGTGGTCGAGGGCGCATAGCGCAAGGACCAACACATCAACAGATGCGCGCCCGTTCCCAAAACGCCGATGGCAATCAGCAGGCCCCATTCCTGAGCGTTGGGTTGAATCAGATTGAGCGGGTTGAGCCCATGCCCGGATCCGGCCCAGATCACCGGCACCATGATGGCGACCGCGATCAACCCGCTGACGGCCTGCGATCCGATCGGGTCAGTCTCTTTGGCGATTTGCCTTGTGACCAGCATAAAAACAGAAAAATTGGCAGCGACAAAAACCGGCAAAAGCGCAGGCCAGCCAACATTAACAAAGCTGGGCTGCACCACAAAAAGCGTGCCGGTAAAGCCGAGGATACAGGCCATCAATCGGCGGCTGCCGACCTCTTCGTTCAGGACAAACTTTCCGAGCAGCAGCATGAAGAACGGCATGACAAAGACAATCGCCACAGCATCGGCCAAGGGCAGGTATTGCAAGGCTGTAAACATCGCGGCGATGCCGACGATATGTAGAACGGTGCGCAAAACTGTCAGCCCAAGGATACGGCCCCGCATGCGCCATACGCGGCCCGTGGACCAGACCAGCGGGAACAGGATCAGCGTCTGCACTGCAAACCGGACGAGAACGACCTCGGCCAGAGGTACAGAGGTGCCCAGAATCTTGGCCACGGCGTCGCCAAATGGGGCGACCGCGCAAAACCCGAGCATAAGCGCGATTCCGATGAGGGGTTTGTCCTGTGTCATCTTGGCAGGTTAGGGTGCTGCTTCTCGGATTGCAATCGCTTAGGTTGTATTCCTTTCGATCACTCGCTTCAGTTTGCTGCGATCATCCTATGCCGCAGGACGTCCGAGTTTCACCTGATTGCGTCCGCGTCCCTTGGCAGCATAAAGCGCCTTATCTGCCTGCGCGAGCAGGGCCTCGCCGATACCGTCGCAGTCCTTGGCCGGATGCCGTTCCGGATCGCACAG
Organism: Sulfitobacter sp. M368; assembly: GCF_025141875.1. NCBI lineage: Bacteria > Pseudomonadati > Pseudomonadota > Alphaproteobacteria > Rhodobacterales > Roseobacteraceae > Sulfitobacter > Sulfitobacter sp. M368. The sequence goes on from NZ_CP081113.1 coordinate 1,357,007, forward strand.
CGCCATCCCGATGCTGGCCGTAACGCTGACCGGGGCATGTGGCGGGGGCAGGTTGACCGGGCTGGAAGATATCGCATCGCAAACTCGCAGTGCGGCGGTTTGTGCCTGGGCCAGCGACGGGGCTGGCGTGACGATCAGAAATTCCTCACCGCCGATTCGCGCAACCATATCCGTTTTGCGCAGGCAGCCCCTGAGCCGATCCGAAACTTCCACCAGAACCGCATCCCCCGAGGCATGGCCAAATTTATCGTTGATCCGTTTGAAGTGGTCCAGATCCGCGATCATCACCGCAAAAGACGCGCCATTGTCCCGCGCCCGCGCGGCCATCTGGGCCAGATAAGGCATGGCATATCGCCGGTTATAAAGGCCCGTCAGTGGATCATTCACCGCTGCCCTGAGCCCCGTGCGCACGGTGGCGCGCATCTGCTCTCCAATGCGCTTGCGGCGCAGCATCGCCTTGAGCCGCAAGGACAGTTCTGCTGGTTCAAAACCGGCGGTCATCAGATCATCGGCCCCCAGATCCAGCGCAGAGGCACCGATCTCGGCGTCGGGCTTGGTTTGCAAGACCAAAACGCCGGCATGACGGGTCTGGGCATTGGCCCGCAGCGCAGCGATACATCGCAACATCGATTGTGCCGGCTCCCGGTCAGCGGGCAGGATCAGTACAAAGGTATCGGGAAGGGCGCCTTTTTGCAGGGTCTGCATCAAGGTGTCTGGCGCGGCTTGGGTGATCTGCTGGTTCAAGTGGGGTCGCATCTGTATGGCCCAACTGTGCGCGGTGCCAGGGCTTGCACAGACAAACATCGTGCGCCCCTGTTCGGCATAAGGATTGTCCGGCTCCGCCAGGCCCAAAGCGCGGCTGGTGTCTTCGCGCAATTGCCATTCTGCATCGGCGTTCTGCGCCCGCAGCAGACTGCGCACCCGCCCCAAGAGCAATGTGTCGTCCAATGGTTTTGGCAGAACATCCTGCGCACCGGACTTGAGCAGGGCCACCCGCGATGCGGCATCACCCGAGCCTTGCAGGGCCAGAACACAGATCTGCCGGGTAACCGGGTTGCGGCCCATCGCCCGGCAGAGGTCAGCGGCCTCTCCGTCAGAGAGGGTCATTGCACAAATCACCAGATCCGGCATGTGAATTTCGGCCATCGTCAGCGCGTTTTTCACACAGGACGCCTGCACAACCGTATAGCAGGCCGCCGTTAGCTTGACCTTCATCACGATCCGGTTGGTGGCAATTGAATCCACGATGAGGATCTTACCCTGCACGCGGCATCCTTTCTGACATGATTTGCATTTCCATGTCCCTGTATTTGGCCCTAATGGTTAACAAACCGTTGCGATGCCCTGAAAACCGGATCACGTTATGACACTCTCTGTTGATGCTGCTGAAACTCTGGCGCTGCGGGCGCTGGCGTGGTTGGCGGCCAATGATGACCTGTTGCCGACCTTTCTTGGAAGCACAGGTGCGTCAGAGGCGGATCTGCGCGAACGGGCCGGCGATCCGGTCTTTTTGGGCGCGGTATTGGATTTTCTGATGATGGATGACGCTTGGGTTATTGGCTTTTGTGACAGCGCCGCGATCCCGTACGATCAATTGATGCAGGCCCGTATGGCCCTGCCGGGCGGAGCACAGGTGAATTGGACATGACTGAAATCAAAGGGCTTTTGTTCGACAAGGACGGAACCTTGTTCGATTTTGCCGCCACCTGGGAAACCTGGGCGCATGCGTTCTTGCTGCGAGCCTGCGAGGGGGATCACGCCAAGGCCGGGCGCGTGGGCGCGGCGATCGGATTTGACATGCAGCAGCGCAACTTTGCCCCTGATAGCGTGGTGATTGCCAGCACCGCAGGAGAAGTGACCGAGGCTTTGCACCCGCATTTTCCGCAGATGTCCTTTGCTGCGCTTGAGGATATGTTGAACGAAGAGGCGGCGAACACACAGCAGCAACAGGCGGTGCCGCTGGTCCCGCTTCTGACCGAGTTCCGGCGAAGGGGGCTGGCGCTTGGGGTGGCAACCAATGATGCGGAAATGCCGGCCCGTGCGCATCTGTTGCAGGCCGGTATTCTAGAGATGTTCGATTTTGTCGCGGGCTTCGACAGTGGTCATGGCGGCAAACCCGCGCCGGGCCAGATGCATGCCTTCGCCGCGCAATGCGGTTTGCCCGCGGGACAGATTGCGATGATCGGCGACAGCACCCATGATCTGGATGCCGGACGGGCGGCGGGCATGATTTGTGTCGGGGTTCTGACCGGCCCGGCAAGCCGCGCCGATCTTGCGCCGCACGCCGATGTTGTCCTCCCTGATATCGGGTATTTGCCGGAATGGCTGGACGCCCAATGATCTGGCATTTTTGGGTTGGAGATTAAAAACGACATATGTCGTCGTGAATGGAAAGGATGGCGTCATGCCGATGGTGCCTTCTGAGATCAACTCAGGAGTAACGACATGACACAGCCACCCAAACGCAGAACCCGCGGCGGCGGCCGCGCAGGTGCACAAGACCGGCGCGGCAGCGCGGTGATCGAACAAATGCCATGGAACCCGCCGGTCAATATCGACCGGCCCACGGAGCCGTTGAGCCCCGAGGGGGTTGAAGCAATCCATGACGGTGCGATGCGCATCCTCGAAGAGATCGGCATTGAATTCCTGAACCCAGAAGCGCTTGAAATCCTGCGCAAGGCGGGCTGCACGATCAATGGCGAAAACGTCCGCATGGGCCGTGATTTTGTTATGGAGTGGGTCGGCAAAGCCCCCTCCGAGTTCACGCTGACACCGCGAAACGAAAAACGGAAAATCACCGTCGGCGGCAACAACCTGTTGTTTGGTAACGTGTCTTCGCCGCCCAACTATTGGGACATGTCGATTGGCAAAAAGGTGCCCGGCACCCGTGAAATGTGCAAGAATCTGCTCAAGCTGACGCAGTATTTCAACTGTATCCACTTTGCCGGCGGCTATCCGGTGGAGCCTTGTGATATTCATGCCTCTGTGCGCCACCTGGATGTGCTTTATGACAAGCTGACGCTGACGGACAAAGTGATGCACGCCTATTCGCTGGGCGCTGAGCGTGTCGAAGACGTGATGGAGATGGTGCGCATCGCGGGCGGGCTGACTCATGATGAGTTTGACGCGTCCCCACGTATGTACACCAACATCAACTCAACCTCGCCGCTCAAGCATGACTTTCCGATGATGGACGGTTGGATGCGTCTGGCGCGGCGCGGGCAGGGTCTTGTCGTGACACCCTTCACCCTTGCAGGTGCGATGGCACCCGTGACAATGTCCGGCGCTGTGGCGCAATCGCTGGCCGAGGGGCTTTGTGCGATTGTCTTGGCCCAGATCATCAACCCCGGCTGCCCGGTGGCGATTGGTACCTTTACCTCCAACGTGGATATGAAATCCGGCGCACCTGCCTTTGGCACGCCTGAGTACATGCGTGCGACCCAGATGACAGGGCAGCTCGCGCGGTACTATGGGCTGCCGATGCGGTCCTCCGGGGTTTGCGCGGCGAATGTGCCGGACGGGCAGGCGATGTGGGAAACCTCCAACAGCCTTTGGGCGTCGGTGCAATCGGGCACCAACATGGTCTACCACGCGGCGGGCTGGCTCGAAGGGGGGCTGATCGCCTCGCCGGAGAAGTTTATCATGGATTGCGAAGTTTTGCAGCAGATCCAGCGGTACATGCAGCCTGAGATTTGTGCGACCGGACCAGACGAGATCGCGCTGGACGCGGTCAAATCCGTGGGCAATGCAGGCCATTTCTTTGGTATCCAGCACACGCAGGATCGTTATACCACGGCATTCTATCAGCCCTTCCTCAGTGACTGGAAAAACTACGAAGGCTGGGAAGCGGCGGGTGGCATCTGGACGGCGGAACGCGCACACCACATGTTCAAGGAAATTATCACCAGCTTTGAAGCGCCGGAGATGGACATTGCGATCCGCGATGAACTGGCCGACTTTGTTGCCCGCCGGAAGTCCGAAGGCGGAGCGCCGACGGATTTCTGACTTGGATGCGGAATTCAACCTCATCGCCCTGCGCCATTATCGGGCAGGGGCGGTGAGGACGCTGGTGGCTTTGCCTACTTCCGCAAAGCCAGCTTGAGGTCTTCGATCGCGCCGATTTGACCGTAAGACAGGGTGCCGCCCACCAGATCCATCAAAATCTCTTGCAAGACCCCCCATGAGGCATTGCCGTCGATCTTGTGCAATCTGCGGCCAAGACGCGAAATCGCGGGTTTCGCGCCGTCACATTGGGTGATCAGCCATCGGCCAAGCACTTCCATTTCTTGCGCTTCTTCTTCGGAGGTCTGCATCCGGCTGCGCAGCAGGAGGTGCAATTGGTCACGCTGTTCGCGGGTGGGCAGGTCGTCAAGTTCGATAAAGGCCTGTGCGATGGCGCAGATTGCGATGCGGTGATCGTCAATCCCTTCGACGGGATGCGCTTCGGTTTGCCGCCGGAAGGCCAGTTTGCGCGGGGCGTTCTTAACCGTCGTTGCAACATCGCTGGCCACGTGCAACGCGTCACGCGGGTTGTTGCGCACCCACCACCAAAGGGCGCCGCCAAGGGCGCTGAGGATCAACAGGAACAATGGCATATCGAGGTCTTTCGTTGAGGTCAGTCTTGATGCGCGCAGATTAACTTTTCCACAATGGGTTGCAATGAGATAATGATATGCCCGCATGTGGTGCTGCGAAATGTGTAAAACTGTGTCTGTTGGGTAGATCTTAAGGGGTTTGGGTAAGGCTGGCGCCGGGACGTATGGGAATGAGGCCGCCAATGCATGGGTTATTCAACCGCAGCATCCAGAATTTTGTCTGTGACACTTACGGCCCCGCCGTATGGGAGGCCAGTGCCCGCCATGCCAATCTCGACTTTATCGAGTTTGAAGCCATGCTTGAGTATGACGACGCCATCACGCCCGCCATTCTTGATGCGGTGTCCAAAACGGTGGAACGGCCCCGCGTCGACGTGATGGAGGATATCGGCACCTATCTGGTGTCGCATCCGCGGTTCGAAGGCACTCGGCGGCTGCTGCGTTTTGGCGGCGTGAATTTTGAGGATTTTCTGCATTCTCTGGATGATCTTGCAGATCGGGCGCGTTTGGCGCTGTCCGATCTGCACCTCCCCCGGATAGAACTGCGCGATCACGTCGATGGGCATTTCTCGCTGATTTGTGCGGCTCCTGTGGCGGGCTATGGCCATGTGATGATGGGGGTTCTTCGGGTTATGGCGGATGACTACGGGGCGCTGGCACTGCTGGAACATACCGGCGGCGGGCAAGGCGTTGAAACGGTGTCGATCACATTGGTCAAAACCGACTTTTCCGAAGGGCGGCGTTTCGATCTCGGCGCACGGGCGACGTGATGATCGTCTCTGCCCCGGTTTTGGATGTTTTATGCCCGATGCATCTGGTTCTCAGTGCGACGGGCCATATCATTCACGCAGGGCCCACCGCGCACAAGCTGTGCAAGTCTGACGATCTATTGGGACAACGGTTTCTGGAAGTGTTTGATATCAAACGCCCCCGCGCGATTGTCTCGATGGCCGATCTGCACAAGGCCCGTGATCTCAAGCTGCATCTGGAACTGCGTGATCCGCCGCGTACCGCGTTCAAGGGGATCATGGTGCCGGTGGGGGATGCGGGCAATCATACGGTTGTGAACCTCAGCTTTGGCATCTCTATTGTGGATGGGGTGCGGGACTATTCCCTGTCCAACGCTGATTTTGCGGCGACCGATCTTGCCATCGAGATGCTTTATCTGGTGGAAGCAAAAACCGCCGCGATGGAGGCATCTCGCAAGTTGAACCTGCGCCTGCAAGGGGCCAAGATCGCGGCGGAGGAACAGGCCTTTACCGACACATTGACGGGCCTCAAGAACCGACGGGCGCTGGATACGGTGCTCAAACGGATGGTCAAAGGCACTGCCTGTTTCGGGGTGATGAACATTGATCTGGACTATTTCAAAGAGGTCAATGACACGCTGGGCCATGCCGCAGGCGATCATGTGCTGCAGATCGTCGCGCAGATCATGGTCAGCGAAACCCGCAAAACCGATACTGTTGCCCGTGTTGGCGGGGATGAATTCACAATTGTCCTGCCTGAAGTGCGCAATGGCAACCTGATGCGCCGGGTGGGCCGGCGGATCATAGACCGCTTGGAAGAGCCGATATCGTTCAACGGGCAAGATTGCCGGATCTCCGCCAGTATCGGCACCGTCTGGATCGGGGAGGAGGATCAATCGAGCATGGAAGACGTGCTCTCCAACGCGGATGTGGCACTTTATGCCTCCAAACATGCGGGGCGGTCGCGGCAAACGGTCTACACACCGGCCTTGCGAAAAAGGGCTCCCAATATGGCATCGTCAGAGCGGCGGCAGAACCCTGACCCGCGTTAGAAAGAAATTATTGTACACAAATTGTATGCAATGCTAGAAGTACCCCGACTCACCTCATTCAGAGGAAACAGGGGGCGCTGTGGCACAGGACAAGAAATATTCTAAAGAACACGTGTTGCATCATCTGCGGCACGCGATCCTGACCCAGGACTTGCAGCCAGGCGCGGATCTGGATGAGGCGCGATTGTCGGAGGAATGGCACTTGTCGCGCACGCCGCTGCGCGAAGTGCTGCGCCAGTTGGCAGGCGAAGGATTTGTTGAAATCCGCACCAACCGCGGCGCACGTGTTGCCGAGATGAGCCACAAGACCCTGCGCGACTTTTTTCTCGCAGCTCCAATGATTTATGGCGCGATCCTCAGGTTGGCAGCGCAGAATGCGAAACCGTCCCAGATTGCGGCTCTCAAAGATGCGCAAAGCGCCTTCAAAGCGGCACTGCGCGGCGGTGATATCGCGGCACGGGCCTTGGCCAATAACCATTTTCATGACGTGACCGGACAGATGGCGGGCAATGTGTATCTTCTGCCCAGCTTCCAGCGTCTGCTGATTGATCACGCGCGGATCTCGATGACATTTTTCCGTCCGCAAGACGCCGAGATGGAAGAGAACCTGACCTCCGCCAGCGACCAGCACGACGCGATCATCGCGGCGATTGAGGCCGCGGATGATGATGCCGCGGCCGATCTGGCCATCGCACATTGGAACCTGTCGCGCGGGCGTATCGAACAATTTGTCATGCCCGCCGGGCTTGACCTGCAACTGGGAACCGGCACCGCGCCGGAGTGAGGGACAATGACACCAATCTTTCAATTCGAGGGCATCTACACGCCCATCGTCACACCGCTGGCCCCCGATGGCAGCTTCAACCGTGATGGCCTTGCCGATCAGGTGGAGCATCTGATTGGGGCAGGGGTGCATGGGATCATATCGGGCGGTTCCACCGGCGAAAACTATGCTCAAACGGTCGAGCAACGGTTGGATCTGGCCCAGTTCACCAAGGATAGGATCAAGGGGCGTTTGCCGCTGATTGTGGGCACCGGCACGATGCGCACAGAGGATTCCATCGCCTTGGCCAGTGGGGCAAAAGAGATTGGCGCGGATGCGATCCTGCTCGCGACGCCGCCCTATGCCGTTCCGACAGAGCGGGAAAATGCCTTGAACGCGCTGGCGATCGACCGCGCTGCGAACCTGCCGGTGATGCTGTATAACTATCCGGGACGGATGGGTGTGAACATGGGCGAGGAATTTCTGGATCGCGTTGGCCGGTCCCGAAATATCTGCGCGATCAAGGAAAGTTCCGGCGATATCAACCGTGTACATCTTTTGGCGCGGGATTATCCGCATATCCAGATGTCTTGCGGCATGGATGATCAGGCGCTTGAGTTTTTTGCATGGGGCGCACGATCCTGGGTTTGTGCCGGGTCGAATTTCCTGCCCGAAGAACATGTGGCGCTCTATCAGGCTTGCGCCGTTGAGGGCGACTTCACCAAGGGACGGCGGATCATGTCAGCGATGATGCCCCTGATGCGGGTTCTCGAACAGGGCGGCAAGTTTGTGCAATGTGTCAAACATGGCACCACGATGGCCGGGGTGAACACGGGCGGGGTGATGCCGCCGCTTAAGCCATTGAACAAAGACGACAAACGCGAATTGGATCAGGTGATCCGTGTGCTCAAATCCACCATTGCTGACATTCAGAAAGGTTAAGATCATGGGATTGCTGACAAAAGAAGAATACCGTGCGATCGCCGTCAATCTCGACCTTCCGGCGGCGGCATTTGTGGATGGAAGCTATCGCCCTGCGGCGTCGGGCGAGACCTTCACAACGGTGAACCCTGCCACAGGAGAGGCGCTGGCGGACATTGCCGCTTGCGCAGCTGAGGACGTTGATTTTGCCGTGTCCAAGGCGCGGGAGGCTTTTGAGGATGGCCGTTGGTCCCGCCGGCATCCGTCAGAGCGTAAGGATGTCCTGATCCGCTTTGCCAAATTGCTGACCCGCAATGCCCGCGAACTGGCGGTGATGGAAAGCATCGACAGCGGCAAAACCATCTTTGATTGCGAAACCGTGGACTTGCCAGAGACCATTACCTGCATCAAGTGGCACGCGGAAGCCATTGATAAGATGTATGATCAGGTCGCCCCGGCAAGCGATGATCACATCGCCATGGTGGTGCGCGAACCCATTGGCGTGGTGGGGCTGATCCTGCCGTGGAACTTCCCCTTGTTGATGCTGGCGTGGAAAATTGGCCCGGCGCTTGCGGCGGGATGTTCGGTGGTGGTGAAACCGGCGGAAGAAACCTCGCTCACCGCGTTGCGGGTGGCTGAACTGGCCCATGAGGCCGGTGTGCCACGCGGTGTGCTGAACGTGCTGCCCGGCGGTGGGGCAGAGGTGGGCGAACCTCTGGGCCGCCATATGGATGTGGACATGGTCAGCTTCACCGGCTCGACCGTCACGGGCAAAAAGTTCCTCAGCTATGCCGCTGAAAGCAACGCCAAGGAAGTGGTGCTTGAGATGGGTGGCAAGAACCCCTGCGTGGTGATGGAAGATGCCGAAAACCTCGATGCGGTGGCCGCGCATGTCGTCAACGGCGCATTCTGGAACATGGGCGAAAATTGTTCGGCCATCAGCCGTTTGATCGTGCACCGCGATGTCAAAGACGCGTTGTTGGACCGGATCAAAGCCCATGCGCGGGAATGGCCTCTGGGCGATCCGCTTGATCCTGAAACGCGGCTTGGGGCGATGGTCTCCAAGGTCCATTTTGATAAGGTTTCCGGTTATTTGGAGGGCGCTCCTAAGGCGGTGATCGGCGGCGGAACGCAAGGCGGTGCTTTTGTCGAAGCGACGGTTTTGGAGTTGCCAAGCAACACTCATACCCTTGCACGGGACGAGATCTTTGGCCCGGTTCTGAGCGTAATCGCGGTCAGCAGCTTTGAGGAGGCCATCGCGGTGGCCAATGACACCGACTATGGCCTCTGCGCGTCGATCTTCACGGCCAATGGCAAACGCGCCCTGCGCGGTGCACGGATGCTGCGGGCGGGTACGGTGACGGTGAACAGCTATGGGGAGGGAGACATTTCCACTCCGTTCGGCGGGTTCAAACAATCAGGCTTTGGTGGACGCGACAATTCCGTGCATGCCCATGATCAATATACCCAGCTCAAGACGATCTGGATTGATCTGTCCGATGACAGCGACGGCGAGGTGTCCTGATGCGCATCGGGTTTATTGGCACCGGCGAAATCGCCGCTGCCATGGTGCGCGGACTGGCGGGGCGCGGGCATCAGATCATGGTGTCAGAGCGCAACGCGCAGGTTGCGGCGCAATTGGCTGCTGAGGTCGATGGGGCAACCGTGGCCGCGAATGCGGATGTGGTGGCCGGATCAGACGTAGTGTTTCTGTGCCTGGTGGCAGATGTTGCGCGGCAGGTTTTGCCAAGCCTTCCGTTTCGGGCCGACCAAGCGGTGATTTCGGTGATGGTGGATGTGAGCCATGACGCCTTGCAACAGCTGTGCGCGCCAGCGACGGATATTGCGATGACCATTCCTTTGTCGGCGATCAGCACGGGCGGTTCGATGCTGCCGGTCTATCCGGCCTCCACTGCATTGACAGCGCTCTTTGGTGACAGCGATCATGTGTTTGCGGTTGCCAGCGAAGCCGCGCTGAACGCGCATTTCGCGGGCAGTGCGCTGTCTGCGCCGCTGATCGCGCTGATGCAGACCGGGGCACAATGGCTGGGCGATCAGACCGGCGATCCCAAGGCGGCAGAGGGTTATGTGGCTGGGGTCTTTGCAGGGTTTCTTCGGCAGATGGCCACCAGCGATGCGGATTTTGATGCGCTCTTGCAGGGGCTTGCAACCGAAGGCGGGCTGAACGCCAGCCTCAAGGCGCATATGCAGGAGACCGGTGCACATGATGCATTGGTCGCCGGGTTGGAGGCTCTCAAGCCGCGGTTGGGTCTGTGACCAACTATCGCGCAAGACGTGCACCGCAGTTCGATACCCCCGCCGCATGGGCGGAAATTCTTGGCCCATATCCGGTGACTGCCCCTTTTTCAGGCTCTCAAACCGCCGATGTTGTGGTGATTGGCGCGGGCTTTGCTGGCCTGTCAGCGGCGCGGCGTCTACGGCAGCTCGATAAAGGGTTGCGCATTGTTGTGCTGGACGGTTTGCGGATTGCCGAAGGCAGTGCAGGGCGTAACTCGGGGTTTATGATTGACCTGCCGCATGATCTGGCCTCGGAGGATTACGCGGGGGCGGGCGATGATGCGGCGCTGATCGCGCTCAATCGGCGGGCGATCGCCTTTGCCGCTGATGCGGTGGCGCAATACGGGATCAATCCAGCCTATGCCGATCCGGCGGGCAAGGTGAACGGTGCCGCCACGGCCAAGGGGGAGGCGCATAACGCCAGCTATGCGCGGCATCTGGCGTCCTTGGGCGAGACCAGCGAAACATTGGACGCCCAACACATGCAAGAATTGACCGGCAGCAACCACTATCGCTCTGGCCTGTTCACACCCGGAACCATGATCTTGCAGCCTGCGGGATATATTCGCGGTTTGGCGCAGGGGCTGCGCCGCGGGGATGTGCAGATTTACGAAAGCTCTGCCGTGACCGGGTTTGCCCGGCAGGGCAGTGACTGGTCTGTGACCACAGCGCAGGGCCAGATCACTGCACCCCGGATCATTCTGGCGAACAACGGTCATCTGGAAAGCTTTGGCATCGCCAAGGGGCAGTTGATGCAGTTGTTCCTCTATGCCTCCATGACGCCAGAGTTGGACAAGGATGCGCTGGCCCGTTTGGGCGGCGCGCCGCGCTGGGGCATTACGCCGTCCGATCCGATGGGCACAACCATGCGGCGCATTGACACCGCACAGGGGGGCAACCGGATCATCACGCGGACCTGCGCGACCCTGCGCCCTGGCATGATGGCAACGCCCCGCGATGTGGCCCGTGCCGCGCAAGTCCACCGCGAAAAATTCGACAGCCGGTTTGCGCAGCTGGCGGGAATGCCGATGCAATACGCTTGGGCCGGACATCTGTGCCTGACGCTCAACGGGGTCAGCGTTACGGATCAGATTGACGATGGCATCTACGCCGCCTGCGCCCAAAACGGGCTTGGCACGGCGCGGGGCACCCTGACGGGCATCGCTGCCGCCGAGGCAGCAATGGGGCACCGCTCGGAGATCACTGCCCATTTCGACGCCGAAGCGGCACCCAAGCCCTTGCCCCCGCAACCTTTTGCCACCTGGGGCGCAAATGCATACCTGCGCTGGAAAGAGCATCGCGCGGGCGCAGAATAGTAGACCCGCCGCCGCCGCTGGCGTATCACCCGCCTATGAAAAGCCCGATCCATCTGATGCGCCGCGCCCTGCATAAAATGCGCGAACGGCGCCGCCGCCAGCAATTTGCACGCTCCTTGCGCCATCTGCACGGGCCCGCGCAACTGGATGTCGGTGCCGATGAGGTGGTGCTGATCGCCCTGGTGCGCAACGGCAGCTATTATCTGGATGCATTTTTTGCCCATTACCGCGCCATGGGCATCCGGCATTTTGTCTTTATCGACAATGGGTCGACCGACGACACACTGCCCCGCATCGCGGCAGAGCCCGGCACGATCATTGACCAAAGCGCATTGCCATTGGCGGGATTCGAAGACCTGATCCGGCAATATCCGGCCAACACATATGGGCAGAACCGGTGGTGCCTCTATGTGGACATGGATGAGATTTTTGATTTCGAAGGCCGGGAGCGTTTGGGCATTGATGGGCTGATTGACTATCTCAAAGGGCAGGGGGCCACGGCGATGGTGGCGCAGATGTTAGAGATGTTTCCCAAAGCGCCGCTGCGCGAAGTGGCACATTTGCCTTACGCCCAAGTGCTTGAGGAATTTAGCTATTTCGATATTAGCACAGTGGACAAATATGATTACCACAGCGCCGAGATCCCGTTCTCAGAGCTGCTCAAAGGCAACACGAACACGCACCGCGATATACAATTCTGCTTTGGCGGGGTGCGGGGCAAGGTCTTTGGCGAGGCCTGTTGTCTGACCAAACATCCGCTGATCTTCAACGGGCCGGAGGTAACGCCCGCGCCTCATCCGCATTTGTCGATGGGGGTGCGTTGCGCCGACATCACCGGGGTGATCAAACACTACAAATTCGCCAATGATCCGGGAGCGCGGGATGCGGCATCGCTGGGCGCAGGGGATGTGGCGCATGGTGAAGATGCCCGCCGCGCGGCGGTGATGCGCAATGTGCCGGATGTGACGCTGTTTTCACTGGATGCGCGGCCTTGGAATCGGGTGGAATTGTTGATCCGCGCGGGGTTTCTTGTCGGGTCCAAGCGGTTCTCTGAGTATCTTTCAAAGGTGGGCCAATGACGGTTGCAGCGGTCGTTATCGGGCGCAACGAAGGGGCGCGGTTGATTGCCTGTCTTGCGGCGCTTGAGGGGCAGGTCGATCAGGTGATCTATGTGGATTCGGGGTCCACCGATGGGTCTGTTGAGGCGGCGCAAAGCCAGGGTGCGCAGGTGGTTACATTGGATCTGACCCAGCCGTTCACAGCGGCCCGTGCGCGCAATGCCGGATTGGTGGAGGTTGCAGAAGGTGTTGAATTGGTTCAATTCCTTGACGGAGATTGCGCCCTGCGGTCGGGGTGGATTGACACCGCTCGCAGGTTCCTCGAAGCCCATCCCGATGTGGCGGTTGTCTGCGGTCGGCGGCGCGAACGGTTTCCGGAGGCTTCAGTTTACAACCGTTTGATTGATCGCGAATGGGACACGCCGGTGGGGCAAACTTTGGCTTGCGGTGGTGATGCCCTGATGCGGGTTGCACCACTGAGGGAGCTGGGCGGTTATCGTGACAGCCTGATTGCAGGAGAGGAGCCGGAACTCTGCCTGCGTTTGCGCCAGAACGGATGGAAGATCTGGCGTCTGGATGCAGAGATGACATGGCATGACGCCGAGATCACTCGCCTCAGCCAGTGGTGGAAGCGCAGCCAGCGGGCAGGCCATGCCTTTGCAGAAGGAGCGGCGCTGCATGGTGCGCCGCCGGAGCGGCATTGGGTGGCAGAGAGCCGCCGTGCGTTGATCTGGGGGGCGGTGTTGCCCTTGTTCATCCTGCTGTTGGCTTTGTTGATCAGTCCTTGGGCGCTGTTGCTGCTGGGGATCTACCTGTTGCAAGTTCTGCGCCTGTCCCGGCAAGGCGGGTTGGCATGGGGGGCGTTGACGACCTTTTCAAAGTTTCCCGAAGGCTTGGGGGCGGTGCAATATCACTTGGGCCGGATTTCGGGGCGCAAATCTGAGATTATCGAATACAAATAGCCTTATCGTTGGCGCAGCGCGTTGATCGTGAGCCCCGGGAGGATCGCGAAACACTTGGCATAGCGTGGGACCATGCGGCGCGGGCTTTGCAGTGCCCGCCATAACCATTCCATCGCCACCATGCGCATGATCTTGGGCGCACGCACCTGATGGCCGGAAAAGAAATCCAGCCCCGCGCCGATAGAAGCAAATCCGACATCGGGGGCCATTTGCCGGCCACGTGCTGCGAAAATCTCTTGCTTGGGCGCGCCAAGGGCAATGAAACAAAGCCCTGCGCCGCTGCTCGCCAGATCACGAAGGATCTCGTCTGCGGCAGCGCCTTGCGGATCAAATCCATAGGGCGGCGCGTGGATGAAAGACACCTCCAGCCCCGGAATGCGGGCTTTCAACGCTTTTGCTGCGCCCGACAAGGCCTCATCACTGCTACCGACGAGAGCGATGGACCGTCCATTTTCAACACACAGATCGCAAAGCGGCAGGATCATGTCAGACCCTGGCATCAGTTCAACCGGTTGCCGGGCGATCTTGGACAGCCAGACAACGGGCCGGCCATCGGCCACCACCAGATCTTGTGCACGGTAGGCGGCGAGAAATGGAGGTTCTTCCGGCAGTTTGGTGAGGTGATCAAGGTTCAGCGTGGCCAGCGCGAATCCGGTGTTTTCTTTCAAATGTTTAGTCACAGCCTGAAACAATGCGTGGCGGGTTGGCACATTGACCTCGATCTGGTGGGGGACTTTGCCAAATTTCATGGGTTGGGGCCCTTGGGTTGGACATCAAATGAAAGGTGATGTGTCGCCGCGATTTCAAAATTTTCAATTTTTATCATGTGGTTACCTGCAATTTGATCACGCAATGCGCCGTCGTGAACAGAATCTATCGGGATGACAGGCGTCAGGCCAGATGATATTTTCCCCCAAAGCCACCACGCCATAGGACCAACATGCCAAACGGTTTTGCATATCTGATGCTGTTGATCTGGCCGTTGGTATGCTTGTGGCTGTTTCGCAAAATGCCGCTTCAGCGGGCTCTGATCTGGTCCATCCTGGGCGGCTATCTGTTTTTGCCGCCGCTGGCCGAATTCAATCTGCCACTGGTGCCATCGATGGACAAAGTGTCCATTCCGAACCTCAGCGTTGTCCTGATCCTGATCTTCTCGCTGCGCGAAAAGTTGCAGATCTGGCCGCAAAACTGGATTGGGCGTCTGTTGGTGGCGGGGCTGGTTCTGTCCGCCATTCCGACGGTGATGACCAACCGTGATCCGATATTGTTCGAAGTGCTGCGCGATGCGCATCCGATCATCTTTTTGGTGGACCAGTTGCCGGGCCAATCGGTGCGTGACGTGGGGGCGGTTGTGCTGGCACAGGTGCTGACCCTGGTGCCGTTCTTGCTGGCGCGGCAGTATTTGTCAGACGAAAAAGGCCTGCATGAGATCTTGCTGGCCTTCATGGTGGGCGGGTTGATCTATTCGATCCCATCGTTCTTTGAAATTCAGTTCAGCCCGGTGACAAACATCTGGATTTACGGCTTTTTCCAGCATTCCTTTGAACAGATGATCCGCGATGGCGGCTATCGCCCGATCGTGTTCTTGCCACATGGTTTGTGGCTCGCGGTCTTCGTGGTGACCAGCCTGATTTCAGCCGCAGCCCTGGTGCGCTATGGGCCAGCGGAAAAGCGGATGAAAGGGTATTTGATCGTTGGGTATCTGACGGTTCTGTTGGTGATGTGCAAAAGCCTTGCATCCTTTGCCTATGGGGTGGCGCTGACGCCTGTTGCGCTGTTTATCCCAAGCCGTTGGCAAATTCGGCTGGCGGTGGTTTTTGCTGTCGTGGCGGTGGGATATCCGATGCTGCGCAATCTGGATGTTATCCCGACGGAGGCCATTCTGGCGCAAGCTGCAGAGATCAGCGACGAGCGGGCGCAATCCTTGGAATACCGGTTTAACAACGAGGATCAACTGCTTGTTCGGGCTGCGGAAAAACCGGCGTTTGGGTGGGGCGGTTGGGGCCGCTCTTTGGTCCGCCATAGCGAAACAGGAGAGATTTTGACCATTCCCGATGGCCGCTGGATCATCGTTTTTGGCACTTTTGGATGGGTTGGCTATATCTGCGAATTCGGGCTTTTGGCGCTGCCGCTGCTGATGATGGGGCTTTACGTGTCAAGGCAACGCCCGCAAACCGTCTCACCCTATGTGGCGCCGCTGTGCCTGATTTTGGGCGTTACCTTGATGGATATGCTGCTCAATGCGACGTTGACGCCGCTCACCTGGCTGACGGCGGGGGCGATCGTGGGATATGCCGAAAAACTGTTTGCCGGGTCCACCCATCAACCGCGTTACCAGATGCAAACCGCAGTCCTTGACAAAACAAGGCAAAATCAAGGCAAACGCACCGTTTTATGAGCCAATTGGCCTTATTTGGCGTTTTGATCCGCCTCGATTGGTCAAAATTGTTTCGCCTGCGTCAATAATGACCGCCCTTTTTTGCCTTTATTATGGTAGCTTTAGGCGGGCAAAGCCTTGTTATTAAGGGAAACCTGTTGAAAACGGCAGATCTTCGGGGAAAAGCCCTGAAATCTTCCCAATTTCTCCAAGTTCCACAGGCATATATTCCTTAATTACTCAGACGGGTGAAGTCCGTCCTGGGGCAGGCAACGGGAATATTGAACGAATGGATACCACCAAGGGCCGCTCGATTTCAGGCGAAGATATCGCAATTGTTGGCATGGCTGTGAACGTGCCGGGCGCAGAAGGTGTAGATGCCTACTGGGCCAATCTGCGCGACGGTGTTGAGTCCATTCGCCGCCTGACCGAACAGGAACTTCTGGACGCTGGCGAAAGCCCCGAGAACATTGCCCGCAAGAATTACGTGCCTGCCGCTGCTGTGCTTGACGGGTTCGACACCTTCGATGCAGAGTTTTTTGGCTTTTCCCCCAAAGATGCTGCGATCCTTGATCCGCAGCACCGCAAATTCCTTGAGGTGGCCTGGCAGTCGATGGAACAGGCCGGCCATCCCCCTGAAACCATGGCGGGGCCCATCGGTGTCTACGCAGGCTGCGGGATGGGCAGCTATTTCTATTTCAACATCTGCTCGAACCCCGATCTGGTGGATGACGTGGGCATGTTCCTGCTGCGCCACACGGGCAATGACAAGGATTTCCTTTCGACGCGGGTGAGCCATGTGTTTGACCTCAAAGGCCCGTCGATCAACATGCAAACCGCCTGTTCGACCTCTCTTGTGGCGATCCACTATGCCTGTCAAGCGCTGCGGGCAGGTGAAATTGACATGGCGCTGGCGGGCGGTGTGACCATCGAATTGCCGCATGGGCGCGGGTATGAGTTCAAGGAAAATGAAATCCTGTCACCGGACGGGCATTGCCACGCCTTCGACCACCGGGCGCAGGGCACGGTCTTTGGCTCCGGCGCGGGGGCTGTGGCCTTGCGGCGCCTCTCGGATGCAATTGCAGATGGGGATCACATCTGGGGTGTCATCAAAGGATCGGCGGTCAACAACGATGGCGCAGCCAAAGCAGGCTATCTGGCCCCATCTGTGGATGGACAAACCGATGCCATCGTAAAGGCGCTCGATGATGCGGGCGTCGCCGCCCAAAGCATTGGCATGGTCGAATGCCATGGCACCGGCACCTATCTGGGTGATCCCATCGAAGTGGCCGCCCTGACTGAAGCCTATCGCAAGACCACCACCGATACGGATTTTTGCCGCATCGGATCCGTGAAAACCAACATAGGCCATTTGGATACGGCGGCGGGGGTTGCAGGATTTGTGAAATCCACACTTGCCCTGCATCACAAACAGATGCCGCCATCGTTGGGCTATGAAGCGCCCAATCCGGCCATTCCATTTGAGGGCAGCCCGTTTTCGGTCAACGATAGATTGCGCGACTGGCCGCAAGGCATCGCGCCGCGCCGTGCCGCGGTCAATGCCTTGGGCGTCGGCGGCACCAATGCCCATGCGATCATCGAAGAGGCACCCGCGCGCGCCCCGTCCGAAGAAAGTGACTGGCCGTTCCATGTGCTGTGTGTTTCCGGGCGCAGCAAATCCGCGCTGGAGGCAAACACCGCCGCGCTGGCGGCGCATCTGCGGGCACATCCCGAACAGCCCTTGGCCGACGTGGCCTTTACCCTGAAAAACGGCCGGCGCGGCTTTGAAAAGCGGCGCGTTGTGGTTGCTGAAACCCATGAGGAGGCCGCCGCATTGCTTGAGGGTGGCGACACCCGCCGGGTCTTTACCCATGATCTGCTGGGTGATGCCCCCGAGGTTGTGTTTATGTTCCCTGGCGGCGGGGCGCAGTACCCCGGCATGGCGCGGGATCTTTACGAGACAGAGCCGGTCTTTGCCGATTGGATGGATCGCGGCCTGTCGCACCTACAGCCGCAGCTGGATTATGACATCCGGTCCCTTTGGTTGCCCGAAGCGGGCCAAATGGAGGCCGCTGCAGAACGGCTCAAACAACCGTCCGTACAATTGCCGCTGATTGCGATCACCGAATATGCGCTGGCGCAGCTGTGGATCAGCTGGGGCGTGACACCTGCCGCGATGGTGGGGCATTCGATGGGTGAAAACGTGGCGGCATGCCTTGCCGGTGTGATGAGTTTTGAAAACCTGATTGATCTGGTGCTGCTGCGGGGGCAGCTGTTTGATGAGGTGCCTGCCGGCGGGATGATCAGCATCTCCGCACCGCTCGGCGCGATTGAACCGCTACTGGGGGACGATCTGGACATCGCCTCGGTCAATGCGCCCGAATTGATTGCCGTGTCCGGCCCGCAATCTGCGCTGGATGCGATGCAGGCCCGTTTGACCGACGCAGGGCTGGAATATCAGCGGATCGCCATCGACATCGCCGCGCACAGCCGCATGTTGGAGCCGATTTTGGATCGCTATCGTGCGTTCCTTGCCGGGCTTGACCTGCAAGCGCCGCAGATGCCGTTTATGTCCAACCGCTCTGGCCAGGAGATCACGGCGGAAGAGGCGACCAGCCCCGATTATTGGGTTGGGCAGCTGCGCAACACGGTGAACTTTGCTGATTGCATTGCCACGCTGAGCGCCCCGCGTGACCGCGTTTACCTTGAGGTCGGGCCGGGCAAGGCCTTGTCCGCGCTCGCGCAGATGAGCGACGGGGTCAAACCCGCACAGGCGTTTTCGACCCTGCGCCATCCCGATCAGGATATCGCGGATGACATGTATTTCATGTCCGTTATCGGGCGGCTTTGGGCCTGCGGCGTTGAGGCCGATTGGACCCAAATCTGGGGTGAGGCGCGGCGCAACCGTGTGGTGTTGCCGACCTATGCCTTCCAACGCGCCCGTTACTTCATAGAGCCGGGCACAGCAGCCGTTGCCGCGCCCGCCAGCGCCTTGGTGCGGCAGGACGATATCACCACCTGGGGCGCAGTGCCCACATGGCGGCCCCGCTTTGCCAATGCCGATATTGACGCAATCACCGATCTGGCCGCGACACCGCTTTCTTGGCTGTTCTTTGCGGATGGTGATGGCATAGCCGCGCCGGTGATGGTGCGCCTGCGCGACGCGGGTCACAAAGTGATCGCCGTGCGGGCAGGGGATGCCTTTGCCCGGCAGGGGGATGACAGCTACACACTGGCCGCCGAACAAGGACGCAGGGACTATGACCTGTTGATTGCCGATCTGGCGGAACGCGGGCTGATGCCCGACCGCATCGCGCATTTCTGGCTGACCGACGATCACGTCGCCCCGCGCCCCGGCAGCAGCATCTTTGATCGCAACCTTGAACAGGGGTTCTGGAGCCTGACCTGGCTTGCCCAATCCCTGACCGAAGCAGGCAACGATGCGCCGCTGCATCTGAGTGTCTTTACCACTGGAGCGGCGCAATTGAAGGATGAGGCGCTGCGCCATCCCGAAAAGGCGTTGATTGCTGGCCCTGTCGGCGTGTTCCCACGTGAGATGCCGGGCGTGACCTGTGCCCAGATCGATATTGAAGAACAAGCGGCCAATGTGCCCGCAAAACGTGGCTGGTTTGCGCCTGCTGCCGCGCCTGAACCCGATGTCGCGGATGATCTGACCGATCGGTTGCTGGAAGACCTGATGGCCGTGCCTGCAAATGTAGTGGCTGCCTATCGCGGCGCGAAACGGTTTGAACAAAGCTATAAGCCCGCGCCATTGAACGCCACCGATGATACCCTCTTTGAGGAGGGCGGTGTCTATCTGATCACGGGCGGGTTTGGCGGTATTGGCCAGACACTGGCAGCCGATATCTTGTCGCGGCAGTCTGCCACGGTGGTTCTGCTGGGCCGCGATCCTTTGCCGGATCGTCAGGCGTGGAATGGCTACCTCAGCCGCCATGGCACCGCGGACCGCACCGCGCGGCGGATGCGCAGCGTGATCGAACTTGAGACACGCGCCGCCGCCAAAGGCGGGCAGGTAGAGGTCGCCGGGGCCGACGTGGCCAATCTGGCGCAGATGCGCCGGGTGATTGAAGATCTGCAAAAACGCCATGGCCGGATCAACGGGGTTATCCATGCCGCCGGTGCGCTGGACGATGGGCCGATGCTGGGCAAAACGGATGCGCAGATGGATGCGGTTCTGTCGCCCAAGGTGCAGGGTTTGCGGGTCATTGATCAATTGCTGCCTGATGGCGATCTGGATTGTCTGATCCTGTTTTCCTCCACCAGTACGGCGACCCGATCTGCCGGTCAGGTGGATTATGTTGCAGGGAACGCCTGGCTCAATGCCTATGCCGCCGCCCGCAGTGGCGATGCGACCCGCGTGATGGCAATCAACTGGGGCATTTGGGCCGATGTCGGCATGGCCACCAACAGCCTGAGCGGGGGCGCAAGTGATGTGCTGCCCGCACGCCCGATCAATGCAGCACTCGTGCAGACCATGGGGTCGGACGCGGCGGGAGATCCTGTCTTGTCCGCGCAGATCAGCAGCGCACATTGGCTGCTGGATCAGCACCGCACCAAGGATGGTCAGGCGATCATGCCGGGCACAGGCTATATCGAACTATTGGCCGAAGCCGCCAAGGGGCAGGGGTTGACCCAAGGTTTCGAAATCCGTGACCTCTATTTCCTGCGGGCGATGCCGGTCGAGGATGAAACGCCGCGCGAATTGCAGATCAACCTAAGCGCAGATGGGGCAGGCTTTGCCGCCGAATTGCGCAGCGATTGCACTTTGAACGGCAAATCCGGTTGGCAGCTTCATGCGCAGGCGCAGATTGCGGCAGCCAGCCATTCGCAGTCTGAACCCTTTGACCTTGAGGCCGCGTTTGGCCGCTGTGCGCAAATTGATACCGCGCCAGAGGGCGGGCGGTTGACCTCACCGCAAGAGGCGCATCTGGACTTTGGGCCGCGCTGGCACGTGCTGCGCGAAACCGCGATAGGTACAAATGAAGGGATTGCCAAACTGGCCTTGCCTGATGCCTGCCGCGATGATCTGGCTGAGGGCCATCTGTTGCACGCCGGTTTGATGGACCTTGCCACCGGTTGGGCGATTGATCTGGTGCCAAGCTATGATGCCAGCCACCTCTGGGTACCGGTGTCCTATGGTGCAATCACTGTCTATGGGTCGCTGCCTGCAGAGATCTATTCCCATGTCGCGCTGTCGAAAACGGCGGCAGGTGATGGCTTTGCCAGCTTTGATGTGACGATCTGTGACGCGACGGGCCGGGTTCTGGTGGCGGTGCAGGATTTTGCGATGAAACGGCTTGAGGGCGGTTTTGCCGCTGCGCCGCTGGATCCGCGTGAAGTGCGTTTTGATGATACCGAAGCGGATCAGGGTAACCTGACACCGGCGGAGGAACGTCTGGCCTATATGGTGTCACAGGGC
This sequence comes from Sulfitobacter sp. M368, assembly GCF_025141875.1. Classification (NCBI taxonomy): domain Bacteria; kingdom Pseudomonadati; phylum Pseudomonadota; class Alphaproteobacteria; order Rhodobacterales; family Roseobacteraceae; genus Sulfitobacter; species Sulfitobacter sp. M368. The sequence continues at coordinate 1,378,538 of NZ_CP081113.1, forward strand.
ATTCGTGCCGCTGAAGGGCCAGAGGCGCTGCGCCGGGCCATCGCGCTGGGCCGCTCGCAGGTGATTGTCTCTTCACTGCCGCTTGATGGTCTGATCGCGCAAGCCGATCAGCCGCCGCAGGGCGCCAGCTCCAGCGGCCAAAGCTTTGAACGTCCTGAACTGGACGGCACATTTGTCGCGCCGCGCAATGGCATCGAAGAACGCCTTGCGGCGATCTGGGAAAACCTTCTGGGCGTCAGTCCGGTTGGCGTTGAGGACAGCTTTTTTGACCTTGGCGGCCATTCCTTGATCGCTGTGCGCCTCTTTGCCAGTGTCAAACGCGAATTTTCGGTGGAATTCCCGATCTCTGTCCTGTTCGAAGCACCAACGATTGCCAAATGCGCAGCCTTGATCGCGGCGCAGACCGGCGATGCGGGCGATGCCTCGGGCCCTGCCGCTGCGGGTGACGGGCCGGTGATCGAAAGTTACGATTATCTGGTGCCGCTGAACCAATGCGACAACAAGGACGCCGCGCCGCTGTTTGTGGTGGCGGGGATGTTTGGCAACGTGTTGAATCTGCGCCATCTGGCCCTGCCGTTCAGCAAGGAACGCCGGGTGATGGGCATTCAGGCGCGTGGCTTGATTGGCGACACGCCGCCCCACACCGATGTGGGCGAGGCGGCGCGTGATTATCTGGCTGAGGTGCGCCGGGTTCAGCCAAACGGGCCGTACCTGCTGGCGGGGTATTCCGGCGGCGGGATCACCGCCTACGAAATGGCGCAACAGTTGCGCTCTGCCGGCGAAGAGGTGGCAGTGCTGGCGATGCTCGACACACCGCTGCCGGTGCGGCCATCGTTGTCGCGTCCAGATAAGGCGCTGATCAAACTGGCACAGTTGCGCCGCAAAGGCCCGAAATACCTCGTGGAATGGGCGCAAAACCGTCTGGCATGGGAAAAGACCCGCCGCGCGGATGCCCAGGCAGAGGCGGGGGATGGCAACGGGTCAGAGTTTAACAACCTCAAGATCCAGCAGGCCTTCCTGACCGCTGTCGGGGCATATGACACGCCGAAATGGGACGGACCAATGACCCTGTTCCGGCCACCGCTCGACCGGCATTGGCGTGTGACCAAGGGGCGCTTTGTCAGCGCCGAACGCGAGTATGTATTCGAGGACAACGACTGGCGCAAATATGTGGCGAACCTAGAGGTGATCGAGGTGCCGGGAGATCACGACTCCATGGTGCTTGCGCCCTATGTGACCGTGCTGGCGCAGGAATTGCGCGAAGTGATCGGCGGTGCCCTTGAACCTGATCCAGAAGACAGTAACTGGCCCCGAGCCACAGCGGCGGAGTGAGAGACATGGCAGCAGCAAAAGTTCTGGTTCTGATCCTCAACTACCGCACGGCTGAGATGACCCTGCGGGCGGCGGAAGCGGCGCTGGCCGATATGCCGGTCGGGGCCGAGATGATCCTGATCGACAATGCTTCCGGCGACGGGTCGGCGGGGGTGTTGCAACGGGCCATCACCGAACGGGGCTGGGATGAAAACGGTCTGGTGCGATTGATCCTGTCGGATGTAAACGGCGGTTTTGGCGCGGGCAATAATCTTGGTCTCACATCTCGCATGTCCGATGGCAGTGCGCCGGATTACTTTTATGTGCTGAACTCCGATGCCTTTCCCGATGCGGGATGCCTGCCGCGTCTGATCACCCATATGGAAAGCCATCCGAAAGCGGGGTTTGCAGGCAGCCATGTGCGCGGCGAGGATGACGTGACCCATTGCACCGCGTTCCGTTTCCCTTCGATCGCTGGCGAATTTGAAGGGGCGGCCCGCACCGGTATCTTTTCGCGGTTGCTGAAGAACGCCATCGTTGCGCCGCCATTGCCTGATCACACCGCCCGTGTCGATTGGGTGGCGGGGGCCAGCGTTCTGGTCCGGGCCAAGATGCTGGATGAAATCGGGCTGTTTGACGAAACCTTCTTTCTCTATTTTGAAGAAACCGATCTGTGCAAACGCGCCGCCCGCGCGGGGTGGAGCTGTTGGTATCTGCCACAAAGCCGGGTGGTGCATATCGGCTCGGTGTCGACGGGTATGAAGGAATGGCAACGTATGCCGTCTTATTGGTTCGACAGCCGCCGCCATTACTTTGTCAAAAATCACGGCTCTGCCTATGCCGCCGCTGCTCTTGTGGCGCGGTTGGCGGGTGGGGCCATTCATCATCTGCGCTGTGCCATCTCGGGGAAAATCAGCCAGGACCCTGCCTATTTCCTGCGTGATCTGGCGCGGCATGGCTTTGGCCTGTCGCTTGACCGGCAACCCGCAACATCACGACGCCCCGCAACGGAGGACAGACCATGACCGCAGCTTTTATTCCCGCCGGTTTTGACGCCATTCTGATGGGGGACGAATCCCTCACGATTGCCTGTGGCGACATGTTGTTGACGGGCGGGCATCGCTTGCCTGCCGTTGTGACGCGTGATCCGGCCGTGCGCGGCTGGGCAGAGGGCAAGGGTCTCAAGGTGCTTGAGAACCCGCGTGATCTGATTGTGGCTGGCGTCACCGCCGATTGGCTGCTCAGCATTGCAAACCTGCGGATGATCCCGGCGGATGTGCTGGCCCTGCCCGGCAAGGGGGCGATCAACTTTCACGATGGACCGCTGCCGCGTTACGCCGGTTTGAACACGCCTGCCTGGGCGATCATCAACGGCGAAGACAGCCATGGCATCACATGGCACGTCATCGAAGGCGGTGTGGACGAGGGCGATATTCTGGCACAGCGGATGGTGCAGATTGCCGAGGATGAAACCGCCTTCAGCCTCAATTCCAAATGCTATGCAGCGGGGATGGAAAGCTTTGCCGATGTTGTGGCGCAACTGGAAAGCGGGTTGTTGCAACGCACGGCCCAAGACCTGACGCAGCGCAGCTATTTTGCCCGTGATGATCGTCCTGCCAATATGGGCGTTCTCGATTTCACCCAAGACGCGATGACCCTGTCACGCCTGATGCGCGGGCTTGATTTTGGCGGTTATTGGAACCCGCTGACCACGGCCAAACTGATGGCGGGGGATCAGGCTCTGGTGATTGGTGGTCTGTCCGCATCGGATCAAACCGCCGAATGTGGAGAGGTGCTGTCCGTGACGGCGGACCGGATCACCATCGGTACCGCATCCGCGGCTGTTACTTTGCACAATATTACAATGCTCGACGGCTCTGCCGTTGATCTGACCACTTTGTTCTCGGCAGGGGACAGCATCGTCCCTCCTGCGCTTGCGCCCCTGCCGGTCAAGGATGAAGCCTATTGGCGCGATGCGCTGGGGCAAGCGGATTGGATGTCTTGCCCGCTGGCCGGGGCTGGAGGTGCTCAAGATGACGCGGATCTGCAATCGCATTCTCTAGCCACGCCAAAGGGACAAGACCGTACCCAGCAGGCGGCGGCATTGGCATTGGCGGCGCTGAATTCGTCTGGGCAAACCGTGGGCACCCTTGCCCTGCGCCAAGACACTGCACATCCGCTGTTGGTGGATCATGTGCCGTTGACGCTGACAGCGACGGCGGAAACCACGGTTGCAGAGGCCGTAGAAGAGTTTCAGAAAGATCTGGAGCGGGCCTCAAACAGCGCGGGTCACGCGACGGATCTGGCTCTGCGTGATCCGGCCATCGACCATGGTGAGCACGCCGAGATCGGTCTGAGCTTCACCACCGATCCTCTGCCGGGTGCCGCATTGACCCTCGCAGTGACTGATGAAGGTTGCAGTGTGATCTATGACCCGACCCGCTTGGGTGAGGCCGCGCTGACCCTGCTGGCAGCCCGGTTCGAAGCGGCGCTTGCGCAGATCGAAGCGGCGCAAACCTGCGCTGATCTATGGGCCTTGCCTGCCTTCGAACGCGATCAATTGCTCATGGGTTGGAACGCCACCGACCGCAGCTATGACCGCACCACCATTCACGCGGCATTCGAGGCGCAGGCCGCCCTTACGCCGGATGCAGAGGCGCTGGTGTTTGAGGGTGAAACCCTGAGTTATGGCGATCTGAACGGTCGCGCCAACAAACTGGCGCATGTCCTGCGCGACATGGGCGCAGCACCCGGCACGCCCATCGGCCTATATGCCGCGCGCGGTGTTGATTTGATCGTCGGCGCACTGGCGATCCTGAAATCGGGCGGCGCTTATGTCCCGCTTGATCCGGCCTATCCGGCGGATCGCATTGCCCACTACATAACCGATAGCGCTGCGCCCATCATCGTCACGCAATCGGCGCTGGCGGGGCAATTGCCCGCGCATAACGGGCAGGTGTTGCAGATAGATACCGACGCCCGCGTGACTGCGGCACCAAAGGACAATCCAAAGGCCACTGCCACCCCAGAGGATCTGGCCTATCTGATCTACACTTCCGGCTCCACCGGCACACCCAAGGGTGTGATGGTCAACCACGGCAATGTCGCCAACTTCTTTGCCGGGATGGACGACCGGATCGACCACGAGGCGGGGGCGGTTTGGCTGGCTGTCACCAGCCTGTCGTTCGACATTTCAGTGCTTGAGCTGTTCTGGACCCTGTCGCGCGGCTTCAAACTGGTGCTGGCGGGTGATGAAAGCCGCACGCAGGTGTCGGATGGCCCCATCGGCCTGTCGGATCGCAAGATCGACTTCAACCTGTTTTACTGGGGCAACGATGGCGGTGTCGGACCGAAGAAATACGAGCTGCTGCTTGAGGGGGCAAAGTTTGCCGATGCCCACGGCTTCAATGCGCTTTGGACGCCGGAGCGGCACTTCCATGCCTTTGGTGGCCCATACCCGAACCCGTCTGTGACCGGCGCGGCGGCGGCGGCTGTGACGCAAAACCTCGAAATCCGCGCGGGGTCTTGCGTGGCCCCCTTGCACCATCCGGCCCGCATTGCCGAGGAATGGGCGGTGATCGACAACCTGACCAATGGCCGGGTGGGGATCGGCGTGGCCAGCGGCTGGCAGCCCGATGATTTTGTACTGCGCCCGGAAAATACGCCGCCCCACAACAAACCGGCGATGTTTGAAACCATTGACCAGTTGCGGCGCCTGTGGCGCGGCGAAGCTGTGGAATTCCCCAAGCAGGACGGCACGCCCCATGCGGTTGTCACCCAGCCGCGTCCGGTGTCCAAGGAATTGCCCGTTTGGGTGACCACGGCGGGCAATCCGGCGACATGGCGTGAGGCGGGCGAGATTGGCGCGAACGTGCTGACTCACCTTTTGGGCCAGTCGGTGGATGAGGTCGCGGACAAGATCAAGATCTACCACGACGCGTTGCGCGGGGCAGGGCATGATCCGGCGGACTTCAAAGTCACCGTAATGCTGCACACCTATCTTGCCGCCACCCGCGCAGAGGCCGAAGAGGTCGCGCGTGAGCCGATGAAAGATTACCTGCGTTCAGCGGCGGGTCTGATCAAACAATACGCCTGGGCCTTCCCGGCGTTCAAGAAGCCCAAGGGCGTGACCAACCCTTTTGAGGTCAATCTGGAGGATCTGTCGCACGACGAAATGGAAGGCATTTTGGAATTTGCGTTCCAGCGTTACTTCAATGACAGTGGCATGTTCGGCACCGTGGCCGATGGTCTTGCCCGTACAGAACAGCTCAAGCGGATCGGCGTGGATGAGATTGCATGTCTGATTGACTATGGCATCTCCACGCCGAAGGTCATGGAAGGGCTCAAACCACTGGCGGATGTGCTGGCGCAATCCAACAAGGAAACCGTGCTGCGCGAGGATGATTATTCGCTCGCCACGCAGATCGTGCGCCACGGTGTGACCCATCTGCAATGCACGCCTTCCATGGCGCAGATGCTGGTCACCAACCACGAGGCACAGGCAGCACTGTCGCGGGTCAGACATCTGATGGTTGGCGGCGAGGCTTTGCCGGGTTCACTGGTTGCGGCGCTGAAATCCTGCACCTCGGCCAGGTTGCAAAATATGTATGGACCGACCGAGACCACAATTTGGTCGACCACAACGATGGTCCGGGACGGGGCAGAGGCCACAGCGCCCATCGGCACGCCGATTGCCAACACCCAAGTCTACGTTCTGGACGCGGACATGCAGCCGCAACCGGCGGGCGCAGCGGGCGAGCTGTGGATTGGCGGCGATGGGGTGACGGATGGCTATTGGAACCAGCCGGAACTGACCGCAGAGCGGTTTGTCGAAAATCCCTTTGGCGCAGGACGAATGTACCGCACTGGCGATCTGGCGGCTTGGGATGCGACAGGCATGTTGCACTTTATGGGCCGCGCCGATGCGCAGGTCAAAATTCGCGGTCACCGGATCGAGCTGGGGGAGATTGAAGCTTGTCTTGCGGGTTTGGATGGACTCATACAGTCGGTTGTTGTGCCGCGCGACGATGTGCCGGGCGGGCCGCAACTGGTGGGCTATTTCACCGCAAGCCGGGTTATCGCCGATGCTGAGCTGACGGCGCATCTGTCGCGCGATCTGCCGGCGATCATGGTGCCGGGGTATTTTGCGCAGCTAGAGGCTATGCCGCTGACGCCCAACAAAAAGATCGACCGCAAGGCGCTGCCTCGCCCGGATCGGCGCAAGGCCGCGCGGGCCGATGGTTCCGCCGTCAAAGCCGCGCCTGCCAGCGCGACGCAGGCCGCCATTGCCGAGGTCTGGTCCAAGGTTCTGGGCGTTGGAAACATCCGCGCCGAGGACAATTTCTTTGGTCTGGGCGGACATTCCTTGCTGGCCGTACAAGCGCACCGCGACATCAAGGCGGCGCTGGGCGCGGAACAATTGTCGATCACGGACATCTTCCGCTTTCCCACGCTCGAAGGCTTGGCGGCGCATTTGGACAAGGCACCGGGCGCGGCGGCAGAACCCGCGGCAGAACCTGCCGTTGCGGCACCCGATCCGGCCAAATCGGAGACCATGTCCAAACGCCGGATGATGCGCGCCGGGCGGAGCAAGGCCGGCGCATGATCGAGGCCTGCGCCGATGAAGATGCTGCGATGATTGAGGCGGCAGCGGCGGACCTGTTTGACAGGGCTGTTGCTGTGGCAGTTGCTGACCCGCATCAGGCGCAGCAGCCGATCTGGGTTGAAGAGGCGCGATTTGTGGCGCAGGCGGTTGCCAAACGGCAGGCCGAGTTCGCCGCCGGTCGCAACGCGGCGCGGGCGGCGATGCGCAAGTTGGGCGGCAGGAATGTTGCGATTCCGGCAGGCCCGGACCGCGCCCCGCAATGGCCAATCGGATGGCATGGCAGCATCACCCACAATGACCGCTGGTGCCTCGCGGCGGTCACGCGCGGCGCGGCGCATCTGGGTGTCGATATAGAGGCGGCAACGCCGCTGAACCCCGATTTGTTGTCCACGATTTGCAGCCCCGAGGAACGAGCGCGGATTGCTGGTTCTGATCAGGCGATGCAGGCCAAGGTGATCTTTTCCGCGAAGGAGGCGGCCTACAAGGCACAGTTCCCTTTGACAGGAGTGCTGTTTGGATTTGATCATCTGGACATTGTTATTGCACCGGATTCAGGCCAGTTTCAGGCCCGATTTGTAAGACCAGCCGGACAGTTTGCAGCTGGTGATCGGCTGCAGGGCCGCTTTGCCCTGGTCCAAGGGCACATTGTTACGGCGGTCACCATCGACCCGGCCAAAGAGTAAAGAGGCGTTTTGTGATGGCCAGTATGAGCCGACGATTGACCCTGACCGGGCTTGCGCTTGTTGCGGCAGGCGGGTCGTTCTGGATGCTGCGGCGCCAGTCGGGCAAAGCCGAGGCCGAGGTGCTTTATGCGGCGCCTTTGCCAGCACCCGAGGGCGCACTGCGGGTTTATCACCTGGGCCATTCACTGGTGGGGCGCGACATGCCAGCGATGCTGGCCCAACTGGCGGGCGCGGGCCATCACTACGACAGCCAGCTTGGATGGGGCACATCGCTCAAGGAACATTGGGAGCCGGATCTGCCGATCAATGGCTTTGATGCCGAAAACGCCCATCCGCGGTTCCGCCCCGCGACCGAGGCGATCACGTCAGGCACCTATGATGCGGTGGTGTTGACCGAGATGGTCGAGCTGCGCGATGCGATCAAATACCACGACAGCGCCCGTTATCTGGGCCAATGGGCCAAGCTGGCCCATGCGGCCAATCCGAAGGCGCGGCTTTACCTTTATGAGACCTGGCATCACATCAACGATCCTGCAGGCTGGAAGACACGCATAGATGATGATCTCGATGCACTGTGGCGTGAGCGTGTGCTTTATCCTGCGCTGGCCCAAGGCGGTGCTCCGATCCATCTGATCCCGGCAGGGCAGGTGATGGCGGCCTTTGCCCGTGCGGTTGAGAAGCGCGGGGGTGTTGAGGGTATCACGGCGGTGGATGATCTGTTCGGCATGACGGATGATGGCAGTCGCGACACGATCCATGTGAATGATCTGGGTGCCTATCTGGTGGCGCTGACCCATTATGCCGTTCTGTATCACCGTGATCCGTCAGGATTGCCGCATCAACTGACCCGTGCCGATGGCAGCAATGCCGATGCGCCCAGCGCAGAGGCGGCGGCGTTGATGCAGCAGGTCGTTTGGAAGGTGGTGCAATCCATGCCGGAAACCGGAGTCGCGGGATGAGCCTTCTGGATACTGTCTTTTCCGTCTTGATGGTGGGGCACAGCCTGTTTGGCCAAGACGGGCCGGATATGCTGGAGAACGCGCTCGGCGCAGGTTCAGGCGAAGCGCAGGTGCAGGCGCAGATCATCAACGGTGCGCCTTTGCGCTACAATTGGGACCATGGTGCGGACGCCGAGGGTGTGGATGCGCGGACGGTGCTGGCGGAAGGCGCGATCACCCATCTGGTCCTGACAGAAGCCCTGCCGCTGGCCAACCATGTGACATGGTCCGACAGTGGGTTCTTTGCCCGGTCTTATACAGAGCTGGCGCTGGCAGCCAATCCGGCGGTGCAAGTTTATATCATGGAAACTTGGCACAGTCTCAAAAGCGGGACAGGCGTTGCGGTGGATCATGACGAAGGGGCAGATGTGCCTTGGCGCAGCCGGATTGATGCGGACCTGCCGGTCTGGGAGGGGATTGTTGACGAGGTCAATGCGGGCCTGCCAAGTGATGCGCCTGCCGCCCGTTTACTGCCCGCAGGTCAAGCCATGGGGCGGCTCTATGATGCCATCAATGCTGGCGAGGTTGCGGGTGTTTCCTCCATTTCAGCGCTGTTCTCGGATGACATCCACCTCAATGATCTGGGCCATTACTTTGTTTCCCAGGTTCAATATGCGGCACTGACCGGTCAATCCCCGCTGGGTTTGCCGGGGCCGGGTAAGGGGCGCTGGGGCGGTGATTTCCAAACGCTTGATCCCGCGTTGATGGCGGCGTTGCAGCAGATTGCATGGGATACGGTCGTGGCCTATCAGGGCGATATTGTGGTTGACGCGCCGCAACCAAAAGCAACCGCAGGGAAATCACCGAAATTACCCACTGGCCCACCGCTGCCGGAACCCGCCACGCTGGTCGCAGGTGATGTGACCTTGGGCGGCGCCGGGGCCATTGGTCTTGCGGCCGTGACAGATTGGTCCAGCCAGCAGCCTTTCCTTGATGTGATGAAAACCGCCCGTCCGTGGTTTGGCCATCTGCCCAAACGTTGGGGCGGGATGGATCATGCGGTGTTGCGCGATGAAGGCTATCTGGATGCGCAAGGCTGGCCAATCCGGATGCCTGCGGAGGTCAGCAGCATTGGCACCGTGGCTCTGACCGATATGCCTGAGGGCGCGACATCACTGGCGGGGCGGTATGTGCTGCGCTTTGAAGGGGACGCGGTGATCGAAGTTGCGGGCCGTGCCAGCAACATCCGTTATGGCACGGGCGAGGTGCGTTTTGACTATACCCCCGGTCCGGGCAGCGTGGATATCCGGGTGCAGCGTATAGGGACGGCCGCGCCACTGGGTGAGATCACATTGGTACGTGAAGACCGCGCGGCGATGTTGGATCAGGGGGCGATGTTCAACCCCGATTGGACGGCGCGGCTGACCTCGTTCGAGGTGCTGCGGTTCATGGATTGGATGGAGACCAACAATTCAGACCTGTCCGCATGGCAGGACCGCCCGGTGCCGGGCAATGCCACCTATATGGGCGGGGTGCCGATTGAGGTGATGATCCGGCTGGGCAATGAGTTGGGCAAGGACATTTGGATCAATGTTCCGCATCAGGCCACGGACGATTTTGTGCAACGCTTCGCCGCAATGACCCGCGATCAGTTGAAGGATGAACGCAAGGTTTACGTCGAATTCTCAAACGAGGTCTGGAACTGGCAGTTTGATCAGGCCCGATGGGCGGATGAACAGGCGCGAGACCGCTGGGGCGAGGATAACGCGTGGATGCAATATTACGGGTTGCGGGCAGCAGAGGTGGCGCGGATCTGGTCGGCTGCATTTGCGGCGGAGGCCAAAAACCAACTGGTCAATGTGATCAGCAGCCAAACCGGCTGGCTGGGGCTGGAGGATGCGGCATTGAATGCCCCTTTGGCACAGGCCGAAGGTGTTGCCGCACCAAAAACCGCCTTTGATGCCTATGCCGTAACGGGGTATTTTGGAGGTGTTCTGGGGCTGGAGGACCGCGAGGATATGGTCAAAGGCTGGCTTGCAGATAGCCTTGCCAAAGCGCGGGCCGATGCCGCCTCTGACGGACTGACTGGGCAGGCTGCAACCGAGTATATAGCCGCGCACCGCTATGATCTGGCCAGCACCTTGGCGGCACGTGAATTGCATGATGGCGCGGTGAGTGGCAATCCAGAAGACACCTTGGCCGATCTCATCGGACGGGTCTGGCCGTATCATGCAAAGATTGCAAAAGACCACGGGCTGGACCTGATCATGTATGAGGGTGGCAGCCATATTGTGGGTCTTGGCCCGCAGGTTGAGGATGCCGAGCTGACCGCGTTCTTTCACCACTTCAACTACACGCAGGAGATGGGTGATCTTTACCGGACACTGCTGGCCGGCTGGCAGTCTGTGGGAGGCAAACTGTTCAATGCATACTCAGACGTGTATAGCCCAACCAAATGGGGATCATGGGGTGGCCTGCGCCATCTGGATGATCAAAACCCACGTTGGACCGCATTGACAGGCAATTTATGACCGGCACTTCCATCTTGATCCCTGCCCATAACGAGGCCGGCTATTTACCGGCCTGTATGCGGGCGGTGCTGGCTTCTGACCCGGTCGAAGGACCGGTTGAGGTGATCGTGGTCGCCAATGGGTGCACTGACGACACTGCCGCGATTGCGCAGGGGTTTGAGGAACAGACCCTGCTCAAGGGATGGCGGCTCAAGGTGTTGGACCTGGCCCAGGGCGGCAAACTGAATGCGTGGAATGCCGGAGAGGCCGCGGCACAGGGGGATGTGCTGATCTATCTGGATGCGGATGTGAATGTGTCGCCTCCGCTGGTGGGGCAGATCGCCAAAGCGCTGGCCGTGGATGCCCCGCGATATGCCAGCGGGCAGCCCAATGTGACGGTGCAGGATGATGCATTGACGCGGCACTACACGCGGTTCTGGCTGACCACACCGTTTATGACCCACGGCGTGCCCGGTTTTGGCGTGTTTGCGATGAACCGTACCGGGCGCAGGCGCTGGGACCATTGGCCGGATATCATTTCGGATGACACCTTTGCCCGCCTCAATTTTCGCCCCCACGAACGACACGCTGTGGATGCGGTTTATGATTGGCCGATGATCGAAGGGTTCGCGCGACTGGTGCGGGTGCGGCGGCGGCAGGATATCGGGGTGGCCGAGATCGAAGAGCGCTATCCAGCGCTGTTGGCCAATGACGACCCCAAGGACAACGTCGTGCCGGTGTGGAAGCGCGCCCTGCGTGATCCGCTGGCCTTTGTTGCATTTGCGGCTGTGCGGATTGCGATCAAGCTGCCGATCCTGCGATCGTCAGACCGCTGGGTGCGGGGCCGCTAGATTTACCGGACGTGAGAGGCCAGTTTGGCCGCTTCGACCGCGACATCATGGCGGGACAGGGCGCGAACACGGCCCGCTTCGCCCATTTTTGTCAGCTTTTGCGGAGTGGCCCTGGCCAATTCATCTAGAGCGCGGGCCAATGCATCTGCATCCCCTGCAGGCACCATCCAGCCGGTCTTGCCATCCACCACCAGTTCCGGCGTGCCAGCGATATAGGTCGCGATCACCGGGCGGGCGGCGGCCATCGCCTCCATAATTACCATCGGCAGACCTTCGGCAAAGCTGGGCATGACAAATCCATGCGCACCGGCCAGTTCGGAGCGCACCCGCGCCTCATCTACCCAGCCGGGCAAGGACACGCGCGATTGCAGGCCAAGTTGCGCGATCCGTGCCTCGATCAGGCCGCGCATCTCGCCATCCCCCAAAAGGGTCAGGTGCAGATCGGGATCTTCGGTTCTGGCCAAGGCGTCGATCAACAACAACTGGCCCTTCTGTTCGACAAAGCGCCCGATAGAGACCACCCGCCGTGGCCCTTTGGGCAGGGGGCGCGGATCGCCAAAGCGGGCGGGCTCAATCCCGCAATGTACAACCTTGATGCGGTCCCAATCTTCGGCGGCGGCCCAGCGGCACAGCTGGCTGCGGCCAAAGTTGCTGATCGCGACGGTAAATGCAGCGTGATGCATCTTGGCGCCCAAGGACAACGCGCGGGGGGCGTCAAATTCTTCGGGGCCATGTACGGTGAAAGAATATTCCGGCCCGCCCAACAAATGGGCCAGCATCGCCACGGCGGCGGCATTGGTGCCGAAATGGGCATGCATATGGGTGATGCCCTCGGCCTTGCACCGCTCCAGCACGTAGCAGGCCTCGGCCAGATATATCAGATGGCGTATGCGGCTGCTTTCGGATGCGGCACCCAGATCCGACGCAACCTTTGCGGCGGCAAAAAAAGTGGTGGCATCCGATTTCAAAACCCGAAACAGCGCACGGCCCAGCTGCCCGGCCCCTTGGGCCAGCACATGTTCGGTCTTGGCGTTTTCGGCCTGATCAAGCGGATCAACCAGCGCAGCCGAAGAGGGGCGCATGGCAATGCGGAAGATATCATGGCCCTGCGTCTCAAGCGCGTGGATCTCGCGGCGGATAAAGCTGTGCGAGGGCTGCGGATAGGTGTTGAGGATATAGGCGATCTTCAAGTGGGTTGTCCTTTGGGTTTGTGCCATCCTAACGTCAAATCTTGGCGCTGGTACACGGGTCTTGCAGGGCTTAGTCTGCGCAAACGGCAGAAGTGAGGCAATTTTTCGAGTGTTTGCGCGTATTTGGGAAAAACTGGGGGACAACCGGCTGATGGCGCGGGTGTTCCGCTCGGCCTCTTTGATCATCCTTGGCTATGGTGCGTCGCAGGGGTTGCGGCTGTTGTCGAACCTGATCCTGACGCGGCTTCTGTTCCCCGAGGCATTTGGACTGATGGCGCTCATCTCTGTTGTGACGGTGGGGTTAACCCTGTTTTCGGACGTGGGCATCGCCCCTTCTATCGCACAAAGCAAACGTGGCGATGATCCGGCGTTCCTGAACACTGCATGGAGCATTCAGGTGGTGCGGGGCGGGTTGCTCTGGGTTGCGGCCTGTCTTCTGGCTTATCCGCTGTCGGTGTTTTACGACCAGCCAGCTTTGGCCAGCTATTTGCCGCTGGCGGCGCTTTCGCTGCTGGTCAGCGGGTTCAACCCGACACGGATCGAAACGGCGCACCGGCATTTGTTGATGGGGCGGCTGACGGTTCTGGATCTGCTGTCACAGGTGATCGGGCTGATCAGCATGATCGCACTGGCGTTGATCTTGCAATCGGTGCTGGCGCTGGTGATTGGCGGGGTGATCGGGGCGGTGGCAAAACTGGCGTTGACCCATTTTTACCTGCCCGGCGATCGCAACCGGTTCCAATGGGAAGGGGCCGCGGCCAAAGAGCTGATCACCTTTGGCAAATGGATTTTCCTGTCCACGGTGTTTTGGTTCTTTGCCAGTCAGGGGGACAAGGCCGTGCTTGGCAAGTTTCTGACGCTTGAGACCTTGGGCATTTACAACATCGGCTATTTCCTTGCCAGTTTTCCTCTGCTGCTGGGGCATAATGTAACGGCGCGGGTGATGATCCCGGTTTATCGGGAACAGACGGAACCCGCGCGGATCGCGCGGCTACGCTATGGGCTGTCGGTGGGGGTGATCGGGCTTTTGGTGGTGATGGCGCTGTCAGGGCCATGGCTTGTGGATCTGCTGTATGATGCACGCTATGCGCTGTCAGGGGCGATCATTGTGCTTTTGGCGGTGGCTCTGATCCCGCAGGTGATTGGCATGACCTATGATCAGGCGGCCTTGGCGGCGGGGGATTCGCGGCGGTTCTTTGTCTATTCCGCGATCCGGTCGAGCTTGCAGGTGGGGATGCTGTTTGTCGGCGCGGTTTATGCGGGTCTGATCGGCGCAATCATTGGGATGGGACTGGCGATGGTGCTGTCACATGGGGTGCTGATCTGGCTGGCCCGGGCGCATGGAGTCTGGGATCCGCGTCATGATGCGCTGTTTGCCGGGGTGGGTCTGGCCACGGCTGTGACGGCCGGCTGGATGCATTGGGGACCGATTGCCGCGCTTTGGGCGGCCTCTGGTCAACCCTGACGCAATTTGCGAGCCTGCCGTGCGGCGCGGCCGCGCTGACCAGCCTCACGGCGGCTTTGCCACATGCCCTTCAATCCGCCAGGGCCGCTGGTCTCGACCACCGGGATAGAGACAACAGGCCGCAGGCCGGTTTCTCGTTCCATCTGCCGGGCCGAACGCACAACGGGGTTCAGCAGCTCCAGCAAGAACGCCACGCCAACCGCCACAATGACAGAGGCCACGGCACCCAGCATCGCAATGGTTTTGCGACTGCGGGTGATTGCCGCCTCGGGCACTTGCGCCTCTTCAAGGGTGATCATTCGTTCGCTGCGCGCGCCTGCCTCAAGGGAAAAGCCGACCTCGGCCTCGCTGCGGCGGGTCGCGATGACGTCCAATTGCCCTTGTACCTGTTCAATCCGGCGGGTGTACTGGGCCAGTTGCAGTTCGACCTCTGGAGAGGTTTCCAGGCTTTTGCTCAGAGCGGTGCGCCGTTGGTCCAAAAGCCGCCGCTGGGTGGTCAGGCTGCTGAGTTGCGCCTCGATCTCGCGCTCCTGGCGGGCGACGGTTTCGGCACGGGCGGTGCGGTCAATGCGGGTGCGGGCCAGCTGGGTCGAGATAATCTCGCGGTCCAGTTCCAGCAGGGATGAATTGAGATTTGCAATCTCGTCACGGCGAAATTCAAGGCTGCCTTCAATGGACAGATCATTTGCCTTGCGGAACGCGGTCAGCTCGGCCTCGAGCGCGGCCAGTTCTACGATCAGCTTGTCTTCTTGCTGTTCAAAGAAATCCAGCGTTTCGCGGGTGCTGACCTCGCGCTGCTCTGCGGCCAAAAGGCGAGTGCGATCCGCGATCTCATGGGCAATGGCCTGCGCTTTTTCGGGAGTGTCCATATTGGCGGTGATGGTGATCACCGAAATGGCGCCATCATCGGCAAAGCCTTCGCGCACAGCCGCCATTCCGGTGATTGAAATGGCTTGCCGCAGGCGGCTGACTTTTTCGATCTGCATCAGACCGGGCATATCTTTGTAGAGGTCAAATTTGTCGATGATCTCAAGCAGGCTGCTCCGGGCCATGACCTGTTGTTCGATCAATTGCAAGCGCCGCGCAGAGGAGCCGTCAACGGTCGAAGGGGCCAGGTCGTCTTTGACGATGGGCTGTTCAACCTGAATAACCTCCGAAGAGCTATAGACGTGCTGTTGAAGCAGGGCAAAGACCACCGAGGCCACGCAACCCAGCAGGAACACAAACAGGATCAGCCCCGCACGGCGGCGGAGCATGTCCGTAAAGTCAGCCAGAGTATAGATCGGACCCATGCGTGCTCTATTCTATTTCAATAACCTCACCTGGATCGCCGTTCCGATCCGGGCCTGTCGTTCTAACCAGAGAATTCAGGCTAGAATAGGGCAAATTAATGTAGAAGGTTAGGGTTCTCTACTTCTGGTTAGCGGAACCGGCGGATGCTTGATTTGCGTGCGCGGTTCAGAACCACACCCAGCAACGGCACCTGACCGTCCAGCATCCGTTCGCATTCCAGCAAATCACGGCTGATTGTCTGGGTGCCGTCAGATACCACCAAGATCGCGTCAAGCTGCGGCAGGAAGGCCGAAACATCATCATAGGCCAACATGGGCGGCAGGTCGTAGATCACCAGATCGGGGTTCAGATCCTGTTGCATCCGCGCCAGCGTGGCGTGGGTCTTGGGATCCTGCATAACCTCGGCGGCATTGCGCGAGGGCGATTGGTTGAGGCCAAGCGCAAGTGTGTCTGACACACGCAGCAGGTGATCCTGATCGGCAACCGCGCCGGACAGGTAGTTTTCCATCATGCCGCCGGATGGCAGGTTAAAGGCCTGCGCCACGCCGGGATCGCGCAGGTTAAAGTCCATCAGGACGCTGCGCGAGCCCGCAATCCGTGATAGGCTTTGTGCCAGATTGGTGGCGGTGAAGGTACTGCCACAACCGGCGGTCGGGCCGGTGATGCCGATGTTGACCCATCCGTTTTCCAGCGTGGTCTGGCGCAAACGGGTGCGCAGCAAATCAAATGCACGGCCAGAGGCGTCTTCACGCTCTGCGGGCAGTGTGCTGGGGGCGGGGGACATGGCATTGCCCAGTCCTTCGGTGATCATCGGAATGTCGTTCCACCCATAGGCACGCGGTTGTACGGCCTCTTCGAGGATCATCGGCGCGGGCGCTTCTTCCTCTTCCGGGGGCAGGTCAAACTCAAGATTTGGGGCGGCAAGGGATTGATCCAGCAAGCGGCGTTTGGCCTGTTCGGCCAAGCCGCGGCGCGGGCGCAGGCTGTGCCCCATATCAACCGGGGCATCGATCAAAGCATCGTCCATGTCAAAATCGGACATGTCTTCTGAAAAATAATTATCTTTCATTGTCTTGCCTTTGGGTTTCTTGGCCATGTGCCACTTCGTTTGATAAAGGGTTGCCGGGATCGGGTTGTTTCTAGCAGCCCGTCCGGCGCAATACTACGCCAACCGTTTTGAACAGAATTTTCAGGTCCAGCATCAGCGTCAGATCACGCTCGTAGGTTGCATCAATGGACTTGCGGTGGCTAAAGCCGTTGTCGTTGCGCGACGAGATCTGCCAAAGACCGGTGATTCCAGGGCGCAGGGCCTCATAGGCGGAAGCATCCCCGTACATCGCCAGCTGTTCGGGCAGCATCGGGCGGGGGCCAACAATGCTCATATCGCCGGTCAGAACGTTGAACAGCTGTGGCAGCTCGTCCAATGAAGTCGCCCGCAAGAACTGTCCCACAGGTGTCACACGCGGATCATTGCGCAGCTTTTGCAGCTCATCCCATTCGCGGCGCATCTCGGGGTCGGCGGCCAGATAGGTTTCAAGAACCTCGTCGGCGTTGCGCACCATGGTGCGCAGTTTGAGGATCGAGAACCGTGCGCCTTTGCGGCCCAGACGGTCCTGCGTATAGAAAGGCGAGCCGCCTTCAATCCAAAGCGCCAAGGCACACAGCAGGATAACCGGCAGCGAGAATGGCAGGGTGATCGCAATAAAGGCGATATCCATCAGGCGCTTGGCATAATCGCGATAGATGTAGAAAGGCGCGGTTTTGCGCGCAACGGCGGCATCCCAAACTTGACTGCGCGCCGCCGCACGCACCGCAACGGGTGCGGTGGCGCGGTGCGGCGCTGAAATGTCAAACAAGCCAAACTCAGGCCCATCCGCGTTAAACTTCTTCATGCCAAACCCCCCAGGGTCATTTGCAAATCATTCAGGTCCAAGTGACGGAGCATCCGCCAAACGGGGCTGGCCTTTCTTTGGCGCTTTGGCGGTTTGGGATGCAGGGGCAGCAGGCATCACCGGTTCGCTTGGGCGGCCAATTTGTCCTTCCGGGCCTCGGCGGCTTTTTCTCGCCGCATTTGCGTCAGCAAAAAGGTAGGTCGGACAACAGGCGCAGTATTCTTGGCCCATCTATAGCATCTTTTAGACACATTTGATGCGAAATCTGCGAAACAAACTGTTTCCCAAATGGAGGAAACGGTTTTTCCGCTACGTCATATTGTTGATTGATTTGAAGGGGGTAAGTGGCAGCCCGTAGGGGAGTCGAACCCCTCTTTTCAGGTTGAAAACCTGACGTCCTAACCGATAGACGAACGGGCCACTGTCTGTGAGCGGTTCTTTAAGCAAAGGTGTCTGGACCCGCAAGCAGAAATTTCAAACAAAATGAAAAAACTTTAGTGAGGCCGGTCTTTAAGCCTGCGCGGCATCTTCCAGACGCAATTGTACGGTCTGGCGACCGCGCCATGTGTTGATGTCCAGACGTCCCGCCAGGTGGAACCTTGCGCCATTATGATTCTCCAGCGCCGGTCCAAGCGGGCTGTCAAACGCGCCGAAGGCGATAGCGTCCATCTTGGTGCCCAATCCATCACCAAAGCTGATCTTGAGGTGGCTTTCGCCAACCCGCTTGGCAAAAAAGATCTTCATCTCGGCAAAAACATATCGTGGGGCAGGCGCGGCGGACCCAAATGGGCCGGCTTGCTCGATCATTTCGGCCAGCTCGACAGTTGCAGCCTCCGGCATCATCAATCCGGTCACTGACAGATCGGCAGGGCCGGCCAGATGCGCCCCCTGTTTTGCCAGCAACTCGCCCAGGCGTTCCATGGCTGCTTCCAGCTTGTCTTCGGCCACGGTCAGGCCAGCGGCCATCTTGTGGCCGCCGCCTTTTATCAACAACCCTTCGGCGGCCAGCCGTTGAATGGGGGCGCCCAGATCAATGCCGGAGACGGAGCGCCCGGAACCTTTGCCGATGCCATCCTCGACACCAATGACGATCGAGGGGCGGTTGGAGGCTTCTTTCAGGCGTGATGCCACAATGCCCACAACGCCGGGGTGCCAGCCGGGTCCGGAGGCCCAGACCAGCGGTGCATCAAATCCACGGGATTCGGCCTGCTCCAGCGCGGCGGCGCGAACCGAAGCTTCGACTTCGCGGCGTTCGGTGTTCAAGGTGTCGAGCCGTTCGGCCAAGGCAGCCGTTTCATGCGGATCATCCGAGGCCAGAAGCCGCGCACCCAGATCGGCTTGCCCAATGCGTCCGCCTGCGTTGATCCGCGGTCCCAGCAGGAACCCAAGGTGATAGGCGGTCGGCGCGGTGTCCATCCGCGCCACATCGGCCAGGGCGGCCAGTCCGGGCCGCTCGCGCCGTGCCATCACCCGCAGACCTTGACGCACGAAAGCACGGTTCACACCGGTCAGCGGCGCCACATCGGCCACTGTCGCCAGCCCCACCAGATCCAGCATTGCCATCAGATCCGGGCCTTTGACCTGCGCTTCGCGCAATTGCCGCCCGGCCTCAACCAACATCAAGAACACCACCGCCGCCGCACAAAGATGGGCGCAGGCACCGTCCTCATCCTGACGGTTCGGGTTTACGACAGCCAGTGCATCAGGCAGGGTTTCACCGCCCAAGTGATGATCCAGCACAATCACGTCCGCGCCCTTGGCGGCGGCAATCGGGCCATGAGACAGCGTGCCACAATCGACGCAGATGATCAGATCATGATCCGCAGCCAGTGCCGCCATGGCCTCTTCATTGGGGCCATAGCCTTCATCAATCCGGTCGGGGACATAGAGGGTCGCGTTATGGCCCATCTGCCGCAACCAGACCAGCAAAAGTGCGGCAGAGCTGCCGCCGTCGACATCATAATCGGCAAAGACCGCGATCTTTTCGCGGTTTTTCAGGGCAGACAGAAACCGCACAGCGGCTTGTTCCATATCTTTCAAAGATCGCGGATCAGGCAGCAGATCGCGCAAGGCCGGGGCCAAGAACGCCTCCGCCTCTTCTGCGGGCACACCGCGCCGGGCCAGAACCTGACAGACCGCCATGGGCAGGGCGCTGCGTTGCATGATCAGCTCTGCTGCGCGGTCCACCTCGACGCCGGGACCAACCCAGCGTCTGCCCGTCAAAGAAGCCTCTACGCCTAGAAAATGCACGCGCCGGCCTCCTCCTTCTTCATTTGGCCCTTAAACCTCCCCGCGGAGCGTCCCAAGGCTGCGCCCATCGCTGGGGCTTAGTGGGTCTCGACGGGGGTGCGGTAGTTGATGCGCCGCACCGATCCGGTTTTGGACCGCATGATCAGGGTTTCGGTGGTCATCCAGCCCGGCTCGCGTTTCACACCGGGCAGCAAGGTACCGCCAGTGACGCCGGTGGCGGCAAAGATCACGTCTTCGGTCACCATTTCATCGCGGCTGTAGATCCGGTCCAGATCGGTGATGCCAGCCTTGGCGGCGCGGCCCCGTTCATCATCATTGCGGAACAGCAGACGGCCGTACATCTGCCCGCCCATGCATTTCAGGGCTGCCGCGGCCAGAACACCCTCAGGCGCGCCGCCGTCGCCCATATACATGTCGATACCGGTGTCAGGATCGGCGCAATGCATCACGCCGGCCACATCGCCATCGGTGATCAGACGGATCGCGGCGCCTTTGGCGCGGACCTCGGCGATCATCGCCTCATGGCGCGGGCGTTCCAGAATACATACGGTGATGTCTGCCACGTCACAGCCCTTGGCCTTGGCCAGTGCCTCCACCCGTTCGCCCGGAGACATGGACAGGGTCACAACATCGGTTTCATAGCCGGGGCCAATTGCCAGCTTTTCCATGTAGACGTCCGGTGCGTGCAGCATTGAACCGCGCGGGCCCATGGCGATCACGGTCAGGGCGTTGGGCATGTCCTTGGCAGTCAGCGTGGTGCCTTCGAGCGGGTCCAGCGCAATGTCGACGCCCGGCCCGTTGCCTGTGCCAACCTCTTCGCCGATGTACAGCATCGGGGCTTCGTCCCGCTCACCTTCGCCGATCACCACAACACCGGCGATGTCCAGCATATTCAGCTGCTCGCGCATGGCGTTCACTGCCGCCTGATCCGCTGCTTTCTCATCGCCCTTGCCGACCAGCTTGGCCGAGGCCAAGGCAGCGGCTTCGGAAACGCGGGCAAGGCCCAGCGACAACATGCGGTCTTGGAATTGGGCGGAAGCGGTCATGGGCAATGTCCTTGCTGGTCAAAAAGTCAGCTCATGCTCTAACCGCCCATACCGATTGGCACAAGCATGCAGTGGCCGCGCGGCCCTATTTGAGGCCGTAAAAACCTGCTGCGGTGCCGCCAAAGACCGCCTGTTTGGCGTCTGCTGGCACGATGGCCTCATAGGCGCCGATCAGCGTTTCATAATCCGAGTAAAGCGAATCCACCGGAAAGTTCGATCCAAACATGCAGCGGTCCGGACCAAATTGATCAAGGCATGTCTCGATGATCGGGCGGATACTGTCTGCGGTCCAGTTGTGATCAAACATCCCCAAACCCGAGAGTTTGCACGTCACCTGCGGGCGCTCGGACATTCGGCGCAGGGATTTCGCCCAGGCGGTGATGCCTGCCGTGCTGCGATCATGGGGCGATCCGGCATGGCACAATGCGACCGGTACATCCGGGGCATGGTCCAACACCCGTGCCATTCCATCGTAAAGCTCGGGAATGAGTTGCAGATCAAAGGACAATCCGCGTTTGCCAGCCAGCGCAAGCCCCTTGGCAAACGCGGGGTTGTCCAGCAGATCGTTGGTGCCGGTCACTGCATCCTCGCCGGGGGCGCGGCCGACGATCTGCCGCACACCGCGCAGGGTGCTGAGCGTCTGGAAATGATCAAGCTGCGCATCAAGATCGGGCGCGGTCAGATCGCAAAACACCACCTGCGCCAAAGGCCAGTCCGGTGCGTTGTCCGCTACCATCTGCACCCAGGTTGCCTCGGCGATACTGTCGGCGGCGCCCACCTGAATATGCACCGATGCGTCAAATCCGGCAGCATCCTTGCGAAACTGATCCAGCAGATAGTCCTGCTGGATCGGGGCGGGGTTGCCAAAGAACCGTTCCACCCCCTTGGCCATCAGCCAAGGGTAATGCACAGCGCCGAGATCCCAAAGATGATGGTGCGCGTCTATTCTCATGTGCTCTGCGCTGTGGCTTCGGCCAGAAAGTCGCGACCTTGGGTCTTCCAGAAATGCAGCAGGTCAATGAAGATCCAGTTTTCGGCCAGCTTGTCCCCGTCGCGGCGGTAGATGTCGATCACCCTGAATTCGCCGCTGGTGTCACTGCCGGGCAGTCCCATAAAGCCGCCGGTGGGGCGGGCGGTAAAATTGGGCCAGCCAAAAAAGCCGCCATAATGCCCCTCGGCCAGCCTTGCGATATGTCTGGTCTTGGCGCGGTCGGTGAATCCGGCGCGGAAAGGGCCAGCGTGTTGTTTGGCATAGCGTTCAATGGTGTAGGTCGCGCCAATCCCCTCTGGCCCCCACCAGATCATGTCGTCATGCCATGTGCGGACCAGCTCGTCCTCAAGGGTCAGGCCGGATTTCCACTGCCCCAGATCGCCAATCATCGCATTGATGGCGGCAAGGGTGGCTGCGCCTTCCTCTTCGGGTTGGTCATCGATCAACAAGCCGTCGTGAGTCATCGGGCCGGGTTGCACCAGATGGAAGGCGGTCTGTGACGGGAAGGGACATTGCCCGGCCTGGGTCATCAGGTGTGGAATGTCGAAGTACATGGCTGTTTCGGTGATTTTGCCATTCTCGACCCGGTCAAAGCTACAATACCGCAGGAACGCCATTTTGTTGGTGGGTTTGATGCCCAGCCAAGGCTGATCAAACAGCCCCATCAGATGGCCCATGGACACCACCCAGACCCCTTTGAAGCCGTCCATTTCGTTGGTGCCGGCAAAGAAGATATCCTCGCGCCGTTGCATCCGGGTGAGGGCGGCGCGCAGGGGCGTCCAAAAGCGGGTCGCAACGGTCTCTGCACCATTGAGAAGCCCAAATGGATGAAAGCCGCGCCAGAGATAATCTTCGGCAACATCACGCTGCATCGATTCGCCGATTTTCGCCGGATCTGCCGAAATGAGGGCGGCATGGTGGGCGCGGACGAGGCGCTTTTCTTCTTTAAATGTTAACACGTTATAAGCCTGTGGTTCAGTTTTTTGCATACGTTTGCGAAAAAGAACTTGCCGTAAGGTAGGTCACATGTCTACCCTTGTTGCAAACGTATGCAAAAACATCATTGCGGGGGGAGATCGCTTTGGCCGAAATCAAATTGTCCGGCGTTTCAAAACGATGGGGTGCCTTCATAGGTGTCAACAAATTCGATCTGACGATTGCGGATCGGGAATTTCTGGTTCTGCTGGGGCCTTCGGGCTGCGGCAAGACAACAACCATGCGGATGATCGCAGGTCTGGAGGATCCCACCGATGGTGAGATCCTGATCGATGGTCAGGTCGTGAATGATCTGGAACCCAAAGATCGCGACGTGGCGATGGTGTTCCAGAGTTACGCGCTTTATCCCAATCTCAACGTTTATGAGAACATCCGCTTTCCATTGCGGGTGCGGGGGGTCGATCCTACGACCCACAATGAAAAAGTGATGCGGGCCAGCGCGATGGTGGAACTCGACGAATTCCTGCACCGCAAACCGGCAGAGCTTTCGGGTGGTCAGCGCCAGCGTGTGGCCTTGGCCCGTGCCATTGTGCGTGAGCCGAATGTGTTCTTGATGGATGAACCTCTGTCAAACCTCGACGCCAAGCTGCGGGTTTCAACCCGTGCCCAGATCAAGAACCTCAGCCACGAGCTGGCGGCGACCACCATTTACGTGACCCATGACCAGATCGAGGCGATGACGCTCGCGGACCGTGTTGTTGTGATGGAAAAGGGGATCGTCCAACAGGTGGGCAGCCCCACAGACATTTATGACCGTCCGGCCAACACCTTTGTCGCCAGCTTTATCGGCAACCCGGCGATGAACCTGATCGATGGCGAGATCGCCGGCGGCGCCTTCACGGCCAAGCACACCAACATTCCGGGTCTGAAGGTCAAGGACGGCCCGATCACTTTGGGCTTCCGCGCCGAGGATGCGATGGTTTCTGCGGAAGGCGGCAATATCAATGCGCCGATCTACACGCTGGAGCTTTTGGGCGATGCGACCATGGTCAGCGTTCGGATCGGAAGTGCGCTGGTCAGTGCCCGTGCAGACAAGACATTCCGCGCCGAGATCGGCGATATGGTGTCGATCACGATACCTCAAGATCACTGCCACTTGTTTGATGCAGAAACAGGGGCACGGCTGGAGGATTGATCCTCCGGCAAACCGAACCGCGCCCCAAGGCGCGGCTTTATCTACAGGGAGAAAACCAAATGAAACTCAAGACAATCCTCATGGCAGGTGTGATGAGCGTTGCAGGCAGCATTGTTGCTGCGGACTGCGCGTTTGAAAACACTGTCGAATTGCGTTCGCTGTCTGCGGGCTTTGAAGCATGGAAAGCTGTCACAGACGCGATGGCAGAATGTGGGAACTTCGAGGCCAACCTCGACCAGGACTTCCGCGAAAAGCAGCCAGAAGCTTTTGCTGCGAACCCATCGCTGTATCACATTGGCGGCGTTGCCAACTCCACCATGATCCCGCTGCTGACAAGCGGCTCGATCCGTCCGTTGGATGATCTGGTTGCCAAATACGGCCAGAACCTGACGCCAAACCAGAAGATCACTGTGGATGGCAAGATCATGGCGATTGCCATGATGGTGAACAACCAGCACCTGATGTACCGCGAGGACATCCTGAACGATCTGGGTATCGCTGTTCCGACAACCTATGACGAAGTGTTGGCCGCAGCTGAGAAGATCAAGGCGGCAGGCGTTGTTGAATACCCCTTGGGTGGCACCTTCAAAACAGGTTGGAACCTCGGCGAAGAGTTCATCAACATGTATCTGGGCGAGGGCGGTTCGTTCATCGACGGCAACAACATGCCAACGATCAACAACGAAAAGGGCATCAAGTCTCTTGAAACACTCAAGGCTCTGACCGCGTATATGGATCCAGAATACCTGGTGTCCGATTCCACATATGTGCAGCAGCAGTTCCAGCAGGGCAAAATCGCCATGGCGAACCTCTGGGCCAGCCGCGGCGGCGCAATGGATGACGAAGCGGAAAGCCAAGTTGTCGGCAAAGTCAAAATGGCCGCTGCGCCAATGGGTTCTGCTGCACCTGCCTCCTCGATCTGGTGGGACGGTATCGTGATCGCCTCCAACATCACCGACGAAGAAGCCGAAGCGGCGTTCCGCGTTGCGATGGAAGGCATGGACGAGGAAGTTGTGAAAGCCAACAACGACGCGGCTGTGTGGCTGATCGCAGGCTATGAGCCTGGTCCACTGGCAGCCGGCGCTGCGGCGACCGCACAAAAAGGTGCCAAGCCTTACCCTGCGTCCGGCCCGATGGGCATCATGCACACCTCTTTGGGTAACGGGATCTCCGACTACCTGACCGGTGCAAAAGACGCAGCAACTGCGCTGGCAGACATCGAAGCGGCCTATATAACAGCTGCCAAAGAATCCGGCCTGATCGACTGATCCGGTTGCGGGGCCGCCTTGTGCGGGCGGCCCCGATTTCCCAAACCAACTCAATTAACAAACAGCCGAATACCGGAAAGGGAGGTCGCATGAAGTTCAAGACATTCGCCGCATTTGTCGGCCCGTCCGTATTGATAATGCTGATTTTTATTGCTTTCCCGCTGATCACGGTGTTCTGGCAAAGCTTTAATCTGACACAGCCTATCTACAAAACCATCGAAGTTGAGACCTGCACGCCGGGTTTTCTGACCCAGACCTGTACGATGGAAACACAAACCATCCCGGAGCTGGATGAACATGGCGAGGTCATTACAGAGACCACATTCGTCGGGTTGCAAAGCTACCGCAATGTGCTTGAACTGGACCGTTTCTGGGAGGCTGTGTCCGAAGGGGCATGGGGCAAGCTGCAAACCATCGATTTCTGGAAAGCTCTGCGCTTTACCCTGATGTTTACGCTGGTCACCCTGCCACTTGTTGTGGGCACCGGGTTGCTGATCGCGCTGACCATCAACAACGCCAGCCGCGCCATTCGCGGGCCGGTGATCTTTATCTCGCTGCTGCCATTTGTCGTGACACCTGTGATCGGCGCTCTTTCGATCAACTGGCTGTTCCGCGGCGACGGTATTCTGACAGCCTTTCTGGAATGGTGGACCGCCAAGGATCTGGCGCTCTTTGCTCAGGCCTGGACCATCGAATTGATGATGATGTTCTACCGCGTCTGGCACGTCGCGCCCTTTGCCGCGATCATCTTCTATGCCGGCCTCCAGACAGTGAACCAGGACAGCCTTGAAAGCGCGGTGATCGACGGGGCAAGCCGTTGGCAGCGTCTGCGCCTGATCATTATTCCGCATCTGATGCCGCTGATTATCTTTGTGACCATCATTCACCTGATGGATTGCTACCGTGCCTTCGAAGAGATCGTTGGCTTCAGCAGCCAGGGTTACGTGATTTCCCTGCAATGGCTGACCTATGACTTCCTTGTGCCGGATCAGGCAGGCAACCGCTCTGTTTCACGGGCATCGGCCTCGGCCATGCTGACAATGATCGGGATTGCGATCCTGCTCGTGCCACTTCTCAAGCGCACCTGGCGCGACCATCGGGGGACCCACTAATGACTGCTCGCGCCCTTCAACAACCGACTTCACTCAAGATCGCATCGGGCAGCTTCCTCGCGATCTGGAGTGTGATCGCCGCTTTCCCGATCTTCTGGATCACGGTGATGAGCTTCAAATCCCCCGTGGATGCCTTCGACAGCAACCCGCTGAACGTGATCTTTGGCCCCGAAACCGTGGCCAATGGCAATGGGCTCTCGCTGTTCGATATCCTGCTTGGCGTTGTGCTGATCTATTTCGTGATCCGCCTCTGCATGCAGCGGTTGCCCGCACTGGTCGAACGCCACTCTCCCGGCGGTTGGCTGGTGCTGGGCTGGATCATTGCCGCCGCGCTGGTGGGTGTGGCCGTGATCTTCCTGTTCCTCGGTGTATTTCCCGTGGTCAGCAATGTGGTGAACCCGCTGCTTGGCCCGCTTGGCAAAGATGTGCTGGGCGCAACCACGGAACATTATTACACGGTCTGGTTTGAACGCGGCTTTGCCAACAACTTTGCCAACTCCCTGATCGTGACCGCCGGCGTTGTGACTGTCTCTCTGACGGTGGGGACATTGGCAGGCTACGGTCTGGCACGGTCCGGTTCGGTTCTGGCCTTCTGGCTGCTGATCATTGCACTTATTTTCCGCGCCCTGCCGCATTCGGTTCTGGTCGCAGGCTACCTGCCTGTGTTCATCAGCTCCTCTGAATGGCTGGCCCCGATCTTGGGTGAAAACGCGCCCACGCTTTACGGCAAGCCCATCGCGGTGATTGCGGTTCTGGTGGCGATCAACCAGCCCTTTACGATCTGGATGCTGCGCAGCTTCTTCTCCAACATCCCTGCGGATCTGGACGAGGCGGCGCGTGTGGACGGCTGTTCGCACTTCAAAGCCTTCCGTCTGGTGATCATGCCAGTCATGTGGCCGGGAGTGATCACGACGGGTCTCTTCAGCTTCTTGCTGGCCTATAACGACTTCCTCGTGACCTCTTTGCTGCTTGATGCCAGCAATCAAACGATGGTTCCGGCGATCGCAGGCATGTTCAACCGCGAAACCACCACCACTGACCAAGTGGTTGCTGTGGCTGCGGCGGTGTCGATCACGGCGCCACTGTTCCTGCTGGTGATGGTGTTCCAACGCCAGATCGTCAGCGGCCTGACCGCAGGTGCGGTGAAAGGCTGATGAGCAGCAAGGCACGACATGGGGCAACTGCCCGGCATCCGGCGCTCAACCGGATGCCGAGGGACTTCATAGGCAGGATCGGCGCGTGCTGATCTGAAACCTATGCAAGAAAGGATGATCCGATGAAAGGATCCCGACCCGAACAAGCCGTGCTGAGCCGTGATACGGACCTGAGCAAAACAGATGAGACCCGCGCCGTGATCGAAGGCATGGTGGATGGGCTGAATGACCATACGATTGATGGCATTGGCGCATTCTTCCACGATAGCTTTCGCTGGATGGGCAACACCGGCTGCGGCACCAAAACCGGCCTGACGCAGTTTCAGGACAACTGGCAACGCCCCTTTCAGGCGGCGTTCTCGGACAAGGTCTGCGTGGACGAGGCCCGCCTTTACATGGGCGAATGGGCCGCGGCCTTTGGCCGGCAGGAAGCCACGCATTCGGGCGATTTCATGGGTCTCGCGCCCACAGGTAAAAGAATTGAAATCCGCTACATGGATTTCTGGAAAGTTGAAGACGGCAAGATCTCGGACAACTGGGTGATGGTCGATTTTCCGCATGTATTGGCCCAGCTGGGTGTCGATGTGTTCAACGGCGAAGGCTGGGAAAGCTATGACCGGGGCGAAAAAACGCCGCCCCGGCCCGACAATCAAGGATAAGAGCAATGGCGATCGAATTTCTCAAGCGCAGCAAGCCCGAGACAGAAAAAGCAGAAGATGACGCGAAGGTGCGGGATGTTGTGGCCTCCACTTTGGCGGATATCGAGGCGCGCGGCGATGCCGCGGTGCATGAGCTGGCGGTGAAGTTTGACGGCTATGACCGTCCGTCCTACCGCCTGTCGGATGACGAGATCGCGGCGATCATCGCCAAGGTGTCCGAGCGTGACATGGCCGACATCCGCTTTGCCCAGGAACAGGTGGTCAATTTCGCCAAGGCGCAACGGGCCTCGATGACCGATATCGAAGTGGAAACGCTGCCCGGTGTGATTTTGGGGCACAAGAACATCCCGGTGCAATCGGTGGGCTGCTATGTGCCCGGCGGCAAATTCCCGATGGTCGCTTCGGCGCATATGTCGGTGGCCACGGCCAAGGTGGCGGGGGTGCCGCGCATCATCGCCTGCACACCGCCCTTCAACGGAGAGCCGAACCCGGCAGTGATTGCCGCGATGCACATCGGCGGCGCGGACGAGATCTATGTTCTGGGCGGCATTCAGGCAGTGGGCGCAATGGCCATCGGCACCGAAAGCATCGCGCCGGTGCATCTGCTGGTCGGGCCGGGCAATGCCTTTGTGGCCGAGGCCAAGCGCCAGCTGTTTGGCCGGGTGGGCATTGATCTGTTTGCCGGGCCGACCGAGACCATGGTGATTGCCGATGACACGGTGGATGCCGAAATGTGCGCCACCGATCTGCTGGGCCAGGCCGAACACGGCTACAACAGCCCCGCCTGCCTGATCACCACCTCGCGCAAACTGGCCGAGGCGACGATGGGCGAGATCGAGCGTATCCTGAAGATCCTGCCCACCGCCAATACGGCGTCGGTGAGCTGGGAAGACTTTGGCGATGTGGTGCTCTGCGACAGCCATGACGAGATGCTGCAGGTCGCCAATGACATGGCCTATGAACATGTGCAGGTGATGACGGACCGTGATGACTGGTATCTGGAGAACATGCACAGCTATGGCGCGCTGTTCCTGGGTCCGCGCACCAATGTGGCCAATGGCGACAAGGTGATCGGCACCAACCACACGCTGCCCACCAAGAAGGCCGGTCGCTACACGGGCGGTCTGTGGGTTGGCAAATACCTCAAGACCCACAGCTATCAGAAAGTCACCACGGACGAAGCCGCCGCGATGATCGGCGCCTATGGCTCTCGCCTGTGCCTGCTCGAAGGCTTTGTCGGCCACGCCGAACAATGCAACTTGCGTGTCCGCCGCTACGGCGGACAGAACGTTCCATACGGCGAGGCGGCTGAATGACGCTAAACAGCCATGATGCAAATAAGGCGGCCCTCGGGGCCCTGCGGGCGGCCCAATACAATTGGGACGCCGCGGGGATTCGCGCGGCGCTTGACGACATCGCAGCGCCGGACGCAGTGTTCCACCACTGCCACCCCTTCGGCGATTTGATCGGGGCAGAGGCGTTTTATGATGGGGCCTTGGCCCCGCTTCGGGCCGCTTGGCCGGACGTGGAGCGGCGCGACTGGATCGTGATGGCAGGGCAGGATGGCGACGGGGCAGAATGGGTCGGCTGCGGCGGGCATTTCTACGGCACCTTTGCCGCGCCGTTTCTGGATATCCCGCCAACGGGCCATTTGTGCCACATGCGGTTTCACGAATTCTACAGGTTCGAGAACGGCAAAGTGGTGGAGTTTCAGGCGATCTGGGACATCCCCGAAGTGATGATGCAGGCCAATGCATGGCCCATGTCGCCTTCGCTGGGGCGCGAGTTTTGCGTGCCGGGGCCGGCCACCTGTGATGGGCTGCACCGCCCCGCGCGTGATCCTGAGCAAAGCCAGCAAAGCTGCGACCTGATCGTGGATATGCTGGAACATCTCAAGCTGCATCCGTCCAAAGGCGGTCCTGAAGTCATGCAAATGCCCAAGTATTGGGACGAACGTATGAACTGGTACGGGCCTGCGGGCATCGGAACCGGGCGCGGCTATGCAGGCTTTCGCAACTGGCACCAGATCCCGTTTCTGGGCGGCATGCCGGACCGCGGCCAATATGTGGATGAGATCACTTATCACTTCTTTGGCGACAACAATTATGCTGCCGTCACGGGCTGGCCCAATATGATCCAGACCGTGACCCATGACGGTTGGCTCGGGATTGCCCCTTCGGGCAAGAAAATCACCATGCGGTCGCTGGATTTCTGGCGTATTGAAGATGGCAAGATCCGCGAGAACTGGGTGACGGTTGATATTCTGGATGCCTACCGGCAATTGGGTGTCGACGTCTTTGCCCGTCTGCGGGAGTTCAACAAGGCCCGCGTGCCCGGCGCGGT
Source organism: Sulfitobacter sp. M368 (assembly GCF_025141875.1). NCBI lineage: Bacteria > Pseudomonadati > Pseudomonadota > Alphaproteobacteria > Rhodobacterales > Roseobacteraceae > Sulfitobacter > Sulfitobacter sp. M368. Next base: position 1,409,230 of record NZ_CP081113.1, read on the forward strand.
GCCATTCCCAGTAGGAGACCCTTGATGGAATTGCCTTCAACACCGTCCTTTCGTCTGGATGGAAAACGCGCCCTTGTTGCGGGGGCGTCTTCCGGGATCGGGCTGGCCTGCGCGACCGCTTTGGCAGAGGCGGGCGCCTCTGTCACGCTGGCGGCCCGGCGGCGCGGCGCCTTGGAAGACTGCGCGGCGGCCTTTGCTGAAAAGGGCTGGAGCGCGGAGATCATGCCGCTGGACATCGGCGATCTGGAAGGCACCCGCGCAGCTGTCGGTGCGGCCGATCCGTTTGATATCCTGCTCAATGCCGCTGGCACGGCGCGCCATGCTCCGGCGCTGAACACAACGTCAGAGGACTTTGACGCGGTGATGGGCGTGAACGTGCGCGGCACCTATTTCTTGGCCCAAGCCGTGGCACAGGGGTTGATGGATGCGGGCAAGCCGGGTTCACTGATCACGATCTCCAGCCAGATGGGCCATGTCGGAGGACAGGAACGGGCGCTTTATTGTGCGTCCAAACATGCCGTGGAAGGCATGACCAAGGCGATGGCAATTGAATGGGGACCGGCGAAAATCCGCATCAACACCATTTGCCCGACCTTCATCCTGACCGACCTGACACGCCCGACATTTGATGATCCGGCCAAACGCGCCTGGATCGAAGAGAAGATCAAGCTGGGCCGCGCAGGCGAGGTCGAGGATATCATGGGCGCGGCGGTCTATCTGGCCTCAGATGCCTCTGCGCTTGTCACCGGCACGGCGATGCTGATCGACGGAGGATGGACAGCAGACTGATGGCGCAGAACAAGGTCACCTCAGCAGAAGTTGCCGCCCGCGCAGGCGTAAGCCAATCGGCGGTCAGCCGGGTGTTCACGCCCGGTGCTTCGGCCTCGGCCAAGACTGTGGAGAAGGTGCGCACTGCCGCGGCAGAACTGGGCTACCGGCCCAATGTTCTGGCCCGTGCGATGGTATCAGGGCGCAGCCGCATCATCGGGTTGGTGGTGGCCTATCTGGAAAACCAATTCTATCCCGTCGCGCTTGAACTGCTTTCAAATGCCTTGCAGGCCAAGGGCTATCACATCCTGATCTTCACCGCGCCAAACTCCACCGACGGGATCGACAGCGTTTTGCAGGATCTGATGGATTATCAGGTCGATGGCATTGTCGCGGCGTCGGTTTCGATGAGTTCGGATCTGGCGGCGCGGGCGCGCTCGGCTGGGATTCCTGTCGTTCTGTTCAACCGGGGCCAAAACGGCGAAGGGTTTTCCAACGTCACCTCAAACAACGTGTTGGGCGGCGCCAAGGTGGCGGAATTCCTGATGGCTGGCGGACATGAGCGGATCGCCCATATCGCCGGTTGGCAGGGCAGTTCGACGGGCCGTGATCGCCAAGAGGGGTTTGTTACCGCGCTTGAAGCGGCAGGGGTGGAGCCGTTTGACGTGCTGGAAGGCATGTATAAACGCGATATCGCAATGGCGGCGGCGCGGTCCCTGGTGGACCGTCCAGACCCGGCAGATGCGATTTTTGTTGGCAACGATCACATGGCCTTTGCCGTGATGGACGCGGTCCGCGACGCCGGGATGACCCCCGGCAGAGACATTTCGATTGTGGGATATGACGATGTGCCAATGGCAAGTTGGGGCTCTTACGACCTGACAACGCTGCGGCAACCGGTCAATCGCATGGTCGATGCAACGGTCGAAACTCTGATCGACCAAATTGAAAAACCAGCCGGAAAACCCGGCCTGTTTGAAATAGAAGGCCAGCTGGTTGTACGCAGCTCGGCACGCATTCCTGAAGGATGGACACAATGAAAGGGTTTGACCCTAAATTCACCGATTTTCCCGACTATATCATCGGTATCACCAAAGAGATCTGGGAAGATCGCGGCATTTCCACGCTGCACCAATATTATGCACCCGACATCGTTGTGCGCTCACCTGCCTCGGTTGTGGTTGGCAATGAAGGGGTGATTGCGGCCACCATGGCCACGCTGGCGGAGTTTCCTGACCGGACCCTGTTTGGCGAAGACGTCATCTGGTCCGGCACGCCCGAGGAGGGCATGCTTAGCTCACACCGGCTGTATTCGACGGCAACGCACAGCAATCCTGGCGTTTACGGCGCGGCAACGGGCAAGAAACTGGGTTACCGGATTCTTGCGGATTGCCATGCGATCAATAACCAGATCAACGACGAATGGCTGATCCGCGATCAGGGTGCGATTGTGCGCCAGCTGGGCGTGGACCCCAAGGACTATGCCCGTGATCTCATCGCCCGCGAGGGTGGTCCGGAAAATTGTGTACGGCCCTATACCCCGGCAAATGACGTCGAAGGCCCCTACAAGGGCACCGGCAACGACAATGAATGGGGACAGCGGTTCGCCGATATCCTGACCCGTATCATGAATGCCGATTTTACCGTGATCCCGCAGGAATATGACCGCGCGGCAAACCTTTATTATCCGGGCGGCATTGAAGCGATGTCATTCGACGGGGCGGACCAGTTCTGGATGGGGCTTCGGGCGTCCTTCCCGAATGCGGAGTTCAAGATCCACCACACGATTGGCCGCGATGATCCAATGATGCCGCCCCGAGCAGCCTTGCGCTGGACCTTGCACGGCAAGCACAGCGGTTGGGGCAGCTTTGGTGTGCCCACGGGCAAGGATGTGTTCATCCTCGGTGCAAGTCACGCCGAATTTGGGGCGCTTGTGGGCGGCGAGCCCAAGCTGCGCCGCGAATGGTCCTTGTTTGACGAAACATCTGTCTGGAAGCAAATCCTGCTTCAGACCGGAGACCTTTAAAATGGACGCAGGGCAACAGCCCTTTTGCCAGACATCGGGCCTGTGCGAGACCGCGCAGACCCGGCGTTTGCATGCTTATTTCCAAAGCCGCCGTGCGCGGCGGCTGAACCTGCGCCCACCGGGAGTTGCAGTGATCTGAACGGGCCATCGGCCCACATCCAAAACCAGACAACTGAACAAACGGAATATTCATATGACACGCGCAGACATCGAAAAACGCATCGTTCGCTATGGCGAGCTGAAGCCCTGCAAAACCGCCTTTATCGACGCTCACACACCGGGCAGCGATCAAAAGGAAAACTTTACCATCATCGGCGGCGGGGTTTCCGAAAGCCCGGACCAACACGTCCATATCCGCGACACCCCCGGCTTTAACATCGGGGCGGCGGGACAACCGCCCAAATGCCGCAACTCTCTGCACAGCCACACCACGGCAGAGGTGTTTTTTGTTCTGAAGGGGCGCTGGCGCTTTTTCTGGGGTCTGCACGGCACAGCGGGCGAATTTATCGCCGAAGAAGGGGATATCTTTAACATCCCCACCGGCATTTTCCGCGGCTTTGAAAACGTCGGCACCGATTACGGGATGATCATGGCCATCCTTGGCGGTGACGATGCAGGTGGCGGCGTGACCTGGGCGCCGCATGTGATCGAAGAGGCCAGTGCACATGGATTGGTTCTGGGCGAGAACGGTGTGCTTTATGACACCAAGAAGGGCCAGGAACTGCCGCACAATGTATCGCCCATGCCATTGTTGAGCGCCGAACAGCTCAAGGAATTCCCCGAAGTGCCCGTGGAAAATGTCGTGCCGCGATATGTCGCGCGGTACTGGGATCTGATGGCACTGGCGGGCAAGAAGCCGGCCAAGGTGATCGGCACCGATGCATTGCTGAAAGACAAACCGGGTTTCGAGGTGGATTTCCTGACCCGTGGGTCCATCGCGGACGAGATGCACAGCCATGACAAACATGTTGTTCTGATGCCGATGCGCGGCCATTGGACATTGCGTTTTGAAGGTTATGAAACTGTGCTAAACCCCGGTGACACCGCGCTGATCAACCCACAGGAGGCCCATGCGCTGGCCCCCTCCATGACCGGCGAGGCCAGCCTTTATCGTGTAACCGCGACCGATGATCCGGCCGGCGCAACCTGGACCGAAAACTAAACAAGGGAAGAGCCCACATGACAACGATCAAAACCACCCATGTGGGCTCTTTGCCCCGGACCCAAGAGGTCGTGGATTTCATTTTCGCCCGCGAAAACAACGAAAACTACGATCCGGCGGCCTTTGACGCGGCGATGACGGCGGCGGTGTCGGACACCGTGCGCAAACAGGTTGAGGCGGGCGTCAGCATTGTCTCGGACGGGGAAACCTCCAAGATCAGCTATGCCACCTATGTCAAAGACCGCTACACCGGATTTGACGGCGACAGCCCCCGCCACGCGCCAGCGGATCTCAAGAAATTTCCCGGCTTTCTCAAACGTTTGGCCGATGACGGCGGCACCCCGCAATATGCCCGCCCGATGTGCGTAGGGCCGGTCAAATCCAAAGGTCAGGGCGAGCTTGAGAAAGACATTGCCAACCTCAAGGCCGCGATGGCCACGCATGGAGCAGAGCGCGGTTTTATGAATGCAGCATCGCCCGGTGTGATCTCGCTGTTTTTGCAGAACGATCACTATGCCACCCGCGAGGCCTATCTGGCGGCGCTGGCGGATGCGATGAAAGACGAATACGAGGCGATTGTGGCCTCGGGTCTGGACCTGCAACTTGATTGCCCGGATCTGGCGTTGTCGCGGCACATGCTGTTCAACGATCTGAGCGATGCAGAGTTTGTGAAGATCGCCAACTCCCATGTCGAGGCGTTGAACCATGCGCTGCAAAACGTGCCGGAAGACAAAGTGCGCATTCACATCTGCTGGGGCAACTACGAGGGGCCGCATATCTGCGACGTGCCGATGGCGACCATGTTTGATACGCTGATGTCTGCCAAGGCGCAGTATGTGTTGTTCGAAACCTCCAATCCGCGCCATGGCCATGAATGGACCACGTTCCGGGACCGCAAGGCGGATATCCCGGATCACAAGGTGCTGGTGCCCGGTGTCGTCGATACCACCACCAATTTTGTCGAGCATCCCGAACTGGTGGCGCAGCGGACCCAGCGGTTTGTCGATATCGTAGGCAAGGACAGGGTCATCGCAGGAAGCGATTGCGGCTTTGGCACCTTTGCCGGATTTGGCACTGTGGATCCCGATATCGCCTATGCCAAGCTGTCGGCATTGGCCGAAGGGGTGGCACTGGTCAAGTGACAACCCCGCTTGTTCTGTTGCCGGGCATGATGTGTGATGCCCGGCTGTTTTCCCCCCAGATTGATGTTTTCGGCGCGGGCCGTGCGGTAGAGGTCTATGACCTTGCCAGCGCGGATAGTGTCGAGGCCTTGGCCGAAACGATCCTTGCCACAGCGCCGCCGCGATTTGCCCTTGGCGGGTTGTCGATGGGCGGGATCGTGGCGATGGAGGTCTTGCGCCAGGCGCCGGACCGCGTTGCGGGGCTGGCCCTGATGGACACCAATCCATTGGCGGAAAAAGATGAGGTCAAAGCCCGACGCGCCCCGCAGATGGACAAGGCCCGCAATGGCCAGCTTGATAGCGTGATGCGCGACGAGATGAAGCCCAATTACCTCAGTGATGGGCCGCGCCGGGGCGAGATCCTAGATCTGTGTATGGATATGGCATTGGCGCTGGGGCCGGAGGTGTTTTGCCGCCAATCCGTTGCCCTGATGAACCGGCCCGACCAGACCGAAACATTACGCTGCTTTGACGGTCCGGCGCTGGTGCTCTGCGGGCGGCAGGATCTGCTTTGCCCGGTGGAGCGGCATGAATTGATGGCCGGTCTGATGCCCCAATCACGGCTGTGCATCATCGAAGGCGCGGGCCATTTGCCGGTGCTGGAACAACCTGACGAAACAACCGCCGCGCTGCGCCGCTGGCTTGAGGAGATAGACAATGGATGAACAACTGCTGGCGCTGCTGCGCTCTGTCGATACGCCAACCGTGTGCAACGCCATCGAGGTGGTGGAGGGCAAGCGCGGTTTTGACCGTTTCACGCGCGGCACGGTGCTGTGCAGTGATCCTGGCGCGGGGGCCATCGTGGGCCGCGCCCGCACGGCCAAAATCTCGGCGATTGCGCCGCCAACAGAAGCGGCGGATGTGATCCGCGCCCGGCGTATGGATTATTACCGCCACATGGCCAGCGGCCCGCGTCCGGCGCTGGCGGTGGTCGAAGACGTGGATGGTGATGCGGCCATCGGTGCCTATTGGGGCGAGATCAACACCAGTGTCCACAAAGGCTTTGGCCTAGCCGGAGCCTTGACCAACGGGGTGATGCGCGATCTGGGCGATTTGCCTGACAACTTTCCGGTGATTGCCGGATCGGTGGGGCCAAGCCACGGTTTTGTGCATGTGCTGGAAATCGCGACACCGGTGACCGTCTTTGGTATGGAAGTTGCAGACAACGAGATGGTGCATGCAGACCGCCACGGCGCATTGGTGATCCCGGACGATTATCTGGGCGCTATTGGCGGGGCGATTGCCAAGCTGCTTGAAACAGAGAAGATCGTTCTGAATGCCGCCCGCGCGCCGGGCTTTGACTTTGCCAGCTTTGAGGCGGCTTGGGCTGAATTTGAACGCCAACGCACTTAAGCCAGTTGCCAGATGCAAAAAAAGGCGCGGGATCAAATGATCTCGCGCCTTTTTGGTATCAGATTGGGATCTGCCCGCGATCAGACCTCTTCGATGCGCAGGGCGACCGGTTCACCGGCCAAAACGCCTGTGCCGTGCATATTCTCAAGCGCCGCCTCAAGCGCGGCGTGGGTTGTCTTGTGCGTGACGATCAACACCGGCGCGGAGGGGGCATCATGCTCATACTGGCGCATCCGGTAGATGCTCACGCCTGCTTCGCCCAGAACGGTGGCGATCTTGGCCAAGGCACCCGGTTTGTCGACCAAGGCCATGCGCAGATAATAAGGGGCGGCGGCCTGTGACTGCGCCGATTGCGAGGTTTCCAGCGTCGCGGCAGGCTGGCCAAAGACCGGACCGGACCAGCCCCGTGCAATGTCGCAGACATCGGCCATCACCGCGCTTGCGGTTGGACCTTCGCCCGCACCTGCGCCGCGCAGAACGATCTGGCCGACGGCATCGCCTTCGATGACCACCATATTGGTGCCGCCGTCAAGTTGGCCAAGCGGTGATGTTTCAGGGACAAGGCAAGGCTGCATGCGCTGTTCCAGACCGCGGCCCGTTTTCTGGGCGACGCCGAGGAGCTTGATCTTATAGCCCATATCGGCGGCAGCATTGATATCCTCGATGCTGACCCGCTCTATGCCTTCCAGCTGGATACCGTCAAAATCGACCTTGGTGCCAAAGGCGATGGCGCTGAGGATCGCCAGCTTGTGGGCGGCGTCAATCCCGCCCACATCCAGCTGCGGGTCTGCCTCAAGGTAGCCAAGGCCATCGGCCTCGGCGAAGATTTCCTGATAGGTTTTGCCGGAATTTTCCATGCGCGTCAGGATGTAGTTGCAAGAGCCGTTCATGACACCCATCACGCGCTTGATCTCATTGCCTGCCAGCCCTTCGAACAGGGCCTTGATCACCGGAATGCCGCCAGCAACAGCGGCCTCGTAGCGCAGGGTCAGCCCCTTGGCTTCGGCCAGTTCGGCCAGCGCCTGGCCGTGGATGGCCAGCATTGCCTTGTTGGCCGTGACCACATGTTTGCCTGCCTTCAGCGCCGCCTCGGTTGCGTCTTTGGCAGGGCCATCTTCGCCGCCCATCAGCTCAACAAAGACATCAACATCGTCGCGGGTTGCGAGGGCCACCGGATCATCTTCCCAAGCGTAACCAGACAGCGAAATGCCGCGATCCCGGCCTTTGCTGCGGGCAGAAACCGCGGAAATTGTGATCTCTCGTCCGGTGCGGGCGGACAGCAGTGCTGCCTGCTGGCGAATGATGCGCACCACACCAATACCCACCGTGCCCAAACCGGCGATACCAAGGCGAAGCGGGTCAGACATGTGAGGTTCCTTTGTAGCAATTCAAAATAAATAGGGGCTGCCCAATACGGCAGGCTTTAAAGGCGATGTAGCGGGTTCAAGCGGCGCTTGCAACGCGCCAGATGCCTATTGCAAGCCTTCTTGCAGCCGCTGCTTTTCCCGTCCGGTCAGCACGGTGCCGCGCAAACGATCGGCACGGGCGCGCAACCCGGCAAGACGGCCATTCAGTTCCGCTTGGGTCTGGGCAGGATCAATACGGATGGGGTCCGTGCTGGTCTGCAATGTGGACAGCGGCACAAGCGTTGCGTAATCGGCATCGCGCACCTCTGGGCGAATGCTGTCATCAAGCTGCGGAAACGTCGTACAGCCCGCTGCAAAAAGCAGCGCAAAGGCGCAGACGTATGGAGAACGCGTTTGCATCATGGATCTGTTTTTGCATCAGTGGGGCAGGGCGTGCAAGCGGGCTTTGCTTTTGAACGATTGTTCATTAAATTGCCCCCATGGCAAGAACCACCGGATCTCATTCTGATATCACCGGCCCCCGCGTGCGGGCGGCTGCGCTGCGGCTGTTTGCGCAGGGCGGATATGCCGCGGTGTCGATGCGGGCCATTGCGGCCGAGGTCGGCGTGCAGGCCGGGGCGCTTTATAATTATACGCCGGACAAACAGTCGCTGCTGTTTGATCTGATGCAGGGGCATATGACCGACCTGCTGGCCGAGGTGCCGGTGGCCGAGGGCAAATCCGCGCTTCAGGCCCTGCGCGATTTTGTTGAATTCCACATCCGATTTCACGCGGATCGCCCGGATGCGGTGTTTATCGCCTATATGGAACTGCGCAATCTGACGCCTGAAAACTTCAGCCAGATCGAGGCGTTGCGCCGGCGGTATGAAGATCATCTCGAAGCCATCTTGCAGGCCGGCGCGGCGGCGGGGGTTTTTGTCGTCAGCGATACCAAAATTGTCACGCTGGCGATCATTGCGATGCTGACCGGGGTCAACACCTGGTTCCGGTCCGGCGGGCGTTTGTCGCTGAACGAGGTTGTGGCGCAGTATTGGGATATGGTCCGCAAGGCGGTTGGCGCGGGGTGACGCGCATAACTGCTGTTGGTGATGGGCGCTCGTGGTGCTCTTGAGTTTTTTTGGCCAAATGAAGAGAGGGGCGTTTGCCCTATTAGCGTGGGATGCCTTGTGGTGAGGGCGGCGGGGGTGCGCCGCCCATCCAAGGTCAGTGTACCGGCTTGATGAAGGTGCCGTTCTTGAGGTCCTGAAAGGCCTGCATCAGCTCCTCGCGGGTGTTCATCACGATGGGGCCATGCCATGCGACGGGTTCTTCGATCGGCGCACCTGAAATCAGCAGAAAGCGGATGCCATCGGGGCCAGCCTGAACCGTGACTTCGTCACCTGTGCCAAAGCGGATAAGCGTGCGATCACCCGACAGATCGCGGATGTTCAGCTCTTGACCCGCGACTTCTTTTTCCAGCAGTACGCCGGACGGGGCAGAGGCATCGGCAAATGCGCCAGCCCCATCGAAAACATAGGCAAAGGCGCGGCGGTAGGTATCGATCCTGAAGGTCTTTTTCACGCCTGCAGGGACAAAGACATCAAGGTATTGCGGATCGGCGGCGATGCCGTCCACCGGGCCGCGTTTGCCCCAGAACTCACCCGTGATCACCTTGACGCGGGTGCCATCGTCATCTGTCACAACCGGAATATCCGCCGAAGTCACATCCTGATAACGCGGCGCACACATTTTCTGCGCGCCGGGCAGATTGCCCCAAAGCTGAAATCCGTGCATCTGGCCGCGTGCGTTTCCGCCGGGCATTTCCTGATGCATGATGCCGGAACCGGCGGTCATCCATTGAACATCACCCGCGCCCAATGTGCCGGTGTTGCCCAGCGAATCTCCATGCTCCACGGTGCCTTCCAGCACATAGGTGATGGTCTCGATGCCCCGATGCGGGTGCCAGGGAAAGCCTTTTTCAAAGTCTTCAGGCCGCTCGTTGCGGAAATCATCGAACAGCAGGAAGGGATCCAGTTCGGAGGGATCCTGAAAGCCGAAAGCGCGGTGCAGTTTCACGCCGGCGCCCTCAAGCGTTGGGGTGGCGCGGCGGGTTTCCAATGTGGGTCTGAGAGACATAGCATTCTCCTTTCTCAGCGTTGAGATGGATATAGGGCTGTGCAACTCATGCGCCAATAGGGCCGAAACTCAGGGCGGCTGTGCAGGGTTGCACAGAACTAGGTGCGTCCTTTGGCATATCGCGCCAGCCGGGTGTCCAAGGTGCCGCTGTGCAATTCGAACATGTGGTTGTCATCGTCATAAAAATAGAGCGAATGGCCTTCCCCCTCGACGCGCGCCCGGCCCTCGCGCAGGGTCAGGCCCAGTTTCTTGATCCGGGCGAGGCGGTCGTCATAGTCATCCGCGCCCATTTTGAAGGCGACGTGGTTGTAGGTTTGATCGACCAGCGGATCACCTTCCATCGCGGCAACCCAGACCCCGCCGATGTCAAAGAACCGTTCGCGCGCGAGAGAGAATGTCTTATCTCCACTGTCGTAGATTTTTCGCGCATCGAAGACGGTTGTCAGGATCTCCTCCATTCGGTCAAGATTGCGGGTGATAAAGGTGATATGGCTGAGCCCTTCGATCATTCTGCCGCCGCCCACCAATCAGAGGGTTTGCGGCGTTTGCCCCGGTTGCGATCCAGCCAAAGCGCCAGTTTGCGCAGGGGCGACAGGGCCAGTTTCAGCCACAGACGATGGCTGGTCTTGCTAAAATCGCGGTTGAACGGGCAGACCCGCATGCAGATCGCACAATCGGATGACATCTTGGCCCAGAAGCCAAAGCATTTCTCGGCATCGGATGTCCATTTGCGCACGCCCTTGATCGCGGATGGGTTGCTGCCGCCAACCTCGGGCGGGCCAAAGGGCAGCGCCTTGACCGGGCAGGCATCGGCGCATTTGGTGCAGATATCGCAGAAGGCGCGCACGCCCTTGGGCTCGGGCCGGTCATGGGTCAGGGGCAGATTGGTAAAGATCTTGGAAAACCGCAGGCGTGGGCCAAATTCCGGTGTGATCACCATCTGGTTGCGGGCGTATTCGCCCAAACCTGCCTTGATCGCATAGGGGATGACCAGCCCGGTGTCATTCATGCTGGCCGTAGCCTCGTAGCCCAGATTGCGGATATAAGCGGCCAGTTGCATGACCACGGCGGCCTCGTGGCTGTATTCGCGGCCCGTGGCCGCCCCGGCGAGGGCGGAGGGGTAGGTGGCAACCAGCTCTTCTTCCATCTGGTGGCCCATGACGATCACCGATGTCATGCCTTCGGGCAGGTCGTTCGGAGCCTCCGTCATATCGCGGGTGTCGACGCGGCTGGCATATAGCCACCGGTCGTCCATATCGGTGATCCCGCAAAGGTCCGCACCAAAGAAACGCGCGATGCGTTTGATCTCATGGGACGTTTTGGCCGGATCGTCGATCTCTTGCTGCATCGGGGCGACAGGGGTGTCATTGGCAATCGAGGATTGAAATCCTTCGCGGCGGCCACTGTCACCACCGCGATCCGAGATCAGATCACTGATCAGCCAGGAGGCATTGCGCAGGGCAAAGTCACGCTGGGTAAAGCCATCACCGCGGCGCGGGGTAGCCTCCATCCGGTAGGAGGCAAAGAAGGCGTCGGACCTCTTGGTGCGCACCGCATCGTCCCAAAAGGCGCGGGTAAAGATATCATTGCGCTGGGTGAAGCGTTCGAAATCTTCGGTGACGTCAATGCCTGCGGCGGCATCGTCGGGGTGGGGCGCGGGGCGGTTGGAAGGATAGCTCATGGCCGGAGTTGAGCCTGCGCCGCCGGATTTGTCAAAGGCTGGATTGCACAGCGAATTGGCCGATGGTTTTTGCGTCCGCCTCCGTGTGGTCCGCGCAAGAAAAGGTCGCGCCATGGCAAACTTCGGTGGCAGGGCCAGCGGTCATGGACGGACCTGCCCCTGCGAAGGCCTCAACGGCCGCGCAGATGCGCTGCAGGGCCTCCGTTGATGACTGTCTGGTGCTGTCCAGGGCCTGAAAGTTATGGGCCATGTCGGGCCACAGATCGAGCAATATATCAGCGCCCTTCGCGGCCTGTGCGCGGGCAAAGTCCCGGATCATGTCGCGCAATATCTCGCGGCCGCCTGCCTGTAGATAGATTGGTGTCAAGCCATTGTAATCATAGGCAATGGGCGACAGCGCAAGCCGCCCGAAAGTGCCTTTTGGGTCAAGCCATTCGCCGAACCTTAACGCCATCCAGCCTTGCACCAGATCATAGGAATCGTTGCCATGAAGGCTTGCCCCGCGATCCCCGATATCCGTCCAGGGGCAGAGGCCAATGCAAAGGGCGGGCTGCGGCTCTCCCTCGATCTTGAGCCGTTGCAGCAGGCTGAGGGCCATATGCCCGCCTGCACTGTCACCGATCACCACGATCTGCTTGGCGGGACCGGTTTCGCGCAGATATTGCCACGCGGCAAAGGCGTCATCTGACTGCGCTGGATGAGGATGTTCCGGCGTGAGGCGGTAATCGGGGGCAAAGAGCGGCGCCCCACTGTGATGCGCCAGCATATCGGCATAGCGGTGGCTGACTGCGCCGTGAAATGTATAGCCGCCGCCGTGTAGATAGAGCAGGGTTGCTGCGCTTGATCGTGTTTCAGGGTGGTGCCACACTCCCTTTGGACTGTCGCTTGTGCTCCGTCTGACGGCATAGTGATCGTCAGTTTCGGTTTGCAGGCTGTCAAACAATGCACGGCCTTTGTCTATATCATCCATGGCCAATGCCTTGGTGAACTGGTGCCGCCAAAAGCGGATGCCGATCTCAAAATGCGCGTCCCATGTCCGCTCCAACCGGCGGCCAAGAGCGTGGCGGGCATAGGTGGCGAGAGCGATCTTGTTGATCGCGAGAAAGCTGGACAGGCGCAGGGAAAACGGCCCGCTGAATTTGATCTTGGACATCGGATGCTCCGGCTTTGAGAAGGTCGGTTTGGATTTGCCAGAGACTGCCCGCCCGCAATAGAATGATCCCGACAGTCGAGGACAAAAGCGTGGCACCCATTTCCAAATTGTTCTTGCCGCCTGCGGCTTTGGCGGACGCGGTGTTTGCGGGCATTCTGCGCGATACGCGCGGCTGCACCCTGAGCGATGCGGACAGGTTGAACCATTTTCCGGCCTCGCCATTGGTCTCGGTGTCCTTTGTGATCGAAGGTGGGCTGCGCATTTTGCCTGAAGGCTGCGATGTGGCTGTGGCCCACCAATTGCCTGAAATTGATCGGTTGTCCCTGACCCCGCCGCAGGCCAGCCCGACAACCAGCTGGAGTGACGGCCCGGTCTATGCCATTTCGGTTGGGCTGTTCCCCGATGCCTGGGAGGGGCTGTCGGAAGAGGCGCAGGGTGGTCCGGTCCCGGCGTTTCTTGAGGCCGCAATTGGTGGGTATGCGCAGGGCTTGCCTGCGGATGCAGCTTGGGCGCAATTCTGCGCCGTGTTGATGGCAGAGCGGTCGAAATCTCGCCCTTCCGCTGTTGGCTGGACGGGCGGTCCGTGGTTGTCGGGCTGGTCGCGGTCCCTGATGCACCGCGCCGCATTGGCCGGGCCGGGGCGCAGCTTGCGGGCGATGGAACGGCGGATCAAACGCTGGAGCGGGCAGTCGCGGCAAACCCTGGCGTTTCATGCAGCGATTGACCGGCTGCATCAGATTTCAGTGGCAGAGAAAGACGCGCCATTGGCGGCGATTGCCGTGGATGCAGGATTTGCCGATCAGTCGCACATGGGGCGCGCGGTGCGCCGCGCCACAGGCTTTTCCCCCGCCAAGCTGAACCGGATGATTGAAACGCAGGAGGCCTTCTGGTGCTATCGCCTGCTGGGAGAGCGGTTCTAGGAAGCTGGGCCGCGTGATGTCGCCTAAAGGCCAGAACGTCGCGATCAGGCGCGACAGGTCGCGGGCGGGCCTCGCTGATGGGTAAAGATATCAGGGAGATGCAGATGAAAGTTGGGTTTATTGGGCTGGGGAATGTCGGCGGCAAACTGGCGGGATCGCTGCTGCGCAACGGGGTGGATCTTACGGTCTTCGATCTGAACGCCGATCTGGTGGCCGATTTCGCCGAACGCGGCGCGGCCACTGGGGGATCCGCAGCGCAGCTCATGCAAGAATGCGACGCGGTGATCACTTGCCTGCCCAGCCCGGCGGCCTGTGCGGCGGTGGTGGCGGATATGCTGCCCCATGTGGGGAAGGGCAAGATCTGGATGGAAATGTCGACCACGGATGCCGATCAGATCAAGGCCCATGCCGAAGCGGTGATTGCTGCCGGCGGTGAGGCGGTGGACTGCCCCGTGTCCGGGGGCTGTCACCGGGCCGGGACCGGCAACATCTCGATCTATGCCGGCTGTACGCGGCAGACCTTTGACAAGGTGTTGCCGATCCTGACCCATATGGGGCGGCGGATTTTGCATGTCGGCGATGTGGGCACCTCCAGTACGTTAAAGGTGATGACCAACTATCTGGCAACAATGAACCTTTTGTCTTTGTGCGAGGCGTTGACGGTGATGAAAGCTGCCGGTATGGACCTTGCCATGACCTATGAGGCAATCGCGATGTCCTCTGGCACGAGCTTTGTGCATGAGACCGAAAGCCAGCTGATCCTGTCGGGGTCGCGGGATGTGAATTTCACCATGGATCTTGTGCAAAAGGACATCGGCTTGTTCCAGAAACTGGCCGATGATCACGGCGTGCCGCTGGAGCTGTCGCCCTTGATGATCGAGATGATGACTGACGGGCAGAAGCGCTTTGGCGAACGGGCACAGTCGGACCGGATGATCGAGCGGCTGGAAGAGGCGACGGGCCTGAGTGTGACCGTCCCCGGTTTCCCGCAGGAACTGGTGGATGATGAACCCGAGGAACGCGGTTATGAGGTGAAAGTCCGGCGCGGAGCGTGATCCGGCGGGCGCGGCCCGCAGGGGCCGCGACGTGATATTTGGCGCGGGGGGCGGCGCGAGCCCTTGCCTTGACAGGGTTGCGGAGGTGAGGGCAGTGGCCCGTTTTGCGCAGAGGTGCTTGAGCCGCAGGTCTGCGCTCAAGGCACCTATTCGAGGGTGGGGACGATTCCATTCGGCCTCAAGGACAAGCCGGGCAGGCCCGGTGCTGCGCATCCTTGACCCCAAATAGAATCGCCGTGTTTGATCAGCAGTTGGGAACGTTGACGGCCAGGCCGCCCAGCGAGGTTTCCTTGTATTTCTCGGACATATCCGCACCGGTCTGACGCATGGTTTCGATACAGGCGTCCAGGGGCACAAGGTGGGTGCCATCGCCGCGCAGCGCCAGGGAGGCAGCCGAGACCGCCTTGATCGCGCCCAACCCGTTGCGTTCGATGCAGGGCACCTGCACCAGCCCTTTGACCGGATCGCAGGTCATGCCGAGGTGGTGCTCCAGTGCGATTTCCGCCGCGTTTTCAATTTGTTCGGGTGTTCCGCCCATGACCGCGCAGAGGCCGGCGGCAGACATGGCCGCGGCAGAGCCCACTTCGGCCTGACAGCCCGCTTCGGCGCCCGAGATCGAGGCGTTGAACTTGACCAGCCCGCCGATAGCGGCCGCGGTCAGCAGGAAGTCTTCCACATGGCTTTCCGAGGCGCCCGGTACGTGGTCAAGGTAATAGCGCAGGGTCGCCGGCATCACGCCGGCCGCGCCATTGGTGGGGGCGGTTACAACCTGTCCGCCAGCTGCGTTTTCTTCGTTCACCGCCATGGCATAAACGCTCATCCAGTCATTGATGGTGTGCGGCGCGGATTGGTTCAGCCCGCGTTCGGCGATCAGGGCGTCATGGATGCCCTTGGCGCGGCGTTTGACGGACAGGCCGCCGGGCAGGATGCCGTCGGTCGCCAGACCGCGGTTGATGCAATCGTTCATCACCTGCCAAAGCCGTTTGGTGCCGGAGCGCAGATGCACCTCGCCGTTGCGGGACACTTCGTTGTCACGTTTCATCTGGGCAATGGATTTGCCGGACGCTTTGGCCATCTCCAGCATTTCGGCGGCCGATTTGAACGGAAAGGGCACAGGCGCGCCTTCGTCGGTGTCTTTTCCTGCTGCCAGTTCGGCTTCGGTCATGACAAAGCCGCCGCCGATGGAATAGAAGGTTTCGCTCAAGGTGACGTCGCCTTGGGCGTCCGTGGCCATCAGCATCATGCCGTTGGCGTGACCTTCCAGCTTATGATCGTAGTCAAAGATCATATCGGTCTTTGGGTTGAACCGCAGGGGCGGCAATCCGCCGACCGTGATTTCATGGGTTTCGTTGATCTGAGCCAGCACCGCCTCGGCGCGGTCGGCGTCATAATCGCCCGGGGTGAACCCTGCGAGCCCGAGAATGGTGGCGCGGTCCGTGGCATGGCCGACACCGGTGAACGCCAGCGATCCGTGCAGGGAGGCGCGCAGCCCGGCAAAGTGGAAGGGCGAGGCGCGCATCTGGTTCAGGAACCGTGCGGCGGCCACCATGGGCCCCATCGTGTGCGAGGAAGACGGGCCAATGCCCACTTTGAACATGTCAAAAACCGAAAGAAACATCAGGTGGCCGAGCCTTCTGGAGGGGTGGGGCGCCGGGGCGCGGTGAAGGGTGTATCGCCCAGACCTTCGGCCTTTTGCAAGGCGGCGGTGCAGGGCAGGGTTTCGATGCGGGTGCAAAGATCTTGCAAAGCAGGGTAGTCGGCCAGCGTGAACCAGCTGCGATCAGCGTCTGACGGGTAGAGCGCGGGCCAGCGCAGCAGGGCAACGGTGTAGAAATCAAGCACGCCGGGCTTTCGGCCGCTGAGCCAGGTCTCTGATTGGGAGGCATAGGTATCGAGGGTTGCAAAGCCCTGTTTCAATTGGGCCTGCAATCCCCTGCGCAGCGCATCTTGATGGCCCGTGCCGATGTATTTTTCCGGATAGAACAGCATCCGCAGGCAGGGGTGCAGGGTGTTGGCCACAAAGAACAGCCATTTGAGAAAGTCCCCGCGCGCCGGATCTGCGGGATCAGGGCCAAGCCCGCCATGGGTGTCGGCCAGCCAGAGCAAGATTGCGCCGGTTTCAAAGAGTGGCCCTTGCGGGGTTTCCAGGGTCGGGATCAATCCGTTGGGATTAAGGGCGCGGTAGGCCGCCGAGCTTTGTTCTTGGCTGGCGCGGTCTACCAGTTGGGTCCGGTATGGCAGCCCGCGATGATCCAGCGCCATGCGGACGATTAGGGAAGCGTTGTCAGGGGCATAGTGAAGCACATAGGTCATGGGCCCGTGTAACCCTGCCGCCCTCCGCCGTCAGGTTTGAAAACGACCACTTGCCTCTTGAATGGGTCTTGCAGGGCCGCAGGAGGATCGGCGCTGCAAAAAAGACCTTCCTGCCTCTCGCACCCGCGCGGCAATGTGCCTATAACCGCGCACAGACGTCATTTATCGGAGCTGCCTCATGTCCGGAGAACTCTCACCCATCGACAAGGCCAAATTTGTTTCGGCAAAACGGGCCGCGCAATATGTCGAAGACGGGATGCGTGTTGGGCTTGGCACCGGATCAACCGCCGCATGGCTGGTGCGTTGCCTGGGGGAGCTGGTGCGCGATGACGGGCTCAAGATCAAGGGCGTGCCGACCTCCAGCCGCACCGCGCAGCTGGCGCGGGATGTGGGGATTGAGGTGATCACGCTGGACGAGGCCAAATGGCTGGATCTGACCATTGACGGGGCTGATGAATTTGACGGTGATCTGAACCTGATCAAGGGGGGCGGCGGCGCGTTGCTTTTGGAGAAGATCGTGGCAACGGCCAGTGACCAGATGGTGGTGATTGCCGATGTCGGCAAAGAGGTCGAGACCCTTGGCGCGTTTCCCCTGCCGGTGGAAGTGATCCCGTTTGGCTGGCAATCCACACAGGCGCTGATCGAAGAAACGCTGATCAGCATGGATGTTCTAGGGCGCACCTCAACCCTGCGGATGAATGGCCAGGCGCCCTTTGTCACGGATGAGGGAAATCACATCCTTGATCTGCATCTCAACCGGATCGGCAATGCCCGGCAATTGGCGCTGGTACTGAACCAGATGCCAGGGGTTGTGGAAAACGGCTTGTTTATCGACATCTGTGACACAGTTGTGATCGGTTACGGGGATGGCAAGGTCGAGGTGCGCGACATAAATGAAGGCACGGTTGCAACAGAACGGCTTGATTTTGTTGAATCTGACAATTTGTTTTCGGACCTTACGGAATAGGAAATGCGCCCCATGGCCAACACAGACTTTGACTATGACCTTTTTGTAATCGGCGGCGGCTCTGGCGGGGTGCGTGCGGCCCGTGTGGCGGCTGGCGAATATGGGGCCAAGGTGGCGCTGGCCGAGGATGACCGCTATGGCGGCACCTGTGTGATCCGGGGCTGCGTGCCGAAAAAGCTAATGGTTTTTGCCTCGGGCTATGCCAATGTGGTGGAAGAGGCCAAATGCTATGGCTGGGATCTGACCGAAGGGCCATTTGACTGGCATGGCTTTAAAACCCGCCTGAATACGGAATTGGACCGCCTTGAGGGGGTGTATCGCAATCTTTTGGCCGGATCCGGTGTGGACACCTATGATCAGCGGGCCAAGCTGAAGGATGCCCATACGGTTGAGCTGGCCGATGGCACCACCAAGACGGCGAAACACATCCTTGTGGCGACGGGCGGGCGGCCCATCCGGCCTGACATTCCCAATGCCGAATTGGGGATCGTGTCGGATGACATCTTCCATCTGGAAAAACTGCCAAAGTCCATTCTTATCATTGGCGGTGGCTATATCGCGAGCGAGTTTGCTTGTATTCTCAATGGCTTGGGGGTTGAGGTTACGCAATATTATCGCGGTGCGCAGATTCTGCGCGGCTTTGATGAAGAGGCCCGCGGCTTGGTTGCGGAATCCATGCGCGAAAACGGCGTTGATCTGCATGTAGGCACCAACATTCTGGAAATGTCCCTGCTGGCCGATCACAAGGATGGCGCGATGCCGACCCAGTCAGATGCGGCGATGGGCGCCTCTGTGCAGCAAGCCCAAGAGATGCACGCCCAAAGCAGCGGCGTATCCGCCGGGCAAAAGGGGCCGATCTGGGTCAAGTCGACCACGGGCGGCGAAAAAGTATTCGACATGGTGCTGTTTGCCACGGGCCGTGACCCGGCAAGTGCCGATATGGGCCTGGAAGAGCTGGGCGTGAAGCTGGGCCGCAAGGGGCAGATCGAGGTGGATGAATACAGCCAGACGGCAGTGCCATCCGTCTATGCCATCGGCGATGTCACGGACCGGGTGAACCTGACCCCGGTCGCGATCCGGGAGGGGATGGCTTTTGTCCAAACCGTGTTTGGCGCCAATCCAACGCCGGTGGATCACGATGTGATTGCCAGTGCCATTTTCACGCAGCCGGAGATGGGCACCGTTGGTCTGAGCGAGGAAGACGCGCGTGAACAGGAGGAGATCGAGGTTTACAGCACATCCTTCCGGCCGATGCAGTCGGCCTTTGCCGAAAAATCTGATAGGGTGCTGATGAAACTGGTCGTATCCAAGAAAAACCGCACGGTCCTTGGCTGTCATATCGTCGCCCCCAATGCGGGCGAGATGATCCAATTGGCAGGGATCGCGGTAAAGGCGCGGTTGACCAAAGAACAATTCGATGCAACCTGCGCGGTGCACCCAACCATGTCCGAAGAGTTGGTCACCATGCGCAATCCGACGCGGACGGCTTGATTTTCGGCCATCTGCACACAAGTTTGAGACATCGGCCGCACTGAGCGGCACATAAGGGGAAAAGAATACATGGCTGGCAATTCAGGCGGTCCCTGGGGCGGGGGCGGAAACAGCGGCGGAGGCAACAACGGCGGCGGTGATCGCGGCACGCCTCCGAACCGTGGCAACCAAGGGGGCGGACGTCGCCCTGAAGGTGAAAAACCGCAAATCCCGGAGATCGACGATCTGGTGAGAAAAGGCCAGGAGCAGCTGCGTGTTCTGATGGGCGGCGGCGGTGGCCGTGAGCGCGGCGGCAATGGCAGCGGCGGCGGAGGCGGCAATGGTCCGGCCCTGACGCGCGGCACAGTCGGCATCGGCATTCTGGCCGCTGTGGCACTTTGGGGGTTTGCAAGCTTTTACACCGTGCGCCCTGAACAGCAGTCAATCGAGCTGTTCCTTGGCGAATTCTCCGAGATCGGTACCGAGGGTTTGAACTTTGCCCCATGGCCGGTTGTCACGGCTGAGGTCTTTGACGTCACCACCAACCGCACCGAAGAGATCGGCGTGGGGCGCGGGGCCAGTGACAACGACGGTTTGATGCTGACCACGGATGAAAACATCGTGGACATTGATTTCCAGGTGGTGTGGAACATCAAGAACGCCAAGGATTTCAAATTCTCGCTGCGCGATCCGGATGCCTCTGTGCGGGCGATCTCTGAATCTGCGATGCGCGAAGTGATTGCGCAATCTGAACTGGCACCAATTCTGAACCGGGATCGTGGCGCTGTTGCCGACCGCGTTAAGGAGCTGATCCAGATCACGCTTGATAACCGCCAGACCGGTATCAACGTGCTGCGTGTCAACGTGAACAAGGTTGACCCGCCAAGCCAGACAGTTCGGGTGACCAATCCGGATGGCACAATCAGCGCCGAATCTGTTGTGGATGCCTTCCGCGACGTTCAGGCCGCTGAACAGGAGCGCGACCGGGTTGAGCGTCAGGCGGATGCCTATGCCAACCGCCGCACGGCTGAGGCGCGCGGTGAAAGCGCCCAACTGCTCGAAGCGGCCGAAGGCTATCGCGCCCGTGTGGTCAACGATGCTGTGGGTGAGGCGAGCCGCTTTGAGGCGGTTCTGACCGAATATCAGGCGGCACCCGAGGTGACGCGCAAACGTCTTTATATTGAAACCATGCAAAAGGTACTGGGCGACGTGGACAAGATCATTCTTGAAAACAACACCGGCGGTGCCGGCGGGCAGGGCGTTGTGCCTTATCTGCCGCTGAATGAATTGCGTCGCAACGGGGGATCAAACTGATGCGGAAAACAGGTTTTCTGATCCCGATTGTGGTGATTGCCGCCGTGGCGGTGTTGTCGTCGATTTTTGTTGTGGACGAACGCGAAAAGGTACTGGTGCTGCGTTTCGGCCAGATCAAACAGGTGCGGATCGAGCCGGGCATCGGCTTTAAAGTACCGATGTTGGATGAGGTCGTCCGCTTCGAAGACCGTATCCTGTCGCTTGAGACCGAGGTGATCGAAGTGACGCCGGCCGATGACCGCCGCCTCGAAATCGACGCCTTTGTGCTCTACCGGATCGACGACATCGTACAGTACCGTCAGGCGATTGGTGCTGGCGGTGAACGTCAGGCCAGCAGCGATTTGAGCGGTATTCTGGAATCACAGATCCGCGCGGTGCTGGGTTCGCAAGGTGTGACCTCAAACACCATCCTGTCGCCGGAGCGTTCGGCGCTGATGGACCAGATCCGGGAACGGGCGGACGCACGGGCCAATGCGCTGGGCCTCAAGGTTGTGGATGTGCGCCTGCGCCAAACCAACCTGCCGGAGCAGAACTTCGACGCCACCCTGCAGCGGATGATCGCGGAACGTGACCGTGAAGCGACCGACGAACGTGCCCGCGGCCAAGAGGCGGCACAACGTGTGATCGCCCTTGCAGACCGGACCTACGAAGAGATCCTGTCAGAGGCCCGCCGTGATGCGCGTATCATCGAAGGTGAGGCAGACGCCGAGCGGAACCGCATCTTTGCCGAGGCTTATGGAAAAGATCAGGAGTTCTTTGAATTCTACCGGTCTTTGACGGCCTACGAAGAGGCCTTGAAAGGGGAGAATTCGACCATGGTTCTCTCCCCGGACAGCGAGTTCTTCAACTACCTGCGCTCCGATCAGGGCAGCCGCTCCGAAGAAGGCGAACGCAACTAAGGGTTTGTTCCGCTGGCCTGCGGGTTGGCAAAGAATTTGGAAGGGGCCGGTGCATGCACTGGCCTCTTTTTTTGTTGGGGGTTGGAGGCTGATCACGCTCAACGGTCTGGCAGTTCTGGTTGACCGAAAAGGGGGATCAGGTGTCAAATGTCGGCTATGCGGACAGAGGGTGAATTCGCTGCGCTTGCGCGAATGTCTGGATTGAACGATCAAATTTACTTCTATTCTGTTCTTTGAAACATCAATTTGTATCTTTCCGAACGGCGCCGGATGGAAAATTCTTAACTAACTGCCTGAATCTAAACCCTTCATTAATTTGAAGACTTGGCTCCGCATCCAGGATGCCATCGGCGCGTTTTCGGAACGCTTGTGCCAAACGCCGATGATCAACGCAGGTTCAATCTTCATTGGAGGTTTGAACACATGCAGCCCAAATGCCTTGGCCACCTTCTTAGCAAGTTGTGCAGGCACAAGCGCGATGAGATCGCTTTCGCTCACCGCGCGGCATACACCGCTAAACACAGGAACAGTCACAGCGACCTGTCTACATTTACCAACGCGTGCCAGCGCTGCATCACCCATCGCAGCGAGATTTCCTTCAGGAGAAAACAGAACGTGGTGAAGCGCGCAAAAGGTTTCCATTGGCATCTGCGTCCCGTCCGTAAGTCCCTCAATACCTGGATTGCTTTTGCGGGCGATTACGTGGAACGGGGAATGGAAGAGCGGTTCTCGATTGACCCAGTCCGGCAATTCCAAGTCGGGGATCAGTGTAATGTCGGCCTTACGTTGTTCTAGGCTAGCCACATAATCATTCGGAACCAGGTCAACGAGTTGTGCGCGAAGACTAGGCGCTGATTTTTGCAGGAGATCGGCCAAGGGCGGCATGAGGAGTTCCGCGAAAAAATCGCTCGCGGCGATACGGAACGTGCCTTCTGCGGTTTGTGGATTAAAGGTCGCCGGCGGCGCAAGTAATGTTTCCAGACGTTCGAGTTCTTCGCGTAAACCGGTTTCGATCCCCGCTGCGTAATCCGTCGCAACCAATCGATTTCCCTGCCGGACAAAAAGGGGATCGCCCAAGGCATGGCGTAGACGCGACAGGGCTCCAGACACAGCCGATTGTGACATGGCCAAGCTGTTCGCCGCCTTGACGGTTGAGCCTTCGTGGAAAACTGCGTCTAAGACACGTAAGAGGTTAAGATCCAAAGTGGCGAAATTCACTTGGTCGATATCCTGTATCAGATAATACGATTTGCCTGATAGGTTGGCAAAATTGTAATATTCTGTCAACGAAAGCGCTTTCGTTTCATCCAATATCAAAGGGAGGAAACGATGAAAGACCTGGCCCAAATCGACGGAGCCATTGAATGGCTAGGTGTCCAGTATAAGACCATTCTGGGTCCTGAACAGACAGGCGGTGCAATGTCCATTGTGGATAGTTGGTCCCCTGCGGGCAGCGGTCCACCGCGCCATGTACATCAAAACGAGGACGAAACCTTTGTCATACTCACTGGGACTTGCAAGTTCTGGCTGGAAGGCCGGGAGTTTACAGCAGGTGCTGGCGAAAGCGTGTTCATCCCGCGCGGCAAGGAACATACGTTCAAAGTAACTGATGACGGACCATGCCGACACCTGATTATCCTGACACCCGGCGGTTTCGAAGGTTTCTTTGCAGACATGGCCGCTGGTCAGTGTCGCATCCCCGAGGACATGCCTGTCATCGAAGAGAGTGCCAAGCGGCACAATATGGCCTTTACCGGCCCCCCGCTGGATTGATCACATGACTGACAAACATATCGTTTATCACATCCCCGTCTGCCCTTTTTCGCAACGACTGGAGATTTTGCTGGCTCTTCGGGGTCTGTCAGGCGCGGTCGAATTCAGGGTCGTGGATATCACCAAACCGCGCGACCCGGATTTGCTGGCCAAAACCCGAGGCACCACTGCCTTGCCAGTGCTGGAAACCAGTGATGGGCGCATACTCAAAGAAAGCCTCGTCATCCTGCGCTACCTTGACGAAGTCTTGCCGGGGGCACCGTTGCGCCGTAGCGACCCGGTCGAACATGCCATTGAGTCAATGCTTATTGCCTGCGAAGGGCCCTTTACGATGGCTGGCTATCTTTTTGTCATGAACCAGGACCTGGCACAGCGGGACGCGCATCTAGACAAGCTCTTGGCGCTGTACCGGGAAATTGACGATTTTCTGGGTCATTACAATCCGACCGGCCCTTATCTATTTGAGGAATTCGGTCTGGCTGAGGCCGTCTTCACACCAATGTTCAAGCGATTTTGGTTCCTCGATTACTACGAAGGCTTCAAACTTCCCGAAGGCAAAGACTATGACCGTGTTCGCGCATGGCATGACGCGTGCATGGCTCATCCGGCGACAAAGCAAGTGACCGAAGAAGAGATCGTCAAGCTGTACTACGACTACGCGCTTGGGGCAGGAAATGGTGCCTTGCCAGAAGGGCGCAGCGTCTCAAGTTTCGCCTTCGAGCCGCCTTGGCCATTAAGACCCATGCCCCCCAAAGAGAAATATTTGGCTACAGCCACCGACAAAGACCTTGGCCTTGTTGCCTGACCATGGCGTAGGAAATAAAAACCGGAAATTTATGCTCCGCGCAGCATCGGACAGTTTGGGTTCAAAACAGACACCCCAAACCGGCAGATCGGCCCGTACCGTTGGAACAGTGGCTCAATTCGCTTCTGGCCACCACAGACGCGCCAGACCGCGCCTCACCCCACCCAAAACCGCCCTTTTCGGCAAAATTTTGCGCATATCTCACCTCACGACTGCCCTTGCGGCAGTTGAAAAGCACGTGATCAGCCACATCTTTCATATTGCGGAGCGGCCTTGCAGGATGCAGTCTGCTCTTCACGGAATGACCGGGGCGTGCCCGCGCCCAGCAGGACACAGCAGGAGAATACCATGCAGTCACAGGCAAAAGTGCAAGCCAGCCCGATACAGGAAACGCTGGCGTTCAAGGCCTTTTTCCTCAGCTTTTTGACGTTGATCTTTCTCACGGTGCAGGCGGCGATGGCCTTGGCCAAACCCGAAAGCCTCGCGCCGCTGGCCGAAAAGATCAGCCCCTCGGTGGTCAATATTACCACTTCAACCGTGATCGAGGGCCGCACCGGCCCGCAGGGCATTGTGCCCGAAGGATCGCCGTTTGAGGATTTCTTCCGCGATTTCCAGGACCGCAACAACCGCGGTGATGGCAACCGCCCACGCCGGTCCTCGGCACTTGGGTCGGGCTTTGTGATTTCGGAGGACGGCTATGTCGTCACCAACAATCACGTCATCGACGGGGCGGATGAGATCACCATCGAATTTTTCTCTGGCGAAGAACTGCAGGCCAAGGTGATCGGTACGGACCCGAACACCGATATTGCCTTGCTCAAGGTAGAGGCCGAAACCCCGCTGCCGTTTGTATCGTTCGGTGACAGTGACGCCGCCCGTGTGGGCGACTGGGTGATCGCCATGGGCAATCCGCTGGGGCAGGGGTTCTCTGTTTCTGCGGGTATCGTGTCTGCCCGTAACCGGGCCCTGTCCGGCACCTATGACGATTACATCCAGACCGACGCAGCGATCAACCGGGGCAATTCGGGCGGCCCGCTGTTCAATATGGACGGTGACGTGATCGGCGTGAACACGGCGATCCTGTCGCCCAATGGCGGCTCTATCGGGATCGGCTTTTCCATGGCCTCCAACGTGGTGACCCGTGTGGTGGACCAGCTCAAGGAATTTGGCGAAACCCGCCGGGGCTGGCTGGGTGTGCGCATTCAGGATGTGACCGATGATGTGGCCGATGCCATGGGGCTCGAGAACGCTGCAGGTGCGCTGATCACCGATGTGCCGGATGGCCCCGCCAAAGAGGCAGGCCTTGAAACAGGTGATGTGATCCTGTCCTTCGATGGCGTCGATGTGGCCGATACACGAGGCCTCGTCCGTCAGGTGGGCAACAGCCCGGTGGGCGCCACGGTTCGGGTGACCGTCCTGCGCGAGGGCAAAAGCCAGACAATCAAGGTTGTTCTGGGTCGCCGCGAAGATGCGGACGGGGCGTCATCCTCTCCTGCGCAGGAACAAGAAACGCCGGCACCGCAAAGCAAAACCGTGCTGGGTCTGACCCTTGCACCGCTCACCGACGATCTGCGCTCGGAACTGGGTGTTGAGGCGAACATGGCCGGTCTGGCCGTGACCGAAGTGGATGAAACCTCCGAGGCCTTTGAGAAAGGTCTGCGTGCAGGTGACATCATCACCGAGGCGGGCCAACAGAAGGTCACCAACATCGCCGAGTTGGAGGCGCGGGTGGACGCGGCCAAGGAAGCAGGGCGCAAGTCGCTGTTGATGTTGGTGCGCCGCGCGGGTGATCCACGGTTTGTGGCGCTGACCCTGTCTGACTGATTGGTCGCAGGACAAATCGCATTCATGAAAAAGGGCGTCCTGCGGGGCGCCCTTTTTTGGGACCTGACCCTTGGTCTTGCCTTTATTCCAACGTTGTCCTGTCCACAGCGATCAACCCCAATTGCCGCGCAGAGGCCAGCGACAGCACACCGCTGTCCGGTCCGGTGGTCCGCTGAAAGGCGCGAATGGCGGCTTGGGTGTTTTTGTCCAATATCCCTGTGATCGGCCCTTCGTAATAACGGCGCACGGCAAGTGCACGCTGCAACGATGCAATGAAATCAGGCGTCAGAGCCTCGGCGCAGGGGGTCTCGAACCAACTGTCAACACGGGGCGTGACGATCATTTGCCGGGCTTCGCTGCGGTATGACGGCGGGCGCAGCAGGCTGCCATCAGGATTGTATTGCGCCGGCGACACCTGCACCTGCTCTGTGACCGTTTCAATCACCGCCGGGCTGACTGTGCGGCCCCAACAACTGCCTTGGGGTGCGCCATCCGGGCCATTGCGGGTGGCCTGATAGACACCGGGCTCTGCCCTATAGGCATGGCCCTTGTCGGCATATTGGGTTTCGCATCCCGCCAGAACAACAGCACCGCCCAGCCCAAAGGCCGCCAGCCGGAGCCATCGGAGCGGTGTTGCCTGTATCATAGCCCAATGCCTCTTGGGTCTGCGGTTCGGCCCAGATTAGCGGTTTTCCCGCCGCCTGCCTAGGGTTCGGACCTATTAACCCTGCCTGAAATTCAGGCCCCAAACCCCGGCCAATCTGTCATGGAAAAACGCCAATGAAAAAGGGGGTGGCAGTGCCGCGCTTGCCCCGCTAAACAGAAAAAATCGAAATTTGATTGAGGGCGCTCGAATGGCGAAAATCACCTATGTGGAGCACGGCGGAACCGAACATGTGGTCGAGGTCGCAAATGGCATGACCGTCATGGAAGGCGCACGCGACAACAACATCCCCGGTATCGAGGCCGATTGTGGCGGTGCCTGTGCTTGCTCCACCTGTCATGTCTATGTGGATCCGGCTTGGGTAGAGAAACTGCCGGCCAAAGACGACATGGAAGAAGACATGCTGGATTTCGCCTATGAGCCAAATCCAGAACGATCCCGACTGACCTGCCAGCTCAAGGTGACAGATGCCTTGGACGGCCTGCGCGTGCAGATGCCAGAAAAGCAGATCTGATGCGCCTGTGGCAGCGGAGTATTCTGGCGCTGCTGCTCACTCTGGGGCAGGGGGCCATTGCTGGCCCCGCCCCGACGATCCTTGCGGCGGAATATGCCGAGCCCACCACGCGCTACACCCATGGCATCCTTGGCGATGCGATCGAATGGGGTGCGCTGCGGCTCAAGGTAAAGGACTGTACTGACTGCCCGGCCCGACAGATCCTGCTGCGTCTCCCCCAACATCGCGTTTTTGAGGATGTCGCGCCCCGGCTTGCCGATCTTGGCGCAGATGCGCCGTTGGTTGTGGTAGTCGAAAGCGATCTGTCCAAAGGGGCGCGACTGGCGATCTACGACGCAAACGGCGTCGTGACCGCGACACCCTTCATCGGCACCCGCAACCGCTGGCTGGCCCCGATTGGCGCGGCGGATCTGGACGGCGACGGTAGGGTCGAACTGGCCTATATCGACCGCCCCCATCTGGCCAAAACCCTGCGTCTCTGGCGGTTCGAAGACAACCGGCTCGCAGAGGTGGCCACGCTGCCGGGCCTGACCAACCACCGTATTGGCGAGACGGATATCGCGGGGGGCATTCGCAGTTGCGATGACAGACCTGAAATGATCGTCGCCACCGCAGATTGGTCGCGCCTGATGGCGGTCACTTTCGACGGAACCCAACTGCAAAAACGCGACATCGGCCCGCACAAGGGACGCAAAAGCTTTCGCGCCGCGCTTGCCTGTAACTGACCCTTTTTGGCCCTAAATATTCCGGGGGGTGCGGGGGGCTGGCCCCCCGTCCGGTCGGATCGGCAAAGCCCGATCCGAAGATGTTTACCCCAAAGCCCGCCAGCCGATATCACGGCGGCAGAACCCTTCGGGCCAGTCAATCCCATCCACCATCTTATAGGCCCGCGCCTGTGCCTCGGCCAAAGAGGCTCCGCGCGCCGTGACGTTCAAGACCCGCCCGCCCGTGGCAATGACCGCCCCGTCTTTCAGGGCTGTGCCCGCGTGAAACACCATATTGGCGCTGTCTTCCGGCATGTTGTCCAAACCGTTGATTACCGATCCCTTGTCATAGCTACCGGGATAACCCTCCGCCGCCATCACAACCGTAATGGCATGATCCTCGGCCCAATTAACGCGCATTTCGTCCAGCCGCCCTTCTGCGGCGGCCTGGATCAGGTCAAACGCCTGCGCCCCCAGGCGCATCATCAGCACCTGGCATTCCGGATCACCAAAGCGCACATTGTATTCCACCAAACGCGGCTGGCCATCCTTGATCATCAGCCCGGCATAAAGCACCCCCTGATAGGGCGTGCCGCGTTTGGCCATTTCGGCCATGGTCGGGCGAATGATCTCGTCCAGCGCCTTTTGCGCAATCGCGTCGGTCAGAACCGGCGCGGGGGAATAGGCGCCCATGCCGCCGGTGTTCGGGCCGGTGTCGCCTTCGCCCACGCGTTTGTGGTCTTGGGCGGTGCCGATGGGCAGCACCTCTTCGCCGTCACACAGGACAAAGAACGAAGCCTCTTCACCTTCCATGAACTCCTCGATCACCACCTCTGCGCCCGCCGCGCCAAAGGAGCCGTCGAACATTTCGTCCACCGCCGCCAGTGCTTCGGCATCGGTCATGGCGATGATCACACCTTTGCCTGCGGCCAGACCGTCAGCCTTGATCACAATTGGTGCGCCCTGCGCGGCGACATAGGCCCGCGCGGCGGCAGCATCGGTGAAATGACCATAGGCCGCCGTTGGGGCGTTGCAGGCATCACAAATCTCTTTGGTAAAAGCTTTGGACGCTTCCAGCTTCGCCGCACCTGCCGAAGGGCCAAACACCTTGAAACCGGCGCTGCGCAGATCGTCGGCCACACCGGCGGCCAGGGGCGCCTCGGGTCCGACGATCACAAAATCAATGCTGTTCTCTTCGCAAAACCCGACCACCACGGCACCGTCCATGATGTCAAAGCTGGCGCAATCGGCAATTGCTTCGATGCCTGCGTTTCCGGGCGCGACAATGAGTTTGTCGCATTTGGGGTTCTGCATCACCGCCCAGGCCAATGCATGTTCGCGTCCACCGCTGCCCAGAATTAGGATGTTCATCGCGCTCTTGCTCCCTTGGCCTCTGCGTGCTGGCGTTCTAAGCTGGGCAAAGCCCCGAGACAAGGCGGCGCAGGCGGACATAAGGACACAATCTGCATGGACCTGATCGACGATCCCCAGGACGGACTGAACAGCCCCGAGTTTTCGGTCACCGAACTGTCAGGCGCGATCAAGCGTGTGATCGAGGGCGAATTTGGCCATGTGCGCATCCGCGGCGAGGTGGGCCGGGTCAGCCGCCCCCGGTCCGGGCATATCTATCTGGACCTTAAAGACGACAAATCGGTCATATCCGGCGTGATCTGGAAAGGGGTCAGCGCCAAGCTGGAGACCCAGCCCGAAGAGGGGATGGAGGTCGTGGCGACCGGGCGCGTCACCACCTTTGGCGGGCAGTCCAAGTACCAGATCGTCATCGAAGATATCAAACCGGCAGGCATGGGCGCCTTGATGGCGCTTTTGGAGAAACGCAAGAAAATGCTGGCGGCAGAAGGGTTGTTTGACCCCGCCCGCAAGCGGCCCTTGCCTTACCTGCCTGAAATTATAGGCGTTGTGACCTCGCCCTCCGGCGCGGTCATCCGCGACATCCTGCACAGGCTGCGGGATCGGTTTCCGCGCAAGGTACTGATCTGGCCGGTGGCGGTGCAGGGGGCCAAATGTGCGCCCGAGGTGGTCCGCGCCATCGAGGGCTTCAATGCGCTGACACCGGGCGGGGCGCTGCCACGGCCCGATTTGCTGATCGTGGCGCGGGGCGGCGGGTCGGTCGAGGATCTTTGGGGCTTCAACGAGGAAAGTGTGGCGCGGGCTGCAGCCGCCTCGCAGATTCCCCTGATCTCCGCGGTGGGGCATGAAACCGACACCACCCTGATCGACTTTGTGTCGGACAAACGCGCCCCAACCCCAACGGCGGCGGCAGAACTGGCGGTGCCGGTCCGGCACGAATTGGCCGCTTGGCTGGAGACCCAAGAGGCCCGCATGGGCCAGATGCTGAGCCAGGGATTGACCCGGCGGGGCCAACGGCTGCGCGACATGGCCCGTGCCTTGCCCCGCCCCGAGACCTTGCTGGATGGCCCGCGACAGCGGCTTGACCGCGCGGCAGAGAAACTGGAACCGGCGCTGATCGCCGGGGTGCAACGGCGGCGGGTGCGGCTCGCGGATGTGTCCGGATCGTTGCGGCCAGCGACATTGAATCGGCTATTGGACAATGACCGGCGCAGGTTGGCGGGATTGGCGACGCGCCTTGATCCGGCGCTCTTGCGCACCATCGCGGCCAAGCGCGACCGTTACGAGGCCCGCGCAAAGGCGTTTCGGCCCGAAGCCTTGGCGCAGGATCACCAGCGCAAGTCGGGTACTCTTGCCCAGATCAGCCTGCGCCTGTCCGAAGCGGGGCAACGGCAGACCCGCAATTGGCGGCAAAAGATCGACGCCTTGGACCGGCTGCGCGAAACGCTGAGCTACAAATCCACCCTGGCGCGGGGCTATGCCGTGGTGCGGGGCGACGGGGCGGTGATCACGGGCAAAGCCGCGGCGAAAAAGGCAACAACGCTTGAGATCGAATTTGCCGATGGGCGGGTTGAGGTTGGTGGCAAAGCCCCGGCCAAGAAGAAAACCCCGCCGCCCCCCGCACCGGAGCAGGGGACGCTGCTATAATCCGCCTGCTGGCCCTTAGACGCCGACCTTTGGGCCTAGGCAAACCATCTCTTCACCCACGTCCTGCGCCTCGTAAAGCTCTGTTGTCAGGGGATTGTTTTCAAACCGCGCGACCAGTCCGCCGCTGCCCTCGGTGAAGGACCAGCATTGCGGGTCAGGGTTGTCCTCATAGACAAAACAGATCAGCCCGGCCTCTTCATACCATTCCCCGTCCTTGCATTGGCCGTCCAGAAAGGACCAGCGCACCCGGCGGTTTTCCAGATAGACCTCGGCCCCATAAGCCGCGCCATCGCGGCCATAGAACAGTGTCTTGCCCTTGGTGTAGCGGTCAAATTCGGCGGCTGTCATCAGATCCTGCGCTGCGGCGGGCAGAGCGGTGAAGGCGGCAAAGATCAAAGCGATGTATCTCATGGGCCAATGATTGTCAGAAACCGGCCTCATCGACCAGCCCTCTGATCGGCAGAAGCCGCATTTTGCCAACGGGCAGCGCGATGATCCATGATCCGGCGCCAGATGGGCGGGATCAGCG
This sequence comes from Sulfitobacter sp. M368, assembly GCF_025141875.1. NCBI lineage: Bacteria > Pseudomonadati > Pseudomonadota > Alphaproteobacteria > Rhodobacterales > Roseobacteraceae > Sulfitobacter > Sulfitobacter sp. M368. The sequence continues at coordinate 1,440,802 of NZ_CP081113.1, forward strand.
CGATGCTGGCCATAACAGGCAGGGACCGTGGCAGCACTGGCATGGTGTCCGGCGTCACCTGGAGCGCCGGAAACGGGCGGGCAGGGCGCAGGTGGTGATCCGAATGGCGCGGTGCGTTCAGCATCATCGCAGAAGAATACCATTGTGGCGCATTCCAGCTGTGCTGCGGGCCCATGGGTTCGGGTTTGCCCCCCGGTAGGATTGCACGGCGCAGCCCGTAGTGTTGGACATAATCGGACAAAAGCAATTGCCATTGCGCATAGGCGGCCAAGGCCACATGGATCAACAGCCCGCTCGTTCCCGCAATTGCATAGGACAAGAGCAGGCTGATCGCTGCTCCGCCGATCCACAGCCAATAGGGGTGGCGCAGCGGCTTTCCTTGATGTCTGCGGCTCTCAGCCCGCAGGCCAGCGACAAATTCTGCCGGTGCGGCCCGCAACCAGAACTGCCAGAACCCTTCGCCCAATCTGGCCGAATTTGGATCGCCGTTTGTGGCGGCGTGGATGTGATGGACATGCAGATGCGCCGAGACATGATGCCCGTGGCCCAAGGTGCAAAAGATCAAGGCACCCAAGCGACGGGGCAAGCGCGCCTTGGCGTGGATCAGCTCATGCGCATTGGAATTGGACACCTGACCCAAGAACAGCCCCAATGCGGCAAAGGTCATGATTTTGCCGGTGAGATTTAGTGGGTTGTCTGAGGAAAGCGCGATAACCCCCAACCACAGCAGCAAAAAATGCGCGGCAGTCAAGAGGTAAGACAGCCAGAGACCGGAGCTTTGCGTGTCTGGCAACAGCCGGTTCAGGCGATCCATAAAATACACAGCGCCGGTCACCGACAGCAATGCCAGCAACGGCCATATCCCTCCCCACAGGCAGGCGGCCCCCAGAAATGCCGCAGGGGTCAGGCTGGCGATGGCATACCACAACACGAAACGGCTCTCCTCAACTGCGGCTATTCTGGCGCGGCGGCGCGGGCGGCACAATCACACTTATCGCCCGCCGCCCGCGCAAACTGCGATGGAATTGTCGCTTTTTTATCGTGCCCGCCCCTAAGGATTTGTTAGAGATGCGCCAACCAATGCACAAAAAGGGTAGATCATGGCGCTGGATGAGAACACCAAGACCGCAGGCGACGGGCCGAAAAAAGGCGTCTGGAAGTCCGGCAAAGGTAAGGGCCGCCGTCACACCAAGGGCCGCCAGCTTGAGGATCGGGCCTGGGATGAGGTGCGTGCGCTGCTTGACGGGAAAAGCCGCGACCGGGATCTGCTGATTGAGCATTTGCACCTGATTCAGGACGAATACGGGCATTTGTCTGCCGCGCATATCCGGGCGCTGGCCGAAGAGATGCGCCTGTCGATGGCGGAGATTTACGAGGTCGCAACCTTTTATGCGCATTTTGATGTGGTCAAAGAGGGCGAAACTCCGCCCCCCGCACTGACCATTCGCGTGTGCGATTCTTTGTCTTGTGAACTGGCTGGCGCACAGCAGTTGAAAGCGGCGCTTGAAGACGGGCTTGATCCGGCAGAGGTCCGCGTTCTGCGGGCGCCCTGCATGGGCCGCTGCGACACCGCGCCAGTGCTGGAACTGGGCCACAATCATATCGACAATGCGACCCCCGAGAAGGTGCAGGCCGCAATTGCTGCAAGTGACACCCACGCCCATCTGCCCGATTATGAAACCTTTGATGCCTATGCCGCCACCGGCGGATATGAAACCTTCAAAGACCTGCGCGACAATGGCAATTGGGAAGAGGTGCAGGAAAAAGTGCTGGCCTCTGGCTTGCGCGGTCTGGGCGGGGCCGGTTTCCCGTCAGGCAAGAAATGGGGCTTTGTTCGCGCCAACGCAGGTACACGTTACCTTGCTGTGAATGGCGACGAAGGGGAGCCGGGCACGTTCAAGGACCGTTGGTATCTGGAACGCACGCCGCATTTGTTCCTTGAGGGCATGCTGATCGCTGCGTGGGCGGTTGAGGCAGAAAAAGCGTTTATCTACATGCGCGATGAATATCCGGCAGTTCTGGAAATTCTGCGCCGCGAGATTGCAGCACTCGAAAGCGCGGGCATCGTTGAGCCGGGCTATATCGATCTGCGCCGCGGCGCTGGCGCCTATATCTGCGGCGAAGAAAGCGCGATGATCGAAAGCATCGAAGGCAAACGTGGCATGCCACGCCACCGCCCGCCTTTTGTGGCGCAGGTCGGAATTTTTGGCAAACCGACATTGGTGCACAACGTCGAAACACTTCATTGGGTTGCGCGGATTTGCCGGGAAGGGCCGGAGGTTCTGTCGTCCACCGAAAAAAACGGCCGCAAAGGGCTGCGCAGCTATTCCGTGTCGGGCCGTGTGGCCAATCCGGGGATGTATCTGCTGCCCGCCGGATCAACCATCACCGATATTATCGAGGCCTGCGGCGGCATGGCGAGCGGTCACAGCTTCAAGGCCTATCAGCCGGGCGGGCCGTCTTCGGGACTGCTGCCTGCGTCGATGAATGACATACCCTTGGATTTCGACACGTTGCAGCCCCATGGATCCTTCATCGGCTCCGCTGCGGTGGTGGTTCTGTCCGATCAGGATTCGGCCAAGGCGGCGGCACTGAACATGCTGCGGTTCTTTGAGGACGAGAGCTGCGGCCAATGTACACCGTGCCGGGTAGGCTGCGAAAAGGCAGTGAAGCTGATGCAGAAAGACAGCTGGGATCAGGGGCTGCTGGAAGAATTGAGCACAGCGATGGTTGATGCCTCCATTTGCGGTCTGGGACAGGCGGCGCCAAACCCGATCCGGCTGGTGATGAAGCATTTCCCGGACGAGATTTAAGGATTGATCTGGGCACTGACTGGGGCGGCCGCCGCGATCTATTGGGCGCTGACGCTGTTCGAAGGCCACAGCGTTTTTCGGAGCGCTGTCAAAGGCTTGTCTGTGTTTCCTCTGGCGATTGTGGCGCTGCTTGCGGGTTTGCCCGCGCTTGCCCTGGCTTTGGCGCTTTGCAGTCTTGGTGATGTGATTTTGTCCCGTCCGGGGGACAAGGCGTTTCTGGGGGGATTGATCGCCTTCGCGCTGGGACATCTGGCGTGGATTGCCGTGTTTTTTGTCTATTTGGTTCCTGATCCGGCCCAGCTGGCTGCGCCGCTGGCCATTGCACTTCTCATTGGTCTGGCGGTTCTGGCGGGCATCATGGTGCGCGTGCTGTTGCCCAATGCCGGTGATCTGCGCCTGCCGGTGGCTGTTTATATAGGTATTATCATCACCATGGGCATCTGCGGTCTTATGACGGCAGAACCTTTGGTGGTTTTGGGGGCATTGACGTTTGCGGCCTCCGATACACTGCTGGGATTGCAAACCTTTGTTTTGGCGCGGGGGGACCGAGCCGAACGCTGGGCCAACGTTCTGATCTGGCCGCTGTATTGGGGGGCGATCGTGCTTTTAACACTCGGGACGGCTGGGCAAGGGGTGTTTTAACCGGCCACTCTTCCATCCGGCGGAACTAGACTATAGATCAGGGAAAACCTGCGCGGAGATTTCCCTTGGCATTTTTCAAGAAGCTCAAAGACAAGCTGTTTAAATCCTCGTCCAAGATCGACGAAGGTCTGGAGGCGATTGTCAGTGATGGCGGCGCCGAAGAGGCGGCTGTGGATGAGGTGATGCAAGAGGCTCCGGCGGCGGCTGCGGAAATCTTGCCGGAGGCCGTTGATCCGGAGCCTGCGCCCGTTGCAACGGACCCCGAGCCGATAGAAGAGCTGGCCAAAGAGGAGGAGATCGCCGAGCCCCTTCCAGAGCCAGAGCCAGAGCCAGAGCCAGAGCCAGAGCCAGAGCCAGAGCCAGAGCCAGAGCCAGAGCCAGAGCCAGAGCCAGAGCCAGAGCCAGAGCCAGAGATTGCGCCCGAACCGGAGCGGATCAAAGCCGAACCGCTGCGCACCACCATGACGTCGGTGGCACCCGATCTCGAAGAGGCCATGCCGACAGAGGTTGTCAAACCGGGGCTATTGGGCCGCCTGATGGGGCGCGCCGCACCAAAAACCGTGGTGCGCCGGACATTGGACGACGACATGCTGGAGCAGCTCGAAGAGCTGCTCATCACCGCCGATATGGGTGTGGAAACGGCGATGCGGGTGACCGCCAACATGGCTGAAGGGCGGTTTGGCAAGAAGCTGTCCGTGGGCGAAATCAAGCAATTGATGGCCGATGAAATCGCCCGGATCATGGAGCCGGTTGCACGTCCCTTGCCGCTTTATTCCAAAACGCCGCAAGTGGTCTTGGTCGTGGGAGTCAACGGATCGGGCAAGACCACGACCATCGGCAAATTGGCCAGCCAGTTCAAAGCGGCGGGCAAGAACGTTGTGATCGCGGCGGGCGATACATTCCGCGCCGCCGCTGTAGAACAATTGCAGGTCTGGGGCGACCGTGCGGGGGTGCCTGTGCTGACCGCCGCGCAGGGCACGGACCCGGCCAGCCTGGCCTTTGACGCAATGACCAAAGCACAGGAAGACGGCGCTGATTTGCTGATGATCGACACCGCCGGTCGATTGCAAAACCGCGGTGATCTGATGGAAGAGCTGGCCAAGATCGTGCGTGTGATCCGCAAGAAGGACGACACCGCGCCCCATAATACGCTGTTGGTGCTGGATGCGACAACGGGCCAGAATGCGGTCAATCAGGTGAAGGTTTTCCAAGAGATTTCAGATGTGTCCGGTCTGGTGATGACGAAGCTGGACGGCACGGCCAAGGGAGGTGTTCTGGTGGCGCTGGCCGATCAGTTTGGCCTGCCGATCCATGCTATCGGTGTGGGCGAACAGATCGACGATCTGTCGCCCTTTGACCCGCAAGAATTTGCAGATGCCCTTGTCGGTTATGAACGGTGAGGTTTAGACCCGCCTTTGCCCGTCCATGACAGAATGGTTGATCTCCATCGAAGGGACAGCGACGGGCCATACGGTGGCCCTGTGGCTGGCGGTGATGGCGGCGTTTTTGCATGCGGTGTTCGGGGCGCTGCAAAAGGGGCGGCACGATCCCTGGCTGACACGGGGCGCGATTGACTTTGCCTATTGTGTGATGGCCGCGCCTTTCGCGCTTTTTGTGGTGCCTTGGCCCGAGCCGCATATGTGGATCATCTTCCTTGGTGCGTTCCTTATTCACATTGTTTACAAGATGTTGCAGGCTTGGGCCTATACCAAGGGCGCCTATACCGTGGTCTATCCGGTGGTGCGCGGGACGGGGCCGCTTTTTGCGGTCATTGGCGCCTATCTGATCTTCGAGGAAAGCTTCACCTTGCTGCAATGGATGGGCGTTGCGGTCTTGCTTGCGGGGATTTTTGGGCTGGCGATCTACAACATGATCTTTCTCACGGCGGAGCGGGAGACGTTGAACGCCGCCCTTGCGATTGCGGTGCTGACCGGCCTCTTCGTGGCGCTTTATACCACTTATGACGCTTACGGCATTCGTGCGACGTCGGATCCTTTCACCTTTCTGGCATGGTTTTTCATGATTGACGGAGTGGTGATGCCCTTCATCGCCGCGCGGCGGTGGTGGGCCATGGAAAACCCGCCCGCGCTTGGCCCCCTGATGGGGCGCGGTTTCATTGGCGGGCTTGTCGCCTTCATGAGCTTTGGCGCAATCATGATGGCAACCCGGCTGGACAAGGTGGGTGAGGCGGCGGTGCTGCGCGAAACCTCGACGGTGTTTGCCGCGATCATCGGCTGGGTGTTTTTGAAAGAAACTGTCGGCCCGCGCCGCGTGGCTTTGATGGCCTTGATTGCGGCGGGCGCCGTGATAGTTGAGATGGGCGGATAAGCAGGAGCAGATGATGGCGCAGGAACGGCAGATCAACCCCATGGTCAAGATGGCGCTCGAATACGGGCCGATCATCTTGTTTTTTGTCGCCTATTTGCGGCTGAAGGACCGGGTGTTCACCATCGGCGGCACTGAATACGACGGATTTATCGTTGTGACAGCGGCGTTTATCCCGATCCTCGTTGCGGCGACCGGGGCGATTTGGGCGCTGACCGGCAAGATCAACCGGATGCAGATTGCCACGGTGGTGTTGGTTGTGGTCTTTGGCGGGTTGTCGGTCTGGCTGAATGACGACCGGTTCTTCAAGATGAAGCCAACGATGATTTACGCCTTGTTTGGCGGTGTTCTGGCGGTTGGCTTGCTGCGCGGGCAGTCTTACCTTAAATATGTGATGGAAGAGATGATGCCGTTGCAGGATGCCGGTTGGATGTTGCTGACAAAACGGTTGATGCTGTTCTTCTTCGGGATGGCCGTCGCCAATGAACTGATCTGGCGAATGTTCAGCACAGAAATCTGGGTCTATTTCAAAACCTTCGGTCTGACAGCGGCGATCTTTGCGTTTTTCATGACGCAAGGCGCATTGTTCCAGACCTACGGTATTGAGAAAGACGACAGCGGGGCGTAGCGGAGATTTCAATAAGTCCGCGCCCGCCGCGGTAGCTCAACGCTTAAACAATTGATCCTGCGCGCCTTTGTCCTTGGCGATGTCACCGCGTTTTTCGGCATGAAGCGCCCGTCCGGCCTGAACGCCGGGCCGCGCGGCCATCTGGTCGAGCCATCGGGCCATATGCGGCTTGTCCTCCAGCGTCTGTTGCTGCCCTTCCCACAAGGACGCCCATCCCCAGATCGAGAAATCCGCGATCGAGATAAAATCACCCGCCACGAATTCATGCTGCGCCAATTGCCGGTCCAGCACACCATAGAGCCGCGCCACCTCGTTGCGGTAGCGGTCCTTGGCATAGGGCAGATCGTTGGGCGGCTCCATATTGGGGGCGTATTTGAGGAAATGATGCGCCTGTCCCGCCATCGGACCCAGCCCGCCCATCTGCCACATCAGCCATTGATCCACCGCGATGCGTTCGCGTTCGGTGCTGCCGCAGAATTGACCGGTCTTACGGGCGAGGTATTGCAGGATTGCCCCGCTTTCAAAGATGGCAATCGGTGCGCCATCCGGGCCATCCGGGTCTACAATCGCAGGCATGCGATTGTTGGGGGAAATCTTCAAAAACTCCGGTGCAAATTGGTCACCAGCGCCGATGTTGATCAGATGGGTGTCATAGGGCAGGCCCATTTCCTCAAGCGCGATAGAGACTTTCCAACCGTTGGGTGTGGGCCAGAAATAAAGGTCGATGGGGGCTGTCATGGGGCGCTCCTCCTGCGGTTTGTGCCAGCTTGGCCTGTTGCCGCCGGATTGCCAAGAGGCCAGCCCGTCAATCGCGCAGCGCACCATTGACGCATGACGCCATCAGGCGTAAAGCGGACCCGTGGTGATTTGTAACCGGATTGCGGGCCACGTTAAACAATCTGCTAAAAGGTCAGGATGAAAGCCCTCTTTCGCTTGACCGCGTTGGGGGCATTTTTGTCTCTTTCGCCGCCGGGTCAACTTATGCCTGCCGCGCAGGCGCGAAAGGAAAAGACGATGAGCAACGATTGGCATCCGCGCACCAAAGCCATTCACGCCGGTACCCGCCGCAGCCAATATGGCGAGGTGAGCGAGGCGATATTCCTCACTCAGGGGTTTGTCTACGAGACCGCCGAACACGCCGAGGCGCGTTTCTTGGAAAGCGGCCCTAATGAATTTATCTATGCCCGCTATGGCAACCCGACCGTGGCCATGTTCGAGGACCGCATTGCAGCGCTCGAAGGGGCAGAGGATGCTTTTGCAACCGCATCCGGAATGGCCGCGGTCAGCGGCGCGTTGACCGCGATGCTCAAGGCCGGGGATCACGTTGTCTCGGCGCGGGCGTTGTTCGGATCTTGTCTTTACGTGCTCGAAGACGTGCTGGCCCGGTTCGGGGTCGAGATTACCCTGGTGGACGGCACCGATCTGGCCGCATGGAAGGCGGCGATCCGTCCTGACACCAAAGCGGTGTTTTTTGAATCGGTTTCCAACCCGACGCTGCAACTGGTCGATATCAAAGCGGTGTCCGGACTGGCCCACGCCCAAGGGGCATTGGTTGTGGTCGACAATGTCTTTGCCACGCCGGAATTTTCCAGTGCCATCGCGCAGGGGGCAGATGTGGTGATCTATTCGGCCACCAAACACATCGACGGCCAAGGCCGCACCCTTGGCGGGGTGATCCTTGGCACCCGCGATTTTATCCGCGGCACGGTTGAACCCTATATGAAACATACCGGCGGTTCCATGAGCCCGTTTACCGCTTGGGTGATGCTCAAAGGGCTGGAAACCATGAGCCTGCGCGTTCGGGCGCAAGCGGCGTCGGCCCAGACCATCGCAGAGGCATTGCAGGGCCATGAGGCGCTGGAGACAGTGATCTACCCCGGTTTGGCGGATCATCCGCAGAATGCACTCGCGCTTTCGCAGATGGGGGCGGGCGGCACGGTGTTGTCGCTGGTTCTGAAGGGCGGCAAAGACGCGGCGTTCAAGTTCCTCAATGCGATCGAGGTCGGGGTGATTTCCAACAATCTGGGTGATGCCAAGACCATCCTGACCCATCCTGCCACCACCACCCATCAGAGGTTGCCGCAGGATCAAAAAGACCTTTTGGGAATCGCACCGGGCCTCGTGCGGATGTCCATCGGGCTGGAAGATGCGCAGGATCTGATCGCCGATATCCGGCAGGCGCTCACTGATTTGTGAAGGATGGGGCGCGGTTTGCGGTCCAAACCGTGCCATTCCTTACTTTTTTTGATGTGTGATGTTGGTTTTGGCCTCTCAAAGGACGCAAACGGTGTGATCCATGCCCCGACTTGCACCGTATGTGTTATGATAATTGGTAATTGGCGCCGCGCAGCATAAGTATGAGGCAGGCACCAAAAGGGGGAGACCGCCATGAATGCCATCACATCCGTCGAAAAAGGGCCAGACAAGTCCGATGCCGAACAGGCGCTTGCCACGCTCAAGGCCTGGGCCGCAGGGGCCAGCGCGACCGAGATTGATGCACTCGACCCCCATGTGGCGCGGCTTTTGCAAGACAAAGGTGAATACCCAAACTTCAGCCGCGAATACCCGCAGGATTTCAAAGTGGATGCCGCCTATAAGGCGGGTTTGCCCGACCTACAGAACGGACCTTCAAGCCTGATCCGCGGGGCCAAGCAGCAGATCCAGCATGTTGGCATTTCGAACTTTCGCCTGCCTATCCGGTTTCATACCCGCAACAACGGTGATCTGACGCTGGAGACATCGATCACCGGTTCGGTCAGCCTTGAGGCGGACAAGAAGGGCATCAACATGTCCCGGATCATGCGCAGCTTTTACAAACATGCCGAGCGCACGTTCAGTTTTCATGTGATTGAGGCGGCGCTGGACGATTACAAATCCGATCTGGAAAGCTTTGATGCACGGATTCAGATGCGGTTCTCCTTTCCGATGAAAATCGAAAGCCTGCGCTCGGGCCTGTCGGGGTATCAGTATTATGACATCGCGCTGGAGCTGGTGGAGAAAGACGGTGTTCGTCAGAAGATCATCCATCTCGATTACGTCTACTCCAGCACATGCCCTTGTTCCCTGGAATTGAGCGAACATGCCCGCGCCACGCGCAATCAATTGGCCACTCCGCATTCGCAGCGATCCGTGGCACGCATTTCGGCAGTGCTTGAGGGCGACAACAGTTGTTTGTGGTTTGAAGACCTGATCGAGGCCTGCCGCCGCGCGGTGCCGACCGAAACACAAGTGATGGTCAAGCGCGAGGATGAACAGGCCTTTGCCGAGTTGAACGCAGCCAATCCGATCTTTGTGGAGGATGCCGCGCGTCTTTTCTGTCAACAATTGCAGCAAGATGCGCGCGTTGGCGATTTCCGCGTGATTGCCAGCCATCAGGAAAGCCTGCACAGCCATGACGCGATCAGCATTCTGACCGAGGGGCCGACCTTTGAGATGCAAAGCATCGACCCCAAGCTGTTCAACACGTTGTTCCACGTCGGATGACGGGCAGGGCGCGGCATGCTGCGCCCCTATGCCGCACTGCAGCGCGGGTCAAGCGCGGCTAGGCTGACCTCAATCAGCCAGGGAGCGCCGATATGACACGGGTCCGCAAGATTGATCTTCCCATTCACAGCCAGCTTTGGTCGCGGGTCGGGCCGCATGATTTTGTCGATTGTTATACCGTCGCGGCGGATATGCCCCCGCGCCGTGCCGCCGAGATCATCACCAGCTTTCCCGGTTGGGCGCAGTTCTTGCTGCTGATCCGTCGCTGGGTGACGACGCCCTTCGGTCTGTCCAACGATGGGCCGGAAGGCAAAGACAAGGTCGGCATTTTTCCGGTTGAGATCGACACCGAGGGCGAGCTGATCGCAGGGTTCAACGACCGCCACCTCGATTTTCGCGTTTCCGTTCTGCGTCAGGGCGGCCAGGTGTCATTGGCCACCTGGGTGCATCCCCACAACATCGGCGGTCAGCTTTATCTGAGGATGATCCTGCCGTTTCACATCATGATCGCCCGTGACGCCTTGGCCCGCGTCAACGCTGCGGACTGATCTTTCTGGCGCGCCGCTGCACTGTGCGGGGCGGGCGGCGGCTATGCAGTATTGTCGGTACTGCCCGGTGATGTCTGTCCCTATGTAGAGGGCAAGACATTCCAATCATTTGCTGAGATAAAACAATGGCGTATAACGACATCGCATCCCCTGCCGAAGTAATGGGCCGGGAAATCACCATGACCCGCAATCTGCTCGACGCAATTGCCAATAGCTTTTCGAAGTTCGGCCGCGCGATCATGGCCAATTCCGCCGGCCAACGGCGGATCGACCGTGTGGAACGGCTGCGGGCAAAATCGGACGCCGAACTGGCGGAATTGAACATCAAACGCGATGACATCGTGCATTACGTGTTCAAAGACATCTACTACGTTTGAGCGGCACCACCACCCAACACGCAATTGGCCCTGCCTGACCTCGCGTATGCGCGGTGCGGCGGGGTCTTTTTGTTTGGCTGGCGTGGCTTGACACTGGCCCGCCCCCGCGCCAACGCTGCGGCATGATGGATCTGCGCCCTGTTGGATATGTTGTTGGACTGCTGGTGGCGGTGCTGGGGCTTTTCATGCTCTTGCCGATGCTGGTTGATCTGGCCGAAGGGCGCGGCCATGCCTTCGTTTTTGTTGAGACCTTTCTGATCACCACACTGGGCGGCGGCATGATTGCGCTGGCCTGTTCCAATGGCGTGCGCGAAGGGCTGACGATCCAGCAAACCTTTTTGCTGACCACTGGCGTTTGGCTGATGCTGCCGTTGTTTGGCGCATTGCCGTTTATTCTGGGCGAGACCAATTCCAGTGTGACGGACGCGGTGTTCGAGGCGATGTCAGGGCTGACCACGACGGGGTCCACGGTTTTGTCGGGGCTGGACAGCTTGCCCAAGGGGCTGCTCTTGTGGCGCGGTATTCTGCAATGGCTGGGCGGCATTGGTATCATCGTCGTGGCAATGGTGTTCCTGCCAGAGCTGAAGGTGGGCGGCATGCAAATCTTCCGCTCCGAAGGGTTTGATACCTTTGGTAAAATCCTGCCCCGTGCCGGTGAAATCGCGACCCAGATCGCGGTGATCTACCTGTGGCTGACCATGGGCTGTATCCTGAGCTATCTGGCGCTGGGGATGAATGCGTTTGACGCCACGGTACATGCGCTGACCACGATCTCGACCGGTGGGTTTTCCAATTACGATGCCTCCTTTGGGGCGTTTTCGGGGCCGATGGAATATGTGGCCACGGTATTTATGATTCTCGCGGCACTGCCCTTCGTGCGCTATGTGCAATTGATCAATGGCAACCCGCTGGCCCTGCACCGCGATCCGCAGGTGCGTGGGTTCCTCGTGACCATCGTGATCCTCGTCGCCGTGATTGTCATCTCGTTGCAACAGACCTTTTCCTTTGGTTGGGAACGCAGTTTTCGAGAGGCGCTGTTCAACATCACCTCGATTATCTCGGGCACGGGTTATGCCTCTGTTGATTATATGCAGTGGGGCCCCTTCGCGGTGGCGCTGTTCTTTTTCATCGGGCTGATTGGCGGCTGCGCGGGTTCAACCGCCTGTTCGATCAAGATCTTCCGCTATCAGCTGCTCTTTGCATCGATCCGCGCCCAGTTGCGACGCATTCGGTCGCCGCATGGCATTTTCACCCCCCGCTATGACGGCAGACCTGTGGGACAGGACGTTCTGAGCTCGGTGATGTCGTTCTTTATGTTCTTTGTGGTGACGATGGGATTGGTGGCTGTGGCGCTGAGCATGACGGGGCTGGATTTTGTGACTTCGGTCTCCGGCGCGGCGGCGGCGCTGGCCAACATTGGTCCGGGGCTGGGCGATATCATCGGCCCCGCGGGCAATTTCAGCAGCCTCAACGACACCGCAAAATGGATCCTGACAGCCGCGATGCTGATCGGACGTCTCGAACTGATGGCGGTTTACGTCATTCTTACCGTTAAATTCTGGAGGGCCTGATGGCTGATCAAAACGGCGCTGGCCGCACCCGTCCCTTGGGGGCGCAAATCTCTCATATGCTCAAGGATCGCGGGGTGGATGTGATCTTTGGCATTCCCGGCGTGCACAATCAGGAAATGTATCGCGGGATCGAAGAGGCAGGCATCACCCATGTGCTGGCCCGTCACGAACAGGGTGCGGGGTTTATGGCCGACGGCTATGCCCGCGCAACGGGGCGGCCGGGGGTGGCCTATGTGATCACCGGACCGGGTGTCTGCAACATCATGACCCCGATGGGGCAGGCCTATTCGGACTCTGTGTCGATGTTGGTGTTGTCGTCCTGTCTCGATGAAACAGCGGCGCGGCGTGGGCAATTGCACCAGATGAAGGATCAGGAAATTGCCGCTGGCACGGTGTGCGATTGGTCGGAAACGGCCCTGTCGGCGAACGCTACCTATGCACTGATCGACCGCGCCCTGGTGGAGTTCGAGACCAAACGCCCACGCTCAAAGCATATTCAGGTGCCGATTGCCCAGCTGGAGGCGCAGGCGCCCGCGGCGGATTTGGCGCATACGCCCAAACGCAAGCGGCCAGCCGCGCATGCGAATGACGTGGCGGAGGTGGCATCGATGCTGGCGGCAGCGAAAAAGCCGATGATCGTGTTTGGTGGCGGGGCGGCGCAGGCCTCCGATGCCGCGCGTGAGGTGCTACGCAAAAGCGGCGCGGCCTCCGCGACCAGCTATGCCGGGCGCGGGATCGTCGGGCCGGATGCGCCCCTGCATTTCGGAGCCTGTCTGGCGCGGGCTGACAGCGCCGCAGTGATGGCCGAAGCTGATCTGGTGCTGGCGGTCGGCACCGAACTGGTGGAGGTCGATCTGTGGCGGGCGCATTTGGGTCATACCGCACCGATGATCCGGGTTGATTTGGACCCTGAAGTGCTCTGCGATCCGCAGGGGGCCAGCTTTGCCATCCACGCGGACGCGCAAGCGTTCCTGTCTGCCTTGTCCCGGGCCATGCCAGACGGAGCAGGCAGCAGTGAATGGTCCGCAGAACAGGTGGCTGCAACCCGCGCCCGCTGGCGGGCCGAAACCGATGCGGAACGTCCGGGCATTGTGCCGATCTGTGATGCGCTACGTGCAGCTGTACCCGCCGATACGATGATATATTCGGACATGACCCAGTTTGCCTATGTGGCCAAGGAAGTGTGGGACATGGACCGGCCTGGCCACTGGCATCACCCATATGGCTTTGGCACCTTGGGCTATGCCACGCCTGCTGCGATTGGCGGCGCAGTAGCGCGGCGGGGGCAACCGACCATGGCGATCATTGGCGATTACGGTTTTCACTACACGATGCAGGAACTGGGTGTTGCGGTGGAATTGGGTCTCAGCCTGCCGATCATCCTGTGGGACAATGGCAAGCTGAAAGAGATCGAGGACAGCATGGTCGGCGCGCAGATCGCGCCAAATGCGGTGATTGCGCAGAACCCCGATTTTGTGAAGCTGGCCGAGGCGTTTGGCGCGCGTGCGGTTGCTCCGGGATCACTGGAAGAGATGCAGAGCGCGGTTTCGGAGGCCTTTGAGGCGGAAGGACCGACCTTGATCTATCTCACACCGGCGCTGACGGCGTGATGCGATCTTTTTAGAAAATTCGCCCCGGAGTCTTTGATAACTCCGGGGCGTTAGGTTCTTCTTTGACATCGTTCCAGAGTTTTCAAGATCTCCGCAGGCTGTCCGCCTTTACTCCCAACAGCTGACCAGAACCGTCATGCCTTGCGCTGCGATCCGCAAATCTCGGGGGGCGACGGATCCGACATTGTCTGTCTTGGTCAGGCTCAAACCGGCCTGCTGCACCAGATCGGCAATCGTGGCTCCTTCAATGGCAAAGCTGACGTTTTCCGGCAATTGCTGACCATTTTGCGCATTGGGCAACAGCATACCAAGAACATTGCCGCTGACGTCAAAGACCGGTCCGCCCGCATCGCCGGGCTGTGCGTCGAGCGCCAGGCGGCTCAGGTTTTCCTCGCCGCGCAGGCCCTTCAGGTCGGCCAAAGTGCCAAAGGTCAACGTGGCCGCGCTGAGCACGCCTTCGTAGGAATAGCCGGCGACCGAGATCTCTGATTGCAGGCGGGGCGGGGTGCTGCCGAATTGCGCCACGGCCATCGGTGACAGGCGATCGCGTGGTTTCAGCAGGGCGACACCGCTGGCGCTGTCATCAGCCAGAATGTCCGCCTCTGTGTCGCCATCAAGGGTCACGCGCGTACAGGCCTGAACCGCCTCAGAGGTGGTCGCAACTGTGCCTTGCCCGTCGATAAAGAAACCGGAGCGCGAGATTTTGGGTTGGCGGATCTTCAGGCCGGCCACCAGATCAATCGCCTGTGTGTCGCTTCCGCCCGCTGCGGGGTCGAGCGCGCCGTCCAGCCGCGTCAGGCTCTTGGACATCTCCGCCACAACGCGGCGGCGGCGGTCCTCGTCACCTGCGGGCCAGATCAGGGTGAAGCCTTTGATTTGACCGTTCTGCAACGATACCTGTGTCTGGCTGATGATGCTGCCGTTCTCACCGATCAATTCGAACGAATTGTTCTTGCGTGCGCGTGGACCATCCAGCGGCACGATCTCAAGGGTTTGCATGATGTCATAAAGACCAAAAAGCGTGTTCTGATCCCCGGCTTGCGAAATCAGCAAGACCTTTGCGCCGATATTGCCGGTGCTGTCGTAATGGGCGAAGGGTGGCTCGTAACGGGCAAAGGCAACTTCGGCGGTGGGCATCATGATCTCGATACCTGCGGTCTCGTCGCGGACCATTTGCAGGCCCAGACCGTCCAGCACCGCGTTGTACTGTCTGATTAGTGCCGCCCGCTGGCGGGTGGTCAGAACCCCGGTGACCTCATAGCCGTTGGCCTCTTGCCAGGCGCCCATGGAGTTGCGGGTGCCGCGCCCGAATGCGCCATCAATGGCGGCGTTGTAAAAACCGGCCCATTGCAGAGCAATCTGCAAATCCTTGCGTTCGTCGCGGTTCAGCAATTGCTCACTCCGGCGGGCTTCACGCGGGGTTTCATCGGGCTCTTCGGCAATCACCACGGGTGCTTCTTCCTGCGCCACGGTTTCCTGCGTGGGTGTCTCGTCGGGGGTCTGCGGAGGAGGGGCGGCACCCACGCTGGCGGGCGCTTCGATCACGCCGCGGTTCAGCACATTTGCACCAACGGGCCAGAACTGTTGGCGGAACCGGCTGGAAAGCTGGATAAAGCTGTCACGCGCGACCAGCCCTTGACGCACGTAGGTGCGCCGGACCAGTTCTGCATCGGCGCGGCGATAAGGGCCAAGGGCAATACCGTACCATCCGCCACCAAGGGCAAAACCGTTCACATCCTCAAGCTGCCCACTGAAATCGCGGGCGCGTTCGGTCGCGGCTGCCAAACTGGGATGTGCCTCGATCTGGACCCAGACTACATCGTCGTCTGATTGTGATTGTGCCATGGCTGGCACGGCCAGAAATACGGCCAGAAGGGTTGTCATAAGGACGTTCAGAATGCGCAACATCGTCAACTCAGCTCTCGTTCACCAAAATTCGCCGCAGATAAGCAGGAAATCCGGTAAAATGCCATGGGAAAGCACGGTGAAAATGTGTCATTGCTGCAATTGACCCTGCGCGGCTGCGCTCGTAGGTAAGTCGCGCAAGTTCAAAGGGGATCTCCATGTCCGAAAAGCCGCAAACACCCCGGTCGTTTCAAGCGATCATTCTGGCGCTCCAAAACTATTGGGCGCAGCAGGGATGCGCGATTCTGCAGCCCTATGACATGGAAGTTGGGGCAGGGACGTTCCATCCGGCCACCACATTGCGTAGCCTCGGCAGCCAGCCCTGGACAGCCGCCTACGTGCAGCCCTCGCGCCGCCCGACGGATGGTCGTTATGGGGAAAACCCGAACCGTCTGCAGCATTATTACCAATATCAGGTGCTGATCAAACCCAGCCCGCCGAACCTGCAGGAATTGTATCTCGGCTCGCTTGAGGCGATTGGCATCAATATGGACCTGCACGACATCCGATTTGTCGAGGATGACTGGGAAAGCCCGACGCTGGGCGCCTGGGGGCTGGGTTGGGAGGTCTGGTGCGACGGTATGGAAGTCAGCCAGTTTACCTATTTCCAGCAGGTCGGCGGCCATGACTGCGCACCGGTCTCGGGCGAATTGACCTATGGCTTGGAACGTTTGGCGATGTATGTGCTGGGCGTGGACCATGTGATGGACATGCCGTTCAATGATCCTGATGCACTGATCCCGTTGACCTATGCGGATGTGTTCAAACAGACCGAAGAGGAATACGCCCGCTGGAACTTTGACACCGCCAACACCGAAGTTCTGTTGCGCCAGTTCGAAGAGGCCGAGGCCCATTGCAAGGTGATCCTTGAGCAACCCGCGACCGATCCAAAGACCGGCAAGCGCATCATCATGGCGCATCCGGCCTATGACCAATGCATCAAGGCCAGCCATATGTTCAATCTGCTGGACGCGCGGGGCGTGATCTCTGTAACCGAACGGCAGGCCTATATCGGGCGTGTCAGGGCCTTGGCCAAGATGTGCGCCGATGCCTTTGTGCAGACCCGCGCAGGTGGCTGGTCCGAGGATGCCGCGTAACAGCGCGGCCAGGTTGAGGGCAGGGATATGAACGGCAAGATCGTGGGAATCGTCATTATGGTGTCGGCGCTGATAGCGGGCCTTGGCCTGTACTACCTGCAAATCTACGGGTTTTACCGCGAGGTGCCTGCGGCTGACGTGACCTTGGTCTCTCTTACCACGCAAGAGCCGGAAACAATTGAGGCTGCCGGGATACAGGCGATTGATGCTGACAGCTCCCCCATTCGGTTCCGGGCCTGTTTTACCACGGATCTCAGCCTGCCTTTGCTGACCGAGACCTATGTACTGGTCGACAGCGCCACGCCGCGCAACGCGCCGGGGTGGTTTGACTGCTTTGACGCCGAGGCGCTGGGCAACGAGATCGAAACCGGCACCGCGTTGACCTTTCTGGGCCAAAAGAACATCGCTTATGGCGTTGACCGGATTGTCGCGATCACCGATGACGGGCGCGGCTATGTCTGGCACGAACTGAACGATTGCGGCGAAAAGGCCTATGACGGCACGGTTGTCGGCGAAGAATGTCCGCCGCTTCCGTCCAGCCTCTCGGACTAATCCCCGCTCAAGGCGGAACCAAACCGCCCCTTACCGGCTTGTTCTTTCATAGCGAAAGGATTTGCCCGTGTCTGACACCCCACATTCCACCCTCAAATGGGTCATGCGATGCGGCTATGCCGCCCGCGGGATCATCTATTTCCTGATCGGGGGGCTGGCGTTCTGGGCATCGTTCTCCTCCATGTCCAGCTCCGGCACCGAAGACACGCTGTCCGCCCTGCGCGCACAGCCCATGGGGGTTCCGGCGCTTTGGGCCATCGGGCTTGGTCTGATGGCCTATCTGGCGTGGCGTGTTACGGCGGGGATCGCGGATGTTGAGGACCATGGAACCGGTCCGAAGGGTTTGATTGCGCGTGGCGGTCAGATCGTGACGGGGCTCATCCACGGCGGGATCGGGCTGTCGGTGATTGGTCTGGCCTATGCCGGATCGGATCAGGGGGGCAGCGCGGCGCAAGACTGGACCGCGCGATTGATGGCGATGCCGGGCGGGCGTTATTTGGTGGCGCTGGCGGCGCTGATCCTTGTCGGGGCCGGGATCTACTACATGCAGAAGGGCTGGCGCGGCAGCTACAAGTCACATCTTGCCCGCTCACAATTCACGCAGAAGGTTGATCCTGTGCTGACCGCAGGTCTGATCATCTACGGGCTGATGCTGGCGCTGGTGGCCCTGTCGCTTGGCTTTGCCGCGCTGAATGCCGATCCGTCGCAGGCTGGCGGGCTGGGGCAGGCGCTGGACCAGCTGCGGAGCGCTTATCTGGGGCGGTTCCTGCTGGCGGGGGCGGGGCTGGGACTGGTGGCATTTGCCGTGTACAATATGGTTGAGGCGGGCTGGCGGGTCGTGCCGAAGCTGTCAGCGCCGGATATTCGCACATTGGCCAGCTAAAGACCGGGTTCTATAGCCATGGCGGAGGCGCTTCGGGGCTGGACCCACGCCGCCCCTGCGGTTATCCAAGCGCGAAAGACGCGCCGCATCGCGGCAAGACGAAGGACACCGCCCGTGCCAGACCTGCTGATTGAACTGTTTTCCGAAGAAATCCCCGCGCGGATGCAAACCCGCGCCGCCGAGGATTTGAAAAAGCTGGTGACCAATGGTCTGGTAGAGGCGGGTTTGACCTATGGTTCTGCTGCGGCCTTTTCCACACCGCGCCGGTTGACGCTGGCGCTTGGTGATATGCTGGCCGCCAGCCCGCGCACGGTGGAAGAGCGCAAAGGCCCAAAAGCTGACGCGCCCGAAAAAGCCATCGAAGGGTTTCTGCGCGGCGCGGGCCTGACCCGTGACCAGCTTGAGGAACGCGATACCCCCAAAGGCAAGATCCTCTTTGCCATGATCGAAAAGCCGGGCCGCCCGGCAGCCGAGATCGTGGCAGAGGTGCTTGAACAGACCATTCGCAACTTCCCATGGCCCAAATCCATGCGCTGGGGCAGTGGCAGCCTGAAATGGGTGCGCCCGCTGCATTCGATCCTGTGCATCATGTCGGCCGAAGACGGCGCCGAGGTTGTCGCGCTGGACGTGGACGGGATCACCTCCGGCGATGAGACTCGCGGCCACCGCTTCCTTGCGCCAGAGGCGATCAAGGTCAGCAGCTTTGAGGACTACGCGGCCAAGCTAAAGCGCGCCTTTGTGGTGCTTTCCGCCGAAGAGCGTGCTGAAACCATCTGGAATGACGCCACCAATATGGCCTTTGCCAATGGGCTGGAAGTGGTGGAGGACGCGGGTCTTTTGGCCGAGGTCGCAGGTCTGGTCGAATATCCGGTGGTTCTGATGGGTCAGATTGCCGATGATTTTCTGGGCCTGCCGCCAGAGGTGCTTCAGACCTCTATGCGCGAACATCAGAAGTTCTTTTCCGTGCGCAATCCCAAGACCGGACAGATCGAACGGTTTATCACCGTGGCCAACCGCACCACGGCGGACAATGGCGCGACCATTCTGGCGGGCAATGAAAAGGTGCTGTCGGCGCGTCTGGCAGATGCAAAGTTCTTCTGGGAAAACGACCTGCGCACCGCGACCTCGAATGAGGGCATGAGCGCATGGGTCAAATCGCTTGAGAATGTGACTTTCCACAACAAACTGGGAACGCAGGCCGAATTGATCGAACGCATGGCCGTGCTGGCCCGCGAGCTGGCCCCGATGGTCGGCGCGGATGCTGATGAGGCAGAGCAGGCGGCGCGGCTGGCCAAGGCGGATCTGTCGTCGGAGATGGTTTACGAGTTCCCCGAACTTCAAGGGCTTATGGGCAGTTATTACGCTAAAGCGGCGGGCAAAAGCGATGCGGTTGCGGCGGCAGCCAAGGAACATTACGCGCCACTTGGGCCATCCGATGACGTGCCCACCGCGCCTGTGTCGGTTGCCGTGTCGCTGGCCGAAAAGATCGACAAGCTGACCGGGTTTTGGGCGATTGATGAAAAGCCGACGGGTTCTAAGGATCCGTTTGCCCTGCGCCGTGCGGCGCTGGGGGTAATTCGGATATTGGTTGAGAACGACATCTCATTGCACATGGACCGTTTTATCGACGCGCAACTGGTGCGCAACAAGGGGCAGTCAAATGGCGACCTCAAGGCAAACCTGATCCACGATCTGGTCGAAGAAATTGCCGAACACGGCGTGTTCGGGGCGGCATTCAAAACCGTGAAGGCGCGCCTTGCCGAAGGGGAAGGCAACGCTGCCTTTGAAGCTTTGGGTGAACAGGTGCCGGACAAATCGGTGGATCTACTGGGTTTCTTGCACGACCGCCTCAAGGTCTACCTCAAGGACCAAGGCATCCGCCACGACATCATCGACGCTTGCATTGCGATGGAAGGCAACGACGATCTGACGCTCTTGGTCAAACGCGCCCGTGCCTTGTCCGAGACCCTGTCAACCGATGATGGCGAAAACCTGATCCAGGGTTTCAAGCGCGCCAACAACATCCTGACGCAGGCCGAAGCGGCGGATGGCGTGGAATACTCTTACGGTGCAGACATCAAATTTGCCGAAACCGATGAGGAAAAGGCGCTTTTCGCCGCGCTGGACAAGGCCGAAGCCGCGATTGCCCCGGCAATGGCCGCGCAGGATTTCACCACAGCGATGTCCGCCATGGCCGCGCTGCGCGGTCCGATTGATGCGTTCTTTGATGCGGTTCAGGTCAACAGCGACAATGGCACCGTGCGCCGCAACCGTTTGAACCTGCTCAGCCGCATCCGCACCACCTGTTCTTCGGTCGCGGATCTGACGCGGATTGATGGGTAAACGCCTGCCCCTCCGGCGGGGCTGATACGGCAAGTTTGACGAAGGCAAAGGCGTGATGCAGTCAGCTGCTCACGCCTTTCTCTTGCCTGTTGGCGTCAACTGCCTATGCTGCACCTGAACACGAAAGGTGCTGCGGTGCAGAATAATCCACATACAACGCTTGTGACGGCCGACGGGCCGATTGCGAATGACACCCACGGGGGGCGGGCGAAATGCCTGCAACGGCTGGTGCGGCTTGACCTGCCTGTGCCGCGTACGGTGGCGTTGTCCTTTGATGCGGTGCAAAAGATCGCTGAAGGGCATTTGCCCGATGTGGATGCCGTGGTGGCGCAGTTTCCCAAAGAGGCGTTGCTTTGTGTGCGCCCCTCCAGCCAGGATCCGGATTGGGGCGGACCGGGGGCCGTGTTGAACATTGGCATCAACGGCGCGCGGTTCGATGAATTCTGCGAAACCATGGGCGAGGAGCCGGCAGCGGCGCTATATACCCGGTTTGTCCAGACCTATGCGATCAACGTGGCGCGGCTTGACCCGGATATGTTCGACGATGTGACCGGCGATGGCCGCGCCGCGTTGGAGCAATCGCTCTGGGCCTATGAACAAGAGACCGAGGAAAGCTTCCCCCAGGATCCGGCCAAACAGTTGGCCGGCGTGTTGCGGTCGATGGCGCGGGCCTGGGGTGGCACCTCG
The DNA here is from genome assembly GCF_025141875.1 of Sulfitobacter sp. M368. NCBI lineage: Bacteria > Pseudomonadati > Pseudomonadota > Alphaproteobacteria > Rhodobacterales > Roseobacteraceae > Sulfitobacter > Sulfitobacter sp. M368. The sequence continues at coordinate 1,462,266 of NZ_CP081113.1, forward strand.
GCGCGGCTGTTGCGGCAGGCCAAGGGGGCGCCAGCGGATGCGGGGCTTGGTCTTGTGGTGCAAGAGATGGCCTTTGGCGTCGGAACCGGCCAATGCGGGTCGGGCGTTTTGCAACTGGTGGACAGTGATACAGGGCTGCCGCAGATCAAGGGCCGCTACCTTAGCCAATCGCAGGGGCGCGATGCGTTGCAGGGCGATTCAGAGGCACTGTACCTGACCAAAGATCCGCGCGGCCTGTCGCTTGAGGAACTGGTGCCGGACGCCTTCGCCGAATTGACCCAACATGCCGCTTTGATGCGGGCCAAACTGCGCGAGGAAATGCAGGTCGAATTTGTCATTCAGGATGGTGCTTTGCACATATTGGACGGCGTGCGCGTGGTGCGGTCGTCACGGGCGGCGGTGCGCATTGCCGTGCGGCTGGCGGATGACAAGATTATCCCCCGCGAAGAGGCATTGATGCGGGTGGAACCGCGCACATTGACCGAATTGTTGCACCGGCAGGTTGACCCCAAGACCAAGCGAGACGTGATCGGGCGCGGCATTGCCGCCAGTCCCGGTGCGGCCACGGGCCGGATCGTGTTTTCCGCGACCGAGGCGCAGGCCAGCGCCTCACGCGGCGAACCTTGCATTCTGATCCGCCGCGAAACCAGCCCTGAGGACATTCGCGGCATGCATGCCGCCAGCGCGGTTTTGACGGAACGGGGCGGGATCACCAGCCATGCTGCGGTGATCGGGCGCGGGCTTGGCCTGCCCTGTGTCGTTGGCGCCTCTTCGATGAAACTGAACCTGAAGAAAAAGCAGATCACCGCGCCGGATGGCCGGGTGTTCAACGCAGGGGACGAGATCACGCTGGATGGATCAAATGGTCAGGTTCTGGCGGGCGCGGTCAAGATGCAAGAGGCCGCGCTGGACGAGACATTCAACAAATTGCTCGACTGGGCAGAGCAGGTCGCCGACATTGGCATCCGCGCCAATGCGGACACGCCAGCAGACGCGCAGACCGCCCGCAACTTTAACGCCCATGGCATCGGGCTGTGCCGCACGGAACACATGTTCTTTGATCCCGGCCGCCTGACCGTGATGCGTGAAATGATCTTTGCCGAAACCGGCGAGGATCGCCGCGCCGTGCTGGAACGGCTGTTGCCGATGCAACGCGATGACTTCACCCAGTTGTTCCGCATCATGCAGGGGCAGCCGGTGTGCATCCGTCTGTTCGATCCGCCCTTGCACGAATTCCTGCCCGCGGACCGGATTGGCCAGCGCGAGTTGGCCGAGGCATTGAGCCTGCCCTTGTCGGATGTGACCCGCCGGATCGAGGCGATGAGCGAATACAACCCGATGCTGGGGCTGCGCGGGGTTCGGTTGGGCGTGACGGTGCCGGAGATTTACGAGATGCAGGCGCGGGCGATCTTTGAGGCGACCATTGCCGCCAGCAAAGATGGCGAACCGGTCGTGCCTGAGATCATGATTCCGCTGGTCAGCGCCAAACGCGAGGTCGAGCTGATCAAGACCTCCGTGGATGCGGTGGCGGCGGCGGTGCGCACTGAAAGCGATGCCAGCTTTACTTACCGGTTGGGTGTGATGGTGGAAACGCCGCGTGCAGCCTTGCGGGCGGCCGAGATTGCGCCGCATTGCGCGTTCCTCAGCTTTGGCACCAACGATTTGACCCAGATGACCTATGGTCTGTCCCGCGATGACGCGGGGCGTTTCATGTCTGATTACGTGCAGCAGGGGGTCTTTCCAGAAGATCCGTTTCACGTTCTCGATGTTGAGGGCGTGGGCGAGCTTTTGCAGCTTGGGGCAGAGCGGGGCCGCAAGGCGCAGCCGGGATTGACCCTGTCGATCTGCGGGGAGCACGGCGGCAACCCCGAATCGATTGCATTTTGCCGGGAATCGGGGTTCGACTACGTTTCTTGCTCACCGTTTCGCGTTCCGGTAGCAAGACTTGCCGCAGCACAACTCGCAATTCAACACAAGATCGGGTAGAAATCCCCTGCGGATCAACAATACCGGCCAATTTTTTCCACAATTGACGCACCCGCAAACGGGTGGGTTTACCAGAACGCGGATTCTGGGTAGGCGCTCAGCTGAGTTAACAGCACACGAGGCGCAGCATGCGTTGGTTTCAGACTTCGATTTTCGCGGCACTTTTGTCGGCCATCGTGATCACCCCCGTGGTCGCAACAGCCAATGCAGACAAGGCCGAAGAACTGGCTAAGGTCGAGGCAAAGGGCCTCAAATCTGCCGGGGACAAACGATTGAAGTCGTTGGTCACAGAGCCAAAAGCAGCCCAATCCGATGTTGAGTTCTCACGCAAGTGGCTCGACGCGCAGCCCAAAGCCTCAGGGTCTGCCCAATGGCGCTGTCTGGCCGAGGCGCTTTATTTCGAGGCGCGCGGCGAGACCGTGAAGGGCCAGTTTGCCGTGGCCGAGGTGATCCTGAACCGGGTGGAAAGCAAACGCTTTCCCAGCACTCCTTGCGGTGTGATCAATCAGGGGACCGGCAAGAAATATCAGTGCCAGTTCACCTATACCTGTGATGGCCATAAAGAAGTGATCGCTGAGCCGCGTGCCTTTGCCCGGGTGTCGAAAGTGGCCCGCGCAAGCCTTGACGGCAAGGCGCCTGAGCTGACGGATGGCGCCACGCATTACCACACAACGGCGGTCAAACCGCGTTGGTCGCGCGTCTACACCCGCACGGCCCGGATCGGTGTTCATCTGTTCTACCGTCACACCTGGCGCACGGCCTCCAACTGATTTCGCCCAAAAGGGCGTGTTCCGGTGCTGGTCTGCCGGAAAAATGGCTGCTAATGCGGGCCGGATCGGCTATGCCCGCATCTGAAAACACCCATTGAAGGCCAGAACCATGTCGAACGAAGTCCGCCTTGCCTTTGCGCATCCCTCAGAGCGTGCGGAGGCCATGGCCGGTGACGCCCCGCTGGACCGCATTTCCCTGCGCGATCACATCGTAGAGGTCGAGATCGGCGCGTTTCAGGCTGAACGCGGGGTGACACAGCGCATCTGCTTTAATGTCGTGGTTGAGGTGCAGCCGCTGACCGGGCCTATTGAAGACGATGTGGACCGTATCCTGAGCTATGATCGAGTGACCGAAGCGATTGCCGCAGAACTGGCGGTGGAGCGTTTGGCGTTGCTTGAAACACTGGCAGAGCGCGTTGCAGATCGAATATTGCTGGAACCGCAGGCCATGCGGGCCTTTGTGCGTATCGAAAAGCTGGATCGTGGCCCCGGTGCATTGGGCGTCGAGATTGTGCGGGCCCGCGTGGCCGCTGCCCCCGCGCCCGAGGTGGTGCAAGAGGCCGCACCGCAGCCGCAGTTTCTGTTTCTGGGCAATGCCGCAATTGCCTCTCCGCATCTGGCGGGATGGCTGGATCAATTGACCGGGCAGGGCAAGCCGGTGATTATTTGTGTGGGCGCACCGGATGCCGCCGCGCCGCAGTTGTCGCACAAGATGGCACAGCGCCGGATTGATCTGTTGGCGATTGAACAGAATGCATGGGTTCTGGCCTCCAGGGATGACCGCTGCGTGGTGGTGGACACCCGCACTGAACTCGACTGGGCAATGAAGAACGGCCAAACTTGCGTCTGGGCACCGTCCAAGATTGTGCTGGATTCTGTGGATACCCCGTCTGCCCAGCCGCGTGATGCGGTGGCGTTGGCCGCATGGTTTGCCGCCTCGATGGAGGCCGAGGATATGCTGGTGATAGGGGCGGCGCTGCCGCAAGAGGCATCCGTGCCGCTCAAACCCATCTCGGCGGAGCAGGACAGGTTGTGACTGGGCGCGACTATTTTCGCCCGCTTGTGCAATGCGGGCCAGCGCGGCCTGATGAGGCGCTTTCCCTTGCGGGGGGATGGGGCTGGTTCTCGCAAGTTGAGGTGTTGCGCCGTGGCGCGTCGGGGCAGATCATCGCGGCGGAAGACCTGCCGGCCGATGCGGCCGCCCGTTTGAGTGCACCCCGCCCCCAAGTGGCCATGCTGACCATGGATCGTCCGCGGGTGATGGGCATTCTGAACACCACACCGGACAGTTTTTCAGATGGCGGTGTTCACGCGGCGGAACAGGACGCGGTTCGCGCCGGATTGCAAATGCAGGCTGCGGGCGTGGATATTCTGGACATCGGCGGCGAATCCACCCGCCCCGGCGCGGAAACCGTCGCCGTGGACGAAGAGATCCGCCGTACGTCTCCTGTCATCGAAGGGTTGCGGGCCTCCGGTGTGGATTGTGCGATCTCCATCGACACCCGCAAAGCGGCGGTGGCTGAAAACGCAATCCGGGCGGGTGCGGATCTGGTCAATGACGTTTCCGGGCTGACCTATGATGATGCGCTGGCGCCTTTCTGCGCGGCACGGTCCTTGCCGGTTTGTGTGATGCATGCGCAGGGCGATCCCGAAACCATGCAGAAAGACCCGCGCTATGATGATGTGCTGCTGGATGTCTTCGACTATCTGGCGGGCCGCATTGAAACGCTTGCAGCCCAGGGCATTCCGCACAGCCGGATCATCGCCGATCCGGGCATCGGTTTTGGCAAGACGCTGGATCACAACCTGACCCTCTTGGCGCGGCTCAGCCTGTTTCATGATCTGGGGGTGCCGATCCTACTGGGTGCATCGCGTAAGCGGTTTATCGGCACCATCGGCAATGCCCCGCAGGCAGATCACCGCGCACCGGGGTCGATTGCGGTTGCGCTTGCAGGCCTTGCCCATGGTATTCAGATCCTGCGTGTGCATGATGTGCCGCAAACAACTCAGGCAATAGCGCTGTGGCGGGCTGCCATGGCAGGAAGACAGGCATGACAAAGCTTTTTGGCACTGACGGCGTGCGCGGCACGGCCAACATCTATCCCATGACCGCCGAGATGGCCCTGCGCATCGGCGCGGCTGTGGGGCGTTATTTCCGGCGTGACAACAAGGGTGTGCACCGGGTGGTGATTGGCAAGGACACGCGGTTGTCTGGCTATATGTTTGAAAACGCGCTGACGGCGGGCCTGACCAGCACGGGCATGAATGTGCTGCTTTTGGGGCCGGTGCCGACCCCGGCGGTTGGGCTGCTGACCCGGTCGATGCGCGCCGATCTGGGGGTGATGATTTCCGCCAGCCACAACCCGGCCCATGACAATGGCATCAAATTCTTTGGCCCTGACGGGTTCAAACTGTCCGATCAGGCTGAGGCCGAGATTGAGGCGCTGGTCGCCGAAGGGGTTGAACCGACTGCGGCGGCCGAGATTGGCCGCGCCAAACGTATCGACGACAGCCGCTTTCGTTACATCGAAAGGGTGAAATCCTCCTTTCCGCGCCAGATGCGTCTGGACGGGTTGAAGGTGGTGATAGATTGCGCCAACGGTGCGGCGCATCACGTCGCGCCGATGACCCTGTGGGAGCTGGGCGCGACCGTGATTCCCGTGGGCGTGGCCCCCAATGGCCACAACATCAACGAGGGCTGTGGATCGACCCATCCGCAATCCGCGGCAGAAACGGTCGTGGCCCATGGGGCAGATGTGGGCATTTGTCTGGATGGTGATGCCGACCGGGTGATTCTGATCGACGAGAAGGGCAATGTTGGCGACGGCGATCAGTTCATGGCGCTGATGGCGGCCCGCTGGGCCGAAGAAGATCGGCTGAAGGGCAACGCCCTTGTGGCCACTGTGATGAGCAATCTGGGGCTGGAGCGTTTCCTGGACGCGCGGGGTTTGCGGCTGGAACGCACCAGCGTTGGCGATCGCTATGTGGTGGAACGTATGCGGCAGGGCGGTTTTAACCTTGGCGGCGAACAATCGGGGCACATCGTGATGACCGATTATGCCACCACGGGCGACGGGCTGATGGCGGGCATGCAGTTTCTGGCGGAACTGGTGCGGGGCGGGCGCAAAGCGTCAGAGTTGTTGCATCAATTTGATGCGGTGCCGCAATTGCTTAAGAACGTACGTTTTGCGGCGGGCCAGGCGCCGCTGGAAATGGCCCCGGTCAAGGCAGCGATCGCGCAGGCAGAGGCGGATTTGTCTGGGGGTGGGCGTCTGCTCATCCGCAAGTCCGGCACTGAACCTTTGGTCCGGGTGATGGCCGAACACGAAGACGCAGCGCTGATGGAGCGCTGTGTGGATGGTGTTGTGGCGGCTGTGACAGAGGCCGTTGGCGGTTCGAGTTAGGCGCGGCCAAACAACCGGCGCAATGCTCCATATTGGCTGATCCCGACCCCGACCAAGATCAAGACCATCGCATAAAGCAGCGATGGCGGCATCGGTTCGGCCAGGATCCATGCGCCCAGCACCACAGACCAGACCGGCACCTGGTAATTGACCAGTGACATGAAGACCGGCCCGGCGCTGCGCACCACCAGCACCCGCAGGATATTGGCGGCAGCAGTGGGGATCAGTCCCAGAAAGGCAAGCACAACAAGGGTTTGCTTGTCTGGCAGCGGCGGCAGCCCTTCGGTGATGAGGGCCAGCGGCACGGTGATCGCAGAGGCGATCAACAGCAATACGGTCGCCAGACCAATGGGATCGACCGCAGGCAACCGGCGCATCAGGATCGAGCTGACCGAATAACAGAACGCGGCGCCGATGCAGGCCGCACGTCCAATGGGTTCCAGCAGGCCGCCCGAGGTCTCGAAGGCTTGACCACCGATCAGCACCACAACCCCGCAAAATCCGATGGCAAACCCGATAGACCGGCGCAGGGTCAACCGTTCACCCGGCACAAAGAAATGCGCCAGCACCAGCATGATCAGCGCGGTTGAGGCCATGGACACGCCGGCAAAGCCAGAGGTCACATGCTGCTGGCCCCAAGCGAGCAGGGAAAAAGGCACCGCCGAACTGGCCGCGCCGATGGTGAACAGGGCCGCACGTTGAGCCCCGCTGAGTGGAGCCTGGAACAGGACAAAGCCGCGCAATCCCCAAACCGCGATCATGATCATGGCAGCGAATACAATGCGCGAGGCCGCCAGCCAGAACGGGGTGATGCCACGCAGCGCCACTTCGGTGACCATAAACGTGCCGCCCCAGACAAAGGCAAGGATGGCCACCATCAGCCAGCTGTAGAGGGTGATGCGTGGGGTGGTGTCAGGTGGCACTGGCGTCGATCACATAGGGGCTGGTTGCAGGCGCGCCTTGTAAGGTTTCAAAATGTCTTTCGGCAGTCTCTCCTGCGTCATCTCTGGTGAAATGCAGAACGCGGTCGTGGTCCGGAAAGGTCACGGTGTCGGCTTCCTTGCGAGTGCCGATGACGAGATATGTAATCGGTCGGTCTGACTTGTTCTGCACGCAATGTCCCAAGGGATCGCCGGCCTTGAAAGTTGCAGCATCTCCGGGGGTGAGCTGGTGTTCCTCATCTCCTTCGAGGACAGTTGCAACGCCGTCCAGAACATAGATCATTTCGTCTTCCTTGGCATGCCAGTGCTTGATGGAGGACGCCGAGCCCGGAGGCAGGGTCTCAACAAAAGCGCCAAACTGGGTCAAGCCACCGCTGTCAGAATAAAGCAGGGCGTCATAAGACCCACAGGGGCTGTTCTTGCCGTCACAGCTATCGCGTTTTGCGGCGGCTTTGGTGATGATGGGCATTTCGGCTTTCCTAGACCTTGGGGGTGATGCGTTCACGCAAAAGACCCCGACAGGGGACCGGGGTCAATCAGATTTACTTCGCCATGGGCCGAAGGATGGCAAGGCCGCCTTTGGCGGCGACCCAATAGGACGCCAAGAGATTTGAAAAGCTGCGCTCACCAGCCGTTGAACCTTGGCCAGAACCCACCCTGCCGCAGATGATAGCCTTCATAGCCGCCCGCCGCCGTGAGGCAGGCATGACCGGGCAGAATGCGCACCTGTGTTCCGATGGGCAAACGGTCAAATGCGGACGGGTCTTTGACCACCACCGTGCCGTGTTCCTGATGCACTGTGTCGATGCTCAGACCCAACGGGGTCAGGTCATTTGCATCGCAAAGCCAGCCAAAACGCGCATCAGGCAGATAGGTGTTGGCGCCTATGTCCTTGGACATGGCCAGAGCGCCCGCATCGACGGTCAGAACGCCCGCGCTTCGGTTGTGCCCGATCACCGTGGCCAGCACCGTCAAGGCGAGATCGTCTAGGGCGCAGATGCCCCGCCCGAATTGGCTCAGATCCCAGACCATGTAGATCCCGCAGCGCACCTCATCGACCCCGTCTAGAGAGTCCGCATGCAGCACCGTGGGCGTTGATCCGACAGAGACACTCGGCACCTCTATCCCGGCAGCCCGGAGCCGCGTTGCCGCTGTGGTGGCTGCATTGACCTCATCATCGGCGATCTCTTTGATCCGTCCGATCTGGTCAGAGCTATAAGAATGACCTGCGTGGGTCATAATGCCCGTAAATTGACGTCCAAGCATCCGGGCGATGTCTTCCAAGCCTTTGTTATCGCTTCCGATCCCGCCTCGATGTTCGCCGCAGTCAATCTCGATCATGGCACTATTGGGCAGGTCGTTTTGCACCAAAGCCTGCGCCATTTCGATAGAATCAAGGGTCAGGATCAGCCTCTTGCCGGTCTCTGCGTTGATCTTGCGCACGTGATCAAACTTGTTCGGCGTAATCCCCGCCGCATGCAGGATGTCGTCAAAACCGGCGCGGGCGAAAACCTCCGCCTCGCGGAGCGTAGAAACCGTGATCCTTTGCAGCATTCCACCCGTCGCAACCTTGGCCGCGTCAACCGATTTGAGCGTCTTGAGATGCGGCCGGAGGGCGACACCGCGTGCATCACAATGGGCACGCATCTTGGCTGCATTGGCCTCAAATCGCTCTTGGTCGAGGATAAGGCAGGGTGTTTCCATGTCCGCATAATTCATCGGGCTTCTCCTGTGTGCCGGCCAGCTGAAAAGGCCCGCACAATAAAAAGCGCCCAGCAGAACAGGCTGCCGGGCGCTGAATTGTCGAGATCGTAAGCCTTAGTTCTTGGCTTTGTCGACCATCTTGCCCGCAGAGATCCAGGGCATCATGTCGCGCAGCTTGCCACCGACAACTTCGATCTGGTGCTCGTCGTTTGCACGGCGCGAGGATTTGATCGTTGGCTGGCCAACTGCATTTTCCAGCATGAAGTCACGCACGAACTTGCCGGACTGGATGTCGCTCAGAACCGCTTTCATACGGGCCTTGGTTTCGTCGTAAGGCAGGATGCGCGGGCCGGAAACATACTGGCCATACTCGGCTGTATTGGAGATCGAGTAATCCATGTTTGCGATGCCGCCTTCATAGATCAGGTCCACGATCAGCTTGGTTTCGTGCAGGCACTCGAAATAGGCCATCTCAGGCTCGTAACCGGCTTCAACCAGTGTTTCGAAACCCATACGGATCAATTCAACGATACCGCCACAGAGAACGGCCTGTTCGCCAAAGAGGTCGGTTTCGCATTCTTCGCGGAAATCTGTTTCGATGATGCCAGAACGGCCGCCACCGATGGCGGAGCAGTAAGACAGCCCGATTTCCAGCGCTTTGCCGGAGGCGTCTTGGTTTACCGCAACGAGGCAAGGCACGCCGCCGCCTTTGGTGTATTCGCCGCGCACCGTGTGGCCTGGGCCTTTTGGCGCCATCATGATCACGTCAACGCCTGCCTTTGGCTCAATGAGGCCAAAGTGTACGTTCAGACCGTGGGCAAATGCGATCGCTGCGCCTTCACGGATGTTGTCATGCACGTATTTTTTATAGGTATCGGCCTGCAGTTCATCGGGCATGGTGAACATAATCACATCGGCCCATGCTGCGGCTTCGGAGATTTCCATAACCTTGAGACCTTCGCCTTCGGCTTTGGCCTTGGAGGCAGAGCCGTCGCGCAGGGCTACTACAAGGTTTTTCGCGCCGCTGTCGCGCAGGTTCAGTGCGTGGGCGTGGCCCTGTGAGCCATAGCCGAGGATGGCGACTTTTTTGTCTTTGATGAGGTTAACGTCACAGTCACGGTCGTAATAAACGCGCATTTTGGCGGTCCTTTCGAGGTCATAAATCTGAGGTTCAACATACGCATTGTGCCGTGAGGGGCTATTGCTGATTTATGAGTTTATTCGATCAGATGAAGATGGTAATGCGTGATTTGGTCAAATAATGGAAAAATCATGCTTGATGACGTGGATCGGCGTTTGTTGCGCTATTGGCAGGCGGAGCCAAGCCTGAGCCCCGGTGAATTGGCCGAACGCTGCGGCATGACACCGGGCAAGGCGGCGCGGCGGATTGCCAAGATGGAAGATGACGGCATCGTGCAGGGCGTGAGCGCGGTGGTGAACTGGGCCGCGCTTGGCTATGCGGTGGAGGTGTCCTTGCGGGTGACGCTGGACAAAACCCAAAGCAATGCGTTTGACGCCTTTCTCGCCGAGGCACGGAAAGTGCCCGAGGTGATCGAGGTCCAGACCTTTTTGGGCCGCGTCGATGTGCGCCTCTCGATCATCGCCCGTGACATGGGCCATTATCAACAGATTTACCGCAGCCGTATCCTTCCCCTGCCGCATATTGCGGACATTGAGGCCTTGATGCAGGTGGCGCGGATCAAATCAGAACAGACTTTGCCGATATGATTGATCTTGATGAAATCGACCATCAATTGATCCGGTCACTGGCGCGCGACGCCACACAAAGTGCTTCTGCCTTGGGGCGGCGCTATGGGCTGAGCCAGCCGGCCACGTGGCGGCGCATCCGGCGGCTTGAGGAGGCCGGGATCTTGCGCGGGCGCAGATTGCGGCTCAATGCCGAAAGCCTTGGCTTTGGGGTGACGGTGTTTTTGGGCATCAAGCTGGCCACCAAGGGGCGCGTCAGCCTCGAGGATTTTGAGCGCGCAGTGGCGGCGATCCCCGAAGTGCAGACGGTGGAGCATGTTCTGGGCCTTTATGACTACCGTTTGCGGGTCGTGGCGCGGGATTTGCCGGATTTTGAACGGGTGCTGCGGCGGCGGATCATGACCTTGCCCGGCGCGGGCGAGGTGGAGGCGAATGTGCTGCTCAGCGAGGAACGTCTGCCGGGGCCACTTGGCGTTTGAACGGGGTGCATAAGAGGCCAGACATCCGGGATTTTCGTGTTAGCATGACCCCAAGGAGGAGCCACAATGCCCCAGATCAAAGCCAATGCTGCCCTGCAGACCGTCATCACCACCTTTGAATGTTCGCCCGGAACCTGTCAGGATTTGCTGGACCTGCTGACCCAGGCCTATGCTGAATTTATCTCGAAACAACCGGGATTTACGGGGGCCGGACTGCATGTGAACGACGCGGAAACGCGGATCGCGAATTACTCCCAATGGGCCACCCGTGATGATTTCAAGGCGATGCTGCGCACAGATGAGATGCGCCGCCGCAACCGCGAGATTGCCAAGCTTTGTACCCGGTTCGAGCCGGTGATGTATGAGGTCGCTGCCACCTTTCCTCAATAGGGGTGCAGGGCGGGCACGCTTGCGCTATGCCTTGGGCGTGAATTCAGCGTAAAGGATCGCGGCATGTTCATTCAGTTGCTTTTGGGAAGTGGTTTGATTGCAATCACTGCCATTGCCGCTGCGATGTCGTGGTGGGGGCTCGAACTGGCACTGGCGCGCAGTCACCGCTGGGTGATCCGCCCGCCTCATGGGCCAAAACTGACCATTGTTTTGTCCTTTGCGATGTTTTGGACATTGGTGATGATGACAGCGGCGGTCTGGATATGGGCGGTCGCCCTGTGGCTGTTGCAGATCTTTGTGACCTTTGAGGCATCGGTTTATTTCTCGCTGGTTGCCTTCACCACGCTGGGGTTTGGCGACATTCTGTTGCCGGTGGAATGGCGCCTGCTTGGCGGATTGGCAGCGGCAAATGGTCTTTTGATCTTTGGTTTGCTCACTGCGATGCTGGTGGAAACCCTGCGCCAGATCCGCACCCGCCAGCGCGGTGGCTCGGTTTGACCGGATCGGATATGGACATCAGATTGACTTACCTGCGCGGCGAAAGTGCAGGGCGAATTGCAAAAGGAACCTCAAATGGCTTTGCTAAATACAATTGACCCAAGCGGGTTGGATGAGTTTTCCGTGGTGTTTACGGATCGCTCGCTCAACCATATGTCCGCCGCCTTTCAACAGGTGATGCGCGACATCTCCGAGCTGATGAAAGAGGTTTACAACGCGGATGCTGTGGCCCTGATCCCCGGCGGCGGCACCTATGCGATGGAAGCCGTGGCGCGGCAGTTCGCCCGCGGCGCCGAGGTGCTGGTGGTGCGCAATGGCTGGTTTTCCTACCGCTGGAGCCAGATCATCGAAAGCGGCGATTTGACTGGCAACACCACCGTTATGAAGGCACGGCCTCAAGGCAATGCGCCGCAAAGCCCCTTTGCCCCTGCGCCGATTGAGGACGTGATCGCGGCCATCCACGAGAACAGGCCGCAGGTGGTGTTTGCCCCCCATGTGGAAACCAGTGCCGGGGTGATCCTGCCCGATGATTACATCACCGCCATGGCGCAGGCCGCCCATGAGATGGGGGCGCTGATGGTGCTGGATTGCATCGCTTCGGGCTGCGCTTGGGTCGATATGAAAGCCCTTGGCGTCGATGTGGCAATTTCGGCCCCGCAAAAGGGGTGGAGCGCCTCGCCAAGTGCAGGCATCGTGATGATGTCATCGCGTGCCGAAGCGCGGTTGGCAGAGACACAATCGGACAGTTTCGCCATTGATCTGGCCAAGTGGCGCAGCATCATGAAAGCCTATGAGGACGGCGGTCATGCCTATCATGCGACCATGCCGACCGATGCCTTGCGGGCGTTCCGCGATACGGTGATCGAGACCAAGGAATACGGATTTGACCGTTTGAAAGAGGCGCAATGGCGGCTTGGTGATGGGGTGCGGGCGATGTTGGCGGCCAAGGGCGTGACCTCGGTCGCGGCGGATGGCTTTGGTGCGCCGGGGGTTGTGGTCAGCTATACCTCCGACCCGCAGGTCCAGAACGGCAAGGCGTTTGCCGAAAAGGGTATGCAGATTGCCGCCGGTGTTCCGTTGCAGGTGGGTGAGCCTGAGGGCTTCAGCACCTTCCGTCTGGGCCTGTTTGGTTTGGACAAGCTTTATGATGTGGACGCCACATTGGCGAGGCTGGCGGCTGTGGTGGATGAGGTTGTTTGAGGGGGTGGTTCTTGGGGAGGGAAATGTCCGCTTTGCGGACGAAGCGGGCATTCGTAAGCTTCTGACGAATGTCTGCATACAGATTAGCCAATCGCGATCTCCGGCATTAGATGTCTGACGCGGTTTCGCCCAAATAAGGCCGGAATGTAAGAGTTTAATGTCGGAATTACAGAACTGGCTCTAGACGAGGACCTCTCATGGCTTTGACACCCTACGCTGACGCAAGCAGCATGACGCTCATAATCAGTGTTCAAAACGATGGTTCCGTCGCTCAAATGGGCAAAGACCTTAATGATGCGCTGACGCTTGTTCGGGAGGGTCTGAGCGACGTTGACCTGTTCCACTACACCATCGATTTGTCTGGAACGTGGCGTCCCGGAGATTGCGAACTTGCCCCCTGGGACGAACCCTTCAGCTCCGCGTGGCAAAAACTCATTGCCATACCGGCGATGCGTGAACCGCTTGCCGCTTGGCTTGGTAGCGTCGTTTCTCTGATCAAGGAGAATCAAGACAAGCAATTCAAAAGTATCAGCGAGCATGACCTGACCCAATTCGGCGAGGTGCCAGCATCCTATCTTGCGTTTGCAGACAAGGGTTATGTGCCGATCTACACCGACCTGCTGGGAGTTTGGGATTTGGGTCATGCCGTTTCACAATTTGGAGTGGTTGAACAGTTGATCGCAGCGCACGGCGAAAACGCCGATACTAATTCACTCAAAGCGGCCGTGGCAGACTGGCTGTAACCAAGTCCATAGAGTCAACATTGTAACTGGGAGTCGGCAACTACAACAGTCTTACAAGAGGCGTTTTGAAATGCTGGTCTGCGGCACGCAAAGCGGACATTTAATCACGACACAGCATCGGTGACTCTGGGCTGGAAACGGACATCTGGCGATTTCAGTCTGCGAAAGGTGCAACACAGCACAAGCAAGCGTCCCCCAGAGCCAACTTACGTGGCAAAGCGAACCCCGCGTTACCGCACGCCAAGGCCCATTTGCATCAGCATCTTGCGCACCTGCGGCATGGCATAAAGCGCATTGAGACCGGCCGCGCGGGCGTCGCGGGCGAGCGGGCTGCTGGCTTGGCTGGCGCGGTTGAGCAGGTCAATGCCGCGCACCCGCAGTTGGATGTCGGCAAAACGGGACTTGTGATATTTCTCCAGCATCGCCGCATCGCCCAGCGTTTCGGGATGTGCCACCGCCAGATCCAGCAAGCAGGCCAGATCATTGAGCGACATGTTCAACCCCTGCGCCCCGATGGGCGGCACGACATGGGCGGCCTCTGCGATCAACGCCAACCGTTCTCCCGACAACCTTTCGGCGTGCTGATTGATGATCGGCCAGACATTGCGCGGGCTGGCCAGCGTGAGTGGGCCAAACAGATGGCAGGACCGCTCTGACATTTCGGCCTCAAAATCGGCGGTGTCCGTTGCGGCGCGGGCCACGGTCAGGGGGCCATCGTCCATCCAGACCACCGCCGATGAGGGCATGCCATCCAGATCGGGCAGGGGCACCAGTGTGAACGGCCCGCCAGTGCGGTGAATCTCGGTCGATACATTTTCGTGCGGGATCGGGTGGGTCACGGCAAAGGCCAGTGCCTTTTGCCCATAACGCCGGGTGCTGACGGAAATGCCCGCCGCCTCGCGCATCGGGCTTGCGCGGCCATCGGCGGCGACCACCAGTTTGCAGCGGATGCGGCTGCCATCGGTCAGGCCCACGCGGGCCTCTGCGGTGCGGGTGAACAGGGATGTTGTGCCGGTGCCGGGCCGGAAATCCACATTAGGGAGATCGTTCAGCCGCGCCACCAGTTCCCGGCGGAGCAGCCAGTTGGGAAAGTTCCAGCCAAAGGGCTGGTCCGAAATGTCGCTGGCATCAAATTCGCGGGTCACGCGCGGCTGGGCCTCTGCGCCGCCCGCATCAACAATGCGCATGATCTGTAAAGGGGCGGCATGAGGGGCGAGCGCGGGCCAGATCTCGGCCGCTTCCAGCACCCGGCGGGCCGGCTGCAGGAATGCTGTGCTGCGCATGTCGGCGCCTTGGGCGTCCCGTTCCACCACGGGCGGGGCCGGATCAACGCAGATCACATCAAACCCTGCGGTGCCAAAGGCCGCCGCCGCGGTCAGCCCGGCAATCCCGCCGCCCGAGATCAGAATATCGCAGTCAAAAGCCATGGCTTACACTTATGCTTTCACCTGGCCGAGGAAACCCCGAAGATCATCGGTATGGTAATGAATATGCGCGGCATGCTGTCGCGCAGGGGCCACATGCACCGTGCGCATGCCCATCTCGAAGGGTGCGGACAGGTTACGGGCATCATCCTCGAACATCGCGGCAGAGGCAGGGTTCAGGCCGTCGGTGGCAAAAACCTTGTCAAAGGCCGCCCGGTCCGGCTTGGGCAGGAAATCGGCGTGTTCCACCCCGTAGACCGCATCAAACAGCCCCGACAGGCCACGCGCGGCCAGCACCCGCTCGGCATAGGGGGCGCAGCCATTGGTGTAGACAATGCGCCGCCCCGGCAGGCTGCGGATTTCGGCGGCAAGGTCGGGATCGGGGGTCAGGCTGTCCATGGAAATATCATGCACGTCCACAAGGTAGGGGGCGGGGTCGATGTCATGTTCGCGCATCAAGCCGGCCAATGTGGTGCCGTGTTCGTGCCAGTATTTGCGGCGCAGACGGTCCGCTTCGGGCTGATCCACCTTGAGTTCCTGCATCACCCAATTGGTCATGCGGACCTCAATCAGGTCAAACAGCCGCGCCTCGGGCGGGTACAGCGTGTTGTCCAGATCAAAGACCCAGGTATCGACGTGAGAGAAGGCATCGCGTGGCATATGTTTGGCTTAGGCGCTTGGCGGATGCTTCGCAAGGGGGCTGCGGGCTTGCGCCGAAGGGATCAGACAGTAAGGTGGCCGCAACCAAAGGAAGATTGCTATGGCCGCGCCCAAACCCGGATCAACAGACGCCTATTCGATGATACTTGAGGCCATCGATGTGGGCACCTATCGACCCGGTGACCGGCTGGTGGAAAGCGAATTGGCGGATCGTTTTGGCGTGTCACGCACCCCGGTGCGCGAGGCGTTGCAACGGTTGGAGACACAGTCCTTGCTGACACGTGACGGGCGCAGCCTTATCGTGGCGTCACTGGATCATAACCAAACCGCCGAACTTTACGTGGTGCGGGGGGAGTTGGAGGGGCTGGCCGCACGTCTGGCCGCCCGCCACGCCACCGAGGAAGAGGTGCGGGTTCTGCGCGAAATGGTGGAGTCGGACAATAAGCTGGTCAATGATCCCTCGGCGCTCTCGCGCAGCAACCGGCGCTTTCACAAACAGATCCATCTGTCCTCGCACAACCGCTATTTGGTGCAACAGCTCGATCTTTTGTACCGTTCCATGGCGCTTATGGCGACCACGTCATTGGCGGCGGAGGGGCGCGGAGCGCTTGCGCAGGCGGAACATGACAAGATCGTTTCAATGATCGAAGCGCGGGATGAAGATGGCGCGGATGAGGCGCTGCGCAGTCATATTTCGGTGGCCTTTGTGACCCGTCTCAAGCAAGAGGCGGCGCGCCGCGAGGACGAAGGCTAGACCCCTTGCCTTGGTGTCTGTGTCACCATTTAGCTGAGATGTGAGGCGTTTGCGGGCAAATGCGGCTGCGGGTCCGGCGTGACGCCATGCTGGGTTTTGTCCCAGAAAAACGGGCTGACCACAAATTCATGCAGAGCCTTGTACGCGGCCAGCGCCCCAAGTGGAAAATAGAACGGCGTCGTGAACACCCAAGGCATCAGGCGGCGGTGCCGCTCGCCGGAGGTGGCAATCATCCCGATCAACAGGTTCAGGGTCTCTGACAGAATAAACAGCGTCACCATCGCCCATAGCACCCCATTGCCCATGGTCATCGGAACCGGATGGGGCAGCCCCGCCAGCGCCAGCCAGAATGACCACAGCAGCGGCGCGGCGGCAAACTGGGCAAAGGTCGCCAGCAGCATGGTTTGCACCCCCAAAAAACGCAGCCACCCCAGATCACGCAACAAGGCGGCCGGATCGCGCATATGCACCGACCATGTGATCAAGAACCCCTTGAGCCAGCGCGAGCGTTGCCGCACCCAAGGCCACGTCCGGCAATTGGCCTCTTCAAATGTGACGGTATCAATCAGCTCCGTGCGGTATCCATGGCGGGCCAGTCGCACGCCAAGATCGGCATCCTCGGTGACGTTATGGGCATCCCAACCACAGAGCTTCTCCAGCAGATCACGGCGAAAAAACAGGGTTGTCCCGCCCAGGGGCAGCACCAGTCCCAACCGCGCCACACCGGGCAAAAGCACCCGCCACCATGCCGCATATTCGATTGTAAAACAACGTGATAACCAGTTTGCACTGCTGTTGTAGTAGTCCAGCTTGCCTTGCAGGCAAGCGACCTCTGGCGGGGCGGATTGGAAACGGGAGACGACCTTTTCGATCTGATCGGCCTCCGGGGCATCTTCGGCGTCCCAAACGCCAATGATCGATCCTTGGCAAAAGTCCATCGCATAGTTCAATGCCCGCGGTTTTGTGGTCAATTGATTGGCTTCGGGCACCTCGATCACATTGATCCATTCGGGTAGCGATGTGCGGGCCAATGTCTCGCGGGTGAGATCGTCCGTGGCCTCCAGCACCAACACAATTTCCAGCAGGGATTTTGGGTAGGTCAACCGTTCAAGCCTTTTGATCAGGGCGCCCGCAATTTCCTTCTCGTGCAGCAATGGCACCAGGACAGAAACTTTTGGCACCCGAAACGGCAGGACAGAGGAGGGCGCGGTCTGGCGCGGCGCTGTATATCTATGGGTCAACTCGGCCCAAAGCGCGGCGGCCTTGAGAGTGGTGGACATCACCAATGTCCCGACCGCGAAAAGCATCAGCACGGTGAGGGTCCAAAGGGGCGCGTAAATAAGCGCCACCAGCAAAGTGGCGATGACGGCCACAGCCCAATTGCGCCGCCGGTTTCCCGAAATGTCCCAAGTTCGGCAACTTTCGACTGCGGGCACCTTTCTGGCGGCATGCTGGACCAGTTCCGCGCCGTAAAGGCGGCTGATATGTTTCTTGATTTGCCGCGGCGAGGCGATGGCGGGAAACATCCGTTTGCCGTTCTCTCCCACGGAGAGGCGCAATTGTTCAAATTCATTGGGATTGCTGGTGGCAACGAGAAGCATACCATTCAGGGATAGCCACGGAACCACCTGAAATTTCAGGCAAACCGAAGCGGACAGATGCTGTGCCATCATCGGGGTTGGCGGTTGACCATCCAGATCGGCCAATTGTGCGGCGCTTTGGCGTGACAGCGCCAATAGAACATCGTTGCGCGTCGCCAACCCTTCGGCAACCAGGATTTCGCCAATAGGCGCGTCAACATGGCGCTGCAAATCCAACGCATGCGCCAAATCCTGATCACCAATAACCCCCGCCGCCATCAGGTGTTGGCCCAATGGCATACGTTTTTGAACCGGGTTGGCGATCTGCGGCGCTGCCAGAGCCAGCCGAAGATTGCTCATTTTCAAAACCCCAACCTGAAATTCAGGTCAGCATTGGCTTTGGTTGGTTAATTTTCCCTTAACCAGAGAGAAGAGCGGTTGACCGTCAAGCCGGATCGCGGATCAGGCGCGGTTTTCCATCGCTTCAGCAAAACGCTCAAACAGGTAGAAGCTGTCTTGCGGTCCGGGGGAGGCTTCAGGGTGGTGCTGGACCGACCACACCGGACGATCCGCCAGACGGATACCGCAATTGGACCCGTCAAACAGCGACACATGGGTCTCCACAACGCCCTCCGGAAGGGTCTGGGCATCGACAGCAAACCCATGGTTCATCGAAGTGATCTCAACCTTGCCGGTGTCATTGTCCTTGACCGGATGGTTGGCGCCGTGGTGGCCGTGGCTCATCTTGATGGTCTTGGCACCAAGGGCCAGTGCAAGCATCTGATGTCCAAGGCAAATTCCAAAAACCGGCAGCTCCGTCTTGTCCAGCACTTCGCGGATCATCGGCACGGCATAAGCGCCTGTGGCCGCCGGATCGCCGGGGCCGTTAGACAGGAACACGCCGTCAGGATTATGCGCCATCACATCCTCATAGGTGGCCGTGGCAGGCAGCACCGTCACATCACAACCGGCAGAGGCTAGGCAGCGCAGGATGTTGCGCTTGGCGCCATAATCAACGGCGACAACCTTGTGCTTGGGGTTCTCATTGGGTTTGTAGCCATCGGGCCAGGCCCAACGGGTCTCGTTCCAGCGGTAAGACTGCGCACAGGTCACTTCCTTGGCCAGATCCATGCCTTCCAAACCGGCAAAGGCGCGGGCCTTGGCGATCAGATCTTCGATATCGAAGTTGCCATCGGGGTCATGGGCCATCGCCACGTGGGGCGCGCCGCTGTGACGGATGGCGCGGGTTAGACGGCGGGTGTCCACACCGCCGATCGCGATCCGGCCCCGCGCCGCCAGCCAATTCGACAAATGCTGCACATTGCGCCAGTTGCTCGGGTCCGTCGGCATCCATTTGACGACCATGCCTGAGGCGACCGGATCGCCGGTTTCATCATCTTCGGGGTTGGTGCCAGTGTTACCGATGTGCGGAAAGGTGAATGTCACGATCTGGCCCGCATAGGAGGGGTCTGTCATGATCTCCTGATAACCGGTCATTGCTGTGTTAAAACAAAGCTCTGCGACGGTTTGGCCAGTGGCACCAAAACCCATGCCGTAGAAAATTGAACCGTCCGCCAGTACAAGACAGGCAGTCGGGCGAGGGGGAACGGGCGCGGACATGGGGGGCCTCCGGGCGGGATGTGTCTGGATAAATCTGCGCGAACCTAATGCCGGGGCGGGCTGTGGTCAAGTCTTGTTGAAAAATGAGATTGTGTTGGAAAACAATATCTTAGCGGCTTTGATGCCCATTGCCTGCTGGGCGGAGTGCAGGTATGGTCCGAAGCTTAGTATCGATCAGAGCACAGGACCGAACTCATGACTTTGCGCACCCGCATCTCAGATGCCCTCAAACAAGCCATGCGAGACAAGGCCGCTGAGCGGCTTTCGACCTTGCGGTTGATCAATGCTGCGATCAAGGACAAGGACATTGCGAGCCGCGCGACCGGCAGCGACGACGGCGCCAGCGAAGCCGAGGTTCTGGCGATTCTTGGCAAGATGGCCAAACAGCGGATGGAATCGGCGCGGGCCTATGAAGAGGGCGGGCGTCTGGATCTGGCTGAGCGGGAACGTCAGGAGATCGCTGTGATCGAAGAGTTCCTGCCGCGTCAACTTGACGATGCCGAGGTTGAAGCCGCCGTCGAAGCGGCGATTTCAGAGGTTGGTGCGTCGTCTATTCGGGACATGGGCAAGGTGATTGGCCTGCTCAAGACCAAGTACACAGGGCGGATGGATTTCGGCGCTGTTGGGCCGAAGGTTAAGAACCGCTTGGGCTAATTTTCCCACAGGGGTGCGATGCGCCCGAATTTCAAACATAACAAATGCTTGGCGGGACTACCTCATGCGGCGCATGAGGCAGTTATCCACAGGGTGGGGCTTCTTATGCCGGTTTCTGGGCGATCAGAAAAACGGCTTTGCGCTTGCCCGGACGCCAGCATGTGTGGATCTTTAAACCGGCATCCTGCACTGCATTTTCCAAATCACGTTTGCGTAGAAAATTGATGCGCGGCAAAAGTCCAAGGATGCGGCCGGGCCAAGCGATCAGTTTGAAAGCTGACAACCCTTCCGACATGCAGATGGTGCTGGTCACGAGATAGCCGCCAGGGGCCAGCATATTGGCCATGTTGGTGATCACTTCGCGATGATCTTTCACCAGATGCAGCAGGCTATGGGCCATGATCATGTCATAGGGCCGATCCGGTTGCGGGACATCTTCGGCCGCGGCCTCCACAAAGGTGATGTTCTCAATCGCCGCTGTGCGGGCCTTTTCGCGGGCGATGTCCAGCATGCCAGAGGATAAATCCGTTGCCGTGATATGCGCAACGTTTGGCGCGTGCCAAAGTGCGGTGGATCCGGTTCCACAGCCGATCTCAAGCACCTGCATGTCAGGTCGCATCAATGCGGCGGTTTCACGCAGCTTGCGTTCGTAGTTTTCCACATCGGAGATGGTGCTGCGGGCATAACCGGGGGCCATACGGTTCCAAAACCGGCTTTCGGGATGGGGTTTGGTGAGATTGGTCATTGGGTGATCCATGCATTTGAGGCGTGAAGTGTGGCTACACCATAAGAAATTTTAGGGGAATTGACTAAATCTGGTGAATTGCTATGCAAATTTGCATGGATTGGCGATTGATCAACTTTGATTGGAACAGGGCGCGGGCCTTTTTGGTCACGGCGGAAGAGGGCTCTTTGTCCGCCGCTGCGCGGGCTCTTGGCTTGACCCAGCCAACATTGGGCCGGCAGGTGGCCGCGCTGGAGGAGGAACTGGGCGTGGCCTTGTTTGAACGGGCAGGGCACGGGCTGATGCTGACCCCTTCAGGGCTCGAGATGATGGACCACGTCCGCGCCATGGGACAAGCCGCAGGTGGGCTGTCTCGGGTGGCATCGGGGCAATCCCAGACGGCGGAAGGATTGGTCAGCATCACCGCCAGCGAGATCCTGTCGGTCTATAATCTGCCGCCCGTTCTGGCCAAGCTGCGTCAGGCGCATCCGGGCATTCGCATTGATATCGTGGCCAGCAACGAACTGCGCGATTTGAGGCGCCGCGAGGCCGATATCGCCCTGCGTAATGTAAGGCCCACCGATCCGCAATTGATCGCCCGAAAGCTGCGCAATGGGCGGGCCAGCCTTTATGCCGCGCAAAGCTATGTGCGGGATAACGGTCCCTTTGACACGCTCAAGTCGCTGGTGGCGGCTGATTTTATCGGCTTTGCCGACAATGATGTTCTGATAGACGGCTTGAACGCGGCGGGCGTGCCGGTTACGGCGGAGAACTTTGTTTTGACCAGTGCCACCCATCTTGTGCAATGGCAAATGGTGCAGCAGGGGCTTGGTATCGGGATCATGACCGATGATGTGGCGGCGCAAACGGCGGGGGTGGTGCGGCTGATGCCGGGGATTGCCCCCTTTGAGATCGAAACCTGGCTGGTGGCCCACCGCGAGTTGAGCACAAGCCGCCGGATGCGCATTGTCTTTGATTATCTGGTTGAGGCACTTGGCTGATCCGGGGGCAGGCGGCGCTGCAGCTCCTCAAAAAGGGCGATGCGTTCGTCCTCGGACAGGAAGGCTCCGATTTCGACTTCGCGCCCCTTGCCGCGCAAGGTGACGTAGTGCGGCACCGGGCCGTCTGCGTCATATTTCGTGACCTTGGTCCAATAGCGGTCGCAATCCCAGTCTTTGACCTCCCCCTTGGCCGTAGTGTGGCGCAGGTGGGTCATCTCCTGATCGAGGGTCAGCACCTCTTCGATCAGGCGGGATTTGTGATTGCGTTGCAGGGCAAAGTACATCCCCGCCACCGCCAGCAAGACAAAGGGCAACAAACCCCACAGCAGCGCCGTGCCCAACAGCGGCAGGGTCGGGATCAGGATCAGCGTGAAGGTCACAAGGATAAAGCCAGCAAAGCCGCGGGGCGGCAGGGATTGATGCGGCCAAAGGCGCATTTCCTGAGGTGTGTCACCGGGCGAGGTGGTCCATTCGTAGGGCATCGGATCAGCGCAATTGTTGTCTTGGATGGCCAAGATAACCGCCCCAGGCGTCAAGGCAATGCGGCACGATGTGCAAACTTCAGCTGCCGATCAGATCCCAACGATTGCCAAAAATGTCGCGGAACACTGCAACGGTGCCATAGGGCTCATGGCGCGGCGCTTCTTCAAAGGTGACACCCGCCGCCAACAGCCGCGCATGATCTGCGGCAAAATCATCGGTTTGCAAGAACAGCCAGACCCGCCCTGCGCCCTGATCGCCGATCGCGGCGGTTTGCCGGTCGTCTGCCGCTTGGGCCAGAACAAAACCCGCGCCGCCGCCCGGAGGTGTAACCCGGACCCAACGTTTGTGCCCCTGATCAATATCTTCATCCAAAACAAACCCCATTTGCCCGCAGTAAAAGGCAATGGCGGCGTCATAGTCGGGGACAATCAAGGTCAGGGCAGAAAGGCGCATGTGACGTCAGTGCAGGTTCTGCGCCCGATGATCAAGCGTTTGAAAGATGCGATGGGTCAGGATTGATTTGCAAGCGGTCCAGCCTGCCCCCATATTGCGCATATGCAGCCAGACCCGAACCTCAGCAGTCATGACGCCATTGCAGAATGGCTTGTCCTACAAGGGGTCTACGGCACCTCGCAAGAAGACCTGCTTGAAGGGTATTGCACCCGGATATTGCAGGCGGGTCTCCCGGTGCAGCGGGTGCATGTGGCACAGCGGGCCTATCATCCCGAATATGGCGGTTTTGGCTACAACTGGCAGCGCGATGCAGGCATGGAGCGCGATTCCTATGAACACACGGATGCGCCGCTGGATGTCTGGCTGGCCAGCCCGCTTTATTATCTGTTGAGTGTCGATGAGGCGGATCTGCGGATCAGCCTCGAAAAAGGCGACCCGCCCGCCCGGTTTCCGTTTCTGTCCGAATTGAAAGAACGCGGATGCACCGATTATTTCGCGGCCAAGGTCAGCTTTGAACAGCCGCGCAATTCGTTGGCGACCAATCCCGATGACCCCGCCGAAGGATTGATGATGTCCTGGACCAGCGACAGCGAAGGCGGGTTTTCTGATAGTGATCTTGCCATGTTGCGGCGGTTGTTGCCCTATTTGGGGCTGGCGCTCAAATCGGCGTCGAACCGGCAGATGGCCAGTGACATCGTGCAGACTTATCTGGGCGCCGATGCGGGCGAACGGGTGCTGTCGGGCGATATCGTGCGCGGCTCATCCGAGACAATACATGCGGTGATCTGGTACTTTGATCTGCGCGGTTTTACCAAATTGTCGGAACGGATTGCCGGTCATGCGGTCATTGATATGCTCAATGACTACTTTGGCGAAGTGGTCGGCCTTGTGGAAGGGCACGGCGGTAATGTCTTGAAATTTATGGGCGATGGCCTGCTTGCGATCTTTGATTGCAGCAAAGACGCCGGCGCGGTGGACAATGCGCTTGAGGCGGCGATCCAGGTGGGAGAGCGGATGGCGGCGGTCAGCGCCCGGCGGGCGGAGGAGGGATTGACCACCACCGATTACTCGCTCTCGCTGCATCTGGGTGATGTGCTTTATGGCAATATCGGCGGCAAGGCGCGGCTGGATTTCACGGTGATCGGGGCTGCGGTCAATCAAACGGCCCGTATTCAGGGCATGTGTGGGCCGCTGGACCGCAACTTTATCATGTCCGCCCAGGTCGCGCGGCAGGTCACAACCCGCAAGGCGCAGGTGATCTCGCTTGGCCCCTATATGCTGCGCGGTGTCGAAGCGCCGCAGGAATTGTTCACGCTGTATTTAGGCAGCGAATGACAGGGCGGCGTTGAACCGCCCTGCTGATAGCCTTTATTCCAACTCGACCAGCAGGTCTTTGGCGTCGATCTGGCCACCTGCCTGCACGTGCACGGCCTTCACAACCGCGTCGCGCTCGGCGTGGATGCCGGTTTCCATCTTCATCGCTTCGATGGTCAGCAGGAGGTCACCTGCGTGAACGGTTTGCCCAACCACGGCCCCGACAGAGGCCACAACCCCCGGCATCGGTGCGCCGATGTGATTCTCATTACCCGCCTCGGCCTTGGGCCGTTGCAGGGTTGTCGATTTGACCAATCGGTTCGGCACCCGGATCACACGCGGCTGGCCGTTGAGTTCAAAGAACACTTTGACTTCGCCGTCTTCGGTGGTCTCGCTCATCGCTTGCATGCGAATTTCGAGGGTCTTGCCGGGGTCAATCTCGGCAGAGATTTCTTCGCCCGGTTCCATGCCATAGAAGAAGGTTTGCGTCGGCAAGGTGCGCACCGGGCCATAGATGCGGTGGCGGCCCATGTAATCGAGGAAGACCTTGGGATACATCAGATAGCCGCAGAGATCCTCATCATCGATGGCCATGCCGTCCAGCTCTGCCGACAGCTCGGCGCGGACGGCTTCGAGATCGACCGGTTCAAGGTGTTTGCCGGGGCGTTCGGTGTTGGGCGCTTCGCCCTTGAGCACCTTTTTGACGATCCCCTCCGGGAAGCCGCCAGGAGGCTGGCCCAGGTTGCCGCGCATCATGTCAACAACGCTGTCGGGAAAGGCAACATCGGTTTCGGAGTTCTCCACATCGGCGCGGGAAAGCCCTTGGGAGACCATCATCAACGCCATGTCGCCCACAACCTTGGAGGAGGGCGTCACTTTGACGATATCGCCGAACATCTGGTTCACATCCGCATAGGTGCGGGCGACCTCTGGCCAGCGGTCATCCAGGCCAAGCGAGGCGGCCTGCGCCTTGAGGTTGGTGAACTGGCCGCCGGGCATTTCGTGCAGATACACCTCGGAGGAAGGCGCCTGCATGCCGGTTTCAAAGGCGCTGTATTGGCCGCGTACCGCTTCCCAATAGTCAGAGATTTCGCGCACTGCGTTCATATCCAGACCGGTGTCGCGGTCGGTGTGTTTGAGCGCCTCAACCACGGACCCAAGCGTCGCTTGTGAGGTATTGCCGCTGAGCGCGTCCATGGCGCAATCCACCGCATCCACACCGGCCTCGGAGGCCGCAAGGATGGTGGCAGAGGCAATGCCCGCCGTGTCGTGCGTGTGGAAGTGGATCGGCAGGCCAACCTCGGTCTTGAGCGCCTTGATCAACACGCGGGCTTGCGCCGGTTTCAAAAGTCCGGCCATATCCTTCAGGCCCAGCACATGGGCGCCAGCGGCCTTCAGATCCTTGCCCATCTGGACATAGTATTTCAGGTCATATTTGGCGCGGTTCGGGTCAAAGATATCGCCGGTGTAGCAGATCGTGCCTTCGCAGACCTTGTTCGCCTCGACCACGGCATCCATTGCGACGCGCATGTTTTCTACCCAGTTCAGGCTGTCAAAGACGCGGAAGACATCGACCCCGGTTTCGGCGGCCGTGGCGACAAATTTCTGCACGACATTGTCAGGGTAGTTGGTGTAGCCCACACCGTTTGAGGCGCGCAGCAACATCTGCGTCATCACATTGGGCAGGGCGGCGCGCAGATCGCGCAGGCGCTGCCATGGGCATTCCTGCAAGAACCGGTAGGCCACGTCAAATGTTGCACCGCCCCAGCATTCCATCGAGAACAGTTGCGGCAGGTTGGCGGCATAGGCGGGGGCGACCTTGATCATGTCGTGGCTGCGCATCCGCGTGGCCAGCAAGGATTGGTGCCCGTCGCGCATGGTTGTGTCGGTGATCAACAGCTGGCGTTGTTGGCCCATCCAGTCGGCCACGGCTTGCGGGCCTTTCTGTTCGAGCAGATTGCGTGTGCCCATCATCGGATCTGCCTTGGTGGCGGGCGGTTTGGGATCGCGCAATTGCACAGAGGGGCGCGGGGTATCCTTGGTCTCGGGGTGCCCGTTCACGGTGATGTCGGCGATATAGGTCAAAACCTTGGTGCCGCGGTCCTTGCGCTTTTTGAACTGGAACAGCTCGGGCGTCTCGTCAATGAACTTGGTCGTGTATTCGTTGTTCAAGAACGTCGGATGCTTGAGCAGGTTTTCCACAAAGGCAATGTTGGTGCTGACGCCGCGCACACGGAATTCCCGCAGGGCGCGGTCCATCCGGGAGATCGCCTTTTCCGGGGTTGGCGCCCAGGCCGTGACCTTGGTCAGCAGGCTGTCGTAATAGCGGGTGATCACCCCGCCCGCATAGGCGGTGCCGCCATCCAGGCGGATGCCCATGCCGGTGGCTGAGCGGTAAGCGGTGATGCGGCCATAATCGGGAATAAAATTGTTCAGCGGGTCTTCGGTGGTGACGCGGGTCTGGAGGGCATGGCCATTCAGGCGGATCTCGTCCTGTGCGTTCTTGCCCGTGGCCTCGGCAATGGTCTTGCCCTCGGCGATCAGGATCTGCGCCTGCACAATGTCGATGCCGGTGACCTCTTCGGTGACGGTATGTTCCACCTGCACCCGCGGGTTCACCTCGATGAAGTAGAATTTGCCCGTTTCCATATCCATCAGGAATTCAACAGTGCCAGCACATTCATAGCCGACATGGGCGCAGATCTTGCGGCCCAGCTCGCAGATCTCGGCGCGCTGTTCTTCGGTCAGATAGGGGGCAGGGGCGCGTTCCACGACCTTTTGATTGCGGCGCTGTACCGAACAATCGCGTTCAAACAGGTGGTAGATTTCCCCGTGTTTGTCGCCAAGGATCTGCACCTCGACGTGGCGGGCGCGGATGATCATCTTTTCCAGATAACCTTCGCCATTGCCAAAGGCGGCCTCGGCCTCGCGGCGGCCCTCCAGCACTTTTTCCTCAAGCTCGGCCTCGCCGTGGATCGGGCGCATGCCGCGCCCGCCACCGCCCCATGACGCCTTGAGCATCAGCGGATAACCGACCTCGGCTGCCTCGGCGCGGATGGCGTCCATGTCATCGCCCAGCACCTCGGTGGCGGGAATGACCGGCACACCGGCCTCCATGGCGACGCGGCGGGCGGATGCCTTGTCGCCCAAGGCCCGCATGGTTTCTGCCTTGGGCCCGATAAAGGTGATGCCGTTGTTTTCGCAGGCGTCAACAAAATCGGGGTTCTCCGAGAGCAGACCATAGCCGGGGTGGATCGCATCCGCGCCGGATTCCTTGGCCACGCGGATGATCTCATCAATCGACAGATAGGCCGCGACTGGCCCCAATCCTTCGCCAATGCGGTAGGCCTCATCTGCCTTGAACCGGTGCAGACCCAGCTTGTCCTCTTCGGCATAGACGGCCACTGTTGTCTTGCCCATCTCGCTGACGGCACGCATGACGCGAATGGCAATTTCGCCGCGGTTGGCGATCAGGACTTTGGAAAAATCGGGCATGGGGCAGATCCTCGACGATTGAATTTGGCCGCACTTTAAGGATGCTGCGATGCAGCGCAATCCCTCCTGCGACGGTTTTGTAACAATTGCGAAAGGTTTCGTAAGGATTGGCGCGCAGGGTCAACTGCCCCAACGTCAATTTTTCCTTTACAGGGCTGGTTTTACAGGATTTTCTGTTAGCGCAATCGGGGCGGGCAGGTTTTTTAGGTCTGTTGCGCCCAATTGGCCCATATTGGCGCTGAGATCCTTGGAAAGCAGGTCAATCAGGTGATCAACGCCCCTTGGACCCAGCGCTGCAAGTGCGAAATGCGCGGCGCGGCCCAGCATGACAAAATCCGCGCCGAGGGCCATTGCCCGCAGGATATCAAGGCCACTTTCCACACCGCTGTCAAAGATCACAGGCAGGTCTGTTGCGTCCCGAATGGCCGGAAGTGCGGCGATGCTGGACGGCGCGCCATCAAACTGGCGACCCGCGTGATTGGACACCCAGATGCCATCCACGCCAAGGCTTTCCAGCTGTGCTGCATCTTCAGGGCGCAACACACCTTTGATGACAAATGGCCCGTCCCAATGATCGCGCAGCCATTTGACATACTCCCAATCGGGCGCCGTGCGCAGCAGGTAGCCCACATGGGCCGTGGGGGACAGATTGGCGGTGGCGTCACTTGTGTATTTGTCCAGCATCCGCATATGCGGCATGCCGCGCTGCGCCATACCCAAGGCCCAGGCCGGACGCAGCGCCACTTGCGCCATCAGGCGCGGTGTCAATTTTGGCGGGTTGGTCAGACCCGATCGCACCTGTCTTTCGCGGCGGCTGGCCACGGGCACATCTACGGTCAGGATCAAAGTGTTGAACCCGGCGGATCTGGCCCGCAGCAACATATCCTTGCGGATCTCGGGATCGCGGGGTGGATACATCTGGAACCAGCCGTGGCTGCCCAGATGCGGGGCGAGGTCTTCGGGGCTTTGGCTGGCGACGGTGGAAAGGGAATAGGGGATGCCCGCCCTGGCCGCGGCGCGGGCGAGGTGGCCTTCGGCGTCGGGCCAGATCAGACCGGACATGCCAATGGGCGAAAACCCGAAAGGCAGGGGAAGTGTCTGGCCAAAGAGGGAGATGCTCAGGTCCGGGATGAATTCGCCGCCCAGAATCGCCGGCATCATGCCGATACGGTCGAGATCTGCGCGGTTGCGGGCCTTTGTCGCCTCGTTGCCGGTGCCGCTGTCGAGATATTCCCACACAAATTTGGGTATCCGCCTTTGGGCGCGGCGGCGCAGGTCAGACAGGGCGGGGTAGGTGGCGTGCAGGTCCATATCAGCATTTGCGCCAAGAGGGGCGGAATTGTCTAGCGCCAGTTGGGGGCCAGCCCCCAAACCCCCGGAGGTATTTAAGGCCAAAAAGGGAGGGGAACATCCCAAGAACATGGGTTTTCCTGCGCGGTGAAAGCGGCTAGGTTAACCGCCATGAGCAGTTTTGATGAAATGGACGCCTTTGAAGGCGCATCTTTGTCCGCCCGCGCAATGGCGGCGCGGCCTCAACCCTATCTGGACGGGCTGAACCCCGCGCAGCGGGCCGCGGTAGAGCAGATGGACGGGCCGGTGTTGATGCTGGCCGGGGCAGGCACGGGCAAGACCAAGGCCCTGACCGCGCGAATTGTGCATTTGATGAACACCGGGCGGGCACGGCCCAACGAGATTTTGGCGGTGACCTTTACCAACAAGGCAGCGCGAGAGATGAAGACCCGCGTTGGGCATATGCTTGGTCAACAGGTTGAGGGGATGCCCTGGCTTGGCACATTTCATGCGATCTGTGTGAAACTGTTGCGCCGCCATGCGGAACTGGCGGGGCTCAAGAGCAATTTCACCATACTGGATACCGATGACCAGCTGCGGCTGCTGAAACAGTTGATCCGTGCCGAGAATATCGATGACAAACGCTGGCCGGCGCGGATGCTGGCGGGGATCATTGATGGCTGGAAGAACCGCGCGTTGACGCCCGATAAAGTGCCAGCGGCCGATGCGGGGCTGTATAATCACCGCGGTACAGAGGTTTACGATCAATACCAACGACGTTTGAAAGAGCTGAACGCGGTGGATTTTGGTGATCTGCTTTTGCATATGGTCACGATATTCCAGACCCATCCGGACATTCTGGAGCAGTATCAGCGCTGGTTCAAATTCATCCTAGTGGACGAATACCAAGATACCAACGTGGCCCAATATCTGTGGCTGCGTCTGTTGGCACAGGGGCATCGCAATATCTGCTGTGTGGGGGATGATGACCAGTCGATCTATGGCTGGCGCGGCGCCGAGGTGGGCAATATCCTGCGGTTCGAGACGGATTTTCCGGGCGCGCATGTTGTCAAGCTGGAGCAGAACTACCGCTCGACCCCGCATATTCTTGCTGCTGCCTCCGGCGTGATCGCGGGCAACGAGGGGCGCTTGGGCAAGACGCTGTGGACCGAGGCCGAGGACGGCGAGAAGGTGCGCCTTATTGGCCATTGGGACGGTGAGGAAGAGGCCCGCTGGATCGGGGATGAGATCGAAGCGATGCAGCGCGGCACGCGCGGGCAGGCGCCGATGGATCTGGATCAGATGGCGATCCTGGTGCGGGCCAGCCACCAGATGCGCGCCTTTGAGGACCGGTTTTTGACCATCGGTTTGCCCTATAGGGTGATTGGTGGGCCGCGATTCTATGAGCGTTTGGAAATCCGCGATGCCATGGCCTATTTCCGCGTGGTGACCAGTCCGGATGATGATCTGGCGTTTGAGCGGATTGTGAACACGCCCAAGCGCGGGCTGGGGGACAAGGCGCAGCAAAAGATCCAGATCACCGCCCGCGAACATGGCACCAACCTTGTCGAGGGGGCGCGGATCTTGTTGGCTCATGACGGTTTGGGCGGCAAGGGCGGGGCGCAGCTTCGTCTGTTGATTGACGGGATTGACCGCTGGGGCCGGATGGTGGGCGATGAGACGATGTCCCACGTGGAGCTGGCCGAGATCATTCTGGACGAAAGCGGCTATACCGGGATGTGGCAAAATGACAAAACGCCTGAGGCGCCGGGGCGGCTGGAAAACCTCAAGGAACTGGTCAAGGCGCTTGAACAATTCGAGAACCTGCAAGGGTTTTTGGAACATGTCAGCCTGATCATGGACAATGAAAGCGATGACGGCGGCGCGAAAGTGTCGATCATGACCCTGCATGCGGCCAAGGGGCTGGAATTTCCTGCGGTTTTTCTGCCCGGCTGGGAGGATGGTTTGTTCCCCTCGCAGCGGTCGATGGATGAAAGCGGAATCAAGGGTTTGGAAGAAGAGCGGCGGCTGGCCTATGTGGGGATCACGCGGGCCGAAGAGCTGTGTACGATTTCCTTTGCCGCGAACCGGCGGGTGTTTGGCCAATGGCAATCCTCCATGCCGTCACGGTTTATTGATGAGCTGCCAGAGGAAAACGTCGAGGTGCTGACGCCCCCCGGTCTTTATGGCGGCGGCTACGGCGCGGCGATGCCGACCAGCAATCTGCATGATCAGGCGGCGGAGGCGAATGTCTATAACTCCCCCGGTTGGCGGCGCCTGCAGGCGCGGGCAGGGGAACGTGGCATGAGCCAGCCCAAAGAAACCCGCAATGTCACGATCGATATGAACGCCGTGAGCAGTTTCACGATGGGCGAAAGGGTCTTTCACCAGAAGTTCGGCTATGGCGCGGTGATCGGGATCGAGGGTGACAAGCTTGAGGTCGAATTTGAAAAAGCGGGCACAAAGAAAGTTGTGTCCCGCTTTCTCTCAGGCTGTGATGATGTGCCGTTTTAACGCCTGATCAATCGGGGGAGTGGGTGTCGATCACACGGCATTTGTCCAATCCGTTTGACCGAGCCCATTTGCGCCCCTCAATGCCCAACCTGGCAAGCGCTTGGGCACTGCCGGCGTTACAAAACTCGATAGCAGCGGCGTTTGCTTCGGCGGCGCTGACCCATCCGTAAGAAAAGCCATGATCGCTTGCTCCGTTGATGGCAAAGGCCCCGAATTTACCTTTTTTCTGCTTTTTGACGTAGGTCGAAGTGAACTCCTTGCCTGCTCTTTGCCCAAGCCCCGCAAGCCCGTTGCCGTTGGGATCCATGCCTTTGGGGAATAACACAGCGACCAGTGAACATTTGGCCACTTTCGCGCCAAGCTCGCAGCCCTTCTTGGCACCCATTTTGGCGCTGTTCAGGCTGTGGAAATTTCTGGTCCAGAAGGAATAGTCGGTGCCGGGCGCAGCATAGAAAGCCCCGAAGTAGGATTTCTTGGCCTTAAATTCGTTAAAGTGTCTTTGCTGTTTGCGCGACAGTTCAATACCGGGGACTTTGGCGAGGGCCACGGCGTTGCCAAATATCTTGACCTCAGAGGCAACCGGACCGCCAAGCAGCACGGCACATAGGGCGAGAAAGGGTAATTGGGTTTTTCGCATCTGTTGATTCCTCATTAAGAACTGCCTCCAGTAAAGGCTGGACAATTTATGAAATGCAATACAAAATTATCGTAAAACAGTAATTTTTGGAAGTGCTCATGACGAAAATACAAAGATTGTCCATCATTGCCCTAATCTGCATTTCGCCGATGCTGATCTACTATCCCTATGAAGCACTAAGCTGGAACCTCCAATTGTCGTTTCTGGATTGGGGGCGCTGGACACGCAATGATCGGTGGGTTGACCCCTATGCAGAGATCTCCGTCACGACCCGCATGGTGTTCTTTTGCGTCTGGCTTGTTCCCACGGCACTGGGTTGGCTGGCCTATTTGACCGGCGCGTCGCTGCTTTGGTTGCTGCGGGCCGGGGCCGTGTTTGATCAGCGCATTGCCTGCCGGCTGGTTTGGATGGGGCTGTTGATCTTTGGTTCTGCGACAACTTCGCTTCTGGCAGGCGCGGTCAGCCCGATGATCCGGTCCTGGCACAATGCGGGCGGTCCCTTACCGCTTCGGTTCTGGTATGACAGCGGCAATCTGGGATTGGCGTTCAGCGGGCTGGCATTCTTTTTCCTCGGACTTGTGATGCGCGAAGCCATCCGGATCGCCCGCGAGAATGAGGAGTTTGTCTGATGCAGATCATTGTCCGGTTGGATGTGATGTTGGCCAAACGCAAGATGAAGTCCAAGGATCTGGCCGAAGCGGTGGGGATCACGGTGCAGAATTTGAGCCTGCTCAAGTCCGGTAAGGTCAAAGGCGTGCGGTTTGAAACGCTGGCCAAGATTTGCGAGGTGCTGGAATGCCAGCCCGGAGACCTGCTTGAAGCGGCGCCCTGAGGCGACATCGGCCTCACAAAAGAAAACAGCGACACCTTGGGAGGAAGGTGTCGCTGTTTCTATGTCGGCCCGAAGCGTCAAGGGAGGGTCGGCTTCGGGTCTATGCGCAGGGTCTCGCAGCATCAGGGAGGAGGAAGGTGATGCGGACCTCTGCTTTGGACGCAAAGGCAGGGAGGTGCGTTGCGTCCAATCTCGGTGTCTTAGGCGCGGGAGGCTTCGATCGAAACGCGGCGCAGGTCAGAGCGATTCAGGCCCAGATCGGCCAGTTCACGGTTGCTCAGGGCGCTCAGCTCATCAAAGGTTGCGCGGTAAAGACGGTATTGTTTGTAGCGTGTTGCTGCGCCTTCAAAAAATGCACCGATTTGTGCAAATACAGAAGGGTGAGCGGCGGTTGTTGTGTTCATGTATGCCATCGGGGCACCTCGTATATGTATGACGTTATCGTCTTGTCTGATGAGGGGTACATACGCCTTTCCCAGACCCTTACAACGGCTGTAATGGCAAAGCCGATATGCAGTTTTTGCATGGGCGACGTGACGGCAACCTGTTGTTAATAAAACGGAAACAAATGGCGCTGCAGTTTGGCGCAGGGCATCGGTGTGGGGCGAAGCTGATTTTGAAGGGGGAGAAAAGAAAGAAAGGGCGACGACATTAGGGAGGAGGAAAATGTCGCCGCCAAATTCAAACAAGCCCGGGAGGAGGTAGGCCTGTTTGGTAACTTTCTCAAGGAGCCTTGCGGCTTCCTGATGAGACTAAGATGAGGCAGATGCTGCAACTGCACAATAATTAAATTTGCAATGCTGCTATGCAGCATTCGCATGGATTGCGATGGCCCCCTTGCATTGCGCGCAGAACCATTGCGCAAATCGCCGCGCCCCTCTTGTGATTTGGGCAGAACCTGCCATTTCAGGGTCAAACAAGAGGAGAGTTCGCAATGCCCATCACCAAAGCCGAGGTAGAGGCCGCACTGGCCCGTGTGGCCCTGCCGGATGGCAAAAGCATTCTGGATCATGATTTGATCCGTGCATTGACCATTGACGGGGATGTGGTGCGCTTCGTCATTGAGGCGCCAAATGCAGACGTGGCCCGCTCAATGGCGCCGCTGCGCGATGCGGCGGAGAAGGTCGTGGCGGATCTGCCTGGTGTCTCCCAGGCCACGGTCGCGCTGACAGCACATGGTCCGGCGGCCAAACCGGCCGCACCTCCATCCCTAAAGGTCGGCGGTCATCCCAAACCACAAGACGGTCCAACCAAACCATCCGGTGTCAAACGCATATTGGCCATTGGATCGGGCAAGGGCGGTGTCGGCAAATCCACGGTCAGCACCAATCTGGCTGTGGCGCTGGCACGGGCCGGGCGCAAGGTCGGCCTTTTGGATGCCGATATCTATGGGCCCAGCGTGCCGCGCATGATGGGAATCAACAAAAAGCCCGCCAGCCCGGATGGCAAGACAATCATTCCGTTGCAGGCCCATGGGGTCACATTGATGTCCATCGGCTTTATGATGGAGGAGGGCAAGGCCGTGGTCTGGCGCGGGCCGATGTTGATGGGCGCCTTGCAACAGATGTTGGGGCAGGTGGAATGGGGGGAGCTTGACGTTTTGCTGGTCGATCTGCCGCCGGGTACAGGGGATGTGCAGTTGACCCTTTGCACCAAGTCCGAACTGACCGGCGCGATTGTGGTCAGCACACCGCAGGATGTGGCGTTGATTGACGCCCGCAAGGCGCTGGACATGTTCGGCACGCTGAAGACACCGGTTTTGGGCTTGATCGAGAATATGTCGATGTTCGTGTGCCCCGACTGCGGGTCAGAGCATCAGATCTTTGGCCGCGGTGGCGTGGCGGATGAGGCTGAGAAAATCGGCGTGCCTTTGCTGGGCACTTTGCCGATTGATCTGGAGACCCGCTTGGCGGGTGACGGCGGCACGCCGGTCGCGGCGGGGGACAGCGCGATGGCCAAGGCTTACGGGCAGATCGCCGAAGGCTTGATCAAAGGTGGCATGGCATAGGGGCAGGACTTTAGGCCCGAAGGCGCATGTCACCCCAACGTGCGCCTTTCCACCAAATGACCGTATAGGGTTGTCAGGACCGAGACAAAGACCAACCCTTCGATCATGTAAACGCAGGCCGAAATCAGGGCTGAGACCACGGCGGCCTCTGGCAGGATCATCGCGGCAAAACCGTTGATCCCGATGTTGATCGCCGCCAAAAGCGCGGCAACGCCCCAAAGCGGTCCGGAGATCGGCGCAGTTTCGCGCCAGCTTTCGAAGATCTTCATTGGTTGCCCCAATGCAGCAGCCGGCAGCACGACCGAGAGCCGCAGCGCGATCCAGACAAAGACCACACTGGCCAGCAGCCCGATGACCAGTCCCAAAAAGGCGCTGCCGCCCAGTCCTGCGGTTATCCCAATCACGGCGCCGATGGCGGCGGTGCCAATGACAATCGGGATGGTAGCGAGCAATTGCATGAGGCCGACAAGGATCGCCCGCCAGACGTAAGACAATACAATCGATGCTGAAGGGCGCAGATCGTCGGCATGGTCGGTCCCACTCAGCAAGACATGCCGGTGCCACAGGATCGCCATCAGCACATAGCCCATCAGCGCACAAAGCCCGAAAAGCGCCAGCAAGCCAAGTTCCCCACCGGAGGGCAGAACCATATCTTCCGGGTGGGCTTGCAACGCGGCGATGGCGTCGGGCAACAAGACCACGGACGCCAATGTGCTGCCAAGCACCAGCAGGATGGCGGGCATCACAACTTTCAACGTTGTGCCGGTTTCGAACACCAACATACGAATGGCATGGGAAATCAGCGCCAGTGCGGTGGTCATCTTTAGCTCCTCTGCCCAATAGCCCGTAATGCGGGCTGGCCCGCCTGTTTTGGCGGTTTGGCGCGGGGGACGCAAGGTAAGGCGCGATTTTGCAGCGCGTGGAAGGTCGGAACTGGGATCCTATGGCACCTGTGGGATTAGATGGGACGGCTTACGGGAATAGATGGGCCATATACCAATCAGGGGCGTGAAGTCCGGCTGAAACCTGCCGAAACCGAATCAATTCCACGGGAATAGGGTTGAAATTTGCCTTGGTTTGCAGTTACTGATGGGAACAAGTGGTGAACATTGCTTGTGGATAAGTTTGTGGGCGAAAATTTCTGGGAAATTATCCCACTTTTTTCGATGCGTCGATATCCTACTATATGTAGTGCCTTTGGGGTCATCTACTGCAAATTGAGCCAATTTTGCGAGCCATTTCTTAGCTAAATCTTGTTTTTCAGCCTTGTGCAAAACCAGATATTGTGTCGATTGGCTATAATAAATGTAGACACCCATGATTTCCCGTGGCATCCCTTGTTCATCGGATGAGAACGGGACACGGGGCACCAAACGACCCCACACAATAAAAACCACGCAGGTTTCATACAGGCCCTCGATTTCATCAGACCAAGAGATCCGGCGCGCGAGCGAGCAGACATCCCCCCAGGTGGCGCGCGCAGTCGGACTTCCCCGCAACAGCGGGACGAGGGCGGCGGGTTGATCAGTGGCAGCAGATCAACCCGCCGTTTCCATTTCACAAGATCGGTGGGGGGCATTCGCGGGGGCGCGACAATAGCAAAGCGCAGTTAAGCGCAGGCAGGACAAAGACAGTGAGCCGCAGGTTCAGAGGCGAGAGCCAACACAAGGTCGATACGAAGGGGCGGGTGTCTATCCCAGCCTCTTTTCGCCGTGTGCTTGAGGCTGGCGACCCGAACTGGCAATCGGGCAACAACCCCGAACTGGTCATTGTCTATGGCGATCATCGCCGCAACTATCTTGAATGTTATACAATGGACGCCATCAACGAGGTGGACGACAAGATCGACGCGCTGCCGCGCGGATCAATGGAGCGCAAGATGCTTCAACGTCTGTTTCACGGGCAGTCCTTTCCCACAAATGTAGATGAAACCGGGCGTTTGGTTCTGCCGGCCAAACTGCGCCGGAAAATCGAGCTTGAAAACGAAGCCTTCTTTATCGCGGCGGGCGACACCTTCCAGATCTGGAAGCCTGAAACCTATGACACCGTAGAGCGGGCAAAAGAGGAAGAGTGGTTAGATGAATTGCCCGAGGACTTTGATCCTCTGGTCTTTCTGGACGGAAAGTCGGGGGAGTAACGGATATGGCTGCTGCGGCCACTGATCATCCCTCTGCCCCCCACACCCCAGTATTGTTGCGCCCGTTGTTGGCGGCCGTTGCGCCGGTTGAGGGCGTTTGGCTGGACGGCACATTTGGTGCTGGCGGCTATACGCGCGGCCTGCTTGAGGCAGGCGCAGAGCGCGTGATTGGCGTGGACCGTGACCCGCTGGCCTTTGAGATGGCCGCGGAATGGGCGGGCGACTATGGCGACCGCATCGTGATGCAGCGGGGCGTGTTTTCGCGGATGGATGAATATGCGCAGGATCTGGACGGCGTTGTGCTGGATCTTGGCGTGTCCTCAATGCAGCTAGATCTCGCGGAGCGCGGGTTTTCGTTTATGAGGGATGGCCCACTGGACATGCGGATGTCGCAGGACGGACCATCGGCGGCCGACCTGGTCAACGAGGCCGAAGAAGAGCTGCTGGCCAACATCCTGTTTCAATACGGCGAAGAACGCGCCAGCCGCCGCATCGCCAAAGCCATTGGCCGTGCGCGGGCCGAGGCGCCGATCACCACCACGCTTGAACTGGCCTCCCTGATTGAAGGGGTGCTGCCGCGCAGCAAGCCCGGCCAATCCCATGCCGCCACCCGCAGCTTCCAGGCGCTCCGGATTGCGGTGAACGATGAATATGGCGAATTGTTCCAAGGCCTTATGGCCGCCGAGCGGGCGCTGAAGCCCGGGGGAAAATTGGCCGTTGTTACCTTTCATTCTGTAGAAGACAGAATGGTCAAACGGTTCCTGACCGCGCGGTCAGGGTCGGGCGGCAATGCAAATCGCTTTGCCCCCGAGATGCAGCGCGACGCGCCGCAGTTCACCGTGAAATCGCGCAAGGCGATAGGACCGGATGCCGAAGAATTGGCAGACAACCCGCGCAGCCGCTCGGCCAAGCTGCGGGTGGCGACACGTACTGACGCACCCTCAGGGGGCGTTGATGCAAAATCCATCGGGATGCCGATGGTAAAGGGGCTCTGATCATGCGAGCGGTGTTATACATCCTGACGTCTTTGGCGGTGATCGGTCTGGCCTTCTGGGCCTACCGCGAGAATTATGCGACCCAATCGGCGCTGAGCGAAGCAGACAAGCTGCACGCCAGCATCCGGCAGGCCCATGCAAGGCTGGCGGTGCTGCGGGCCGAATGGGCCTATCAGAACCGTCCTGACCGGCTGCGCGATCTGTCGGTGATCAACTTTGACCGGCTGGGCCTTCTGCCCTTGCAGCCGGATCAGTTCGGCCTGGTGGATCAGG
The DNA here is from genome assembly GCF_025141875.1 of Sulfitobacter sp. M368. Lineage (NCBI taxonomy): Bacteria > Pseudomonadati > Pseudomonadota > Alphaproteobacteria > Rhodobacterales > Roseobacteraceae > Sulfitobacter > Sulfitobacter sp. M368. The sequence goes on from NZ_CP081113.1 coordinate 1,500,936, forward strand.
TGGCCTATCCCCCTGCACCGCTGTTGCCGATCACCAATCCGGTCGATGTCTCCACCATGAACTCTGGCACTTCTTCTCAGGATGATCCGCTATGATCCGCACGCCGCTCCGCCCGCTTGCCCGCATTCTGGACGCCCGTCAAAAAGGCGAAAATCCCGACGCGATCGAGCGGGAAAACAAACGTATCCGTCACGAACAGATGCGCGACCAGTCGCGGCAACGCGCCGAGGGCCGTTTGCTGATCATGGGCGTGTGTTTCTTTTGTGCGTTCTCTGTTGTCGGTGGGCGTATGGGCCTTTTGGCGATGTCCGAACCGGTTGAGCCGCGCACCCATGCGCCGGGCGCCGTCATTTCGGCAAGCCGGGCCGATATCGTGGACCGTCATGGCAGCCTGCTGGCCACGAATTTTGACACCCATGCCCTTTATGCCCAGCCCCTGCATATGGTTGATCCCAATGCTGCCGCCGAAGGTCTGGTCAAGATCTTCCCCGATCTGGATCTGGCACGGCTCAAGAAGGACTTTACCGGCAAGCGTAAATTCTTGTGGATCAAAAAGAAAATCAGCCCGGAGCAAATGCAGGCCGTGCATGATATCGGCGATCCGGGCCTGCTGTTTGCGCCGCGTGATATGCGGCTTTATCCTAACGGCAAGCTGGCCGCACATGTGATGGGCGGTGCCAGCTACGGCAAAGAGGGCGTGCATGCTGCCGAGGTGATCGGCGTTGCGGGAGTTGAGAAATATTTCGACAAATACCTGCGTGATCCGGCCAACGGCAACAAGCCGTTGCAACTGTCGCTGGATCTGACAGTGCAGGCCGCAGCCGAACAGGTGCTGTTTGGCGGTATGAAACTGATGAACGCCAAGGGTGCGACATCGGTATTGATGGATGTGAAAACCGGCGAAGTGATCAGCGTGGCCTCTTTGCCAAGCTTTGATCCCAATGATCGCCCGCGCCCCGCGGTCGAGGGCGACGCCTCCGACAGCCCGTTGTTCAACCGGTCGGTGCAGGGGGTCTACGAGCTTGGCTCGACCTTCAAGATATTTGCCGCCGCGCAGGCCGTTGATCTGGGGCTGGTGAACCCGGACACCGTGATCGACACCAAAGGCCCGATGAAAGTTGGCGGGTTTCGCATTGGCGAGTTCCGCAACAAGAACTACGGCAAGCTGTCAGTCACTGACATCATCGTCAAATCCTCGAACCGAGGCACCGGCCGGATGGCCTTGGAGATTGGCATCAAACGCCAACAGGAATTTCTAAAAAGCCTTGGCTTTTTTGAACCCACGGGCTTTGAAATCGTCGAGGCCGCAGGGGGTAAACCCCTGTTGCCAAAGAAATGGACGGACCTGTCCAGCGTAACAATCTCTTACGGTCATGGCATTTCGACCAGCCCAATGCACTTGGCGGCAGGTTACGCGGCGATTGCAAATGGGGGGTTCAAGGTGGAGCCGACCTTGATCAAACAGCCCCGTTCCAAGATGGGCGAGCGGGTGATGTCCTCACGCGCGGCCAAGGCGGCGCGGTTGATGCTGCGCAAAGTGGTCAGCAAGGGCACCGCCAGCTTTGGCGAGGTGCCCGGCTATCATGTGGGCGGCAAAACCGGCACAGCGGACAAACCCAAACCCACGGGCGGCTATTACGAGGACAAGGTGATCGCCACCTTCGCCTCGATTTTTCCGGCTCATGATCCCAAGTATGTGCTGGTTGTGACGCTGGACGAACCGGTGGAAAGTTCGGGTGACAAGCCGCGCCGTACCGCTGGCTGGACGGCGGTTCCGGTGGCTGCGGAAATGATCCGGCGCGTCGCACCGCTTTTGGGGGTGCGACCAACTGTTGAACCTGCAAACGACGCTGTGCTAACGCTGACCAGCAGCAACTGACAAAAAGAATAACCTATGGCCAGCCCGTGTGTTTCCCTTTCCTCCCTTGGTCTGACGGCACGGGGCGGGGCCAATCCCGATATCACTGGCGTTGCGGTGGACAGCCGCGCCGTGAAAGACGGATTTTTGTTTGCCGCGATGCCCGGCTGCCGGGTGCATGGTGCTGAATTTATCCAATATGCATTGCGCATGGGGGCGGTGGCGGTCCTGACCGATGCCGAAGGGGCCGAGATTGCCGCAGATCTTATGGCGGAGGCAGGCACAGCTGTTGTCATCACCGATGCCCCGCGTGAGGCCTTGTCACGGGCGGCAGCCTTGTGGTCGGGGGCGCAGCCCCAGACGATGGTCGCGGTCACGGGCACCAATGGCAAAACCTCGGTCTCGACATTTGTGCGGCAAATCTGGATCGAGATGGATCTGCCAGCGGTCAACCTGGGCACCACCGGCGTTGAAGGTGCATGGTCCGCCCCGTTGGCCCATACCACGCCAGAGCCGATCACACTGCACCGGACCTTGGCCGAGGCCGCGCAGAACGGGATCACCCATGCGGCGATGGAGGCCTCGTCACATGGGCTGGATCAGCGGCGATTGGACGGTGTGATCCTACGTGCTGCTGGATTTACCAATTTCACTCAGGATCATCTGGACTATCACCAGACGTTCGAGGCCTATTTTGATGCCAAGGCGGGACTGTTTTCGCGGGTTTTGCCGCAGGATGGCACGGCGGTGATCAATATCGACGACCCCAAGGGCGTGGACATGGCCGCGATTGCCAAGGCGCGCGGCTGCGAGGTGATCACAGTGGGCCGCGATGGCGGTGATCTGCATCTGACGGCACAAAGGTTTGATGCCACGGGCCAGGATCTCCGGTTTGATTGGCGCGGCAAGACCTTTCAAAAGCGGCTGAACCTCATTGGCGGCTTTCAGGGCGACAATGTGCTGTTGGCGGCGGGGCTGGTCATCGCTTGCGGTGGTGATCCGGCGGATGTGTTCGACACGATCCCGCATCTGACGACGGTGCGTGGCCGGATGCAACTGGCCGCGACCCGCGACAATGGCGCGGCCGTGTTTGTCGATTATGCCCATACGCCTGATGCGGTGGCCACGGCGCTAGCGGCGATGCGCCCCCATGTGATGGGGCGTTTGATCGCCATTGTTGGTGCGGGCGGCGACCGGGATGCGGGCAAACGTCCGTTGATGGGCGCGGCAGCGGCGGAAAATGCCGATCTGGTGATTGTGACCGATGACAACCCGCGCTCCGAAGATCCGGCGGCCATTCGCGCCGCTGTGCTGGAAGGTGCGCCCGAGGCAACCGAGGTTGGCGACCGTGCCGAGGCGATTCTGCGCGGCGTGGACATGCTTGGGGCCGGGGATGCGTTGCTGGTTGCGGGCAAGGGCCATGAAACCGGGCAAGTGGTCGGTGATGACATCCTGCCCTTTGATGATGTGGAACAGGCCAGCGTTGCGGTGGCCGCGCTGGACGGGAGACTGGCATGACACTTTGGACCAGCGCAGAGGCGCAGGCGGCAACGGGCGGCAAGGCTCAGGGAGACTGGGCCTGCAACGGGGTGTCCATCGACACCCGCACGATTGAAGCAGGCGATTTGTTCGTGGCCCTTAAAGACGTGCGTGACGGCCATGATTTTGTGGCGCAGGCCTTTTCAAAAGGCGCGGGCGCAGCCCTTGTCAGCCATGTGCCGGAAGGTGTCGCGCCGGACGCGCCCTTGTTGATCGTACCTGATGTTTTGACCGGCCTGGAACAGCTTGGCGCGGCGGCGCGGGCCCGAACGGGGGCCAAGGTTGCGGCAATCACCGGCAGCGTTGGCAAAACCTCGACCAAGGAAATGCTGCTTTCAATGCTGGGGGATCAGGGGCGGACCCATGCCTCTGTCGCCAGTTACAACAACCATTGGGGGGTGCCGCTGACGCTGGCGCGGATGCCGCAGGACACCGAGTTCGCGATCATCGAGATCGGCATGAACCACCCCGGCGAAATTGCGCCGCTGGCCAAAATGGCCAAACCGGATGTGGCCATGGTCACAACAGTTGCCGCCGCACATCTGGAGGCATTCAACGATGTGGCGGGCATCGCCGTTGAAAAGGCATCGGTGTTCGAGGGGCTGCAGCCTGGCGGCGTGGCGGTGATCAATGCCGATATTGAACATGCGGCGATCCTGATGGCCAAGGCCGTGGATTGCAAATTGCGCGATGTGGAATTTGGCACCCATGCGATGCATTTCAAATTGATAGAGGTGCAGGTGCAGGCCGATACCACCGTGGTGCAGGCGCAGGCCAATGGCACGCCGCTGCTGTTCAAAATCGCAACGCCTGGGCGGCATTTTGCGATGAACGGGCTGGGCGCATTGGCGGTGGCGGAGGCGATGGGTGCCGATCTGGCGCTCGCTGCGCAATCGCTAGGCCGCTGGTCGCCCTACAAGGGGCGGGGCGTGCGCGAAACGGTGCAGCTTGACCCGGTGGAACATCACCTGACGCTGGATCTGATCGATGACAGCTACAACGCCAATCCGACCTCGATGGCCGCCTCTTTGGAGGTGCTGGCGGCATCGGCAGTTGGCGAGAATGCGATCCACAACCGCGCAGGGCGGCGGATTGCCATTCTGGGCGATATGAAAGAACTGGGCAGCGACGAGATCGCGCTGCATGCAGGGCTCGCCCATCTGGAGGCGATGGAGAAGGTGGATGTTGTGCATTGCATCGGGCCGCTGATGAAATCGCTTTATGATCTGTTGCCCGAACACCGGCGTGGTGACTGGACAGAGACCTCCGCCGAGATGCTGGAGGGGCTGACAGGCCGTTTGCATGCGGGAGATGTGGTTCTGGCCAAGGGGTCTCTTTCGATGAAACTGGGCGCTGTTGTTGACGCCATACGCAAAATGGGCCATCGCAACGGCCAGAGTTGAACGGGGCCATCTGGCCTCCCGATCATGAGTAAGGACGCATTTTATGCTCTATTGGTTGACCCTGCTGTCGGACGGTGGCGATTTCTTTAACCTGTTTCGCTACATCACCTTCCGGGCCGGGGGGGCGTTTCTGACCGCCTTACTGTTCGGGTTTTTGTTCGGCAAGCCATTGATCGCGGTGTTGCGCCGCAAGCAGGGCAAAGGCCAGCCGATCCGCGATGACGGGCCAGAGGGGCATTTCGTCAAGGCAGGCACGCCGACAATGGGCGGGCTGTTGATCGTTGGGGCGCTGTTGACTTCGACCTTGCTTTGGGCGCGGCTTGACAATCCGTTTGTCTGGCTGGTGCTTTTTGTCACCATGAGCTTTGCCGCGATTGGCTTTGCCGACGATTACGCCAAGGTCAGCAAGCAAAACACGGCCGGTGTATCGGGCAAGGTGCGGCTGTTGCTGGGGCTGATCATTTCCGGGATTGCGGGCTATTGGGCGGCGCAATACCACCCTGAGGCGCTGCAGTACAAACTGGCGCTGCCGGTGTTCAAGGACACGCTGATCAACCTTTCGGTGCTGTTCATCCCCTTTGCGATTGTCGTGATCGTGGGCGCGGCCAATGCGGTGAACCTTACCGATGGTCTGGACGGTCTGGCGATCATGCCGGTGATGATTGCCGCTGGCACCCTTGGCATCATTGCCTATGCTGTGGGCCGCGTCGATTTCACCGAATATCTGGACGTGCATTACGTGCCGGGAACGGGCGAGATCCTGATCTTTACAGCCGGTATTTTTGGCGGCGGCTTGGGCTTTCTTTGGTACAACGCCCCTCCGGCGGCGGTGTTTATGGGCGACACGGGGTCACTCGCGCTTGGCGGGGCGCTGGGCGCGATTGCGGTGGCGACCAAGCACGAGTTGGTGCTGGCGATTGTTGGCGGATTGTTCGTGGTAGAGGCGCTGAGCGTGATCATTCAGGTGCTGTACTTCAAACGCACCGGCAAGCGGGTGTTCCTGATGGCACCGATCCATCACCATTATGAGAAAAAAGGTTGGGCGGAGCCGCAGATCGTGATCCGGTTCTGGATCATTTCGCTTATTCTGGCAATGCTCGGGCTGGCGACCTTGAAAATCCGTTAAGGATCTGCCGCAAATCTAGAAGATCGACCAATTCATCTGGCGCGCAAGGGCGGCCAAGGCTTCGGTGCCCTTGTGCGAATTGCCATAGCGGTTGAGCCCCGGCGACCACACCGCAATGCTGGCCTGGCCGGGAACAATGGCAAGGATGCCGCCGCCAACCCCGGATTTTCCGGGCAGGCCAACGCGATAGGCAAAATCGCCCGATCCGTCGTAATGGCCGCAGGTCAGCATCAGCGCATTCAGCCGCCGGATGCGCCCCGCTGACACAAGGCGCGGCAGGCCGGGCGCATCGACAAGGAACCGGCCCGCCATGGCCAGTTGCCGGACGGACATTTCGATGGCGCAGTGGTGGAAATAGGTGCCGAGCGTCAGCTCGGGCGCGTTCTTGAGGTTGTCAAACGACGCCAAAAAATGTGCCAGCGCAAAGTTGCGGTGGCCAAAGGCGGTTTCTGACGCAGCAACGGCATCATTGATGTGGATGTCCTCGGTGCCTGCCGCGGCGCGGACAAATTGCACGATCTCTGCCAAAGCCTCGCGCGGGGGGCGCTGGCCCAGCACCTCGTCCGTGGTCACGATGGCACCGGCGTTGATGAAGGGATTGCGCGGGCGGCCCTGTTCCTGTTCAAGCTGCACGATGGAGTTGAAGGCCCGGCCCGACGGTTCACGCCCGACCCTTTGCCACAGTTGATCGCCGGACCGGCCCAACGCGATGGCAAGGGTGAAGACCTTGGTGATGGATTGAACCGAAAAGGGCACCTCGCTGTCGCCTGCCACATGACAGGTACCGTCCGCCGTCACCACGGCAATGCCAAACTGGCGCGGATCCACATGGGCCAGCTGCGGGATATAGGCGGCAACATCGCCCCAATGGTCATCCTCGCGCATGTGCCCGTTAAGGCGCGACAGGAGGCCGGGCAGGTCAGGGGCGCTGGATCGTGGCATGGACGGGCCTTTCTGGCGGATGCGGTGTGGGTCTGTCGAGGTTGCCTAGCAGGGGCGGGCGGGTGTTTCCAGTGGCAGCAGGGGGCCAGCCCCCATCGCGGCAGGCCGCGATTCCCCCGGATTATTTAGGGCCAAAAAGGGACAGGGTGGATGGTCTTCGACGCGCCCTTGCGCCATCTTGCCGGCAAAAGAAGGGGACGGCGATGATTCCGGTGCAAGGATTGGCGGGCACGCAGGTGGCGGTTTTGGGACTGGGGCGTTCGGGGCTTGTGGCCGCGCGGGCCTTGGCGGCTGGTGGGGCTGCGGCGCTGTGCTGGGATGACAATCCGGCCGCGCGAGCCAAGGCCGAGGCTGAGGGATTTGAATGTGTGGATCTCCGGCGTCGCGGCTTTGACGGGATTGCGCGTCTGATTGTCAGCCCCGGCATTCCGCATCTTTATCCTGATCCAAATCCGGTTGTCGCGGCGGCCCTGGAGGCCGGCGTGCCTGTGGACAATGACATCGGGCTGTTCTTTCAAAGCTTTGCCACCAGTGAATGGGACAATTTTGATACCAGCCCACGGGTGGTTGCGGTCACCGGATCGAACGGGAAATCAACGACATCGGCGCTGATCCATCACATTCTGGAACAGGTGGGCCGGCCCTGCCAATTGGCGGGCAACATCGGGCGCGGGGTTCTGGATCTGGATCCGGCGATCGATGGCGAAGTGGTGGTGCTGGAGCTGTCAAGCTATCAGACCGATCTGGCGCGCAGCCTGACCCCGGATGTGGCGGTGTTCACCAATCTCAGCCCCGACCATCTGGACCGGCATCATGGATTGGGCGGATATTTTGCGGCCAAGCGACGGCTTTTTGCCGAAGGCGGACCGGACCGTGCGGTGATCGGTGTGGACGAGGTCGAAGGGCGGTTCCTGGCCGGGCAGCTCACCGAGGGACCGGCGGATGACCGGGTGATCCGGATCAGTGTGGCGCAAAAGCTGACAGGGCCGGGCTGGCAGGTGTTTGCCCGCAAAGGGTTCCTGTCGGAATATCGCAAGGGCAAGCAGGTGGCGTCGATTGATCTGCGCGGGGTGGCAGGTTTGCCCGGCGCACATAATCACCAGAACGCCTGCGCCGCTTATGCGGCCTGCCGGACGCTTGGCCTGGCGCCCAAGGTGATCGAGGCGGCCTTTCACAGCTTTGGCGGTTTGCCACATCGGTCCCAGACCATCGCCGAGAAAGACGGCGTGCGCTATGTCAATGACAGCAAGGCCACCAATGTGGACAGCGCGGCCAAGGCGCTGGCGGCCTTCAGCAACATCCGCTGGATTTGCGGGGGGCTGGAGAAGGAGGGCGGTCTTGGCGGGCTTGCAGGCGCCACCGGTGGGGTGCGCAAAGCCTATGTGATCGGGCGCGAGGCGGCGGGTTTTGCCATGCAGCTGGACGTGGAGGCCGAGGTTTGCGGTGATATGGCCACAGCCGTCGCCCGTGCGGTGGCGGAGGCCGAAGCGGGCGATGTGGTCCTGCTGGCCCCGGCGGCGGCGAGTTTTGACCAATACGACAGTTTCGAGCGGCGCGGCGATGACTTTGCAGCGCAGGTGGCCAAGCAGCTGGGCTAAGTCAGCCCATCGTGCGGGCGGCCGCCATCGCGGAGGACCAGGCCCATTGGAAGTTGTAGCCGCCAAGCCAGCCGGTCACATCCACCGCTTCGCCGATGAAATAGAGGCCCGGAACGGTTTTTGCCATCATGGACTTGGAGGACAACGCATCCGTGTCCACCCCGCCAAGGGTCACTTCGGCGGTGCGGTATCCTTCGGTGCCGGAGGGAACCATCTGCCAGTTTTGTAGACCGTCGCAGAGGGCCATGAGCCGCGCATCGGACCAGTCAGCCAGGTTTCCGGTCAGGTCATGCAACGCCCCAAGGTGCTCCACCAATCGGGCGGGCAGGTGGGCAGAGAGTTCAGTGGTGAAATTGCGGCGGCCATAGCTTTGGCGCTGGTCGCGCAGCGCTTCGAACAGGGCGGTATTCGGGTCGAGATTGACGGTGATCTCCGCGCCGTCCTGCCAATAGGAGGAGGCCTGCAAGACCGCCGGACCGGACAGCCCGCGATGGGTGAACAAAAGCGCCTCGTCAAAGCTGGTGCCGCCGGCCGTCACACGGGCCGGGACTGCGGTGCCCGAAATCGGGGCGAACCGCGCATCGGTGAAGGTGAATGGCACCAATCCTGCGCGCGTCTCTGTCACCGGAAGGCCAAACGCAGCGGCGACCTCATAGGCAAAGCCGGTCGCGCCCATTTTGGGGATGGATTTGCCGCCTGTGGCGATCACAAGGTTATTTGCAGCAACCAATGTATCGCCCTGCGGCCCATGCAAGGTCAGCGCAAAGCCGCTTTCCGTCTTACGGATGTTCGAAACACTGCTTTGCAGGCGCAGATCGACGCCGGCCTTCTGCATCAAGCGGCGCAGCATGGCGATGATCTCTTTGGCGGAGGTGTCACAAAACAGCTGACCAAGAGTCTTTTCGTGCCATTTGATACTGTGTTGATCGACCAGCTCGACGAAGTCCCATTGGGTATAGCGGGCCAAGGCGGATTTGACAAAATGTGGATTGCCAGAGAGGAAACTGCCCGGATCGCAGTACATATTGGTGAAATTGCAGCGCCCGCCGCCTGAAATGCGGATCTTTTCACCGGGCGCCTTTGCATGATCAACCAACAGCACCTTGCCGCCCGCATGGGCTGCGCACATCATGCCTGCCGCGCCTGCGCCTATGATTGCTGTATCCACCTGCATGGGGCGGCTCTGCCTGCTTTGGCGAGGGCGGTCAAGATGCTGTGAGGGGGATTGCCGCGACACCATGGGGCGTTAAGTCGGAGGAAACACGCAAGAAAGGACAAAGAATGAATACGCTAGAGGCCGGACAGGCATTTCCGCTCATGACCGCAGACAAATTGGGCGGGGGGCATGTGACCCTTGGCACGCCCTCAGACGGGTTCGAGTGGCAGATGGTAGTGGTCTATCGCGGGCTGCATTGCCCGATTTGTAAAAAATACCTTGCCAAGCTGGAGGAACTGGCCCCGCAATACCACGCCGAGGGGGTCGAAGTGGTCATGGTTTCAGGCGATCCTGAGGAAAAAGCGCAGGCAATGGTGGATGAAAAGGAACTGAGCCTGCCAATGGGATACGGGCTGAGCGTGGCGCAGATGCAGGCCTTGGGGCTTTATATATCGGACCCGCGCAGCGCCAAGGAAACCGACCGTCCGTTCCCCGAACCGGGCCTTTTTGTGATCAATGAAAAAGGCAATGTGCAGATCCTTGATGTGTCCAATGCGCCCTTTGCCCGGCCGGAGCTGGAAGGTATCCTGAACGGGATCAAATTCATCCGGGCCAATGACTATCCGGTGCGCGGAACCCACCGCGCCGCGTAATCTGCGAAAAACTGCCACCGGGGGATCATCCCCTGGTGGAAATCCACTAGATTACAGGGGCTTTTCGCGTTATGCTGCCTTTTAGACCCCGAAAAGGGGCGACGTGCCGGGCAGAAGCCAGGACGCGGCAGTTGAAGGCAGTGTAAGGCAGAGCCCATGACAGAAATGGTCTATGGTGCGGTCCCGGTGCGGGATGGCGAACCGATTCTTCCAAAATGGTGGCGAACAGTTGATAGATGGGCGATGTCCTGCATCCTCATGCTGTTCCTTGTTGGCATGTTGCTGGGGCTCGCGGCCTCGCCGCCCCTGGCCGCGAAAAACGGCTTTGAGCCGTTTCACTATGTGCAGCGGCAGGCATTCTTTGGCGGTCTTGCGATGATCGCAATGGTGCTGACCTCGATGATGTCGCCGGTTCTGGTGCGGCGGCTGGCGGTCCTTGGGTTCATCTGCGCCTTTGTGGCGCTGGCGTTGCTGCCGTTTCTGGGGACAGATTTTGGCAAAGGCGCGGTGCGTTGGTATTCACTTGGCTTCGCCTCGGTGCAACCTTCCGAATTTCTCAAACCCGGATTTGTGGTGGCGGCGGCCTGGATGATGGCCGCCAGCCAGGAAATTAACGGGCCTCCAGGGCGGCTTTGGTCTTTTGCGCTATGCATCGCGATTGTGCTGATGCTGGCGATGCAGCCCGATTTCGGTCAGGCCTGTCTGGTGCTGTTTGGCTGGGGCGTGATGTATTTTGTCGCCGGTGCGCCGATCACATTGTTGGTGGGTATGGCTGGATTGGTCGTTGTGGCAGGCACGGTGGCCTATTCCAATTCCGAACACTTTGCCCGGCGGATTGATGGGTTTCTCAGCCCCGATGTCGATCCCACAACGCAACTAGGCTATGCCACCAATGCGATCCGCGAGGGCGGGCTCTTCGGTGTGGGTGTGGGCGAGGGGCAGGTGAAATGGTCCCTGCCGGATGCGCATACGGATTTCATTATCGCGGTGGCGGCCGAAGAATACGGGCTGATCCTCGTTCTTTGCATTATCCTGCTGTACTCCGGCGTTGTGGTGCGGTCGCTGTTGCGGCTGGTGCGGGAACGTGATCCGTTCATCCGGCTGGCGGGCACGGGGCTGGCCTGCATGTTTGGCGTTCAGGCGATGATCAACATGGGCGTTGCGGTGCGTTTGCTGCCGGCCAAAGGCATGACCTTGCCGTTTGTCAGCTATGGCGGTAGTTCGGTGATTGCATCCGGGATCGCGGTTGGCATGTTGCTTGCCTTTACCCGCACAAGGCCCCAGGGCGAAATTTCTGATATACTGGGCCGCGGCCGGGCACGCTGATCGTGCCAAAGGGCGGCACAAGGAGACGGTCATGACGGCACCGCTATTGATTATCGCAGCCGGAGGCACCGGTGGGCATATGTTCCCCGCGCAGGCGCTGGCGGAGGTGATGCTCGCGCGGGGCTGGCGGGTGCGCCTGTCCACGGATGCACGCGGGGCGCGGTACACAGGCGGTTTCCCAGATGCGGTCGAGATCGTGCAAGTGAGTTCCGCCACCTTTGCCCGTGGCGGACTTGCGGCCAGGGCCATGGTGCCGCTGCGCATTGGTGCAGGGGCGCTGGGCGCGATGGCCCGTATGCTGCGCGACCGGCCTGCGGCAGTGGTCGGTTTTGGCGGATATCCTTCTATTCCGGCGCTGGGCGCGGCTTGGGCCTTGCGGCTGCCGCGCATGATCCATGAACAAAACGGCGTCTTGGGCCGCGTGAACGAAGTGTTTTCCAAACGCGTGGATGCGGTGGCCTGCGGGACATGGCCGACAACCCTGCCAGAAGGGGTGGAAGGGGTACATGTGGGCAATCCGGTGCGCAGTGCCGTTCTGGATCGAGCCGGCGCTGGCTATATCGCGCCGGGGGACTATCCGATGGAACTGCTGGTGATGGGCGGATCGCAAGGCGCCCGCATTCTCAGTGACGTTGTGCCACCGGCCATTGCCAACCTGCCGATGGATATGCTGCGCAACATCCGCGTCAGCCATCAAGCGCGGGATGAAGACGGCGAACGGGTCTCGGCCTTTTATGCCGAACACGGGATTTCCGCCGATGTTCAGCCGTTCTTTGACGATGTGCCGCGCCGGATGAGCGAGGCGCAGCTGGTGATCAGCCGCGCTGGTGCGTCCTCGGTTGCGGATATATCGGTGATTGGTCGCCCGTCGATCCTGATCCCCTTCGCCGCAGCCACTGGCGATCATCAGACCGCAAACGCACGCGGCCTGGTTGAGGCCGGCGCGGCGATCATGGTGCCGGAAGACGCCGCAAATCCCGAAAGCCTGACCGAACAGATTCACTTGGTGCTTGGCAATTCGGATGCGGCGATGCAAATGGCGCTGGCCGCGCTGTCGGTCGGCAAACCCGAAGCTGCCGAGGCATTGGCGCAGATGGTCGAAGAACTGGCCCAAAAAGGAAAGCAGACATGAACGCAGCCGCCACCAAACTGCCCACCGATGTGGGCCCCATCCATTTTGTCGGTATCGGCGGCATTGGCATGTCTGGCATCGCCGAGGTGTTGCTGAATCACGGGTACACCGTGCAAGGCTCTGACCTGAAGGCCAGCAAGATTACCAACCGTCTGGCCGAATTGGGCGCGACGATTTTTGAAGGCGGGCAAAAGGCAGAAAACATCGAACATGCCGAGGTTGTGGTGATCTCTTCCGCGATCAAGCCCGGCAATCCCGAACTCGACGCCGCCCGCGCCGCAGGCCTGCCCATCGTGCGCCGGGCCGAGATGCTGGCAGAACTCATGCGCCTGAAATCCAACATCGCGGTCGCAGGCACCCACGGCAAGACCACCACCACAACACTGGTGGCGGAATTGTTGGTCAAGGGTGGGATTGACCCCACGGTGGTCAACGGCGGGATCATTCACGCTTATGGCTCCAATGCCCGGATGGGGCAGGGCGAATGGATGGTGGTGGAGGCCGACGAAAGCGATGGTACTTTCAACCGCCTGCCGGCAACCATTGCGATTGTGACCAACATCGACCCTGAACATATGGAACATTGGGGCGACTTTGACACGCTGCGGCAGGGCTTTCTTGATTTTGTTTCGAACATTCCGTTCTACGGGCTGGCTGTGTGCTGCACCGATCACCCCGAAGTGCAGGCGCTGGTGGGCAAGATCACCGATCGCCGGGTCGTGACCTATGGGTTCAACGCGCAGGCCGATGTGCGGGCCAGAAACCTGCACTACAAAAATGGTGTTGCGCATTTTGATATCTACCTGCAGGCCGAAGACATCGTGATCAAGGACTGCAGCCTGCCGATGCCGGGGGATCACAACGTGTCCAACGCGCTCTCGGCGGTGGCTGTGGCGCGGCATCTGGGCATGAAGGCTGAAGAGATCCGCGGCGCATTGGCCAGCTTTGGCGGCGTTAACCGCCGGTTCACAAAAGTTGGCGAAATTGATGGCGTGACGATCATTGATGATTATGGCCACCACCCGGTTGAAATTGCCGCCGTTCTGAAGGCCGCGCGGCAAGCCACCGAAGGGCGCGTCATCGCGGTGCATCAGCCGCATCGCTACAGCCGGTTGCATGACCTATTCGATGACTTCTGTGCCTGTTTCAACGATGCGGATGTGGTTGGCATCGCCGATGTCTATTCGGCGGGTGAAGACCCCATCGAAGGGGCAGATCGTGACGGTCTGGTGGCCGGATTGATCCGCCACGGCCACCGTCATGCCCGCGCTGTGCAGGATGGCGATGATCTGGCCCGATTGGTGCGTGAACAGACCAGCCCCGGCGACATGGTGGTCTGTCTTGGCGCCGGTACGATCAGTGCATGGGCCAATGAATTGCCGGACCGGTTGAAGACGATGAAAGGGGCGGCGGCGTGACCTTGCTTTGGCTGTGCATTTTTTGGGTCTTTGCCTCCGTGGGCGTGGCAATGCTGCCCATGCGGCGGCAATATGTGCCGGGGGTGGCGCTTTTGTTGGCGGCGCCGGTGCTGATCGTAATGATCGGATTGCAGGTGGGATGGCTGATTGCCGCGCTTGCGCTGGCAGGTTTTGTCTCGATGTACCGTAACCCGCTGAAATTCCTGATCGCCAAGCTGCGTGGACAAAATCCTCAGGTGCCGGAATGAGCCTTTCCCTGACGTTGGCCTGCTTGTGGGCCGTAGTGGCCAATGTCCTGGCTATGACGCCAAGCAAGGATCAGCATTGGCGCAACGCCTATATCCTGATCGGGCTGGGCATTCCCATTCTCGGCTATGTCATCATGCAGCATGGTCCCTGGGTGGCCTTGCTGGTTCTGGCGGGGGCCTGTTCGGTGCTGCGCTGGCCGGTGATCTATCTGGGCCGTTGGCTGCGCCGTGTGGTGTTGCGCCGGGATGGCGCTGCGGAATGAGCCTGCTGGTCGCCTCGCTTGTTGCGGTGCTGGCGGTTTGGATGCTGGCCTGTGCCTGGACCGGATTTCATTTCAATATCAAACGGTTCTTTGCTGTCTTGATTGTCGGGCTGGGGCTTAACATGATCTGGATGATGGGATGGCTGAATGCGCATCCCCTTGAGATCAACGCGTTGATTGCGCAGGCTTCTGCCGTTCTCTATGCGCTTTGTGCCTTTGGTGTCGGCGGGTTTGCCGGACGCATCCACCGCGCTTGGGTGGCCAGCCGAGTGGATCAAAGCGATGTTTGACCCGCACCAAAATTGCCGCTAGTCCCGCGCCATGACTGATGAGAATTACCCATCCGTGCGCGGCAAGCTGACACCGCAGCGCCCCCTGAACGATCTGACATGGCTGCGCGTGGGCGGACCGGCGGATCGTCTTTTTCAACCCGCTGATCTGGATGATTTGCGCGATTTCCTGCGTGATCTGCCCAAAACTGTGGCGGTTTTCCCCATGGGCGTGGGCAGCAATCTGATCGTGCGGGACGGGGGCTTGCGGGCCGTGGTGATCCGTCTGGGGCGCGGTTTCAACGGCATTGACGTATCAGACGGCCAAGTCACTGCTGGCGCGGCGGCGCTGGATGCACATGTGGCCCGTAAGGCGGCAGATGCGGGACTTGACCTTACATTCTTGCGTACCATTCCGGGCAGTATCGGTGGTGCAGTTCGCATGAACGCAGGGTGCTATGGCAGCTATACGGCGGATCATTTCGTCTCGGCCCAGGCGGTGACCCGCAGCGGCAGTTTGATCACCCTGACTGCCGATGATCTGAATTTTCGCTATCGCCAAAGTGACTTAGCAGATGGGGCCGTGATCGTCAGCGCCACCTTTGCGCCGCCCAAGGGCGATCCAGAGGCATTGCACGCCCGCATGGAAGACCAATTGCGCAAGCGCGATGAGACCCAACCCACAAAAGACCGCAGCGCGGGCAGCACATTTCGCAATCCTGCGGGTTTCTCAAGCACGGGCGAAGCCGACGATGTGCATGATCTCAAGGCATGGAAGGTTATCGACGACGCAGGCATGCGCGGCGCCTGTGTGGGCGGCGCGCAGATGAGCCCGAAACATTCCAATTTCATGATCAACGCCGATCAGGCCACAGCCGAAGATCTTGAAAGATTGGGCGAGGAGGTGCGGAAAAAGGTTTACGCAACCAGTGGGATAAGGCTAGAATGGGAAATCATGCGCATCGGTGAATTTTTAGGCGATCCGGTGCCTGAGGCATAAGCCGAAAATCGGCAAATAAACTGAAAATAAGGGCCGCAAAAGGTCCGGGACAAAAGGCACTCCGGTGGGTACGTCGAGCAGGACAACCCCGACAGTGGCGGTATTGATGGGCGGCCCCTCTGCAGAGCGCGAGGTCTCGCTGTCCAGTGGGCAAGCCTGCGCAGCCGCGCTAAGGGAAAGAAACTACAATGTGATCGAGGTCGACGCTGGCCCCGATCTTGCTGCCGTTTTGACACAGATAAAGCCTGACGCCGTTCTCAATTGCCTGCATGGCCGCTGGGGCGAAGATGGCTGTGTGCAGGGTTTGCTGGAATGGTTGCAGATCCCCTACAGTCATTCGGGTGTGTTGTCTTCTGCGCTGGCGATGGACAAACAGCGCACCAAGGAGATTTATCGCAGTGTTGGCCTGCCGGTTGTGCAAAGCACGATAGCCGCCGCCGAGGATGTGCGCCGCGACCACGTGATGACGCCACCCTATGTGGTCAAACCCAATAACGAAGGATCCTCCGTCGGGGTCTATCTGGTGGGCGCCGAGAACAACGGCCCGCCGCAACTGGGCCCGGAGATGCCAGAATTTGTGATGGTCGAGGCTTTCGCGCCGGGGCGCGAATTGACCACGACTGTGATGGGACAGCGGGCGCTGACGGTCACGGATATCCTGACCACCGGCTGGTATGACTATGACGCGAAGTACAAAGAGGGCGGATCGTCCCATATCGTGCCGGCCGATGTCCCGACCGAGATTTT
Organism: Sulfitobacter sp. M368; assembly: GCF_025141875.1. Lineage (NCBI taxonomy): Bacteria > Pseudomonadati > Pseudomonadota > Alphaproteobacteria > Rhodobacterales > Roseobacteraceae > Sulfitobacter > Sulfitobacter sp. M368. The sequence continues at coordinate 1,517,614 of NZ_CP081113.1, forward strand.
TGAGCTTTGTCTTGAGTATGCCTTGCGGGCGCATAACGCCTTGGGATGCCGGGGCGTCAGCCGCACGGATTTCCGTTGGGACGAAAGCAAGGGCGCCGATGGTCTGGTGCTGCTTGAGACCAATACCCAGCCGGGCATGACCGCCACGTCACTGACGCCGGAACAGGCGGCGGCTTGCGGCATGTCTTTCCCTGAGCTTTGCGCCTGGATGGTGGAGGACGCGACATGTTCCCGCTGAGCCTGCGCCGTTCCTCGGCCAAACCGGCCAAAGCAGACCCCGCGCCATCGCGCTGGTCCTGGCGGATGCAGCGGTTGATGCTGACGCCGGGGTTCCGGCTGGCGCTGCGGGCGGGTGTTCCGTTTTGCCTGACCTTGATGGCCGCCACGATTTACCTGTCCAACGAAGAGCGCCGCGAGGCGATTGCGCTGGCGGTGTCGGACGCACGGCGCAGCATTGAAGAGCGCCCGGAATTTATGGTCAAACTGATGGCTGTGGATGGGGCGACCGGCGCGCTCGCGGCAAATGTGCGGGCGCTGGTGCCGGTGGAATTTCCCGTCAGTTCTTTTGATTTGGATGTCACAACCCTACGCCAGCAGATCACCGAACTGGACGGGGTCAAGAATGCCAGCGTGCGGATCAAACCAGGCGGTATTTTGCAGGTGGATGTGACGCCGCGCATTCCGGTTGCGGTTTGGCGCACCGAAGACGGTTTGGTTCTGGTGGATGAGGGTGGCGCACGGGTCGAAGTGGTTGACAGCCGCGCGGCGCGTCCCGATTTGCCGTTGATCGCCGGGCAGGGGGCGCAGGCAAAGGTGCCGGAGGCATTGCGCCTGATCAACGCAACCGCGCCCATTGGAAAGCGACTGCGCGGTTTGGTCCGTGTGGGCGAACGGCGCTGGGATGTGGTTCTGGACCGCGACCAGCGGATCATGTTGCCCGAAACCGGCGCGGTTCAAGCGCTGGAGCGGGTGATCGCGCTGGAAGGCGCACAAGAGGTTCTCAGCCGGGATGTGTTGGTTGTGGACATGCGGTTGGCCCAGCGGCCGACCGTCAGGATGAGTGAAGAAGCCACAAAACAATGGTGGCAGATCAAACAGATTTCGGGCCAGTGATGCTGGACCCGCGACATGAGGCGGTGAGACGATGACAAATCTATATGACAGCCAACGGTCTATGCGGCACATGCGGAAACTCGCCATGCAGCGCGGTGTTGTCGCCGTTCTGGATGTAGGCAGTTCCAAGATCGCCTGCCTTGTTCTGCGCTTTGACGGGGCGGGGCAGTTGGGCGACGAGGGTGAAATCGGATCGCTGGCGGGGCAGTCGGGCTTTCGGGTTATTGGCGCCGCGACGACACGGTCTCGCGGGGTCCGCTTTGGCGAGATATGCGCGATGGGCGAAACCGAACGCGCCATCCGCACCGCATTGCAGGCCGCCCAAAAGATGGCCGGTATCCGTGTGGATCACGTGATTGCCTGTTTCTCCGGGGCCGAGCCGCGCAGCTACGGGCTGGACGCGCAGATCGAACTGGACGGGCAAACCGTGTCCGAACAGGATGTCGCCCAGGTTCTGGCCGGATGCGAGGTGCCCGAATACGGCGAGGGCCGCGAAGTGCTGCATGCCCAGCCCGTGAACTTTGCGCTGGACCATCGGTCGGGGCTCAGCGATCCGCGCGGACAATTGGGCAATACCCTTTCGGTGGATATGCATATGCTGACGGTCGATGCCGCAGCGGTACAGCATCTGGCCCATTGCATCAAACGTTGTGATCTTGAATTGGCTGGCATTGCCTCTTCTGCCTATGTCTCGGGCATTTCGGCACTCGTCGAGGATGAGCAAGAGCTGGGCGCGGCCTGTATCGATATGGGGGGCGGATCAACCAGCGTGTCTGTTTTCATCAAGAAACATATGATTTTTGCAGATTGCGTGCGCATGGGCGGTGATCACGTCACCAGCGATATTTCCATGGGGCTGCAAGTTCCGACAGCCAATGCCGAACGGATCAAGACATTTTACGGCGGCGTGCATGCCACCGGCATGGACGACCGCGAGATGATCGAGATCGGCGGCGACACGGGCGATTACGAACATGATCGCCGCACCGCCAGCCGCGCCGAATTGATTGGCATCATGCGGCCACGGGTCGAAGAGATCCTCGAAGAGGTGCGGGTGCGCCTTGATGCGGCAGGCTTTGACCATCTGCCGAGCCAGCAGATCGTTTTGACCGGCGGCGGCAGCCAGATCCCCGGCCTGGACGGGCTGGCGAGCAAGATTTTGGGACAACAGGTGCGCCTTGGCCGGCCCCTGCGCGTGCATGGGTTGCCGCAGGCCGCAACCGGGCCGGGCTTTGCCTCGGCCGTAGGGCTGTCGCTCTTTGCGGCGCATCCTCAGGACGAATGGTGGGACTTTGCGATCCCGGCGGACAGCTATCCGTCTAAGTCGCTCAAGCGGGCCGTAAAATGGTTCCGAGACAATTGGTGACCGCAATATGCGGTGGATGACCCGAAATGCATGGTAAATCGGCGAAAAAATGCCCATATTTAGCTGGTTTTAATCGATTTATGGGTGACGATGGGGCTGCAGGCCGTTAAGATTACCGGCAATTGGTGGCGAAATAAGCCTGCGAACGTGGGCAAATAAACAGGCGGACAGCATTATGACACTCAATCTTTCCATGCCCGGGCATGATGACCTGAAACCACGGATCACCGTTTTCGGTGTCGGCGGCGCAGGCGGCAACGCGGTCAACAACATGATCGACAAATCGCTCGAAGGCGTCGAATTCGTGGTTGCGAACACTGACGCGCAGGCTTTGCAGCAAGCCAAGGCGGAAAGCCGGGTGCAGTTGGGTATCAAAGTGACCGAAGGCTTGGGCGCGGGCGCACGAGCCAGCGTTGGCGCGGCCGCTGCCGAGGAAAGCATTGAACAGATCGTCGATCATCTGGCGGGTGCGCATATGTGCTTTATCACCGCAGGTATGGGCGGCGGCACCGGCACCGGTGCAGCCCCGATCATCGCCCAGGCGGCGCGTGAACTGGGCGTTTTGACCGTTGGCGTTGTCACCAAACCCTTCCAGTTTGAGGGCAACAAACGGATGCGCCAGGCCGAAGAGGGTGTCGAAGCCCTGCAAAAGGTCGTGGACACGCTGATCATCATTCCAAACCAGAACCTGTTCCGTTTGGCGAATGAAAAGACCACCTTTACCGATGCCTTCTCGATGGCAGATGACGTGCTTTATCAAGGGGTTAAGGGCGTTACGGATCTGATGGTCCGTCCCGGCCTGATCAACCTCGACTTTGCCGACGTGCGGGCCGTAATGGACGAAATGGGCAAGGCGATGATGGGCACAGGCGAGGCCGACGGCGAAGATCGCGCCATTCAGGCCGCTGAAAAGGCCATTGCCAACCCGCTGCTGGACGAAATCAGCCTGCGCGGAGCCAAGGGCGTGTTGATCAACATCACCGGCGGTCAGGATCTGACCTTGTTTGAACTGGACGAAGCGGCGAACCGCATTCGCGAAGAAGTTGACCCGGATGCGAACATCATCGTCGGGTCCACCATGGACGATTCCCTGGGCGGCATGATGCGCGTCAGCGTTGTGGCAACAGGGATCGACGCGGTTGAAGTCAACACGGACATCCCGGTGCCGCGCCGATCCATGAGCGCCCCCTTGAAGCCGCAGACCGTGGCCGAAGAGGCACCTGTTGATGTGGCCGATGAAACGCCAATGACGGCTGAGACCGCACAGGCGGAAGATCAGGCGCCGCTCTTCGAGGATCTCGACGTGCAACGTGCCGCCGAGGAAGAGCAGGTCGACCATCTGTTTGCCGAAGACACCAATGATGCGGATGACCTGCCACCACCGGCCTATCAGCCGCAGGTCGCGGCCTTTGAACCCCGTCAGGAAGAAAGCCTTGAGGCCGAGCCTGATACCTTTGTGGCCCCGCGTGCCCCCGCACCTGGCACCCCGTCTCCGGAGGCGCTGGCACGTTTGCGGGCCGCGGCTCAGAAAGCCGCTCCAGAGCAACAGAGAGCGCCCGCCGCAGCACCACAGGTCGCACCGCAGGCTGAAAAACCACGCTTTGGCATCAACTCGCTGATCAACCGGATGACCGGCCACGCAGAGGGCGAAGCGCAGCAGCGTCCGGCCCGCCAGCAGCCGCAAATGCAGCCCCATCAGGGGCAGGCCGCCGCCGCGCCGCAGCCGCAGGAAAGCTCCGATCCGGATCAGGAACGGATCGAGATTCCCGCGTTTTTGCGCCGTCAGGCGAACTAAGCGCCTCACAAATGATCAAGGAAGGGTCGCTTTTTGGCGGCCCTTTTTCGTTTTTAATCAGGGGCTTGGTTTGTCATTGGCGTCTTTGCGCTCAATCATTACAGCCATGTTTCAGTCCGTTACAAAGATTGAGTTGAGACTGCGGTGTCCGCCCCTTACTTCCATGGCAACCGCTGCGGCGGGATTCGGATACAGGCGGACTGCGTGCAGAATACGATCAAATCTTCCATCAGCTTTACGGGCAAGGGCCTGCACTCGGGTGCACCGGCCACAGTGACCGTGCGCCCCGCCGGGGCCCATCACGGTATCTGGTTTTCCCGGAGCGATGTTTTGGTCGGTGACCGCCTGATCCCCGCACGTTGGGACGCGGTGAACCGTTCGCCATTGTGTACCAAGCTGGAAAATGCCTCGGGTTTGGCTGTTTCGACGGTTGAGCATCTGATGGCGGCGCTGGCTGGTTGCGGCATCCACAATGCAATGATCGACATCGACGGACCAGAAGTGCCAATCCTTGATGGCTCTGCGATCCCGTTTGTGCGCGGTTTCATGCAGCGTGGCATTCGCCAGTTGTCCGCGCCTGTGATGGCGTTTGAGGTGCTCAAGACCGTCACTGTCCGGGATGGTGAAGCGACCGCAACGATCGCGCCGGCTGATACGCTGCGCATTGATTTCGAGATCGATTTCGCTGACGCGGCCATTGGCCATCAGAAGAAATCCCTGGTGATGAACAACGGCTCATTTGCCCGCGAGCTGTGTGACAGTCGCACGTTCTGCCGCCAGGCGGATGTGGATGCGATGCAGGCCAATGGTCTGGCGCTGGGTGGCGATTCTGGTGAGAACGCGGTTGTTTTTGACGGTGACCGTGTCATCAGCCCGGGCGGTCTGCGCTATGCGGATGAGCCTGTGCGTCACAAGATGCTGGACGCATTGGGTGATCTGGCTTTGGCGGGAGCGCCACTTTTGGGCCATTATACGGGTTTTCGTGCGGGCCATTCCCTGACCAACACCTTGCTGCGCGCACTCTTTGCCACACCCGGTGCTGTGCGGCTGATCACCTGTGATGCACAGACCGCAGCGCGGCTGCCGGGTGCGGGCCTGATCTGGGACGAAATTCCGCAGGTTGCTTAGGGTCAGGACGCAACAGTTGCGATGTTGCCGCTATTGCCATTGAAGCGTGGCCCAAGTGCATGTAATTCCATACAGATAACGGTGGCGGCGCGTCAATTCCTCGGACTTTTCCGTGAGGTACACCACAAAGTGCGGAATCGGCGTTTTGCAACGCAAATTATTGTGCTAGGCAAGGTCGCAAGAAGGGTCGGGTGACCATGTGTTTAACGATACAAAGGGTGGGGGCATGACAGTGGCGGGGTCGCGTAAGCGGATGATCGGTGCGGTGCTTGTGGTTGCGGCTTTGACGGCTTGCGGCGCACGGGATGCCGGGCGCACCACAACAAGTTTCTTCAACCCTCAGGAAATCCCGCTTGAGACCTATTCTGCCGAACAGATCTTTGAACGGGGCGAGTTTGAACTGAACCGCCGCCGCCCCAAAGAGGCCGCGTTCTACTTCGCCGAGATTGAGCGGCTCTATCCCTATTCGGATTGGGCCCGCCGCGCATTGATCATGCAGGCCTTTGCCTATCACAAGAACAAGGACTACCCCGACAGCCGGTCTGCGGCGCAGCGTTTCATCGATTTTTACCCCGATGATGACGATGCCGCCTATGCGCAATATCTGCTGGCACTCAGCTATTATGACCAGATTGACGAAGTGGGCCGTGATCAGGGTTTGACCTTTCAGGCGTTGCAATCGTTGCGTGACGTGATCGAGAAATACCCAGACAGTGAATATGCCAAATCGGCGATCCTGAAATTTGATCTGGCCTTTGACCATCTGGCGGGCAAAGAGATGGAGATCGGCCGCTATTACCTGCGCCGGGATCATTACACCGCTGCGATCAATCGTTTCCGCGTTGTGGTGGAGGATTTCCAGACCACAACCCACACTGCCGAAGCCTTGCATCGTCTGGTCGAAGGATATCTTTCGCTTGGCCTGACAAACGAGGCCCAGACCGCGGCGGCGATCCTTGGCCACAACTACCGATCCACGGATTGGTATGAGGACAGCTATAAACTGCTTACCGGTCAGGGGCTTGAGCCGAAGTTCTTTAAGGACAACTGGCTGGGCAAGATTTACCGCCAGACCATCAAGGGCGAGTGGTTGTAACGCGTGGGGTAATTCCCCACTCTACGGGCTGATCTGATGCTGCGCGGGCTTGATATATCGGACATGCTGATCATTGACCGGCTGGAGCTTGGCTTTCAACCGGGGTTGAATGTGCTGACCGGTGAAACCGGTGCGGGCAAGTCTATCCTTCTAGATTCTTTGGGATTTGTTCTGGGTTGGCGCGGCCGCGCCGATCTGGTGCGCCAGGGTGCGGAGCAGGGCGAGGTCACAGCATGGTTCGATCTGGCCGAGGGGCACCCGGCCCGTGCTGTTTTGCAAGAGGCGGGATTGCCTGATGGGGATGAGTTGATCCTGCGGCGGATCAATGGCCGCGACGGGCGCAAGACCGCCTGGGTCAATGGCCGGCGCTGTTCGGGCGAGGTGTTGCGGGCGCTGTCCGAAACCCTGGTGGAATTGCACGGGCAGCATGACGACCGCGGTTTGCTGAACCCGCGCGGGCACCGGGCCATTCTGGATGATTTTGCCGGCAACGGTGCGGCACAAATCAATGTGCGCAAGGCATGGTCTGCGCTTGCGGCGGCGCGTAAAGCCGCCAAGATTGCCGCTGGCGAACGCGCAGCTATTGAAGCCGAAGAAGAATTCTTGCGCCATGCGGTGGCCGAACTGGACAAGCTGGACCCGCAAGAGGGCGAAGAGGCCACGCTGGATACCAAACGCCGGATGATGCAGGGCGCGGAAAAGATCCGCAGTGATGTGGTCAACGCCTATGAGATGATGGGCCAGAACGGTGCGGAGCGGCAATTGGGCGATGCGCTGCGCTGGCTCGATGGTGCGGCCGCACAGGCCGAAGGGGCGCTTGAGGCACCGATGGCGGCGCTGAACCGGGCGATGGTGGAACTGGACGAGGCGATGTCCGGCGTGGCTGATGCGATTGATGCGATGTCCTTTAACCCGATTGAGCTGGAAGAGGCCGAAGAGCGCCTGTTTGCCATTCGTGGACTGGCGCGCAAACATGATGTGGCCCCCGACGATCTTGCCGGATTTGCCGATACCCTGCGGGCCAAGCTGGATGCACTGGACGCAGGCGAGGCAGCGCAGGCCGCGCTTGAACAGGCTGTCCGCGATGCCGAAGCTGCTTATGAGGCCGCAGCAGAAGCATTGAGCCGGAGCCGTGCCAAGGCCGCGGCCAAGCTGGACAAGGCTGTCGCGGCAGAGCTGGCCCCTCTCAAGATGGAGCGGGCGGTGTTCGAAACCCAAATCACCGCCGAAGATCCCGGCCCGGACGGGCACGATGGCGTGTCCTTTACCGTGGCCACCAACCCCGGTGCGCCCGCTGGCCCGCTGGGCAAAATCGCCTCTGGCGGTGAACTCAGCCGCTTTTTGCTGGCGCTCAAGGTCTGCCTGACCCAAGGCCAGTCGGGGCTGACCCTGATCTTTGACGAAATTGACCGCGGTGTGGGCGGGGCAACTGCCGATGCGGTCGGGCGACGTCTGTCGGCGCTGGCCGAGGGAGGGCAGGTTCTGGTTGTCACCCATTCGCCGCAGGTGGCCGCCCTTGGGGCGCATCACTGGCGCGTGGCCAAAGGCGTGGCCAAGGGGATCACCACCTCAACCGTGGTGCCGCTGGCCCCTGCGGACCGGGTGGACGAAGTGGCGCGGATGTTGTCGGGGGACGTGATCACCGACGCCGCCCGCGCCGCCGCCGAGGCCTTGTTGGCGGGGTAGGCGGGATGGGGCAATGTCATAAGTCTTTGCTCCGATTTGATCGATCCTCGATGCCGGTGGTGACATGACCGAACGCCCGCCTTCCTTTCTTGCACAGCAGTTTGACCAGGCGGTCTGCGCCTGCCGTGATGGTCTCAAGGTCATTCGCACCCGTGGTCCGGGCAAGATCACCTTTTGGTTTATTGCCCTGTTGATCGGCATCGCCGCCGGTTTCGCAGCACTGTTTTTTCGTAAAGGGATCAATTGGCTACAGGCCACCCTTTACGGAACGGAAGATGTGCAGAACCTGCATAGTTTCCTCACCGGAGTGCCGTGGTATTATATCGTTTTGATCCCCACCATTGGCGGGTTGATTGTCGGGCTGATCCTGCATTTCTTCACCCATGATGCGCGGTCGCGGTCCGTCAGTGACGTGATCCTCGGCGCGGCAATGCATGATGGCCGGGTCGAGACCCGCGCCGGGCTCGCCTCGGCGCTGTCGTCAATGATCACCCTCAGCACCGGTGGGTCGTCGGGGCGCGAAGGGCCGGTTGTGCATCTGGCGGGAGTGATTTCCACATGGGTCAGCCGCCGCATAAACGCCGATGGTATAACGGGGCGGGATCTGCTGGGATGCGCAGTGGCGGCGGCGGTATCGGCCAGCTTCAACGCCCCCATTGCAGGGGCCTTGTTCGCGCTTGAGGTGGTGCTGAGGCATTTTGCCGTACATGCCTTTGCACCCATCGTTATTGCATCTGTAGCGGGCACAGTGATCAACCGCTGGGAGTTTGGCGGCGTCACCGAGTTTATCCTGCCGACCTACGGCGATCTGCAATTCTATGTCGAGCTGCCCGCGTTCCTGCTGCTGGGGCTCACTTGCGGTTTGGTCTCTGTGGTCTTGATGCGGGGAATCTTTTGGGCTGAAGACTTTGGTGATGTCATTGAAAAGGCGACAAAACTGCCGCGATGGCTGCGCCCGGCGGTGGCGGGGGCGATCCTTGGCGTCATTGCGATCTGGTTTCCGCATATCATTGGCGTGGGCTATGAAACCACGTCACATGCACTGACCGGCCAATTGGTGTTGCACGAGGCGATCATCTTTGCCGTGCTCAAGGTGGCGGCGGTTTCCATCACCTTGGGCGGGCGCATGGGCGGCGGGGTGTTTTCGCCCTCGTTGATGATCGGTGCGCTGACGGGCCTGGGCTTTGGCCTGATTGCCACCGGCGTGTTTCCCGATGTCTCCGGTTCGTCCTCGCTTTATGCGCTGGCGGGTATGGGCGCGGTGGCCGCAGCGGTGCTGGGCGCGCCGATTTCCACCACATTGATCGTCTTTGAGCTGACCGGGGATTGGCAAACCGGTCTTGCGGTGATGGTCGCGGTCAGCATGTCCACGGCTCTGGCCTCGCGCATCGTCGATCGCAGTTTCTTCCTGACCCAGATCGAGCGGCGCGGCATTCATCTGGCCGCAGGGCCGCAGGCTTATCTGCTGTCGATGTTCATGGTGGCGCGGATCATGCGCCGGCCGGATGATCCGAGGGCGGCGGATGACGCCGCCTGTTGGGATCTCATCAACGAAGGTACCTATATCGACGGCACCGCCACGCTTGAAGCTGCGCTGCCGGTGTTTGAGCAATCAGGCGCACGGTTCATTCCGGTCGTGACGCTCAGCGCGGATGCGCCTCCCGAACTGCTCGGGGCGTTGTTCCACGTCGATGCGCTTAAGGTCTACAACAGGGCTCTGGCCGCCACAGCGGCAGAGGAACACTCCTGACCCGGTGCGGGATCAGATCTGTTCGACGGTGATTTCCTCGATGGGATAAAAGGCAAGATGATCCTTGATCGCCGCCACGGCCTCATGCGGGTTTTCGTAGGACCAAACCGCATTCTCCAGCGTTCGGCTTTTGGTCACCACAGAGAAATAGCGGGCATCACCCTTGTGTGGGCAATGGGTGGTTTTGTCCGTTTCATCCAGAAACGCCATGGCAATATCGCTGCGCGGGAAATAGACAACCTCGGGATAATCGCCCTCTTGCAGGATCAGGGCATTGGTGGTTTCGCCCAGAACGGCACCACCGGCACGCACGGTCCAATTGGCATCGGATTGTGTAATTGTGATGTGATCGGCCATGCTGTTTCTCCCCAAAAGCGTTCTTCTCCCCCGTCAAATCGGGGCGGTGGCAGCATCCAACCATAGTTTTGTAACAGGCGATACCCGCGGGCCGATTTTTTCTGCAACCTCGGCGTGGTAGGCATTGAGCCATGCACGCGCCAGCGGGTCCAACAGTGCAGGCAGGATCAGCCTCCGGTCGATGGGCGCAAAGCTGAGCGTGCGCCAATGCAGCATTTTACGGTGCGCGTCGCCGCCGGCCAAATCTGGTGCGTCTTCGACCACCAACAGGTTTTCGATCCGGATACCAAAGGCGCCCTCGCGGTAGTAGCCCGGCTCATTCGACAGGATCATGCCCGTATCCAGCGGCACATGACTGAGTTTGCTGAGCCGTTGTGGCCCCTCATGCACGCTGAGATAAGCGCCAACGCCGTGCCCCAGCCCGTGATCGAAGTCTTGCCCAGCCAGCCACAGCGGCATGCGGCCAATCGCCTCGATATCACGTCCCGCCAGCCCGCGCGGCCAGCGCAGGCGGCTCATGGCGATCATTCCGGACAGAACGCGGGTGAAGGCGGCGCTGGCCTCTTCAGGTGGTGTGCCGATGGCAATGGTGCGGGTGATGTCGGTGGTGCCATCGAGATATTGCCCGCCGGAGTCCAGCACCAGCAGATGACCGTCTTCCAGGCGGCTGTCGCTGTCTTCGGTCACGCGGTAATGCATGATCGCGCCATTAGGGCCGGTGCCCGCGATGGTTTCAAAGCTGATGTCCTGCAGCGCATTGTCCTTGCGCCGCGCTGCCTCCAACTGGCTGACCACCTGTGTCTCTGTCAGGCTGCCCACGGGCTGCGCGTCCAGCCAGGCCAGCACTTCGCAGAGCGCGGCCCCGTCGCGCAGATGCGCCTGAGCTGATCCGGCGATCTCGGCGGCGTTCTTGCAAGCCTTGGGCAGGGCACAGGGATCATCGCCAAAGACCGCAGCATCGCGCAAAGCTTCGGCCAGAATGACCGGAACGCTTTGCTTTTCTATGCGCACCGGGCCTTTGAGCTGTTGCAGAAAGGTGATCAGTGTTTCGGGGTTATGTATCGTGACTTCCGCCCCCAGATGGTCTGTTGCCGCTTGCAGCTTGGAGGCGGCAGCGAACAGATCCACCGCGCCGTCCTGATGCAGCACCGCAAAGCCATGCATCACCGGATTGCGTGGAATATCCGCGCCGCGCAGGTTGAGCAGCCAGCACAGGCTGTCGGGCAGGGTGATCAGGGCTGCGGAATGGCCTGCCTCTTGCAAAGACTTGCCCAGCCGTGCCCGCTTGTCCTCATGGCTTTCGCCAGCAAATTCAATGGGGTGTACCTTGGCCGGTGCCATCGGTGGGGCAGGTTGATCTGCCCAGATCCGGTCCACCAGATTGGCGCAGGTCCGCATTTCTATACCGGTGCCGGATAAAGCCTCGGCCAATTGTTCCAACTGCCCTGCGGTGTGCAGCCAGGGGTCAAACCCAACTGCGCCGCCGCTGGGCAATTGGTCCTTGAGCCACTGCGCCAAAGACATTTCCGGCCATGGCACCGGCGTAAACTCTGCCGCGACCTGCGTCTTGACCTGTGTGCGATAGCGCCCGTCAATGAACACGCCCGCGACGCCTTTCAGCGCCGCACAAAAGCCTGCCGAGCCGGTAAACCCGGTCAGCCAGGCCAGCCGGTCATCACGGGGGGCAACATATTCGCCCTGATGGGCATCGGCGCGGGGAATGAGAAACCCATCAAGGCCCTCTGCGGTCAACTCTTGGCGCAGCGCGGCCAGACGGGGAGGCCCCTGTTCCGGGCGTGCGGTGACCTCGAAACTCTGGAACATCCGCCCCTCCTTCATTTGGCTCAAAAAAACTCAATCCAGCGCTCTCAACTGGCTCGGCGGATACCCATGACGCGGGCCCGTGCCCGTGGATCACTGTCAAACAGCGCCGCCAGTTGTTCGGTCATTGCACCGGCCAATTGCTCCACATCGGTGATCGTCACCGCGCGGTCGTAATAGCGCGTGACGTCATGGCCGATACCGATGGCCAGCAGTTCCACAGCCTTGCGTTTCTCGACCATGGCGATCACATCGCGCAGATGCTTTTCCAGATAATTGGCGGGGTTCACCGACAGGGTGCTGTCATCCACCGGCGCCCCGTCCGAGATCACCATGAGGATCTTGCGGGCTTCATGCCGCGCCAGCATCCGGCGGTGCGCCCATTCCAGCGCCTCACCGTCGATGTTCTCCTTCAGCAGGCCTTCTTTCATCATCAGCCCCAGATTGGGCCGGGTCCGCCGCCACGGGGCGTCAGCGGACTTATAGATGATGTGGCGCAGATCGTTCAGGCGACCGGGCTGCACCGGGCGACCTTCGTTCAGCCACGCCTCGCGAGCCTGCCCGCCTTTCCAGGCGCGGGTGGTAAAACCGAGAATCTCGACCTTGACGTTACACCGCTCCAATGTGCGGGCCAGAACATCGGCACAGATCGCGGCGATGGAAATCGGCCGACCGCGCATGGAGCCGGAATTGTCGAGTAGCAGCGTCACAACCGTGTCGCGGAATTCGGTATCTTTCTCGACCTTGAAGGACAGCGGCGTCGTGGGATTGGCCACAACCCGCGCCAGCCGGCCCGCGTCCAACATGCCTTCTTCGAGGTCAAATTCCCAAGACCGGTTCTGCTGGGCCTGCAAACGGCGTTGCAACTTGTTGGCCAGACGGCTGACCGCGCCCTTGAGCGGCTCAAGCTGTTGGTCGAGATAGGCCCGCAGGCGTTCAAGCTCTACCGGCTCTGCCAGATCTTCGGCTCCAATCACCTCGTCGTGGGTGTCCATATAGACCAGATAATTGGGATCGGCGTCCGAAACCGGCTGCGGGGCAGGTGGCTCAAGCGGGGCCTCGCCTTCGGGCATTTCCGCCTCTTCGCCCAGTTCCTGATCGGCCATTTCGTCCATCGAGACCTGCGCCTCGGCGCTGTCTTGCTGTTCTTCCTGGCTTTGCTCGGCGCTGCCTTCGGCGTCGTCTTCGTCCTGATCGTCCTCGCCGGTGCTGTCGGGGTCTTGTTCTTCCTCCGCGCCTTCTTCGGCCTCGTCTTCCATGTCTTCGTCAAGCTGGTCAGGATCATCGCCCAATTGATCGCCATAACCCAGATCGCTGATCATCTGGCGGGCGAATTTGGCAAAGGCGGATTGGTCTTCCAGAATATCCCCAAGGGTGTCCAGCGTACCGCCGGCCTGTTCCTCGATATAACCGCGCCACAGCTCCATCGCGTTGTCCGCGCCGGGGGGCAAGTCGCGCCCGGTGGCCAGATGGCGCACCAGATAGCCCGCAGCGGTGGCCAGTGGCACGTCACTGGCCTGTCTGGCCTGATCATAGCCCTTGCGCAGGGCGTCATGTTTGATTTTGACGTCGATATTACCCGCGGTGCCGGGCATGTCGCGCGCGCCCACCGCTTCGCAGCGGGCGGTCTCCATGGCCTCGTAAAGATCGCGCGCCATTTCCCCTTGCGGGGCATAGCGTGCGTGGGTCTGGCCGTTGTGATAGCGCCGGTTCAGCGCCAGCGCATCGGCGGTTCCACGGGCCAGCAAAACCTCTTCGCGGGTCATGCGGCGGGTCACTTGCGGCAGGCGCATGGTGTCGCCGGACAGGCCGGAGGGATCTACCGAATAGCTGACCGTCAGTTCGGGATCATTGGCCATGACCTTGGACGCTTCGGCAAGCGCCTTTTTGAACGCATCTGCGGGATTGTCGGATGGTTTAGACATTGGTTGCCCCCATTGCATGCTCGTTCAGATCAGCCGCCCCCGTGGCCAGCTTGACCAGAAGGTCGATATGTATGTCTAGCGCGTCAATCACCCGATAGCCAATATCGCGCCCGTCAAACGCAAGGTTCAGATCGGTGCCTGCCAGAACGACGGCATCCGCGCCAGCGTCGATCAGGCTTTGACCCTGCTCAAAGAAATAGCTGCGCTGCGCGTCGGTGCAGATGCTCGACAACGCCATATCGAGATAGGTTTGGCCCGCGCCGGCGATGTCATCGGGCGCAATGGCCGCGGTGTTCTCAAGCTGGCCGTATAATTTTGTGCGCATCACCACTGCCGTTCCCAACAAGCCAACCGTTTTGATGCCCTGCTGCGTGAAGTATCCGTCCAGCGGGGTCACACCGCTGATCAACGGCAATGCGGACAGCGGCACGGTTTCCTCAATGCAGAAATGCCCCCCCAAAGAGGTGATCACCGCACAATCGGCCCCCGCCGCCTTGAGCCGGTCAATCAATCCCGCATAGACCTTTGCCTGCGCGGCGCGGTCATCTGCCAGATTGTTTTTCACCAGAACATTGGCATCCGCGTTGACGATGGTCAGCTCCAGCGGCTGCCCCAATGCGCGCAGGGCAGACGTCAGTTTTTGATAATAGACAACCGTGGATGCCGGACCGATGCCGCCGATCAAACCTAAGTGCATGACGCCTCCTTAGGCTTTGGCTTACCCCAAGCTAACGCTGGCCGCGCTTTCGGGCAGTTCCTCATCGAACAGACGCTGATAGAACTCCGCCACCGTCTGGCGCTCCAGCTCGTCACATTTGTTGAGAAAGGACAGGCGGAAGGCATAGCCGACATTGCGGAAAATTTCGGCGTTCTGGGCCCATGCGATGACGGTACGTGGCGACATCACGGTGGAAAGCTCACCGTTCATGAAGGCCGTACGCGTCAGGTCCGCAACAGTCACCATCTGCTTGACCGTTTTGCGGCCCGCTTCGGTGTTGTAATGCGGGTTCTTGGACAGAACGATCGCGGTTTCTGCATCAATGCTGAGATAGTTCAGCGTCGCCACCAAAGACCAACGGTCCATCTGGCCCTGGTTGATCTGCTGTGTGCCGTGGTAAAGGCCAGTCGTGTCACCCAGACCCACGGTGTTGGCGGTCGCAAAAATGCGGAAATAAGGGTGGGGCGTGATCACCTGGTTCTGGTCCAGCAGGGTCAGCTTGCCGTCCACTTCCAGAACACGCTGGATCACGAACATCACATCGGCGCGGCCTGCGTCATATTCATCAAATACAATCGCGGTCGGGTTGCGCAGCGCCCAGGGCAGGATGCCTTCTTGGAAGTCTGTAACCTGCTTGCCGTCCTTGAGCTTGATCGCGTCCTTACCGATCAGGTCGATCCGGCTGATGTGGCTGTCGAGGTTGACGCGCACCGCAGGCCAGTTCAGGCGGCTTGCCACCTGTTCGATATGGGTCGATTTGCCCGTGCCGTGATAGCCCTGGATCATCACGCGGCGGTTGTGGCTAAAGCCTGCAAGGATCGCCAATGTCGTATCGGGATCAAACTTGTAAGTGCTGTCAAGTTCCGGGACGCGGTTGGTGCGTTCGGCAAAGCCTTTTACAACCATGTCCGTATCAATACCGAAAACCTCGCGGACGCTGATTTCTTCGGTTGGTTTGGTGTCGATATCCAGCGCGCCGTCGGCCATCTGTCCTGTCCTTTTCTCTGGTGCGCCCCAAAGGGCGGCTCAAGCCGGACCGTTGTTCACCATTCGTCCGATGGGTGCAAGGGTTGGGCTAATGGTTTGTCAGACTTTAAGGCCAGTTATTTGGTGCAACATTGCGTCACGGCAACCTGGGCACATCCACAGGCCGCCAAAATGGGCCGATCCGCGCGGGCATTGGCCAGATCGAGGCGCAATTTGATGTGCGGTGCCTCTTCGGTTTTTCCCTGTGCGATCAGACAGTCGTAAAGCCCGCGCAGCGCCCAAACGTTGTCCGGATGCACGCAGGCACGGGGCAGGCCGGGGGCAAGGCCGAGATCCTCGCGAAAGACCTGTTCGGCCTCGGCATATTGCCCTTGTTCATAAAGCAACGCGCCGAGGGCATGGCGGGTGGGCTGGATCCAGCCCCAGGGTTCGTCATAGGGCAGGGCATCATCCAGCGCCACGGCCCGGCGCAGATGCGCAAAGGCCGTGTCATAGTCGCGCTTGCGATAGGTCAGCTCCCCTCGCAGCATCGCCTCGGCCACGTCCAACAGGTCAACCCCGCGCACATTATGCGACAGGCGGCTTTCCGGCACGCGGGCCTTGGCGGCCAGAAACACCTCAAGCTGCGCCTCGGCTTGCGGTACATTGCCAAGCGCGGAATGGGCCAGCGCCTTGGCATATTCGATAAAAGCCGTGGTCATACAATAAAGTTCGGTGTCGGCAGGCAGATCCAGTTCGAGGATCTCGTTCCACATGCCAAAGCGGATCAGGACATGGGGCTCTTTGCCCAAGGCCGTTTCGAAATAATCGGCCATCGGGGGTGATTTGATCTCCAACAGCTCTGGCGGGACGGTCTCTGCCATTTGCCGCACGGCCTGCATGGCTGGCTCAAACTGTCCCAGAAACATCGCGCCGCAGATCACAAAGTGATAATTGTGCTGCCGGTAGCCGGTGTAAATGTTGAACGCGCCTTCTGCCTCGTAATATTTCAGATCGGCCTCGATCGCCTTTTCGTTCCAGCGCACGACATTTTCGTAATGCCCGCAAAGCACATCAATATGGGTGGGCATATGCACCAGATGGCCCGCATCGGGCACCAGCGTGCGCAGCACATCCGCCGCCTTCAGCGCCTTTTCCGGAAAGGGGGACATTTCCATCAGGTGAACGTAGAGATGCAGGATGCCGGGATGCGCCATGCCGCCGGGCATGGCCATGTGCCGCTCCAGCACCTCTTGCGCCTCTTCGGTCGCCGCATCAAAGGCTATTGCGCCGGTTTCGAGGTTCCACATGTTCCATGGGGTCAGGTTCATCAATGCATCGACAAAGATGGTGGCGATGTCGGCGTCATGGGGAAAGGCGTGGTGAACCGCGCGCATCGCATCGGCAAAGTCATAATCCCACTGGTGCATGTCCTCGATCACCTCCCGCTGTGGATAGCGTGCGGTGAGCGCGTTGATCAGGGCCGCTTCCGGCGGGGACGCATGGGCAATCTGCGCCAAGGCGGCTTGGGTGGCGTCATAGGACGCGGCAAGCGCCTCCGCCCGGCCTTTGTCATCGAACAGATCCCAGGACATGTTGTAATTGGGACCGGCCGCATAGGCATGCCCCCAAAAGGCCATGGCGCAATGCGGATCTGCGGCGGCGGCCTTGATAAAGCAGGCAACCGCCTCTTCGTGGTTAAATCCGTAGATCCAATTGAGGCCGCGATCGAACCATGTCTGCGCGTCCGCTGCGCCAGTCGTCAATGTGCGGCCGTATCGGCCCAAATCATAAGGGTAATTCATCTGCGCGGCTCCTGCGGTTTGGCGCAGGATGCCAATTGCAATGGGCTTTGCCCAGACCCGGCAGATGAAAAAGCAAAAGGACCGCCAGAGCGATCCTTTAAGGTTTTGATATCAATCTGATATATTCAGATCAGTCCTTGAAATTCCGGCTGCCTTTGATCTGGTCCCATGCCCATACAACCTCTTGCAGCTGCTCTTCCTGGGACCGGTCGCCGCCGTTCATATCGGGGTGAAGCACCTTGATCAGAGCCTTGTAGGCCTTGCGTACCTCGGGCTTGGACCATGTGTCCTTGGCTTCAAGTATTTCGATGGCGCGGCGTTCGGTGGGGGGCAGGCGGCGGCCCGCCTGTGGCCCGCGACCGGGATTCTGAGTCGCGTTCTTACCCAGCACCTGATGCGGGTCTTCAATCCCAAGACGCGCCCATGCGCGCGCTTCGGGATCGCCCAGCGGCTTGGTCTTGCGTTCCCACACCTTGTCTTCGGACATCTGGGCGTTCATTTCGGCCTCGGTGGTGCCGTCAAAGAAGTTCCACTTGAGATTATATTCGCGCACGTGCTGCTGGCAGAACCAGAAATAATCGTCCAGAACATCGGGTGCTTTGGGCGCGCGGAACTTTCCCGCCTCCTCGCATCCCTCATGATCGCAGATCCGTGTCGATGTCTCGGACGCGCCGGACATGCCACGGCGACCGCGCGGATTTTTCTTTTTCGATGTGGACACGGACATGTCAAATCCGAACGGATCTGGTTTGGGCATAGTGATAGACCTTTTAGACTCAGGCGGCAGAGTTTAGACTTTGTGCAGCGAGATTGAAGGGGCTTCGGAAAAAAAATGTCGAAAACGCAAGAGATCGAAGACCGGCTGACCGCTGCCTTTCCCGATGGCGAGGTTCTGGTGGTGGATGACAGCGAAAGCCATCGCGGACATGCGGGCTATCAAGAGGGGGGCGAAAGCCATTTCAATGTGCGCATCCGGTCCAAGGATTTTGAAGGCAAAAACAGGTTGGCGCGGCACCGGGCGGTTCACGCCGCACTGGGGCCGGAGCTGATTGCCCGGATTCACGCGCTGGCACTTGATTTAGACGTTTAAGAGTGCCTCTTAATTATCTGATTTTGATTTATTTCTTGCCTTTGCAAGAACCTCAAGTGGTGAGCCGATACCGGCCACATCATCAGTGTCTTCAACGCCGTTATCCACAGGGTTGTCCACAGGTGTTTTGGGCTGTTCATCGGGCTTTTCTGTAGCCTTGTCCTCAGCTTTTTCAGGAGCCACTTCCGAGGGCTTTTCCGCCTCAGACTCCCCGGCCGTTTCAGGCTTTTCGGGGGCAGGATCTTTGGGCATTTCCACTGGCACAGGGGCAGGCAACAGTTCAGGCGTAAAGGCTTCGGTCTGGGTTTCCACCGCGCGGCGGAACACCAAAACGTGACGCCACTCTGTTGTAGATGATGTCAGACCGGACCGTTCGACACTCGGCAGCGTTTCCGCACGCTGGTATTCCCAGCCATCGCCACCAAGTGTGTTCATCAGCGCTTGAAGCGCATTGGAAAACCGGGCCTCCGGTGTCCGTAATCCCTTCGCTTTGAGACCTTTTGTCGGGGCGGGCACAACTTTGTATTCGTAACGGGGCATAGGAACATCTCTTTAAAATCTGCGCGCTGTCTACCTTATGACGCGCCCAAAGGGAATGTTATCCGTTCATGGGGCAAGCAAACTGGCCAATGCGCCGCGATTGGCAGAGACATCGGCGAGGCTATAAGGGTCCAACGCGGCAAAGAACGCCTCTTTGGCCTGGGCCAGCGGATCGCGCAGACCGCAGGCAGATTCGATGCGGCATTGGCAGTTCGGGCCAAAGCATTCCACCACCGGCTCGTCCTCTTTGAGATGACGAATGACCGCGCCGATGCTGATCTCATCTGCCGCCCGAGCCAGAGTTAACCCACCTGCGCGGCCCCGTTCAGAACGTAGAAACCCGCCCCGCACAAGGGCAGAGGCCACTTTGGACAGGTGGTTTTCAGACAGGTTATAGACCTTTGCGATGCGGGCCACCGCCATCTTTTCTGGGTGGTGCACCGCCAGCGCCATCAGGATGCGCAGGGCATAGTCTGAGAATTTATCGAGCTGCATGGCTTTATTTAGCATTTACAATGCGTATTTAGAAGCGTTATAAAAGCCGCATCGAAAATACCGATTATAGGTGCGACATGACTCTATCAGATCTTATCCTTTGGCCTGGAACCCAGTTTTGCAAATGGATCGGGGTGGAGCCGACCTCGGACGCGGGTTTGATCCGCTGGATGATCAATACCTTGATCTACACCGTCGTGATGTTGATCGCCGTTTGGGTGTTTGCCGTATGAGCCTTCCGCCGAGATTTGAAGTGGATGCGGATGAGATCATCCGCGTTGTGCGCAGTTTCTACAGCGCTGTGCGGGACGATCCGGTGCTAGGGCCTGTGTTTGGCGGCCATGTTGCCGATTGGCCCAGCCACGAGGACAAGATCGTTCTGTTCTGGCGCAATGCGATCTTGGGAGAGCGGTGCTATTCGGGCAATCCCATGCAGGTTCATCTCAAGGCCAAATCGGTGCATCCCGACCATTTTACAGGTTGGCTCACCTTGTTTGACGAGGTGTTGCAGCGCGAGTTGCCGCAAACATCTGCACAGGCATGGTCGGCGCTTGCGCACCGGATCGGGCAGGGGTTGCGGTCTGGCCTGTTGGCGCAGCGCGGCGGGTTCGGAGCGCTGCCGGATCTGGGGTGATCAGGTCTTGCGCTTGATCCCGATGCTGCGGCCCACACGGTCTGGCAGAGGCATTTCGCCTTGCCCGGCCTTGAACGCCGCCAGCTTTTTCTGAATGTCGTCCGGCATCGGTGCCACGCGCGGGCCGGATTGATCAACATGCAGCGTCAGCCCTTCGGCAGTTGCTGCACGCCAGCCATCCGAATGCCACATCTCTTGATAATAATGGAAACGTTTCTCATCATAATCAATCAGTTGCAGCGTGACCGTGACCTCGTCGCCCTCATGCAATTCGCGCAGATAACAGATGTGGCATTCCGCAACATAGGTGGTGCAGCCGGTCTTTTGATACTCTGGCCCAAAGCCCAACTGCTCGTATGCGTGATCCACCGCGTGATCAAACAACACGTTGTAATAGGCCATGTTGAGATGGCCGTTGAAATCAATCCACTCCGGCAAAACCTTGAGCGGACGGGATCGGAAAAGCTGGGTCATTGGCGCTCCTGCGGGTGGCCCCATTTATGAGTTCAGCTTTTTCGCGACCAATTGGTTCACAGCCTTTGGATTGGCCTTGCCGCCCGTGGCCTTCATCACCTGACCCACAAACCAACCTGCCAATTTGGGGTTTTCCTTGGCCTTGGCGACCTGATCGGGGTTGGCGGCGATGATCTCGTCCACTGCGGCCTCGATGGCGCCGGTGTCCGTGACCTGCTTCATGCCTTCGGTCTCGACAATCTCGCCCGGCTCGCGGCCCGTGGTATAGCTGATTTCAAAGACGTCCTTGGCGATTTTGCCAGAGATTGCGTCAGATGCGATCAAATCTACGATGGCACCCAAATGGGCAGGGGATACCGGGCTTTGTGTGATGTCCTTGTCGTCTTTTTTCAGGCGGCCGAACAATTCGTTGATCACCCAGTTCGCAGCCATCTTGCCGTCGCGGCCTTTGGCCACGGCTTCGAAATAGCCCGCCGAATCCAGATCTGCAGTCAGCACCGAAGCGTCATAGTCGCTCAGCCCGAAGTCGTTGATAAAGCGAGATTTCTTCGCGTCAGGCAGTTCGGGCAGGTTGGCCGCGATGTCGTCTACCCAAGCCTGTTCAATCTCCAGTGGCAGCAGATCGGGATCGGGGAAATAGCGGTAATCATGCGCCTCTTCCTTAGACCGCATGGACCGCGTTTCCTGTTTGTCGGGGTCAAAAAGGCGGGTTTCCTGCACCACTTCGCCGCCCGCCTCGACAATCGCGATCTGGCGGCGCGCCTCGACTTCAATCGCCTGCTGGATAAAGCGCATGGAGTTCATGTTCTTGATCTCGCAGCGGGTGCCGAGGTGGGAAAAGTCCTGTGTTTCCTGATACTTCTCATACTGGCCCGGACGGCAGATCGACACGTTCACATCGGCCCGCATCGCGCCCGACTGCATGTCACCGTTGCAGGTGCCCAAGTAGCGCAGGATCTGGCGCAGTTTGCCCAGATAAGCGGCGGCCTCTTCGGGGCCGCGAATGTCGGGCCGGCTGACAATCTCCATCAGGCAGACGCCCGTACGGTTCAAATCCACAAAAGACATGTTCGGATCCATGTCGTGGATGGATTTGCCTGCGTCCTGTTCCATGTGGATGCGTTCCACACGTACCAGACGCGCGGTGCCATCGCCCATCTCAACCAGAACTTCGCCTTCACCGACAATCGGTTCATAAAGCTGGGAGATCTGATAGCCCTGCGGCAGATCGGGATAGAAATAGTTTTTCCGGTCAAAGGCCGACTTCAGATTGATCTGCGCCTTCAGGCCAAGGCCGGTGCGCACCGCCTGTTCCACACAATATTCATTGATAACCGGCAACATGCCGGGCATGGCGGCATCCACGAAAGCCACGTTGCTGTTCGGCTCTGCACCAAATTTGGTCGAGGCACCTGAGAACAATTTGGCGTTGGATTGCACCTGTGCGTGCACCTCCATCCCGATGACCAGTTCCCAGTCATTCTTGGCCCCCGCGATCACGCGTGGTTTCGGGGTGTCGTAAGTCAGATCAAGCATGGAAGGCCCTCGTGCGTTGGCGAACGTCGAAGGTCATAGGACAGGGGGCGGGGTGCTGCAAGAGGCTGCGGCTTATCCGGCGCGTGCAATTGGCCCTGTGTCGGTGAAAACGATACGTTTTCCGGCCGCTATTTCGCGTTGGAACAGTTTTGTGATGATCCGCACGGCATCTTCGCGGCCCGCTTCGGCAAAACGTGTGGCTGAGCGGATGCGCAGATTGTTGTCAAACCCGCGGGCGGCATGGGCCCAGATCATCGGGTGCAGTTCGGTCAGGTGGCGGCGCACAATCCAATGGGCGCAATCCGCGATTTGCGAGCGGATCTGATCCACATCATCATTGCCGGAGATCGCCTGTCCAATGGCATTTGCGCAATAGGCGGCCAGCAGATTGGCAGTATATGGATCGGGGCGGCGTTCAAGGATGTCGTGCAAGCCCTCGATAAAGAAGGGCAAATCGAGGTTGGCACAGGCACCTTCGTCGTTGAAGATCGCGTCAAAATAGACCCAGGTGTAGGCGCCGGCGCCCCATGTGTCAGTGGTGCGGGCGGCGGTGCGGCGTGCCTCCAGTTCCAGCTCATCATAAGAGCCGTACCAGCGCGGCAACAGGTGGTTGCCCATCGCCCGCATCACACGCGGGTTGGCAGGGTTCAAATCAATCAGCTTTTCATAGCGGTCTGCCACCGGTAGCCTGCCGGGCGCAGTGCCGCCCAAAAGGGCACAGGCCGTGCCCGCCAAGAGCGCCGATTGGTGGATTTGAATATTAAAGTCAGAGATGATGTCCGTGGCCCGGTCAAAATGCGCAGCAAAGGCGTTGGCGTTCAGTTCCGGTACATCCCCGTCCCAGCCGTTGCCGCGCCAGGCCCAGCCGATGTCCATATGCGCCTGGGCCACGATCGACCCGATGATGTGATCACCTTTGTTTTCTGCCAGCACATGTTCCAGCGCTTCAATCCCGGCCAACAGGGGCGCGCCCTTGGCTGGTTTTCCATCCATCAAGGCATGTTCAGCGGCGGCAACAACATCGGCGCGGGCGCCATATGCCATGAGATCGGCCACCGGCATCGCACCCGGTGTCATTTCGCGGCGCATGTCCGCATCTTTGATGGTTTGGGTCAGCTCCGCCCAGCGTTCCTGGCGCACCAAGGCCTGCGCCTGCCGGATGTGGCGGTCGCGCAGGGTGTCTTCGGCGGTGGGATCAGGGCATGCAATGCGCAGCGTGTCACGTTTGACCAGTGGCGCCAGCGGGACAATCGGATCCATCGCGTCCTCTTGCCGGCGAGATTTGCCGCGACGGGTGCCAACACGCGATTTATCGAGCAGCCCAAGCAGGGGGCTGGCGTGTTTTTGCAGAATGTCGTTCAGCGTTTTCATCACGGGTTTGGTCCTGGCGATTTGTGTTCGAGGTCCAATCTGCCCCTGATTTGGGGCGGAACCATGACCGCTGTGGGGTGTTCTCGCGGAGAAATCGGGCTGGAACCCGCTCTATGGCGTGGTCTGGCGCAGAATGTGCCGGATTGTTGCAAAGGGCAGGACAGTTGCGCAAAAGCCGCCTTTTTGTCGCCCTGAAGGGTTAAGGCGCGTTAAGAAACTTGAAAATGGCATCGTGGGGCACCCATAGTTTCGCGATGAAGTTTACGTTCCTTGGGGGGGCGCTGGCGATCTGGATTGGTGCGGGGGGTGTCCTCGCACAGACGGACACGCCTGTTGCAGTGGCATTGGTGGCCCCGTCCGATCAGAGTATGCCAATAGATGCGGGGCTCAAAAAGCTGCGTCCGCCGCTGCGCCGGGCCGCGCTGCCGCGCACGCGTTGGCAACATATGAAGGGCCACGCCACATGGACGCGCGGCGCATTGTCTGCGCTGGCGACCCATGGCAGGCCGCTGGTCGAACTGGTGCCTGCTGATATCGCCAAATGGTGCCCGGCCTATCCGGCAGCGGATGCACAGCAAAGGGCAGATTTCTGGGTTGGGTTCATGTCTGCACTGGCCAAACACGAAAGCACCTATCGACCTTGGGCCGTGGGCGGCGGCGGGCGCTGGTATGGCCTGCTGCAAATTCTGCCTGCAACGGCGCGGGGTTACAAATGCAATGCGCGGTCTGGCGACGGTCTCAAGAACGGTGCGGCTAACCTCAGCTGCGCGGTGCGGATCATGGCCCATACTGTGCCGCGTGACGGGGTCATCCATGGCTATCGTGGCCGCAAGGGGCAGGGGGTTACCGCCGATTGGGGCCCGATGCATTCTGCGGCCAAGCGCCGGGACATGGCCGGATGGCTGCGCAAACAGGCCTATTGCACCCGTCTGGACAAACAGCGGCCCAAGGCGCGGCCTGAAACCCCGGACTACTGACGCAGTTGGAAATGGGTGCGCCGCACCTTGAGCCCCTGGGCGGTCAAAGCGTCCTCGAAGGCCTGATGTGGCGGCGTGCATTCAAATGGCAGGCGAATTTTGCGCCCGGTCTTGAGCACCGCAGTGGCCCGCACCGAAAAGTCCAGCCGCGTGTCCAGACGCATATGATCAATATCTTCCAGCGCGATCTCGGCGCTGCGGCGGCCGGTGAACCAGCTCAGAGTATATGCGCTCAACTCCAGCCCGCTTTGGGTGTCGCGGACCACATCCCACAGCGCGGGCAGGGTGAAGGCCCCCAGGAAAGCGATGATCCACCACGCCGCTTCCAAAAACAGCAGCAAGGTCAGCAGCACCAGCCAGATCACCGCAAGCGTGATGAGCGTGCTGCGATTGCGGGCCGAGCGGCGAAAATGCAGCCCGTCCTCCATGGGATCAGCGGCCCCCGGTGACATTCAGAACCGATCCGGTGACGTAAGAGGCCTCATCCCCCAGCAGCCAGATCACCGCATTGGCGACCTCTTCGGCGCTGCCCGCGCGGCCCATGGGGGTGCTGCCGCCCAGCCGCGCGGCGCGGTCTGGCTGACCGCCCTTCATATGGATATCCGTTTCAATCAGGCCCGGCGCAATGGCCATCACCCGAATGCCATTTGGCGCGACCTCATCCGAAAGCCCCTTTGTAAAGGTGTCGATCGCGCCTTTGCTTGCGGCATAGTCGAGGTATTGATTGGCAGATCCAAGCCGTGCCGCAGCAGAGGAGATGTTGACGATCACCCCGCCGCCCGCAGGTTCCATCCTTGCCACGGCCCCCTTGGCCACCAGCATCGCGCCGATCACGTTGACATCAAAAATCTGCCGCAGGCGGGCGTGATCCATGTCAGTCAGCCGCGCCGCCTCTGCGACAATGCCCGCGTTGTTGATCAGCGCATCCAACCGCCCGAAATGATCATCGACCGCCCTGTACATGGCTTCAATGGCTTCAGGGTCCGCCACGTCCAATTGCAGGACGACCACCTTTGCCCCGGCTGCACGGGCTTTGTCGGCAACATTCTCTGCGCCCTTGGGGTCAGAGTTGTAGGTCAGCGCCAGATCGTAGCCACGGCTGGCCGCCAGTGTTGCGCAGGCCGCACCGATGCCCGCAGAAGCGCCCGTGATGAGACAAACCGGACGCATCTTATGCCCCCCGGATGCGGGTAAGCATCTCTGTTGTATCGGGGCTGAGATCCGGTGTGGCCAGTATGCGGTCCAACGCGGCGGCGGCCTTGGCCTGGCGATCTGCGTCATAGCGTTTCCAGGTCTGGAAGGCGGTGCACATCCGCGCCGTGGTTTGCGGGTTAACCGCGTCCAGCTTGATCAGCCAATCGGCCAGCAAGGCATAGGCATCGCCGCTGGCGTGATGGAACCCCGCATGATGCATGGACAGGCTGCCGAAGACCGCGCGGAAACGGTTGGGGTTCTTCCAGTTGAAATCGCTATGCTTCGTCAGGCTTTCGGCCACGGCGGCGGCCTCTTCGGGCTTGGCCTCCAGCACCTGTAGGCCGAACCATTTGTCCATCACCAGCCGGTCATCGCGCCATTGGGTTTCAAACCTGGCGAGGGGTTTTTCGCCGTCACCGGCGCGGATCAAACAGGCCAGCGCGCTGAGCTGTTGGGTCATGTTGTCGGCTGCGTTATACTGCGCTTGGGCCAAAGCCCCGCCCTGGCGGCGGGTGATCATGGACAGCATGGCGTTGCCGAGGCTGCGTTTGCCCGCCTGTTCGGCACCGGGTTCATAGGGACCATCGATTTTGCAGGCGTCATAGATGGCTTGGGCTTCATCTGCGAAACGTGCAGCCTTTGCATCGCGCATGGCCTCACCGGCGCGGTAGATCGCAGCGGGGTCCGGCACATGTCCTTGGTCATGCAGGGCGGAGGCCAGATCTGATTGGCTGGGCAGGCCCAGCATCAACGCGCGGTAAGCCGGATCAAGGGCGGCGTCACAGACCACCGCATGAATGCCATCCAGATACGCGCTGTCGGGCGCGGCGTCCGATGTGATCATCGCCAACAAGGATTGCCGCGCCAAGCTGCGCCCGGCTTCCCAGCGGTTGAACGTGTCGGAGTCATGGGCCAGCAAATGCGCACGGTCCGCGTCGGACAGATCATGGGTGAGGACAACCGGCGCCGAGAACCCGCGCAGGATTGAGGCCACGGGCCGTGCGCCCAACCCTTCGAAGGTAAAGCTTTGCTTGGCTTCGGTCATTTCCAGAATCCGCGTTTCGGCCAATTCGTTGCCATTGGGGCCGATCAGGCCGGTGGCAATCGGGATGACCTGCGGCTGTGGATCGGGGGTGGCGACACTGGGCGGTGTATGCTGGGTAAAGGTGAGGGTCAGCGTGCCGTCTTCCCATGTTTCCTCAACGCTCAGGCGCGGGGTGCCGGCCTGACCGTACCAACGCTTGAACTGCGCCAGATCACGGCCGGTGGTGTCCTCAAACACTTTCAGCCAATCCTCGATTGTTGCCGCATCACCGTCATGGCGCTCAAAATAGAGGTTGAGCGCTTTTGCATAGGCTTCATCCCCCACCAACGTCTTGAGCATCCCGATCACTTCGGCGCCCTTTTCATAGACAGTGGCAGTGTAGAAGTTGTTGATCTCCTGAAAGCTTTCAGGGCGCACAGGATGGGCCAGCGGCCCTTGATCCTCGGGAAACTGCCGCCCGCGCAGGTCGATCACATCCGAGATCCGCTTGACCGCGGCAGAGCGCATATCAGAGGTGAACTGGCTGTCGCGGTAGACGGTCAGCCCTTCCTTGAGGCACAGCTGGAACCAGTCACGGCATGTGATGCGGTTGCCGGTCCAGTTGTGGAAGTATTCGTGGGCGATGATCGCCTCGATCCGCTCAAAGTTCATGTCGGTCGAAGTTTCGGGGGAGGCGAGGACGGCGGAGGAGTTGAAGATGTTCAGCCCCTTGTTCTCCATCGCGCCCATGTTGAAATCGTCCACCGCAACGATGTTGAACAGATCGAGATCATATTCGCGGCCATAAACCTCTTCGTCCCATTTCATCGAGGCGATCAGCGCCTCCATGCCAAAAGCGCATTTACCCTCATCGCCGGGACGGACATAAAGGTTGAGATCAACCTTGCGCCCGCTTTGGGTCGTGAACTTGCCCGGATGGGCGACCAAATCACCGGCGACCAAGGCAAAGAGATAGGCGGGTTTGGGCCAAGGGTCATACCATTTGGCATGATGCTCTGAACTGCTGATAGGATTGCCATTGGACAGCAGCACGGGGTGGGGGCCATTGATCGTGACCTCAAAGGTGGCCATCACATCGGGGCGGTCGGGATAATAAGTGATCTTGCGAAAGCCCTCGGCCTCGCATTGGGTGCAATACATCCCGTTCGACATATAAAGCCCCTCCAGCGCGGTGTTGCCGGTTGGGTCAATCTCGACCTCTGCCTCAAAGACAAAAGGTGCGTCCGGCACATCGCAGGTCAGCCCCTTGGACGTGATCTGGGGTGAAACCGCCTGTCCGTCGATCTTCGCCGAGATCAATTTGAGGTGCTCCCCATGCAGAAAAAAAACGTGGTCCTCGGCATCTGGGTTGGGGTGAAAGGCGATGCGGCTTGTTACGCGGGTCGCGCGGGGATCCAGATCAAAGGTCAGCGCCACGCTGTCCACGATGAAACCGAAGGGGGTGTAATCGGCCAGATAGATGGTTTCGGGGGCAGTCTCGGGCATGGAGCAGATCCTTGAGATGGAACAATTTGTTTTGCCGCACGTTATGTCCCTGAACGGAGACCCGCAACCGGGTCTGAACCGAACTGATGAGAGGAACGAACAATGTCTGCACCCGACACAAATATCGAAACACAAAAAGAAAACCACCGTCCCCCGCTTTTGGGGATCAAAGGCGCAATGATCTTTGGGGCGCTGATGCTTTTGGTGGTGATCCTCTTTTCGGTCATGAACGGATCAGAACCAAGTGCGGAAACCCTGATCGGGACTGAAACGACGGTTCAGCCCAGCAACTGATCATTATAAATTTATCTATGAGAAAGCACATCCGGGAGGGTGTGCTCAGACTGCTGACAAAGTCCTCGCCATGAGCGGGGACTTTTGATTCAATGGGGTATGTTGAGAAAGCCTTCCCCACAGCAGACCGAACTTGAGATGGTTACGTTGGAGCAATTGGTGCCGAGCGATCATCTTTTGCGCAAGGTGAGTTCTGCGATTGACTTCGGGTTCATCCGGGAGATGACCGAGGACCTTTATTGCCCCGACAATGGTCGCCCGCCGATTGCGCCTGAGATGCTCTTCAAGGCGCTGTTTGTCGGATACTTGTTCGGCATCCGCTCGGAACGGCAGCTGATGCGGGAGATCGAGGTGAACGTGGCTTATCGTTGGTTCATCGGGCTGCGGCTAACGGACAGCGTTTTTGACGCCAGCACCTTCAGCCAGAACCGCCGCCGCCGGTTCGACGGGACGAATATCGCACAGCGCATCTTTGATCATATTGTGGAGCAGGCCATTGGGCGCGGGCTTGTGGGCGGTGAGGTGCTCTATACAGACAGCACGCATCTGAAGGCCAATGCCAACAAGGGCCGCTATGACAAGGACATGGTCGCCAAATCCCGCGCCGCCTATTGGGATGATTTGGATGCGGCCATCACTGCCGACCGTGCCGCGCATGGCAAAAATCCCCTCAAGCCGAAGGATCGCCAGCCGCCGGTGAAGGAAACCAAGGTCAGCCGCACCGACCCGGACGCAGGTTACATGGTGCGTGACGGCAAACCTAAAGGGTTCTTTTACCTTGATCACCGTACAGTGGACGGGCGCTACGCCATCATCACCGACACCCATGTGACGGCCGCCAACGTGCATGACAGCATCCCCTATCTGGGGCGGTTGGACCGTCAGCGGGCGCGGTTCGGATTTGACGTGCAGGCGGTGGGCCTGGATGCAGGCTATGCCAGCGCGCCGATTGCCAGGGGGCTGGAGGATCGCGGTATCCTCGGTGTTACGGGGTACCTGCGCCCGTCGCGTCCTAAAGGGATGCTGCCCAAACGCGCCTTCCGGTATGATGCGGCAGTGGACGCCTATCGCTGCCCCGAAGGTCAGGTGATCCCTTACGCCACGACCGACCGCAGCGGCTACCGTCACTACAAATCTGACCCGTCACAGTGCCGCGACTGTCCACTGCTGGCCTCCTGTACCACCAACGCCAAGGCCCAGAAAACCGTCACCCGCCATGTCTGGGCCGACGCCCGCGAACGCACAGATGCCCACCGCCTGACCGACTGGGGCAAGGCGCTCTACAAACGACGAAAAGAAACCGTCGAGCGCTCCTTTGCGGACGCCAAACAACTCTTCGGCCACCGCTACGCCCGCTTCCGATCCCGAGCCAAAGTCCAGACCCAATGCCTCCTGGCAGCCACCGCCCAGAACATCAAGAAAATCGCAATGGCTGTATCGCGTGGAACACCACAAAGCACCTGAGACAGAGCAAACCCCTAAACACATAAACAAAACCCCGCCAAAATGACGGGGTTTGTCAGTAATCTGAGCACATCCGGGAGGGTGTGCTTTTTCTTTTGGACCGCCTGCAAAGTGCACCATTTGTGATCATGATCGCGTAGGGATCGGAATTGGTAATATAGTATTACCGCCCCAACTTGTATCGCTGCGACATTATGGATAAACGCGGCAAGGCCGAACATTGCATTGGAGGAGCGCATCGTGACAAACAGGACCGATAAACACGGGTTGCAGGTTGACCCGCTGCTGGCAGACTTTATCGAAACCAAAGCCTTGCCGGGCACGGGCGTGGACGTAGATGCGTTTTGGACCGGTTTTTCATCGCTTGTTCACGATCTGGGGCCAAAAAACCGCGCATTGCTGCAGGCCCGCACCGATATTCAGGCCAAAATTGACGATTGGCACAAAGATCACAGGGGCCAGGCCCACGATGCGGCGGCCTATACCGCGTTTTTGAAAGAGATCGGTTATCTGGTGCCGGAAGGCGGCGCGTTCTCTATTGAAACGACCAATGTTGATCCTGAAATCGCACAGGTGCCGGGGCCGCAGCTTGTGGTGCCGATCACCAACGCCCGTTTTGCGCTGAACGCTGCCAATGCCCGCTGGGGGAGCCTCTATGATGCGTTTTATGGCACCGATGCGCTGGGCGATCTGCCTGCCAAGGGCGGCTATGACCCAGAGCGCGGTGCGCGTGTTGTGGCGAAGGCCAAGGCGTTTCTTGATGAGGTTGCGCCGCTGGCCGGTGGCAGCCATTCGGATGTGACGGGATATAGTGTTGTAGACGGGGCATTGGCGCCTGCATTGGCTGATCCCGCTCAATTTGCCGGGTATCGCGGCGCGGTGGATGCGCCATCGGCGATCCTGGTCAAGAACAACGGGTTGCACATCGAGGTGCAGATTGACGCGGAGCATGCCATCGGAAAAACCGATCCGGCGCATGTGTCCGACATGATCATGGAATCGGCCCTGTCCACGATCATGGATTGCGAAGACAGCGTCGCGGCCGTGGATGCGGAGGACAAGGTTGTCGCATATGGCAACTGGCTTGGCCTGATGAAAGGTGATCTGGAAGAGACCTTTGAAAAGGCCGGAAAGCAGATGACCCGCCGGATGAATCCGGACCGCGACTATACCGCGCCAGACGGGTCTGAGCTGACGCTGAAGGGTCGGTCGCTGATGCTGGTACGGAATGTGGGCCATCTGATGACCAATCCGGCCATTCTGGACCGCGACGGGCTGGAAGCAGGCGAGGGGTTGATGGATGCGATGATCACCAGCCTGATCGCCATGCACGATCTGGCGCGCGAGGGCGGCAATTCCGTCAAGGGCAGCATCTATGTGGTCAAACCCAAGATGCACGGGCCGGAAGAAGTTGCGTTTGCGGACGAGATTTTCAGCCATGTCGAGGCGGCGCTGGGCCTGCCTGCGAACACGGTGAAACTGGGCATCATGGACGAAGAGCGCCGAACCTCTGCCAATCTGGCGGAATGTATCCGCGCCGCGAAAAAGCGGGTGGCCTTCATCAACACCGGGTTCCTCGACCGCACCGGCGACGAGATCCATACCTCGATGGAAGCCGGCCCAATGGTGCCGAAAGGCGAGATGAAAAATGCCGCCTGGATCGCCTCTTATGAGGATCGAAACGTCGATATCGGGCTGGCCTGCGGGCTGCAGGGTCGTGCGCAGATCGGCAAGGGCATGTGGGCCATGCCCGACCTGATGGCCGATATGCTGGAGGTCAAGATCGGCCACCCCAAATCGGGTGCCAATTGCGCATGGGTGCCATCCCCCACAGCGGCGACATTGCATGCCACCCATTATCATCAGGTGGATGTTCTGGCCCGCCAGAACGAAATCAAGGCAGGCGGCGCCCGCGGCACCCTTGCGGATCTGTTGACCATCCCGGTGATGGATGGCCGCAATCTGAGCGCCGAAGAGATCACCCGCGAGATCGAGAACAACGCCCAAGGCATTCTTGGCTATGTGGTGCGCTGGGTGGATCAGGGGGTTGGCTGTTCCAAGGTGCCGGACATCAATGATGTGGGCCTCATGGAAGACCGCGCCACCTGCCGGATTTCGGCGCAAGCGATGGCGAACTGGCTGCATCACGGGGTGATCAGCGAGGCGGAGGTCCTGGCCGGATTGAAAAAGATGGCGGCAGTGGTGGACCGGCAGAACGCCGGAGATCCGCTTTATCAGCCAATGGCGCCAGGATTTGACGGGATCGCGTTTCAGGCGGCCTGTGATCTGGTGCTGAAAGGGCGGCAGCAGCCCTCAGGCTATACCGAGCCTGTGCTGCATGCACGACGGTTGGAGTTGAAGGCCGCAGACTAGGCTGCGCGGAACACAGGGCGGATGCGAGGGGCCAGCCCCTCGCGCACCCCGGAGTATTTAGAGCCAAAAAGGGAAGAGGAAGATCGAGATGGGTATTTCATTGCGCAAGGCGCGGACGATTATTCGCAAGTCACTGGAAAAAGGCCGCGAGATGGAGCTGAAGCCATTGTCCGTGGTGGTTTTGGATGCAGGCGGCCATGTTCAGGCGTTTGAGCGGGAGGATGGCGCAGCACCAGGGCGGTTCTCGATCGCCCATGGCAAGGCCTATGGTGCCGTGATGTTGGGCATGGCCGGTACGGCGCAGATGAAACGGGCCGAGGATCAGGCTTATTTCATGGCGGCGGTGAACGGCGTTTATGGCGGTCAGGTGATCCCGGTGCCGGGCGGCGTGTTGCTGCGCGACAAAAAGGGCGCGGTGATTGGCGCGGTTGGCGTCACGGGGGATACCTCGGACAATGATGCGGTGGCGGCGCTGGCCGGGATCGAAGCGGCGGGTCTGACCGGCGAGATCTGATCGGTGGTTGAGGGCGGGGAAATCCCGCCCTATATTGCCTCGAACCTGTCTAACCTTTTGGTGATCTATGGCCCGTCCAGTTGTTGGCATTATCGGCAATTCCTATTTGTTGAACGATCAGTACCCGGTGCATGCGGGCGGGCAGATGAACGCGGATGCCTTGGCCGAAGTGGCCGGCTGCATGCCGTTGATCATTCCAAGTGACCCCAAACATGTCAGCGTTGCAGAGCTTCTGGATGTGTGTGACGGCTTCCTGCTGACCGGTGGGCGGCCCAATGTGCATCCCGAGGAATATGGCGAGGACGCAACCGAGGCACACGGAGAATTTGACCGCGCCCGCGATGCAATTGTTTTGCCGCTGGTGCGGGCCTGCGTGGAGCGCGGCCAGCCGTTTCTGGGCATTTGCCGGGGGTTTCAAGAGGTCAATGTCGCGATGGGCGGCACGCTTTATCCCGAGATCCGTGATTTGCCGGGGCGCATGAACCACCGGATGCCGCCCGAGGGCACCATCGAGGAGAAGTTCGAACTGCGCCATGATGTGACCTTTACCGAAGGCGGCGTGTTTCATGAGCTTATGGGGGCGCCAGTCGTTCGGACCAATACGCTGCACGGGCAGGGGATCAAACGCGCCGGGCAACGGATTGTGATTGATGGTCATGCCGAGGATGGCACGCCTGAGGCGATCTATGTTGAGGGCGCGCCGGGCTTTACCCTGGCGGTGCAATGGCACCCGGAGTGGAACGCGGCGGGTGATCCTGTTTCACGGCCCTTGTTTGCCGGATTTGGCAGCGCGGTGCGCCAATGGGCGGCGAGTGGCGCCGCGCCGGCCCTCAAAGCGGTCTGAATTCACAAAGCAACACGCGCGATCTCAACGGGTTGCGGTATTGCTGGCGGCGCGGCAGAGCCAAGTGGCGCAGGCAGGGGGTATCCGCGGGCAAGGTCGCGGTGGATCGATGAATATTGCCAATCCTGCGGGGTCTTGCACAATCCGGCCTGAACCGGACTGTGGTAAATCAAAGCCCGATACCGATTGAACTGGGCCGCATTGCGTAGAGGGTGGCACCAATAGCCGCGCTGCCAGATGCCTTTCTCTCCCTTCTTGATTTGTGACGGGCTGCGATAGGTCGCGGGTGGCAGATGTCTTGAAAACCGCGCTTTGAACATGCCAATCCGGTTGGCGATATCTGTAGCTTCATGCGGCAAGGTCCAGATCATGTGGATCGTTGCAGGCAGAACGGCAATGGCATCTATGCGAAACCTGTGATGGCGCAGGGTGCTGCGCATGGCGGCGCGCAATTTGCCGATGCGGCGCAGCAGCACATCGTCTTGCGGATCGGCGAGGCGAAGCGTGAAGAAGTGGCGGTTCGTGCCGAAGGCGGGCGGGGTGAGATCTTGCATGGTGATGAGGCTACGCAGGGCAAGGTTAACACTTGGCTAACGCCGGGGGAGCGGAAAACCAGAGGTGCGCAGGCGCACCGGCCTCTTCGATGCGGCAGGGCGATTCACCTCTGCAAATGCGGCTCATGGCACCGGAACATTCTGATCACGACACTTTGTGCCTAAGAAACAGCATTTTTGGGAAGGATTTCCCTCGTTTGACGCCCCGAAACATGGACTGCCGCTTGTACAATTGTGGTCTGCACGCTATCGGATACGCAACAAAGTTGCGCCAATGGGGTGCGGCTCATTTGCGGGGGATTTTGAATTGAAGATCGGAACGCCAAAAGAGATTTTTGAAGGGGAAGCCCGCGTTGCAATGACGCCGGAGTCGGCTCTTCAGTTGCAAAAACTCGGGCATGATTGTGTGATTGAAACGGGGGCGGGTGCCGCTGCTGGTTTTGATGATGCGTCATATAAGGCTGCGGGTGTCGAGGTGGTCAAAACCGCCGCGGCGCTCTGGAAAGCGGCCGATGTGGTGGCCAAGGTCCGCGCGCCCAATGACGCCGAGCTGAAGCGCCTGCGCGACGGCCAGACGCTGATTTCCTTCTTCAACCCGGCAGGAAATGCCGAAGGCATGGAAGCGGCGGCCAAGAAGGGCGCCACGGTCATCGCGATGGAGATGATCCCGCGTATTTCCCGCGCACAGAAAATGGATGCGTTGTCGTCCATGGCCAATATCGCAGGCTACCGCGCGGTGATCGAGGCCGGCAACAACTTCGGCCGCTTTTTCACCGGCCAGATCACGGCGGCGGGCAAGGTGCCCCCGGCCAAAGTTCTGGTTGTCGGGGCGGGTGTGGCCGGCCTTGCGGCGATTGGGACATCCACATCGCTGGGTGCGATCACCTATGCTTTTGACGTACGTCCAGAAGTGGCCGAACAGGTTGAATCCATGGGCGCTGAATTTGTCTACCTCGATTTTGAGGAAGAACAGCAGGACGGCGCGGCAACAGGCGGCTATGCCTCTGTTTCTTCACCGGAATTCCGCGAGGCGCAGCTGGCCAAATTCCGTGAACTGGCGCCTGAAGTCGATATCGTGATCACCACGGCGTTGATCCCCAACCGCGAGGCGCCGGAGCTGTGGACCGAGGACATGGTGAAATCCATGAAACCTGGCTCCGTGATCGTGGATCTGGCGGCGGAAAAGGGCGGCAACTGCAAGCTGACCGTGGCGGACGAGAAGATCGTGACCGACAATGGCGTGACCATCATCGGCTACACGGATTTCCCAAGCCGGATGGCGACGCAGGCTTCAACCCTCTATGCCACCAACATCCGTCATTTGATGACCGATCTGACCCCTGAAAAAGACGGTGTGATCAATCACAATATGGAAGATGACGTGATCCGCGGCGCGACCGTGACCCACGCCAAGGAAATCACCTTCCCGCCGCCCCCGCCCAAGATCGCGGCGATTGCGGCAGCGCCCAAGAAAGAAGCGCCCAAAGAGCTGACACGCGAAGAAAAGGCCGCACAAGAGGTCGCCGCGTTCAAACAGCAGACCAAGAACCAGGTCACATTGCTGGCCGTGGGCGGTGCGTTGCTTCTGGCGGTTGGCCTTGTGGCGCCAGCCAGCTTTATGCAGCACTTTATCGTCTTTGTGCTGGCGGTCTTTGTCGGGTTCCAGGTGATCTGGGGCGTGGCGCACAGCCTGCACACACCGCTGATGGCGGTGACCAATGCGATCTCTTCGATCATCATTCTGGGGGCGCTGATGCAGATCGGCTCCAGCTCGTTCCTGGTGATCATTCTAGCTGCCTTGTCGGTCTTCATGTGTGGGATCAACATCTTTGGTGGCTTTCTCGTGACACGGCGCATGCTCGCCATGTTCCAGAAATCTTAAGGGAGCGGGATCCATGGATTTTGGTTTTACAACAGCAGCCTACGTCGTTGCGGCCGTTCTTTTCATTCTCAGCCTTGGCGGGCTGTCCGGTCAGGAAAGCGCCAAACGCGCGGTCTGGTACGGGATTGTCGGCATGGCGCTGGCGGTTGCGGCCACATTGATCGGGCCGGGCTCAGGTTTCTGGCTTTTGTCGCTGGTGCTGATCGCCGGTGGCGGTGCCATCGGGTATCAGCTGGCCACACGGGTGCAGATGACGCAGATGCCCGAATTGGTCGCGGCGATGCACTCCTTGGTGGGTCTCGCGGCGGTCTTCGTTGGCTTCAACGCCCATTTTGAGCTGGGCAATGTGATGGCGATGGACGAGGCCGCGAAGAAGGCGACCGAAGGCTTTGCCGCGCTTCTGGCCAAGAAAGACGGCGTCGAGATTGCCATCCTGCGGGTTGAGGTCTTTTTGGGCATCTTTATCGGTGCGGTGACCTTTACCGGCTCTGTGATTGCCTATGGCAAGCTGGCGGGCCGTGTAGATTCAGCGGCGAAGAAACTGCCCGGTGGGCATTTCCTGAACGCGGCTGCGGCGGCGCTCTCTGCCATTTGTCTGATCTGGTATTTCAACACAGGTGGCTTCCTGCCGCTCTTTGTGATGACGCTGGCCGCCTTGTTTATCGGTTATCACCTGATCACGGGGATCGGCGGCGCGGATATGCCGGTGGTTGTCTCGATGCTGAACTCCTACTCAGGTTGGGCTGCGGCGGCGATTGGCTTTAGCCTTGGCAATGATCTGTTGATCGTGGTGGGTGCACTTGTTGGCTCTTCCGGTGCGATCCTCAGCTACATCATGTGTAAGGCGATGAACCGTTCGTTCATCAGCGTGATCCTCGGCGGCTTTGGCGGCCCCGCAGGTGAGCAGATGGCGGTTGAGGGCGAGCAGATCGCGATCGAGGCCGATGGCGTTGCTGCGGCCTTGAACGAGGCCGACAGCGTCATCATCATCCCCGGTTACGGTATGGCGGTGGCCCAGGCCCAGCAGGCCGTGAGCGAGTTGGTGAAAAAGCTGCGTGCAAAGGGCAAGAATGTGCGGTTCGCCATTCATCCGGTTGCGGGGCGTTTGCCAGGGCACATGAACGTGCTGCTGGCCGAGGCCAAGGTGCCTTATGACATCGTGATGGAGATGGACGAGATCAATGATGATTTCCCTGACACCGACGTGGCGATTGTGATTGGCTCCAACGACATCGTGAACCCGGCGGCGCAGGACGATCCGAACAGCCCGATTGCCGGTATGCCGGTTCTGGAATGCTGGAAAGCCAAGCAGGTGTTCGTGTCCAAACGCGGGCAGGGCACCGGTTATTCCGGGATCGAGAACCCGTTGTTCTTTAAGGAGAACACGCGGATGTTCTATGGCGATGCCAAGGCGTCCCTGGACAAGCTGTTGCCGATGATCGACTGACGTTTTCCTGGAAAGAAAACGGTGCGGAAATTCTGAAAAGTTCCGCGCACCATCCTTGAACGCCCTGCCAGAAATGGCGGGGCGTTTTTCTTTGAAGGCAGGAGCGCAGAATTCGATCAGGATAGTGGCGCCGTGGCCGTTCCAATTGGTTCAGAGACCCGCAGTCAAATGTGCCATGGGCAGGTGCCGCCATGACACGCCTTGTCAGCCCCCCCGCTTTGGGCTGCGATGATGCGCGGCGTGGCAGGCAATGATCTGTATACCGAAGTACACCGTCAAGATGCTGATATATAACATTTTTCTCTATTCAGGGCGGAGAAATTCCCTATGGTGGGCGAAATGTCCTCGACTGCCGGATTTGACCCATGGCCCCGATCAAAGACCACCCCAACCGCTATGCCCTTTCGGGGGAGCTTCACGCGCGGCCCTTTCCATCGCTCACTGCGCCTTCAACGGCGGTCTTCCTGGCGATCCAACCCTCTCCAGATCCTGCCAAGCGGGACCGCAGCGCCGATCACGCGCATTTGGTCGCTTTGCTGGACCATTACGGCGCGCCGCATCCCGGTGCGGATGCTACACATTATTATGGTGAGATGGGGAAATACTGGCTCAAGTGGGAACAACACACGGAATTTGTAACCTATACGGTATTTTCCCAAGATGTGTCGGACCGGCCATTTGATCCTGTCGAGTTTGATGTTTTTCCCGACTATTGGCTTGAGAGCGTGCCGGGGGGGCGGATCACATCTGCCTTGCTCCGGTTGATGCCGCGGCCAGAAGAGGACATCCAGATTGCCGATCAGTTGCGCAATTGGTTTGTGCCCGAAAGCCTTGCAGTGGCCACGGTTCTGGAAGGGGCTGCCGTTGTGGCCACCGATTTCAGGATCGATCCGGCGGGCCACCTGCGCATTGCGATTTTCACGGCAGAGACCACCGGCAAACGTCGCATCGGGCGCATTCTGCAGCGGCTCTGCGAGATCGAGACCTACAAGGCGGCCTCGATGCTGGGGTTTGCCATGGTCAAGACCATGTCACCGCAGCTCAACCGGCTTGATGGCAAGCTGACCGATCTGATGGCGCAGATGCGCGGCTCTTCTGCGGTCGCAGAGGACACATTGCACGCGCTGTTGGATATCTCGGTGGAGCTTGAGACGCTGTCTGTGCAATCGGCCTACCGGCTGGGTGCGACGGGGGCCTATCAGGCCTTGGTCAACCAGCGCATCCTGGCGCTGCGGGAGTCGCGGTTTATGGGGCGGCAAGGCTTTGGCGAATTTATGATGCGCCGCTATGAGCCTGCGATGCGCACCGTGCAATCCACCGAGGCGCGGCTCAAGGAGACATCGGCGCGGGCGATCCGTGCCAGTGAGTTGCTCAGGACGCGGGTGGATGTGGAACGCTCGGCCCAGAACCAGGCCATTCTGGCCAGTATGGACCGCCGCGCCGATTTGCAGTTGCGGTTGCAACATACCGTTGAGGGGCTTTCGGTTGTGGCGATCAGCTATTACGCGGTCTCGCTCACCGGGTATTTGCTCTATCCATTGGCGGGGGTGATGGAGATGAGCAAAGGCATGCTCATCTCGTTGATCACTCTGCCGGTAGTGGGGGCTGTTTGGTGGATGGTGCGGCGTCTGCGTAAGCGTCTTGGCTGAGCAGGGCGTGGGTCACTTTGGCCCCGACCGCAATCATCACAATTGCCAGAATGGCGGCCACAGAGAGTGTCGGCACGCCTGAAAGGCCTGCACCAAGGGTACAGCCGCCCGCGAGCACACCGCCGACGCCCATGAGCGCCGCGCCCAGCATGTAGCGCCCGGTTTGGCGTGGCGCTTCAAAGCTTTGCCACTGGAAGCCGCCAAACAGCAGGCTGGCCAGCAAGGCACCAACAAAGACGCCGCCC
Source organism: Sulfitobacter sp. M368 (assembly GCF_025141875.1). Classification (NCBI taxonomy): domain Bacteria; kingdom Pseudomonadati; phylum Pseudomonadota; class Alphaproteobacteria; order Rhodobacterales; family Roseobacteraceae; genus Sulfitobacter; species Sulfitobacter sp. M368. The sequence goes on from NZ_CP081113.1 coordinate 1,557,247, forward strand.
AGAAGGCCAGTGCCGAATCCGGAAGGGATTGAGCTGCTGGCGATGCTCCAGAACAGGGTCTCCGATGCGGGGGAAGTGAACGACAGGCTTTCCATGGCGATGGGGTCAAAATCGTCAAAGAGGACAAAGCCGGTGCCGACCCATGCGGCAGGCACCAAAAGGCCGATCACGGCGGCCATCACCAATTGCGCAACGGAGTTGCCGGATTGAAAGGCAAAGATCAGGGCGATCATGACAATCAGCCCACTCCAGACCCATGCGCCGCCGGGCAGGGCGGCGAGGCTGACGTAGTCGCCCATTTCCACTGTGACACTGCCCAGGGCCACGCGCAGGGGGGCCAGAACCCCTTTGAGGGTCATATGGGCCACAACGGCAAAGACCAGCACCACCAGCGCCGCACGCAGGTTGCCAGAGCCGGATAGAACCGTCAGGCGAGAGATACAGCCGCGTGTCAGGACCATTCCTGCACCAAAGAGCAGGCCACCTGCAGCGATGGCCAGAATGGGCAGGGCCGATGTCATAAAGCGATGTTCGTCAAAGGTGATCCATTCGGCGGCCACTGCACCTTGGGTGCCGATGATCGCGACAGCCAGCGCCATGAGCCAGACACCGCCCGCGGCGCGGCGATCTTCGCCAACCAGCGACCGGCGGAAACAGAACTTGGTGCGCTGCGCCAACACGCCAAACACCAGACCAATGATCGCCGCCAGCAGAACAGACGCCTGCCGCGCGGTGGTTTCTTCAAAACCAAAAGACTCAAACATCGCCGTAATCTCCAAAATCGGAATATTTTCCCATTTGGCGCGATATACATTGCCAATCAAGCATATGAGAATGTGATTGTGGGGTGTTGGCAGGGAGATAATTCTGAAAAAGGGTGGAGGATCAAAACATCCTCCACCCTTTATTGATTTGTCAGAACAGGAGTTGTTTCAACGCGCCAGTGGAGGCGCATTGATCCTTATTTGCCTATCGTCCGCGGATCCGCGGATCGAGCGCATCACGCAGGCCATCGCCAAGGTAGTTCACGCTCAGCACCGTCAGTGAGATCGCGATGCCGGGCAGCAAGACCCGCTCGGGAAAGTCCTGCATCCGCTGCACCGCATCGGCCAATAGCTTGCCCCATGTCGGATAGTCCGAGGGGAAGCCAACGCCCAGAAAGCTCAGCGCGCTTTCGGTGATGATCGCGGTTGCCAGGCCCAGCGTCGCGGAAACCATGATGGGCGAGATCACATTGGGCAGCAGGTGCCGGCGGATGATCTTGCCCGAAGTGGTGCCGATGGACCGGGCGGCGAGGATGAACTCACGTTCCTTGAGCGCCAGAATGTCACCCCGCACGATCCGCGCGGTTTGCATCCATGAGGTGAGGCCGATGACTGCGACAATCAGGATGAACATGCCGCCTTCGGGCCCGAACCGCGAATTGAGCGGTTGCCGGAACAGGGTCACCGCCAGCAGAACCAGTGGCAGGATCGGCAGCGACAACACCAGATCGGTAAAACGCATCAGCCAGAAATCAAGCCGCTTGAAGTAGCCGGCAATCACGCCGATGGCGGTGCCGATAACCAAAGCCAGACCCATGGCGAGCCAGCCGACGGACATGGATACGCGCCCTCCGGCAATCATCTGGGCCATGATATCGCGGCCCAATTGGTCGGTGCCAAAGGGATGCGCCCATCCGGCCTTCGCATCCGGTTCCCAAAGCAGGGTGTAGACCGGGCGCCAGTTCTTGTTGCGAATATCGAGCCCCTTGGGATCAACATCCCACAGGTAAGGGCCAAAGATCACCGCAAAGGTGATGAAGATCAGGAAGCCGCCACCAAAGACCGCGCCTTTGTGTTTGCGGAACTGGTCCCAGACATCGCGCCACTGACTGCGCGGCGGCTTTTGCGGCTCTTTGTCGGTGAGCGCGCCAAAGGTCTCGATATCGGCCTCGATGGGGCTTGCGGGGATAGGTTGCTCAGTCATAGCGGATCCTCGGGTCAAGCGCGCCATAGAGGACGTCGGCGATAAGGTTAAACAGAACGATCAGGATGGCGAAGATAAAGGTCAGGGTCATCACCATCGGCAGATCGTTGGCAAAAAGCGCGGTCAGCAGAAGCTGTCCGATACCGTTCACCTTGAACACGTTCTCGGTGATGATCGCGCCGCCAAAGATGGCCGGCATGCCCAGTGCAATCACGGTCACAACCGGGATCATCGAGTTGCGCAGCACATGCACCATGACCACAACGCCTTCGCGCAGGCCTTTGGCACGGGCTGTGCGCACATAGTCCTGATTGAGGTTGTCCAGCATCGCACCGCGCATATAGCGGCTGATCTGGGCGGTGGTTTGCAGCGCCAGCACCATCACCGGCATGATCATCTGGAAGAACTGCACCTTAAAGCTGGCCCAGTCGGTCACCACATGGGTGGTGTCATAGATCGATGGCAACCAACCGAGGTAAACCGAGAAGATCACGATCAGCAGGGGGCCGGTGAAGAATGGCGGGATCGAAAAGCCGATCATGGTGATGAAGGTACCGGCCTGATCGAACACGGAGTAATGCTTGTAGGCCGAATAGATCCCGATCGGGATCGCAATCACGATGCCAACAACATAGCTCAAGCCAACAACCCAAAGGGTTTGCGGCATCCGCTGCACCACGATGTCCATCACCGGAGAGCGGGTTTGCCAACTGATCACGCGCAGTTTGCCTTCGGAGAATGCGGTATCCGGCAGCCAGCTGAACAGGCTCGACGTGTTGGTCAGATAATCGATAAAGACCAGCGGTTCGATCCAGAAGAACTGGATCAGCCACTTGTAGTACTGCACATGGATCGGCTGACCCAGACCCAGCGCCTCGCGCATCTTTTGTTTGACCTCGGGCGGCACCGTCAACGGCACCTGTGCCATCGGATCGCCCGGAGCGAGTTGGAGAAGAAGGAAAATAACGAGACTGATGAACAAAAGTGTCGGGATCGACAGCAACAATCGTCGTAGGGTGAAGGTCAACATAAGCGTCGCCTTTGCAATTCAGTCTGATGGGGTGGGTGAAGGTGCAGGGCGAGACATGCCCGCCCTGCCGCAAAAAGAGAAAGGCGGGCCAGACGACCCGCCATTCTTTTATTCCTTGATGCGATACCAGTCAGCAACGTTCCACAGTTCGCTGTCCCATGTGTTCAGGACAACACCGCCCAATGTGTTGGACGCAGCGGAAACACGACCACGGTCAACCAGCGGCACGATTGTCATCGTGTCTTTGGTGAGCATGTTGTTCAGCTTCTTGGAGATTTCACCGCGCTTGTCCAGTTCGCCTGTGCGGGACAATTCGTCCAGCAGGGCGTCATATTCTGGATCACAGAAGCGGTTGATGTTTTCACCCTGCCACTGGCTGGATGGCTTTGGCTCGTTGCCGCAACGGTAGGCCGACAGATAAGCCTGTGGGTCTGTGCCGTCGAAGTTGTTGGCGTACATTTCCACGTCCGCGTAGAACTTCTGGAAGGTGTCAGGGGAACCTGGGTCACCACCAAAGAACACGGATGCGTCCAAGTTGCGCAGTTCAACTTCTACGCCGATCTGGTTCCACCAGTCCTTGATCAGGGCTTGGAAATCCTGACGCACAGCGTTGGTCGATGTCTGGTACAGGATCGACAGTTTCACGCCGTCCTTGTCACGTACACCGTCGCCATCGCTGTCAACCCAGCCGGCTGCGTCGAGCATGGCTTTGGCGCCGTCGATGTCTTGTGTCAGACACTCGGTGTTGTCGGACGCATAAAGCGCTGGCGCAGGCACCAGATTACAGGTCGGACGACCCGCTTGACCGTAGCCAACTTCGACCAGCAAAGGACGGTCGATCGCCATGGACAGTGCCCGGCGTACCGCTTCGTCAGACAGGAACGGGTGCGGATGCGCAACGGTGGAGCGCTCGCCCTCGGGCAGATCTGGCGATGGGTTGGTCAGGTTCATTTCCAGACGCTCAACCAGCGTACCGAATGCGGAAATTGGCTTGCCTTTGCCCGCTTCGGCCATTTTGGCCAGAACATCGGGTGCCAACTGCATGTTCCATGCATAGTCAAACTCGCCGGTTTCCATAACCGCACGGCCAGCTGCAACCGCATCACCGCCACCTTTGAAGGTCAGCGACGCAAAGGCAGGTTTGCCTTCTTCACGGTAGTTTTCGTTGGCTTCCATGGTGATCACGTCATTTGGACGGAACTCCACAACCTTGAAAGGACCGGTGCCAATTGGATTAAAGTTGGCTTCGGTACATTCCGGCGCCTTGGCACCGAGGCATTCAGAGAACTGTGCCTTCTGAATGATCGGGGACTGGCCGCCCATGAACGGGCCGTATGGGTTTGGTTTGGCTTCGGAGAAGTGCACCTTGACCGTCAGGTCATCCAGAACTTCGACCGAATCAACGCCGTCAAACTTGGAACCCTGCGCACAGCCACCTTCGGGGTGCATGCAGTATTCCGCCGTGAACGCGACGTCCGCAGATGTCACAGGGGAGCCGTCGGACCATACAAGACCGCTTTTCAGCTTCCATGTGATGGATTTGAGATCTGCGCTTACGCCGCCATTTTCAACCGTTGGAATTTCTTCCGCCAGATAGGGGACCAATGCGCCGGTTTCGTTGTAACGGCCCAGAGGCTCAATCACGAGCGAGGCCGATTCGAGATCCTTGGTGCCGCCGGACAGATATGGGTTCAGGATCGATGGCGCTTGCCAATAAATGATCTTGACCTCACCGTCGCGCCCGCGTTCGCCGGAATGGCCGTCCGCGAGGGCGAAAGGTGCAAAGGCAGCTGAGGCAATTGCACCCATCAAAAGGGTTTTCATTTTCATTTTTTACTCCTTGTTGGACACGTGTTGCGTGTCGCGTTTTGGGGTGGGGTTGGTCCGCACCCTTTCTTGTCGCATTGAGTTTGGTTTAAGAACGACGGCTAACGTTGCGTAAAGTCCGCGCAAAAGCCGATTTGTTTGTTCACTCCCCCAAAGCGCATGGGGCGTATCGAAACAGGTTTGGCCAGAAATGCAACCCCAGACATTAATCCAGCCGCAAATTACGCATGGGCAACGGCGGATGTTTGACAGTCTTGGTGCAATCGCCGTAGCGTCCATCAACCCAGACGACAAATAACAATAGGAAACGTGATGCTGGATCAGACGACCAAAGGCCCGATTGCCCAAATTCAAGGGCTTCGCGTGGAATTTCAAACAAAAGATGGCCCTGTGGTCGGCGTTGAAGATGTCAGTTTCGACATCAATCCGGGCGAAACGGTCTGTGTCGTGGGCGAATCTGGCTCCGGTAAATCGGTCTCATCGCTGTCTTTGATGCGGTTGGTCGAATATGGCGGCGGAGAAATTGCCGGGGGGCGGCTGTTGTTTGACCGTGCCCAGGGCGGCGAGGTGGATCTGGCGCAAACCAATCAGCCAACGATGCGCCATATTCGCGGCAATGAGATCGGGATGATCTTCCAAGAACCGATGACGGCCCTGAACCCGGTGTTCACAGTGGGCAAGCAGTTGACCGAGGGTCTTCGCTTGCACAAGGGCATGAACAAGGCGCAGGCCGAAGCGCGGGCGCTGGATCTGCTCAAACAGGTGCGCATCCCCGAGCCGGAGCGGCGTTTGCAGCAATACCCTCATGAATTGTCAGGCGGCATGCGCCAGCGTGTTGTGATCGCCATGGCGCTGGCCTGCGAGCCGCGCCTTTTGATCGCGGATGAGCCGACAACGGCACTGGATGTGACCATTCAGGCCGAAATCCTTGCCTTGATGGACCGATTGAAGCGCGAAACCGGCACGGCGGTGATGTTTATCACCCATGATATGGCCGTTGTGGCACAGATGGCCGACCGTGTGGTGGTCATGTTCCGCGGCAACAAGGTCGAAGAGGGCACGGTCGAAGAGATTTTCGAGAACCCGCAGCACCCTTATACCAAGGCGCTTTTGGCGGCGGTTCCAAAACTGGGCGAGATGACCGGCAAGGCCTATCCCGAGCCGATGAAACTGATGGGCAGCGAAGACAAGGAAATCCTGCCGATCAAGGGATCGGACGAGGTTTTGCTGACGGTCAAGAATCTGACCACACGTTTTCCGGTGCAGGGCGGCTTTTTCCGCCGGACAATCGCCAATGTGCATGCGGTCGAGGATGTCTCATTCTCAATCAACAAAGGCGAAACGCTGAGCCTTGTGGGCGAATCCGGTTGCGGCAAATCCACCGCGGGCCGGTCCATTTTGCGGCTGGTAGAGCCGCAAGAGGGTGAGATCGACCTTGGCGGCAAAGACATCATGGCGTTGAACCACCAGCAGTTGCGCAACGCGCGGCTTGATATGCAGATGATCTTTCAAGATCCCTTCGCCTCGCTCAATCCGCAGATGCAATTGTCCGATCAGGTGGCCGAACCCATTCACAACTTTGCCACGCTCAAGGGTGGGGACATCACCAAACGGGTCGAGATGCTGTTTGACCGGGTGGAGCTGCCGCGCAGCTTTATGCGGCGCTTTCCGCACGAACTGTCCGGGGGACAACGCCAACGTGTCGCGATTGCCCGTGCGCTGGCACTGAACCCCAAGTTGATCATTGCGGATGAGGCTGTGTCGGCGCTGGACGTGTCGGTGCAGGCGCAGGTGCTGAACCTGATGATGGAGTTGCAACAAGAACTTAATCTGTCGTTCCTGTTTATCAGCCACGATATGGCGGTGGTCGAACGTGTGAGCCACCGCGTGGGCGTGATGTATCTGGGCCGGATTGTCGAGATCGGAAAGCGATCGCAAGTATTTGAAAACCCACAGCATCCTTACACGCAAGCCTTGATGAAAGCGGTTCCCATCGCCGACCCGCGCAAACGTAAGGACGAGAAGGATCTCAACTTCAAGCCGATCCCTTCGCCGATCCATCCAATCAGTTACAGGCCGCAGAAATCCATCTACCGGCAGATCGAACCGGGCCACGAGGTGTTGCTGACCGACAGCGGCTATTGATCCCATGCGCCTGACGCAGATCACACCCTTTGTGCCCTGCACCAACCTGGCGGCGCAGACCGGGTTCTATCGCGACGTGCTGGGGTTTACCCTGGGATTTGAGGCAGACAATTATGCCTTTTTGCGCCGGGATGATGTTGCGGTTCGATTGGTCGAGGTCAGTGCGGGGGTGGATCTCAAAGATCCTGCCCGCGAGGGATCATTCTACATAGATGTACAGGGCATTGACGCGCTTTATGCCGACATGAAACTCATGCTGGACAGGCTGCCGGCGGGCCGGGTGCGGGCCCCCTTCAACCAAGATTATGGCCAGCGTGAATTCCACGTGGCGGACGAAGACTGCACCCTGGTCTTTTTCGGAGAAGGAATAAACTCAAATGGCTGAACGGCTTTCCCCCTTCGCCCTGATGGAAAAACTCATCAGTTTTCCCACTGTATCGCGTGACACCAACATCCCGCTGGTCGACTGGGTGGCCGATTACCTGGACAGCCACGGCATCGAGAGCCATCGCTATGTTGATCCGGAGGAGCCCAAGCATGCGCTTTTTGCCCATGTCGGCCCTTGGGAAGAGGGCGCAATCGTCCTGTCGGGGCATACCGATGTTGTGCCGATTGACGGGCAACCCTGGGACACTGATCCGTTCAGCGTTGTGGAAAAAGACGGCAAATATTACGGGCGCGGCACCTGCGACATGAAAGGGTTTGATGCGCTGGCCCTTTGGGCCTTGGTCGAGGGGAAATACATGGGGCTGAAACGCCCGTTGCAGATCGCGCTGAGTTTTGATGAGGAAATTGGATGCACCGGCGCGCCGCCGATGATTGAGGCGATGCAGCCTGTGTTGCCCAAGGGATCTGCCGTGATCGTGGGGGAGCCGTCAACCATGCAAGCGGTGACCGGCCACAAGGGCGGCACCGGGTTTGACACGCACGTGGTGGGCTTTGAGGTGCATTCCTCGCTGATGCATACCGGGGTCAACGCGATCATGGCCGGGGCCAAATTGATCGAATGGGCCAATGAAATGAACACTCAAAGCATGGCGCGTAAACCCACTGCCATTGCCGCGATGTTTGATCCGCCGTTCACCACCAGCCATGTTGGCATGATCGAAGGGGGAACAGCCCATAACATCACCGCCAAGGACTGCAAATTCGCCATGGATTTCCGCGTGGTGCCGGGCGAGGACAAAGATGCCTGGAGCACCGCCTATCTCAAGAAGGTGCGCGAGGTCGAAGCGCAGATGCAGGCTGTTGTGCCCGAGACCTACATCGAGGTCACACCACGCTTTGATGTGCCGGGGCTCAAGCCCGAAGACAATGGCGAGGCCGAAACATTGGTGCGCCAGATCACCGGTGACAATGCCAGTCACAAGGTCAGCTATGGCACCGAGGCCGGGCAGTTCCAAGAGGCCGGATATTCGGCGGTGATCTGCGGGCCGGGTGACATTGCGCAGGCGCATCAACCCAATGAGTTTATTGAGATATCTCAGTTCAACGCCGGACATGACTTTATGAAGAGCCTGCTGTCGCGGCTGGCCTCTTAAGGCCCGAACAGTCACCAATGTCCGCCTTCCCGTTCCGCGCCCCGATACCGCAACGCTTTGCCGGGCCCGTGCCTGAGGCGGCGGATGTGGTTGTCATCGGTGGCGGCGTGATCGGGGTGACCACCGCGCTTTACCTGGCGCGGAGCGGGCACCGGGTGGTCCTGCTTGAAAAAGGGCGCATCGCCGCCGAACAATCCGCGCGCAATTGGGGGTGGATCAGGCAACAGGGCCGCGATCCCGACGAACTGCCGATCATGATGGAGGCAATCGGCCTGTGGCAGGATCTGGCCGCCGATTGTGCCGTTGACATCGGGCTGCATCAGGGCGGCGTGACCTATTTCGCGGAGACCGAGAAAGACCTGTCCGGATTTTCCAATTGGCAGTCGTTGGCGGCGGATCATGATCTGGACACCCGTATGTTGTCCTCGCGTGAGGCGGCGGCGATGTTTCCCGATATGGGACAGCGTTACAAAGGCGCGATGGTGACGCCGTCTGACATGCGGGCAGAGCCATGGCTGGCGGTGCCCGCCCTGGCGGATCTTGCGGCGGCGGAAGGTGTAGATATCATTGAGAACTGCGCGGTGCGTTGCCTTGATCTGGCGGCGGCCAAAGTGGCGGGCGTCGTTACGGAAAGCGGCCGTATCGCTGCGCCGCGTGTGGTTTTGGCGGCTGGCGCGTGGTCATCCTTGTTTCTGCGCAATCACGGGGTGTCCCTGCCACAGCTTTCGGTGCGCGAAAGCGTTCTGTCGACCGCGCCCTTGCCGCATCTGTGTGAAGGCGCGGCTGCGGACAGCAAAGTGGCGTTCCGGCGCCGGGCCGATGGCGGCTACACTTTGGCGCCCTCTGGCGTGACAGAGCTCTTCATCGGTCCAGATGCCTTTCGCCATTTCGGAAAGTATCTGCCCCAGCTTAGGGCCAATCCCTTGGGACAATCCTATCATCTTGCATCGCCAAAGGATTATCCGGATGGTTGGGGGACCAAACGCCGCTGGACCGCAGATGATCAAACCCCGTTTGAGCGGATGCGCATTCTCGACCCTGCGCCCAACATCAAAAAGCTGGACCGTTTGGTGGAAGATTTTGTCGCGCTTTTCCCGGCCTTGCCTGAGGTCAAGGTCACGGCCCGCTGGGCAGGGATGATCGATACAATGCCTGATGTGGTGCCTGTGGTGGACCATTGTACTGAGCTGCCGGGGCTGGTGATCGGCACGGGCATGTCCGGCCATGGGTTCGGCATTGGTCCTGCGATGGGGCGTGTTTTGGCGGCTCTGGTCACTGGCGATCCGCTGGGGCATGATCTGACAAGGTTTCGCGCAGCCCGATTCACCGATGGCAGCGCGATCCGGCTGGGCCCATCTGTTTGAGCCCGCCAATTTAGGGGGACATATGCCAATTAAGAACCGTTTTGCCGAAACTCATGCCGAAATCACCGCATGGCGCCGTCACTTGCACCAATATCCAGAACTGCAATTTGACGTGCATGAAACCGCGAAATTCGTTGAGGAGAAGCTAAGGGAATTTGGCATCACGGACATCACCACCGGCATTGGCCAGACCGGCGTTGTGGCGGTGATTGAGGGCAAGACCAACACATCGGGGCGCACGATCGGGCTGAGGGCCGATATGGATGCACTGCCGATCGAAGAGGCAACGGGCCTTGAATATGCCTCCAAAGTTCCCGGCAAGATGCATGCTTGCGGCCATGATGGCCATACCGCGATGCTGCTGGGGGCGGCGCAATATCTGGCGGAAACCCGCAACTTTGATGGCCGCTGTGTTCTGATCTTTCAGCCTGCCGAAGAGGGCGGCGGCGGTGGCAATGAGATGGTCAAAGACGGGCTTATGGAACGATGGTCAATTGATGAGGTCTACGGCATGCACAATATGCCGGATTACCCGGTGGGCAAATTCGCGATCCGCCCCGGTGCCTTGCTGGCGGCGACGGATCAATTTGACATCGTGATCGACGGGCAGGGCGGTCATGCCGCCGCCCCGCATGAGGCGGTTGATACCAATCTGGCGGCGGCGCATGTGGTGGTGGCGCTGCAATCCATTGCCAGCCGCAATGTGGACCCGATCAAACAGGTGGTTGTCTCGGTCTGCACCCTGCGCAGTGACACCGACAGCCACAATGTATTGCCGCAAACCGTGCGCCTGCGCGGCACGGTGCGCAGCTTGGATGAAGACGTGCGCGATCTGGCCGAACAGCGGCTGCGCGAGCTGGTGACGCATACCGCTGCGGCCTATCAATGCCGCGCCGATATTGATTATGAACGTGGCTATCCCGTGACGGTCAATCACGACAAAGAAACCGTATATGCCGCTGATGTTGCTGAAAAAATTGTGCCAGACGTCTGGCGCGACACGCCGCCGATCATGGCCGGAGAGGATTTTTCCTATATGCTGAATGCGCGTCCGGGAGCCTATATCATGATTGGCAACGGCGATGGCGCGACGGTGCATCACCCGATGTATGATTTCAACGACGATGCGATTCCGGCGGGCTGTTCATGGTTTGCCGAAATGGTTGAGACTCGTTTGCCGTCAAACTGATCCTACATATCAAACAGAGGCGGATGAAACCGCCTAAACAAGAATAAAAGGAAGACACCCAATGCCCGTAAAGAACCGATTTGCCGAATTGCATGATGACATCACCGCATGGCGACGTGATTTGCATGAACACCCCGAAATCCTGTTTGAGACCCACCGGACCTCGGCCACCGTGGCCGAGAAACTGCGGGCGTTCGGCTGCGACGAAGTGGTCGAAGGCATCGGGCGCACCGGTGTTGTGGGTGTGATCAAGGGCAAATCGACCGCGTCTGGCAAGGTGATCGGTCTGCGCGCGGATATGGACGCGCTGCCGATCCATGAACAGACCGGTGTTGAATATGCCTCCAAGACGCCCAATGCGATGCATGCCTGCGGCCATGACGGGCATACGGCGATGCTTCTTGGCGCGGCGCAATATCTGGCGGAGACCCGCAATTTTGACGGCACGGCGGTGGTGATCTTTCAGCCCGCCGAAGAGGGCGGCGGCGGTGGCCGCGAGATGTGCGAAGACGGGATGATGGACCGTTGGAACATCCAAGAGGTCTACGGCATGCACAACTGGCCGGGCGTGCCGACGGGCAAGTTCGGCATCCGCTCGGGCCCGTTCTTTGCGGCGACCGATCTGCTTGATATCGAGATTGAGGGCTTGGGCGGCCATGCGGCCAAACCGAACGAGACAATTGATACAACCGTTGTCGCCGCGCATATCGTGACCGCCCTGCAGACCATTGCCTCGCGAAATGCCGATCCGGTGGGCAGCATCGTGGTGTCGATCACATCCTTTGAAACCTCCTCAAAGGCGTTCAACGTGATCCCGCAGCGGGTTAATATGCTGGGTACGGTGCGCACCTTGTCCAATGAGCTGCGCGATCTGGCGGAAAAGCGGGTGACGGAGATCTGTGAAGGCATCGCCACGACCTTTGGCGCGACTGCACGAGTGAACTATAAACGCAACTATCCGGTCATGGTAAACCACGAAGAACAGACAGAATTTGCAGCCGAAGTTGCGCGGTCCGTGTCAGGTGATTGTGACGAGGCACCGCTGGTCATGGGCGGTGAAGATTTCGCCTTTATGCTCGAAGAGCGGCCCGGCGCCTACATCCTTGTCGGCAATGGCGACAGCGCCGCCGTGCATCACCCGATGTACAATTTCAACGACGAGGCGATCCCAGCAGGATGCAGCTGGTGGGCGGGCATCGTTGAGCAGCGCATGCCTGTGATGAACTAAGCGGCGGGCGCTAACCCTGCCAAAGCGATTGGTAGACGGCATCAATGCCGTCTGCCTCTGCCTTGGCGCTAAAGCTGTGAAGCGCAACGTCACGGGCCGCAGCAGCGGCGTTCTTACGGTCCAGCATTTCCTGTGCGGCAAAGGCGGCGGCTTCTGCATCTTCCAGCGGGACAATGGCACCGACGCGCCCCTGCGCGGAAAAATTGCGATAGTATCCTGTTTCACTGCCCACGAATGGCACCCCTGACGCGAGACCTTCCAGCGGCACCATGCCATACCCCTCATAGCGTGGCAGTTGCATCACCAGTGACAGGGACCGCATCAGCATGGGCAACCTGTCCGCTGCAATCTCGCCGGGAAAGAGCAGGCGATCGGCCAGTCCGGCGGCGGCAACCTTGGCTTTCAAGTCTTTGAGATAGCTTTCGTATTTCCCGCCAGCCCGGCCAATGACCAGAGCCACCGTTCCGGGCCGTTCAGGCAGCAGACGCAGCATTGCATCGACAAAAACATCGGTTCCTTTTTCAGGCCGGATGCGCCCGATGGTCGCGATCCCTGACGTGCCGCCATAGCCGAGATTGGCCCATGCGGCGGCGCGATCCTTGGCGGGATAGAACGCCTCGGTATCGACCCCATGCGGAACCACCGCGCGGACGTGGGGCACAAATTCGGCGGCTTTATCCGTAGTGGCAATCACCGCGTCCATGCGGCTGATCAGCCAGCGCGGATAGGCCGAATGCAAGCGCTGCGCGGCGGAGGTAAAGACGATCTTGATCGGCGCGCGCCGGATATCGCGCAACCAGATGGCGCTGCGCATTTCGGGGTTTCGCCGCACATGCCAGATCGCGAATGGGCGGTCGTCGGGCACGGTGCGGGACATGGCATGGGCCGCACCTGGCGTGACCGGATCAGGGCAGCCGGGCAGGGGGTGTCCAACAAAGGTCAGATCATAGCGCCGCCGCTGCTGGCGGATCACATTGGCGGCTGTGGCCGAAACACCGGTGAAATTCGGGTTGTAGTTCGTGACAAAAACTTCAGCCATCTGCGCCAAGGTCCAATGCTTTGATCAGGCGCTGCGCGATGCTGTCCAGCTTGTCGGTTTGCGCGGCGGTGAAGGAGGCAGCTGCATTTTTCATGGCAGTCCGCCGTGTCTCGTTGTCAAGCAGTTCAGCGATGTGTGCGGCGAGATCCTCGGCTGTCTTTACCAAACGGGCAGCGCCATTTTTTTCCATCTCTTCATAGGTTTCGGAAAAATTCTTCACGTGGTGGCCGGACAAAACCGCAGCGCCTGATTGTGCCACTTCAAACGGATTGTGCCCGCCGATGGGGTGCAAAGACCCGCCCAGGAACACCAGATCACTGACGGCATACCAACTGCCCAATTCGCCCATGGTATCGGCCAGAAACACCTGTCCGCCGGGCATGTCGCCTGCGGTTCTGCGGGTCATGCTGAGGCCGGATTGTACGATCATCGCTGCCACCGCATCGCCGCGTTCGGGATGGCGGGGGGCGAGGATCAGGCACAGATCAGGGAACCGTTTGAGCAAAGCCTGATGCGCCGCCAGCACCGTTTCCTCTTCGCCTTCATGGGTCGAGGAGGCCACCCAGACCGGCCGATGCCCAAGCGCGGCGCGGGCCTCAAACAAGAGGTCTTCGTCCACTGGCAGCGGGCCTGCCATGGATTTAAGGTTGATCCCCCGCGCCACACGATCCGGCGGCGCGTTCATCGCCACCATCGCCCCGGCCATTGCGTCGTTTTGAGTCAGGATCAGCGAAAAGACATCAAAGATATAGCGGGCGGTTTTGGGGAACCTGCGCCATTGCGCGATGGACCCTTCGGACAGGCGGGCATTGACCAGTGCCATCCTGGTGCCACGCTCATAGGTCCGGCGCAGCATTTGCGGCCAAAGTTCGCTTTCCACAAACACTGCCGCATCGGGGCGCCAATGGCGCAGAAACCGTTTCAGCGGGCCGGGGGCGTCGAGCGGGGCAAATTGATGTACCGCACGGTGCGGCATGCGCTGCGCCAGGAGGCGGGCCGATGTGGCGGTGCCGGAGGTGATCAGAAACTGCGCATTCGGCAAAGCCTTGCCCATGCGGTCAATCAACGCCAGCACAGACAGGCTTTCCCCGACAGAGGCGGCGTGAAACCAGATCAGCGGGCCGGAGGGGTTGCGCGGTTCTGTGGCATGGCCCAGCTTTTCATGGGCGCGGTCCACTGACAGTCCGGCATCGCGCAATTTGCGCACTTCACGACGGGCAAAGAATGGCACAAGCAACATGCTTGCCCCCACCCAGGCACGATAGAGAAAGGGGGCAGGCATGGAAGATCAGCCGCCTGTATGGCTCATGTGGCGCGACATCTGGCCATCGGCGCGCTGGCGCGAATAGTCAAAGTCATGGCCCTTGGGCTTGCGTTCAATCGCGGCGCGGATCGCGGCCTCAAGCGGGGCGCTGTCGGTGGGATGGGCCCGCAGAGGGCCGCGCAGGTCGGCGACGTCCTCCTGCCCCAAACACATGTAAATCTCGCCCGTGCAGGTGATACGCACACGGTTGCAGCTTTCACAGAAATTATGGCTCAGAGGGGTGATAAAGCCGATCTTCTGGCCGGTTTCCTCAAGGCGCACGTAACGCGCAGGTCCGCCGGAGTTCTCCGCCAGATCTGTCACCGTGTAATGTTCGGCATAACGTGCGCGGACATCGTCGAGGGACCAGTATTGTTCCAACCGGTCTTCATTGCCCAGATCGCCCATCGGCATCACTTCAATCCAGGTCAGATCCATGTCCCGCTCGGCGCACCATTTGGTAATTTCGGGCAGCTCGTCTTCGTTGAAACCTTTGAGCGCCACAGCATTGATCTTGACCCGCAGACCGGCTTTTTGCGCCGCATCAACACCGCGCAAAACCTGCGCCAGACGGCCCCAGCGCGTGATTTCGGCGAATTTTCCTTCGTCCAGGGTATCGAGCGAGATATTCACCCGCCGCACGCCTGCGGCATAAAGATCACCTGCGAAACGCTCCAACTGGCTGCCGTTGGTGGTGAGCGTCAGTTCCTTGAGCGTTCCAGCCTCAAGGTGACGGCCCATCGCATTGAAAAACGTCATGATGTCGCGGCGCACCAAGGGTTCTCCGCCGGTGATGCGCAGCTTTTGCACGCCCAGTCCAACAAAGGTGGAACACATGCGGTCCAGTTCTTCGAGGGTAAGCAGTTCCTTCTTGGGCAGGAAGGTCATGTTTTCCGACATGCAGTAGACACAGCGGAAATCGCAACGGTCCGTGACAGAAACCCGCAGATATGTGATTGCGCGCGCGAAAGGATCAATGAGAGGTGCGTTCATGGGTCATAGGTAATGCCCCGCCTATTGCGGGGCAAGCGCCAATTGGTTGATTGCCGGTCCGAAGGGCCGGGGCTAGAATGGCAGGATGAAGCCGTTTGCCCTGATCAGTTTGTCCTGTCTTATCCTCGTCGGTTGCGCCGGCGTGATGGACAGGATCGGAATCTCCATGCCCGGACCGGGCAAACCGGATGCGGTGGCTAATGACGCGCCGCTTGATCCTTTTGTCCCCAGTGATCCGGTGTCGCAGGGCAATATCTTGACCCCGGAAACCTCGGCGCCGCCGCCCGCGCCAAGCGCCCAATCGGCAGAAGCATTGGACACCACCACAGCAGAGCAACGCGCCGCCGCTGTTGCCCCCCCTGCCGCGCCCACCCGCGATCTGGGGCGTACTGTGGCCAGTCTGGGCAGCCCAACAGAGCCCGGATTATGGTTGAAAACACCCTTGGTCAAAGCCGAGGCGCAAGGACGGGTGACCAATCCCGCCAATGGCAAATCCTCTCTGGTGACCTTAATCCCCTTGGATGGGCCCGCAACGGGCGGCAGCCGGGTGTCACTGTCTGCCATGCGTTTGATCGGCGCGTCCTTGACGGACCTGACCGAGGTCACTGTCGCGCTGGAGGGTTAACCACCCGCTTTTTTCAGATGCCGCATCGCTTCTTTCACTGCGAAAGGCTTCATGACATCCCCGTGGGCCTCGACAAACGCGATGGTGCGGGCCGGATCATGGCGCGACAGGTCGCGCAGCCACCAGCCGATGGCTTTTTGAATAAACCACTGATGATCTTTAACCAGGGCTGCGGCCCAGCCCAGAATGCGGTCCCGAGCGGCCAATTCATGGGGTTTAGGGTGGTTCTGCTTGGTCCAGGGCAAGGTCGAGACAAACGCCGCACGCCGTGTCCACATGTGATCGGAGGCAATCCAGGTTTCGACCTCGTCTAAACGTGCGGGGTCAGCCACCAAACGCTTTTGCGCAGCCATAGAGGCGTGATCGGCGATCGCCCAGCTGTCAAAATCAGTGGTCCATGATGCAATCAATCGCCATGCGGGTGTGTCATCGGGGCGCAGTCGGGCCTGGGTTAGCAATTTGGCCGCTGCCAAACGCCCTTCGAAAATATCGGTCTGCCAAAGCGCATCTGACAGTGCGACCCGTTCTGCCAGATTCAGCTCGGCCCGCCAGGACTTGGTCAGCGCGTCAATTTGCGGGTTGGCCAGGCCAAGGTATCGGCGGTCCGCTTTGTGATACTTGCGCATCTGCACGGCGCGTTCGGGGTCTGACAGCGCCTCCAATGCCTCAAGGTACGGATCAATCATCAGACGGACCAAGAATATGGGTTGGCATCCCGTCAATGGTGCGCTGGTTGCGGGTGTCCCAATAGGTTTCGATTTCCGCGGGGCTTTTGTCCAAGGTCCATTTTTCCAAGGTGTCGCGCGGGCCTTGGTGGTCATAGTACGGCACGGCATAGCCGCAGCTGGTTTGCACAAGGTCGATCTGCAGATCGTAGATCTGCCTTGCGCCGTCTGAGGGTGGGAAGAGTTTGTTAAATTCGGCGAATTCCACATCACGGGGGTGCAGGGTGCGGGCCGTGCCGTAGCAGCGCAAAATCATCGGGCGCTTTTCAAATCCGCACCACATCAGGGTCATGCGATTGACCCGTGCCAAATGACCGGCGGTTTCATTGCCCGATCCCGTCAGATTGCGCCAGATGATCCGGTTGGGGCCAAGCACCCGCAGGCTGTCCATCCCTTTGGGCGAGATATTGACACGTCCGTCCTGCGCCGCACTGCCACAAAAGAACATGTGCTGCGCGGCGATAAAGCTGCTGTGATCGTCGCTGAGCGCGTCAAATTGCTTGGCCATTACTCCACCGTGACCGATTTGGCCAGATTGCGCGGCTGGTCAACGTCCGTCCCCTTGGCGACGGCGGTGTGGTAGGCCAGCAATTGAGCCGGTATCGCATAAAGGATCGGGGTGAGTGCATCGCTTATTGAAGGCATCTCGATGCTCGACCAGACTCCTTCATTGGCCTCGCTCAAACCCTTGTTGTCGGACACCAAGATCACTTTGCCTTTGCGGGCCATGACCTCCTGCATGTTGCTGACCGTCTTGTCGAAAAGCGGATCACGCGGGGCCAGCACCACCACCGGCACGTTCTCATCCACAAGCGCGATGGGGCCGTGCTTCAGTTCACCTGATGCATAAGCTTCGGCGTGTATATAGCTGATTTCTTTTAATTTAAGAGCGCCCTCAAGGGCGAGAGGATACATGTGGCCACGCCCCAGAAACAGTACATCTCGGGCCGAGGCCAGTTTACGGGCCGCATCGCGCAGGGCATCGTTTTGCTCTAGCGCGGTGTTCAATACGGCAGGCAATCCGCGCAGATGGCTGATGTGATCCGCGATCGCGGCGTCATCCAGAGCGCCGCGGTCTTTGGCCGCCTTCAGAACAAGCAGGAACAACACTGTGAGCTGGCATGTGAACGCTTTGGTCGAGGCCACGCCAACCTCAACACCGGCAAAGATCGGCAGCGCCAGATCGCTTTCGCGGGCGATGGAGGATTCCGGAACGTTGATCACTGATGTGATGGTTTGCGCCTTGCCCTCGCAATAGCGCAGGGCGGCCAGGGTATCGGCAGTCTCGCCTGACTGGCTGACAAACAGGGCCAGGGTGCGATCAGGGATCGGCGGTTCGCGGTAGCGGAATTCGGAGGCCACATCGACCTCTACGGGCAGGCGAGCAATTTGCTCAAACCAATATTTCGCGGTGAGGCAGGCATAGAATGCCGTGCCGCAGGCGACCATAGTGATGCGGTCTATCTTGCTGAAATCAATGCCTTTATCTGGTAGGTTAATCTCGCCTTCGGCGGTGATATATTGCCGCAGTGCATCCCCGATCACACCGGGCTGTTCGGCGATTTCCTTGGCCATAAAGTGCTTGTGCCCGCCCTTGTCGATGCGGGTGCTGTCAATCTGGATGGTACGGATCGCGCGATTGGCCAATGCGCCGTTTGCATCGGTGATTTCGGCGGAGTTTCGTGTGATGACCGCGACATCGCCTTCTTCAAGATAGGATATCCGGTCTGTCAGCGGCGATAGGGCAATGGCGTCGCTGCCGACGAACATTTCGCCCTCGCCATAGCCCAACGCAAGAGGTGATCCCTTGCGGGCTGCAATCATCAGATCGTCATGGCCGTCAAACAGGAAAGCCAAGGCGAATGCGCCATCCAGCCGGGCAATCGTGCGTTTTGCCGCCTCAACCGGCTCATGACCCTGAGACATATAGTGCTGCGCCATAAGAGCGACGGTTTCGGTGTCGGTCTCGGTGATGAATTTCACACCGTTTTCCGCCAGTTCGGACCGCAATTCGCGGAAGTTCTCGATGATCCCGTTGTGCACCACGGCAACTGGACCGGCCTTATGGGGGTGTGCGTTGTTGACCGTCGGCGCACCGTGGGTGGCCCAGCGGGTATGGCCGATGCCGGACTTGCCCGCCAGCGGTTCGTGCACCAGCAGATCGCTGAGGTTCACCAGCTTTCCGACTGCACGGCGGCGGTCCAATGTGCCGTCGTTCACCGTTGCGATACCGGCGCTGTCATAGCCACGATATTCCAGCCGTTTGAGAGCCTCTACAAGTATCGGCGCTGCTTCGTGGTTTCCCAGTACCCCTACAATTCCGCACATTTCTAGCTGCCTCTCTGCGCTTTGGCCTTTTTGGCCTTTAACATTTCGAACAATTTACGTGCCATCCCCGGTTTCTCGACTTGCGGCGCACGGGCCAGCGCCAGCGCGTCCGGCTCCACGTCCGAGGTGATGACGGAGCCGCTGCCGGTCATCGCGCCATCCCCGATTGAGACCGGCGCGACCAACATGGTGTTTGACCCGATAAATGCGTTCTCGCCGATATGGGTGTGATGCTTCATGACGCCGTCATAATTGCAAGTGATCGTACCGGCGCCGATGTTGGATTTGCGCCCGATTGTGGCATCGCCAATGTAGCTGAGGTGGTTGACCTTGGCCCCTTCGGCGATTTGCGCGTTCTTCACTTCGACAAAATTGCCGATGCGCACGTCTTCGGCCAGCTCCGCGCCAGGGCGCAGGCGGGCATAAGGGCCGACAATGGCACCGCGGGACACATGGCAGCCTTCCAAATGCGAAAACGCGCGAATGGTTGTGCCGGATTCGACAGTCACGCCGGGGCCAAAGACCACATTCGGTTCAATCACCGTGTCGCGGCCAATCACCGTATCACGGGCCAGATAAACTGTTTCGGGGGCCATCAGGGTGACGCCATCTTCCATCAGGGTTTGGCGGGCGCGGGACTGAAACGCGGCATCTGCGGCGGCCAGATCAACGCGAGAATTGACGCCCATGGTTTCTTCTTCGGCGCAGGTCACTGCAGTGGCAGACAAGCCCCGCGCACGGGCGATTTCTACGATGTCGGTGAGGTAATATTCGCCCGCCGCATTGTC
Organism: Sulfitobacter sp. M368; assembly: GCF_025141875.1. Lineage (NCBI taxonomy): Bacteria > Pseudomonadati > Pseudomonadota > Alphaproteobacteria > Rhodobacterales > Roseobacteraceae > Sulfitobacter > Sulfitobacter sp. M368. The sequence goes on from NZ_CP081113.1 coordinate 1,577,340, forward strand.
ATTTCCAACGGCATCAATCAGATCAAAGAGCAGGTCCGACTTGCAGGCAACAACACCGCTATTACAGAGCGTTATTGCGCGTTCTTCATCTGATGCATCTTTGTATTCGACGATCCGGTCCAGGTGATCCCCTTGCAGGATCAACCGCCCATAGCGGGCCGGATCAGCCGCTTCAAAGCCCAGCACAACCAGATCATGCCTGGTCAGTGCCTCTTGCATTTTTTCTAACGTTTCAGGCTGCACGAATGGGGTGTCACCGTATAGCACCAATGCCATTCCATCGAACCCATCCAGCGCCTTGCGGGCCTGCGCAACCGCATGGGCAGTGCCAAGCTGTTCGTCCTGGGTGACGACGGTGACATCGGGATCATGTTCCAACGCTGCGGTTTCGACCTGCGCGGCCCCATGTCCGGCGACAATCACGGTACATTCCGGTGCCAGCGCCGCACCGGAGCCCATGGCGTGCACCAGCATCGGCTCTCCCGCGATTGGGTGCAGTACTTTTGGTAATTCCGAATTCATCCGCGTGCCTTTGCCTGCGGCAAGGATGATCAGTCCAGTTTTCATGTCTGTCTCTTTATTCTGATACTTGCTTTCTCTTTACGCCCTTCGCACAAAGGCGCAAGGCTGCGCGGCATCAAACAAGGTTGCGGGTTGCAACATGTACGGGCGGGGTTCCGCTTAGCAGAGGGTTTCATGAAGACAGTTGTTTTTGATCTCGACGGCACTTTGGCAGACACCAGCGGGGATCTGATCGCGGCGGCGAACGCCTGTTTTCGGCAGATGGGCGAGGGCGATCTGCTGGATGCTGCCCGCGATGCGGGGACGGCGTTGCGGGGCGGTCGGGCGATGCTGACCCTCGGGATGGAACGTTTGGGCCGTCCGCTTGATGATGCCGTGATTGATGTATTCTATCCCAAGCTGCTTGAAGCCTATGCGCAGGACATTGACAGCCGGACCTATCTGTATCCCGGCGCGATGGATGCGGTTGAGACCTTGAAATCAAGCGGTTATCGCGTTGCGATCTGCACAAACAAGCCAGAGGCGCTGGCCGATCAATTGCTGCGGCGGTTGGGCGTGCGTGACATCTGGCAATCCATGCTGGGGGCCGACAGCCTCGCTGTGCGCAAGCCTGATCCTGAGCATTTGCACGAAACCACCCGCCGCGCAGGCGGGGATCCGGCGCAGTCCATGCTGATCGGGGATTCGATCACGGACCGAAAGACGGCGCAGGCGGCCGGGGTGCCTTGTGTGTTGGTGACATTCGGTCCGGCGGGCGGCGACATGTCGGCATTGGAGCCTGAGGCGTTACTACATGATTATGCGGATCTGCCGGGCATTGTTGAAAATTTGATCGGAAGGGCGGGGCAATGACAGAGGTTTTCAAAGGCAGTTTCACACAGCAAGAGCCAATTCCCGAGGCCGGCATCGAGGCAGCCGTGGCGGTGATGCGGCATGGGCGCTTGCACCGATATAATACTGTCGCGGGCGAGATCGCGGAAACTGCGCTGCTGGAGCAGGAGTTTGCCGCGCAGGCCGGCGCGAAGTACTGTCTCGCGGTGGCATCGGGCGGTTATGCGATGGCCACGGCGATGCGGGCGGTGGGGGTCAAACCCGGCGATAAGGTTCTGACAAACACTTTTACCTTGGCCCCGGTTCCGGGGGCAATTGCGGCGCTTGGCGCTGTGCCGGTGTTTGTCGGTGTCACAGACCAGTTGGTGATTGATCTTGAGGATCTCGCCGTCAAGGCCGATCAGGCCGATGTTTTATTGTTGAGCCATATGCGCGGGCATTTGGCGGATATGACCGCGCTCATGGCGATTTGTGATGCGGCGGGGATCACCGTGATTGAAGATTGTGCGCATACCATGGGCGCGGCCTGGGATGGGGTGCCATCGGGAACGCAGGGCAAGGTCGGATGCTATTCCTGCCAAACCTACAAACATGTCAATTCGGGCGAGGGTGGATTGCTCGTCACAGACGATGCAGAGGTGGCGGCGCGGGCGATCATATTGTCCGGCTCTTACATGCTGTATGAACGGCATGAAGCCGGTCCGCCGAGAGAGGCTTTTGAGACCATTCGCTATGAGACCCCCAACATTTCGGGGCGAATGGATAATCTGCGGGCCGCGATCCTGCGCCCGCAATTGAAGGACCTGGACCGTCAAGTGCAGCGGTGGAACGAGCGGTACTATGCGATCGAAGCGGGGCTGCGCGGCACGCCGGGCCTGACCGTGATCGAACGCCCCGGAAAAGAAAGTATTGTTGGATCTTCCATTCAATTCCTGCTGTCCGGCTGGAGCGAGGCCGCCGTGCTAGAGGTACAGCGCAGTTGCGCGGCACGCGGTGTTGAATTGAAATGGTTCGGCGGGGCAGAGCCGGTCGGATTTACCAGCCGCTATGATTCATGGCGTTACGTGGATGCGCCGCCGATGCCCAAAAGTGATGCGGTGCTGGCCGGGATCGTGGATATGCGCGTGCCGCTGACCTTCTCTTTGGAAGATTGTGCCTTGATTGCGCGGATCATCCGCGCAGAGGTTGGCCGCGTGTATCAAGCGCCAAGCTAAAACGCCCCCTCCGAAAGGAGAGGGCGCGGGGTTGATTAGAAATGCACCGTGCCGTGCTGGCCGACATCGGGTTGTTGGTCTGTCAGGTGGGCCTTGGCCACTTCGAACAGGAATTTGATGCTGCCATCGGTCAGCCAGACCTCGGCCTGTTTCAGATCCATCCGCAGCAGCTGCACGTCACTGTCATGCTTACCCCCATCAAACCAGACATCGGCCATCACGTTCCAGATCCGGTCAAGCTGCGCAGGGTCATTCACTGCCTGGACACGCCCATCAATGCGGGCGTAAAGCTGTTCGTCCTTGGTCGATACAATATATTGGGCGTCGGCGCCCGTGGCTGCTGCCTCGGCCAGTGCGGTGCCTTTGGCGGTGATGAACCACAAGAATGGCGCGGTGCTGTCGTCCTCAACAAAATGGCTCATTGGGACGGCAGGGGCGGATCCGGCGGACAACATGCCTGTGCGCGTGTCTTCCAGACGGTCCCAGAATTCTTTTTTCAAACTGTCGGTCATGTTCTCTCTCTTTTTGCTGAATTTGCATTGCTGAAGGACCAACGGGCAGCGCGGCAATTGGTTCCACCTTTCCAAGACGCTTGACCGGTGGATGTTTGATCTGTAAGTAATGAACAAGCGTTCAATAAACGGGAGAGAGCCATGTTCAACGCCAGTATGCAGTTTGATCTGGGGGAAGATGTCGGCGCATTGCGCGAAATGGTGCATCGCTGGGCGCAAGAGCGCGTCAAGCCGATGGCCGCAGACATTGACACCAAGAATGAGTTCCCGCCCGAGCTTTGGACCGAGATGGGTGAACTGGGCCTCCTTGGTATGACCGTCGACGAGGAATTTGGCGGCACGGGCATGGGCTATGTGGCGCATACGGTTGCGGTAGAGGAAATCGCGCGGGCGTCGGCTTCGGTCTCGCTGTCTTATGGGGCGCATTCGAACCTATGCCTGAACCAGATCAAGTTGAACGGCACGCAAGAGCAGAAAGAGAAATACCTGCCCAAGCTGTGTTCCGGCGAACATGTCGGCGCTTTGGCAATGTCAGAGCCATCTGCGGGCAGTGACGTGGTCAGCATGAAACTTCGCGCCGAAAAGCGAAACGATCATTACCGTCTGTCGGGCAATAAATACTGGATCACCAACGGCCCGGATGCCGATACATTGGTGGTTTACGCCAAAACGGACCCCGATGCCGGCTCCAAGGGGATCACCGCCTTCTTGATCGAAAAGACGATGAAGGGTTTCACAACCAGCCCGCATTTTGACAAGCTGGGGATGCGCGGGTCGAACACGGCAGAGCTGATCTTTGACGACGTAGAAGTGCCGTTTGAGAACGTGCTGGGCGAGGAGGGTAAAGGCGTGCGCGTGTTGATGTCCGGTCTGGACTACGAACGCGTGGTGCTGGCCGGTATCGGCCTTGGCATTATGGCGGCCTGTCTGGACGAGATCATGCCTTACATGGCCGAGCGCAAACAATTTGGTCAGCCGATCGGCAACTTCCAACTGATGCAGGGCAAGATGGCGGATATGTACACCGCGATGAATTCGGCCCGTGCCTATGTCTATTCGGTTGCGCAGGCCTGTGACCGTGGCACCGTAACCCGTCAGGATGCCGCGGCCTGCTGTCTTTACGCCTCGGAGCAGGCCATGGTGCAGGCGCATCAGGCCGTACAGGCCATGGGCGGCGCGGGCTATTTGTCCGACAACCCGGTGGGCCGGATTTTCCGTGATGCCAAACTGATGGAAATCGGCGCAGGCACTTCGGAAATTCGCCGGATGCTGGTGGGCCGCGAGATGATGGCTTCGATGGGTTAAACAGATGCCGCGCTGGCTTTGGTGGGCGCCCTTGGCGGCGCTGACCGGTCTTGGCGCAGTATTGGTGTTCCGGTTGGGCTGGATCGTGGCCACGCTGGAGCAAAGCGACGTGATCGCGCGGTATGCCGCGCTTTATCTGCAGGAGGCCGGAACAGGGGCCAAACCAATCGATTGCGCGGCCTATCCCGCGCCGGATTTGGCCAGCGTTTGGATCGTCGTGCGGTGTAAACCGATGGGAGAAACTGGAGTGTTTGAGGCTGTGTACTACGTGAATAGGTTCGGCGGCCGCATTGCGGCACCCTTGCCTGCGGCCGGTACATCGCCTTTTCCGGAACTGGAGCCCGACACATGACAACCCCTCTCAAAGCCTTGTTTATCAACACGTCTCTCAAGAAAGAGCCATCGGAAAGCCATACCAAGCTTTTGATGAACGCCAGCGCCGCCATCATGGAGGGCGAGGGCGTAGAGGTTGAACATCTGCATCTGCTCAGCCATCAGGTGCCGCCAGGTGTTTATCCCGACATGACCGAACATGGCTGGGCGCAGGACGACTGGCCAATTTTATGGGAAAAGGTGCTGGCCGCCGATATCCTGATCATAGGCACGCCGCTTTGGCTGGGCGAGGAATCCTCTGTTTGCCGTGTCCTGATCGAACGTCTCTACGCGATGAGCGGGGAGCTGAACAACAAGGGGCAATCGGTCTTCTATGGCAAGGTTGCGGCCTGTGTGATCACCGGCAACGAGGATGGCATCAAACACACCGCCATGACCCTTGGCTTTGCGATGAACCACTTGGGCTACACGATCCCGCCGCAGGCCGATTGTGGCTGGATCGGCGAGGCGGGGCCAGGGCCATCCTATGGAGACGATCTGGAGGATGGCAGCCGCGCCGGGTTGGACAATGAATTCACCCAGCGCAACACCACGATCATGACGTGGAACGCCATGCATCTGGCACGAATGCTCAATGCGGCAGGCGGTTATCCCAATCAGGGCAACGATCGCAAGGCTTGGGATGCGGGTGCACGATTTGGCTATGAGAATCCGGAGTATCGCAGCTGATGGACCTGCCGGGCCTGCATATTGACCACAGCTGGGACATTCCCGCGCGGCTGAACATGGCCGCGCAATGCCTGTCGCAGCCGGACGGGGCCACGGCGATCATTGATTTGACCGGTCCGCAGCGGCGCGATGTCAGCTTTGGCCAATTGCATTCCATGGCCGATGGTCTGGCCCGTGCCCTGTTGAAAAAGGTGCGGGCAGGTGACCGTGTGGGCGTTTTGCTCAGCCAAAGCCCTTGGTGCGCGGCGGCCCATCTGGCGATCTGGAAAATTGGCGCGATTTCAGTGCCTTTGTTCAAACTCTTCAAGCATGATGCGCTGGCCAGCCGGGTCGGGGATGCGGGCTGTGCCATTGTTCTGACGGACGATGAAGGGGCGGCACTGCTGGGCGATTTGGCAGAGGCGTGGATCGCGAACTACGTCGGCATACAGGGTGATCCGGTCGGGTTTGCCGACACCGCCGCTGACGATCCCGCCGTGCTGATTTATACCTCCGGCACCACCGGCAGCCCCAAGGGCGCGCTGCATGGGCACCGGGTTCTGACCGGCCATTTGCCCGGGGTCTCGATCAGTCACAATCATCTGGGGCAGCAGGGTGATTGCCTCTGGACTCCCGCGGACTGGGCGTGGATTGGCGGGCTGTTCGACGTGCTGATGCCGGGGCTGGCGCTTGGCATTCCTGTGGTGGCGGCGCGGATGAGCAAATTCACGGTGGAGGGCTGCGCCGAGGTGATCGCGCAGGGCGGGGCGCGCAATGTATTCTTTCCGCCCACTGCTTTAAGAATGCTCAAAGCGGCAGATATGGCGATCCCCGGTTTGCGGTCCGTGGCCAGTGGCGGCGAGCCATTGGGCGGCGAGATGCTGGCTTGGGGGCGCAAAGCCTTCGGGTTGGAGATCAACGAGTTCTACGGCCAGACCGAATGCAACATGGTCGCTTCCTCCTGCGCCGCTGATTTTGATGCACAACCGGGGTGTATCGGGAAGCCGGTGCCGGGCCATGACGTTGCCGTGATTGACAGCGCAGGCCAACCCACATCGGGCGAAGGTGACGTGGCCATCCGGCGCGGATCGGCGTCGATGATGCTGCGCTATTGGAACCGGCCAGAGGCGACGGCCGAGAAATTTCGCGATGATTGGCTGATCACTGGAGATCGCGGCATCTGGGAGGGTGATTACCTGCGCTTTGTCGGGCGCGAGGATGATGTGATCACCTCGGCCGGATACCGCATTGGCCCGGTCGAGATTGAAGATTGCCTGCTGACCCATCCCGGCGTTGCGACCGTGGGGGTTGTGGGCAAGCCTGATCCGCTGCGCACGGAGGTGGTCAAAGCCTATGTGGTGCGCAAGCACGGTTCCGGTGTAGAGGCCGAAGAGTTGCAGAAATGGGTCAAAGATCGGCTGGCAAGCTATTCTTATCCAAGGGAAATTTCTTTTGTCGACGCCCTGCCGATGACGGTAACTGGCAAGGTGATCCGCAAGGAGCTGAAGGCCCGTGCTGCGGCGGAGGGGGCCGTATGAACTGGTCCATTCTCCACCCGGCGGCAGAACAGATTTATTCGAAAAAGCCGGCACCTCGGTGCCAGAATATTCCGCGAAATGAAGGAGATGAAACGTGAAACTCACTTCGCAGGCGCTGCCTTCGTCCGAAGGCTACAAAAACAACGAAGCGGCCCATCTGGAGGCGCTGGAGCAGGTGCGCGAGGCGGCACAGGCCGCCGCATTGGGTGGCGGCGAGAAGTCCCGCGCCCGCCACGAAAGCCGGGGCAAGATGTTGCCGCGCGAACGTGTGGCCAACCTGCTGGACCCGGGCAGCCCGTTTCTGGAGATCGGCGCGACGGCGGCGCATGGGCTTTATGATGGAGCGGCGCCCTGTGCGGGTGTGATCGCAGGCATTGGCCGGGTGCAGGGGCAAGAGGTCATGGTGGTGTGTAACGACGCCACCGTGAAGGGCGGCACCTATTATCCGATGACGGTGAAAAAACACCTACGGGCCCAAGAGATCGCCGAGACCAACCATCTGCCTTGTGTCTACTTGGTGGACAGCGGCGGCGCGAACCTGCCCAATCAGGACGAAGTGTTTCCCGACCGGGATCATTTTGGTGCGATCTTCTACAATCAGGCCCGGATGAGCGCAAAGGGCATTCCGCAGATCGCGGTGGTGATGGGCTCTTGCACCGCGGGCGGGGCCTATGTACCGGCGATGTCGGATGTGACAATCATCGTCAAAGAGCAGGGCACGATCTTTCTCGCCGGTCCGCCCTTGGTCAAGGCGGCCACGGGCGAGGTGGTCTCTGCCGAAGATCTGGGCGGCGGTGATGTGCATACGCGCCTGTCCGGCGTGGCCGATTACCTGGCCGAAGATGACGCCCATGCCTTGTCTCTGGCCCGCCGTGCAGTGGGGCAGCTGAACCGCAGCAAGCCAAAGACCGTGGAATGGGCCAGCCCCGAAGAGCCGGCCTATGATCCATCCGAACTGCTGGGTGTGGTGCCGGCGGATCTGCGCACGCCCTATGATATCCGCGAGGTGATCGCGCGTCTGGTCGACGGCAGCCGCTTTGATGAATTCAAGGCCCGCTTTGGCGAGACCCTTGTGACCGGTTTTGCTCATGTCAAAGGATGCCCGATCGGGATCGTGGCCAACAATGGTGTGCTGTTTTCCGAGGCAGCGCAGAAGGGTGCGCATTTCATTGAACTGTGCTCGCAACGCAATATCCCCTTGGTTTTCCTGCAAAACATCACCGGCTTTATGGTCGGACGTAAATATGAAAATGAAGGCATTGCGCGGCACGGCGCCAAGATGGTGACAGCGGTGGCCAGCACAAATGTACCCAAGATCACCATGCTGGTGGGCGGCTCCTTCGGGGCGGGCAACTATGGCATGTCCGGCCGGGCCTATCGCCCGCGGTTCCTGTGGACTTGGCCCAACAGCCGGATTTCCGTGATGGGCGGCCCGCAGGCGGCGGGGGTTCTGGCGACAGTCAAACGTGATGCCATTGAACGGGCAGGCGGCACCTGGTCCGCCGAAGAAGAGGCGGCCTTTAAGCAACCGACGATAGATATGTTCGAAGAACAGAGCCATCCGCTTTATGCCTCCGCGCGGCTTTGGGACGACGGGATCATTGATCCGCGCAAGAGCCGCGATGTGCTGTCACTGTCTTTGTCAGCCAGTTTGAACGCACCGATTGAGCCGACACGCTTTGGCGTGTTCCGGATGTGATGGCGATGGATCACGAAGGCGCAGGGGTCTTTTTTTGGGCAGAGCTGGGGGCCAGCCCCCAGACCCCCGGAGTATTGAAGGCCAAAAAGGAAGACAAAGTTGAAAGTGAAGGAACGGCGAATGTTTGACACGATCCTTATTGCGAACCGGGGCGAGATTGCCTGCAGGGTGATGGAAACGGCGCAGGCTATGGGTGTGCGTTGCGTGGCGGTGTATTCTGATGCGGACCGCGCGGCAAAACATGTGCAGATGGCAGATCTGGCTGTGCATATTGGCGGCTCCGCCCCGGCGGAAAGTTATCTGAAGGGTGATGTGATCATTCAGGCGGCGCTGGAGACCGGCGCACAGGCGATCCATCCCGGCTATGGCTTTCTGTCCGAGAACCCCGATTTTGTGGAGGCCGTCGAGAAGGCCGGTTTGACCTTTATCGGGCCATCGGCATCGGCCATTCGGGCGATGGGCCTGAAGGATGCGGCCAAGGCGCTGATGGTGGAGGCCGGCGTGCCGGTGGTGCCGGGCTATCATGGGGCGGATCAGGACGATGCGCTGCTGGCAGCCGAGGCCGAGAAGATCGGCTATCCGGTATTGATCAAGGCGGTCGCAGGCGGCGGTGGCAAGGGCATGCGATTGGTCGAAAAGGCGGGCGCGTTCCAGGCGGCGCTGGACTCGGCTCGCTCGGAAGCTAAGACCGCCTTTGGCAATTCGGATGTTCTGGTTGAGAAATTTGTGACCAAGCCGCGCCATATCGAGGTGCAGGTCTTTGGTGATGGCACCAAGGCGGTGCATTTGTTCGAGCGCGATTGTTCCTTGCAGCGCCGCCATCAGAAGGTGATCGAAGAGGCACCCGCGCCGGATATGCCGCAGGATGTGCGCGATGCCATGGGCCAGGCGGCGGTTCGGGCCGCCGAGGCGATTGGCTATGCCGGGGCCGGCACTGTTGAGTTTATCGTGGACGGCTCGGGCGGTTTGCGCGCAGATGGTTTCTTTTTCATGGAGATGAACACCCGCTTGCAGGTGGAACATCCGGTGACCGAGTTGATCACCGGTGTTGATCTGGTGGAATGGCAGCTGCGCGTGGCGGCGGGCGAGAGCCTGCCGAAGCAGCAGGGCGAATTGTCGATCAGCGGTCACGCCTTTGAAGCGCGGCTTTATGCCGAGGATGTGCCAAAGGGTTTTTTGCCCGCGACCGGCACGTTGACGCATTTGCAGTTCACCCCGCAGACCCGCGCCGACAGCGGTGTGCGGGCGGGCGATACTATCAGCCCGTTTTATGATCCGATGATTGCCAAGGTGATTGTGCATGGGCCGAACCGCGATGTGGCCCTGTCGCGCCTGCGTGCGGCACTGAGCGGTTGTCAGGTGGGCGGCACCGTGACCAATCTGGCCTTCCTCGGCGCGCTTGCCGCGCATGAAGGGTTTGGCAAGGGCGAGGTCGATACAGGCCTCATTGCCCGCGACATTGATGCGCTGACAGCCGCACCGGAGATTGCACCGCGCCATGCGGCGTTGGCCGGAATGGCGGCGCTGGGTCTCTTGGAGACCCAGGCCGAGACGGGATTCACCCTGTGGCGGGCGCTGCGGCGTCAGATCATGCTCGGCTGGGGCGGCGAGGAACATCTGCTGAAAGTGCGGGTGATCTCACCGGATGAACAGCATTGGACTCTGGGCGAGGACGAAGTGCAGGCCCTGCGCCGGGGGGGGCGCTGGACCATTGGCGGTCAACCTGCAGCGGATGTGGCCATCTCGGGCGCGACAGTCACTGTGTTTGAGGGTTACGGCATGGCCTTTGACGTGATTGACCCGCTGTCGCGGGCGGCAGGGGCGCAGGGCGACGGCAATCTCATCGAGGCACCGATGCCCGGACTTGTCCGCGCTGTGGATGCCAAAGTCGGGCAGAGGGTGGCCAAGGGCGACCGACTGGCGGTCCTAGAGGCCATGAAAATGGAGCATTCCTTGCTGGCGGCCCGCGATGGCGTGGTGGCCGAGGTTCTGGCCACGGCTGGCGATCAGGTTGAAGCGGGCGCAGCACTCGTTAGGTTGGAGGCCGAAGAGGAGGCCGCTGCATGATCACATTGCACCACTGTCCGCAGACCCGCTCGATGCGCACCCTTTGGTTGCTCAACGAGATGGATGTGGCGTTCCAGCTCAAGCTGCATGCGTTTGACAAATCCCTGCGCGATCCGGAGTACCTGAGCCTGTCACCGGCAGGCCGGGTGCCTGCGCTTGAGATCGACGGGGAACGGATGTTTGAAACCGGGGCGATCACACAATACCTGTGTGAACGCTACAGCCCTGACCGGTTGGGCCGTCCAGCGGATGATCCGGACCGCATGGCCTGGCTGGTCTGGGTACATTTCGCTGAAACCATCAGCCAGCACACGGCGGCCCTCACCCAGCAACATGTGGCGCTGCGCGAGGACCATATGCGCAGCCCTATCGTGATGAAGCTGGAGGCGGCGCGGATTGGCAAATGTTATGATGCACTCGAGGCGCGGCTGAGCACACCGGTGGAGAACCGCGACTATCTTTTGACCAGCGGGTTTTCGGCTGCGGATATATCTGTTGGTCAGGCTGTTTATATGTCACGCTACTTTGTGAAGCTGGATCAGCACCCTGCGGTGGCCGAATGGTATGCGCGGATCACGGCGCGGGACAGCTTTGCCAAATCCTTGCCCACAGAGGGCGGGATCTATGAACAGGAATTTTATCCCCCCTGGCCAATAGAAAAGGTCTGAGGCGGATGCGGCAACGAAGGGGAATGCCATGAGCTTGGGACCATGTGAAATTTTTGAGGTCGGCCCCCGGGACGGATTGCAAAACGAGGCACGGGAAATTCCCGTGGCGGAAAAGGTCGCGCTGATCGACCGGCTGAGCGACGCGGGTTTTCGGCGCATTGAATGCGCCAGTTTTGTCAGCCCCAAGTGGGTGCCGCAGATGGCGGGCTCGGGTGAGGTTCTGGGCCAGATCAAGCGGGCCAAGGGCGTGCGCTATGCTGCCCTGACGCCGAACATGCGCGGTTACGAGGATGCGCTGGCGGCCAAAGCTGATGAGATAGCGGTGTTCGGTTCGGCCTCTGAGGGGTTCAGCCAAAAGAATATCAACGCCAGTATCGCAGAATCGCTGGAACGGTTTGTGCCGGTGCTGGAGGAGGCGCGGCATCTGGATATCCCGGTGCGCGGCTATGTGTCCTGTGTAGTGGAATGCCCCTATGACGGCGCGGTTGATCCCTCCGCTGTGGCAATGGTGGCGGACAAGCTGTTTGCCATGGGATGTTATGAGGTTTCGCTGGGCGACACGATTGGCGCAGGCACGCCGGACAGCATTGCCAAGATGCTGCTGGCGGTGCGCGATGTGGTGCCGGTGGGGCGTCTGGCGGGGCATTACCATGACACTCACGGGCGGGCGATGGCCAATATTGATGCATCTTTGTCGATGGGGGTGCGGGTCTTTGATGCGGCTGTTGGCGGCTTGGGCGGCTGCCCCTATGCGCCGGGGGCGGCGGGCAATGTCGCAACGGAGGCGGTGAATGCGCATCTGACGGCACTGGGTTATGAAACGGGCCTTGATCAAGCGGTGATCGAAGAGGCCGCCGGGATGGCCCGCGCGATGCGGGGCTAGGCCACGGGCGCGGCAATCGGGGAAAAACGAAGTAGGAACAATATGTTCGAGACAATCAAGATTGAAACCGACACGCGCGGTGTGGCGACGCTGACGCTGAACCGGGAGGAAAAGCACAACGCCATGTCGGCGCAGATGCTGGCCGATCTGACACAGGCGGCGGCGGATCTGGCGGCGGATGATGCAGTGCGGGTGGTGGTGTTGACCGGTGCGGGCAAATCCTTTTGTGCCGGCGGTGATCTCGGCTGGATGCGCGATCAGGCCGAGATGGACCCGGAAACCCGCAGCAAAGAGGCAGGCAAGCTGGCGACGATGCTGGGGGCGCTCAACAGGCTACCAAAGCCGCTGATTGGCAAGGTGCAGGGCAATGCCTTTGGCGGCGGGGTTGGCATGGCCTCGGTCTGTGACGTTGCGATTGGTGTGGACAGCCTCAAGATGGGGTTCACCGAGACCCGGCTTGGGATCATTCCGGCGACCATCGGCCCTTATGTTCTGGCACGGATGGGCGAGGGGCGGGCACGGCGCGTGTTCATGTCGGCGCGGCTTTTTGGCGCGGCTGAGGCGATTGATCTGGGCCTGCTGGCCCGCGCGGTGCCTGCGGATGATCTGGACGCGGCGATTGAGGCCGAAGTGGTGCCCTATCTGTCCTGCGCCCCCGGCGCGGTGGCGGCGGCCAAGAAACTGGCCCGTGATCTGGGACCGCGGATTGATGATGAGGTCGTAGCGCATACCATCGCCGCACTGGCGGAACGGTGGGAGACAGAAGAGGCCGCCGAGGGCATCGGCGCGTTCTTTGACCGGCGCAAGGCGGCTTGGATGGCGTGAGGGGCAGGGACGGCGCGGCGGTTTGTTTGTTCATAGCGTTTGGCGCTTTGATCTGTGCCGCGCCAGCGAGTGCTCTGAGCTGTCGATACCCTGAGGCCTTTTTTGGCAAAGACCCGGCCAAGCAAACTCAGGATGAATTTATTCGGCGGCTTGCGATGGCGCATGGCGATTTGTCAGAAGGGGAATTTCTGGTCTGGGGCACCGTTGAAAAGGTGAAAGTCGGGCCATTTACACATGAGATCGAGGTTGATGACCGATCTGAGCGTTGGCTCGATCCCGATACCGCGGCAAATGAAATTCAAGCTGATGTCACCTATACCTATCGTAGAGCCATTCGATTTTCGGGCGTGCGGCTGAAAAACGGATCAGCCGAGTCCTTCTCGACCAGCCAGACGATCGTTCACTTACCGGTTCGAGCGCAATTCATCGGATCACTGCCAGCGTTTGATGAGCCGGTGTTTGGCATAATGTGGTCATCGGGTCAGGAGGATTGGGTCGAAATTCGCGCTGATCTGTGTGAGGTCTATTTCAGGCTTTCTGAACCCATGTTCCAGAAGGTCCGGGCCTGTTTGGCGGACCCAGATTGCACGATTGCGGATTGATCGACTGCAAAGGGGTAAACCGCGAACGCGGCCAAGCCCTTGCGGTCAATCTGCGCGAGGCACCCCATATCCATCCAATTGCACCTGATAAGGGCGCTTCTGCGGCCATTTACACCCATCCTCCCGTTGACCCTGACCACCACCTTGGCTAAACCCGTTCCAAGTCTGTTCTGCCAGCGTCTTTGACCAATCCAAAGACTGCCAAGCTAAAGGAGCCTCCCCTTGGACGACATGCTGCGGGAATATCTGCCCATCCTTGTTTTTCTGGCCGTGGCCATCGGGTTTGGCGTTGTGCTGATCCTTGCCGCTATCGTGGTTGCTGTGCGCAACCCGGATCCTGAAAAAGTGTCCGCCTATGAATGCGGGTTCAATGCCTTTGACGATGCGCGGATGAAGTTCGACGTGCGATTCTATCTCGTCTCGATTTTGTTCATCATTTTTGACCTTGAGATTGCCTTCCTGTTCCCATGGGCGGTGGCGTTCAAGGATATCTCCATGGTCGGCTTCTGGTCGATGATGGTGTTCCTGGGGGTTTTGACCGCCGGATTTGCTTATGAGTGGAAGAAAGGGGCGCTGGAATGGCAGTGACCGCAACGGCAGGGCCCGACCGCGAGGTTGCAACGCAGGCCCTGAACGCAGAATTGCAGGACAAGGGGTTCCTTGTCACGTCAACCGCAGACATCATCAACTGGGCCCGGACAGGCTCGTTGCACTGGATGACCTTTGGTCTGGCGTGCTGTGCGGTTGAGATGATGCACACCTCAATGCCCCGCTATGATCTTGAACGTTTCGGCACCGCGCCGCGCGCAAGCCCGCGCCAGTCTGACCTGATGATCGTTGCCGGGACGCTGACCAACAAGATGGCGCCGGCGCTGCGCAAGGTCTACGACCAGATGCCCGAGCCGCGCTATGTGATCTCCATGGGATCCTGTGCCAACGGTGGCGGCTATTACCACTATTCCTACAGCGTTGTGCGCGGCTGTGACCGGATTGTGCCGGTGGATGTCTATGTGCCGGGCTGCCCGCCCACGGCTGAGGCGCTGCTGTATGGTCTGCTGCAATTGCAGCGCAAGATGCGCCGGACAGGGACAATTGTACGATGAGCGAGCAACTGCAAGAACTCGGCGCCTATATTGAGGCCAAACGCCCCGATTGTGTGCTGTCATGGGAGATTGCCCATGGTGAGCTGACCGTGGATGTCACGCTGACCAACATCACTGGTCTGGTGGAGTTTCTCAAAGGCGATGCAACCTGCCGGTTCTCGACCTTGATCGACATCACAGCGGTGGATTATCCGGGCCGTGCCAAACGCTTTGACGTGGTGTACCATTTCCTCAGCATGTACCAGAACCACCGCATTCGCCTGCGCGTCGCGGCGCGGGAAATGGATATGGTGCCCTCGCTGGTCGATGTACATCCCAGCGCCAACTGGTTCGAGCGTGAAATTTTTGACATGTTCGGCATCCTGTTCTCCGGTCACCCGGACCTGCGCCGCATCCTTACGGATTACGGCTTTCGCGGGCATCCGCTGCGCAAGGATTTCCCGACCACGGGTTATACCGAAGTGCGTTATGACGAGGCGCAGAAACGCGTGGTCTATGAGCCGGTGAAGCTGGTTCAGGAATACCGCCAGTTTGACTTTATGTCGCCATGGGAGGGGGCTGAATACATCCTGCCCGGCGACGACAAGGCGGAGGCGAAGTAATGGGCGGTATCTGGTGGTTGATCCTGTCTGCACTGACAGCCATCCCGATGGTCAAGCTGCTGCCATTCTTTGGCATCAACAAATACTGGGCGGCTGTGTGCCTTGTCCCGCTGGGCACTATTGCCTTGCTGTGGTGGATGGGTCTCAAGCTGCAAGAGTTGGAGAAACTGTAATGATTGCGTTTCTGGAAAAGATGATGGCCGATCTGTTTGGTCTGCGCCAAGAGCTGCCGATCCCTGTGCGGGTTGAGGACAGCGATGACAAGTCGGACATCTTTGCCCGCAGGACATCCGGAGGCGATCAATAATGGACGGCGATATTCGCGTGAACACCTATGATGACGGCTCAACCGATGCTGTCACCGGGGAACAGAAGATCCGCAATTTCAACATCAACTTTGGCCCGCAACACCCCGCGGCGCACGGGGTTTTGCGTCTGGTACTGGAACTGGACGGCGAGATTGTAGAGCGCTGCGATCCGCACATCGGTCTGCTGCACCGTGGCACGGAAAAGCTGATGGAAAGCCGGACCTATCTGCAGAACCTGCCGTATTTCGACCGGCTGGATTATGTGGCGCCGATGAACCAGGAACATGCCTGGTGTCTGGCGATTGAAAAGCTGACCGGCACCGAAGTGCCGCGCCGCGCCAGCCTGATCCGGGTGCTTTATTCCGAGATTGGCCGGGTGTTGAACCACCTGCTGAACGTGACCACGCAGGCCTTGGACGTGGGGGCGCTGACGCCGCCGCTCTGGGGTTTCGAGGAACGCGAAAAGTTGATGGTGTTCTACGAGCGGGCCTGTGGCGCACGTCTGCACGCGGCCTATTTCCGTCCCGGCGGTGTGCATCAGGATCTGCCCGAAGACCTGATCGACGATATCGAAACGTGGGCCAATGAATTTCCGAACCTCTTGGATGACATTGACGGGTTGCTGACCGAAAACCGGATTTTCAAACAGCGTAACGTCGATATTGGCGTCGTGACCGAACAGGACATTCTGGATTATGCCTTCAGCGGCGTGATGGTGCGCGGCTCCGGTATGGCATGGGATTTGCGCCGTTCGCAGCCCTATGAGTGCTATGACGAGTTCGATTTCCAGATCCCGATCGGCAAGAATGGCGATTGCTTTGACCGCTACCTCTGCCGGATGGAAGAGATGCGGCAATCGGTCAGCATCATCCATCAGGCCATTGCCAAGCTGCGCGCGCCCGAGGGCAAGGGTGATATTCTGGCACGGGGCAAACTGACCCCGCCGACCCGCTCTGCGATGAAGACCAACATGGAAAGCCTGATCCATCACTTCAAGCTTTATACCGAAGGGTTCCACGTGCCGGCGGGCGAGGTCTATTGCGCCGTCGAAGCGCCAAAAGGCGAGTTTGGTGTGTTCCTTGTGGCGGATGGATCCAACAAACCCTACCGCGCCAAGATCCGCGCACCGGGCTATCCGCATTTGCAGGCGATGGATCACATCAGCAAGGGCCACCAGCTGGCCGATGTTGCTGCGATCATTGGCACCATGGACGTGGTGTTCGGGGAGATCGACCGCTGATGCGGCCGATGGACCATCACCTATTTGAATACACTCATGGCGGGCCATCGGTCCGCCACACAAACGAAAGCTAGAGACTATGCTGCGCCGTTTGCACCACGAACAACCCGAAAGCTTTGCCTTCACCCCTGCCAATCAGGCCTGGGCCGAAGCGCAGATGACCAAATACCCCGAAGGGCGTCAGGCCAGCGCGATCATTCCACTGTTGTGGCGTGCGCAGGAACAGGAGGGCTGGCTCAGCCGTCCGGCGATTGAGCATATCTCTGACATGCTGGGCATGGCCTATATTCGCGGGCTTGAGGTCGCGACCTTCTATTTCATGTTCCAGTTGCAGCCGGTTGGCTCTGTTGCGCATATCCAGATTTGCGGCACCACGACCTGCATGATCTGCGGCGCCGAAGATCTGGTTGGCTTGTGCAAGGAACGCATCGCGCCCAACCCGCATGAGCTGTCGGCGGATGGCAAGTTTTCCTGGGAAGAGGTCGAATGCCTTGGGGCCTGTGCCAATGCGCCCATGGCCCAGATCGGCAAGGATTATTACGAAGATCTCACCCGTGACAAATTGATTGAACTGCTGGATGATCTTTCCGCTGGCAAGGTTCCGGTTCCGGGCCCGCAAAACGGGCGTTACGCCTCCGAGCCACTCAGCGGTCTGACAAGCTTGACCGGCCATGACAGCGGCAAGACGCAATACAACGCCAGTGCGCAACTGGCCGTGGACATTGGCGACAGCGTTAAACGCATTGATGGCACCGAGGTGCCGTTGCTGACCCCATGGCTCAAGGGTGCAAACGCGGACAAGAAACCTGCGGCGGCGAAAAAGACCAAAGCGGCGGCAAAACCTGCGGCGGCCAAACGCGCGGTGGGCGAGAGTTCCGACAAGCACTCCGAAACACCGGGCGAAGCGCCCAAGGTCAAGGCAAAGGCCAAGCCCAAGTCGGGCAGTGTGGCACCAGCACCGGCCAAGGCAGAGGCGGCCCCGGCTGCGGGCAAAAAGCCACGCACGATGAAAGCGCCGCGCAAAGCGGGACCGGATGATCTGAAAATGATCAAAGGCGTCGGGCCAAAGCTGGAAGATTTGCTCAACTCCATGGGCTATTTCCACTACGACCAGATCGCAAAGTGGGACGCACAGGCGGTGGCTTGGGTGGATGAGAATTTGGAAGGCTTCAAAGGTCGCGTGAGCCGCGACAATTGGGTCGAACAGGCGGTTAAACTGGCCGCAGGCGAGGAGACAGAGTTTTCCACGCGGGCCAGCAAGGGGAATATCTACAAAGACTGAGACATAAAAAACAACGGGAAGAGGGACGAAAATGACAAAAAACACAGAAGGCGCCGATTGCGCGCGTAACTGTTGGATCATGGGTGCCGTTGGCGGCGTGATCTGCGCATTGTTGCTGCTGGCCTTGGCGGGCTGGTCGTTCCTTTCATCGCTGTTTGCAGGGATCGTGATTGCGATCATTCTTGGCTATTTGTTGATCCAGTTCCGTTGTAGCAGCAGTGGCAGTTCCTTTGCCTCGGGTCCGGCAGCGACGACGGTCTCTGCGGCCAGCGCAGCCAGCACGGACACCACGACCTCTGCTGCACCTGCTGCGTCTTCTGCTGCGGCAACGGCCCATGCAGCACCGGCCAAAGCGGTCGATATGGTTGATCCCGCGCCGGAGCCGGAGGCGCAGGAGGCCGCACCGGCAGAGACCTCCGCCCCGGCCACAGAAACAGCTGAGGCCGCAAGTGCCAAACCGGCCGCCGCAGCCAAGCCAAAGGTCGCAGCCAAGCCAAAAGCCGCAGCAAAACCAAAAGCCGCTGCCAAGTCCAAAGCCGCAGCGAAACCCAAGGCAGATGCCGCGGCCAAGCCCAAGCGGCCGCCCGTCGCGGCGGATGGCAAACCCGAATTGATGACTGCACCGCGTGCAACTGGCGCGGATGATCTCAAACTGATCAGCGGCGTTGGCCCCAAGTTGGAGCAAACCCTGAACGAGATGGGCATCTGGCACTACGATCAGGTTGCCGGATTGCGCAAGAAAGAGATCGCCTGGGTTGATGAGCGCCTGCGCTTCAAAGGCCGCATCGAACGGGACAATTGGGTCAGTCAGGCCAAGATACTGGCCAAAGGCGGCGAGACCGAGTTCTCGAAGCGTAAGAAGAAATAGACCGGAGCGCCCCGCAGATGAGCGTTGAGACAGACAAAGCAATTGCACGCAAAGGCCAGAGTGTTGCTCTGGTCATTGCCGTGACGATGGTGCTTTGGATCATCGCACAATGGGCGGGGCCTGCGTTGGGGCTGCCGGGGCGTTTCGCGCTCCTGTTCGATTTTGCAGCTTTGGCCGCGCTCTTTTGGGCGTTGGTTGTGATTTATCAGATATGGCAGGCCCGGCGGGCCGCCAAAGCAAGTGAGTAGGTAGGCAGTTATGCTTCAGGACCAAGACCGCATCTTTACCAACATCTACGGGATGCATGACCGTACGCTCAAAGGGGCGCAGGCGCGCGGCCATTGGGATGGCACCGCCGGCATCATCAAAAAGGGGCGTGACTGGATCATCGACCAGATGAAAACCTCCGGTCTGCGCGGGCGCGGCGGTGCGGGTTTCCCCACCGGTTTGAAATGGTCCTTCATGCCGAAAGAAAGCGATGGCCGGCCATCCTATCTCGTGATCAACGCGGACGAATCCGAGCCGGGCACCTGCAAAGACCGCGAAATCATGCGCCACGATCCGCATACGCTGATCGAAGGGTGCCTGATTGCCAGCTTTGCGATGAATGCCAACGCCTGCTACATCTACATTCGCGGCGAATACATCCGCGAGCGTGAGGCGCTGCAAGCCGCGATTGATGAGGCTTATGACGCGGGCCTTCTGGGCAAGAACGCTGCCAAGTCCGGCTGGGACTTTGATCTTTACCTGCACCACGGGGCAGGGGCCTATATCTGCGGCGAGGAAACCGCGCTGCTGGAAAGCCTTGAGGGCAAAAAGGGCATGCCGCGGATGAAGCCGCCGTTCCCGGCGGGGGCTGGCCTTTATGGCTGTCCGACCACGGTGAACAATGTGGAATCGATTGCCGTTGTGCCAACAATCCTGCGGCGCGGGCCGGAATGGTTTGCCGGTTTTGGCCGCCCCAACAACGCGGGCACCAAGCTGTTTGCGATCTCCGGTCACGTCAACAACCCCTGCGTGGTCGAAGAGGCGATGTCGATCACTTTCGAAGAGCTGATCGAAACCCACTGCGGCGGCATTCGCGGCGGCTGGGACAATCTCAAGGCTGTGATCCCGGGCGGATCCTCGGTGCCGATGATCCCCGGCAAGGACATGCGCGAAGCGATCATGGACTTTGACTACCTGCGTGAGCAGCGCTCTGGTCTGGGCACGGCGGCGGTCATCGTGATGGACAATTCCACCGACGTGATCAAAGCGATCTGGCGTTTGTCGAAGTTCTACAAGCACGAAAGCTGCGGCCAGTGTACGCCCTGCCGCGAAGGCACGGGCTGGATGATGCGGGTGATGGACCGTCTGGTGACAGGCGACGCGGAACCCGAAGAGATCGACATGCTGCTGGACGTGACCAAACAGGTCGAAGGCCATACAATCTGTGCGCTGGGTGATGCGGCGGCCTGGCCTATTCAGGGTCTCATCCGCCACTTCCGCGACGAGATCGAAGACCGGATCAAACACAAACGCACCGGACGCGTTTCAGCAGTGGCGGCAGAATAATGGAAGCTTTTGCAGAATACAGCCACGCCATCCTGTCTTTGGCGCTTTGGTCAGTGATTGTTGCGCTTCTGGCGGGGGCGTCCACGATTGGCCGCTCGGCAGAGAAACGTTGTGAATGTGGCAAGCCAAAGCGGGATTATTCCGATGTGGTTTACCGCCGTGAGCGGGCGTTCATGAACGCGGTTGAAAACTCCGGCCCATTCGTGGCGGCTACAGCAGCCGCGATGCTGGCCGGTGCGCCGGCGTTCTGGGTCAATCTTCTGGCCTCGTTGTTCATCGTGGCGCGGATCGTAATGGTGTTTATTCACATCAAGACGGAAAACCAGGGCATGCGTTCGGCCAGCTTTGCTGTGGGTTGGTTCTGCATGTTGGCATTGGCTGTTCTGGCCGTTGTGGCGGTGCTTTGATCTGATGCAACATCCCGCCGGTCATCATCTTGCCGAGCTGAACCTGGGCATTCTCAAATATGATTGGGATGATCCAAGGGTGAAGGATTTTGTAGATGGGCTGGATCTGGTCAACGGGATTGCGCAACGCGCAGCCGGTTTTGTCTGGATGATGAACGAAGACACCATGCAGCGCGAACAGAACAATCCCGAAGGCGAAATGGGGGGTAACCCGCGCATGGCCTCGACCCTTTCTGTTTGGGAAAGCGTTGAAACGCTTGAACATTTTGTCTGGAACACCGTTCACAAGCAGTTCTATGATCGCAAGGCGGAATGGTACGACATGGGCGCGGCACTGCGGTTTGCGATGTGGTGGGTGCCTGAGGGACATCGCCCCACCATGGCCGAGGCGATGGAACGTTTCAGGCATCTGGAAAAGCACGGCGAAAGTGATTTTGCCTTTGGCTGGTCCTTTGTGAAATCTGCAGGACTTTGGAAGACCAAGGCCTGTGGCGCGGGGCAGGCGGCGTGAGCATTTCGCGCGGGCAACATATGATGATGCGGGGGCTGCGGCCCTGCTGCATTCTGGCGGAGAAGTAAGATGAAGATAATTGTTCCAGCCCTGATGGTTGCCGCGTTGCTGGCAGGCTGCGCAGACAAAAGCAAACTGACCCCGTTCGAAGGGTTCTATTATCGCACCAAGGTGGCAAAGGTGGACAAACAGCTGGATGTATTCACCGTGACAGTGCGCGACGCCTCCCAGTCGGTTGAGGGTGCGCGGCAGGCCGGTGAACACGCGGCGATCTCCCATTGCGTGCAGTACTACGGCAGTTCCGATATCGAATGGACGGTTGGTCCTGACACCCCCGCAGAGGAGTTGAGAATTGTGGATGACCGGCTGGTTTTCAGTGGCCGTTGCCCACAGTAAAATTTGGCGCGTAAAACCCGCCTGAGGCTTTGCATTTCGTGATGTTATTGCCTATCAGACACCAAAACCGCATGTGCGAAGCTGGGCCAGACTGCCCGCATCACATGAGGAGAAGTAAGAATGCGATTTATCGTGATTGCAATAACCGGATTAAGTTTGATGGCGGTGCCCGCCATGGCCAAGCCCCCGTTGCGGGAGGTGGCTGTGATTGATGATGCGCTGCTTGATCTTGGGATTGCCGACCGGATCCGCAAAAGCTGTCCAACGATCTCGGCGCGGATGCTCAAGGCGGTCAGTTATGTCTGGGATCTAAAGGCGCAGGCGCGGGCGCTTGGCTATTCCGAAGCAGAGATCGAGGCCTACGTCGACAGCGAGGCCGAAAAAGACCGGATGCGTGCCCGTGGAAGGGCGTTTTTCAAGGCAAAGGGGGTCGATACTTCTGACCCGCAAAGCTATTGTGCGCTAGGACGTGCAGAGATTCAAAAATCGAGCCGGATCGGTTCGTTACTGAAAGCGAAGTGAGCATATGAGCGATACCCGCAAGATCATCATCGACGGCAAGGAAATCGAAGTCGATGGGGCGATGACCCTCATTCAGGCCTGTGAGCAGACCGGCGTCGAAGTGCCGCGGTTTTGCTACCATGAACGGCTGTCGATTGCCGGGAACTGCCGGATGTGTCTTGTCGAGGTTGTGGGTGGTCCGCCCAAACCTGCGGCCTCCTGTGCGATGCAGGTGCGCGATCTGCGCCCCGGTCCCGAGGGCCAGCCGCCTGTGGTCAAGACCAATTCGCCTATGGTCAAAAAGGCCCGCGAAGGGGTCATGGAGTTTCTGCTGATCAACCACCCGCTTGATTGCCCGATCTGCGATCAGGGTGGCGAATGCGATCTTCAGGATCAGGCGATGGCCTACGGCGTTGATTTCTCGCGTTACCGCGAGCCCAAGCGCGCCACCGAAGATCTGGATCTTGGGCCATTGGTTGAAACCCACATGACCCGCTGTATTTCCTGCACCCGCTGTGTGCGTTTCACCACCGAGGTGGCGGGTTTGCACATGATGGGTCAGACAGGCCGCGGCGAAGATGCCGAGATCACCTCGTATCTGGGCCAGACGCTCAACAGCAATCTGCAAGGCAACATCATTGATCTGTGCCCCGTGGGCGCATTGGTGTCGAAGCCTTACGCCTTTACCGCCCGTCCGTGGGAATTGACCAAAACCGAAAGCATCGATGTGATGGATGCGCTTGGCTCCAACATCCGGGTGGACACCAAGGGCCGCGAAGTGATGCGCATTCTGCCGCGCAACCATGACGGCGTGAATGAGGAATGGATTTCCGACAAAACCCGTTTTGTATGGGACGGTCTGCGCCGCCAGCGTTTGGACACGCCCTACATTCGCGAAAACGGCAAGCTGCGCAAAGCCAGCTGGCCAGAGGCGCTGTCCGCGGCTGCGGCGGCGATGAAGGGAAAGAAAGTTGGCGGTCTGGTCGGCGATCTGACGTCGGTCGAGGCGGCCTTTGCCCTGAAACAACTGATCGAAGGGCTGGGCGGCAGCGTTGAATGCCGCACCGATGGCGCGAAACTGCCAGCGGGCAACCGATCTGGCTATGTGGGCACGGCCACAATCGAAGACATCGACAGCGCACAGGCGATCATGCTGATCGGGACCAACCCCGCAGTTGAAGCGCCGGTTTTGAATGCGCGTATCCGCAAGGCCTGGACCAAAGGCGCGGGCATTGGCGTGATTGGCACAAACGTCGATCTGACCTATGAAACCATGCATATCGGTGATGATCCCTCGATCATGTCCGACCTGATGAAGCGGGATCATTCTGATGTGGCTGAAAAGCCGTCAGTGATCATCATCGGGCAGGCGGCATTGGCCCGAGAGGATGGCGCGGCGATCCTGGCCGAGGCGATGGCGCTGGCCGACAGCACCAAATCCACCTTCATGGTGCTGCACACTGCGGCAGGCCGTGTGGGCGCGATGGACATCGGCGCGACGTCCGAGAACGGCATCACCGATGTTCTGGGCGCAGAGGTGATCTACAACCTTGGCGCGGACGAGGGTGACATTCCCGCCGGTCCGTTTGTGATTTATCAGGGCAGCCATGGCGACCGTGGTGCTCACCGCGCAGACATCATCCTGCCCGGTGCCGCCTATACCGAAGAGCCGGGTCTGTTTGTGAACACCGAAGGGCGGCCACAGATTGCACAGCGAGCAGGCTTTGCCCCCGGCGAAGCCAAGGAAAACTGGGCCATTCTTCGGGCACTTTCTGCGGAACTGGATGCAACCTTGCCGTTCGATTCCATCGCTGCCCTGCGTCAGCAATTGGTTGCGGCGCATTCGCATCTGGGCGATGTCGATGAAGTTGCGGCGAACGAATGGCAACCACTTGAGCGCGGCAAGATCATGGCCAACCCATTTGACGCGGCGATCAAGGATTTCTACCTGTCCAACCCGATTGCCCGCGCCAGCCAATTGATGGCGGAGCTGTCCGCCAACGCCGCCGCACGCGCCGCTGCACCACTGGCGGCGGAGTGAAGCGGGTGGCAGCAGTTTTTCCTCTTGCCTTGGCGGCTTGCGAGACACCGCCGCCCACGGCGGAGGATTTCATCCCGGAATACAAAGGGGTGGAAACCAAGCTTTTGGAGGGCGATCTGGTGCAGTTCAACGTCGCCATGACCAAAGCACAAAGCACAAAAGACGTAGCGGATTACGCCAGATGCGCTGCTGCGCAGTACACGTTAATCCGTGGTTACGGTTTTGCGCGTCATGTCCGCACAAATGTGAGCCAAGAGGGTAGCATATGGCGGGCAGATGCTGTTTACACAATCTCGCCGAGCCTGCCGCGCGGCTTGAGGACAATTGATGCTGAAGTGACTGCGCAAGACTGCGCAGAACGCGGCATACCGACGGTGTGAGGGACTAATGGCTGAATTCTTTTACAACACGGGTCTGGGCATTGCCTTGCTGACATTGGGGCAGGTTCTGTTGATCCTTCTGCCGCTTTTGGTCGCGCTGGCCTTTTTGATGTACGCGGACCGCAAAATCTGGGCGGCGGTGCAGATGCGCCGGGGGCCCAATGTGGTGGGCGTCTTTGGTCTGATGCAAAGTTTCGCGGACTTGCTGAAATACGTGGTGAAAGAGGTCGTCGTCCCTGCGGGCGCGGACAAGCCGGTGTTTTTCCTCGCGCCGATGGTGTCGCTGGTGATGGCACTGATCGCCTGGGCCGTGATCCCCTTCAACGAGGGTTGGATCCTGTCGGACATCAACGTGGCGATCCTGTATGTTTTTGCGGTCTCCTCGCTTGAGGTTTACGGCGTGATCATGGGTGGTTGGGCGTCCAACTCCAAGTATCCGTTCCTTGGCTCGCTCCGCTCTGCGGCGCAGATGATTTCTTACGAGGTGTCGATCGGCCTGATCATCATCGGCGTGATCCTGTCCACCGGTTCGATGAACTTTAGCTCGATCGTGAATGCGCAAGATGGCGATTGGGGCATCTTCAACTGGTACTTCCTGCCGCATTTCCCGATGCTGTTCTTGTTCTTCATCTCGGCGCTGGCCGAAACCAACCGCCCACCGTTTGACCTGCCCGAAGCGGAATCAGAACTGGTGGCGGGCTATCAGGTTGAATATTCCTCCACGCCGTTCCTTTTGTTCATGATCGGTGAACTGGTGGCCGTGGTTCTGATGTGCGCATTGGTATCGCTGTTGTTCTTCGGTGGCTGGCTGTCGCCGGTGCCGTTCCTGCCCGATGGCTTCTTCTGGATGTTCATCAAGATGCTGTTTGTCTTCTTCATGTTCTCCATGGTGAAGGCGATCACGCCGCGCTACCGCTATGACCAGCTGATGCGACTGGGGTGGAAGGTGTTCCTGCCGTTCAGCCTGTTCTGGGTGGTGTTCGTGGCCTTTGCCGCAAAATTCGAATGGTTCTGGGGCGTATATGCGCGCTGGACCGTAGGGGGCTGATATGACGCAGATCGACTATACCCGCGCCGCAAAATATTTCCTGCTGCAGGATTTTGCCAAAGGCATGATGCTGGGCCTGAAGTATATGTTCCGCCCCAAGGCGACCATCAACTATCCGCACGAAAAAGGCCCGCTGTCCCCGCGGTTTCGCGGTGAACATGCGCTGCGCCGTTATCCAAATGGCGAAGAGCGTTGCATCGCCTGCAAATTGTGCGAGGCGGTCTGCCCTGCACAGGCGATCACCATCGACGCCGAGCCGCGCGAGGACGGCAGCCGCCGCACCACGCGTTACGACATTGACATGACCAAATGCATCTACTGCGGTTTCTGCCAGGAAGCCTGCCCTGTAGATGCGATTGTCGAGGGGCCAAACTTCGAGTTCTCAACTGAAACCCGCGAAGAGCTGTATTACGACAAGGCCAAGCTGCTTGAGAACGGTGACCGCTGGGAAGCCGAAATCGCCCGCAACCTCGAAATGGATGCACCTTACCGATGAGCGATCCCAAAAACCCCTTTGAAGCGATGATGAACCAAGCGCAGGAAATGGCCAAAGGCTTTCCTGCGATGGATGCGTTCACGCCGAAGGGGTTTGAGGCGATGATGGGCACCATGCCCAAGGACATGATGGAAATGATGTTCGGCAATACGCTGAACGAAGGCGGGCTGGATGCGCGCACACGGATGTTGCTGACATTGGCCGGGCTGACCATGCAGGGCGCACAAAACGATATGGCCGTGCGCCAGACCGTGCGCCACGCGCTTGAGGCCGGGGCGACCAAGCAGCACATCGTAGAAACAATCGGGCAGATGTCGGTGTTCGCCGGTATTCCCGCAATGACCCGCGCGCTGGAACTGGCGCAAGCGGTGTTGGACGAAAAAGAGGGCGACGCATGAGTGTCTTTTCATTCTACCTGTTTGCAACCTGCGTGATTGCGGGCGGGCTGTTCACCGTGATCAGCCGCAACCCCGTGCACTCGGTGCTGTGGTTGATCCTGTCATTCCTGAGCGCGGCGGGCCTGTTTGTCCTGCTGGGGGCGGAATTTGTCGCGATGCTGCTGATCATTGTCTATGTCGGCGCTGTCGCGGTGCTGTTCCTGTTCGTGGTGATGATGCTGGATGTCGACTTTGCCGAGCTGAAGGCAGAGATGGCTCGCTATATGCCGCTGGCTTTGCTCATCGGTCTGGTGATCTTGATGCAATTCGTCATGGCCTTTGGCGCATGGGAAAGCAACGCGGCGGCCGAGGGGCTGCGCACGCAGGTGACGGACACAAGCGTGCACAACACTGCGGCGCTGGGTCTGATCCTTTATGATGACTACTTCCTGCTGTTCCAACTGGCGGGGCTGATCCTGCTGGTGGCGATGATCGGCGCGATTGTGCTGACGCTGCGCCACCGGGTGGATGTGAAACGCCAGGACGTGGTGGCGCAGATGATGCGCGATCCGGCGAAGGCGATGGAATTGAAAGACGTGAAACCGGGGCAGGGGCTCTGAGCCCCGATTTTTCGGAAAAATCGGACCGGTTTCTTCGAAGAAACCGGCGCAAGACGGAAAGTGTAAGAATAAGATGATCGGACTTGAACACTATCTGACAGTAGCGGCGACGCTGTTTGTCATTGGCATCTTCGGGCTTTTTCTGAACCGTAAGAACGTGATCATTTTGTTGATGAGCATCGAATTGATGCTCTTGGCGGTGAACATCAACTTTGTCGCTTTCTCCAGCTTTCTGGGTGATCTGGTCGGGCAGGTTTACACGTTGTTTGTCCTGACCGTTGCGGCGGCTGAGGCGGCCATCGGTCTTGCCATTCTGGTCTGTTTCTTCCGTAACCGTGGCACGATCGCGGTCGAAGATGTCAACGTGATGAAGGGCTGAGATCATGGAAACCACACTCCTTTTTGCCCCTCTGGTTGGCGCATTGATCTGCGGCTTTGGCTGGAAGATCATCGGCGAACGACCTGCACAGATGGTTGCAACAGCGCTTTTGTTCCTGTCCGCTGCGCTGAGCTGGCTCACATTCCTGACCTTTGAGGGACCCACAGAGCATATCCAGATCCTGCGCTTTATCGAAAGCGGCAGCCTGAGCACCGATTGGTCGATCCGTCTGGACCGTCTGACCGCGATCATGCTGATTGTTGTGACCACGGTCTCCAGCCTCGTGCATCTTTATTCCTTTGGCTACATGGCCCACGACGAGAACTTTGGTGAAAACGAAAGCTATCGCCCGCGTTTCTTTGCCTATCTGTCGTTCTTTACCTTCGCGATGCTGATGCTCGTGACCTCTGACAACCTTGTGCAGATGTTCTTTGGTTGGGAAGGGGTTGGCGTGGCCTCCTATCTGCTGATTGGTTTCTACTTCAAAAAGCCAAGCGCCAATGCCGCCGCGATCAAGGCCTTTGTGGTCAACCGAGTGGGCGACTTTGGCTTTGCGCTAGGGATATTCGCGCTGTTCTACCTGACCGACAGCATACGCTTTGACGATGTATTCGCTGCGGCACCGCAGCTGGCTGAACAGACCGTTGGCTTCCTGTGGACCGAATGGAACGCAGCCAACCTGATTGCCTTCTTGCTGTTCATCGGCGCAATGGGCAAATCGGCGCAGCTTTTCCTGCACACATGGTTGCCGGACGCGATGGAAGGCCCAACCCCGGTGTCTGCCCTGATCCACGCCGCGACCATGGTGACAGCAGGTGTATTCCTTGTCTGCCGCATGTCCCCATTGATGGAATTTGCGCCCGAGGCCATGACATTCGTGACCGTGATTGGTGCGACAACAGCGTTCTTTGCCGCGACAGTGGGGCTGGTTCAGACCGACATCAAACGTGTGATTGCCTATTCCACCTGTTCGCAGCTGGGCTATATGTTCGTGGCCGCGGGCGTAGGCATGTATTCCGCCGCGATGTTCCACCTGTTCACCCACGCGTTCTTCAAGGCGATGTTGTTCCTTGGGGCCGGTTCGGTGATCCACGCGATGCACCACGAGCAGGACATGACGAACTATGGCGGTCTGC
This sequence comes from Sulfitobacter sp. M368, assembly GCF_025141875.1. Lineage (NCBI taxonomy): Bacteria > Pseudomonadati > Pseudomonadota > Alphaproteobacteria > Rhodobacterales > Roseobacteraceae > Sulfitobacter > Sulfitobacter sp. M368. Next base: position 1,606,296 of record NZ_CP081113.1, read on the forward strand.
GCAAAAAGATCCCCTATACCTTTGCTGCGATGATGATTGGTACGCTGGCGATCACCGGTGTTGGCATTCCGCTGACGCATATTGGTTTCGCGGGCTTCCTGTCCAAGGACGCGATTATCGAAAGCGCCTGGGGCGGTGGGTCTATGTATGGCTTCTGGCTCTTGGTTGTGGCTGCCGCGATGACCAGCTTCTACAGTTGGCGCCTGATCTTCCTGACGTTCTATGGCACCCCGCGCGGCAACAAGCACACCCATGAGCACGCCCATGAATCGCCCATGACCATGCTGATCCCTCTGGGTGTTCTGGCCCTGGGCGCGGTGTTCTCGGGCATGTTGTGGTATGGCAGCTTCTTTGGGCACACTGACGAGATTGCGGAGTTCTATGACATTCCGCTGGCCCAAGAGGCCGGGCATGGCGACGCCCAAGTGGATGGCGCGTCAACCGATCACGGCGAAGGTGATCATGGCGCTTCTGACGGTGAACACCACGCGGCCTTTGGCGGCAACCCTGGTGATGGCGCGCTCTACTTTGCTCCGGACAACCATGTGCTGGATGCGGCTCATGACGCCCCGAAATGGGTTAAGGTCAGTCCCTTCATTGCGATGCTGGGCGGCTTTTTCATGGCGATGTGGTTCTACATCTGGAACCCGACCCTGCCGGCACGTTTGGCCGAAAACCAAAAGCCGCTTTATCTATTCCTGAAAAACAAATGGTACTTTGATGAGATCTACAACGTGGTCTTTGTCGGCCCCGCCAAGGCACTTGGCCGCTTCTTGTGGAAGCGCGGAGATGGCAACGTGATTGACGGCACTTTGAACGGCGTCGCCATGGGCATCGTCCCCTTCTTCACCCGTCTGGCCGGTAAGGCGCAATCGGGCTACATCTTTACCTATGTCTTTGCCATGGTGATCGGGATCGCGGTCCTTGTCACATGGATGACGATGAGCGGGGGGGCAAACTGATGGACTCGCATCTGCTTTCCATTGTCACGTTCATGCCCGCCTTTGCGGCGCTGATCCTGGCTATTTTCCTGCGCGGTGATGATGAGGCTGCGGGGCGCAATGCCAAGTGGCTCGCGATGATCACCACCACGGTGACCTTCCTGATCTCGCTGTTCATTCTGTTTGAATTTGACCCCAACGACACCGGGTTTCAGTTTGTCGATGAGGCAGACTGGCTGCTGGGCCTGAAGTACCGCCTTGGTGTTGATGGCATCTCGATCCTGTTCGTGATGCTGACCACCTTCATGATGCCGCTGGTGATCGCAGCCTCCTGGAACGTGAACACCCGCGTCAAGGAATACATGATTGCCTTTCTGGTGCTCGAAACGCTCATGCTGGGTGTGTTCATGGCGCTGGATCTGGTGTTGTTTTACCTGTTCTTTGAGGCAGGCCTGATCCCGATGTTCCTGATCATCGGCATCTGGGGCGGGGCCAACCGCATCTATGCCAGCTTCAAGTTCTTCCTTTATACCTTCCTCGGCTCGGTTCTGATGCTGGTGGCCATGGTGGCGATGTTTACCGAGGCGGGCACCACATGTATCGGCGGTTGCGAGCTGAGCTTGCTGACACACACCTTTGGGTCCGAAACCTTCAGCGTGATGGGCGTTCAGATCATCGGCGGGATGCAAACACTATTGTTCCTCGCGTTCTTTGCCAGCTTTGCGGTGAAAATGCCGATGTGGCCGGTGCACACCTGGCTGCCGGATGCCCACGTACAGGCGCCAACCGCAGGGTCCGTGGTTCTGGCGGCGATCCTGCTCAAGATGGGTGGTTACGGTTTCCTGCGCTTCAGCCTGCCGATGTTCCCTGTGGGATCGGATATCATGGCGCCGCTGGTGTTGTGGATGTCGGCGATTGCGATTGTCTATACCTCGCTGGTCGCGCTGGTGCAGGAAGACATGAAAAAGCTGATTGCCTATTCATCTGTTGCGCATATGGGCTTTGTCACCATGGGGATCTTTGCCGCCAACCAGCAGGGTATTGATGGCGCGATTTTCCAGATGATCAGCCACGGCTTTATCTCCGGCGCGCTCTTCCTCTGCGTCGGAGTGATCTATGACCGCATGCACACCCGCGACATCGACGCCTATGGCGGTCTGGTGAACCGGATGCCGGCCTATGCGATGATCTTTATGCTGTTCACCATGGCCAATGTCGGCCTGCCGGGTACTTCCGGATTTGTCGGGGAATTCCTGACGCTGATGGCGACCTTCCAGGTCAACACCTGGGTTGCAGCGATTGCCACAACCGGTGTCATCTTCTCGGCGGCCTATGCACTTTGGCTGTACCGCCGGGTGGTCATGGGCGACCTGATCAAGGAAAGCCTTAAGGCGATCACCGATATGACCCCGCGTGAGCGCTGGATCTTTGCGCCACTGGTGGTGATGACCCTGCTCTTGGGGGTCTATCCGGCACTGGTGCTTGATATGATCGGCCCGTCCGTTGCGGCGCTGGTTGAAAACTACACTGTGGCGCTGGACGCGGCTGATACCGCTGTCCAATCCGCCGAAGCCACTCATTAAGAAGGACCACGCGATGATTTCCGCTGATCTGAATATCATCCTGCCCGAGATTCTGCTCTCAGCCTTTGCGCTGTTGGGGCTGATGGGGGCGGTCTATACCACCAAGGACAAAACCGGTGGTTTGCTGGTCTGGCTGACGGCCATCGTCTTTGTTGCTCTGGCGGCATGGATTGGCCTGACGGGTGAGGGCACGCGCGTGGCCTTTGATGGGATGTTCATCGAGGATGGCTTTGCCCGCTTTGCCAAGGTGACGATCCTGCTGTCCGCAGCGGCGGTTCTGGTGATGTCCGAAGGCTATATGAAATCGCGCGGTTTGCTGCGGTTTGAGTATCCGATGCTGGTGGCACTTTCTGCCGTGGGCATGATGATGATGGTCAGCGCGGGCGACTTGATGGCGCTTTACATGGGTTTGGAGCTGCAATCGCTGGCACTTTACGTCGTTGCCTCCCTGCGCCGCGACTCTGTCAAATCCACCGAAGCGGGCCTGAAGTACTTTGTGCTGGGCGCGCTCAGCTCTGGTTTGCTGCTCTATGGTGCATCGCTGGTTTATGGTTACGCGGGCACAACGCTGTTCTCCGGTATCATCACCACCGCACAATCGGGCAATGTCTCTCTGGGCTTGCTGTTTGGTCTGGTGTTCCTGATCTCGGGCATGGCGTTCAAGGTATCCGCGGTTCCGTTCCACATGTGGACCCCTGACGTTTATGAAGGGTCTCCAACCCCGGTTACCGCGTTCTTTGCCACCGCGCCCAAGGTTGCGGCGATGGGTCTGTTTGCACGTGTGCTGCATGATGCCTTTGGCAACGCGGTCAGCGACTGGAGCCAGATTGTTGCACTGCTCTCGGTGCTGTCGATGTTCCTTGGCGCGATCGCGGCGATTGGCCAGACCAACATCAAACGTCTGATGGCGTTTTCGTCCATCGCGCATATGGGTTACGCCCTGATGGGTCTGGCGGCCGGGACCGTGTTGGGTGTGCAGGCGATGCTGGTTTATATGGCGATCTATGTGACGATGAATGTCGGCACCTTTGCCTTCATCCTGATGATGCAGAAGGACGGCGCACCGGTCACGGATATTTCGTCGCTGAACATGTACTCCAAAACCAATCCGGGCCGTGCCCTGGCGATGCTGGTTCTGCTGTTCTCGCTGGCCGGTGTGCCGCCGATGCTGGGCTTCTTTGGCAAGCTTTACGTGCTGCGGGCTGCCTATGAGGCTGATCTGGTGTGGCTGGCGATTGCCGGTGTGATCGCCTCTGTGATTGGTGCCTATTACTATCTGCGGATCGTGTTCTACATGTACTTTGGTGAGGAACAATCCGAACAGCTCGACAATTCGCGTGGCGGGATCTTGGGCGGCTTCCTGATTGCTTCGGCGCTGATCATGGTGCTTGGCATTGCCAATATGTTTGGCGTGGAAGGGGCCGCAGCGGCGGCGGCGGGTGCGCTTGTCAACTGACGGTGCCTGCCTGCCGGCTGTGATGCCGTGCTTTGAAGACATGGTGAAAACATGACCGCCTGGCCGGAGGGCTATGGGCGGCATGTTTTTGATGTGCTGGATTCAACCCTGTCTGAGGCGGCGCGTATGGCGCCCACGTTGTCCGGACCTGCGTGGATACTGGCGCTGGAACAAACCAACGCGCGCGGACGGCGCGGGCGGGCCTGGTCCACCCCGCGTGGCAATTTTGCAGGCACCCTGATCATGCGGCGGCGAGAAGAGCCGGGCGTGGCTGCCCTGCGCAGTTTCGTGACCTCGCTGGCGCTCTATCGGACCTTTGTCGAGGTCACGGGGCAGGCACAGGCTTTTGCACTCAAATGGCCCAATGATGTATTGCTCAAGGGCGGTAAGGTCGCGGGTATTCTGCTGGAAAGCATCGGCGATCACCTGGTGATCGGCATCGGCGTCAATCTGGCCCATGCCCCCGGCGCCGGTGAGGTCGAGGCGCGGGCGCTGACGCCGATGTCGCTGGCCGGAACGCTGGATATCAATGTCGCACCTGAGGTGTTTCTGGACGCACTCGCGGCGGAATATGCGGTGCTGGAGACCCAGTTTACCGCACATGGATTTGCCCCGATCCGCCGGGCGTGGCTGTCTCATGCGGCCAAACTGGGCGAAGTGATCACTGCCCGCACAATGCGGGATGAAACCGTTGGCACCTTTGAGGATGTCGATGAGGCGGGCAATCTGATCTTGCAAACGGCCAATGGCCGCGCCGCGATCACAGCGGCGGATGTCTATTTCTAACCCAAAAGGAGGCCAAGATATGCTTCTGGCCATTGACTGCGGCAACACCAACACGGTTTTTTCGATCTGGGACGGGGAGAAATTCCTCTGCACCATGCGAACCTCGACCCATCATGCGCGCACGGCGGATGCCTATTTCACGTGGTTCTCGACCTTGCTGGAACACTACGGCATTGATCCCAAGATCACCGAGGTGATCATTTCCTCTACCGTGCCAAGGGTTGTGTTCAATCTGCGGGTGTTCTCGGATCAGTTCTTTGGTTGTCGCCCGCTGGTGGTGGGCAAGCCTGACTGCCTGTTGCCAGCGCTTCCGCGTGTGGATCAGGGCACGATTGTCGGGCCAGACCGTTTGGTCAACACCGCAGGAGCCTTTGACCGCCATGGCGGCAACCTGATTGTGGTGGACTTCGGCACTGCGACGACCTTTGACGTGGCGGGCCGGGATGGTGCCTATGTGGGCGGCGTGATCGCCCCCGGTGTAAATCTGTCACTCGAAGCACTGCATATGGCTGCCGCCGCGCTACCGCATGTGGACATTACCAAGCCGCAGCGTGTAGTAGGCACTAATACCGTCGCCTGTATGCAATCGGGCGTCTTTTGGGGCTATGTCGGGCTGGTCAAAGAGATCTGCGCCCGGATCAAGGCCGAACGCGACCAGAAAATGAAAATCATAGCAACCGGCGGGCTGGCCCCGTTGTTTGCGCAAACCGAAGATCTATTTGACGTCATCGAAGATGACCTGACGATGCACGGGCTGACCGTCATCCATAAGTATAACAAGGAAAATGCTGACTAATGAGCAGTGAAAGATTAATCTACCTGCCCCTCGGTGGGGCCGGTGAAATTGGCATGAATGCCTATGTCTATGGCTTTGGGAAACCGGGCAAGGAGCGGCTGATTGTCGTGGACCTTGGCGTGGCCTTCCCCGACATGGATGGCAGCCCCGGCGTGGATCTGATCCTGCCCGATATTGCCTGGCTGAAGGAACGCCGTGACCAGATTGAGGCGGTGTTTATCACCCACGCCCATGAGGATCATATCGGCGCCGTGGCCCACACCTATGACATGCTGCGCGCGCCAATCTATGCGCGCCGGTTCACCGCCAATATCGCCCATCGCAAGATGTCTGAACACGGGCACCCCGAAGACGCGGTCAGTGTTGTCGGGGCTTATCCAGAACAGATCAAAGTCGGTCCATTCAGCATCAGCTTTTTGCCGATCTCGCATTCGATCCCTGAATCCTCGGCCATGGTGATTGATACACCTGCGGGCCGCGTGATCCATTCGGGTGATTTCAAGATCGACACCACGCCGGGTGTGGGTGAGGCCTATGACCCCGATCTTTGGGCCGAAGTCTGCAAGGATGGCGTCAAGGCGCTGGTCTGCGACAGTACCAATGTCTTTTCGCCCGCGCCGGGCCGGTCTGAAGTGACCGTTGGCCCCGAGATCGAAAAGCTGGTTTCAAGTGCCGAAGGAATGGTTGTCGCAACCACCTTTGCCTCCAACGTGGCGCGGGTGAAAACCCTTGCTGTGGCGGGGGACAAGGCCGGGCGGTCGATTGTTCTGCTAGGCCGTGCGATGAAACGCATGGTCGAGGCGGCGCTGGAAACCGGGGTGATGAAGGATTTCCCCAATGTGATCAGCCCCGAAGAGGCCCGCGCGGTGCCACGCGAAAATCTGATGCTGTTGGTGACGGGCTCGCAAGGCGAGCGCCGTGCAGCCTCGGCGCAGCTGGCGCGGGGCAAGTATCAAGGGATCGAGATGAAGGAAGGGGACATGTTCCTGTTTTCCTCCAAGACCATCCCGGGCAACGAACGCGGCGTCATTCGCATCATCAACCAGTTCTCTGAAAAGGGAGTGGATGTGGTGGATGACAGCTCCGGTCTTTATCACGTGTCCGGTCACGCCAACCGCCCCGATCTCGAAACGCTGCATGATGTGGTCAAACCGCAAGTGCTGATTCCGATGCACGGCGAACACCGCCATCTGCGCGAACATGCCAAGCTGGCCGAAGCCAAGGGCATCAAAGGTGTGCTGGCTGTGAACGGCATGATGATTGATCTGTCCGGCAATGAGCCGAAAGTGGCGGAATACATCGAAACCGGCCGCACCTACCTGGATGGTTCGGTGCAAATCGGTGCGCTTGATGGCGTGGTGCGGGATCGTATCCGCATGGCGCTGAATGGGCATGTGACCGTGACTGTGATCATGGACACCGATGACGAACCTCTGGGCGATCCTTGGGTGGATATGATGGGGCTGCCGGAAACGGGCCGATCCAAGGCACCGCTGGTCGATGTGCTGGAGGAAGACCTTCGCCAATGGCTTGGCCGGTCCAAGGCAGCGACATTGCGCGACGATGACAAGCTGCACGATGGTCTGAAACGCGTGGTGCGTCAGTCCGCACAGGACGAAATCGGCAAGAAGCCGGAAGTAACAATCGTGGTGAGCCGGCTGAGTTGAGCCGGTTTTCCACCCATGCAAAACAAAAGGCCCCGCAAATTGCGGGGCCTTTTTTGTACGCGTGTCCGTTTGATCAGGTCGCGTTGCGGCGATCATCAAAGCTGAGGCCAATAAACTCTGGCGTGTGATCGCCCAGACCCACCACCTGATGGCCACCACGATGATCGTTGCGGCCACGGCCACGTTTGTCATTGCGGCCCTTCTGGCTGTTGTCACGGCCCTGTGTCTCGCGGGGTTTGTCATCCTGCTTGGGCTTGCTCTCGGATTTGGCCTTGGGGGCTGCCTGTTCCTGAGCGGGCTTTGAAGGCGTTTCCGCCGTTTGGGCCGTCTCTTTGGGCTTGTCGTCTGACTTGCGAGAGCGCGAGCGGCTGCGCTTGGGTTTTTCGCCCTCGGCGCTTTCTGCTGGCTTGGTCTCTGCTTTGGCGTCCTCTTTCGGCTGACCCTTGGCCAACGGGTTGTCCAAGCGCGGAATTTCGTTCTGCACCAGACGTTCTACGTCTTCGAGGTTCTTCTCGTCGCGCGGCACGCAGATCATGATTGCGGTGCCATCGCGTCCGGCGCGGCCTGTGCGCCCGATGCGGTGGACATAATCTTCGGCATGGCTGGGCACGTCGTAGTTAAACACATGGCTGACAGAGGGCACATCCAGACCGCGCGCAGCCACGTCAGAGGCCACAAGGATCTTCAGCGCGCCTTCGCGAAAGCCATCAAGCGTTCTTGTACGCTGGCTTTGGTCCAGATCGCCGTGGATCGGCGCGGCGTCATATCCGTATTTTTTCAGTGACTTGGCAACGATATCCACATCCATCTTGCGGTTGCAGAAGATAATGCCATTGGTCAGTTTTTCGCCCTCGGCGTCGATCAAAGTGCGAAGCAGTTTGCGTTTCTCTGACCCTTCGCGATCTTTGCGGGAGGCTTTGAACTTGACCACACCTTGGGTGATTGTCTCGCTTGTGGTGGCCTGGCGGGCAACCTCGATCCGCTCTGGATTGCTGAGGAAGGTGTTGGTGATCCGTTCGATCTCGGGGGCCATAGTGGCAGAGAAGAACAATGTCTGGCGGGTAAAGGGGGTCAGACCAAAGATACGTTCGATGTCGGGGATGAACCCCATATCAAGCATCCGGTCAGCCTCATCCACAACCATGACTTTTACGTCATTCAGGATCAGCTTGCCGCGCTCAAAATGGTCAAGCAAACGGCCCGGCGTGGCGATCAGGACGTCAACGCCCTTGTCAATCAGCAGGTCTTGTTCCTTGAACGACACACCACCAATGAGCAATGCCTTGGTCAGTTTGACGTGTTTGGCATAGGTGTCAAAGTTCTCGGCCACCTGTGCGGCGAGTTCCCGTGTGGGGCATAGAACCAAAGACCGGGGCATCCGCGCCCGCGCCCGGCCACGCGCCAAAAGCGTGATCATCGGCAGCGTAAAGCTGGCGGTTTTACCGGTGCCGGTCTGGGCAATGCCCAAAACATCACGGCCGATCAACGCAGGGGGAATAGCACCCGCCTGAATGGGGGTAGGGGTTTCGTACCCGGCCTCTTCAACGGCCTTGAGCACTTTGGGATTCAGATTCAGATCAGAAAATTTTGTCATGTGTATCCGATAAAAGCGGACACGCTTGGCCCGCAGCAGCAGTTCATGTCGGCCCGCATGGCCCAAGGGGCGGCCACCCGGCCGCTACATGTTGCGTTCGCATAACAACTTGGTGCTATCGCGTCAAACAGATGTGCGATTAGAGCAAAAACTGCGGGAAATGTGTGGACAATGTTGCCTTTAAGCCAAGATTGGCCCGCTTGAGCATGTCAAAACCCGCCAACCTTTCCCGCATTGCGGGTGTATCCGCGCAAAGCTCGTCAAAGAACGCGCGCAGTCCAGCCTCGCCATCTTCGGTTTCGATCATTGTCAAAAGCTCATGCATCGACAACCCGCCCTTGTCGCGCGGTTGGTTCGGCGCAAGTTCTGCGCGGTAGGACCCTTTGGCGACGCGGAACCGATATGCGGCCATCCATTTGTCCCAACTCGCGGCATGCAGGTGGGCGAGATCAATATCGGGATGTTGCTCTGGCCCTTTGAGCATCTGATCGTTTTGAAAAGCGTTGTGGATCTGCACTCGAACGTCGGGCAGTCCGGTGCGTACAAACACCTTGCCGGCCAGATGGCTGAGAAACCCACCTTTCACATAGGCGCCGTAAGTCGGGTAAAGGTCGCGCACGATCTTGGCCCGGTCAGGACCGTTGGGAATGAAGGCTTTGAAGGCAGTGCCGTCACCTGCCAGCGCTTCCATCGGGCGAATGCGGGCGATTTTCTGGTCTGCCGGGCAGGCGGCAAGGGAGGCCGCAACAGACCGGGATGACACCAGAAATTCATCCACATCCATATGGATCAACCAATCGACTTCGCCCGCCCGTTGATAGGCCTGCGTGGCATTGGCCGATTGCCGGACCTGATGTTTGCGGGGCCGTTTCATACCCAGCCGGTCCCAGTGAGCGGCATCACAGCGGGTCACACGGACCTTGGGATGTGCCTTGAGTGGGTCAAAGGCGGCGGGGTTGTCATCGTCCAGATAGAGATAGATCCGATGCGCGCCCGCCTCCAGATGGTAGGCGGCAAATTGCAGAATTTCCGCGGCAGGGGCGAGGACAGTCGCGCTCAACCCCCAAGTGGTCATTACACCATCATCTCCTTGGTCGCGGTCAGGCGCACGTCGGGGTAATCGCGCTCAACCCGGTCAATGTCCCACTGCAAACGGGTGAGATAGACAATGTCGCCATCATGGTCATGGGCGATGTGCTGTTTGTTGCTATCTGCAAATTTTTCAACGGCTTGCGTATCACCATTCACCCAGCGTGCCGAGGTGAATTGTGAGGCTTCAAACCGCACAGGCAGGCCATATTCCAGCTCGATCCGGCTGGCCAGAACTTCGAACTGCAACTGCCCCACAACGCCGACGATAAAGCCCGAACCGATGGAGGGTTTGAACACTTTTGCCGCGCCTTCTTCGGCAAATTGCATCAGAGCTTTCTCAAGGTGTTTGGCCTTGAGTGGATCACCTGCACGCACCCCTTGCAGCAATTCGGGCGCAAACGACGGGATGCCACTGACCCGCAACGCTTCGCCTTCGGTCAGGGTATCGCCGATGCGCAATTGGCCGTGATTGGGAATGCCGATGATATCGCCGGCCCATGCCTCTTCGGCCAGCTCACGGTCAGAGGCGAGGAACATCACCGGATTTGTGATCGACATCGGTTTTTTGGTGCGCACATGGGTCATCTTCATGCCGCGCAGAAAATGCCCCGAGGCAAGCCGGACAAAGGCCACGCGGTCGCGGTGCTTGGGGTCCATATTGGCCTGTACCTTGAACACAAATCCCGACACTTTCTTTTCTTCGGGCAGGATGTGACGCGGTTCAGCCGACTGGATTTGCGGCTCCGGGCCAAATTTGGCGATGCCCTCCATCAGTTCCTTGACCCCGAAAGAGTTGATTGCGGAGCCAAACCAGATTGGCGTCAGTGATCCTTCGGCCATCAATCTCGCGTCCATGGGCGGCATCAATTCGCGCACCATTTCAAGATCTTCCTGCAACTTTTCCAGCAGGTTGGCCGGCACATGTTCGGCGAGTTTTGGATCATCCAAGCCGTTGATCTCGATTGATTCCGAGACCTTGTTGCGATCGGCGCGGTCCATCAGCTCAAGCCGGTCGCGCAGGATGTCATAGCATCCGATAAAATCGCGTCCGATCCCGATGGGCCAGCTGGCCGGGGTCACGTCAATGGCGAGGTTTTCCTGAATTTCGTCAATGATCTCAAAAACGTCCCTGCTTTCGCGGTCCATCTTGTTACAGAAGGTCAGGATCGGCAGATCGCGCATCCGGCACACTTCGAACAGCTTTTGCGTCTGGCTTTCCACACCCTTTGCACCGTCAATCACCATCACGGCTGCATCCACCGCCGTCAGCGTGCGATAGGTGTCCTCGGAAAAGTCGGAGTGGCCGGGTGTGTCCACAAGGTTGAAGCGGAACTCTTTGAAATCGAAGGACATTGCCGAAGCGGAAACAGAGATGCCACGGTCCTTCTCCATCGCCATAAAGTCAGATCGCGTGCGCCGCGCTTCGCCCTTGGCACGGACCTGTCCGGCCATCTGGATCGCACCCCCGAACAGCAGGAATTTTTCCGTCAGGGTGGTTTTGCCCGCATCAGGGTGACTGATGATGGCAAATGTCCGGCGACGGGCGATTTCCGGGGGCAATTCGGGGCGGTTCTTGAGGTTGTCCAACATGGATTGGCATATAGCGATGGCGCAGCGCGGCGGCAAGCGGGCTTGGGCGGCGGTGATGGGCTGCTTTACGTCGGATCTGGTTGGCGCAGGGCTGACCTGCCCGTTAGGGTGGCTGAATGGAATCAGATTTAACCCTCCCGATCTCACTTGCCGCGGCGGCATTGAACATGGCTTTGGCCCTCGTCTGCGGGGGGTTGATCGGATCAGAGCGCCAGGTGCGCCAACGCATGGCAGGGCTGCGCACCAATGCTTTGGTCGCGCTTGGCGCGGCAAGTTATGTCGTGTTTTCAAGCCTTTTCCCCGATGAATTAAGCCCGACACGGGTGGGCGCACAGGTGGTGTCCGGCATTGGTTTTCTGGGCGCGGGGATCATTTTCCGGCATGGGTTTACCGTGCACGGACTGAACACTGCGGCAACCTTGTGGTGTTCTGCTGCGGTCGGTTTGTTGGCCGGTGCGGGGGCGCCATTGTTTGCGGTGCTTGCCACAGGCATGATCATTTTTGTCAATCTGGGCCTGCGGCCCTTGGTGAAATTTCTCAAAACCAAGACCTCTGCTGGCATGCCGATTGTAACGGAGGCGCATATCACGGTGTCTTGTCAGTCCAAGCATGAGGCGGATGTACGGTCTTTGCTTCTGAACCGTTTGCCGCCCCCTGAATTCCATGTCAGCGGGTTGGAACGTCAGCGCGAGGATGACAGCGGGGCATCGCGTCTGGACCTCAGTGTGACAGTGGCGGGGCCGTCCGATGCGCCGCTCAAGGAAGCGCTTGATCCGCTGATGCTGGACCTCAAGATCAGCAGCCTGCGGTATGAGGCGGCTGGCGACAGCTAACCCCGGCTGGCGCGGCGCAGCAACTGCGCTGGGTTTGCCTTGCCAAAGGGGGCGTCAGCGATTTCAAAAGCGGCATGAGGCCTGTCGGAATGGCCCGGGATCGCCGGCCCCCATCGGCGCGACATCTTGGCCGGCAACAATGCTCGATTGCGGCGATTGATCCGCATGGTTTCCACGGCGATTCCTTCGGCAAAGATGATCTGGTGATTGTCGAAAACCAACTGATAATATTCAACAAAACCACCCTCTTGCCGGGTGATGATCTGGCCATCTACAAGATGCTCTGCCTTGATCATCACTTCGGCGCGGCCAAGGCCCAGACGGTCGTCCCGCTGATAGATGAACAGGCTTTGATCCTTGCTGAGCAACAGGTCGTTTTGGTTGTTCAGCGTTCCGGCCGGGATCAGAACCGGGGCCAGATCCCCGACCGCCCGCAGCGTTTGCTGCCCGATCCAGCGTAGGGGTTGCGCACCGTCGTCACGGGTCATGATCAGATCGCCGGGACGCAAATGTTCGACGGGGGTTTGCTGTCCGCCCGCCCGTGTGATCAGGGTGCCGCGCCCCAGTGACACCGTGCCGGATTGCGCAAAAAACAGTCGTGCATTGTCCGGGTCAATATCCACCAGTGCATAGGGCACACCGGGCATCAGGGGCGAGAAAGGATGCAGGAAAACCGCGCGGTTGGCACCTGATGTGTTTGTTTCAACAAACAAGAGCGCATCCATCATCATCCCCATTGGAGACATCATGCACAGCCGCGCTTCCAACAAAAGTTGAGCACCTGCGCGTGCCACAGACGTGCCATCGGCAACCTCAAACAGGTTGTCCGGGCCGGGATGCAGGGCCAGAACCTCCGCTGGTGCATCCTTGGCCAAGGTATATTGATCGTCCAACACCAAATCAGAGGCACCGGTCAAAACATCCCCTTGATTTGCGCCCTGGCTGACGCGGAAGTCATCACCGCGTATCACGGCAAGCTGATGCGGATGGGACGTGCGAGAGGCTGGCATGGCAGGATCCTTTGCAGTTTTGCGATGATTTACCTGAAACTGTGAGAATTCCGTTAACCGGTAAGGATGATGTATCGGTGCTGGCTTCGGATCGTGGCCGTGGTAGGTCTTGCACAACAGATGGAGGGAATCGCGATATGGATCTTGGGATCAAGGGCAAAAAGGCACTGGTGTGCGCATCTTCAAAGGGCCTCGGCCTTGGCTGCGCCGAGGCATTGGCGGCGGCTGGTGTCAATCTGGTTATGAACGCACGTGGCGCCGAGGCGCTGCAGGCTTCGGCGGAGCGTCTGCGGCAGGCCTACGGTGTTGAGATCACCACAGTGGCGGCGGATGTGGCCACCGCAGAGGGCCAAGCGGCCGTGATCGAGGCGGCGGGCGACATTGATATTCTAGTCAACAACGCGGGCGGCCCGCCTCCGGGTATGTGGCATGACTGGGACCGCGAGGATTTCATCAAGGCGCTGGATGCCAATATGCTGGCTCCGATTGCCCTGATCAAAGCCAAAGTGCCCGGCATGATGGAGCGTGGCTGGGGCCGGGTGGTCAATATCACCTCGCAATCCGTGCGCGCGCCGATCGGTGTTTTGGGCCTGTCCAACTCGGCCCGCACCGGGCTGACCGGGTATGTCGCTGGCACCTCGCGGCAGGTGGCGAGCAAGGGCGTGACGATCAACAACCTGTTGCCCGGCATTCATGCGACCGACCGCGCAGATATGCTGGATGGTGGCGTGGTAAAGGCCCGCGGCATTTCTCTTGATGAGGCCCGCGCCGAACGCGCAGCCACAATTCCGGCAGGGCGCTATGGCACCTCGGACGAATTTGGTGCGACCTGCGCGTTTTTGTGTTCACAACATGCCGGTTTCATCGTCGGGCAGAATATCCTGCTGGATGGTGGTGCGACCAATATCACGATGTAATGGCTGAGAAATTTTCGCTTAAGGATCACCTGTTCAATGCAGATTCAGTGGGTGATCTGGCATCCGAATTTGCCAGCGCCTTGCCCGACTTTGACGCCGCTCGCTTCCAGCGGGAGGCGCTTTCAGGCTTTGCCGAGCGGGAATTGCTGGCGCGGATGGAGTGGATGGCCGATTGCCTTGAAGCGCAGTTGGCCCGCGATTTTCCCACAATGGCCGCACAGCTTGAAGCGGCGATGCCGCCTCCGCTTGATCCGTCATTGACCGATGATGATTTTGGGCGGTTTATCCACGGCTTGCCCGGCATTCTTGCGGTGCGGCATGGGCTGGAGGATCACCGGGAACGGGCGCTTGATCTGCTTTATCAGGCGACCAAGCGGTTCTCGATGGAGTTCTACATCCGACCCTTTCTGAACCGTTGGCCGGATGAAACACTGGCGCGGATGAACCGTTGGGTTGAGGATGAGAATTACCATGTGCGCCGCTTGGTAAGCGAAGGCACGCGCCCGAAATTGCCATGGGCCAAGGCTGTCACCTTGAGCAGCGATCAGACTTTGCCATTGCTGGCGCGGCTCCATGCGGACAAGACCCGATATGTGACAAGATCGGTCTCTAATCACTTGAATGACATTGCAAAAAACCAACCCGATGTCGTGGTGAATCTGCTTAGATCCTGGGATGACAGTGGCAAGCAAAGTGCCAAAGAACTGGCGTGGATGACCCGGCATTCCCTGCGCACCTTGATCAAGCAAGGGCATGGCGGGGCGCTGGATCTGCTTGGCTACCGCAGTGATGTCGATGTGACGGCGCAGGTCAGGCTGGGACAAGAGAGCTATGCCATCGGCGAAGTTCTGAGCTTTGAGGTGGAACTGACTGCCAAGCAAGAGCTGCCTGTGCTGGTGGATTACCGCCTGCGATTTGCGCGACCGCAGGGCAAGAGCGCGGAGAAAGTGTTCAAGCTCAAGACTGGCAAGATCACGGCTGGCAAACCTTTGATCCTGTCCAAGAATCACCGGCTCAAGGGCGATGCGACAACCTTTACCCTGCATCCGGGCGCGCATCAGGTCATCTTGCAGGTCAATGGTGTCGATGTGGCCACGGCGGATTTTGAGCTGACCTGAGGGATGACAACCCATCACATTCCTGACAGCGGCGCCTGCGACAACTGGCGGGGTTGGTGGTGCTCGACTAAGGCTGATCCACAAGGTGATCTGCGAAAGGCTTTACCATGCAAACCCCTGTTCTGATTGCGCTCTTTGCGGCGGTCCTTGTTGCCAGCCTATTGGTAGCGCCGCGCCGCGCCAGCGTTGAGGGGTTCTTTGGCGGGCAGGGGGTGGATGGCCGAGCGCCGGGTCTCTGGGTCTTGGTCCTGTCGCAGGTGACCACCTGGATATTTGCCCGATCCCTGATGAACGCAGCGATTCTGGGCTATTATTACGGGATTGCGGGCACCTTGGCCTATGCCGCCTATTACGGATCGTTCCTGACGGGCGGCTATATCGTCGGGCATCTGCGGCGCGGCGGCGCAGGGTCCGTGCAGGATTGGTTGCAAGGCCGGTTTGGCGCGGTTGGCACCGGGTGCTACAATCTGGTGATTGCATTACGGCTGTTGTCCGAGGTCTTTGCCAATCTTTTGGTGGTGGGGCTGATTTTCAACGCTGTGCTTGCGGGCAGTGGCACGGGCGCGATCTTGATCGTTGCCGTGCTGGGGCTGGCCTATTCGGCATGGGGCGGTTTGTCTGCCGCGCTGCGCACGGATGTTTTGCAGATGGCGGTTTTTCTGGTGGTGTTTGGCCTTGCCTTTGGGGCGCTGTTGGCGGCACCGGGGTTTGATCTGCCTGCCGTTCTGACCGCACCGGGCGTTTCTGGTGCTTACAACGGCTGGGTGCTGCTGTTGGTGGCGGGGCTACAGGTTTTCTCCTATCCCGCGCATGATCCGGTGATGATGGATCGCGGTTTCATCGCGGATCCCGCGACGACACAGCGTTCCTTTCTGCATGCCTTCTGGATCTCGACCCTTTGCATCATCGGGTTTGGCTTTTTCGGAATTCAAGCTGGGCTGACCGGTGCGGATTATGAGGGACAATTGATCGGCACATGGGCGCTCATGTTCCCGCCTTGGGTCTTTGTGGCGTTAATGATTTCGCTGCTGGTGTCTGCGCTCAGCACTTTGGATTCGGCCCTGTCCTCTGCGGCGCGTCTGGTGGTAGAGGAGTTGCGCCTTGCGCCCCGGTCCCTTGGTGGGGGACGTATTGTGATGCTGGTGTTTATGACTGCTGGCACTGCGCTGACGCTGTGGGGCAATGCCACGTTGTTTGATGCAGTGGCGGTGTCTGGCACGGCGTCGATGTTCCTTACACCCGTGCTGATTGTCGGGTTGGTGATGGGACGGCCTGTGGCACTTTGGGCTTATCTGGTGGCCTTCGGCGCGGCGATGTTGGGCGCTTTTGCCTATTTCGCCCGCAGCTGGCCGACGGTGGCCGCATTCCTGCCGGAGGGGCACAAATACGAACAACTGCTGGTGATCTGCGTGGTGGTTTTGGTCGCAGGTTTTGCCGCAGTGCTTGCGGGGATGCGGCGGGGCTGATAGCTGGTTTCCGAGTGATTTTATCGGATACCCATGACTGCCCCTGTTCCCCGCCTTGAGATCAAAGACCTGCGCCGCACCTATGAGGGGCGGCCGGTTGTGGATGGTGTGTCTTTGCAGATCATGCCGGGGCAGGTGACCTGTCTGCTGGGCCCGTCTGGCTGCGGCAAATCCACGACATTGCGGATGATCGCCGGCGTAGAGATGCAGGACAGCGGCACAATCCATGTGGATGGCAAGCTGATCTGCGACACGGTGTTTCGTGTCCCGCCTGAGCGGCGCGAGATTGGCTTGATGTTTCAGGATTTTGCCCTGTTTCCGCATCTAAGCGTAGCAGACAACGTCGGCTTTGGCCTGAAGACCGGGACCAAGGCGGAAAAACGCAAGCGGATCGAAGAGCTTCTGGAACGGGTTGATCTCAAACGGTTTATCGACGGTTATCCGCATCAGCTTTCCGGCGGCGAACAACAACGCGTGGCGCTGGCCCGTGCGCTTGCCCCCCGTCCGCGCATCATGTTGATGGATGAGCCATTCTCGGGGCTCGACAACCGGTTGCGCGATGGTATTCGCGATGAGACCCTGAGCATCCTGAAAGAAGAAGACACGGCAGTTTTGCTTGTCACCCATGAGCCGGACGAGGCGATGCGGATGGCGGATGAAATCGCCCTGATGCGCAATGGCAAGATCGTACAGCAGGGCGCGCCCTATAATGTCTACACCCGCCCGATTGACCGCGCCTCGGTTGCGTTCTTTAGTGACGCCAATGTGCTGCGGGCCGAAGTTTCAGGCGCTTTGGCACAAACTCCATTTGGCCGGTTTCTGGCCCCCGGTGTGCCCGATGGCACCGCCGTTGATATCGTTTTCCGTCCCCAGCATGTGCGCATCGACTTTGATCGTGGCGGCAAAGGGCCAGCGCCCACCGCCACCGACGGCGCGGCGGCGCGGGCCGTGGTGGAACGGGCGCGGTTCATGGGCAACGAAAGCCTTGTGGAATTTCGCATGGATCACGATGGGTCATTGCTCAAGGCGACGGTGCCCAATGTGTTCCTGCCGCAGCCCGGAGCGGTGATGTGGCTGACCATCCGGCGTGACAAATGTTTTGTGTTTCCAGTCACTTGACCGGGGACTGATCGAGGAGGGCAATCATGGCGCAGACGTTGTTGGTGGAATTTGGTATGGGGTCGTCGCTGCGGCGCGGAGATTATACCCAAGCGGCAAAGCGTGCTGTGCAAGATGCGCTCTGGCATAATTCGATCAATCTGGCGGAGCTGTTCGGCTTTGACAAAACCGACATGCAGATCACCCTCGATGTGGGTGTGCAAAAGCCCGAAGAGGTGGATGCTGATGCCCTGCGGGCGGTGTTTCCCTATGGTGAGGTGACCGTCAACATCCAGCGCGGCGGTCTGGATGTGCCGCGCCCGGATGGGGACGGTCATCCGACAATCATGGCCAATGTGGCGCTGTCCGTCGGGTTCGAGATGGAGCGGGCCGATGCGTAACACCAAAGACCATCAGCGCGTCATCATCGAAATGGGCATGGGCAATGATCTGCACGGTATGGACTATACCAAGGCCGCTGGCCGCGCGATTGAAGATGCGTTTCGTCATTCCTCACTGCCGATCTTTGGCGTGACGGGGCTGGATCACAGTGACATGAGGGTCCAGGTGACGGTTGCGGTGCAGGAGCCGGAAAAGCTGGATCTTGAGGTTCTCGCGGCGAAACTGCCACGCGGGCGGGCCGAGGTCACGGCGGTGTTTGGCGGATTAAACGTGCCAGCGGGCGGCGAGACTATTGTGATAGCTCAAGCCAGTGTCGAGGCGTTCCTGCCGCCGCAGAACGGATGGAAGATCAAGGGCTGATCAACTGTCCGCATAGGGCTGGTAATCCGCGATGGTCTTACCCGGTTCGTCCACAAAGAGTTCCGGCAAAGCCTCGGTGCTTTCGATCAGATCAAGGCGGAACACCCTGAAACCATTGCGCAATTCGCACCATGATGTCAGCGTCCACACGCGGCCCCAATATTCCATATGCAAAGGCCGGATCACCCGGCTTGTGACATTGTCGTCCCGCGAGGTGTAGGTCAGCCGCACCTTTTGCCGGGCTTTGATGGCGCTGCGCAACAGGGCCATGTGGCTCAGGTTTCGGGTGGCATCTGCAAAAGGATAGACTGCAAATTTCCACGCCTGCGCCTCGGCAATCGTGCGGGCGGGCAGCACGGCGTCGATCTTGTCGGCCAGCGTGTCGGCAGCAGTTTTGAGATCCTGATCGGCGGCCTGCGCCACAACAGCCAGCCCAAGGTTCAACGCCTCCAACTCACTGGCCGTCAGGGTCAGCGGCGGCAGGCTGATCGCTTCGGTGATCATATAGCCGACGCCGCGCTCCCCCTCGACTGGCACGCCGGAGCCAACCAGCGTGTCCATATCGCGGTAGATCGTGCGGGTGGACACCTCCAGACGTGCGGCGATGTCCTGCGCGCGGTGCAGTTTGCCGTCGCGCAGGATTTGGATAATGTCAAAAAGACGGTCGCTGCGGCGCATATTACTCCTTTTGATACATGATCCTGGCGTGGCGCAGGGCCACATCATCGGGGTCAATCATCGACATCATGGGCGCGGCGGCGGGATCGGCCATCATCTGTTCTGCAACTGTCCGGGCCGATTGCAAATCGGTCCAGATGATGTGATCGGTCCATAGTCCATCATCGTCCATGGACAGGGTCCGCCCCAGAACGGCTCCGCTTCTGCGCAGGATGGGATCAATCTCGGCAGCAGCGCTGACAAATGCGGCGGGATCGGCGCCCTTCAACAGGCGAAACGTGACAACTTCGGCAACTTGTGTGGTCTCAGACATGGGATACTCCTTTTCATGTGTGAGGCCGTCTTAGCCGCCTACAACTGACATAAACCTGTCAGTTGAGTGTCGCAAGTGTCTGATTTTTTGCGTATCGACCCCGCGCAATGCACCGCAAACGGCGTTTGCCCTTCCTGTCTTGCGCCAAGCGGCCTAAGAAAGATGCTGAAAAACGGTCGCCTGAGGGGCGGCGTACAGAACGGAGAAGCAAAATGTTGAACAATATCGGATTGCCGGGCCTGCTGCTTATTGCGGTTGTGGTGCTGGTGCTTTTTGGCCGTGGCAAGATCTCGTCGCTCATGGGCGAAGTCGGCAAGGGCATCACCAGCTTTAAAAAGGGCATCAACGAAGGCGAAAAGGAACTGGCAGACCAGTCCGAGACCGCTGATCAAGAGACCGCTCCGGAAAAAGACAAGGTCTAAGGGATGTTCGATCTGGGCTGGACCGAACTATTGGTCGTTGGCATCGTCGCGTTGATCGTGGTGGGGCCGAAGGATCTGCCTGTGTTGTTCCGACGTGTCGGGCAGTTTGTGGGCAAGGCCAAAGGTATGGCGCGTGAATTCAGCACGGCGATGAATGACGCCGCGGACGAAAGCGGCGTGCGCGAAATGTCCAGCAGCATCAACAAATCCCTCAAGGCGGCCACCAACCCGGTGGGGGCGGCGATGGACGGTGTCAAATCGGCTGCCTCGTCATTGACGGACCTCGACCCCAACAGCGAGACTGGCAAGCTGGCCGCAGAACGCGCGGCGGATCGCAAAAAGATCGAAGCCGCCACCGCACGCGCCGCCGCAGAGCGCAAGCAGCGCGAGGCGACTGAGGCGCTGGCCAAAGCCGAAGCGGCAGAGGCGGATGTCGCTGCGCCATCGGCGGAAAAACCTGCCACCAAAAAGCCAGCCACCAAAAAACCGGCGGCCAAGAAACCGGCAGCCAAGAAAACCGCGGCGAAAAAACCTGCTGCAAAGACGGCCCCGGCCAAGACGCCCGCTGCCAAAAAAGCGCCCGCCAAGAAAACCGCCACCAAAACAGCTGCGGCCAAAAAAGAGTAAAACATGAGCGCCACCGAAGACATCGACGACAGCGCAGCGCCGCTGATTGAACATCTGGCAGAATTGCGCACGCGGCTGATCCGGTCGGTGCTGGCGTTTCTGGTGGGGATGATCATCTGTTTTGCCTTTGGCAGTGCGATCCTCGATTTCCTTTTGGTGCCGATAGAAAACACCATGCGGAATCTCGGAAATCCCAATCCGGTGATGCAATACACTGCGCCACAGGAGTATTTCTTTACATTGATCCGCATCTCGATGGTGGGCGGTCTGGCCATCAGCTTTCCGGTGATTGCCAACCAGTTGTGGCGCTTCGTGGCGCCGGGGCTCTATAAGAACGAAAAATCGGCGTTCCTGCCGTTTCTGATCGCCTCGCCAGTCTTATTCCTGATGGGGGCCGCATTTGCGCATTACGTGGTTGTGCCGCTGGCGATGCAGTTCTTCCTTGGGTTTTCTGACGCGGCATCCTACATCGCCGCCCTTGTGGTTGACGGCGATGGCCGCAAAAGCGGGATCGATATCGTGTTCAACGGTAAGGTCAACGAAAGCCTTGATATCACGTTGAAAATGATCGTCGCCTTTGGCTTGTGTTTCCAGCTGCCGGTGCTTTTGACCCTGATGGGCAAGGCCGGTCTGGTCAGCACCGAAGGCCTGCGGAACGTGCGGAAATATGCGGTTGTTGGTATCCTTTTGCTCGCCGCGCTGGTGACACCGCCCGATGTTGTCACCCAGCTTATCCTGTTTGTTGTGGTCTATGGGCTTTATGAGATTTCGATCTTCCTTGTCAGCCGGGTTGAGGCCAAGCGCGAGGCACGTCTGCGGGCCGAAGGGTATTATGACGACGAAGATGATCTCTTGGCAGAATTCGACGACGAAGACGCGGATGACGAGGACGACCTGAAGTGACCAAAGATCCGATGGAACGTATCGCAGCGGCCCTGGAACGCATGGCCCCTGCGCCACTCGCCACGCCGGATTTTGACGCCGCGACGGCCTTTGTCTGGCACACCGATCCGGACCTGCTAGAGCCGGTTGGGAATGTATCGCGGGTCGATATCGGCCTGTTGGTCGGTGTGGACCGGTCGCGCGATACACTGCTGGCCAACACGCGCCAGTTCGCGGCGGGGCTGCCCGCCAACAACGCGCTGCTTTGGGGGGCGCGGGGCATGGGAAAATCCAGCCTTGTCAAAGCTATACACGCGGATGTTCACGCCAGCCATGACCGGTTGCGGATCGTGGAATTGCAGCGCGAAGACTTGCCATCGGTGGGGCGTTTATTGTCGCTTCTGCGCGGTGCGCCGCAGCGGTTTATCCTGTTCTGCGACGATCTGAGCTTTGGCCATGATGATGCGCATTACAAGTCGCTCAAGGCCGTTCTGGACGGCGGGATCGAAGGGCGGCCGGACAATGTGGTGCTTTATGCCACGTCAAACCGCCGTCACCTGATGCCCCGTGACATGATCGAAAACGAGCGCGGCTCGGCGATCAACCCCTCTGAGGCGGTTGAGGAAAAAGTATCCTTGTCGGATCGCTTTGGTCTTTGGCTCGGTTTTCATCCCTGCGATCAGGACCAATATCTGTCGATGATCCGGGGCTATTGCGATGCCCATGGAGTGCAGATCAGCGATGACGATCTGCGGGCCGAAGCCATCGAATGGCAGGCCACACGCGGTGCACGGTCGGGCCGCGTGGCATGGCAATACTTTGTTGATCTGGCGGGCCGCAAAGGCGTGACGCTGGGCTAAACCCTTAATCAGCCGTTGATAAACGGTTCCGGATCGACGCTGTCAAAGCCTTTTCGCACTTCAAAATGCACATAGGCGTCATCGCCGCTGCGCAGCTTGGCGATGGATTGACCGCGCGAGACCTTATCGCCTTTCTTGACGCTTACATCGGTGACGTTTGCATAGACGGTCAGCAGGTTATCGGCATGGCGTACCACGACAATGGGCACACCTTCAGCGTTCTTGGTGATCGCGGCGACGGTGCCCGTGTCGGCGGCTTTTACCGCAGTGCCGGCGGCAGCCTTGATGTTGATGCCCTCATTGCGACCTTTGGAATACCCGCGAATGATGCTGCCCTTCACGGGTGTCAGGAGTTTGCCCGCCTTGGCAGCTTTGGTGGGTTTGCCGACATCGGCCACCGGTTTGGATGGTGCCGCTTTTTCCTTTTGGGTCAGTGGCTTGGCCGTGCTGTCCTGAGGCAACGGTTTGGCCGCTGAGGGCGGTGTTGGCGTTGGCGATCCGGCACCGGGAAGGGTGGTTGTAACGGGCTTGGCGGTGGTCGCTGCGGTCTTTTTCGCCGTGGCGGGCTGCGGTTTGCGCTTTGGCGGGGCTTGCTGCGGCACAGGGATCAACAGGAATTGCCCCTCCCGCAGGGCAAAATCGGCGCCAAGACCATTCCATTCGGCCAGATCCTTGACCGGCACCGCATAGAGCCGTGCGATGGTATAGGCAGTCTCGCCGCGTTCCACCTGATGCCGGATCGGTTCTTTGCCAGTCATCACGGGCACGGCCTTGGCGCTGGCCGCTGGCTGGGATGGCGGCAGCGCGGCGGTTTGCACGGCCGGAGTTTCCGGCGCACGGGCGATCGCGCCTTCGGCAATGCTTGTGATGTCCAGAGGCTGAATTGGGCCGGTGCCCGCCGCGCCTGTGGCGGGGGAGGGTTCGGCCACGCGGTTGGGCAGCGCGATGATCTCGCCCTTGCGCAGGGCCACGTCGACCTCGATGCCGTTATAGCTGGCCAATGTGGACGCATCGGCGCCAACCCGTGCCGCCACATCATCCAGCGTGTCACCGCGCCGGGCGACGGCCACCTGATAGTTCGGATAGGAGATGATTCCGCGATCATCGGGTTTGGGGCGTTTGGCCAGGGGGCCGGTGGCCGCTTCGGCGGTGCTGAATCCGCCGCCAAGGCCGCGCAGGTCGAAATCAAGCGGCTGATCACCGCAAGCGGCCAGAATAATGGCGCTGCTGCCTGCCAACAGAGTCAGCCGCGCACGGCGGCGTAAAAATGAACGGTGCATCTGCATGTCCTCATCCGCGTCTATTCCGTGTCGTCCGGAATTTTCGCATACCATAATATATTTATCCGTCCTTGCCCAACCCTTCCAACAGGGGAACAAATCGGACAGAGCGTAATTCGTCATATTCGAGACCATCGGCGGATTTTCGCACGCGGATCAGGTGTTGAACCGCATCCGACTGGCCCACAGGCAGCACCATGATGCCGCCCTCCTTGAGCTGCGCCAACAGCGGGCCGGGCGGGTCTTCGGCGGCGGCGGTCACGATGATCCGGTCAAACGGTGCCTGTTCAGACAGGCCAAAGCTGCCATCGGCGGTGATGGCGGTGATGTTGTGCATGTCCAGCGCGTCAAAGATGCTGCGGGCCTCCTGCACCAGACGGCGGTGCCGGTCGATGGTGTAGACGCGCCGCGCCAGTTTGCTGAGGATCGCCGCCTGATAGCCAGAACCGGTCCCGATCTCCAGCACCTTGTCGCGCGGGCTGATCTCAAGCGCCTGGGTCATCAGCCCAACCACAGAGGGCTGGCTGATGGTTTGGCCGCAGGCAATCGGCAGCGGCATATCCTCATAGGCGCGTTCGGAAAATAGCCCCTTGATGAACGGCCCGCGATCCACCGCTTCCATGGCCGACAGCACCCGGTTGTCCGTCACCCCCTTGGAGCGCAGCGCATATAGGAACTGCATCTTGCGTTCTGCATCAGAGGCGGCGGGATCACTCATGTGTTGATGCCATCCAGCGATTGCATCATGTCGTGGGCCGTCAGATCGGCGCGCATGGGCGTTACCGAAATATATCCCTCAAGGTTCACGGCCGCGTCGGTGCCGGGGGCGGTTTTGATCTGTTGATCGCCGCCCTTGATCCACAGAAAACGGCGGCCCGAGGGCGACTGATGCGGCTCTGTTGAAAAGCCCGTGCCGGGGCGGCGGCCCTGTTCGGCCAGACGGATGCCTTTGACATCCGCGCCGGGGACGGGCGGGAAATTCACGTTGTAAAACAACCGGTAACCGTCTGTCTCGTTTGGCGTCGCGGCCAGGATGCGGCGGATCACATCGACCCCGTGTCGGGCCGAGGCGTCGAATGGGTTGTCCATGTCGCGGTTGGCGGGGCCATAGTACTGTGACAGGGCGATGGCCGGCACGCCTTGCAGCGCCGCCTCCATCGCGCCGCCGATTGTGCCGGAGTAAAGGGTGTTTTCGGCAGAGTTGTTGCCCCGGTTCACACCGGACAGCACCAGGTCGGGCGGCGCATCCGGCATCACGTCATGCAGCGCGGCAAGCACACAATCGGCTGGCGATCCCTCGGCGGCAAAGCTGCGCTCGTCCATCTTGGCGATCATCATCGGGTGGGTGTAGCTGATGCAATGTCCAACGCCGGATTGTTCAAACGCGGGGGCGCAGGTCCAGACCTCTCCCTCCGGTCCGGCAAGGGTTTTGGCGATCTCTTCCAGAACCTGCAGCCCCGGCGCGTTGATACCGTCGTCATTTGTGATCAGAATGCGCATGAAAGCCCCTTTTTCGCCTTGATAGGCGAGGGGCCGCGACTGGGCAAGGATGCGGGCCTTGCCGAGCCGCAATTTACCCCACAGCAGCGTTTAGAGTTGCGCCAATACCGCAGCGGCCTGGGTTTTGGTGTCACTCAGCGGGCTGCGATCCTCGCCGGGAAAGAACCGGGCGCGGGTGCCGGTGGGCATAGGCGCGGGTGTGGCGATCTGGATCTTGGGGCCGATATTGGCAGTTTCGGCCTGCCAGGACCGGGCCAGCGCCATCTGCGCCGCTTTGGAGGCGCCATAGCTGCCAAAGAATTTCTGGCCCGCGCAAGGGTCGTCAAAGAACACCGCCTGACCGGATTGCCCCAGCAAAGGCGCAACATAGGTGATCAGCCGCGATGTGGCGGTGACGTTAATGTCGATGGATTTGGCCAGATGCTTGGCATCCACATGATCGGCAGGGGCCAGCGGCGCGGCGTGAATGGCGGTGTGCAGCCACAGATCAAGGCTGCCCCAACGGTCATGAATGCCCTTGCACAGGACCGCCATGGCATCAGCGGTGGTGATGTCCATCGGGGCCAACGTGGCAGTGCCGCCAGCGGCCTGAATGCGGTCATCCAGCTCTTCTAGGGCGCCGGTGGTGCGGGCCACAGCGATGATGTGATGGGTGGGGGCCAAAGCCTCTGCCAGGGCGGCGCCAAGGCCGCGCGAGGCGCCTGTGATCAATACGGTTTTTGTCATGGGCGCGGTTTGCACTTCGCGGCCTTGCGCGTCAAGGCTGCTGTCAGGTCTGGGGCAGCTTCATCTGGGTGGTTTTGCCACGTTTGTTCAGGATTACGGCGTTTTCGCTGATCGCGGCGACCACGCCCCCTGCGACCTTATCGCCCACCGCGACCCGTTCAATCTTGCCTCGGTGGGTACGGATCAAGGCGCCGGGCGCGGCGTTGCTGCCGAAAATCCCGATCACTGCGGTGCTGTCCAAGCGAACCTGTTCGGTGGCCAGTTTGGCCACCTGTGGGGGCGTCTGCCCCTGCGATGTCTGCGATGTCATATATGCCTTCTTGCGCCTGGCTCTCTGGCCCGGCTGCTTAACGGGTGGTGTGTTAACAGCCAGCTAACAACGCCCGTAAGAAGGTAAAAGGGGCCTGTCTTGGCGTCAGCCAAAGCCTGCCAATACGGCGGCGGAGATTAGCCGACAGCGGCGGTTTTCAGATGATAGCAGAAGGTCATCTGCGCCAGATGCGCGATGGCCTGCTCCGGCAGGGGCTGTGTCAGATCCACCGCAAGACGCCGCCGCCCGTCATTTTGCGGCAAATCGGGGTAAAGGGTCCGCATGCGGCTGGCCAAATCGGTTTTGCAATCCACAAACAGGGGCAGGTGATTGGGATCACCGCTGTCCCAACTGACCCGCAAAGTCGACCCTGTGCGCGGCTTTTTCGGCCGCCAGGACGGTTGGCCCCATTTGAGGCTTTCGTCCAGATGCCCGATGCCAGCGGTCCCCGCCACATCGTGAAAGATGGCGCGGCAGGCCCAAAGCCCTTGCTGGGCGGGGCCGGACCATTTGGCGATCAGGGCCAGAAGCGGGGCGGGCGCATGTTGCATCCTTTGGGTTATGCCATGAATTGCTGACAAAAGATGGCAGGAGGTTGGCCCCCGACCTGGATTGCGGGTCAGGGGCCAACCGCTCAAAGCCGTTTGCGAAAGATCACCTTGTCGTCGCCATCAGCCCAAAAATCCCTAATGCGGGCCTCTTGGTCATAACCGGCGGTGTCATAGAAACGGCGGGTGGCGGCATATGCCGCCAAACCGGAAGTTTCCACAATCAGCAGTCGCTGCGCATTTTGGCGCAGCTGCGCTTCTGTTGCGCGGACAAGATCTGCGCCATGTCCCTTGCCCTGATGGTCCGGTGCGATGGCAATGGCCAGCATGTTCCACGCCCCTTCGGCAAGCATTTCAGGCTCGGTATAGCTGAACCCGATGGCACTGCCGTCCAGATGTGCAGTGAGCCACAGCGCGGGATGGCTGCCATCCAAAGCGGGCATGAGCATTTCCTTGAGCATCTCAGGCGGAAAAAGCTCGGTCTGGTCAAGGATCTGCCCAAGGGCAGGGATGTCATCGGCGCGTGTTGGTGTGATGGTTAATGTCATATTTATCGCCTATCTGTTGTCGAGTTGTGCGCGGACGCAGGCCAGACCCTGCTGGGTGACCCGGTAGGGGCGTCCGCCTTTGGATTTGATGAACCGCCGTTTCTTGAGGCGGTCAAAGAGGGGAAGCGTACAGTCCTCCAGCAGGTGCCCCTGCCGTGTGTAACAACTGACGCTGTTGATTTTGCCGTTGGGCATACGTTCGAAATGAATTGCGCCGCCCTGTGCAAGGACGTGCAAAACACGCTGTTCGTGTTTTGAGATGTTCACTGTGATGTCTCGTGGATTTACGTCAACGCAAAACGCCCACCGGCCTGACGCGCGGTAGGGGTTTGGGTTAGGTCGATCCGGCTGGCCGGATCTTAGTGGCGGACCACAATCGTAGACATAAACACTCCATCATATCGCGGCTGGGCGATACGTTGCGGCTCAGATAGGGGGATGTGCGGGATCACGCAAGCGTCGCGATCGGGCTTGCGTGCAAGTGTTGCTATTCCGCCGCTGGCTTCATCTCGAAACCATGGCTGATCTGATCGGCTGGGGTGACCGGATATTCGCCAGAGAAACAGGCATCGCAATATTGCGGACACTTCTTGTCGCGCCCCTTTGTTTCACCCACCGCGCGGTAAAGCCCGTCAAGCGAGATAAACTTGAGACTGTCCACCGCCAGATGTTCGCGCATTTCCTCTTCGGACATGGTCGCGGCCAGCAGTTTTTCGCGCTGCGGCGTGTCCACGCCATAAAAACACGGCCAGGCCGTGGGCGGCGATGCGATGCGGAAATGCACCTCCTTGGCGCCGGCATCGAGGATCATTTCCTTGATCTTGCGGCTGGTGGTGCCGCGCACCACGCTGTCGTCCACCAAGATCACCCGCTTGCCCTTGATCAGGGCACGGTTGACGTTCAGTTTCAGACGCACACCCATGTTGCGGATCTGTTCTGTCGGCTCAATAAATGTGCGGCCCATGTATTGGTTCCGAATGATCCCCATGGCGTAGGGAATGCCGGATTCCAGCGAAAAACCGATGGCCGCAGGCGTGCCACTGTCCGGCACGGGGCAGACCAGATCGGCCTCGACCGGGCTTTCTTTGGCCAGCTCGCGGCCAATGGCTTCGCGGGTTTCGTATACGGACCGTCCACCCAGAATGCTGTCAGGGCGGCTGAAGTAGACATGTTCGAAGATGCAGAACCGCGAGGGCTGACGGCGGAAGGGGAAATGCGATTCAAGCCCCTTGGAAGTGATAACGACCATCTCGCCCGGCTCGATCTCGCGAACAAATTCTGCGCCGATGATATCCAGCGCGCAGGTTTCTGAACTGAGCGCCCAGCCGTCACCGACCTTGCCCAGAACCAGCGGGCGCACGCCCAGCGGGTCACGCACACCGATCAGCTTTGTACGGGTCATCGCGACGATGGAAAACGCCCCTTCAACCCGTCGCAGGGCGTCTTCCATGCGTTCGGGGATGTTGCGTTGCAGGGAACGGGCCATCAGGTGAATGATGCATTCACTGTCTGACGAGGATTGAAAAATGCTGCCCCGTTCGATCAATTCGCGGCGCAGGGCTTCGGCGTTGGTGATGTTGCCGTTATGGGCAATGGCCGCGCCGCCCATGGCAAATTCGCCAAAAAACGGCTGCACATCGCGGATCGCGGTCGGGCCTTTGTTGCCGGAGGTGGAATACCGCACATGCCCGATGGCCAGCGGGCCAGGCAGGGTTTCCATGACGTCCTGCGAGGTGAAGTTGTCCCGCACATAGCCAAAGCGGCGGGCGGATTGAAAACCGGCATCAGGATGGTGGCTGACAATGCCGCCGGCCTCTTGGCCGCGGTGTTGCAAGGCGTGCAGGCCGAGGGCGACAAAATTGGCGGCATCAGCAACGCCGATCACGCCGAACACCCCGCATTCTTCCTTGAGTTTATCACCATCATCACTATCGCGCAGATAGGAGGTGTCAAAGGGATGGGCGGGGGGCATGATCTTGGACAACGGTGAGGCTCCGAATCCGGCTAACAGACATCGCCTGTTTAGGGGGAATGATCGCGCATGTCACCCCGCAAGAACGTCTGATCCGGGCGGTTTTTGCCTTTGTCCAGATACATCACCGGATAGCGGTTGTGCGGTCTCGATCAACAGGGGCCGGGCCTTGGGGCTTATTGCCCGCAATTGCCCACCAATGCCTCGTAACGCGAGGTGATCCAGCCCATGGCCTCTTCGGGGTTTTGCTCTTCGATCTGGCCGGTGAATTGGCCAAACACAGCGGCAGAACGGCTTTCGTCCACAATGGTGTATTGCTGGCCAGTGATCACGGTGTCGTAGACAAAAAAGGCAATCGCAACCAACAAGATGCCCCGTGCCACGCCAAAGACAAAACCAAGCCCCTGATCCAATCCACCCAGCACCGAGCGTTGCACCAGCGATGAAAACAGCGGTGTGAAGAGCGACACAACGATCAGCGCAATGGCAAAGACAATGGCAAAGGCGCCAATGATCGACAATTCACAACTGTCCGCCAGAAATTCACCGACAACCGGAATTTCGCGCACCAATGGTTCGACCCGAGGCGCAAACAGAAACGCCAGAACAGCCGCCGCCACCCAGCCCACAATTGCCATGCTCTCTCGCACCAGCCCACGGCCATAGGCCAACAGGGCGGACAACACGATGACCAATGCCACCACGCCATCAATAATGGTAAAACCTTCCATTTGCCTTTTGCCTTCCGCTATGGGCCTCAGCCCGCTCCGAATATTTCGCCAACAAACCCGGTGAGATCGCTCATTGTGTTGAGGGTGATCCCAGAGGTGCCAACAGCTTTGCCGCCCGACGGAGCGATGGCGCTGGTAAAACCAAGTTTTTGCGCTTCTTTCAACCTGTTTTCGGTCTGAGAGGCCGGTCGCAGGGCGCCAGAGAGGCTAATCTCGCCAAAAACAACAGTTTCTGCGGGCAGGGCCACGTCTTCCCTGGCACTGAGGAGCGCAGCAGCGACCGCCAGATCTGCGGCAGGTTCCGAGATTTTCATGCCGCCTGCCACGTTGAGGTATACATCCAGCCCTGCAAACGGGATGCCGCAGCGGGCCTCAAGAACCGCAAGGATCATCGCCAGCCGCCCCGAATCCCAGCCCACAACCGTTCTGCGCGCCTGCGAATGCGGCGAGGGGGCAACAAGCGCCTGAAGTTCCACCAACACGGGCCTTGTGCCCTCGATCCCCGCAAAGACCACAGATCCGGCGGCGGGTTGACCACGTTCACTGAGAAACAGGGCAGAAGGGTTGGTCACTTCGGACAATCCGTGCCCGGTCATTTCAAACACGCCAATTTCGTCGGCGGGACCAAAGCGGTTTTTGACGCTGCGCAGGATACGGAACTGATGGCCACGCTCGCCTTCGAAATAAAGCACGGTGTCGACCATATGTTCCACAACACGCGGGCCTGCGATCTGGCCTTCCTTGGTGACATGGCCCACCAGAATGACCGACGTGCCGGTGCGTTTGGCAAAGGCGGTCAATTCATGGCTGGCGGCGCGGACCTGGCTGACCGATCCCGGCGCGCTTTCAACGTTGTCAGCCCACATGGTCTGAATGGAATCGATGATCGCAAGCTGCGGGCGCTCTGCGTCCAGCGTCGTCAGGATATCGCGCAAGTTGGTCTCGGCGGCCAGTTTCACCGGCGCATCCGCAAGACCAAGGCGCTGAGCCCGCATGCGCACCTGTGCGCTGGCCTCTTCGCCGCTGACATAGATGGTCTTGATGCCGTTCTTGGCAAAATGCGCCGCGGCCTGCAAAAGCAGGGTGGATTTGCCGATGCCCGGATCGCCGCCCACCAGAATGGCCGAGGCCGGCACAAGCCCGCCGCCCAAAACGCGGTCCAACTCGCCAATGCCGGAATGGCTGCGCGGCGGCGGCGCCTCTTCAGTGGCCAGATCCGTCAGTTCCAGCGCCGCACCGCGACGTGCGCCCAGTGATTTGCTGGGCGGTCCGGCGGAAATGCCTTTGTCTTCTTGAATGGTATTCCATTCGCCGCAGCCGTCACAGCGCCCGGACCATTTGTTGAAACTGGCCCCGCAGCTGGCGCAGGAGAATGTCTTGCTCGATTTTGCCATATCGTCTTGTGGCGGAGGTGATGCGCGGGGTCAAAGAAAAACCGCAGGGGCAGCGCGGATCACTCTTTAGGGTGCGGTCTTGCTAACAGGTTCTCGGTGCGCCAGGAGATCAGCAGCGATGCCAGAATGCAGGCCGTGAACAGATAGAGCCCCCATGCGGTTTCAATCCGGCCCAGCCCGATGCCTTTGGTGAGCGTGATATAAAGCGCGATCAGGAACACATCGGCCATCGCCAGTTTTCCCAGCACATGCAACGCGGGCAGGCTGCGCTCACTGAGCCATCCAAACTGCACAAGCGCGAGGCCTATCGTCTTGAGATATGGTGCAAAAAGAGCAAACACCGTCACCAGAAGCGCCAGAAAAATGTCGGATGCCCAAAGTGATTGCAGACCCGTCAGCACGGATATCTCACTCAGCGAAAACAGCGGCAGCAGGCCTGCCCGCATCAAGGGGGCCGTCCAAGCAATGGGGTAGAGGATCAGCAAGGACAGGTTGAGAAATTTCAATAGTGCCATGGCAAAACAAACCCTTTGGCACTTTGTTCGCGCCCTTGATGTTACCCGATATAGCTACGGTTGTACCGCGCCCCAAGCGAGGTCAGGATTTCATAGCCGATGGTTCCGGCAAATCCGGCCACCGTGTCAACGGATTGATGCTGGCCCAGCAGTTGCAGCGTTGCCGGGGCATGGTCCAGCGCGGTCACGTCAATGGTGAGCATATCCATGGAAACCCGCCCGACAACGGGCAGTTTCTGCCCGTCGCAGGTCACAGTTGCCGTGCCGCCCATCGCGCGGATCAGCCCGTCGGCATAACCGGCGGCCACTGTGGCAATGCGGGTCTGGCGCTGCGCCACAAAGGCGTTGCCATAGCCTACGGACTCGCCTGGCTCCACATCACGGATCTGGATCACCGGCAGATCCAGCGTCACAACCGGCACGGCATCGACAAAAGGCAGGCCACCATAGAGACCGACACCGGGGCGGGTCAGATCAAAATGATAATCCCGGCCCAGCAGGATACCGCCCGTGGCCGCCAGCGACAAAGGTGCCTCAACCCCTTGAACCATTTCCTTGAAGCTGGCCAATTGCGCGGCATTCATCGGGTGGTCCGGTTCATCCGCGCAGGCCAGATGCGACATCACCAGCCGCAAATCCTGTGCCTCTGCAATATCGCGCAGGGCGGCCCATTCGGCGGGCTCCATCCCCAGCCGGTTCATGCCGCTGTCCAGTTGCACGCCGAAATGGTGCCCCGGCAGGGCCTCGACTTGCATCAGCAACTGATCCACCGAGTTGATCATCGGCACCAGATCGGCTTGCTGCAACAGCTGTGCGTCGCCATCCATGTGGCCAGACAGGATCAGGATCTCCGGGCCGGGGCCAAGCACGCGGCGCAGCGCAGCGCCTTCTTCCGCGGCGGCGACAAAGAACTGCCGTGCGCCCGCGGCGGCAAGGGCAGGGCCAACCTGTTCGATGCCAAGACCATAGGCATCCGCCTTGATCACGGCTGCGGTGGCGCAATCTGTGAGGCGGTTCAGGGCCTGCCAGTTGGTTGCAATGGCAGAAAGGTCGATGGTGAGATGTGCAGTTGTCATGGGCTTCTGCTGGCTCAAAACCTGCGATGCGTCAAGCGATGGCGGGCAGATTTGCTGAACCCGCCGGATCAGCGCAACAAATTCGCGCAAGGGTTATGCAAGTCGACCTCGCGTCAGCTTGCGCGCGCCACGCTTTACAAACCAAGGGCCGTCAAAGCACACTTGCCTTGAAAGGGGGCATCAGACCCATGTTGCGACTGTCGATCATGTTCAAACATCCCGCGATCTGGATCATGGCGCTGGCCTGCGGGCTGGCCTTTGTTGCGATGATTTTCGCCGGGCCAGCTTGGGTGTGGTTGCTGGTGCCGCTGGGCATCGGGGCGCAATTGTTGAACGAATACAACCTGCACCGCCATGTCTTTCACCTGAATCCGCCGCGCCGCCAATGGGCATTTGATCTGCTCTATCAGGCGCATTACGGCCATCACGATTTCCCAACCAATCACGGGTTGTTCTTTGTGCCGATCTGGGTTGCGCTGCCGATGCTGGCGTTTAATTTCCTTGCGGTCTGGGGGATTGCCGCTCTTTTTGGGGCGGCGGATGCCATCTGGATCGCGGTTGCGATTGTGCCTGCGGGCGGGGTTTTGATGTTTATGGTTTATGAGTGGTTCCATATGACCGCCCATCTGAACCTGCCCAAAACCGCAGTTGAGCGGCATGTGACCCGGCTGCACAATCAACATCATTTCCGCGACTTCGGCAAATGGTTCCATGTCAGCCCTGGCGGCGAGATCATTGACCGCGCCATGGGCACCGATATCGACCGCGAGGCGCTCAAATCGCAACAGCGGATGGAGTTCATCCGCACTCTTGGTATGTCACCGGATGATCCGCGCCTTGTCGCCGCGCGGGTCCGTTTTGCGGACAGATACGGGCTAAGCACGGCGGAAATAACGCAGGCTGCGCGGGTGTCGGGCTAGGCCGAAACGCCGCAACGTCACCAAAGCATTTCTTGCCCTGTCCCTGCCGCACTCTAAGCTGGTCCGGATAAAGGGAGGACATCATGAACAGATCAACATCATTGGCGGCCCTTGCGGCCAGCGCCAGCCTGATCGGGAGCGCCGCATTGGCCGAAAACCCCATAGATACACAATTGCCAAGCGCACCGGAACTGGCCGCCTATGGCGAGATGCCCGTGGGCGTGCGCCAGCTTGAGATGGTCAATGCGGACCAGATCAATATTCTGGCTATCGACCCTGCCGCACCCAAGCCGGACGCTTGGCCGCGCTATGACCGGCCCTTGACGGTCGAGATGTGGTATCCCGCAGCCGCAGGGGCCAGCGGCGACACCACGCTCAAGGCGTTTCTGCGCGATGGCACAACCGAAGTGACACTGACGGGCCGCGCCGTGCGCGATGCCGCACCTGCGCAGACAGACACGGCTTATCCGCTGGTATTGATCAGCCATGGCTATCCGGGCAACCGTTTCCTGCTGTCCCATCTGGCGGAGAACATCGCGTCAAAGGGCTATGTCGTGGCCTCGATCGACCATACGGACAGCACCTACCGGACGCAGGCGGCGTTTGGCTCTACGCTTGTGAACCGCTCGCTGGACCAGTTGTTCGTGCTTGAGGAAATGGCGCAGATGGCGACGGAGGGCGGTGATTTTGCCGGGCTATACGATGCAGGCAACACCGGTTTGATCGGTTATTCCATGGGCGGTTACGGCGCAATCATCACCGCAGGTGGCGGTGTGACTGAAGCCTCGGTTGGGTATCCTTGGGGCGGGCCGCACGGCACGCTTGGCATCCACCAAGCGGGCAGCGAGACCCATAACGCGTTGCCTGACGCACGGATCAAGACCGCCGTGGCTTTTGGCCCCTGGGGTATGAACACCGGGTTTTGGGATGCCGATGGACTGGCGGGGATACAAATCCCGATGCTGTTCATCGCCGGATCGCAGGACGATGTTTCGCTTTATGAAAACGGTGTGCGGGCCATCTGGGACAACGCCAGCAATGTGGACCGCGCATTGCTGACCTATGTCAACGGGGGCCACAACTCCGGTGCCCCGATGCCTGCGCCAAAGGAAAGCTATTACTTCAACGAAAGCAAAGGCTTTGACATCTCGGAGCACTACACCGATCCGGTCTGGGATTCTGCGCGGATGAACAACATTGCACAGCATTTTGTAACCGCGTGGCTGGATTCCCATCTGAAAGGCGATGCCGAAAAAGCCGCCCATCTTAAGCTGACCGAGGATTCAAACGCGGGCGTGTGGTCGATGAACGAAGACGGCACGGCCAAGGAAGACCACAGCTATTGGAAAGGTTTTGCCAAGGGCACGGCCAAGGGTCTAAAATACGAGGTCAAAAAGGCCGCTCAATAAGCAAGAACGGCGGGCCCATCAGCCCGCCGTTTCATACCGTTATCCTGACCTCAAAACCCTTCCGGGCTTTGCTGCCAAGGCTTTGCAAGATTGCCAAAGCGGGTGAACTCGCTTTCAAAGCTCAGCTCGACCGTGCCAATTGGACCGTGGCGCTGCTTGCCAATGATCACCTCGGCCTTGGCGTGCAGGCGGGCCATGCGTTCTTGCCATTCGGCCATCTCGTCAAGACGTTCTTCGCCGGGCTTTTCCCGCTCGACGTAGTATTCTTCGCGGAACACGAACATCACCACGTCCGCATCCTGTTCGATGGAGCCGGATTCGCGCAGGTCTGACAGTTGCGGGCGCTTGTCTTCGCGGCTTTCCACCTGCCGCGACAGCTGTGACAGGGCGATCACCGGAATATCCAGTTCCTTGGCGATGGCTTTGAGACCCATGGAAATTTCGCCAATTTCCTGCACCCGGTTTTCAGCCGTGCCGCGCACCAACTGCAAATAGTCCACGATCAGCAGATCCAGACCGTGCGTCCGCTTGAGCCGCCGCGCCCGCGCAGAAAGCTGCGCAATCGGAATGGCAGCGGTGTCATCAATGAAAAGCGGGCAGGCCTCCAGTTCCTTGGCGGCGTTGACGAACCGCCGGAATTCGGTTTCGTCCATGTCGCCTTGCCTGATTTTGTGGCTGGAGATTTCCGACGCTTCCGCCAAAATCCTGCCCGCGAGCTGCTCGGCGCTCATCTCTAGGGAAAAGAACCCTACCACGCCGCCATCGACAGCCCCCTCGGTGCCGTCGGGGCGCGTGCCACGGCGATAGGCCTTGGCAATGTTGAAGGCGATGTTGGTCGCAAGCGAGGTTTTGCCCATCGACGGACGACCGGCGAGGATCAAAAGGTCCGACTTGTGCAAGCCACCCAGCTTGTTGTCCAGATCGTTCAGTTTGGTGGACAGCCCTGCAAGCCCGCCTTCGCGTTGATAAGCGGCGTTGGCAACATTAACAGCATCGGTTACCGCCTTGAGAAAGCTTTGAAAACCGCTTTCGGTCTGGCCTTGCTCAGCCAGCTTGTAAAGCTGTTGCTCGGCCTCGACGATTTGCTCGCGTGGCTCTGATTTGACATCGACCTGCGCGGCCTTGGCCGATATGTCCCGGCCCAGTTGGATCAGGTCGCGGCGGACCGCCAGATCATAGATCATCTGGGCATAGTCGCGCACCGCAAAGGCAGAGATCGCAGCGCCGGCCAGACGGGCCAGATAGGCCGGACCGCCCAATTCCCTGAGGCCTTCGTCATCTTCCATGAAGGCTTTGAGAGTCACGGGCGAGGCAAGGTTGTTCTTGGCGATGCGGGCGGCCGCAATGTCGAAAATGCGGGCATGAACCGGATCGTAAAAATGCTTGGCCGTGATGATCGAGGCAACACGATCATAAATGTCGTTATTGGTCAGTATCGCACCCAGAAGCTGTTGTTCAGCCTCGATGGAATGCGGCATTGTTTCAGGGGCCTGCACAGCGATCTGGTTCGCGTTCAGCGATGTTATTTCGTTCATTATCTCACCCTGTCTGTCCCGCTTCTGTCATAGACAGAGGCGCGGATCGGCGCAAATTGTATGTTTATGTGGATAAGTTGTGGAAGGCTTTGCGCACACTTCATCTTGCCCCGAAAGGGCATGCGACGTCAACATATTGTGGGTTTAGGGCCGTTAGACTTTTCGGGCGTCCTGCCATTCTTTTGGTGCGTTCAAGAACGCCTCAACTTCGGACAGGGTGCTTTCGTCAAACGCGCCCTGCGCCTTGGCTTCGGCCAGAACGTCCCACCATGTGCACAGGCTGTGCAGGGCCACGCCGTGATCGCCAAGGGTCTTTTCGGTCTGCGGGAAGATACCGTAATAAAAGATCACCGCCGTATGGGCGCAGGTCGCGCCGGTCTCGCGGATGGCGTCCACAAAGCTCAGCTTTGATCCGCCGTCGGTGGTCAGATCTTCGACCAGCAGCACACGTTCACCTTCGCTCATCGCGCCTTCGATCCGGGCATTGCGGCCATATCCTTTGGGCTTCTTGCGCACATAGGTCATCGGCAGCGCCATGCGTTCGGCGACCATGGCGGCAAAGGGAATACCTGCGGTTTCGCCGCCTGCAATGTTGTCAAACGCCTCAAAACCTGCGTTGCGCATCACGGTGACGGTGAGAAAATCCATCAAGGTGCTGCGAATGCGCGGATAGCTGATCAGCTTGCGGCAGTCGATATAGGTGGGGCTGGGCAGGCCGGAGGCCAGGGTGAAGGGTTCATCGGCGTTGAAATGCACCGCCTTGATCTCAAGCAGCATCCGGGCGGTGAGGCGGGCCATTTCTTCGGCGGTGGGGTAGCTGGAAGGGATCATGCAGGCGGTCCTTTGGTGGCAGGCTGGGATTGAAATTTAAGCAACACGCCAGTGCAGTGGCATATCGGGATCAAAGACGGTGACGGGGCCATCGGGCGTGTCTATCTGCACAGGAAAGCTGGGCGTTTCGCGGATCAGGGTGATCTGGTCCTCGTTCGCTGGCAGGCCGTAATAGGCAGGCCCGTTCAGCGATGCGAAAGCCTCAAGCTGATCAAGTTTGCCTTCTTGTTCAAACACTTCAGCAAGGATCGACATGGTGTTGGGCGCAGTGAAACAGCCCGCGCAGCCGCAAGGCAGCAGCTTGTTGGCGTCGGTGTGCGGGGCGCTGTCGGTCCCAAGGAAAAACCGTGGATCGCCGGATGTGGCCGCGGCCCGAAGGGCAAGACGGTGGGTTTCGCGTTTGGCCACGGGCAGGCAGTAGTAATGCGGCTTGATACCCCCGGCGAGGATATGATTGCGGTTGATCACCAGATGGTGCGTCGTGATTGTTGCCGCGAGGTTCTGATCCGCGCAGCGCACATAATCAGCGGCATCTTTTGTGGTGATATGTTCCATGATGACGCGCAGCGCCGGATGGTCCTTGCGGATGGGGTCTAGCACACGGTCGATGAACACGGCCTCGCGGTCAAAAATATCCACGTCGCTGTTGGTCACTTCGCCATGGGTGCAAAGCGGCAGGCCGATTTCGGCCATTTTTTCAAGGACTTTTGCAACTTTGTTAAAGTCGCTGACACCGCTGGCGGAATTGGTTGTTGCGCCTGCGGGGTATAACTTCACCGCTTTCACCAGCCCACTGGCATGGGCGGCGGCCAGATCTTCGGGATCTGTATCTTCGGTCAGGTAGAGTGTCATTAACGGCTCAAAATCACTGCCCTCGGGCAATGCGG
Source organism: Sulfitobacter sp. M368 (assembly GCF_025141875.1). NCBI lineage: Bacteria > Pseudomonadati > Pseudomonadota > Alphaproteobacteria > Rhodobacterales > Roseobacteraceae > Sulfitobacter > Sulfitobacter sp. M368. The sequence goes on from NZ_CP081113.1 coordinate 1,644,969, forward strand.
CCATGATGCGCTCGCGGTAAGCGGCGGCGTCGGCACCGGTCACAACCGGCGGCACCAGATTGGGCATGATGATGGCGCGGGCAAAGTGATTGGCGGTATGGGGCAGCACGGCGCGCAGCATATCGCCATCGCGCAGGTGCAAATGCCAGTCATCGGGGCGGCGGAGTGTCAGGCTCTGTGTCATGGCGCTTCCGCTAGCACAGAGCGTTTGCCAATCCTAGCCTTGTTCTGCTGCTTTCTGCTCTGGTTCTTCGTCGTATTCGCGCAGCTTGTTGGCGAATTTGCGGGCGTTCATGCGGCTTGTTACATTGCGGCACAGCGCGAGAAGCATCGGAATACGTTCCTCGGCTTCGAGGTGTTTCATCAGATTGCGCAGGTAGGGGCGGTAGTCGCGGCGGGCGCGGTACATCTTGGCAAAGCGGCGCACGGTCAGCCGGTCATCCGCTGCAGCGCACAGCAGCGCCTCCCATTGTTCCATCTCCAGCAGATCTGTCTGCAAGGCGCCGCCCATATAGGGCATCCGCAGTTTGCGCACATTGGGACGGGTGAAAAGTGCGGCGTGAACGGCATCAAGCTGTTCACGCGGGTCATACATCACATAGGCCTGTTCGGCCGCATCCAGCATATCGGGGGCATAGCCATAGCGGGATGTAAAATCGATGATCCGCATCTCGGTAAAGCGGTTGTCCCATTCGGTGACGCGCGGGTCCAGCGTGGCCTGCGGCTGGATCGCCACCACACGGGCGCCGGGGGCAGCCACCGAAAAGGCGGCGGCGGCATAGCCGCAGGGACCAGCGCCATAAAACAGGATGGTCTCAAACTCGTCAAACACGCCTTCGTCGATCAGGCGGTCGAAAAAACCGTAAACCTTGTTGTCGCGGAACCATGTATCGCCATGGCTGATAATGCTGAGGCTGGACCAATTGTGGTTGCGGGCCATGTCCCAGGCCAGAGGTTGGCCATAGTCGGACAGGGCGTGAATGCCTTGAATGGTCTCGAAGGAGACCACCAATGTATCGCCTTTTTCAACATAAGCGGCAAAGTGGCGTCGGCCCAAAGGTTCGTAGAAACCTTCGTTTTCACAAATGCTTTCGATTGCACCAAGCCAGTCCCGCCGAGGCAGGTCTACCAGTGACATCTGAAGTGTGGGCGTCTCTTTTGTCATTGCCACGTCCTCAATAGCATATTCGCGCTTATTTTGTGCGCATTTGTATGAGGATTTACCGGCCCAATGCGGCGAAATTGCGGAAAATGCGTGTGAAAACAGTGAGGTTTAGTGGCGGTTTTGCGCCCTTCGCCCATAAGACATGAGGAAACTAGCGGTTTCAGAAGGGACCGGTTCAGAGGCTGGCGTCATCGCCAAACGGCCAAAAAGGGCGCGGTTCGGCTCTTCCAGCATCAGCGCGTCAAAGCGGTCTTTGCGCCATTGCACGGCTTGTTGGTGCAGCTCTCCCAGCACGGGATCGGCGTGCAATTCCGCCTGCAGGGCGTCGCGCCGGGGGGCCAATGCGGAAATGGAAGTGTCCGTGTCGGTGTTGAAATTCCGTTCGACCCAATAGTCCATGCCCAAACGGTCCTCGGCATGTACGGCGCGGCCACGGTCAGCCTTGAGAATATAGCTTTCCATCGCGCCAAGGGGGTAATGGTTCAACTGCACCAGAGGTGTGTTGTCCTGCCGGAAATCGGAAAAGATCCCCTTGGTGCGGAAGCTGTCATCCAAAGCCTCTCCGCGCCCGTCAAACCATTGCGCCTCGCTCAGGCGGGTTTTGTCTGGATCACGGGGCCGGTGCACGCCGGGTTTGCGGTAGATCCCGTCATTGCGATACAGCGTTTTGAACATCGCCGCCCGCCACGGCCAAGGCATGACCTTGGGGGCGCACCGGGTGAAGGTCTCTGTCACGGGCACATCTGCGTAGCGGGCAATGCCGCCATTGCCAAACAGCCGCCATGTCAGCGTGATCGCCGTTGCCTCGGGCAGGGCGGTGTGCAGCGCGGCCAACGTGTGATCGCCGCAGTGAATGTTCACAAATTCGTCCACGTCCAGCGGCAAAATCCACTCGGCCCGCTTGACCGCATCCAGCTTGGACGCTTGTTTGAGCGCGGTAAACTGAATGCCGCCACTGTCGTAGGGGCCGCCATTGCGGTGATGGGTCAGCCAGCCAATGTCTTGCAACCGGTCCAGAATTTGATCGGTGCCATCGCTGCAGTCATTTGAAAAGACAATAAAATCGTCAAACCCGCAGGCACGGTGATGGGCCAGCCATTCCAGCAGAAACGCGCCTTCGTTCTTGACGCAGAGGATGGCGAGGTGGGTCACTTACCAATCCGTCCGAAAGGCCAGAACCTTGCCATGCGAGCCGCGATGGTAATAGGCCAGACCGGCATCCATAAAGGCGCGGAAGACCTTGTTGATGCCCTCTGGCCCGATCCACTGTGGATGGGTTTCGATGATTGCGGCCCTGAGACCGGTCAGATCCAATTGCGGGATCAGATCGACCTCGGCCCCCTCGATATCGCAGATCAGGACGGTTGCACCAATCTCCTTGAAGGTCGCTTTGGCATTCAGCACGTCCACCTTTGCAGAGGGTGGATCAACCTCACCCTCCAGCACCTGCATGGACGAGCCAAGCATGGGTTCGCGCACATAAAAATCCACCGATCCCTTGCGCGGACCTAGGATGGCGTTGGTCACATGGGCGTTGGTCACGTTATTGGCCACGTGGACCGAGCGGATATAGGGGATCAGGTTTGGATTGGCTTCAAATACATGCACCGATTTGATCGCGCGTTTGGTGGCCACCAGCGTGGACATATACCCGATACCGCCGCCCAGTTCGACCACCACATCGCCCTCGCGCACCACACGCAGGGCGGCTTCGGTTTCTTTGGCCTCATAGGAATTGGACCGCAACAACCGGCGAATTTTACCCTGCATGATCTCGGGGTGCTTGGGAAATTTCATCCCGCGAGACCGGACAAATCCTGTGTCTTCAGTCGCTTGGCCGTCCATGCTCAACTCTCCATATCCAGCGAAAGGGCATAGGCCACCCGTTCGGTTTCGTTCAGCTTGACCTCAAGCGCCTGGCGGTAAAGATCCTGAAATTCCGGCATTTGGTGCAATTCCCTTGCCTTGGCCTTGTGCCATTCGAAACCGTCCTGATGGGCTTGGCGCAGTATGTCGTCCCGCATCAAATCATCATATTCGGCGCGGACACGGGGAATGTTGCGTTTGATGGTGATGTCGCGGAAATCGGACCAGTCCATCCGAATCCAGTAGTTGATGCCGATCGAGCGATCCACATGCAACGCGCGTCCTCTTTGCCGTTTGATCAGGAAACTCTCGGCAGAGCGCAGCGCATAATGGTTCAGCTGCAAAAGGTCGTAACCGATGTTGTTCTTTGAGGACCGCCAGCCGTTATGCGCGGCGTCGCGGGTCATATCCTGACCGGAGCCGTTTACCCATTTGATTTTGTTTTCAAACCCTTCGTCCAGTTTGTTGGGACGGTGGCAGGAAATTTTGGCATAGGCCCCGATGTTGCGGAACATCGTCTTAAACCCCCAGACCGTATGCGGCTTGGGGCAGTATTTCGGCGCACAGGCGTCAAATTGATCAATCACAAAGGCATCGTTCAATTGGGTGATCCCGTTGTGCCCGAACAGCCGCCATGTCATCGCGATATTGGTGGCATCCGGCACAGCGGCAAAGAGATCATCCAAAGTCCCGTTACCGGTGCGCACGTTCATGAACTCGTCCACGTCGATGTGAATGATCCATTCCGCTTTTTGGATGACGGGCTCTTTCAGGGCTTGGTTCAGCGCATATTGCTGCGGGGAATTGCCTTTCCAGTTGTCGTTGTTGCGGTGCTGGATCACGCCCATATCCTGCAAGCGGCCCAGAACCTCGTCCGTGCCATCGCTGCAATCATTGGTGTAGATCAGGAAGTTATCGACCCCGATGGCGCGGTGATAGGCGATCCATTCCACGATATAGGGCGCTTCGTTTTTCATGCAGCCGACGATGACATTGCCGCTGCTGCCGGGGGCCAATTTGCGGGGCGGGGCGATGGTGTAGGCGGCTGCCAGTTCCTCTTCGTTGACCGCGCCCAGATTGTTGTGGGGTCTGAACTGCGTGTTCAGGATCATTTCGTGGTTCAGCTTGACCCGATTGAGCAGACGGGCATTGCTGGCCTGCTGATCTGCGTCAGCGGTATCATCTGATAAAAGCGTATCGAATTTCGCAGTGGCCTCTTTCGCCGCCGCCGCTTCGGCGCGTTTTTCGGCGACGGGGGTGCTGTTCTTGCGGATCTGGTGGGCATAGGCGGCAAGGTATTGTGTTGCGCGGTACCCATTGGTGGGATCAGCCTCCTGCCAAGCCACAGTTGGTGCATCAGGGGTCAGCGCGCCAGCCAGACCAGGAAAGGCCTTGATCAGCTTGGCATTGTCTTTGGCAAAATGGTCCGAGACCGCAAAGAGGCTGCCGGGCGCGGTGGGCGGGCCGGGCACGCGCAGGCTCATCCGCATCTGCTGGCATAGGTCACGCGGCACAATGATGTCTTTGGCCTGCGCATGGCGGATCAATACCTCGTTGAACTGCCGCATCCGGGTGAGAGAGGCCGCAGGCTCGGGATGGAACACCCGCTCCTCTGCCATCTTGCCAAGGTTTGCGCCGAGGCCCAGCATATCCACCAGTTCATCGGTGCAGGTTTCTGACCTCAAAGCGGCCAGATCAAGCGGGCGCAGGTGCATTTTGCCTTTGCCAAAGACCGTTTCCCAATGATCAAGCAGCGCGGCATAGTCCAGCCAATGCGGCGGATGTTGTACATCGTCAAAGAGGCCCGCATAGGTGTCCGGCCCCTGTCGCAAGGCCAATGCGCCGGCCCACCAATTGCTGCCTTTCGCCAGATCAAGCTCTTGCTGCAACGAATGCCGCCGCCCGTCCAGAATCGCCGTGATGTAATGCGCCGCCAAGGCCCGAGCCTGTTCCTCAACATGAGCCACGATTTGGATGTCATCGAAATAGGGCGCCAAAAGGCCGTGCAAACGTTTGATTTCCGATGGTTTCGTCAGCAGAGACCCCAATTGTGCCGCGCTGAACACCACATGATCAGCTGGCGCTTCAGGCAATTCTTTGTCAAACAATGTCTGAAACTCATGCGCCATGGTCTGCTGCACCAAGGCGCTGTCCATCCCGCGTTTGTGGCGCAGCGAGGTCACATCGCCTGTTTCCGCGCAGGCGGCATAGAGCCTTACATGGTTCCACTCCGGCACCCAAATGCCCTGTTTCTCCAGCGCGGCCGCCTTTTGTTTGAACATCGCACGAAACCGCGCGGCGGCTTTCTCATTGGGTCCGATCAGCAGTGTCAGACGCATCAGTTTGCCTCTTCCGCTTTGACCTTGCCGACATTGGCCTGTCCCCACCACGGCAGTTCAATGCCCAGATAGGCGGCAAGCTTTTCAGGCGCTTGGCTGTCTTCGATATCATAGGCATGGAAATTGTCGCAGCCCTGAAAGACACGGTCACAAAAGGCGTAATGTCCTTCCATCCATCGGGCAAGTTCTGTCTCGCTCTGGCCAAAGCCACGCGGCAGGCCGGGAATATCGGCCTGTGGCAGTCGGCGTTTGCCAAGATTGTTCCACCGCATCATGCTGTTGGCTGCCTTGGCCGGATCGCGGCGCGTCAGTACGAATTTGACGCCGGGGTGGTGCTTCTGGATGGCGCTCAGCAGACCCCAATCGGTTTGCGGCCACAAGGACCGATCCTCGCGCACGGCCGACATTTCGTTCACGGCGTCAAACTCATCCAGCCGCGCCAATGGATCGCCGCTGTCGAAATAATCGGTATAGATTATTTTCCCCAGATGCTGACGCGGAATGTCATTGCGGGTGGATTGGCCGGGGCGGATCTTCCAATCGGCGACCGTCAAACCAGCGGCTCGCAAGGCCTCGGTCAGGGTGGTGGTGCCGGTTTTGGGCAGGGCCAGATTGACAATGCGCAGGCGGGTCATGGCTGTGCCCCTTCGTCCATTCCGATCTCTTCTCGGATTGCGGCCTCAGCAGCGCAATAACGGCTGGCATTGCGCAATTGGTCCTGCATGGCGCGGTAACTGTCCTGGGACAGCAACTCGTCGCGTTTGGCGCGGTGAAGGGCGACTGCCTCCGCATGCAGGTCCGCAACGCCGGGGAGGGCTTTGAGGCGGTTCATCTCTTCGCTCAGCGCATCGCGGTATCGCAAGATGCTGTCATCAAAGAACGCCCCATCGTTGCGCTCGCGCCAATAGCTGTCGTCAAAGGCACGGTGTTCGCGGTTCACATCGCCCCGGTCGTTCTTGACCAGATAGCTGTCGAGCGAGCGTAGGGCATAATGGTTCAACGTGGCAAATCGCCGGGCACCATGGGCGGGAAAGGCGCGGATGCGGCGCTTGTTGGCGCGGCGGCGGAACGGGCCGGGCACAGGACGGCCCGCGCCATCGGTCCAGCTTGGCCGCTCTTCCTTTGGCACATCCTCATTATGGAAGGGACGATGCGCACCATAGTAATCCAGTGGGAAATCCCCACGTACCAGGCTTTTGACTTCAATCGCCGTGTCGGCGCACCAGATGTCAGGGTTGTGACTGCGCAAAAATTGGGCGATCACCGGCTCATCTTCAAAGGTCTCTATACCGTCGTTGGCAAAGAACTGAAACGTGACCGAGATTGCCTGCGGATTGCCGCATGCATGGATCAGCGCGGGGATCGTATGATCGCCCACATGAATGTTGAGAAATTCGTCCACATCCGCCACCCAGACCCAATCGGCATTGCGGATCAAGGGATGCTTTCGCGCCTTTTTCAGCGCTTGCATCTGGTAATTGCGGTTGGTCGCCGGATTGGGCAGATGCGCGACCATGCCGTGATCCTCCAGCCGGTCCAGCAAACGGTCGGTCGCATCGGTGCAATCGTTGGAATAAAACAGAAAATCGGTCACGCCGATCACACGGTGAAAGGCGATCCACTCCAGCAGGAACGGGCCTTCGTTCTTGACACAGGTCACAGCGGTGATGCGCATATCAGGCCGCACCGCCCGCATTGGGGATGTAGATATTCTGTCTCATAGCCGCCTCTGGGCCGGGTGCGAGATGCCCCGAAACCTCATATTATTCGCCTCTGAGTATGGCAGGGCGGCTGAATCGCGTCAATCTTTGCAGCAGCAGGCGGGCAGGGCGTGACATATCCGCCAGCACGGCTTGACGCTGCGCCGCCAAGATGCACCTTTGAGGCAAGAGGAGCTGCCATGCCAGACATATCCAGTATCGACGCCGTTCAGAAAATGCTGGACGATCAGGGCTATATCAGCGACCGGGCTTTGGGCACCGTGGTGTTTCTCGCCCTCTCGCTTGGCCGGCCGCTGTTTCTCGAAGGGGAGGCTGGCGTGGGCAAGACCGAGATTGCCAAGGCATTGGCGGCGGGTCTGGACCGCCGCTTGATCCGCCTGCAGTGTTACGAGGGGCTTGATGCCTCTTCTGCAGTCTATGAGTGGAACTTTCCGGCCCAGATGATTGCGATCCGCACGGCCGAGGCCACGGGCAGTGCCGACAGTGCCGCGCTCAATACCCAGCTTTTCAGCGATGACTATCTGATTGAACGCCCTCTGCTCGAGGCGATGCGCCCCGATGAAAACGGCGCGCCGGTGCTGCTGATTGATGAGCTGGACCGCACCGATGCCCCATTTGAGGCGTTCCTGCTCGAAGCGCTCAGCGATTTTCAGGTCACCATCCCCGAACTTGGCACGATCAAGGCGCCAGAGCCGCCGATCGTGATCCTGACCTCGAACCGCACCCGCGAGGTGCATGACGCGCTGAAACGGCGCTGCCTTTACCATTGGGTCGATTACCCCGGTTTCGACCGCGAAATGGAGATTATCGCTGCGCGCGCGCCCGAGGCATCAGAGGCGCTCAGCCGGGAGGTTGTCGCCTTTGTCCAGCAATTGCGCACCGAGGATTTGTTCAAGAAACCCGGCGTGGCCGAAACCATCGATTGGGCCAAATGCCTTCTGGCCCTCGACGTGATCAGTCTCAGCCCCGAGGTGATCGCCGACACATTGGGCGCGATCCTGAAATACCAAGATGACATTGCCAAACTGCAAGGGTCCGAGGCCAAACGCATCCTTGATCAGGCCAGGGCCACGCTGGAAGTGGCATGACCCCCTTTTTGGCCCAAAATACTCCGGAGGTTTGGAGGCAGAGCCTCCAATCAGCCATTCATGGCTGAACATCTGCCCCTCGATCTGCCCGATGATCCCAAATTGGCGGGCAACATCACCCATTTCGCCCGCGCTCTGCGCCGGGCGGGGTTGCCCATTGGCCCCGGACGGGTGATCGACGCGATCCGCGCGGTGCAGGTGGCGGGTTTCACTGAAAAACGCGATTTCTACTGGACCCTGCATGCCTGTTTTGTGAACCGCCCGGAGCACCGCCGGGTCTTTGCGCAGATCTTCCGGCTTTACTGGCGTGATCCGCGTTATCTGGAACATATGATGTCGGCGATGTTGCCTGCGATCCGCGGGGTACAGGAGGACAGACCGGCCCAAGCGGCGGAAAAACGCGCGGCGGAGGCCTTGTTGGACGGCGCAGATGCGCCGCTACCGCAGGATGAAGACGAGACCGCCCAGGATGATCCATTATTGGAAGTGGACGCCAGCCTGACCATGTCGGCCACCGAACGGTTGCGCCAACTGGATTTTGAACAGATGAGCCTTGCCGAAATTGCCCAGGCCAAACGCATGCTGGCGCGGCTGACCCTGCCGGTCAATCCCTTGCCGTCGCGCCGGGCCATGGCCGCGCCGCGCGGGCGCATCGATGCCGCCCGCACCCTGCGCGGGGCATTGCGCAGAGGCGGCGAGATGCACCGGCTTGTGCTCAAGACCCCGCGCCCGCGTTACCCCAATCTGGTGGTGCTGTGCGACATCTCAGGGTCCATGAGCCAGTATTCGCGAATGATCCTGCATTTTCTGCATGCTGTCAGCAACGCGCAGGGGGCAGGTTGGGCCAGGGTGCATGCCTTTACCTTTGGCACACGCCTGACCAATATCACCCGCCATCTGGCCACCCGTGATGTGGATGCGGCGCTGGCGGCGGCGGGGGCCGAGGCGCAGGACTGGGAAGGCGGCACCCGGATCGGGGCCAGTCTTGAGGCATTCAACCGCGATTGGTCGCGGCGGGTCATGGGGCAGGGTGCGGTGGTTCTTTTGATCACCGACGGGCTGGATCGAGATGCGCCCGAGGACTTGGGGCGGCAAATGCAGCGTCTGCATCTGACCGCGCGGCGGCTGATCTGGCTGAACCCGCTGCTGCGCTGGGATGGATTTGCGCCGAAGGCGGCAGGCATTCGCGCGATGTTGCCTCATGTGGACAGTTTCCGCGCCGGTCATTCCATCGCCTCGTTGGAAGCTTTGGCCGAGGCTTTGTCACGTCCCGATGACAGCGGCGAAAAGCAGCGCCTGTTGCTGGCCATGGAGCAATGAGCGGCTGCGCCGCATTCGGTGTTTGATTTTTCCGGTTTTCGCTGCGGGCTCACCTGACCCAAAGGGTCCGGGGTGCATCCCTTGCTTGAGCCCTGTCTGCCCAATCTTCTCGTCCCGCTCAAGACAAATAGCCGTATCCCCTGCGGGGGCCCTCGGCGATTTGTCTTGACCGTGCCGCGCTGATCGGGCCGCCCGTGCACAAGCAAGGGCGGCTCCGGACCCAAAGGATCAGGCGAAAGTATCCGCGAAGGTGGTACGGTAGATGGTTTTGAGCTCTTCGAGCGGGGCGGAGGTGCCGCCGAAGGACACATCACTGCCGCCGAATTTGCCGACCGTATGCAGGGGCAGACCTGCGGCACCTGCGGCGGTCATCAAGGCTTCGGCCTGATCAAAGTTGCAGGCGATCAGGTAGCGGGCTTGATCTTCGCCAAACAGCGTCGGCGTGTCTGCGGTGTCGAGGGTGACGCCCACATCTGCGGCTTCGGCCATTTCAAAGGCGGCCAGTGCCAGACCTCCATCACTGAGGTCGGTGCAGGCTTTGATCAGGGCACGGTTGGCGCGGATGAAATCCCCGTGGGCTTTTTCTGCGGCCAGATCAACATGGGGCGCGTCGCCATCCGCGCGGCCAAAGACCTGTGCCAGCAGCGCCGATTGGCCGAGGTGGCCCGCGGTGTCGCCCAGAACCAGCGCAAGATGACCTTCGCGGACTTCGCAGCCGATCAGATCGTCGGTGTGGTCCAGCAAGCCCACTGCGCCGATGGTGGGTGTGGGCAGGATCGCCGCGCCGTCGGTTTCATTGTAGAGCGAGACATTGCCCGACACGATAGGCATATCCAGCGCCTCAACCGCCGCGCCGATGCCTTTGATCGCACCTACAAATTGGCCCATGATCTGCGGCTTTTCGGGGTTGCCGAAGTTCATGTTGTCGGTGGTGGCCAAAGGCCGTGCGCCAACAGCGGTCAGGTTCCGGTAGGCTTCCGCGACCGCCTGCTTGCCGCCTTCGAAGGGGTTCGCCTTGACATAGCGCGGGGTCACATCGGAGGTGAAGGCAATTGCCTTGTCGGTGCCATGCACCCGGATAATTCCCGCGCCAAGGCCGGGCGTGCGGGCGGTGTCGCCCATCACCATGGTGTCATATTGTTCATAGACCCAGTTCTTGGCGGCATAGTTCGGATCACCGATCAGCGCCTTGAGCCCGTCAATCGGGTCGACCCCCGGCACATCAGCCATGGGTTCGGCTGGCGGGGTTTCGACCCAGGGGCGGTCATATTCAGGGGCGGTGGAGGCCAGTTTGCTGAGCGGCAGGTCGGCCTTGACCTCGCCGTTCAGCATGATCAGGAACCGGTCATCGGCCAGCGTTTCCCCGACAATGGCAAAATCCAGATCCCATTTGTCGAACACGGCTTTGGCTTCTGCCTCAAGCTCGGGGCGAAGGACCATGAGCATGCGTTCCTGTGATTCCGACAGCATCATCTCATAGGCGGTCATGTTCTCTTCGCGCGTGGGCACCTTTTCAAGATCAAGGCGCACACCAAGTTTGCCTTTGTCGCCCATTTCCACGGCAGAGCAGGTCAGACCCGCCGCGCCCATATCCTGGATCGAGATCACCGCACCTGTCGCCATCAGCTCCAGCGTGGCTTCCATCAGGCGCTTTTCGGTGAAGGGGTCGCCGACCTGCACGGTGGGGCGCTTTTCTTCGATCGTGTCGTCGAATTCGGCCGAAGCCATGGTCGCCCCGCCAACGCCATCACGGCCGGTTTTGGCACCAAGATAGACCACCGGCATGCCCACGCCCGAGGCAGCGGAGTAGAAAATCTTGTCGGCATCTGCGAGGCCTGCGGCAAAGGCATTGACCAGGCAATTGCCGTCATAGGCCGCATCAAAGCGCACTTCGCCGCCCACGGTTGGCACGCCAAAACAATTGCCATATCCGCCGACGCCGGCCACCACACCATGCACAAGCTGGCGGGTCTTGGGGTGATCGGGGCGGCCAAAGCTGAGCGCGTTCATCGCCGCGATGGGGCGGGCGCCCATTGTGAAGACATCGCGCAGAATCCCGCCCACGCCTGTGGCGGCCCCTTGGTAGGGTTCGATGTAGGAGGGGTGGTTGTGGCTTTCCATTTTGAAAACCAACGCCTGGCCGTCGCCGATATCCACGATGCCAGCGTTTTCGCCGGGGCCGCAGATGACCTGCGGGCCGGTCGTCGGCAGGGTGCGCAGCCACTTCTTGGAGGACTTATACGAACAATGTTCGTTCCACATTGCCGAGAAGATGCCCATCTCGGTGTAATTGGGGGCGCGGCCGAGGATGTTGTTCACTTCGGCGTATTCATCCGGGGTGAAGCCATGTGCGGCAATGATGTCTTCGGTGATGGCTGGTTCGGTCATGCGCGGTCCCCTTCGGCATTGATGCCGCGTCTCTTAGAGGATGGGCGGGCGCGGGGGAAGGGGGATACGCAAAAATGGGCGGCTTTCCGAAGTGGAAAGCCGCCCCTTGGTGCAGGGATGCCCGAAAGGGCGATCCGTTTACATCACGATGACAGTTGTGCGTGTTTCGTCATCGGCCTTGGAACCCTGCTGGGCCTTGAGGTAAAGCTCGTCCGCCGTGGTATCGATCACGATCTGGCCGTTATCGAGGCGCAGGCTGTCTGGCAGCAGCGTCACGACCAGCACTTCGGCGTCAATCTTGGTATCTTCTTCCAGGTCCACAATCATTTCAGGGTTGCCCTGGCCGTCGAAGCTGACGCCTTTCACAACGCCCAACACTTCACCGTCTTGGGTTTCGAAGTTGGCACCGACGGAGGCCTTCACCGCCGCGTATTCTTCATCGGTGAGGCTCATGGTAGTGGGGTCATAATCGGCGATGCCGAGACCATAGCGTTTGTTGTCCGTATCGTAATTGTTCAATGTCGAACCGCCATCAGTCGCGGGTACGTTCGCGCTCACTTCAGGCGAGTTGGTTGGCAGCTCATCAGCGATGGTGCCACTTGCATAGGCCATAGGGGCGGCGATCAGTGTGGCGACGGTGGTGGATGTCAGCAAAAGCTTGCGTGTCATGGTGTAAACTCCTTCATTCGTTACTCTCAGTCCGCATCGTCAGCGGTGTACGGTGAGACAACGGATGCCTGGGTGGGAAGTTCCAAAAAATTTTGAAAAACGGGTAGAGAATTTGTTTAACTGACTGTTTTATATCTGTTTATCGGGTTTTGATTTTTCTGGCGTTGCGCCGACCCGGTAGGAACAGAGGCACGTTCAGGTCGTATGCAGTGGGGTGATGGACCGATCCTCAGACCGATGCGCAAAAAAAAGGCCGAGCATTACGCTCGGCCAAGTCCAACAGGGAGGTATGAAGCGACGCGCCCTCGGGCGGTCAATCTTCATGATGGTCAATTAGGCAGCAGTGCTGCTTCGATCAAGTCAGTTTTGACCATTTAGTAAGCATGTCCGGTATGCGCGCCGTGCATAGCTTAGTCTTTTTCTTTTTCTCTCAATTGCTTGCGGTAAGAAATGATCTCATCCTGAACGAAGTCTTTGAAGGCCGCAACGCGCTTGGATTGGCGCAATTCTTCGGGATAGGCCAGAAAAACAGGCACATCTGCCGACTCAACTTCGGGCAGGACTTGCACCAGATCGGGAAAATCCTGCGTTAGGTAGTCCGGTAGAACCCCAATCCCCAGATCATGCAGAACCCCCTGCAGCACGCCGAAGTAATTGTTCACGGTCAGCATGGACCGCACATCATTCAGCATCAGTTGCTGTACAAGGTTCTGACCTGCCGCAACTTGATCGCTGTCGGTGTTCTGGCAAATCAGTCGGTGATTGGACACTTCTTCGATGGTTTGCGGGTTGCCGTGTTCGGCCAGGTATTTCGGGCTGGCATAAAGGCACATGCGTACATTCATCAAACGTTTGCGAATAAGGTCCGCTTGGGAGGGCTCTTTCATACGGATCGCTACGTCCGCCTCGCGCATCGGCAGGTCCAATACCCGTTCCTCCAGCATCAGGTCGACCTTTAGATCGGGATATTTCTCGTATAACTTTGGCAGCCGGGGTGCCAGCCACAGGGTGCCAAAGCCGGTGGTGGTGGTGACGCGCAATTCGCCAAACACCTCTTCTTCGCTGTCGCGAATGCGGGCGGCAGCGGCATCGACACGTTTGGTCATCGCAGAGGTGGCATCAAAAAGCAGCTCGCCCTGCTCGGTCAGGATCAGCCCCCGCGCATGGCGGTGAAACAGGTTCGTGTTAAGCTGTTCCTCTAGGCCGCGAATCTGCCGTGACACGGCAGATTGCGACAGGTTCAGCTTCTCGCCCGCGTGGGTCAGGGACCCGGCATCCGCTACGGCGTGAAATATTCTGAGTTTGTCCCAATCCATCGTCCCGCGATCCTATTCTTTTTTGCGTTAGTCCTAACCTAAATTGGACCAAAAGACAGGGGTTGGATCGGCAGATTTGCACTTATGCACAAAAAACACGCTATACAGGTCAGCAATTGTGACCTATATAGCCGTCCATATCTGTTTGCCATCGCGCCCTAAGGGAGGACCGCCATGACTGCCCCTAAGATTTCGCTGAACGACCGTTTTGATCTGGAAAAATCACCTGTGCTGCTCAATGGCACGCAGGCGCTTGTGCGTCTGATGATGATGCAATCGGCGCGGGACAGGGCCGCGGGTCTCAACACTGCGGGCCATTGCACCGGCTATCGCGGCAGCCCTCTTGGCGGGGTCGATCTGCAGATGAGCAGGGCAGAGAAACTGTTGGCCGCGTATAACGTCAGTTTTCAGCCCGGCCTGAACGAAGATCTGGCCGCAACCGCCCTTTGGGGCACCCAGCAGGCCGAGCTGCGCGGCGAAGGCAAATATGACGGTGTCTTTGGCCTGTGGTACGGCAAAGGTCCGGGTGTGGACCGCACCGGCGACGTGATGCGCCACGCCAATATGGCCGGCAGTTCCAAGCATGGTGGTGTTCTGATGGCGATGGGGGATGACCACACCGGCGAATCCTCTACCGTGTTGCACCAATCGGAATGGGCGATGGTGGATGCCTATATGCCCGTGGTCAGCCCTGCGGGTGTTCAGGAAATTCTTGATTACGGTATTTACGGCTGGGCCTTGTCGCGGTTCTCTGGCCTTTGGGTGGGTCTCAAGACGATGAAAGACACCGTCGAGGCTACCAGCGTCGTCAATGGTGATCCAAACCGGATGAAACTGATCACGCCGGAGTTCGAGATGCCGGACGGCGGGTTGAACATCCGCCTTGGCGACACGCCGCATCTGCAAGAAATCCGGATGATCGATTACAAACGCTATGCCGCCGAAGCCTTCAGCCATGCCAATAAGATGGACAAGCGCATGTGGGGCAAGCGGGGGGCCAAGATCGGCTTTGCCGCTGCGGGCAAGAACTGGCTGGATCTGCTGCACGCGATGAGCCTGCTGAACATCGACGAGAACGAGGCGGAGCGGCTGGGCCTCACACTTTACAAGATCGGGCAGACCTTCCCGCTTGATATGAAGGGCTTTCATGAGTGGGCCGAAGGTCTTGATCTTGTTGTGGTGGTGGAAGAAAAGCGCAAGCTGATCGAAGTGCAGATCAAAGAGGCGTTGTTCTCGGATCAGCACCGCCGGGTCTATGGTTGGTACAAGGGCGGCGGTGCGGGGCTTGAGCATGGCGAAGAACTGTTCCCGACACGCGGAGCGCTTGATCCAATTCTGATTGCGGAAAAGATTGGCGGCATCCTTTTGGAAGAGGGGCGCGAGACCGATGGCATTCGCGCCGGGCTTGAGGCATTGGACAATGCCCGCCGCGCCGACAATGCCGAAGATATCGCGGCGCGTTTGCCGTATTTCTGCTCAGGCTGCCCGCATAATTCATCGACCAAACTGCCCGAGGGTGCGCGGGCCTATGCAGGCATCGGCTGTCACTACATGGTGCAATGGATGGACCGTGAGACAACCGGCTTTACCCATATGGGGGGCGAGGGCGCGAACTGGATCGGTGAGGCACCGTTCTCGAACCGCAAACATGTGTTCCAGAACCTTGGCGATGGCACCTACAACCACTCGGGCGTTCAGGCGATCCGCGCGGCCCTCGCGGCAGGCACCAACATCACCTACAAGATCCTTTACAATGATGCGGTTGCCATGACCGGCGGCCAGCACAACGAGGGCGATCTCAGTGCCCCGCGCATCGTCGCGGAACTGCAGGCGATGGGGGTCAAGACCCTTGCCGTTGTTTATGACGAGAAAGAAGACGTTGATTTTTCTGCGTTCAAAGGTGTTGAGCTGTTTGAGCGTGCCGAGTTGATGAATGTGCAGAAACATTTTGAAAAGGTCGAAGGCGTCAGCGCGATTGTCTATATCCAGACCTGCGCCGCCGAAAAACGCCGCCGCCGCAAACGGGGGCTGTTCCCCGATCCGGACAAACGGGTGTTTATCAACGACGCGGTTTGCGAAGGTTGCGGTGATTGCGGGGTGCAGTCCAACTGTGTCTCTATCGTGCCCAATGAAACCGAGCTGGGCCGCAAGCGTGCGATTGATCAATCGTCCTGCAACAAGGATTTTTCCTGCGTCAAAGGGTTCTGTCCGTCTTTTGTGACCCTCGAAGGGGCCAAGATCCGCAAGGATCCCACGACAGAGCTTACCATCCCCGATCTGCCGATGCCAAACCTGCCCAAAATCGACGGCACCCATAACGTGGTGATCACCGGAGTGGGCGGGACAGGTGTTGTGACCATTGGCGCATTGCTGGCACAAGCCGCCCAGTTGGATGGCAAAGGTGCGGGCATGATGGAAATGGCGGGCCTCGCGCAGAAGGGCGGCGCGGTGCATATCCACTGCCGCTTGGCCGAGCGGCCCGAAGATATCAACGCCATCCGCGTGGCCACGGGGGAGGCACATGCCTTGATCGGCGGCGATCTGGTGGTTTCAGCCGGGAACAAGACACTTGGTCTGACCAAGATGGGGCAAACCGGTGCTGTGGTGAACTCGCATCAGATCATCACGGGCGATTTCACCCGCGATACAGAATTCCAATTGCCCTACGACCGGCTTGAGCTGGCCCTGCAGGCGCGTCTGAAAGACGATGTGGCGCTGTTTGACGCCTCTGATCTGGCCAAGGCGGCGCTGGGCGACAGTATCTATTCCAACATGATGGTCTTTGGTGCGGCCTGGCAGCAGGGGCTTTTGCCGCTGTCATTGGAGAGCCTGCAAGAGGCCATCCGCATGAACGGTGCCGCAGTAGACCGGAACCTGAGGGCGTTCGAGATCGGGCGCTGGGCGGTGCTCTATCCACAGGACGCCGCAGAGGTCAGTAAACCCAAGGTGATCGCGCTGCCAAAAACGCTGAACGACAAGATCGCGTTCCGCAAGGAGCATTTGACCGCGTATCAAGGCAAACGGTTGGCCAAACGCTATGGCAAGATGCTGGATGGCATTTCGGATAGGGCGGTCAAAGAGGCGGCCGCGCTGGGCTATCACAAGTTGCTGGCCTATAAGGACGAATACGAAGTGGCGCGTCTGCTGCTGCAAAGCCGTGACAAGGCACGAGCGGAATTTGACGGTGATTTCAAAATGACTTTCAACCTCGCCCCGCCGATGCTGAGTGGCAAAGGGCCGGATGGTCGTCCCAAGAAACGCGAATTTGGCGAATGGTTGGAGACACCTTTGCGCCTGTTGGCCAAGATGAAGGGCCTGCGCGGCACGCCGCTTGACCCATTTGGCCGCACAGCAGAGCGCAAGATGGAACGGGCGCTGATCAAACAATATGAGCGTGATATGGCCGAAGTATTGCCGTTGCTCACAGATCAGACCCGTGATGCCATTGTTGCGCTTGCCGAATTGCCCCTGCAAATCCGCGGCTTTGGTCCGGTGAAAGAGGCAAATGAGGCCAAAGCGGCCAAGCGCCGCGAAGAGCTGTTGTCGGTGATCCGGGCGGGCGGCACCAAAACATCCAAGGCGGCAGAGTAACTTCGTCATGTAATCTTCGCAAAACCGTCGTAAATGGGGGCAGGGTGCCTGCCCCCATTTACGACCGGAAGAGAGATGACCAAAGACACCGCCGCATCCACCCGCGATATCTCTTACGCCTATTCCGCCGCATCGCGTGGTGGGCGAGCCCTGATCCGGTTGATGGAGAACAGCACCGGACGGCTGGGTCTGATCCGCCGTGCCTCCGGCTATGAGGAAGATATGCGTTCGGGGCGCAGCTTTTTTGACGTTATGGCAGATCGCTATGGGCTGAGCCTTGAGATCACCAGCGGGTCATTGGCCAATATCCCGCGCCATGGCCCCGTGATTTTGATCGCAAATCATCCCTACGGCATTCTTGACGGGCTTATGATGGGGCGAATGCTGTCACAGGCGCGCGGTGATTTCCGTATTGTGGCCCATTCGGTGTTCCGCCGTGCGCCCGATCTGGGCAAACACCTCCTGCCCATTAGCTTTGATGCGGATAAGGCGGCGCTGGCGTTGAACATCCAGACCCGAAAGACCGCGCTTGACTATCTGGGGCAGGGCGGTGCCATCGGTATCTTTCCGGGGGGCACTGTCAGCACAGCGGCAAGGCCGTTTTCGAAGCCGCTGGATCCGGTCTGGCGCAGCTTTACCGCGCGGATGATTGCAAAATCAGATGCCACGGTGGTGCCGGTCTATTTTGACGGGCACACCAGCCGAATGTTCCAGATTGCCAGTCACCTGCACAGCACATTGCGCATGGGGCTGTTGATCAAGGAATTTCGCAAACGGGTCGATACCCCGGTGCGCGTGGCCATCGGAGCACCCATCACCCGCGACATTCTGAACCCACTGTCAAAAGACGGCAAAGCGATGATGGATTTCCTGCGCAAAGCCACTTATGAGTTGTCCCAAGAGCCGGATCGCGCCAGCGAGTTGGGCTTTGAATTTGAAGAGCGGCATCGCGCTGCAAGGTGACAGTGACATGGCAGTAGGTATTTTTGACAGCGGCCTTGGCGGGCTGACAGTTCTGGATGCAGTGCAAAAGCGGCTTCCGGATACAGATTTTGTCTATTTGGCGGACAGCGCCCATGCACCCTACGGCGTGCGCACCGCCGATGATATCTACAACCTGACCGTGGCCGCTGTGCAGCGGCTGTTTGATGCGGGCTGCGATTTGGTGATTCTGGCCTGCAACACCGCTTCGGCCGCCGCGCTTCGCCGGATGCAGGAAAGCTGGGTGCCCGAAAACAAGCGTGTTCTGGGCGTGTTTGTGCCGCTGATCGAGGCGATGACGGAACGCCAGTGGGGCGATAACTCACCGCCCCGCGAGGTGGCTGTAAAACACGTGGCGCTGTTTGCCACACCCGCCACTGTGGCATCGCGGGCGTTTCAGCGGGAATTGGCCTTCCGGGCAATCGGCGTGGACGTTGAGGCGCAGGCCTGTGGCGGGATTGTGGATGCCATCGAAGACGGCGATTTCATACTTGCCGAGGCGATGGTGCGCAGCCATGTGGATGCGCTCAAACGCAAGATGCCCGATCCAGAAGCGGCGATCTTGGGCTGCACCCATTATCCCTTGATGCAAAAGGCCTTTCAGGATGCGCTGGGCCCGGATGTAAAAGTGTTTTCGCAGGCCTCTTTGGTGGCCGAAAGCCTCGCCGATTATCTGGAACGGCACCCCAACATGACGGGCAGCGGCACATCGTCGTTTTTGACAACGGGCGATCCAAAACGGGTCAGCAGCCGCGCAACACAGTTTCTGCGACGAGAAATCACATTTACCGCCGCCTGAAACTCTTGCACATCATACCCAAAGTGGGACCGACACATGACCTATAACATCGCCATCCTTGGCGCGTCCGGCTATACCGGCGCAGAACTGATCCGGCTCATCGCTGGCCATTCTTCTATGACAATCAAAGCCTTGGGAGGGAACTCCAAGGCCGGGCAGCAGATGTCTGAGGTGTTTCCGCACCTGCGCCATTTGGACCTGCCCGAACTGGTGACCATCGAAGATATCGATTTTTCCCAGATTGACCTGTGTTTCTGCGCCCTGCCGCACAAGACCTCGCAGCAAGTGATCGCCGCATTGCCCAAAACCTTGAAAATTGTCGATCTGTCTGCGGATTTCCGGCTCCGCGATCCGGCGGAATACGACAAATGGTATGGCAATCCCCATGCCGCGCTGGAACAGCAGGAAGAGGCGGTTTACGGGCTGACCGAATTTTACCGCGACGAGATCGCCACCGCGCGTCTGGTGGCGGGTACGGGCTGCAACGCGGCCACTGGGCAATTCGCACTGCGGCCGTTGATCGCCGCAGGGGTGATTGATCTGGACGAGATCATCATGGACCTGAAATGCGCGGTGTCGGGGGCAGGTCGGGCGTTGAAGGAAAACCTGCTGCATGCGGAGTTGTCCGAAGGTTATCATGCCTATGCCGTGGGCGGCACGCACCGGCATCTGGGCGAGTTTGACCAAGAATTTACCGCAGTTGCAGGACGGCCCGTGCAGGTGCAGTTCACGCCGCATCTTGTACCTGCGAACCGGGGCATTCTGGCGACCTGCTATGTCAAGGGCTCGGCTGAAGAGATCCATGCGACATTGCAAAAAGCTTATGCAGATGAACCCTTTATCGAGGTTCTGCCGATGGGCGAGGCGCCCAGCACACGGCACATTCGCGGCTCTAACTTCTGCCATATCGGGGTGGTTGCGGACCGGATCGAGGGCCGCGTGATCGTCATCGCCGCATTGGACAACTTGACCAAGGGATCGAGCGGTCAAGCCTTGCAGAACGCCAATCTGATGTTAGGTCTGGAAGAGACCGAAGGGCTGATGATGGCCCCTCTGTTCCCATGAGGTGATATGAAAAGCCTTAAAAAACAAAGACGTATCCAGGTGATTGCAGTGGCGGTGGTGGCGTTGATCGCCGCCACGGCACTGATCGGCTATGCCTTGCAGGACGGCATCAACTATTTCCGCTCGCCCAGCCAGGTGATGGAGGAACCGCCCGTGGCAAGCGAAGTTTTTCGCATTGGCGGTCTGGTTGAAGAGGGATCACTGGTGCGCGGCGATGGTGAAACTGTCCGCTTCAGCGTGACAGATGGAGGCGCTACCGTACCCGTGACATTCACGGGTGTTCTGCCGGATTTGTTTGAGGAAAACCAGGGCATGGTCGGCACGGGCCGTTACATCAACGGTGTCTTTGAAGCGACTGAAATCCTTGCCAAACACGACGAGACCTATATGCCGAAAGAGGTCGTGGACGCGTTGAAGGAACAAGGTGTCTATCAAGCGCCGGACAGTTAAGACCGCGCGGTGCCCTGACGGGTGATTAACCATTCTGGCCTTCCCTTTGCCGACCAAACGGGGAGGGACGGATGCAAACGGTCAGAGAAATTGCAAAACAGATCGTCGCCCGCGAAGGCGGCTTTGTGAATGACCCCGATGATCCCGGCGGCGCGACCAAATTTGGCGTCACGATCCACACCATGCGCCGCCTTGGCGTGGACCTGACAGGCGATGGCAGGGTGACCGCTGCAGACGTCCGGCGGCTGAGCCGCGCGCAGGCAACGGACATCTTCATTGAGCACTATTTCAAACGACCGCGCATTGGTGATTTGCCCGAGGCGCTACAAGCGAGCGTCTTTGACATGTACGTCAATGCGGGCGCCAATGCGGTGAAAATCCTGCAACGACTGCTTTGCGATATGGGGTTTGTGGTGGCGGTGGACGGGGCGCTTGGACCGCAGAGCGTTGCCGCCGCTGCACAAGCGATGTCAGCCGCGCCGGATCATCTGGTGGACGCATACGGCATTGCACGGCGCAACTATTATTTCCGCCTTGCGGACCGGCGACCTGCCAGCCGCAAATATGCCCGAACAATTGCTGGCGGGAAAGGCGGCTGGATCAAACGGGCTGAAGAATTCATTGATCCCAAATACCATCTCAGCGATGCAGAATTTGCACAAAGGACCGCGGCATGGGGATGATCGAACGCATCTTCGGGTTTATTTTTGGCAGCAACCGCAATGTCTTACGCGACACGGTAGAAGTGTTCCGCGAAAACGCGGAGGCGGGCGCAGGGCGCAGTGCCGAGATCCAGAAACAAGCGATGAGCCAGCTGGGCGCAGAGTTTGCCGTACCGCGTTTGGGCCGGTTTGATCGATTCATGGACGGCTTGAACCGCTTGCCGCGTCCGGCGCTGGCGCTTGGCACCCTGGGATTGTTCATCTCGGCGATGGTGCACCCGCTGTGGTTCGCCGAACGGATGCAAGGCATTGCACTGGTGCCAGAGCCACTTTGGTGGCTGCTAGGGGTCATCGTATCGTTTTATTTCGGGGCGCGTCATCAGGTCAAAGCGCAAGATTTTCAACGCGACATCGCGGCCAGCATGATCCGCGTGCCGCAGATGATCGAGAATGTGCAAGCTATTGAAAAGTTGAGATTTGATGATGGGCAGGCCGCCCAAACCGGCACCGATGCCGCGCTGGAAAACGCCAGTCTGGCGCCGCAGGAGAACCCCGCACTTATTGCTTGGCAGGCGACGCGGCGCTGACTGCGACGCTTTGCGCTCAAACGTGATGTAAAAGGCCATGGCAAGGGGGCACCCTGCGCCCTATAACCATGGTATGACAACAGAACTTGGACATTTCGCCCTGATCCTCGCCTTTGCTGTGGCGATTGTTCAGATGATCGTGCCGCTGATCGGGGCGCACAAACGCTGGCCGGGTTGGATGGCCATCGCCGAACCTGCCGCCGGGGCGCAATTCGTGCTGACGGCGCTGTCTTTTGGCGCTTTGACATGGGCCTTTGTTGTCTCTGATTTCTCGCTCAACGTGGTGGTCGCCAACAGCCATTCGGCCAAGCCGATGCTCTATAAAATCAGCGGCACATGGGGCAACCACGAAGGGTCGATGCTGCTTTGGGTGCTGATTGTGACCTTGTTTGGCGCGATGGCGGCATGGTTTGGCGGTGGTTTGCCGCCCACCCTGCGGGCGCGGGTTCTGGCCGTGCAATCGGCCATCGCGGTGGCGTTCTTTGCCTTTATCATCTTTACCTCCAACCCGTTTCTGCGCCTTGAGGTGCCGCCCTTTGACGGGCAGGATCTGAACCCGCTGTTGCAAGATCCCGGTCTCGCGTTTCACCCGCCGTTTCTTTACCTCGGCTATGTCGGGCTGAGCATGGCGTTCAGCTTTGCCGTGGCGGCCTTGATCGAAGGGCGCGTGGATGCTGCCTGGGGGCGATGGGTGCGGCCATGGACCTTGGCGGCATGGATCTTCCTGACCATCGGGATCGCATTGGGATCATGGTGGGCCTATTATGAGCTGGGCTGGGGCGGCTTCTGGTTTTGGGATCCTGTTGAAAACGCCAGCTTTATGCCATGGCTCTTGGCGGCGGCGCTGCTGCATTCGGCGATCGTGGTGGAAAAACGCGAGAGCCTGAAAAGCTGGACCATCCTGTTGGCCATTCTGGCCTTTGGCTTCTCTCTGATTGGCACGTTTATCGTGCGCTCCGGCCTGCTGACCTCCGTCCATGCTTTTGCGAATGATCCCGAACGCGGGGTGTTCATCCTCGCAATCATGGCGTTCTTTATGGGCGGGGCACTGGTGCTGTTTACCCTGCGGGCGGGCGCGATGGAGGCCAAGGGCGTCTTTGGTCTGGTCAGCCGCGAATCCGCGCTGGTGGTGAACAACCTGTTGTTGGCGGTTGCCTGCTTTGTGGTCTTTGTCGGGACAATGTGGCCCCTGTTGGCCGAGATGTTCTTTGACCGCAAGCTCAGCGTCGGCCCGCCGTTTTTCAATGCGGCTTTCACACCCTTCATGGTGGCGCTTGGGCTGATCCTGCCGGTGGGCAGTGTTTTGCCATGGAAACGGGCGCGGATATCCCGTGCAATGTGGCCGCTGCGCTATGTTTTTGTGTTGGCTTTGGCCGTCGCGGGGCTGGCCTTCGTGATGCAGACCGGGCGCAGCATGTTGGGGCCCATGGGTCTTTTCCTTGGCGCTTGGCTGGTGTCTGGCACTGTGGTGGAGTTGATGCAACGGACCGGGCGAGGGGCGAACCGGCTGGGTCGTTTGTGGCGTCTGCCGCGTGCCGACTGGGGCAAGGCGGTGGCTCATGGCGGGCTGGGCGTGACGATGGCGGGCATCGCCGGTCTGACGGCGTGGACCGTGGATGATATTCGCGTGGCGCAGATCGACACGCCGTTTGATGTGGGCAGCTACACGCTGACGCTGACGGATGTGCAGGAATTGCGCGGGCCGAACTACCTTTCGACAACCGGTTTTGTGACACTGGCCAAAGACGGTTCAGAGATCGCGAAAATGACACCGGAGAAACGGTTTTACCCGGTTGCGCAGATGCCCACGACCGAAGCCGCGATTGATTACAATCTGTTGCGCGATGTCTATGTGGTGATCGGGGATCAGCAGGACAACGGCGGCTGGACCGTGCGGACCTATATCAAACCCATGACCAACTGGATCTGGATCGGCTGTGCCCTCATGGCGCTTGGCGGATTGCTGAGCCTGTCTGACAGGCGGTTCCGTGTGGCGGCTGGCGCCCGCAAGTTCAGCGCGGTGCCTGCCGAATGAAACGCATCGCCCTGATCCTGATGTTGCTGGCCAGCCCTTTGGCCGCGGTCCAACCTGATGAGGTGCTGGACGATCCCGCACTTGAGGCGCGGGCGCGTGAGCTGTCCAAAGGGCTGCGCTGTTTGGTGTGCCGCAACGAGAGCATTGACGAAAGCAATGCAAGCCTTGCGCGGGATTTGCGGATCTTGCTGCGTGATCGGCTTGTGGCGGGGGATACGGACGCGCAGGCGGTCGCATTTATCGTGGACCGTTATGGCGAATATGTTCTGCTCAAGCCGGACAACACAGGGGCCAATTGGCTGCTTTGGGGGGCGGGGCCGCTCATGCTGCTTTTTGCAGGTGGGGCCGGTATGATCTATCTGCGCGGCCGGTCCAAAGCTGTGGCCTCCGCCGACACCCCGCTGAACGCGGAAGAACAAGCGCGGCTGGATGATATTTTGAAGGGCTGACGCGCGGTTTCGCTGGTCCCTCCCGCTGGCTTTGATAACCTGCGTCAAATGCCGGTAAGCAAGGACTGACGATATGGACTATCAAACGATCACCTATGACGTTTCGGACAACGTGGCACTGATCACGATGAACCGGCCAGACAAGATGAACGCGCTCACCACGCAGATGCGGGCCGAGATTGCCCATGCGGTCACGCAAGGCGGCAAGGATGCGCGGGTGGTTGTTATCACAGGTGCGGGCCGGGCGTTTTGTTCCGGACAGGATCTGGGGGATCGGGCGTCCGGCGCTTCGGTCGATCTCGAACGCACCCTTCGGGATGAATATGCTCCGATGTTGCGGGCGATTGTGAATTGCCCCGTGCCGACCATTGCTGCCGTAAACGGGGCTGCGGCCGGGGCGGGGGCGAACCTCGCGCTGGCTGCGGATGTGGTTTTTGCAACGGAATCGGCCTATTTCCTTCAGGCGTTTACACGGATCGGCCTGATCCCTGACGCGGGTGGCACCTATACGCTGCCGCGCCAGATGGGCATGGCCAAAGCGATGGGAGCGGCGCTGTTTGCAGACAAGATCTCGGCCCGTCAGGCCGATGATTGGGGCATGATCTGGGAGGCTGTGCCGGATGCGGACTTTGACGCGCACTGGCGCGGCAAGGCGGCACAACTGGGCGCAGGGCCAACAGCGGCCTATCAGGCGGCCAAAGAGGTGATCCGCGCCAGCTGGGACAACACATTGGAAGAACAGCTGACGCTTGAGGCGCAACAACAGGGCGTTTGCGGCAAATCGCGTGACTTCAAAGAGGGCGTGTTGGCCTTTACCGAAAAACGCGCGGCCAAGTTCGAGGGCCGCTGATCCTGTCCATGTTCGGATGGGGTGGATGCTTGGGCCGGTCTACAGGCTCCGCTCCACCAACAGCACTTCATCCACACGGGGCGCAGGGCCGGTGGCCCGCGCCACAACGGCAACGGCCACACCATCGGCAAGCACGGTATGCACGGTGCCGGAAATCTCTTTGATGGTAATCTCGGGCGGCGGATTGCCCTTGTCATAGACCACGGCAATCTGGTCATGGTTTTCTTGCGTATTTGGCACCAGTACCCCTTGCGGGCAGGGTTCTGTTGCGGCGGCAACGGGCATCATATTGGCCGCGCTGTCCCAGCACAGGTGGCGATGCGTCATTTTCTTGCTCATCGCATGTTCCTTTGTGCGTTCTGCGCCTTGGCACAGATCGCTGCTGTGACCCAAAGACGGCCCGCCTGGACCGCGATACCTGTTAACACCAGCAAGGCGCAGCATGTCGCCAGAATTTCCATCATTAGATCGCACCCTGATTTACGTTGCTCTGACGATAGGGGGGCGGGGCGCGTCCGGTCAAGTTTGAGCAGGGCATTGTCACAGCGCCAGAAACAATGCCACATCCGCGCCTCATTTAGCGCCAAAGCAAGACAAAGTGTCAAAATTGGGCGGGTGGATTGGCGGCAAAACCCTGATGAATCGGTTGATCTGGTCAACGAATCAAAGGGCATTTGACCTTTAGGGGTTCTTAAGGGCGGGATCTGCAGCTTAGGGGCGAGTAGACATCAGCCTTGGCTGTGGTTCATTGTTTCTGATCTGGAAACAGGCTGTTGAACGAAAAACGCCCCGGAAACACCGGGGCGTTTGTCAGTTTGGATCTGGATCCGGAACTTAGCGGTTTTCGATATCCACATAGTCGCGGCTGGTCTCGCCGAGATAAAGCTGGCGTGGACGGCCGATCTTGTTCTGTGGATCGCCGATCATCTCTTTCCACTGGGAAATCCAGCCCACGGTCCGTGACAAGGCAAAGATCGGGGTGAACATCGATGTGGGGAAGCCCATGGCCTCCAGGATGATGCCGGAATAGAAATCGACGTTCGGGAACAGTTTCTTTTCCGCGAAATACGGATCTTCCAGCGCCTGACGCTCAAGCTCCTTGGCGACCTGAAGCACCGGATTGTTTTCAACACCCAGCAGTTCGAGCACTTCGTCCGCGCTTTCTTTCATCACGGTCGCCCGTGGATCAAAGTTTTTGTAAACGCGGTGGCCAAAGCCCATCAGACGGAATGGATCGTTCTTGTCCTTGGCGCGGGCGATGAATTCAGGAATGCGATCAGGCGTGCCGATTTCCTTGAGCATTTCCAGACAGGCCTGGTTGGCGCCGCCATGTGCCGGACCCCAAAGACAGGCAATGCCCGCCGCGATACAGGCAAAGGGGTTGGCGCCAGAGGACGATGCCAAACGCACGGTCGAAGTCGATGCGTTCTGCTCGTGGTCGGCGTGCAGGGTAAAGATACGGTCCATCGCGCGGCTCAGGATCGGGTTTACCTCATAGTCCTGTGCAGGAACGGCAAAACACATGCGCAGGAAGTTGGACGCATAGTCAAGATCGTTGCGCGGATACTCAAATGGCTGACCGATGGTGTATTTATAGGCCATCGCGGCAATGGTTGGCATCTTGGCGATCATGCGGATCGAGGCGACCTCACGCTGCCATGGATCAGAAATGTCCGTGCTGTCGTGATAAAATGCCGACATCGCGCCCACCACACCCACCATGATGGCCATTGGATGCGCATCGCGGCGGAAGCCACGGAACAGATACATCATCTGTTCATGCAGCATGGTGTGGTTGGTCACGCGGGATTCGAAATCTTCCAGCTCTGCGGGGGAGGGCAGCTCACCATAGAGCAGCAGGTAGCACACTTCGAGATAATGCGATTTGCCTGCCAGTTGATCAATCGGATAGCCGCGGTGTAGCAGCACGCCTTCCTCGCCATCAATAAAGGTGATGGTGCTGTCGCAAGACGCAGTCGAGGTAAAGCCGGGGTCATAGGTGAAGACATCCGCCTGAGCATACAGCTTGCGAATATCGAGCACATCAGGACCAGCCGTTGGCGAAAAGATGGGCAAATCGTAGCTTTTGCCATCAATTGTCAGCGTTGCGGATTTCTTTGTTTCAGTCATATGGTCCCTTCCCGAATGTTTTTGCGGTACAGGTGACCGCCGTCTTGGCCAGCCCCCGAAAAGGCTGCCTTGTCTGTTATCCCCTCCCGCCTTGAGAAACGGTTAACCAGTTCTCAGGCAGAGGCCTCTGTCAATCGGGCCAGGGTTTCGTCACGTCCCAACACAAGCATCATGTCAAAGACAGATGGTGTGACGGCCCGCCCAGCAAGGGCCGCGCGGAGCGGCCCTGCCAACTTGCCAAACTTGGTGTCTTTCGCGGCGGCAAAGCCGTTCAGAACCTCTTCCAGCGTTTCTCTGTCCCAGCTAGCATTTTGCAGATGCGGCGTCAATTCCGCCAGTATACCACGGGATACCGTATCGAGGTTTTTTGCAGCCTTCTCATCCGGTTCAATGGGGCGGGACGTGAGGGCAAAGTGTGCCTTTTCAACGAGTTCCGGCAATGTCTTGGCCCGCTCCTTGAGACAATAAAGCGCAGCCTCAAAAGCGGATGACTGGGCGTCAGAAAAGGCCGGTTCGCCTGCTGCTTGCAAATAAGCCTCGGTTTCACGCCGCAATGCAGCATCATCCGTCACCGCAATATGCTGACCGCAGATGTTCTCAAGCTTCTTGAGATCGAACTGCGCGGGGCTTTTGCGGATACCGCTCAGATCAAACCATTCCTGTGCCTGCGCATCGGTAAAAAACTCGTCATCCCCATGGCTCCAGCCCAAACGGGCCAGATAATTGCGCATGCCAGCGGCAGGATAGCCCATGGCCTGATATTCCTGCGCGCCCAATGCGCCGTGACGTTTCGACAGTTTCTTGCCATCCGGCCCGTGAATCAGCGGGATATGCGCCCAGACCGGCACGTCCCAGCCCATCGCATCATAGATCATCATCTGCCGGGCGGCATTGTTGAGGTGGTCGTCGCCCCGCACGACATGTGTCACGCCCATATCATGATCATCCACCACCACGGCCAGCATATAGACCGGTGTACCGTCAGAGCGTAACAGAACCATGTCGTCCAGCTGATCGTTTCGGATGGTGACATCGCCCTGCACCTGATCGCGGATCACGGTTTCGCCGGTTTGCGGCGCTTTGATGCGCACCACATAAGGCGCATCGGGGTGGGTTCCGGGGGCGGCATCGCGCCAAGGTGAATGGTAAAGAGTGCTGCGCCCTTCGGCGCGGGCGGCCTCGCGGAAGGCGGTGATCTCGTCTTGGGTGGCAAAGCATTTGTAGGCCTTGCCTTGTGCCAGCAGATCCAGCGCAACTTCGGCGTGGCGCGGGGCGTTGTCAAACTGACTGACAATTTCACCATCATGATCAAGGCCAAGCCAGGCCATGCCCTGCAAGATGGCCTCTGTTGCTTCGGGGGTAGAACGCGCCCTGTCCGTATCCTCGATCCGCAAAAGGAATTTGCCGCCCCGACCACGGGCATAAAGCCAGTTGAACAGGGCGGTGCGTGCCCCGCCAATGTGCAAAAAGCCGGTGGGCGATGGGGCAAAACGGGTCACAACAGATGCGGACATGACAGTGTCTTTCTTAACTGGATAAGGCGGCGCGGCGGCTGGGGCTGCTGGTGTTTACCATTTGCTAACCATCCGCGCCGTAGATTTCCCGTCTGTCTATCCAGTGCGGGGAACGGGGGCAAGCATGGGGCGGGCCGCGGCGCTGTCCATTTGGGTAAAATCGGCGTTGAGCCAGTTGATGCTGGCGCAACGCGGGATGATGCTGGGCTGGGTGCCGGTTTGTCTCGCCATTGGCATCGGGTGCTATTTCAGCCTGCGTTTTGAGCCTGCCTTGGTGCTTTACCCTGTCTTGGTGGGGGTGGCCGTGGCCTTGGCGGTGCTGGCGGTGTTCCTGTCCGAGGCGGCGGCACCACTGGCCATCGCAGGGGCGCTGATTGTGACCGGGTTCACCGTTGCCGGACTGCGGGCACATAGCTTAACCAATCCGGTTCTGGGCTGGCGGTATTACGGCGCGGTTGAAGGCCGGATCATCGCTATGGACCGCAGTCAATCGGATGCCCTGCGCCTGACGCTGGACCGTGTGCAGTTGGAACGCGTACCGCCGGAGCGGACCCCCGCGCGGGTGCGGATCTCCTTGCACAGCAAAACCCAGGGTATCACCCCCGAACCGGGACTGCGGGTGATGACCACGGCGCATTTGTCGCCGCCCTCCGGCCCGGTGGAGCCGGACGGCTTTGATTTTCAGCGCCATGCCTGGTTTGCCCAACTCGGTGCTGTTGGCTATACCCGTGTGCCGCTGATGGGGGCAGCGTGGCCCGAGCACGGCACGCTGGATCTGATGTTGTTTCGCACGCGTATGGCCATCTCGGCCCATATTCGAAACATCTTGCCCGGCGAGATCGGCGGTTTTGCTGCGGCGTTGACCACGGGAGACCGCAGCGCCATCCCCCGCAGTACGTTGGAGGATTTGCGGGCCAGCAATCTCGCGCATTTGTTGGCAATCTCGGGCCTACACATGGGATTGCTTGCAGCGGTGGTTCTTGGTGCCCTGCGCGTTCTGCTGAGTGCGATCCCCTATACCGCGCTTTATTGGCCAACCAAAAAAATTGCCGCGGTTTGTGCGCTGGTTGCTGCGGCGGGGTATCTGGCGTTGTCGGGCGGCAATGTCGCAACCGAACGGGCGTTTATCATGGTAGGGACGGCGCTTGGGGCGTTGTTGATCGGGCGGCGGGCGATTTCGCTGCGGGCGGTGGCGGTGGCTGCAACGATTGTTTTGCTGCTGCGGCCAGAGGCACTGACCGGGCCGGGCTTTCAGATGTCCTTTGCCGCGACCGTGGCCCTGGTTGCAGTCTTCGGCTGGCTGCGTGATGCGCCGCTGCCGCAGATGCCGCGCTGGGGCAGGGTGGTTCTGGCCACGGTTCTGTCCTCGGCAGTGGCAGGATTTGCCACAGCGCCAATAGCGGCGGCACATTTCAATACCATCGCCCATTATGGATTGGTGGCCAATCTTCTGTCGGTTCCGTTGATGGGGGTTCTGGTGATCCCAGCGGCTGTTTTGGCGCTGGTATTATGGCCCTTCGGGCTGGAGGCATTGGGCCTTTGGCCAATGGGATGGGGGTTGTCATGGATCCTTTGGGTGGCGCATCAGGTGGCAACGCTGGATGGCGCGCGGGGCTATGTTGTGGCGCCGGGGCCATCCGTGCTGCCGGTTCTGGCGTCGGGGTTTTTGGTGCTGGTGCTCTGGCAGGGTCGCTTGCGCTGGGGCGGGCCGGTGATGATGGCGGCGGCGCTGCTGCTTTGGCGGGGGGCGGAGCGGCCAGATGTGTTGATTGCCGAACAGGGCACCTTGGTCGGGGTGATGGGGCCGGAGGCCCGCGCGTTGAGCAAGGCCAAAGGCGCAGGGTTCGTTGCACAGATCTGGCTGGAGAACGATGGCGATGGGGCAAGGCAGGATCAGGCCGCCGCCCGGTGGAAAAACGGCCCAGTGCAGCATCTGTCTGGCAAGCGGGCGCTGGCCAGCTTCAAGGGATGTTCGGCGCAGCAGATTGTCGTGGTGTCCGTGGATGCACCCGGGATCGCGGGTGCGGACTGCCTGATTTTCGATCCTGCAGCATTGCGGAAAACCGGTGCATTGGCCCTGCGCAAGGGCGCGCGGGACTGGCAAATCACAACCGCGCGCGCCCGCACAGGCGAACGGCTTTGGACCAATTGGCCCAAAGCGCCGCGCGATCCTCAATAGGTGCGGATCAGACCGACCAGCCGCCCCTGCACCTTGACCATGTCAGAGGGCAATACCCGCGTTTCATAAGCGGGGTTGGCAGCCTCAAGCGCGATGGAACTGCCGGAGCGTTTGAAACGTTTGAGCGTCGCTTCGCTGTCTTCGACAAGGGCCACGACGATGTCACCATCATCGGCTACATTGGTTTCGCGGATCACCACCACATCGCCATCGTTGATGCCGGCCTCGATCATCGAATCGCCTTTGACCTCAAGGGCATAGTGCTGTCCGTTGCCCGACAGCATACCGCCCGGCACAGCCACGGAATGGGTCATCTGGTTGATCGCCTCAATCGGCACACCTGCCGCGATGCGGCCCATAACGGGCAGATCGACGGCCTGCGCCGTGTGCGTTTGCAGGGCTGTCGCTGGCGGCGGGCCATCGGGCCGATCGCCATCAATGACCTTGGGTGTGAACCCGGCATTCGGCGTGCCGCCAAGGCTTTCTGGAAGTTTGACAACCTCGATCGCACGGGCGCGATGTGCCAGACGGCGGATGAATCCGCGCTCTTCAAGGGCTGTGATCAGCCGGTGAATGCCCGATTTCGACCGCAGATCCAACGCCAGCTTCATCTCATCAAAGCTGGGCGGCACGCCATCGCGCTGCACCCGTTTGTGAATAAAGGCCAGAAGATCGAGTTGCTTTTTCGTCAACATGGGCGGTCCCTTCGAACATCGGTTTTGTTTTGTTCTAGTGATGTTCCCGTTTTGTGTCAACAATTCTTCGAAAATTGGTTTGTTCGCGACGGTTCTGGCAACAGGCCTTGCTTATATCGCGATGTATTCTGCGCGATCGCCCGCTTTGCGGGGGGGCTCGTCCACGGGGCGTACCATCAAGGCATCTGCTGTGGCCAGTACCGACAGAAGAGAGCTGTCTTGCCTGTCATCCGGGAAAAGTACGCCATCGCGCAAATGGGCGCGCATGTAATGGGCGCGAGGGCCGTTTTGCGGCAGGTCGACGCCCAGCGGCGCCTCCTGCATCGGCAGGGGATCGGACTCAAGCCCTAACATCTTACGCAGGAGCGGCACCCCAAAGATCGTACCGCAGACCATCGCAGACACCGGATTGCCCGGCAGGCCCAGCATAACCGCATTGCCCAAGGTGCCCGCCATCAGCGGTTTGCCGGGGCGCATGGCCACTTTGTAAAAGCTTTGCTGCATTCCGATCTCGGCAGCAACTGGCGCAACCAGATCGTGATCACCAACAGAAGCGCCACCGATGGTCACAATCAGATCCGCACCCTTGGCCAGCGTAAAGGCCTGCTTGAGAGAGGCCGCATTGTCGCGGGCCACGGGCAGCATTCGAACCTGAGCGCCTTTGCTTTCGAACATGGCTGCCAGGCCATAACTGTTTGAGGCAACAATCTGATCTTCGGCCGGTGTCTCGCCCGGTTGCACCAATTCATCCCCCGTGGCGAGGATCGCAACGACGGGTTTGCGGGCGACCGGCACGCGGGCAATGTTCATGGCCGCCAGCAAGGCAATATCGGCAGGGCGCAACAGCAGGGGGGCAGAGACCTTTTGCCCCTTGGCAAAATCACCACCAGCCGGACGTATGTTGTCTTTGGTTCCGACCTTGTGACCCAATGTGATCAGATCACCGCGACGCGTTGTATCCTCTTGAATAACAACAAAATCTGCGCCTTCGGGGATGGGGGCACCGGTAAAGATACGCACCGCTTGTCCGGCTTTGAGCGTGCCCTTGAACCGATGGCCCGCCGCCGCCTCGCCAATGACCTTGAACATCGCGTCGGGTTCAACCTCGGCGCGGCGCAGCGCATAGCCATCCATGGAGGACGCGGCAAAAGGCGGCTGTGTTCGGGCCGCGACCACGTCACGGGCCAATACCCGTCCGGCGGCCTGGCGCAGTGGCACGTCTTCGACATCAAGAGGTGAGGCCAGATCCAAAAGTTGTTGCAGCGCCTCGGCGACAGGGATCATTCGGATGCCTCGTAACGCCCTGATTTCCCGCCGTCTTTCAGCATGACCCGAATACCGCCGATCTCCATGGATTTATCGACCGCTTTGGACATGTCATAAACCGTGAGCGCGGCCGTGGAGGCGGCGGTGAGCGCCTCCATTTCAACGCCGGTTTGGCCGGTTGTCTTGACAGTGGCGGTGATGCGGATGCCGGGCAGGCTATCATCCGGCTCCAGATCGACGCTGACCTTGGTGATCGGCAAAGGATGGCACAGCGGGATCAGATCGGCGGTGCGTTTCGCCGCCATGATACCGGCCAGTCGTGCGACACCGAGAACGTCGCCTTTCTTGGCACGGCCTTCGGTAATGATTTCAAAGGTCTCGCGCTGCATCTTGATATGACCCTCGGCCACGGCGATGCGTGATGTGATGTCCTTGTCCGAGACGTCCACCATATGGGCGTCGCCCTTGGCGTCAAAATGCGTGAGGGCCATCACATGCCTCCGGCGGTCAGGGGATCGGCAAGCAGATCACGGGTGGCGATCTCAACATCTTCTTGCCGCATCAGGCTTTCGCCGATCAGGAACACCCGGGCGCCAAAGCGGGCCATATCGGCCAGATCTTCGGGTGTGTTCAAGCCCGATTCCGAGACCATCATCCGGTCCCCCGGCACCTGTTTGGACAGGGTGCGGGTCACATCAAGAGAGGTCTCGAAAGTCTTGAGATTGCGATTGTTTATGCCGATCATGCGGCTTTTGAGACGGGAGGCGCGCTCCAGTTCTTCGGCGTCATGCACTTCGATCAGTGCATCCATGCCCCATTGGGCCGCGGCATCCTCCAATTCGGCGGCTTGGGCATCAGACACGGAAGCCATGATGATCAGGATACAATCTGCCCCCAGCGCCCGCGCTTCGGCAACCTGATAGGTGTCATACATGAAATCCTTTCGCAGCGCGGGCAGATCGCAGGCTGCGCGGGCCTCGACCAGATAGTCCTTGGCGCCTTGAAAACTGGGCGTGTCGGTCAGAACCGACAAACAGGTTGCGCCGCCTGCGGCATAGGCCTGCGCCAATGCGGCCGGGTCGAAGTCGGCGCGGATCAAGCCTTTGGACGGGCTGGCTTTCTTGATTTCAGCGATCAGGCCATAGCCTTGCAGGGATGCCTCAAAGAGTGCCTCTGAAAAGGGGCGCACGGGGCTGGCGGCCTGCGCTTCGGCTTCAACTTCGCTGAGGGGTTTTGCGGCCTTGTCGGCGGCAACTTCTTCCAGCTTGTAGGCTTTGATCTTGTCGAGAATGGTATCGGTCATGGCAGCTTTCTCATGGGTTGGCCCAGTTTATGACCCCCATGCCGCGGGCCTGCAACCATGCATTGCTGCGGCTGAAGGGGCGTGCGCCAAAAAATCCACGATATACAGACAGGGGTGAGGGATGGGCCGTTTCGATCTTGAGATTCTGATGGGGGTCGATGTGGCGCCCGATCTTC
The DNA here is from genome assembly GCF_025141875.1 of Sulfitobacter sp. M368. NCBI lineage: Bacteria > Pseudomonadati > Pseudomonadota > Alphaproteobacteria > Rhodobacterales > Roseobacteraceae > Sulfitobacter > Sulfitobacter sp. M368. The sequence continues at coordinate 1,679,573 of NZ_CP081113.1, forward strand.
TGCGCCGGTCCGCCCCAAAGCAGATACACGCGGGGGCGATCGGCGAGTTTGGCCAAGACCTCTTGGACCAGCACTGACCATCCCAGCTTGGCGTGCGCCTTGGCCGCGCCCTGCGGCACGGTGAGCGCGGTGTTCAGCAGCAGAACGCCCTGATCGGCCCAGTCTTGCAAGTCCGTTCTGGTGCGAACCTGACCAAGATCGGTCTCTATCTCTTTGAAAATATTGCCAAGGCTGTCGAGCCTCCCGCCAAAGTCTTGGGGGATGGAGAAAGCCAGACCATCGGCCTTGCCCGGTGTGTGGTAGGGATCCTGGCCAAGGATCACGACGCGGGTGTCTTCTGGCTGGCAGCGTTCCAAGGCGTTAAAGACCGCCTTGGCTGGCGGAAAGACGGGGCGCTCTTCGGCGGCAAGGGCGGCTTCGATCCTTGGCAATGTTGTCTCAAAAAAGGGCAGGTCCGACCACGCCCCGAGATTACTGACATCAAGGGGGGTCATTTTTCCTGCGACAGGGCCGCGCATTTGGTCAGGCGGTCGCGGGCGGCACCGGAATCGATACTGGTGCGTGCCATTTCTGCCCCGGTTTTCAGATCCGTTGCGGCATCCGCCACCACCAGCGCCGCGGCGGAGTTCAGCAGCACCGCATCGCGGTAGGCTGATTGTTCACCGTCCAGCAATGCGTTGAAATCACGGGCATTCTCCTCTGGCGTGCCGCCGACGATGGCCTCGAAAGGATGCACGGGCAGGCCGGCCTCTTCGGGATGTATTTCAAAGTCTGTCACCGCACCATCCGCCAAGGCAGAGACCCAGCTGACCCCGGTGATGGTCAACTCATCCGTGCCGTCCGATCCATGTACCAACCATGCTTTTTCAGAGCCCAAGGCTTGCAGGGTTTCCGCCATCGGGCGGATCAGATCGCGGCGATAGGCGCCGGTCAACTGGCGTTTGACACTGGCGGGGTTGGTGAGTGGGCCGAGAATGTTAAAGATCGTGCGTGTGCCCAATTCGGACCGAGTTGGCATCACATGGGCAATCGCCGGGTGGTGCATCGGTGCCATCATAAAGCCGATGCCAGCGCCCGCGAGTTCGCGTTCCACCACCTTGGGGCCGACCATCACGTTGATACCCATCTGGGTCAGCGCGTCAGCCGCGCCGGACTTGGAGCTGAGGTTGCGGTTGCCGTGTTTTGCCACCGTCACACCCGCGCCCGCCACGACGAAGGCGGTCGCGGTGGAAATGTTCAGCGTGCCTTTACCATCGCCGCCGGTCCCGACGATGTCCATCGCGCCCTCTGGCGCTGCCACCGCGTGGCATTTGGCCCGCATGACACTTGCAGCGGCGGCATATTCATCCACTGTTTCGCCCCGCGTGCGCAGCGCCATCAGAAAGCCGCCGATCTGGCTTGGCGTGGCCTCGCCGTCAAACAGGATTTCGAAGGCTTCGCCAGCCTGTGCGCGTGTCAGGGGGCCGTTGGCGGCGGCATCAATCAGCGGTTTAAGCGCGTCACTCATGCGGGCACCTTCATTTCATTCAGGAAGTTCTGGAGCATGGCATGCCCGTGTTCGGAACGGATCGATTCAGGATGGAATTGCACGCCGTGCAGGGGCAGGTTGCGGTGTTGCAGGCCCATGATTGTGCCGTCTTCCAATTCTGCGGTGATTTCAAGCGTGTCTGGCAGGCTGTCCCGATCCACCACCAGCGAATGATATCGCGTCGCGGAAAAGGGGCTGGGCAGACCTGCAAACATGCCTTTGTTTTTGTGATGCATTTGGCCAAGTTTGCCGTGCACGATGTCTTTGGCCCGCACCACCTTGCCGCCAAAGGCCTGGCCCAGTGTCTGATGGCCAAGACAGACACCCAGCAAAGGCAATTTCGCCTCTGCCGCCGCGCGTGTCAGGTCAAGGCAGATGCCCGCCTGATCGGGGTCACATGGACCGGGAGACAGCAAGATCCCCGCAGGGTTCATGGCCATGGCTTTGTCCACGGTGATCTGGTCATTGCGCACCACATGCACATCCGCGCCCAAAGCGCCGAGATAATGCACAAGATTATAGGTGAAACTGTCGTAGTTATCGATAAGCAGCAACAATGGACAACTCTTTGTATTGGGGCCGGGCATTAGGGCTAGAGTAACGCTGCCGAGACAGAGTATACACGGTGCCATACATGTTCAGGCTTGTCCGCTGGCGTCAAGAGCGGGGCAGCCAGATGAGGACAGAGACCGCACAGCATGCGGTCGTTTGAGCAGGAGAGTGCGCGATGGCACGGGGATTTCTAAGCGGTGTGCTTTGGGGCGGCGTATTGAGCGTCGGCGTGGCCGGTGTGGCCTCGGTGATGATGCCATTGCCGCAATCACCTGTGGTGGATGATATGGCCCCCGGTGCGGTGGATGCCCCCGTGGCCGATCCTGCAGCGCCAGACACACAGCCTAGCACCGACAGTGCCCCGGCATCGGTCGGCACCGCGCCGCAAGCCACGGCACCTGCCCCCGACAGCGAGGCGGCTTTAGGCGCAGAGGAACAGTCTTCCGCAGGGCGCCCCGAAACCGGATCGGCGGATGGCTTGCAAGCCCCGGCAGGCACCGATGATACGGGCAGTGTGGCGATCGCGCCCGATGCGCCTGTACTGCCCAATCCGCAGGCCCTGGCCCCGATGGCGCCGCCCGAAACCGATGATGTGGCGATCAACACTGATCCCGGCCTGCCGCAACAACCTGTCACCCAAAGCGACGATCCTGCTCTGTCCAGGGCACCTGAAGCCGAAGAGCCGGTGCAAGCGCCCGTGCAAATTGGCGAGGCGCCTGCGGATTCGGTAAAACCTGATTTGGCGGGCAACACCGAGGCGGATCAAGCACCCGAAACACCGCAGACCGCCAGCCAGCCCGAAGCGCCAGCACCTGCGTTGGAACCTGCGCAGCCGCAGACCGCAGAAAACGAAACGAATGATGAAAACACTGGCCGCCCCAGCATCGGCAAGCCTGCGATCTCTTTGACAGACCGGGACAGCGGCGTAACGATCAATCGCGGACCGGCCACTGATGCGCTGGTAGATGCGGGAACCACTCCGGCTGCGCCAGAGGTCGTGGCTGAGGTCGGACCCGCGCTTGAGATCAACGCCGAGCCTTTTGAAAACCCCGAAGGCAAACCCTTGATGGCGATCGTCCTGATTGACGACGGCAATGCGCCTGTCACCGGGGCGGCGGGCATAGCCGCGCTGCGCAGTTTTCCCTATCCGCTCAGCTTTGCGGTCAATGCAAACGCCCCTGACGCGGCCGAGCGGATCGCGCTTTACCGGTCCGAAGGGTTGGAGGTGTTGATCGAGGTGGATTTGCCCGAGGCGGCAACCGCCGTTGACGCCGAGACCCTGCTTGCCACGGCGTTGGCTGGTTTGCCGGGCGCTGTGGCTGTGCTGGAAGGTACCGACACGGGTGTGCAAGGCTCCAAAGAACTGTCCGATCAGGTCACTGCGATCCTTGGCCAGACAGGACATGGGCTTGTGACACAGGACAAGGGTTTGAACACAATGCCAAAACTGGCCCGCAAGGCTGGTGTGGCTGCCGATCCGATCTTCCGCGATTTTGACAGCAAGGGCCAGACCGCCACCGTGATCCGGCGTTTTCTGGATCAGGCGGCGTTTCGCGCCGGCCAAGACGGCGGTGTGATCATGCTGGGCCGGTTGCGGGCGGATACAATCTCGGCGCTCTTGTTATGGGGGCTGCAGGACCGCGCGGGCAAAGTGGCGTTGGCGCCCATTTCCGCTGTGCTGAGCCGCGAACAATAAACGCGGCTTATGAGCCTGTCTTGCGGGCGGTGATCACAAACTGACTGAGCGAGAAAAAGAAATGTCCCCTGCGGGCCAGATCCTCTTGTTCGGCGAACCAATCGTCTGCCTCATCCTGTGAAACATGTCCGTTTTCAACGGCATAGCGGGTCATAAGGTGCATCATCATGCGGGCCAGCCCGTCCGGCCTGAGGCAATGATCGGCGGTGGTGAAGGGGTGAACCGCTTCGACGCGGTGACCGGCCTCTTTCAACAGCGGCAGCATTTTGGTCGGCAGGTCAGCATGGACAAAGTGGTGGTCCCATGCGGCCCGCATCCGTGCCATACGTGGGGGATTCTCGCTGTGCCAGATGAAACTGCCGAAGTGAAGATCTCCGATCACCAACCGCCCGCCGGGCTTGAGACATCGCATCGCATCCCGCATGGCGGTGCCTAGGTCATCAACATATTCGAAAACCTGCAACGCCACGGCGCCGTCGGCCACGCCATCCTCAACCGGCAGCGCACCGGCCAGTCCGTCACGGAATGTCACATGGGGCTGCCCTGCGCATCGCGCTGCGGCGACCTTGCGCATATCCGCGCTCGGATCAATGCCCACGACCCGGCCTTCTGGCCCTGTGGCGCGGGCCAGATCCAGTGTCAGCAGACCGTTGCCGCATCCGATATCCAGGAGGGTCTCGCCGGGGTTTGGCGACAAGGCGTTGTAGGAGACCAAGCGCCGCGCCGTGAAATCGGCCCCTTGATAGGCGTTGTCCAGGATCTTGGCGGTTTCGGCGTCAAACTTCAGCATTTCGGGGCTCCGGCAGGGAAAGCTCCGACAGTTTAACAAAAAATGGCGATCTGCGCAGCGTTGCGAAAATTTTGGGTCAGTGGCCTGACGCAGCTAGATAATTTCATCCTCGTCAAACAAGGGATCACTTTCCAGCTGCTCGGCGAGATCCTCCACCGTATCGGCATTGGCGCGGGGGCTGAGCTGGGCCAGATGGAACACCGCATCGCCCTCATTCACCACCGGCAGGATCGCGCGGCCAATCAGGATGCCAGCGGAGGGTGCGACCAGATCGGCTTCCACATCGCCAAAGGGATCAGAGACCGTGGCAAGCACATCCCCTTTGGCCACGGTTTCCCCCTCGGCGCGGAAGGTGCGCAGCAGCCCGCCCGCCGGGGCGCGCAGCCATGTGGAAGAGGTGCAGATATGCGGTGCGCTCTTGGCCTTGGCGATGCCCTTCGCGGGCAACATATCGCGCCCGCGCATCACTCGCAGGATACCGGCCACACCGGCCCGCACGGCCATCTCGTCAAACCGTAACCCTTCGCCCGCCTCATACAGCAAAATGGGTGTGCCGTGTTTGGCTGCTACGGCCCGCAACGACCCATCCCGCAGGGGCGAGGTCAGCACCACGGGAGCGCCAAAATCAAGTGCCATGCCAGCGGTCACCTTGTCTGCCGGAGACACCCGCACCTGCGGCAAGTTTGTCCTGTGGATTGCTGCCGAATGCAGATCAATTCCGAAATCGCAGCGCAGAACCACCTCATTTAGAAAGATATGTGCCAGCCGGGCGCCCAGTGAGCCGGACGGGTGGCCCGGAAAACACCGGTTGAGATCGCGCCGGTCGGGCAAATAACGTGAGCGGGACAAAAACCCGTAGGAGTTGACCACCGGAACCACCAAGAGCGTGCCGCGCAGGGATTTGAGCTGCGGTGCGCGCAACAGGCGGCGCACGATTTCAACGCCGATCACCTCATCGCCATGCACAGCCGCACTGACGCACATCGTGGGGCCGGGGCGCTTGCCGTGATGGACCTGTACAGCCAACCCGACAGGCGTGTGATCGGGCAGGATCGACACGGGCAGGGTGACAGATTGCGACGTGCCTGGGGCGATGGAGATGTTGCCAATCGAAAAGTCTTCGCGTGTCGCCATGTCGTCCGTCCTAGTTCCCAGGAGAAAAAATGAAATGCATCAAAAACGCCTCCGGATCGCCCGGCGATCCGGTTCGCGCCCGACCCCGCCCCCCCAGGGCGGGTGCGAATTTCCGACCCAAGAAAGTCCTTGCACCGTAAATGCTTGCAAAAGAGCCTTTGCAAGACTGAGAGCCGCCCTCGGGTTCGGGCGCGAACAGGTGGCCCATCAATTGGTGCGGTCGGACGGTCAAACCGATCAATTCCGCCCCTTGCCATCAAAGCGCGCCGCATCGGCAGCCGCGCGGCGAATGGCACCGGATTTGTGTACGGTTTCCATGAATTCGGCCTCTGCGTCGCTGTCATAGACCACGCCGCCGCCTGCTTGGATATACAGCTTTTCGTCCTTGATCACCGCGGTGCGCAGGGCGATGCACATGTCCATATCACCACCCGCGCTGAAGTATCCGACACCGCCGCCGTAGACGCCGCGTTTTTCCGGCTCCAGCTCATCAATGATCTCCATCGCGCGGACTTTGGGTGCGCCGGACACCGTGCCGGCTGGCATTCCGGCAAAGAAAGCATCAAGCGCATCACAGCCTTCTTTCAGCTCTCCCACCACGTTCGAAACGATGTGCATCACATGGCTGTAACGCTCAACGATGAACTCTTCGGTGGGGCGCACGGTGCCGATCTTGGCCACCCGGCCCACGTCATTGCGGCCCAGATCCAGCAGCATCAGATGTTCTGCCAGTTCCTTTTCGTCGGCCAGCAATTCGGCCTCCAATGCGCGATCTTCTTCTGGGGTTTCACCGCGTTTGCGTGTGCCTGCGATGGGGCGGATCGTCACCTCGTTGCCGAAGACCCGCACAAGGATCTCGGGCGAGGCGCCAACCACATGGAAGCCGCCGAAGTTGAAGTAGAACATGAACGGCGACGGATTGGTGCGCCGCAAGGACCGATAAAGGGCAAATGGCGGCTGGGTAAACCCCTGGGCCCAGCGTTGACTTGGCACCACCTGGAAAATATCGCCCGCAACGATGTATTCGCGGGCTTTTTCAACAGCGGCCTTGTACCCCTCACGGGTGAAGTTGGACACAGGCGCAGCATCTTCGCCCGCATCGCCCAGATCGCGGGAGGCGCCGGGCATGTCGCGTTCCAGATCGCGCACCGCATCCATCACCCGTTCGGCGGCTTGGGCATAAGCGGCGCGGGCCGATTGTCCGTCTGAAGCCCAGGCGGGAGAGACAATGGTGACCTCACCTTTGACCCCGTCGAGCACCGCAATAACAGAGGGGCGCAGCATCAGCGCATCGGGCAGGCCCAGCGGATCGGGGTTCACATTCGGCAGGTGTTCCACCAACCGGATGGTGTCATAGCCAAGATAGCCAAACAGGCCCGCCGCCGCTTGCGGCAAATCTTCGGGCAGGTCGATCTTGGATTCCGCAATCACGCTGCGCAGCACATCCAAAGGGTCGCCCGGCACATCTTCAAAGGCCTCCGCATCATAGCGGGCGGCGCGGTTGATCGCGGAGGTTTCGCCCCGGCAGCGCCAGATCAGATCGGGCTTCATGCCGATGATCGAATAGCGGCCGCGCACTTCGCCGCCGGTGACGGATTCCAGCACAAAGGCATTTTCTGCCGCGCCCGTCAGCTTGAGCATCAAGGATACAGGCGTGTCCAGATCCGCGGCCAGACGGGTATAGACGATCTGATTTTGTCCGGCGGAATAGGCCTTGGCAAAGTCATCAAATTCCGGGGTCAGTGCCATGTATTCAGTGCCTTAGGGAAAGTTGACGTGAACGGCCTGCAAGGCGCGTTGGTCGATTTGCGGGCCTGCACGGCTGACGACCTCGTCGGCAAAGATCCCGTAAAGATCCTGCGCGAGGGTCTGGTTCAACTGCTCGCTGATCTGGGCAACAAGCGCGTTGGAGCGGTCGTCATCTTGCGATCCCGCGTTGATATCGTCGAGCCGTAGAATGGTCACCGTGTCCTTACCGGGCAGGACCGCGACATCGCCGATGTTCATGGCGAAAACCTCGTCCATGAAACCGGCAGGTGCCCCTTCGATAAAGGCGTTACGGTTCTGGTCGGTCTCGACAGTTGCATCCAGACCGGCGGCTTCAAAGGAGGCCGCGCCGCCCAATGTGGCGATCTGCGTTGTGGCCTGCGCCGTCAGGAGATTGACCGTTTGCTGGGCTTGCCAGCTTTCCAGTACGGCATCACGGGCGCTGTCAAACGGCTCAGGTCGAGCGTCCAGCGCGGTGTCGAGACGCATGGCGTAGATGCCGCCATCCTCAAGCTGTTCGATCTTGGGGAAATCGCCCTCGTCAAGTGCCGCTGCGGATTGACGGAACTCGCCGTAGGCGGCGATACCCTCGGAGCTGTCCTCGGTCCAATCAATGGTGCCAAGGCTCATTTCGGTCTCTGCTGCCAGTTGTTCGAGCGTTGCACCGCCCGCCAGTTGGTCATCAAGATCCTGTGCGCGGGCCTCTACCGCACGCACAGCGCGGGTCAGGGCCAATTCCTGACGCAGGGCCGGCATGGCCTCTTCAAAGCTGGTGTTCTGTGCGGGCAGAACCGCGTTTACGCGGAACAGGGCCGGGCCGAGATCGCTGGGCAGGGGGCCAACCACCGCACCCACTTCGGCGGCAAAGACAGCCTCTCCGGCGGCATCAAGCTCAAGGCGGCTGACATCGCCGAGATCCACATCGGAGAGCTGAAGCCCGCGTTCCTCGACCAAGGCGTTGAACGTGGTGCCGCTGACCTCAAGCATGGCGGCAGCGCTGTCGGCGGCATCATTGTCCGAGAACACCAAACGTTCGACCAAGCGTCGCTCGGGCTGATTGTATTCATCGGCGCGGGCGTCATATTCGGCGCGCAGTTCCTCTTCGGGGACGACAACCTCGTCGATCAGCGCATCAGGCGACAGTGTGACATAGGTAATCTGTTTGCTGGCGGGCAGCATGAACAGATCAACATTCTCATCATAATAGGTTTTCAGAACGTCATCTGCCGGAGTTTGCAACGGCGCGGCCAGATCATCGCGATCCAGTTGCGACCAGGTAAAGCTGCGGGTCTCGGTCAGATAGCTGACAAGGGTCTTGGCATAGGTGTCGGGCATCTGCACACCGCCGACAATCGCGCCCTGAAGCAAGGTGCGGGCCGCCTCTTCGCGCAGGGAGGTTTCAAACTCTGCCTCGCTGATGCCGCCCTGTTGCAAGGCAAATCGATAGCCTTCGCGGTCAAATTCGCCGTTTACGCCCTGAAACGCGGGGATCTGCAGGATCTCGTCGCGCAGGGTTTCATCGCCGACAGAGAGGCCAAGCTGTTCTGTCTCGTGGTCCTGGGCGCGATTGCGCACCACACGTTGCAGCACGGCGCGGTCCAGACCCATTTCCTGAGCGCGGGCAAAGGGCAGGGCCTGTCCGGTTTGCTGTTCCAATGCGCGGATTTCGTTCTGGATCTGGCGGGCATAGGCATCCACGGGGATCGCCTTGTCACCGACAGTGCCGATTGAGCGGATATTGCCGCTGAGGTTCACCGCGCCAAAGCCGCCAAGGCCTAACATCAGCAGACCCATCAGGATCCAGATTGCAGTTTTCGAAAGGCTAGAACCTTTGGCCATGTCAGCGCACCTGTAAATTTGTTTGTCGATTGTCTATGCCCTGCGTGGCAGGGGGGCAAGAGCCGGTTACGCCTGTGGCACCGCGGCCAGCCTGTCAAACAGCACAGCAATCCCGTCCGCGTCCAGATTTGCAAAGGCGATCCGCAGTTGGCTGGCACCGCTTGGGTCACTTTCAGGACAGAACATGGTGCCCGGCAGGGTCAGGATACCCGCATCGCGCACCAGACGCGGGGCCAGAACGGCGGAGCTTTCTGCAAAGGGATGCTGCATATAGGCAAAATAGCCGCCCAGACCCAGCAGTTTCCAGCCCAGCGGTTCCAGCTTGGGCATGTTTGCGGTGATCGCGGCGCGGCGGGCGAGGATTTCGTCGCGCTCTCCGGCCAGCCATTGTTTGAGGTTCTGCATCCCCCAAAGCGCGGCATGTTGGCCCAGTTGCGCCGGACAGATTGCCACGGTGTCAAGAAACTTTTCCACCTCGGCCAGACGTGCCGCGCTTGAGATCATCGCGCCAACGCGGTGGCCGGTCAGGCGGTAGGCCTTGGAGAAGGAATAAAGGTGGATCAGCGTGTCCTGCCAATCGGGATCCTGGAACAAGGCATGGGGCGGGCCGCTGCGGCTGTCGAAATCGCGGTAGGTTTCATCAAGGATCAGGGCGATGCCCTTGTCGCGGGCCAGATCAAAGAAGCCCTGCACCAGTTCGGCGGGGTATTCGACGCCGCCGGGGTTGTTGGGCGTGACCAGCGCAATAGCACGGGTGCGCGGGGTGATCAGGGCAGCCGCCGCTTGCGGATCAGGCAGCAGATCCGCGCCGGTGGCCAGTGGCACGGAGGTGACGCCGGACATGTCCAGCCACATTTTGTGGTTGAAATACCAAGGGGTTGGCAAGATGACCTCATCCCCCTCGCTGCACAGCATCGCAATGGCGGCGGCGAAGGCCTGATTGCAGCCGGAGGTGATGCAGACCTGTTCGGCATGCACGGTGCCGGCGTAATGCGCAGCGGTTTGTGCGGCCAGTTCGGCCCGCAACTCCGGCAGGCCCAGCACAGGCCCGTAGAGATGCGCCTCGTCATTGGTCAGGGCAACATCGGCCATCGCCTGGCGCAAGGGCGCGGGGGGTGGATCAACCGGCGCGGCCTGGCTGACGTTGATCAGCGGGCGATCTGCGGGAAAATTCACGCCCGTGAGCCAGCGGCGGGCCTCCATCACGGGGGGCGGGAAGGTGGCGGCGGTGCGTGTCAGGGTCATGTGCGGCTCATGGGTGAGAGTGCGGGAGAGTATTTATGGCCAAAAAGGGGGCGCAGAGGGGTCAGTCCTTGCCGCGGTAAGGCTCGACATATTGCAGGGCCATGTCCCAGGGGAAGAAAATCCATGTGTCCTGGCTGACCCCGGTGATGAAGGTGTCAACCTGCGGCTCGCCTTCGGGTTTGGCGTAGACTGTTGCGAAATGGGCCTGCGGGTAAAGCTGGCGCACCAGTTCGAGGGTTTTGCCGCTGTCCACCAGATCGTCGATGATCAGCACGCCGGTGCCATCGCCCATTACTTCTTTGTCCGGGGATTTGAGCACTTTGGCTTCGCGGCGCTGATCGGCCTTGCCGCCACCGGAATGATAAGACACCACGGAGATTGTATCGACGGTGCGGATGTCCAGCTCGCGGGCGACGATCATCGCGGGGGCCATGCCGCCCCGGGTGATGGCCACCACAGCACGCCACGCGCCATCATCCGGCCCCTTTCCATCAAGCCGCCACGCCAGGGCGCGGCTGTCGCGATGGATTTGATCCCAGCTGATGTGGAACCCTTTTTCGTGGGGCAGTCTGTTGTCGGTCATGGGGGGTTACCTTTCAAGGAGCAGCCGCAGTCCAAACGCGCCCAGCAGAGAGGCGGCGATGCGGTCAAAAATGGGTTTGAGGCGCAGATATCCTGCCCGTGCAGCAGGGGCGCTGAGGGCGGTGGCCAGAATGCCGTAAAACAGCCATTCCAGCACAAGGTGGTTGAGCACAACAAAGGTGATCTGCCCGGCGCTCAGATCCTTGGGAAAGACCACGAGGATCACGGCGGCGGCAAAAAGCATGGATTTTGGATTGCCGAAGTTCACCAGCAATCCGCCTGCAAAGCTGCGGGCCGAAGGGGTTGGGGCATCGTTAAGGGGGGCGCGGGCGTGGCGCCATGTCTGCACAGCGATCCAGATCAGATAGAGCGCGCCGCCCGCCTTCAAAGCGCCATAAGCCCATGGAAACAGGGCAAAAACGCTTTCCAAACCCAGAAAGGCGGCGAGGGTCCAGCAGGCGGCGGCGGTGCCGAGGCCCATACCAGTCATCATACCGGCCCGGCGGCCTGCACTGACGGTTTTCTTGACGGTGTACAGCATGGCAGCGCCGGGGCTGGCAAGCGCGGCCAGCAGGACGAGATTAAATGCAATCAGGGCTTCAAGAGACATTCAACGGATCCTTCGTGCGGTTATGACAATGCAATTCGGACACCAAAGAGGCCCAGCAGCACGCCAAAGACCCTTTCTGCACCAGTCTTGATCCGCACATAGACGCGGCGCGGTCCCGCGCGGGAAAACAGTAAGGAAAGCGCGGCATACCAGCCGGTTTCGATGGCAAAGATCATGGCAAGCACGACCAGCGCCTGCATCAGGGTCAAGTCTGCGGGCAACACGCCGGTGAACACAGCGGCGAAATAGGCGAGCGCCTTGGGGTTGGCCAGATTGGTCCAGATGCCCAGTCGCAGGATGGACAGCGTGCTGCGCGGAAGTTGCGTGCGGGTCTCGGGCAAGGGCGCCGCGGCATTGCGCCAAAGGGAGAGGGCGATCCAGATCAGGAACAGCCCGCCAGCCACCCGCAGACCGGTTTGCAGCCACGGCATGATTTCGAACACCAAAGACAGGCCAAGCAGGGCAGCCACGGCCCAAAGCAGCACACCAATCGCGAGGCCGACGCTGAGGGTCAGCGCGGGTTTGGCACCCTCAACCGCCGCCGTGCGGATCGTCAGAACCGCGGCGGGGCCGGGGCTCATTGCGATCAAAAGCTGCACAATGGCAAGGCTGGCGAGTGCGGTTGCCGTCATTCCTTGCTCATGTCCGGTGCATCCACCGCCTTCATGCCCACGACGTGATAGCCTGCATCGACGTGCAGGTTCTCGCCCGTGGTGCCGGAGCCCAGATCGGAGACAAGGAACAGAGCCGCCTTGCCCACATCATCAATGGTCACGTTGCGGCGCAGGGGCGAGTTGTATTCGTTCCACTTCATGATGTAGCGGAAATCGCCAATACCGGAGGCGGCCAGCGTTTTGATCGGACCGGCAGAGATTGCGTTGACGCGAATGCCGTCTTTGCCCAGATCCTCGGCCAGATATTTCACCGATGCTTCAAGCGCGGCCTTGGCCACACCCATGACGTTATAGTGCGGCATGACTTTTTCTGCGCCGTAATAGGTGAGCGTCAGGGCGCTGCTGCCGGGCGACATCATCTTTTCCGCGCGTTGCATCACGGCGGTGAAAGAATAGACAGAGATATCCATCGACATGGCAAAGTTGCCGCGGCTGGTGTCGACATAACGTCCGCGCAATTCGTTCTTGTCGGAGAAGCCGATGGCATGGACCACAAAGTCCAGTTCGCCCCAGCGCTCCTTGAGATCGGCAAACAGCGCATCCAGCGAGGCCTCATCGCCCACATCGCAAGGCAGGACAATGTCACTGCCCAATTGTGCGGCCAGTGGATCAACGCGTTTTTTCAGAGCATCGCCCTGATAGGAAAAGGCCAGTTCTGCCCCGGCATCGGCCAGTGCGCGTGCGACGCCCCAAGCGATGGATTTGTCGTTGGCGAGGCCCATAATCAGCCCGCGTTTGCCCTGCATCAAGTCGTTCGCCATAGTGCTGCCTCACCCTGAAAGTCATTAACAAAGCCACGTTTAGGGGATTGTGACCATGCCATCAAGCGCCGCGCGGCGCATATGTCCAATTGACCTTTGCGTTGCTGCCGTATGTCTATTGCGTTAGCGATTTGGAAATCCCGGCGCTGTCGGGGCAAAGCATGGATGAGTATCACAATGGAAAAACGTACAGGTCTGTTTGCGGGTGATGACCCCTTTGAGATTGCCCGCCGCTGGTTGGCAGAGGCCGAACCGGCCGAGGTGAACGATCCCAACGCGATTGCCCTGTCGACAGTGGATGCCGATGGAATGCCCAATGCGCGGATGGTTCTGCTGAAAGAAATCGAGGCGGATGCCTTTGTTTTTTATACCAATTACGAAAGCGCAAAGGCGCAGGAGCTGGACAGTGCGGGCAAGGCGGCCTTTGTAATGCATTGGAAATCCTTGCGCCGCCAGGTGCGGGCGCGGGGGCTGATCACCCGTGAGGATGGGCCAAAGGCGGATGCCTATTATGCGTCGCGGTCGCTCAAGAGCCGGTTGGGCGCCTGGGCCTCTGCGCAGTCGCGGCCGCTCAGCAGCCGGGCCGCACTGATGGCCGAAGTCGCCAAAATCACGGCCAGCAAAGGGCCGAATCCCCCGCGTCCACCCTTTTGGGGGGGATACCGGTTGACCCCGCTGGAGATCGAACTGTGGGCGGATGGAGATTTCCGTCTGCACGACAGATTCCAGTGGCGCCGCGCTGCCCCGGACGCCCCTTGGAGCGTGACACGCCTGAACCCGTGATGTGATAGGACATAGATCATGGGCTAAATTTGATGCAAAACAGAAAAAAATGTCTAATGTCGTCCAGATAACGAAGCCGTGAACGGCAAAACAGCAATGGTTGAGATGTGTCACAAGACAACCCTGAAATACCCCAGGTTGATCCGCAGCCGCTGACCGGAGTGGTCAAATGGTTCGACCCTGTCAAAGGCTTTGGCTTTGTCATTTCGGATCATGGTGGGCCGGATATTTTGTTGCATGTCAATGTGTTGCGAAATTTTGGCCAAAGTTCCGTTGCGGACGGGGCCAAGATAACCTTTCACGCCCACCAGACAGATCGCGGCGTTCAGGCGGCAAGCATCACCGAGATCATTCCACCTGAGGGTGCGCAGGCGGCGGTGCTGACGGACATCGGAGAGTTGGACGCGCAGGCGATGGCGGATACGCCGTTGCAACCGGCGCGTGTCAAATGGTTTGACAAGGCCAAGGGATTTGGATTTGCCAATGTCTTTGGCAAGGACGAAGATGTGTTTTTGCACGTCGAAGTGTTGCGGCAATCGGGCTTGTCCGATCTGCAACCGGGAGAAGCTTTGGCGATGCGGGTGATCAATGGTAAACGCGGCGTTATGGCCGCTGAGGTGCAGGCATGGGAAGCAGCAATTGGATCAGACGAGGGTGGCGGCACCTAGGCGGGGCGGCGGCTCTGTCGCTTTTGCCGCTCGGTGCCTTCGCGCAGGACATCTGCCAAGACGACACCGTCAGTTTGCGCGGCGACTGGGGGCAGGCCCGTTTCAACGTTGAAATTGCCGATGATCCCGCCGAACAGGCGCAGGGATTGATGCACCGCGAAGAACTGGCGGCCAGCGCAGGCATGCTCTTTGTCTACCCGGCGCCGCAGACTGCGCAATACTGGATGCGCAACACGCTGATTCCCCTCGATATGCTGTTTGTCGACGCGCAGGGCATTGTGCAGCACATTCACCATCAGGCGATTCCCCTGGATGAGACGCCGATTTTTGGCGGGGATCAGGTGCTGGCGGTGCTGGAGATCAACGGCGGAATGGCCAAAAAACTGGGGATAACCGAGGGCAGCGCCCTGCGTCATCCGGCCTTTGGCGCCCATGATCCGGCTTGGCCCTGCAATTGATCTCAGAAACTCGCAATCTAGGGCTTTTCATTCAGATCAACTGTGGCTAAAGAGGCCACGTCGGAGCGTGGCGCAGCCTGGTAGCGCACCTGTTTTGGGTACAGGGGGTCGGAGGTTCGAATCCTCTCGCTCCGACCACTTTCACAAGCATCATCAGAGACTTCCACTTTTGTGGGCCGCATGACGGGTGAAGACTTCGCCAGGCTATGATGGCCGCGATTTTTGCCTTTCCGGGTGTTTTTCGGATTCTGCCTGTCCGGGCCGCCTCAGGATCGTGGCGGCGATACTCCGCTTGGCCCTAACGAATCCAGGTTGAATTGCCCCCCTTGGCAGGGCACCCTTTTGCGATTGTCGCCAATTGACACGCACCTTTGAGGGAACGGAGTTATGGCATCTATTGAAATTGCCGGACGCAGGGTAGGTCAGGACATATCAACCGGCGCAGGGCATCTTGCTTTGATCCTCACCGATGATCAGGACGCTGAGTTCATCCTCTCGGCCTATACAGATAACACCCTGTTTTCAGGGGAATTATACGTTGAGACACATCAGCAAAGCGCTTGGGTGCCGCGTGCGCTTTCTTCTGAAAGCAGCATAGAAGCGCATCGGATCGACCGCGTCACGCTGGATCTGGGCGGCAGATCCCCCGCCGCCGTGGCCGCGCTGATTGATCAGTTTGCGCTGGCGATGAACGGCCAGACACTCAGCTACGAGGTGTTCGATCAAAACAGCAATTCGGTGATTGGCTCACTCTTGGATCTGGTCGGGATTGATGTCGATGATGTTCTGCCCAATCCGTCCGGTGTGGGTTGGCTTGGCTTTGTTGCGCGGGACACGCTTATTGAGTTTCCGTTTTCGATTGTCGGCACGGCAGAGGCGGATGTGATCCTGACCCGCGGCTTTGATCAGGAAATTTTTGGTGCGGGCGGTGACGACATGCTGTCCGGCGGGGCCGGTGATGACCGGCTGTCCGGCGACAATGGGAACGACATTCTGGATGGCGGGCAGGGCACTGATACGGCGGTTGTGTCTGGTGAGAAGGACAGTTTTACGCTGACCGTTGGCCCATCTGGCGTCACGCTGCTGGATCGCAGGGTCGATGGTGAAGGGCTGGATGAATTGACGCGGATCGAGCATCTGGAGTTCGACGGAGGCGCTGGCGACGCTGGGGTGAATCTCGCGGCTTTGATGGCGGTGTCCCAAATCGCGCAGAGCGATCTGAGAAGCATCATCGAGCTTTACGTGGCCTATTTCGACCGGGCCCCGGATGCGGAAGGATTGTATTTCTGGGCGGCGGCATTTGCTGATGGTTTGCCGCTAGATAAGATGTCACAGGAATTCTCCGGTCAGGCCGAAACGCTTTCCCTTTACCCCGTTGGCACCAGCGCGGCCGAATTTGCCACTGCAGTTTATGACAACGTTTTGGGCCGCGCACCGGACCCGGACGGCTTCAACTTCTGGGTGGGCCTGCTGGACAGCGGGCAGGTGCAACGCGACGCATTTATTTTGCGCGTGCTGGAAGGCGCCAAGGCCGCGCCGCCCTCCCATCTGGGTCAGGAATTTGAAAATCAACAGCTTGCAGATTTGGCCTTTCTCGAAGCCAAGACGGACATAGGGGCGTATTTCTCTGTGCAGCTGGGCCTGTCCGATCTGCAAAGCGCATCCTCTGCCATGGCCTTGTATGACGGCAGCGATGCGGGTTTTTCTGAAGCAATTGCAGCGATTGATCTGGCGCATCTTGCCGCGCTCGACCCGGAACAGGGTGCGTTCCTGATGCCAATGGCGGGATTCTTGGATGATCTTTTTGCCGTGGCGTGATCCTAGCCCGCAAACGGATCATCGACCACACCCACAACGGAGATCAGGAATTCACCGTTCTGGGCATCCAAAGCATCTGCATAATAACCATCAATCGCGTTTTTCGCGGCGGTGATGCTGTCTGCACTGCCGTTAAACAGTGTCATGGCTACGCGGGCATTTTCTACGTCGCTCATGCCTTTGATGGCAGAGAAATAAGTGCCCAGATCGGCCTTGTTTGACAGATAGGCAACATCGGTGGCCTTCTGATCCTTGAAAGCCTGGCTTGCATCCTCCGCCGCCGGTGCTTTTGCTCCTCTGATGATCTCAAGCATGAAGGTTGGCAGGGCCACGGCGCCGCTTTGCAGAACCGATACCCAGAAATCGAGCCCTTCTTGATCAAATGCGCGGCCCAGCACGTTTTGATAGACCTGTTGGGCGAACCCCTGAAGATCGGTGATCTCTTCGCCATAGATGCTGCGGGTTTCGTCCTGATCAAAGAACAGTGCCGCGATCTCTTCCAGGGAGGTGCCGTTGGACAGGGCATTTGCCCAGAAGAACAGCCCCTCGGCATCCGGGGCGCGATTGAAGTAAGCGATATACATCTCGATAAAGGTCGAAAATTCCGCCTGGCTTAGCGTGGTCACGTCAGAAAACACATGCAGCGGCCAATCATTGTCGAGAAACGCAAGGGTTTCGATATTGGCGATCTGGTCCGTGCCATCACCATCGGTGCGGCGGTCGTCCACAATGATCCCCTGCTGGCCGAGCGTGATGGAGTAGCTTGCCCGATTTGCGGTAAAGGCCAGCGTGTCGTGATCGTCCAGACCATCAATGAGATCGTTGCCGGAGGTGCCGGTCATCTGGTCAGCGGCCTCGGTGCCGATGATCGGATCCGGTATGGCAAGTGGGGCACTGGCGAGGGTTGCCTCAGTGCCAGTGCTGTCAACGTAATGCAATTGCACGGTAATATCGCGGCCCATCAGCTCTGGCGTAATTTCCAGAACAGGGCCGGTTGCGCCTGTGATGGGCTGTCCGTCGCTGAGCCATTGATAGCTCTCGCTTTGCAGTGCAAGGCCGTCGGGGTCATTCAATTGATCTTTGGACACCTGCAGCAGCTGAAACAATCCGGCAGTCCCGGTGATGGCAAGTGTTCCAGTCACCGGCGTGGCCTCGGCCGCAACTGGACCTGTGGCAAGGCTGGTCACCGCCTCCGCCGTGCCGCCCTCATCGTTGTAGGACAGTGAGACGGACAGTGTTGCATCGATGTCAGCGTCGCTGAGGGTGAAGGTGCTGGTGGTGGCTCCGGCAATCTCTGTCCCGTTTCGCAACCATTGATAGGTCATTGTGGCGCTGTCGATCCCGTCCGGGTCGGAAAACTGTGACAGATCGACGGTCAGGGTCTGGCCCACAATGGCAGCGCCGGAGATACGGATGTCCCCTGCGGGCGCATCATTTTCATTCTCGATGGTCACCGTCACGTTTGCCGTATCGGTGCCACCTGTGTCGTCTGCGACGGTATAGGTGAATGTGTCGGTGCCGCTGAAATCGGGATCAGGCGTATAGCCGACTGTACCGTCAGCGTTCAACATCACATCCCCATGTGCGCCTTGGCTGACAGACTGGATGCTCAATGGATCGCCCTCTGCATCGCTGTCATTGCCCAGTAGGTTCGCGATGACCAGAACGGCATCTTCTGTGCCGGTGGCTGTGTCATCCTGTGCAACGGGCGGGTCATTGACTGCCTCAATGGTCAGATCAAAGGCTTGCACCGCGGTGCCACCGTTGCCATCCCTGATGGCGATGTTAATCGCATGGGTGCCGACATCCGCCTGTGTCGGGGTGCCACTCAGGGCGCCGGTTGCCGGATCAATAGTCAACCAATCAGGCAGCAGGGTGTTCGCCATGTCGATGGTCGGGATGTCCCCGTCCTCATCGTTAAAGGCCGGGGTGTAGCTGTAGGCAGAGCCTTCGGTCCCCGTCAGGATCGGGGAGGTGTCAAAGACCGGATCATCATTGACGTTCAAAACCTCAATGACAAATTCCTGCGTTGCGGTCAGGCCGCCCGGATCCGAGATAACAAAGCTGAAGCTGTTGCCCTCTGTGCCGACATTCTCTTGCGTGGGGGTGCCTGTCAGCACCCCGCCCACCGGCGTCAGCCAGGATGGCCAGGAGGAGCTGACAAAGCTGAGGTTGTCGTCGTCGGGATCGTCTGCCGTCACGCGGTAAGTGAACAGCTCGTCTTCGTTGATGGTCAGGGGCGGGACGCTGGTAAACTCCGGCGCGCGGTTGGCAAAGACCCCCAAAAGGGTCACGGACGTCTCGCCATCAAAGGTAAAGACCCGATATCCGTCTGCATCGACAGTTTCGACCACTGTAGGCGCGCTGCCAAAGCCGACGGTGCCGAATTGATCAATGCCGACCTGAAAATCTGTGATGATATCGTGACCACCGCCCGGAGAGAATTGAAAGATATCCGCACTGCCGCCACCGGTTAGGGTGTCATCGCCGGCCATTCCGTTGATCCGGTTGCTGCCCGTATTGCCAATTATGACATTGCCCACCTCATTGCCAGTTGCGCTGGCGTTGCCGCCCTCGATCAGTGTCAGGTTCTCGATCTGGTTTGCCCCGCCTGCCTCATTCCAGGGCAGCAAGGTCCAACTGATGCTGGAGCGCACTTCGTCAATATCGCCGGTCGCTGTATTGCCGGGGCCCATCACATCGGAGGAAAGCTCGATCGTCTGATCACCAAAGTTGTCGACGATGTAGATCGTCGCGCCGCCGCTGCCTTGCATGTAGTCCGCGCCGGTGCCGCCGTCGATGTATTGCACTGCGCCGCGTCCGGTTATGCTGTCGTTACCCGCCTCGCCATAGGTGATGGAGTTGTTGCCGGCAGGCAGATCGTCGCCCATGTTGATCAGGTCATCGCCATCGCCGCCGTAGATCACGTCGGTGATGGAAAGGTCGTCTTCGGCCACGCCGAGGATTGCGCCATCATGGTCCGGGTCCGGTCCATTCGAGCTTACGATGGTGTCATTGCCGCTGCCGCCCAGGATCGTATCTGCGCCCAGCCCGCCGATGATGCTGTCGTCGTTGTCACCGCCCTCAATAAGATCATCGCCGCCCAATCCATAGATCGTGTCGTTGCCCGCAAGGCCAAGCAGCGTGTCGTCCGCTTCGGTTCCGACGATCAGGTCGTCTGGCGCGGCCCCGCTGACGCTGTTCAACAGATCCGTAATTTCCAAAGTATAGGTGCCGGTACCTGTCAGCCCGGTTGCGGACAGATAATAGACACCGCTGTAGGGCGCATAGAATGTCGTTGCGCTGTTTGTTGTGTCGGCAGAAGCATCGCCATTGCCGGTACCCACCGCTGCCGTGCCATCGGACAAAAACACACCGGCAAATTCGGGATCGGCCAATGTGCCATCCGCGGTGTCTGCGCCGCGCATCTCTATTTCATAGATCCGTCCCGCGATCAGCGTGACCTCGAACCAGTCCGCATCACCGATGACTTCGATCTCGCCGGTGACCGATGTGCCGGGGGTGATTGCACCGGAAGTCAATGTTGTATCGGAGATATCGTCTGGCATCTAATTGACTTTCTCAAAATGGCGTCGGCGGGCAATGGTTAATGTCATACAGTCGGCGATGCAGGATCGTCGGTGGATCTATCTGATTTGCCGCGCAGATATGATCCTGATCCGGTCTTGCACAAAGTGGCGTACCCTAGACCCAGAGCGCAATAGGGGCCAAGGGAAATTTCATCGGATCAGCGCTGTTTGGCCTTTGTATCCGGCCTCGTCGGGCTGTTTTAGGCCTTCCCTAGATATGGTGTGTTTTGTCGCGAAACCCTCCCAGATGGTGTGACCGGCCTGGGCTGCGCCTTGAGAGATTCGGTGCCGATTCTGTGGGCGCGGCGCAAAAACGGGTGATCTGTGCTGCAAAAATGCGCAAAGGTTAACGTGGGGTTAGCGCCGCCCGGAAGGGCCATTTCTGTAACTGGTTTTTGTGGATAACTTCACCCATCAGATGAGCAATTTTGGCTAAGCATGCCGGAAACTTCGGTTAATTGGGATGCTGTGCGGACCCGTGCCTATGGATCAAGCTGGGGATAGATTGCGCTTGAATCACTTTGGCCGGGTTGGCCCGGCAGGAATATCTTTGGTCAACAATTTCTTTTGGAAATTTTTACAATATTTCCGTTGACCCATTAGGGGTGAATACGTCAGTTTGTGGAGGCCGACGATGACGCCACAATATGTAGTGGATGAAACCGCAAGGGCGCATCGCAGGTGCAGGCAGGTTTAGGACTAAATATCAAAGTCAGATGCTGCGTTTCGGCCGGTCAACAGGTTTGACCGGGCCAATAAACGACTGCGCCATTTTGGCGGTTATGAGGGGCGGAGGCGACCTGCAATGACGGGTGCGGCTCTTGATGTGGACAGCTGGATATGAGGCAGCGACAATGAAGATTGAACGGAATTTCACCAAAGCCGGTCAGGACGCCTACGCGGACCTGGATTTTATCACCACGGTATCGGAAATCCGAAACCCGGATGGATCGGTGGTGTTCAAACTGGACGATGTCGAAGTTCCGTCAAGCTGGAGCCAGGTCGCAAGCGACGTCATCGCGCAAAAATATTTCCGCAAGGCGGGCGTGCCCAGCAAACTCAAGAAGGTCAAAGAAAAGGGCGTGCCAGAGTTCCTGTGGCGCTCTGTTGCGGCTGAGGGCGCCGAGATGGGCGGCGAGATTTCTTCCAAGCAGGTGTTTGACCGTTTGGCAGGTGCCTGGGCCTATTGGGGTTGGAAGGGTGGCTATTTCACCACCGAGGACGACGCCCGCGCCTATTATGACGAAATGCGCCACATGCTGGCCAGCCAACGCGCCGCGCCGAACTCTCCTCAGTGGTTCAACACCGGCCTGCATTGGGCGTACGGCATCGATGGTCCGGCACAGGGCCACTATTATGTCGATCACAAATCCGGCAAGCTGACCCGCTCCAAATCCTCATATGAACATCCGCAGCCGCATGCCTGCTTTATCCAGTCGGTTGCCGATGATCTGGTGGGAGATGGCGGCATCATGGATCTTTGGGTCCGCGAGGCGCGTCTGTTCAAATACGGCTCCGGCACCGGTACCAACTTTTCGTCCCTGCGGGCCGCAGGAGAAAGCCTGTCTGGTGGCGGCAAATCCTCTGGCTTGATGGGGTTCCTGAAAATCGGTGACCGCGCTGCGGGCGCAATTAAATCGGGCGGCACAACGCGCCGCGCGGCCAAAATGGTGATCGTCGATGCCGATCACCCCGACATCGAAGAATTCATCAACTGGAAGGTTCTCGAAGAGCAGAAAGTGGCGTCCATCGTCGCAGGCTCCAAGATGCACGAGCAAAAGCTGAACCAGATCTTTGACGCCATCAAAGCATGGGACGGGGCAGAGGCAGACGCCTATGATCCGGCCAAGAATGATCAGTTGAAAGCAGCTGTGCGCGACGCCAAAAAAGTTGCGATCCCAGAGACTTATGTCAAGCGTGTGCTGGATTACGCCAAGCAGGGTCACACCAGCATCGAATTCCCCACCTATGACACCGACTGGGATTCCGAAGCCTATAATTCTGTATCGGGCCAGAACTCCAACAACTCCATCCGTGTCACCAACGCATTTCTCACAGCCGTGGAAAAAGACGCCGATTGGGAACTGATCGACCGGGTGAACGGCAAAGTATCCAAAACCGTCCGGGCCCGCGATCTGTGGGAACAGGTGGGCCACGCGGCATGGGCCTGCGCCGATCCGGGCATCCAGTATCACGACACGGTCAACGAATGGCACACATGCCCCGAGGACGGCGCCATTCGCGGCTCAAACCCTTGTTCTGAATACATGTTCCTTGATGACACGGCCTGTAACCTTGCCTCGATGAACTTGCTGACCTTCCTCAAGGATGGCGAGTTCCAGGTCGAAGACTACATGCATGCCTCGCGTCTGTGGACAGTGACACTGGAAATCTCGGTGATGATGGCGCAGTTCCCGTCCAAAGAGATTGCACAGCGGTCCTATGACTTCCGCACGCTGGGTCTTGGCTACGCCAACATCGGCGGTTTGCTGATGAACATGGGGTATTCCTATGACAGTGATGAGGGCCGTGCCCTTTGTGGTGCGCTGACCGCGATCCTGACAGGCGTGTCTTATGCCACCTCCGCCGAGATGGCGGGTGAGCTGGGCGCGTTTCCGGGCTATGCCAAGAACGACAAACACATGCTGCGTGTGATCCGCAATCACCGTAACGCGGCTTACGGCAATGACACCGGCTATGAAAAGCTGGCGGTCAAGCCTGTGGCGCTGGATCATGGCAACTGCCCGCAGCCGGGTCTGGTCGATGTGGCCATGTCCTGCTGGGATGAGGCGCTGAAGCTGGGCGAGTCCCATGGCTACCGCAACGCGCAGGTTTCCGTGATCGCGCCAACCGGCACCATTGGTCTGGTGATGGATTGTGACACCACCGGGATCGAGCCTGACTTTGCGCTGGTGAAGTTCAAGAAACTGGCCGGCGGCGGTTATTTCAAGATCATCAACCAATCGGTTCCGGCAGCACTTGAAAAGCTGGGCTATGGCTCTGCCCAGATCGAAGAGATTGTATCTTACGCAGTGGGCCACGGCACCATCGGCAATGCGCCGGGCATCAACCACACCACGCTGGCCGGTCACGGCTTTGGTCCCAATGAACTGGCCAAGGTTGACGCGGCATTGGCGCAGGCTTTTGACATCCGGTTTGTGTTCAACCAGTGGACATTGGGAGAAGAGTTCTGCACCCAAGTCCTTGGTATTCCGGCAGAAAAGCTGAACGATCCGACGTTTGACCTGCTGAAATCTCTGGGTTTCTCCCGCAAGGATGTGGATGCAGCCAACGACCATGTCTGCGGCACCATGACCCTTGAGGGCGCGCCGCATCTGAAAGAAGAGCATTACGGCATCTTCGATTGCGCCAACCCATGTGGCAAAAAGGGCAAGCGTTACCTGAGCGTGAACAGCCACATCTACATGATGGCGGCGGCACAAAGCTTTATCTCCGGCGCGATCTCAAAAACCATCAACATGCCAAACGATGCCACCATCGAGGATTGTCAAAAAGCCTATGAGCTGAGCTGGTCCTTGGGCATCAAGGCCAACGCGCTCTACCGTGACGGCTCCAAACTGTCGCAACCTCTGGCGGCGGCGCTGGTTGAGGATGACGACGAGGCGGCAGAAGTGCTCGAAAGTGGCTCCATTCAGGAAAAGGCTGCGGTTCTTGCGGAAAAAGTCGTGGAAAAGGTGATCGTCAAAGAGATCATCAAATCCCACCGCGAAAAAATGCCGGAACGCCGCAAGGGCTATACCCAGAAGGCGGTTGTTGGCGGGCACAAGGTCTATTTGCGCACCGGCGAATACGAAGACGGCAAGCTGGGCGAGATCTTCATCGACATGCACAAAGAAGGTGCTGGCTTCCGGGCGATGATGAACAACTTTGCCATCGCAGTATCGGTTGGCCTGCAATACGGCGTGCCGCTTGAGGAATTTGTCGACGCCTTCACCTTCACCAAGTTTGAGCCCGCGGGCATGGTGCAGGGCAATGAGACCATTCGCAACGCGACCTCGATCCTTGACTATATCTTCCGCGAACTGGCGGTAAGCTATCTGGATCGCACCGATCTGGCCCATGTGAAGCCGCAGGGCGCGACATTTGATGATCTGGGCAAGGGCGAGGCCGAAGAAAACGTGGCCAATGTGTCCGAACTGTCCGAAACCGCTGCGACGCGGTCCCTCGAAGTGCTCAAGCAAATCAGTTCAACCGGATATCTGCGCAACCGTTTGCCGCAGGAACTGGTTGTCCTGCAGGGCGGTCAGGAAGTGACTGCATCCGCGGTAGAAACACTTGTGCCCGAAGTGGCCACTGCCGGCGGCGTTGCGGTGGCGATGTCGACCACCACGGCTGTGGCGTCCGGCTCTGTCACCAGTCTTGATGCCCGGACCAAGGCCAAGATGCAGGGCTATGAGGGTGAGGCCTGCGGCGAATGCGGCAATTACACTCTGGTGCGCAACGGCACCTGCATGAAATGCAACACCTGCGGCGGGACAAGCGGGTGTAGTTAAGGAATTGGGGCATCGGTGATCCGGTGCCTCTTTGCCATGGGTGGGGCGGTACGTTACGTCCCCCCACCTCACAAGGGGCGGGTGCGCTCGCCCCGGACGACGTTCAGGCCGCAGGCAAAAATAAATCTCGAGCGGTTAACATATTGAGCTTGAACGGCGAAACTCAGGGAGAACTCCGGTTCTCCCTTTCTTCTTTCTGGGCAACTAGGGCAATGCCCGTCCGCGGGTGGGCGCGTGACCGGTCGAGATCGGGCAATTTATGGTGCAGGTATTGCGAAGCTGACAGCATTTCCAAACCTCCAGAAAGCGCCCGCCCATGGGGCGGACGGGCGCTGCCCGGCGGGCAAGCCCTTGATTCCGGGCAAAGGGTCAGGGTGCCGTTACTGCACCGGCAAATGGATCGGGAATGCTTCCCGCAAGGCCTTCTCCAGCATCGGATCAAAGCTGGCGGCGGATCTTTGCCCCAAAATCTGATCTTTGCGGGCCGTGGCCTTTTCGATCAGATCCGGCTTGCCCAGTTCATCCCATTCCTTGGGCGAGGACCGATCGCCAAGCGCCGGATAGACATGATCCAGTTCCATCCGGCTCAGGGTCTGTTCGGTGCCCAGATAATGCCCCGGCCCGCCCAGGCAGACCTGCCGCATCTGATCCAGCGCCAATGTTTCGTCGTTCACCTCGATCCCGCGCACACAGCGCAGCGCCTGACCAATCAGGTCATCCCCCAGAATCAGCGATTCATGGCAAAACCCAAGCAGCGAGGCATGCATCCCGGCGGCCTCATAGATCATGTTGCAGCCTGACAATCCGGCCATAACATTAGAACACATCTGTTCCCATCCGGCCTGCATATCGGGCAGTTTGCTGTCTGCGATGCCCGCCGCCGCGCCGCCGGGCACGCCGTAGAATTTATGCATCTGCGCGCAACCTGCGGTCAACAAGGCCTGCTCTCCGGATCCGCCCGTCATGGCACCCGACCGCAGATCAAGGCCAAAAGGCCATGTGCCAAAGATCGCCGGATGCCCCGGTTTCACGGCGTTCACATAGACCAACCCGGCCAGACATTCCGCGACGGCCTGCACAATCGCGCCTGCCACGGTGGAAGGGGCCGTGGCCCCCGCCATGCCAGCCGAGAGCAGCAGAACCGGCATGCCGCCTTCGATCACCGCCTCCATAACCTCGCAGGATTCAGTGGCGAATTTCATCGGCGGAACCACGAAACAATTGCTGTTGGACATGAAGGGGCGTTCGCGCCATTTGTCTTCGCCGCCCGCAATCATATGCAGCATTTCCAATGCCTTAGGTACGAATGCGGGTTCCGTGAAAGAGGTGCCGATGTGCTTGGTCGTGCCAGAGCAGCAGGCGAAAATGGTGTTGAGATCCATCTCCTGATTGTCAGGAATATCGCGGCAGACCATCGGGCGCTGCACAAAATGGATGTTGTCCAGAGTGTCACAAATTCGCGCTGCATCATGCAGATCCTGCACGCCACATTCCCGGTAATTGCGGCCCTGTGCATCGACCATATGTACCGCTGCGCCGGCCGTGCCGAAATGCACGCGGTTGCCGCCCAATTCCAGATCATGGGCCGGATCGCGGGCGCAAAGGGTGATCTGGCGATTGGCCATTGCCAGCGTGTCTTCAACCAAGGAGCGGGGAAAGCGGATGCGCCCGTCGTCGCCCAGGATCGCGCCCGCGCCGGTCAGATGAGCTATGCCGCTGGGCGGGGCATCGGCCAGCCCGATCTCTTCGAGGGCTTCAAGCGCTGCGCGGTGAATGGCCTGCATATCGGCCTCGCTGAGCGGCTTATAGGTGCCACCCTCAAGGCCGGGGCGGATGGGGCGCAGGTGCTGGGCAAGGGGCGCGTTGCGCGCAGCACGGCGGGCAGCACGGCCACCGCTGCGTGAGGGAGAAATGTCTGACATGGCAAGATCCGTTGTAAAAAAGAGGGAAGGGCGGATTACCCCTTGGCCGGTGCCCCTCGCGCCGCACGTCCCCGTTCCGCACCGATGGTGCGGATCACGCGGGAAATAATGCACAGATCTCTTTTCATATATGCTCCGGTCTTTTGAAAAGTCTGGGAAATCCCCGATTGCGGTTCTGTCCCGTTTGCGACCGGCTGTTCCATTTGCGACTTGGTGTGAGCTTAAGGTTTTCAAGGACCAGTCAGGCGCATTTGCAGGGGCATGGCAGCCTTGGGCCAATGCTGGCCGACGATATATCGAAATCGGGCGACATTTCGCCCATGACGGTTATGGGGGATGTCGACAAGGAAACCCGATCCTATTTGCCGCGTTAACAGATGATCCCGCCGCAACGGTGGGGCTGTTGTTAACAAGGAGCAGAGATATGACACGTTTCACCAAACTGACCGCCGCCGCCGCGCTGTTGTCCGCCACCGCCTTTACCGGCATCGCACAGGCAGGCAGCCTGCAAGATCCCGCTGTTGAGGCGCCCGTGGCTGTGCCCGCCCCGGTGATCGCCGCATCCGGCGACTGGACAGGCTTCTACACCGGTTTGCAGCTTGGCTATGCCGATGCGGATGGCCCCGGGGCACTGGATGGCAATGACAATTCCTACGGTTTTCACGCAGGTTATGACTACGACTTTGGCGATTTTGTTCTGGGTGGTGAACTGGACTACGACAAGACAGACATCAGCCTTGGGGGCGGTGCAGCCTCTATCGATTCCGTGGCGCGGCTCAAGCTGAAGGGCGGCTATGATCTGGGCAATACATTGATCTATGCCACCGGCGGTGTCGCCCGCGCGGATACCTCTGTTGGCGATGAAACCGGCCCATTTGCAGGGATCGGTGTGGCTCATAGGGTCACGGACCGGTTCACTGTTGGCGCGGAGCTGCTTGAACATCGGTTCAGCGATGTTGGCGGCGTAGCCGGCAATGATATCGATGCGACCACGTTCAGCCTGCGCGGTTCGCTCCGGTTCTGAAGATCGGGTTGATTTGAGGCAGAAGGCCGGGGTGCGAACACGCCCCGGCCTTTTTCGTTTCAGCCCGTTGCGCAGGTCTGGGCAAAGGCACAAAGGGTCGTGAGCGCCGCTTCAAAGGCGTCATCCTCAATCGTCATCGCCACGCGCAGATGGCCCGCCGCCGCCTCGCCGAAACTTTCGCCGGGCATGGTGGCAATCTGATGGGCATCAAGCAGCGCATTGGCAAACTCTTCGCCGGTCATTCCGGTGCTCCGCAGATCCAGCATCAGATACATCGCACCCTGAGAGGGCACCAATGAGACCGTGTTCTGACCGGCCAGAACCCGCTGCGCAATGGCGCGGCGGCGGCGGAATGGATCGGCGATTTCTTCCTCAAATTCAGCGCCTTGGTCCAAGGCAAAGACGGCGGCATCCTGAATGAAACCGGGCACGCCATAGGTGGTATGGGTGGCCAGGTTGATCAGATCGCCGATCACATCCTCCGGCCCGATGATCCAGCCGCAGCGCGATCCGGTCATGGCGTGGGATTTCGACATGGATCCGACCACCAGAGTACGTTCGGCCATGCCGGGCAGGGCGCGGGGCGAGAGATGTTCGCCCTCCCATACCTGGGTGTCGTAAACCTCGTCCGAGATCAGCCACAGATCATGATCCTTGCAAACCTGCGCGATCCCCTCAAGCGTGGCGCGGGAATAGACCACGCCAGTGGGGTTATTGGGCGAGTTGATCAGCAGGGATTTGGCCCCCTCAGCCGCCGCTGCGATGTCAGACGCACGGGGCTGAAACGCATCCTCGGCGCGGGTGGCTATGCGGCGGGGTGTGCAGCTGACCCCGCGAATGGTGCCGGGGTAGGTGGCATAAAACGGATCAAGGTATAGCGCGGTATCGCCTGCATCACAGGCCACCATATGCGCGGCATAAAGGGCCGATTGGCCGCCGGGAGTGATCAACACATTGTCACGTGTGGTTGTCACGCCGGTGCGGTCTTGCACCCGTTTCGCCACGGTGTCGCGCAGGGCATTGGTGCCCGGCACAGCGGCATAGCCTGTGTGACCCGCCATCGCGGCGCGGTGCATATCCTGCAGGATCGGCGCTGCGGTGCGGATGTCATGTTCCCCAATGGTCAGCTCTGTCACGGCCACGCCATCCGCGATCATGTCACGGGCGCGGTTGAACACATCCCAACCGTCTGATCCACCACCCAGAATGCCGCCAATGCGCTGCGATACCTGCATAACTTTCTCCCATGCTTTGGGGCAGGGGCGCAGAGGTCATTTGATTCGTCAATTGCCCTTGACCGCACGGCGGGTCGCAGGCTAGGCAGGGGTATGAATACGATGACCTGCATTATTTGCTGCATTATTACCTGCTGAGACTTCTCGCGGGCGTGTTCATGTCGTTTTCATTCTGAGAAATATGTGGCAAGCCCGCGCCAGACCTGCGCGAGGACGGCCCGATGACGACGATCAAACTTTTCAACACCAAGACCCGGACAAAAGAGGATTTTGTCCCGATCAACGCCGATGATGTGCGCATGTATGTCTGCGGGCCGACGGTCTATGACCGGGCGCATCTGGGCAATGCCCGGCCCGTGATCGTCTTTGATGTGCTTTATCGCTTGCTGTGCAAAGAATTTGGCGTGGGTAACGTCACCTATGTGCGCAATTTCACGGATGTGGATGACAAGATCAACGCGCGTGCGGCGGAAACCGGGCGCTCCATTGGCGATATCACGGCCGAGACAACCCAGTGGTTTTTGGATGACATGGCCGCCGTCGGGGCGTTGCAACCCTCGATCAGGGGGGAGGCGCATCAAAAGGCGATGCCGCGTGCCACTGCCTATATCGCGGAAATGATTGCGATGACCGAAGATCTGATCGCCAAGGGGCATGCCTATGCGGCCGAGGGGCATGTTCTGTTCCGGGTGCGGTCCTATGAGAAATACGGTGCACTGTCGGGCCGTTCTGTGGATGACATGATCGCCGGTGCGCGTGTCGAGGTGGCGCCCTACAAGGAAGACCCGATGGATTTTGTCCTGTGGAAACCATCAGATGCGGACACCCCCGGCTGGGACAGCCCATGGGGCAAGGGGCGTCCGGGCTGGCACATTGAATGCTCTGCGATGGCGGAGGCCTTGCTGGGAAGCGAGTTTGACATTCACGGCGGCGGCAATGATCTGCAGTTCCCACACCACGAAAACGAGATCGCGCAGAGCACCTGCGCCGGTCACGGTTTTGCCCGTTATTGGATGCACAACGAGATGTTGCAGGTGGAGGGCAAGAAAATGTCCAAGAGCCTGGGCAATTTCTTTACCGTGCGCGATCTGCTGGATCAGGGCGTGCCGGGCGAGGTGATCCGCTTTGTCATGCTATCCACGCATTATCGCAAGCCAATGGATTGGACGGAGAAAAAGCGGGCCGAGGCGGAAAAGACGCTGCGGAAGTGGCGAGGTTTGGTAAACGGAGCTGGCGACAGCGGAGTTGTCTCGGACAAAGTGATTGCGGCTCTCGAAGATGATCTCAATACGCCACTTGCGATTTCCGAGTTACATCAATTGGCGCAAGCCTTGCTCAAGAAAGAGCGCTCCGAAAGAACAGAAAAGGATGTGGACGATCTTGCGGCTTCTGCGCGGCTGTTAGGCCTTCTGTCGGATAACGCGACTATGGGGGCTTGGGTGTTCGATGGAGCAGTTGAACAACTGGCTGTCTCGCATTTTGTGGACTTACTAGGGGCTCTAAAGGCCGAAGCAATGGAAACGAAGGATTTCTCAAAGCTGGATGCCCTCAAGAAAGCGCTTGTTGATGCTGGATTGGAAGTGCGAATGAGTAAATCCGAGATCGCTCTTCTGCCTGGCCCGGACTTTGATAAAGAGAAGGTGGAGGCTT
Source organism: Sulfitobacter sp. M368 (assembly GCF_025141875.1). NCBI lineage: Bacteria > Pseudomonadati > Pseudomonadota > Alphaproteobacteria > Rhodobacterales > Roseobacteraceae > Sulfitobacter > Sulfitobacter sp. M368. Next base: position 1,710,413 of record NZ_CP081113.1, read on the forward strand.
TGCGATGAACTCGTCAACACAGAGCAGTCCCCGGCCGCGGGTAGGGCGTAAGTCCCCGCCCATGGGGGCGGTCGGGGACTGTTCGTGCCACGGGCACGAACCGGTATTCAGAACTGTTGTCTCTTGCCCAAAAGGAGCACAGTCATGAAAACCCGCCTGTGCCTTTATGACACCACCCTGCGCGACGGTCAGCAAACCCAGGACGTGCAGTTCTCCACCGAAGAAAAGCAACAGATCGCCCGTGCGCTCGATGATCTGGGCGTGGATTACATCGAAGGTGGCTGGCCCGGTGCCAACCCGACCGACAATGCCTTTTTCGATGCGGCCCCAAAGACCAAAGCCAGGATGACCGCCTTTGGCATGACCAAACGCCCCGGCATGTCGGCGCAAAACGATGATGTTTTGGCCGCCGTGCTGAACGCCGGCACCAAATCGGTCTGTATCGTTGGCAAGACCCATGAATTTCACGTCAAGACCGCCCTTGGCATTACGCTTGATGAAAATCTGACGCTGCTGCGCGACAGCATTGCCCATATCGTGGCCAGCGGGCGCGAGGCGCTTTTTGATGCGGAACATTTCTTTGACGGTTACAAGGCCAACCCGGACTATGCGATTGAATGCCTCAAGACCGTGCGGGACGCCGGTGCGCGGTGGATCGTGCTGTGCGACACCAACGGCGGTACGCTGCCTTCCGAGGTGGGGCGGATCACGAGCGAGGTCATTGCGGCGGGCATTCCGGGCGAAAACCTTGGCATTCACACCCATGACGATACCGAAAACGCGGTCGCCTGTACCTTGGCTGCCGTCGATGCCGGGGCGCGGCAGATCCAGGGCACGCTCAACGGGCTGGGCGAGCGATGCGGCAATGCCAATCTGACGGCGCTGATCCCGATCCTGCTGCTCAAAGAACCCTATGCCAGCACCTATGAGATCGGCGTCAGTAAAAAAGCTCTCAAAGGGCTGACCCGCACCAGCCGGATGCTGGATGAAATCCTCAATCGCGTGCCCAAAAAACAGGCAGGCTTTGTCGGTTCTTCCGCCTTTGCCCATAAGGCCGGTTTGCACGCAAGCGCGATCCTCAAAGATCCGAGCACATATGAGCATGTCGATCCCGCATTGGTCGGCAATGCGCGGATCATCCCGATGTCCAATCAGGCCGGACAATCCAACCTGCGCCGCCGCTTGACCGAGGCAGGGCTGGAAGTGCCCAAGGGTGATCCGGCGCTGGGGCGCATTCTGGAAGAGGTCAAAACCCGTGAGGCCATCGGATATGCCTATGACACCGCGCAAGCCAGTTTTGAGCTGCTGGCGCGGGATGCCTTGGGCCAGATGCCGAAACTCTTTGAGGTCAAACGCTATCGCGTGACGGTGGAGCGCCGTAAGAACAAACACAACAAGATGATCAGCCTGTCAGAGGCCGTGGTGGTCGTGAAGGTCGATGGCGAAAAGCGCATGTCGGTCAGCGATTCCATGGATGAAGTCGGCGGCGATCGCGGGCCTGTGAACGCGCTGGCCAAGGCTTTGGCCAAGGATCTGGGTAAATATTCGGCCCTGATCGAAGACATGCGGCTGGTCGATTTCAAGGTCCGCATCACCCAGGGCGGCACCGAGGCGGTCACGCGGGTCATCATCGACAGCGAAGATGGCGAGGGCCGCCGTTGGTCCACCGTCGGTGTCAGCGCAAACATAGTTGATGCCAGTTTCGAGGCACTATTGGATGCGATCCGGTGGAAACTGGTGCGTGACACCAAGGGTTAGGTTTTTGATTTTTAAAATTCTTTCGTTTGCGGCCATTTCGCTCTGCATCACATTGGTGATCGCGGTCGGGTTGATCCTGTCACAACGCCCCGGCCCGTTGAAACCCGTCGAGGGTGGGCTGAAATTTGATCAGACCCTTGCGACGGACCGTGTCGCGCCTGCCGCGCAGGAGGCTGTAAAAATGCGCGATGGCTTCGATCTGCACGTGCGCCGCTATGATGCCGATCAGCCGGATGCGCCGCTGCTGGTGCTGGTACATGGCTCCGGTTGGCACGGACTTCAGTTTGACAGCCTGGCGCGGCAGCTTTCGGCGCAGGCCGATGTGCTCGTGCCTGATCTGCGAGGCCATGGGGCCAAACCCGGACGGCGCGGCGATGTGGATTACATCGGCCAGTTCGAAGATGATCTGGCCGATCTGATCACGGCAGAGCGCAAGGCGGGACAAAAGGTCATTCTGGGTGGTCATTCCTCTGGCGGCGGGCTTGTGGTCCGGTTTGCTGGCGGCGCGCATGGGGCACTGCTGGATGGTGCGGTTCTGTTGGCGCCGTTCTTGAAACACAATGCCCCGACCACACGCCCCAATTCCGGCGGCTGGGCAGAGCCGCTTTTGCGCCGGATCATCGGGCTTTCGATGCTCAACACCTTTGGGATAACGGCGCTGAACCACCTGACCATCATACAGTTTCACATGCCCGCTGCGGTGCTGAACGGGCCGCTGGGCGACACGGCGACAACGGCCTATTCATACCGGCTCAACACCTCCTTTGCACCGCGCGGTGATTATCTGAAAGATGCCGCCGCGCTTCCGCCTTTCCTGCTGATTACGGGATCTGCGGACGAGGCGTTTTTCGCCGACCAGTATGAGCCGACATTGGCCGGGGCCACCCAAAAGGGCCGCTATGAGATCGTGCCGGACCTTGGCCATCTCGATATTGTCGATGCGCCGCAAACCGCCAAGGCCATAAAGGAATTTCTCAATGACATCTGACCCGATGAAAGCCTTTTTTGAGCTGCACCGCGACTTGCCCCGCGAAGGGCCAGGCGAGGCGGCGGACGTAGCTTGGGCGGCTGACATTGCCCGGTTGCCGGCCAACGCCGAGATTGCCGATGTCGCTTGCGGGCCGGGCGGCGATATCGCCAGCCTGCTCAAGGCCGCGCCTCAGGGCCATGTGACCGCGCTGGACAAGACCGCGCATTTTGTCGAGGCAGCCCGCGATGTCTGGCAAAGTGACAGCCGCGTGACGGTGCTCAAGGCTGACATGGCGCGGATCATGAACAGCTTTGACATGATCTGGTGCGCTGGCGCGGTGTATTTCCTGGGCGTGACCGAAGCCTTGACCGCATGGCGCAAATCCTTGCGGCCAGGCGGCGTTGTCGCCTTTACAGAACCCTGTTGGTTCACAGATGACCGCTCGGAACGGGCGCAGGCCATGTGGGCCGGTTATCCCCCGATGACCGGTGCTACGGGCATCGCCGCACGGGTGGAGGCCGCGGGCTATGAAACATTGGACACGCGCAAGCTGTCCGATGCGGCGTGGGAAGGGTATTTTGGCCCCCTCGACAAACGGATCGCGGCGCTGCGGCCAACTGCGGATGCGGCTCTTGCAGCCGTGCTGGACGAGGCCGAGGAAGAGGCCGCAACCTGGCGGGCGCACCGCGACGAATGCGGCTATCTGCTGAGTGTTGTGCGGCTGAAATGAGCTTTGATGCGGATCTGAACGCCTGCGCGGCTTTGGTGGAACGGGGTGATCCGTTGCGCTTTCGCGCGGTGATGGCGGTGCCTGTTCCGGCCCGCCGGGTGTTGTTTCCGCTTTATGCCTTCAACGTCGAGGTGGCGCGGGCGCCGTGGGTCACGCAGGAGCCGATGATCGCAGAAATGCGCCTGCAATGGTGGCGCGACGTATGTGAAGAGATCGCCAAGGGTGGCCCTGTGCGCCGCCACGAGGTGGCCACACCATTGGCTCAGGTGATCACGCCGGGAGATGCTGATCTATTGGATCAGCTTGTCGCGGCAAGGCGTTGGGATATCTACAAAGATCCGTTCGAGGATGCGGCGCATTTTGCGGATTACCTCAACAGGACATCCGGCCATCTGACATGGGTTGCCGCGCGGACTTTGGGCGCTGCGGATGAGGCAGTTGTGCGCGACGCGGCCTTTGCCGCCGGGGTCGCAACATGGCTGCGCGCGATACCTGAGCTTGAGGCGAAGGGGCGCATTCCGCTCGTGGATGGTACTGCGGACGGCGTGAAGGCACTCGCTGGCGAAGGATTGGAGCGATTGCAGAACGCCCGCAAATCCCGTGCTTTGGTTTCAAAGAACGCGCGTGCGGCTCTGCTGCATGTCGGGCAGGCGGAAACCACTTTGAAAGCCGCATTGGCAAAACCTGCAAGGGTCGCAGATGGACAATTGCCAGATGTTGCAGCGCAAGATCAATTGCGCCTCGCGTTCCGGAGCCTGACCGGGCGCTGGTAGCCGCCGATCAGGCGTCCTTGCCGCGCATCACCAGCCAGATCAACGACCCGCCAGCCAGCGCGAGGAACGGCACCATCGCCATGTTCACCGCTGTCCAGCCCTCGACAGCAGACCCGCCGGAGCAGTTCATCAACCCGCCGGAAGCCAGCGATGCCACGGTCACGCCGCCAAACACCAACAGATCGTTCAGCCCCTGCATCCGGCCCCGTTCATGCGGCTCATGTGCACCGGTCAGCATGGTGGTCGCCCCGATAAAGCCAAAGTTCCAGCCCAGCCCAAGCAGGATCAGCGCGATAAAGAAGTTTTCAAGATCAACGCCTTGCAAGCCCACGACGCCCGCCGCGGCGAGGATCGCAATGCCAAGGCCCATGATCTTTTCCACACCGAAGCGGTTGATCAGATGACCGGTAAAAAACGACGGCGCAAACATCGCCAGAACATGGCCCGTGACCACATAACCGGCGGTTTTTTCGGTATATCCGCAGCCTACAACCGCCAAGGGGGTGGAGGTCATCACAAGGTTCATCAACGCGTAGGAAACCATCGCACAGATCACCGCCACTGCGATGCGCGGGGTGGTCAGCAGCTCCCACCGGCTGCGGCCACGGGGCGCATCGGGGTTGACAGGTTCGGGCTTGGGAATGTCGAGGAACAAAAACAGCAACGATCCGATCACATTGACCGAAATCACTGCAAAATAGGTGCCCAGAAAGGGAACAACAAAGGCGTTTGAAGTGGCCGTGGCAAGCTGCGGCCCGATCACCGCAGAAATCAATCCACCCGCCATCACATATGAAATTGCCTTGGGCCGGAAATCATCAGAGGCGGTGTCGGTCGCGGCAAAACGGTAAAAACCCTGCGCGGACATATAGATACCAGAGATAAACGATCCGACAAGGAACAAGGCGAACGACCCGGTATATAGCCCATAGGCCGACACAACCGCCCCGGTTGCGCCGCCAAAGGTGCCAAGAAAGAACCCCGCCCGACGGCCATACCGCTGCATGATTGCCGACACCGGCGTCGCTGACAGCATGGATCCCAGAACGATCATCGAGATGGGCAGGGTGGCGAAACACACGTTGCTGGCCAGCATTTGACCCGCCAGACCGGCCACAACAAACATCATCGGCATTTGGCTGCCCAGAATGGCCTGCGCCCCGACCAAAACCGCTACATTGCGCTTGGCGCGTGTATCATCAATCATCGTAAATCCACTTCTGCGCAAAGGCGTACCGCCGTGATTGGGCAGGAGCAACCCCTTGCACACGCCGGTCAGGGGCCTAATGTCGCGGCCATGACAGGCGGATCAGATATATTATTATTGGCAGGCAGCGCCGAGGCGCGGCAGATCGGCGCAGCGCTGCGCGATCAAGGGATTGGCGTGCGGGCCTTGATGTCCGAACCGCCGCGCGGATCGAACCCGATGCCTATGCCCTTTGCTTTGCACGATTTTAACGATTTGGCAGGCCTGACGGCACAGATGCAGAGCTGCCGGGCTGTTGTTGACGCAAGTCATGGCTTTGACGGGATCATGACCCAGCAGGGCTTTCTGGCGGCGTGGCAGGCGGGCTTGCCCTTCGTCAGCCTCTCGCGGCCAAGCTGGGACGTGGGTGCAGGGCGCAACCTGCAGGCCGCCGCAGATGTGCGTATTGCCAATGCGATGATTCCGGCGGGTGGGCGGGTGTTTTCCGCAACCGGTTGGGCCAGCTTGTCCGACTATCTGCCCTTTGCTGGATCAAAATTATTCTTGCGCCAAACCGGACGACACGGGCGGGCCGCACCATATGATTTTGTGGAGTTGGTTTTTGGCGATCCGCCCTTCACTGTGGCCGATGAGATTGCCTTGTTTGAGAAACTTGGCGTGGAGGTTCTGATCTGCCGCAACCTTGGCGGGGTGCCAAGCCGCCCCAAGGTCGACGCCGCCGAGGCGCTTGGTCTCACCACGATCCTGATTGATCGCCCTGCGCCGCCGCAAGGGGCATTGGTGGTGCGTGATGTCGGGGCAATCCTCGATTGGGTGGCGGAGCTTTGACCGCACCGTTCCGTCTGATCCAAAACCATGATGACCTCACTGAAGGTGCCGAATGGCTTGCGCGGGCCGAGCCACGCTTTGCCCCGGTGCTGGATCAGGTGGGCGATCTGCCCCTGCGCCTGAAATCGCCGGGTTTCAGAGGTTTGACCGAAATTATCATCAGCCAGCAGGTCAGCGTGGCTTCCGCCGATGCAATCCGGTTGCGCATGGCCGAGGCTGGTCTGTTTGAGCCCTCCAGGGTCCAGCGTGCCGGACAAGACGGGCTGCGTGCCGCAGGGCTCAGCAAGCCCAAGGCCCGCTATGTGCACGCACTGGCGCTGTCAGATCTGGAATATACCGCCCTTGAGCATTTGCCGGACGCCGAAGCGATTTCTGCGCTCACCGGTCTCTTGGGTATCGGCCCCTGGACCGCACAGATTTACGTGATGTTCTGTCTGGGCCGCGCCGATATGTTCCCCCCTGGCGATCTGGCCTTGCAAGAGGCCGCCCGGGTGCTGTTTGACCTCGATGCACGGCCCACGTCAGAGGCGCTGGCTGTGATGGCACAGCAATGGTCGCCCTGGCGGTCGGTTGCGGCGCGGGCGCTCTTTGCCTACTACCGCATTATCAAACAACGGGAAGGTCTGGGATGACACGGGTACTCAACGCGGGGCGCCGGGCGCCAAAATCTGGCGAAACACGATCGGTTGTGGTGTTTCTGCACGGCTACGGCGCCAATGGGGCCGATCTTCTGGGGCTGGCCGATCCATTGGCCGATCATCTGCCGGATACGCTTTTCGTGGCGCCAGATGCGCCTGAGGCCTGTGCCGGCGCACCGATGGGCTATCAGTGGTTTCCGATCCCCTGGATCGACGGTTCCTCCGAAGAGGAATCCGAACGCGGCATGATGCAGGCGGTCGCAGATCTGAACGCCTTTCTTGATGCGCTGATGGTGGACGAAGATGTGCTGCCCGAACAGGTGGTTCTGTTTGGCTTTTCCCAAGGCACAATGATGGCCCTGCATGTCGCGCCGCGCCGCGAGGATGAAGTGGCGGGCATCGTTGCGTTCTCGGGGCGTTTGCTGTCCCCCGAAACCCTCGCGGATGAGGTTGTGGTCAGACCTGCAGTATTGTTGGTTCACGGCGACGCGGATGATGTGGTGCCGCCGCAATCGCTGCCGCAAGCTGCCGAAGCGCTGCAAGAGGCGGGATGGCAGGACGTTTACGCTCATGTCATGAAAGGCACAGGCCACGGCATCGCGCCCGACGGGCTCAGCGTGGCCTTGGCCTTCATGCGCGATAAACTGGGACTGTGACCCGGCGCATGTTATGAAACTGTCGTAATCCCCGCTTATATGTTCCGCGACATCTTGTGCAAAACCTAGGGCTTGCAAGAGGAAAACCACGAGATATAGTTGACGGAAACGGGCAGGGGACGACACCAGAAATGGACGGCGATTTCAGAACCGAATTCACCCGCGCACCAGCGGGTCTGAAACACAAGCCAGCGCTTGTGCTCAATGCGGATTATCGACCGCTCAGTTATTATCCACTCTCCCTTTGGCCCTGGCAGGATGCGATCAAGGCCAAATGGCTCGACAGGGTGGATATCGTTGCCGAATACGACGATGTGGTGCGCAGCCCTTCGACCGTGATCCGGATACCGTCGGTGGTTGTGCTCAAAGACTATGTCAAACCTCAAAAGCGCGTGGCCTTCACGCGCTTTAATTTATTTCTGAGGGACGAATTTCGCTGCCAATACTGCGGTGCCAAAGGGGACCTGACCTTTGATCACGTGGTGCCCCGCGCGGCGGGCGGCGTGACCTCATGGCAAAACGTGGTGGCGGCCTGTTCACCCTGTAATCTACGCAAAGGCTCCAAACCGCTGCATCACACAGGTCTTTCGCTGCGCAAACCGCCGCGCCAGCCGGGCGCGGAGGAACTGCGCAACACGGGGCGCAAATTTCCGCCCAATCACCTGCACGACAGCTGGCTCGACTATCTTTACTGGGACGCCGAGCTCGAAGCCTGAGCCCTGCCTTTTTGGCTATAAATATTCTCGGGGGTCCGGGGGCAGACAGCCCCCGGCGATCCGCCAAGCAGCGCTAGGTTCAAAAATCCAGATCAACCCAGACCGGCACGTGATCAGACGGTTTGTCCCGCCCGCGCACATCGCGGTCAATCTGGCAGTCGCGCAGCATGTCCGCACAGGCCGGGCTCAGCAGGAAATGATCAATCCTGATGCCATTGTTGCGGTTCCATGCGCCGGCTTGATAGTCCCAAAAACTGTAATGCCCCGGCCCCTGTGTGCGGGCGCGGAAGGCTTCGGTCAGCCCAAGATTCAACAAGCGCCGCCAGGCTGCGCGGGATTCAGGGCGGAAAAGTGCGTCATCACGCCAGGCATCAGGTTTGGCAGCATCTTCGGCCTGCGGAATAATATTGTAATCCCCGGCCATCAAAAACGGGGTCTCTTCTGCCAGCAAGGCCTGCGCCCGCGCCTCAAGGCGCTGCATCCACGCCAGCTTGTAATCAAACTTTGGCCCTGGCGCAGGGTTGCCATTGGGCAGGTAAAGCCCGCAGACACGCAGCGCCTCGCGCTCGCCCATCACCGTGGCTTCGATCCAGCGGGCCTGTTCGTCGCTCTCGTCGCCCGGCAGGCCGCGTGACACATCTTCCAAAGGATGTTTGGACAGGATCGCGACACCGTTAAAGGATTTTTGCCCATGGGTTTCCACATTGTACCCGCGGTCTTCGAACAGCTCGCGAGGGAAGTTTTCATCTACCGATTTGATTTCCTGCAACAAAACCACATCCGGCTGCGCTTCATCGAGCCATGCCGGCAGCGCCTCGGCCCGCGCTTTGATCCCGTTGATGTTGAATGTGGCGATTTTCATCTTGATGTCCTCACTGTGTTGCACTTGGAATGCCGCAAACCGCAAGTTCGGACAAGGGGTGCACCCCGAGATTGATTCGCTTTTGCCGCCTTTGATCAGATCGGGTGATCGTCGATCTCTGCTGTATTGGCCCGTCGCCCATGTGTATTGGCCCGCCGCCCCGCGAAACTTTGGAAAAATGTCAGATTGTGGACAGGGTCCAATAATCAGCCTGCCAAAAAATTTTGTGATCCGTTCTTAATGTGGATAACTTTCGAACTCTCCCAAAGGTTGTATATTATTGTTGGCAAAACAACCTTAGCGGGCAATGCTGTTTGAGATTGCAATCACAACCTTCACCCATCCCAAAAGGAGATTGTCCCATGACATCACTTGCACTTGCGATCCCAACCCCCGCCCGTTCCACTCACACCCAAATGGACAGTGGCCAGGGGCTTGACCTCTTTACCACCGGCTCTGCGCCCGCTGCGGCGGATATGATGACAGGTGGCGGGCTTGATCTGTTCACCACCGGGTCTGCGCCATCGGGGCGTCTGGCGGCCACTGGTCATGGTTTGGACCTTTACACCACCAGTTGCTGAACCTTTCTGTCAGGGCCCGCATTGATTGCGGGCCTTTGGCACCTGATCCACCAGCCGGAGCTTTCCCATGTCAAATGTCCTCAGCTTTCAACCTGCCATGCAGCTCAATCAGGATGCACGCCTTCGTGCGCTGATCACCGCGATTGTCGAAGGACGGCATGGCCCGAGTGACATCTATTGGCTCAAGGAAGTTGCTGAATTGCTTGGTGTTTTGGCCTCCGAAGGGGAAGAGCTGCCTCCGGGCGCGCTTGATCCCTTGCATGATTTTTATGACCGCATCGAAGACCAGTTGCATTTCTTCCCGCAGTATTATCGGTTTTTGCTGTCGATCTGTCTGGATTTGGAAGACTTGGGGATGGCCGGCCAACGCGGGCAGGAATTGTGCAACTGGGTTGCGACCCACAAATTCGCAGAGGCCGAGATGTCGGATCTGCAACGCGCCGAGGCCCGGCGCTTGCTGCGCAGGCGCGGCGTTGGTGCGCCGGTAGAAGACGGCCCGTTGGCCCGTCGGTTGCACCGCTTCATGTCGCGTCCGGCGACCTTTGCATTACCCAACAAGAAGGCAGCGTATGAGCTGACGCATGTTGTGTTTTATCTTTCCGATTATGGCCGCCGCGTACCTGTCATGTCGCAAAATGCCCTTCTTGGGCTGCATTACGCGGGCATTCTGGCGCATCTTGATTTGGATTTTGACCTTCTCGCTGAGGTCTGCGCCGCGCTGGTTCTGGCCAAGGCCCATGTGCCGCCGGTTTGGCAGCGGGCCGTTGCGGATAGCTATCACAGCATCACACTTTTTGCTGATCGCGCGGCCCCGCTCGGCGATGGATATCATCAATATCTGGTCAGCCGTTGGGCGCTCGGCCTGATGGGGGCAAGGCCGGATGTGCCGCAGATCCCGGCGGGCCCGCTGCGGTTTTCGCTGCCCGAACGTTCAATTGGCCCGCTGCATGGCATGTCTGAAAGCCTGCATGATATGGGCCCGGCGCGGCAGGCGGACTGGCCGCGTATGCGCGGACATATATTGACCTATCTGACCCCTGAGTGCCAGGCGGTTCTGGCAGAGGCAGAAGGCGCAACACCTTATTTTGAAACGTTCTTTGAGTGTTTTTCCCGTGCGGCTTTTGCCGAAGGACCAATTGCCAAGCTTGCGCGTTCGGGGCGCTGATGCCAGGGCTGCCCTTACATCGAGAACGACGTGCCGCAGCCGCAGGCCGAGGTGGCATTGGGATTTTCGATGGTGAAGCGCGCGCCGATCAGTTCTTCGCTGAAATCAATCACGGCATCGGTCAGGAAGGGCAGGGACAAGCTGTCCACAACCACCTTTTGCCCGCCGCCTTCGAGGATCAGATCGTCCTCTTTGGGCTCATCGAGTGCGATTTCATACTGAAATCCCGAACATCCGCCGCCTTCAACGGCCACGCGCAGGGCTTTGCCTTCACCCGCGGCCCCAATTTCGGCAAGGCGTTCAAAGGCGCGGGGGGTAACTTTGGGCGGCAGGTTCATTGCAGGGCTCCGAAGGGTCGGTTTTCATCTGTGGTTGCCTGTAATATAGAAACCCCAAAGACAGGCGACAAGGACCAGCCGCTATGCGCGCGTCATTTGCCTCTGATCCGGCACAAACCATGGGACGGCGCGTGCAGGAAGAGGAAAGTACATTTCGCTCCTGCTTTCAGCGGGATCGGGACCGGATTATCCATGCCAGCGCCTTCCGGCGTCTGAAACACAAAACCCAGGTTTTTGTGGAGCATGAAGGCGACTATTACCGCACCCGTCTGACCCATTCGATCGAGGTGGCGCAGGTGGCGCGGACCATCTCGGGCGCTTTGGGGCTGAACGGAGAGCTGACCGAGGCGGTCGCGCTGGCCCATGATCTGGGGCATACGCCCTTCGGTCACACGGGCGAGGATGCCCTCCACGCGTTAATGGCCCCCTATGGCGGCTTTGATCACAACGCGCAGGCGATCAAGATCGTGACCTCGCTGGAACGGCATTATGCGGAATTCGACGGGTTGAACCTCACTTGGGAAACCCTTGAAGGCATTGCGAAACACAACGGGCCTGTCATGGGGGAATTGCCGCATGCCCTGGCCGGTTACAACGCCCTGCATGATCTGGAACTGGACACTCACGCCAGCGCAGAGGCGCAGGTCGCGGCGCTGTCTGATGACATTGCCTACAACAACCACGATCTGCATGACGGGTTGCGGGCCGGTCTGTTTACCGAAGATGAAATCGCCGAATTGCCAATGATTGGTCCGGCCTACGCTGCAGTTGATCAGCTTTACCCCGATACAGACAGCTACCGGCGGCGGCACGAGGCGCTGCGCCGGGTGTTTGGGGTGATGGTGTCTGATGTGATCGACACCTCGCGGGAACTGTTGGCGGCATCGGGGGCCGCGTCGGCCCGTGACATCCGGCATCTGGGCCGCCCGGTCATCCGGTTTTCGGATCCTGTCTGGGCCGATCTGCGGCAAATCCGGGCATTCCTGTTCAAACGCATGTACCGCGCCCCATCAGTGATGCAAAAACGCGCCGAAGTGACCAAGGTGGTTGAGGATCTGTTCCCGCTGTTTTTGGCCCAGCCCGAACTGCTGCCGCCCCATTGGGCCCGGCAGGTGGCCGATGCCAGTGGCGATGCGACCGCGCTGGCGCGGATGGTATCTGATTACATCTCCGGCATGACCGACCGCTTTGCGCTTGGCGAACATCAACGTCTTTTTGGCCGCCAAGACCCCGCCTGATTGACTGCGCCTTCCCAAGTGGTACATGGGCGGTGAACAAGGAAAACTGACATGAATATCTTTGCCGAAATCCGTGGGCTGATCATTGCCACGCTGGACCAGATGGTTGCCGAAGGGGCTCTGCCCAATGGGCTGAACTTTGACCCGATCACCGCAGAGCCGCCCCGCGATGCCGCCCATGGTGATATGGCGACCAACGCCGCGATGGTGCTGGCCAAACCGGCCGGAATGAAACCGCGTGATATCGCAGAGGCGCTTGCGGCACGTTTGGCAGATGATGCACGGATCACCTCTGCCGAAGTGGCCGGGCCGGGCTTTTTGAACCTGCGGCTTGCGGCGTCGGTCTGGCAACAGGTGGCAGCAGCTGTCTTGAACACTGGCACTGATTTTGGTCGGGGTGCACTGGGGCAGGGGCAGAAGGTGAATGTTGAATATGTATCGGCCAATCCGACCGGCCCCTTGCATGTGGGTCACACACGCGGTGCGGTCTTTGGTGATGCGCTGGCCTCCCTGCTGGATTTCGCCGGCTTTGACGTGACGCGGGAATATTACATCAATGACGGCGGTGCGCAGGTCGATGTGCTCGCCCGGTCCGTGTATCTGCGGTATCTTGAGGCGCACGGGCAAGAGGTGGCCTTCCCCGAGGGGACGTACCCCGGTGATTACCTGATCCCTGTGGGCCAAACCCTGAAGGACAAGGTTGGTGACGCCTATGTGGACCAGGACGAAAGCGTCTGGCTGGCCGAGGTGCGCGAATTTGCAACCGAACAGATGATGGATCTGATCCGGGCCGATCTCAAAGCGCTTGGCGTTGAGATGGATGTCTTCTATTCGGAAAAATCCTTGTATGGCACGGGCCGGATTGAGGCCGCGCTGGAGGATCTGAAATCCAAGGGTCTGATCTACGAAGGCGTGCTGGAGCCGCCAAAAGGTAAAAAGCCCGAAGATTGGGAGCCACGGGTGCAGACCCTGTTCAAATCCACCGAACATGGGGATGATGTGGACCGTCCGGTGATGAAATCCGATGGCGGCTGGACCTATTTTGCGCCCGATATCGCGTACCACTATGACAAGGTGCAGCGCGGTTTTGATGCGCTGATCGACGTGTTTGGCGCCGATCACGGTGGCTATGTCAAGCGGATGAAAGCGGCGGTTTCGGCGCTGTCTGACGGCAAGGTGCCGCTGGATATCAAGCTGACGCAGTTGGTGAAACTCTTCAAGAACGGCGAGCCGTTCAAGATGTCCAAGCGGGCAGGGACATTTGTGACCCTGCGCGACGTGGTGGACAGTGTCGGGCGGGACGTGACCCGCTTTGTGATGCTGACCCGCAAGAACGACGCGATGTTGGACTTTGACTTCGACAAGGTTCTCGAACAAAGCCGCGAAAATCCGGTGTTTTACGTGCAATACGCCCATGCGCGGGTCTCCTCTGTGCTGCGCAAGGCCGCCGAGGCGGACATTGATGTGTCCGAAGTTGCGCTCAAGGGCGCTGATCTGGGCAAATTGGACCACGAGGCCGAGTTGGGCGTGCTGCGCAAACTGGCGGAATGGCCCCGTTTGGTTGAAACCGCCGCCCGCACCAATGAGCCGCACCGCGTTGCCTTCTACCTTTATGAATTGGCCGGTGATTTCCATGGGCTTTGGAACCGGGGCAATGATGTGACTTCGCTTCGGTTCATCCAAGAGGATGATACGCAGACGTCACAGGCAAAAATTGCCCTCGCCCAGGCCGTGGCGATTGTAATTGCGGCAGGTCTTGGTATTCTTGGGGTCAATCCGGCGCAAGAGATGCGATAACGCACCAGCGCGCCTTGAACAGGCAACCCAAGATCAGCCCCGCAGGGCAATGTATTCTGCGGGCAGTGAGGCAGACATGGCAGATTTTACGTCCTCTCCCGCATCGGGGGATTACGCAGATGAATCCGCATCCATCTACGTGACGGAACAGCCCGTTAACGCACTGACAACGTTCACGAATGTGGCGGGTGCTGTGGTGTCCTTGGCGCTTGTCATCGGGATCGGGGTCTGGGGGTACAAGTTGCTTGTGCGCGATGTGTCCGGCATTCCTGTGGTCCGCGCTGTCAGCGGCGAGATGCGCGTGCGCCCCGAAGAGCCGGGCGGCGTTTTTGCCCAGCATCAGGGTCTGTCCGTCAACGAGGTTGCCGCCGAAGGCACCGCCGGCCGCCCTGCGGATGAGCTGCGCCTCGCCCCCGCTGCGCTGGATCTTGCCGATGAGGATCAGGTGATCACGGCGGCAATGGTTGCACAGGTGCCACAGGCCCCGATCGAGGCCCCCGCCGCGCTGAGCCCTGAGGCTGCGCAACCTGCGCTGGACGTTTCCGCCGCGCTGCAATCTGGGAATGTGGATGATCTTGTCGCGCAACTGACCGAAGGGGTTGCGCCACTGTCTGATCAAAGTGATGCTGCGGCCAAGCCAACCGAAATCGCAGTGAAAAAGGCCGTGGCCGAAGTGCAGGCCGCGGAAAAGAAACTGGCGGCGGTTCTGGATGCGCCCGGCGTGCGGCATTCGTTGCGCCCGCGCAAGCGGCCCGCGAATATGCCGGAGATCGTGCCTGCCTCATTGGCCCCAGCAGCGCCGCAGGAAACCCAAGACATTGATCCCGCGACCTTGCCCGCTGGCACCCGTCTGGCCCAGTTGGGCGCGTTCGACAGCGCCGAAGTGGCTCGCGAACAATGGAACCAGATCAAGGGCCGCTTTGGCGTCTACCTTGAGGGCAAAAGCCGCATCGTTCAAAAGGCCACCAGCGGTGGCCGCGTGTTTTACCGCCTGCGGGCGATGGGGTTCGAGGACATTGCCGATGCGCGACGGTTCTGTTCGGCTTTGGTCGCTGAAAACGCCGATTGTATCCCCGTGGTGACACGCTGATGGGGTTCGGGGCGACCATCCTTGATGCCGAAGGTCTGCGGCTGACCGCCGAAGAAAAGGCATTTTTTCGAGATGCCAACCCCTTTGGCTTTATTCTGTTTGCCCGCAACATCGAGAGCCCGGACCAACTGCGGGCGCTTTGCGGTGACATGCGCGAGGCCGTGGGCCGCGATGCGGTGATCACCATTGATCAAGAGGGTGGCCGCGTACAGCGGATGCGCGCGCCGCATTGGCGTGAATGGCAACCGCCGCTGGAATTTGTCGCCCTCGCGGGCGACCGCGCCGAAGAGGCGATGTATCTGATGTACCGTACCATTGCCCATGAGCTGCGCAGCTGCGGGGTGGATAGCAATTGTGCGCCAATGGTGGATATTGCCGGGCCGCAGACCCATCCGTTTTTGCGCAACCGCTGTTATGGCAGTGATCCTGAGCGGGTGATCAAAGTGGCCCGCGCGGCGGCCAAGGGGCTCATGGATGGCGGTGTCCTGCCCGTGGTGAAACATATGCCGGGCCATGGCCGCGCCACGATGGATAGCCATTTTGATCTGCCATTGGTCGAGGCGCAGATCGCCGATTTGCGCCGCAGTGATTTTGCCCCCTTCAGGGCGCTCAACGATCTGCCGATGGGGATGACCGCGCATCTGGTTTACGAGGCATTGGATTACCGGCCCGCAACCTTGTCGCCCAAGGTCATGCATCTGATCCGCGAAGAGATCGGTTTTGACAATCTGATCATGACCGATGACATCTCGATGAAGGCGCTCAGCGGCACGCCACCTGAAAATGCCGCCGCTGCCATCGCGGCGGGCTGTGATGTGATCCTTTACTGCAACGCGCCATTGCCGGACCGCATCGCCGTCGCCGAAGCGGCGGGCGAAATGACAGCCGCCGCCCAAACCCGCGCCGAGCGGGCGCTGAAGATGCGCAAAACACCCGAAGATATTGACATTTCCGCCCTTGATGCGCAGCTTGAGACGCTTCTGGGCGGGGCATCTCATGGCTGACACCTCACTATTCGAAGAAGACGCGGTATCGGTTGCGGATCGGCTTGCTGCCGAGGCGCTGATTGTGGATGTCGATGGCTTTGAAGGGCCGCTGGACCTGCTGCTGTCGCTCAGCCGCACGCAAAAGGTCGACCTGCGCAAAATCTCCGTTCTGCAACTGGCGTGGCAATATCTGGCCTTTGTGGAAAAGGCCAAGGCGCTGCGGCTGGAACTGGCGGCGGATTATCTGGTGATGGCCGCCTGGCTGGCGTTTTTGAAATCACGCCTGCTGTTGCCGCCCGATCCGGACGAAGAAGGCCCGTCCGGCGAAGAACTGGCCGCGCATCTGGCGTTTCAGCTTGAGCGGTTGCAGGCGATGCGCGATGCCGCTGCCCGCCTGATGGCACGGGACCAGTTGGGCCGTGATTTCTTTGCCCGCGGTCAGACCCATGAGGTCGAACAGGTGCGCCGCGTGACCTATACGGCGACCCTGCTGGACCTGATGCAGGGCTATGCCCGGATTCGCACCCGCGATGATTTTCGCCCCTTTGTGATGGACCGCGAGGCGGTGTTTACGATGGAACAGGCGCTGGACCGGATGCGCGGGCTGATCGGCTATGCGGGCGATTGGTCGGATCTGACCAGCTATCTGCCGGAAGGCTGGGAAAGTGATCCGGTGCGGCGTCGCTCTGCCACGGCATCGACCTTTGCGGCATCGCTTGAACTGGTAAAGGAAGGCCACCTGGAAATCAGGCAAACAGAGATGTTTGCGCCGATCCAGTTGCGCAAGAAGGAATAAGACGTGGCCGAAGACAGCCCAGACATCGAAGAAAGCCTGTTTGAAGCGCCCCCCATGGCCGAACAGGAACGCATGATCGAAGCGGTGCTGTTTGCCACCTCTGATCCGATCACGCTGAAGGAATTGACCGCGCGAATGCCGCATGGCTGTGATCCGGCCGAGGCGATGGTGCATCTGCGCAAACGGTACGAAGGGCGCGGCGTTCAGGTGGTGCGTGTGGGCGACGGTTATGCCATGCGAACGGCACCGGACCTTGGATTCTTGATGCAAAAAGAAACAGTTGAAGTACGTAAGCTCAGCCGTGCCGCGATCGAGACCTTGGCGATTATTGCCTACCATCAACCCGTGACACGGGCAGAGATCGAAGAAATTCGCGGGGTTTCCGTCTCGCGCGGGACCGTGGATCAACTGCTGGAACTGGAATGGATCCGCTTTGGCCGCCGCAAAATGACGCCGGGGCGCCCGGTGACATTTGTGGTCACGCAGACCTTTCTCGATCACTTTGGCCTTGAGAATG
The DNA here is from genome assembly GCF_025141875.1 of Sulfitobacter sp. M368. NCBI lineage: Bacteria > Pseudomonadati > Pseudomonadota > Alphaproteobacteria > Rhodobacterales > Roseobacteraceae > Sulfitobacter > Sulfitobacter sp. M368. The sequence goes on from NZ_CP081113.1 coordinate 1,728,059, forward strand.
CACGCGACCTGCCGGGGCTCAAGGAACTGCGTTCTGCCGGTTTGCTTGAGAATCGTCCACCGCTCGGCACATTACCGACGATGGGCGAGGATGCGGAAGAGGATCCGGAGGCCACCGAGGGTCAAAGCGAGCTTTTTGAGGATTAACCGCCGCTTTGCCTGAAAAACGACAGATTTAACGCTATGTTAAGCTGCGAGGCAGAAAAGGGTCAGTCCATGAACCAGATTATCAACATGATCATTCGGCAGGTGATGCGCCAGTTGATCAACCGCGGCGTCAGCGCGGGATTCGATCAGGCCAGCAAGATCGGCAAAGGCAAGGGCGCCGGTATGGATGAGGAAACAAAGCCGCAAATGACAGGGGCGGAACGCCGCGCCCAGCGGCAGGCACGTCAGTCAATGAAGGCGATGCGCCGGATCAGTAAGTTCTGATCTTCGGCCCTGCGCGGGCCATAAACGGCTGTGGTTCAGGGGCTTTTGAAGTGTTTTGACAGCTTCAGACCTTGGCCCTGATAGTTTGACGCCAGATCCGCGCCGTAAAGCTGGGTCGGCGGTTCGGCCATGCGTTCATAGACCAAGCGTCCGACGACCTGTCCATGCTCCAGCACAAAGGGGGCCTCGTGGCAGCGCACCTCCAGCACGCCGCGCGAGCCTGCGCCGCCTGCATCGGCATAGCCAAAGCCGGGGTCGAAAAAGCCCGCGTAATGCACGCGAAATTCACCGACCATTGCCAAAAACGGTGCCATTTCAGCAGCATAGTCCGGGGGAATCGTCACTGCCTCGCGGCTGACGAGGATGTAAAACGCACCGGGATCGAGGATAATCTGGCCGTTGTCGCTGTGCACCTCTTCCCAGAAATCGGCGGGCGAATAGTGGCCGATATTGTCCAAATCAATCACGCCGGTGTGCGGTTTCGCACGGTAGCCGACCAGCGTCGTACCCGGCAGGCGCAGATCAACGGAAAAGCCCAGACCCTCGTCAATCACCGCCTCGCCATCCACCAGTGGGGTGATGCCGTGCAGGTCGCGCAGGGCGGCATCGTCGAGCACGGCATCGCCGCGGCCAAAGCGGATTTGGTTCAGGCGCATGCCGGGTCGGACCAGCACCGAAAAGGAGCGCGGGCAGATTTCCGCATAAAGCGGGCCGGTATAACCCGGCGCGACGCGGTCAAATTCCGTGCCGCTGTCGGTGATGGTGCGGGTCAACAGATCCAGCCGCCCGGTTGAGCTTTTGGCGTTGGCAACGGCGGTCACATCCTTGGGCAGGTTCAGCGATTCCATCAAAGGCACAACGTAAACACAGCCTTTTTCCAGCACGGCGCCCTCGGTCAGGTTGACCTGATGCATCTGAAATTCGTTCAGCCGCTCGGCCACGGTATTGCCTGCACCGGCCAGAAACGAGGCCCGAACACGGTATGCAACGGTGCCGAGGCGCAGATCAAGGCTGGCAGGTTGGATCTGTTCTGGGATCACCGCAGGAGATGCGGTGATGGCGCCGTTCTTGATCATGCCGGAGATATGCTGGTTCGGGATCACGCCGTTCATTGCGCCGCTCTTTCTTCAAAAACAAACGCCCGCGTCCCAAGGGCGCGGGCGGTTTGATGTTGTGTTGGTCGGGCTAGCAGGACTCGAACCTGCGACCTTCCGTCCCCCAGACGGACGCGCTACCAGGCTGCGCCATAGCCCGACTTGAGGCGGTTCATACCTGATCTTGCCGCTGGTGCAAGAGGGAATTGCCACCGATTGCATGGGTTTAGTCTTTTGGTCCGGCGCTTGCACCGCCGCGCCTGCTGGCGGCCATCGAATCGCGCAAGGCTGTGAGCCTTTGCAAAAGCGGTGCGGCAAGGCGGGCCTGATCTGGCGTGAGGCGCTTGGCGCGAAACGCAGCGCTCAACACGGCGGGGCTGGCTTCGATCTGGTCCTCCGGTGTGATCGGAGGTCCGTCAATGATCCGGGGTTTGGGTGCGGGCGGCGCGGCCTCTGGCTCTGGTGTGGGCTCGGGTTCGGTAGCTTGCGATACGGCTACGGGTGCTTGCGGAGGCTGTTCCTCGGCCGGCGGGGATACCTCTGGTGCGGCGGGCGGATTGTCGCTGGTCTTGGGCGCTTCCGGCGTCAATGGACGGCGCAAGAAGTCCGGGATGGCGGCAGCGGCCGTTTGCTCTGGCGTCGGTCTGGGCCGGTCTGTTTCAGCGCCTTCCTGCGGAGCGTTTTCAATGTCGCCGGACGCGGCCTCTGGCGTTGCCTCTGATGCGGGGTTTTTGGCGGACTGGTCATCGGCAGCAAGCGGCGCTTGTGGTGCGGCAGGGGATGGCGGTGCCGGACTGTCCGACCTGCCCGGAACGGCTTGCGACGGTGGTGCGCTGTCCTGGGCGGGCGGCGTTGCGTTAGTCAAATCTGGCGGCACCGGTGATTGCGCTTCGGGCTGGTCATCCGCTGGCGTGGCGGCGGGATTGGCTGGCGACTGCGCCACTTCATCCATCGCTTGAGCTTGACCGGATGTTTCTTTTTTATCAGTAGCTTCGGTGTCTATCTTGATGTCATCTTCGGTGGATTTCGTCTCAAAACTCAGCACCACGCCTTTGGGTTCTTCGGCAATGGTCACAGGCACTTCGGCCTGTTGCAAGACGCTGGTGTCTTCGCCAATTTGCTGCAATGTCAGCTCATCCAGGGGCGGTGACATTTCTGCGACATGGCTCATGCCTTCTTCGCGCAGGATCTTTTGCACGCCTTTGATCGTCAGGCCGTCTTCGTGCAAAAGTTGTTTGATCCCGCCCAGAAGCATCATGTCGGCAGGCCGGTAATACCGCCGTCCACCTGCGCGTTTGATCGGTTTGACTTGCGTGAATTTGCTTTCCCAAAAGCGCAGCACATGGGCCTGGATGCCCAGCCAGTCTGCGACCTCGGAAATGGTGCGGAATGCGTCGGGCGATTTGGCCATCAGATCAGGACTTGTTCCCGTCCGCGACCCGGTCTTTCATCAGGTGCGATGGGCGGAAGGTCAGCACCCGGCGCGGGTTGATTGGAACCTCTTCACCGGTCTTTGGGTTGCGGCCGACACGGGCGGTTTTGTCCCGCACGGAGAAGGTTCCAAAAGACGAGATCTTAACCTGTTCACCGGCCACCAATGCATCGGACATATGGTCCAGAACGGTTTCAACCAGCTGTGCGCTTTCGTTGCGTGACAGACCGACCTCGCGGAAAACCGCCTCGCTCAGGTCCATACGCGTTAAAGTCTTATTCGACATTCCATCCCCCATGTTTTGATCAACATAGGCCGTTGGGAAATTCGGAGTCAATATCAATGGCTTGCAACGCATGATTGAGCTGCATTTTTTTGGTCCTGATCTCAGGCGTTTACCAGCGCAGAACCACGGCGCCCCAGGCCAGCCCGCCGCCGATCGCCTCTGTCACGATCAGATCGCCCTGCTTGATCTGGCCACGGTTACGGCCCACAGACAGGGCCAGCGGAATGGAGGCGGCTGAGGTGTTTCCGTGATCCTGAACGGTGACAACAACCTGCTCCATCGGGAGGTCCAGTTTTTTTGCAGTGCCTTGAATGATCCGGATATTGGCCTGGTGGGGCACGATCCAGTTGATCTCGCTTGCGCTGACGCCCGCACGCTCCATTGCGGTTGTGGCGGTGGCTGCCAGTTTGGAGACCGCATGGCGAAACACCTGATTGCCCTGCATCCGCAGATATCCTGTGGTGCCAGTGCTCACGCCGCCATCCACATAAAGCAGGTCGCGGTAACGACCGTCTGAGTTCAAATCCGTTGACAGGATGCCGCGATCTGCGGGCGTGCCTGCGCCGTCCTGCGCTTCGAGCAGCAATGCGCCTGCGCCATCGCCAAACAAGACGCATGTGGATCTGTCGGTCCAGTCCATGATGCGGCTGAAGGTTTCGGCACCAATCACCAGCACGCGCTTGGCCTGGCCTGAGATGATCAGGGCGTTGGCGTTGCTGAGCGCATAGACAAATCCGGCGCAAACGGCCTGCACGTCAAAGGCAAAGCCGCGGGTCATGCCCAATTCGGCCTGTACCATGGTTGCGGCGCTGGGGAAGGTCAGGTCAGGGGTGGATGTGGCCACGATGATGGCATCGACGTCATCTGCGGCCAGTCCTGCGTCCTTCAGGGCCGCTGTGGCAGCGGCTGTGGCCATATTGGAGGTGGTTTCACCCTCAGCCGCGAAATGGCGGCGTTCGATCCCTGAACGGCTGCGAATCCATTCGTCGTTGGTGTCCAGCGTTGCTTCAAACTCGACGTTTTCAACAACACGTTCAGGCAGGTAGTGGCCGCAGCCGATCACAACAGCGCGCAGGCTCATCAGGGTTATTCCTCAGTCGGTAGTGTGGCAGCGACACGGGCTGCCAGCTTATCGTTGAACTGGTTCTCTGACAATTGTGCCGCCAGTTTGATGGCCGCCGAGACGCCTGTGGCATCGGCGGAGCCGTGGGATTTGACCACTGTGCCATTGAGACCCAGAAACACCCCGCCATTGACGCGGCGCGGATCGATCTTCTTGCGCAGGCGCATCAGGGATGGATAGGCCAGAAGGGCGGCCAATTTGGACAGGATGGAATGGTTGAACGCCTCGCGCAGGCGCAGGCTGACCAGGTTTGCCGTACCTTCGCCGGTTTTGATTGCGACGTTGCCGGTAAAGCCGTCGGTGACGATCACATCCGCCACATTGCCCGAAATATCACCGCCTTCAACAAAGCCGACAAATTCAAAGCCTGCTTCGGTTTCGCGCTGTCGAATCAGATCATAGGCTTCCTTGAGCTCGCTGCGGCCCTTGTGTTCCTCGGTGCCGACGTTCAGCAGGCCAACGCGCGGGCGCGGCAGGTCCATGCCGTTGCGGGCGTAGGAAATCCCCATCAGGGCAAAGCGCATCAGATCATCGGCGTCTGCCCGCACATCGGCGCCCACATCCAGCATGACATTGAACCCATGCGGATTGGAGGAGGGGTAGAGGACCGCAATCGCGGGACGGTTCACACCGGGAAGTTTGCGCAGGCGGATCATCGAGATGGCCATCAAGGCACCGGTGTTTCCGCAGGAAACGGCCACAGCCGCCTCGCCAGATCGGACCGATTCAATCGCAGACCACATCGATGTGTCCTTGCCGGTGCGCACCACTTGGCTGGGCTTGTCATCCATCGTGACAACGCCGCTGGCGCCGCGAATTTCGCAACGCCCGGACAATTCGGGTCGTTTCGCCACCAAAGCGGTCAATTCGGCCGCGTCGCCGTGCAAAATAAAGCCGATGTCGGAATTCAACTTTGCAGACAAAGAACACCCGGCAACTACAGCTGCCGGGCCTTGATCACCCCCCATGGCATCCACGGAAATGAGGGTGTGTCTGGCTTTCGCTTTGTTCTGATCGGTCTGGGCCGTCATGACTGCGAATGCCTTATATGATCTGCGAACAGAGGATGAGCGCGCTTATGCTGCGTCGTCTTCCAGATCGATCTCGTCGGTCAGCGCGACAACTTCGTTGTCGTTGTAGTGACCGCAAGATGCGCAAACGTGGTGTGGGCGTTTCAGCTCACCACAGTTGGAGCATTCGTTTGGATTCTCTGCGGAGAGCGAATCGTGTGCGCGGCGGTTGTTGCGGCGCGACTTGGAAACTTTATTCTGCTGGACAGCCATGTCTGGTGCCTTTGTCATTCGGGGGTCGGAGCCAAAATGCGCTGGCCGGACCCGTGTTTCATCTATCCCCTGATCGGGCGTGACGCCGCTTTAGGCCCAAGGCCCCGCAATGTCCAACCTTAATTGGGGTGAGGGCGGCAAAATACTGCGAAATTGTGACGATGCAAGCCCGTAATTCGGCCTGCGCGATCTTGCGCTAGTCCTCATCCTTTTCCAACTGTCCCTTCAGTGCGGCCAGGCCGGCAAAGGGCCGGGCGTCCTCGTCCGTCATCGGGGCATGTCCGGGTTTTGTATATACCATCTGGCCCAATTCTGCATCGCTTTTGCGCGGATAATCCGGCACAGCAAGGGCCAATGCCTCCATCATCACCATGGCCGGATCAATCCATTGGCCAAGGGCTTCGGTGCTGTCGTCTTCGGGCATTTCTGCCTCGGCTTCTTCGATGTCTTCATAATCGCTGACAAAATGCCGGGTCACATCCACGTCAACGCGAGTGGTCACAGGCTCCAAAGTGACAACGCAGGGCTGTACCACGGTGGCGCCAAGGCGGGCCTTGAGGGTCCAGTCGGATTTGCCTTGGGGGGCTATGACGCCCTCAAAGGCCAGCTTGCGCAGGGCGCTGAGGTCCAGTTCCTGTGCAATCAGATCGCGCTGCGGTGCATCTGGGCGCAGGGCAAAACTGTTGTCAGCGCTTTGCGACAGCTCTGAAACGCGAAACGCGGTGTCACTGGGAGGGGTGCGAGACATGGCAAGCCTTCTTTCGTTTCTTGAAACCAAGGGGCTCCTTGGTGTATGCGGAATAAAAGCCAGAACATCCAAGGGCAAGAGGGCAGACCACATGCGTAACAAGAGCCGCGCCAGCATTATGGCAATTCGGGCTGCATCCTTTGGCTTGATCCTTGCCCTCGGGGCCTGTGCCGCCAAATATCAGAACCATGGATATATCCCACCAAAAGAAGATCTGGACCAGATCACGGTTGGTGTCGATACCCGCGCATCTGTCGCGGAAAAGATCGGCACGCCAGCCTCTGCGGGGGTTCTGACCAACTCGGGTTATTACTACGTGCGTTCGCGCAAACGCGCCCTTGGCCCGCTTGCCAACCGCGAGATTGAGCGTGAAGTCCTCGCCATCAGCTTCTCAGACGCAGGCATTGTGCAGAACATCGAACGGTTCGGCCTCGAAGACGGGCGAGTTGTGCCGCTTGAGCGGCGCGTGACCTCCTCGCCCGTTAGCAACAAAACCTTCCTGCGTCAGCTCTTGGGCAGCATTGGCCGGATCACGCCTGCCGGGTTCAACGGCTGATTTTTTCGGTCATGTTCCGGTTACGTTTTGTGGTCTATCATCGGGCCGTGCAACGCTGATCGAAAGAGGCTGGCATGATCGTGCTTGAAAAAGGCAGATATACAGCGCGTCAAACGGATGACCCGTCGGATATCGCCGCGGCGCAAGCGCTGCGGGCGCGGTGTTTTGGTCTGGATATACCTGCGGACCGCGATGCGTTTGATGCCAAAAGCGTTCATATCCTGCTCGAAGACACCGCAGATGGCAGTTTGGTCTGCTGTTTCCGGCTTTTGCCGCTGCAAGGGTGCGATCTGCCATCGTCCTATGCCGCGCAGTTCTATGAGCTCAGTGCGCTTTCCTCATATGACGGGTTGATGATGGAGGTGGGGCGGTTTTGCGTTACGCCGGATCGCACGGACCCGGACATCCTGCGCCTCGCTTGGGCGGCGATGACTGACTATGTGGACAGCCAGGGCGTGGGTATGCTGTTTGGCTGTTCTTCTTTTGCCGGGGTCGAAACGGCGCAATATCTGGACGCTTTTGCCGTGCTCAGGGCGCGGCATCTGGCGCCGAAACGCTGGCTGCCTCAAATCAAAGCACCGAATGTATTCCGTTTTGCGGCCAAGCTGCGCCGCAAGCCGGATATGAAGCAGGCCATGCTGCGAATGCCCCCCTTGCTGCGCAGCTATTTGATGATGGGTGGCTGGGTCAGCGATCATGCGGTGGTCGATCACCAGATGAACACGCTGCATGTTTTTACCGGGCTGGAGATCGGGGCGATTCCAGCGGCGCGCAAACGGCTTTTGCGGGCGCTTGTCTAGCCCGGAATAATCGGGCAGGGGCAATTGACCTTGGCGCTGCTGACCGATAGCTGGCTGCCATGGCACGCGCACCTCTTTTACAACTGAATGAAATATCGCTGACCTTTGGCGGCGATCCTGTGTTTGACGGACTTTCGCTGGTGATACAGCCGGGGGACCGCGTGGCGCTCGTTGGGCGCAACGGGTCGGGCAAATCCACCTTGATGAAGGTTATGGCCGGGCTGGTCGAGGCCGACCGCGGCGATGTGATTGCCGGGCCGGGCGTCAGTGTCGGCTATATGGAACAGGATCCGGATCTGAGCGGGTTTGAGACCTTGGGCGAATTTGCCGCCCACAGCCTTGATCCGGGCGAGATGTACAAAGTGGAACGCGCGGGCGAGGGGCTCAAGTTTGATCCCGCACGCCCTGTGGCCACGGCCAGCGGCGGCGAACGGCGGCGGGCCGCCTTGGCACGCCTGATGGCCGAAGAGCCCGAATTGATGCTGCTGGACGAGCCGACCAACCACCTTGATATCGAAGCGATTGCCTGGCTCGAACAGGAGCTTAAGAACACCCGCACCGCCTTTGTAATCATCAGCCACGACCGCGCCTTCCTGCGAGAGCTGACCCGCGCGACCCTTTGGATCGATCGCGGCATGGTACGCCGGCAGGAGAAAGGCTTTGCCGCTTTTGAGGCGTGGCGCGACACTCTGTGGGAAGAAGAGGACATGCAGCGTCACAAGCTGAACCGCAAGATCAAGGCCGAGGCGCGTTGGGCGGTTGAGGGCATCTCGGCGCGGCGCAAACGCAATCAGGGCAGGGTACGTGCTTTGCAAGACCTGCGGGCGCAAAGGGCGGCGCAGATCAATCGTCAGGGCACCGCTGCGATGGAGCTGGACGCCGGTCCCAAATCCGGTCGCAAAGTGATCGAGGTGGCGGGGCTAAGCAAAGGGTTCGGCGACAAGACCATCGTCAAGGATTTCTCGCTGACGGTGCAACGCGGCGACCGGATCGCGCTGGTTGGTCCCAACGGCGTGGGCAAAACCACCTTGCTCAATATGCTGATCGGCCGCGAAGAACCGGACAGCGGCACGGTGAAACTGGGCACCAATCTGGAACTGGCGCTGTTTGATCAGGCGCGGGCGCAGCTTGATGGCGATATGACCTTGTGGGAAAGCCTCACGGGCGATCCTGACATGCGCGTGTCGGGCAAGGCCGATCAGGTCTTGGTGCGCGGCAACCCCAAGCATGTGGTTGGATACCTTAAGGAATTTCTGTTTGATGAGGCGCAGGCACGGGCACCCGTGCGCTCCCTCTCGGGTGGCGAAAAGGCGCGGCTCTTGCTGGCCAAGATCATGGCGCGGTCCAGCAATCTGTTGATTTTGGACGAACCGACAAACGATCTGGACGTCGAAACGCTGGACTTGTTGCAAGAACTGCTGGGCAATTACGACGGCACCGTAATCCTTGTCAGCCACGACCGCGATTTTCTGGACCGTGTTGCCGCCACCACCATTGCGATGGAGGGCGGCGGCAAGGCCACGGTCTATGCCGGGGGCTGGAGCGATTATCTGGCGCAGCGCGGGCAGGACGACTTTGCCCAAAGCGTGTCCGAGACCAAGAAAGCCGCCGTGGCACGGCCCAAGCAGGACAAAGCCAGCAAAAAGGGGCTGAGCTTCACCGAAAAACACCGGCTTGAGGCATTGCCCGCGGAACTGGAACGGTTGGAGGCCGAGATCGGCAAGCTTGAGGAATTGCTGGCAGATCCTGATCTGTTCACCCGTGAGCCGGTCAAATTCAGAAAAGCAACCGAAGCCTTGGTGCAGCGTCAGGAGAAACTGGCCGCTTCCGAGGAAGAATGGCTGGAACTTGAGGAAAAGGCGGCCGGTTGATCAGGCCCAGGGCCGCCAGCGCAGCCATGTGCCGCCGGTCCGCACCATTTCTGCGCCGCTGCGCAGTTTGAACCGGTTCAAGCCCGGCGTACGCGGGTCCAGAAGCCCCAGATCAATCTCTTCAATGCCGCGCTGCGCCAGATCGCAAAAGGCCCGCCACATCAGCAGGTTATGGGCGCAATGCGCCTTGCCCCGCGCGGTGGTGTGACCGATGTGATAACTGGCCCGCCCGCCGTGGGACAAAAACAGCATATGCGCGACGGGTTGCCCCTTGAGATTGGCGGTGAACAGATGGGTCTGCTCTGGCGCGGCCTTGGCAAAAGCGGCGGTCAGGGGGGCGGGCCAATGTGCATATCTGCGCAGCCGTGCCTGCTCCGCCTCTCGTCGCAAGACGGGATGATCCGGGTCAGCGGGCAGATGGCTATGCCGCAATTTCAACGGCCCAGCTTCGGCGCGTTTCAACTGATTGCGCCACTTGCAGTGCAACCTGTCTCGCAAAACCTCCGCAGAAGGCCGCAGATCAACCTTCGCGATCGTTTGGGGCCGGTGCAGTCGTAGCGCCCGCGGGCGGTGCCATGGCCGCTCCGGTGACAAAACCAGCGGCAAGCGCTGCACCCCGGCGGCCTTCAACTGTTCGATCAGATCGTCGGGTGGCAAGGCGCGGGGCAGCATCAGGACGGGCATGCCAAAGAACCGGCGTTTGAGCAGAACTGTTCTATCCGGCAACACAATCGGATTTTGCCCACACAACCGCAGCGCCGCCACAAAGGCGGGGTCTTGCAGCAAGGCGTGTGTAGAAGGGCGGGCCGCATCGAACATGCGCCGGATTAAGCCCGCCCTTGGTTAATTTGCGGTTAGCACGCTTGTGGTCAGCGTTTGTCACCCTGCGAACAGGTAACCCGAAAAAGGGTTGCACTGCTCGATGAATACCGAAGATCGCTGGCAGGACATTTTCTGCGCCGCTCGAAATGCCCCATCATCTTCTGGGCCTGTGCAACTGACGGGATCGGCGTGCCCGCGTGGGTTACGATACCGACTTCATAAAAGGTCTTACTCCGCCCGGCTTTGCGCGATTTCGTGGCAAAGGCGTGGTAGCCGCCCTCTCCGATATAGCGGGTTTTTATGTCGAACGGGATCAGCGCCTCCCCGCGACAGACCGCCTGAGCAGTTTGCGGTCTCACAAGCTTTGCAAGGGACTTTGGCAGACAATTGGCCAATCCCGGTGTTGCGGACATGCACAGGCCCGCGACCAGGCCAAGGTTAACCCAATTGTACAAGCGCATGGCGTTTTTTCCCGGCGGAGAGTTTTATGGGGCTCGACAGGGCAGCGGCGTCAATCATCAGGCCGGCATTGGTCAGCGGGGCATCATCCAGTTTGGCACCGTTCTCTGCGATCAAGCGCTTGGCCTCTTTGCCAGAACCCGCCAAGCCGGATTTCACGATCAGTTGCACGATAGAAATGCCATCGCCCAGCTCCGCCGGCGACAGGGTCAATGTCGGCAGATCGTCGCCCACACCGCCCTTTTCAAACACCTCACGTGCCGTCGCCTCTGCCGCCTGTGCGGCCTCCGCGCCATGCAACAAAGCCGTGACCTCATTGGCCAGCCGCACCTTGGCTTCGTTGATCTCGGACCCGGCGAGGGCACCCAACCGATCACATTCATCCACCGGCAGTTCGGTATAAAGCTTGAGGAACCGGCCCACATCGGCATCTGTGGTGTTGCGCCAGAACTGCCAGAATTCATAAGGCGACAACATATCGCCATTCAGCCAGATCGCGCCGGCCTGGCTTTTGCCCATCTTCTTGCCATCCGAAGTGGTCAGCAAGGGCGACGTCAGGCCGTAAACCTCACCGTCAATCACCCGGCGGGTCAGGTCGATCCCGTTGACGATATTGCCCCATTGGTCCGACCCGCCCATTTGCAGGATACAGCCATAGCGGCGATGCAATTCCATAAAATCATAGGCTTGCAAGATCATGTAGTTAAATTCGAGGAACGACAGGCTTTGCTCTCGGTCCAACCGCGATTTGACGCTTTCAAAGCTCAGCATCCGGTTGATCGAGAAATGCCGGCCGATGTCACGCAGAAAATCGAGGTAGTTCAACCCGTCCAACCATTCGGCATTGTTGATCATCATCGCATCCGACGGGCCATCGCCATAGGTCAGATAGGCCGAGAACACCTTCTTGATGCCAGCGATGTTGTCGTCAATCTGTTCGGGGCCAAGCAGAGGGCGTTCATCGGCGCGGAACGACGGATCGCCCACCTTGGTTGTGCCGCCGCCCATCAAGGTGATTGGCTTGCCGCCCGATTTTTGCAACCAGCGCAGCATCATGATCTGGATCAGGGAGCCCACATGCAGCGACTTGGCAGTGGCATCAAAACCGATATAGCCCGGCTGTCCGCCCTTAAGCAGCGCCTCGTCAAGGCCCTGATAATCGGTGCAATCGGCGAGAAAGCCGCGCTCTTTCATCGTGTGGATGAATTCCGATTTGGGATGGTAGGTCATGATCACTTGCCTCGGGCTTGAATTGCGGGGCAATCTATAGGCGCAGAGCAGTCAAAGGAAAAGGCCATGAATAAGGCCATCGGAAAAACAGGCCCGGTTGTGGCATTGGGGGCGATGTCCGGCACCTCACTGGACGGGGTGGACGCGGCGGTGCTGACCACCGACGGGCATCAGATTTTGGGGTTCGGGCCAAGCGGCTATCGCCCCTATGGCCCCGGCGAACGCGCCACCATTGCCGCAGGATTTGGCAAATGGTCGGGGGACGACGTCGAGGCGGCAGCAAAGGTAGTCGAAGCCGCCCATCTAGAACTGCTTGCAGGTTTCGAAGGCGTTGAATTGATTGGATTTCATGGCCAAACTTTGGCCCATGCCCCGCGCCTGCAAGGCACATTGCAAGTCGGGAATGGCGCCGCTTTGGCTGATGTATTGGGTCTGCCGGTGGTCTGGGATTTCCGCAGCGCCGACGTGGAACTGGGCGGTGAGGGGGCGCCGCTGGCGCCGTTTTTCCACCATGCTTGCGCCCGCTGGGCCAAGATGGACGCGCCCGTTGCCTTTCTCAATCTGGGCGGTGTTGGCAATCTGACATGGGTTGATCCCGCATTTGAAAAACCTCAGGCGGAAGGGGCGCTATTGGCATTCGACACCGGTCCCGCCAATGCGCCGGTCAACGACCTGATGCAATCGCGTCTGGATCTGGCCTTTGACGAAGGCGGCAGGATCGCCGCCAAAGGTCAGGTTGAACAGGGCGCGCTTGAGCTGTTTCTGGCGGAACCATACTTTGCAAAGATGCCGCCCAAGTCACTGGACCGAAACGATTTTGCCGAGATGGTGGCGCTGGTGAACGAGCTGTCCGATGCCGATGCCGCTGCCACATTGACCGCCATGTGCGCCGCTGGCGTGGCCGAGGCGATGCAACATTGCCCCAAGCCGCCCACACGGGTTCTGGTGACGGGCGGCGGGCGCAACAATCCGGTGCTGATGCAAATGCTGGCGGTGAGTCTTGATTGCCCTGTCATGCCGGTCGAAGAGATCGGACTTGACGGTGATATGCTGGAGGCGCAGGCCTTTGCTTATCTCGCGGTGCGCGTGGCACGCGGCTTGCCCACGTCCTGTCCCGGCACCACCGGTGTGCGCGCGGCTGTGGGCGGCGGAACGGTCAGCTGGCCTTAACAAAGGGCTGTTCTGTTTGGCAAATACCCGGGGCTTTGCCCCGGACCCCAGAGGTTTAAGGGCCAAATGAAGAAAGAGGGCGCTCTTGTCTTCATTTGGCGAAAAAACCTCCGGGGGAATCGACGCGCAGCGGCGATGGGGGCTGGCCCCCGTTACCGCGGGATATCAAAATCCGGCGCAGCGAGGGTGAAGCCCGCAAACTCGAACCCCGGCGAAACGGTACAGCTGACCAAGGTGTAATCGCCAGTGGAATGCGCCGCCTGCCAATGGTTCTTCGGCACGATGATTTGTGGCGCACCTTTGGACAGGTCCGGTGTCAGCAGATGGTCTTGCGCTGGCCCTGTGTCGGTTTCTGCCATCGACAACACCAGCGGTGCACCTGCGTGATAGAGCCAGATCTCGGTTGCATCCACCCTGTGCCAATGGCTGCATTCGCCTGATTTCAAAAGAAAATAGATGCAGGTTCCGGTGGCGCGGCCCTCATTTGTCGCTGTCCATGTTTGTCGGTAATGTCCACCTTCGGGGTGCGGGGAAAGACCAAGGTGAGCGATAATCTGTTCGGCGGTCATGACAGTGCCTTCATCATCGACAGGTTGCAGGTGGTGGCATAGCCCATGGCCCGTTTGACACCGGGAAGCAGGGCGGCGCCGTTCATTGCGAAGGATAATTCGATCAGCCCCGCTTCGCCGTAAGCGTTCAGGACGTCTGCACGGTCATCGGGCGCGTCCTGTTTGCCTCCGACAACTGCATCTGTCAGGGCGATTACCGCGCCCAGCGGGCCGTCTGCCGTGCTGTTCAGGATCGCCTTGACCAAGGTTTTGCTGAGCCCGGCTTGCAGCGCCAGATTGATCTCGGCCTCGACGCAGGTGCCACAATCGGCGGCCAGGGCGCCGCGCAAGCGGGCGGCGTGATAGGCCTGTGCAGGGAGATGTTTGCGCGGATCCAGGAAACCAAAAACCTTGTTGTATCTCAACAACAGGCCAAAGTCTGTCTGTGCGATCTTGCGCACGTAATCAAATGTCACGCCGACACGTTTCTCGGCCTGTTTGACCATTGCTAGAGTGAGAGGGGTAAGAAATGCCATGATGCTGTCCTGTGCGATAACAGGGCCAGTCTGGCAGTGAAACGGACTTGCGCAATGCGGCAAAAGCGACATTTCAGATCGAAGATTGACCGGGCGTACAACCCGGTCAATCCGTTCGTTTGATTTACTTCAGAATGCTGCGCCCGGCATATTCAGCCGTTTCACCCAGCGATTCTGCGATGCGGATCAACTGATTGTATTTCGCCAGCCGGTCAGATCGTGCGAGCGATCCGGTTTTGATCTGGCCGCAGTTGGTGGCAACCGCCAGATCGGCGATTGTGGCGTCTTCTGTCTCGCCCGAACGGTGTGACATCACATTGGTAAACCCGGCCCGGTGGGCCATATCGACCGCCTTGAGCGTTTCGGTCAGGGTGCCGATCTGGTTGACCTTGACCAGCATCGAATTGGCGCTGCCGCGTTCGATCCCGGTGGCAAGGCGGGCAGGGTTGGTCACAAACAGATCGTCGCCTACCAGCTGGATCTTGTCGCCCAACTTGTCCGTGAGGGCTTTCCAGCCGTCCCAGTCATCTTCGGACATGCCATCCTCGATGGAGATGATCGGATAGTCCGCAACCAGCGCCGCGAGATAGTCGACGTTCTCTTCGCTGGTCAGGGATTTGCCTTCGCCCGCCAATTCATAGCGACCATTCTTGTAGTATTCGGTTGCAGCACAATCCAGGGCGAGGTGAATATCTTCCCCAGGCTTATACCCAGCCTTCTCGACAGATTTAAGAATGAAATCAAGCGCATCACGGGCAGAGCTGATGTTGGGTGCAAAACCACCCTCATCGCCGATGCCGGTCGAAAGGCCCGCGTCAGACAGTTCTTTCTTCAGGGTATGGAACACCTCCGCGCCCATGCGCACCGCATCGCGGATGTTGGTGGCGCTGACCGGCATGATCATGAATTCCTGGATGTCGATCGGGTTGTCGGCATGTTCGCCCCCGTTGATGATGTTCATCATCGGCACGGGCAGGATTCGGGCAGAGGTGCCGCCGACATAGCGATAGAGCGGCTGCGTGCAGAAATCTGCCGCCGCCTTGGCCGCGGCCAGCGAAACACCAAGGATGGCATTGGCGCCGAGGCGGGATTTGTTCTCGGTGCCGTCCAGTTCGATCATGCTTTCGTCAATCTCGACCTGTTCGGTGGCGTCGATGCCGACCAGCGCCTCGGCAATCTCGCCGTTCACGGCGGCGCAGGCTTCCAGCACGCCTTTGCCCAGATAACGCGATTTGTCGCCATCGCGGCGTTCAACGGCCTCATAAGCGCCGGTGGATGCGCCCGATGGCACAGCGGCGCGGCCCATGGTGCCGTCTTCGAGGATCACATCAACCTCCACTGTCGGGTTGCCCCGGCTGTCGAGGATTTCGCGGGCGTGGATGTCGATGATCGTGCTCATGGGCAATGTCCTTTTGGCTCAAGTCGAGTGCGTTTTAACGAGGCAGGGCCGGGTTGGAAAGGCGGCTTACTGTAGCGGCCTGATTTTGCGTTCGCGCCAGACGGTATAGATGCCGGAGGCCACAATGATGGCCGCCCCAAGCAGGGTCAGCGTATCGGGGGATTCGTCAAAGATGACGACACCTGCAATCAGCGCAAAAATCAGCCGCGTATAACGGAAAGGCGTGACAAAGCCGATGTCACCTACGCGCGTTGCGGCAACAATGGCGTAATAGGCAAAAAGGCCAATGGTGATGGCCGAGATAACCTTGATCCAACCGCCAGAAGTCGGCGCGACAAGGCTTTCGCCGGTGAAAAACAACAAGATCACCCCCGCAGGCAGCACGGAGACAAAGCCAACAAAGCTGAGCTGCATCGACGACACGCTTGGCGGGATCTTGCGCGTGGACAGATCCCGCAGCGCCAGTGCAAAGACCGCGATCAGGGCCAGAATGGACAAAAGTTCAAAGCTGTCCATGCCAGGCCGGATGATCAGCAAGACACCAAACAGCCCGACAAAAATCGCGCTCCACCGGCGCCAGCCCACAGGCTCGCCCAGGAACAGTGCCGCGCCCAGTGTAACCACCAGCGGGGTGGCCTGCAAAATCGCCGAAGCGCTGGAGATCGGGGTCAGCACGATGGCCGAGACAAAGGTCAGTGCGCCGATCAACTCGCCCATCGCGCGGGCCAGGATGGGCCAGGACAGCATTTCACGGGTGAAGAGGGATTTGCCCTGTGCCAGAACCACCGCGCCAAAGACCGCCGATCCGCCAATGCCCAGCATCAACAGGATCTGCCCAATGGGCAGCGCGTCGGCCAGCAGCTTGATAAACATATCCTCAAGCGCAAAGCCCAGCATCGCCAATACCATCAGGACGGCGCCGCGAAAGTTGTCCATGTTCAGATCCCAGCCGATTGTCTTTTCCCCGCCATGACGGTTTTGGCGGCCAAGGGCAAGTGCGGCTGGAAGCTGCCTGCAACCGATGATAGCACGAGGCATGCAGAACGATGTTTCCCGGATTTCCCCGCTCACCTCCGCAATCACTCTTGCCATTGCGATCGCAGGTGCTGCCCTGGGATGGGCCATAAACGCGCCGGTCTATATGTTGCTTGGCCCGGCAATCGCGGTGACATTGGCGGGCTTGGGCGGCCTGACGACCGGTGTTGACACCCGGCTTCGCGATTTGTGTTTCCTGCTGCTGGGGATCGCGGTCGGGGCGGGGTTCGACGCGGATGCGCTGGCGGCGATGCTGCGCTGGCCGCTGGCCTTTGTCTTTATGGCGCTGATCATCTGGGCGATCCTGGTCCTGTGCCGGATCATCCTGGTACGCGGGTTCGGATTTGATCCGCGCTCGGCCATCCTTGCCTCTGCGCCGGGGCATCTTAGCTTTGTCATGGCCATCGCAACCGAAGGTGGTTCTGACGTGGCGCGGATCTCGATCACGCAATCGGTGCGGCTGTTGTCGCTGACGATTGTGGTTCCCTTTGTCGCCCTTGCCATGGGGATCGAAGTGTCGGGCAATGTTGCCCCGCAAGGCGATCAGATGAGCCTGCTGGTGATTGCTGTTCTTGCGGTTCTGGCCTCTGGGGTCGGCTATTTGTTCATGCGTTGGAATGTGCCGGCGCCGTTGTTGTTGGGCGGCATGGCGGTCAGTGCACTTGGTCATGTGACGGAATTGGCGCCCGGTGTCTTGCCCGCATGGTTGATCCTGCCGGCCTATCTGGTGCTGGGCGGGTTGATCGGGACACGGTTTTCAGGGGTGACATTGGCGCGGCTGACCAGTGGGCTCATGGCCGGTTTGGCAATCACCGGCGTTGCGGTCGGGCTGGCGGCGCTTGGCGCAGTGCCGGTTGGCCTGGCACTGGGCATGCCTTTGGCGCATGTGCTGGTCGCCTTTGCACCCGGCGGTTTTGAAACGATGATCGCGATGGGCGCGGTGCTGGGCGTGATCCCCGGCTTTGTCGCGGCCTGCCATATCATGCGGCTTGTGGTGCTCAGCTTTGTTTTGCCCGCGATGTTGGCCCGTCAACGACGCAAAGAGGGCTCCGCTTAGCTGCCTTTCTTGAGCGGGACGCCGTAAAGCTCCATCCGGTGCCCGCGCAGCTCATATCCAAGCTTTTTGGCGATGCGTTCCTGCAATTGCTCAATCTCGGCATCGACAAATTCGATCACCTTGCCGGAATTGAGATCAATCAGATGGTCATGGTGATCGCGCTCTGCATCTTCATAGCGTGCGCGCCCGTCACCAAATTCCAGCTTGTCGAGGATGCCCGCCTCCTCGAAGAGTTTGACCGTGCGATAGACCGTGGCAATCGAGATTGCACCATCCAGTGCAGAGGCACGCGTGAACAACTCTTCGACATCCGGGTGGTCGCGGCTGTCTTCGATGACCTGGGCGATGATGCGGCGCTGGCCTGTCATGCGCAGCCCCATGCTTTCGCAGCGGGTGATGATGGATGTACTCATAGGCCGCCCCCGGTCGCCTGATCGTCAAAGAGCCCCCGTCTTAGCGGTGTTCGCGCCGCAGTTCTACAGGCTTTTGGCCGCAGAGGTTGACTTTCGCGCCGCGAACCCCCATTTGACCGCTCAAGCGATGCTTCTGCCGCGTGAGCAGTTCCGGTGCCGGGGATACGCCCCAACAGTCCGGCTTGTAAGCTTCGCCTCTTGTTCCCAAAATCACGCGTGGGGCCAAACGCATCAGACAGGTGTGTGGCATATGGCCCGCGCCTGCGATCTGTTTTGCGTGACCCTGCCTGCGCCTTGAGAGGCGTGATGCAATAAGAAGAAGCGCCGGGGCGATGCCTCAAGGCGTTGGAAAGACGTAATATGAGCGATTTTGACATGATGGACCTGCCGCCAAAACTGGTGGAGCGTCTGAATGAAATGGGTCTCAAAGACCCGACACCGATCCAGAGACAGGCAATTCCGCATGCGCTGAACGGGCGCGATGTGATGGGGCTGGCGCAAACCGGCACCGGCAAGACGGCGGCTTTTGGTGTGCCGCTTGTGGCGCAGATGCTTGAGATGGCGCAGCGGCCCAGCCCGAAATCCGTACGCGGTCTGGTTCTGGCCCCAACGCGGGAGCTGGCCCAACAGATCATGCAGAACCTCAAAGGGTTTTGCGAACGCACGCCTTTGAAGGTGCAGATGGTTGTCGGCGGCCAGTCGATCAATCCACAAATCAGCCGCCTCGCCAAAGGGGTGGATCTGCTGGTGGCCACACCTGGCCGGCTGCTGGATCTGATGGACCGCCGTGCCGTGCGGCTGGACGAAACCACTTTTCTGGTGCTGGACGAGGCGGACCAGATGCTTGACATGGGCTTTATCCACGATCTGCGCAAAATCTCGTCGGTGATCCCCAAGGAACGCCAGACCATGCTGTTCTCGGCGACCATGCCAAAACTGATGAACGAGATCGCCAACAGTTATCTGCGCAGCCCGATCCGCATCGAAGTGTCCCCTCCGGGCAAAGCGGCAGACAAAGTCACCCAAGAGGTGCATTTCATCGCCAAGGCCGAGAAAACCAATCTGTTGATCGAGCTTCTGGCAAAACACCGCGGTGAACGGGCGCTGGTCTTTGGCCGCACCAAGCACGGGTCTGAAAAGCTGATGAAAACGCTGGTGAAGGCGGGTTTTGATGCTGCATCCATCCATGGCAACAAATCCCAGGGTCAACGTGACCGCGCCATCGCAGGCTTCAAGTCCGGCGACGTGTCGATTCTGGTGGCAACAGATGTTGCGGCACGCGGCCTGGATATTCCGGACGTTAAACATGTCTACAATTACGACCTGCCAAACGTGCCGGACAATTATGTGCACCGCATCGGCCGAACCGCACGCGCAGGCAAAGACGGCGCTGCCGTGGCCTTTTGTGCGCCCGATGAGATGGGCGAATTGAAAGCGATCCAGAAAACCATGGGCGTCAGCATCCCTGTGGCCTCAGGTCGCCCGTGGGAGGCCGTTGACGCCCCCGACAAACCCAAGGGCAGGGGCCGCGGACGCGGTGGTCGCCCAGGGGGCGGCGGCGGTGGTGGCGGCAATCGCCCACAAGGGGGCGGCGGCTCCGGCAGCGGCGCACCCGGCAAACCCGGCGCAGGCCGCAGACGCCGGCGCGGTGGCGGTGGCAGCAAACCGGGCGGTCAGAAAGCCGCCTGACCCCGCGCCCTTTTTGGCCAAAAATACTCCTGCGCGACGAAAGCCCGTTGCGCAGGTTTTTCTTTTTCAGACAAGACCTTGCTGTCAGGTGTAAAGCGACGGCACGCCCATTTGGGCGTGGATCTCATTCACCTGGGCCGGTTGCAGGCCCAGACCCTGCGCGAGTTGGTGCAAATATTGCGCCTCGTCCTGAGTGTCGAGATCAATGCCCAATACAGACATCGCATAGACCTGCGGCCCCATGCCTTGGGGCGTTTGTGCCACCAATCCGTCGATGTCCACCGGCGCCTGCAATTGCTGCTGCACAAAGGCAGCCTCTTCGGCATCCACATCGCCCAACTGGCCCAACAGTTTTTCTTTTTCCGCCTCATCGAAGGTGCCATCAGATTTGGCCGCCTGGATCATCGCGGCCAGCATGAGCGCGGCGGTGGCCTCCTGTTCTTGCGAGGGTTCAATCTCCGGCTCCGGTGTCGCGTCAAATTGAGAGTTCAAAACCGCGCCAAAACTGGATGTGTTGCGGGCAGGGCGTTGCTCCATCGCCTTGCTGACCCCCGCCAGCAATCCACCCGCGCCGCCGGCCCCCGCCAAACCGCCAAGCAATCCACCAAGGCCGCTACCGCCGCCGCTTGAGCCGCCCAATTGTTCAAGCAAACCGCCCAATCCGCCCGCGCTGCCCGCGCGGCTGGTGCCGCCAGCACCGCCCAGCAAACCGCCCAACATGTCGTTCAGCCCGCCGCCTGCCGCGCCGCCACCCCCGCCTGCCAGACCGCCCAGCAATCCACCAAGCCCGCCGCCCGCACCTTGGCCGCTGCCGCTTTTCTTCATCACCGAACTTGCGCCCTTGGCCAGCGCCACGCCAACCGCCACTTTGGCCAGTGTTTTCATCAAACTCATCTACAGATCTCCCGTTATGTTTGGCCCAACAGTGGCAGATTTGACGGTTGATGCGAGGGGAAATTCCGGCCGGTTGCGCCATGGGCAGGCTTTTGCACATTGACTTCGCCGCGCTGCTGCCCGTTTGTGGCCCGATGGACCGCAAATCTCATATGGATCTCATTGGCGCTGTGGCGCTGACGGCTTTTGCCTTTCACCTTGGCTTTAACCAAGTGGTGATCAAGGTGACATCGGGCGGGTTCAGCCCCGTCTTTTCTGCCGGCCTGCGGTCGGCGGGGGCGGTGCTGGTGCTGCTGTTGTGGATGTATCTGCGCGGGGTGCGCATCGCATTGCCGCGTCGGGCTTGGGTTGGCGGCATTTTATCCGGGGTGTTGTTTGCGCTGGAGTTCACCAGCGCATTTACCGCGCTTGATCTGTCTACGGTCAGCCGGGTTTCAGTGATTTTTTACTCTATGCCGGTCTGGTTGGCTATGATGGCGCATTTCTTGCTGCCCGGAGAACGGCTGACAGCAGGGCGCGGCTTTGGTCTGGCGCTGGCTATGGCCGGGGTGGCCTTGGCACTGTTGGACCGAGACAGCGGCGCGGCCAGTTGGACGGGGGATCTGTTGTCGCTGTTGGCGGCGCTGTGTTGGGCCGGGATCGTGCTTTGTGTGCGGCTCACCCCGCTCAGCGAAGTGCCGCCCGCGCAACAGCTGATCTGCCAGGTCGCGATATCCGGGCCGATCCTGTTGTTGATTGCACCGCTTTTTGGCCCGCTGATGAGGGAGGTAGAGCCGATCCATATCGCAGGCCTGTTGTTCCAAATTCTGGCGGTGGCCAGTTTCGGCTATCTGATCTGGTTTTGGTTGATGACGATTTATCCGGCTTCCTCCGTCGCTTCGTTCAGTTTTCTGTCGCCGGTGTTTTCGGTGCTCTGTGGCTGGTGGTTCCTGTCCGAGGAGGTGGCGCTGTCGATCTGGGCTGCCTTGGCGCTGGTGGCGGCGGGAATCTATCTGATCAACCGCAAACCCGGACGTCCCCGCAGCGCCTGAGTTTCTTGGCCAAATGAAGATCAGGTGCCGCAGAAGGTTGCCGGTACAATCTCTTCCTGGCTGGGCGGGCGTTGCAGGTCCGGATCGGTGTTTTCAAAGGGCGTTGCAAGCGCTTTCATCAGGCGGTGGAACGGGGTCATGTCGCCAGCAACTGCGGAGTCGATCATCTGTTCGATCCGGTGATTGCGCGGGATGATCTGCGGATTTGCAGTTTGCATTCTGGACTGCGGGTCCGGTTCATCCTTGATCCGGTTCCGCCAGTTTTCTGCCCATACATCAAAGGCTTCTCGGTTTGTGAACTGATCGCGGGCATTCGGTTTGCAAAGGGCATTGAACGTATTTGCAAAATCCGCACCGTCGGTTTGCATCAACCCCAAAAGCGTATCAATCAGATCGCTGTCCTCAGCGCGGGGATCGGCGATGCCGATCTTTGCGGCAAAACGTTTCAGCCAATTTGCCTCGATCTGTCCGGGCATGGCATGCACGATCTCTGTGGCCTCTTCGACAGCGGCCTCTTTGTTCTCAAAAAGCTGGATGAGGCTGGTGGCCAGCTGTGCCATGTTCCAGACCGCGATGTTTGGCTGATTGCCAAAGGCATAGCGCCCCTGTTGATCAATGGAACTGAACACCCGGTTCTGGTGAAAGCCGTCCATAAAGGCGCAGGGGCCGTAATCAATCGTTTCGCCGCTGATGGCGCAGTTGTCGGTGTTCATCACCCCGTGGATGAAGCCCACGGACATCCACGCCGGGATCAACGCGGCCTGCGCAGCGCAAACCCTGCGCAGCAGATCCATCGGCCCGCTGGCATCCGGATAATGCCGCTTGATCGCGTAGTCGGTGAGAATGCGCAGATGATCCACCTCACCACGATGGGCAAAAACCTGAAACGTGCCAACCCGCAGATGGCTTTGCGCTACGCGTGTCAGCACCGCACCGGGCAGCGCGCCCTGTTCGCGCCAGATGTCTTCGCCGGTGGCAACCGCCGCCAAGGCGCGTGTTGTCGGGATGCCAAGGGCGTGCATCGCCTCGCTCACCACATATTCGCGCAGCACCGGACCCAGCCAGGCGCGGCCATCGCCCATGCGCGAATAGGGAGTCGGGCCAGAGCCCTTGAGCTGTATATCGCGGCGAATACCGTCGTTGCCGATTACCTCGCCCAGCAGGATCGCCCGACCATCGCCCAATTGCGGATTGAAATTGCCAAACTGATGCCCCGCATAAAGTTGGGCCAAGGGCGCGGCACCTTCGGGCGTTTGATTACCGCCAAAGACTTGCGCCAGATCGGGCACATCCGCCGCATCAATGCCCATCACCTTGGCCAGATCATCGTTAAAGGCCAGCAGCTTGGGTGCTTTGACCCTTGTTGGCGCCAGCCGCGTAAAAAAGGCATCCGGCAGTTGGGCATAGGAATTGTCAAAGGCGATGGTCATGGCCGTCCTTCAAAGTGTCTTTGACATGAACATATAGCGGTCGCGCGTGACAAATCCTGCGCGTTTGTAAAGTTTCACCGCCGCTTCATTGCCGCTGTCCACTTCGAGATGGATCGCCCGCAAACCGGCACCCGCCAGCGCACGGGGGAGAGACATCAGGGTTTCGGTGGCAATGCCGCGCCCACGCACGGCAGGGCGGATGTACAACTCGTCTATGATCGCATCGAGACCGCCAAACTCCACCGACCAGCCAAAACACACCACGATATAGCCGATAGGGCTGCGCGGTGGACCGATCAGATAGGCGGCCCCGTGCGGGATACCATCCAGCAAAGGGGCCAGACCCGCGCGGCGGGCCTCATCCGACACGTCGATACCTTCCTCGGCATGGAAAGCCGCAGCAAGCGTGGTGATCTTGTCCAGATGTTCCGGCTTGGCAAGGGTGAGGGCGGCGCTCATAGCCGGGCCAACCGTTCCGTCAGAAGGGAAAAGAACCCATCGGCGTCAATATCACCCATGAATGTCGCGTTGGCTGGCCGATCTGTCACGCGCCACCAATCGGCAACGGTCATGCCCATGGTCAGTTCCGACTGGGTCTCGATCTCGACGTTGATGTGACGGCCTGTGAAGAGATCCGGATTGATCAGATAGGCGGTGACGCAGGGATCATGCAGCGGCGCACCGGCCGATCCGTATTTTTCTTTGTCGAAGCGTTCAAAGAAATCGGTCATTTCCGCCACGGCTGTTCCGACCGCCGTGCCGATATTGCGAAAGGCATCGTTGCGCGGTTTGGTGACCAATGCCTTATGCGTGACATCAAGCGGCATCACAACGATGGGCGCGCCACATTTGAACACGATATCAGCGGCTTGTGGATCGACGTAGATGTTGAATTCCGCCGCCGGGGTGATGTTGCCCCCTTCGAAATAACCGCCGCCCATCAGCACGATCTTGGCGATCCGATTGGCGATATCGGGGGCTTTTTGCAGGGCTGTCGCGATATTGGTGAGCGGGCCAAGCGGGCACAGTGTGATCGTGCCGGGGGCATATTCGCGCAGCTGATCAATGATAAAATCCACCGCATGGCCGTCTTGCAGGGGCATTGTCGGGTCAGGCAGGTCGGGGCCATCAAGGCCGGTTTTGCCATGCACATGTTCCGCCGTCACCAGATCGCGGCCAAGGGGGCGGTCACAGCCGGCAAAGACTTTGACATCGCTGCGCCCCGCCAGTTCACAGATGATCCGCGCGTTTTTCGAGGTCAGGTCAAGCGGCACATTGCCCGCCACACAGGTGATGCCCAGCACCTCCATGTCTTCGGGGCTGGCCAGGGCCAATAGGATTGCGACGGCGTCGTCCTGTCCGGGGTCTGTGTCGATGATGATCTTGCGGGCGGGCATAGTGTGTTCCTTTTTTCCACTGGAATAGGGCATGAGGTCTGCGAACAAAAGGTCCGTTCAATCCTTGTTGGCGGCGGCACGCTCATCCGCTTTGATGTCATTCCACATGGCGTCCATTTCTTCGAGGTTGCTTTGTGCGGGCGTCTTGCCGATGGCGGCTAATTTTGCCTCTACCCCTTCAAAGCGTTTGGTGAATTTGGCATTGGCACGGCGCAAGGCTGCCTCGGGGTCAAGATTGAGGTGGCGGCCGAGATTGGCCATCACAAACATCAGATCGCCAAATTCCTCTTCGATCTGATCTGGTGTCAGCTCATTCTGGGCCTCGACCAATTCGGCAGCCTCTTCCTTGATCTTGTCGAGCACCTGCGTGGTTTCAGGCCAATCAAAGCCGACCCGCGCCGCCCGTTTTTGCAATTTATACGCCCTCAGCAGGGCGGGCAGACCAACCGCGACCCCGTCCAAAGCTCCTTTTTGCGCTTTGCCCGCGCGCTCTTGCGCTTTGATCGCTTCCCAATCGGCGGTTTGCTGTTCCGCGGATTTGTCGCGCGATTCCTCGCCAAAGACATGCGGGTGCCGCGCCACCATTTTATTGCTTATGTTCTGCACCACGGATTGAAAGGTAAAATGTCCGGCCTCCTCGCCCATCGCGGTGTGATAAACCGTCTGCAACAGCAGATCGCCCAGCTCACCTTCGAGTTCCGGCCAATCACGTCGCTGGATCGCATCGGCCACTTCGTAAGCTTCTTCAATGGTGTAGGGGGCGATGCTGTCAAAATCCTGTTCGATGTCCCATGGGCATCCGGTCTGCGGATCGCGCAGGCGGCGCATGATCTCCAGCAGGCGATCGATGCCTGCGGATTGGTCGTTTATCAGGGTGTCGGGCATTGCAGCTTTGTCCTTGGTGGTGTCAGATGCAGCCTGATCAATTCTGAACCAAGGAGTCCACCCCATGCCTGTCGTCAACCGCATCGCCGATTTCAGTGCCGACATGGCCAAGTGGCGTCAACATCTGCACACAATCCCTGAATTGGGATTGGAATGCCACCAAACAGCGGCCTTTGTGGCGGAGCGATTGCGCGAATTCGCGGTCGATGAAATTCACGAGGGTATCGCAAAAACCGGTATCGTGGCGATCATCAACGGGCAGGGGGACGGCCCGACAATGGGTCTTCGGGCCGATATGGACGCGCTGCCGATCACCGAAGAAACCGGTGTGCCCTATGCCAGCACCCATGAGGGGAAAATGCATGCCTGCGGCCATGACGGGCATACGGCGATGCTGCTTGGCACGGCGAAATATCTGGCGGAAACCCGTAATTTTTCAGGGCGGGTGGCGTTGCTTTTCCAGCCTGCCGAAGAAATTATCGGCGGCGGTGAGATCATGGTCAAAGAAGGGGTGATGGACCGTTTTGACATTGGCCAGATCTATGCGCTGCACAATGCGCCGGGGCTTGAGTTTGGCCGTTTTCACACCACGCCGGGGCCGATCATGGCGGCAGCCGATACCTTTACGATCAACCTCACCGGCAAAGGGGGGCATGGCGCCCGACCGCATGATTGCGTTGATCCCGTCGTGGCGGCCTGCGCGATTGTGCAAAGCTTGCAAACCATCGTCAGCCGTAACGTTGACCCGCGCCAGCAATTGGTTGTTTCTACGACACAAATCCACACTGGCACCACCGACAATGTGATCCCTGAAGAGGTCTATATCAACGGAACTGTGCGCACCTTTGACAAGGATGTTCAGGCCATGGTCGTTCGGCGGATGCAGGCGATTGTAGACGGTCATGCGGCCAGTTTTGACCTTAAGGCCGAGCTGGATTTCGAATTTGGCTATCCGCCCACGGTCAATGATCCGGGTAAGGCAGACTTTGCCGTCGATGTGGCTGGCGAAGTCGCCGGGGAGGCGGGGGTTGAGGCGGATTTCCCCCCTGTGATGGGTGCCGAGGATTTTTCCTACATGCTTGAGGCGCGTCCCGGTGCCTATCTGATGCTGGGGCAGGGTGAGGGCGCGGGCGTGCATCATCCCAAGTACAATTTCAATGATGACATTGCCCCTATTGGCGCGTCTTTCTTTGCGCGTCTGGTGGAGCGGGCGCAGCCAGTCGCGGGGAAGTAACATGGCACTGGAGGATGCAAAAAACCAGGTTGATCAGGCGTTTACCCGTGAGGATCTAAAGGGGCCAAGCTTTGAAAATGCCTTTGGCGGGGCCACGTCGTTTCTGCGGCGGCGCTACACCAAGGATCTGACGGGCGTTGATATCGCCGTGACGGGGGTGCCGTTTGATCAGGCCGTGACCAACCGCACCGGCACCCGCCTTGGCCCGCGCGCGATCCGCGAGGCCTCCAGTTTGCAACCCTATGATCCGCCCTATGGCTGGGACTTTGATGTGCTGAGCGAATTTGCCATCGCGGACTATGGTGATCTGGCCTTTGATTATGGTCACGTCAGTCAGTTCCCTGCCGCTTTGACCGCGCATATCAAGGGTATTCTGGATGCCGGCGCGGCCAGCGTTGTTCTGGGTGGCGATCATTACATCAGCTTTCCGATTCTCAAGGCCTATGCCGAAAAATATGGGCCTATCAGCCTGTTACAGTTCGATGCTCACTCAGATACATGGCCCGATGACGACATGGACCGAATTGATCATGGGACAATGTTTTACAAGGCGGTGAAGTCGGGCATCGTTGATCCTGAAACCTCTGTGCAGGTGGGCATTAGAACAACCAATCCAGACACTTTGGGTGTTACAACCATTGACGCCCGTGAGGTGCATGAACTGGGGCCTGCTGCCGCCGTCGCCAAGATCAAGGCGGTTCTGGGGGACCGGCCCTGTTACCTGACCTTCGACATTGATGCGCTTGATCCGGCTTTTGCGCCGGGGACTGGAACACCTGTCTGGGGCGGTCTGACCTCGGCGCAGGCGGCGATCATGCTGCGGGATCTGGCGGGGATCAACATCATGGGCGGTGATATCGTGGAGGTCTCTCCGCCATTTGACACAACAGGTGCCACCGCGATTGCGGGGGCCCATGTGGCCACCGAAATCCTGTGTCTGCTTGGCCACCGGATGAGAACGGCATGAGCACGTTCAACCAACCGATTGGCGGCAATGATCTGGCGCGATTCTCGGGGCCGAACACCTTTATGCGGTTGCCGTCTGTAAATGATCTGGCGGGGCTGGACGTGGCGGTGTTGGGCGTGCCGATGGATATCGGCACCAGCTGGCGATCAGGTACGCGTTTTGGCCCCAAACAGATCCGGGCGGAATCGGCGATGCTGCGCCCCTATAACCTTGGCACCGGGGCTGCGCCATTTGATGCATTGCAGGTTGCGGACATCGGAGATCTGGCGATCAATACTTTCTCTCTGAGTGATAGTTTGCGCATTATTTCAGAAAGTTATGACGCAATCCTCAAGCATGACGTGAAGCCTTTGGCGATGGGCGGCGATCATTCAATAACTCTGCCGATCCTGCGGGCCATCGCGCGCAAACATGGGCCGGTCGCGCTGGTCCATGTGGACGCCCACGCCGATGTGAATGATGAGATGTTCGGCGAGCGTGAGACCCATGGCACAGTGTTTCGACGCGCATATGAAGAAGGGCTCATAAATCCCTCCAAAACCTATCAAATCGGCATTCGGGGGTCGGGCTATTCTGCCGAGGATTTCTCGGAAGCCGCAGGCTGGGGGTTCCAGCAGTTTCCGGCTGAGGGGCTGTGGGGGCGTGATCTGTCATCGCTGGGTGCTGAGGTTCGGCGCGATATTGGCGATCTGCCCACCTATGTGACCTATGACATCGACAGCCTTGACCCCGCCTTTGCACCCGGCACAGGCACGCCCGAGATTGCCGGGTTGACCACGCCGCAGGCGTTGCAATTGATCCGTGCCTTGCGAGGGGTCAACATCATCGGCGGCGATCTGGTTGAGGTCTCTCCGCCTTATGACACATCCGGCAACACGGCGCTGACCGGGGCGAATATCCTGTTCGAGATGCTCTGCGTTTTGCCCGGTGTCAGCTACCGCTAGCGGCAGCCGAACAATATGAAGAAGGGAATTGTGATGTCCATATGGGTGGTTTTGCTGCTGGCCGTCGCGGCTGTGGCTTACGTCCGACTGTCCCCGTCTGATCAGGGGAAGTGGCACAATGCGGCGCCTTTTCAAAGCGTTGAAGAAAAGCACGGCAAAGGTTTTTACATCTGGAGACAAGCGGCGGAGGACGACGGCACAGCCACACTTGCCGCGTTGGACCAGATTATCCGCGCAGAGCCGCGC
Organism: Sulfitobacter sp. M368; assembly: GCF_025141875.1. Classification (NCBI taxonomy): domain Bacteria; kingdom Pseudomonadati; phylum Pseudomonadota; class Alphaproteobacteria; order Rhodobacterales; family Roseobacteraceae; genus Sulfitobacter; species Sulfitobacter sp. M368. The sequence goes on from NZ_CP081113.1 coordinate 1,757,069, forward strand.
ACCAAGCTATTGGCAGGATCACTGGCTGACAAACAGCTCACCTATGTGTCGCGCTCCAAGGTCGTGGGCTTTCCCGACTATACGACAATTGGCATCTACCAGACGCCCGAGGGGCAAAGCTATCTTGAGGTCTATGGGCGTTTGCGCTTTGGCCGGTCAGATCTTGGGGTAAACGCCAAGCGGATTAAAGGTTGGCTCGGGCAATTGCAGGTCTGAAGACAGGCACCCTTGCTGCACTTCGCGCCACATCGGCACGTTCAGCGACATCTGGCATTGTGCCATGAACATGCGCCCATCCACTTGCAAACAAATGGTTTCTCCCAGCTCGACCCGGCTTCCGGAGCGGTCCGTACAATAACAATCAATGGTCTTGCCGCCGGGGCCGACCACATCGGCGGTTGCGGGAAGGGCGAAAAGGCTTGCGATCAGTGCGATGCGTTTCATGCGCCTAGTATAGCACGATGCGGCCCTTGACCAAAGCCCCTGCATCCGCCAGAGGTTTGCCATGATCCCGATCGACCGACTTGAACAAATTTCTCAGCGTTTCCAGTATCTGGAAGCGGCAATGTCCGCAGGCTCCGATGGGGCGGATTTCGCCGCTTTGGCCAAGGAATACGCAGATCTGCGCCCGGTGGTGGAGCAGATTACCGCCTACAAGCAACTTCTCAGTGATCTTGATGAGGCAGAGGCGATGCTCTCTGACCCTGAGATGGCTGAACTGGCGCAGGAAGAGTTGCCGGCGCTCAAGGCCGCGTTGCCCAAGGCGGAGGATGCGCTGCAACTGGCCCTTTTGCCGCGCGATGCAGCGGATGCCAAGCCGGCCATGCTTGAGATCCGCCCTGGCACAGGTGGCGATGAGGCCGCGCTTTTTGCCGCCGATTTGTTACGCATGTATCAACGCTACGCCGAGGCGCGCGGTTGGGCTTTTGAGCTGATCGAAGAACAGATGACCGAACTTGGGGGCGTCAAAGAGGTGGTCGCGCATATCAAGGGCGACAACGTTTTTGCGCGTCTCAAGTTCGAGAGCGGCGTTCATAGGGTCCAGCGGGTGCCAACCACCGAAAGCGGCGGGCGTATTCATACCTCTGCGGCGACGGTTGCGGTGCTGCCGGAGGCCGAAGATGTGGACATCGAGATCAACGCCAGTGATTTGCGGATTGATACGATGCGCTCCTCCGGTGCGGGGGGGCAGCATGTAAACACCACCGATTCTGCCGTGCGGATCACCCACCTGCCAACCGGGATCGTGGTGACGTCCTCGGAGAAGTCCCAGCACCGGAACCGCGACAAAGCCATGCAGGTGCTCAAAGCGCGGCTCTATGATCTGGAACGCAGCCGGGTGGATAGTGAACGGTCGGCAGACCGTGCCGCGCAGGTGGGGTCGGGGGATCGTTCAGAGCGTATTCGCACCTATAATTTCCCTCAGGGGCGCATGACGGACCACCGGATCAATCTGACCTTATACAGGCTCGACAGTGTGATGCAGGGCGATCTTGACGAGATTGTGGATGCCCTGACCGCCGATGCACAAGCGCGGCAACTGGCCGAGATGAACCAATGAGCGCACCCACGGCGGCTCAGGCGATGGCCGCCGCCGCAGCACGGCTGAGGGCCGCAGGTGTGCCAGATCCGGCCCGCGATGCGCGGATCCTGCTGGCCCATGCGGCCTCGGTTGATGCGGCGCGTGTGACGTTGATCGCCCCCGAAGAGATTGCGCCAGAGATCGCCGAGCGGTTTGAACAACTGGTCGCCTTGCGCGCGGTGCGCGTGCCGGTGTCCCAATTGATTGGCAGCCGGGGGTTTTATGGCCGCGATTTCCGGATCAGCCGCGATGTGCTGGACCCGCGCCCCGAGACAGAGACCTTGATCGAATTGGCGCTTTCTGCCCCGTTTGAGCGGGTGCTAGACCTTGGCACCGGATCAGGCTGCATTTTGGTGACATTGCTGGCCGAGCGGCGAACAGCAAGCGGTGTCGGTGCCGATTTGTCCGAAGCGGCCTGTTTGCAGGCCAGCGCCAATGCGGTGCTGCACGAGGTGGCCGGACGGGCAGAGGTGATCCAGTCTGATTGGTTTGACCGGATCGAGGGGCGGTTTGATCTGATCGTATCCAACCCGCCCTATCTTGCCGCAACCGAAATGGCAGATGTCGCGCCTGAATTGCGCGATCATGAGCCGGCGATGGCGCTCACCGATGGGCTGGATGGTCTCTCGGTCTACCGGATCATCGCCGATCAGGCACAGGGTTATCTGACCGCAAAGGGGCGTGTTCTGGTCGAGATCGGCTGGCAGCAGGGCGATGCGGTTTGCGCGATATTCCGCGATGCAGGCTGGGCTGGCGTGACATTGGCACATGATCTGGATGGGCGTCCGCGTGTCGTTTGTGCCGATACACCGGCCTGATTGGGCAAAAAAACACCTAGTTAGCCGGATTTTCTGCACTTTTGGCTTGCCGCGGGTCACTTGAAATGCTTATTCAAAGATGTTGCAGCGGTGGATGCCTTAGGGCGGTCCCGCGCGGCGTTAAGCCCAACAAATAGCTCAACCGGGACTGAATGGCGGCCAAGTGCCACCCGGTTATTATCGAAGAACAGCATACAAGGCTGAAATTTTTCATGAAATCCACGAGATCCCGGTCCCGGTCGAAGAACAATCGCAATCGCCAACAGCAAGGCGGTAACGTTGTTAATCGCGTCTTTGACAGCTCTGGCCCAGAAGGCAAAGTGCGCGGCACACCGCAGCAGGTGATTGATAAATACAATCAGCTGGCCCGTGATGCACAGTTGAGCAATGACCGCGTGGCGGCAGAGAACTTTCAGCAGCACGCAGAGCATTATCTGCGCATGCTGGCCGAAGCGCAGCGTGAGATGGACCAGCGCCGTGAAGAGCAAGAGCGCCAGAACCGTGAGCGTCAGGCCGAGCGGGACCGCGAGCGCGCAGAGCGGCAGGAGCGCGAAGCGAACCAGCAGCCACAGAATGATCCGGCAAATGTCCCACAGCCCGACGTTGGCAGCGATGACAATGCCGAGGCAAAAGGCAGTGACGAGGACAGCGGTCTGGTGGAAACACCAGAAAGCAAACCCAAGCCCAAACGCCAGCCGCGCCGCAAGCCCAAGCCAAAGTCCGAGGGCGACGCGCCGCAGGGCAACGGCAGCGGCGATCAACCCGAGGCGGCGGAGTAAACCGGCGAATTCAGGTCAGTAAACATTCCAACCGCCCTTCGGGGCGGTTTTTTGTTGGTGTTATTTGGCGTCTGCCACAAGGTTTGTTTCAGGAAGTTTGCGCCAGACTTACCGGCAGCTTGATCATTTGCCCTTGGCCTTGGCAACCTCGCGGGCCAGGGCGCAGAACCCTTCAAGGGGAACCTGCTCGGCCCGTTCTGTAGGCTTGATCCCAGCGGCATTCAGCACCTCTTCGATCTCGGGAACCACACCCTTCAACGCGGCCCGCAGCATTTTGCGGCGTTGGTTGAAGGCGGCGGCCACCACATGGCTGAGCACGGCTGGATCGGCGGGAAAGCGCGGCTCGGGCAGGGCGTCCAGATGTACCACGCTGGAGGACACTTTCGGCGGCGGGGTAAAGGCGCCGGGGGGCAATTGCAGCACGATCTTGGCCTCGGCCCGCCACTGCGCCAGTATCGCAAGACGTCCATAGGCCTTTGATCCCGGTTGCGCCACGATCCGTTCGGCGACCTCGCGTTGGAACATCAAGGTCAGGCTTTGCCAGAACGGAGGCCATTGCGGCGGCGTCAGCCAGCGCACCAACAACTCGGTCCCGACGTTATAGGGCAGGTTCGCCGCCACGCGGATGGGCGGGGTCAGATGGGACAGTGGATTGACCTCAAGCGCATCCCCCTCGATCACCGTCAAACGGTCTGGATAGGCCTCTGCGATCTCGGCCAGCGCGGGCAGGCAGCGGCTGTCTTTTTCGATGCACAGCACCCGCCGCGCCCCTTCGGCCAGTAACCCGCGGGTCAAACCGCCGGGGCCGGGGCCAATCTCAAGAACATCACAGGCGCTCATGTCGCCTGCCTGCCGGGCGATTTTGGCCGTAAGGTTCAGATCCAGCAGAAAGTTCTGGCCCAGTGACTTGCGGGCCGACAGCCCATGGTTGGCAATCACTTCGCGCAGCGGGGGCAGGGTGTCGATTGCGCTCATGAGTGTTGGGCCATTCTATATGCGGTCCTGATCGCTTCGATCATGCTGGTGGGATTGGCGATGCCTTTGCCTGCAATGTCAAAGGCCGTACCGTGATCGGGCGAGGTGCGTACAAAGGGCAGCCCCAGCGTCACGTTTACCCCACGGTCAAAGTCCAGCGTTTTGATCGGGATCAGCGCCTGATCGTGGTACATCGCGACCGCGGCGTCATAGCGGGCACGGGCAGCGGCATGAAACATCGTGTCGGCGGGCAATGGGCCTGCCAGATCAAAACCTTCGCCGCGCATCTGGTCCAGCAGGGGCGCGATCCAGTCGCATTCCTGCCGCCCCATGGCGCCGCCTTCGCCCGCGTGTGGGTTGAGACCGGCCACAGCAAGGCGCGGCGCGGAAATCCCGAACATATCTCGCAGCCCCGCGTGGGTGATCTCGATCGTGCGGCGCAGTTTTTCCGGGGTCAGGGCGGTTGGCACCTGATCGAGCGCAATGTGAATCGTTGCAGGCACCACCCGCAATTGGTCAGAGGCCAGCATCATCACCACATCCGTCACCCCGCCAAGGGCGGCGAGATATTCGGTGTGACCCGGATAGGCAAAACCTGCGCCATCCATCAGCGCCTTTTTGTGAATGGGTGCGGTGCAAAGTGCGGTCGCCTGTCCTGTGCGGACCAGATCAACACCGGCGGCGATCACATCAATCACATGCTGTGCATGGGCGGGGTCGGGCTGCCCGGCAATGGCGGGGCTGCCAAAATCATATGCCATAACCGGCAGGGCGTCGGGCGAAAGGGCCGCGGCTTGCGATGCATCATCGACCACCTCAAATGCGGTGCCTTGAGGCAGATGGCGCGGATCGCCCAGCCACAGCAGCGGGATTTCGTCCTTCAGCGCGGCCCATGCCGATGCGGCAACTTCCGGCCCTACGCCAGCAGGTTCGCCGCAGGAAAGGACAACCGGCCGCCTGCTGAGGCTCATTTGTAGATGATGCGGGCTTCGGCGCGCAGTTGCTGCAACAGTTGGTTGGAATAGCCTTGCAATTTTTGCTGGCGCAGGGCGTTCAGAACGGCGTCACGGTCGGTTTCGGCGTTGGCCTCTGCGGTGCGTTTGCACAGCATCAGCAGCACAAGGTTCTGGCCATTGGCGCGGGTCAATGCCGTGGAGGTTTCACCGGGGTCCAGCTTGGACAGCTCGATGGCGTAATCCTTCGGCAATTCGCCGGGCTTTTTGGTTTCGCGGACCAGAACTTCAGGAGGCTGGCCCTTGGCGATGCCATAAAGGTCGTCGCAGACATCCACCTTGCCTTGAATGCGTGCGGCCTCTGCCAATGCGGCCTCTGACCGACCTCCGGGAATGAAATAGGCGGCGTATTCAATGGCGGAATAGCTTTGTTCCGGGGCGCCGGTTTCTTCGATCGCACGCAGCTGGAACAGCGCCACGGCATTGGGGATCGGCAATGGCGAAGTAACTTCACCCGGGGCAAGGGCCAGCAACAGCGGCTGTAGGGAGGGTGGCAATTTGGAAAGTGGCGTCCAAGGCAGGCGCCCACCGGCACCGCGAGAGGCCGTCGCGGAATATTTCCGCGCATAATTTGAGAATTCGGCCTCGGAGGTGGTCTGCGAGATTTGACCGGCCAATGCATTGACCCGCGCAGCCTGTGGCGGCGGGGCAGGAATGATAATTTCCGAGACCAGCACACGCAGACCGCTGCCGCCGCTGCTGGCGCCCATGGCACGGTCAATTTCTGCATCCGTGATGTTCACCGAATTGAGATAGCGCGCGCGGATCAGCTCGCGCCAGATCAGTGACGTGGTGACATAATCGCGGAAGGTTTCGCGCGATACGCCGGATTGCTCCAGCGCCTTGGTAAACTCTTCGGTCGTAAGGTTTGCACGGGCCGCAAATTCGCTCAGCCCAGTTTGGATGCCTTCCTCGGTCAGCTCAAGCCCCACATCGGTGGCGGCGCGATTGCGCAGGCGATCATCGATCAGGCCTTCCACGACGCTGTCGCGGTCAGATCCCGGTGCGTTGAGCAATTGCAGGAACCGCTGGCGCTGCTGCACTTCGAATTCTGTGACCACCATGCTGTCGACCCGAACAACAGGTGCAAACAGGTTTTGGGCGCTGGCCGATTGCCCGCCAAGCGTAACAGCCGCCATCAAGGCAAAGGTGCGGGTCGCCTTGGCGAGGGTGGTGATGATCATTTCCGACATGAGCGCAGGTATCTCTCTGTTCCGGTTGACGCGGCAAAGCCCCGTAGGCCGACGTTAAAGCCGATATTGGTGGTAGGCTCAACACTAGTTGAGGATGAATAGCTCCGCCAGACCGAGAGATCGACGGTAACACATTCATTGTCATATTGCAGGCCAACGCCTGCTGTGGCGGCGCGGTCATCCGCCACGTTGAACCGCCAATCGGCACGGGCGGTCCATTGGTTGTTGATCTGGTAATTGCCCTTGAGGAAAATCTCCGAGACGGCATTGGCGCGATCTTCGGCTGGATCGGCATCAAGCCAGATATAGCTGCCCGAAACCCAGCCGCGTTTGAACTCCCAAATGCCGCGCAATTCGGCCTTGGCAAAATCCAGATCCTCGTCGATCAGGCTGCGCCCCAGAATGGAGAAGCCGCCCGGCATTTTCACCTGTCCGGCAATCAGGAAACTTGAGGTTGTCCCCGTCAGGCCCGAGGTGGCGGAAAAGGCCGTGTCGGCCTCACCGCGCAGCACTTGACCCACACTGACATGGGCGTTCCAGCCTGTTGGATCAAACCGCGCCCAGTTCACGCCGATCGCCGCCACGGTCTTGCGTTCACGGCGGTCGGGGCGGGGAAAGCGGGACAGTGACAACAGGTTGCCTTCGTCAAATTCCACCCGCGTGCTTTCGTCGTTGGGCACGTTCAACCGGTTGCCCCCGGTCCAGGCCAGTTGCGCCACGGGTTCCAGCATCTGTGTGACGCCGCCCGCGCCGTGGCGGATCATGGGATAACGCAGGGCCACCGCGGCATGGGGGACCACTTCGGAATGGTTTTGGGGGAAAGTTTGATCCTGCGTGATGTCAAAAAAGTTAAAACTGGCCCCCATGCGCAGATCGGCCACAACACCGGAGGAATAGGTAAACCGGCGCAGCCATTCGGCCTGCCCATGCAAACGCGCCACATCGCGGCCATCCACGATCAGGTCGGCATCCGGCCCGTCCGTATCCCTGTCCGAATTGCGTCTGTGACTGTGCGCCCGCAGGCTCAGCCGCAGCTCGCCGCCCCAGGCTTTGGGGAACAGGCGTTTTTCATATTCACCGTCCAGAACGATCGTGGGCAGGTTGTCGTTGATATCACCGTCCCGCAGGCTTTCGAAATTGTAGACACTGGCGCGGATGTATTCATCCCGCCGCGCGCGGCTGAGGGTGACGTCACTGGACAGGCGGTCCCCGTCAAAATAGCCGTATTCAGAGAAATAACTGCGATCGCTGGTGGCTTGCAGGCTGAAGGTCAGCTTGTAATCCCGCTTGAAATCAAAGGCGCCAGACCCGATCAGATAACCACGCAGCTTGCCCGGACGCTGGTCATCGCGGGTCAAGGCGCCGTCAAAGGTGATATATCCGCGCCGGAATGCCTGGCGGTAGCGCAATTCAATCGTGCGGGTCGCACTCGATAAATATGGGGTGATGGTCAGATCGCGATGATCACCCAGCTTGACAAAATACGGCAGTTTCAACCCGGTCCCAAGTTGCGATGTGGTCCGGATGGAGGGGACAAGAAAACCTGTCGCCCGTTTCAGATTCGGATCGGGCAGGCGCAAATGCGGGATATATAGAACCGGCACGTTGAGAATGCGAAACTGTGCCTCATCGAAATAGAGCTGCTGTTCCACCTTGTCGTGGACAATCCGGCGGGCGCGGATCTGCCACAGGGGCGGGCGGCCATCCTGACAGATCCGGCAGGACGTGACCGAGGCTTTGTAAAGCTGGCTGTAGCGCCCATCCACCTGGTTGATTTGCTGTGCGGCCAGTTGCAATTGCTGGTTCAGGATCAGCCGCGCCGACAGCAACAAGCCCGAGCGCAGGCGGTTGTTCAATTCGCCGGCATCGGCAAGAAGCACACTGTCATCGCCATCGGTGATGACAATCGGCCCCTCCAGGATCAATGCGCCGGTGTCCTGATTGTAGCGGATCGCGCTGGCCCGAATTTGCGTGGTGCCCTGGAAAGCCTCGACATTGCCCTGCGCCACCAAGGTACGGTCACGGGTGATATAGACTTGATCGGCGATCAAAACCGCCGGTTGCGGCGGTGCGTTCTGGGCCCGGGCGGAAAACGTCAGCGTGCCGATGGCCAAAACAGCAAGAAGAAAAGATCGCAGCAACACCGGTCAGCCATCCTCTGCGTGCAACAGCAGGCCAAGCGCCAGCAGAATCGCCGCCACGGGCGGTGCCCAAGCAGCAAGCATCACGGGAATTTGCCCGTTTTCACCCAAAATCTGCGCAAAACTGCGAATAAAATACAAACCAAACCCCAGCAGGACAGATGCCAGAACGGCCACCCCCGTGCCGCCAAAACGGGTATGGCGCATGGTAAAGGCACTCGCAACAAGAACCATCGCAACAAGAAAGAAGGGACGGGCGATTTCGGTTTGCAGCCAGACCTTGTGGCGGCGCGGGCTGAAGCCTGCCTGCTCTAACTGGCGGATGAAGTCGGGTAGATTGTATATCGATACAGCCCCCGGTTTGCCAATGCTTTCGCGAATGCGGTCAAGGGTCAGGGAGGAAGGTATCACCAGTGTCTCAAAAACCTCTGCGTTGGCTTCTGCATTTTGACCGGCGGCCAGCGGCCATGACTTGGCATTGCGCAGGGACCATTGGCCATTTTGCAACGCGGCGCTGCCCGCTTCGATCCGGCGCACAGGGCCGTTGGCATTGTCATAAGACAGGAACGTCACATCAAACAGAACGGATGCATCGGCGTTGGACCGCCAGGCGCGGATCACGGTCTGGCCCGACGCGCTGCCTTGGCGCAGCCACAGCCCCTCGTCGCTGATCGACAGGGCAGATGCACCGCCCGCGCGGTAACTTTCCGACAACTGCAAATACCGATTGCCCGTCGCCGCGACGATGGGATTGAGCATGCCAACCGCCATCACACCGATGATCAGCGCAACCACCACCGGAGATATCAAGGACCGCAGCGCCGAACGTCCCGCCGCCCGCGTCACCACCATTTCGGAGGATCGGGCCAGCGAGATAAACAGCGTCACCGTGGCGAGGATCATGATCAGAGGCAGAATCAAATTGATGGTCTGCGGCGCGTTGAGCAGAGTCAGCCCCATGATGTTCTGCCAGCCGATATCATAGCTGCCGAACTTGCGGGCCTGTTCCACCGCATCCACCAGCATCACCAGCGCAAACAGCACCGCCGTAATCAGCAAAAAGGTCATCGCAAAGCGACGGGCAAAATACAGGTGCAGGATCATGATGCAGCCCTCCTGCGGCGCAACCGGTGCAGCCAACCGGGGTTTGCCGCCTGCCAAAGCATTCCGATCACAAGTAAAAATCCGACTGCGGACGGCAGATAGAGCAGGGGCCAATTCTGGGCATCTGCCCGCACTATATCGACCAGAACGCCGCGCATGCCATCGATTGAGATCAACAAGCCAAAGGCAATGGCTACCTCACGCCATACGCCAAAGCGCGAGAAACCGCCCAGTAGAAGCGTCGCAAAGCCAACCATCGCCGCAATGACGCAAAACAGAGATTGCGCAAACCGGGCGTGCAGTTCCTCGGCGATGGACCCCGTCGGCTCTCCGGTGTTGGCAGCGATGGCGTCCCAATCGCCGATCAGGTCGGGGGTGATCATATTGCCAACCGACTTGTTGCCACTGGGGGCTTTGGTCATCAAGCCGGAGATATCAAAGGAAAAATCGCGGAACTTGGCCGTTGCGAGGCGGTTGTCTGCAGTGCCAAGCCGCTGCGCCAGCCCGTCCACCATGATCAATGTCGTGCCATCGCCGTTGCGCACCAGATAGGCTTCCGCCGCGGTGTAAATGACACCTTGTTCAGGATCGCGCCGGTCCGACAGGAACACATCGCGCAACACCCCATCTTCGTCGATCAGACGGGTGTAGAACGTTACCTTTTCCGTTGGGTGCAGGAACGTCCCTTCGGTCAGCAACCGCGAGGTAACGTTCTGGGATATCTCGTTTTCGCGCTGGTTCAACTGGGCCTGTGCCATCGGCACAAGGTAATGGCTCAGCACACTCATCATCAGGGCAACGCAAAGGCCGTAAACCAGCACGGGCCGCGCCAGCCGCCATGGGCTGGTGCCGGTGGATTGCAAAACCGTCAGCTCGGATTCGCCGCTCATCCGGTTGGTGACATAGACCGCGCCTGCAAAGGCCGCGATGGGCAAGACCGTGGTGATCAGCTTGGGCAGGCTAAGCGAGGTAAACTCAAGGAAAACAAGGGCCGATTGCCCATCACCGATCAAACGGTCAAACAGCACAACCGCCCGGTTGATCCAGAACAGGGCCACCAGTACCAGCGCGAAAAAGCCGAACATCACAAGAAGCTGCGACAGCAAATAGCGGTCGAATTTGGCCACTGCGACTCCCCCAAGTTGCTCTAACGGCGTGTTGGCACAATCTTACTGCATTATCTGATCGGCGAAAACTGCTATCTGGTCATGTCGGCGGTGCCGCGCTAGGTCTTGTCGCGAAACCAGACAGAGGCCTGCGCAATGACAACTTTGACACCCATCACATTCGAAAGCACCGAGATCGACCAGATCGCGGAACATCAGGGGCGGATTGCGGTATTTGTCGATCCCGAAGGTCGCCTTGATGCCGGGGCGCGGCGGGTCAACAAGCTGATGCGCGGGGCGCTGTTGCGTCTGGTGGAGGGCGAGGGGTTTGCCAAGGCCAAGGCCGGGGACCTGCATGTGATGTCCTACCCGACGGGTTTGGCGGCCGAGGCGGTGGATGTGGTGTTCCTGCCGCGCAAGGCATCGGTACAGGAGGCGCGGCGCGCAGGTGCGTCATTGGCCAAGCGCCGCGGCAAGTCCAATGTGCTGGCGCTGGCGGCAGGCATGCGGCGGGTGGCAGATATGGCTTTTGGTTTGGCGATGCGTGACTATGGCTATGACGCGCAAAAATCAGACGCCAAACCGCGTGCCGGGGCCGTGACCATCATGTGCGGTAAACCCGATGAAGCGAGCGAGGCAGCAGCGCCATTGCTGGCCGTTGCCGAGGGCGCATTCATGACACGTGATTTGACCAATGCGCCGGCAAATGTCTTGACCACCAGCAGCTTCGCAGACGAACTTGTTGCGATGGGTGAACTGGGCCTCAAGGTTGAAGTTCTGGATGAAGACGAGCTTGCAAACCTCGGTATGCGCACACTTTTGTGTGTGGGGCAGGGATCTGACAGCCCCTCCAAGGTTGTGGTCATGCACTGGGACGGCGGCAAGAAAGGCGATGCGCCTTTGGCGCTGGTTGGCAAGGGCGTGGTGTTTGACACCGGCGGGATCAGCCTGAAGCCCGGCGCGGGTATGGAAGACATGACCATGGACATGGGCGGCGCGGGCGTTGTCTCTGGCGTGATGCGCAGCCTGGCTTTGCGCGGCGCCAAGGCCAATGTGGTCGGTCTGGTTGGTCTGGTTGAAAACATGCCCTCGGGCAATGCGGTGCGCCCCGGCGATGTGATCAAATCCATGAAGGGCGACACGGTTGAGGTGATCAACACAGATGCCGAAGGGCGTTTGGTGCTCTGTGATGTGATGTGGTACGCGCAGGAACGCTTCAAACCCTCCGCAATGATTGACCTGGCGACCTTGACCGGTGCAATCATCATCGGGCTGGGCCATGAGAATGCGGGCGTGTTCTCCAATGATGATGACCTGTGCAACGATTTCCTCAAGGCTGCCAAGGCCGAGGGTGAGGGCGCGTGGCGGATGCCTTTGGGTCAGGCCTACGACGATATGCTCAAAAGCCGGATTGCAGATATGAAAAACATCGGCGGACGTCCGGCGGGCTCGGTCACGGCGGCGCAGTTCCTGCAACGGTTTGTCAAAGACGACGTTCCGTGGATTCACCTCGATATTGCCGGTGTGGCTTCGGTCAAATCCGAAACCGCGCTGGCCCCTGTCGGCGCGACGGGCTGGGGCGTTGCGACGTTGAACCGTTTGATCGCAGATCGATACGAGGTGGAGTAACGCCGATGGGCGCTGCGTTTTTCTATCACCTGACGCGGAAATCACTGGCGGAAACGCTGGTGATGCTGCTGGGCAAATCGCTTGATAACGGATGGAAGGTCGCGGTGCGCGGGACAGATGCATCGGCCCTTGCCGCGCTGGATCAAGCGCTGTGGCGGGGGCCAGAGGACAGCTTTTTGCCCCATGGTCTGGCCGGCGGGCCGCAGGACGCGGATCAACCGGTTCTGTTGACCACAACCACGGAGGCCCCCAACCGGCCCAATTGCGTGATGTCCGTGCACGGGGCCGAGGTCAGCGCCGAAGAAGTGGGGACATTGGACAGGGTGTGTATCTTGTTTGACGGCATGGACGAGGCGGCGGTGGCCCATGCCCGTACCCAGTGGAAGACCCTCAAGGACGCAGGCGCGTCGGCGCAATATTGGTCGGAAGAATCAGGGCGTTGGGAAAAAAAGGCAGAGACCTGAGAGGTTTGGAGAGGGGGGCTGTGCGGACGTAATTGCCGTTCAATACACTCGCCAGCACTCTGACTTTTGTTTCGAGGCAGACGTGATACTTTGTCAGGACTTCATGTAGGATTGACGATGTGATGCCCCATTTCCTCGAGACGCCAGACGCCATATCAGACACTTCCGAAGTCGAGACTTTGCTCAGGGAATATCTTTCGTGGGTCGTTCCGCTCTTTAATGCTGAGAATGATCTGAACGTTGATGTCGATGTGGCTCTTTCGAACGCAATGCTAGATCTGACCGAAGTTTTACCGCCAAACGGGCGGACGGTTCTGGCGCGCGACCCTAGTGGAGTTGCCAATGCCATTGGTTTCTATCGAGAAATTAGAGCTGACGCGGTAGAGATTAAGCGGCTATATGTCCGGCCCGCAGTGCGGGGCGAAGGTCTTGGGCGCAAAGTGGTTCGGCGGTTGATAGACGAAGCGCGCAATGCAAATTATTCGCAGGTCTTTTTAGATAGCACTGCTTTCATGTCCTCCGCTCATGCACTGTACCGTTCGGAAGGGTTCCGAGATGTTGAGTTTTACCCCGAAGCAGAGCACTCACAAGATGTATCCCCGCACGTGATCTACATGGCCTTGAATATCGACTGAGATAGTGCCGAGAGTGTGTTCTTGCTCACGTCTATGGCGTCTGTTTGGGCTCATACCCGACATCCGACAATTTCGGTCGGCATTTCCAACTGGCAGGGTGGGGCACGACACACAGGAGAGCCAACGGCGGCTATGCGGACAATGCCGACCTTGAAGCTTTTCATGGAGGAGTAGGCAGAAGAGGTTCAGGTTGAGTGTCCGACCAATTAAACTCCAGCGCGTTCTCTAAGCCCTCGGCCTCAAAAAAAAGCCCAATAAAACAAAGGTCAGCATAGTGTCGAGAAGGAGTGCAGTTATCTGACTGAAAAATCAGATTGGACTGCTCGGTATCCATAGCCCTTCGGTAGCAGAGATGCGAGTAGCCTTTAAGAATCTCAGGCGGGGATGATTGAAAAACAACACAGCCGCCTTGCCCTTCATTCAACACGTAAGCGCCTGATTTATGTAGATATAGACTCGATCCCCTCCACCACCCTGTATTCGATAGAAGTTCAACTCGAACTTTCCCTTCGCCATCAAAAACTGTCAGATATCGCTCCCAATCTGATTGGAAACTGACCAAGCCTGAGAGAGACATTTCGATGTGATGCCCCTCTGCGATGGTCACAGTTTTGGAGTGTTCGCCCCTGCATGCAGCAAACGTAAGTGGCAGCAGGAGAGCTAGAACCGAAAATCGCAATCGTAGTACTCTTTTAGGAATGTGTTCTGGGAGCAGATACCACGGACTGATCGAGGTCAAGTTGGGCTCATTGCAGACCTTCATTTCCTCCCTCTCGGAAAAAACTCCGACCTTAGCCCCCCAATCACCGCGTCAGGATCAGCTCACCTCCGGCAATCTCGATCCGGCCCCAGCGTTGCAGGTATCCCATTCCCATCAGGGATTGCGACATTTCGCCTTCGTTGACCACGGCGGAAACATCGCGGTCTGTCACATCCCCCAAAGTCACCTGATCCAGCCGGACAAAAGCGGTGCGCACCTGGCCATTGGCGGTGTTGGCGCGGCCCAGATAGGCGAGGTTTTCAAGGTCGATGCCCGCACGTTCCGCATCGGCTTGGGTCAGCACCATATCGGAGGCACCCGTATCGACTACAAAGCGGACATTCTCTCCGTTGATCATCGCGGTGAGGTAATAATGCCCGTCGCGGGCGCGGGGCACGATGATCTGGCCTGCGCCGGTCATTTGCACCTGCGCGCCAGAGCCGCTGCGCGAGATGTCCTGCCACAGGCCCACGGCCGCCGCGCCGCCGACAAAAATCATGCCCCAGACAGCCGCATATTGCAGGGTCCGGTTCAACCCCTGACGTGATTGCATAAAAAACCAGCCCGCCACCATGATCAGCAGCACAACGAGGTAAATCACCCGTCCGGTTTCTATTTCGGCCATATGTCAGTTCCCGCTCATCCGCTGTGGTCTTCAAAGGGATATAGGGGCGGCAAGGCGGAATTTCAGCCCGTGCTGGGGCCAAATCCGAATGCGGCCAGCCCATCAAGCACAAATTGCACCGAAAGCGCGGCCAACAACATGCCCAGCAGACGGGTGATCACGTTGATTCCGGTCTTGCCGATCCGTTCCAGATAGCCACTGGCCTGCAACGTCAGCGCCATCACGGCAAGGATGAGGACTGTCATGACAATCACGGTGGCAAGCCCTTCGACCCCCGGTTTTTCCCCGGTCAGCAAGATAATGGAGGCGATGGAACCCGGCCCCGCAATCAACGGGATGGCGATGGGGAACACCGATGGATCGTCATGGTCGTCCTCGTCGGCACGGTCCTTGCGGCGCTTGGTGCGCCGATCAAACAACATGTCGATGGCGGTCAGGAACAGCAAGATACCGCCCGCCACGCGAAAGGCCGGCATGGAAATTCCGATAAAGGTCAAAACGGCCTCACCGGCCAGTGCAAAGATCGCCAGGACAAAACCGGCCACGGCAACCGCACGCCATGCGATGCGGCGGCGCTGTGCGTTGCTCATACCGGGCGTCAGGGCCAGAAACACCGGCGCGATCGCGATCGGATCCATCACCACAAACAGGGTGACCAGCACTGTGATCGTATAGGCGGTGTCGAGCTCCATCGCCCGCTCCCTTGTTCCGGTGGATCAGGCGGAGGCCTTTTCCAGTTTGCTTTCAGCCGTCATCCAAAGCGTTTCCGCGCGTTCCAGCGCATCCATCACTTCGGCGTATTTCTTGTTCCAGACCTCAAGCTCGCCGATTTTGCCGTCTTCGTACAAAGCCGGATCTGCCAGTTTCTTGGCCAGTTTGTCGCGCATTTCGTTGAGTTTATCAACGCGCGCCTCGGCCTTGCGCACTTCGGAACGCAGGGCGAGGATCTCGTCACGGCTGGCGCGTTTGGGTTTGGGCGCCTCTTTCGGCTTGGCGTTCTTGCTGACCGGTTTGGTCGGGGTCAGCAGCATCTTGCGATAGGATTCCAGATCATCGTCATAGGGTTTGACGGTGCCGTCAGACACCAGCCACAGACGATCTGCTACCATCGACAGCAGGTGCATGTCGTGGCTGACAAGGATCACGGCGCCCGAATATTGCGTCAGCGCCTCAACCAGCGCCTCGCGGCTTTCGATATCAAGGTGGTTTGTCGGCTCATCGAGGATCAGCAGATGCGGGGCATCCAATGTCGCCAATAGCAGGGACAGACGCGCCTTTTGACCACCCGACAGGCGGCCCACTTCGGTTTCGGCCTGTTCCGCACCAAGGCCAAACCCGGCCAGTTGCGCCCGCAATTTGGAATGCAGCACACCGGGGCGCGCCGAGATCATATGTTGCAGCGGGGTTTCCTTGATCTGCAACTCGTCTACCTGATGCTGGGCAAAGAACCCAATGCGCAGTTTGTTGGCCTTGACCGCCTTGCCGTCCATCAGGATCAACCGGTCCGACAGCAGCTTGGACAGGGTCGATTTGCCTTGGCCGTTCTTGCCGAGCAACGCGATGCGGTCGTCCTGATCAATGCGCAAGTTCAGCCGCGACAGCACCGGGTTGCCTTCGGTATATCCGACAGAGCCGCCTTCGATGGAGATGATGGGCGGAGACAGTTCCTCTGGCTCGGGGAAGGTGAAAACCCGTTTTGCCGCCTGTTCGGGGGTGGCAATCATGTCCATCTTCTCGATCATCTTGAGGCGGGATTGCGCCTGTTTGGCCTTTGACGCCTTGGCCTTGAACCGGTCCACAAAGGATTGCATGTGATCGCGGCGGGCCTGTTGTTTCTTGGCCATTGCCGCCTGCACGGCCCGCTGTTCGGCACGCTGGCGGGCGAATTGATCGTAGGGGCCTTGGTAATAGGTCAGTTTGAGATCTTCGAGATGCAAGATCCCGCCCACCGCGCGGTTCAGCAATCCGCGGTCGTGGCTGATGATGATCACAGTATGGGGGTATTTCGCGAGATAGCTTTCCAGCCACAGCGCCCCTTCGAGATCAAGATAGTTGGTCGGTTCATCCAGCAGCAGCAAATCGGGCTGGGCAAACAGAACCCCGGCCAGGGCCACACGCATCCGCCAGCCGCCGGAGAATGCAGAGCAGGGCATTTGTTGTTCTTCATCGTCAAAACCGAGACCCTTGAGGATCGACGCGGCACGCCCTTCGGCCGACCAGGCATCAATATCGGCCAGCCGTGACTGGATATCGGCAATGCGCCCCGGATCACTGGCGGTTTCGGCTTCAACCAGCAGGGCAGCGCGTTCGGTGTCGGCGGCCAGCACCGTATCAATCAAGGATACGTCGGAGGAGGGCACCTCTTGGGCGACGCCGCCGATCTTGGCGCGGGAGGGCAGGGTGATCGCGCCGGCGTCCAGCCCAAGCTCGCCGCGGATGATCTTGAACAACGTGGTCTTGCCCGCGCCGTTGCGACCCACAAGACCCACCTTGTGACCTTCAGGAATGACGGCGCTGGCCTCTTCAAACAGAGGGCGACCCTCGACGGAGTAATTGATTTCTGAGATGCGTAACATGCGCGGGGTGTGGACCAAGACCGGCCCGCCGTCAATCGCGGCTTTTCAACTGTGAAACCCCATGTTAGGGAGCGGCCAAATTCACACCCCAAAGGAGCAAGCCAAATGGCCCTTGAGCGTACATTCTCTATCATCAAACCAGATGCAACCAAGCGCAACCTGACCGGCGCAATCGTCAAGAAATTCGAAGACGCAGGTCTGCGCGTTGTCGCATCCAAGCGCATCCATCTGACCAAGGCGCAGGCGGGCGAGTTCTACAAAGTCCACGCCGAGCGTCCATTCTATGACGAACTGTGCGAATTCATGGCCTCCGCGCCAATCGTTGCTCAGGTGCTGGAAGGCGAAAACGCCATCGCGAAAAACCGCGAAGTCATGGGTGCAACCAACCCGGCAGACGCCGCGCCCGGTACAATCCGCGCCGAGTTCGCCGAAAGCGTTGGAGAGAACTCCGTTCACGGCTCCGATGCACCGGAAACAGCAGCGGTCGAGATCGCGTATTTCTTCTCCGGTCTGGAGTTGGTGGGCTAAGCCTTCTGATTTCTCAGACAAGGATTGTAAGGGCCGCAGCAATGCGGCCCTTTTTTGTGCGGTGTCATTCTGCTGGTTCAGCCCGCCAGCGGCATCACCATTTCATGCCATTGCACGCCCCCGTAGGTGGAGGTGGACAGTTTGCTATACCGATAGCCAAACTTCTCATAAAGCGGCACGTAATGGTCTTTGCACATCAGGTGAATGGTTTGTTTGTTGAGCGCAATCATCCGCCGCACAATTTCCCGCATCAAGGTCCGCGAGTGGCCATTGCCGTGGTGCGCGGGATCGACCACTACGGACAGGATCACGACATTGGGTGCATCGGGATCATGGCCGATCAAAGCCTTGAAGTCATCATCCGACATATCGACCTCATGGGCGCAGCCGCTGTTGATAAAGCCGATGACCTTGCTCTGTACCTCAAGCACCACGAACCCTTGCGGATGGCCGGCGATCCGCTTTGTTATCTTTTCGAGCGTTGCCGCCTCGGAGGCGCTGTAGGCCGCGGCTTCGATTTCAAAACAACGCGGCGCATCTGTTGGAACGGCGGTGCGAAAGGTCTGCATGATGGGTCTCCGTGGCTGAGGCGGTGGTCTGACTCGAGTTGATTGGCGCCCGCTCACGTCACTGGCTTTGCTCAGGCTGGTCAGGGTTCTGCTATGAACATAAGGGCACAAGTTGGTTCTGGGTTAATCTTTCAAAAATTTGGAAACTTCGCTCAAAAAGCGTTGAAGAGCCGGATCGCTGCTCAGCATCACGTGGTTGCGCCCTTCCAAGGGGACAAATCGTGCATTGGGGATGGCCGCCGCCATCCTTCTTCCTTCTTCAAACGGCGCTCTTGCATCTTCGCGCACATGGAAAACCAGTGTTTGTGCTTTGACATTGGCCAGTTCTTCCGAAATGTCGATGCTGTCGATTGCAAGTTGAATACTTGCCGCGTTCTCCGGAGGAGTGGCCCTGCGTTGCAGGTTGGTGAAACCTGACAATTGTTCGGCGTTTGCATCCGGCATGAAGAAGGCGCCGAACATGCGCACGTAGGCATCCAGTTCTTTGCCCCAACCTTCCTTGATCATGGTGA
The DNA here is from genome assembly GCF_025141875.1 of Sulfitobacter sp. M368. Lineage (NCBI taxonomy): Bacteria > Pseudomonadati > Pseudomonadota > Alphaproteobacteria > Rhodobacterales > Roseobacteraceae > Sulfitobacter > Sulfitobacter sp. M368. Next base: position 1,776,078 of record NZ_CP081113.1, read on the forward strand.
TGAAGGCATCGCTCTCGGCGATTTGGCCTTTTGACCCTCTCATCCGGCGGCCTCGCGCGTATCCACCACACAAGACCAGCTTCTTCACTCTATCTGGATTCCGCGCAGCAAATGCCGCCGCAACGGCAGCACCTTGAGATTGACCCACCAGCGACACCTCCTGCAGACCAAGTGCGTCGATGACACTCGTCAGGTCCATGACGGAGGCATCCAGAGAAAAATCTTTGATGTCCCTGTCCGACAAACCACTGCCGCGCGCATCATATCGGATAATCTGGTTGTCGGTCGAAAGCAGTCGAACAAGTTCACGGCGCATGGGGATCTGAAAGTCCAGTTCCAGATGGGTGAGCCAGTTCGAAACTGATACGACTGGTGGGCCTTCGCCGATCGTTGCATAAGCGATCAGGACACCATCAGGCGTTTCGCAAAACCGGATATCTTGCACAAATGATGGTGTCTTGACCGACGTTTCAGCCGCGTTCTTCTTTCGGCTGACTTCGAAAACCTGCACGGGTTGAGGTATATTCTTTACTTGGCAAGGGCCCAAATCGATCAATTCAAAGGTGTCGCTGCTGGTCAGATGCTCTTGCAGATTTCCCGAAATGCAGATCGAACCCGGTTCGGCAAGGCTCTCCATACGCGCTGCGACATTCACACCATTGCCAAACAGGTCGGCGCCCTCAACGATGACATCGCCCAGGCTAATCCCGATGCGCATCCTGATTTCTTCACCCGGACTGCTTTGTTGTTGCCCCTGGTCCAGCAGGTCTTGAAGCTCAACGGCGCATTTCACAGCCTCGTTCGCACTTGCAAATTCGACAAGGGCGCCATCCCCCATCATCTTGAATATCCGGCCTGCGTTGCGCTTTACGACAGGTCTGAAAACCTCTGCCAAAACAAGTTTCAAGCGGGCATGCGTTCCAGATTCATCGGTTGCCATCAACCGGGAGTAGCCGACGACATCTGCTGTCAGAATGGCAGCCAGTTTTCTTTGACCTTGAATCGCAGACACGGATCCCTCTCAGTTTGTCCAATCCTCGAGAACTGTCAGGTTGTGACAAATGTGTACAGGCTTGCGTGCCTTTTGGAAGAGGCCAAAACGACAACGTTTCTGCTGAATCTGATGGCTCTGACCGCAGGACCCGACATTCAACCATCTCTGCCGGCAGGCTGTTGAACTTCCACATAGTGGCAGTTCAACGGGCCAGGTCAATCTCGTTAGCCTTGCCGCCCCTGCAATCTGCGGATCACCTCGCGGGCCTCGGGGGGCGGGGCCTGTTCGATGCGGCGGTAGTCGCTGCCGTCCAGATTGCGTTCGATCAGGCCCATGCTGACAAGACTGCGGCGCAAAATGGCAGCGTCGTCGAACAGATGTGCTTTGTTGAAGAGACCATTCACATCGCGTTCCTGCAACGTGGTCTCCGCGGGCAAAAGTGACCAGAACGCCCAGAGACACAGTACCTGCACGCTGCGTTTGGCGGGCCATTGGCGCAGGCGTCCCATGTCGTCGTATTGGTTGAGCGCCCGTTCTACCAATTTGAAATCGACCGTGACCTCTTGCGGAGCATCCAGCCGGGCCAGCGCGGTATTGGCCGCGCGCAGATGTTGAAAATTGCGAAAACCAGCGGCGCGGGCCAGCATGTTCAGCAAGCTCAGGTGCGATGGTGTTTCGGTTTGGGATTTAAGCTGCCCGTTCAGATGGCGGGCAAAGCTGGAGATATCCGCGATGTGCAGCGGGATAAGGTCTTTCGACATGTCATGTCCTCATGGTGCCACGGGAAATGTCGTTGGTCGCTGTCTTACGACGGGCACCTGACAAAATGTCGTATGCTGTCTGATCATGGCAGCTTTAGCTTCCCCAAACAGGGACAGCGACGCCTAGGTGACTGCCAACCGAGGGCAGGTCTAGTCCATGGGCGGGCAGGCGGCAAGGGGGCAGGACGCGCGGATTACCCTTCGCGGACACCGATCACATTCATCATGCGTTCAAATTCAGAGGTTTTGGGGTCAAAACTGGCGGCTTTGATCGCGTCGAATGTCACGCGCAAAGCCTTTTTCTCGGCGCCTTTGCAATCGTTCCACGGGCGGCCCTGAAGCGCCATCACCAGAACATAATATCCAATGAAATGCGGACGCATCCCGGAGGCCAGCAATTTGGCGTAGGCGGCATCGGCACCCAGCGCGCGCAGCTCTTCTGCGCTGTTTATACCCGCTTTGGTGCAACTGGCCTCAAATGCAGGGCCAAGGTTGCGCAGGGAGGAAACGGGCGTGGACATAGGCCCGTGTTTAATCTGCACAGGCAGGTCTGTCACGCCTCAAAGGCTGGCGTAATCGGTGATCAGGGGCGCGGGCTGCTGCTGGTCCTGGGTCTGGCCGGTCGCGGACTGCGGCTCTGGCGTTTGGGTCTGCTGTGGTTCGCTCTGTTGGTCTTTCTTCGGTTCTGGACGGATCATGGATCTGCTCCTCGCTCAATGGGGGACGGGAATCGTCCGCGCCTGAGGCAAGAATTGCAGAAAAGCATGCCGATGCAGGGGCTGGAAGGGGGCCGAATAGGGGCAATTTCTTGCCGAAAGCCCTATGTTCTTAACGTTTTCTCTGGAAGGCCGCTTCCGGGTCAGACAAACCAGATCCCGTCCTCGATGGCGGCAGATACATTGGTCTTGACCTCGTCACTTTCGGAGAAAAACGTCAGCATCTCGGCCCGAGACAAACCGTTGTCCTGTTGCATGCTCCAGAAATCATAACCCGCCTGATCTGGATTGCGGTCCAGCACGTTGTGATAAAGCAGGTCGAGATATTGCGCATCGGTCAAGATGTCGTTGTCGCCATGGGTCTGGGTGAATTCTTCGGAGTCGATAAAATACTGGGCAATCTGGTTCAGCGAGAGCGCACCGCCATCCAGTTGACCGATCCAGAACCCAAGACCGGCCTCATCCGGCGTTCGGTCAAAGCTGGCTTGGTACAAACGGTAGGCCTGCCCGCCGTTGCCTTCGAAATCAAATGCGATGGCGCCATCGTCAAACCAGATCCGCTCCACACCGTCGAGTTTGAGATCATGTGCGGTGTCAGCGTGGGAAAAGGCGATGTGCCCGTCGTCGTGCTGCTTGACCTTCACATCATTGCGCCCGGCATTTACCAACAAGCTGTCCAGTCCGCCGCCGCCGTCTGCCTCGCCCAGCAGATCGTCATAAATGATCAGATCGTCTGCGTCGCTGCCGATGAACTTTGCCAATTCAACAGGCGCGGGCGGGGTTTCGATTGTCAGCTCAAGGAACTCAAAGGGTTTCAAATCAAAGGTGATGTCGCTGGCGTCTGCATAGGTGATATCGGTGAAATACACATCTGCGTCATGTTCGTTGTAAAAATAGGGGCGCCCGTCGACGGTGATGCCGTCGGTTGCGATGCCGTTGTCCCACTGCAACCCGTTGGTTGTGTTGGTGTCCAGTGAGACTTTGACGCCGCTGATGGAAGCGGCGTTTGCAAAGAGTTTCGAAAGGTCCAACGTTACATCCAGGCTGTCCAGAGTGCGGGACGAGACATAGAGCACGGTTGTGTTCAGATCCGCATAGGTGGTGACTTCGATCTGCGGGAAGGCTTGTTCAAAGCCAAGCGATATCAATTCCTTACCTGCAATGGACCCCGCCATCAGGTCGAAGGCGGCCGCTTGCGAGGAATTCATCATCCGGCCTTGATCATCCATAATGGCACCGCCATCGGTCTCCAGGGTCAGGGCGGTTTTGGAATGATAGTCCAAAGCCCAGATATTGGCCGCATCCGCGCCAAGTTCGATCATGTTCGAGAATTGTTTGATCAGCGTAGACCCGGCAACAAAACCCTGTTGGGCGGTTGTCGTGGTGCGCACGTTCCATTCCGTGATGTGCAGATCCAGATCTTTATCAAAAGCCTTGGACCAAACATCGAAATCACGATCGATAAAGTTCACTTCGTTGGAGTGGGTGCCGAATTCATAGTGGCTTTTGTTGTAGTAATAATGCTCTGTCACGCCATCGATTGCGCCGCGGGCGGCGTCGCTGAGTTGATCAATGATCTGTTGGTTGGCATCATCATTGCGCTGGCGGAAGTCATTCACGCCGGGGGTGGCCTGAAACTCTGAGCCGACGTTGCCGGCAGTGGCCATCTGCACAATGATCGACGGTTGATCCTGTTGTGCAATGCCCGCGCTGATCATGCCGGCTTCAACGGCCTCGGCTGCGATCGAGGCGCGTTGGCCGTAGGCCGTTTCGCCGATGTCCCAGTATTCATTGCCGATCTGGAAGGCTTCGATCAGATGGCCGTATTGGGTCATCACGGCCTGGGTAAAGGCTGCGATGTCATCGGCAAAACCGGCGTAGTTTTCTGTGTTCAGATGTTTTGTAGGGATCACCAGAACCGCGCAAATCGGATCGGCATCGGGGCCGGCATAGCCGCCCGCGCTGCACCACTCGAAGAAGTTCACAACTTCGGAGCGCAGATTGCCGCCCGGCATGGTCACGATGTTGATCCAGTCGTCCCCATCCACGGGGCTCTCGCCATCGTCATGCAATCTGGCGGGTGGCAAATCGCTTTGCCCGCCGCCAAAACGCACGGAGGTGACACCAAGGTTGGTTGCGGCTGATGAATAAGCCTCGCCGGGTGCGCCATCGTCGGTGCGCTCAAAAACAGCGTTTGCGCCGAACATGCTTTTGGCAACGAAAGAGCCGGTCGCAGAAGATCCCGTGAGGGTAAGTCTAGGCATAATAAACCCTAAAATTAACCCAACCGAAGCATTCTGCGTTCAAGTTGAAAGTCCCCCGACCCTCAACAACAAACTGCCCGAAAGAGTGTGCATCTCTCAAGGAAAATAGCTCATTTAGGGGAAATGTGGCAGCGCAGGCGCAAATGCTGGTGAATATCGAGAACAATATTTTGCAAGCACTCGGTTTGTTTCGTCGATCAAGACAATGATATGATTCCGATCTGCTGGATGCCCGAATCGAAATAATAGACTTTGTCCACTAACTTGCGGAAATGCGCATCTTTTGGGTGCAAATCGCAAAACTTGAATTGCATTTTTGAGGTTCGGACTGGCGCAAAAAGTAAGGGCCCAGCAATTTCTTGCTAGGCCCTTTGAAACTTTTGGCTCCGACGGTAGGGATCGAACCTACGACCAATTGATTAACAGTCAACTGCTCTACCGCTGAGCTACGTCGGAACGGTCTGCACCGTATAGCCGTGAGAATCTGGGGCGTCCAGAGGGTTTTCGGGCATTTTTTCACTTTTTTTCGGACGGGTCCGGGTGAACCTTGAATTGCGCTTCGGCGTGTAGGTCTCCGACCGGTGCGGTGATAGATTGTCCCATGAGATCAATAAGGTGGGCCAGTACATTGCGCGTCGCCGCGCCCAGCAATGCGGGCGGCGTATCGGCGTAAATGCGGGCGGCAAGGGTGGCCGCGGTGGCGGGGCCTGACCTGAGTTCTTGCAAGATAGAGGTCTCCCGCGCGCGGCGGTGCGAAATCAGCCAGTTCAACCGCGCAGCGGGATCATCCACAGCGGCTCCATGGCCGGGATAGAACACCCGCCAGTCCCGTGCCGCAAGCCGTGCGCAGGAGGCCATAAAGTCGGTCAAATCGCCATCGGGGGGCGAAACCAGTGAAGAGGCCCAGCCCATCACGTGATCGGCGGTAAAGCAGGCGTCGTTCCAGGCCAGAGACAGGTGATTGCCAATGTGGCCGGGGGTGTGCAGCGCCTCAAGCGTCCAGCCGTCGCCTTTGATCTGTTCTCCGTCCGCCAATGTGATGTCGGGGACAAAGGCGCTGTCGATGCCTTCGCCGCCGCCCATAAGCCCGCTGCGGGCGAGATCTTGCATAACCGGAGAACGGCCTGCCTCGGCACTGCCAAAGGCCAGAACAGGGGCGTTGCAGGCCTGTGCCAAGGGGCGCGCCAGCGGCGAATGGTCCAGATGGCTGTGGGTGACGATGATGTGGCTGATGTGCTGTGCGTCGCCGACGGCATCCAGAATTGCCTGCAAATGCGCAGGGTCATCAGGGCCGGGGTCGATCACCGCCAGACCGCCGGTGCCCAGCAGATATGTATTGGTGCCGCGATAGGTCATCGGTGAGGGATTGGGCGCCACGATCCTCTGCAAGCCGGGCTCAAGCGTTTCCGGGGTGCCGATGGGCGGATCAAAGTTATCGGGGGCTTGCATGATTTCACCTTTCACAGCGGTGGCTCCTGGCCCTAAGGTCTATGCATGTTCTTTGTCTGGCTCAAACGATATATGCCGCGCGGCATCTACGGACGTGCGGCGCTGATCCTGATGTTGCCGGTTGTCTTTGTACAACTGGTGGTCACCGTGGTCTTTGCCCAACGGCACTTCGAGGGGGTCACCCAGCAGATGACCACCGCCATGATGCGCGAGCTGGCGATGGTCATGCAGGTGGTGGAGGAGACGGAGGATTCCAGTGACATTCCGTCCCGTGTCGCGGCGGAGGTTGGATTGCTCGACATGAATGTGCAACCGGTTGATCAAGGCGCAGTGCCGGAACAAAGCCAGATGGTCTGGTACGATTATTCGGGGCGGGTTCTGGATGACAAATTGCAGGCGGAATTGCCGGATTACCTTGCGGTCGATCTGACGCAGGGCAATCAGGTTCTGCTGTATCTGGACAGCGGCAAAGGGCCGGTGCGTGTGGGGCTTGACCGGCGGCGGGTGTCGGCGTCCAATCCGCACCAGCTGTTTGTTTACACGCTATTTTTTGGCGTTTTGATGACCTTCATCGCATCGGTTTACTTGCGCAATCAATTGCGCCCCATTCGCCGGTTGGCCCGCGCGGCAGAGGCGTTCGGGCGGGGGCGGCATTTGCCCTATACGCCGGCTGGCGCGGTCGAGGTGCGCAGCGCGGGGGCGGCTTTTGTCGATATGCGGGCACGTATCGAGCGGCAGATCGAACAGCGCACATTGATGCTGTCAGGGGTCAGTCATGATCTGCGCACGCCGCTCACGCGGATGCGGCTTGAACTGTCGATGCTGGATGAAGAGGAGGCTGCACCGCTGTTGCAGGATGTGGATGACATGCAGCGCATGTTGGACGAGTTTCTTGACTTTGCCAAAGGGGCCGGTGAGGGCAAACCCGAAGCCATCGAACCGCACAAGATGATAGCGGGTCTGGTGGACGAGGCCCGCAGGGCAGGGCGCGATGTGACGTTGCTGCCGCCGGAGGGGGACGGTACAGGCACGGTTATGCTGCGGGCCGTGGCGATGCGGCGGGCGGTCGACAACCTGATTTCCAATGCTGTGCGCTATGGGGCGCGGGCAGAAGTGTCTGTCATGCTCAGCGACAAGACATTGCGCATTCGGGTTGAGGATGACGGTCCGGGCATTCCCGAAAGCCGCCGCGCCGAGGCCACCCGCGCCTTTACCCGCCTTGATCCGGCACGCAACCAGGACAAAGGCGGCGGTGTCGGGCTTGGCCTTGCCATTGCCACGGATATTGCACGGGCCCATGGCGGGGTGCTGCGTCTTGGCGAATCCACCCGGCTTGGCGGGTTGCGGGCCGATATTGTGATTGCACGGTAGAACAGGCATCTGACCCAGCGGCAGGATTGCTTTTGTCGCCAATGGTTTGCACGTTAGCTTCAAACAAGCGCAGGAGCCCGCAATGAACCCCTATGAGATGATCAAAGCCCACCTTGGCACAGCTGTGCCTTTTGCCAACCATGTTGGCGTCAAATTGCTGGAGGTTGGCGACGGTGTTGGCAGTGCCGAGCTGGAGCAGCGCACAGAGGTGTCCAACCATATCGAAAGCATGCATGCAGGGGCGATGTTCACATTGGGCGAGGCGGCCTCCGGTGCGGCGGTTGCGGGGGCCTTGGCACCGGTGATCCTGGAGATGCGGCCGGTGGCAGCAACCGGTCAGATCGCTTTCAAGAAGGTCGCGATTGGGACATTGACCGCTCATGCCAAAACATCCCAGCCGGGGGCGGCGTTGATGGCAGCAATCAAGGACACGGGCAAGGTGGCCTTTGACGTGACCGTCGATATCCAGGACAGCAGCGGCGACACCGTGGTTGAAATGACAGTGAATTGGTACGTCAGCGCCAAAAGATAACGCGGCCTGTGCGATCAGGCCATTTCCGGTGGATGTTAATCGCCCATTAGGGTGCGGGCGATAGGTACGCGGTGAATAAACCGCGGCCGAAAGGCGCGATGCCTCGAACATCAAAGGACTCTGCCATGAAATTGCCCCTACTCGTTCTTTCCCTGCTGTGCCTGCCTTTCCTTTTTCCCACAGCATCAGATGCAACTGTCAGGCTGGGCGTGATGTCCCCCACGGGGGAGGCAACCGCGATGAAGCAATGGTCACCCGTCGCGAAAGAGCTGGAAGCGATGCTGGACGAAGAGGTGGTGCTGATCGCCCTGAACGCCGGTAACCTTTTGGAAAGACTGGACAGTGGCGCGTTGGACGTGGTGATCGGAAATCCGGTTCAGGCTGCGATCGCAACGACCCAGATGCGCGCACAACCTGTCGCCAGCGTGGTCAAGAAAACCGGCAAACAATTTGGCGGGGTAATCGTGGCAAACCCCAATGCGGGGATCACATCCGCTGCGGACCTCAAGGGCAAAAGTGTCATGACGCTCAAGACTTCTGCGGCGGGTGGGTTCATTTTTCAGACCCATTATCTGCTGGGCCTTGGCATCACTTCACCGGACGATTTTGGCCGGCATGCCGTCGCCAAAAGCCAAAAAGACATCGTAAACCTCGTGGCCAAAGGTGCGTTTGACGCGGGGTTTGTGCGCACGGGGATGGTAGATGACATGATCGCACGGGGCGAGATTGCCGAAGGGGATGTGATCATCGTGGACCGCAAGGAAACGGTTGGTTTTCCCCATGCCCATAGCACGGGCCTTTATCCTGAGTGGATGGTCTTTGCGCATGCCGATTATGATGTTCAGACCGTCAATCGGCTGCGTGATGCGTTGACCAGGCTCGCTGCGGGCGCTCCGGCGTTGGAAACGGCGCGGGTGCAGGGTTTTGACGCGCCGCAAGATCTGTCCGGCATTATTGATGCCTTGGATGCGGTTGGGATTTTGGCAGGGGGCAGCGACTGAGCGTTCTGCGCCGGGAAGAATTTTCGAGATCAAACAGGTGTCCGATGTCTAGACTGAGCATTTCGATAAAACTTGCGATGATTGTTGGAATGCTCTGCATCGGCATGGTCGCATTGGTGACAACGGCCAACATCTCGCGCCAGACCGACGCTTTGGGGGCATTCGGGCAGAAAAGCCTGAGTATGGTGACCCAACTGGGCGCAACCCAGATTGCCGATGCCGAAGCAGACGCCGAAACAAAAATGCAGTTCATAATTGATCTTCTGACCTCCGTCAGTGGCGATGCATTGGCCTCTTACAACGTTGATTTGCTGGACAAAATCATCTCTGCCGTGCTGGTGGATCCTTCCGTGGCGCATGTGGCGTTCAAAACAATGGATGGTGTTGAACTGGCCGAAGGTGGCGCCATCCCCGAAGGTGTGGAAACCCGCGCGGTCACTGCAACCGTCGCGGCGGATGGCACCAATTTTGGAACCGTGGTGGTCACGCGAAGTTTCGCCCCGATTGTGGCCCTGAGGCATGGGATCGACACCCTTACCGAAGAAAAGGCCGATCTGCTTTCTGCGCTGTCCGGCGATCTGAGGACCAGCACAATCAACGCCTCTATCAGCTTTGCGGCCATCGCTGCGGTTCTGGCTGCTGTCGCGGTCTACGGCGTGACAGTATTTTTGGTCGGCGGCCCACTGGCGGTGAGCGCGACCTTGATCAAAAAGATCACCAATGACGATACCGATTTTGAGCGGCCGAAAATGGCGGCCCGCAAGGACGAGATTGGCCAGCTTGGCAAAGCTATAGACATGTTTCGCCAAACGGTTGTTGATGCCCGCGAGATGCAGCGCAACGAAGCGGCGCGCGCCGCGCAGGACGCAGCCGAGGAAAAAGCCCGCAAGATAGCCGAGACCGAGGCAGAGCAACGCCGCGCCGAAGCGGAGGCCGCCGAAGCAGAGCGCCGCCGCGCCGAAGAGGCGGAACGCGCCGCGGAAAGGGACGCCATGCGCAGCCAGGCCGATGCGGAACGTCAGGCGCTTTTGAACCAGCAGGCCAAGGTTGTCGATACGCTCGCCAATGCATTGAAAAGACTGTCCGATGGTGATCTCAGCGTGTCGATTGATGCGGTTTTTGATGGCCCCTATGAAGGCCTGCGCTCCGACTTCAATTCCACCGTTGTGACCCTCCGGTCAGCGATTTCTGCCGTGGCCATGCTGACCTCTACCATTCGCGGTGAGACCGCGGCGATATCTTCTGGTGCAAATGATTTGTCGCAGCGAACGGAGCGGCAGGCCGCCACGCTTGAAGAGACGACCGCCGCATTGACCCAATTGAACGCATCCGTGCACTCCGCGTCCGGCCGGGCGCAGGACGCGGACGAAAGGGCGCAATCGGCACGCATCAAGGCAGATGAAAGCGGCGAGGTGGCGCAATCTGCGATCCTTGCCATGGGGCAGATCAAATCATCATCGGATCAGATTTCAAAAATCACCAAAGTCATCGACGAAATTGCATTTCAGACCAATCTGCTGGCCCTGAATGCCGGGGTCGAGGCGGCCCGCGCAGGGGACGCCGGGCGCGGATTTGCAGTTGTGGCCACCGAAGTGCGTGCGCTTGCCCAACGATCGGCAGATGCGGCCCGTGAGATCAGCGAGCTGATTCTTGCAAGCGAAACCCAGGTCAACGCCGGGGTGGAGCTGGTCGAAACAACAGGCACATCGCTGGCAGATATCGTGGCCTCCATCTCAGAAATCACCGAACTTGTTGGCTCCATCGCGGCCTCCACCAAGCAACAATCGGAAGGCTTGAACGAAGTGAACGAAGCCATGACCAAGCTGGACCAGGTCACGCAGCAAAACGCAGCCATGTTCGAAGAAACCGCCGCCGCCAGCCAGGCGCTCAATAACGAAACAGACGCCCTGTCAGATGCAGTGTCGCATTTCAAATTGGCGGAACTGACAGATGCGCCCTCAGAAAACATTGCACTTGCATCATAGATGCCTGTTTCGCGGCCAGAGGCGGGCCAGTGCAATGCCAGGCGAAGCATGACTCGGCACGGCAAGCAGGCGCAGATCCTTGGCAACACTGGAGCACGGCTTGTGGCCTTATAGATCTTCGCCAGACAGCCAATTCCCAGAAATCGCGGCAGCCCTAAGCGAATCAACTTCAGACATGGCTGTAGGTTCGGCTTGATGGGTTTTTTATGAGATAGCGGTAGGCCCGGCAGGACTTGAACCCGCAACCAAAGCGTTATGAGCGCTCTGCTCTAACCAATTGAGCTACAGGCCCGCCACGGCGTTTGGGTATGCGGGTGCGGCGCTTTCGTCAAGGCTTACCGTTGCACCATTTGCAGGGATGGACTAACCCCGCAGCAACGCAACATCTCACTGCCAGGGGACCAGAGCATGTCAGCACCCAAAAACGGAATCACCTACGCCGATGCGGGCGTTGATATTGATGCAGGCAACGCATTGGTCGAACGGATCAAACCGGCTGCCAAACGCACGGCGCGGCCCGGTGTGATGTCCGGCCTTGGCGGCTTTGGGGCGTTGTTTGACCTCAAGGGCGCAGGGTTCACCGATCCGGTTCTGGTTGCAGCCACAGACGGCGTGGGCACCAAGTTGCGCATCGCGATCGACACCGGCAATGTGGACGGGATTGGCATTGATCTGGTGGCTATGTGTGTCAACGATCTTGTCTGCCAAGGTGCGGAGCCTTTGTTCTTCCTCGACTATTTTGCGACGGGCAAGCTTGAGCTGGATCAGGCGACACGGATCATTGAGGGCATCGCCGAGGGCTGCGCCCTGTCTGGCTGTGCCTTGATTGGCGGCGAAACCGCGGAAATGCCGGGCATGTATGACGCGGGCGATTTTGATCTGGCAGGATTTTCCGTTGGTGCAATGGAACGCGGCGCGGAATTGCCGCGCGATGTGGCCGAAGGCGATGTCCTGCTTGGCTTGCCCAGCGATGGTGTCCACTCCAACGGTTACAGCCTTGTGCGCAAAATCGTTGAGGTCAGCGGTCTGGCGTGGGGGGATGATTGCCCTTGGGGTGAGGGCACACTTGGCGCGGCGCTGCTGACGCCGACCAAACTCTATGTCAAAGGGGCGGTGGCAGCCCTGCGCGGGGAGTGCGTGAATGCGCTGGCGCATATCACGGGCGGCGGGCTGACTGAGAACCTGCCTCGGGTTCTGCCCGAAGGACTTGGAGCGGAGATTGATTTGACGGCATGGGATTTGCCGCCCGTGTTCAAATGGCTGGCTGCTCAAGGTGGCCTGGCCGAGGCGGAATTGCTCAAGACCTTCAACTCCGGTCTTGGAATGATCGCGGTTGTGCCTGCAGGGAAGGTTGAGGCCGCAACGCAGGCCTTTGGCAGTGACGGCCATGCCGCGATCCAGATTGGCAAGATCACGAAAGGTGGCGGTGTCCGCTATCAGGGCAGCTTGCTTTGACCAAGCGGGTTGCGATTTTTGTCTCTGGCGGTGGCTCCAACATGCGGGCGCTGGTGGAAGATATGACCGGCGACCATCCGGGGCGGGCCTGTGTCGTGCTGTCGAACAATGCCGATGCAGGCGGTATCGCCTGGGCCAAGGCGCGGGGGATTGCGACCGAAGTTGTGGATCACCGCCCGTTCCAAGGCGACCGCACCGCATTTGAAGGGGCGCTGAGCGCGGCCATGGCCCGTCACCGGCCTGATATGATTTGCCTTGCCGGTTTCATGCGCAAGCTGACCGGCGGGTTTACCGATCAATGGGCCGGCCGGATGATCAATATTCACCCATCTTTATTGCCCAAATACAAAGGGTTGCACACACATTCCCGCGCGCTTGACGCGGGTGATACGATCCATGGCTGCACCGTACATGAAGTCACCGCCGCCTTGGATGATGGTCCGATCTTGGGGCAGGCGCAGCTTTCCATCAACGCGGACGACACGCCACAGACATTGGCCGCGCGTGTTTTGACGCTGGAACATCAGCTGTATCCCGCTGTTTTGCGCCGGTTTGCCGCCGATGATCGCACCCCGGTGTTCTTGCAGGGGTGATCTGGCCAAGCGGCGGCAGTTGATGTACCGATGACGGAACTGCGCCCTGCAAACCCGTTTTTTCGAAGTGAATACATGAAAACCATCACCACGACCGCCGATCTGGCTGCCTTTTGCAGCGAAGCCGCCAAATACGATTATGTCACTGTAGATACGGAATTTTTGCGCGAACGAACGTATTATTCCAAGCTGTGTCTGGTGCAATTGGCGATGCCGGGCACCGATGATAGCAACGCGGTTTTGGTGGATCCGCTGGCAAAAGACATCTCGCTTGAGCCGCTTTATGAGCTGTTTCGCGACAAGTCTGTGGTCAAGGTGTTTCACGCCGCGCGGCAGGATCTTGAGATTTTCTTTGTCGATGCTGGGGTGTTCCCAGAACCCCTTTTTGACACGCAGGTGGCGGCGATGGTTTGCGGGTTCGGTGAGCAGGTCGGCTATGAAACGCTGGTGCGCAAGATCACCAATGGCGGCGTCGACAAGACCTCGCGTTTTACCGACTGGTCGCGGCGCCCTTTGACGGAAGCGCAGAAAACCTACGCCCTCGCCGATGTGACGCATTTGCGGCAGATCTACGAATTTCTGGCCGAAAAGCTGGACGAAAGCGGGCGCGGGCGTTGGGTGCAGGAAGAACTGGCGATCCTCACCAATCCCGACACCTATGTGACCCAGCCGCAAGAGGCGTGGAAGCGGGTCAAGACGCGGACAAATTCCGGTAAGTTCCTGGGCATCGTGCGCGAGCTGGCAGCGTTTCGCGAAGAATATGCCCAGACGCGTAATGTGCCGCGCAACCGGGTGTTCAAAGACGACGCATTGGTCGAACTGGCCAGTCTGAAGCCAAAAAACACCGAAGAATTGAGCCGTTCGCGCCTGTTGCTCCGCGAGGCCCGCAAAGGTGAGATCGCAGAAGGCATCCTCAAGGGGATTGCGGCGGGGGTGTCTTGCCCGCCAGCGGATCTGCCGAAACCGGACCGGAGCCGTGACAAATTGCAGGTGAACCCGGCGCTGGCCGATTTGCTGCGTGTCCTGCTCAAGGCCAAGACCGAACAGGCGGGGGTGGCGGCCAAGCTGATCGCGCCTGCGGCGGATCTGGATGGTATCGCTGCGGGGCTACGTGACCTGCCCGCGTTGAACGGTTGGCGGCGTGAGGTGTTTGGCAATGACGCGCTGCGCCTGTGCAACGGTGAAATTGCGCTGACGGCGGTGGGAAACGACGTGAAGGTTGTCGAGGTCTAGGGTAGAAACATCAATAAAATCAAACAGGAGGCAGCAATGTCAGAAATTACACGTCACCATACAAACACCCGGATGAGCCAGATCGTTGAGCATAACGGCACGATCTATCTGGCCGGTCAGGTTGGCACCGCCGGGGCCAGTGTGGCACAGCAGACGCAGGATTGCCTCGACGCGATTGACCGTCTGCTGGCCGAGGTTGGATCAGACAAGACACGCATCCTGCAGGCGGTGATCTGGCTGGCGGATATGGCCGATTTTGCCGAGATGAACGGCGTGTGGGATGCATGGGTTCCCGAAGGACAAGCGCCTGCGCGTGCCTGCGGCGAGGCCAAATTGGCCCATCCTGATTTTACGGTTGAGATTATTGTGACGGCTGCCGCGGCGGGCTGATCCAAGAGGCGTTTCGGACAGGATCCGAAACGCCATTTCGCTTTAGCGGCGGATAACGCGCGCGTTTTCAATGCCTTCGACACGGATGCTGCGCACATTGCGCAGGGTCTGATCGGTCACTCTGCGTGCTGCAACCACCTCGCGTGTGGCGCGGGCGCCGACAGGCGTTGGCGTGTTGGGGCGGACCCCTTCCAAGCGATAGGTCAGAACACCATCGACGGGCAGTTCAGCATCGTTTTGTGGCGTCAGCCGCACCTGATAAATGCCTTGCCGTGCCGCAAGGCCGGTCGCGCGGATGATGGCACCGCCCGGAATGCGTTCGATTGTCAGCTCTGTCACCTGCTCGAACGGCCGGCCTGCATAGGTGTCCGCGGCCTCGCGATCACGAGCAAACAAACCGCCGGTCTTTGGAATCAGCGGATTGGTGTTTTCCACCTGTTCAATCGGTTCGGAACGCGATTTACCGAACCAGTTGAACGGGTTGACCCGGCTGTCGCGGATCGTGCCGCAGGCGGCCAATGTCAGAGATGTTGCGAGAAGCAAAGAGAGGGTCTTGCGCATCAGGTCGCCCTTGGAATTTGAACTGTCTTTTGACTACCTGATCCCGTGGGCCTTGGGAAGGGGGTGGACCTTTGGCGGCTCTGCTCCTACCTCTGTGACGCAAATATCACCTGAGGATCCCGCTATGGCCAATGCCGCGTTTGAAGAGCTTGTCGAAGATTTTGAGTTTCTTGAGGATTGGGAAGACCGGTATCGCCATGTGATTGAGCAGGGCAAGGCGATGGAACCTTTGGAAGAGGCGCTGCGGGTGCCTGCGACCAAGGTGGACGGCTGTGCCTCTCAGGTGTGGCTGCATGCGCAGTTCGATGACGGGCGCCTGCATTTCGACGGAGCGAGTGACGCGATGATCGTGTCTGGCCTGATTGCAGTTTTGCGTATTCTTTACAATGGATTAACCGCTGCGGAGGTGCTGGCAGTGGATGCCCGCGCCGAGATGGGGCGGCTTGGGCTGAACGATCATTTGTCGGCACAGCGTTCGAACGGGTTGCGGGCGATGATAGAACGTATTCGCGAAACCGCCGCGCAGGTGGGCTGATCATTCGCGGGCAGGGGGCCAGCCCCCAATCGGCCCTGACGGGCCGCTTCCCCCGGAATATTTGAAAGCCAAAAAGGGGAGGACTGGTGACATGAGATCCGACAGTGTGGCGCAGGCCGCGGCCTATGCTGATAATGGTCAATTGCAGGCGGATTTGGCCGCTTGGGTGGCGTTTCGGACAGAAAGCCAGAATCCGGCGCAGCGCGACGTGCTTTATCAATACCTGCGTTCTGCGATCCTGCCACGGTTGCAGACCAACGCCTTTGATGGGGCGATATACGACAATCCGGTTGCGGGCGGCGGGCCGTTTCTTTTGGCGGATCGGATCGAAGATCCTGCTTTGCCGGTTGTTCTGATCTATGGCCATGGCGATGTGATCTGGGGGCAGGATGATGCCTGGGAGGCAGGGCTCGCGCCGTTTGAATTGACAGAACGGGGCGCGGCGTTGTTCGGGCGCGGTGCGGCGGACAACAAGGTCCAGCATTTGATCAACATCGCGGCACTAGAGGCGGTTTTAGCGGTGCAGGGGCGTCTTGGGTTCAACGTCAAGATTGTGATCGAGATGAGCGAGGAAATCGGATCGCCGGGGCTTGCAGAGATGATGCGCAGTCATCGCGAAACCTTGCAGGCGGATGTTTTGATCGCCTCTGACGGTCCGCGATTGGAGCCGGACACGCCGACGCTGTTCATGGGCTCGCGCGGGGCGTTGAACTTTGATCTGGTGGTGGATCTGCGTGACGGTGCGCATCATTCGGGCAACTGGGGGGGATTGCTGGCCGATCCGGCGGTGATCCTGACCCAGGCTTTGGCGTCGATTTGTGATGCGCGGGGGCAGATCAAAGTGCCGGAATGGCGGCCAGACAGTTTGACACCCGAGATCCGTGCAACGCTTGCACGGTTACCGGAGACAGACAGCAGCGATCCAGATTGGGGCGAAGCGGGGCTGACGGCCGCAGAAAGGGCCTATGGGTGGAACAGTTTTGCGATTCTGGCGATGTCATCGGGCCGGCCGGAGGCGCCGGTGAATGCGATTTCCGGATCGGCGCGTGCGCATTGCCAGTTGCGCTATGTGGTGGGCACCGATGCCGATGACATCCTGCCTGCGCTCCGGCGGCATCTGGCGGCGGCGGGGTTTGATCAGGTTGAGGTACGCGAGGCGGACAGCGTTCCGATGCGGGCGACGCGGCTGGATCCGGATCATCCTTGGGTGCGCTTTGCAGAGGGGTCGATCCAACGGACCACAGGCAAGACACCACATGTTTTGCCGAATCTTGCCGGATCGCTGCCCAATGAATGTTTCTCCGATATCCTGGGCCTGCCGACCATCTGGATTCCCCACAGTTATCTGGGCTGCAACCAACATGCGCCAAACGAACATGTGTTGAAATCGATTTTCCGGGAAGGGATGCAGGTGATGGCCGGGTTGTTCTGGGACATCGGAGCAGGCAGGCCGCCTAGAGCGCTTTGAGCGCCTCGGTGAGATCCCCGTATCCGGTCAGGCGACGTTCAAATTTGAGGCCTAGTCGATCGGCGCATTTACGGGCCTTTTCTGTCAGTTCTGGATCATCTGTTTGGGCCTGGTAGACCAGTTTCTCGTAGTTGCCAAAATACATATCACGCAATTCTGGATGCCGGTCGAGGCCCATGGGTTTGATGATGAAGGCGTCAAATTGGCGGACCAGAAAATCGGTCAGGTAAAAGCTGGTGAACTCCTCGTCCATCTTGGCGGCAAAGGCGGCGTTGCCTTCGAAAAAGCTGTAGCAATGCGGGCCGGCCACCATTTTGACCCCCAGTTCATCGCAGGCGGCCTGTAATCCGCCACCGGTGCCGCAATCTGCGTAAACCACGAAGAAATCATCATAATCATCGCGGTGCTTGGCGATTGTGGCCCGCACGGCGTCGGTGATTTTTTCCGGGTAAAGGTGGTATTTCGCCGGCAGGCAGGTCAGGTCCAGATGGGTCCAGCCATTGGCGGCCTTGAGGTCGAGAATTTCGCGCGCCAGAGCGCCGCAAGCGATCAGCAGGATGCGCCCGCGCGGGGTATCTGTGTCCAGCCCGTTCTCTGTCAGCTCGGCGTCGCTTGGGATCATGATCGGAACTTTCGCAGGGCCACCGCAGCGATGAGCGCCAGCACCGGGACCAATGCACCGATGGGCGCAGGCAGAACGGAGAATGCCAGCACGGTCAGTCCCGCACATAGCAGGACTGCGACAATCATCAGGGCAAACAGGCGTGGGGGCATGGGCAGACCTTTCTTGTGTCAAGATAGGTGGTGCGGGGCCATTAAAAAAGGCCCCCGCAGGGGCCTTTCAAATCAGGGTCAGGCGGATTTTGCGCTGTTGTGCTTGCGTGCCATCCACTCTTTGGCGGTTTCAACTGCCACCGCCGCATCGCGGCAATAGGCGTCTGCGCCAATGGCTTTTCCGAACTCTTCGTTCAGGGGCGCGCCGCCGACCAGAACGATGTAATCATCGCGAATGCCCTGTTCGATCATCGTGTCGATCACGACCTTCATATAGGGCATTGTGGTGGTCAGAAGTGCGGACATGCCAAGGATATCAGGGCCTTCGGTTTCCATCGCCTCAAGATAGTTTTCGACCGGGTTGTTAATACCCAGATCAACCACTTCAAAGCCTGCGCCTTCCATCATCATGCCGACAAGGTTCTTGCCGATGTCGTGGATGTCGCCCTTGACGGTGCCGATGACCATTTTGCCAACGCGCGGAGCACCGGTTTCGGCCAGCAGTGGCTTGAGGATGGCCATGCCGCCCTTCATCGCATTTGCTGCAAGCAAAACTTCGGGCACAAACAGGATGCCGTCCCGGAAATCCGCGCCAACGATGGTCATGCCGCCGACTAGCGCTTTTGTCAGGATGTCGTAAGGTTCCCACTTGCGCTCAAGCAGGATGTTAACCCCTTCTTCGATCTCTTCCTTGAGACCGTCGTAAAGGTCGTCGAACATCTGTTGGACAAGTTCTTCGTCGTCGAGTTCTGACAGGATGATTTCGTCTTCGTCGGACATGTTATTTCCTTCTGCTGCCGTTGCAGGTGCTTGGCCTATGCGCCTTTTTGTCACGGAATGTCGGCGCTTGGTGCGCAAATTGCGACATGGATGAGGTTTTGCGCGACTTCGATGAACAAGAATTTAACGTCTTTTTAGTCCACCGGACAAGGGATTAGCGGGTTTCGATTGCGCGTGTTCATGATTTGTTCCAAAATGGTGTATGGATCATGAAAATCATCGTTACAAAGTTGTCGGGCGGGCGGCGGGCAGCAACCATGCGGGCCGGTTCGAGGCGCACGCCCGTGAGGCGGTCAGCGACGGATGGGACCGTGACGACGTTCTGCCGGTGCTGCGGACGCAAACCACCATCGAAGTGCCGCGCAAGGTTATCACCTATAATACCTCGCCGGATTTGCCCTTTGACCGGTCGATCAATCCCTATCGCGGCTGCGAACATGGCTGCGTTTATTGCTTTGCGCGGCCCAGCCACGCTTATCTTGGGCTGTCGCCGGGGCTGGATTTTGAGACCCGTCTGATTGCGCGGCCTGACGCGGCGGAGGTGCTGCGCAAGGAGTTGGCGGCGCGCAAATACCGGCCCGCGCCGATTGCGATCGGAACCAACACAGACCCTTATCAACCAATTGAAAAGACTCACGGCATCATGCGGCGCTGTCTGGAGGTGTTGTCGGACTGCAATCATCCGGTGGCGATTGTCACCAAAGGCAGCCTGATCGAGCGCGATATTGATATTCTGGCGGATATGGCGCGGCGGGGATTGGTGCGGGTTGGCATATCCGTCACCACACTGGACGCAAAACTCAGCCGATTGATGGAGCCGCGTGCCCCTGCGCCCGCGCGGCGATTGGTGATGATCCGTCGATTGGCGGCGGCAGGTGTGCCAGTGCGGGTGATGGCCTCACCAATGATTCCGGCGCTCACCGATCCTGAGCTGGAGGCAATATTGCAAAGCGGCAAAGAGGCGGGCGCACGCCATGCCAGTTGGATTATGCTGCGATTGCCCCGTGAGGTGTCGCCGCTGGTGCAGGATTGGCTGGCAGAGCATTACCCGGACCGGGCCGAGCGGATCATGAACCGATTGCGCGAGATGCACGGCGGTAAGGAATATGATGCGCGGTGGCACCGGCGCATGCGCGGGGAGGGGCCCTATGCCGAAGTGATTGCACAACGGTTCAAATTGGCTGCTAAACGGCTTGGCCTGTCTGGCCAAGCGCCGCCGATGCGTTGTGATCTGTTTCGCCCGCCGGTTCTGCCGGGTGCGCAGTTAAACCTGCTATAGGCCGGGCATTTTGCCCGGAACAAAGTCCTTATCCCCGGCGGCGGCCACGGCGGCTGCGACGTTCAGGGGCTTGATCATCGCCGGTGCCATCGCCGGCAGATGAAAACGGGCCAAGCGCGGCCACGATTTCTTCCAGCTCCGGTGCGCTGCCCTTGGGCCTTGTGTCCAGCGCCTCGCGCATTTTTTCAAGGTGGCTGGGCATCGTGCCGCAACAGCCGCCGATCACCGACGCGCCGCAGTTGCGGGCCATCACCGCGTAATCTGCCATCAGTTCGGGCGTGCCATCATAATGGATGTGGCCGTCGACATATTTGGGAATGCCGGCGTTGCCCTTGGCCACAAGAGGCAAGCGGCCTTCTTCTTTTGCGGCCATGCCCAAAATCGTGCGCAGCAGATCCGACGCGCCCGTGCCGCAGTTTGCGCCAAAGGCCAGTGGCGTGTTGTCCAGATCATGCACCATCTCAACCATCCCTTCGGAGGTCAGCCCCATCATGGTGCGCCCGGCGGTGTCAAAGCTCATGGTGCCGACCCAATCCAGCCCGGCCAGGGCAAAGCCTTCGGCGGCGGCGCGGTATTCCTCGGGGGCGCTGATGGTTTCGAGCCAGCCAATATCGGCGCCTCCGGCCTTCAGCCCATCGGCGGTTTCATGAAACATCTCAACGGCCAAAGCATGGCTCAGGCTGCCGACGGGTTCCATAATCTCGCCGGTTGGGCCAACGGATCCGGCCACGATCACTTTGCGTCCGGCAGTATCAGCAACCTCGCGGCCGATCTCGGCGGCAACGCGGCTCAACTCATGGGCGCGTTTGGCTGCGTCGTGTAATTTGAGGCGCGAGGCATTGGCCCCGAAACTGTTGGTCAGAAACAGATCACTGCCCGCATCCACCGCACCTTTGTAAAGCGCGACGATCTTTTTGGGCTCATCGGTGTTCCAGAACTCCGGTGCGTCGCCTGACATCAGCCCCATATTGAACAGATTGGTGCCCGTGGCCCCATCGGCCAGCAGGGCGCCCTTTTCAGCAAGCAATTGTGTGAAGGCATTGGTCATCGGGCATACTCCGCGCGCGTTACGTCCGCCTCATTTCACGGCGCCTGATCCAGAGCAATCTCATAATCTTCATCTTCTTCATGAAGCGGGTGATCATTGGGCAGCAGGGGCCGTAGGGCGCGCCCACCCGCAGCCCCAAAAAATGCGCCCTCCAATTGACCGAAGGACGCATCAATTCTTGCGCTTTATGGTGCGATAGATCAGTCGGTTTCGGCCATGACCTGCGCCTTGGCTTCGACCAGGAAGCTTGCCATCTTGTCGCGGATGGTTGCCTCATCGGCCTTGTCGCCCAGATCGCCCGCAACCTTGCGGTAAACGTCTTCGTGGCCGGCTTCTTCGAAATCGGACTTGACCACCTCTTTGGCATAGGCCTCGGCGTCGGCGCCGGACTTGCCCATCAGGCCAGCAGCCCAAAGGCCCAGCAATTTGTTGCGGCGCGCGTCTGCCTTGAACTGCATTTCTGCGTCATGGGCAAACTTGTTCTCGAATGCTTTTTCGCGGTTGTCGAAGGTGGTCATCATGCTCTCCTGTCTTTGCACGCCTATTATATAGATATGGGTGATCCGTGACCAGCAGACAAGAGCGCACAGGAACGCGCGACGAACCCATGCTTGCAGGGGGGCGGGCCTTAGACTAAGAGGGGGCCAAATCGTCTGGGACCCTCCCAGCCTGTCGCGGAAAGGACGCCCATGGCCCGGCGCAAGAAGATTTACGAAGGCAAAGCAAAGATCCTTTATGAAGGTCCGGAGCCGGGGACAATTGTCCAGTATTTCAAAGACGATGCCACGGCGTTCAACGCCGAAAAGAAAGACGTGATCGAAGGCAAGGGCGTGTTGAACAACCGCCTGTCCGAGTATTTCATGACCGGGCTGAATCAAATCGGCGTGCCGACGCATTTCATCAAACGTCTGAACATGCGCGAACAACTGGTGCGCCAATGCGAGATTATTCCGCTTGAAGTGATCGTGCGCAATTATGCCGCGGGCACCATGTCCAAACGTCTGGGCATCGAAGAGGGCACGCAGCTGCCACGCCCAATCGTAGAATATTGCTACAAAGACGACAGTCTGGGCGATCCTTTGGTGACCGAAGAACATATCGCGGCCTTTGGCTGGGCCAGCCAGCAGGACATGGACGATATTCTAAGCCTGGCGCTGCGTGTGAATGATTTCATGTCCGGCATGATGCTGGCGGTCGGCATTCGTTTGGTGGATTTCAAGATCGAGATTGGCCGCGTTTATGACGGCGATTTCCAACGCCTGATCATCGCTGATGAGATCAGCCCGGACAGCTGCCGTTTGTGGGATATCGAAACCGGTCAGAAGCTGGACAAGGATGTGTTCCGGCGCGATCTGGGATCGCTCACCGACGCCTATACCGAAGTGGCCAAACGGCTGGGTGTGATGCCCAAGTCCTCAACGCCGATTTCCAAACCAACCTTGATCAACTGAAGCCGCGGGAGCGCTTGAGTTTTTTAGCCAAATGAAGCTGGGGGATGTGCAATGAAAGCACGGGTTCATGTGATGTTGAAGAACGGGGTTCTGGACCCCCAGGGCGAGGCCGTGCGCCATGCACTGGGTGCGCTTGGGTTTGATGGCGTGAATGGCGTGCGTCAGGGCAAGGTGATTGAGCTGGATCTCGCAGAGGGCACCTCTGAGGCGGATGTGACACAGATGTGTGAAAAACTGCTCGCCAATACGGTGATCGAATCCTATTCGGTGGAGATCGGCTGATGCGGGCCGCCCGGCTTACAGCCTGGCGGGCACCATTGGAGATTGCCGATCTGCCGATGCCGGATGCGCCCGAGGGCGGTGTGGTGTTGCGGGTTCTGGCTTGCGGTGTTTGCCGGTCTGACTGGCACGTATGGACCGGCGCGGACCCGGATGTTTCGCTGCCGCATGTGCCCGGCCACGAATATTGCGGCGAAGTCATCGCCGTGGGCGCTGGTGTGACGCGCTGGCGCATCGGCGACCGGGTGATTGCCCCCTTTATTCTGGCTTGCGGGTCATGTCCTGACTGTGCGCAGGGCCATCAGACGATTTGTGCGCAGCAGGCTTTGCCGGGGTTCACCCATGCCGGTGCGTTTGCCGAAGCGATCGCGGTGCCTTTTGCCGATGCCAATCTGACTTCCTTGCCCGAAGCCCTTGATCCGGCTTTGGCGGCGGCGCTGGGGTGCCGGGTGACAACGGCCTGGCATGCGCTCACGGGGCGTGCGGCGGTGCAGGCCGGTGAATGGGTGGCGGTCTTTGGCACAGGCGGCGTCGGTCTGTCAGCGGCGCTTTTGGCGCGGGGGCTGGGCGCGCGGGTGATTGCGGTTGATGTGGCCCAGGGAAAGCTGGACCATGCCAAGGCCTTGGGCGCAGATGCGGTTGTAAACGCCGCGCAATGCGATCCGGCAGAGGCAATCCGCGAGTTGACAGGTGGCGGCGCAGATGTGGCCATAGAGGCGCTTGGCGTGGTGCAGACAACGGTTCCGGCACTGAAATGCCTGCGCAAACTGGGGCGGATGGTACAGGTGGGGATGCCTGCAGGCGATCACACCACAATGCCAATCCCGATGGATGCTGTTTATAGCGGTCAACTGGCCGTGTTCGGCACACGTGGCATGCCAAGCTGGCGCTATCCGCCGCTGATCGATTTTATCATGTCTGGCCGTGTGGACTTGACGCCGCTGGTCGCGCGGCGCATTGGACTGAGCCAAGCGACCGAGGAATTGGCCGTGTTTGACGGCCCCGCACCGCCCGGCGTGGCGGTGATCACTGATTTCGCAGGTTAAGGAGACCTCTCATGCGCGCAGCTGTTGTTGTTTTTCCCGGCTCTAATTGTGACCGTGACCTTGCCGTTGCCTTCAAGGCGGCCGGTGCAGAGGTGGAAATGGTCTGGCACAAAGACAGCGACCTGCCACAGGGCATTGATATCGTTGGTATTCCCGGTGGGTTTTCCTATGGGGACTACCTGCGCTGCGGCGCGATTGCGGCCCAGTCGCCGATTGTGAAATCGGTCAAGGCCCACGCGGATCGGGGCGGTTACGTCATGGGCATTTGCAACGGTTTCCAGGTGCTGACGGAAACCGGCCTGCTGCCGGGGGCGCTTTTGCGCAATGCGGGGCTGAAATACATCTGCAAAACAGTAGGGCTAAAGGTGGAAACCTCGGCCAGCGATTACACCGCCGGATACAACGCAGGGGATGTGATCGACATTCCGATTGCCCACCACGATGGCAATTACTTTGCTGACGACGAGACCCTCAAGCGCCTGCAGGGCGAGGACCGCGTGGCCTTTTCCTATACCGACAACCCCAATGGTGCTCAGGCCGATATCGCCGGTATTCTGTCGGAAAACCGCCGCGTTCTGGGGATGATGCCGCATCCGGAGCGGGCGGCAGATGCGGGGCATGGCGGCACCGATGGTGTGGCGCTATTCCGCGCATTGGCAGGTGCGCTGCAGACCGCCTGACTTGAGCAAAACCGTCGCAGCGCGTAAGCTCCGCACATGAGCGAACCTGCCAAAAGACAACAAAGTTTGACGGTCTCCTGGCGTGTTCGGGTGGCCATCGGTCTCTTGATGGTATTGGCGGTGGTGACGATCTCGGTCACCAACAAATTGCTGACCCACAGGTTCACCGAAAGCACCCGCAACCGGGCAGAGCTGCGGATTGCGCTCTACAGCGGCAACCTGTTGGCCGAACTGCGCCAAAACGCGATTGTGCCACAGCTTCTGGCCCGCGACCCGACGTTGATCGGGGCGTTGCAATCAGCGGATTATTCCCTGTCCACCCAGCGGCTTATCTCCTTTGTCGAGGAAATCGGGGCGGCCTCGTTGATGCTGTATGACATTGACGGGCGCACGGTGGCGGCCACGGACCGCAACAGGATCAGTTCGTCACACCGGTCGGAGGCGTATTTTGTTGATGCGATCCGGTCCAATGCGACGATCTTTAGCGTCATCCGGCTGGATGGTGGCGGCTACCGTTTTTTGTATTCGCGGCGCATTCAGGATGGCGGCACCACCATCGGTGTGATTGCCGTCGAAGTGGATCTGCAAAAGTACGAGCGGGCCTGGGCGGGCATTTCGGATGCTGTGATTGTCACCGACAGTCAGGGCGAGATCATTCTGGCCACCGCCCCGCGCTGGCGCGGGCTGACGGAACCTGAGGCGCTGGCCCTTTATACCCCGCAGAACGCCATCGAGCGGGCGATCAAGGCCACGGCGGATTGGACAGCACTGCCTCCTGACGCCTATTTGCAGGGTGAGGCGGTGATGCGCCTGACCAACAAGATCCCGTTTCGCGGCTGGCGCATGACCAGTTATACCACCTATGCCTCCGTGCGCGAGCGGGTGAATGGTGTTCTGGCGCTGGAAGTGATGGGATTTGCGATTCTGCTGGCTTTGGCCTTCTATTTTCTCAGCCGCCGCACCGCCGGACGGCTGGCGATTTTCCAACGGGAGTCGGCCAAACTTCGCGCATTGAACCTCGCCCTGCAGCGGGAAATTGCCGAACGCAAACGGGTGCAAGAGACCCTCGCTGTGGCCGAACAGACGCTTGAACAATCCAGCAAGCTCGCCGCTTTGGGAGAGATGTCGGCGGCGGTCAGTCATGAGCTCAACCAGCCACTGGCGGCGATGAAAACCTATCTGGCGGGGGCGCGGCTTTTGCTGCGCCGCAACCGGCCGGATGAGGCGCTGTCGTCCTTTGGCCGCATTGATGATCTGATCGAACGCATGGGCGCGATCACACGCCAGCTCAAATCCTATGCCCGCAAGGGGCAAGAGGCGTTTTCCCCTGTGGATATGGGCGCGGCGCTGGCCTCAAGCCTGTCGATGATGGAGCCGCAGTTGCGCCAGCGGCAGGTTCAGATCAGCCGGATTGTGCCGGATACGCCCGTCATGGTCATGGGCGACCGGATGCGGATTGAACAGGTTATGGTCAACCTCTTGCGCAATGCTCTTGATGCCACCAAATCAGAACGGAACCCGCAGGTGAACATCATCCTCTCTGCGGGGGAAACCGCGACCCTGACGGTGCGCGACAATGGACCGGGGATCGAAAACCTCGATGCGCTGTTTGAACCGTTCTACACGACCAAACAGCCCGGCGACGGGGTTGGGCTGGGTCTTGCCATTTCGTCGGGGATCGTGAACGACCTTGGGGGTCGCCTGACGGCCCGGAACGGGCAGGCGGGCGGCGCGGTGTTTGAAATGCAATTGCCCATCATGGGCAGTGACAAGAATATAGAAGCGGCGGAGTAGACCAATATGGCTCAGGCAATGAAGATCGCGATTGTCGATGACGAACAGGACATGCGCCAATCCATCAGCCAATGGCTGGCGCTTTCGGGCTATGACACCGAAACCTTTGGCAGCGCCGAGGATGCGCTCAAGGTGCTGGGGCCGGATTATCCGGGCATTGTCATTTCGGACATCAAGATGCCGGGCATGGATGGCATGCAGTTTCTGAAAAAGCTGATGGGCAATGACAGTGCCTTGCCGGTGATCATGATCACCGGCCATGGCGATGTGCCGATGGCGGTTGAGGCGATGCGCGTGGGCGCGTTTGATTTTCTGGAAAAGCCTTTCAACCCGGACCGGATGAGCGAGCTGGCCAAAAAGGCCACCAATGCGCGGCGTCTGGTGATGGACAACCGCGCCCTGCGCCGCGAATTGTCCGATGGCGGGCAGTTGATGAAGAAACTGATCGGCCAAAGCCCGGCCATGGACCGCCTGCGCGAGGATATTCTCGATCTGGGGCAGGCCGATGGTCATGTGCTGATCGACGGCGAGACCGGCACCGGCAAGACATTGGTCGCCCACGCCCTGCACGCCGTTGGCAGCCGGGCGGGCAAGAAGTTTGTGCTGGTGTCTTGCGGCGCATTCGAAGAAGACGCATTGAGCAAACGTTTGTTTGGCCCGATGTTGCCCGAAGACGCGCAATTGCCCGCCATCGAAGAGGCGCGAGGCGGCACGCTTGTGCTGGAAGACATCGAAGCGCTGTCCGAAACCCTTCAGGCGCGGCTTCTGAGCGTTATTAACGAACAAGGCACGCCCGCCGAGACCCGCATCGTCGCGATCTCCAACCTGCAAGAGGCGGGGCGGACGTCAGAGGATTCCCTGCGCTCCGATCTGTTTTACCGGCTCGCTGCCCTGCGCATCACCGTGCCGCCCTTGCGAACACGCGGCGAAGACATTCTGACGCTGTTCACCCGGCTCAGCGAACAATTTGCCGACGAATACGGCTGCGACGCGCCCGAGGTTTCTGCCCAGGAGGCCGCGCAGCTGTTGCAGGCGCCCTGGCCGGGCAATGTGCGGCAGTTGATCAATGTGGCGGAACGGGCGGTGCTGCAATCGCGGCGCGGGTCAGGCACAATCGCATCGCTGCTCATGTCTGATCATGACGAGATGCAGCCGGTGATGACCACCGAGGGCAAGCCGCTGAAGGAATATGTCGAGGCGTTTGAACGAATGTTGATCGACAACACCATGCGCCGGCACAAGGGATCAATCGCCAGTGTGATGGACGAATTGTGCCTGCCACGCCGGACGCTGAACGAAAAAATGGCCAAATACGGCTTGCAGCGGTCAGATTATCTCTGACCGCCGAAAGGTCTTGATCAGCGCGGTTTAAGTTCGATCAATTCTTTTGCGCGGCCATTGTCATCTGTGTGGCAAGTCCAGGAATTGGCGTTGGGCACATCGATAACATATTGATTGATCTCAACAATGGGCAAGGTGGTGTTCAACGTGGCACCGCCGCCCACCTGTTTGTTCACTGCCGCTACACAGCTTTTGGCGGCCCGCAGATCCGCCAGGGCCACCGGATCATTGGCGACGGCCAGTTCATCGCATGCCGCTACGGCGATCAGGGGCAAACACAGGGCTGTGCGCAAAAGATAGTGCATCGGTTGTCATTCCTTCGATTTGGGCTGTCCATGGCCGCAAAAGCCGGACAGGGAGCCGCAGGCCGCCCTGCGCATTGGGCGCGAATGTTCCCACACAACCGTTGCTTGTCAAGCGGAGGGGGCGGTTTTACATAATTGATGGCGGCAGGGCGCGATTGCCCATTGTCATTTGATCACCAAAGCCATTATCTAGGAGGATGGGACAAGAGCGTTCAGGCGTTCGATTGATGTCCTTACGAGTTTCGCTGCTTCTGCAGAGCCCCCACCGGGCGCGGAGCAGACCGATTGGGCCGGAAACGGCCAGAGAACCGCTGATGTTTTGACGGGGCAACCCCGGATGAAACCAGTTAACAATGGATGTGCAGGGTCCGCCCTGTCACGTCGGAGAAGAACCGCGATGACGCGCGCACACGCTATGAGCAGACGACCAGAGGCCAGTTTTGGCCCCGTCTTGCCCGCGTCCCACATCGCCCTGACAAGTCACACAACGCAGCCTGAGGCACCCCCGGGGACCGCAGCCGCGCGATTGTTGTGCATAGTGGATTTATGCCTAAGAAAATGCTTATCGATGCCACCCACTCCGAGGAAACTCGGGTTGTGGTGGTCGACGGAAACAAGGTTGAGGAATTTGACTTTGAATCCGAAAACAAACGCCAGCTTGCTGGCAACATCTATCTCGCCAAGGTAACACGGGTCGAACCGTCTTTGCAGGCGGCTTTTGTGGATTACGGTGGCAATCGCCACGGCTTCCTCGCGTTCTCGGAAATTCATCCCGATTACTACCAGATTCCCGTGGCCGACCGTCAGGCGCTGCTGGAAGAAGAACGCGCCTATGCCGAGGCGCAGGCGGCCAAGGATGATGACGAACCCAAGCCCAAGCGGCGCTCACGGTCGCGCAGCCGGTCCAAATCCAAAGCCGAGGACGTCACAACCGAGGATGCAAAAACATCTGGTGAAATCGAAGGTATGGAAACCGTCGATCTGACCGATGACGACGAAGTGACCGTCAGCGACGATGAAGCGTCCTCGCCAATGGAACGGGTCACCGAAACGCCGGTCGAGACCCCGACGATGGACGAAGATGCCGATAGCTCTGACGCTGATGAGGGTGACGACGAGGAGGATGCAAAATCCTCTGATGCGGCCTCCAAGGATGAAAGCATCGAATCTGTTGCCGATGAGGATGACAGCGAAGACATCCGTCCGGTGCGCAAACCGCGCCCGAAGCGTTACAAGATTCAAGAAGTGATCAAGGTGCGCCAAATCCTTTTGGTGCAGGTCGTCAAAGAGGAACGCGGCAACAAAGGCGCGGCCCTGACCACTTATCTTTCACTTGCGGGCCGCTATTGCGTTTTGATGCCCAACACCGCCCGTGGCGGCGGGATCAGCCGCAAGATCACCAATGCCGCAGACCGCAAGAAGCTCAAAGAGATCGCGAACGAAATTCAGGTGCCATCGGGCGCCGGTCTGATCGTGCGCACGGCAGGGGCCAAACGCACCCGCGCCGAGATCAAGCGCGACTATGAATACCTGCAACGCCTCTGGGAACAGATCCGCGAGCTGACGCTGAAATCCATCGCGCCGGCGAAGATCTATGAAGAGGGCGATCTGATCAAACGGTCGATCCGCGATCTTTACAACCGCGAGATTGACGAGGTCTTTGTCGAGGGCGAACGCGGCTACCGCATCGCCAAGGACTTCATGAAGATGATCATGCCCTCGCACGCCAAGAACGTGAAACGCTATGAGGAAGGCCTGCCGCTATTTGCCCGCTACCAGGTGGAAAGCTATCTGTCGGGTATGTTCAATCCAACGGTGCAGCTGCCGTCGGGCGGATATATTGTGATCGGCGTGACAGAAGCCTTGGTGGCGATTGACGTCAACTCTGGCCGGGCGACCAAAGAAGGCTCGATTGAACAAACCGCGCTGAAAACCAACCTTGAAGCCGCTGACGAAGTCGCCCGTCAATTGCGCCTGCGCGATCTGGCCGGTCTGATTGTGATCGACTTTATCGATATGGATGAGCGCAAGAACAACGCCTCCGTCGAGAAACGGATGAAAGACAAGCTCAAGACCGACCGCGCCCGCATTCAGGTGGGCCGCATTTCGGGCTTTGGCCTGATGGAAATGTCGCGGCAACGTCTGCGTCCCGGCATGATCGAGGCAACAACCCAGCCGTGTCAGGCCTGTCACGGCACCGGTTTGATCCGGTCTGATGACAATCTCGCGCTGTCGATCATCCGCCAGATCGAAGAAGAAGGCACACGCCGCCGGTCTCGCGAAGTGCTGGTGAAATGCCCTGTGGGCATCGCCAACTTCCTGATGAACCAAAAGCGCGAACATATCGCCCAGATCGAGGCGCGTTATGGTTTGTCTGTGCGCATCGAAGGTGATCCATCGCTGGTCAGCCCTGAATTCACGCTTGAGAAGTTCAAGACCGCGACACGCAATGTGGCCCCTGTGGCCGATCATATCGTGTCTGTTGATACGTCCTTGATGGATCAGATCGACGAGGATGAGGCCGATACAACCAGCGATGAAGAGACCCCAGAAGCGCAATCACCGCACCAGGACAGCGGCGATTCAGACGGGGAGGGCAAACCAAAACGCCGCCGCCGCCGGCGTCGCAGCCGTGGTGGTCGCGGCAAGAATGGTGGCGGTGATTATCAGAACGGCGAAGACAACAAAGACGCGTCTTCTGCCGATGAGAACGCCGATGCGCCCCAGAATGCAGAGGGTTCAGACACCTCCGAACCGGCAAAGCAGGACAATGCTGAAGAGGTCAAATCTGACGCGGCGCCGGTTGCGGCAGATGCGGCCAGTGATGCCAAAGCGGACACGCCAGTAGCGGAAGAAAAGCCCAAGCCCAAAACCCGCAGCCGGTCCCGCAGCACCAGCGCCAAAGCCAAAGCCGAGAAAGAAGCGGCAGAAGCGGCCGCCGATGGGGATGCCAAGACTGCGGAACCTGCACCGGAGGCAGCTGAGGACGAAAAGACCAAAGCCAAGGCCAAGCCGAAACCGCGCAGCCGCGCCAAAAAGGCGGACAGCAAAGCCACGGAAGAGGCCGCTGCAGTGACCACCACAGCGGAAGAAAAATCGGCCGATGCGGCGGAAGAGAAGCCCAAGCCAAAGCGTACCCGCGCCAAGGCCAAGCCGAAGGCCGAGCCCAAGGCAAAGGCAGCACCGAAATCCAAGGCCAAGGCGGCGGAAACTGCATCAGAGCCGGAAGAGGCCAAAGCGCCGGAACAGGCAGCTGCGCCAGCGCCCGAGCCTGCGCCGGAACCTGTTGCCGCCAAAGAGCCCAAAGCCGTCGAGACTGTTGCGGCGGCGGAGCCCGTGGCAGAGGCCAAGCCGGATCAAGCGGAAGAGGCGAAAAAGCCAAAGCGGCGCGGTTGGTGGTCCTTGGGGCGCTAACAGCGCCGAGGTATTGACGAAGAATCAGAAAGGCAGGTCTTTGGGCCTGCCTTTTGCTTTGTTGTATACCTTTTTCTGAGCAGACCGTTGGTGGGGCTACCCAGCCACAGACGGTCAGCCGCCCTTGCGCACCAGATAGACCTGCACGTCACCTTCTTGCGCGGTTTCCACCAACGCATGTCCGGCCTCGGCGCAGAAATGCGGCACATCGATCACCGCCGCCGGATCATCCGCCCGCAGCCGCATACAATCCCCTGCATCCAGAGGGCCAAGCCGTTTGCGCAGTTTCAGGACAGGCAGGGGGCACAACAGCCCAGTGGCATCGAGATCTACAATCTTCATAAGCTTGAGATAAATCAGATGTTACACCCCGTCCACAGTGTTGTGACCGCAAGGGGGCGTGACGGCGGGCGCGAAGGCGGTTAGGTGTGGCCCATGTTTGGAATTGAACTGATTGACGCGGGTCTGATGCCCGCCATGATTATCGCGCTTGTCGCGGGGGTGATCAGCTTTCTCAGCCCCTGTGTGCTGCCGATTGTGCCGCCCTATCTGGCCTATATGAGCGGTGTATCCCTGAACGATATGTCCAGCGGCGGCGAAGCCCGCAGACGTGCTGTGATCGCCGCGCTGTTCTTTGTTCTGGGCCTGAGCACGGTGTTTTTGATCCTTGGCTTCACCGCCTCGGCATTTGGCGCGTTTTTCCTGCAAAATCAGGTGCTTTTTGCGCAAAT
This sequence comes from Sulfitobacter sp. M368, assembly GCF_025141875.1. Taxonomy (NCBI): domain Bacteria; kingdom Pseudomonadati; phylum Pseudomonadota; class Alphaproteobacteria; order Rhodobacterales; family Roseobacteraceae; genus Sulfitobacter; species Sulfitobacter sp. M368. The sequence continues at coordinate 1,808,308 of NZ_CP081113.1, forward strand.
CTCGGGTGTTGTGATCATCGTCTTTGGTCTGCATTTCATCGGATTGTTCCGGATCCCGTTTCTGGATCAAGAGGCGCGGTTGGACGCGGGTGACAAAGGCGGTTCCAGCTTTGGTGCCTATGTTCTGGGCCTTGCCTTTGCCTTTGGCTGGACGCCTTGCATCGGCCCGCAACTGGGCGCGATCCTGTCCCTGGCGGCCTCTGAAGGCTCGGTCAGCAAAGGCACCTTGTTGCTGGGCATTTATGCCATCGGTCTGGGGCTGCCGTTTCTGCTGGCGGCGATGTTTATCACCCGTGCAATGGGTGTGATGAACCGGATCAAACCGCATATGAAACTGGTTGAGCGGATCATGGGCGGTCTGCTGGTTCTGGTCGGGCTGGCAATGGTCACAGGCGCCTTCAGCAGCTTTGCCTTCTGGCTGCTCGAAACCTTTCCGGCATTGGCGACCTTGGGCTGAAATCTGCGGGGTTTTCCCCGCGAATTCACTACCTCTTAGCAATCTTCGCCGTTAAACTTGATGGATGAACAGGCAAGGCGCAGATCAACCCTTTCGGCGGCGGGTGTTTTACATTCCCGGCTATGATCCGATCCATCCGCGCCGCTATCGCGAACTCTATCGCAAAGAGGGCGCGGCCCAATCACAGATTTCCGGCTATGACATTGCGTTGAAACCCAAAAAGTCAGGCGGAAATTATGGGTGGCACGTGGACGCGATCATGGATGGCCGTGCGGCGCAGGCTGATTTCGAGGTTTTGGTCTGGTCCGACATTGTGCGCGGTTCCATGGATGGCTCGATCGCGGGCACCTACCTGCAACTCGTGCGCACCGCGTGGATCTACATCAGCACCGGTGCACTCTGGCGGTTGATGAAGCTGCGCAAAGGGCCGGTGATTGCAGCGCTCTATCCGGTTGGGATGTTGCTGTTGCAATTGCTGCTGGCGGGTTTTGCGTTTTGGGGCATTGCAAGCCTGATCGGGGTCGGATTCGGGCAGCTGGAACAACAGCTTTGGCCGGGCCGGATCTTTACGCCGCTGTTCTATCCGTCGATTGGCCTGTCATTGGTGGCGGGGGGGGTATGCGCCATTGCCGTGTTGCGTTGGTTCAAACGCAAGGACAATCGCTTTTACGCCTACTACCTGATGCATGATTATGCCTATTCGGCGGCGCAGAGGGGTGGGTATCCTGCAGAGCTGGAGACCCGCATTACCGCGTTTTCGGATGCCATTGCGGCCGCATTGCAAGAGGACGTGGGCGAGGTGCTGGTCGTCGGCCATTCCTCTGGGGCGTATCTTGCGGTGTCTGTTCTGGCCGATCTGCTCCGTGCTGGCCGGGTGCCGGAGACCGGGCCAGCATTGGGTTTTTTGTCATTGGGTCAGGTGGTTCCGATGGTTTCTTTTTTGCCCAAGGCAGACCGTTTGCGCCGCGATCTGCATGAATTGGCAGCCACGGATGCCCTGACCTGGGTGGATGTGACCGCGCCGGGGGATGGCTGCGCCTTTGCGCTTTGTGATCCGGTGGCGGTGTCGGGCGTCGCGCCCGAAGGCAAGAAATGGCCATTGGTGTTTTCCGCGGCCTTTACCCAAACCCTGAGCCCGGCGCGGTGGAAGGCGCTGCGTTGGCGTTTTTTTCGGCTGCATTTTCAATACCTTTGCGCTTTTGACCGCCCGAAAGACTACGATTACTTCCAAATCACCGCTGGGCCGATCCCGCTGGGCCAGCGCTATGCCGGCCGCCCGCCATCGAAATCGCGGATCGAGACACCCGTGAACGGCTTTAGGAATATGGCGCCATGACCCTGCCGCCCAAACCGCCCAGCCGGCCCGAGAAAGTGTCGCTTTTGCAGTATATGCGCCTGTTTCGCCGCGATATCCTGTCGGCGCAGCCCGCCAAGCTTTATCGCGCGTGGATGGCCGAATTTCGCACGCCGTTTTTCCGCAGTTTCATGATCAACGATCCGGCGTTGATAGAAACGGTCTTGAAAGAACGCCCCGATGACTTCCCCAAATCCGCCCGGATCAGCGAGGGTCTGCGCCCGTTGTTGGGACAATCGGTGTTTTTGACCAATGGCGAGACGTGGAAACACCAGCGCCGCATCATTGATCCGGCCTTTGAAGGGGGACGTCTGCGCGAAACATTTCCTGCGATGTGGGATGCAGCGGAGGCCGCAGCGGCGCGACTGGACGGGCAGGCGGGGCAGGTCATCGAGATCGAGGCGGAAACCAGCCATGCCGCCGCCGATGTGATCTTTCGCACCTTGTTTTCGATCCCGATTGATCACCATCTGGCACAGCAGGTCTTCGATGCCTTCCGCAGCTACCAACGCAGTCAACCGATCCTGAACCTGGGCGCATTTGTGCCGCTGCCGCGCTGGATGCCGCGGCTGCACCGCAAAAGCACCCGCAAGAACGCTGCCAAGATCCGCCAATTGATCACCGAACTGACGCAAAGCCGGGCGGCCCAGATCGCGGCAGGGACAGCGCCGGATGATCTGGCCACAAAGATCATGACCACCGTTGATCCTGTGACGGGCGAAGGGTTCAGCACCGATGAAATGGTCGATCAGGTGGCGATCTTTTTTCTGGCAGGACACGAAACCAGTGCCTCCGCGCTGGCTTGGGCGCTTTATCTGATGGCGCTTTATCCTGAATGGCAGGATCGGGTTGCGGATGAGGCTACGGCTCTGAAAGATTGTGACTTTTCGGTGATGTCAGCACTCAGGATCAGCCGCGATGTATTCCGTGAAACCCTGCGGCTCTATCCGCCGGTGCCGATGATGGTGCGCGAGGCCGGATGCCCGGAGCATTTCCGCGACCGCCCCGTGCCAAAGGGGGCGCAGCTCGTGCTGAGCCCTTGGCATTTGCATCGCCACGAGCGGTTGTGGGACAATCCCGACGGCTTTGACCCTGAACGGTGGCATACGGAAAATGGCAAGGCCTGTCAGCGCAATGCCTATATGCCGTTTTCCGCAGGTGCGCGGGTCTGCACGGGCGCAGGCTTTGCCATGGTCGAAGGGCCGCTGATCCTGTCGCGGATCTTGCGGGATTACCGCGTCGTGGTGCAGCCGGACAAAACACCGGTGCCGGTTGCCCATCTGACGGTGCGGGCGCAGAACGGCATTTGGCTGCGTCTTGAGCGGCGGTAGGTTCTATCATCGCGGGCGGCTTTGAATTAGAACCCCATTCAAACGGAATCATTTTCAAACGCGGGGATATCAGGATGCCAATCGACAACGCACAAAAGACGCAGATGCAAAGCGGCGCAGGGTTTATTGCGGCCTTGGATCAGTCTGGCGGCTCCACCCCCAAAGCGCTGAGCCTTTATGGCGTTGAACCTGAGGACTACAACGGCGAGACCGAGATGTTTCAGGCAATGCATGACATGCGGGCGCGGATTATTCTGGCCGATGATTTCACCTCGTCCAAGGTGATTGGCGCGATCCTGTTTGAACGCACGATGGACGCGACGATCAATGACAAACCTGTGGCGCAATTGCTGTGGGAAGATCGCGGCGTGGTGCCGTTTTTGAAGATCGACAAAGGTCTGGCGGATCAGGAAAATGATGTGCAACTGCTCAAGCCTATGCCGGAACTGGCGGCGTTGCTGAACCGTGCAAAGGCGGCCGGCATTTTTGGCACCAAGGAACGGTCCGTCATTCATGAGGCGAATGAAGCGGGCATTGAAGCTGTGGTCGCCCAGCAATTTGAAGTTGCCAAACAGGTCTGCGCGGCGGGGCTGGTGCCGATCATCGAGCCCGAGGTGAATATTCATTCAGGCACAAAAGCACGGGCAGAACAGATGCTTGCAGCTGCGTTGCTGCGTCATGTTGAGGCCTTGTCGGCAGATGAGCTGGTGATGCTGAAGCTGACCATACCAGAGCAACCGGGGATTTATGATGCCCTGGCCGATCATGCCAATGTGTTGCGGGTTGTGGCGCTCTCGGGCGGTTATTCCACCGAAGAGGCCTGTGCACGTCTGGCGCAGAACACCAAGATGATCGCGAGCTTCTCACGGGCGCTGACCGAAGGGCTGAATGTGAAGATGAGCGATGCGGAGTTCAACGCAGCGCTGGGGGCGAATATCGATCAGATTTACAAGGCCTCTCTGGCGTAAAGCGCGGCAGACAGCTCGGACAAAATGGACGCGGTTCCCGAATTCTTTAAAGAATTCGGACCGTTTCCTTTGAAGGAAACGGGGGCTTGTCGCGTTTGGGGTCCATAGGTTTCCGAAGTCTTTAAAGACTTCGTTTCGATTTTTTTGAAAAAATCGGTCCAGTGACCAGGCGAATGGGCTCCTGATTGCAGAAAATGACAAGCTGTCCGGCGTTCTCTACCGCGTGAAAGCCGCGCCGGTTCAGCTCTGTCAGGAACTCCTCCAATCCGACATAACGTTCGATATCGCGGATTTTGCGCCTGACCACGCCCCCCTCTCGGGCGGCTTTGGCGCTAAACAAATGGGTCGTCCAGTTTTGCGGGGACAGTTCGGCAGGCAGGGTCATGCGCCAACCCTGCCTGGTTAAGGTAAACGTTCCTTTAACGTGCGCAGCACAAACAATCGAATGGCAGAGGCCAGCCCCAGATCCAGCCCGCGTTCGGCATCAATCTGTGCCACCAGCGCATTGATCGGCACGCCGCGCTGCGCCGCTATCGCGCGAAACTCGGCCCAAAACTCGTCCTCCAGAGAGATCGACGTGCGATGCCCCTTGAGCGTGACGGAATGTTTGACGGGCCGCCCGCTCATGGCTCGCGTTTATGCCCGTCCAAAAAGCGCACCGTTTTGTCTGCCTGCGCCTTTTGCACGTCTTTCTCGGCCTTGGTCCGCCCGAACTTGACGCTGTTTTCCTCCGCACGCGCTTTCTTCTCGGCGCGTGCGCGGGATTTTCGCGCCTTGTTCAGGTTGATGGGCGTGTTCATTTAGGTCCGATCATCTGCTCCGGCCGGACAACCCGATCAAAGGTCTCTTCATCCACAAACCCGAGTGCAATCGCCTCTTCCTTGAGGGTGGTGCCGTTCTTATGCGCGGTCTTGGCCACCTTGGTGGCATTGTCATAGCCGATGGTCGGGGCCAGTGCCGTCACCAGCATCAGGCTCTCTTTCATCAGCTTTTCGATCCGCGCCTCATTGGCCAGCGTGCCCACAACCATGTTGTCGGTAAAGCTGCTGGCGGCATCGCCAAGCAATTGCATCGACTGGATCACATTGTAGCTCATCATCGGGTTATAGACGTTCAGCTCAAAATGCCCCTGCGATCCGGCAAAACCAACGGCGGCGTCATTGCCCATCACATGGGCGCAGACCATGGTCAGCGCCTCGGCCTGCGTCGGGTTCACCTTGCCCGGCATGATAGACGAGCCCGGCTCGTTCTCGGGCAGGATCAATTCGCCCAAACCAGAGCGCGGACCGGAGCCCAGCAGGCGCATGTCATTGGCGATCTTGAACATGGAGGCGGCCACAGTCTTCAGCGCACCGGAGAACATCACCATGGCGTCATGGGCGGCCAGCGCCTCAAACTTGTTGGGCGCGGTCACGAAAGGCAGATCCGTGATCTTGGCGATCTCTGCTGCGACTTTTTCGGCAAAGCCTTTGCGGGTGTTCAAGCCGGTGCCGACCGCCGTGCCGCCCTGGGCCAGTTCGTAAATATCAGGCAGACAGGCTTCAACCCGTGCGATGCCTTTGGCCATCTGATGGGCATAACCGCCAAATTCCTGACCCAGCGTCAGAGGCGTCGCATCCTGCGTATGGGTGCGGCCGATCTTGATGATGTCTTTGAACTCTTCGGATTTTGCCTCAAGTGCGGCGTGCAATTTGCGCAATCCGGGCAACAGCGTATCACGGGCGACCATGCCGATGGCCACATGCATCGCGGTCGGGAAGGTGTCGTTCGACGATTGCCCCATGTTGCAATGATCATTGGGGTGCACCGGGGATTTGGACCCCATAACGCCACCCAGAATCTCGATCGCCCGGTTGGAGATCACTTCGTTGGAGTTCATGTTGGACTGGGTACCGGACCCGGTTTGCCAGACCACCAGCGGAAAGTTGTCGTCAAACTTGCCGTCGATCACCTCTTGCGCGGCCTGCTGGATGGCGGGTGCCAAAGCGGCATCCAGATCGCCAAATTCGAGGTTGACCGCGGCGCAGGCTTTTTTGATCACCCCCAGGGCACGCACAATCGCCACAGGCTGTTTTTCCCAACCGATGGGAAAGTTGATGATCGAGCGTTGCGTCTGTGCGCCCCAATATTTGTCTGCGGGGACCTCCAGAGGTCCAAAGCTGTCGGTCTCTGTGCGCGTATCGGCCATGATGCTGTTCCTGCGTTGTGGGCGTTTGCAGGCGGTGTAGCGGTCTGCGCAAGCCAGTGCAATCTGCGATGGCGCTAACGCAAGGCCACAGGTCGCATTCGTCGCAGGGCAAAGTTACTTGCGGAAGCTATCCAGTGAAACAATTTCGGCGTCTTTTGTGGTCTCTTCTTCGACCTCAAGTTCGTCCTCATGTTCCTGCAAAAGCGCGGGCGCCGGTGCATCGGCATCCTCTTCCTCGCCCTCTTGCTGTTCAAAGCGCAGGCCAAATTCCACCGACGGATCCACAAAGGTGCGGATCGCATCATAGGGGATATAAAGCGGTTCTGGCGCGTCGCCGAAATTGAGTGTGACCGAGAACCCTTCCTCGGTGACCTCAAGATTGTCGTACCAATGCTGCATCACCACTGTCATTTCGCCGGGATAGCGATCAGACAACCAATCGGCCAATTCTGCGTCAGGATGGGCGGTGTCAAACGTGATGAAGAAGTGATGATTGCCGGGCAAACCGTGCGCGGCCACATCGAGCAGTACATTGCGGATCAAACCGCGCATGGCATCATGCATCAGGTTACCGTAGTCGATCTCGCGGCTCATCCTCATCTCCGGTTTTGCGCTCGGGCTGGGGGTAGCATACGCCATTTGCCGCCAAGGGAAAGAGGCTACCTTAAAGAAGTGCGAAGACCAGCGCGGCCAATGCCAAAAGCGTCATACTCAGGACAAAACCACGTTTCAGGCCCAGCATAAGAACGGCCGCCGCGATGGTGAATGTGGCAGCTAAACCATTGAAACTGCTCCATTCCGGTATCGGCAAGGCCAAGGCGGCACTGCCGTGAACTTGATCAAAAAGGACATGCAGGGCAAACCAGACTGACAGGTTCGCTATCACCCCGACCACAGCCGCGGTAATGGCCCGCAGCGCCCCGGCAAGGCGCGGTTGGGCGCTGATCTGTTCAAGGTAGGGACCGGCTAGAAAGATCCACAGAAAACAGGGGGTAAAGGTCACCCAAAGCGCCAGCAGACCCGCCGTGATGGCCCCTGTGACGCCGGTTTGGGCAAATCCCGCCAGCAGCGCGACAAATTCTGTCACCAAGATCAACGGGCCGGGTGTGGTTTCGGCCAGACCCAGTGCATCGATCATCTGATCGGTGCTGATCCAGCCGAAATCCTGCACCACGGTTTGGGTCATATAGGCCAGAACCGCATAGGCGCCGCCAAAGGTCACAACCGCCAGCTTGGAAAAGAACAACCCAAGTTGCAGCAAGAATTGATCATCCAGCGCCCAGAGCGCCGCCAAGGGTGCGGCCCAAAGGCCACCCCAGATGGCAATGGTGCGCAGGCTGTGTACGGCGCGGGCAGGGGTGTGGGCGTTGTTACTTACGGGCGCCGCAGTCCCCCGCGCGGCAATCACCCCCCAAAGGCCAGCGGCAAGAATGATCAAGGGAAAGGGCATACCAAAAACAAAGAGCGCCAAAAAAGATAGCAACGCCAGCGCCCATCCCTGCACCCCATGCAGCGCCTTGCCGGCCACTTTGCGCAGGGCTTGAAAAACCACAACGATCACCGCTGCCTTGATGCCCAAAAATGCCGCCTGCACCAGCGGCAGCTGGCCAAAATAGGCATAGCCCAGGGCCAGCACAGCAATCACAATCGCCCCCGGCACCACAAACAGCAATCCGGCCAGCAATCCACCCGCAACCCCGCGCATCCTCCAGCCTGCATAGGTGGCCAGTTGCATCGCCTCGGGGCCGGGCAACAACATGCACAGCGACAGCGCCCGCAGATAGCTGTCTTCATCCAGCCATGGGCGTTCCTCCACCAATTCGCGGTGCATCAGGGCGATCTGCGCAGCGGGACCGCCAAACGAAAGCAGGCCAATGCGCCCAAAGATGCGGGTCATCTCCGACCAGTTCGCTGCGCTCATTGTTTGGATCCTGCGGGCCAGTCGTGGCCCTCGTCCGATCCATCCCGCGCCCAGCGATACATTGCATCATAAAGCGCCATACCCGCCTCAAGCTGCTCCAGATCGTCACGGTACTGGCGGGACAACCCGACAGAAAGAGCAAGCAAACCAGAAGCTTGCGGAGACTTGTCATGTGTATTGGTATCTGCCGCCCGCACCACCTGTGCCAGCCTGTCCAGTGCCTCGGTGTGCAGGGCGAATTCATCCAGCATCGTGTCAAAAGTGCAGTTCTCGCCTCGGTGCGACCAGAATACATCCTCAACATCAAAGGGGGTCGCGCCATACCGGTCCGCGACGCCCATGACCTCGGCGGGAGAGACAAACAGGAACCGCGCGGTAGGGTCAACAAAGCGGCGGATCAGCCAAGGGCAGGCGATCCGGTCAATCTTGGGCCGGTGGCGCGTCACCCATAGCGTATTGCCTGCCACAGGGGCCGGAATGGCGGCAAAGGGAATGCGTGGCGCGGCGTCATGGTCGCGCCAGCCGTACATGCCCCCCTTGAGGTACTCGGCCTTGATCCCGTCCTGACGCAGCCATGCGGCCAGACCCTGGCTGAGTTTGATACCTTTTTGACAGGTGATCACGCAGGCCCGACCCTGCAAGCGGGATTTCAGCCCTTCAATGTCGGTATGGGGGTGCCGGAAAGATCCGGGAATAAGGTAGGGATCATCGGCAAAATCGGGATCTATCGAAATATCGACAATGACCGGCGCATCGGGCAGGCCGATCAGGCGCAAGAGTTGAGGAACGGTGATTTCATTTGGGGCAGCCATGGCATGCGTCCTTTTTGTGGATACATGCGAACTTTTGGCTGGCGCCTCACGGGGCGTTCGCGGTTGCTCCCCATGAGGTCAAACCATCATTGATGTGCGGCATTGTCAAGCGGCGCGCGCGTTGCGCCTAGCCCAATATGTCGCGCGCGATCCGTTCAAAAATTGCCGCACCGATGGGGATCAGATCATCGGGAAAGTCGTAATCAGGGTTGTGTAGGGCCGCAAAATCCACCCCCGGCCCAAGGCAGAGCATGGCGGCTTTTGCGTTCCAACCAAAGACGCCAAAATCCTCTGAGGCCCGCATCGGCAGGCCGCTGTCGTCATTCGAAACCCCGATTGCGTCCATTGCGGCAACGGCCAGGGCGGCGGCCTCCGGATCATTGATCGAGGCGTTGAAATGGTCAAACACCTCAAATTGAACATTCAGGTCATGCTGCTTGGCAGCTTCTGTTGCCAATTGCCGGGCGGCTTGTTGCAGCGCATCAAGTCCGTCGTCCTGCGCGGTGCGCAGGGTGGCATTGATCACCGCATCGGCAGGCGCGATGCCAAAGGTCGGCTCGCCAATGTTGACATGGGTGATGGTCACCAGCTTGAAATCATCGGTCAACGCGCCACCAACGCCCAATGCGCCCAATGCCGGGATCAGTTCGGCCACGGCCAAGGCAGGGGACCGGCCCTCTTCTGGTTCTGCGGCATGGGCGGTTTTGCCACTGAGCCGGATCTGCAGGCCCAGCGAGGCGCAGTTGATCAGCCCCGCACGGGTGGAGACATGCCCAAAGGGTTTGCCCGGCTCATTGTGGATGGCAAAGGCCCAATCGGGCGCAATCTCGGCATAGTCCGGATCTGCGACCACGGCCCGCGCGCCGCTACCGTCTTCTTCGGCAGGTTGGAACATCAGGACAACGCGCCCCTTTTGCACCGGCTGCCGCGACAGCATCCGGCCAAGCGCCAGCAACATGGTCATATGGCCATCGTGGCCGCACAAATGCCCCTTGCCGGGGATTTCGGACACCCACGGGGCGTCCGAAAGTTCCTCAATCGGCAGCGCATCCAGTTCGGCGCGAAACAGCACCGTCGGTCCGGGCTGGCCGCTGTCAAAGACCGCCGCGACCCCATGACCGCCCAGATCCGTCAGGATACGGCTTGGGGCCAGATCGCCCAATGCCGTCTGAATGGTGCGGGCGGTCTCGGCCTCCTGGCCGGAGATTTCGGGGCGGCGGTGCAGGGCACGGCGGAAAGCGGTCAGCTCCACCAGATCGGAATTTGTCAGCAAGGGAACAACCTCAGGGTCAATTTGCGCCACCATGGCGCAAAGTCACAAGGCGGACAATCCGAAGCAGAACCTGAAGGGGGGGAAAGTGCAGGTTTCTGTTGCCAGGTACCTGCGAACCCCGCCTAGTGCTGCAAGGCGCTAGGACTTAAGATTTCAGTATCTCCGGTCGCTTACGCGGCCATTGCTACTGGAGCACGATTGTCATTTGCAATTGTACAGTTTTCGCCGATAACGGTGGCAGACAGCCGAAACAAAGCTAACCCCTTTAGACGTTCGTCGATCCTATTTCGGCCCCATGATCCCCAAATGAAGGATGTTTGGTGGAGCCGCCGGGTACCGCCCCCGGGTCCGATCCGCGTATTACGAGCGCGTTTATGTTCATAGTCCCGAAGGACAGCTGTAATATAGGGGCGCTGCCGGGGCATTGCAAACGGTTGCTGTTGAAAATTCCGCATTTTGAGGCACGGGGCGGAATGGGTCATCCGGCAAGCGGCGTTCGGTTTTCTGTTTGGTGGGCGTTGACTGAGGTCCGTTGGTCTATCGCGGTATGGGCCGGATGCACGGCAACATGATCGGGCAGGGTGGAGATCTGGAATTTTGCCCCTGCCGCGACCAATCCATCCGCCTCGGCCTTCAACGCGCGGCTGATCTGGGTGGTGTCCGATAGCAATTGCGCATTGTGACGTGTAACTTCGTCCAGTTCGCGCACAGCGGTATCAATCTGCGACAGGCTTTGGCTCTGGCTGGTCGAAAATTTGGCGATGTCCACAACCTGCACCGAAATATCGCTGATTTTCCCCAATATCTCATCCAGGGATTCGCCAGCGCGGGCGACCAGTTCTGCGCCCTGAGAGATTTGTTTGGTGGTTTGGGCGATGACCGAGTTAATGTCAGCAGCGGCGTTCGAGCTGCGCTGGGACAGGGCGCGGACCTCGGTGGCGACCACGGCAAAGCCGCGCCCCGCTTCGCCGGCGCGGGCCGCCTCGACTCCGGCATTGAGGGCCAGAAGATTGGTTTGAAAGGCAATTTCTTCGATCAGTTTTGTGATGTTTGAGATTGCCGCGGATGATTTTTCGATCTCGTCCATGGCCACAACCGCATCGCCCATCACCCGGCTTGAGGTGGTTGCGCTTTCGCGGGTGGTTGACACCATGTCACTGATGGATTGTGACCGCTCTGCCGTTTCAGTGAGGGACTGTGTGGTTCTGCTGATATCTTGCGCGGTTGCGGCCAGTGTCGCCGATTGTGCATTGGTTCGGTTCAATACGTCATCACTTGCGCTGGCGACCTCCTGGGCGCTGCTGTCAATGGCGTGAGAGCTGCGAACCAATCCGGTCATAGTCTCGCACAGCCCGTCAACCGCGCTGTTGAAATCGCGGCGCAGCTGATCGTACTCACCGGCAAAGGCCTGATTGATGGCGGCGGTCAGGTCTCCCTCGGCCAAACGGCTGAGCGCGTTGCCAAGGTTGGTTACCACGTCGCGTTGATCCTGGGCGGTTTGTTCCTGTTCGGCTGTGGCCGCTTCCATTGCGGCACGGGCTTGTGACACGTCATTGCCGATCATCACAATCGTCAGCGGTTGATCTTGGTCATCCGCCACAACGGTCAATCCGCCATCCAGCCAAATCTGATGGCCTTCGGTGCCCTGCACCAGAAATTGCCCCCAAACAGCGCCCGCGTCCAAAACACCGGGCCAGAAGCCATCCGGATGGGCGATTTTGGCGGGATCGAGTACCAGCATTTGCGCCACGTCACGCCCGGCAAAGTCTTCGCGCGTGCCGCAAAGTAGATTTTGCAGCTTATTGTTGATTTCAAGCACTTTTCCAGCGGGCGTAAATTCAATGATGCATTGCCGCTGTTCGATGGCATTGAGCAGCGCGGTTTTGCGGAAATCTGCAGTGCGGTCGATCCATTCCACAACAGCGCCGCAAGCCACATCACCGTCAAACAAGGTGCGCAGGGCGAGCGACAATCGCCGGTCTTCGACCGCCAGATCGATTGCACTTTCCGGAATGGAACCTTGGGCGACTTGACGCACAGTTTCGGCATCCGTGCCCAAAAACTGTGCGAGGTCAATGGGCCGGGGGGTATCCCCGGCCTTTGCCGTGTCGGCTCCGAAGCTGGCAAGCATCGTGTTGGCCGCGGTGTTGGCGTGTTGCACGGTGAGAGTTTCATCGACAATCATCAGGCTTGCACTGGCAGCCTGCAGCGCGGCGCCCAGGACGGCGGCGCGTTCTTCGGTGCTGCGGGCCTCCAACAAGGAGCGGCGCAAACGGTCCAATGTGAGGGCGATGTCGCCAATTTCGTCGCCGCGCCGTGCTGCGGGCACTTGTGCGGTCAAATCTCCTTCAGCGACCGAGATCATGGATTGACGAACACGGTCAAGGGGGCGGGTCAGGCTTTTGGATACGACAATCGCGACGATCGCCGCCACAATCAAAAGCAATACGCCCCGTTCGAGAACCGATCTTTCCAGAACACTGGCCTGAGCAAACATTTCTGCTGTGTCCTGCTGCGCAACGATGGCCCATCGGCTGTCTTCGAACTGCACCTGGCCAAATGCGGAGATCACCGGCGTGCCTGCGTCGGAATTGCCGGTTTGCACACCCTGCAAACCCGCGAGCGCCCCTGCAACCGGCCCGTCCTGTTCTATCGCGGCGCGCAGCGCTCCGGCGTCGGGGCCAATTCGCATGCGCCCATCCGCACCAACGGCAAACAGAACCCCGGTTTGGCCGAGCCCCTCTGCCGCATCCGCCGAAGGCTGTAGGGCGGCAGGTTCAATGCGCACGGCAAAAACCCCGATGATCGCACCGTTCGACGCGAGAATCGGGGTTGCCATAAAGGCAGAATATGGGGTGCCTTTCAGGGGGTAGTCGCTGAAATCCTCGAAGACGAATTGCGGGGCGTTCGCCGGATCTGACATGATCCGCCCAAAGACCCGCGCCAACCCATGGTCTTTGTGATCGGCGCTCGCCAGATTGACAGCAAAGTCCTCGTTTTTCATCACACTATAAAGAACGTAACCTTTTTCATCGAGCAGGTAGAAATCCGAAAAGTTGTTCTTCTCCGTGAGGGACCGAAAATAGGGATGCGCCTTGCGGTGGGCCCGGTTGTAGGCATCGCGGCCTTTGACAAAATCGGTAAGCTGCCGTTGCCCGTAGGGATGCTCATTCTCGGTGATGTAGCGGGTTTGCAGGTATTCGGTTTTGTCGCCGGGGATCGCCTCGGATGCGCCAATGAGGGAGGTCATGGTGGATCTGAACACCGGCGAGTTTGACTGAGAGACAATGCTGGTGCGCATTGCCTTCAGCGCGGCCTCGGTCGATGCGATCTGCGCCTGTGCGATGCTCGACAGTCGTGTGCGGGCCTGGCTTTCCAAGATGTCGTGTGCCGCGCTCACCGCCATCAGGCCCATTGCGCCCGCGGCCAAACAGCACAGGCCGACAATGATCAGCGGCAGCTTTGCCGAAATGCGCAGTGTCTTCATCAGGGATGCATCTCTTCATCATGGTGGCATGCCCGCCCGCAAGGTGGCGGGAACGGGCAACAGGCACAGCCCTAGGGCATGAAGATTAAGAAAGCTTTGCGCAGCTTTCGCGCGGAGTGGCTGATGGGTCCGTCAGGAGGAATTCCCGGCACGGGCGGCAAATACATCACGCCCGAGCGCGCGTGTCTCGCGTTCAAGGGCCTGCAACCCCAAGGTGATTGCATTGGCATCACGGGCCTGTGCTGCATCAGCGATCTGTTGATGCAAATCGGCCACGCCACTGCGTGAGCGCGCCGTGAATGTGATCATGTTCATCAATGGCTGCATGGCTTCAACAGCCCCGGCAAGCTGATAGGACAAAACCGGATTTCCGGCTGCATCCACCAAGGCGCGGTGAAAGGCCACATCAGAGGCGCAGAATGCCTCATCCGTCAGATCCTCGCTGCGCTGGCGGGTGATCTGGTCTCGCATGGTTGCCAAATGTGTCGCTTCGCGGCGTTCCGCGGCCAGGGGTGCACAGGCGCGTTCCAGTGCGAAACGTGCCTCGCAAGCGGTTTCGAAACTGACGTCATTCATGGAAAGCAGCAGGGTGGAGGTTGTGATCTGCTGTTGCTGCGCTTCGCGAAATGTGATGCGATTGACAAATGCACCGCCCGTTGCACCACGCTGTGTGCGGATCAGGGATTGTGCGGCCAGTCGTTTAAGTGCCTCGCGCACCGTGGGGCGGGAGACGCCGAAACTGTCGGCAAGCTCGGCCTCGGTTGGCAGGCGTTGATCAACGATCAGACGCCCCTGAACAATGGCATCACGAATGGCCGCTGCGATTTGAACCGGCAAATCTGCCGGATTTTCGGGATCAATTTTCATATGTCTTACATTTAAAGTTTGCCGGATTATCAATTGTCTGACATTAGGGAAATTGACCGGAATTGAAAAGGCTTTGCTTCTTCGAACTTAAGGCCGGGGCACAGAAATGAAGCGAAGGCGCACGTAGACGTGTTCGCATTCAAGCTTTGCATTAGGAATGATATCTAACACTCTGAAAGTGGACAATTAAATGGAGAACTTAATGTGATTACACCTGACTATGTTAAGATCATGTCTCGATATAACTTGTGGCAAAACAACCAGTTGTACTCCATTCTTAAACAGATGGATGATGCGGAGGTTGAGCTGGATCGCGGCGCGTTTTTCGGGTCTATTAAGGGGACTTTGAATCATCTGCTGTGGGGTGATCTCCTGTGGCTGTCCCGCTTTGCTGGCGGTGACTATCCAAAGATTGCAAACGCGTCGCAGTTCATTGATTTATATCCTACAATTTCGATCTGGTCGTCAGAGCGGTTTCGCTGCGACAAGAGGATCATTGCCTGGGCTGACCGCCTTAGACAGGTCGATCTGACAGGTGAATTAACGTGGAAATCCATATCGATGGAGGAGGAAGTTAAGACACCACTTTCATTGTGTATCACCCACTACTTCAACCACCAGACCCACCATCGGGGTCAAGTACATGCAATGCTTACCGCCGCCGGTCAAAAAGCGCCGGTGACCGATCTTCTTTTTATGCCGGAGGACCTTTGATGGCATTTATCTCACCTTCCCGCCGGCTGCGGCGCACACCCTTCTCTGACGGCGTCGAAGCTGCGGGCGTAAAGGCCTTTACCGTTTACAACCGGATGCTGCTGCCCACGGTATTTGAAAGCGTCGAGGCGGACTATCATCACCTCAAGAAGGCTGTGCAAATCTGGGATGTGTCCTGTGAACGGCAGGTTGAATTGCGCGGGCCAGATGCGGCGCAGCTGATGCAATTGCTGACACCGCGCGCCTTGGACAAGATGCAGGTCGGTCAGTGTTACTATGTTCCGATTGTCGATGAGGCCGGCGGCATGTTGAACGATCCGGTGGCCGTCAAGTTGGCCGAGGATCGCTGGTGGATCTCGATTGCCGACAGCGATCTGTTGCTCTGGGTCAAGGGTGTGGCGTTTGGCCGGAACCTGGATGTGACCATTGAGGAGCCGGATGTCAGCCCGCTTGGCGTGCAAGGCCCGCTGGCCGATGATCTGATGGCACGGGTCTTTGGCGAGGCGGTGCGCGATGTGCGGTTCTTCCGGTTCGGCCGCTTTGATTTTCAGGGGCGGGCGCTGGTCGTGGCACGGTCGGGCTATTCCAAACAGGGTGGATTTGAAATCTACCTAGAGGGGAGTGATCTGGGCATGCCGCTGTGGGACGCATTGATGGAGGCGGGGCAAGATCTGGATGTCCGCGCCGGTTGTCCGAACCTGATTGAGCGGATCGAAGGCGGGCTTCTGAGCTATGGCAATGACATGACCCGCGCCAATACGCCGTTTGAATGTGGGCTGGGTAAGTTCTGCAAGGTCGGGCCCGAGGCCCAGTGCATCGGGCATTCGGCCCTGCAAGCCTGCGCGGATGAAGGGCCGGTGCAGCAGATCCGCGCGATTGACATTGAGGGCGAGCCATTGGCGGGCTGTGATCGGCTGTGGCCGCTGTTTGACGAAGGCCGACAGGTCGGGCATGTCAGTTCCGCGGTGTGGTCACCGGATTTTCAGACCAATGTTGCCATCGGGATGGTGCGCAAAAGTCATTGGGCACCGGGCAGGCGTTTGCAGGTGGAAACGCCCGGCGGCCTGCGCGGCGCGGTGGTGCGCGAGGGCTTTTGGTCCTGAGACAAGATCAGAGGGCAGGAGCGGGGGCCAGCCCCCGCACCCCCGGAATATTTAGAGCCAAAAAGGCATGAGGGGGACAGTCCCCGGAATGGAGAATGAGATGTTTAAAGCACTGGTTGTGAACAAGGATGAGGATGGCAAGACCTCTGCCGCGGTAGAGGAGATGACATTGGATCAGCTGCCGCAGGCAGAAGTGACGGTGGCAGTTGAGTATTCGACGGTGAATTACAAGGATGGTTTGTGCATCGGGCCAGGGGGCGGCTTGGTGCGAAATTATCCGCATGTGCCGGGAATTGATTTTTCCGGAACGGTCGAGGCTTCGGATGATGACCGTTACAAGCCCGGTGACAAGGTGGTGTTGACGGGATGGCGCGTCGGCGAGGCCCATTGGGGCGGCTATTCCCAGAAGGCACGGGTGAAGGCCGATTGGCTGGTGCCGCTGCCTGCGGGTCTGGACACGCGTCAGGCGATGGCGGTCGGCACGGCCGGATTTACCGCGATGTTGTCGGTCATGGCGCTGGAGGATCACGGGATCAAGGCCGGGCCGGTGTTGGTGACCGGGGCTGCTGGCGGCGTTGGGTCTGTGGCGACCGCGATATTGGCGCATTTGGGGTACAAGGTGGCGGCAGTTACCGGACGGCCGGAGACCGAAGCCTATCTGCGCGATCTCGGTGCAAGCCAGATCGTGCCGCGTGAGGAGCTGAACGAGACCGTCAAGCGCCCTCTTGAGGGCGAAACCTGGGGCGGCTGTGTCGATGCTGTGGGCGGCGCCATGTTGGCGCGGGTTCTGGGCCAGATGGAATATGGCGCCAGCGTTGCGGCGGTGGGTCTTGCGGGCGGTGCCGGTCTTCCGGCGACCGTGATCCCGTTCCTGCTGCGCGGGGTGAACCTTTTGGGCATCGATAGCGTGATGCAGCCCTATGACAACCGGTTGCGCGCCTGGGAGCGGATCGCAAAAGATCTGCCGATGGAGAAGCTGGAAGCGATGGTGCGCCCGGCCACTTTGGCTGATTTGCCGCAGCTTGGGGCCGATATCCTCAAGGGGCAGGTGCAGGGCCGCGTTGTTGTGGATGTGAACGCGGGATGATCGCCGCCTGCGCCCTGCCGGAGGAGGCGCTGTTGCAGCGCTATGCCGCGCAGGCAGGGTGTTACACCGATTGTTTTGAGACAGCGCTGCCGCAAAAGGTGGCGCTGCCTGCTTTTCTGGAAGCTTTTTACGGCAGTTGGCTGTTTGGTTTGGAAAAGCTTGTGTTGCGGGGGCATTTGCGGGGCAAACCCATCAACTGGGACATTGCGCCGGTGGCGGCGGGGTCGGCGGATGCCTATGCTGCCTGGACCGTAGAGGGGCGCGGTGACGGGCAGATCCTGATGCGCGATCTGGGCGGGCATACGCGGTCTTATCTGGCGGTGGAGGACACCGCCGGGGGCGGAACACGCTTGTTGTTTGGATCGGCGGTGGTGCCGCGCGCCGGGCAGGAGTTGCCCTGGCTGGCGCGGGCCATAGTTCCGCTACATCGGTTCTATGCGCGGTCCTTGCTCAGGGCGGCGCGGGCGCGGTTGGTTTAGGGGTGTCTCGACGGCGGGCCGCCTTGCCTTTAGACAGGGGCAAAGAGATCAGGAGACCATGATGAGCGCCTATGACGACGATAATATCTTTGCCAAGATCCTGCGGGGGGAGATCCCCAGTTTCAAGGTCTACGAGGACGACGCAACCTATTGCTTTATGGACATCATGCCGCGCAGTGACGGGCATTGTCTGGTGATCCCCAAAACCCCGTGCCGCAACATTCTAGACGCCTCGCCCGAGCAGTTGGCAGCCTGTATGGCGACGGTCAAGAAAGTGGCAAACGCAGCCAAGTCCGCGTTTGAGGCCGATGGGATCACCCTGCAACAGTTCAGTGAAGCGGCAGGCGGGCAGGAGGTGTTTCACCTGCATTTCCACATCCATCCGCGCCATGCGGGCGTGCCGATGCGCCCTGCGGGGACGATGGGGGACATGGATCTGATCAAGAGCCATGCCGAGGCGATCGCAGCGGCCATCGACTGAGGTCTCTTTCGCGCAATGAAAAGGCGGCGCCCGGTTTCCCGGACGCCGCCTTTTTTGTTTGCTTTGAGTGGTCTAGCGCTTATTCAGCGGGCTGGCCTGCGACATCTGTTGCAATGCCCGCGCTGTCGCGGCGTCCATCGTTGTAAAGCGCCTTGATCAGCGCCAGCACCATGCCAACCATAACCATCGTAAAGGGCAATGCCCCGATGATCATCGCGTTTTGCAGGGCCGACAGACCGCCACCGCCGGCCAGCAGCAGCGTGCCGATCACCAGCGTCAGGATCACACCCCAGATGATACGGTGTTTGACGCCGGTTTCTTCTGCACCGCCGGACATGATGGTGTTCATCACCAGAATGCCGGAGTCTGCGGAAGTCACCAAGAAGGTCATGATCAGTACAACACACATGACGATCAGCGCCTGAAGCACACCGCCCGACAGCATCTGTTCCAGTGTCACGAACAGCTTGGCCGAGTTGGAGGCCGCGATGATGGCGCCATCTGCGGTGCCGGACAGTTCCAGATCAATGGCTGTGCCGCCGAGGATGGTCATCCAGGCAAAGCAAACCAGGGATGGTGCAATCACGGCGCCCAATACGAATTCACGCACCGAGCGGCCTTTGGAAATGCGGGCCAGGAACAGACCCACAAATGGCGAGAACGCGATCCACCAAGCCCAGTAGAACGTTGTCCAACCGGCCTGCCAGTTGAAGAGGCGTCCTTCGGTACCGGCTGCATAGGCGGCGGCCAGGTCTGCTTCGGACAAGGTGATGCCCGCATCCGCAACGCTGGTTGTGAAGCCGCCAAAGCTGCCCCATGCGTTTGTCGCACCGCCATAGACCGTTGCGAGTTGGTCGGCTTCCAGTGCCTGAACTGCCGCAGGTGCCGTCGAGGCGAACATGTCAGCCGAAACCGGACCATGTGCGGCAAAGCTCAGCGAGATGAAGTTGAGGATGTAATCCACAAATGCCGATGCATAGGTTGTCATCGCAAAGAGGAACGAGCCAAAGATGACGAATGTCAAAAGCAGGATCAGCGAGAGTACGAGGTTGATGTTTGACAACCACTTAACGCCGCGCCCAACCCCTGAAACCGCCGACAGGATCGACAGCGCCATGATCATCACAAGTGCTGTGATCAGGCCTGCTTTGGTGGCTGTTGGTGTGTCACCTGTGGTGTCCATCAACCAGCCTGCGCCGGTGATTGCATAAGCGCCATCAACAAGCTGGCTTACGCCGAAGCCGATTGTCACAGAGACACCAAGGATCGTTGCCACAACGCCAAGCACGTCGATCACGTGGCCAAAAAACCCGTTGGCATATTTGCCAATGAGGGGCGTCAGCGCCGAACGGATCGTCAGCGGCATGCCGCGTGTGTAGGCGTAATAGGCAAGGCTGAGACCGGTCACGACATAGATCGCCCAGGCGTGAAAGCCGTAGTGCGCGAAGGTATAGCGGTAGCCAGATTGCAGTGCCTCGGGGGTATTTGGTGCAATGTCACTGGACAGCAGCACCGGGTTGGAGCCCCAAAGGCCAAGAGGTTCTGCCGTGGCAAAGGTCATCAGACCCACACCCAGACCGGCGCCGAACATCATCGAGAACCAGGAAAAGTTGCTGAACTCCGGCTTTTGGCCCGGTGTGCCCAGGACGCGCTTGCCCGTGGAGGGGATCAGCGCGATGGCAAAGAGAAAGAACGCAAAGGCACCAACGGCAAGAATGTAGAAGGTGTTAAAGCTTTGCAGCAATGTTGAGTTGATGCTCGACAGCATGCTGCCGGCATTGAGCGGAAAGATAAGCGCCCATAGCACCAGCAGAACCATGCTGATCTTTGATATCAAGGCAATTGGAAGGCTATAGCCTTCGTAGAATCCGCCATCCTGCGTTTGGATATCTAGATCCGTAAAAGGAGGTTTGACTGACATGAGAAGTGTCCCTGTTTGTCGATCGCTGCACGCGATCTGTTTTGCGTGGGGCAACTGCCGCGCCGGGAACTGGCGTGGCATGAACACCCACTTTGAAGGGCGCGGTAAACAGATTTGGGTCCGCACCTTGACCCGAACGTGTTACAAATTCGAAACATGCACATATGCTGTGCCGCGACAGTATGACGCAAAATACGACAATTTGGCAGGTATTTTTGTCGGCTTGAACGCTTGGGGCGGTCCGGCAACCGCTCAGTTTCGGTTTTTCAACAACTTGGTTTTGGGTTTGACGCGGGCCGTTGGCTGTAGAAATGTGCCGCCATGACATTAGATACCGCATGGGTCCGGGCCCAATTTCCCGCCTTCGCCGAGCCATCCCTTCAAGGGCAGGCTTTTTTCGAGAACGCTGGCGGGTCTTACACCTGCAAACCGGTGATTGACCGACTGACGCGGTTTTACACCCAGCGCAAGGTCCAGCCTTACGCCCCTTATGAGGCCAGCCAGCTTGGTGGTCAGGAGATGGACGAGGCCCGCCGCCGCATGGCAGCTATTCTTGGGGTAGAAACCGACGAGCTGAGCTTTGGGCCTTCGACCACGCAGAACACCTATGTTTTGGCGCAGGCCTTTGGGCAGTTGCTTGAGCCGGGCGAAGCGATCATCGTGACCAACCAGGATCACGAGGCCAACACCGGCCCTTGGCGGCGTCTGGCGGACCGGGGCATCGAGGTGCGCGAATGGTGTGTCGATCCCGATACCGGTGCGTTGAACACCGATGATCTGGAAAACCTGCTGGATGAAGATGTGCGGCTGGTGTGTTTCCCGCATTGCTCAAACGTTGTTGGCCAGATCAATCCGGTGGTGGAGATCACTGCACTCGCCCATGCGGCGGGAGCCTTTGTCTGTGTCGATGGCGTGTCATATGCGCCGCATGGCTTTGCTGATGTGGGCAATATGGGCCCGGATATCTATCTGTTCTCCGCATACAAGACCTTTGGCCCGCATCAGGGGTTGATGGTCATTCGGCGTGCCTTGGGCAATCTGCTGCCAAATCAGGCGCATGTCTTTAACGGCGATACACTTTACAAACGTCTGACGCCTGCTGGCCCGGATCATGCGCAGGTCGCCGCTTCTGCGGGGATGGCCGATTATGTGGATGCCTTTTATGCCCATCACATTGGTGGGGATGCCGATGCCGCTGGGCGCGGCGCGGCGGTGCATGACATGATGCGGGATCATGAGACCGCGCTGTTGCAGCCGTTGCTGGACGCGGTGAAGGATCGCAATTCTGTGCGCCTGATTGGTCCGGCAGAGGCGGTGGGCCGTGCACCCACAGTGGCCATGGCGCTGAACCGTCCGGGCCTGGAGGCTGCAACGGAGCTGGCCAAACACGGGATCATGGCAGGCGGCGGCGACTTTTACGCTGGCCGCGCATTGAAGGCGATGGGTGTGGATGAAGACAAAGGTGTGCTGCGCCTCAGCTTTACCCATTACACCACAAAGGCCGAGGTAGATCAGCTCTTGAACGCATTGGACGATGTTTTGTGATTTTGCGCCTTGAAGGTTCCTGCCGCGCCCTAGTTTAGGAAAAGGCAGAATCCAGAAGGGCATAGCATGAGCGATACATCACCGATCTTGGTCTGGTTTCGGCGGGATCTGCGGCTGAGCGATCACGCGGCGCTTTCGGCGGCTTGTGACAGTGGCCGGCCGGTCATTCCGGTTTTTGTCCATGACGGGCTGAGCGAAAATCTGGGCGCGGCACCAAAATGGCGGCTGGGCCTCGGGGTCGGTGCGCTTGGTGAGGCGTTGGAAGAGAAGGGCAGCCGCCTGATCCTGCGGCGGTCTGACCAGGCTTTGGATGCCTTGCAGGATCTGATCAAGGAAACCGGTGCCGGCGCAGTCTATTGGTCGCGGCTTTATGATCCTCAAACTGTGGCACGAGACAGTCAGATCAAAGCGGAGCTGAAAGAGCAGGGTATCGACGCGCGGTCCTTTGGTGGCCATCTGATGTTTGAGCCTTGGACGGTGGAGACCAAGACGGGCGGCTACTACAAGGTCTATTCGCCGTTCTGGAAAACGGTGAAAACCCACGATGTCGAGGTGCCGCGCAGCGCCCCATCAGATCTGCACCCCCCTGAAAACTGGCCAAAAAGTGATGCTTTGGCAGAATGGGAGATGGGGGCCGAGATGAACCGCGGTGCCGCGGTTGTGCGCCCCTTCGTGCAATTGGGTGAAGCCGCAGCACAGGCGCGGCTGGGCCATTTCATTGCCCATCTGATTGATGGCTACAAAGACAACCGGAACACGCCGGGGATGGATGGCACGTCCAACCTCTCAGAGAACCTCAGCCTGGGCGAGATCAGCCCGCATCAATGCTGGCATGCGGGCCAACGCGCCCTGCAAGAAGGCAAACGCGGCGCCGAGACTTTCCTGAAAGAACTGGTCTGGCGCGAGTTTGCCTATCATCTGATGCACCATACGCCGCGCATTCTGGACCAGAACTGGCGCGAGGAATGGGACGATTTTCCTTGGAAAGATGATGGCCGCGCCGCCGAAGTCTGGGCGTGGAAAAAGGGCCGCACGGGCGTGCCTTTTGTCGATGCAGCGATGCGGGAGCTCTATGTGACTGGCCGCATGCACAACCGCGCACGGATGATCGTGGCCAGTTATCTGACCAAACACCTGATGACCCATTGGCGGATCGGGCAGGCGTGGTTCGAGGACTGCTTGATTGACTGGGATCCGGCCAGCAATGCAATGGGCTGGCAATGGACCGCCGGGTCAGGCCCGGATGCCGCGCCGTATTTCCGCGTGTTCAATCCCGTCACCCAGCGCGAGAAATTTGACCCAGACGCCGCCTATGTGGACCGCTGGATTGCCGAAGGCCGTGATGCGGCACATGACGATGCGCTTGCCTTCTTTGAGGCCTGTCCGCGCCACTGGGGCATGAATGCGCAAGACAGCTATCCTACGCCGATTGTGTCGCTTGACGGGGGGCGCAAAAGGGCGCTGACGGCTTATGAGAACCGCAAAGATTAGGAAAACCGGCCGCTATCATTAAGGAATTGTTAATTCTGCGAAGCGCGGTAAGCTGATTGCGCCTGAGGAGCACGAAGGGGAGCGTGATATGACCTTGATCTCGACAGAGGGGCAAAAAGACCTTCCGCGCTATTTCGCGCGGGTTTTTGCGATGGCACAAGACATGCAGCGCGGGCGGCTCGACTTTGTTTTGCCGGATGGACGGCGGTTCAGGGCCGAGGGTAAATTGCCCGGTCCGGTCGCGGAATTGCATATCCACAACGATGACCTGTTCTCGCGTCTGATCCGCGAGGGCGATCTTGGGTTTAGTGACGCCTATCTTGACGAATGGTGGTCCACGCCCGATCTGCAGGCTTTCATGGACCTCGTTCATGCGGACAACGATGAGCTTTATGACGGGTTTCCGGGGCTGAGCATGGTGCGCCTGTTCGAGAAAATGCGGTTCTGGCTGCAAAGCAATTCCAAAACGCAGGCCCGCAAGAACATCAGCTATCATTATGATCTGGGCAACGATTTTTACGGCCTCTGGCTGGATGACACGATGACCTATTCCTCGGCGTTGTTCGATGAAAATGCTCAGCTGTCGCTGGAGGCGGCGCAGACCGAAAAGTACAAGTCCATGGTGGATCAGATGGGCGTCAAGCCGGGTGATCATGTTCTGGAAATCGGCTGTGGCTGGGGCGGGTTTGCCGAATATGCCGCTAAGGAACGCGGGCTCAAGGTAACAGGCCTGACCATCAGTGAAGAGCAGTTTAAGTTTGCCAAGGAACGAATTGAAAAAGCGGGACTTTCTGGGCAAGTTAATCTAAAGCTTCAAGATTATCGCGACGAGACCGGCCATTATGACGGTATTGCAAGTATCGAAATGTTCGAGGCGGTTGGCGAGAAATATTGGCCAACTTATTTCAATGCTTTGCGCGATTGTCTTAAACCTGGCCGTGCCGCGACCTTGCAGATTATTACCGTCGATCATGCCCGTTGGGACGTGTACAAACGCGGCGTTGATTTCATCCAGAAATACATCTTTCCGGGCGGTATGTTGCCCAGTCCGGTGATCTTGCGTGAACAGGTCGAGAAGGCCGGATTGATCGTCGATAAATCCATCGAGTTTGGCAAAAGCTATGATATCACCCTGCGCCGGTGGCATGAAACCTTTAACGACAAATGGGACCAGATCACCACGCTAGGCTTTGATGATCGGTTCCGACGCATGTGGAATTTTTACCTCACTTCCTGCGCGGCTACATTTGACAGTGGAAATTGCGACGTCACACAGATTACGGTAAGGCGACCGGGTTAACCTTTCTTAAGGAGCCATCCCATGCCCACCGCCGCAAAATTGATGGCAGCCGTCTGTTTGGCGGTCGTTGGCTATATCCTGTCCTTGATGGTCATGCCGCTGATGCCGGAGAGCACGGATTTTGGCTATTTTATCCCCTTGAATATTGTTCTTGGTCTCTGTGCGGGTTGGTTCGTGATGGGCCGCCGCGCGGGTCGCGGGACGACAGCGGCGATCAACAATGGTCTGACGGGGGTCTTTGTTCTGTTGCTCTGGGGCGTCGGTGTTCAAGCCATTTACGAGATGTTCCGGCTTGCCATGCGCAACCGTTACGATGGCCCTTTCGAGGCGATGGTGGCCGTTTTTCAGATCGGTGCAGAATTTGCCGTGATTATCATGACCGTGCCCATTACGATCGTTGCGGTGATCGCTTCGGTGTTCAGCGGTCTGTTGGTTGAGTTTGCCCATAAGCACGGTCGCTAAGTTCATGAGAAACCTGTTTTTTTATGGCACCCTGCGGGACCGGCCATTGCTTGAGATCGTGATGGGTGCCAGCGGCGATGCGTTGGATGTAACACCTGCGGTTTTGCCCGGATACAAAGTGTCGTCCGTGGCCCAAGGGCCGTTTCCGATGATCGAAACCTGCACGGGCGAGACCGCCAAGGGCGTCTTGGTGCGGGGACTGACCCCGGAGCAGATCGCGCGGCTGGATTTCTATGAGGGTGGCTTTGGCTACGATCTGCATCAGATCACACTGGAGGATGGGCAAAGCGGAGAGGTCTATGTGCCAGAGCCGGATCTTTGGGCGCCTGACGGGCCTTGGGATCTGTCCCTTTGGCAGGACGAGTGGGGCGCGTTGAGCCGCCATGCCGCGGTCGAGGTGATGGGGTACATGGGGAGCCGCAGCCGCGATGATGTCGCCCGCATGTTTCCGCGCATTCGCGCCCGCGCGGCGGCAAAGGTCAACGCATCGGCCTCCATTCATGGGGCAGGGACGCTGCATGGACAGATAGATGTTCAGAACCAGCAGCGGGTCTATTCCAACTTTTATGCACTCGATGAAATGCGTTTGCGCTACGAGCGGTTTGATGGCGCACTGTCAGCCCCGGTGGACCGTGCGGTTTTTGTCGGATCGGACGCGGCGATTGTGCTGCCTTATGATCCGCTGCGTGATCGCGTTTTGTTGATCGAACAGGTGCGGATGGGGCCATTGGCGCGTGGCGATAAATCCTGCTGGCAGTTAGAGCCAATTGCAGGGGCTGTGGACCCCGGCGAAACACCGCAGATGGCCGCCCGCCGCGAGGCGCAAGAGGAGGCCGGGCTGACGCTGGGTGAGGTGCTGCCGGTCAGCGAGGTTTATGCATCCCCTGGTAATTCAACAGAATTTTACTATATTTATCTTGGACTTGCCGATCTTCCGGATGAGGTGACGGGCATTGGCGGGCTGGACAGCGAGGCCGAGGATATCCGCAGCCACCTGATGTCCTTTGACGATTTGATGGATCTGGTCGATGGCATGGGGGCGGTGAATGCGCCACTGGTTTTGGTGGCCTATTGGCTGGCACGGCACCGCGATGGCTTGAGATTGGCGAAGGCGGCAGCTACACCGGAGTAAGCACAACTTTGGGGGCTTTCATGCACGTCGCATCTGATCTGGCGCAAGCCATTGGCAACACACCTCTTATCCGCCTGCGCAAAGCCAGCGAAGACACCGGATGCGAGATCTACGGCAAGGCCGAATTCATGAACCCCGGTCAGTCGGTCAAGGACCGCGCGGCGCTGTTTATCATTCAAGATGCAATTGCCAAAGGCACACTCAAGCCCGGCGGCACCATTGTTGAAGGCACCGCAGGCAATACCGGTATTGGTCTGGCGCTGGTTGGGGCCTCGATGGGATTCAAGACCGTGATTGTCATTCCCGAGACGCAAAGCCAGGAAAAGAAAGACATGTTGCGCCTTGCTGGTGCCGAACTGGTGCAGGTGCCCGCCGCGCCCTACCGCAACCCGAACAATTTTGTGCGCTATTCCGAACGTCTGGCGAATGAGCTGGCCCGCACCACCAATGAAGGGGTGATCTGGGCCAACCAGTTTGACAATGTCGCCAACCGGCAATCGCATGTTGAAACCACCGGCCCCGAGATTTGGGAACAGACCGGCGGCAAGGTAGACGGCTTTTGCTGTGCGGTCGGGTCTGGCGGCACGCTGGCCGGGATCGCCATGGCGCTTCAGCCGAAGGGCGTGAAAATTGCCCTGGCCGATCCCGATGGCGCTGCGCTGCATTCCTATTACACCACGGGTGAACTGGCCTTTGAGGGCGGGTCGATTGCCGAAGGTATCGGTCAGGTGCGGATCACCAAGAACCTCGAAGGGCTGAAGCCGGATTTCAGCTATAATATTCCCGATGCCGAGGCATTGCCGGTGGTGTTTGACCTGCTGCAGCATGAAGGGCTGTGCCTTGGGGCGTCTTCGGGCGTCAATGTGGCGGGCGCGATCCGTCTGGCCAAGGAAATGGGGCCGGGGCACACGATCGTCACGATCCTTTGTGACTTTGGCACGCGCTACCAATCCAAATTGTTCAATCCTGAATTCCTGCGTGAAAAGGGTCTGCCGACACCCTCATGGCTGGACAGGGCACCGGCCTCCATTCCCGGCGTCTTTGAAGATCAGTGATGGGCGCGGCGCTGCGCACCGGGGTCTTTGCGCTTGTTGGCCTGTGGTTGTTGATCGCACCGGCCTTTGCGCAGGAAGTCTCGCAAGAGGCCTTTGAACGTTGGGAGACTTTGGCAAGAGGCGCCGAGGAAACCATAGATGCTGAACGCGGATCCAACGACACGTTTGAAGCGTTGCGGTCGCGGATCGCCGATTTCCGCGGTCAATTCGACACGGCCCGTGATCAGAACGCCACGCGCATCGCCACATTGCGGGAACAACTGGCCGCACTTGGCCCCAAGCCGGAGGGCGAGGGCGCACCAGCGGAAGCTGCTGATGTTGCGGCCAAGCGGGAAGAGCTGAACGATCAGCTTGCCAAGCTGTTGTTGCCCGTGCATCGGGCTGAAACCGCCTTTGTGCGGGCGGACAATCTGGTCGGGGAGATTGACCGGATCTTGCGTGACCGTCAGGCACGGGAATTGCTCACCGTGACGCCATCGCCGCTCAATCCGGTACATTGGCAACCGGCGCTGACCGAATTCATGCGTGCGGTAGACGGGTTGTGGAACGAGAATCCGCGCAGGGGCAAGGAACACAGCTGGGATGAGCTGCGTTCAACCCTGCCGATTGCCCTGCTGTTGCTGGTGTTGGGCAGCATCCTGATTTTGCGCGGTAAAAAGTGGTCCCGCGTAATCGTGGACAAGCTGCGCCGGTTGGGCGCACGGGGCTTGGGGATCTGGGGTTTCGTGGTGTCCTTGCTTCAGGTGATCTTGCCGTTTGCAGGCATGATCCTCTTGGCCTTTGCGGCGATCTCGACCCAGTTCTTTGGCGAGTCCGGTCATGAGGTATTGATCAGCATCGCGGTGCTGGCGGGCATAATGATGTGTGTGCGCTGGGTCTCCGATCGGGTGTTTTCTTCCAATGATGACGAGGCATTGATCCTGCTGCCGCAGGACAAACGTGGTGAGCTACGCTTTCATGTGGCGGTGATCACAGTGATGATTGTGCTGGGCGAAGTCATCACGCTGGTGTTGCAATCGGGTTTTTACGCCGAAGCCACCAAAGCGGTGCTGACCTTCCCGCCGATGCTCGTCTCTTCCATCGCGCTTTACCGGATCGGGAGCGTTCTGCGCGGGTATGAGGTGATCCTGAACGAGGACGAAACGGACGCAGAGCCGCGCGTGTCCAGCTTTAGCCGGGTAGTGCGCTGGCTTGGCACGGGGGCGGTTGTTGTCGGGCTGCTCTCTCCGATCTTGCTGGCGGCGGGGTATTTCAGGGCCGCCGATGCGATCCTGCCGCCCTATATCCTGACCCTGATCCTGCTTGGGCTTGTGATGTCCCTGCAGCGCTTTACCGCGGATGTCTATGGCGCCGTAACAGGGCAGGGGGTGCAAGCGCGGGATGCGCTTTGGCCGGTGTTGTTCGGGCTGATCCTGTTGGTTCTTGTCGCGCCTGTGCTGGCGTTGGTCTGGGGCGCGCGGGTCACGGATCTGACCGAATTGTGGTCGGCGATCGGGCGTGGTTTTGCCATTGGGGAAAGCCGGATTTCACCGACGGATTTCCTTGCCTTTGCGGTGATTTTTGTCATCGGTTACGGGCTGACCCGGCTGGTACAATCGGCGCTGCGCAACAATGTCCTGCCCAAGACCAAGATTGACGTGGGCGGGCAGAATGCCATCGTGTCGGGCCTTGGCTATGTCGGGATATTCCTTGCCGCCCTGGCAGCGGTGACAGGGGCGGGCCTTGATCTGTCGTCGCTTGCGATTGTCGCCGGGGCGCTGTCTGTGGGCATCGGTTTTGGCCTTCAGACTGTGGTCAGCAACTTTGTCTCCGGGATTATCCTGCTGATTGAACGCCCCATTTCCGAGGGCGATTGGATCGAAGTGGGCGGCCAGATGGGATACGTACGTGACATCTCCGTGCGCTCGACCCGGATCGAGACCTTTGACCGCACCGATGTGATCGTGCCCAACGCGGATCTGGTCTCCGGCACTGTAACCAACTTCACCCGCGGCAACACCGTGGGCCGGTTGATCGTGCCGGTTGGCGTGGCTTATGGCACTGACACACGGCATGTCGAAAAGGTCTTGCGCGAGATCGCCGAGGCGCAGCCGATGGTTCTGACCACGCCGCCGCCGAATGTTCTGATGGTCAATTTCGGGGCAGATTCGCTTGAGTTCGAGATCCGCTGCTATCTGCGCGACGTGAACTGGATGATGTCGATCAAGAGCGACATAAACCACGCGATCGCCGCACGGTTTGCCGAGGAAGGTTTTGAAATTCCATTTGCACAGCGCGATCTTTGGCTGCGCAATCCCGAGGTGCTGGCACAACCCAAGGAGCCGGCGCAAAATATGACAAAGAATGAGGATGACAGCCTATGACCACGATGCTGTTTCGCGATGATGCCTATTTGCGAGAGGCACCAGGCAAAGTGAAAAGCATCACCCCTGAGGGCGGTGTCGTCTTGGATGCGACAGTGTTTTATCCGACGGGCGGTGGACAACCGGGGGATTCGGGCTGGCTGTCCTGGGACGGGCAACGCCTGCCCATTGCCACGGCCGTCAAAGGACAGGGCGATGACATCGTGTTGGTGGCGGCCGAACCTGCGGCGCTACCGCCTGTCGGAGCGCACGTGGTGCAGGAACTGGACTGGGACCGCCGACACCGGTTGATGCGCGTGCATACGGCCCTGCATCTGTTGTCGGTTGTCATACCCTTTGGCGTCACGGGCGGCCAGATCTCTGCAACCCACGGGCGGTTGGATTTTGACATGCCAAACGCGCCAGAAGACCGCGATGGAATCGAAGAAGACCTCAATGAATATGTCGGCATGGATGCCCGCGTCAGCGACGGTTGGATCACCTCGCGCGAGCTGGCCGATGCGCCGCATCTGATCAAGACGATGGCCGTCAAGCCTCCCATGGGGGCCGACGACGTGCGATTGGTGCGCATTGGCGAAGAGGATGACTGGATCGACCTGCAGCCTTGCGGCGGCACCCATGTGGCCCGCACCGGGGAAATCGGCGCACTGCGGCTCGGTAAAATCGAAAAGAAAGGCCGGGTGAATCGCCGGGTCTATGTGCATCTGGAAAGTTAATTGCACAGAGGGGCAAAAGGGCGCGATTTCCCTCTTGCAACTTATGGCGGGGTAACGGTAAACCGCCCCCAACGGAGCGGTGGCCGAGTGGTCGAAGGCGCACGCCTGGAAAGTGTGTAGGCGGGAGACCGTCTCCAGGGTTCGAATCCCTGTCGCTCCGCCATTATCTTTCTTGATCGGGTCGCCTTTGGCGGCCTTTTCTGTTTTTCGGCATTGTTCAGTTGTAACTGCCGCTTGGGTTATGTGTTTCTCAACTCCGCATTTCTAGGGGGTCATGGACCTCCTGCATTGAGAAACCTGAGCAAGGGCGTGATCGAGATGGGACTGAGCCATTCTAAATTATGGCTTCATGAGGCGAGCCTTGATCGGCCCGGCGCGCGCACCAATGGCCGCTGCATGGCGCTGATTGTGCCGTCTATTGCTGCAGGTGACCTGAGAGTATTGAGGTGAGGTCTGATGCGGCCTCATGTCGGCTTGGCAACAGCCAGCACTGGCTTGCCCACAGGCAAGGAAAGGCCCCGGCATTTTGCCGGAGCCCGTCTTCATCAACCTAGTTTGATACGGCGGAGGCTGCGCCGGTGATCAGGGAGGGTGTGATCTGGTTAACAACACGGTTCCAGCGGGTGATAGGTTGCTCAGCGATGAAAACAATGTCGTTGGGGCCAGTTCAATTTCCCGCCCAAAGTGAATTATCACCCAAAACGCTGAAAAATGTTGTTTGTCTGGATTGTGAGTTCATAAACTGCAGTCGCTGTTGATGCAGACTTGGATTTACTGAATGCCCGTTCGAGAACTTAGCCGGATTCTTTGCAATGACGAAAATAAGAAACCATGTCAGTTGATTGTCTATGAGCACTTCACTTTGGTGGAGAATTCGGCAGGTCAAAAGGTTGAGGTGATCGGGCACCAGGAGGCGCGTCTATTGGATGGCTCACCGGTGAATTATCGCAGTGAAAATGTGTTTGAAATTGTAAAAACCGGGAAGCTGCTTCATCGGGTGTTGTGATAACGCACATGCCTTTTGGGCCGGAGCCTTCAACCTGCCCTTGACCTATGCCGCTTTCATTGATGCCCCATCCAATGAAAGACATCCCGTTCACTTCCAAAAAGATGGCCGACCCCCTGATCGCTTAACATGATGTTCACTCCGGGCCGCGAAAACCATAGGAGAACAGCCGCAGTGATTGGAGGGATGGTTTCGTGCAGCACACCATCAATGTGTTTTGACGGACGTGTTGAAATCCACCATCGGGTTGGTGCGGCAAATCGCGATTGTCGATGATGCGCCGCACCTGCGGGCATGGGTGCGTGCCATTGTGCGCGAACACCCTAAATTGAATCTGTTGGTCGAGACCACTCATGCAGAAGCGACGCAAACACTCCTCACTGCCGGCCGACCCGACGCTGTGATGGTTGTGCTGGGAGCTGCGCCGCAACCCAGCCTTAGGTTGTTGCGACAGCTGCTGGACAGAAATCTTACCGCAATTGTCTTGTTCGTTGGCAATGGCCGCGGGCATTGCAAAGCAACGATCGCGGCTCTGTCCAAGGGGGCGGTGGATTGTATTTTCTGCCCCGTCGATCCACGCGATCCAATTGTGAAAAAGGACATTGGGCATCGCGTCTTGGTCGCGGCCAAACAACGTTCACAAAAAGCAGCCGGTTCTGCGCAGATGCATGGACCAATTGGGCAAAATTGTGAGGGCTGGGCGCAGCCGCTGATCCTGCTGGGGGCGTCGACAGGCGGAGTGACGGCGCTTGAACGCGTATTGACGGATTTGCACCCTTTGGGGCCGGCGGCAGTGATTGTTCAGCATATGCCAGCGGCCTATCTTCGCAATTTTGTTGAGATGCTGAACCGGCAGTTGCCGCAGGATGTTGCGCTGGCCAAAGAGAATACCCCGCTTGAGGATGGGCAGATCAGGTTTGCACCGTCCAATGGGCTGCACAGTGAGATTTTCCGCATGAAGGGCAAATGGACCTGCCGGTTTAGTCCGGCGCGGGAGGCGGATTTGCATTGCCCCTCGGTGGACCGGTTGTTTGCCTCTGCTGCGGTCTATCACTCCGATATGATTGCGGTCATCTTGACCGGCCTGGGCCGCGATGGTGCCGACGGAATGCATCAGATGTACCTTGCCGGGGCCACAACCATTGGTCAGGACGAGGCAAGCTCGGTGGTTTATGGGATGCCGCGGGCAGCATGGGAACTCGGTGCTGTGGGTCAGCAACTCCCGCTGAGAAACGTGGGGCCTGCGATCAATCTGGCGGTGGCCCAACATCACGAAAATCAGGGACGGGTGTGACGTGAGCGAGGTCAAAAGAGTTATCACACAGGGGCAAAGACTGGTTTCTGATGACCCGAACCTGGCCATTTCCACTTTGCTCGGATCCTGTGTTGCCTGCTGTTTGTGGGATCCTGTGGTGCGGGCTGGTGGTATGAACCACATGTTGATTGCGGGCCGGGTCACGGGCGAAACTCAGGCGGCTTTGGCGGGTGTGAACGAATTGGAGCTTTTGATCAATGATCTGCTGAAACTGGGGGCCATGCGCAACAGGCTAAAGGCCAAGGTGTTTGGCGGTGCACAGATGGTCAGCGGGCTGTCGGACATCGGCGCGTCAAACGCCGCCTTCACGCTGGAGTTTCTTGAGCGCGAAAATATCGAGTGTCAGGCGCAATCGCTGGGCGGTGACAGTGCCCGCAATCTGGTCTTCTGGCCCTGCACCGGCGCAGTGAGGCAGCGGATGCAACGGATGGACACCCAGCCAGAACCGATCGTCGCTCCCGCGGCTGAGGTGACCGGCAACGGATTGGAGCTTCTTTAGTAAGGGCTATTGGTGGTCTGCGCGGACTCTTTGACCAATACAGTTGCTGGTGTTCGCTGCTGCTTTGAAAATCAAGAACGGTAATCAGGCCGGTGGTGCCAGCCATCAAAGTTCAAAACAGATCGACCTCACCCTCTTCACGCGGCAGACTGCCACGCCGTGTTGGGCAGTATTGGGGGGTCAACAACGCCTTGGTCGTATCAAGGCTCAACCGATTTGCGAGCTGGTTGATTTCATTGACCGACTGCCCGCACAGATCATCGCTTTGACTGACGAAAAGAACCAGGAGCGACAGATCTTCTAATGATTGCCTCAATAGATCAAGGGTTTGCAGGCGCTGTATGGTTGCCGTTGCTTGCGGTCCGCTGGTGGAAAACTCGTCACCGATCGCATGTTCTACATGATACACTCGCGCGGCCAAATCATCGAGATGGGAGGACATGCGATGCAGGATCCCAACAAGGGGCTGCGTCGCGGGAAGAATGGGCGGCGAGAAGGGCATCACAGGCGGCCAACCACCGCCTCAATACAATTTCGCAGATCATCCGGTTGAAACGGCTTTTTCAGGTAATTGTTCATGCCCAGTTTTTTGCCGTGATCGATGATCTGTTGTTCGGCCCGCCCGGTGATCAGTACAAACCCAACCCCCTTGGTTTGCGGTGTCGCACGCAAATATTGCAGCAGCTGCAGCCCGTCCATTTCTGGCATGTTGTAATCTGAAATCACCAGATGCGCGGGTTTGCTGGCCAAGGCATGCAAGGCTTGCTTGCCATTCTCGGCCGTCGCAACATTGCGCACACCAAAGCCGTCAAGCGCCTGAGTGATGAGGCCTCTGCTGGTTGACATGTCGTCGACCACCATAATGCGGATTTGATCGCGCAGCGCCATAAGTCTTTCCTTGTCTTTTCAAAACCCAAAGGGGCGGTGTTTCACTGCGGCAATGGCCGATAGGTCGTCGGGCCAATGCATTCAAATCCAAACTTCTCCGGCTCTGCGATCCGCTCAGAGTGGCCCAGAAACAAAAGTCCGTCAGGGTGCAAAACCTGGTGAAACCTTGGCCAAAGCCGTTCCTGGGTCTGGGCATCAAAGTAGATCACCACATTCCTGCAAAAGATCACTTCGAACTTGGTGCGGATCGGCCATGGGCCCAAGAGGTTCAGCGCGTTGAACTGGATCATCTGTCTGATGGTCTGGGAAACCGGATAATGCTTCTCACCGTTTTCTTCGGCCGGTGGGCCAAAATATGTCTCGCGCATCTCGGCCGTTACACCGCGCATCAACCTTTGCGGATATCGTGCCGTACGGGCAAATCGGATGACATTCTGGTCTATGTCCGTGGCCAGAATCTTCAGGTTCATATTGGAGATTTCAGGCGTGCGTTCCGCAAGAGTTATTGCCGCAGATACCGCTTCCTGCCCGTTGGAGCAGCCCGCCGACCATATCCGCATTTGCCCGCCCGCCCGCAATTTGGAAAGGCGGCTGTCAAACAGTGCCGCAAGTTTCTCATAGTGATGCGCCTCTCGGAAAAAATGGGAGACATTGGTGGTCAGGGCTGAAATCAGATGGCGGCGCTCTGACTGACCGGCGTCGGAATTGAGAACCGTACAATAGGCCGCAAAATCATCCAGCTTCAGAGCCCTGAGCCGATGGCGCAATCGAGACTGGATCATCGAAGTTTTCTCTTCGACAAGGGTCAGGCCGCTTTCCCGGTAAGCCAATTCGGCGATCGACCGAAAACTGTCCGGGTCGAGCGTGACCTCGTTCTGTGCGGCAGTGATCATGCCGCGACGCTTTCGGTATCGTTGATGGTCGCCGCGAGATCCAGCACCCGGATCATCCGGTCATCTATCAAGGTCAAGGCGTTCACCACCCCATTTGCTGTTCCAGATGACAATTCCGGCGGCGGTTGCAGATCATCGGAGGTCAGCGCGATGATGTCAGAGACAGCATCAACCAGGAGGCCAGTCATCGTCTCTTCGTGTTTGACCACGATGATGACATTTCGATCGTTTTGTTCACGCGCCGCAAGACCCAGGCGTTGCGCCAGATCCATCACCGGCAACACCGTCCCTCGCAAATTGATGACGCCTTTCATGAATTTCGGCGCATGTGGCAGGGGAGTTGCACGGGTCCAGCCGCGGATCTCTCTGACCGACATGATGTCGAGGGAGTATTCCTGATCGGCCAATTGAAAGGTCAAAAGTTCAATGGATTGCGGGCTTTGAATGTCGGTCATGCTGGAACTCCTGCATCTGTGCCGGTTTGCGGCAAACCAGGCTTGGGAATGGCGGTGCTTATGATGTCGGAGGGATCGAGGATGAGTGCAATTTGCCCGTCCCCAAGGATGGTCGCCGCTGCGATGCCCGGTGCGCGGTAAAAGCTTTCGTCGAGGCCTTTGATCACCACCTGCCGCTGGTCGAGGATATTGTCGATCAGGAGCGCTGCATTGGTTTCGTCTTCATTGGCGATCAACAGCACGACAGACCCTTCGAAATCGTCGAGGGGCGGGCGGTAGCCAAGCGCGGCGCCCAGATCGAACAGGGGCACAAAGCCGCTGCGCACGCGCACAACATTACGGCCGGGGCGCACCATTTCCACGTCTCCGCTCTGTAGCGTCAGTGTTTCAATCACCAGATTGAGAGGGAGCACCAAGGTTTCTTCGGCAACCTCAATGACCATGCCATCCAAGACCGCGAGTGTCAGGGGCAGGGAGATGGAGAATGTCGTGCCTTGGCCGGGCTGGGAGGTCGTCGTTATGCGCCCGCCCAGAGCTTGAATAGAGGTGCGCACCACATCCATGCCGACGCCGCGCCCGGACAGGTTTGAAACCTTGTCCGCCGTGGAGAAACCGGGCAGGAACAGAAGGTTGTCAATTTCACTGTCGGAAAGCGAGCTATCAGGCGGAATCAGGCCCTTATCAATTGCCAGTTGCAGCACCTTGGGCCGGTCAATGCCTGCGCCATCATCGGCAATTTCGATCACCACACGGCCGGAGCGATGGGCGGCGCTGAGGTTGACTTTGCCTTGCGCGGGCTTGCCGGCGGCGAGGCGGGCCTCTTTGGATTCCAACCCGTGATCAACGGCATTGCGGATCATATGGGTCAAGGGATCAGCCAGCCGTTCGATCACTGTTTTATCGACCTCCGTTGCCTCACCGGTGGTGACCAGTCGCACGTCCTTTTCAACGGCGGCGGAGGCCTCTCTGACAATGCGGGACATGCGTTGAAACAGGGATTTGACAGGTTGGGCACGGATCATCATGACGCTGTCTTGGATGTCTCGTGTAAGGCGCTGGAATTCTTCCAGGCCGCTCATTGCGTCCGAATGGGGAGACAGGCCGGAATGTTCGAGGCTTTGGCTGAGCATTGCCTGGTTGATTACGAGTTCGCCAACAAGGTTCACCAGCCGCTCGATACGGTCAAGATCGACACGCACAACGGATTTTGCGGCGGTCGGCGCGCCTTGTGGGGGGGGCGCGGTGGCGGCTGCGGTCGGGCCGGGCTCTGTTTGCGTCGGCAGCGGGGCCGGGGCCGCTTCGGTGGGGGCCGTGGGCGCAGTTTCTTCGACCTTTGCGGAAGCTGTGTCAAGCGGGGGCAGATCCGGTAACGGTGGCAGCTCCGCGCTGTCCCGATCACCTTGTCGTTTTATGTCGAGTTGGCACAGCCCTTCGACAAACTCGAATATGGATGCGATTTCGCTTTCTTCTACGTCGGTCTCAAGGGTGACGGTCCAGCTAAGGTGCGGCACATCTGGGCGCAATTGGTCTATGGGCGGCAACCGGCTGCTGTCGCAGACCACCTTGGCCGTGCCGAGTTGTTGCAAATTGCGCAGCAGGGTGGCCGGTTCATTACCTGTATCGAACAGATCTGCCTGGGGCGTGAAGGTTATTTCATAGACCCTTGGGGCGGCGCCAAAATCCAGCGGCGGCAATGCGTCAAGGTCGGGCAGTCCGCCATCCCCCTCTGCAGGAAGCCCCAGATCAAGGGAGACACCCATGGGTTGAAAATCAATAACCTCTTCAACGGCATTTGCAGTGGGGTTGGCGTCGCCGAGAAAGGCATCCAGGGCGGTCAGCAAAACCTCGGTTTCTTCATCGGGGAGCGGTTCGTTGTCACGGCTGATGCGCACAAGGTCCGACAGGTGATCCGCGGCCTGAAAAAACACCTTGAGCGCTTCGGTTTCAACCTGCAAACGTCCCGCGCGGACCTCATCCAGAACGGTCTCATAGCGGTGGGCAAAATGTACCAGACCTTCAAGCCCGAAGGCGCCGGCACCGCCCTTGATCGAATGCACCGCGCGGAACACCACGTTTATGGTTTCGTTGTCCGCCGCGCCATCTTCCATCAGTTGCAGGCCGTCTTGCAGCGCCTCAAGCAGTTCTTCACTTTCGATAAAGAACGAGGCGCGAATTTCGGCCATTGGGTCATTGTCTACGGTCATCCCGGCCTCCTATCCCGCAACCATTTGCAGCGCTTTGACCAGTTTGGTCGGGTCAAACGGTTTGACAATCCAGCCGGTCGCACCGGCCACGCGGGCCCGTTGTTTCAGCTCCGGTGCGGCTTCTGTGGTGAGCACCAAAATAGGGGTGGATCGGTGCTTTTCCTGTCCGCGCACGGCATCGATAAAGCCGAAACCATCCATGCGTGGCATGTTGATGTCAGTGATGATCGCGTCGGGTGTGATCCCGTCCAACACTTCGATGCCGTGCACCCCGTCATCGGCCGTATGGACGGTAAAACCCGAGGGCAGCAGCGCCAGCCGGATCATATCCCGCATCGTACGGCTGTCATCCACAGCGAGAATCTCAAGGGTCATACGCATCCCTCCGCAATCTGTTCGGGCGTCATGCCCATGGCGGCCATTTGCGCCAGTACAAGATCGCTGGTGTTTGAAATCTGAAAATCATGGTGACCCTCATGGGCGCTGCGGGCCGCCGCGATCAGCGTTTGCAGACAAAGTGCGCCGATCAATGTGACGTCTGTCATGTCAATCTGCACGTCCTGATCCTTACGGTCCAAAAGCGCCGCATGCAGGCCGGGTGCCGCCGTGACGTCGAGTTTTCCATCGAGGCAAAGCGGTTCAGTCACAGCGCACCACGTCGCGAATTGACACTGCAAAAAACATAAAGGAACGCTCCACTTTGGGGTCGGGTCAAAACCTTCTAGAGGGCGGTGCGTTAATACGGGGTTACTTGCCTTGCGGTTTCGCACATTTCGTTTGCTGCGCTCGGCATGGCGGCGATCAATGCGCATCATTCGGATCGGCGACGAGGGCAGGGCCGCCTAATGTCGTTTGGCAGACGAAAGAAGGACGACCTATGAAAACCGCTGTCACAACCCTGGCCCGTACCGCCGCTGCCATGCATTTTGCCGATCAAACGGCCCTCGTGGCAGTGCCGATACTGGCTGCATTGGTGTTTGATGCTTCGGCGCAAACCATTGGCCTGCTGGTGGCGTGTCAATCACTTGCGCATTTGCTGGGCTCCTTGCCCTTTGGTCTTTTGGTAGACCGGCACGACCTGCGCCATCTGGCGATTGTTTCTGTCGCGATCTCTGCGGTGGGGGCGACCGGGGCCGCTTTGGGCATCGCGTTTCAGGCGTTGGCGCTGTTTGGCATCTCGATCACCTTGGCCGGATTTGGCGTAGTGCTGTTTGGGCTGTCAGCCTTGTCCATCTTGCCACGCTCGGAGCCGGTGTCGGCACTGGCCGCTGCGAATGCGCGGATCGAATTGCCACGCGCGTTCAACGACTTTTTGGTGCCGCTTGCGGTGGGGTTGATTGCAACAATTGATACCGCGACATGGCTCTTCCCGGTGGTGTTCTTAGTCCTTTTGTGGGGCCTGCAACAGGTGCGAGGGTTGCCCCATTATCCGGTGCAGAAAGTTGCAAAACAGTACAATGTTATCAAAAGGTTGCGTGATGGTGTTCAGTTCGTTCTGGGGCACTCCCTGTTGCTGTCCGTTGCCCTTTGCGCAATCTTTTGGAACTTTGCCTTCGCCGCGCTTCTGGTGTCGATGGTGCCTGCGGTTCAAATCCTGTTCGCGGCACCCGCGGCGACCTTCGGTTTTGCCATGGCGTTCTTTGGCTTGGGTGGATTTCTGGGCACATGGACATCTCGGCGCATCGGCGCTTGGGTTGCTCCGAAATATGTTCTGGTGTTCGGGCCGGGCAGTTCGGCGCTTGCCATGGGGGTGGTCTATTTCGCGGCGCAGGCGCAAGTGACGTTGCCACTTTATGTTGCGTTCTTCTTTCTCGGCTTTGGCCCTGCGATGTGGCTGATTGCGCAAAACTCACTGCGTCAGGTGGTGGCACCAACGCCGATGCTGGGCCGGATCAACGCGGTGATCCAGACGGCGATCTATGGCGTGCGGCCGATTGGGGCTTTGGTTGCTGGCGGCGTTGTCGGCACATTGGGGCCGCAGGCCGGATTGGCGCTGGCATGGGCCGCGTTTGGTCTGTCCTTTGCCACATGTCTGTTCAGCGGCCTGCGCCGGATCAACAGCTTTACGTCATTGGCCGGTGACGCTGCATAGCTTAAACAAAAGGCCCCCTGAGTGAACAGGGAGCCTTTTGCTATCTTCCATCAAGCCAATCAGGCGCGGCGGCGACGGCCACCTGTACGGCCTGCACGACCCCGGCCTTCTTGACCGGCTTTGGGCGCCACTTTGTTGAACTCGATCCAAGCCCCGCCGTGAGGGTCGCGATCGAACAAGAAGTTGGCGGCGCGGATCGCTTCCATTTCCTTGCCTGCGCGCGGCAGGGTGGACCCCATGCCAAACAGTTGCACAAAGGTCTCGTCGTCCATGCCCTCAGGCAGCACCACACCCAGAGCGGCCAGCTCGGCCTTTTTCTCTTCGATCTTCTTGGCATTCACCGGCAGCCCAACTGGGTTCATGATCGCGGAGGTCATGCCCGCGCCCATCGCCATCGGCAGGAACGCGTTGTTGATGCCGTGACGGTTGGGCAGGCCAAAGCTAATGTTGGAGGCACCGCAAGTGGTGTTCACGCCCAGCTCTTCGCGCAGGCGGCGCACCAGGGTAAAGACCTGGTGTCCGGCCGTTGCCATCGCGCCGATGGGCATCACCAGCGGGTCCACAACGATGTCATGGGCAGGAATGCCGTGATCCGCCGCACGCTCGACAATCAGTTTCGCAACCGCAAAGCGCACATCCGGGTCTTCGGAAATGCCCGTGTCGTCGTTGGAGATCGCCACAACAGGCACGTTGTATTTCTTGACCAGCGGCAGAACGGTCTCAAGGCGTTCTTCCTCTCCGGTGACAGAGTTCAGAAGTGGGCGACCCTCACAGGCCTCAAGACCCGCCTCCAAAGCGCCGGGAACGGAGCTGTCGATGCAAATCGGCGTGTCGGTGACGGCCTGCACACGTTTGATCATTTCGGGCATCAGCATCGGCTCGACAAAGTTGTTGTCGGCGTAGCGCGGGTCTTCGGCCATCTTGTTGGAAAAAACTGCGCCGGAGTTGACATCGAGCACCGTGGCACCGGCATTGGTCTGCGCAATCGCGTCAAATTCGACGCGGCTGAAATCGCCGCGCTCCAACTCTTCTGCCAGAATTTTGCGGCCGGTCGGATTGATCCGTTCCCCGATGACGCAGAATGGCTCTTCAAAGCCGATGACGGCTGTTTTGGTTTTGGATTCGACAATCGTGCGAGTCATTGGGTTGGTCCTTTAGTCGGCGTTGGCAGGAACGGCAGAAGTGCCGCCATTGTCCTGGGCCCATGTGGCGTTGGTTTTGATCCCGCCCAGCGGGAAGAAATGCACATGAGTGATGTTGAAATCGGGGTTGGCAGCCTTGTGCGCGGCCAATGCGTTGATCACATCGGTCGGCTCATAAGGCAGCAACAGTTTGGTCACGTCCATCGCCCGCTTTTGCAGAACCTTCAGGGATGGGCCAACGCCGCAGGCAATGGCGAATTTGATCAGGGTTTGCAGCTTGGCCGGGCCAGCGATACCGATGTGAACGGGCAGGGTGATCCCTGCGTCGCGCAGGTCGTCCGCCCATTTGATGATCGGACCTGCGTCAAAGGCAAACTGGGTGGCCAGTGCCATCTCGGCATCTGTGCGGGTCTGGAAATCGTTTTTCCATTTCAGCGCGGCGTCCACATTTGTGGTGCTGCCGTCGCTGTCGATGTCGCGGTTGCCTTCGGGGTGACCCGCGACGTGCAGACGTTCAAAGCCTGCCTGATCAAACAGGCCGGTTTCCAAAAGCTGCATGGAATCGGAGAAATCACCATGGGGCTGGGCCACGCCGCCCGCCAGCAACAGTGCCTGTTTCACATCCGCTTCGCCCTGGTAGCGGGAAATCCAGTCCGCCAGTGTCGCCTTGTCCTTGATGATCCGCGCGGGGAAGTGCGGCATCACCTTGAACCCGCCTGCGTTCAGGCGTTTCGCGGTGGCGACCATATCTTCGATAGGGGTGCCCTCGATATGGGCGATATAGACGCGGGTCTCGGCAGGCAGCAGGTCGCGAAAATCCTCAACCTTTTCGGCGGTGCGCGGCATCACCTCGATCGAGTAATTCTTGAGCAGCGCCTCTACCTCAGGGGAGGTCGTGGTTGGGGCAGATGTGTCTTTGCGGCGGAAATTGAGCAGAGCCATGAGTTTATCCTTGAACATGGGAAGCCGGGCCTTAGGCCCAACCATCGTTGTCAATCAGCGCCTTGATGCGGGCGCGGTCATATTCGCTGTCCAGCCGTGCGGCTTCGGAATCTGCAACTTCGGCATCCGTGCCTTCGACGGTAAATGGTGCCGCTTTGCGCCATTCAGCCAGATAGGCATCGGTGTCTTCGGCGCCCACTTTCATGGCGGCGCGGTCGATTGCTTGCTCAAACCGCTCTGGCAAAGCACGCTTTTCCCCGCGGCGGCCTTTTCCGACAATCACCTGCGCCGGAATATCCCGCCAATATACGATTGTGACCTCTGGCATGTGCCCGTCCCTTGTTGCGTTTCATGGCCTGTCTAACGGCAGACGTTGCTCAAACGCGGCAGAATATCGACCGAAAGCATTCCATCCGCGACGCAGTGAGGTTTATCCCGCAGCGACCTGCACCGCGAGGGGGGCGGAGCATCATAATATTCACCTTTGTTGTGAGGCGCAC
This sequence comes from Sulfitobacter sp. M368, assembly GCF_025141875.1. Lineage (NCBI taxonomy): Bacteria > Pseudomonadati > Pseudomonadota > Alphaproteobacteria > Rhodobacterales > Roseobacteraceae > Sulfitobacter > Sulfitobacter sp. M368. The sequence goes on from NZ_CP081113.1 coordinate 1,850,751, forward strand.
CACATGGACAGGCGTTCCGGGGATTGTTAGCTCTGTGCTCCATGGACCAACCCACCGCATATATCCTGTGCAGCACCCCGCGCAGCGGCACGACGCTATTGTGCGATTTGCTGGCCCAAACCGGGGTCGCGGGGTGTCCAAACTCGTTCTTTCGGCAAAAAAGCCTGCAATATTGGGCTGATGAATGGGCGCTGGGACAGGGCGCGGACTGGCAGGATGAGGATTTTACCGCGCAGTATTTTGCGGCGATGCGCCGGGCCGGGCGAGGGGGCACGGGAGTTTTTGGGTTGCGCCTGATGGGGGCGGATCTGCAGTTTGCCAGTGATTGGCTGGCGCAGCGACATCCACAGGTTTTGACAGATGCCGACAGATTCGCAGCGGCCTTTGGTCCGCTCCGCTATATATACCTGTCGCGCAGCGACAAATTGGCCGAGGCTGTGTCCTATATCCGTGCAGAGCAAACAGGGCTTTGGCATGGACGTCCTGACGGCAGCACGCTTGAGGAAATGCCGCCAACATTGCCGATGGGTTATGATGCAACCGTGATCACGGCGCGAATGGCTGAGCTGACGGCCTTTGATGCCGCATGGCCGCGCTGGTTTGAGGCGCAGGGCATTGCGCCGCTGACACTCACCTACGAGGATCTCGCTGCCGATCCGAAATTCACTCTGGCCATGGTTCTGCTCCATATCGGCCAGGATCCGGCGCTTGCCGCCAATACGGCACCGGGGCTGCGCAAACTTGCCGATCAGACCAGTGCCGATTGGATCAGCCGCTACAGGAACGCGCATCCAACTGCATAAGATTTGCGCAATTGCCCCACCTTCGCGCTTGCGCGTGACCGCCTGCACGACTACCTTGAGGGCAACTCGATATGAAAGGCGCAAACCATGGCGCCACAGCGTCCCAAAGGTGCGGGCGCGCTCGAAAAGGACAAAAAACCGGCTCTGAGCCCCGCGCCAGTTCCGCCCAGATCGTCTGACCTCTATGCGGCCCTTGATCTGGGTACAAATAGCTGCCGCATGTTAATCGCCCAGCCCAAGGGCAGCGGTTTTCATGTGGTTGATAGCTTTTCCAAATCTGTGCAATTGGGCGCAGGATTGGAGCGCACCGGGCGTTTGTCGCGCGGATCGATGGCGCGTACCCTCCAGGCACTCCGCATCTGCCAACAGAAACTGCGCCGTAACAAAGTGCGCCGGATGCGTCTGGTCGCGACCGAGGCGTGCCGCCGTGCGCAAAACGGCGCAGAATTCATGCGCCGCATTCAGCGTGAGACCGGACTGCGCCTCGATATCATCAAACCGGAGGAAGAGGCGCAGCTGGCGGTTATCTCTTGTGCGCCGCTGGTCAATCACAAGACCGAAAACCTGCTGGTGGTGGATATTGGCGGCGGATCGACCGAATTGGTCTGGATCGACATCTCCAAAGTGCCCAAGAAAGACCGTGCGCAATCCATCATGCGCCTACATTCAGGGTTCATTCAGGCCAAAACCGATATTCCGGCTGCCAAGGTTGTGGATTGGATCTCGGTCCCGCTTGGCGTGGCGACCCTGCGCGACCAGTTCAGCGATGTCGATGACGATGCGGCGCGGTTTGCCTTGATGAGCTGGTTCTTTGAGGAAAATTTGCAGGACTTTACGCCCTACCACTCGGCCCAGCCGCAGGAACGGTTTCAGATTGTCGGCACTTCAGGCACCGTCACAACGGTCGCCGCCAGCCATTTGGGCCTGCGCCGTTATGACCGGACCAAGGTGGATGGGCTGCGGATGACCACCGAACAGATCGACAAGGTGATCCATTCCTATCTGGCGATGGGCCCGAACGGCCGCCGCGCCGACCCGCGTATCGGTCAGGACCGGTCGGCGCTGATCATGTCGGGGGCGGCGATTTTGCAGGCCTTGATGCGCTGTTGGCCCACGGACCGGCTTTCGGTTGCGGATCGCGGTCTGCGCGAGGGTCTGTTATATGCACAAATGAGCGCCGATGGCGTATTGGAAGAAGGGGCCTATTGAGATGGGCAAGACACCAACTGGCAAAAACACCTCCGGGCGCGGCCAACGTGACCTCAAGGTCAAGGTCAAATCCGCACGCGGGCGGACCACCAGTTCCACCCGCTGGTTGCAGCGACAGTTGAACGATCCTTATGTCAAACGGGCGCAATCCGAAGGGTATCGCGGGCGTGCGGCCTATAAGATCATGGAACTGGACGACAAATTCCGCTTTCTCGTGCCCGGTGCCCGGATCGTTGATCTGGGCGCGGCACCGGGCGGCTGGTGTCAGGTGGCCGTCAAACGCAGCAACGTGCTGGCCGAACGCGGCGGCAAGGCCGTGGGCACCATTCTGGGCATTGATCTGCAAGAGATGGAGCCGATTGCAGGCTGCGAATTGCACCAGCTGGATTTCATGGAAGATGACGCCGATCTGCAGGTCAAGGAATGGCTGGGCGGCAAGGCTGACGTGGTCATGTCGGATATGGCGGCCTCTTCATCGGGTCACAAACAGACCGACCATCTGCGCATCATCGCCCTGTGCGAGGCCGCAGCCTATTTCGCCTTTGACGTGCTGGATGAGGGTGGTACCTTTGTTGCCAAGGTTCTGGCCGGCGGCGCAGAAGGCGATTTGCAAAAGCTGCTGAAACAGCGTTTCACCAAGGTCCACAACTACAAACCCCCCGCCAGCCGGTCAGACAGTTCTGAGAAATTTGTCGTGGCACTGGGTTTCCGTGGTGAAATCCCGGACCAGGGTTAACTGCACGATAACCAATTTCTCTGACACTGCAGGGCGATTCATCCCGCTTTAACATCCGTTTCCTAGGCTCAGCCGTGGTTTCTGCGTCTCTTGGCGCATTGGAGTTGGGGAAATGTGATGACACGCTATGTGATGGCGGCGCTTTTGTGGATGTTGGCCGCGCCTGGATGGGCGCAGGATCGGCCGATGGCAATGCTGCACTTTATCGACCGTGATGTGATGACTTGGGCCAATGATGCGCGGCTGCTTGGCGCTTTGTCCGATCCGCCCCTGACGGTGCAAACGGGCCATCCGGCACAGCAACTCCTGCAGCACCATTTGCAGGGTGCAAAGGGCCGCATTCGGGCGCTTTCGCTGCGTGATCTCAATGGGGTGACACTTGCCGAATATCGTTCGGGTGATGCCGTGGCAGAGTTGGTTCGAAATTGCCTGCGCCAAGACTACGAAGCCGCGCCATGGCAGTTCGAAATATTCGATGCCGCGGCAAGGTCTGCTCAAAGCGGCCATGTTCAGGCGGTCTTCACCCTGACCAACCCCAGCGATGGCCGGGTTATGGGTGCTTTGATTGTAGAACTGGACGGGGCCGGGTTTTTCTAGGTTGAAAGTGCGCAAGCCGGTGAAAAACCGAAGACCAGATGAGCGTGCCTTTTGGCGCTGCACCTGATGCGGGCCTGACACCCAGGGACGCCAAAGCCCGTGATTTCAGGCGATCCGCGTCTTTGGCCGCAAGCGCGCATTGCGGCTTGGCCCCAGCCCGCTGTGACAGCGCCGAGTGGCGCATCAATTCAAACATTTTTTCCTGAGCGGTCTGCCGCGCGATTGGAACATTTTGCATGGGCACCCCCTTTGCGTTTCGGGGGAAAGGATGCCCATGCAATTCTGGCCGCCGTAAGACGGGGGTGCGGCCATTGCAGGGTGATCGCGTGCCGGTTCAGCCGGCAGCAGGGGCGGCACCGCCGCTGGATTGCAGCTTCAGATGGCTGCCAACCCACAGCCCCAAAAGCATCATCGGCAAGAAAACCAGAACGCCCGGCGCCATCATTGGCAGCGCGGTCCAGGCCGGACCGGGGCAAAGCCCGCCGATGCCCCAGCCAATACCAAACAGCGCCGAGCCAGCCAGCAAGGGCCGGTCAATCTGCGCCGCAGTGGGCATCTGGAACACATCCGCCAATGCGGGGGCAGGGCGTTTGAGGATCAACCGGTACCCAATAAAGGTCGTTACTGATGCGCCGCCCATCACAAAGGCAAGGCTGGGATCCCAAGTGCCAGCGACATCGAGGAAATTCAACACCTTGGCGGGGTTCGACATGCCAGAGATGACAAGGCCGATACCAAAGACCAGACCGGAAAGCAGACCAAAAAGAATATGCATTTGTACGCTCCTTAAACCATGTGCCGCAGGACAAAAACGGTGACGCCCGCAGTTGCCATGAACGTGCAAACCGCGATCAGTGACCGGGGCGACAGCCGCGCCAATCCGCAGACCCCATGCCCCGACGTGCAACCCGACCCAAGGCTGGTGCCGACACCCACGACGATCCCTGCGATGGCCATGCCAATCAGGGATGTTGGAACGGTTTGCGCCGGCATTTGCCCGGCAAAAACGCTATATAGCAGCGGCGCTGCGATCAAACCGGCGACAAAGGCCAAGCGCCAGGCCAGATCTGTCGGCGCACCGCGCATCGGCAGAAATGCGGCCATCATGCCGCTGGTAATGCCGGATATGCCCGCGATCCGTCCAAAAAGGCCCATGACCATCAAGGCGCTGATCCCGATCAGGATACCCCCCACAAGGGACAGCAGCGGTGTAAATTCTGTTGCAGTGGACAATTCCATAAGCGCAAACTCCGTTATGTTGTGGCGCTCTTGCAGCGCCTGCCTGATGTGATATAAATAAGTAATTACTAAATTAGCAATATCTAAAGTATAAAAATGTCAGAAACACTTACCTCCGGCCTTGAAGAAAAAGCCGATCTTGTCGCGGGGCAATTGACCCTTCTGGCCAACCCGCGCCGGTTGCTGATCCTGTGCAAATTGGCAGAAGGTGAATGCAGTGTCGGCACCTTGCAAGACACCCTTGATCTGGGGCAATCCGCGCTGAGCCAGCATCTGGCCAAGCTGCGGGCAGGCGGTGTGGTGGACACGCGCAGGCAGGGTCAGACGATCTTTTACCGGATTGCGGACCCCAAGATGCAGGTGCTGATGGGCACCCTTTACGACGTTTACTGCCGCGAGGATTGAACGCAGTTTCGCCAAATCCGACAATCCCCCTTGAAGCCCCTGATCTTGCCACGCATTGATGGCACAACAGGAATTCGGGGGGGGCGGCGACATGTCGGACGATTGGACACAGATACTCAAGACCCATTGGGGCATCACAGCAGAGCTTGAGCCGCTAGATGGTGAGTATGATCTTAATTTTCGCGCGGTTCATGACGACGGAAAGACCAGCATCCTCAAGGTGATGCGGGCAGGATGCGAGACCGGCCTGATCGATATGCAGATCAAGGCGCTGGATCATGTTGCGGCGCATGCCCCCGAGGTGCCGATGCCGCGGGTCATACCTGCCAGAGATGGCAAGGCGATGGTCACGGCCCAGGACAACGCAGGGCAGGCGCGGCTGGTCTGGCTGCAATCGGCGCTTCCGGGGATCTGTTACGCCAATTTCAGCCCGCACAGCGCAGGTTTGATTGCCGATCTGGGGGCCCAAAATGGCAGGCTGACCGCCGCGTTGGCAGATTTTGATCACCCTGCCTTGACGCGTGATTTCAAGTGGAACCTGATGCAAGCGGGCTGGATCAAGGGCGCGTTGACCTGCGTTAGCGACCAAGACCGCCATGCGATCCTGGCCGGGATCTGCGAAGACTTCGATACGTTGCAAGACCGGCTTGCCGCGATGCCGCGGCAGGCCATCCACAATGATCTGAATGATTACAATGCCTTGGTCGATCACCGCATGGGCAGTCCGCATATTTCTGGCGTGATAGATCTGGGCGACATGTGCCGTGCGCCGCGCATCTGCGATCTGGCAATCACGGCTGCATACGTGGTCTTGGATCACGCAGAGCCGGATCTTGCGCTGACAGCCTTGGTCAAAGGGTATCACGCGGTGCATCCGCTCACGGGGGATGAGATTGATATGCTCCTGCCACTTCTGCGGATGCGACTGGCCAAGAGCATTGTGAATTCCACGCTCATGGCGCAGGAAAATCCGGCCGATCCCTACATTACAATATCGCAAGCACCCGCATGGAGGTTTCTGGAGGGGCCGGAGCTGAACACCGAGATGCTGAGAATGCGCCTGCGCAGTGCTTGCGGCTCGCCAATCAACGATGCGGCTGCGCGCGTGGCGCTTTGGCTGGATCAATCGCGCGGTGATTTTGCCCCGATCATCGGCCAATCTCTGGCAGCGGCCCCGATGGAGGCCCTTTCGGTTGAGGCTGCGACCTGTCCGCGCAACCCGTTCGACATCACCGATCAGGAGGCCGCGACGTTGGGCGCAGATCGTTTCGGGCCGGACGATATCTGGATGGGTTATTACAGCGAGCCGCGTCTGGTCTATACCGCGCCTGCGTTCCGCAAGGGGAAATGGAAGGCCTCAAACCGGCGTACGGTACACCTTGGCGTGGATGTGTTTGCACCCGCGGGCCAGACGCTGGCCGCGCCTTTGGCCGCCACGGTGGCCTTTGTCGAGGACCGGCGCGGACGGCTGGACTATGGCGGTATGGTGATCCTGCGCCATGAAACCCCTAAAGGGGACGCGTTTCACAGCCTTTATGGCCATCTTGATCCGGCGAGCATTGCACATCTCAAACTGGGCCAGAGCATCGAGAAAGGTGAGGTTTTCTGTCGCCTTGGCGCGGCGGATTGCAACGGTGGATGGGCGCCGCATCTGCATTTCCAACTGGCGCTGTCTCTGGCGGGCATGGGAACCGATTGGCCCGGTGTGGCCGATCCCGATGAGCTTGATCTTTGGGGCGCGATCTGCCCCAATCCGGCCGCGCTGTTGAACCTAGAGGATGCTTACGTTTCCTATCAACCTACTGATAAAGCGGCCATACTGGAAAAGCGTCAAACGCATTTTGGCGGCAATCTCAAGCTGAGTTACAGCGATCCTGTCATGTTGATGCGGGGCTGGAAACACCATTTGTTTGATGAATGGGGACGGCCCTATCTTGATGCCTACAACAATGTGCCGCATGTGGGCCATGCGCATCCGCGCATTCAGGCGGTGGTTGCCGATCAGCTCAAGCGGATGAATTCCAACACCCGCTATCTGCATCCGGCGCAAACCGCCTTTGCCGATAAGTTGATGTCGAAACTGCCGCCGGAACTGTCAGTCTGTTTTTTCCTCAATTCCGGCACCGAGGCCAATGAACTGGCGCTGCGGCTCGCCCGCGCGGCCAGCGGGGCAAAGGGAATGATCACGCCCGATCACGGATATCATGGCAACACCACTGGCGCGATCGACATCTCGGCCTACAAGTTCAACGCCAAGGGCGGTGTCGGTCAGCCTGATTGGGTGGAACTGGTGGATATCCCAGATGACTACCGCGGTGCCTTTGGCCGCGATGACCCAGAGCGGGGGGCGAAATATGCCGCGCAAGTGGATCGGGCGGTTGCGGCATTGGCAGATCGCGGTCACAGGCCGGCGGGCTTCATCGCGGAGACCTTCCCGTCTGTTGGCGGACAGATCATTCCGCCCGATGGCTACCTCAAGGGTGTTTATGAGCGTATTCGCACGGCGGGCGGGATATGCATTGCCGACGAAGTGCAGACCGGTTTGGGCCGGCTTGGCACGCATTACTTTGCTTTCGAGGCGCAGGGCGTTGTGCCGGACATTGTTGTGCTGGGCAAGCCCATTGGCAATGGCCATCCCTTGGGCGTGTTGATCACCACACCGGAGATTGCCGCTGCTTTTGCCAAAGGGCCGGAGTTCTTCTCGACTTTCGGCGGATCAACGCTTTCGTGCCGCGTGGGCAAAACCGTGTTGGACATTGTCGATGATGAAGGGCTGATGCAGAACGCCGCGAAGATGGGCGAACAGTTAATGTCAAGTCTTAAGAAGCTCCAGCAACAATATGATATTATTGGAGATGTGCGCGGTATGGGTTTGTTTGTCGGGGTTGAACTTGTGACGGATCGCGCCACAAAGTCACCCGCGACCGCACAATGCAGTTACGTCCTCAACCGGATGCGCGAAGAACGGATCTTGATGGGCCGCGAAGGTCCGGAGGACAATATCCTGAAAATCCGACCGCCGCTGAGTGTGGATGCAGAAGGCATTGAGATGCTGTTGGACCGTCTTGATGCTGTTCTGGGCGAGACCGGTAGCAGGCCATAAGATCAGGCCGCGCCGGGGATCTGGACCCGGCGTCCGCCCTCTTGAAAGGCGTCCATGTGCATTGGCCAGACCGTGCCGGGCCAGCGGACCTCCATCTGCTGCAACCGTGGGCGGTAGACCGCAGTATAAAGCGTGCCAAAGCCAGCATCAAAAGCCGTCGAATACAGCGGCGGCCGCAGGAAGGCATTGATAAATTTGTCTTCGGGATCGCGGTGCAGGGTCAGACGCTGCAACAGGAACCTTTCGCGTTCGACCGTTGCGGTGAATCTTGCATGGCTGACCCATTCGACGCTTTCCTGATGGTTCGTCGCCACGGCGGCGTGGGTGATCACAGTCGGGCGGTCCGGGGCCATCATCGCGGTCAGGTAGTGACGTTTGGCATCCAGAACGGTGACATTGTAGCTCATATGCGTGGGCACGCGGGCCAGAACCGCGCCTGCCTCTTCGGCGGTTGCACAGGTTTGCAGCACATAGCGCAGGATCAGCGGGACACCAAAGCCGGTGCCAACCACCCGCCGCCCGCCAAAGGTCAGCGAGATCGCAAGCCCGGCATCGTTCATACCATCCACCATGCCCCAAAGCCCGTCGGAGGTGCCCATGACGCGGCGACCCTGCCATCCGGTGTGCAGGATCAGGCTGTCAAAGGCATTGGGGTTATAGTCGTAGTTGCGCACCAGAACCGGCTCTTCACCTGTCCAGATCGCTTGGGAACAGCCTGACAGATAGGGGGGCGGGCAATAAAAGCTGAGGAAGCGCGCCGCCTGATCGCCGCCGCCTGCCAGATCACACAGATTGTCATAAAGCGGGACAATCTCGGGCATGTGTTCTTTGAGAGCGCGTTTGCTTTCCAGATAGCTGGGGCGGGCGCTGTCGCCCTCCTTGAGCCACCAGCGCCGGTAATCGGGCCAGTATTCCGCAAAAAGCCCGGCCCACTTGGGGCCGGGCATGTCTTCGCTGAGTGCGCGCCAGTGCATAGGCAGTCCTTACAGGATTTTGAACGCCGGGTCTGCGAGGGCCGGACCAGCGTTGGCAACGGGCAACGGCTTGCCATCGACCGTTTTCTTGATGCCGTGTATCCATTTCTTGGCGCGTTCATTCAACTGGAAATTCTTGGTCATAGAACGACCTCGCGTCACAAGGATACCAATATCGGCTCCTTCATAGCGGTAATCACCCGGTTGCAGGATACGCAAGAAGAAGGCTTCGTTCTCGCTTTCGACGGCGCGGCGGTGATAATCAAAGCGGTCATATACCACACTTCCGTCCTCTAACATCTTGTAAATGCCGGTTTCTGGCGATGCGGTGCAGATGTCGACACTGTCATCGGTGTGTTTGATCACCATCTGTGACCAGCTGTCGATATTGGCGGAATCGGCCCAGCGGGCGTTCAGCTCATCCACGTCGAGTTGGAATTTCTTTTTTGAGAATTCAAGCAGGTGGAACAGGAACAGTGGCGCATCGGCATGGGCAAAGGCCGCATGGTTGGTCATCGAAGAGGCGCCCGTGATACGCGGGTTCAGCTCACCCAGCCAGATATCGCCGGTTTTCTTGTCGATCAGAAAATCCAGTTCAAAGTAGCCGCGGTAGCCTTCCTTGCGCAATTGCTCACCAAACTTGAAGGTCAGCTCGCGCGCCTTCTGACGCACTTTGGGCGGGAAGGCCGTTGAGAGGATCTCATTGCCGCACCAACCGCCGCGATAGGGGGTCAATTCATTGAACCCAACCAGTTCGGTCATCAGCGGGCCAACGATTGTGCCTTCCTTGGTGGCACAGCCTTCGATGGCCGAGCCGCGGCAATCGATCCGCTTCATGATCTTGATCTCGCCTTCGCCGACGATCTCATGTTCATGGCGGCGGAAATCAGCCTCGGATTTGATAAAGAACGTGGTGTGGCCGCTGTCACCAAAGGCCGATTGCAGCACCAGATCATGCCCGATCCCGGCCTTTTCACAGGTTTTTCTCAGATCCTCGTAGTCCTTAACCTCGGCCAACACATTCGGCACCGATGGCACGCCGGCCTTGTTGCCGATCCGAACGGTTTCGATCTTGTTGTCCATATTGGTGCGCAGCTTGGCCTTGGGGAACCACACATCCGCGCCCAACTCCTTGGACAGACGTTCGGTTTCCTCATCAAACATCAAGAACACAAACTTGGGCTTGCCGCCCCGACGTTTGATGAAATCAATGACCTCTTTGTGTTGCAGCAGGTAGTTGTTGATGTCCTCAATGGACTGAAACTCCGCATGGGGCTGTTCGGAGGGGCAGAACACATTCGGATGCTTGCCGCCATAACAGTCGATGTAGCAGATGTATTTGAAATTCTTGACCCATTCGTCGAGGCCAAGAAGGTTAAAGTTGGTCGCCGAAATGAAATAGATCGGATCTTCATTGCGATGAAAGAACCGGCGGATTTCGGAAATATTCTTGAGCACTGTTGGCATCTTGTGTCCTTTTCTTATTCGGCGGCTGTTGTGATTGATTTGGCCTTGGGCAAGGCGGCCAGAGCCTCTGGTGTGAATACGCGCAGGCCAAGATCGGCGCGGTATCCGTGAATTTCGTTAACGTCGAGCGCAAGCATGAATTCGAGAATCTCGCGGCTGACAACCTGCCCTGGCACCAGGATCGGAAATCCGGGCGGGTAGGGAATGATGAAACTGGCCGAGACGACTTCTTGATCGGCTTCCAAGGCCTCTTTGAGCGATCCGTCCAATTCCAGATAGTCGCAATTTTTCTCGTCATAACTGAGGTAATAGGCGGTGCGGATGTCGCCTTCGGGCGTCAGATCATCAGGGCGGAAGGCATCGTGGAAGCGGCTGAAATCTGGCAGAGGCGGATAGTTTTCCGTTAGGTTTTTCACCCGTCTGTCAAAGGACAACCGCTCCATCTTGGAGGCGTCATCCAACAGCTCGTCCAGTTCATTGGCGATCTCGACCAGCACCTCGATCAGATAGGCCACCGAGGATCGCGTTGTGCCGATGTTTGTCATAAACAGCACGGTGTTGCGCGAGGTCTTGTTGATCTGGATGCCGTATTTATCCATCAAAATCTGGGTCTTGAACGTGTCACCGTCCCAGCCAGTGCCGCCCACGGCCAGTGTCACACGGGTGGCGTCGAGGACAAAATCATCCTGTTCCCAACAATCCCACATGTCGGTCCAGCCTTGTTCGTTATCGAAATAACTGGTGACCCCGCTTTGGCGATATCGCTCGGGGATCATGTCGCCGGCGGTCAAGACCTTGAAATACTTTTGCAAAAGCGGATGACTGCTGACGGCTTTGCGCATCGCCATAGCCGCCTCGATCTGGCGTTGGACAAACTCGAACCCTTCCAGCTCGACCTGCCTGCGCCCTACATCAAGCGAGGCGATGATCTGGTAATTGGGCGAGGTGGAAGTGTGGGTCATATAGGCTTCGTGGAAGCTTTGTTCGACTTCGCCTTTGAAATCCTGATCGTTCACGTGGATCATCGACCCTTGCCGCAGCGAGGTCAGCGTCTTGTGGGTGGATTGCGTGGCATAGACCCTGATCCGCGCCTCCGGCGGGGCAATCAAACGGGTCTCGATCAGGGTCTCGTCACTGGCGTCCACCAAGGTCTCTTGCTGGGCCTCATAGGCGCGCTTGTGGTCCTCCGTGCGCAACCTTTTGCGCAGGTTGTTGGCGGTGCGCATGCCGGTCCGCTGGCGATAGGTCGGGCTGAAGCGGGCAAAGGCAAACCACGCCTCATCCCACAGGAAGACCAGGTCTGGTTTGATGGCAAGGCATTCTTCCATCACCCGTTCAACGTTATAAACCAAACCGTCAAAGGTGCAGTTGGTCAGCAAAAGCATCCGCACGCGGTCAAGCTTGCCTGCGGCCTTAAGCGCCAGCAATTGATGCTTGATTTCCTTGAGCGGCACCGCGCCATACATCGAATATTTGTTCAGCGGATAGCTGTCGAGATAGACCACCTCGGCCCCGGCCAGAACCATGCCGTAGTGGTGCGATTTATGGCAATCACGGTCCACCAGCACGATGTCACCTGGCCGCACCAGTGCCTGCACGACGATCTTGTTACAGGTCGAGGTGCCGTTGGTGGCAAAGAAGGTCTGTTTGGACCCGAAGGCGCGGCTGGCCAGTTCCTGCGCCTCTTTGATCGGGCCTTGCGGCTCCAGCAGGCTGTCGAGACCGCCGGAGGTGGCGGATGTTTCGGCCAAAAAGATGTTGGGCCCGTAGAAAGCGCCCATATCCTGAATCCAATGAGACCGGCTGATGGATTTGCCGCGGCTGATTGGCATCGCGTGAAAAACGCCGGTGGGCTGCTTGGAATATTCCACCAGCGCCGTGAAGAACGGGGTCTTGTTACGCGCCGCCACACCGCGCAGGATGTTCAGGTGCAGCTCCATAAAGTCTTCTTGGTTGTAGAACACCCGCCGACAGATCCCCAGATCCAGCCCCGCGATATCCTCTACTGACCGATCCGTGACCAGATAAGCGTCCAATTCCGGGCGGACACGGGCGATGAGGCGGCATAGTTCCGGCCCATAGTCTTCGGGCAGCATTGCTTCGATGGCATCTGAATCGCTGGCGTTGGTGACGTATTTTGACAATATTTCATTGTCGTTCTTGGATTTCAGCACCAATCCGGGGCGCACCACAATCGCTTGAATGTTGTGATTGAACAGCACCGCAATCAGCGCGTCCTCAAGGCTGGGCACCACAACGGCCTCGTAATGAAACGGATCTTCGGGGCGGCGCATGCGGGCGACGTTGCTTTTCAGCCAGCGTTCCTGTTGATCATTGACGCTGTCGACGATCAGCACCTCGAAATAAGGGCGGGCCATGGCGCGGGCCTCGGGCGACAGCATGGCCTCGTCGTTGTGTTCGTCATCATCGGTGGTGTCCCGGTCAAGCGGGATGCTGCGCCGCCGATAGGCGCCAGTGGTCAGGGCACGGGTGACGCGGCTGATGGTAAAGGATAAATCCTCAAAATTCCCATGCTCAAAATTGCGGCGCATGTGGTCAAATGCGGCCATGCCGGGAAACGCCCAATAGGGTTCGATCAAGGCCAGAGATTCGAACAGATCCCCGATGCGCACCTTGAGCGCAGCCGCCTTTTTCGCCGCGGTCTCTCGGGACAGCGACGCGGCGGCTTCGCGCAGGGCGCTCCACCTATCAGCACGCAATTGGGTTGCGGAATAATACTCGCTGACAGAATCCATCGTTCATCCTCCTCAAAAAGGCTGAAACACGATGGGTCCGCGGTTAAGTTGCCGCAATCGTTGTGTTTCAGCCGCCTGACGTTTTGCCCAAAGCGGGCGAAATCCCGAACCCCATGTGAGGTCCGCGTTCCAGTTTCTCTGCCTCTGCGTTCGCCGGGACGTCCACATGCAACCCTGCACGAGAGCCTTGCTGTGGCACCTCAAGTGGCCCCAGAGAGCTGAGATAGCTGTCCACGCCGCTGCTGCGGTCGTAGACGGAAAAATCGGTGGATCTGTCGCGGAAGCTTTTGAGCACTTGCCCCAGACCCTTCATGCCAGTTTCGCGCTGGCGTCGCACCATGGACAGATCCACCTCGATGGGGAACATATCCTCTTGGCCTGCAGATTGGTGCAGCACCAATGATGTGGGATCGACAACCAGTGATTTGCCCACACCACCTGCGCCCAAGCCATTGACGTCAATGACATAACACTGGAATTGCGCCGCCGTGGCGCGGGCGATGGCCAGTTCGGCGTCGCGGTCGGTTGTGCCTGTCAGCACCGGATGCAACAGCACCTCAACCCCTTGCGATGTCAGTTGCCGCGTGGTTTCGGGGAACCACATATCATAACAGATCGACAGGCCAAACCGGCCCACATCGGGCACATCAAACACGCAAAAATCCGTACCCGCCGCGATGCCTGCCTCATAGGGCAGGAACGGGAACATCTTGGCGTAGCGGCGGATCACTTCGCCGTCCGGGTTGATCACCAGCGATGTGTTGTAAACGCGGCCATCCTCGGGATGGGTCAGGAACATCGAGCCGGGGATCAGCCAGACCTTGTGACGCCGCGCCGCCTCGCAGAATTTGTCGATCACTTCGTTCTGTTGCGGCAGCTTGAACTTCTCAAGCGGGCCAAAAGGTGCAAGTTCGCTGAACAGCACCATCTGTGTCCAGGGAAAGCGCATCATCAGAATGTCGAGGCGATGCAACATGCCATCGACGTTGGGTTGCAGGGCGTTGACGTACATCTGTACGCCAGCAATTGCGAAAGGGGTCATAGTCTTACTGCTCCGTAAAAGCGGAGGCGTCCCGTCTGGGCCATCCATGTCTCCGCGTTAGGCATCCCCTACGCCCTTGCGCCGGAAACGAAAACAGAAGAATGGCGCATTGAACAATTGATAACACGTGCAGGCAATAGCCCGCGCATCTGCAGCGCCATTTTGACCGATGTTATGGCAGGATCGCGTGGTTCTGTGTTTGCCACGTTGATCTTTCCCCTTTCGCCGCTTGATACGGACGCTTTGTTTAACGAATTCATATTATGCGCCCCCCAAAACAAGTGCGCCAAAACCCAAAGTCAACCTTTTGCCGCGAGGAGTTGCGTGTTTCCCCGGATTTCCGCGCAGTCAATCAAAGGTCGAACCGGCAGTATTTTTTATCTGTTCGCGCCGAAATCTCATTCGGATCTGTTTCGTTTTTCAGCAGATCGTCCTCAAGCATTCTGCAAGGCCCAAGGGCATAACTGACTGTTTCCATTTATTCTCTAGAATGCCGCAGCCCCTCCCCAAAGGCAGCACCATTTGTTTCTCGCGATATGTCAGAACGCTCTGGCATAGCATGATTTTCCCTGCGCGCCTCCGGCAGGACCGCCAAGGGAAGCGCTGTCGTTGAGACTGACGAAGGCTTAAGAGTATTGCAACCAAATTTCTGAGTGATTTGCGGTTTCGTTTAATATTTTTAACAAAATGCAGAGAAATCTAACAAATCCGCGGCGGTGTGTGCCGGATTGAACATTGCGGGAACCGTTGAAACAGGCAAATGGCGGGTTTCCAAAGTGCATAAAAAAAAAGGGCAGGCGCGATGGCCTGCCCTCCAGAGTAGCTCTAGTTCAAGATTAGGTGTTCTGCTCTGCGATTGCTGCGGCCAATGCCTCTTCGAAGATGGCGATGCCTTCGTCGATGATTGCGTCAGAGGCCGTCAGCGGCACCATGATCCGCAGGGCGTTGCCGTGCATGCCGCAAGCCAACAGGATCAAGCCGCGCTTGAGTGCATGTGCCACGACGGATTTGGTCAGCTCCGCATCCGGCGTCGCGGTCTCAAAATCGGTCACGAATTCAACCGCCAGCATGGCGCCCAAACCGCGAATGTCCCACATACGGAACGGGGCCACGCGGGCACCGATTTCGGCAAAGCGGGTGCGGAAATGCTCGCCAAGCGCGGTGGAGCGGGCCAGCAGGCCTTCTTCTTCGATTGCTTCGATGGCTGCCAATGCCGCAGCGCAAGCCACGGGGTTGCCGCCGTAAGTGCCGCCCAGACCGCCCGGAATGACAGCATCCATAATCTCGGCGCGGCCAATCACGCCTGCAATCGGATAACCGCCTGCCATGGATTTGGCGACGGTGATCAGATCCGGAACCACGCCGGAGTGTTCAACAGCAAACCATGTGCCTGTACGGCCAAAACCAGCCTGAATTTCGTCTGCAATCAACAAGATACCATGAGTGTCGCAGATCTCGCGCAGGGCTTGCATCATCTCGAACGGCACAGGGGTATAGCCGCCTTCGCCCAACACGGGCTCGATGATGATCGCGGCCACGCGCTCTGGCTGGGCGTCGGTCAGGAACAGGTTCTGCAAGCCAGTCAGCGCGTCATCGACAGTGATGCCGTCACGCAGGCTTGGGAATGGCGCGCGGAAAATGTCTGACGGGAAGGGACCGACGTCTTTTTTATACGGCGACACTTTTCCGGTCATGCCCAACGTCAGCAGCGTGCGCCCATGATACCCGCCGGTAAAGGCGATCACACCCGGACGGCCTGTGGCGGCGCGTGCGATTTTAACCGCGTTTTCAACAGCTTCTGCGCCAGTTGTCACCAGTAGGGATTTCTTGGCGCGATCGCCCGGCGCCAGCGCGTTCAGCTTTTCGGCCAGAGCGACATAGGGCTCGTACGGGACAACCTGAAAACTTGTGTGGGTGTAGTGATCTTCTTGCGCTTTTGCGGCGGCGATCACTTTGGGGTGGCGGTGGCCGGTGTTCAGCACGGCAATGCCGCCCGCGAAATCGACATAGCGGTTGCCTTCCACGTCCCACAGCTCCGAGTTTTCGGCGCGGCTGGCATAGATCGGTGCAGCAGAGGCCACGCCGCGGGCCACGGCGGCATCGCGGCGGGACACCAATTCTGCGTTGGTCACCTTGCCTTCTTCAACCGTTGGCACGATAGAGATGTTGGCCTTGCTTTTGGTAGGCGCTTTGCGGGTCTTTTTCTTTGTTGTGGTGGTCATATCTGAGTTTCCTGTCACAAGGGGAACACGACCGAGCACTTTCGGGGGTGTTTAAAATTCTCATACGCTGTTAATTTTATCTGTCAATACGGATTGAGACAGAGGGATTTCTTGCCGCCGCACCGGGCGCAAATGATCCAAAATAACCGCTGGAAATGGCTTCCAGCGGGATGCGAGTTGCATTACCTTGATCTTGCACGAGAAAAGCGGCGACAGGCAAAGGATCACCGGGGTGGATATAGGCAAAAAGCTGCAGGCATTGCGCAAGTCACATGGGTTGTCTCAGCGGGAACTTGCCGCCCGCGCGGGGCTGACCAATGGCACGGTGTCCCTGATCGAGAAAAACAAGACCAGCCCTTCGGTGGCCTCACTCAAAAGTTTGCTGGATGCGATTCCGATGAGCATTGCGGAGTTTTTCGCGACCATCGAAGAGGCCGAGCAACCCAAGTATTTCTATGCGCCCGAAGACTTCACCGAAATCGCGCCGCAATTTGGCTCATCGCCCGTATCGCTGCGCCAGCTCGGCAATGCCAGCAGCCATACTTTGCAACTGCTGGACGAGACCTATCCACCCGGCGCAGATACCGGGCCGGAGTTTCTGTCTCATGCGGGCGAAGAGGCCGGGATTATCATGGAGGGCGAGATCGAGATCACCGTCGAGGATCAGGTGCAGGTTCTGGGAGTTGGCGAGGGCTACCTCTTTGACAGCCGCAAGCCGCACAGGTTTCGCAACACGGGCAAAAGCGTTTGCCGGATTGTCAGCGCCTGCACTCCGCCGACGTTTTAGGGCAAAACGGTCTCTGGTATTTGCTTTCATTCGCGCCTAGGTTGTTTGGGGCGGGGATTTCCTCGCTTTAGCCAAATTCCTGCCTCTTAGTTGCTGCGTTTGTGCAGCAGCGTCCGTCCAAGCACGTTTGCAAATGAGAGACCACAGCCATGCCGACCATTAACATGCCAGACATCAACGGTGCCTTTTCTCTGTCCGTGACCGCCCGTTTTGACACCGTCATTGGTGGAACGGGACAGACGGTTTTTGATTTTGGCGACGGAACGCGGCAGAACGATATTCTGCTGGCGCAAGTCAGCAACTCTGCCACCTTGGAGTTTGTCATTTTCGTTGGCGGACAACACTTTGCCGTAGCCGCCGATGATGCGATTGTGGCGGGGGAAACCGCACAGTGGACCGTGGCTGTCGATGCGGCGGGTTTAATGAGCCTAAGCAAAGATGCCAGTCTTTTGGTGCAGGGGCAGGGTGCTGTTCCCGCAGATGTGGATCGCGACACAGCGCAAGTTGGTGCGGCCAATGCCGACGACAAAGGGCCATTGAACGGTGCGGTGTCCTCGCTCGAATTTGACGGACAGGAATTTATCGCCGGGATCAATGACACTGGCACCGATGAAGATGATGATCTGGTGGGCGGCGATGGCGCGGACACGCTGGAAGGGCTGGATGGCAACGATTCACTGACCGGCGGATCGGGCGACGATTCCCTTGTGGGCGGCGATGGCGACGATACGTTGCGCGGTGGTCACGGCGATGACACGCTTTTGGGCGGTGCGGGCAATGACGAGATTGAAGGGCTGTATGGCGCGGATGAGATCGATGGCGGATCTGGGGATGACCATGTATTCGCCCGTGATGGCGACGATCTGGTTTATGGACGGGCGGGGCTCGATACGCTGATTGGCGGTATCGGCGCGGATACCCTTTATGGCGGCGATGGAAACGATCTGTTGGCCGGCAGCCAAGGCGATGACGAAATCCATGGCGGCGGCGGCAATGACCTTGTTTTCATTGGTAACGATGAAGATTCAGATCGCATTTTCCTGGATGGCGGCAATGACCACCTTGATGGTGTCAGCGCCAGTTCGGCGTTCTATGCCGAGGGCGGCGATGGCAATGATCTGATGACCTCTGGCATTGGCGATGACACGTTGCTGGGCGATGCGGGCAATGACACGATCTCTGGTAACGGCGGCGACGATACACTGACCGGTGGCGCGGGGAATGACCGTCTTGATGGCGGCGAAGGCACGGACACAGCGACTTTCGGTGGCGCACAAGCCAGCTATACCCTGACCGTTGCGCCTGATGGCCTGACGATCGAAGATCGGCGTGCAGGCGAGGATGGCGTCGATCAGTTGATTGACATCGAGTTTCTTGATTTTGGGACCAACATCTATGAAGTGCCCTTTGATCTGGCGCGTTTCGCCGGGCCTGCGGGCCTGTCAGAGGTTGAGCTGGAAAGCTTTGTGGAGCTTTACATCGCATACTTCAACCGGGCGCCCGATGCCGTGGGCCTGCATTTCTGGGGGACTGCCTTTGCCAATGGCTCAACGCTAGAGCAGATGGCGACCCTGTTCATTGATCAGGATGAATTTGTTGCAACCTATCCCGGTGGCACAACCAATCTTGCCTTTGCCCAATCGGTTTACAGCAATGTTCTGGGCCGCACACCGGATCAGGCGGGCATTGATTTCTGGGTTGGCCTGCTGGATGAGGGCGCGGTCGCGCGCGATCAGTTCATTCTCGAGGTGTTGCGCGGCGCGCGGGCAGATCCCAAGCCGGAGCTTGGCCAGGATTTTGTGGATCAACAGGCCGCCGATCAGGCCTATTTGACCACCAAGGTTGATATCGGAGCCTATTTTGCGGTGCACAAGGGCATGTCGGATGTGGACGATGCCGTGGCCGCGATGGCGCTGTTTGATGGCTCTGACGCCAGCCGCGATCAGGCGGTCGCCGCGATTGACGGGTTCTTTGCCGATGCGGTGGATGCGACCGACGGGGCCTTCCTGATGCCGCTTGTCGGTGTTCTGGATGATCCGTTCTCGGTCGCTTGATCACCCCATTTTGCGGCGCATTAGCCATTCAAACAGGGCCGGCGAGGCGCGGTTGATCAGATAGGACAGCCGCGCAATGCGGCCAACGGGGATGAAGGGTTTGCCCCGCTCAAGCCCCCGCAAGATCACCGCTGCAGCATCATCAGGGCTCATGTAATCCACACCATCGGTGGCCGATCCGGGGCGGGCGATGCCATTGTCTTGCACCTGCGCATTGCCAAGATTGGTCGCAACAAAACTTGGCGCGGCGATCACCACGCGCACGTCATGGGGTGCTTCTTCTGCCCGCAGGGATTTAAAGAACCCCTCAAGCGCATGTTTGCTGGCCGCATAGGCGGTGCGGTGCAGCAGTGGCGAAAACCCGGCTACAGAGGAAATCGCCAGGTGTGTGCCCTTGGCCTTGCGCAGGTCGGATTGCAGCTCCTGCGCCATGCGGGTTGCGGCAAAGTAATTGATGTCAAAGACTTTTCTATGTGTGTCTTCGGTCAATTCCGCACAGGGGCCGATGTGGGTCACACCGGCGTTGTAGATCACCAGATCAACCGAAGGGCTGCGCCTTCGAATTTGGGCGCATAGGGCTGAAAGTTCCGCGCTTTTGGTCAGATCACAGGGCAGGGCGCGGCGGCCCTCGATCACGTCCAAGCCGTCCAAAGCCGGGCCGGGCAGATCCACCAGGATCGTTTGCCACCCCCGGCCGCGCAACGCATTGTCCAAGGCAAGGCCCAGCCCGCCTGCGCCGCCTGTGATGATCGCGGTTTTCTGTGTCATAATCCGGCCGCCTTGCGCCATAGGTCAAAGGTCTCCGCGCTGCTGAGTTCCGGCAAGTAGCCAAATTCCGATTTCAGGGCAGTGTTGTCCAGGACAGGCCGATATTGCAAAAACCGCACCTGCTCAGGCCCGTAGCGCGACAGTTTCAGCGGCTTGGCCACCGCCAGCGCCAGTTTGAGCAAGGCAGGCGGCAGGCGCAAAACCGGCTTGCCCATCCGTTCTGCCAGATCAGAAATGCCAAGGGCACCGTCGCCCGCCACGTTGAAAATACCCGCAGGCCCGTCTGTGGCGGCCCGGTGCAAGATACGCGCCAGATCTCGTGTCCAGATGAACACAAACGGGCTGTCACTGCCCATAAGAGCCAGCAGCCGGGGTTTGTGAAACAGCGCGGTGATCTGGTTCTCCAAACCCGCGCCAAGAACCGTGCTAACCCGCAGAACCACTTGCTCCAGCGCGGGATGATCCTTGCGGGTTTGGGCCAGCATCTCCTCGACCTGCCGTTTGTGATCGGCATAGGCGAATTCGACGTTGCCGCGCAGGGCATCTGTTTCCTTGAGCCATTCGGGGTTATCGGGATGATAACCATAGGCGGCCCCCGATGAGGTCACCACCAGCCGCCGCACGCCGTATTTGAGACAGGCATTGATCACGTTCTGCGATCCCGTGACATCCACGGAATAGGCAAACTCGCGGGTTGTCTGCCCGACGATGGAGGCCAGATGAATAACCACCTCGGGTCTATGGGTTTTGATGACTGTGTCTGGATCCATGCCGCGCACATCCAAGGGGCAAAATCGGATATGATCAGGCAGACGGGCAGGCGCGGTAAGGTCTGACGCAATCACCTCATGCTCGCCATTGCCAGCCAATTCCGCCAACAGGGCGCGGCCCACGGCCCCCGCGGCGCCTGTAATTAGAATGCGCGTCATCGCGCGGCTTCGCTGCGCGACATGACCTTGGCCAAGGCAAGGCCGGAGATCGCATGCCAGATGCCCCAGAAGGCCGCGACAACGGCCATACCGCCCAGCCCCCCGAAAAAGCCAAAGATCAAGACCAGACCAAGGCCGGAGTTCTGAATGCCGGTTTCAATCGTCACGGCGCGGCGGTCATAGGGCGACAACCCCGCCAGCGTGGCGGTGCCGTATCCGCCTGCCAGGGCCAATGCGTTGTGCACGACAACGAGGAGGGCAACGTAATGGGCATAGCCCAGAAAGAACGCCCAATTTGCAGCGAGCGCCAGCACGATAAAGGCCACAAAGATCAACATCGACAGGTTCTGCAGGGGCCGGCGAATGCGGTCGGCCAGTGCTGGCTTGTTGCGGTTCAAAAGGACACCCAAAATCAGCGGCAGGATCAACATCAACGTCACCGTCAGCGCGATCTGCCATGGATCAATGGCCGTGGCCTGCAAGATGGCGCGGCTTGGTTCATAGAGATTGCCCCAGAAGGCGATGTTCAGCGGGGTCAGCAGGATCGCCCCCACCGTGGCAAAGCCCGTCATCGAAACTGACAATGCTGCATTGCCGCCCGCACGGTGCGAGATGAAGTTTGAGATATTGCCCCCCGGACAGGCCGCCACAAGGATCAGACCAAGCGCAATGGAGGCGCGCGGCTGCATGGCAAGCACCAAAAGGAATGTCAGCACCGGCAGGACCACAAACTGTGAAATCAGCCCGGTCACGACAGGCTTGGGCGTGCGCATCAAGCGTTTGAAATCGTCGCCCTTGAGATCCAGTGCGACCGAGAACATCACAATCGCCAGAATGGCGTTCAGCAAGGTCAGGCTGGCGGGGCTGAAGTTCAGCATTATGTCGTCAAGATCCGTCATTTGCTGGTGCCTCCCAATGCGCCAATCCAGTTGGTCACGGCCTTGCGGTAGGTCGCCTTGTCCACGTAATAGGCCATACGCGGCAGTTTGAGATACCTGGTGCCGCCTGTCATCCGTTTGAAACCGCTTCTCTTTTCGGCCTGAAGTGTCTTGGCGGCGGCGCGCCCCTCGCGCAGGCCCTTGATGTAGCGGACAACCATTTCGGCTTGTTCATGCCGGCCTTGCCAACCCAGACCAGAGGCCTCGACCATGCCCAGAACAAACAGATCGTCACGGTCCGGATGCATGGCGTTCAAAAACAGATGCGGCGCATCGCCCTGCCAGTTGAGCAACGCGTTGTCGATAAATGGATAGTGCAGGCGATAACCTGTCGCGGTCAGGATCATGTCATAATCGGCCTGGGTGCCATCGGTGAAATGCACCGTTTTGCCGTCCAGATGATCGATGTCGGGCCGCACTTTCAAATCGCCATGCCCGGCGTGAAAAAGGATCAGAGAGTTGACCACGGGATGGCTTTCGTAAAGCGCATAATCGGGTTTGGGAAAGCCGTATTTCTGCGGATCTCCGACAAACCATTTCAGGATCATCCCGTCGACCTTGCGTTTCAGCCACATCGGCAACTTGATCATCCCGCCCATGGTATCGGCAGGTTTGCCAAAGACGTATTTGGGCACAAAGTAATAGCCGCGCCGCATCGAGATATCGCAGCTTTTGCCGTGGTGAATGGCATCCACCGCGATGTCACAGCCGGAGTTGCCCGCCCCGACAATCAGAACCCGTTTTCCGGTGAATTGATGCGGAACACGGTAGTTGGCGGCGTGGATCAACTCGCCGTCGAACTGCCCCTTGAAGGTGGGGATGTTCGGCTCGGACAGGGTGCCATTGGCGATCATGACACCGGCAAAAACTTCCGATTGCTCATTGCCCTGCGCATCGCGCCAGGTGACGCGCCAACCTGCGCCGGCCTCCCCAAGGGGTTCGGTTGAAAGAACTTCGGCGTTAAAGTGATACTTTGCGTATAGGTCGTAATGCTTTGCAAAGTCTTGAAAATACCGTTTCAACTCCGAGTGAGAAGGATATTCCGCCACATCTTCACGCATTGGGAAATCGGCAAACTCCGTCATGGTCTTGGACGAGATCAAATGCGCGGTTTCATACATGGTGGACCGGGGTGCATCGATGTCCCACAGCCCGCCCACATCAGAGTGTAGCTCGAACCCCTGAAACGGAACGCCCTGTTCCGTCATGACTTTCGCTGCGGCAAGGCCCATTGGGCCCGCGCCAATCAGCGCAAATTTTTCCGTCCCCCCAAAGGGGGATGTTTCCTGTGGCATGTGGTGCGTCCTTGCCTTGAAATTTGAATTAGATTGAATAAGCGTTCAAAATAAGGCAAGATAATTTTGAAATGAATGCATTAAACCAGCAAAAACAACGGCAAAGAGCGCCCAGTCAACGTTCGCTTGAGACCCGCGCGCGCATTTTTGACGCCGCAGAGCAGGTTTTTGCAGCGCATGGGTTCGACGCAGCAACCATCCGGGACATTGCCGCATTGGCCGAAGTGCAGGGCGCGTTGGTACATCATCATGGCGGATCGAAGGAGGCCTTGTTTGCCGCAGTCGTCGCCCGGCGTGCGGAGGCTCTGTCAAATGCCAGAACCGCCGCGTTGGAGGCGTTGCAGGCCACGGGCCCGATAACACTGCGCGGGGTGATCTGTTGCTTCACCCATCCGTTTCTGGACCGTGTTCTGGGTGGTGATCCCGGATGGCTGGCTTACGGGCGGTTGATTGCATATGTGTCCGCCGATGACCGGTGGCGGGCCATTGCCAGCCAGCATTTTGACCCCACGGCCAAGGTTTTCCTGACCGCCTTTGCGCAGGTTTTGCCCGGTGCTTCGCAGGCGCGTCTGGCGGCAGCCTTGGTCTATATGGTGTCCGGTATGCTGTCGCTTTGTGCTTCGCGCTGGCGGATAGACGATCTGTCGGGGCAGGGCCAAGACATGGTTGATCTGGTCCAGGTCTTTACAGATTTCAGCGAAGCCGGATTTCGGCAGGCGGCGCAGGGGTAACCATCTGCCTTCTGAGTTGATCCAGATCACTGACAATCTCTGTTGGGGGGTGAATATACCGCAACAGCGATCAAAGGCATGCGCATGACCGATACCACCTCTGATACCCGTTCTTCGATGGCGGTGTTCTTTTCCCTTGGCTTCCGTCCGTTTTTTCTGGGCGCGGCGCTTTGGGCTTTGCTTGTTATGGCGCTTTGGTTGGCGCAGATGTTTGATGTTCTGACGCTTCCCCTGCGATTTGATCCGGTGTCATGGCATGCGCATGCCTTTCTGTTCGGCTATCTCAGTGCCGTTATCGCAGGGTTTCTGCTGACCGCGGTGCCCAATTGGACAGGCCGCGCGGCGCTATCCGGTTTGCCATTGTTCTTATTGGTTTTGTTGTGGGTTCTGGGACGGCTGGCGGTGTTCACCGCGCTGTGGTGGCCTGCCGCCTTGGTGGCGACGCTTGATCTGGCCTTTCTGACAGCGATGCTGTTCTGGCTGCTGCGCGAAATTATCGCGGGAAAGAACTGGCGCAATCTGATTGTGGTCGCGATGCTGCTGGCCTTTCTCGGCGGCAATGCCGTCTTTCATCTTGAGGCGGCTGGCGGCGGTTACGCGGCGCAGGGGATCGGGTTGCGGATCGGCATCAGCGCCGCGGTGATGATGGTGGCAGTGATCGGCGGGCGGATTGTGCCGGCCTTCACCCGCAACTGGTTGGTCAAGCAAGGCAGCGACATGTTGCCCGCGCCGGTGATGGCTGGGTTTGACAAGATTGCATTGCTGGTCCTGTTGGCGGCCATGGTCAGTTGGCTGGCTGCGCCGCAACTGGTGTTGTCGGGTGGGCTTTTGGTGGTGGCGGGGGTGTTGCACCTGATCCGCCTTGGCCGATGGGCTGGGCGGCATGCAATGGCGGAACCCTTGGTCGCCATTTTGCATCTCGGCTACGCATTTGTGCCGTTTGGGGCATTGGCGATCGGGCTTGGTATCCTGGGCATCGGAGATGGCGCAGCGGCGCAGCATCTTTGGATGGCCGGGGCGCTTGGGGTGATGACCCTTGCGGTGATGACCCGTGCCTCGTTGGGGCATTCGGGCCGTGCTTTGATCAGTGATCCGGTGACGGTGTTGATCTATGCGGCAATCGTGATGTCCGTCCTGCTGCGGTGGGTTGCGGGCAACTGGCCAGAGCAGCAGGGGCTTTTGCATGGGATCTCGGGCGGTGCCTGGATTATTGCCTTTGGCGGGTTTGCCCTGTCCTATGGTGCCATGATGATCCGGCCTCGGGCAGATCAAGCCTGAGGAGTACACACAAAAAAGGCGCCCTAACAGGCGCCTCATGATCAACGGATGTCGCTGGGGCTTAGCCGCCCCATGTCCGTACAATACCGCAATCCATATGCACAAAGTTGGATCCGGAGTAGCGGCCAACGCCGCCGCCCTGACAGGCGGTCGCCGCACGGGCCATCTGGTGTACGGAGCGGGTCGACAACCGCAGATCCGCCGCCTGGCCGCGCATGTGCAGCGAATTCTTGGCAACGCCGCGTGACCGGGACCGCAACATCGCGTTGGTCTTCGGGCTGCGATAGCCGGACAGCAACATATAGGGTTCGTTCACGTCCAGCAAATTGTGCGAGGCGGCCATGATATCAACGGTGCGCAGATCGATGCTCTTGACACCATCGGTGCGCCAGTCCCGCATGAAGTAGTTCACTTCTTTCACGGCATCTTTGATGTACTGGCCTTCGATCCAATAGATCATGTCGATGCGTTCGCCGGTGCGGCCGGAATACATGCGGATGCGGCGGATATCGCCTGCGCCGCGCAGAAAGCCTGCTGCATTGGAGAAAGTGGGTGCCGCGGTCAGTGTGGTTGCGGCGAAAGCGCCCAAAACGGCGCGCCGGGTCATGCCCGAAGTGCTATTGCCTGCCATAAGTCTTCTGTCCCGTCGTCTGCCTGTGGCCATGATGTTACATAGGCCGTTCATCTGTCCCCCAGATGCCTCAAGTGTATGGCATAGCGGGAATCATGAACCAAGTGCTGAATCCTTTTGGTTCCATGCCACTGCTTTTTTAGGCGAATTTCTGCCAAAAACGATCGAACACCGCTGCAAGATCCGGGAAAACGGGTGTTTTTTAAGCATCAGGTTAAGGCTTGTTTAAGTCCTTGCGGTTTTGTGAATGGACAGACGTTGGCGCATTTCCGACAAGAACAGGATGTTTATTGGTTTTTCGGGGATAATGATGATGCGCGATTCCTTTTTGCGCCGGGGTTTACTGGCAGTCACGGTGACAATTGGCCTTGGTGTCACCATGACAGCGCCGCAACCGGCTTTTGCGCAGGTGACAGCATTCAAACAGGCGGTTGCAGAAACCGCCGCCCGTGATCAGGACATTGCCAGTTTTTACCGGACCAACGGATATACACCGATCTGGACCGGCGCGGGCGAGGCGGATCGCGCCCGCCGTGCCGCGCTTTTGCACGCCATTGAAAACGCCGATGATCACGGATTGCCGGTGGCGCGTTATGATCCACAAGGGCTGATGGATCTGTTGCGGTCGGCCAAGACCCCGCGGGACCGCGGTATCGCCGAGGTCGAGCTCAGCAAATTGTTCCTGAAATATGCCCGCGATGTGCAGACCGGTATGTTGATTCCCAATCGCGTTGACAGCCGCATTGTGCGCGACATTCCCTACCGCGACCGCAGCGCCTATCTGACAGGTCTGGCCGAAGCAAAACCGGCGGCATTCTTCCGGTCTTTGCCGCCGCGCAGCATGGAATACAATGCGCTGATCAAAGAAAAGGTCACGATGGAACGGCTGTTGCAGCAGGGCGGCTGGGGGCCGCGTGTGCCGGCCAATTCGCTCAAGCCCGGCGCTTCAGGTAATGCAGTCATTGCGCTGCGCAACCGTTTGATCGCGATGGATTATCTGACACGTTCCAACACCGTCACATATGACGACGCACTGCAGGCGGCGGTGCAGCAGTTTCAGGTGGATCACGGGTTGAACGCGGACGGTGTGGCCGGTGCCGCCACCATGCAGCAGATCAACGTTGGTGTGGAAAAACGCCTGCAATCGGTTCTGGTGGCGATGGAGCGGGAACGCTGGTTCAACACGGATCGCGGCAAGCGTCATATTCTTGTGAATATCCCCGATTTTTCCGCCAAGATTATCGACGATGGCAAGGTGACCTTCCGCACCCGGTCTGTGGTCGGCGCAGTATCCCAGGATCGCCCCACGCCGGAGTTTTCCGATGTGATGGAACATATGATCGTCAATCCAAGCTGGTATGTGCCGCGTTCGATCGTCACCAAGGAATATCTGCCGCAGCTCAAGCGCAATCCAAACGCGGTGCGCCATATCGAGATCACCGACAGCCGGGGCCGGGTGGTCAATCGCAGCGCCGCGAACTTTAGCCAATATACGGAACGGACCTTCCCCTTTGCCATGCGGCAGCCGCCAAGCCGCAGCAATGCCTTGGGTCTGGTCAAGTTCATGTTCCCCAACAAGCACAACATCTATCTGCACGACACGCCGGCCAAGAGCCTCTTTGCCCGCGATATTCGTGCCTTCAGTCACGGATGTGTGCGTCTGGCCGATCCGTTCGATTTTGCCTATGCGCTGCTGGCCAAACAATCCGACGACCCTCAAGGCACATTCAAGGCGGCGCTGAATTCCGGCAAGGAGACCAAGATCGTGTTGCAAGAGCCGGTCCCTGTGCATCTGATCTACCGCACTGCCGTGACCAATGCGCGGGGCCACACCGAATACCGCGCCGATATCTACGGGCGTGATGCGCGGATCTGGGCCGCTCTGGCCAAGGCAGGGGTGGTCTTGGGCGGCGTTCAGGGGTAATTCTGCCTGCAACATTTGCAGGGGGTGCCGAATGGCCTTCACGGTTCAACAGATCGCAGCGGCCATTGGGGCCGAGGCGGTTGGAGATACATCACTGATCATCACAGGCGCATCCGAACCGGCACAGGCCGGGTCGGAACATCTGGCACTGGCGATGAGTCCGAAATACGCCGAAGGATTGGCGCAAGGTGCGGCGCAGGCCGCGATGCTTTGGCCGGATGCCGATTGGCAAGCTCTTGGTTTGAAAGCCGCCATTCTGCCGGAACGGCCGCGTTTTGCCATGTCCGGCATGACCAGGGTGCTTGATCGGGGGCAGGGTTTTGGCAACGGCGTGCATCCGACGGCGGTGGTCGACCCAACCGCGCAGCTTGGCGAGAATGTCAGCATCGGTGCGCTGGCGATCATCTCTGCCGGGGCAAGGATTGGCGCCGGATCGGTGATCGGGCCGCATTGTTTTGTCGGCCTCGATGTCGAGATCGGCAAAGACGCCTTGCTGCGCGAACAGGTCAGCATCGGCGCACGGGTACATATCGGTGACAGGTTCATTGCCCAGCCCGGAGCACGGATCGGGGGGGACGGTTTTTCCTTTGTCACTGCAGAACCCAGTGTCGTGGAAACCGCCCGCAAAACCCTTGGGGATCAAGGGGACAGCAAGGCACAGCCCTGGATCCGCATTCATTCGCTTGGGTCGGTGACAATCGGCGATGATGTCGAGATCGGCATGGGGTCCACCATCGATTGCGGCACGATCCGAAACACCATGATCGGCAACAACACCAAACTCGATAATCAGGTGCACATGGGGCATAATGTGGTGATCGGGGAAAATTCGCTGATCTGCGGTCAGGTCGGCATCGCCGGATCTGCGGTGATCGGTGACAATGTTGTCTTGGGCGGGCAATGCGGTGTCAGCGACAATATCTTTGTCGGGGATGGTGTGATTGCCGGGGGCGGCACCAAGTTGATGTCAAACGTGCCTGCGGGCCGGACGATGCTGGGTTATCCGGCCACCCAAATGGACAAACAGGTCGAAAGTTACAAAGCCCTGCGACGATTGCCGCGTGTTCTGCGTGACATCAAGGCGTTACAAAAGGCTGTTTTCAAGACCGGCGAGGATGATTAAATCATCCTTGAGCAAGTTTTCAGGGGTGAAACCGATGAGCATCAAAGATCAGGTCATAGCCATCATTGCCGAGCAGGCGGTGTTGGAGCCGGAAGATGTGACGCTGGACAGCACTTTGGAAAGCCTTGGCATCGATAGTCTGGGGCTGGTGGAAAGCATCTTTGCCATCGAAGAGGCGTTCGACATCTCGGTGCCGTTCAACGCCAACAACCCGTCCGAGTCCGATTTTGATATCTCAAATGTGGCCAGCATCATCGCCGGGATTGAACGGCTGAAGGCCGAACAGGGTTAGGCGCATGAAACGGGTCGTCATCACTGGCGCAGGGACCGTGAATGCCTTGGGCCATTCCGTGCCCGAGACCTTGACCGCCATGCGCGAAGGGGTCTGCGGCATCGGTCCCTTGTCGTTTCGGGATGTCGAACGCCTGTCCATCCAGATCGGCGGTCAGGTGCACGGGTTTGAGGCCGAGGGCCGCTTTAACCGGCAGCAGATGTCTCTCTATGATCGCTTCACCCAGTTCACTCTGGCCGCCGCGAAAGAGGCGATTGCCCAATCGGGGCTCAGTTTTCATGGTGAATTGTCCGCCAGATCCGGTGTGGTGCTTGGTACGGCGGGGGGCGGGGTGTCGACTTGGGATGACAACTACCGCGCGGTTTATGAAGAGGGCAAAAACCGGGTGCATCCCTTTGTGGTGCCCAAGCTGATGAACAATGCCGCCGCCAGCCACGTCAGCATGGAGTTCAACCTCAAAGGTCCATCCTTTACAGTTTCAACCGCCTGTGCCTCCTCCAATCACGCGATGGCACAGGCCTTTGCCATGGTTCGCTCCGGTATGGCGCCTGCGATGATCACGGGCGGGTCGGAAAGCATGCTGTGCTTTGGCGGGGTCAAAGCCTGGGAAGGTTTGCGCGTGATGAGCCGCGACGCCTGCCGTCCGTTTTCGGCCAACCGCAATGGCATGGTGCAGGGCGAAGGGGCAGGGATCTTTGTCTTTGAGGATTATGACCATGCCCATGCACGCGGGGCAGATATCCTGTGTGAGGTGGCGGGCTTTGCCATGTCCTCGGACGCCTCTGACATTGTGATGCCATCCAAGGCAGGCGCGGCGCGGGCCATCTCGGGGGCTTTGCAGGATGCAAAAATCAATCCCGAAGAGGTGGGCTACATCAATGCCCATGGCACCGGCACAGCGGCCAATGACAAAACCGAATGCGCCGCCGTGGCGGATGTGTTTGGGCCTCATGCGGACAATCTGATGATGTCCTCTACCAAATCCATGCATGGCCATTTGATCGGCGGCACCGGCGCGGTGGAGCTGCTGGCCTGCATCATGGCGCTGCGCGATGGGGTGGTTGCGCCCACCATCGGCTATCAGGAACCGGATCCGGAATGCGCCTTGGATGTTGTGCCGAACACGGCCCGCGAGGCCAAGGTGGACGTGGCACTCAGCAATGCTTTTGCCTTTGGCGGGATGAACGCGGTGCTGGCGCTGCGGCGGGTCTGATCCGGGTTAAGTTTTAAGAAAATCAGCGATTTCCTCCAGAACCGGCCGCCGTGATTTCGCGGCGGGCAGGGTCAGGATCAGGGCGCGGCCGGTGGGTATTGTCCCAAGGCCAAGCGGCACCAGCGCCCCGCTGTGCAACGCGGTCTCGATCAGGCACAGATGCCCCATCAGGACGCCTGCGCCAGATTTGGCCTCTTCGACCGCAAGACTATACAGCGAATAACCCGGCCCCTTGGTTGGATCATCCATGGGGGTTTGGGTGGCCGCGCACCAGTTTGGCCAATCCTGTTCCCAAGTGCGATCCTGAAGCCGCGTTGCCTCTGCCAGATCTTCCGCTTGCCGGATTGAGGCGGCAAGCGTTGGCGCGGCGACCGGTGTGATCATATCGTCGGCAAGCGGGATCGAGGTATCGCCTTCCCCCGGCTGCCCAAAGAAGAGTGTCAAATCAAAAAGATCGCGCCGCAGGCTGGGCGGTCTTTCCATCGCGGTGACGGAGAATTTCAGCTCAGGAAACTGGTTTCGGATCCTGCCCAAACGCGGCGGCAACCAAAGCTGTGCAACGCTGGGCAGGGCGGCGATGTGGATTTCGACCTGTGCGCTGAGATTGCGCAGGGCATGGGTGGCATCGGCGAGCGCATCAAAAGCGGATCGAAAGCTCGGCTGCAAGCTGCGGCCCGCCTCCGTCAGGGCGACACCTTGGGCACTGCGGTGAAACAGGGCGACACCGGCCCAGCCTTCCAAGGCCTTTATGTGTTGTGACACCGCGCCAGCGGTGACGTTTAACTCTTCGGCAGCGGCGACAAATCCGCCCAAACGCGCGGCAGCCTCAAAAGCACGCATCGCGGTCAAGGGCGGCCCCTTTGGGCGCGGGGGTCTGACGGTCATGGGAAAGCCTTAGTTTTTCTAGGGCAAGAAATAGCAAAACTAGTTTGCGCTGTCCATTGGCCGGGCGCAGAATGTGGCAAATGAAGAGGGAAATGCAGATGACTTTGGTCAAACGAAACTGGGTGCCAGCCCAATGTGAAGCGCGTGTGCAAGAGATCGCGGGTCAGACCGCTCAGTCCAGCTCCGCGACCCTGATGTCGCGCATCGACGGGTTGGTGCATCGCAACCAACAGATCCACGAGGCAGAGTGTTTCAATTTGAACCCTGCAACCAATGTGATGAACCCCAAGGCAGAAGCGCTCTTGTCCTGCGGTCTCGGCTCGCGGCCTTCGTTGGGCTATCCGGGTGACAAATACGAGATGGGGCTTGAGGCGATCGAAGAAATTGAAGTGATCTCGGCTGCTCTCTGCGCCGAGGTTTTTGATGCAAAGTTTGCAGAAATTCGGGTGCCATCGGGCGCAATTGCAAATCTTTACGGCTTCATGGCGATTTGCAAACCCGGCGATACCATCATTGTGCCGCCCGCCACCATCGGCGGTCACGTGACCCACCACCAGGCAGGCTGCGCCGGATTATATGGTTTGCGGATCATCGAGGCGCCTGTTCTGGTGGACGGCTATACTGTCGATCTGGACGGATTGCGTGCATTGGCGTTGAAGGAGCGACCCAAGCTGATCACCGTTGGCGGCAGTCTGAACCTTTTCGAACATCCCGTCGCCGGGGTGCGGGCGATTGCGGACGAGGTTGAGGCCAAGGTGCTGTTTGATGCGGCGCACCAATGCGGGATCATTGCGGGCAAGGCATGGTCAAACCCCCTGTCCGAAGGGGCGCACTTGATGACGATGAGTACCTACAAAAGCCTTGGCGGACCGGCTGGCGGTTTGATCGTGAGCAATGATGCAGAAATTGCCAAAGCCTTGGATGAAATCGCTTTTCCGGGAATGACGGCAAATTTTGATGTCGCAAAATCAGCGGCGCTGGCGGTGACCATGCTCGATTGGCGTGATTATGGTCAGGCTTATGCAGCACAGATGATTGCCATGGCCAAGGCGCTTGCAATCTCCCTTCAGGGTGAAGGCCTGCCGGTCTTTACCGGTGCTGGCGGGGCCACACAATCGCATCAATTTGCGGTTCTGGCAGAGGGGTTCGGCGGGGGGCAAGCCGCATCCAAGACATTGCGGCAGGCCGGTTTCTTGGCCTGCGGGATCGGGTTGCCGGTTGCACCGGTTACGGGCGATTTGAACGGGCTGCGTATCGGCACGCCGGAGCTTGTGCGCTGGGGCATGACGGAGGCAGACGCGCCACGATTGGCCGGCTTGATCGCCGCGGGACTGCGCGGAGAGGCAATCATGCCCGAGGTGTCGCAATGGCGGCAGACCTTTGATCAGGTGCATTTCGTGAACTGATGAGCGGAACAAAAAAGGGGCGGCCAGAACGGCAGCCCCTTCATCCGGATCCCATCAAAGGCCGGACACCGACCTCGGGTTTTTATTGTTCGATAACAGACACTTTGTCATAGCTTGCCGTGAACCCGGCGAGGGACACTTTCAATTCGACTTTCTGATCCGGCGCAAGGGCAGGGACAATCGTTACGATGGCTTCCTTGCCCTTTTTGAACGCTGCGATATCAGCCGCGGTCAAGCCCATCCGCACATAGCAGCCCACCGGATTGCAGAATGCATAAGGGTAGCGCCGCGCCTTGCCGCCATCCACTGACAAGGTCAACTGCTGCGGCAATGCGGTTTCAAGCGGCACAACGATGGTTGCGCCTGCTTCTGCCTTGCCAGATCCGGGCAGGCGGAACAGGGACACTTCGGCCACGGGCGCGCCTTCGCCGTCATCCAGAAGCTGATACATCTGGCAGGGATCGACCTCTTCCTCGGTCTTGATGCAGCGCATTTCCCAGGCACCGATCACTTCCTTGGTGTAGGGTTTGCCCAGTTCGGGATCAGCATCGGCATCTTCACCAAGGCTCAGCTGGCTTTCGACCTGAGATGTGGTCGCCTCTGCGGGTTTCGTCTCGGTTGTGGTCTGCGCAAATGCGCCGGCTGGGGCGATCAACGCCAATGCTGCACAGAGCGGCAGTGCTTTGAAGAAATTGCTCATGATCATTCCAAGTTTGTTAAGTTGCCGCCCAATACCACGCCCGTGCGGCAATGTCAGTGGCGATTGGCCGTTCGCGGGGCAATAATCCGGCAAGAACCCGCTGATCTCAAGGCTTTGCCTTAAAATGAAAAAGAGGACGCGAAGCATCCTCTTTTTGCATTTGGTTCTCCCCGTCGGACTGGGCCGACTTATTGCCGTGACGTTACGAAAGGGGCGTGCGCGGGTCAACAGGGAAAATTGAGAATTTTGCAATGCTCTCAAACCACTACCATAGCGAGAAAAATGCCGCACCCGAAGGTGCGGCCAGTCTGACAGGGAGGATGTTCCGCTACAAAAGGACTTCGCCAGCGGAACAATTAGACAGTGGCGCAAAAAGGTTAAGTAAGTATGCTCATTCCAAACGAATGCCCATCCGGGCCTGAGGAGACAACGACGTGGCGCAAGACATCTTTATCGGCGGCGGCGGCGAGAACTACGCCACCAAACAATTCCTGAACATCGGCTATGCCAACCGTCACGGGCTGATTGCCGGGGCCACCGGGACCGGGAAAACCGTCACTTTGCAAATTCTGGCGGAAGGGTTTGCAAATCAAGGTGTGCCGGTCTTCCTCTCCGACGTCAAAGGCGATCTGTCCGGTCTGGCAAAGTCAGGCAGCGCCGCGCATAAGCTGCATGGTGCTTTCACCAGCCGGGCCGAAAAAATCGGCTTTGATGAGTACCTCTATGAGGCATTTCCAGTCACATTCTGGGATCTCTATGGCAAGCAAGGCCACCCTGTGCGCACCACTGTGTCCGAGATGGGGCCTTTGCTGTTGGCGCAGCTTCTTGGTCTGACAGAGGCGCAAGAGGGCATCCTGAACATCGCGTTCCGGGTCGCGGATGAAGACGGTTTGCCGTTGCTGGATCTGAAAGACCTGCAAGCGCTGCTGGTCTGGATTGGTGAAAATGCCAAAGATCTTGCGTTGCGCTATGGCAATGTCTCTGCCGCGTCGGTTGGCGCGATCCAGCGGCGGTTGCTGGTGCTGGAAAACCAAGGCGCGGCGGATCTGTTTGGTGAGCCGGCGCTGGCGCTGAGCGATTTGATGCGCACCGATGCAGACGGGCGCGGGGCGATCAACATCCTTGCGGCGGATCAGTTGATGGCGGCGCCCAAACTTTATGCCACTTTCCTGCTTTGGCTGTTGTCGGAATTGTTCGAGGAGCTGCCAGAGGTCGGCGATCCTGACAAACCCAAACTGGTGTTCTTTTTCGACGAGGCGCATCTTCTGTTCGACGATGCGCCCAAGGCGCTGGTGGATAAGGTCGAACAGGTGGCGCGATTGATCCGGTCCAAGGGGGTCGGCGTCTATTTTATCACCCAGAACCCTGCCGATGTGCCCGACGATATTCTGGGCCAGCTTGGCAACCGGGTGCAACATGCCTTGCGGGCGTTTACGGCCAAAGACCGCAAAGAACTGCGCATGGCGGCAGAGACCTACCGCGAGAACCCGCGTTTTGACACCGAAGAGGCGATCCGTGAGGTCGGTGTGGGCGAAGCGGTGACGTCTTTTCTGCAAAAGAAAGGTGTGCCGGGTATCGTGGAGCGGACATTGATCCGCCCTCCGTCTTCGCAGCTTGGCCCGATTACGCCGATGGAACGGTCCGAAGTGATGGCTGCGTCGCCGATGTCCGGCAAATACGACAAACGGCTGGACCGCGAATCCGCCTTTGAGATTTTACGCAAGCGGGCAGATGAGGCCGCAAAGGCGGCGGCCGAGGCGGAAGAAAAGGCCGAAGAGGTTGAAACGCCAGCGCTGCGCGAATTCAACAATGCCCGCCGCTATGCAGGCAAGGGTGTGACCCGTTCCACCTCCCGGCAGCCGCGCCGAAAGTCTCAAGAGGGCTTTGGCGCCGCTGTGGCACAGGTGGTGATCAAGGAGTTAAAAGGCACAACGGGACGGCGCATCGTGCGCGGCATCCTGGGTGGTCTGTTCAAGGGGCGGTAAGAATTTCGATGGAAAACCAAACGGTTGAAGTGGTCTTGCGCCCCGCGCAGGAGGATGACGCACAAGGCATTTCCAATGTTCTGGTGGCCTTGAAGGCGGCTGGTAAGCGGCGCACGGCGGGGGATGCGGAAGATGTCTTGGGCCATTACATCACGCACCCGGATCGCATCCAATGCACAGTGGCCGAGGTCGACGGTCAGGTGATCGGCTTTCAATCCTTGCGATTGGCGACGGAAGGCAACCCTTACGGCACGCCCGTAGGATGGGGCATCATCGGCACGCACATCCACCCTTCGGCAGCCCGCCGCGGCGTTGGCAAAATGTTGGCCGGTCAAACGATCAAAGTGGCGCTGGTCGCGGGATTGCGACATGTGGAAGCGCGGATCGGGACGGAAAATGCAGCCGGGCTGGCGTATTATGGATCCATCGGTTTTGTCGAAAGTGATGAAGCCGGGGTGAAGGTGCTGAACCTGCCTGAGGTTTAGGCGGGGGAGCATTGAGCGATTGGGGCATGCCAAACGGCCGCAATCTGATTTTTATTCAATGACTTGACGATCAAAGATCGAACCAATTGACGGTCGGCCCCAGGTTGTGCACCGGGGTCGAAGCGATTTTGCCCTGTGATCCCCATGCGTGATGGATATGCCCGCACAACAGCAGCCGAGGCGCGAGGTTCTTTGCCGCGTCGCGAATGGCATTGCTGCCTTCGTGGTTGCCGTTCTTTTGCAGGTCGGCAACGCCAAATGGCGGCGTATGCGTCACCAAAACGGAATTTGGCGGACAGTTCGTGAGCATTGATGCGGCATCTGCCTCTGTCTCTGAGGCGTTCCAGGAAAATGTATTTCTGGACGGGATCTCGCCACCCAGTCCAAAAAATGAAATGCCCCGCACGGTTTTTTGTGCCCCGTGGAGGTAATGCAGGTTTGGCGCATGGTTGCAGATGTGTTCGATCTCTTCCGGGGCGTCATGGTTGCCATGGATCACGATCACCGGCGCCCTGCATTGAGCGAGGATAGCCAAGGTCTCATGCCCGCCTGACCCCTTGGTCGCAAAATCGCCCGCGCCGACAACGACATCGGCACCAGAACTGGCAGACAGGATCGCAGTTGCCGCTTCCGTGTCGCGATGCAGGTCGGAGAATGCGAGGATCTTCACGTTCTTGCGTACCGCAACAGGACCGCGCCAAGCAGGGCAGAGAAGGTTGAGAAAACCTTGACCAGGTTCAGAGGCTCTTTGAGAAAAAACACACCGATCAACAGGGCAAAGACGATGCTGGTTTCGCGCAGCGCCGTGACCAAGGCAATGGGTGCCTGGGTGAAGGCCCATGTCACCAGTGCATAGGCGATGAAAGATGCACCACCTCCCAGCACCAGAATGGGCAGGCCGCTCCGGGGGATCGCACGTAGGGTTTGTGGTGATTTTACCGCGAGGTAGGCAATCATCAA
This sequence comes from Sulfitobacter sp. M368, assembly GCF_025141875.1. Lineage (NCBI taxonomy): Bacteria > Pseudomonadati > Pseudomonadota > Alphaproteobacteria > Rhodobacterales > Roseobacteraceae > Sulfitobacter > Sulfitobacter sp. M368. The sequence goes on from NZ_CP081113.1 coordinate 1,887,688, forward strand.
AATCCCGTTGCCCAGGGACAGCCAGCAATAAAACCCCAGAGAGGTGCCTGCGATCCGCGCACCGATGCCATCCACCAAAGAGTAGGAGGCGATAAACACGCCGGTGGTCAATGCAAAGAGGGCGGCGTTCTTGTTCTGTTGGCCATCGCTTTGCCGGACCAGTGCCAGACTGATGATGCCCAGTCCAATGATCGCAATCGCAAGGAGTTCGAGCCCATTGAGGTGAACCCCAAGAACAAGCACGGAGAAAACCGCAACGATCAACGGGGCAGAGCCACGTGCAATCGGGTAGACTTGGGTCAAATCACCCATCTTATACGATTGAAGCAAAAACAGCTGATACCCGAAATGAAGCACGAGCCCGCCTGCGAGATATGGCAGGCTTTCGGCGGCTGGCAGCGGAACAAAAGGCAGGGCCGCAAGCGCGATGGGCAAATGCCCGATCACCACAGCGCCCATGCTAAGGGTTTTGTCAGCCCCTCCTTTGACGAGGGCGTTCCACGCCGCATGGAGGAGTGCGGCGCCAATAACCGCCACAAAAACCAAACCACTCATATACAAACCTTTCGATAGGGCCGGGCCACTTTTCAGCGGAGCTTAGGTCTTGGGGAAAAATATGGAAAGACAGGCGTTGCGCTGCGTGTCTTTGAAGGAAAAGCGCATGTAGATCCGGGCATCACCCCGTATCCGACAGCCAAAAGAAAAAGCCCCGCGCATTGCGGGGCCTTTGAGGTTATTTCTCCGGGATCAGACCGCGGGGGCTGAACCTGAGAACCAGGATCAGCACCAGACCCATGGTCAGCAATCGCATATGTGCGGCGCTTTCCAGCAGGTGCTCCTTGAGTGCCGATCCTTCGGCCATGCCGGAGGTCACAAGGTTCATCAACCACAGGCCCATCGGTTCGACCTGCACCCAAAGGAACCAGATCAGGAACCCGCCCAGAACCGCGCCCAGGTTGTTCCCCGAACCGCCAACGATCACCATCACCCAGATCAGGAAGGTAAAGCGCAGCGGCTGATAGGTGCCGGGGGTCAGCTGGCTGTCCATCGTGGTCATCATCGCGCCAGCAATGCCGCAGATCGCGGAGCCGAGAATAAAGACCTGCAAATGCCGTGCGGTGACGTCTTTGCCCATCGCTTCGGCGGCGACCTCATTGTCGCGGATCGCCCGCAGCATCCGGCCCCATGGAGAATGCAGCGCCCGTTGGCTCAGCCACATCAGGATGATCAGAACCGTTGCAAACAGCAGGATGTACAGCACCTTGACCCAAAGCGTGGACCCTTCGACCGGATCAAAGCCAAAGGAGGCAGCCCTTTCGACAAAGCTTGCGCTGTTTTGCAAATCAATCTCGTATGGCACCGGACGCGGCACGCCGATCACGTTTTTCACACCGCGCGTCAGCCAGTCTTCGTTCTTGAGAACCGCAATGATGATCTCGGCGATGCCGAGCGTCGCAATGGCCAGATAATCGGACCGCAGGCCAAGAGCGGTCTTGCCGATGATCCAAGCCGCCGCAGCCGCAAAGAGGCCGCCCACAGGCCAGGCCAGCAACACCGGAAGGCCAAGACCACCCAGATATCCGGTTTGTGCCGGGTTGATCTCTTCGACCAGTTCCACCGCCGGGTCGAGCAGGCCGCGGAAGACAAAGAAACCGATGACCAGAAGGGCTATCACGCTGAGATTGCGCAGCCAGCCTTTTGACATTGTCTTGGCCAGGATGATCGCGGCAAAGACGGTACCGGCACCCAGAAGCAAAGCCCCAACCACGTTCCACCCACCTGCGCGCATCGCGCCTTCGGTGGGTGGCATGCCAATCAGAACGGCCGCCAGCCCGCCAAGGGCAACAAAGCCCATGACACCGACGTTAAAGAGACCGGCAAACCCCCATTGCAGGTTCACGCCCAGCGCCATGATGGATGAGATCAGACCCATCGCCACAATCAGCAGCGCCGAGTTCCAGCTTTGCACAAAGCCGACATAGATGATCAGCAGTGCGATGATGCCAAACAGCATCGTGTTTTTGAGCGTCTCGTTCATGTCGATTGCCCCTTGAACAGTCCGGTGGGTTTGATCAGCAATACAATCAGCAAGATCACAAAGCTGACCGCAAATTTGTAATCCGTGCTCATCAGCTGCACGAGCCCGCTAGGCTCAAGGCTGTCAGGCATCAGATAAACAAGGATCTTTTTCCACGCATAGGTGATTGTGACCTCCGAAAAGGCGATCACGAAACCGCCAGCGATGGCGCCGATGGGATTGCCCAGACCGCCCACAATCGCTGCAGCAAAGATCGGCAGAAGCAGTTGGAAATAGGTGAAGGGTTTGAAGGATTTATCCAGCCCGTATAGTACGCCTGCGATGGTTGCCAGGGTGGCCACGATCATCCATGTGATCATCACAACCCGCTCGGGGTTGATCCCCGACAGCAGCGCCAGATCCTCGTTGTCCGAATAGGCCCGCATGGATTTGCCCGCGCGGGTGCGGTTCAGAAACCAGAACAGCAGCGCCACAACGATAATGGCGGTGATGATGGTGATGCCTTGGGTGGTTTTGAACGACAGACCTTCGTCCAGCCCGGTGGCTTTCTTGAACTCCCGCGCCGAGATGATGAAGCGTTGCCCGTCAAAGAAGTTCTGGTCGTCCGCCCCGATGATAAAGCGGGTCACGCCGTTGTAGATAAAGGTGATGCCAAGGCTGACGATCACCAAAATCACCGGTTTCGCCTTTTTCTCCCGGTAGAACCGATAAACGGTGCGATCCGTGAACAGCAAAAGCAGAATGGCAAAGGCAATGCCGAAGGGCAGGGCCAGCAGGGCGGTTGGCAGCGGCCCTAGCGAAATGCCCCAGGACTGGAACAGCCATGTGACCAGCACCGTGGCCATCGCGCCCAGCGCCATGGTGTCACCATGGGCAAAGTTCGAGAACCGCAGGATGCCGTACACCAGCGTGACGCCCAATGCACCAAGTGCGAGCTGCGAGCCATAGGCGACGCCGGGAACAAAGACGTAGTTGAGGAAAGCGACGATTGCGTTGAGAAGATCCATGGCTCAGCCCCCCAAGAACGATTTGCGGACTTCCGGATCAGCCAGAAGTTCTTTGCCGGTGCCGGTATAGGCGTTCGCGCCTTGCACCAGAACATAGCCTTTGTCAGCGATTTCAAGCGCTTGCCGGGCATTCTGTTCCACCATCAGGATCGGAATGCCGGTGCGGGCCACCTCGATGATCCGGTCGAACAATTCGTCCATCACGATCGGGGACACGCCCGCCGTGGGTTCATCCAGCATCAAGACCTTGGGCTGGGTCATCAAGGCGCGGCCGACGGCGACCTGTTGACGTTGCCCGCCGGACAATTCGCCTGCTGCTTGCTTGCGCTTCTCCTTGAGGATCGGAAACAGGTCATAGACCTGCGCCATGGTATCGCTGAAGTCATCGCGGCGGATGAAGGCGCCCATCTCAAGGTTTTCCTCGACCGTCATGGAGGTGAAGATGTTGGAGGTCTGCGGGACAAAGCCCATGCCTTTGGCAACGCGGTCTTGCGGGCTGAGGTTGGTGATGTCTTCGCCGTCCAGACGTACGCTGCCGGAGCGGACGTCCAGCATGCCGAACACGGCTTTCATCGCGGTGGATTTGCCGGCGCCATTGGGGCCAACGATCACGGCAATCTCGCCCTGTTCCACGGCAATGGTGCAATCGTGCAAGATGTCGGGGCCTTTGCCATAGCCGCCGGTCATCGTGTCGCCAATCAGGAAGGGGCCGCCCGGCGCGGAAAAACTGGTGCCGCTGGACTTGGGGATCTGGCTGCCCATGCCTTTGGGGTTTGTAATCGAGGCGTCTTTGTTGCCGCGATCGTCGTAAGGATCACTGCTCATGCGTTTTATCCTTTTGAAAATGCGCTGAAACAAGCGGCGTTGCGGCCAGCTTGGTGAGGGGGGCAGCCAGTGCTGCCATCGGGGTGGGCCGCATCATGCGCCCACCTGCGCCTTGTTCTTGAGGCCGGTGCCAAGGTAGGCTTCGATGACCTGTTCGTTGGCTTTGATCTCGGCCAGTGTCCCTTCGGCCAGCACATGTCCTTCGGCCATACAGATCACTGGATCGCAAAGGCGGCCAATGAAATCCATGTCGTGTTCAATGACCACGAAGGTATAGCCGCGTTCCTTGTTCAGGCGGATGATTGCATCGCCAATGGTGTTGAGCAGCGTGCGGTTCACGCCTGCGCCGACCTCGTCAAGGAACACGATCTTGGCATCGACCATCATCGTGCGGCCCAGTTCCAGCAGCTTTTTCTGCCCGCCAGAGATTTGACCCGCCTTGTGGTCGGCCAGATGTTCGATTGTCAGGAATTCCAGAACCTCGTCGGCCTTGGCCTTGAGGGCGCGTTCCTCATCCGCGATGCGTTTGCGGCCGAACCATGTGTTCCACAGCGTTTCGCCCGATTGTCCGCCCGGCACCATCATCAGGTTTTCGCGGCAGGACATGGAGGCAAATTCATGCGCGATCTGGAAGGTGCGCAGCAGCCCCTTGTGAAAAAGCTCATGGGGCGGCATCCCGGTGATGTCTTCCCCGTCCATGTAGACTCGGCCAGAGGTTGGTTTGAGAACCCCGGCGATCACGTTGAAAAGAGTGGTTTTTCCGGCGCCATTTGGGCCGATCAGCCCGGTGATGGAACCCTGTTCGATGGACAGGCTGGCCCCGTCCACGGCATGAAAGCCGCCGAAGTGTTTGTGCAGGTCGTCAACGACGATCATATGTTTTCCCCGTGCCGGCCTTGTTGGCCGGTCCCCTTATGAAGATACAGCCCGGATAGTCCGGGCTGCATCTCGTGTTTTTTGTGGTCGAAGAGGGCTTACTTGAAACCGATGGTTTCGTTTTTGCCGTCTTTCACTTCGATCATGCGGTAGGTGCCCGCAGATTCGCCTGGTCCGATCAGCTCAACCGCGGATGCGCCAACGTAGTCGACATCTTTGCCCGCTTTGATCAGCTCAAGCGCTTTGCCAAGCTCACCAGGATAGATCTTTTCGCCGGGCGCGTTGGCCACGTCCATGATCTTGCTCTTGTAGTCTGCCGGATCCATGGACCCTGCCGCCTGCATCGCCATCAGGAACAGCGCGGCTGCGTCATAGGCTTCTGGTGCGTAGGGGGATGTGCCGTCAAAACCTTCGGCTTCGGCCATCTTGGTGAACGTCTCGATGCCGTTGCCCTGAGAGCCGGCGATCTGACCGTAAGACCCGTCCAGATCCGGACCAATGGTTTTTGGCAGGTTTTCACCGATCATGCCGCCTGGCAGACCAAACTGGTCCCATGCGCCGGCGTCCAGCGCCGCTTTGATGATGCCTGCGCCGCCTTGGTCAAGGTAGCCCGCAACAACCAGCAGATCACCACCAGCAGAGGCCAGTGCACCAACTTCAGCAGAGTAATCCGCTTTGCCGTCTTCGTGCGCCGCTACAATGGTCACTTCGCCGCCAACCGCTTTGAACGAGGATTCGATGGCGTCTGCCAGACCCTTGCCATAGTCGTTGTTGGTATATGTCAGAGCGATGGATTTGACGCCGCGCTCTTGCAGGATCTCTGCCATAACCTGACCTTCACGTGCATCCGATGGGGATGTCCGGAAGAACAGACCGTTGTCTTCCATGGTGGTCAGGCCGGGGGATGTCGCGGAAGGCGAGATCATGACCATGCCGTTTGGAATGGCAACGTTCTGCAGAACCGCGCCGGTCACGCCGGAACAGTCAGCACCGATGATGCCGCTCACGCCTTCGGCGATCAGACGTTCGGCAGAGGCCACAGCCAGACCGTTGTCAATACAGCCACTGTCGGCGCGGATGGAGGTGACTTTTGCACCGTCCAGCAGCATGCCGCTTTCGGTGACTTCTTTCATCGCCAGCTCGGCGCCCGCTGACATTGGACCGGTCAGCGATTCAATCGGGCCGGTAAAGCCAAATTCAACGCCCAGTTTCACTTCTTTTGCGTGGCCGTCGGCCATTGCCGTTGTCGCCACAAGAGCCGCGGCCGTTGTGGCCAAAAGCATCTTCTTCATGAGGTATCTCCCTTGTTGGAACGTAACGTTCGGCGCAAAGGTTAGGCAAAGGCCTTGAAAAAGAAAAGCGGTTTTTACGGATTGCACATGCGGCAATGTCCTTGTCTGCACCTCAATTCACGACATTTTATTGCTTGAAATGGGCAAAACGCGGGACAGATGTTCAAAATGGGAGGTGCAACATGCATGTCATGAAAAGATTCTTCACCAAACTGCTCTTTGCGGGATGGCTCATGTTGTGCCAATCGCCTGCATACGGGCAGGTTTCCTATCAGATTGAACCGGTTCTGGATGGTCTCGATACCCCTTGGGCGGTGGCGCCGATGCCCGGTGGCGGCGTTTTGGTGACAGAGCGCGGCGGCACCCTGATTCATCAAAAGGGGGACAGGCGTATTTCCGTTGCGGGGGTGCCAAAGGTGGCCGCGCGCGGGCAGGGCGGTCTTTTGGACATCACCCTGGCCCGCGATTTTGCCACAAGTCGCAGATTGTATCTGACCTATGCCAAGCCGCAGGGTCTAAGCGGCAGCGGCACGGCGGTTGCTTCGGCGCAATTGTCGGCGGATGGCACAAGATTGGAGCAGGTGAAAGAATTGTTCGCGATGAAGGAAGGCAGCCGCGGTGGCCGCCATTTCGGATCGCGCGTGGTAGAGGCCCGTGATGGCAGCCTGCTCCTGACCATCGGCGATCGCGGCGACCGGCCATCGGCACAGGACCTGACCCGACACAACGGTAGCGTTATTCGGATAAGTGCCAATGGATCGGTGCCTGCGAACAATCCCTTTGTCGGGCGTGAGGGCGCATTGCCAGAGATCTGGTCCTACGGGCATCGCAACCCTCAGGGCGCGGCGCTGGATCTGAAGGGCAATCTTTGGGTTGCGGAACACGGCGCGCGTGGCGGCGATGAGGTGAACGCAGTGCGTGCGGGAGCCAACTATGGTTGGCCGGTCATTTCTTACGGGCGGCATTATTCCGGGGCCAAGATTGGCGAGGGCACGGCCAAAGCAGGGATGGAACAACCTGCGTATTATTGGGATCCATCCATCGCCCCTTCGGGGTTGATGATCTATTCAGGCGCGCAATTTCCGGCGTGGCGTGGTCATTTCTTTGTGGGATCGCTGAAATTCGATCATATCGCCGTGCTGGCCGGTGATCCGCTGAAAGAGGTCGCGCAGATCAAGGGGGCGGAGACGATCCGCGTGCGTGACATTGTGGAAGGGCCGGACGGTGCAATCTGGTTTATTTCGGTCGGGCGGGGTAGCGTTTATCGCATTCGACCCAAAGATTGAGGACCGCCATGCGTGTTATACTATATTCACTGATCCTGTTCTGCCTTGCCGCCATGCCCCTTCGGGCACAGGAAACAGACAGCGTTTTTAGTGATTACGCCGCCTATGCCCGCTTTGTCGACCAGCACATCTCGACACGTGACTTTACCGAAGTGATCCTGCGTCTGGGCGGGCGTGATGAATACACCAAGGAAGAGATCGCCAATTTGCAACGGCAGTTTGACGGCATCTGGTCCGCGGATTTCCAGAACGGAACGGTGTTCAACCGTCAGGATCTGGGCGGCGGCGTGTCGCAAGAGGCGCGGATGTATTGGACAGGCAAAAGCTATTGCTACTTCTACGCGCTGTTGCACCAGCGCGAAAATGATCTGGTGGTGATCAATTTCGCGCTGAATTCAAACAGTACGCCGATTATGAACAGGTTCTGAACCTAGAACGACAACCGCGCCGCGTGGCTGCCGCGTTCGCGGTAGGGCGTGGTATCGTAATGGGACCGGTAGCACTTCGAGAAATGCGACGGTGAGGCAAAACCGCAGGCCAGTGCCACGTTGATCACGCTCATATTGGTCTGCATCAGCAGGTTCCGCGCCTTTTGCAGGCGCAGTTCCATATAATAGCGTTTGGGCGAGCGGTTCAGATAGCGCCGGAACAGCCGTTCGAGCTGCCGGGTGGACATGCCCACCTCTTTGGCAAGGATCGACGGGCTGATCGGCTCTTCGATATTGCTTTCCATCATCTGGATGACATTGCTCAGTTTGGGATGGCGCACACCAATCCGTGTGGGCACAGACAGACGCTGTGTGTCCTGATCGGTGCGGATCGAGGAATAGATCAACTGGTCCGCAACCGCGTTGGCCAGATCTTCGCCGTGATCATCGGCAATCAGCTTGAGCATCAGGTCAATCGAGGATGTGCCGCCTGCCGTGCTGATACGGTTGCCGTCCACCACAAAGACCGATTTGGTCAATTCCACTTCCTGGAACTCTTCGGAAAAGCTGTCCTGATTCTCCCAATGGATCGTGGCGCGTTTGCCATCCATCAGCCCGGCCTTGGCCAGCGCATAGGCGCCGGTGCAAAGACCCCCCATGATCAGCCCTTTGCGTGCCTCGCGGCGCAACCAGCCCAGAATGCGTTTGCTGGTGTAATCCTGCACATCCAGACCGCAGCAGACCATCACCCGGTCATCGCGGTTCAATTCGATCAGATCGTCATCAAGATGAAAGATTGTGCCAGCCGAACAGACAGTCTGTTCGCCGCCTTCACCGAGCAACATCCAGGAATAGAGGTTTTTGCCTGACATCCGGTTGGCAATGCGCAGGCTTTCAATGGCTGTCGCGATGGACAACATGCTGAACTGCTCAACCAATACAAAGACAAAACGCCGGGGTTTGTCTTCATTGGGAGGGATGCGGGTGGCCGAGCGCGGGTCTGACATCGCGGCGTCCTTTGTTTGGGTATTCATGAGGCTATACCACGTAATTGCGACATAACCTGACGTAATCTTTGCTCACGCGTTGCGCGCTTCGTCAAGAGGTCGAATTTGAGTTCTGGCCTCTCTGGTCAAGCTTTTGTATAGAAAGATTTCTTGATCGCGCTAACAGTGGCGCAACAGACCGGAGAAAAGACGATGACCAATTGGAGCAAATCAAGCTGGCGCGCAAAACCGCGGATCCAGATGCCTGATTATCCTGATCAGGCCGCATTGAATGCGGTTGAGGCGCAATTGGCACGATATCCGGTTCTGGTTTTTGCCGGTGAGGCCCGCCGCCTGAAAAAGAACCTGGCCGCCGCAGGGCGCGGTGAGGCGTTCTTGTTGCAGGGCGGTGATTGCGCCGAAAGCTTTGAACAGTTCAGTTCCGATGCGATCCGCGACACCTTCAAGGTCATGTTGCAGATGGCCATCGTGTTGACCCATGGTGCAAAAGTGCCGGTGATCAAATTGGGCCGCATGGCCGGGCAATTTGCCAAGCCGCGCTCGGCTCCGACAGAAGTGGTCGATGGTGTCGAGCTGCCAAGCTACCGTGGTGATATCATCAATGACCTTGATTTCACTGCAGAATCTCGCATTCCGAACCCGGAAAAGATGTTGCGGGCCTATACGCAGGCGGCAGCGACGCTGAACCTGATTCGCGCGTTTTCAACGGGTGGTTATGCGGATGTGCATCAGGTGCATGGCTGGACGCTTGGCTTTACCGACAATGAAAAGACCGAAAAGTATCGCGAGATTGCCAACCGCATTTCCGATACGCTGGACTTTATGGCGGCGGCCGGCGTGACCGCCGAGACCGCCCATACGCTGCAATCGGTGGAATTCTATACCAGCCACGAGGCGCTGCTGCTTGAGTATGAAGAGGCGCTGTGCCGTCAGGACAGCCAGACCGGCAAATGGCTTGCGGGCTCTGGTCACATGATCTGGATTGGCGATCGTACACGCCAGCCGGACGGCGCGCATGTGGAGTTTGCCAAGGGTGTGCAAAACCCGATTGGCCTGAAGTGCGGCCCGACGATGACCAGCGAAGATCTCAAACAATTGATGGCAACGCTGAACCCCGACAACGAAGAAGGGCGTCTGACCCTGATCGCGCGATTCGGTGCCGGATCGGTGGGTGAACACCTGCCGCGTCTGATCAAAACCGTGCAGGAAGAGGGCGCCAACGTGGTTTGGACCTGTGATGCGATGCATGGCAATACGATCAAGTCCTCGACGGGCTATAAAACCCGTCCGTTTGATTCCGTCCTGCGTGAAGTGCGCGAATTTTTCGCCGTGCATGGGGCCGAAGGCACCGTGCCGGGCGGCGTGCATTTTGAAATGACGGGTCAGGACGTCACCGAATGCACCGGCGGCGTGCGGGCTGTGTCCGATGAAGATCTGTCGGATCGTTATCACACCGCTTGCGATCCGCGCCTGAACGCCAGCCAGTCGCTGGAACTGGCCTTCCTCGTGGCTGAAGAACTGTCGGCGCGGCGCGAAAGGCAGTCGGAGAAAGCCTCGGCCTGAGGTCTAGTTCCATGACTTAGAAAAAGGCCCGTTTGCATCGCTGCAAGCGGGCTTTTTTGGGTCAAATGGGCAGGGCCAGTGTCGCCTTTTCCGTTGAGACAACGATGGAGGTGCGGAACTTGCGCACGTTCTTGTCGGAAAAGAAAAACCTGTGGGTGAAAGCCTCGTAGTCGCGCATGTCCTTGGCCACGACCACCATCACAAAATCCGCATCCCCCGCGATGCAATAGAAGTTCAGAACCTGCGCATCTAATCGCGCCTTGCGTTTGAAAGCATCAATCTGGTCCAGCCGGTCGCGCTCCAGCTCAACCGAGACAATGGCGGTCACGTCAAAGCCCAGCTTCTGTGCGTCCAGCACGGCGACTTCCTTCTTGATCACACCGCCTTCGCGCAGCATTCTGAGGCGACGCTGAACAGATGCGGTGGAGGCACCGATGCGATCCGCCATAGCTTGCACTGTTGTGCGGGCGTTGTCTTGCAGCAAGGTCAGCAGCTTGAGGTCGGATTTGTCCATGACTGACTCCTTTCACCTAATGGCAGATATTGATCGTCACGCATCACATAACCACAAAAACACAACTATCATAGATCACCGGAGCCACATAACTTGGGGCGTATGAAACACGGTGCTTTTGCAATAATGCCCTTGGCGGCGGGTGCGGCGGTCTATGGTTTTGCCTTTGGATTGCTGGCCGCGCAGGTCGGATTTCCATGGTGGGGCGTGGCGTTGATGAGCGGCTTTGTCCACGCTGGATCGTCGCAGATCGTGGCGGTTGAACAATTCGCCACCGGCGGCGCTGTGTTGGGGGCAGCTTTCGCGGGGGCGGCGCTGAACCTGCGCTATATCGGAATCATAGCGTCCTTGTCCGAAGTGCTAAAAGGCTTGCCCTTGCGGGTACGTCTTATGGCGATCCACATCACTGGCGACGAGAACTGGGCGTTAACCATGGCCAAACGGGCGCAGGATCCGGGCGTTGGATTTCGGTTTCTGGTCGGGTCGGGCCTCGTGATGATCACGGTCTGGACGGTATCGACCTCACTCGGCGCTGTGATCGGCGCGGCGCTGCCGGATCTTGAGGAATTCGGCCTCGGCTTTGCCTTCACCGCTGCCTTTATCGCTATGGCACGCGGCCTGTGGCGCAGTCATGCGCAATTGCTGCCTTGGGTCACCAGCTTTGCCGTCACCGGCGCAGTGGTCCTGCTGGAGGCGCCCAAGGCCTATGCGATTGTGGCCGGGGCCATCACCGGGCTGATCGTCTCCTACCTGATCAGGCAAGGAGGGGCAGGGCAAAGATGACCACTTCTCACTGGATATTGATCGCGGTGCTGGCCTTGGCAGCCTTTGCGATCCGGGTGATTGGCCTGTTTGCGGGTGATGCGATCCGGGCCTCGCGATACGCGTGGATTCTGGACGATCTGCCGGGGTTGATTGTGGTGTCTTTGGTGGCCTCATCACTGGCCGGTCAGCCATTGATCACTTGGCTGGCAGCCGGTGCCGCGTTGATTGCCGCGCTGCTGACCAATCATGTGATCGCAACCATGTGCATCGGCTTTGCTGCTTACGTGGCGCTGGGATGGATCGGCTTTTGAAATCAGTCGTTTGATGTGACCAGCCGCAAATGCCCGCGCGACAGGCCGGTTTGTGGCGGCGTCCCTCGCGGTTGCATCTTGGGCCGTGGCGCGGGGGCCAGTGGCGGCAAAAACGGCTTCAGCGGCGTGCCCGTCAACAGCGGTTGCATCTGATGGGTGATCACCTCAAACCGGCGCGGGGCCAGCCCGATCTCGCCTTGTGTGACCCAGCAGCCCAGAACGCGGCTGACATCTCCCAGATCGCTTTTGAGCGGCAGCAGCAGCATTCGTGCCTCAAGTGCGGGCCGGCCTGCGCTGTCTTCGGCAGCCAGACGCAGGGTGCAGACCGCCGGCATCTGGCAGACCTCTTCGATCTTTTCCGACAGGACCGACCGCGTGTCCGGGGTCAGCAGCGCCGTCAGGGGCATGCCGCGCACCTCCATGCCCATCAAGGCCCCCAGATGGCTGCCTGCGATGCGGAGGCGTGCGATGCCCGGCGCGATGCGTTCAAGAATAAAGGCATGCTCAAGACTGCTTTCGAGCCCGCGCGGGTCCACCTCGGAGCGTTTGGGCAAGAGCCGCCCGGCGCGCAGGGCTTCCCAATAGGCTTCGACCTGGGAAATGGGCGCAAACCCCATCTCGGGCTGGTAGTCCAGAATGGACACGATTTTCGAATTTTCTTCTGGCAGATCAGTCATGGACCTACATCCCTCAACAACGAAAATACCACAGGCCACCTGTATCTGTGACAGGTGCTGCCATGGCCATTGCACCGCCCCCACGCCGCAAAACTTACCAAACTATAAATACCTCATTTTTAGTCCATTTGGTGAAATTTTCTAAACACTGGTTAACGCCGCCGGGCGGGCGGGGCTTGCCCCGCGCGGCGGTTTCGCCATATTGCAGGCGCAGCGATGGGGCAGCGAAGGGAACAATGATGATCCGATCCATGACAGGTTTTGCCTCGGCCACCGGTGCGCATCCGCCCTTCAGCTGGAGCTGGGAGCTGCGTGCGGTAAACGGCAAGGGTTTGGATCTGCGCCTGCGCGTGCCTGATTGGGTGGATGGGCTTGAGGCAGGGCTGCGCAAGACACTTGGCGCAGCGGCGGCGCGGGGCAATGTCACCTGCAATCTGCGCCTGACCCGCGAAGAGGGCGGCGGCACGCTTGTGATCAACGAAGATCAGCTGCATGTCGTTCTGAACGCCCTGCACCAGATCGAGGCGCGTGCGATGGACGCGAATGTCTCGCTTGCGCCGTCCAAGGCGACGGACATCGTGACCATGCGCGGCGTGCTGGAACAGGCCAGCCATGAAGATGACGGCGCGGCGCTTTGCAAGGTGCTGCTGGCAGATTTCTCGGCGGTTCTGAATGATTTCAACGAAATGCGATCTGCCGAAGGGGCCGCTTTGGCCGAGGTTCTGGCCGGCCAACTGGCGGAGGTCGAGACCCTGACCAGGGACGCTGCGGAAGCCGCTGCCATCCGCGCCGTTGAGATGCAAGACACCCTGCGGCGCAATCTGGCCAAAGTGATGGACAACACCGATGGCGCTGATGCAGACCGTGTGGCGCAGGAACTGGCCCTGATCGCTGTTAAATCCGACATCACCGAAGAGATCGACCGCCTCGGCGCCCATGTGAGCGCCGCGCGGGATCTGCTGGCCGAGGGCGGACCGGTCGGACGCAAGCTGGATTTCCTGATGCAGGAATTCAACCGCGAGGCAAATACCCTGTGTTCCAAGGCCCAGAACACGGGATTGACCCGCGTGGGCCTTGCCCTCAAGGCGGTGATCGACCAGATGCGGGAACAAGTACAAAATGTGGAGTAACCCATGAGCAGCGCCCAAAAACAGGACCGCCGCGGTCTTTTGATCATCCTCAGTTCGCCCTCGGGTGCTGGCAAATCCACATTGGCCACACGGCTGCGCAAATGGGACACGGGTTTGAGCTTCTCCGTTTCCGCCACCACCCGCCCGATGCGGGACGGGGAGCAGGATGGCGTTGATTACCACTTCATGCCTGAGAAGACCTTCAAGGATCATGTGGCAGATGATCAGATGCTGGAGCACGCCCATGTTTTTGGCAATTTCTACGGCAGCCCGCGTGCCCCCGTCGAACAGGCGATCAATGCGGGGCGTGACGTGTTGTTTGATATCGACTGGCAGGGCGCGCAGCAGATCACCAATTCCGCGCTTGGGGCGCACACGCTTTCGATCTTTTTGCTGCCACCCTCCATCGCAGAGCTGCGCACGCGGCTGGAGAAACGCAATCTCGACAGTCCAGAAGTGATTGCCCGCCGGATGGAGAAGAGCTGGGACGAGATCAGCCATTGGGGCGGCTATGACTACGTGCTGGTCAATGATGATCTGGACAAGACCGAGGCGCAATTGAAAACCATCATCGAGGCCACGCGCCTGCGCAGGTTGCAGCAACCCTGGCTGAACGATCACGTGCGCGGGCTGCAATCTGAATTTGAGGAAACATCATGACCCTTTATGCCCTTGGCGATATCCGCCCAACTGTGAATGGCGACGCGTGGGTTGCGCCAGATGCCAATGTGATTGGCAATGTGGTGCTTGAGCCCGGATCTTCGGTCTGGTTTGGCTGTACCCTGCGCGGTGACAACGAGGTGATCCATGTGGGCCAAGGCAGCAACGTGCAGGAAAACTGTGTGTTCCACACCGATCTGGGTTATCCGCTGACCATCGGGGTCAATTGCACCATCGGTCACAAAGTGATGCTGCACGGCTGCACCATTGGCGACAACAGCCTGATCGGCATGGGCGCGACCGTGCTGAATGGTGCCAAGATCGGCAAGAATTGCCTGATCGGGGCAGGGGCCTTGATCACGGAAAACAAGGTGATCCCGGATGGGTCGCTGGTGATGGGCGCACCGGGCAAAGTGGTGCGGCAATTGGACGAGGCGGCCTTCAAAGGGCTGACCGCGAGCGCCGAACACTACACGGAAAACGCGGCGCGGTTCCGCCGCGATCTCAAGCCGCTTTGATCCATGCCTGACGCCCTGCTTCTGCCGGATCTGATCGGGGCTCTGCCGCTGCCGACGCTGGCGATTGATCGCAATGAACGGATCGTGGCGATGAACCCGGCGGCGCAGGATCTTCTGGGGGCGGGGCTTCAGGGGCGCAACTTTGTGACCGGCCTGCGCCAGCCCGCGCTTGTCGACGCCGTCGAGCAATGCCTGAGCGACCGCAAACCCCGCATGGCCCCTTTTCTGGCCGGTGACGCAGGGCGCAGCACGACCTTTGACGTGACGCTGCGGCACATGGAAAACCACGGGTTTCTGATCCTGAGCTTTCAGGATGTCACTCAACTGGCCCAGGCCGGGCAGATGCGCCGGGATTTTGTCGCCAATGTCAGCCACGAATTGCGTACGCCGCTCACCGCTCTGATGGGGTTTATCGAAACGCTGTCCGGTCCGGCGCGGGATGACGCCAAAGCGCGGGACCGCTTTCTGGGGATCATGGCGGATGAGGCGGGGCGGATGAACCGCCTGGTGGGAGACCTGTTGTCGCTGAGCCGGGTCGAAGCCGATGAACGGGTGCGCCCGACCGCGCAAACGGATCTGATCGAAGTGTTGCAAACGACCCTGCGCAATCTCAATCCGCTGGCGTCGGACAACGAAGTAACGCTTAGCCCTGATTTCGAGGTGGCGCCGCTGCGCATATTGGGGGACCGGGATCAATTGTTGCAGGTTTTCACCAACCTGATTGAGAACGCGATCAAATATGGCGGCTCAGGCCAAGAGGTTTCGATCAGCACCGAAACCAATTTGCGCGATCCGGCCCTGCGCGGGCCTGCAGTGCGGGTGGTGGTACAAGATCAGGGACCGGGCATTGATGCGCTGCACCTGCCGCGCCTGACCGAACGGTTCTATCGCGCCGACAGCCACCGCAGCCGCGCCCTGGGCGGCACAGGGCTGGGTCTGGCGATTGTCAAACATATCCTCAACCGCCATCGCGGGCGGCTCAGAATCGCGTCACAACTTGGGCAGGGGTCCACCTTCACCGTGATCCTGCCGCTGGATTCCGAGGGCAATTGACCCATATTTCCACAGTCTTTGTGGAATAACCGGCCCTGTCATAAAACTGTAATGTAACTGTCACAAAAGCACAGCACCGGACTTCTAGACGGGCGCTGAGATCACCATAGGGGTGATCACCGATTTGACTGACAGGAGACATCATGTCGCTGACAAAACTCACCACATCCGCGCTGGCCATTGCTGCCGTTTCTGCCACTGCTGCTGCCGCGCGCGATCAGGTGCAGGTTGCCGGGTCATCCACCGTGCTGCCATACGCCTCCATCGTTGCCGAAGCTTTTGGCGAAAACTTTGACTTCCCGACACCGGTTGTAGAATCCGGTGGCTCGTCCGCTGGCCTCAAGCGTTTCTGCGAAGGCGTGGGCGAAAACACCATCGACGTGGCCAACGCATCGCGCAAGATCAAAGAAAAAGAGATCAAAGCCTGCGCGGAAAACGGCGTGACCGACATCATCGAAGTGCGCATCGGCTATGATGGAATCGTGTTCGCCTCTGACATCAACGGCAACGGTTTCGAATTCACCCCGACTGATTGGTACAAAGCGCTGTCCGACAAGGTCGTGATGGACGGCAAGGTTGTCGACAACCCCTACACCATGTGGAACGAAGTGAACGCCGACTTCCCCGCGCAGCCTATTCAGGCCTATGTGCCCGGTACCAAGCACGGCACCCGCGAAGTGTTCGAAGACAAGGTGATCCTGGCCGGCTGCGAAGCCACCGGAGATTTCGATGTCTTCCTGGCCGCCGCCACCGGCGACAGTGACAAAGCCAAGAAAAAAGCCGCCGAGAAAGCCTGCATCGCGCTGCGCACCGACGGCAAATCCGTGGACATTGACGGTGACTACACCGAAACCCTGGCCCGCATCGAAAGCAACAAGGACGGCATCGGCGTCTTTGGTCTGGCCTTCTACGAAAACAACACGGACAAGCTGCAGGTCGCAACCATGTCCGGCGTTGTGCCTTCGACCGAAAGCATCGCAACCGGCGAATATCCAGTCTCCCGCCCGTTGTTCTTCTATGTCAAGAAAGCCCACATCGGCGTGATCCCCGGCCTGAAAGAATATGCTGAGTTTTTCGTCGCGGACGAGATCGCTGGCCCAGATGGTCCATTGGCCGAATACGGTCTGGTCTCCGATCCTGAACTGGCCGAGACACAAGAAACTGTATCCGGCGAAGCGGTAATGGGCGGCGGCTCCTAAGCCCTGATCCTGATGATCCAGACCGGAGGCTACAGCACTGTGGCCTCCGGTTTTTTGACTGAATTGCAGACAGAGCAGGACCAGCACAATGACGGCCACAACTGCCACAACGTTTCTCGGAGTGCCGCTTGGCATGGCGCTTTTTGTCGCTGTGCTGGCGATTGCGCTTTTGGGCTACGTCATGGCCCGCAGCCGGGTCATGGCCCGCGCAGGCGGCGACGCAAGGGTGCTGCACTCCTTGCCGAATTATTACGGAATGACAGCGGCGATGTTTGCCGCTGTTCCTGCCTTGGGGGTTCTGCTGATCTGGCTGTTGGCACAACCTGCGGTGGTGCAGAACGCGGTTCTGCCGTTGATCCCAGCGGACAAGATCGACAGCGTCGGCACACAAAGCCTGATCCTGTCGGATGTGCGCCGTGTGGCCGATGGCCTGGACATTGCGCTGGCGCAGGGTGCGCTGAGCAGGGTAGACATTGCCGCGATGGCAGATGATCCATCGGCGCTGCGCGGAACGCTGGGCGAGGTCGGCGTGGCGCTGGGTTCTGAGGTCGAACCCTTTATTCTGGCCGCAGCACAGAAATCACGGGAATTGAACGGGAAGGGGCGGTTCTGGATGGCGGCGGCGGTTCTGCTGATCGCCCTGGCCGGTCTGGCGCTGGCCCTGCGCGCCGCAGATCCACAATTCCGCGCCCGCAATATCGTGGAGCGCGGCGTTATGGTCTTGCTGATCGTGGCTGCCTCGCTGGCCATTCTGACCACGGTGGGCATCGTTCTGTCGATGCTTTTTGAATCGATCAATTTCTTCCGCCTGCATGACTGGAAAGACTTTTTCCTTGGCCCCAAATGGGCGCCCAATTTTCGCGGCGACAGCGATCTGTCGATCCTGCCGCTGCTGTGGGGCACGCTTTATATTTCCATCATTGCGCTATTGGTCGCGGTGCCGATTGGACTGTTTGCCGCGATCTATCTCAGCGAATATGCCGGTCCGAAACTGCGCGGGATTGCCAAGCCATTGCTTGAGATCCTCGCGGGGATTCCAACCATCGTTTATGGCCTCTTTGCCTTGCTGACTGTTGGCCCTGCCTTGGTGCGGCTGTTCGGGCGCGGCGAGGATGGGATATTGGGCGTGGAATGGATGAGCGGCGCGACATCCGTCCTGACCGCGGGTTTGGTGATGGGCATCATGTTGATCCCGTTCGTGTCCTCCCTGTCCGACGACATCATCAACGCGGTTCCGCAAAGCCTGCGTGACGGGTCATTCGGCCTTGGCGCGACCCATTCGGAAACCGTGCGGCAGGTGATCCTCCCCGCCGCCTTGCCGGGGATTGTCGGCGCGGTGCTGCTGGCCGCCAGCCGCGCTATCGGCGAGACCATGATCGTGGTGCTGGGGGCAGGGGCCATTGCCCGCGTCTCGGTCAATCCGCTGGAGGCCATGACCACAATCACCACCCGCATTGTCAGCCAGTTGACCGGTGATACGGACTTTGCCTCGCCAGAGACATTGGTCGCCTTTGCGCTGGGTCTGACACTGTTTGTTCTGACGCTGGGGCTGAATGTTCTGGCACTTTATATCGTGCGCAAATACCGGGAGCAGTACGAATGACCGATATCACCAACTCCGGCGCATCCCTGCTGGTGCAGGATGCCCGCACCCAAAAGCGCAACCGCGCCGAGGCGCGGTTCAAGATGTACGGTCTGGCCGCGATTGCCGTGGGCCTGCTGATGCTGGTGATCTTGCTGACCACCATCATCTCGCGCGGGACAGGCGCCTTTCAACAAACCTACGTCACGCTAGAGGTGCCCTTGCTGGAGGCCAAGCTGGACAAGAAAGGCAATCGCAATATCGACGACATCAAGAAAGTTTCGACCTTTGGTTATGCGCCATTGATGAAGGCGGCCTTTGAGAACAAGATCGCCGCCGCCGGTATCGAGACCAAGCTGAAATCCAAGGAGATGGCGGCGCTTCTGTCCAAGGATGCAGCGGCGACCCTTCGGGACTATGTTCTGCAAGACATTAATGTGATTGGCCAAACGATTGAGTTCGAGTTTCTGACCAACAGTCGCGTCGATGGATATCTCAAGGGCCGTGTGACCCGCGCATCTATCGCCAATGACAAAAGCATCAATGCCGCACAGCTTGATCTGGTGGATGCATTGATCGCCGATGGCAGCCTGCGCAAACGCTTCAACCTGGACTTCATCACCGGCGCGGATGCCTCTGACCAGCGGCCCGAAGCGGCGGGCATGGGCGTCGCGATGATCGGGTCGTTTTTCATGATGTTGGTGGTGCTGGCGCTGGCCCTGCCCATCGGCGTTGCCGCGTCGATCTATCTTGAGGAATTTGCCCCGAAAAACTGGATCACGGATATCATCGAGGTCAACATTTCGAACCTTGCTGCAGTGCCATCCATCGTCTTTGGTATTCTTGGTCTGGCGGTGTTTATCAACTACATGCACCTGCCCAATTCCGCACCTTTGGTGGGTGGTCTGGTGCTGACGCTGATGACCTTGCCGACGATCATCATTTCAACCCGTGCCTCGCTCAAAT
Source organism: Sulfitobacter sp. M368 (assembly GCF_025141875.1). Lineage (NCBI taxonomy): Bacteria > Pseudomonadati > Pseudomonadota > Alphaproteobacteria > Rhodobacterales > Roseobacteraceae > Sulfitobacter > Sulfitobacter sp. M368. Next base: position 1,907,385 of record NZ_CP081113.1, read on the forward strand.
CGGTGCCGCCATCGATCCGGGATGCGGCGCTGGGGGTCGGGGCCTCCAAGATGCAATCGGTGTTCCATCACGTGCTGCCACTGGCCGCGCCGGGCATCCTGACCGGCACCATCATCGGGCTGGCGCAGGCGCTTGGCGAAACAGCGCCACTGCTGCTGATCGGCATGGTCGGTTTTATCGCCTCCAACCCGCCCGATGGCATCACCTCTGGCCTGATGGATCCAAACTCCGCCATGCCGGCCCAAATCTATGAATGGGCCAAACGTGCCGACCCGGCATTCTATGAACGCGCCTGGGGTGGTATCATCATCCTGCTGGTGTTCCTGATCACAATGAACGCAATCGCCGTGCTGCTGCGCCGCCGGTTCGAGCGGCGTTGGTAAAAGAGGTCCGATCCCATGAGAGACACTATTATTTCGGAGAAAGACGCGATGCAGAACCAAACGGGGCATCCCGCCAAAATCGCGGCCCGCAATGTGCAGGTGTACTACGGTGACACCCACGCAATCAAAGACGTGAACGTGGATATCGAGGCCAATACCGTCACCGCCTTTATCGGCCCGTCCGGCTGCGGCAAATCGACTTTTCTGCGCTGTATCAACCGGATGAACGACACCATTGATGTGTGCCGTGTCGAAGGCGATATCCGCATTGATGGCGAGGATATCTATGACCGCAAGGTTGACCCGGTGCAGCTGCGTGCCAAGGTCGGGATGGTGTTCCAAAAGCCGAACCCGTTTCCCAAGTCGATCTACGACAATGTGGCATACGGACCCCGCATTCACGGGCTGGCCCGGAACAAGGCGGAACTGGATGATATCGTTGAGAAAGCCCTGCGCCGCGGGGCGATCTGGAACGAGGTGAAGGACCGTCTGCATGCGCCCGGCACCGGCCTGTCCGGCGGTCAACAACAGCGGTTGTGTATTGCCCGCGCAGTGGCCACGGAACCCGAAGTTTTGCTGATGGATGAGCCATGTTCGGCCCTTGACCCGATTGCCACAGCGCAGGTTGAGGAACTGATTGACGAGCTGCGCCAAAGCTATTCGGTGGTGATCGTCACCCACTCGATGCAGCAGGCCGCGCGGGTCAGTCAGAAAACCGCTTTCTTCCACCTCGGCAACCTTGTTGAATTTGGCGAAACAGACAAGATTTTCACCGCGCCGGAAGATCCGCGCACCGAAAGCTACATTACCGGACGGATTGGATAATATCATGCAAGATCAACATATTGCATCCGCATTTGACCGTGACCTTGAATCCATTCAGGCGCAGATCATGAAGATGGGCGGCCTGGTGGAAGATGCCATTCGCCTGGGCGCGCAATCGCTTGAAACCCGTGATGAGGAACTGGCCGACAAAGTGCGGGCAGGGGACCGGGCCATTGATGGGCTGGAAGAACTGATCAATGATCAGGCGGCGCGTTTGATTGCGCTGCGTGCGCCAGCGGCGATTGATCTGCGGCTGGTGCTGAGCGTGATCAAGATCAGCGCCAATCTTGAACGCATTGGCGACTATGCCAAGAACATGGCCAAACGCACCGGGGTTCTCTCGCAGATGCCGCCGGTGAATGACAGCGCCGGTTCGATCCGCCGCATGGCCCGCACGGTAGAGGCGATGCTGAAAGATGCGCTGGATGCCTATATCCAGCGAGACGCCGAATTGGCGCTGGATATCATCGCCCGCGATGAAGATCTCGATCAGATGTACAATGCGTTGTTTCGTGAATTCCTGACCTTCATGATGGAGGATCCGCGCAACATCACCGCCTGTATGCACCTGCATTTCATCGCCAAGAACGTCGAACGTATGGGGGATCATGTGACCTCTATCGCTGAACAGGTGGTTTATCTGGTCACCGGTGTTGCCCCGGCAGATGCACGGCCAAAGGCGGATAAAACATCCGTGGCATCAAAGGCTTAAGAAAATGAGTGTGACACAACCGCAGGTCTTGCTGGTCGAGGATGAACCAGCACAGCGCGAGGTTCTGGCGTACAATCTTGAAGCTGAGGGCTTTGCTGTGACCCAGGCACAAAACGGCGAGGAAGCGATGCTTCTGGTGGCCGAGGCTGCGCCTGATCTGGTGATCCTGGATTGGATGATGCCACTGATGAGCGGGATCGAGGTCTGTCGCCAGCTCAAGACCCGCGATGACACGCGCCATATTCCGGTGATCATGCTCTCGGCCCGATCCGAAGAGGTGGACGCCGTGCGCGGGCTGGAAACCGGTGCGGATGATTACATCATCAAACCTTATTCCCTGCGCGAGTTGATGGCCCGTGTGCGCAACCAGTTGCGCCGTTCGCGGCCTGCGGCCTCAGGGGCACCTTTGTCCTATCAGGACATCGCCCTTGATACAGAAAGCCACCGTGTCAGCCGCGCGGATCAGGAGCTGAAGCTTGGGCCAACGGAATACCGTCTTTTGGTGACGTTGCTTGAAAAACCGGGGCGTGTGTTCAGCCGTGACCAACTGCTTGACCACGTTTGGGGACGCGACATCTATGTGGATACGCGCACGGTTGATGTTCATATCGCCCGGCTGCGCAAAGCGCTCACGCAGCATGGCGGCGACGATCCGATCCGCACGGTGCGCGGCGCTGGATATGCTTTGGGGTAGGGGGCGGGTGCCCCCTTTTCAATCTGTTCAAGCGTTTGAAATCACCAAATCCCGGGGCAAATCTGAGAGAATCTCAGCGCCATTTTCTCGCATAATTACAATGTCTTCCAGTCTTATTCCAAAGCGTTGCTTTAAGTAAATTCCCGGCTCAATGGAAAAGACATTTCCGACCTCCAGAACGGTGTCAGATGTGGCCGTGATATAGGGCGGCTCATGCACATCAATGCCGACACCATGGCCCAAACGGTGCAGAAATTCCTTGTCATATCCGGCCTCAGTGATGTGATCACGTGCCACTTTGTCCAGATCTGACGCTTTCATGCCGGGACGCGCGGCATCAACGGCGGCCTGAACCGCGCCTTCAACCACTGCAGCAACCTTAAGAAATTCCGCATCCGGATCGCCAAACCAACCGCAACGGGTCATGTCTGATGGGTATCCTTGATACCGGCACCCCGTGTCGACCAAGATGGCCATATCACGCTCCAGCCGGGTTTGACCGGTGTGATGATGGGGAAACGCGCCATTTGCGCCAAAGCCAACGATTGTGAACTCCGGCGCTGCGCCGTTGGCCTTGTAATAATCGCGAATGATGGTCTGAAGCTCCATCTCGGTTATGCCTTCGCGCAGGCAGCCATAGCCGTGCTGCACAGCCGCATCATTGAGCAGCGCAGAGGCCTTAAGCGCTTGATATTCTGCATCATCCTTGAGGCCACGCAGATAGCCGACGGTTTGATGCAGGAAGGTATGCTTGGGCTGGTCCAGCGCGGCAAGCAGCAACAGGGAGAAATCCGTACGCATGGTTTCATCCAAGCCAACGGTCAGACCGGGACGCTTGGCATCTACGGCGCCCAGCAGCTCATCCAAGGCCCGATCAGGGCCGTCAGCGTCGTCCCAGCAAAAGAACAGCAGATCGGTCATTTGGCGGGCGCTGTCGGCGTTGAGGCCCGGCATCAGGAAACCGGCCGCTGTTGCGCTGATCATCAACATTACGGGACGTTCATCGCCATGCGGGTTCAAACCGGTCAGCCACATCATATGGCTGCTTGGTCCGGCAACCACGAGGTCGACACCAGTGTCAGCCATGCGTTGACGCAGGCGTGTCAGTCGGGATTGGTAAAGGTCGGACATGTTTGCTCCTGTAGCCGTGTCGCGCATCTAGGGTAAAGTGCTAGGCTGTGACGTGGACGAAGGCAATTGCTGGTTTGGGACGTTGGTCCAGTGGATTGGCACACCTATGTATTTCAGTGGGTTACGGCGCGTGATTGATTATTTAGGTGAGCCAGAGCGCATGTATTAATTACATAATACTGATTATAAGAAATAGAGAATGCCAAAACTGCAAGGCAAACTGGTGTTCAAAACCACACCGGAAAACGCCGGTTCGTCGTCATGTGCGGATATCCCCTTCTGAATCCGGCCAACTATTTTGGGTTGAAGTGCGCGCGATATTCCACCACTAGAGGTAGTGATTTGAGATTGAGCCACAGGCCTGATCTAACCAAAATGGAATACGGAATATGCCTAAGACACTTCGAAACAGATTTCAGAATTTCGCCAAAGGTTCGGCCTTGGTTGTTGGTTTGCTACTTGCGGCCTCTCAGGCGGATGCCATGTGCCGCGGTACGCCGGTGATCAAGCTGAGCGATGGCAGCGCGGGATGTGTGATCAAGAAAGAGCCGACAGAGATCACGCGCACCAGGTCTGTGGTTGGTGGCGGTCCAGCCACGACCCTTAAGTCCAAAATGAACGGTGTAGCGATTGTTGTTCAGTACCTTGACGAAGGAAACGACAAGCAAATCTCTCGTAAACGGATTGAGAAACGCGCAAAGGAAATCTGCCTGACCTTTAACAAAGAGATGCTGAAAGGCGTGAAGCGACCGGGCAATCCATTTATGGTCGTGGCGCAGACCTGGGGAAAGAAGCCGCAATTTCCCAAGTTGACATACTTTACAAAGAATTGCTGGATCAAAAGATGACGCCGTCCTTAGTGCAAGAAAACCGGGGGTTTGCCCCCTCCTCCCGGTTTGTTCGCGTGGTTTGTTCGCCGCGCTGAACTGGTTACAAACATGCGGAAATGCACCACTTCTTCCGTAAGTTGCGCATCCATGCTGCGCTGTTGCTGGACAGCGCGGCCTATGGGCCGTTAACTGATTGTATTGAATATGTGAGTTCCGCAATGCCATCTGTTTTGATCCTGAACGGCCCGAACCTGAACCTGCTTGGCACCCGCCAGCCCGAGGTTTATGGCGCAACCACTTTGGCAGATATTGAAAAGCTCTGTGTCGATGCCGGTGCTGCACTTGGTCTTGATGTGGCTTGTTTTCAGTCCAACCATGAAGGCGCGATGATCGATCAGATCCATGCCGCCAAGGGCACCCATGACGGGATTGTCCTGAATGCGGGCGCCTACACCCACACCTCTATTGCACTGATGGATGCGATTGCTTCGGTCGAACTGCCGGTTGTCGAAGTGCATCTGAGCAATATTCACGCCCGAGAAAGTTTCCGCCATCGGTCGTATATCGCGCCGGTGGCCATTGGGCAGATCTGCGGATTTGGGGCCAAAGGCTATGCTCTGGCACTGGATGCCCTTGCGGGTGTATTTGCACGAAAATGAGCTTGCAGGAATATCTCGATGGTCTGGTCCGGTGCCCCTCTCTTGAGGCGCTTTGGGATCTGCACACCCAGAAAATGGCCGAATACGGTTTCGACCGGCTGATCTATGGATATACCCGTTACCGGACGTCAACGTCGCTTGGTGACCCCGAAGACTTTATCATTCTGACCAATCACTGCCGGTCTTATACGGATGAATTTCTGGGCGCCGGTCTCTATTACGATGCCCCTATGGTGCATTGGGCGCTGGCCAATGACGGCGCCTGCAGCTGGACCGTGATGCATGAGATGGCGCAGGCCAAAGGCATGACCCCCGCAGTGGAACGGGTGCTGGATTTCAACCGCCGTATGGGGGTTCATGCAGGCTATACCGTCAGCTTCAAATCCATTTCTGCGCGGTCCAAGGGAGCCATTGCATTGACCGCGCGGCGCGACCTTGATCAGGCGGCCATTGATGCGGTCTGGGCCGAACATGGCGACGATATCAAGGTGATGAACGATGTTGCTCATCTCAAGATTCTCACCCTGCCCCAAAACACCGCCAAACACGCCCTGACCCCACGCCAGCGCGAGGCCTTGCAATGGGTGGGCGACGGCAAGACCACGCAGGATATTGCGCTGTTGATGGGTTTGACGGCGGCAACTGTGGAAAAGCACCTGCGGCTGGCGCGTGAATCCATGGGCGTGGAAACCACCGCACAGGCAGTTCTGAAGGCGGCCTTCACCAACCAGATGTTTGTGATGGACGTCTGATCCGGCCCAAAGGTATGGAATCCCTTACTGGCGCGAATTGGCGTCATGACGCAAGGTAAGCCCGTCCCGTGTACGCGGTTTGGCCGTGGGACGCTGCCCAATATACCCTTTTGATTATGAGGCTCTGTTCGGGTTCCTGTTTGGTCGGGGCTTTTTTCGTTTCGGCTGACAGGGTTTTGCGCTCACAGTCCCAGCGCAACCTGGGGCGAGCGTATAGGCGGGCTTTGCCTCTCGGTCAAAGTCCGCCTATCTTTTTCCCCTGCCCCATTTGACCATTTGGACCGGCCACGAAGAAGGGCGGCTCCGATACCGGAACCGCCCCAAATACTTATTTTGTTGAGTGGCTTAGCCCTGTGCGGCTTTCGCAACTTCAGCAGCAAAGTCTTCTTTGACCACTTCAATGCCTTCGCCCACTTCGAGACGAACAAAACCGGTGATGGTTGCGCCGGCCTCTTTGGCGGCGTCGCCAACGGTCAGGTCAGGGTTCACAACAAACGCCTGGTTCAGCAGTGTCACTTCGGACATGTACTTTTTCATGCGGCCGACGATCATTTTCTCGATCACGGCTTCTGGCTTGCCAGATTCCCGAGCGATGTCCATCTGAACCTGCTTTTCTTTTTCGACAACCGCCGCGTCCAGATCTGCCTCGGACAGGGACGCAGGGTTCACAGCGGCGATGTGCATTGCAACCTGCTTGCCAAACGCCTCATCACCGCCGGTCATTGCAACCAGAACGCCGATTTTGCCCATGCCGGGTGCCGCGGCGTTGTGCACGTAAGACACAACTGCGTCGCCGTCGATTGCGGACATGCGGCGCACCGACATGTTTTCGCCAATCACGGCAACCGCGTCTGTCACGGTCTGCTCAACGGTTTTGCCGCCCATGTCGGACGCTTTCAGCGCGTCCAGATCAGATGCGTTCAGTGCAACCTCTGCAATGCCGCCAACCATTTTCTGGAAGTCTGCGTTTTTGCCAACAAAGTCGGTTTCGGAGTTCACTTCAACCGCGACACCGTGGCCACCATTAACCTGAACAGCCACCAGACCTTCGGCCGCCGTCCGGCCAGATTTTTTGGCCGCTTTGGCCAGACCCTTGGTGCGCAGCCAATCAACCGCGGCTTCCATGTCGCCGTTGTTTTCAGTCAGCGCCTTCTTGGCGTCCATCATGCCTGCGCCGGTGCTGTCGCGCAGTTCTTTCACCATAGATGCTGTAATCGCCATCTTTTGGTTCTCCTTTGGAATCATGGGATCTGGGGCAGGTGATCCCTGCCCCATATTTCAACGCTGTGAAACGTGCCGATCAGTTGGCTTTTTCAACAGTCTCTTGCTTGGATTCGATATCCAACGGTGCATCTTTGGACATCGCGTCGTTTGAAACAGTCTCGGAGGACGCATTGCCAACTTCAACGCCATCGCTGAGCGCTTCTTCGACAGGTGCTTCTTCCATCGCGCCCAGATCAACGCCTGCCGCGCCCAGTTGTGCGGACATGCCGTCCAGGGCTGCGCGGGCTGCCAGATCGCAGTACAGCGCAATGGCGCGTGCCGCATCGTCGTTGCCTGGGATGATGTAGTCGATGCCATCCGGGGAGCAGTTGGTGTCAACCACCGCCACAACCGGGATGCCCAGTTTGTTGGCTTCGGCCACGGCCAGCGCTTCTTTTTTCACGTCGATGACGAAGATCAGGTCGGGACGACCGCCCATTTCGCGGATACCGCCGAGGGAGGCTTCAAGCTTGCCCTGGTCACGTTCCATGCCCAGACGCTCTTTCTTGGTCAGACCTTCAAAGCCGCGCTCGGACTGTTCGTCGATGTTTTTCAGACGGTTGATGGACTTCGACACGGTCTGCCAGTTGGTCAGTGTGCCGCCGAGCCAACGGTGGTTCATGTAATACTGTGCGCATTTTTCCGCGGCTTCTGCCACAGGCTGCGAAGCCTGACGCTTGGTGCCGACAAAAAGGATGCTGCCGCCTTTGGCGACGGTTTCACGGATCACAACCAGCGCCTGCTCCAGCAAAGGAACGGTCTGTGTCAGGTCCATGATGTGGATGCCGTTGCGCGCGCCATAGATGAACGGACCCATACGTGGGTTCCAACGCTGCGTCTGGTGGCCGAAGTGTACGCCTGCTTCAAGCAATTGGCGCATGGAGAACTCAGGAAGAGCCATGTCTTTATACCTTTCCGGTTTAGCCTCATCGGGGGTATGACAGCGGATGCTGCCAACCGGCGGACGTTTGAGGATTTCTCCCCCAAAGGCCCAACCCCGACTGCGGGTTCAAGTGCCGCGCGTATAGATCAGCATTGGGTCAAGCGCAAGGGGCCATGGGTGCAATCGTGATCTGGCCGCCCTGCCCCCGAAAATATGGACAAACGGCGCGGAGTTGCTCAGGGTATGATCATAAAAACACCATCAGGGGAACACCACATGATCAAACTGACCTCTGCGGCCCTTGCCGCATGCCTTGCAATGCCGGTCTTTGCCGCGCCGCTGACCCTCACGCCGGCCGATCCGCAACCGAATGCGGATGATCTGTCGCCAGGGTTGGCGGTGTCCTATGCCTATCCCAAAGAGGTGCGCACGCTGGAACAGGCAGACGCCGCCCTGCAAAGTGCCAAACCTGGTCCTGCGCTGGTCGGGCTGTCTTATCTGGACGGTGATGATGGGGATCTGACGCTGACCTCGACCTCGCACAAAAAGGTTGCGGCAGAGATCACCGGCTATCTGCGTTTTGACGCGGCTGGCACGTTTGAGATCGATTTTTTCAGCAATGACGGCATCCGGGTGGAGCTGGGCGGACAGCAGGTCGCGCTTTATGATGAGGTCCACGCTTGCGAATCCGCGGGCTTGCAAGAAGTCGAAGTGCCCGTGGCCGGTTGGTATGCCATCAAGGCCACCTATTTTCAGCGCAAAGGCACCGCCTGCCTGATGATGGACTGGAATGCAGACGGATCCCTCGGCCCTGTCCCGGACAGCGCCTTTGCCTATTCCAAGTGATCGCTAACTAATCGGTCGGGGCTGGACAGTTGATGCCCTGACCGCACGGCCGTTTCGCTGGCCTGTGCCAATGCCTTGCGATTTGGGTAATCGCGCACAGGCATTGGTGCGTGATAGGCCACATGTACACGTCCTTGTCGTGCGGGCGCCAATGTCGCCAAGAGATGCGATCCAAAGGACATATCCCCCCACCAGCCATAGAACCGCGGGTCGGTGCCATCTGGTGCGAAATAGGTGATTGTCACGGGTTGAACCGCGATTTCGTCCTTAAGGTTCTCTGCAAAGAAAGCCTGGAAGAGCGTTGTTTTAAAAGGAATAACCTGCATTCCGTCCGTGCTGGTCCCCTCGGGAAAGAACAGCAGTTTGTGCCCGGCCAGCAGACGCGCTTCGAATACTTGGGTTTGCTCTTTGGCCTTTGCGGGGTTGCGCTCGATGAACACGGTGCCAGTGGCCCGCGCCAGCCAGCCAATGCCCGGCCAACTGGCCACTTCGGACTTTGACACGAAGTAAATCCGCTTTGCCGCGTTCAACACGAAGATATCGAGCCACGAGGAATGGTTGGCCACAACCGCCCCGCGCCCCTTCATCGGTGCGCCGCTGTTGCTGTAGCCGATCCCCAGAATGCGCAGCGCGTTCCGGCAGACAAATTGGGTGATATGGGGAGTGACCGGGCGGTGGAGCCCATAGAGCGGCTGTTCGATCAGGCGCACAATCAGAAGGATCAAAAGCCCGCCAAACACCAAAATGCCAAGGGCGACCACCCGCAGGACAACGCGCACCCAGCCCCAGAACCGGATCGGCGGAAAGGCGGGTGGCACGCCGCTGTCCCATGCGATGCTCATCGACGTTCTCCGCGATAGATTTTCGATTGGCGGGCATTCATCTGATTGGTGTCCATGATCAGGCAGACATCAACCGTGTTAAAGGCATGATCGATATATGCGCCTTCACCCACCATGCCGCCAAGGCGCAGATAGGCCTTGATCAGGCTGGGCATTTGCAACATCGCGGCTTTGCGATCCAGTTCAGCTTCGCCCAGCAAGTTCATGTTTTGAAACGATGTGTCCCGTGCTTTCACCCGCAGATCTGGCGGCGCGAGATGGCGATGGTGCAAAAAGGACAGGGGTTGCTTCAATGCCGATACATCCGTGCCGTGAAAGCTCGCCACACCAAAGAGCACTTCGATCTCATGCTGCGTGATGTAATCGGCAAGCCCTGACCACAGGTGATGCATAGCCATGCCGCCGCGATAGTCAGGATGCAGACAGGACCGCCCCAGTTCAAGAATGCGCCGCCCGCAGGTTTCTAGCAGGGTCAGGTCGTATTCGCCGGAAGAATAAAAGCCCCCTGCCCGCTGCGCCATATCCTGTTGCATCAAACGGTAGACACCGACCACCGCGCCGGTGGTATCATCAAGCAACAAAAGATGGTCGAGAAAGGGATCAAACCGGTCCCGTTCGAGGCCGGCATCGTGGTCCACCATTGCACCGCCGCCGCCCAGTTCCGAGACAAAGACATCATAGCGCAGGCGCTGTGCTGCTTCCAGATCCGCGTCGGTTTGTGCCAGTCTGACATGAAACCCGCCGGTCGCCTGTTGGGTCATCGGCATGTGATACCCCTTTGATGCGTTCGAGGTCTGATAGGCAATTCCCCCCCGATGCGCAATATCGCGAAGGGACGCCTGAAAATGGCACGCGCGCGGGCCGCCATTAACTAAATCTTTCGTAAATTAACTCTTTTTCAATCAAGATGTGGCATCAAAGACCGGCATCAATGCAATTCGGAAACTGTCTATGACAATTTTACCTTCGTCCCTGAAGTTCACGGTCAACTTGCCGCCGATGTTGCTTTGGACCTGTCCGATGCCCCATTCCGGGCGATCGGGATGGCGGGCCAACATGCCGGGCGTGAAAATCGCATTCAAATCTTCCATCAGCTCGCCTTTCAAAGACAGTGGTATCGCCCATGACCCCCGCACCTAATCTTGTCGCATTGGTGGGCAGCCGGATCTGCCATGATCTGATATCCCCCATCGGCGCGATCAACAATGGACTTGAACTGATGTCGCTGTCTGGCGCGGGTGCGGGGCCGGAAATGTCGTTGATCGGGGAAAGTGTTGGCAATGCCAGTGCCCGCATCCGGTTTTTCCGCATCGCTTTTGGGGCTGCGGGGGATCAGATGATTGGCCAGACAGAGGTATGTGCGATCCTGCGCGATCTCTATGAGGGCGGGCGTTTGACGGTGCATTGGCGGCCCACCACGCCGCAACCCAGGGCCGCTGTGCGCCTGGCATTTCTGGGGCTTCTGTGTTGCGAGACCGCAATGCCCTACGGCGGTACGCTTGACGTCACGCAGCATCAGGGCGATTGGTCCCTCAAGGCGCAGGCGGACCGGCTGAGTGTCGAAGGCGGGCTTTGGGCCATGTTGACCGACACGGCCCTTGCGGAGGATCTTCTGCCCGCCCATGTTCAATTCGGCCTGATGCCGCAAATCGCATTGGACGAAGGGCGCAAAATCGCCGTTCAGGCAGACGAGACCCGCCTGACGCTGACCTTTTGATCGCGCCGCCCTGACCCTAGGCGCGAACTGTCCCGTCACCTGTTACAAGATATTTGAAGCTGGTCAGCTGCGCCGCGCCCACCGGGCCACGGGCATGCATCTTGCCGGTTGCGATCCCGATCTCTGCACCCATGCCAAATTCACCGCCATCGGCAAACTGGGTCGAGGCATTGTGCATAAGGATGGCGGAATCCAGACGGTTCATAAAGGTCTGCGCCGCCTCTGCGTCTTCGGTCAGGATACAATCGGTGTGGTTCGAGCCATAGCGCCGGATGTGATCAATCGCGCCTTCCAGATCGGGCACAACCTTGGCCGCAATGATCATATCAAGGTATTCGTGTCCCCAATCATCAGCCGTGGCCGCAATGGTGCCCTCTATACCCGACAACGCCTCATCCACGCGCAGTTCCACGCCCGCGTCGATCAGGGCGCGCACAACGCCTTGCCCGATGGTGTTGGCCACATCCTGATGAATCAGCAGGCATTCCGCCGCGCCGCAAATGCCGGTGCGCCGGGTCTTGGCGTTCAGCACAACTTTCAGCGCTTTCTCAGGATCGGCGTCCTTGTCGATGTAGATATGCACAATGCCTTCGAGGTGGGCAAAAACCGGCACCCGCGCATCACGTTGCACCAGCCCGACAAGCCCCTTACCGCCGCGCGGCACGATCACATCGATGGTGTCCGTCATGGTGAGCATCTCGCCCACCGCGGCCCGGTCGCGGGTGGGCACCAGTTGCACAGCGTCCTCCGGTAAATTCGCATCGCGCAGACCCTGCTGCAAACAGGCGTGAATGGCTTGTGAGGAATGAAAGCTCTCTGACCCGCCACGCAGGATCACCGCATTCCCGGCCTTGAGGCAAAGCGCCCCTGCGTCAGCGGTCACATTTGGGCGGCTTTCGTAGATCACACCAATCACACCCAAAGGTGTGCGCACTCGCTTGATGTTAAGGCCCGTGGGCTGGTCCCATTCGGCAAGGATCTCTCCAATGGGGTCTGGCTGTTCGGCCACACTGCGCAGCCCGTCGACCATGCCTTGAATGCGCTCTTCGTTGAGCATCAGGCGGTCCATCATCGCATCGGACAACCCCTTGTCGCGACCATAGTCGAGGTCCTTGGCGTTTGCGGCGATGATCTCGGCACGGCGTTGCCAAACGGTTTCAGCGGCGCCGATCAATGCGGCATGCTTGCGCTCGGCATTGGCGTTGGCAAGAACGGCTGAAGCAGCCTTGGCGCGGGCGCCGATATCGGCCATCAAAGCGGGGATGTTATCAATGTCTTTCATGGTCTTAGGCCTGATATCTGATCTGTTGCATTAAGGCTGTGTCTGGCATTGCCGTGGCTCAAAGTGCCATATCATCGCGATGAATCAAAGCGGCCCGTCCCGGATAGCCAAGGATCGCCTCGATCTCGTCGCTGCGGTGTCCGGCGATTTGGGCCGCTTCCTGCGAGGCGTAGCGGGTCAAACCGGTGCCGATCACATGCCCCTCAGGGGTGAGCAGCGCCACGGTGTCACCTCGGCCAAAGTCACCAGTCACGGCGGAAACTCCGGCGGGCAGCAGGGATTTGCCCCGCGACAATGCTGCGACCGCGCCCGCGTCGAGCGTGACACTGCCCTGCGGTTTCATCGCCGCGATCCAGCGTTTGCGTGCAGCCTGCGGATCTACCTGCGCGGTGAACCATGTGGCATTCGCGCCCTCTTCCAATGCGGTGAGCGGGCGCAAAACCGACCCTTCGGTGATCGCCATGGCGCAACCTGACGCCGTTGCGGTGCGGGCCGCCATCACCTTGGTTTTCATGCCGCCCTTGCTGAGGCCCGATCCGGCATCTCCTGCCATCGCCTCAATCTCGGGCGTGATGGCGTCAATGACGTCATAACGGATCGCAGTGGGATCATCGCTGGGATTGCCACTATAGAAACCATCCACGTCAGACAGCAGGATCAACTGATCCGCGCCCACGGTGACCGCAATCTGCGCGGCAAGGCGATCATTGTCGCCAAAGCGAATCTCATCCGTCGCGACGGTGTCATTTTCATTCACAATTGGCACCACGCCCAGGCTCAGCAACTGTTCCATCGTGGCGCGGCTGTTGAGGTAGCGGCGGCGGTCCGCGCTGTCCTCAAGGGTGACAAGCACCTGCGCTGTGGTGATGCCATGGGGGGCAAGCGCCTCTTCGTATGCGCGGGCCAGCCGGATCTGGCCGACCGCAGCTGCCGCTTGGGACTGTTCCAGCGCCAGCGTTGTGCGCGGCAGGCCCAGCACCCCCCGGCCCAAAGCGATGGAGCCGGAGGAAACCAGTACAACATCACAGCCAAGGCTCTTGAGCCAGTTCACATCCTGCGCCAGCCCCAGCAACCAGTCCGACCGCAACGCGCCTGACACCCGATCCACCAGCAAGGCGGACCCGATCTTGATCACGATACGTTTGGCGTCTTTCAGGGCTGCCACGGCGCTACATCTTCCTGGGGGCGGTGGCGCAACCGGTCATCGTTAATCTCGCCGCGCAATGTGCGCAAGACTTCGGTCACACCCTCACGGGCCACACCTGACATAAGCATCACAGGGCCTCCGGACGCTTTTTCCAATTCAGCAGAGGCACTTGCTCGTTCTTCCTCATCCAGAGCATCAATCTTGTTGAGCACGGTCACACGCGGCTTGCCAGCAAGATCGCCGCCGTAGGCTTCCAATTCATTGATGATGGTATGGTAATCCTCTGCCACGGTTGCGGAGGTGCCATCCACCAGATGCAACAGCACCGCGCAGCGTTCCACATGGCCCAGAAACAGATCACCCAACCCGCGCCCTTCGGAGGCACCTTCGATCAGGCCGGGAATGTCGGCCACCACAAATTCAGTGTTGTCCACACCGACAACACCCAAGTTCGGATGCAGAGTGGTAAACGGATAGTCCGCGATCTTGGGGCGCGCGTTCGAGGTCGCCGCCAGAAACGTGGATTTGCCGGCATTGGGCAGGCCCAGCAACCCAACATCGGCGATCAGTTTCAGGCGCAGCCAAAGTGTGCGTTCGACGCCCTCTTGACCAGGGTTGGAGCGTCGTGGTGCCTGGTTGGTGGCGGATTTGAAATGCAGGTTGCCAAAACCGCCATTGCCGCCCCGTGCCAATTGGACGCGCTGGCCGACTTCAGTCAGATCCGCGATCACCGTTTCCTGATCTTCATCAAGGATTTCGGTGCCGACGGGCACCCGCAGCACGATATCCTCGCCATCCTTGCCGGTGCGCTGCTTGCCCATACCGGGCTGGCCGTTCTTGGCAAAGAAATGCTGTTGATAGCGAAAATCGATCAGCGTGTTCAACCCATCCACAGCCTCGGCCCAGACTGATCCACCCGTGCCGCCGTCACCGCCATCGGGACCACCATATTCGATGTATTTTTCACGCCGGAACGACACGCAGCCGCCCCCGCCCCCGCCGGAACGAATGTAGACTTTGCACAGGTCGAGAAACTTCATCGGGTGGCCTTTCGAAAGGGCTTAAAGCTTGCGGCTATAGGTCCATGTGGGTACGGCAGCGTCACGCGCCACACAATAGGTTTCCGCGTCGCCCAGATAGATAAAGCCCGCATTGGTCAGCACTTTTGCCGAGGCAGGATTGTCATGATAGACGGCCGCAAACATCGCATCATTTTGCAGTGGGTTGGCGTTCACCAAGGCTTGCACGGCATCAGATGCCAAATGGGTGTTCCAGAACGCGGGCGCAACCCAATAGCCGACCTCGGATTGGTTGCGATCCAGACGGGTCAGCGAAATCAGCCCCATCACTTCGTCGCCGCCTGATTTCAGCCCGTCCATGACCCAAACGTCCTCTTCGCGTGGCTCTGCCATAGCGCGGGTGATAAAGGCCTCAATGGTGCCGGGGGGCAATGGATGCGGAATGGACGAGGTGTTCTTGGCCACGCGCGGATCGCTGGCGTACATTTCGATCAAGCCTTGATCAGAGCGCCGCAATGGGCGCAGATCAAAGCGGTCGGTCGCAATCACCTGTTGGTTCACTATTTTTTGCATTTCCATCGTCATGTCCCTCCTCCGAACAGCACGAAAAGAACAGAGGCAACGGTGAGCGCCGCCAATATCCACATCAAATAAGGTTCGCCCCGTGTTCCTGCCACGGTCTTTGCAATGCGATCACCTGCAAGTGTCCAGAGCGGATGCAGAATGATCTGGCAGGACAGCAATACCGCAGCAATTGTTGCAGTTGCGATAAGGCTGGGCGTGCCGGGAGTCACAAAGGCGGTAAAACTGCCAACAATCATCGCCCAAGCCTTGGGATTGAGCGGGTGCACGATCAAGCCTGCGGCAAAGCCCGGCGCGGTGCCGGTGTCTTTGCCCTGACCAAGGCGCAGATTGGCAACCTTCCAGGCCAGCCAAAAGATATAGGCGGCGCTGAGGTATTTGAGCGTTTCAAAGATCCATGGCGCGCGATCGGCCAGTTCCATCAGGCCAAAGCCGATGGGCCAGATGACCAATTGTTTGCCGAGGGCCACACCCACCACAAAAGGCAGTGCAGCGCGAAAACCAAAGCGGGCACCCGTGGCCATCAGCGCCATATTGGCGGGGCCAGGCGTGCCAACCTGACTTGCGGCAAAGACCGCGAGGGGCAGAACGGCGATGCTCATGCCGGCGCCCCATGCCCATTGCCAAAGGTCCGGCATCCGTCCACAACATCCAATCGCGCCAGACGCGGATCAGCATCCGTCAGAATGGGCAGGTTTGCTGTGATCATCGCACCATTCCTTTCTGGCTGGTGTTGTCAGGAGGGTCTTGAGCAAAAAAGAAAAGGGACCGGCGTTTCCGCCGATCCCTAAATTTTCTCAAACCTTTTGGGTACGGCTTATTCTGCGGCCTCCGCCACCGGCAGGACAGAAATGAACGTGCGGTTTTTCAGTCCCTTGTGGAACTGAACCGCGCCGTCGACAGTTGCGAAGATCGTGTGATCTTTGCCCATGCCAACGCCTTCGGCGGGCCAAAACTTGGTGCCGCGCTGACGCACGATGATGTTGCCGGGGATGACAGCTTCGCCGCCATATTTTTTCACGCCAAGACGACGACCAGCTGAGTCGCGTCCGTTACGGGATGAGCCGCCTGCTTTTTTATGTGCCATTTGGTCTCTCCTTAGCCTTTAGTCTTTTCTTGAGCCTGTGCGATCCAGCCTTCACGCTCGATCCGGCCTTTGAAAGACAGTTTCTCGTCCATCTCGGCAACGTCCGCTTCGGTCCAGGCTGCGATCTGTGCGAAGGTTGTGACACCCGCGTCATGCAGTTTCTTTTCCAGAGCCGGGCCAACGCCGGACAGTTCTTTCAGATCATCCGCGCCAGCAGCCGCTTTGGCTTTTGGTGCAGCTTTCTTTTCTGCCTTGGGGGCAGCAGCTTTTTCAGCCTTTGGTGCCGCGGCCTTTTTGGCCTTGGCTGGCTTGGCAGGGGCGGCATCGGCGGATGCGCCAGTGATAGCAGCAACAGCAGCGGCGCTCACGGAGCCTGTACCAACAGCCGCCGCAACGCCAGACTTACCAGCGCCGGACGCCATGATCTCGGTGATCTTGACCAGTGTCAGCTTCTGACGGTGGCCCTTGGTCCGCTTGGACGAGTGCTTACGACGGCGTTTGACAAAGTTGATCACCTTGTCGCCTTTGATTTGATCGACAACTTCGGCTTGAACGCCTGCATCTTCGATCACCGGCGCACCAACCTGGGGGTTATCACCACCCAGCATCAGAACGTCGTTGAATTGAACTTTTTCGCCGGCACTTGCCGCAATACGTTCAACCCGGAGCATGTCGCCGGATTGTACCTTGTATTGCTTACCGCCAGTCTTGATGACCGCAAACATTGCGTCTTCCTTTACGTCGTTGCCGCGTTCTATGGTCCCCTTGCGGGTGTTTCCGGATGGGCCTGCTGGCCTGATCCACCTCGAACAGCGCGCCCATTCGGGCGTCATTGATAAAAAACCCGAAAGCGGGAAACCCGCCGGGATGCGGGCTTATCGGGGGAATAGCTGTTTAAGTCAAGCAGCTTTCCGGGCAAATCTGCATTTATCAACCAGCGACCAAGCTGCCCCAGCGTTTAAAGCTCCTGTGCGGTCATATTCAAGGCCACAGCGCGGCCCAAAGCATAGGAAATATCCTCGTAGGCTTTGCCAAACCCGTCAAACAGCGCGGCGTTCAGGGATTGCCCGGCCCGCGTTTGCGCAAAGGCGACATAAGCGGCCAGTTCCGCATCGCTGAGCGGCGAATAGGCCAGCAGCATATACCCATAGAGCCATGCGGTTGTGTCTTCGGTGATCTCGTCGATCTCGCTGGCGATATCGCGTAGAATATCCTCATCAGACATCTCAAGTGCCCCGCCCGTGACCAGCCCGCGCATAAACTGGTAGTTGGCGTTCATGGCGCTGGTGACGTTACGGTTGATCATGTCGCCGCCCTCTACCATCTCGCGGATCAGGGCGAGCCTTGGGTCATCGCTGCCCGCCAGCGCGGCATAACGGTCCCTTGCCGCTGCTTCGATGTCAGGGTCTTGAATGGCGGCACGGGCGGAATTTTCCAGATCGACAATCTGGATGCCCAGATCGGTGCTGAAAAACGCAATAACCTCGCCCCGATCTGCGCCAAAAACCCCGATTTTCAGATCGCGGCGAACCATTTCCACCATCCGCTCCGGGTCATAGATCGCGGCGACCTGTTGCTGCCACCCTGCCCCGCCTTCGCCTGCAAGCATATCATTGTTGAGATCCTCGGCGTAGCTGATCCCCTCTTCGCGCAAGATCAGTGCGGCCTCGCGCAGTTTCAGAACATCGACCAGCACGGTCAGCCGTGCGTCGGCCCAAGCGGGTGCCAAGGCCAACATGAACAGCAGCGGCGCGATCAGAACGGCACGTATCATTTACAAATCCTGACTGGGCTGCATGCCCGACAGCCGCGCCGCGACTGCCTCAAACCGGTTTGCCATAATCTCGTATTGCACGGCGTTCATCAGGGCATAGACCTCTTGCATCTTGGGATGGGCAAGGGCCTCGGCATAGATGCTGACCTCCTCATCCGAAAACGCCTGATAAGTATAGGCGGAACTGGCCAGCGCACTTTGTTTGACGGAGGCCCGCAGATCGTCTTCCTGGCTGCGCATCGCCTCGCGCAGGTCCGGCTCATCCATGCGCAGCTCAATCACCCCTGCCCCGGCAGCGGCCAGCAGAAACCGGATCTGCACCTCCTGAATGGCCCGGATGGAGCTGCCCGCCACATCGGTGGCATCGTTGAGATCACGCAGGATATCCACTCGCGGCGATCCGATTTGTTCCAATCCGGCCAGAATTGCGCCGCCCGCCTCTGATTTCAGGCCGTCCTCGTCGATCATATGAGAGATGTTCTCCGCCTGAACCAAGCGTTTGCCCAGATCGCTGGCGTAGAAATCCGCGGCATGAACCAGCAAATCATCGCTGAGCGTGGTGCCAAGGATCTCAAGAGCCATGCCATGCATCAACTCGGTGTCAAAAACCTCGCTGACCAGCCGCGACCATTCAGAGCCAAAGGCATCCGCCTCAATGCCCAACATCTGCGGCGCGGAATCTGCTGACAGCCGGATGCTCTCCAGCGCGACGTCAAATCCGGTGACTTCCAGAAAAGCATCAAGCTTTTGTTGATCCGCCGCCTCAGCGGGCCGGTGCGACAGCAAAAGCGTCAACCCCATCATCACGGCGAATATCGGAAAGCGAAGCGCGGCAGTCATAAGGCATCCTTTGCTGGGTCTTCTTATAACTTAGGCAATCATCGGCGCGGGGCAATGAAATTTCCCGTGTGCCGCCAAAAGGCGCCTATCGCCCCTTGTCACTGCGCCCCAAGCCGACTAAATGGGCGCACCAGACCCCCGCGGAGAGGTGCCGGAGTGGTCGAACGGGGCGGTCTCGAAAACCGTTGTGGGTGCAAGCCTACCCAGGGTTCGAATCCCTGTCTCTCCGCCAATATGGCTTTTCAATTGATTTCACTCGACCGCTTTAACATGCTTTATAGCCTTTTTTATATGGCGAAATTTGTCCATTGACGTTTTGTTGGCTTTCATAGGATTACGTCAGTATACTTTCCTTGTGTGGTATCAAGGGTGGTATTTTCGTGGCAGCACTTGGCGGCAAGCTGACAAAGAAGCTGGTTGAGAACTTAGGGCCAGGACGCCACGGCGATGGCGCTGGTCTTTATCTTGTGGTCGATCCCTCTGGCGCACGGCGCTGGATTGTTCGCGTCACTGTCAAAGGCCAGAAGAACCGCAAGGGAGCGCCGTTACGTACCGACTTCGGATTGGGCGGCGCTGACATTGTAACGCTCAACCAAGCCAGAGAACGGGCGCTTGAATATCGCAGGATGGCCAAGACGGGTTTGAACCCGCGTTTCAACGCCCAGCGCGAAATCCCAACGTTTGAAGAAATCAGCCGCCAAGTGCATATCGACCGCCTGCCCACTTGGAAAAACGAAAAGCACGGCCAGCAATGGGTGAACACCTTGCGCGACTATGCCTTTCCCAAAATTGGACGGATGCCAATTGATAGCATCGGCCAGCCTGAAATCCTAATGTGTCTATCGCCAATTTGGACGACCAAGCACGAAACGGCTAAGCGGCTGGCGCAGCGTATCAAGGTAGTGCTGGACGTGGCCAAGTCGAAAGGCTTTCGATCTGGTGAAAACCCCGTGACCGCGATCCGTGACGCCAAGGTTTTGCCGTTTGTCAAAGCCACTGTGCAACACCATGACGCGATGCCTTGGCGCGATGTACCTGCCTTCTTTGCAGAATTGAACGGACGCAGCGCCGTTGCGGCCAAGGCGCTGCAATTCACAATCTTAACGGCAAGCCGGACCTCTGAGGTGCTGGATATGACGTGGCCTGAGGTCGATTTCGAAGCGCGCCTTTGGACCGTACCAACCGCTCGGATGAAAGGTGGCACAGAACACCGCGTTCCGCTCACGGATGAAATGCTGGCAATACTGGAGCCGTTAAAGGCGATGGCATCGGACTATGTCTTTGAGGGACAGAAGCGACACAGGCCGCTGTCGAATATGTCTATGCTGATGCTGTTGCGTCGTATGGGGCGCGATGGCTTTACCGTGCATGGGTTTCGTAGTTCGTTCAGAGATTGGGCCGGTGAGTATGCTAGTGCCTCGCGCGAGGTTGCGGAGGCATGTTTGGCCCATCAAGTCGGCTCAAATGTGGAACGGGCATATGCGCGTTCGGATTTGTTGGGGCGGCGTCGCAAACTCACGGCTGATTGGTGTAGTTTCATATCTGCGGATTCCAAAATAATTGAGCTTGGGGAGATTTCTGGTGGATAGATGGACAAGACCAAACCGTCTAACGGAGGTGACTGACCACGTTCTTTCGAAAGAGATTGTTGGGGTCTTTCCATGCCCGTCAAAAAAAGTGCTTTCAACATTTAGCAGTAAGCTCGAACAGGTCGAAGACGGCGATACGGTTTGGCGTGTCCTTATCACTACCTGCACAGGTCTGGATAAAGAAAACCACGGGCACTACTATTTCTCAACAGAAGAGGAAGCCCATGAACAAATGGGTGCAATGCCGGTAGGCTTCATTTTTGGTGATGGGTCGGGTTTTCCAGTTAGGTTTCGTGACATATGCGATGGGCTGGATGAAGTGAAAACTTTGAAGCGCCTTTTTGGTGCTGGTGACCACGATGAAGTTGATCTTGTTTGCTATGATGCCTTTTTCGAAGCGGGAATTCATGATGCGAAGTTCGGATCACCGTCAAGCCGAGTGTTAGATTGGGTGGGTGAAGAGGACATTTCTTGGATGAAAGCAGCCTTTGGGGAAAACTGGGAGTGCGTCGCAATTCTCGAATACTCGATGAACCATTTTCCTCCTACGTCCCTTGTCTGTTTGGCTGCGAAGCTCTTTCTTGCGCGGTTTATTACCTATGATGAATTCGTAACTGGGTATTTGGTCAAAGAAATTCAAGCAATTGCAGGTGGAACAGAACAAGCAGCAGTTTCGGCAGTTGAAGCAAGGAAGAAAGCTGGAACTGGCGGTGGAAAAGCGTCTAGCAGGCGCAAATACAAAAACCTTGACCACCTAATGGGCGAAATCGAAAAGTTGATTGTAGCTGTTGAGCTAGTTAGCGAACAGAGAATTCTACAGCAAGCCCGAGAGTCCGCACTGGCCAAGTTTGACACGATGCCAACATCGAAGTCCGTACTGGATGATTACGAGGTGATTTTGCGTTCGGAGGAGCCTTTCAAGTCGCGCTATGAAGCAGTCTTCCACAGAAACGCTTAAGTACTTTGCCAATTCTGGGAACTGCCTAAGTGTCCAAACAACTCCAGTGACAGCGAGTGAAATCTGCCCATAATTCAAGGCCATCGACCACAATCCAAAGAGGTTAGATCATGGCTAATATTTACGACGACGACCGCATCTTCTTCCCGGAAGACCCTGAACTCCGGGTTCTCGGTAGTATCGAAAAGCTGGCGCAGTGGCGGCACCGCAATACCGGACCAGCCTTCATCCGCATCGGGCGGCGCATCGGGTACCACGGTACAGACCTGAACACTTATCTGAACGCACAGCGCGTCGACCCCAACTTAGAGGCCGCATAGTGAAAAACCCCAACTCCGCACGCGGGGTTAGGGCTTTTCGAGTGACATCAACTGCCACCCTGAACAGTTCAGTAGATGCCACAAGATGCCCCGATCCCGCAACACAAATTGAACGTCGATTCCGCTGGTGCGGCCAAAGCAACTCCGTTCAACCTCTGACACTTCGCAAGGGACGCATTGATTATGTCTGACCATTGGCACAGCAACCGGACGCAGGTTGACTGGACCTGTATGGCATTGGCACAAGGCCGCACCATCAACCACATGGATGAGATTGGCGAGGTGAAAGGATGGCGGCTTGGCGCAATCATTCACAACCTGCGCCGCAAGTATCATTGGCCGATTGAGACCGAGTACAAAGGGCCGGAACGCATCGCGCACTACCGCCTGCCCAAACGCACAGACTGGCGGGTGCTGGAGTTTCCGCGTTCAGCCAAGGCGGTTCGGCAATCACTAAAAACAGCGGATAGCGAGGCGCAGAACAGCCCGCGTGATGCCACCGGGGACGTTCAGGATGGGTAAGAGCAAGAGAACATCAGAGGGGCAATATTTGCCCCTCCCCTACGCTCAGCTGAAAAGCGATGCATGGCGCAGTTTGTCCGGTTCTGCGGTGCGCCTCTGGCTGGAGCTTCACACCCGGTACAACGGCGGCAACAACGGCGCTTTGATGCTTTCCTATGCAGAGGCAGGCGAGATACTCGGCATGGGCAAGGCCACTGTGCAGCGCGCCTATGCTGAACTTGTCGATAGAGGCTTTTTGGTGCTGGAGCGTGAGGGCAACTGGTATCATCGGCGCGCGCACGAATGGCGGCTCACGACAAAGCCGATGCAGAACGCCAAGGGCAAAGTGCTGGCGACCCAAGATTGGCGCAGCTATCGACCGCCGAAAACAAAACGCGGTCCTGGTTCGGAACCGTCGCATCTTGTCTTGGTTCCGTTAGAGAACCCTAGGGCCGGACATGGTTCCGCTACAGAACCCGTCAGACCCAAAAAGAAACGCTCATAGGGTTCTAGATCGGAACACTAATACTAACCACTCACAGGTAAGGGATCGTAAGATGGCCGAGACACCGACAACCACAGCGGATGAACCACGAAGGGTGCACCGTCCGCTCAAAGCGCGCTGGCTTTCTAAGCAAAAACCCTTGGGAGGTTGGCCCGATGAATGGCGCTGGGGCTAGCGCGCCGATGGCCGCTCTGCGGGACGAAGCGCTAGTTCGCTGCACCTGCGCGTAGGTCTACTTAGACGCATTGGACTTCATCACATAATGTCCGTTATGATCTATGATAAGCGAATTAGTCCCAACGATTTGGCTTGCCATTGAGCCAATCATCAATCTCCCTTTTCATCTCTGGGATGCCGCTTTTTTTGGATGTCCACAGGTCGGAAAAGAACGACCAATCTAGCCAGCTCTTCCAAGCCTTTTTATCGTTTGAGAGCGCGGTAAACACAAAGATGATTGGAAGCAGTGGAGTGACTATCAGAGAAATTAGCCCGAAGAATGCGTACATTAACGGGACTTTAACAAGATAGAGAAAAGCGTACCGCAACAGGGCAAAGGGAAAACGAAGAACAAATCCAACAGTTTCAAACACTTGAATTTCCTTGAAGAGATAACCGCAATCATACCCAGTGAGCTTATATAGCAGTTTTGCTACAAAACAACTTTAAGGACGTTCACATAAAACCTGTTAGCAGATGTTCTGGGTTCGTTTTGTCGTGCATCGTCGCGCGACGGTTGTTTTCCGCAACCTCAGAGAACTGACATGCAAGCAATGCGCAGTATCGGTTACTCTGGGCTCACAGCTGACATTCGCTAGAAAACCACCAGTCAGAACAAAAGTAGAACTTGCCAACTCCTTTTGTGCACGCGACACTGCCCCAATGGCACGCCATACAGCACCCAATAACCGCCGCGTTGACGACGCCTACCCAATTCGGGTCAAGGTGCGTGTACCGCCGAATGGCCTTGGCAACATGATTGGGGAAATTCAGGGGTGGATACGCGACCACATGGCCCCTGACCGCTGCAAAAACCTGCCAGTAAGGGCAATTCATCAGCAAGCCACGGCCTATCACTTTCGCAACCTACAAGACGCACAGGCGTTTCTAGATGCTTTCCCAAGCCTTGATCTAGCAGATGGGGTGGAGCCACCAAATTCTGTTTGAAGGATTTATGGTCACATCACGGTCAAGCCGAAGACCCTAGAGTTGCCTAATGATTTCGTAAAAAAACGGGGACACCGACATGGGCGGATACGGCTCAGGACGACCAAGCTACAAACAAAAGGCTGAGGACTATCGCTCGCTGGACGTGAACCGATTTCACCGTGAAGGATGTTTGAACCCCGGCAGGCAAGGCAACTGGGTCTGGTCCCGTGATGGAGAGGAAACAGGACGGATAGGATACAAGGCGGAGGAAGGCCGACTGGTCCTAAACTACCGTGTGCGCGCCTATGGCGGCGACTGGGAGCCGATAACCGAAACTATCAACCTCACCCACGTAGACTGCCACTATGGCCGTAAACGGCCCTATTTTAGATGCCCTGGCGTGGTGAATGGTCGGCACTGCGGGCGGCGCGTCGGTAAGGTGTTCTCTGGGGGCCGATATTTCCTCTGCCGTCATTGCTACAACATCGGCTATTCCAGCCAGTCAGAAGCCCGGTATGACCGCATGTTGCGCCGTGCCAATAAACTCCGCATAGCGCTGGGGGGCGAGCCCGGAACTGCGCACTGGATAGCCCCCAAACCTAAAGGAATGTGGGAACGGACCTATCAAAGAAAACGGCGTGAGATTGAGTGGTGCGAAAACCAAGCGGACCACCTTTTTCTCAGAAAATTTGCACACCTTTTCAGCCCGGAGGAACGTGAGATGTATTTTGGCGAAGGTTGAAAATTACTAAAACGCTGTCATCATCTCAATATGGTCTGCGTTTGACCACATTTCCTTGTTGCAACGGTAGTTAAGGAAAGATGGTCTTACATAGCCAACAAGGTTGCTGATGGTGGGGATGGTTTCGATGTCGAAAGTAATAAAGCTTTTGATTATACTCTGTGTGTTTGTCGTCACTCTGCCGATTGGCGCAGCGAAGGCGCAAAACTATGAAGCGCTCTTTCGCAATTTCAGCACTAACGGCCTTACGTATACCGAGCGCCGCTTTCTTCAGGCCGCACTGGCTTTTGAGGGCCACTACGTCGGGCTTTTCGACGGCGATTGGGGCCGCATGAGCCGAGAGGCGATGCAGCGGTATACGGTTAATGAGTTTGGGTCACAGCCAGAAGAATGGCACACCGCAATGCTGGCTCTGAGCTTTTTCGAACGATATCAGCGCGACGGGTGGGACATGCGTTATTTCCCAGTGCTCAAAATGTCTTTGATGCTGCCTCTTAAGACGCTGATAGTTGATGCGCCTACCGAACACCTGCTGAACTATCGCCATCGCAATAGCACTTTGGCAGTTTCTGTTGGCAGACACAGTGTAGCGACCGCTTCCAACTTACACCGCTACACGATGAACGCACATTCAACGACTGAAACACCCTATTCGGTCAGAAAAGACAACATTGCTATCAGTACCGCCACGACGAGGGATGGCACAAAGCTTTATACGCGATCTAACTATATTGATGGTGGTTGGTCGACCATTATGGTCTCCGCGAAATCTTGGGACCTAAACACCCTTCAAGCGGTGTCATCCAGCATTGCCAAAGGAAACAGTGCGCCCCTAGATATAACGAAGGGCGGCAAACTAATTGAGGTTGTTAAAAAAACGGTCGCTTTCTCTACTTCCGCAGATCAAACAGACATTGAGCCTCCTAGAACATCGATTAAGCCAGACAGGAAAAGAGGTTCCGGGTCTGGTTTTGTGGTATCGGATAGGGGCCATGTTCTGACCAACGCTCATGTTGTCGAAGGTTGTTCAGCAATTCTCGTGGACGGCATTTCAGGCACCCTAGTTGATACATCAAGTGAGTTTGACCTGGCTCTTCTTCAAGCAAAACTGGGAGATTCCAAAAGTGTCGCTGTCTTTTCGGCCAGCCCAGCCATGCTAAACTCTGATGTCACCGCTGTAGGTTTTCCATATGCAGGATTGCTTGGAGGCATCAACGTGACTAGAGGCTCGATATCTTCTCTTAAGGGACTTGGCGGAGATTCAAACACCTTCCAAATTACTGCTCCCGTTCAAAGTGGCAACTCCGGCGGGCCTGTACTCGCCTCGGATGGTGAGGTAGTTGGCGTTGTCGTGTCAAAGCTAGACGCAACTCTCATGGCGCAGAAAGGTGGTGACGTACCTCAGAACGTAAACTTCGCAATCAGAGGCGAAATCGCAAAGTTGTTCCTCGCGCAAAATCAGGTAGAAGCTATTTTGAGCTTGGACAATGTCCCGCTTGCGCCTGAACAACTGGCAAAATCAGCGGCAAACTTTACCACTTTCATCGAATGCAAATAGCCATATTCACGATATGGGGTGGTATTAAGTGTGGTACTATTCCATACTAAATTTGGAAAAACATGTGTTATCAGCTGCTTAACCTGATATGAATGCGGACTGTCTCTCCGCCACTATTTTCCCGATGGCCTTCGTAGATTCGCCGCGCAGCATGACTGCGGCGGGTTCAGGGGCGGTCCAGAATGAAATCCGGCTGAATGCCCGAGGTCGCAATTGGCCCATCCACATCATGGCCACCAAAAAAACCATAGCCCGATATCAAAGCGGTTTTGATCCCTGCCGCCTGCCCGCCCAGGATATCTGTGTGCAGGCTATCGCCGACCATCACAGTGCGGTTCGGATCAATCCCGCCAAGCAAGTCAAACGCCATGTCAAAGATATTGCCGAACGGCTTGCCAAAGAACTGCGGCGCGATGCCGGTTGCGTTTGCGAGATCATGGGCAAAGTGCCCCGGTTCGGTGGAAAAGCCGGTCTCACGCGGCGCGACGATGTCGGGGTTGCCCACGTAAACGGGCCTTGGATTGGCCCGCAAAGAGCTGATCAACAGGTCTTGCCGCGCCGCGGTCCAGATCGCGCTGCCAAGCAGCACAAACGCCTCAGCGCGGTCGTAGGGCTGCGGATCATCCATTAAATAGGTGACATCAAGCCCGTCCAGATCCGCCCGTCCAAGCGCCTTGTTCGCCATCAAGCCCCAGCGCCGCGCAGGTTCTGAGCGCAGGCCATGCAGGATGGTCTTGCGGCTGGTGATCAAGTCTTCGGGCGCAAAATCATAGCCAAGGCGGGCGTATTTCGCCATCAGATCCGCATGGGGGTAGCCAGCCGCATTGGAGACAACGATCACCCGTTTGCCTGCCTTTTGAAGTCTTGCCACGCGCGCGGGCACGCCTTCGATGGCGGTCTCGCCGATGTTCAACACCCCGAACGCATCCAGAAGGAAAACATCAATCTGGTCGGCAATCGCTTCGAGATGCGCCATTCTTTGACAGGCGCCACCACGGGTCACTGCGGGCAAGCGGTGGCGCACGTTTTCATACGCCGCAAATGCTTCGTTCATGTTCAAGGTTTGAGCTCCCTAGATGATCGCGCCGCGCACCTTGGCCGACACCCATTCAGAGATCACAACCGCCGCCAGGATCACCAGCAGGATCAGCGACACCTGGGGCCATGCCAGCACATTGAGCGAGGAGGACAGTTGCAAACCAATGCCGCCTGCGCCGACCAGGCCCAGAACCGTGCTTTCGCGGATGTTGATGTCCCAGCGAAACACCGCGATCCCGGCAAAGGCCGGCAGGATCTGCGGCACAATGCCATAGGCCATCACCTGCCAACGCGAAGCGCCGGTGGCGGTGATGGCCTCGACTTGGGTTTCGTCAATCTCTTCAATGGCTTCATAGAGAAGCTTGGCACAGAACCCGATGGACCGGATTGCGATGGCGATGACGCCCGCAAAGACCCCCGGCCCAATGATCGCGATCAAAAGCAGCGCCCAGATCAGTGAATTGATCGACCGGGTGGACACGATGATCAACAAGGCAATGGGCCGCACGGCAAAGCGTGACGGGGTTGTGTTGCGCGCCGCCAAAAACGCGACTGGCACCGCAAGGATCAATGCAAACAGGGTGCCCAATGTGGCAATGTTGATTGTGTCCCAGATCGGCTTGCCCAATTGCGCAATATAGTCCCATTTCGGCGGGGTGGCGCGGGTCCAGATGTCATTGGCGATGCGCGGCGCATCCCAGACAAAGAACCAGGTTGTTGATTTGGAAATCTGTTGCCAGCAATAGGCAAAGACGGCGATCCCGATCAGCCAGAGCATCCAGTGAAACAGGCTTTCCCGGCCCGTCCGGCGTTGCCAGATCTTTTGGCCTTTGAGGTCTTGTACCGGCATTATTGCACCCGTGCCCTGATCACGCCGGAGAGGTATTCCAGCCCCATGACGATCACGATGATAATCAGCAGGATCGCCGCCGCTGTGTCGTATTCATAGCGGTCAAACGCGGTATTCAACGTCGCGCCAATGCCGCCTGCACCGACAAGTCCGAGGATCGCACTTTCCCGAAAGTTGATGTCGAGACGGTACATGGAAAGACCGATAAGCCGTGGCATGACTTGCGGTTGCACGCCGTAATTGATCCATTGCGTCCAGCGTGCGCCCGAGGCCTTGATCGCTTCGGCTTGCACCTTGTCCATGCTTTCGATGTCTTCGGCCAGCAGTTTGGACAAAAAACCGATGGTGGCAAAGCTGAGCGTGAGAAAACCTGCAAGCGGCCCAAAGCCAAAGATCGCAACCAGCAGGATGGCGACGATGATCTCTTGCAAGGCGCGGCTGATGGCGATGATGCCGCGGCAGATCAGATAGACCGGCAAAGGCGCAACATTGCGGGCGGCGCCCAAGGCAATCGGGATCGAGATTGCGATCCCCACCACAGAGGCAGCGACGGTCATTACGATGCTTTCCATCATGCCTTCGTAGATGTCAGAGGACCGGGTGGTGAAGTCGGGGTTGGCAAAGGCAAGAACAAACTTTTTACCCCGTTCTAGCCCCTCATAGACTCGCGTCCAATTTACTTCGATGGTCATATATGCGGCGATCAGATAGGCGAGCGCGGCCAGCAGCAATGTCCATCGCAGCCAGGGCCGCTGAATGAAGGGCGGTTTTTTCCACGGTTTGCCAATGCGGCCCGCGACGTCAAAGGCTGTATCGCTCATAACACCGCACCTTCGGTCTCAAGCTCGTCCTCATCGACGGCCTCAATGGTCGCTTCCCAGTCTTCTTCGCCGTAAATCTCGGTCAGTTTGTCCGGCGTCAGCCCATCGGGCGGCCCGTCATAGACCATCTCGCCAAAGCGCAGGCCAATCACCCGTTGAACAAACCTCTGGGCCAAGGCGACATCATGGATGTTGATGATCGCAGCCAGCCCGCGTTCTTTGCACAGTTCACAAATCAGGCGCATGATCTGGCGGGAGGTTTTGGGATCAAGTGATGCGGTCGGTTCATCGACCAGCAGAAGCGCGGGGTTTTGGATCAAGGCGCGGCAAATGCCGACCCGTTGCCGTTGCCCGCCAGACAGTTCATCCGCGCGTTTGTCCGCCATATGAGCAAGGCCAACACGGTCCAGCAGGCGAAACGCTTCGTCGACATCCGTTTGGGGGAACCGGCGCAGGAAGCTGCGCCAAAATCCGACATACCCCAAACGCCCCGACAGTACATTTTCCATCACAGAAAGCCGTTCCACCAAGGCGTATTCCTGAAAGATCATGCCCATGCGCCGGCGTTCCTTGCGCAGCATCCCCGAGGACAGGCCGGTCAATTCAACATCGCCCAGATAGACATTGCCCGAGGTCGGTTCGACCAATCGGTTAATGCACCGGATCAATGTGGACTTGCCCGCCCCCGATGGGCCGATAAGCGCCAACACCTGCCCTTCCGGTATTTCCAGATCAACCGCCTTCAGCGCCTGATCCCCGGTCTTATACGTCTTTACAAGCTTCTCAAGCCGCAGCATGAAAGCCCCCCCTACCCCAAGCACATTTTTGTTGGAAAGGGCGGGCACATTGGCCCGCCCGATCAAGAATTATTCGCAAGCGTAGCTGACGCCATTTGCCGCGTCGATCTTGCGGATCACTTCCCAGAATTCCTGATAAGTCATCTCAAGGAACTGGCCCTCGTTCGATTTTTCGAATTCGGCCTCAAGTGATGTGCCTTCCCACTCAAAGTTAAAGAACGCATTGCGGATCTTGTCCTTCAGCTCGGGCGTGAGGTTGTGTGCCGTGCCAAAACCGGTGGTGGGGAAAGTTTGCGATTTGTAGATCACCTTGACTTGATCTTCGGTGATCACGTCCCGGCTCAGCATCCGCGCCTTGACCGAATTGGCGATAGAGGCCGCCATGTAGTCTTTGTTGGCCACACCCAGGATCGAATTGTCATGCTTGCCCGAATAGACCGGTTCAAAGTCCCGCTCTGGCAGCATGTCAAAGTCGCCTTTCAAAATCGCGCTTGGCGCTTTGAAGCCTGAGTTTGACGTGGGCGAGGTAAAGGCCAATTGTTTGCCTTTGATGTCCTCAACCTTTTCGATGCCGGAACCGGGGTACGTGATGATCTCCATCTCGTAGCCGAAATTGCCGTCTTTGGACGCCATAATGGTAAAGGGGTTAAACCCGGCGCAGTTCACAGCCAAAGGGTTGGACCCGGTGTTGAAGCCCGCAATGTGCAAACGTCCCGACCGCATCGCCTCAATCTGGGCGGCGTTGTTCTGAACGGGAAAGAAGACCACAGACTTGCCGGTCTCTTTCTCCAGATGGGTCAGGAAATCAGACCATGCCTCTTTATAGACGGCGGGATCTTCGACAGGTGTATAGGCAAAGATCAGTGTATCGGGATCGACCTGATCGGCCGGATCTGTGGGCGTGTCCGCAATCAGATCCCCGTTCACATCGCAAAATCGCTTGTCCAGATCACCGCGCGGGCAATCCTCAGCGGCGGCGGGTCCGGCGATGGCCAAAGTCAGCGAAAAAGCCGCACCAGACAAAAGAGTGTTCATTAATTTCATGTAATATCCTCCCAAGCTTAGGAGGCTAGCGGTAACATTGACCTAGGAAAAGCTATTTTTGAGGATATTTTTGCCCTGCTGCGCCCGACAGGTTAGCGCAACCAGCATTTGTTAGAGCGCAAACAACTTTTGCACCTCACATTGTTATTGTCCTGCGCGGCTGTTTTTTCGTTTCAACACCTTTTGCGTAAATCAACGCAGGCGGGTCCAGTCGACGTTCACACAGGTTCCGCTGTCGCAGTTCTGGAACCGCATAATGTTTCCGCTCACCTGCATTCGCGAGGCCAGGACGCGGTTGCCTTGCGGCTCCCATATCTTGCCTTGATAGCTGCCATCTGGCTGGATCTGCATATCCAGCAGCATCCGGCGGCCGACAAAACTGGACGGTGTGTCATAGCCGAACCTGTCTTTTGTCCGCTCAATCTGGCCACAGATCGACCGGCCGCAAGGCTTGGTGCGCACATGCACGACAAGACCGGATGTGTCAGGCGGTGATTGCCACAAGCCCACAGGCCAATCTGCCGCTACCGGACCGGCAGAGAACATGCAAAATACAAGCGGAAACAACAGTTTAGAAAATTTCATTGCATCACTCCCCAAAGCGACACGCACCGCCTTGCCCCATGCCGAATCCGGGTCATGATCAAGGCGCAGATGAGTCATTACGCCTGCACCTGAGATCAGTCAATTGTTATTGTGAAGCCCAAAAACAACGCCCTTTTCACTCAAGTTAAGGTCAATAAACCGCAGGCCAATAATCCAGGCCGGGACGCTGCCCCGCCGCTTTGACAGCATCTTGGTTGCCAGCATCCTGCAACAGCCTAAACTGCCCTTGAAACGCCGCGCCAACTGGTCGGCGTAGATCCGGTTTTGCGGACAAAAGGAGAGCTGACATGACCCAGGTTTGGCAATGGACCGCCGCCCAGACGGCCACTGCGGTCCGCAACAAGGACATTTCGGCCACCGAAGTGACGCAAGCGCATCTGGACCGCATGGCGGAGGTGAACCCCAAGATCAACGCCGTGGTGCAGCAGTTCCCCGACGAGGCATTGAGCGCGGCACAAAAGGTTGATCAGGCCATCGCGCGCGGCGTTGATCCCGGCCCGCTGTGCGGCGTGCCTGTCACCATCAAGGTCAATGTCGATCAGGCCGGGCATGCCACGACAAACGGCCTCCAGTTGCAGGAAACCCTGATCGCCGAGGCCGACAGCCCGGTGGTGTCCAACATGCGCAAGGCCGGCGCGGTCATCATCGGACGCACCAACACACCCGCCTTTTCGATGCGCTGGTTCACCAAGAACAATCTGCATGGGCTGACGTTGAATCCCCGCAACAAGGCCGTTACCCCCGGCGGGTCTTCCGGCGGTGCGGCGGCGGCGGTTGCGGCGGGCATTGGCGCGATCGGACATGGCACGGATATTGCCGGCTCCATCCGCTATCCGGCCTATGCCTGCGGATTGCAGGGGTTGCGGCCCACCCTGGGCCGGGTTCCGGCCTATAATGCATCGGCCCCCGATCGTTTGATCGGTGCGCAATTGATGGCGGTGTCCGGACCTATTGCCCGCAGTGTTGCGGATATCGAGCTGTCCTTGATGGCCATGTCAGCCCCCGATCTGCGCGATCCGTGGCATGTAGCGGCACCTTTGACAGGTGTTGAGTTTCCAAAACGTGCCGCCCTCGTCACCGCGCCGGACGGCATGCCCGTTGATGATGAGGTCAAAGCGGCACTGAGACTGGCCGCCGATCAGCTCAAAGATGCAGGTTGGACGGTGGATGAGGTCCGCGGCCCGCCCATGCGCCGTGCCGCAGAGACAAACGCCTGCCTGTGGATGGCCGACACG
Organism: Sulfitobacter sp. M368; assembly: GCF_025141875.1. Lineage (NCBI taxonomy): Bacteria > Pseudomonadati > Pseudomonadota > Alphaproteobacteria > Rhodobacterales > Roseobacteraceae > Sulfitobacter > Sulfitobacter sp. M368. The sequence continues at coordinate 1,940,363 of NZ_CP081113.1, forward strand.
CAAATGGCCGCAACCGCAATGATCGAAAAGGAAGGCGACGTTGAGGCGCAGTTCGTATTTGAACAGATGTCAAAAGATGCAGGTGACGTGGGCCAGGCAGAGCTGATGAATGCCCTGCAAACCCGCGTGGGCCTCATGCGCGCATGGGATATGTTCTTGCAAGAGTACCCTGTGTTGATCTGTCCTGTGTCCGGCACCCTGCCCTTTGATCAACAGCAGGACGTGCAATCCCCCGAAGGCTTTGCCGCCCTTTATGAGGCGCAGCTCACCCAAAGGGCAGTGCCGACGATAGGCGTGCCGTCCCTCGCCGTGGCGATGGGGGAAACCGCAGGGCGGCCCAATGGTGTCCAACTGGTCGGCCCGCGGTACCGCGAGGATATCCTGCTGGCCGCAGGTGCAGTGATCGAGGCGGCAAGTGGGCAACCGAAAGCGGTGGATCCAAATTGGGGCTAGGCTGGACTATTGGGCTGCGCTCCGAGTGACCTATCTTGAGGGGGAAAGGTTTCTGTTACTTGCGACAAGTACAGGGGCGGAAAAATGGCGGACCATAGAGGATTCGAACCTCTGGCCTCTGCCTTCGGAGGGCAGCGCTCTATCCAGCTGAGCTAATGGTCCCGCAAGGGGCGGTATAGCCAGCCTGCCCCGCCCCTGCAATCGAAAATCAAACCTTAGGCAAAGAGATCATGCGCAAGTTCGAGCGCGTCCACCAATGCGTCCACTTCACCGGTGGTGTTGTACATCCCAAAGGACGCGCGGCAGGTGGCGGTGACCCCCAGATGTTCCATCAACGGACCGGCGCAATGGTGGCCTGCCCGCACCGCCACGCCCTTTTTGTCGAGAATGGTTGAGATGTCATGGGCATGCGCCGCGCCGTCCAGCGTGAAGCTGAAGATCGCGCCTTTGTCCGCCGTGGTGCCCTGCACCTGCAGCCAGTTCAGCCCGCCAAGCCTCGAGACAGCATAATCGCGCAGGGCGTCTTCATGTGCGGCGATACGATCCATGCCGATCTGCATCATATAATCCAGTGCCGCGCCAAAGCCGATGGTCTGGACAATGCCCGGTGTGCCGGCTTCAAACATCATTGGGGGGTCGTTGTAAGTGACACTGTCCTTGTGCACCTCCTTGATCATGTCGCCGCCGCCAATAAACGGGCGCATCTCGGCCATGCGTTCGGATTTGATGTAAATCGCGCCCGAGCCGGACGGGCCATAAAGCTTGTGACCGGTGATCGCATAGAAATCGCAGCCGATGTCCTGCACATCCACAGGCATATGCACCGCGCCTTGCGATCCATCCACCAGAACCGCAACACCCTTGGCATGGGCCGCCTCGGTGATCGCTTTGACATCGACCTTGGTGCCCAGGACATTGGACAATTGGGTGATTGCAACCAGCTTGGTCTTGGGGCCGATGGCATCAATCACCGCCTGCGGATCAAGCGCGCCGGTGCTGTCGGTGTCGACCCATTTGAGGACAACGCCCTGCCGTTCGCGCAGGAAATGCCAAGGCACGATATTGGCATGGTGTTCCATGACACTCAGCACGATCTCATCACCGGCTTTCATGCGCGGCATGGCCCAGCCATAGGCAACCGTATTGATCCCCTCGGTTGTGCCGGAGTTCAGCACGATCTCGTTTTCCGTCTTGGCGTTGAGGAATTTTGCAATGTTGCCGCGCACCGCCTCATATTTGTCGGTCGCCAGATTGGACAGGAAATGCAGACCGCGATGCACATTGGCATATTCCATCGAATAGGCCTGCGTGATGGCGTCGATCACCACCTGTGGTTTCTGGGCCGAGGCGCCATTGTCGAGGTAAACCAAGGGCTTGCCGTTGACCTCCCGCGACAGAATCGGGAAATCGCGGCGGATCTGCGCAACATCATACATCAGTTCAAAACTCCTTGGGCGGTCAGCCCGATCAATGCAAGAAGGATCCCAAGACCCACAACCAGCCCGATACCGGACAGGATCAAAACAAGAAACGCCTTGCCCATCGAGGGCAGATGCAGGGCGGCGACCAAAAAATGCAGCATGACCCAAAGGCTCCACCCGGTCAGCACTATGGAGGCCAGTGTGGCCATCGCGGGCATCACAAAGGAGAGCACGATCAAGCCCAGCTCCGCCACGGCCCGCATCACCTGAAGCCAGACCATAACGGCCAAAAGCCCGTCGAGCGTGCCACTGCCGCCCATTGCTAGCCCCGTCCAATAGGCGGCATGCACATAGACAACCATGATCCCCGCCACCAGAACAAACAACGCCAGTGGCGAATTTGCATAGCCGGGCAGGCTCATGGCGTTTGGCGTCAGTGCAATGAGCAGTGACAGAACAAAGGTATAGAGCGCGGCGACAAGCGCCATCGCGGTCCAAAGGGTTTCGCGGCTAAGCTGCCAGCTCAGGATTGTTTCAGCGGCACGCCGTGGCTCGCGCAGGGTGGTCCGCGCCAGAGGGATCAGAACATCGGGTGTCATGGCGCACCTTTGGCCGCGCCGCGCAATCCGCCCAGCCAGAACCACAAGAACACCGCAACCCAGATCACGCCCACAGAGGTCATTTCAATGCCGGGGCCGACAAATCCGGCAGTCAGCCCCCACAGCAGCAGGATGGGAGAGGCCGCAAGCAGCGCCCAGAAAAGTGCGACCCGTGCACCAAATCCGCTCAGCGATGAGCCAAGCGCCCGCGCCACCAAATGGCTGAGCGAGGCAATCAGATACAGCAACAGAGGCGCGATAAAGAGCCACGCCATTAAGGTGCCGCCCATTGACATGCCAAGATCAGCACCTGTCTCATGGGCCTCCCGCGCCAGGCGCGGGGTCTGGGCGACAAACACCATCAGACATCCCAGCATCAGGTAGATCAACGCACGGTCCTCGCGCGGCCCCTGCCCGGTCAGCCGGCGCACAACCTGCCCCGGCCCCCGGTAGGTGGCCACGATATCGCGGGTTGCCGACATCAGGCGCTGCGGCGTTGCAACCAGGACGACAAACGCCCAATCAATTCTTCGCGCAGCTCTTCTTGCTCGATTTCTTCAACCGCTTCGGCCAGGAATGCCAGCGTCAGCAAATCGGTGGCCTCGGCATGGGAGATCCCACGGGCCCGCAGGTAGAACAGAGCGTCCTCATCAATCGCACCGGAGGTGGAGCCATGTGAACAGGCCACATCATCGGCGTAGATCTCAAGCTCCGGCTTTGCGAGGAACTGGCTGTCTTCGTCCAGCAGCAGGGATTGGCTGATTTGATAACCGTCTGTTTTCTGGGCATCTTTCTTGACCAAAATCTTGCCCTGAAACACGCCGGTTGCCCCGTTGCGCAGCACTTTCTTGAACACCTGGCGGCTTTCGCAATTCACCGCATCATGGGTGATGAACACCGTGTCATCGTGATGGAATTCCCCATCGCCAACACAGGCGCCCGCCACATGGGCGCTGGCATCGTCACCGGTCAATTCGATCACGCAATCATTGCGGGTCAACACGCCATTGACGGTCAGCGTAAAGGATTTGAACAGCGATTCCGCCCCAAGTCGGGCAAAGATATGGGTGGCAGCGCGGCGTTCATGATCGCGCCCCTGCGCGCGCACATGATGGAATTTGGCGCCATCCGCCACATCGACTTCCATGACTTTGTTCAACCGCGCAGCGGCCGGTCCGTTTTCCAGAACTGTAAGCTCCGCCCCGGCATCAAGCTTGATGCAATGGTGCAGGATCGCATCAGAAGTCTCTGATACATGGCGGTAAATCAGGCTGACTGGCTTGGATGGCTTGCCGGTCACATGGATCAAAACACCGTCTGTGGCAAAAGCGGTGTTGAGGCTGGCCAAGGGGCGTTCCACCGGATCTTGGCCGTTCAACTCAAGTGCGCCATAAAGATCACGCGCCCAATGCAGATCGCTTGTGGCTGTCGCCAGCCGCTCGATCGTGATCCCTTCAAGGCTCAGATCATCCGAGGCATCCGCATCAAAAACGCCGTCTACAAACACCACCTTGAGGCGGTCCATGTCGTCGAACAACGGCGCTTCGTCATTGCTAAGGACCGCGGCGGGAAGTGGGCTTGGCTGGATCAGCGTGTCCGGGCGGGTAAACTTCCAATATTCATCGCGCCGTTCCGGCAGACCCATAGCCCGCAACCGTGCCAAAGCCTCTTCGCGGGCCGTTTTGGACCAACCTGCACCGGGCATTTCCAACCCGGAAATCATCGCCTCGGTGGGCGAGAGTTTTTCTGCTGCATCTGCCATGTTCAGGCCACCTCGGCGAGAATGTCAGCATAGCCGTTGTTCTCGACTTCCAGGGCCAGTTCAGGACCACCGGTTTTCACGATCCGGCCATCGGCCATGATATGCACAACGTCCGGTTTGATGTGATCCAGCAGACGCTGATAATGGGTGATCACCAGAAATCCGCGTCCTTCGCTGCGCAGGGCATTCACCCCTTCGGCAACCAGTTTCATCGCGTCTACATCAAGCCCGGAATCGGTTTCATCCAGAATGCACATCTTTGGCTCAAGCATGGCCATCTGCAGTATTTCGTTGCGCTTTTTCTCACCGCCGGAAAAGCCCATGTTGACGGGCCGTTTGAGCATATCCGCGTCGATCTTCAGGTCTTTGGCCTTGGCACGCACCACCTTGAGGAATTCGGCCGCCGACATTTCCTCTTCGCCCCGCGCCTTGCGCTGTGCATTCACCGCGGTGCGCAGAAAGGTCATGTTGCCCACACCGGGAATCTCAACCGGATATTGGAACGCCAGGAACAAGCCAGCCGCGGCGCGTTCTTCCGGCTCCAGATCCAGCAGATCTTCGCCTTCCAGCGTGGCGGAGCCTTCGGTCACTTCATAGCCGTCCTTGCCGGACAGGACATAGGACAGCGTGGATTTGCCAGAGCCGTTGGGCCCCATGATCGCATGGACCTTGCCCGCCTCAACTTCAAGATTCACACCTTTGAGGATCTGCTTGTCTTCTTCTTCGAGCTTTACGTTCAGGTTCTTGATGCTCAGCATGTTATTCTTCCTATTCCGTGCCTTACGGCTAATTCTTCATGTGTCAGCTTAGGCTGACAGCTGTTCCCGAGACGGACACCATCATCATGCTGTCCGAAATAATCTCATAATCAATGTCAATGCCCACAACCGCATCTGCGCCTTTGGATCTGGCTTCGTCTTCCAGCTCTGACATCGCGGTTTCGCGCGCATCGCGCAACTTGGTTTCATACTGGCCGGAGCGGCCACCCACGATGTCCGTGACCCGCGCAAACATATCGCGCACGATATTGGCCCCCATAATCGCCTCGCCCACGACAATGCCGCGATAGGCGGCGATGCTGCGGCCCTCGACCGAATTGGTTGTTGTAAGGATCACGTATCACTCTCCTTGCCGTTGGCGGCAAAAGGGATCTCTCCATCTTGCTGCGCCTGAGCGTATTTCAGACGAAATTCTTCTTGTTTCAATTCGTGCAGCTGCGCTTGAAGCGCTTCGCCACGCGCCTGCAAATGACGCCTGCGCCAACCTTTGATTGCGATCCAGAAAATCGCGACCACCACAGCGCCCGCCGCGCCCCAGAAACCGGGCTGCGGCAAGCCAAACCAGGCGGCGCAGAACATCCCCCCCAAACCGACCAGAACAAACAAGCTCAGCGCACCCAGAACCGGCGTCTGCGCCAGCCCCGGACCTGCATCTGCATGCAATCTGGTGTGGTTCGACGGTTGATTCATCACCCCACAGACCCTTCCAGAGAGATCGCCACAAGCGCCTGCGCTTCCATTGCAAATTCCATCGGCAGGGCCTGCAAAACGTCCTTGCAGAACCCGTTCACGACCAGTGCAACCGCCTCTTCCTCGTCCATCCCGCGCGAGCGGCAATAGAACATCTGGTCATCATCCACCTTGGAGGTCGTCGCCTCATGCTCAACCCGGCTGCTGTTGTTCTTGACCTCGATATAGGGCACCGTATGCGCCCCGCATTGATCGCCAATCAGCAAGCTGTCGCACTGGGTGTAGTTGCGCGAATCCTTGGCCTTGGGGTGCATGGACACCAGCCCGCGATAGGTGTTCTGCGCCTTGCCCGCGCTGATCCCCTTGGAGACGATCCGCGATTTGGTGCGCTTGCCCAAATGGATCATCTTGGTGCCGGTGTCGGCCTGCTGCATGTTGTTGGCGATGGCGATGGAATAAAACTCACCCTGGCTGTCGTCGCCGCGCAGAATGCAGCTTGGATACTTCCACGTCACCGCAGAGCCGGTTTCAACCTGCGTCCACATCACCTTGGCCCGATCACCCCGGCAATCGGCGCGTTTGGTGACAAAGTTATAGATGCCGCCCTTGCCGTTTTCATCACCGGGATACCAGTTCTGAACGGTGGAATATTTCACCTCGGCGTCTTCTTCGATGATGATCTCGACCACGGCAGCGTGCAGCTGGCTTTCATCGCGCTGCGGCGCGGTGCAGCCCTCAAGGTAGGACACATAGGATCCCTTGTCGGCGATGATCAGCGTGCGCTCGAACTGGCCGGTGTTTTCGGCATTGATGCGAAAATATGTCGACAGTTCCATCGGGCAGCGCACACCGGGCGGCACATAGACGAAAGATCCGTCCGAGAACACGGCAGAGTTCAGCGTCGCATAAAAATTGTCAGAAACCGGAACCACTGTGCCGAGGTATTTTTTCACCAGTTCGGGATGTTCGCGAATGGCCTCAGAGATGGAGCAGAAGATCACGCCCGCTTTCTTCAGTTCTTCCTGAAAGGTGGTGCCAACGGATACGGAATCAAACACCGCATCTACAGCAACCTTGCGGCCCTCCGCAGGCGCATCCTCGGCGCCTTCGACACCGGCAAGGATCATCTGTTCTTTCAGCGGAATGCCAAGTTTCTTGTATGTTTCCAAAAGCTTGGGGTCTACATCATCCAAAGACTTCGGCTTTTCGGCCATGCTTTTGGGACGAGCGTAATAATATTGATCCTGAAAATCGATCTCGGGATAATCCACCATCGCCCAGTCCGGCTCGGTTTTGGTCAACCAGCGCTCATAGGCTTCTAACCGCCAGTTGGTCATCCACTCCGGCTCTTCGTTTTTCTCGGAGATCAGGCGCACGATGTCGGGGGTCAGACCCTTGGGCGCATATTCCATCTCGATGTCCGTGGACCAGCCATATTTATACTTGCCGCCCACTTCGCGCACGGCATCCACGGTCTCCTGATCGACGCCCTCTTTGACGCCATCGTTCTCGTTCAGGGTCACAGTATCCAAGGTCTTGTTCCTTTCCGAAGGCGCGTTCAGGCGGCCCGTTGCTCGTGTTTTTTCAGTTTCGCCGTCCAGCTGTCCGCAAACCGCAGCACGTCATCTTGTGTCGTCTCCAGACCCAGCGAAACGCGGATCGCGCTCGCGGCCTGAGTGTCATCAAAGCCCATCGCCCGCAAGACAGCACTTGCACGCACCTTGCCGCTGGAACAGGCCGAGCCGGCAGAGATCGCAAATCCTGACAGATCCATCTGCATGACCTGTGTTTCGCCTTTCCAGCCGGGGGTTAGCATGCATAGCGTATTGGGAAGTCGCGCCGCGTCTTTCCCGACAAAAATAGTCTTGTTTTCGCCAGCCTCAAGAGCCTGCTGTAGAATATCGCGCAATTGGGCAATTTCTTCCCAGCGACCATTGGCCACATCCCGCGCTGCGGCCTCGGCTGCTGCGCCAAATCCGGCCATGCCGATGATGTTCTCGGTACCCGACCGCCGGCCCATTTCCTGCCCGCCGCCCTTGATCTGTGCCGGCACCTCTTGGCCGCGCCGCAACACCAATGCGCCGATGCCCTTTGGCCCGCCGAGTTTATGAGCCGAGACCAGCGCCATGCGCACAGCGGAGCCGATAAAGTCCACCGGTATCTTGCCAAAGGCCTGCGTCATATCACTCAGAGCAAGCCCAGCAGGCAGATCCTGTAGCACACCGGTTTCGGAATTGGCCAATTGCAGGGTCGAATGCGCGGGATCGGCGATCTGGACATGCCCATCACCGTTCACCTGCAGATCCCCGCCAAGCCAAGCCCGCACCGCGTCATGCTCAATCGCTGCGCCAGCCAATTCACGCCCGCGCATCGCCAATGCCGCCGCCTCGGTTGCGCTGGAGGTAAAGACGATATCCGCCCCTTCCGCGCCCATCGCCGCAGCCACCTGCGCCCGCGCCTTTTCCACCAGTGCCTTCGCCGCGCGGCCCTCGGCATGCACCGATGATGGATTGCCCACCACATCCATTGCCGCAATCATCGCCGCACGGGCCTCTGCCCGCACGGGGGTGGTGGCATTATGATCCAGATAGACCCTCATGTTTTCTTTTTGGCCTCAAATATCTCCAGGGAGTTTGAGGGACAGCGTCCCTCATTCCCTTTAAAATCATGTCGCGCTTGCGCGGCCTTTTGATAACGGCTCATGGCTCGTCCACCACGGCAAACAGGTTCGGTACAGCCGGACAGGGGACCAATTCGTTGGAGATCACATCCGACAGGCGGGTTTGATGCAAGAAGACGTAAACATGGGCGCTCAAACCTTCCCAAAGACGGTTGGTCAAGGATTGTGCGCGGCTGCCTGACGACCCGCCCGATGCGCCTGCACCTTTGTGCATCGCGTCAACGGTTTCATCCACGGCGGCCAGAATATCCACCACCCGGATCTCCGATGTGGGCCGCGCCAGCCGGTAGCCACCCCCCGGTCCGCGCACCGACGTGACCAGTTCGGCACGGCGCAGCTTCACAAACAATTGCTCAAGGTAGGGCAGCGAGACCGACTGGCGCTCGGAAATATCGCCCAGCGACACCAAAGCCCCTTCCGGCTGAAGGGCAATATCGGCAAGGGCGACCATCGCATAGCGGCCTTTTGTTGACAGCTTCATCGCTGACCCCCCAATTTGCACCCGCTTTGATTGACGCGGGCGCATGAAAATGCATAAACGCTTAGACTGGCCCGCGTGAATAGCGCTCGGGCACAAGATTAGAACCGTTCTAAGGAGCCTTAGCGAATTTGTCAACTATTCGCGGGCCGCTTTGAACCATCCAGACAGGGACGCTCATGCCAGAGGTCATTTTCCCCGGACCAGAAGGCCGCCTCGAAGGCCGCTACCACCCCCAAAAAGAACGTGACGCACCCATTGCGATCGTCCTGCATCCGCATCCGCAGTTTGGCGGAACCATGAACCACAAAGTGGTCTACAACCTGCATTATGCCTTCTACAACATGGGTTTCACCGTGTTGCGGTTTAACTTCCGCGGTGTCGGGCGCAGCCAGGGCGAATATGACCAGGGCATTGGCGAGCTGTCGGATGCGGCCTCGGCGTTGGATTACCTTCAGTCAATGAACAACAATTCCAAGCATTGCTGGGTTGCCGGTTTCTCCTTTGGGGCCTGGATCGGTATGCAACTTTTGATGCGCCGGCCCGAAATCACCGGGTTTATCTCGGTCGCGCCGCCTGCGAACATGTATGACTTCAGCTTTCTGGCGCCCTGCCCGTCTTCGGGTCTGATCATCAACGGCACCGCCGACCGTGTCGCGCCGCCACCTGATACGGTCAATCTGGTGAACAAGCTGCATGAGCAGAAGGGCATCACCATCACCCACCAGGAGGTCGAGGGCGCGGGCCACTTCTTTGAAGAGCCGCATATGGATACGTTGATCACCTCGACCACGGATTACGTCAAACGCCGCCTGACCGAGACCACACGCTGATGGCAGATCCCGTCGTCATCGAAATGGCCAACAAACTGGCCGAAGAATGCCTCGCGGTTCAAAACGAGATCGGTGAAGACCGGTTGTTTATGGAGGTGGGCACCGTGCTTGGTGCCTCCTCCCAGACCCTTGAAGAGGCATTTTTGACCGCGATCCGAACCCGGATGGCAAATGATAAAGGCCGGTCGTTTCTGGCGCAGAAACTCAAGGCGCATCGCGCCGCGGGCGGTTCGTGAAAGACGGCGGTGGCCTTTCCCGGCTGGACCGGCAGATTGCCTTCCTCAACGAGGCGGATAAGCTCAAGAACACGATCCGCGCGACCGAGCTTTGTGACAACTCGCGCTACGAAAATTCGGCGGAACATTCGTGGCATCTGACCCTTTACGCGTTGGTGCTGGCAGATCAGGCCGGCCCGGATGTTGATTTAAACTTGGTCATCAAGATGTTGATTTTGCATGATTTGGTTGAGATTGACGCAGGCGACAATCCAATTTTTGGCGATCACGACATTGCACAGATGGAAGCCTTGGAACAGGCTGCGGCGGACCGGATTTTTGGGCTGTTGCCGGACGATTTGCGCGATGAGTTGCGCGCCATCTGGGAAGAGTTCGAAGCGGCGCAAAGCCCATCTGCGCAATTTGCCAAATCTCTCGACCGGTTTCAGCCGCCTATGCAAAACCTGCAATCGGGTGGCGGTAGCTGGACCGAGTTCAACGTCACCCAAGACCAAATCGCCGAGCGCGTCGGCAGCAAAATTGCCATAGGTGCCCCGCGCTTGTGGGACTATGCCAAGCAGCGCATCGCGGTGTTTTTTGCGGCGTTGGACAGATAACATCTGTCCCTGATCTTTTGCCGAATGATGAACAAGATCGGTTGGATTGCGCGGTATACAAAGGTATACAGACTTCCCCTGCACGGCATTCTGGGCTATGGCCTGCCTCAAAGATACCCAATACCAAAGGAACCGATCCATGACGAAGATTAAGGTAGAAAACCCCATCGTCGAGCTTGATGGTGACGAAATGACCCGGATCATCTGGGATTTCATCAAGAAAAAGCTGATCACGCCCTATCTGGATGTGGATCTGAAGTATTATGACCTTGGCATTCAAGCCCGCGACGAGACCGAAGACCAGATCACCATTGATGCCGCAGAGGCGATCAAGAAGTATGGTGTCGGTGTCAAATGCGCGACCATCACACCCGATGAGGCTCGGGTAGAGGAATTTGGCCTCAAGAAGATGTGGCGTTCGCCCAATGGCACAATTCGCAACATTCTTGGCGGTGTGGTGTTCCGCCAGCCGATCATCTGCAAGAACGTGCCGCGCCTTGTGCCCGGTTGGACCAAGCCGATTGTCATCGGGCGTCATGCCTTTGGCGATCAATACCGCGCCTCCGACATGAAATTCCCCGGCCCCGGAAAGCTGACGATGAAATTTGTCGGTGAGGACGGTACGGTGATGGAGCAGGAGGTCTATGACGCCCCTTCTTCCGGTGTTTACATGGGGATGTACAACCTCGACAGTTCGATCATTGATTTTGCGCGTGCCTCATTGAACTATGGTTTGAATATTGGGTGGCCGGTCTATCTGTCCACCAAAAATACCATTTTGAAACAATACGATGGCCGCTTTCTTGAGTTGTTCCAGAAGGTCTATGAAGAAGAGTTCGAGGCCCAGTTCAAGGAAAAGGGCATCACCTATGAGCATCGCCTGATCGACGACATGGTTGCCTGCGCGATGAAATGGAACGGCGGCTTTGTCTGGGCCTGCAAGAACTACGATGGCGATGTGCAATCGGACACCGTTGCCCAGGGCTTTGGCTCGCTTGGGTTGATGGCTTCGCAGTTGATGACCCCCGACGGAAAAATCGTTGAAGCCGAGGCGGCGCATGGCACAGTGACGCGCCATTACCGCCAGCACCAAAAGGGGGAAGAAACCTCCACCAATTCCATCGCGTCGATCTACGCCTGGACCGGCGGCCTCAAGCATCGCGGCAAGCTGGACGACAACGCGGCTCTGACCAACTTTGCCGAAACGCTCGAGCGGGTGGTCGTGGACACCGTCGAAAGCGGGCAGATGACCAAGGATCTGGCCCTGCTCGTTGGCCCGGATCAGGGGTGGCTGACCACCATGGGGTTCCTAGAGAAAATCGACGAAAACCTGAGCAAGGCGTTGGCAGGGTAAGAAACAATGGGCCGCAGAGTTGCGGCCCTTATCGTTCAGACGGCACGCAGTTCCGGCGTTTGGGCCTGCGCGTAGATGGGCGCAAAAGGCTCAATCTTGACCTCTGTGGCGGTGAACCGGCAAAAGCTGCCCTTGGGCACTTCGATCCAATTGCCGAAGGCTGTGTCGTAGGGTTCTGAGACCACCGACCAGCCCTGCCAGTCATCATTCCACTGATAAAACATCGACGGGGCAAGATCGTCGGAGGCATAGCGCAGTGCGTAAAGCGTTACCCCGTCCGAGAACCCTGCCGCCATGCGCATATGTGGCCCCTGCCCTGATCGCAGGGAACGGGCCTCAAACGCGCCAACGGCGGCTTGCATGGCGGCTTTTGGGTCGTGGTCCAACCCCATGCCGCAGGCCACCAGAAACAACGCTTCGCTGTCGGTGGCGCCCTTGCGATGGGCATAAAGCGCGTCAGGGATCATCATGTCGGCGTCCTTGCGAAAGCTGTCAAAGCCGCCCACTTGCCCGTTGTGCATGAAAGACCACTTGCCCTGCACAAAGGGATGGCAGTTGTTGCGGCTGGTCGCGGTTCCGGTCGAGGCGCGAACATGGGCCAGAAACAGACGCGCGCGCACTTGTTCGGCCAATGATTTCAGGTTTGCATCCGACCAGGCCGGATAGACATCCCGGTAAAGGCCGGGATTGGGATGTTGGTCATACCAGGCCAGCCCGAAACCATCCGCGTTGATCGCGGTTTTGCATTTGCTGGCCTCGCGGGACTGCTGGATCAAGGAATGATCCGGGGCGGTCAGGATTTCGCTTAGAAACAGGGGTTTGCCCTGCCACGCCGCCCATCTGCACATAGAGATCAGCCCCGGTTGCAGGTGCGCTCATAGAGCGTCTTGATGATCCCGCTGGCGGTCTTTTCACACAAGGCAGGCACAAAGGCGTGGATCAGCGCCGCACCCGCCGCAGCGAACAGCAGGCCAGAGAATTTCAGTGCGAAGAGCATATGTTCAAGGAAAGTTTCATCCACTTTGGCCGGATGGTCGAGGAAAAGACGTGCGATCATGAGGGGGCTCCACGTTGAATTTGCGTTTGCCCAATGTAACCGCAGTGGCCTGTGCATTTTTCCCAAAGTCTGCGCCAATTTTCTTGATCACGTGAAATTTTCCCGTGATACTCGGATTTATGGGATCAATTGACGACATAGACCGGAGAATACTTGCCGAATTGCAACGCGATGCGGGCAAATCACTGGAATCACTGGGTGAGGTCGTTGGCCTGTCGCGCAATGCCTGCTGGCGCCGGATCAAGGCCATGGAAGACAGCGGGCTGATCCGGTCGCGGGTGACGCTGCTCGATCCGGTGCAACTCAACCTTGGTCTGACGGTATTCATGCAGATCCGCACCAACGCCCATGCGCCCGATTGGCTGGATACCTTTTCCAAGGCCACCCTTGGCATGCCGGAGATCCTGGGTGTGTACCGGATGACCGGGGATCTGGACTATCTGATACGGGCCCGCGTGGCGGATATGGCGGATTACGATCGTCTTTATCAGGCGCTGATCCGCAAGGTGCCATTGTCCGATGTCTCGGCCAGTTTTGTGATGGAAGAGATCAAGGAAACCACGCAACTGCCCGTGCTTAGAAGGATTTGACATGCCCGTTCACTATATATGGCTGATTGTTGCCATCGTTACCGAAACCCTTGGCACCACCGCACTGCAAGCCTCTCAACAATTTTCGCGGTTCTGGCCATCGGTGGCGGTCGTGCTGTTTTACGGGCTGTCGTTCTATTTCATGGCGCTGGCGCTCAAGGTGATGCCAGTGGGCATTGTCTATGCGATCTGGTCTGGCCTCGGGATTGTCCTGATCGCGGGGATCGGCTTTGTCCTGTTTGGTCAGAAGCTGGATCTGCCCGCGATCTTGGGGCTGGGCCTGATCATCTCTGGCATCGTTGTGATCCATCTGTTTTCCGGCAGTCAAACCCACTGAACCGCGCAGGACCGTCGGGCCGCCGGGCCGCGTTGTGAAAGGCCCGTTGCGCTATGACGCTGCGGCAAGTGGATGACAGCGGGCAACAGCCCGCCGAGTGATCCGCTTTTGGGCTGGCCTTTGTCCCGCCTGCACGTTAGGGGGCAGCAACTTTGACACAAAGGCTGATCCCATGGACCTGCGCAATATCGCAATCATCGCTCACGTTGACCACGGCAAAACCACGCTGGTGGACGAGCTTCTGAAACAATCCGGTACCTACCGTGAAAACCAGGCCACCACCGAACGGGCCATGGACAGCAACGATCTGGAGCGCGAACGCGGCATCACGATCTTTGCCAAGCCGACTTCGGTCGAATGGAAAGGCACACGTATCAACATCGTGGACACCCCCGGCCACGCCGACTTTGGCGGCGAGGTTGAGCGGATCCTGTCGATGGTGGACGGTGTTGTCCTGCTGGTGGATGCGGCTGAAGGCCCGATGCCCCAAACCAAATTTGTGACCTCCAAGGCGCTCAAGCTGGGTCTGCGACCGATCGTTGTGATCAACAAGGTCGACAAGCCGGATGGCGAACCGGACCGGGCGCTGGACGAATGTTTTGACCTTTTTGCCAGCCTTGATGCGACAGACGAACAGCTGGATTTCCCGACGATGTACGCCTCCGGTCGCGCCGGTTGGGCCGATCACGAACTTGACGGCAAACGCGAGGGTCTGGACGATCTGTTCCAGTTGATCCTGGATCACGTCCCTGCCCCCAAGCAGATCAGCGAAACCGACAAGCCGTTTACCATGCTCGCAACAACTCTGGGCGGTGATCCGTTCCTGGGGCGGTTGCTGACGGGGCGTGTTGAATCAGGCACGTTGAAAGCCGGCCAAACAATCAAGGCGATGTCACGTGATGGCTCCTTGATCGAAAACTTCCGTTGCACCAAGATTCTGGCGTTCCGTGGTCTGGATCAAACCGCAATCGATGTGGCCGAAGCGGGCGATATTGTCTCCATTGCTGGGATGACCAAAGCCACCGTGGCCGACACATTGGCCGACCAATCGGTCAGTGAGGCGATCCCGGCGCAGCCGATTGACCCGCCCACCATCACCGTGACCTTTGGCATCAACGACAGCCCGCTGGCGGGCCGTGACGGCAAGAAAGTGCAGTCCCGCGTGATCCGTGAACGTCTGTTGAAGGAAGCGGAATCAAACGTCGCGATCAAGATCAGCGACACGCCGGGCGGCGATGCCTTTGAGGTTGCGGGCCGCGGCGAATTGCAGATGGGCGTTCTGATCGAAAACATGCGCCGCGAAGGCTTTGAACTGTCGATCTCGCGTCCACAGGTTCTGTTCCGCGAAATTGATGGGGTTCGCCATGAGCCGATTGAAGAGGCCACCATCGACGTGGATGACGAATATTCCGGCGCCGTGATCGAAAAGATCACCGGCGTGCGCAAGGGTGAGCTGGTCGAGATGAAACCAGCCGGCGCCGGCAAGACCCGCATCGTGGCCCATGTGCCATCGCGTGGCTTGATCGGTTATCACGGTGAGTTTCTGACCGACACGCGCGGCACGGGCGTGATCAACCGGGTGTTCCACGAATGGGCACCGCACAAGGGGCCAATTCCGGGCCGCCGTGCAGGTGTTCTGATCTCCATGGAAAACGGCACATCGGTGGCCTTTGCCCTTTGGAACCTCGAAGAGCGCGGCAAGATGATGATCGGTGCACAGGCCGATGTGTACACCGGCATGATCATTGGCGAGCATTCGCGCGAGAACGATCTGGAAGTGAACCCGCTGAAGGGTAAAAAGCTGACCAACGTGCGGGCCTCTGGCACCGATGAAGCGGTGCGCCTGACCACGCCAAAGATCCTGTCGCTGGAAGAGGCGATTGCCTATATCGACGATGATGAGCTGGTGGAAGTGACGCCAAATGCGATCCGTCTGCGGAAGCGTTACCTGGATCCCCATGAGCGCAAGCGCATGGCAAAAGCGGGCTAAATCAGGTTCCGGTCGCTTGATGCGACCGGACCGCAGCGGGGGGCCAGCCCCCCGCACCCCCCGGAGTATTTAAGGCCAGAAAGGTTGGAGACAGGCGTTATTCGTTGGTCTCGATGATCATCAGCTCGCGCTCCGAAGCGCCGCGGGCATGGTTCAGTGCCGCCTGATAAGCCTCTGAGTGGTAACATTTTTCTGCGGTTTCCACGTCGGGGAACCGGGCCACGACATTACGCGGCCGTTCCTTGCCTTCAAGCTGAACGAAACGGCCGCCACGGGCGATAAACTCGCCCCCGTGTTCGGCAATGGCGACGGTCGCGCCTGCGGCGTATTTCTTGTATGCCTCTTCGTCGGTGACGGTGACATGTGCAATCCAAAGTGCGCCCATGGGTCTTATCCTTTTATTGTGTTTTCGGCAGCGGCGATGGCCGCTTGCGCGTTGTCGGCGCTTTTGCCGCCGCCTTGTGCCATATCGGGGCGGCCACCGCCGCCCTTGCCGCCCAATTCGGCCACTGCCGCCTTGACCAGATCAACGGCAGACAGTTCGCCCTTGAGATCATCGGTAACGCCTGCGGCCACAGCCGCCTTGCCGCCCGCGTCGGCAATCAGCAGCACTGCGCCGGAGCCCAGCTGAGCCTTGTGTTCATCAACCAGCGCAGGAAGATCCTTGCCGGTAACACCGCTGAGCACCTGGGCGATGAATTTGACGCCATTGACCTCGCGCACGTCTGGTGCTGCGCTGCCGCCGCCGGACATCGCCAATTCGCGGCGCAGCTGCGCCACCTCGTTGGACAGCGCCTTGCGTTCATCCATCAGGGCGCGGACGCGGTCTGGCACATCTGTTGTGGCTGTTTTGAGGGTTTCTGCGACGCGGGAGAGCGCGGCCTGTTGATCGCGCAGCCAGTTCAACGCCTCGGCCCCGGTCAGGGCTTCGATGCGGCGCACGCCGGCGCTGCTGGCGCTGTCGCCCAAGAGGACAAAGGCGCCGATATCGCCGGTCTGGCGCACATGGGTGCCGCCGCAAAGCTCCAGTGAATAGGTGGATTTGTCCGTGCCTTTGCCGGAGCCGTCTTGCCGCCCCATGGAGACCACGCGCACCTCGTCGCCGTATTTCTCACCAAAGAGCGCCTGCGCGCCGAGAGCGCGGGCATCG
Organism: Sulfitobacter sp. M368; assembly: GCF_025141875.1. NCBI lineage: Bacteria > Pseudomonadati > Pseudomonadota > Alphaproteobacteria > Rhodobacterales > Roseobacteraceae > Sulfitobacter > Sulfitobacter sp. M368. The sequence continues at coordinate 1,957,368 of NZ_CP081113.1, forward strand.
TCCGGTGTCATGATGCGGGTTTCCACCGGTGTGTTCTGGCGGATGTAGTCATTCACTTCGCGTTCCACGCCAGATAGCTCTTCCGGGCTGAGCGCCTTGGCATGGGAGAAGTCAAAGCGCAGCCGGTCAGCGGCATTGAGCGAGCCGCGCTGCGAGACGTGATCGCCCAATGCGCCGCGCAGGGCTTCATGCAGCAGGTGCGTGGCGGAGTGATTGGCGCGGATGGCGGTCCGGCGGCTGTGATCCACCTCGAGAACGGCGGCTTGACCGACTTCAACTTCGCCTTCTAAAACCTTGCCTATATGGGAGAAAACGCCGGCGGTTTTGCGGGTATCGGTGATCTCTACCCGGCCCGTTTCGGTGCGGATTGTGCCGCTGTCACCCACCTGACCACCGGATTCTGCATAGAATGGGGTCTGGTTCAGGGCGATTTGCACTGTGTCGCCTTTGCCTGCCTTCTCGGTCAGATCGCTGCCTTGCACAATCGCAGCGATCTGGCCCTCGGCGGTTTCGGTGTCATAGCCGAGGAAATCCGTGGTGCCGTGTTTGTCCGCCACATCGAACCAAACCGTGGCATCTGCCGCTTCGCCCGAACCGGACCATGCTGCGCGCGCCTTGGCTTTCTGCTCGGCCATTGCGGTGTCAAACCCGTCTGTGTCCACAGCGCGGCCCTGTTCGCGCAGGGCATCTTGGGTCAGATCCAGCGGGAAGCCGTAGGTGTCATACAGTTTGAACGCTGCCGCGCCCGGCAAGGCGGCGCCCTCTTCCAAGGTGCTTACCTCGTCTTCGAGCAGTTTCAAACCGCGCTCAAGCGTTTGTTTGAAGCGGGTCTCTTCGAGCATCAGGGTCTCGGTGATCAGTGCCTGCGCCTGTCCAAGCTCTGGATAGGCCGAGCCCATCTGGCTTACCAATGCGGGAACCAGTTGATGCATCAGCGGGTCTTTTGCTCCGAGCAGATGCGCATGACGCATGGCGCGGCGCATGATCCGGCGGAGGACATAGCCGCGTCCGTCGTTGGAGGGCATCACGCCATCGGCAATCAGGAAGGAGGTGGATCGCAGGTGATCAGCGATCACACGGTGATGCACGTTGCCGCTGGTGAACGGATCCATGTGCAGCGCATTGCCGCTGGCCTCAATGAGGGCGCGCATGGTGTCGGTCTCGTAATTGTCGTGTTGGCCCTGTAACAATGCGCCAATCCGTTCCAGCCCCATGCCGGTGTCGATCGACTGCATCGCGAGCGGCTTCATGGAGCCGTCTTCAAATTGTTCGTTCTGCATGAAAACGATGTTCCAGATCTCGATGAACCGGTCGCCGTCTTCCTCTGGTGTGCCGGGAGGGCCGCCAGGGATGTGATCGCCGTGGTCATAGAAAATCTCGGTGCAGGGGCCGCAGGGTCCGGTTGGTCCCATACGCCAGAAGTTGTCGTCGGTGGCGATGCGGATGATCCGGTCATCGGGCAGGCCGGCGACCTTCTTCCAGATCTCGGCGGCCTCATCGTCGGTGTGGTACACCGTGACCAACAGGCGCGAGGCGTCGATGCCAAAGTCCTTGGTCAATAATTCCCAGGCAAAGGCGATGGCCTCGGCCTTGAAATAGTCGCCAAAGCTGAAGTTGCCGAGCATTTCAAAGAAGGTGTGGTGGCGGGCGGTGTAGCCGACATTGTCCAGATCGTTGTGTTTGCCCCCTGCCCGCACACATTTTTGCGCGGTGGTGGCACGGACATAGTCGCGCGTTTCAACCCCGGTAAAGAGGTTCTTGAACTGCACCATGCCGGAGTTTGCAAACATCAAAGTCGGGTCGTTGCGCGGCACCAATGGGCCGGATGGCTCAATCGCGTGGCCCTGTTTGCCGAAATAGGACAAAAAGGTGGAGCGGATCTCGTTCAACGTCTTCATGGGTCAGGCCTTCCGGGGCAAAAATCTTCCTTTTCAAATAGCCGCGCAAGGGAGGGCTGTCCACAGGGCCACCCATGAAAAAAGGGCGCAACTCAATGCTGCGCCCTTCTTGCAAAATATGATGCACGGTCCGGCCCGCGCTTTGCCTCAGGCTTCGAGGATATCGTCGTTTTCGGAGCCCTCGAAATCCAGCCCATGGGCGGCGCGGATTTTATCCTCGATCTCGCGGGCCATTGCCTCATTTTCCTTGAGGAAGGTCTTGGCGTTTTCGCGGCCCTGCCCGATCCGTTCATCCCCGTAAGAGAACCACGAGCCGGATTTATCGACCACGCCTGCCTTAACGCCCAGATCCAGCAGTTCGCCCATCTTGGAGATGCCTTCGCCATACATGATGTCGAATTCGACCTGTTTGAACGGCGGTGCAACCTTGTTTTTCACGACCTTGACGCGGGTGGCGTTGCCGACAACCTCGTCGCGGTCTTTCAATGCGCCAATGCGGCGGATGTCCAGACGGACGGAGGAATAGAACTTCAGCGCGTTGCCACCTGTCGTGGTTTCGGGAGAGCCGAACATCACGCCGATCTTCATCCGGATCTGGTTGATGAAGATCACCATGCAGTTGGAGCGCGAGATAGAACCGGTCAATTTACGCATTGCCTGGCTCATCAAGCGAGCCTGCACACCAACAGAGCTGTCGCCCATGTCACCCTCAAGTTCGGATTTTGGGGTCAGGGCGGCCACAGAATCCACCACGACCATGTTCACCGCACCGGAGCGCACCAGCGTATCAGTGATCTCAAGCGCCTGTTCACCGGTGTCGGGCTGCGAAATCAACAGCTCGTCAATATCGACGCCCAGCTTGCGGGCGTATTGCGGATCCAGCGCGTGTTCCGCATCCACAAAAGCACAGACGCCGCCGTTCTTTTGCTGCTCTGCCACGCAGTGCAGGGTCAATGTCGTTTTACCGGAGCTTTCCGGCCCGTAAATTTCAATGATCCGCCCCATCGGCAGACCGCCAATGCCGAGCGCGATGTCGAGACCAAGCGAGCCGGTGGAGCTGGCTGTGATGTCCTGAACGGCGCCCTCAGCGCCCAATTTCATGATTGAGCCTTTGCCAAATTGCCGCTCAATCTGTGCCAGGGCGCTGTCCAGCGCCTTTTGCTTTTCCGCTGATTTCTTATTGTCCATTGTCAAAAGATCTGCCGTTGCCATTTGCCTAGCCCCTTAGTGTCATAGTGGCCTGCCTGCCGCAATCGCTGACCGGCCACCCTGTTTTGTTCTGCTAATGTTCCATATGGGACCAAAAAGAGAACATTTCAATCAATTTCTTTGCTTTGCTATCTTTTTCCGACTTTGGTTAAGGAGTAGTTTACATCTGATTGAATGATCTGATTTGCGAAGTGGAGAGCCGAAAGTGCTTGTTTTTGTTAAAGAACGTCTGGCGTTTTTGTCTGTTCCCAAAACCGGGACAACGGCCTATCAGGCGGCTTTGGCGGATCGGGCGGATATGGTGGTTTCGGATCCGCCGATGCTGAAGCATGCGCCGGTTTATCGCTACAACCGGTTCTTTCGGCCGATGTTTGACAAGGTGTGCGGAGTTGAGCTTGAATTGATGGCGGTCATGCGGGAGCCGGTATCGTGGCTGGGCAGTTGGTACCGTTATCGCCAGCGTCCCTTTATGGCGGGCAAGCCCAACAGCACGGCGGGAATCAGTTTTGATGACTTCGTTTTGGGCTATCTCAAGGGCAAAAAGCCGGGGTTTGCCGATGTTGGAAGTCAAGCTAACTTTTTGAAATCACAGCCGAATGGCACCGGGATCAGCCATTTGTTCCGCTATGAGGATCAAGACCGGTTGCAGGCCTTTCTGCAAGATCGGCTTGAGGTGCGTCTTGATCTGCAGCAGCTCAATGTCTCTCCTCCGATGCAGTTACATCTGTCCACATCGGTCGAAGACCGGCTGCGCCGCAAATGTGCGGAGGAATTTCTGCTTTACGATTCGATATCGTGATTTCTGGCCCTTGGCGTCAGTGCAGTTGCTGCCCCACCGTGTCTGTCAGCTCGCTCAGTGAAAAGGGTTTGGGGAGGAACACGGAGTTGGGGATTTTTGTCTGCGCCTCCGCAAGGCTGTCCTCGGCATAGCCTGACACAAAGACCACCCGCACGTCTGGCCGCACTTTCAGCGCTTCGCGCACCCAGCTTGGCCCGTCCATGCCCGGCATCACCACGTCTGTCACAAAGACATCAATGCTCAGGCTCGCATCTTCGAGGGTTTTAAGCGCGGCCTCGGCACAATCGGCCTCAAGCACGGTATAGCCACGCAAACGCAAGGCGCGGCTGGCAAAGGCCCGCACCGGCGCCTCGTCTTCGACCAGCAAGATAACGCCATCTTCGGTCTGGGCCCGCTGAGGTAGCGATTTGGCTGCCGCTGCGGGCTGCACCGTGGCGGGCAGATCCAGAACCGGGAAATAGAGCGCAAAGGTTGTGCCTTTGCCGACAATGGAATCGACAAAGATGAAGCCGCCCGATTGTTTGACGATGCCGTAAGCCGTGGACAGGCCAAGGCCCGTTCCCTCGCCCGTGCGTTTGGTTGTGAAGAACGGTTGAAACACCTTGTCACGTTTGTCGGGCGCAATGCCTGACCCCTCGTCGATGACTTTGACGGTGACATATTGGCCTGGCGGCACGGAAACCTGATCGCGGAGCAGCGGATCTTTGAGGGTGATGGATTCGGTAACAATCCGAATTTCTCCGCCCTCGGGCATGGCATCACGGGCATTGACCACAAGGTTCATAAGCACCTGTTCCAACTGCCTTTTGTCCGCCCGAATGGGTTGCAAAACCGGATCATGGCTGAGCGTGAGCGTGACCTTTTCGCCCACCAGTCGGTTCAACAGATGGGTCAGATCGGCCAAAGTATCGCGCATATCCAACGTCTCGGGCCGCAGGGTCTGTTTGCGCGAGAAGGCCAGCAATTGCCCGACCAATGCGGCGGCACGATTGGCGTTCTGGCTGATCTGGACAAGATCACCATAATCACTGTCGCCCTGATCATGGCGCAACAGCAGCAGGTCACAATGGCCAGAGATCGCGGTCAGAAGGTTATTGAAGTCATGCGCAACGCCGCCCGCAAGTTGTCCGATCGCTTGCATTTTCTGACTTTGTACAAACTTCGCCTCCAATGATTTCAGCTCAGTCGCGTCATGCATGACCGCGATCAATGCGGGGTTGCCGTCTTCGTTGATCGGGTTCAGCACGACTTGCACAAAAACCTCCTTGTCCTCGCGCCGAAGCCGCAAAAATTCGGATTTTTGCACCTTGCGACCGGCCAAAGTGTCGTTCAGCCAATCGGTGATGGAGCGCCCTAACCCTTCCATCAAATCAGACAGATGCGCGGTTTCGGACAGATTCACACCGACCAGTGTCTTGGCCATTTTGTTGAAAGATTGGACGGCCCCGTCCGGGGCGACCTTGATCATCGGAACGGGCAGATCATGGAAAGCCTGCCATCCCTGTTCGCCGGTTTGCAGCACATCGGGCGGCGGCAAAAGATAGATCGCCCGTCGGCCTGCCCCGGCCTGGATCTCAGCAACAAGCGCCTTTTGCGGACCGTCTGCGGTGGTAATCTCGGCCTGTGTGCCGGGCAGCAAAGGCAGCCGCGTGAACATCCGGTCAAGCGATTTGACACGCCCGCCCACCAGCCGCCGCGCGGCATCGTTCATGAACAGGATTGCATCGGTGCGTCCCACCATAACCATCGGCAATTGCTGGCCTTCTTGGGGTTGGCGTGGCGGTGTGCGGTCCGGTATCTGATCAATGCGCCAGACCAGACCGCCCTGCCCGATATCATGGACGCCGATGCGCATATGGCCGGTTTTGGTTACGATATCCTCATGGGCGGTTCCGGTGACGGTTGCACGCGATTGCAGGCGGTACAAAATGGCCTGCGGGCTGGCAAAAGTGCCGGACAAGACATTGGCAAGCGTGACATTATCGTCGTTCTTGAACATGCGCGTTGCGGCAGCGTTTTGCAGCGTGACAGTTCCATCCCGCGTGGTGACAAGACTGGCCACCGTGTCATTGGCGATAAAATCAGCCACGATATTGACCTTGCCAACGTCCTTTTTCATCCGGCGGGCATCCCGATAGGCACGCAGGCAGGCAAAGGCCAATATCGTCGTTGCAGCCGTGAGCAAACACAATGTCGCGATGCGGTGCGGCGCGATCACGGCCAATACAGCCAGCAACACGGACAGCACAACAAACATCCTGATCCGGCCCGCCGTGGGCGGCGGTTCCGTTGGATCCAATTGCGGTTTAGCGGTATTCAAGCCAGTCCCCCCAAACGAGTTCCGCTCGCATTAGGGGCACGAAGAGTTAATCGACGATTAACTATCGCTCATTATGCACCCCTGAGTTGCATACCGTGTCAATTAATCTTGCGTCAAGTGTGCTGTGTAGAACCCATCGCCGTCTGGACCAAGGTCAAACCGGCGGGAATAGGTCATGGACCAGCGCGGATGCCGCGCCAAAAACGCCTCGACCCGGTCTTCGTTTTCGGCCCGCAAGACCGAACAGGTGGCATAGGCCAACAGGCCGCCGGAGGACGTCAATGCCGCCGCCTTGTCCAGAATATCGTCCTGGGTTTGGTTGAGCCTCGCCAGTTGGTCCGCCGAAAGGGTCCATTTGCCTTCTGCCGCCCGCCGCCATGCGCCGGAGCCCGAGCAAGGCGCGTCGCACAGGACCACGTCGAACTTTTCGGATTGAACAGTTTGTTCGGTGGTTAAAGTCTTGATTTCAGCGCCCGCACGTTCCGCCCGCCCCGGCAAATCGGCCATACGGCGCGGGTCAATATCATGGGCAAAAATCTTGCGATCCGGGTCTGCTGCCATCGCCAGGGCCTTGCCGCCGCCCCCTGCGCAATAATCGAGAACGCGGCCAGCTGCGGGCAGTGCTGCCACAACCGCCTGACTGGCGGCGTCCTGCAGTTCGACATGTCCTTGGAGGTAGGCATTGGAATTGCGGATCTTGCGCGCGCCGTCGATGACAGTCAGGGCCGTGTCGCACAGGGGGTTATCAGCGGTGTCAACACCTTCAGCGGCCAGTGATGCCCGTGCCTGTTCACGGCTGGTCCTGAGGCTGTTGACCCGAAGAAAAACCGGTGCCCGGTCTTGCAGGGCAATGGCCACCTGATCTGCCGTTTCGCCAAGCGAGGATACAAAAGCAGGTATCAGCCAATCGGGCAGGTTCCATGTCATAGCCTGATCCGTCGGGGGATCCGGGAACATCCGTTCGTGGTCCGACAGCGGCGCAGCCGCATGGCCATCGCCGGTAAAAAGATCATCCAGTTTTGCACCCTGTTGATGCAGGACGCCGATCATCAAGGCCCGAGGGGTATCGCCTTGACCGTAGTGCGCCGCAGTGCGTCGGCAGCGCAGCACATCAAACACGTGATCGCGGATCGCGGCACGGTCTTTTGACCCGGCAAAACGGCTGCGCCGCGCCCAGCGGGTCAGCGCCTGTTCGGCCGCCAGCCCATCGGCCATATCCCCCAGTATTTCGATCGCAGCAGCAACCCGTGCACCCGGTGTCATGGCGCAATCACTACCTTAAATTTGCGTGATAAGTTGCTGTTCATAAGTGTTTATCCAATCCGGTAGTTCGGACTCTCTCGGGTGATCTGAACGTCATGGACATGGCTTTCTTTCAGGCCAGCGCCGGTGATCCGAACAAAGCTGCAATCCTTGCGCATCTCCGCCACGGTCGCACAACCTGTGTAACCCATCGCCGCGCGAAGGCCGCCAACCAACTGGTGCACAACCGCGCCCGCGCTGCCCTTGTAAGGCACCTGCCCTTCGATGCCTTCGGGCACCAGTTTGTCGCTGGCGGCGTCTTTCTGGAAATAGCGATCCGCTGATCCACGCGCCATCGCGCCAAGTGATCCCATGCCGCGATAGCTTTTGAAGCTGCGGCCCTGGTAAAGGATCACCTCTCCGGGGCTTTCATCGGTGCCCGCGATCATCGAACCGACCATGGCACAGGACGCGCCCGCCGCAATCGCCTTGGCAAAATCGCCGGAGAACTTGATGCCGCCATCGGCGATCACCGGAATGTCGCCAGCCGCCGCGGCGCAATCCATGATCGCGGTCAACTGGGGCACACCCACACCGGCCACCATACGGGTGGTACAGATCGAGCCGGGTCCGATGCCGACCTTGATCGCATCCGCGCCCGCATCAATCAGCGCCCGTGTTGCGGCACCCGTTGCAACGTTGCCCGCGACCACCTGCACTTCGTTGCTCAGGGCCTTGGCGCGGGTCACGGCATGGGCCACCCCTTCGGAATGGCCATGTGCGGTGTCGATCACGATCATATCCACACCCGCCTCGACCAGCGCCTGCGAGCGTTCAAAGCCTGCATCGCCAACAGTGGTTGCCGCCGCCACGCGCAGACGGCCCAGATTGTCCTTGCAGGCGGTTGGGTTCAGGACCGCCTGTTCGGTGTCTTTCAAGGTCAGCAAACCCGTGAGCTTGCCATCTTTGTCCGTCACCAGCAGTTTTTCGATGCGGCGCGATTTCATCAGGCTGATGGCCTCTTCACGGTCCGCCGGTTCGTGCAAAATGGCAAGGTTGTCCGTGGACATCATGACGCTGACCGGGGTCTTGTCATCGGAGGCAAAGCGCATGTCACGGTTGGTCACGATCCCGACAACCCGGCCAGAGCCATCCACCACCGGAAAACCGGTGACGTTGTAGCGTTCCTGCAAGGCTTTGGCGTCGGCCAATGTCTGATCGGGGGTCAAGGTAATCGGGTTGTAGACGATCCCGCTTTCGAAACGTTTGACACGGCGCACCTCGCGTGCCTGCTGTTCGATATCGAGATTGCGGTGCAGCACGCCCATGCCCCCGGCCTGCGCCATGGCAATGGCCATCCGGCTTTCGGTCACGGTGTCCATCGCGGAGCTGAGCAGCGGAATGTTCAGCGCAATGGATTTGGTCACAAATGTGCGTGTATCCGCCGTGGAAGGCAGAACGGAGGACGCCCCCGGAACAAGCAGCACATCATCAAAGGTCAGGGCCTCACGAATCTCCATCATACACCTCGGGTCATGGGTTCATTTGGCGGTTTGCTATTTCACGGATGGCCACAATTGGAAAGGGGCAATTGCGCCCTTGATCACGTGCAAGGTGCTTGCGTGGTTGGGCGTGCTGGTCAATGATCCGGGCAAAGGGGGCAATATGGCAGAACACGGATATGATGCGGGCAGGTTGAACCTGCCATTTGTGGGCATTTCGACCTTTGGCAAGCGCCCATATGAGCCTGATTGGGAAGCGCTGGATGCGGATGTGGCCGTGCTGGGTGCGCCGTTTGATGCGGGCACGCAGTGGCGTTCAGGGGCGCGGTTTGGTCCGCGCGGGGTGCGTGAGGCTTCGACCCTGTTCAGCTTTGGCCATGCCGGCGCCTATGACCATGAGGACGACGTGACCTATCTGCCCGGCGATGTGAACATCGTCGATATCGGTGATGCAGATATCGTGCACACCGACACCGAGGCCAGCCACCGGAACATCGAAATTGGCGTGCGGGCGATATTGGCGGCGGGCGCCCTGCCCGTGGTCATCGGCGGTGATCATTCGGTGAACATCCCCTGTATCCGTGCCTTTGACGATCAGGGCGACATCCACATCCTGCAAATCGATGCGCATCTGGATTTTGTCGATGTGCGCCACGGGGTGCGGCATGGACACGGCAACCCGATGCGGCGGGCAGCGGAAAAGGATTATGTGACGGGTTTGACGCAGGTGGGCATTCGCAATGTCAGTTCCACCTCGAAAGAAGGCTATGACGACGCCCGCGCCATGGGGTCCGATATCATCTCGGTGCGGCAGGCCCGCGAGTTGGGGCCGCGCGGGGTGCTTGGACATGTGCCCGCAGGGGCGCGGCTTTATGTGACCATCGATATTGACGCCTTCTGCCCCTCTATCGCGCCGGGCACGGGCACGCCATCCCACGGTGGGTTTCTATACTATGAGGTACTTGAGCTGCTGCAGGCGGCAGCTCAAAGGCATGAGATTGTCGGCATTGATCTGGTCGAGGTGGCGCCGGATTACGACCAATCGGGCAGCACCACGATCCTCGCGGCGCAGATTTTGCTGAATTTTCTGGGCTTTATCTTTCATGAGCGGAGCCAGTTTTAGAGCGGGAGACCAGGATCGGGACGAACAAGAAAGCCAGGTTGGTATGCTCTTGATCGGCCGGTCACTTCATCCTGTTCTGAGCAAGTAATGAGATTGCCTTCTGAAGCTCATTTTCATTCCAGAATTTGTTTGCGCCGTCTGGGTCAAATGGCTTACCGCGCCAGTCTTCCGAGACCCTAACCATGTGCCCACGTTTTTTGTTCAGCCAGATCATTGAGACCTGCCCAAGGTTTTCACCTTTGAGCTTCCCGCACTGAATAACATAGAGCCAAGCGCCACGGGGTCTTTTGAAGTCAGCGTAAGAGACTTTTCCCGAACAGTTTTTCCCAATCCGTTTGACAAAGCTGGCCATCACCGCCTGCACCGAGCGCGGGCTGTCTTCGATGATAACGATCCAATGGCGTTTTCGCCAGTTTGGGCCTGAGTTTCCCTTTGGCATAAGCTCATGAATGGTGAGCCTACGGCCTTTGTTCAAAGTGGTTTGCCTGTCATAGACGCTCTCCACCAAGGGGTCATTGACCGTTTGCCAACTTGGCATGGTGAGAGATCCGAGCTTGGACCAGTCTCTGCCAATTGGGTCAGCCCACGTGGCTGTGCAGGGAAGCAAGTAAAGGAACAGAAGCAACGCCTTGTATCTTGCAATCATCGAACATGTCCTTCTTTTTCGCCAAAGGTTGGCAGAATAGTGATAAAAACCTCCTTGTATAGCTGAGAGCGGCGCAATCAATCGCGAATAGGGTTGCAGACCGCTATGGGTGTGAAGACACGCTTAAGCGGGCCCGTTTAGATGCCCTACTTCCAAGCCAATGTAGCAGCGGTCAGGGCCTGGTATCTGCCGCCCTTGGCCAGGGGTCACCAGCAACATAAACCCCGGCAGCGGCGTGCGCATCACCCTGGCCATAAGGGTCAGCGGATCGCCCACAATCGGCAGCGAACTGCCCAGCAGCGACCAGCGGCCAAATCTGGCGTACCAGCGCTGTGCCCGGATCATTTGCCGATGGGAAAAGGGCAACCAGCGCTGCCACGGATTGCATTGGCAGCAGGGTCGCGGCAATCAGCGCGGCGCTGAAATAGGCCAATAAGGGCGATCAGGACGGCTCCGGGTGGCTGGGGCGTGGATAGCGCGCGGGCGGGCAAATCCCAAGGGCGGGCTGCCCCACCCATTTGAGATCAGCTTTGATCGGCGCCTATGTCCTGATGCACCACGACCTCAAACCCTTCTTCCGGCTGGGGCGGTTCAAAGAACTTGGCAAACTGATGAAACTGCGCCTCGGTCGCGGCAAAGGCATGATCGCCCTGCGCATTGCGTTTGCGCAGCCTTTTGAGGCACACCGCATCGGGCGGGTCCAACAGGTGCATAACATGGGCTGCGCCAGAGGTCCGGATTATTTCGCGCATCCACGCGCGGGTGCGCACCATATTGGCCGGATAATCCAGCACGACGGACACCCCCGCACTCAGCAGCCCGGTCACATGCGGCCCCATGATGGTTCGCAGATGGCGGCTATGGGCGATGTAATCATCCAACGTGTTGAGCTGACCGGGAAATAACGCCGCCAGCCATTCATCCTCCGAGATCAGAACGGTGCGGGGCGCTTGGCCCAACTGGTTGGCCAGTGTCGATTTGCCAGCGGCGATCTTGCCGCAAAGCATGTGCAGCGTTGGTATATGTGTCATGGTGAGAAAAACCTTGTGGAAGCGCAGCTTGCGCGTTGAAACATCAAAATCAGGAACCGACCCGGCCCGGCAGATCAGGCCGGGATGGTAATTCGCGCCGCACAGCGGGCGCATGGTTTTTGATGCAAGGTTTTCATAGGGCGTGTGATGGCGCATTGGTGGTGAAATGTCCAGATCAGGATCAATCGGAGCAAAACCCAAGCTGACTTGTCAACACACGCCAAACATGTTTTTTGCTAGGTAATTCGCGTTTTTAGGGAGGGCCAGCCATGGGGTTTCGCATTTGTTTTCTGGGAGCGAAGGCCAGCCCTGCGCAGGTCTTGAATGCCTTCGGACTATCGGCTGAACAGCTGTGCAGCGAAATGCCACAGGAAGAATGGTGGGTGGCTCAGATCAAGTCCTCTGGCTGGACGGTTTTGTGGAGCGAAGAGGAAACTTTCGGTCAAACCAAACTTGCAGAGATTGAGGCTTTTTCCGAAGATCACGACATCTGTCTGTGCGAGATCAACGAGACAACGATGTGGAGTTCGGCCACTTTCTGGAGGGGTGGGACAGAGCTTTGGCGGGTCACGCATGCCGGCGACGGGGACGACATTTTCCAGATCGAAGCGACCGGCGATCTACCTGATACATATGAATTGAGAAGATCTGCTTTGTTCAACGAACAACGCGGAGAAACAGGTGTCGATTTTGTTTTTGAGATTCCTGTTGAATTGATCGAAGAGCTAATCGGCTTCCGCTATGATAGTTACTTGGAGGCGAGCGAAGTCGATCAGTTCCATTGCTTGAATGCACCGGTCAAACAAAGTTTGTTGAGGAGACTCTTTGGTTGAATAAATGTTGATGGCCGCGGTGCTGCGGAATGCACCCTTGGTTTCGGATTTCTTGGATGACATGTGATGGCGGCCCAAAGATTGTTCTGCATAGTCCGGTATCAGATTTCCTTGTTCTTTCGCGCATGGTAGAGCAGTGGCTTTCGCAGCGGGCCAGCCTCATCGCGATATTTGGCGAAGGATGTGAAGCGCTTGAAGACCATGTGGATGCGTTGATCCTTGGGAGTGGGACCGCGCAAGACCGATTTATTGTGACGTCAAATCACAAAGACGAAGCCCTTATCGACGTTCTGGAATTCGTGGCGTGTTTCAACGGGCGCGATCAGGGCGAGATCATTCAAGTAAAGATCTAAAATCCCTCTCTAAATGACGGGTCTGGCCTGCTTTTTGCCGCAGGCTGGCTTTCCCTTCCGGTCTGCCTCGCTATGCTGCCCGCAAAGGCAGTCAAAGGTGCAGGCAATGAGCAGTGATCCTCTGGTGATTTTCACCCCATCCGGCAAGCGCGGGCATTTTCCGGTTGGCACCCCCATTCTGACCGCCGCGCGGCAGTTGGGGGTTGATCTCGATTCCGTCTGCGGCGGGCGCGGGATTTGTTCCAAATGCCAGATCACGCCAAGCTATGGCGAGTTTTCCAAACATAAAGTCACCGTGCGCGATGATGCCCTGTCCGAATGGAATGCCGTCGAACAGCGCTACAAGGACAAGCGCGGGCTGATCGACGGGCGGCGTCTGGGCTGTCAGGCGGCGGTTCAGGGCGATGTGGTGATCGATGTGCCACCAGAAAGCCAGGTGCACAAACAGGTGGTGCGCAAACGCGCCGAGGCGCGCGATATCGTCATCAACCCCACCACCAAGCTTTATTATGTCGAGGTGCAGGAGCCTGACATGCACGACCCTTCCGGCGATCTGGAGCGGCTGCGGGCCGCGCTGAAAGATCAATGGCAGCTGGAGAATGTGACCGCCGATCTGCATATCCTGCAGGTGATGCAACCGGTGCTGCGCAAGGGCAACTGGAAAGTGACGGTTGCCGTGCATCTTGGGGATGCCGAAAACGCCCCACGCATCATGGCGATCTGGCCGGGTTACTATGAGGGTACGGTTTACGGTCTTGCGGTCGATCTTGGCTCCACCACCATTGCGGCACATCTGTGCGATCTGGCCACGGGCGAGGTGATTGCCTCCTCCGGTGTGATGAACCCGCAGATCCGCTTTGGTGAAGATCTGATGAGCCGGGTCAGCTATTCGATGATGAATGCCTCTGGCGCTGATGAAATGACCCGCGCAGTGCGCGAGGGCATGAATGGTCTGTTTAGCCAGATCGCCACCGAAGGCGGGATCGACAAGGAATTGATCGTCGATGCGGTGTTCGTCTGCAATCCGGTCATGCATCACCTGTTCCTTGGAATTGATCCGTTTGAGCTGGGCCAGGCGCCCTTTGCCCTGGCCACCTCTGATGCGATCCGGTTGCGGGCGGCGGATCTGGGGCTGAACATTCACCGATCTGCGCGGGTGTACTTGCTGCCTTGCATTGCAGGCCATGTGGGCGCCGATGCCGCCGCCGTGGCGCTGAGCGAGGCGCCGGATAAATCTGAAGATCTGGTGTTGGTGGTGGACGTGGGCACCAACGCCGAAATCCTGCTGGGCAACAAGGAAAAGGTGCTTGCCTGTTCCTCGCCCACTGGCCCTGCATTTGAGGGGGCGCAGATCTCATCCGGTCAGCGGGCCGCACCCGGCGCGATTGAACGGGTTGAGATTGACCCCGCCACCAAGGTTGCGCGGTTCAAGGTCATCGGCTGCGATCTATGGTCCGACGAAGCGGGCTTTGACGCGGCCATTGCCACCACGGGTGTCACCGGCATCTGCGGCTCCGGTATCATTGAAATGGTGGCCGAAATGCGCATCCATGGTATCGTCGATGCGCCCGGTCTGATTGGCACGGCTGAACAGACGGGATCCCCGATGGTTTTCGCCGACGGGCGCACCAATTCCTACCTTGTTTATGACGGCACGGCCCAGGGCGGCCCCAAGATCACCGTGACCAACCGCGACATCCGCGAGATCCAGATGGCCAAGGCGGCGCTTTACTCCGGTGCGCGCTTGCTGATGGACAAATTTGGCGTTCAGAACGTGGATCGCATTGTGCTGGCCGGGGCCTTTGGCGCCCATATCAGCACCAAACATGCGATGGTTCTGGGCATGATCCCTGATGCGCCGCTGGACAAGGTGAGATCGGCGGGCAATGCGGCGGGCACCGGGGCACGGATTGCCCTGCTGAATCGCGAGGCACGGGCCGAGATCGAACAAACCGTGCGGGCCATCCACAAGATCGAAACCGCAATTGAACCCCGCTTTCAGGAGCATTTTGTGAATGCCTCCGCCATCCCCAATGCGGTGGAGCCCTTCCCGATCCTGAACAGCATCGTCACGCTGCCAAGCGAGACCTTTAACACCGGCGGCGGCGATGGCGGAGAGGCTGGCGGCGGCCGCAGACGGCGGCGGCGCGGATAAAATGAAGCGGCTGGAAATATCGGGCAGGCTGCTGGTCTGCCCTTGACGCCCCTGCCCGCCACGCATATTTCAAACCTGAGCGCGGGTATGGTGAAAAGGTATCACGGCAGCTTCCCAAGCTTTAGTTACGAGTTCGATTCTCGTTACCCGCTCCAAACCCTTCTCAAATTGCGCGACAAGTTCCAGTTGCGATGGCGCAACCGGTTTGTCACGTTCCTAATCATCGAAAACACTTGGCGGGCTCGGCCGATTTGCTGAACCATCCACCGGTGAAACACCACGGCTTTTGACCAGACAGCTCGGCTTCGTCAAAAATATTGATATATCCTAGTGTCTTATCCCAATGCCTGACCTTAGTCAGACAGGCCGTGCAGGATGTGCTATGCTCTTGAGATACGAGGCAGTCATACATCCAAGAGCCGTGCAACAAGGAGGACGGATGGATGATCATGCGCATATTTCAGGTATTGACCAAACCTGGCAAGGAGGAGGAGTTCGGACGCTTCTTCCACGAAACGGCAATCCCATTGATGAAAGGCACCAAGGGGATCGTGCAGGTGCTGCCCGGTGCGCCCCGGCCTGACTCCCCCAGAGAGTTCAGTTTCGTCATGGTGTGGGAAAGTCTGGACGCCTTGAAGGCATTTGTGGGCGATGATTACCAAAGCCCTCACGTCGATCCGGCAGAGGCCGAATTGGTCCAAGCACGAACGATCAAGCATTACGATCTGGTGGAAGGCTGATGGGCCGTTCTCTCAGGTATCCCGATGCCCTTGTCACGACCGGATGGCTCGCGGATCATTTGCATGATCCCGATCTAAGAATATTTGACTGCTCGACTGTTTTACAGTTCGAGGAAGGCGGAAAACGGCCCTATCGCGTGCTCAATTGCGCGGATGAGCATCGCGCCGGTCACATCCCCGGCGCGCATTATTTCGACCTTCAGCGGGACTTTTCCGAGGATGACAGTCCGTTTGGGATGACCTTGGCTGCCCCCGAAACCGTGGCCGCTGCATTCGAGAGCGCCGGCATAGGCGATGGCACGCGCGTTATTCTTTACAGTCGCAGAAGCCCATCATGGGCAACCCGTTTCTGGTGGATGTTAAGGTGGTTGGGATTTGATAATGCGTCCGTGCTTGATGGCGGCTTTGAAAAGTGGGTGGCGGAGGATCGCCCGCAATCCACTGACGCCAGCACTTACCCAAGAGGCAATCTTTCCGTCCGGCTAAGACCGGAGGTTTTTGTCGGCAAAGATGAGGTGCGTGCCTCAATCGGGAACCCGGCGACATGCCTGGTGAACGCGCTTGGTCGCGATGTCTTTTTAGGGGAAAATCCACGTTATGGAAGGCCGGGACGCATCCCGGGAAGCATAAATGTCCCGCAGGCCGAGCTGGTGGACCCGAAGACCCATGCCTTTTTGCCCCCCGAGAAAATATCGCATGCTTTCGAACGCGCTACGGGTCATGGGGCGGATCGGTATATCACCTATTGCGGCGGCGGTATTTTCGCCACTGTCGATGCGTTCTGGCTTCATCAATTTGGATATGACGATGTTGCGGTCTATGAAAATTCAATGAGCGAATGGGGCCCGGACGAAAGCCTGCCCATAGAGGCGGATCAAGCGACGGTCTAGCAACCTGAAAAACAGTCTTTCGCGATCAACACTGCCTTTTTGCCGGGGGCGACCCACGCTATGATCGCCTCACCCTAGGACCGCCAATAGAAAGCCCGTGATGCAAGACCTTACAACAGCACCCGTGTTGACCACGGCGCGGCTGATCCTGCGTGGACCGGACCGGGCGGATTTGCCAGCATTCACCCGCTTCATGACCAGCGCCCCGTCTATGGTCGCGCAGGGCGAAACCGGAACTCCGCAGCAGGCTTGGTTCGGTTTCATGGCCGGTGTTGGCCACTGGCATTGGCACGGCTTTGGCTTTTTCATGGTGGTCGAACAGAAAACAGGGCAGCCCGTTGGCCGCGTGGGATTGATCAAGCATTCAGATTGGCCCGAGATTGAGCTGGCCTGGCATCTGTTTGAAGGTGCTGAGGGCAAAGGTTACGCCACCGAAGCTGCGGTGGCCGTCAAATCATGGGCCCGCGAAAATCTGGGATTAACGCAGCTTTTCAGCTATATAGACTGCGACAATACAAAGTCGCAGGCGGTGGCGAAAAGACTGGGCGCGCAGACGGACGGAACGCGGGCGCCCCATGAACCAGAGGCTGAGATCTGGGTTCACGCGATGGAATGACCCTGCTGGCCGGCATGGCATCTCAGCCGGTCTTGTCCTATCCTGTGGCAGCAAGTTTCAATGGATCTCGGCAGATGAAACAGATTACCGGCGGATGTGCCTGCGCAAAGGTCAGGTTTGAGGCGGCGGGTCCGCCAGTGCGCGTGGGTCTGTGTCACTGTGTGGATTGCCGCAAGCATCACGGAGCGCTGTTTTATGCGGCAGCGGTTTTTCCTGTGACCTCTGTTCAGATCGAGGGGGAGACCCGCGACTACAACGGACGGCATTTTTGTCCTGTGTGCGGCTCGTCCGTTTTTGCCTGCAGCGGTGATGAGGTTGAGCTGCACCTGGGCGCGATGGATGCACCCGATCAGTTCACGCCAACTTATGAGTTGTGGTGCACGCGCCGCGCGGCGTGGTTGCCGCCCTTTGAACAGATGCAGCAGTTTGCCACGGGCCGTGAAGACGCAGGTTCTTGATCACTCCTTGGCGCGGCCTGTCATTTCATCCAGACCATCTTGCGGCGCGCGGTCCAGTGCGGCTTTGGTTTGTTCGAGCATTTGCAAGAACCGTGCGCCCGCCTCTTGCCGGCTTCGCACTTCGGCAATCTTGGTCTCCAGAAACCCCTGCCCGGCCTCGGTCTCCGGGGCTTGGGCCAGAAACTGCGCCAGAAACATGCTGATGTCGGCAATACTCAACCCTGCGGCCTGGGCATCGCGGATGACATCCAAGGTCAGCACCGCGTCTTCGGGATAAATCCGGTAGCTGTTGCCAGCCTCCGGGTCGACGTCTGAGCGGATCAAACCGTGGCGTTCATAAAACCGGATCGTATCTCGAGACACTTTTGCCCGTTTGGCCAGTTCACCGATGCGCATTTTTCCCTCAAAACCATTGACAGTGGTCCATGGTTTATAGAATGGTCCCAGCAGTGACGCAAGAGAGGAAGGGAGAAAACCATGTCAGGGAGTTGTCAAAGCTGCGGAATGCCGCTGTCCAAGGATCCGCAGGGCGGCGGATTGGAGGCCGACGGCAGCAAAAGCCAGACATATTGTTCCATTTGCTATGATCAGGGCGCCTTTCGGCACCCCGATGCAACAGTAAAGGAATTTCAGCAGCACTGCGTTGAAGCGCTGATGCGTTCGGGCATGCCGAAAGTGATGGCGTGGATGTTCACGCGCGGCATTCCCCGTCTGGAGCGCTGGAAAGCCTGATCAACCCAGCAGGATCTTGCCAAATTCATCGCGCAGGTTGCGTTTGAGCACCTTGCCCGTGGCGTTGCGCGGCAGAACATCGGTAAAGACAACGCGGTCCGGCACCTGCCATTTGGCAATCTTGCCATCAAAGAACGCCAGAACATCGGCCTCTGCCGGGTCGGCCCCTTCGGCCTTGACCGCGATCAGGATCGGGCGTTCGTCCCATTTTTCATGGGTCGCGCCAATCACTGCCGCATCGGCCAGATCAGGATGGGCAATTGCGATGTTTTCCAGCTCGACCGAGCTGATCCATTCACCGCCCGATTTGATGATGTCCTTGGACCGGTCGCGGATCGTCACATAGCCGTCTGCATCCATCGTCGCCACATCGCCGGTGTGAAACCAGCCGTTCTCAAGGGTTTCTTCGGTGCTGGAACGGAAGTAGCTGTCCACAATCCAATACCCGCGCGTGACCAGATCGCCTTGGGTGACGCCATCATGAGGCAGCGGCGCACCGTTCTCGTCGAGGATCTCCAGCTCCACCCCGTACACAGGACGGCCCTGATTTTCGCGCAGCTTGTGCTGCTCTTCCATTGGCAGATCGCCGTGTTTGGCCAGCGGGCGGTTCACCGACCCGACGGGTGACATCTCTGTCATGCCCCAAGCGTGAATGGTGTCGACATTGTATTCCTCACGGAAGGCGGTGATCAGCGATGGCGGACAGGCCGACCCCCCCACAACAGTGCGTTGCAAACTGGCCATCTTGGCGCCGGATTTCTTAGCCTCCGCATAAAGGCCCAGCCAGATCGTCGGCACGCCCAAAGCCACGGTCACTTTGAGATCTTCAATTAGCCCCAAAAGCGAGGGCCCATCCAAGCCCGGCCCCGGCATCACCATCCGCGCGCCAACCTGCGCACAGGCATAGGGTGCGCCCCATGCGTTGACATGGAACATCGGCACCACAGGAAGTACGATGTCAGCGGCAGAGAAGGAAATGCTGTCGGCGAAATTCACCGCAAAACTGTGCAAGACGGTGGAGCGGTGGGAATAAAGAACGCCCTTGGGATTTCCCGTTGTTCCCGAAGTATAACAAAGGCTTGAGGCGATGTTTTCATCCAGTTCCGGCCAGGAAAACTCCGGATCGCCAGAGGCCACGAGATCATCATAGAACTTCAGTCCCGGCAGCGTCTTTTCGGCTTCGGCGTCATGGCCTTCCATCAGAACGATGTGATCCAGATGCTCCAGCTTGTCACGGATCGCGGCCACCAGCGGCACAAAGGTCTTGTCGATGAACAGCACTTTGTCTTCAGCGTGGTTGAGGATGTAGACCAATTGTTCGGGGAACAGCCGCGGATTGATCGTGTGGCAGACAAAGCCGCCGCCCGAGACACCAAAATACAGCTCGAGATGGCGGCGGTTGTTCCATGCGATGGTGCCGCAACGGGCCTGGGGTTCCAGCCCCAAAGCGGTCAGAGCCGATGCCAATGCGCGGGCATTGCGGGCCACCTGCCCCCAGCTGGTTTCCTCGATGCCGCCACCGGTGTTGACCGAATGGATTTCCGCTTCGCCGTGATAACGTTCGGCGTGTTCGATCAGGCTGGAAATCAGCAGGGGTTTGGACATCATTTGACCAAGCATTCGGGTTCTCCTCCGTGAACTTTCGCGTCAGATTGAACAATCTGCCCCGGTCTTGCAAGCGCGGTCACTCTGCCGGGGGGGAAATGACGTTATGTCGTAAGGCGTTATCGGCTGGCGATCTGCGGGGCATCGGGGGCCAGGTGATGTTGCCCTGAACGTGCATCTGTGTAGAGGTAGCGCAAACCCCTGCCCCCACTGCAACCAAAGGAAATGCCATGAGTGTAACCATTCGCCCCGTAACCGCCCAAGACCGCGCTGATTGGGATCGCCTTTATGTCGGATATGCGAAATTCTATAAGGTGGAGCAAACCGCAGAGATGCGCGATCGCGTGTTCGGCTGGCTGATGGATGATGCCCATGAGGTGAACGGACTGCTGGCAGTGGATCAGCAGGGCGCGGCCATCGGACTGACCCATTATCGCCCCTTCGCCAGCCCTTTGAGCGCCGCTGTGAAGTGTTTTCTGGATGATTTGTTCGTGGATCCGGCCGCACGCGGCAGCGGTGCGGCGCAGGCCTTGATCAAAGGCGTAGGCGAGATCGCGCAGCAAAACGGCTGGACCGTGGTGCGCTGGATCACCGCAGATGACAATTACCGCGGGCGCGGCGTTTATGATCAACTGGCGACGCGCACCATGTGGATCACCTATGACATGGCCACGGGGGCATGAATGTCCTGCAAGTCACCTCGTTGTTGATTGTTCTGGCGGGGTGTTTCGGGGCGATCAATTACCTCTATCTCAAACTGCCTGCGGCGATCGGGATTTTGGTGGTCTCTCTTTTGGCGTCCTTTGGATTGCTGGGCCTTGATCTGATTTGGCCCGCCCTTGGCATCGCGGACACTGTGCGCGGCTTTGTCACCGGCATCGACTTTTCCGAAGCGCTGCTGGAGGGGATGCTGGGCCTGCTGCTGTTTGCCGGGGCGCTGCATGTGAAGCTGAGCGATCTGCGCCGCGAATGGGTGACGGTGTTTTTGATGGCGACACTGGGTGTGGCGCTGTCCACCTTGGTGGTGGGCTTTGCCTTTTCATGGCTGACCGGCATGCCGATCCTGATTGCGCTGGTCTTTGGATCACTGATCTCTCCCACTGATCCTGTGGCGGTCCTTGGGGTGCTGCGTGAGGCGGATCTGCCCAAGACGCTGGAGACCAAGATCGCCGGAGAAAGCCTGTTTAATGATGGGGTTGGCTATGTTGTGTTCCTGGTGCTGGTGGGGCTGGCCTTTCCATCAGGCGCACACCACGGCAGTGACGGCAGCCCCCTGAACGCGGCGGTCTTGCTGTTTGTGCAGGAGGCCTTTGGCGGCGCGGTGCTGGGACTTGTGCTGGGCTGGATCACCTTTCGGGTGATGCGGCGGATTGATGATTACTCGCTTGAGGTGCTGCTGACGCTTGGGCTGGCCTTTGGCGGCTATGAGCTGGCTGTGGCGCTGCATGTCTCGGCGCCGATTATGGCAGTGTGTGCCGGTTTGCTGATCGGTGATGTCGGCGCGGCACGGGGCATGTCCGAGGAAACCCGTCGGTATGTTGATGCCTTCTGGAAGCTGATCGACGAGATCTTGAACGCGGTTCTGTTCCTTTTGATCGGCTTCGAGGTTTTTGCCATCGCTTTTTCCGGCGATATGTTGCTGACCGGCGTGGTCACGATCTTTATCGCGCTTTTGGCGCGTCTGGCTGCTGTGGCCGTGCCGATCAGTATGTTGAAGCCGTTTCGCACGTTCAGTCAGGGCGTGACCCCGATCATGACCTGGGGTGGCCTGAAAGGCGGGATATCAGTGGCGCTGGCCCTGTCCCTGCCGGATGGGGAATGGAAGCCGCTGATCCTGACCTGCACCTATATCGTGGTGGTGTTTTCCATTATTGTGCAGGGGCTTACGGTGGGCAAGCTGGCCAATCGCGTCGGTCGCGCCCCGGATCTGATGTAGCCAAAGGCGCGGCTGCGCCGCATTTGATCTGTTCGGGAATGAGGGGCGCTGCCCCTCAAACACCCCGGAGGTTTTTCCGGCCAAATGAAGAAGGTTAACTGCGCCGGTTGAGGATATAATCCAGCAGCGCGGCGGTTGATCCGTCTTTGCCGGTCGCGGGCGCGCTGCCTTCGACAAGCGGTTGCAGCGAGGTGGCCAGTTCCTTGCCCAGTTCAACGCCCCATTGGTCAAAGGAGTTGATGCCGAGGATCACCCCCTCGACAAAGACGCGGTGTTCATAAAGCGCGATAATCTGGCCAAGGATGAAGGGGTCAAGCCGGTCATAGACCAGCGTTGTGGAGGGGCGATTTCCCGGAAAGACGCGGTGGCGGGCCTGGCGTTCCAGCTCATCCCCTTCATGGCCTTTGGCCTGCATCAATTTGCGCGCCTCCGTCAGGGACCGGCCGCGCATCAGCGCTTCGGATTGGGCAAGGCAATTGGCGATCAGCAGTTGATGGTGGTGGGCCAGATCCGGCTCATGCCCATTGGCGGCGACCATGAATTCGCAAGGAATGACGCGGGTGCCTTGGTGGATCAGCTGGTAAAAGGCGTGTTGGCCATTGGTGCCTGCCGCGCCCCAAACCACGGGGCCACTGTGGCGCAGGGGATCCGAGCCGTCGAGCAAGGTAGATTTGCCGTTTGATTCCATCTCAAGCTGTTGCAGGTAGCTGGGCAGCAATGCTAGTCGTTGATCATAAGGCAGCACGGCGCGGGTTGCATAGCCGCAGATCTGGTTGTGCCAAATGCCGACCAGCGCCAGCATGATCGGCATGTTTTCCAACGGTTCTGCCGCCCGGAAGTGCCGGTCCATCGCCTGTGCACCGCGCAGGAAACTGTCAAACGCTTTGGGACCAATGGCGATCATCAGTGAAAGCCCGATCGGCCCCCAGACGGAATAACGCCCGCCGACCCAGTCCTCAAAACCGAAGACCTGTTTGGGGTCGATACCAAAGGCGTTGGTTTTTTCTTCTGCCGTGCTGAGCGCGGCGAACTGGGTTTTGGGATCGCCGCCATGATCCTGCATCCAGGCCCGTGCGGTGCGGGCGTTGGTCATGGTTTCAATCGTGGTGAAGGTTTTGGAGGCGACAATCACCAGCGTGGTTTTGGCGTCGAGCCCCGCCAGCGTATCGGCGATATGGGCGGCATCGACGTTTGAAACAAAGTGGCAGCGCGGGCCATCGTGATAGGGTTTGAGCGCGGCCGTGGCCATCGCGGGACCAAGGTCAGAACCGCCAATGCCGATATTGACAACATCGGTGATGTCGCTGCTGCGGATCTCATCTGCGAAGGCGCGCATCCGGGCCAAAGTGGCATGGATGCCCGGCATCACATCCTGCCCCTCCACATAGACCGGCCCACCATCCAGATTGCGCAGGGCGGTGTGCAATACGGCACGGTTTTCGGTGCTGTTGATCGCTGCGCCGCTAAACATTGCGTCCCGTTTGCCCGGCACATCCGCGGCTTCGGTCAGGGCGATCAGATCGGCGCGGGTGTCCGCATCGATGTTGGTCTTTGCATAATCAAACCGCATGTGTTCGGTTTGCACGGCGTAATGTGCGGCGCGGCCTTCCTCTTCGAAGAGCGCCAGAAGCGGGCGATCCCTGGTGGCGTCAAAGCGGCTTTTCAGGCGGGTCCAATTGTCCATCATGCGGCCCAATGTACAGTTGCGTTGCCCAGAACTGCGGCAATGGGCGCGTCTTTCGGGGCGAGATGCTGTGCCTTTTCCAGTGCGTTGCGCTTGAGGGCGCCAAAGATCACCACATGCGTGGACAAGGCCCCTTTGAGCGCATGGGCCGGCAGGGTCACGCGGTCAATGTCCTGATCGGGCGGCGATATCGGGCAGAGCAAGGGGGCGTGGCCATCCAAAGCGGCCTCAAGCCCCGGTGCGCCGGGAAACAGCGATGCGGTGTGCATGTCATCGCCCATCCCCAGCACCAGAACCGAAAGCGGCATATGAGGCGTCAGCGTCTCCGCCACTTCCGGACAGGCGTCTGCCGCCGTTTGACCCGCGCGGTAGAACGGCAGGAAGGTCGCGGCAGCGGCAGGACCGGTCAACAGCCGGTCGCGCACCAGCCGTGTGTTGGACAGATCGTGATCTTCGGGCACCCAGCGTTCATCAGTGAGCATCACATTGACCTTTTCCCAGCCCAGATCGGTGCCGCTGAGAATGTCAAAGATCGGCCCCGGTGTGGTGCCGCCGGGCACGGCAAAAGACACGCTGGCATGGGTGAAAAGCGCATTTTCGATTTCGCCTGCCAGTTCGTCCGCAACCCGCATGGTCAAAAGCTCACGGTCTGGATATTCGATAAATTTCATGGTGTTACCTTTCGCCATTCACGTCCGTCGCGGCGCATCATCTCGGTTGAATCGGTGGGCCCGTCGGACCCGATGTCATAGGGTTTCGGAACGTCGTTGCGGGCCTCCCAGCCTTCGATGATCGGATCGGTCCAGGCCCAGGCGGCCTCGACCTCATCGCCGCGCATGAACAGGGTCTGGTTGCCCCGGATCACATCCGTAATCAGCCGTTCATAGGCATCTACGTGGTCAGAGCCATCGACGCCCAGGGTTTCGGCAAAGGTCATATCCAGCGGCACGTCGATCAAACGCATGCCGCCCGGCCCCGGTTCCTTGATTGTCACACCCAGCGTGATGCCTTCGTTCGGTTGCAGGCGGATGGACAATACATTGCGGTGGCGTCCGGCGTCTTCGGCAAAGATCGAATGCGGGGTGTCCTTGAAAATCACTGTGATCTCGGAGGATCGTGCCGCCATGCGTTTGCCAGTGCGCAGATAGAACGGCGTGCCGGCCCACCGCCAATTGCTGATGTGGGTTTTCAGCGCGATAAAGCTTTCGGTGCGGCTGCGCGGATGATCGACCGCCTCGCGATAGCTGGGCATCTCGGCCTCATTGCCGGGCATGGCATCATATTGGCCCCGCGCAATGTGGTGCGGCAGCACCGGATCGAGGGAACGGATCACTTTGAGCTTTTCGTCACGCACCGCGTCCGGGTCAAACCGCGCGGGCGGCTCCATCGCGATCAGGCAGAGCAGTTGCATCAGGTGGTTTTGCACCATATCGCGCATCGCACCGGCCTTGTCGTAATATTCGCCGCGCCCACCAACGCCGACGGTTTCGGCCACGGTGATTTGCACATGATCGACGTATTGAGCGTTCCACAAAGGTTCAAACAGCATGTTGCCAAAGCGCACAGCCATCAGGTTTTGCACGGTCTCTTTGCCCAGATAGTGATCAATCCGGTAGATCTGCTTTTCGTCAAAATAACGGGCCAGCGTCGCATTCAATGCCTTGGCAGAGGCCAGATCGTGCCCGAAGGGTTTTTCAACTACAATCCGGCTGTCCTCATCGGCCATCCCCCAGTGTTGCAGCCGTTCGGCCAGATCGCCAAACAAGGCCGGAGAAACTGAGAAATAGAAGGCTTCCACCCTGCCCTTGCCGACCATCAGTTCGGCCAGCTCGGCCCATCCGGTCTCGCCACGGGCATCGATGGCAAGGTATTGGATCATATCAAGAAAACCGCTGAGCGTGCCTTCATCGCAAGCAATGTCACGGCCAAATTCTGCAAGCGCTTCGCGGACCATCTGGCGATAGCCGTCACTGTCCAGTTCGGTACGGGCGGCGCCGACAATACGGGCATCGCCGGGGACCTGACCGGCACAGAAACGGCGGAACAGTCCCGGCAAGATTTTGCGCCGCGCCAGATCACCGGTGCCGCCAAAAATCACGAGATCAAAGGGATCCACGGGAATCACTCTCGAAACCATCGCTGTGACCTTTCTTGTTCCAAACGTACCTGCACCAGGAATGTTATCGCTAACATGCATATTCTACGCGGCATCACAAGGTTGTGCATCACCTCATGCTAGGACTTTCGCGCACTGCCGCTATACCTTAGCAGATAATGGACATCACAACCCATCGCACAAGGACCAAACATGAAAGATCTTGCCGGGGCAAATCTCGACAAATTCAAAGATCCCGCTGTCACGGCCAAGGGCGAGGCGCGTGCGAGGGTGGCGCTGACCCATCCTGAGACGCTTTGGTTCAACACCGGCACCCTGTGCAATATCGAATGTGTGAACTGTTATATTGCCTCCAGCCCCAGCAATGATGCGTTGGTCTATATCTCGGCGGACGAGGTGCGTGACTATCTGGACCAGATCAAAGCCCGCGACTGGCCGGTGCGCGAAATCGCCTTTACCGGTGGTGAGCCGTTTATGAACCCCCAAATGATCGAGATGACCGAGGCCGCGCTGGCGGCGGGTTATGAGGTTTTGATTCTGACCAATGCGATGCGTCCGATGATGCGCAAGACCATGCAGGCTGGTTTGTTGCGGCTGAACAAGACCTATCCGGGCAAGCTGACCTTGCGAATCTCCGTCGATCACTACCGCGCGGATCTGCATGACGCAGAGCGCGGTGAAGGGGCGTTTGACAAGACGTTGACCGGCATGAAATGGCTGCGCGACAACGGGTTCCAGATGGCGGTTGCGGGCCGTTCGGTCTTTGCCGACAGCGATGAAGACAGCCGCGCGGGCTATGGCCGGTTCTTTGCCGAGCATGGATTTAAGATCGACGCGCAAGACCCTGCCAAAACAGTACTTTTCCCCGAGATGGACGAAAGTGTGGAAGTGCCTGAAATCACCACGGCCTGCTGGGGCATTTTGGACAAATCGCCCGACGCGGTGATGTGTTCGTCCTCGCGCATGGTGGTCAAACGCAAGGGTGCTGCGGCCCCGGCAGTTCTGGCCTGTACCCTGTTGCCCTATGATCCCGAATTCGAGCTGGGCACGACCTTGCAAGAGGCAGAGCGCGACGTGGCGCTGAACCACCCGCATTGTGCAAAGTTCTGCGTGTTGGGCGGGGCAAGCTGTTCGGCCTGAGGGCATTGCGCCCTGCCCCACCCTTGCCGTTCACAGCCGGATGATATGGCCATCGCGGGGATTGGCACTGCCATCCGCGAGCGATTTGTAAACCGGATCCGAGGCGGCGATGCCGTCATGCACCACCACGTTCATCCAGCCCGATGCATCCGCCGCGATGCGTTTCCAAGCCTGCGTGATCTGCTGTTCAATCTTGCCGGGCCCCCAATCCTCACGGCGTTTGGCGACTTGCGCGGGGGCGAAGAAAAACACCGGCTTTGGCCCGGCAAGCTCTTGCTTTTGCTCAAACTTGTCCCAATGGCTGAGGCCCACGGCGGCGGAATGGCGCAGTTGATCGGCCAGATGGCTGTGCAGCGCTGCCTTGACCTCAGTGTTGCCCGCCATATCCACATAAACCGAAGGCACCTGCACCAGATCGCCCACTTCATCATAGCTGAGTACTTGATCACAGGCGCCCAAACCTTCGACAAAGGCGCGATTGCGCTCTGACGTGAGGCCGACAATCTTGTAAGGGCGCTGTTCCGGCTCAGCGAGGTATTTGCACAGGCCCAGCCCGGTCTTTGAGGACGCGCTGCCGATGATGATCTGTTCTGCGCCAAACCAATCGTTGTCCAGCAGCCAGTCAAACAGCAGATAGGAGGTTGCCAACAGCGGCTGTAGAATCGCCCGCAGGTGGTCTTGCTCTGCCGTGCCGCCATGGACAGGCACATATTGGTTGTAGATCAGCGGCAAATCCTTGCGGTGCGGCGCGGCGTCCAGAATGCTGCCATGGGCGTCGGCCTTGGGGGTGATCACCAGTTCCTCCGCCATGGGGTAATAGCCATAGAGCCGGGTGCCAACCGCCAGATCATCGCTGGTGCTTTCGGTCACTTCGGCCACGCCCCAAACCGGCACCAAACCCTGACCGTCTTGGCCCGTCGGGAAGAACTTCCAATACCCGATGGCAAAGCCGGAGGCGGCATAGGTCACATTGTTGGCCGTCAGGGCAAAGCTTTCCAGCTTGAGCCGCGCCTGACCATCAGACAGTGGCGCAGGGTCCACGGCTTCCAGCTTTGTCTGCGTGATATTACGGTGGTCCACCAGAAGTCTGTGCATGTCGGCCCTCAAGTTGCTGTTTGTCACAGCCTAGGGCAGCCGCTTTCGCTGTCGCCAGCGATTTTTCCGCGACGTTGCGTGAGAAAATCAATGCAGGGTGAATTCACCCACCTGATTTTGCCATTCACCGGGGCCGATCAGCTTGCGATGGGTAAACCGCAGGGAGTGCAGCTTGCCCTCGATCTCCGATTGCCAAAACTCGACAAATCCAAACAGTTTCTCGTGATCTGGCGCCAGATCGTAATCCTGCCAGATGTAACTGTTCAGCACATGGGTGTAATCGGGCATCCGGTAAAAGATCTCAGCAGTGGTTAATCCATAGCCCTTGAGCATCAATTCGGTTTCGCTCGGGGTCATTTTTCCCTCCTCTTTGGCCTGTTGCCGGACCAGTTTGACCGGAACGAATTACTTTTCAATGAAAACAGTGTGTTGGCACTCAAAGTGGGATGCTGCCAGTGCGTTTGGGCCACAGGCATTGCACCTGATCTTCCGCTTCTGCTATAAATCACCGCAAGATATAGAGCGCCCCAACAGCTGAGCAGTGAACGTGAGCGATACGCCAGAAACCCCTGAAAACGAAGACGAAAATACGCCACAGCGCCCCGTTTATGACGGCCCGTCTGTGACCATCGAAGAAGAGATGCGCAATTCGTATCTCGACTATGCGATGAGCGTGATCGTCAGCCGTGCGATTCCCGACCTGCGGGATGGTCTGAAACCTGTGCACCGGCGCATCCTTTATGCCATGCACGAGACCAACAACACCCACGACAAACCCTACCGCAAGTCCTCGCGGCCGGTGGCCGAGGCGATGGGTAAATACCACCCGCATGGCGACAGCGCGATCTATGATGCGCTGGTCCGGATGGCGCAGGATTTCTCGATGTCACTGGTGCTTCTGGATGGTCAGGGCAACTTTGGCTCCATGGATGGGGACAAGGCAGCCGCCTACCGTTATACCGAAGTGCGGATGGAAAAAGCCGCGCAATATCTGTTGGAGGATATCGACCGCGACACTGTCGATTTCCAGGACAACTATGACGGCAAGGATAAGGAACCCACGGTTCTGCCCGCCCGCTTCCCCAATATGCTGGTCAATGGCGCTGGCGGTATTGCGGTTGGTATGGCCACCAATATTCCACCCCACAACCTTGGTGAAGTGATCGATGCCACGCTGGCCTTGATTGAAGAGCCTGACCTGACCTCCGAGCAATTGATCGATTACGTGCCCGGTCCCGACTTTCCCACGGGCGGTATCCTCCTGGGCCGCTCCGGTGCGCGCAAAGCCTATCTAGAAGGGCGCGGCAGTGTCATCATCCGGGCCAAAACCCGTGTGGAAGAGATCCGCAAGGACCGCTGGGCCATTATCATCGAAGAGATCCCCTATCAGGTGAACAAATCGGTGATGATCGAGAAAATCGCCGAGCAGGTACGCGAGAAAAAGATCGAAGGCATCGCCCATGTGCAGGACGAATCCGACCGCAACGGCGTGCGGGTTGTGGTCGAGCTGAAGCGTGACGCCACAGCCGAAGTGGTGATGAACCAGCTGTACCGCTTTACCCCGATGCAGACCTATTTCGGTTGCAATATGCTGGCACTCAATGGCGGCCGGCCAGAGACCCTGACACTGCGCAGGTTCCTGACATCCTTCATTGATTTCCGCGAAGATGTTGTTGCACGGCGCACCGCGTATCTGCTGCGAAAGGCGCGTGAGCGGTCACATGTGTTGTGTGGTCTGGCCGTGGCTGTGACCAACATTGACGAGGTGGTACAGACCATCCGGTCTTCTGCCGATGCCGCAGAGGCGCGTGAAAAACTGATGACGCGCCGTTGGCCTGCCGCCAGCATTCTGGACTATATCAAGCTGATCGACGATCCGACCCATACGGCCAACGAAGACGGCACCTATAACCTGTCCGAGACCCAGGCCCGCGCCATTCTGGAGCTGCGGTTGCAGCGTTTGACCCAGATCGGCGTCAAGGAAGTCACCGACGAGTTGGAAGAGCTGGCCTCCAAGATCAAGGAATACCTCGAGATTCTCGGCAGCCGCGAGCGGATCATGGGCATCATCGCCGATGAGCTGCGCGAAGTGCGTGATCTCTTTGCCGTGCCGCGCCGCACCGAGATTGTCGATTGGTCCGGCGATATGGACGACGAAGACCTGATTGCGCGTGAGGACATGGTCGTGACCGTTACATCGGGCGGCTATATCAAACGGACCCCTCTGATCGATTTCCGCAGCCAACGGCGCGGCGGAAAAGGTGTATCGGGGATGCAAACCAAAGAAGAGGATGTTGTCACCACCCTCTTTGTGGCCAACACCCATACGCAGCTGTTGTTCTTCACCACCGATGGCATGGTTTACAAGCTCAAGACATGGCGTTTGCCGCAGGGCGGACGTACCTCCAAGGGCAAGGCGATTGTGAATATCCTGCCGATCCCAGTGGGCGTTTCCATTGCCGCGATCATGCCGGTCGACCGCGATGAGAAGGAATGGGACGATCTGCAGGTGGTCTTTGCGACCTCCGCAGGCACGGTCCGCCGCAACAAGTTGTCTGATTTCACAAATGTGAAGTCGAACGGCAAGATCGCAATGAAATTCGAGGACGAACACGCCGAGACCACGCTGATCAACGCGCGGATTGCCTCCAATGATGACGATGTGATGCTGACCACCAATTCGGGCCGCGCGATCCGGTTCCCGGCGACCGATGTGCGGGTGTTCAACAGCCGCGCCTCGGTCGGGGTGCGCGGGATCAAGCTCAGCGGATCTGACAAAGTGGTCTCGATGTCGATCATCCGTCACTTTGATGCGGGGGCAGATGAACGTGCCGCCTATCTGAAAATGCGCCGTGCGGTTGCGGGCTTGGCGGATGATGTTGATGTGTCCGATGAGGACGCGGTCGATGCCAATGCCACCATCAGCCAGGAACGCTATGCGGAAATGTCCGCTCATGAAAACCTGATCCTGACCATCACCGCCAAAGGGTCTGGCAAGCTCAGCTCAAGCCATGATTACCCGGTGCGCGGGCGCGGCGGTATGGGTGTGACAGCCATGGACAAGGCGATGCGCGGCGGTGACATTGTTGCCTCCTTCCCGGTTGAAATGGACGATCAGATCATGCTGGCCACCTCCAAGGGGCAGTCAATCCGCGTGCCTGTTGAGGGCATTTCTTTCCGGTCGCGCTCTGCGGGCGGGGTCAAAGTCTTTGACACCGGCAAGGGCGAGGAAGTTGTCAGCGTCGCATGGATTGCCGATCAGGGCGACGAAGACGCCGAAGACGGCTCTGGCGGTGAAGAGGCGTAATTCTAAGACCGATCAGATTTCTTGGACTGATCCATCAAAGCGGCCATTTCTCCATCGGGGATGGCCGCTTTTGCGTAGGTAAAGGTGCCCTTGGTCATCACTTCCTCGGCGGCGCGGCGCAATGCGCCCAAAGCGGCACGGGCAAATGACCCACCCACCGAGATCCGGCTGACACCGGCAGCGGAAAGCTGCTCAACGGTATAGGCCGGTCCTGATAGCCCCATCACCACGTTCACCGGCTTATCCACCTCGGCACAAACTGTTTTTATTGCGTCTAGATCGGGCAATCCGGGCGCGTAAAGCACATCTGCACCTGCCTCCGAATAGGCCTGTAAACGCTTGATCGTGTCAGCCAGATCCGGGCATCCGGAGATAAAGTTTTCGGCCCGTCCGGTCAGCAGGAAACCCCGGTCCTTTGCCGTTTCCGCCGCCGCCCTGATCCGGTCTGCGGCAAGGTCTATAGGCAAAACAGGCGCGTCCGGATCGCCCGTTGCATCCTCGATCGAGCCGCCCACCAGCCCGATGTCTATTGCCAATGCGATGGTTTCGGCACAAGTCGCAGGATCTCGGCCAAACCCATCCTCCAGATCGGCCGAAACCGGCAGGTCCGTGGCGTCCACTATGGCCTTCGCATTGATCATGATTTCATCGCGGGTCAGACTTGAGAAGCTGTCCCGCTTGCCAGCGGCAAAGGCATAGCCCGCGCTGGTGGTGGCAAGCGCGTCGAACCCCGCATGGGTCAGCAGGCGCGCCGTGCCTGCGTCCCATGGGTTTGGCATGACAAAGGCCCGCCCCTGATGGTGCAGGCCTTTGAACCGTTTGTATTTTTCCGCTCTGTTGTCCATCTGATGTCTCCCGTTTTGTGAAGATTATCAGATTTGGAACAAAATGCGAACAAATGTTCGCGCTTCCCCTGTCGGGCCTTAGCCCAACCCGTAAAGGTCCGAGAATTTGGCTTTGAGGTAGCTGACCAAAGGTGCCTCGCTTGGCGCTTTTCCGCAGGCCCGTGTGATCACTTCTTTGGGTTCATAAAGACCGCCATGCACCTGCACATTATCGCGAAGCCAGCTTGTCGCGGCGGTGGTGTCACCCTTGGCAAGTTGATCATCCAGATCCGGCACGGCGCTGCGCATCGCTTCGTTCAAACAGCCGGCATAGACATTGCCAAGGCTGTAGGTGGGGAAATATCCGATGAGGCCAACCGACCAATGCACATCCTGCAAAACCCCGTTTGAGGCCTTGTCGACAGCAAAGCCAAAGTCGGCCTCAAAACGGTCATTCCAGGCCGCTTCAAGGTCCGGCACCTGCAGATCATGGCTCACCAGCGCCCGTTCCATGTCAAAGCGCATCAGCACATGCAGATTGTATTGCAGCTCGTCCGCTTCGGTGCGGATGAAGCCGTCAGAAACCCTGTTCACGATCTTGTAGAATGTTTCTTCATCCGCCACGCCAAAATCGCCAAAGGCGTCTTTCATCTGGCCGAAGATATACCCGGTAAATGCGCGGCTGCGGCCCAGCTGGTTTTCATAGATCCGGCTTTGGCTTTCATGCACCCCCATCGACACGCCGCGCCCCAGTGGGGTCAACAGGTAATCGCGGTTGATGTTTTGCTCATAGGCGCCATGACCAGTCTCGTGAATTGTTGAGTAAAAACAATTAAACGGATCGGTGTCATTGGTCCGCGTTGTGATCCGCACATCAAGGCCAGAGCCGGAGGCAAAGGGATGCACCGCCTTGTCAACGCGCCCATGGCTCATGTCGTAGCCAAAGCAGCGCGCAAGGTGGCGGGTCAGTTTCATCTGCGCGCCCTCGTCGAATGTGCCTTCCAGTTTCGGCGGCGCCTTGGCATCGCGTACTGCGCTGCGCAATTCGGTCAGTTCGGGGCGAAGTGCGCCAAACATCGCCTCAAGTTCCGCGCCCGTGGTGCCTTGTTCATAATCGGCCAGCATCGCGTCATAGACATCGGCATTGCCGCCAGAGGCCAGCGCCTGCCCTTCCTCGCGTTTCAGGGCGACGACCTCGGTCAGGGTTGGCACGAAAGCTTTGAAATCGTCGTTGGCGCGGGCTTCTGCCCAAGTGCCCTGCGCCTCCGATGTGACGCGGGCGATGCGGGCGGCCAATGCGGCGGGCACCTTGCTGGCTCGCTCATAACTCCGGCGGATGTGGCGCAGATTGGCGCGGCCGACGTCGTCCAGTCTGGTCTCGTCAATGGAGTCCAGCCAGTCCGCCATGCGCGGATCGGTGCGGCGGGCGTGCAGCACCCCTTCCATGGCTGCCATTTCCTCGCCCCTTTGGGGCGCTGCGCCGCGCGGCATCATGGTTTCCTGATCCCAGCCAAGGCGGCCTGCCACTTGCGACAGTGCCTCTGTGTCGCGCTGGAACGCCATCAATTCATCATAGGCAGACATGCTCAATTTCCTCTCAGGGATGTTGCAACGGGATAGGCGGCCAGAAAACGGGCGCGCAGGATCAAGACCCAGAGGATCACGGCAAGTGCCTGATGGACAAGGGCAATATGCACAGGCGCGGCATAAACAACCGTGGTGATGCCAACTGCGATTTGCAGCGCCAGGGCCGCCATCACCGCATTAAAGGCAAAGCGGGTGTTGGGATGGGCCGATTGCCGCCCGCGCAGCCAGACCACAATCCCGAAAACCAACAGCAGATACCCCGCAATCCGGTGCATAAACTGCACCAAACCGGGGTTCTCAAAGAAATTCCGCCATGCGGGTGCGATGTCAAAGGCGTCAGGCGGAAAGAACTGCCCCTGCATCAGCGGCCAATCAACAAAATAGCGGCCCGCATCAATGCCCGCGACCAAGGCACCAAGCAGGATTTGCAGGAATGCAAAATGCAGCAGGCCTGTTGCCAGCCCAAATTGTTTGCCCTCCTTGGCGCGGCGGGCCTGCATCAGGTCGCGTTCGCTGCGCCCGAGCAACAGCACATACCAGGTGATGAACCCAAGAATCACAAAGGCCAGCCCCAGATGCGTGGCAAGGCGGTAGCTGGCCACATCGGTGATGCCCTCGCCGCTGGTCACGCCGGAGGCAACCATCCACCAGCCGATCGCGCCCTGCACACCGCCAAGCGCACCGATGAACACCAATCGTCCGGTCCAGCCGGTGGGAATTTGCCGCCGCACAAGGAACCAGAGAAAGCCGATGGCCCAGACAAGGCCGATCACCCGGCCCAATTGGCGATGCCCCCATTCCCACCAGTATATTGTTTTGAAATCAGACAGCTGCATCCAGGCATTCTGGACCTTGAATTCGTCGATCTCTTGATACTTGGCAAATTCGCTTTGCCAGTCTGCCTCGCTCAGCGGTGGGATTGCGCCGGTCAGGGGGCGCCATTCGGTAATCGACAATCCGCTGTCGGTCAAACGGGTCAGACCGCCCACAGCGATCATCACAAACACCAGTGCAAAGAGGATCATGAGCCAGATGCGGATGGCGCCGCGTGCGCCGCCCCTGCCCCGGTCAATCACTCCGGTTTGTGCCATGGGGCGTTCGGCTTCTGCCGCGCCCACCTCTTCGAACAACTTGCGTTTTTCCGCCATGCTGCGCCTCACTTTTCATCTTGCACAGATAGGTAGGGCAGCGGGCGCGAAAGGTCTAGTCGCGCTCTTTCCAGCGTACCATTTGACGCATCATACCATGTAGCATTTGCACATCCGCCCGCGTCAGCGGCATGCGCGACCACATATTGCGCAGGTTGATCTTCATCGATTGGGCCTTGTGTTCAGGGAAAAAGAACCCGGCCTCCTCCAGACGGTCCTCAAAATGGCCCGCCAGATGTTCGATGTCCTGACCCTTGGCCCAATCGGTGCCGGCCATTTCGACGGTCAGATCCGTCACCTCGGCGCTGGCACGCATCCATTCATAGCCCATCAGCAACACACATTGCGCGAGGTTGAGCGAGGCAAATTCCGGATTCACCGGCACGGTTACGATGGCATTTGCGCGGGCCACGTCATCGTTTTCCAAACCCGCACGTTCCGGCCCGAACAGAACCGCAACACGTTGTCCTTCCCCGATCCGGGCGGCGGCGTCGCGCATCGCGGCTTCGGGGCTGAACACCGGTTTGGTCAGATCACGGCCCCGCGCCGTGGTGGCATAGACATAATCACAATCGGACAGGGCATCGGGCAGATCAGGGCAAAGTTGCGCCGCATCCAGAACCCGGCCCGCGCCAGAGGCCATCGCAACAGCGGCCGGATTGGGCCAACCGTCACGGGGCGCAACAATGCGCATGTGATCAAGGGTGAAATTCAACATCGCCCGCGCCGCCGCGCCGATGTTTTCACCCATTTGCGGGCGCACCAGCACCACGGCTGGCATCTTCAACTTACCAATTTCATCGCTCATGCCCGCCTCTTACGCGCCGCCGCAGAGCACCGCAAGATGGCGGATACACGGGCGAAATCGTCCATGGCCCCAGATAGGGTTTTGCATTTGCCGCCCCATCCGATAATCAGGCGCTCAAGACTATGAAAAGGACGCGACATGGACCAGCCAGAACAGCCGCAGATCTATCTGATCACGCCGCCAGAAATTGAACTGAGCAGCTTTCCCGATGTTTTGGCCGGTGTTCTGGATGCCCATCCCATCGCCTGTGTGCGCCTTGCCCTGTCCACCCGTGACGAGGACCGCCTGTCGCGCGCCGCAGATGCCCTGCGCGAAGTGACCCATGCCCGTGATGTAGCCTTGGTGATTTCCGATCACTTGTTGCTGGTTGAACGTCTGGGGCTGGATGGTGTGCATCTGTCAGATGCGGCGCGGTCGGTGCGATACACCCGTAAGGAGCTGGGCGAGGATGCAATCGTCGGCAGTTTCTGCGGCATCTCGCGCCATGATGGTATGGCGGCTGGTGAGGCGGGCGCCGATTACATCAGCTTTGGGCCGGTGCAGGCCTCGCCCTTGGACGACGGCAGCTTTGCCGAGTTGGACGTGTTTCAGTGGTGGTCCGAGATGATCGAAGTGCCGGTTGTTGCCGAAGGCGCGTTGGACGCGGCGATGGTCCGCACGTTGACGCCCTATACCGATTTCTTTGGGGTGGGTGATGAGATCTGGCAGCAGGAAAATCCCGCTGCCGCGCTTGGTGAATTGATCAAGGCAATGGGCTAACCAACGGCCCCTATTACAAAAATACCCGTTCTACAAACCAATAGGCCCCGACGGCTGCGATCACGCAGGAGGCAGGCACCGCTATGCGGCTGCGGTACCATGCGTGATTTGCCGCCCAGCCCACGGCGGCAAAGGCGAGTGCGATCACTGTCAACTGTCCCAATTCAACGCCAACGTTAAAGCCGATCAATGCGGGAATAAACTGCGCTTCCGGCAAGCCAAATTCGCCCAGCACGGAGGCAAAGCCAAGCCCGTGTAGCAAACCAAATCCAAAGATCACCAATGGACGCCAGGCATTAAGCTTGGAGGCAAAGACGTTCTCAATCGCCACATAGACAATCGATGCAGCGATCAGCGGCTCGACAATTTCACCTGGAACGGACACCCATCCCAGCGCCCCCAGTGCCAGGGTCACGGTATGCGCCAGCGTGAAGGCCGAGACCTGCCAGATCAGTGGGCGCAGACGGGTAGAGAGGAAAAACAGCCCCAGAACGAACAGGATATGATCCAGACCCTTGGGCAGAATATGGTCAAAACCAACGGGAATATAGCTCATGAAGGCCTGCATCGGGGTCTGCGCCCCGCCGCCCGCCAGCGCAATTGTGCCAGAGCTTTCGCCGCCACTGAGATATCCCGTAAAGGGCGCCTCGACCCCTTGTTGGCGCAGCACCATCGCGCCAGCGCCGTCAGGCCAGTTCACTATAATACTGCGGGCATCGGCGGGCAGATCGGCGGTGAAAGTCCAAGTGGACAATCGCGGCAGTTCCAAATCGACACCTTCAGGCACCTGCAAATCGCGTGTTTCAAGCGGCAGTGCCTGGTCCCCCGACATCAGGACCGGCAAAGCGTTCCAACCGGGCAGCAAGACAGGCGCGCGTTCGGCAACCTCAGCCGCGCTCAGCCCGCGCCATGTGTCATAGTCGGCCGCGTTCGGCGCATTGTTGGTATCGTCCAGCTCATCCAGATCAATCCCGGCCAGAAAGGCCTCAAGATTGATCTGCAGGGTCAATTCCAACTGGCCGTCAGTCACCGTGAAATCACCGATGGTCGGCTGCACCTCATGGGCGCGGGCGGTGTCTGCGATCCACAGAAGCAGACTTGACATTAACGCCACCAGCGTCAGCTTGAGTTTGGTCCCATCAAAGGTATGCCACATGTTTCTGTCTCGCCTTCTGCCCTTGCCGTTTCTTGTTGCGCTTGCTGCGCCGGTTGCGTCCCATGAATTCTGGATCGAACCGGATCAATATCAAGTGCCAATTGGCGGCACGCTACAGGCGGATTTTAAGAACGGCCAGAATTTTCGTGGCACAACGCTGGGGTTTTTTGATCGGCGCTCTGAAACCTATGCCTTGATCGCAAATGACAAGCGCACTGAGTTGATGCCGCGCGCCGGGGATCGGCCTGCGCTCAATGTGCCGGCCCCTCTGGCGGATACCTTGGCGGTGGTGATCCACGAAACCGCTCCGTCAACTCTGACCTACAAGGAATGGGCCAAGTTCCTGAAATTTGCAGAGCACAAGGATTTTCAGTCTGCAGCGACGGACCATGCGGCGGCAGGTTGGCCCATGGAAGGTTTCAAGGAACGCTACACCCGGCACGCCAAGTCCTTGATCGCGGTTGGGTCCGGTGCGGGTGCGGACGCAAGCACCGGAATGCAAACGGAATTTGTCGCGCTCAGCAATCCTTACGCGCCGGATTTTGATGGCCAGATGCGGGTCCGGGTTCTTTATCAGGGCGCCGTACGTCCAGATGCGCAGGTCGAGGTGTTCGACCGCGCGCGCAGCGGTGATGTGACTGTCACGCTGTACCGGACCAATGCGCAAGGCGAGGCGGTGATCCCTGTTAGTTCCGGACACAGCTATATCTTTGATGCGGTGGTTCTGCGTCCTGCAGCTGACATGGTGGACCCAAAGACTGATCCGGTCTGGGAAACCCTTTGGGCAGCGCTGACCTTTGCGGTGCCGTAAGGACAACGGCATTTTGCGGTCACAGCCGCCTTGCCCTTAAGTGGCAACAGCGGCTACATCCGGCCTATGTCTGACACAAATTCCAAAACCCCCGATATTCTGTGCATCGGTTCCGTTCTATGGGACGTGATTGGCCGGTCAGAGACCGCGATGCGCCAAGGCTCCGATATGCCGGGGCGGATCACCCGACTGCCCGGCGGTGTGGCGCTGAACATCGGGATGGCGCTGGCGCGGTTCGGCCTGAAGCCGGCCTTGCTGAGCGCCGTGGGCCGCGACATTGAAGGCGATGAACTGATCCGCGCTTGCGCCCTGCGCGGGCTGAACACAGAGCACATCTACCGCTCGGATGATTTGCCAACAGATCAGTATATGGCTGTCGAAGGATCAAACGGGCTGATTGCAGCGATTGCCGATGCCCATTCGCTTGAGGCGGCAGGAGACAAGATCTTGCGCCCGTTGTCGGACGGCAGTCTCGCTGCGCCCTATTGCGGGGCGGTCGCGCTGGATGGCAATCTGACGCTGGATTTGCTGGCGCAGGTGGCGCAAAGCCCGTTGTTGGCGCAGGCCGATCTGCGGGTTGCACCCGCCTCCCCCGGCAAGGCGTTGCGGCTCAGCCCGTTTGTGCAATCGGGGCGCGGCACACTTTATGTAAACCTCGAAGAGGCCGGGCTGCTGTGTGAAGCCCCGTTTGAAAGCTCTGCCGATGCGGCGGCTGGCCTGCTCGCGCGCGGTGCGGCGCGGGCGGTTGTGACCGATGGCGGCAATCCTGCGACCGTAGGGCAATCGGATGCCCTGATCACCATGACGCCGCCGCAGGTGCATGTGGCCCGTGTGACCGGTGCTGGCGATACCTTTATGGCGGCCCATGTCGCTGCAGAATTACGCGACCGCGATCCGCAATCGGCCTTGTCCGATGCGCTTGAAGCCGCCGCCCTTTATGTGTCCGGAGAGACCAAGATATGACCACCCTGCCCCTGACCTACAGCGCCGAAGTGGCCAAAGCCCGCACATCGGGCGCTGCGATTGTTGCGCTTGAAAGCACGATCATCACCCACGGCATGCCCTATCCGCAAAACCTGGAGGTCGCCCGGCAGGTTGAGGACGACATTCGCGCCGCCGGTGCGGTGCCTGCCACGATTGCGGTGATAGAAGGAACCCTCCACATCGGGCTGGATCCTGAGCAATTGACCAGCTTGGCGCAGGCCAAGGGCGTGGCCAAACTCAGCCGCGCGGACATGGCCGTTTGCATCGCCACGGGCGGCACGGGTGCCACGACGGTGGCCGCCACGATGATCGCGGCGCATCTCGCTGGGATCGGGGTCTTTGCCACGGGCGGCATTGGCGGTGTACACAAAGGCGCCGAAGACAGCTTTGACATCTCGGCGGACCTGATGGAGCTGGCCCAAACACCCGTGACCGTGGTGGCCGCCGGGGCCAAGGCGATTTTGGACGTGCCAAAAACCCTTGAAGTGCTGGAAACCCAGGGTGTGCCGGTCATTGCCGTCGGCCAAGACAGCTTTCCTGCGTTCTGGAGCGCGACGTCACCCCTGCCCGCCCCCTTGCGGATGGATGAGGCCGCACAGATCGCCCGCGCCCACCGGATGCGCGGCGCGATGGGCCTGCCCGGCGGACAATTGATCGCCAACCCCATCCCCGCCGCAGATGAAATCCCTGCCGCCGAACTGGCCCCGGTGATCGCGCAGGCACAGGCTGATGCAGATGCCCACGGGATCGCTGGCAAAGGGGTCACGCCCTATCTGCTTCAACGGATTTTCGAGCTGACCGAGGGGCGGTCTTTGATCGCCAATATCGCGCTGGTGCGCAACAATGCCCGTCTGGCGGCAGATATTGCCCGTGAATTGACCGAACTGCCCGTTTGACCTCATAAAAATCAGGTGATCCTCCGCCATTTTCAGGTGCAGCCATTGTCGGACCCCGGCAAAGGAACTAGCTATAGCCAGATCGATTTTGGAACCCTTGAGACATGAACACGCCATTTGACATTGAACCCACGCCCAAGCGCGGCGTGTTGGCCCGTTTGCGGGCCTCGTTCCTGACCGGATTGGTGGTGATCGCGCCCGTTGGGCTGACGATGTGGCTGATCTGGACGGTTGTGGGTTGGATCGACGGATTTGTTCTGCCGCTGGTGCCGGAGGTCTATCACCCCGACCGGATGTTGCAGGACTACCTTGGCCTCGATCCGTCGGTGCAGATCAACGTGCGCGGCCTTGGTGTGGTTATTTTCCTGCTGTTCACGATCATTGTCGGTTGGATGGCCAAGGGGATCATGGGCCGGTCCCTGATCCGCTTTGCCGAAGGTCTGGTGGAACGCACACCGGTAGTGCGGTCGATCTATTCGGGGATCAAACAGATTTCCGAAACCATCTTTGCCCAGTCCGAGCGCAGCTTTGAGACGGCCTGTCTGATCGAATATCCGCGCCGGGGCATCTGGGCCCTGGGCTTTATCTCGACCATGGCCAAGGGCGAGGTCGCCGCCAAGACCGATCCATCGGATGACATGGTCTCGGTCTTTCTGCCGACAACGCCGAACCCGACCTCGGGTTTCCTGCTGTTTTTCCCGCGGAAAGACGTGATTGAGCTGGATATGAGCGTCGAGGACGCTGCCAAACTGGTGATCTCTGCGGGGCTGGTTTACCCCTCCGACCGCTCCGAGGGGCAGACAGGCACGGGCGGATTGACGGATTTGTTGGACAAGATCCCGGCCAAGGACTGATTTCAGCCAAACATCGCTGGCAGATCGACCGAACTGCGTTGGCCCAGATCATCCTTATGATTGGCCAGAAATTGATCGGCGGCGTTGTACCCCGCATCGTGCAGGGTTTTGATCACGGCTGCATTGGGCACCAGTTTGGTGGCCACGGACAGTTGCGCCATCAATTCATCATCAGCAATCATATGCACCCGTACACGGCTCATATGCCCTTCGGACACGGCCCCGTCGTCCAGCAAGCGTTGTACAAATTCGATGGCGCGCAACTCGCGAAACAGGCTAGAATTAAAGCTGATCTCGTTGATCCGGTTCTGGATCTGTTTGGGAGTGACCGGCAGCTCGTCCCGCTCCAACGGGTTGATGTTGATGATCACGATGTCATCAGGCAGATCTCGTTGAAACAGCGGGAACAGCGCCGGATTGCCGGTATAGCCGCCATCCCAAAACGCCTCATTCCGGCCGGTTTCGGGATCGAAAAGCTCCACCGCCTTGAAAATCGTCGGCAGACAGGCCGAGGCCATCAAAGCGTCAGGGCCGATCTCGTCGCCTTCAAAAATCTTGAT
This sequence comes from Sulfitobacter sp. M368, assembly GCF_025141875.1. NCBI lineage: Bacteria > Pseudomonadati > Pseudomonadota > Alphaproteobacteria > Rhodobacterales > Roseobacteraceae > Sulfitobacter > Sulfitobacter sp. M368. Next base: position 1,999,185 of record NZ_CP081113.1, read on the forward strand.
CTTGCCGTTGCGCACCCGTGTGGCGCAGATGAACAATAGCGGCGCGACGTGATTGCAGACCCTGTCATAGTCGAACCGCTGCACAATATCGGACAGTGGATTGCGATAGAACGGGCCATAGGCGTAGGGCGAAATCTGGCCAGAAACGGCATCTGACAGCGTCACAGGCCAGCTGTATTCAATCGCCTGGCTGAGCGCCCCTATGCCGAAAGGGGCCATCCAATGGGCCAGACGCATGTCGGTGACACCCGCGACCTGTCCCCAAAGCCATGTCAGATTGTCCCGTGCGCCCGCCTTGCCGCCCTGCACCATCCCAGCCTTGAGCGCAGCGCCGTTGAGCGCCCCTGCCGAGGTGCCGGAGATGCCGCAGATCTCGACTTCGTCGTCCTTGAGCAAACGGTCAAGGGCACCCCAGGTGAAGGCGCCATGCGCCCCGCCGCCCTGAAGCGCCAGATTGATGCGTTTCTTTGCCATGAATTACAGCGCGGTCCAGCCGCCATCGACGCTGATGGTGGTGCCGGTGATCTGTGCCGCCGCAGAGGAACACAGAAACGTCGCCGTGCCGCCCATCTGTTCAACAGTGGCAAATTCCTTGCTGGGCTGGCGGGTGAGCATGACGTTCTCGATGACCTCTTCGCGGGTCATGTCGTATTCCTTCATGGTGTCGGGGATCTGCTTTTCCACAATCGGGGTCAGCACGTAACCGGGGCAAATGGCGTTGCAGGTGATGTCTTCCTTGGCGGTTTCCAGTGCGGTGGTCTTGGTCAGGCCGACCACCCCGTGTTTGGCAGCGATATAGGCCGCCTTGTAGGGCGACGCCGTCAACCCATGTGCCGAGGCGATGTTGATCACCCGGCCCCAACCTGCCTTGCGCATCATCGGCAGGGCCACGGCGGTGGTGTGAAAGGCAGATGACATGTTGATCGCGATGATCGCATCCCATTTCTCGACCGGAAAATCGGGAATTGCGGCGACATGTTGAATACCTGCATTGTTAACCAGAATATCGCAGCGCCCTGCCTTGGTGATCAGATCACGGCATTGATCGCCCTTGGACATATCGGCCTGAATGTAGCGTGCGCTTACTCCGGCCTCGTCCGCGATGCTTTGCGCCAGCGCGTGATCTTCGTCATTGTCGGTAAAGGAATTGAGGACAATATCCGCCCCCGCGCGGGCCAGTTCCCAAGCAATCCCCAGGCCAATGCCCGAGTTCGAGCCGGTGATGACGGCGGTTTTGCCGGACAGGTCAATCGTGAATGCCATGGGATGTCTCCTTGAGTATGCTGCGCACGCATCTTGCCGTGCTGCGGCTGCAAAGGAAACGCCCTATTTCTGATTTGGTTCCGCCCTGCTTTGTGCAGGGTCCAAACCAGTTTCTGCCAAAAAAAACGCCCGCACGAAGCGGGCGTTAAGTTATTGAGGCAGGTTTCATACAGGCAAGAAACCTATCGAGCAGTGACACCTTTATAAGCAATTCGATGCCTCAGGCCAAGCTAAAAGTTGCAACTCCCCGTTAACCCCCGCTATTCATGGCCTCAATAAAACAAGGGCAGAGCGGGATTGTTGCAGAAATGGCAATGGATTTTTTCCAAAAATTGCGGGGCGTTGCGGGGGCTTCTTCACTGATTCTCTTCGCGGCGATGGCACAGGCTGCGCCAAAACACGGGATATCTATGTATGGAGAACCCGCGCTGCCACCTGATTTTGTGTCGCTGCCTTATGTGAACGCAGATGCGCCCAAGGGCGGGCAGATCACTCTGGGCGACAACGGCGGTTTCGACAGTCTCAATCCGTTTGTCCGAAAGGGCAACAAACCCTGGCAGCTGCCATTTTTGACCCACGAAAGCCTGATGGGGCGCTCTTGGGATGAGCCATTTACGCTTTATGGGCTGCTCGCCGAATCGATTGAAACCCCGGATGACCGCTCCTGGGTCGAGTTTACCCTGCGGCCAGAGGCGCGATTCTCCGATGGCTCGCCTGTCACTGTGGAGGATGTGATCTTCTCCTATGACCTGCTCGGGACCGAAGGGCATCCCAAATATCACGGGCTGCGCAGCCAGATCGAAACGATTAAGGCCACCGGCCCGCGCAAAGTCCGGATGACTTTCAACACCGACAACCGGGAACTGGCCCTGTTGGCCGGGATGCGCCCGATCCTGTCCAAGGCGCAGTGGGAAGGCAAAGACTTTGCCAATGCCCCTTTGCAGGACATCCCGCTGGGCAGCGGTCCCTATGTGGTCACTGATTACAAGGCCGGCGCGCAGGTGGTTCTGACACGCAACCCCGATTACTGGGGAGCGGATGTTCCCGTGGTGCGCGGCACCAACAACTTTGACCAGATCAAGATCGACTTTTACGGCGATGCCAATGTGTTGTTCGAGGCGTTCAAAGGCGGTGAAATTTCCGCGGTGCGTGAGTTCAACGCCGAAACCTGGGCCACACAATACGATTTCCCCGCCATCGATCGGGGTGAGGTGCTAAAATCCACCTTTGCCCATCAAAAACCATCGGGCATGACGGGATTTGTGATGAACACCCGCCGCCCGCCGTTTGACGATTGGCGTCTGCGCGAGGCGATGATCGCGGCGTTTAACTTTGAATATATAAATGATGCCTTAACGGGCGGATCGTTGCCGCGGATTTCCTCCTATTTCTCCAACTCCGAACTGGCGATGCAGCCCGGTCCCGCCAAGGGCGCGGTTCTGGCGGCATTGGCACCCTATTCCGATCACCTGCTGCCCGGCACATTGGAAGGCTATACCCTGCCCGTTGCCGATGGCACGGCCCGCAACCGCAAGGGCATTCGCGCCGCGATGAAACTGTTTGAGGCCGCCGGTTACAGCCCGCAGGATGGCCAGATGCGTGATGCCAACGGCAAACCGCTCAGCTTTCGCATTCTGCTGTCCAAGAACAACGCCGAGCACACCAAGATTGCCGAGCTCTACATTCAGGCGCTCAAGCGTTTGGGCGTGGAGGCCTCAGTCGAGGTTGTCGACAATGCCCAACTGGTGGCGCGAACCTCCGATTTCGATTTCGATATGGCTCATTTCCGTCGTGCCCTGTCGCTGAGCCCCGGCAACGAACAGCGATATTACTGGGGAAGTGCAGCGGCAGATCAGCCGGGATCGCGCAACCTGATGGGGGCCAGGAACCCGGCGATTGACGGATTGATTGACCAGATGCTGTCAGCCCGCGACCGCGAAGGGTTTACCGCTGCCACCCGCGCACTGGACCGGGTGTTAACCGCAGGGCGCTATGTCATCCCGTTCTGGCAATTCAACGAGGGTTTGATCGCCCATGATGCGCGGATGGTCTATCCCGAAACACTGCCGCTTTATGGGGATGGGTCGTATTACATGCCGCAGGTCTGGTGGTGGCAGGACGCGGGCAACTGACCTGTCTCTGTCATAAAACCGAAACATCCCTCTTGTAGGCGAGGCTCATGAATATACTTGTTTTATGCACCGGCAACTCCGCCCGCTCGATCTTGCTTGAATCGATCCTCAACAATCTGGGCAAAGGCCGCGTGCGGGCCTATTCCGCCGGAAGCCAGCCTGCCGGTCAGGTGCACCCGCAATCCATTGTCCTGCTTGGCGAAAAAGGCATGGATGTTTCTGATGCCCGTTCCAAAAGCTGGGATGAATTTGCCCTGCCGGACGCGCCGGTTATGGATGCAGTGATCACGGTCTGCGGATCGGCGGCAGGCGAGACCTGCCCGATGTGGCCGGGTGCACCCATCCGCGCCCATTGGGGTGTCGAAGATCCAGCCGCCGCGCAGGGAAAGGCCGTTCCCGGCGCTTTTTCCCAGGCCTATGATATTTTGTACAGGCGCGCCGCTGCCTTCCTTGCCGAACCCGTGGAAAAGATGGACGCCGCAGCGTTGCGGACGCATTTGAACGCCTGCGCCCTGATCCTTTGACCTCAGGCCAGCGACGTCACCCATAGGATCATCGCGTCATCCGCGCTGGTGGAAATGACGTTATGGCCCATGGTCGCGTCATAATAGGCGCTGTCACCCCGGCGCAGTTCAACAGGTTCATAAAATTCTGTGTAAAGCTGCACAACACCGGTCAGCACATAGAGAAACTCTTCGCCGTCATGGCGCACCCAACCGTCAAATTCATCCATGCTGCGGGCGCGGATACGGGCGCGGTAGGGCAGCATTTGTTTCTTGCGCAGGGTATCGCCCAGCAGCTCATGCTCATAGGTGGTGGTCGCCTTGGCCGCCCCCTCGCCCGATTTGGTCACCGCCATACGGCCATTGATCTTGTCCGCAGCGGGCGGCGTGAACAATTGCGGGACCGAAATTTCCAGCCCCACGGCCAGCTTTTTCAACGCGTCATAGGTCGGAGACATCTGCCCGTTTTCGATCTTGGACAGGGTCGATCGGGCCAGCCCGGCCTGCTTGGCCGCCTGCTCCAATGTCCAACTGCGCCCCTTGCGCAGCTCGCGCACCCGCGCCCCCAGATCGACAGGCGGGGTTTCATCGCTTTCGCCGCTGGCGCGGGCGATCTGGATCAGGCTGACAGGGGCATCTTTGGTCATGGCCATGCTATATCGGCAGGCTGGCCACCTTGCAACGGCGGCGCGGACGCGGTAGCGCGGATATATGGACCTTACAGCCGAAAACGACCGTTTCCCACCCTGCCCCGCGCCCTTTAACATGGCCGAATATGTGCTGACCTCCGGCGGAGCAGCGGCAGATAAAACCGCCCTGATGATTGTTTCCGGCACGGACGTGGAGGAGTGGAACTATGGCCGGTTGCGCAGCGCAGTGCGCGGCACGGCGACAGGATTGCTGCAACTGGGGTTGGTGCCCGGGGATCGCGTTCTGATGCGTCTTGGCAATACGCCGGATTTCCCGCTGGCCTATCTGGGCGCACTGGCCGCAGGTCTGGTGCCGGTGCCGACCGCGGCGGCATTGACCGAGGCAGAGGTGGCGAAGATGTCGCCGATGCTCAAGCCCGCTGCGGTTCTGCGCGACCCGGATGTGGCCAGCGCCCCGGCCCCTCTTGAGGTCTCGTTGGAACGCTTGCGGGCCATGCGCGACCTGCCGCCTGCCGCATGGCATCGGGGCGATCCCAACCGGCTGGGATATATCATCTATACCTCCGGCACCTCCGGCAAACCTTCAGCGGTGATGCATGCACACCGGGCGATCTGGGCGCGGCGGATGATGTTCGATGGCTGGTACGGTCTGCGGGCGCAGGACCGGCTGCTGCACGCGGGCGCGTTCAACTGGACCTATACCCTTGGCACCGGGTTGATGGACCCATGGACCTGCGGCGCAACCGCATTGATCCCGGAGGCCGGAACTGCGCCATCCGGGCTGTGGCAGTTATTGCGAGACCACGATGCGACAATTTTTGCAGCCGCTCCGGGGGTTTATCGGCAGATGCTCAAGTCGGACCATGCGCCCGTCCTTCCCCAACTCCGCCATGGTCTTAGCGCCGGTGAAAAGATGGCCGATGGGGTGCGTGGGCATTGGAACGCCGCCACCGGCACCGCGATTTACGAGGCCTTTGGCATGTCGGAATGTTCCACATTCATTTCGGGCTGTCCGGACCATCCGGCAAGCCCCGGCGCTTTGGGCAGGGCGCAACCGGGGCGGCGCGTCTGCCTGATGGGCGATGACGGACCCGTCGAAGCTGGTCAGTCCGGCATTATCGCCATTCACAACACGGACCCCGGATTGATGCTGGGATACCTGGATGCGCCGGACCAAACAGCCTCGCGCTATCGCGGCGATTGGTTCCTGACCGGTGATCAGGCGCATATGGATGCGGACGGGCAGATCACCTATCTGGGGCGCAATGACGATATGATGAACGCGGGCGGCTTTCGTGTCTCGCCACTTGAGGTTGAGGCCGCGCTGGCCGCTGCGCCGGGGATCACCGGTATTGGTGTGGTCGAGGTGACCATAAAGGAGGGCGTTTCCGTAATCGCCGCCTTCTACACCGCGCCTGCCCCACTGGACCATCAGGCGCTGGACCAGTATGCCAAGGACAATCTGGCGCGGTACAAACAGCCGCGTCTTTATCAACATGTGCCAGAGCTGCCGATGGGCGCGAATGGCAAACTGCTGCGCCGGGCGTTGCGGGCCGATTATGAGGGCAAGAACAATGCGTGATCCGATCAAGCTGGACATTATGTCAGACCCGATTTGCCCGTGGTGCTATATCGGCAAGGCGCATCTGGACAAGGCGCTGGCACAGCGGCCAGACCATCCTTTCGTGATCGAATGGCATCCGTTCCAGCTCAACCCCGACATGCCTGCAGGCGGAATGGACCGGCGCGACTATCTTGAGGGCAAGTTCGGCGGCAAGGAAGCGGCGGTGCGGGCCTATGCCCCGGTGGTGGAACATGCTGAGAAAGCGGGCCTGAACATCAATTTCGAGGCGATGCAGCGCACGCCCAATACGCTCAATGCCCATCGGCTGATCCATTGGTCGGGCATCGAGGGGCGGCAGACTGCGGCGGTTTCGGCCCTGTTCAAAGCCTATTTTGTCGATGCGCGGGACATTGGCGATGCCGAAGTTCTGGCAGATATTGCTGACAGCATCGAAATGGACGCCGCGGTGGTCGCCAAACTGCTGCTGACCGACGAAGACATACAAGCCATCCGTGACCGCGATGCGCACAGCCGCCAGATGGGGATCAGCTCCGTTCCGACGTTCATTGTTGGCAACCAGCATGCCGTGCCAGGCGCACAGCCACCTGCGCTTTGGCTCAAGGTGATTGACGAGTTGACCGGCGCTGATCCGTCCTGACTGTGGCGTTTGGGGTACAGTTGCACAGCCCAGCGGCCCGCGCCCTTTTGCCTATCTGCACAAGCTGACGTAGAGTTCTGTTCATAAGGGGCGTTAGACCCCATCGAGAGAGCGGGTAAAATGGCAGACAAACAGGCAAATGTGCCTGCCCCGAACACAGTGCAAGTGTTTGGCAGAGCAGGGCTAATATTCACATCACTGACCACGGTCGATACCAGCGGCATCAAGGCGATCTGGCGCAATGAAAGCGTTGCAGCCTCCGCCTCGCAACTGGAGCGCCCAGCATGATGAAACTGCGCCCTGCCCGCTATCGCTCTGTGCTGACCTATGGCGCATTTGACCTATTTGGCCCCGATCAGATCCGGTTTTTGCAGGAATTAACCCGTTTGGGCAGCGATGTGATTGTCGGCTGCCGCACCGATGGGTTCAGCGCTCTATGCGGCCAGCCTTGCAACAACAGCTTTGGACAACGGCGCAACATGTTGGAGAGCTGCCGGTTTGTGTCAAAGGTGATCACCCAGGACAGCTTTGCCCAAATACGAACCGACATCGTGAACCATGACATCTGCGCCCTTATCGCGGCGCCAAACTGCGCCGGCCCCTTCGATGGGGTGCAGGATATTGCACAAATACTGCACCATGAGGGCGCGGAGATGTCGTATTTCGACAATTCTATGTCGCTGATAGCCTAAACCCCCACCGACCCTTGCACAATCCGGAATACCGATTGCCGCTATTGCAACCTTGAGTTATGCCTTGTGCACATTGAGGGAGCATTTCGTGACAGAGCAATCAGACCGGTTTGCCATGGGCCGCGCCGAATTTGTTGCGCTCATCGCGATGATGTTCGCAACGATCGCCTTTTCGATCGATGCAATGCTGCCCGCCCTGCCGGTTATGGGGGCCGAACTTGCCCCGGATGCCCCTCAAAACGCCGCCCTGATCCTGACCAGTTTTGTGCTCGGCATGGGGCTTGGCACCTTTATAAGCGGTCCGCTGTCTGATGCCTTTGGACGGCGGCGGATTATCTTTATCGGTGCGGGCCTCTATATTGTCTCGGCGGCGGTGGCCTGGGCCAGTTCCACACTTGAGGTGATGCTGGTCGCGCGGCTGTTCCAGGGGCTTGGCGCGTCCGGTCCGCGGATTGTTGCGGTGGCCGTTGTGCGTGATCTTTATGCGGGCCGTGAAATGGCGCGGATCGTGTCAATCGTCATGCTGATTTTCACCCTGATCCCTGCCTTTGCCCCGGCCATGGGCGCTGTGATTATCGCCGGTGTCGGATGGCGCGGTATCTTTGTCGCCTTTATTCTTTTCTCAATCATATCCGTGGTTTGGATGGGCCTGCGCCTGCCGGAAACGCTGCCTGTGGAAAACCGCAGGCCGCTCAAATTTCATCTGATGCGCAGCGCGGTTAAGGAAATGTTCGCCCACCCCGGCGTGCGGATCTCGATCTTTGTGCAATCGCTTGCCATGGGGATCTTGTTCCTGACCTTGATGCGCGTGCAGTCAATCTATGACGTGACCTATGGCCGGGCCGAAAACTTTCCCTATTGGTTTGGTGCGATTGCCCTTGTCGCGGGCAGTTCCAGCCTGCTGAACGCCAAGCTTGTGATGCGCTTTGGGATGCGGCGGATGGTGACGATGACCCTTGGCGCACAGATCATCATCTCGGCCGCGCTGCTGGTCAGCGGGGTTGCGAATATGGCCGAACCTTACGGGTTTGCCGCCTTCCTGTTCTGGCAGACCTGTTGTTTCTTTCAGGCCGGGCTGACCTTGGGCAATCTCAATGCCATCGCGATGGAGCCGATGGGCCATATCGCGGGCATGGCCGCCTCTGTTATCGGGTCATTTTCGACCGTGATTGCCGCTGTCGTGGCCTCGCTGATCGACATCTACTTTGATGGCGGGGTGCAGCTTTTGTTTGCGGCCGTGATGGCCATGGCGGTGATCGGCTTTGCCCTGATGCTGCAATTGGGGCGCATAGAGACACAGATGCAGGCGGCGGAGTAAGCCGCCCGCAGCTCAGGCCTTGACCTTTTTGCGCTGTTTTTCCTTGGCAATCACATGTTCGGCCAGATCGCGGGCGATGGCAAAGGCGCCTTTGATCTTATCGCTGTCCTTCTTCCAGTCGCGGCGCACAACGATCTTGTTGTCGCGCACCTTGGCCAACCCACGCTGATCCTCGATGAATTTCACCAGACCTTCGGGCGATGCGTATTTGTCGTTGTGGAACTGGATCGTGGCCCCCTTTGGCCCGCCGTCCAGCTTGGCAATGCCAGCCCGTTTGCACATGGCCTTGATCCGCACGACAAGCATCAGCGTGTTTACCTCACGTGGCAATTTGCCAAAGCGGTCAATGAGTTCGGCGGCAAACCCTTCCAACTCCACCTTGGTGCTAAGGCCCGACAGGCGCCGATAGAGGCCCAGACGCACGTCCAGATCTGGCACATAAGCCTCGGGAATCAGGACAGGCACGCCCAGATTGATCTGCGGCGCCCATTGATCATCGGCCTCTGAGAGCCCTTCCATCTCACCGGCTTTGATCTTGGCAATCGCCTCTTCCAGCATGGATTGGTAAAGCTCAAAACCCACATCGCGCATCTGTCCCGATTGTTCCTCGCCCAGCAGGTTCCCTGCCCCGCGAATGTCCAGATCCTGAGAGGCCAGCGTAAAGCCCGCGCCAAGGGTGTCGAGGGATCCAAGCACGCGCAGACGCTTCTCTGCCGTGGCGGTCAGCCGCGCACGCGGTTTGGTGGTCAGATAGGCATAGGCGCGGGTTTTGGACCGACCAACGCGCCCCCGGATCTGGTAAAGCTGTGCCAGACCAAACATATCGGCGCGGTGCACGATCATGGTGTTTGCGGTTGGGATATCGAGACCGGATTCCACAATTGTGGTGGCCAGCAGAATGTCAAATTTGCCATCGTAAAAGGCATTCATCCGGTCATCGAGTTCCCCCGCTGCCATTTGCCCGTGTGCAATCACATAGGTCAGCTCAGGCAGCTGGTTTTTGAGGAATTCTTCGATTTCAGGCAGATCGCTGATGCGCGGCACCACGTAAAAGCTTTGTCCGCCACGATAATGTTCGCGCAGCAGCGCCTCGCGCAGGGTCACGGCGTCAAATTCGCTGACGTAGGTGCGGATCGCCAGACGATCCACCGGCGGCGTTCCGATGATACTCAGATCGCGCACGCCAGTGAGGGACAATTGCAGGGTGCGCGGGATGGGTGTCGCGGTCAGGGTCAGAACATGTATGTCAGAGCGCAGCTGCTTGAGCCGCTCTTTGTGACCAACGCCAAAATGCTGCTCTTCGTCAATCACGAGCAGGCCAAGATTTTGAAATCTAATGTTTTTCGCCAAAAGCGCATGGGTGCCGATCACAATGTCGACGGTGCCTTTGGTCATCCCGTCACGGGTCAATGCGGCGTCTTTTGCGGTGACAAAACGGCTGAGTTGTCGGACATTGATTGGAAAGCCGCGAAACCGTTCGGCAAAGCTTTTGTAGTGTTGGCGGGCCAGCAAGGTGGTGGGCGCAATCACTGCCACCTGCGCACCTGACATCGCCGCAACAAAAGCCGCGCGCATCGCCACTTCGGTCTTGCCAAAGCCGACATCGCCGCAGACCAAACGGTCCATCGGGTTGCCAGAGGTCAGATCGTCGATCACATCGCCGATGGCCCGCAATTGATCATCGGTTTCGGTATAGGGAAAACGGGCCGAGAATGCGTCCCACATGCCCGCGGGCGGCTCCAGCACCGGCGCTTTGCGCAGGGCGCGTTCGGCGGCAATCCGGATCAGCTTGTCCGCCATCTCACGGATGCGTTCCTTGAGCTTGGCCTTCTTGGACTGCCACGCGCCGCCGCCCAGACGATCCAGCAGCCCTTCTTCATGGCCGTAGCGCGACAGCAGTTCGATGTTCTCGACCGGCAGGTACAGCTTTGCCTGTTCGGCGTATTCCAGCACCAGACATTCATGGGCGGCCCCGGCGGCGGTGACCACCTCCATGCCCAGATAACGCCCTATGCCGTGATCGACATGCACCACCAGATCACCGGGGCTGAGGCTTTGGGCTTCGGTCAGGAAGTTCTCGGCGCGGCGCTTGCGCTTGGGCGCGCGGATCAACCGGTCCCCCAGCACGTCTTGCTCTGAAATCACCGTGAGGCCAGGGGCCTCGAAACCGTGTTCCAGCGCCCAAACGGCCAGATGCAACCCGCGTTTACCGATCCGCGTGGCATTGGGCACCGGGATCGCCTCGGCCAAACCTTCGTCTTCGATCAGACCGGTGAGCCGCTCGCGTGCGCCTTCGGAATAGCTGGCAATCAACACCGGTCCGTCTTGAAGTTTTGCTTTCACATGGGACGCCAAGGCACCAAAAAGGCTGATAGATTCCTGTTGGCGTTCGGGTGCAAAGTTGCGGCCAATCCGTGCGCCTGCGTCCAGAACATTTGGGCCTGTCGGCTGCGGCAATGGATTGAACTGGATCATCCGGTGATCCTGCGTGGCCAAGAGCCAGGCCTCATCCGTCAGGTAAAGCCCCTCTGGCGGGCTGGGCTTATAGACGCTGTCCATGCGGCTGCGGTTGGCCATGGCCAAACGGCGGGTTTCATATTGATCCGCAATGCTGTCCCAACGGGCGATGCGTGTGGGCGTGACCTGATCATCCAGCGTGATCGTGGCCTGCGGCAGATAGTCAAAAAGGGTCTCCAAGCCATCGTGAAAAAACGGCAGCCAATGTTCCGCCCCTTGATGCTTGCGGCCCGCACTGATCGCCTCATACAGCGGATCATCGGTCCCGGCGGCACCAAATTCGATCCGGTAGTTTTGGCGAAACCGGGTGATGGCAGGTTCATCGAGAATGACCTCGCTGACCGGGGCAAGTTCCACCAGATCAAGCTTTTCGGTGGTCCGCTGGGTGGCCGCGTCAAACCGGCGCGCGCCGTCCAGCACATCCCCAAAAAGATCAAGCCGCACCGGCCCCAGATCACCGGGCGGGAAAATGTCGATGATCCCGCCGCGCACCGCGTAATCGCCCGGCTCCATCACCGTGGGGCTTTGGACAAAACCCATGCGCACCAGAAAATTGCGCAGCGCGGCCTCGTCGATCCGGTCCCCCACACGGGCAGTGAACGCTGCGTCCCGCAGGATGGCGCGGGCCGGCACCCGCTGTGTCGCGGCGTTCAGCGTGGTCAGCAGAATAAATTTCTCCGGCATGCCATGCACCAAGGCGGCCAGTGTCGACATCCGCTGCGCCGAGATATCGGCATTGGGCGACACCCGATCATAGGGCAGGCAATCCCAGCCGGGAAAAGTGACGACGGGCATGTCAGGTGCAAAAAAGCTGAGCGCGGCCTTGATCGCGGCCATGCGTTTGTCGTCCCGCGCGACGTGCAATACCGGCGCATCGCTTTTGCCGATTTCGGTCAGGATCGCCTGGGCGTCAAATCCTTCGGGAACCCCGGACAGGGTGAGTTTGCTCTTTTGTGCCATACCGTCTCACTTGGCGCGGGCGGGCGCGCAGTCAACCGCCAAGTGCGCCAATGGTCATGTTCTGGTACATGCCCCAAAGCGCGGTCACGAAAATCGAGATCATACCGATAATTTGCGTGTAAAGCCGGTGCCGCATCAGCCGCTTGTGCAACAGATCGCCAGCGGCCTCTTCCATCTGGATCAAACGGGCTGTCGACAGGCTCAACATCCCGATCAAGGACAGCGGAAAGCCCAGCAGAAACACCGCTTGGGCAAACTCCATGCCGTAGACAAACCCCATCAGAACCAGCATCGTCAAAAAGAAACAGCCAAAGCCCAGCAGCCAAAGTCCGGACACCCGTCCGATATAGAGCAACCGATTGACGTTGATCCGCACCATATCTTCGAGGTCTACCTCGGCCTGTCCGGCATGGCGCCGCGCCCGCAGAACCATGTCATAAGGCACGCCCAGCACCCAATGGCTGGCCGTGGACCAGACCACTGCAAGCACTATCCAGAACCACAGGTTCGAGAAAGAGCGCATGTCAATCAATTCAAAAAGAGTTTGATACCAGTCCAAGGTCGTCATCCACTTTGGCAGAATGCGCAGGACATACCCAAGCCGCCCGGCAATTCCTAGCCTTGAGGAGGCAGATTTTTCGTGGCAAGCCTTGGGGAAGACAAATTGAGGTATTTTTGCATGCACCCTGTCCACGCCCCCTTCCCCGCCACACGCCTGCGCCGGAGCCGTGTTTCCCCTGCCATGCGGGCCTTGGTGCGGGAAAATGCGCTTGAGGTCGGTGATCTGATTTGGCCGATTTTTGTGCGTGCCGGAAATGGCATTGTGGAACCTGTGCCCTCCATGCCCGGTGTGATGCGCCGCAGTGTGGACAAGGTGGTGGAGGCCGCAGCCGAGGCCGATGCACTGGGGATCGGTGCGATTTGCGTGTTTCCCTATACCGGACTTGAGGACCGGACCGAGGATTGCGCCGGTGCCTGGGATCCGCAGAACCCGGCCAACCGCGCTATCGCGGCCATCAAGCAAGCCTATCCCCATATCGCCGTGATGAGCGATGTGGCGCTTGATACCTATAACATCAACGGCCACGACGGGTTTGTGGAGGATGGTATCATCGTCAACGATCGCACCGTTGAGGCTTTGGTCAAGATGGCCCTGAGCCAGGCCGAAGCCGGCGCGGATATCATTGGCCCTTCGGATATGATGGATGGCCGGATTGGCGCGATCCGGTCCGCGCTTGAGGGCGCGGGGCATTCCTCCGTTGCGATCCTTAGCTATGCAGCCAAATATGCCTCTGCATTTTACGGTCCCTTCCGCGATGCGGTTGGCGCTTCGGGTGCGCTCACGGGCGACAAAAAGACCTATCAGATGGACCCTGCCAATTCGGACGAGGCGCTGCGTCTGGTGGCGCGGGATCTGGCAGAGGGTGCGGATATGGTCATGGTCAAGCCGGGCCAGCCTTATTTGGACATTTGCCGCCGGGTCAAAGATCAGTTTGGCGCACCCACATTCGCCTATCAGGTGTCTGGCGAATACAGCATGATCAAGGCTGCCGCCCAAAACGGCTGGATCGATGAGGAACGGGTGATGATGGAAAGCCTGATGGCGTTCAAGCGGGCCGGATGTGACGGGGTTTTGACCTATTTCGCCCCTGCAGCGGCACGGATCCTGAACGGAGGGTGAGCGGGCCGCAGGGGGAAAGCGTAGAGATGGCGCCCCTCTTCGCCGCGATCTGATCGGTCCCCCAGCGGCACCATTTCGCCCATGGGTCTAAAGCGCATGACAAGGGGCGAAAACCCGCCTATGATTGCGCTCAAGTCGGAAAAACCGGCATCAGGCAACAAACAGGCAAATCAAATGAGCAATCCGATTTATTCACGGCGTGCGTTTACCCTCGGCGCAATGGCGTCTGTCGGGGCCGTCGCGGCCTGCGGCAACGGTATTGGCGGGCGCGGACCGCAGACCATTGACGCGCGGGTCGATGCGACGATCAACGAAATGTACCGCAGCTTCCCCAACACACAGCAACTGGCGGCCAAGGCCAACGGGATGCTGGTGATGCCGCTGGTCACGGAGGCCGGTTTGGGCCTTGGCGGTGCCTACGGGCGCGGTGCCTTGCGCGTCAATGACATCACCGTGGACTATTATTCGGTCGCCAAAGCCTCTGGCGGGTTGCAGATCGGCGCACAGCAATATGCCCATGTTCTGTTCTTCATGACCGAAGAAGCGCTTGGCGATTTCCGCCGTGCGCCCGGTTGGGCGGCGGGGGCCGATCTGGAATACGTGATCTCTGACAAGGGTGACAGCGTCGCGGCAGAGACCACAACCGCACTTGCGCCGGTTTTGGCGGCGGTCTTTGGCCGCGCCGGTCTGCGGATCGGTGCCACCCTTGAGGGCACGAAATACACGCGCATTATCCCCTGATTACAGATCACCGGCGGAAGGCGCTATGCGGCCTTCTGCCGGGATTGCGTCAACCGTTCCGCCGCCTCAAGTATCTGCTGCACCGCACCGTCCATCTTGCTCAGCAGGTCATCGAGATCGGTCTGCGCCTTGCCCAACTGCTGGACGATTTCATCAAGCCCATCGACCCGTTCCGCGATGCGCGAGCGTTCGATCTTGCACATCACCCGTGTCATTTCCAAACCCGCTTTCAAGCGTCTGACATCATTGCAAATCTTTGAAAACGCGCAGACCCTGTCGGACACTTCCACCACTGCCTTATGCGCCTTGCAGATGAAATCCGACTGCTGGCCCGACAACAAGGCCATTTCGTGGGGTTTGTCCTGCCCTTCGATCACAGGCTCAACAGCAAAGTGTTGCAGCAGATCATCTTGCACCCGCGAGACCCCATGCAAAAACTCGGCCTGCAACAGATAATCATTTCCGAGCAATGATTTCTCACTGAATGTCGCAACCGCATCGGCCAAGGATTGCGTCATTTGGCGGTGGTTGTTTGAAATCACACTGATCGGCCCGTCTGTTCCCTCCAGCCGGCCTGCCTGAAGGCGCATATTATAGGGGATCTGGTTGGTCTGTTTGAAGATCCGCACCACGTCACCGGCATGATCTTCGATTTGCTTCACGCCTTCCTTGATGGAGAGAATTGACCTGAGCCGCCAGTCCACTGGCCGTTGCAAGGCGATGTCGCGCTGTCTGGTTTCCTCGGTCAAGGCTTGGGTCATGAAACTGTCGTAATCGCCGTGACCTGCCATTTGGACAGCGGTCAAGAAAGCGGCACTGCTGGCCTCGGGCGAAAGACCCTCGTTCCGCTCACGATGGCACAGATCGATGTACATCTGCTGCGCCTGGCGAAACATCTGGCTGCCTGGTTTGATCCGAACAGAGACAAACCCCTCCTCCGACGGACAAGCCACGGCAAGCACCCAATAGTGACTGCCGTCTTCGGCCTTGTTCTTGATATAGCCGCAGAACGGTTTCCCATCTGCCAACATCGACCACATGAGATGAAAGACACCGCGCGGCATATCGGGGTGGCGGATCACATTGTGAGGTGCGCCGATCAGATCGGCCCAATCGTAGACCGACACCCGCTGAAACACCGCATTTGCCGCCAGAATGATCCCCCGGCGATCGGTCCGCGAATAAAAGATATCGTCGATGCCGAAATGCCGGGATTCAAACCCACTTGGGTCTTGGGCAGCGTGAGAGGGGGCAGCGGTCATGGAAAATCTCCCGAAACTGCCCCCCTGATGTCAAAGAAACCTTTGCAAAGGGTTAAGTGTCTTGGGTTCCGTCCAGGGCCCGCAACCGCTGGATCAGGCTGGAGGTGTCCCAGCGCCCGCCGCCGATTTTCTGCACGTCTTTGTAGAACTGATCCACCAGCGCGGTGATCGGCAGGCTGGCTCCGGTTTCATCGGCTGTGTCCAGACAAATCCCCAGATCCTTACGCATCCAATCCACCGCAAAGCCGTGGTCAAATTCGTTGTCCAGCATGGTCTCATAGCGATTGGCCATCTGCCATGATCCAGCCGCGCCCTGGCTGATCACTTCGACAACGGCACGTCCGTCCAGCCCGGCCTTCTCGGCAAAATGCAGCGCTTCGGACAGGCCTTGCACCACACCGGCGATGGCAATCTGGTTGCACATCTTGGTCATCTGGCCCGCGCCGCTATCCCCGATGCGGCGGCAAATCTTGGAATAAACCTCCATCACCGGCAACGCGCGATCAAACGCGCCCTGATCACCGCCGCACATGATGGACAGCTGGGCATTTTCCGCACCCGCCTGCCCGCCGGAAATCGGTGCATCCACAAATGAGATTTGCGCCGCATCCGCCGCTGCATAAAGCTCTCGTGTGACAGCGGCCGAAACGGTGGTGTGGTCGACAAAGATGGCCCCCGCGTCCATTCCGGCAAACGCCCCATCGTCGCCGACGCAGACGGACCGCAGATCATCATCATTGCCCACACAGGCCATCACACATTCGGCGCCTTGCGCAGCCTCGCGCGGGGTCGCCGCTGCCTGCCCGCCATAGGTCTTGGCCCAATCTTCGGCCTTGGACGCGGTGCGGTTGTAAACCGTGACCTCATGCCCGGCCTTTTGCAGATGCCCTGCCATGGGCGCGCCCATTACTCCAAGTCCCAAAAATGCGAGCTTTGCCATCTGCTTTTCCTTGTCTGCCAGTTGCGCTATTGCGATTAGATACCTAACACCTCGTGCGCCTTGGTCAATCGGTGCCGCCTTATCGGAGCGTTCAATGGCCCTCATCTTTCGCTGGCTGGTCCGGCTTGCTGTCTTGTTGATCGTGTTGAGCGTGCTGAGCGTGACCTTGGTCTATTGGATCGCCGCACGGTCCCTGCCCGATTACGATGACCAGGTGGCGGTGCGCGGGCTGGGCGCAGAGGTCGAAATCGTCCGCGACAACGCCAATGTGCCGCATATCTTTGGCCAGTCAGATGCGGATGTTTTCTTTGGTCTGGGATTTGCCCATGCGCAGGACCGCATGTGGCAGATGATCAATCTGCGCCGCACCGCGCAAGGACGGCTGAGCGAGGTCTACGGCAGTGCCACGCTGAACATTGATAAGCTGCTGCGACGCTTTGATATCTATACGCTTTCTGTGCAATCGGTTGAGGCTCTGGCGCCCGAAACCCGCTCCGCGCTTGAGGCCTATTCCGCAGGCGTAAACGCCCGCCTGACACAGATCAATACCGAAGCCCTGGGGCGCGGTGCGCCTGAAATGCTGCTCTTCAACGCGCCCATGGCGCCTTGGCGTCCGGCAGATTCCGTGGCCATCGGTAAGCTGATGGGCTTGCAGCTTTCGGGCCATCTGGAGGCCGAGGTGATCCGCGCGCGCAGCTCTCTGGCCCTGCCGGACGCGGACCGGCTGTCCGATATCCTGCCCGATGCGCCCGGAACCGGCGTGGCAGCCCTGCCGGAATACGCCGCCCTTGTGCCCGGTACCAGACAATTTTCAGCCAACATCCCGCTGGATCCGCACCCGTTGTCGCCTTTCAAACATATGGCTTTTGCGGGCGCATCAAACGCCTGGGCGGCAGCCCCCTCGCGCTCGGCCTCCGGCGGCACCTTGCTGGCCAATGATCCGCATCTTGGCTTCACCGCACCGGCCATCTGGTATCTGGCCCGGCTTGAGCTGCAATCGGGCGGGGTGATCGGCGGCACAATCCCCGGCATGCCCGCCGTGATGACTGGGCGCAGCGCCGATTTGGGCTGGGGGCTGACCTCGGCCTATGTCGATGATCAGGACGTCTATATCGAAGAACTGAACCCCGAAAACCCGCAGGAGTACCGCACGCCAACAGGGTTCAAACAATTCCGCACACGCTCTTCCATCATCACGGTCAAGGATGCAGATCCCGTTACCCTGACCCTGCGCTGGACCGACAATGGCCCACTGCTGCCGGGCAGTCACTACAATCTGGCCGCGGTCACCCCGCCGGGCCACGTGGCCTCGGTCAACTGGACAGTGCTGAGCGGGCGGGACACCACGCTGGACGCCGCGATGGGTGTGATGGAGGCCAAAACCGTTGAGCAAGCGATTGAAGCCGCCCAAAGCTATATCGCACCGGCGCAGAACCTGACGCTGGTGGACCGAAGCAAGATTGCGATGAAAACCATCGGCGCGATGCCACGCCGCGATGCGGATCATCAAAGCCAGGGGCGCATGCCCTCACCGGGCTGGATCGCGGCAAACCGTTGGCAAGGCATGCTGCCCTATACCGCCAACCCCGAATTTGTCGCGCCCGCAGGGGGCATTCTGGGCAATACCAATAACAAGACCGTGGACCGTCCGTTCCCCAACCATGTTTCCTTTGTCTGGGGTGATACGCAGCGGGTGCAACGCTGGAACCGGCTGATGCAAACCCGGCAGGTCCACACCCGCGACAGCTTTATCGAGGCGCAGCTGGACACGGTCAGCTTCACCGCGCGGTCCCTGCTGCCCCTGATCGGCGCAGAGCTGTGGTTCACCGGTGAGGCCGCAGCAGAAGGCACAGCCGAACGCCAGCGCCAGCGGGCGCTGATCCTGCTTGCGGCATGGTCCGGCGAGATGAACGAACACCTGCCGGAACCGCTGATCTACATGGCATGGCTGCGGGCGCTTCAGGACCGGCTCATCCAGGACGAACTGGGCCCATTGGCAGCGGAGTTTGACCACGTTGAGCCGCTCTTTATCGAAAGGGTGTTCCGCGATGTGAACGGCGCGGCGGCATGGTGCGACGTGCTGCAATCGGCTCAGACCGAAAGCTGCCCGGAAATGGCCCGCCTCGCCCTCGATGACGCCCTGTTGTGGATCAGCGAAACCTGGGGCGGAGAGCTGGAGAGCCTGCGCTGGGGCGATGCGCATCAGGCCACCCACGACCATCAGGTGCTGGGCGATGTGCCGGTGTTGCGCTATTTCATGAACATCCGCCAGTCCACTTCAGGCGGCGATAACACCCTGCTGCGCGGCCGTACCAAAGGCAGCGATCCAGACCCGTTTCACAATGTGCATGGCGCGGGCTATCGCGGGGTTTATGACTTTGCCGACCCAGACAGCTCGGTGTTTGTCACCTCCACCGGGCAATCGGGGCATTTCCTGTCGCGCCACTATGACGATCTGGCACAGCTTTGGCGGCGCGGTGAATATATCCCGATGTCGCTGGACGCTGATCTGGCCCGCGCTGCCTCGGTTGGCATCACGATCCTGACGCCGGAGACCCCATGAATCGCGTGATCCTTTTCAACAAACCTTATGGCGTGCTGTCGCAATTCACCGACAAAGGCACCGAGGGCAGTGCACGTCCCACCCTTTCGGGGTTCATTGACGAGCCGGGCTTCTACCCTGCTGGACGCCTCGACAAAGACAGCGAAGGTCTGCTGGTGCTCACCGACAACGGCGCCCTGCAGGCCCGCATCGCCCATCCAAAATACAAACGCCCAAAAACCTATCTGGTCCAGGTCGAAGGCACACCGGACGCGGCCGCCTTGGACGCTCTGCGCAAAGGCGTTACGCTCAAGGATGGCAAGACCGCCCCGGCCACCATCACCCAGATCGATCCGCCCGCAGACCTGTGGGAGCGCGACCCACCCGTGCGCTTTCGCAAATCCGTACCGGACGCCTGGCTGGAAATCACCATCCGCGAGGGCCGTAACAGACAGGTGCGCCGCATGACCGCCCATGTCGGCCTGCCGACATTGCGGCTGATCCGCAGCCAGATCGGCGCTTGGCACCTGAATGCACTGCGCCCCGGCACATGGCGTTGGGCCAGCGAAACCGGCGCCTGACCTCCGTTCCCTTTTTGGCCCAAAATATTCCGGGGGAGTCCGCAGGACGGGGGCTGGCCCCCTAGCCCGCTCTCACAATAAAATGACAGAAAATCTCAAGGGGCCGGAAAATTTCAATTTTTCCGAACAAGAATTTTCAAAATTCTTGGCTCACAAACGCTGAAACTGCGCCTCTTGTTGGGCTGACCAGCGCACGGTCATCTCGAACCCGTCCTCGGTCTGGCGCTCTTCTTGGACCACGTCCTGCGCAAAGAGCCACGCACGTTTCTTGCCTTCGGAAAAACCCAGCGTCAGGTCTGCATCGCGCACGGCCCCTTGCAATGCCTCGGCGATCACGGCCTGCAACGCGTCCAGCCCCTCGCCGGTGATGGCAGAGATCGCCAGAACGTTCTCATCCCGCTCGGCCCGCTGGCGCATGGCGTCGGCGGCCTCTGGCGTCAGTTGATCAATTTTGTTCCAGATCTCGAAGGTCCGCGTCTCCTCCGGCACCCCAAGAGAGGTCAGGATTTCAAGTACGTCGCGGGCCTGTTCCTCGGTCTCATCATGGGAAATATCGCGCACATGACAGATGATATCTGCGGCAAGCACCTCTTCAAGCGTCGCGCGGAAGGCCGCGACCAATTCGGTCGGCAGATCGCTGATGAAACCAACCGTGTCGCTGAGGATAATTTCCGGCCCATCCGGCAGCACCAGAGACCGCATCGTGGGGTCCAGCGTGGCAAACAGCATGTCTTTCGCCATCACATCTGCGCCGGTCAACCGGTTGAAAAGCGTCGACTTTCCTGCGTTGGTATAGCCGACCAGCGCCACGATCGGATAAGGCACCTTGGCCCGTGCTGCGCGATGCAGCGCGCGGGTTTTCACGACCTTTTCCAGCTGGCGGCGCAGACGCACCAGTTGTTCATCGATGGCCCGGCGGTCTGCCTCGATCTGGGTCTCACCGGGACCGCCCACAAAGCCCAGCCCGCCACGTTGGCGTTCCAGGTGGGTCCAGGCCCGCACCAGCCGCGTGCGCTGATAGTTCAGCGCGGCCATTTCGACCTGCAATACACCCTCGCGGGTTGCCGCACGGTCGCTGAAAATCTCCAGAATGAGGCCGGTCCGGTCCAGCAGTTTCACACCCCAGGCCTTTTCCAGATTGCGCTGTTGCACCGGGCTGACCGGGCCGTCCACCAGCACCAGTTCAACCTCAGCAGCCTCAAGCTGGTCATGGACCTCCTCGATTTTGCCCGACCCAAACAGCATGCCAGCGCTGACCGTACGCAGCGGCACCACGTCGGCGCCCACCACCTCAAGTTGCGGCAAGGCACGCGCCAGCGACACCGCCTCTTCCAAGGCGGGTTTGGGATCACGGCGATCGGGATTGGACCGGATGTCCGGGTGCAGCACCCAAGCGCGGGTCACCCGCGGGCCATCCGTGTCGTCAATTTGAAATTGTGCGCGGCTCAAGACGCGTCTTCGCCCTCATAAAGGCTGATCGGCTGGCTCGGCATGATGGTCGAAATCGCATGTTTGTAGACAAGCTGGGACTGGCCATCGCGGCGCAGCAACACACAGAAATTGTCAAACCATGTGATGACGCCTTGCAGTTTCACACCGTTGATCAGGAAAATTGTAACCGGTACTTTGGTCTTGCGTACGTGGTTCAGGAACGCGTCCTGAAGGTTCTGTCTGTCTGACGCCATGGTTATTCTCGCTTTTTTTCTTGCTGGCGTCCACGCGTGGACCCCCCCATTCGGAGCAGTATGAAGTGCGCCATGCGGAGATTCCAGCCCCATATCAGGGATTTTTGCCTATCTCGCACCCTGCCGTGTCACGTGCGCCACAGGTGCAACGTCAGGTGCGCCACAAATCCGGTGTCAGAAGTGCAATAATCGCAAGGGTTTCCAGCCGCCCCAGAACCATCGCACCGCAGAGCACGGCCTTGGCTGTCAGGCTGAGTTCAATCAGGTGGATGGGCGTGTCCGTAGCATATTGCACCAGCGGGCCCGTGGTGGAAAGGCTGGCCACGGACAGCACCAAAGCGGCTTCAAATTTTGTGCCAGCCAAGGTCAAAAGTAGCGTAACCGCGGCCAGCGACAGGGCAAAGAGCATGAAAAAGATCCAGGCAATGAATGCCCCGTTGCTTTGCAGCCTGCGGCCTGACAGGCCTGCCCCGCTGACCGATGAGGGGTGCACAAGACGCTCCATCTCGCGGGTGCCGTTGCGGTAAAGGGCAAAGACCCGCAGCAGCTTGACGCCGCCTGCGGTCGTCGCCACGCCGCCGCCAATCAGGGCGAGCCCCATCAGGATCAGCCCCGGGGTTGCCAGCCCGGACCAGCTTTTGGCCTCCCCCCAGTGTTCAGACACAAAGCCCGTGGTGGTCAGGAAGGACATCACCGTAAAGACCGCGCCCCAAAGCGCGTAGCCGGCTTGGGTCAGGTTTTCCATCGCGGCCACATCAAAAGCCCCCAGAAAATGTCGCCCGAACAGGATCAATGGCACTGCGATCACCACAAAGACGCCGATGCGGAATTCCGGATCGGTCAGCAATCCGCCCTGGGTTGCCGTCACCGTGTCTTTGGAAAAGGTCAGCCGCGACAGAGCAAACAGCATGAACAGCACCATAACCACCTCGCCCGTGAGGCCGGTCTGGGCCTGCTCCACACCGCCCACCGGCGAAATGCCCGAGGTCGCCATCACAGACATCGCATGGCAAAGCGCTGTCAACGGGGCGGCGCCTCCGGCCAGAAGCAGCAACCACAGCAGCAGCGTCAGACCGGCATAGATCGGCAGCAACGCCCGCGAGACCCTGAGCAGCCGCTCGCGCGGGTCAATCGGGGCCATGCGGCCGCTGGCTTCGGGGTCAATATGGCCCGGCTCGGCCTGTGCCGTGACCTCAAAACCGCCCAAATGCAGCGGCGCCAAAATCGCAGATGCGGCCACCCACATCAGCAAACCGCCCATCCAGCCAACCTGCGCCCGCCAAAGATGCAACGTCCCGCTGAGGCGGCCCGGATCGTCAAACATCGTCGCCCCGGTGGTGGTGATGGCGCTGACCATCTCAAAATAAGCATGCAGAAACCGCGTGGTGGGCAAGGCTTCGATAAAGGGCACGGCAAGCACCAGCGGTAGAAACACAAAGGCGGAGAACAGCGAGATCAGCGGCCCCAAGGCCGTGGAGCGCGCAGGCCGGCCGGACAAAGCCACTGCCAGCAGAACAAAGACCACCGTGCCCAACAGCCCAGCGTAAAAGAATGCCCGAGAGGCTGCGTGATCATTGACCGCCAGCCCATGCAGGGCCGGCACAATCATCGAAACCGAGGCCGCCCCGAACAACAACAGGAACAGCGGCAGTTTCACGAGTTCAGCACGGATGTAGCTTTGACGGCGCAAGGGCGTTCTGTCCTTTTGCGGTTAGAAAAAGTCGATGGAAACCTGCATCAGCTGCTCGACCTGTGGCACGTCCTTGGCCAATGTAAACAGGACAATCACATCCCCCTCGTCGATGCGGGTGCTGCCTTTGGGGCGGATCACCTCGTCGCCCTTGCGGACCATCCCCATCAGGACACCTTCGGGAAAATCAATCTCACTGACCAGCTGGCCCGCCATGGGCGATGTGGACAACACTTCGGCCTCGATCACCTCGGCTTCGGCATCGCCAATGGAATAGACCGCCCGCACCCGGCCATGTCGGATGTGGCGCAGGATCGAACTGACCGTCGTGGCGCGGGGGTTGATATAGGCGTCAATACCCAGCGGCGTCATCAGCGGCACCAGCGTCGGATCGTTGATCAGGGCAATCACGTAATGGCACCCCTCCGCCTTGGCCCGCACACAGGCCAGCATGTTGGTTTTGTCGTCATCTGTGACCGCCAGCATGGCGTCGGCACGGGCAATCCCGGCCTCGGCCAACAGGGCCGCATCCAGACCATCACCGTTCAGAACAATGGTGCGCTCCAAAGCTTCGGCGGCCTTTTCAGCGCAGCGGCGGCTTTTCTCGATGATCTTGGTGCGAATACGCCGCGCGTCGGATTCCAGGTGCTGCGCCACGGTCAGGCCCACGTTGCCGCCGCCCACCAGAACCACCCGTTCCTGCTTGGAGGTTTTTTTACCAAAGATTTCCATCGTGCGCGGAATGTCGTCGCGGTGGCAGAAAAGATAACAATCGTCCCCGACAAAAAGCTGGTCCTTGGATTCAGGGGCAAAGAGCGTGCCATCGCGGCGCACGCCCACCACAACGGCCCGCAGGGTTGAAAAAAGGTCCGTCAACTGACGCAGAGGCGTGTTCACCACCGGGCAATCGGCATCCAGAGTGATACCCAGCAGATGTGCCTTGCCGTCCATGAACACCTCTGTGTCAAAGGCAGCCGGGGCCGAAAGGCGCAACAGCGCGGCATTGGCAACTTCTTTTTCGGGGCTGATCACCACATCGATGGGCATATGATCGCGGCGGTAGAGATCGGAATAGATCGCATCCAGATAGGATTGGCTGCGCAGGCGGGCAATCTTGCGGTTGATCCCAAAAACCGAGTGGGCCACCTGACAGGTCACCATGTTGACCTCATCGGAATGGGTGGCGGCGATGATCATCTCGGCGTCGCGGGCGCCGGCCCGGTCAAGCACATCGGGATAGCTTGCAAAACCTGCAATGCCCTGCACATCGAGCGTATCCGTGGCGCGGCGCACCAGATCGGCGTTGTTGTCGACAACGGTCACATCATTGCGCTCACCGCTCAGATGGCGGGCGATTTGCCAGCCCACCTGCCCTGCACCACAAATGATCACTTTCATGATGGCGTCCTCACGCTGTTTGTGCGGCCCAAAGGCTGCACGGTCTGATGTCGGTTAGAGGGCATGACAGCGCCCAAAGCAAGGGTCAAGCGATTGTCATGACGCGCGGTCCGGTGCAAACTGATGCCATGCAACAGAAAATCACCCTTCTTGTGATCGCGCTGGCCACCGTGACCGCCTGTGCGCCGCTGAACACCTATTACCGCGCCGGCGTCAGCGTTGACCGGCTCAACCGCGACACCACGGCCTGTGAGGTAAAGGCGCTGCGCGATGTGCCGGCATCGGTTCAGGTGCGGCGCACCCCCCCGGAGTTTGTACCAGCCTACAAACGCTGCGATTCTGCGGGGAATTGCACCATTGTGCCCGGGTATGTGATTCCCGGTGAAACCATCACATTTGATCCCAATGACGGGCTGCGCAAGCGGGTGGAGGGGCAATGTATGGCCGACAAGGGCTATGCGCCCGTGTCGATCCCGCCCTGTCCGGACCATGTGGCCAAGGCCGCGACTGTGGGCAAAACGCGGACCTTGCCGACGCTGACGCCAAAGTCCTGTGTGATCCGCAACCGCGATGGAAGTTTTCAGATTGTTGCACGCGGGTAAGCGACCAGAAACCTAAGCGCTTGGGGCGGATCGGCGGGGGGCCAGCCCCCCGCACCCCCGGAGTATTTAGGGCCAGAAAGGGAGAAGAATCAGCCCTCTGCCTCGCTTTCCTCATCCACATGGGCCACGCGCACGCCGGATTTGGCGGAGGTGACCACCCCGAGCGATTTGAGTTTGCGGTGCAAGGCGGAGCGCTCCATGCCGACAAAATTGGCCGTCCGCGAAATATTGCCGCCAAACCGGTTGATCTGTGTCAGAAGATATTCGCGTTCGAACGCCTCGCGGGCCTCGCGCAGCGGCAGGGTTGCCAGAGCGCCGGAGAGCACAACGCGGCCGTCATCCTCGCCCTTGTCCTCTTCTCCGGGCAGTTCGCGGGCCTCGATCGGTCCGGTGCCGTCGCCAAGGATCAACACCCGTTCCACAAGGTTTTTCAACTGGCGCACGTTGCCCGGCCAGACCATCGTTTGCATCAGGGCAATGGCGTCATCGGACAGACTGCGCAAGGGAAGACCTTGGGTGGCGTTGCATTCGGCAATGAAATGATCTGCCAGAAGCGGGATGTCCTCGCGGCGCTCTTCGAGGGATGGCACGGCAATCGGCACCACGTTGAGGCGGTGATAAAGCTCCTCGCGGAAGGTTTCATCGCGGATGGCGGCGGTCAGATCGCGGTTGGTGCTGGAGATCACCCGCAGATCCACCCGCAGTTTGTCGTTCCCGCCGACGCGGGTAAATTGCTGGTCCACCAGGACCCGCAGAATTTTCGACTGGGTGCCCAGCGGCATATCCGCGACCTCGTCAAAATAGATCACGCCGCCATGGGCCTGTTCGAGCAACCCCGGCTCGATCCCGCGATCACCACCTTCTCGGCCAAAAAGCATTTCTTCCATCCGGTCAGGCTCGACGCCCGCGCAATTGACAGTGACAAAAGGTGCCGAGGCGCGGTTGGAATGGGCATGGATATAGCGCGCGGCAATCTCCTTGCCTGACCCGGCGGGGCCGGTCAGCATGACCCGGCCGTTGGATTTGGTCACTTTATCAAGTTGACCGATCAACGCGCGATAAGCCGCTGAATTGCCAAGCATTTCCGCGCTGGAGACATCGCGCTTCTTGAGCGTGAGATTCTCGCGGCGCAGGCGTGAGGTTTCCATGGCACGGCGGATCACGACCAGCAACTGATCGATATTGAACGGCTTTTCAATGAAGTCGTAAGCGCCCTGTTTGATCGCCGCGACCGCGATCTCGATATTGCCATGGCCGGAGATGATCACCACCGGCACATCGGGGTAATCCCGTTTCACCGCCTTGAGGATGTCAATGCCGTCCATCTGGCTGTCCTTGAGCCAGATATCGAGGATCATCAGCGCCGGTGGCTCTGATGTGATCTCCTTCATCGCATCGTCGGAATTCCCGGCCAGGCGGGTGGCAAACCCTTCGTCAATCAGGATGTCCGAGATCAATTCGCGGATATCGCGTTCGTCGTCTACAATCAGAATGTCACTCATGCGTTGTCTCCATTCTATTCTCATTACTGTCACTTGATGGCGCGATGGGCAGGGAAATGACCGCCATTGCGCCAAAATGGGTTTGCCCGTCAAATACTGGCGCGTTTTCGAGGGTTAATGTGCCGCCGTGTTCTTCAATAATTTTCTTAACGATGGGCAGGCCAAGGCCGGTGCCTTCACTGCGGGTGGTCACATAGGGTTCAAACAGGCGGGCGCGATCTTCGGGCAGGCCGATCCCGTTGTCCGCAATGGTCAGGCGAGCAGTGTTGTCGGTGCAGGTCAAGGTCACTTCGATCCTTGGGGAAAGATCATCCTGCGTGCCTTTTTTGGATAAGGATTCAATGGCTTCTCCGGCATTCTTAATCAGGTTGGTCAGGGCTTGTGAGATCATCGTCGCATCGATCTGCGCGACCACCGGCCTATCAGGCAGGTCTGAGACGATCTTGACTTCCGGCTGGCCAGCCTGCTGCAAGAACACCGCGTCGCGCACCAGTTGGGTCAGATCCTGATCGGAGGTTTCCGGCTCGGGCATGCGGGCGAATTTGCTGAACTCATCCACGATCCGGCGCAGATCGCCGGTCTGGCGGATGATCACCCCTGTCATCTGTTCCAATGTGTCGCTGTCCTCGCCCAGTTTGGGGGCAAACTTGCGCCGGATGCGTTCGGCGCTGAGCTGGATGGGGGTCAGCGGGTTCTTGATCTCATGGGCAATGCGCCGCGCGACATCGCCCCATGCGGCCATCCGTTGGGCGCTGACCAGATCGGTCACATCGTCAAAGGCCACCACGTAGCCCTCCAGACGGCCATCATCAGACCGTCGCGGGGCCATGCGCACCAACAGGTTTTCCTGCGTCCCCTGCCGCGAGACCTTGACCTCGCCCTGAACGGCGGTCCCGCCGCCAGAGGTAAGGGTCTCGAACAACGGGCCGAATTCAGGGACCGCAACGGCCAACGCCAGCGATTGCTGATCCTCATGCCAATCCAGAAGCCGCTTGGCGGAACGGTTCACAAAGGCCACGCGCCCCTCTGGATCAAGCCCCACGACACCGGATGTGACAGAACTGAGCACGGAATCAAACAACCGGCGGCGGCGTTCAATCTGCCGTGTGTTGTCGAGCAGGGTTTCACGCTGACCGCTGAGCTGGCGGGTCATCTGGTTGAAATACCGCCCCAGCATCGCGATTTCGTCATCGCCTTCTTCTTCGCGCACCTGAACGGACAGATCGCCAGCGCCGACCTGCTGCGCCGCCCCCGTGAGCCGCCCGACAGGTCCAGACAGACGTTCGGCAAACCACAGGCCAAGCCAGACCGCCGCCAGGATCAGAATCACCGCAAAGCCCAGATAAACAAGGGCAAACTCAAACAACAGCCGCCCGCGATCCGCTTCGAGTTGTTGGTAGAGGCGGACGGTTTCCTTGGTTTCATCAAGCAGCGACAGGATCTCGCCATCAACTTCGCGGCTGACGTAGAGATAGCGATCGACAAAGCTTTCCATTGGCACGAGCGCGCGAAATTCGTTGTTCGTCCAATCCTCAATGATCAGCACACCATCGGCGCTGGCGGTCTCTATCTGGGCGAGGTCTGGTTGTTCATAATCAAACAGATAGGACCGGTTGCCACGGGCGCGAATTTGGGCAGTTCCATCAATAAGATAGGCTTCGCGCAGACCTCTTTGAATTTGCCGCTGGCCTTCGCCCAGAAGGGCGCTGTCGCTGAGGTTGATGCCTTTCTTGCGGGCGTTGTCGATGCTGCGGGCGAGCGTGCGGGCATCCGCGATCAGGTCTTCGCGTTGTTCGGTTTCATAGGCCTGCGCGGCGGCCAGCGAATTGCCAACCACACTGCGCACCCGGTCCGAAAACCATCCCTCAAGGCCCACATTCACCGTCAGACCAGCAAAGACCGCCACACTGACCGTGGGGATCAGGGCCATAAGGGCAAACACCCCGGTGAGGCGCAGGTGCAAGCGCGATCCGGCGGATTTGGCCCGCCGCGCCGCGATCAGACGGGCGACTTGTGACAGAACCAGCGCAGCGACCAGCAGGACATACACAAGATCGGTCAGCAGGATGAGGCGCAGCCCAAAGGTATTGGCGCCCTGCCCCAATGGACCCAACGCCAGATAGGTTGCCATCGCCAGAACCGGCCCCAACACAACCAAGGACAAGGTTGCAAGGTTGCGCACACGGCGCATCCGCCGGAAACGCCCCAGCCTATCCAATGTGAAACTGCGTGACCGGGTTGCCACCCGTTGCCCTCACTCATGATGTGGTGCGCATCGGCACCAACCGCCGTATTTTGTGGTCCTGATCCGGCGTGATACCCGATGGCCACGGTTATGTGGCGGTTTTACATCATTTTGCGGCCCCGTGTCACCTCTATATCGAGGTCGGTGATTTTCTTGCGCAATGTATTTCGGTTGATGCCCAGCAGATCGGCGCATTTTGCCTGATTTCCGGCGGTCGCACCAAGGGCAATTTCGATCAACGGTGCTTCAACTTCGCGCAGGATCCGCGCATAGAGGCCGGGCGGCGGCAACATATTTCCGTGTTGATCGAAATAGCGGCGCAGATGCCGTTCCACGCTGGCGCCCAGTCGTTCGGTGCTGGCATGAGCCCGTAAGGGTTCGCTTGTGGGCTGGGCGCCAAGCACTTGTTCAGCCTCCGTCTGGCTGACCTCACTGGCGCGGCTGGTCAGGGCAAGCTGCCGCATCGCATGTTCCAGTTGGCGCACATTGCCGGGCCAGGCGTAGTTGGACAAAACCTTGGCGGCGGCATCGGACAATTGGCGCAGAACTCCCAGACCGCTGTCTTCGGCCTGTTTCAGGAAATGGTCGGCCAAGAGAGGGATGTCTTCGACGCGGTCGCGCAGGGTTGGCACGTGCAAGGTCGCACCGGACAGGCGATAATAAAGATCGCGGCGCAATTTGCCCTCTTTCATCGCGGCGGCCAGATCCGATTGGCTGGTGGCCAGAAACCGCGGGCTGTATTCGCCCGGCGCATCCATCATCCGCGAGATACGCGCCTGCACCTCGGGGGGGATATCGGCGATCTCGTCAATCAACAACGTGCCGCCGCGCACCTTGGCCAGCAGCCGTGCAGGGGCGTCAATATCCACCAGTTCGGTGCCCGTGACCGTGACAAAGGGCAGATTGCGACGATCAGAGAAGTCATGGATGGCCTTTCCGATCAAAGACTTACCCGTGCCGCTTTCCCCCCAGATCAGAACCGGCAAATCGGTGTTCATCACCCGCGCCACCAGCCGGTAAAGCGCCTGCATCACCGGGGTTCGGCCAATCAGCGGCAGATCATCGCGGTCTTCTTCCGGCGCTTTGCTGGCGGTTGCCCTTGGGGCTGTGCCGCCTTTCTCCAGCGCCCGCGCCGTGCGCTTCATCAGATCCGGCAGATCAAAGGGTTTGGGCAGGTAGTCAAACGCCTCGGCCTCTGCGGCCTTGATCGCGGTCATGATGGTGTTTTGCGCCGAGATCACGATCACCGGCAATCCGGGCCTGTCCGCCGATATTTTGGGCAGCATTTCCAAACCGTTGCCATCCGGCATCGCCACATCCGTGATCACCACATCGCCTTTGCCCTCTCCGACCCAGCGCATCAGCGTGGTCAGGCTTGAGGTGGCATGAACCTTGCAACCCGCCCGCGTCAGGGCTTGCGTCAAGACCGTGCGGATTGTGCGATCGTCATCGGCGACCAATACCGTGCCATCCATTGTTATTCCTCTTCTTTCTGTGCGGCTGCGCGGGGCAGTGAGATGCGGAATACCGTCTGCCCGGGCACCGAAGTCACCGAAATCCAACCGTCATGTTCGGAAATGATCTTGCTCACCAACGCAAGGCCCAGCCCAGTGCCGTTTTCACGGCCCGAGACAAAGGGATCAAAGACATCGCCCCTGATGTGATCCGGAAGGCCCGGACCGTCATCTATGATCTCGATTTGCAGCGGCAGCGCCTGACCGGTGCCATCGGCGCGGCGCAGACGGAATGAATGTTCGAAGTAGCTGCGCAGACGGATGGTGCCGCCGCCCTCTCCGGCGGCTTCGGAGGCGTTTTTTAGAAGGTTCAGTACCACTTGCAGCAGTTGGTCCTTATCGCCAAGTGCCATGGGCAATGAAGGGTCGTAGTCTTCGATGATTTTCATCTGGGCGCCAAAGCCCAGCAAGGCAGAGCGCCGCGCGCGGTCCAGCACGTCATGCAGGTTCACCGCCTGCCGTTGCGGCGGGTTGAGATTGCCGAACTGTTCAACCTGTTCCAGCAATTTCACGATCCGGCGGCTTTCCGCGACGATCAGATCGGTCAGCTCCAGCTCATCTGCGGGCAGGTTCATTGACAGAAGCTGCGCTGCGCCGGTGATCCCGGCCAGCGGGTTCTTGATCTCATGGGCCAGCATTTCAGCCATGCCAATCGCCGATTTGGCGGCGGATTTCACAGAGTGGTTCTGGGTCATCCGCCCGGCCAGTTCACGCGGCGAGATCATCATCAGCATATGCCCCTCCGCCCCGCTGAGCGGTGCGATCTGCAGGGCCGATTGCAAAGGCGCCCGTTGGCCGGACCCCACATCGACGTCATTGACAAAAAGCGGTGTGCCACTGGCGCGGGCACGGTCGAATGCATCCTCTAGCGGGTCATTGACCGCGATAATGTCCCACACCGGTACGCCGATCACCGATTTTGCCGAAAGGTTCAAAAAACCCTCGGCGGCGGGATTGATATCTTCGATGCTGTCGTCTGGCGCAATCAGAATGGCCGGAACCGGCAATGATACCCAGATGTTGCGATCATGGCTCATGCCGCCTGTGCCCCCGCGCCAAGTTGCATGGCCTGCCGGATCAAACCTTTGGTTTGTTTCGGGTCTTTGCTGGTTAACACGTCGCGGCGCAGGGCGTTCGGCGTGGCACAGGTGTCCATATACCAGCCCAGGTGTTTGCGGGCGACGCGCCCACCCAGATCAGCACCATAAAACCGAAGCATCTCATCGTAGTGTTCTTCTACCATCGCGGCAAAGGCATCACCCAAGGGAATGTCAGGCGCCGGCGTGCCAAAAAGCGCGTGACTGATCTCGGCCAACACCCAAGGCCGCCCCTGCGCACCGCGTCCGATCATCACCCCATCCGCACCGGATTGATCCAACGCCTGTTTTGCCGCATTGGCGCTGGTGATGTCGCCATTGGCCACCACCGGAACATCAACCGCCTCGCGCACCGCGCGGATCGCCTGCCAATCGGCGCTGCCTTTGTAAAACTGGCACCGGGTGCGCCCGTGAATGGTGATCATCTTGATGCCCGCACTCTCGGCGCGGCGGGCAATATCCGGGGCATTGAGCATCTGATCATCCCAACCCAGACGGGTTTTCAGGGTGACAGGCACATTGACGGCCTCCACCACCGCCTCAATCAGGCGCAGCGCGTGATCTGGTGTTTTCATCAGGGCCGAACCGGAGGCGCCTTGCGTTACCTTTTTGGCAGGGCATCCCATGTTGATATCGATCAGCCGCGCGCCCTGTGCTTCTATCATGCGGGCGGCCTCCGCCATGGGCGCAGCCTCGCGGCCGGCGATCTGGACAGATGTGCCTTCGACCCCCAGCCCCAGTTCCGCCTTTTCACGGGTGCCAGGGCGGCGCGACAGCAGTTCCTGGCTGGCGACCATTTCTGACACAACAAGACCCGCGCCAAAGCGTGCCACCAAGGTCCGGTAGGGCAAATCGGTGATTCCAGCCATCGGAGCGAGGAAAACCGGCGGGTTGAGATCTATGGGCCAGACCGGCGGGCGCATGTGCTTAATCCTTGTGCAGTTGTGACGGGTTTAGCGGTAACCCCGCGGTTACTCAATAAAAACAGATAGATTTTCGTTGGGTCACGCGCCTATTTGCCTAAATTTTGTGCAACAAGGTGAATGATTGCCTGTACCGCTGCCATTGCCTAGACAGGAGCATGAAACAGCGGACATGCCTATGACCATCACTGCTCTTATCGTTGCCGCAGGTCGCGGCACCCGCGCTGGCGGGGCGCTGCCAAAGCAGTGGCAGCCGCTTGGCGCCGCGCGGGTGATCGACCACACGATCGCGGCCTTCGCCCGCCATCCGAAGATTGACCAGATTGCCGTTGTGCTGCATCCCGATGATCTGCATCTGGCGCAGAGTTTTGACGTGCCGGGGCTGATCGTGGGCGCGGGAGGCGCGGACCGGGCGGCATCGGTGCGCAATGGATTGGCGATGCTGCCCGAAACCGGTCAAGTGCTGATCCATGATGCCGCAAGACCCTGTGTTTCAGCACAGGTGATTGATGATGTGCTTTCCGCCTTGACCGAGACCCGCGCCGCCGCACCCGGTCTGGCCGTCACAGATGCCCTGTGGCGCGGCACGGATCATCATGTAACCGGCCCGCAGGACCGCGCCGGCCTCTTTGCCGCGCAGACACCGCAAGGGTTTGATCTGGCGGTGATCAAACAGGCCCATGCCGCCTATCAGGGCCCTGCCGCCGATGATGTGGAGGTCGCCCGCGCCTATGGTATTCCCGTGCGGATCACACCCGGCGATCCCGACAACATCAAGATCACAACCGCAGGCGATTTTGCCCGTGCGGGGCGCATATTGGAGAACTCGATGGACATTCGTACCGGCAACGGCTTTGACGTGCATGCCTTTGGACCCGGCAATCATGTAATGCTGTGCGGGGTGAAAATCCCGCATGATCATGGGCTTGTGGGGCATTCTGATGCGGATGTCGGACTGCACACAGTGACCGATGCGATCTATGGCGCCTTGGCGATGGGCGACATTGGCCAACATTTTCCGCCCTCAGATCCACAGTGGAAAGGCGCAGAAAGCCATGTGTTCCTGCGCCATGCGGCCGGATTGGCCCGCGAGATGGGCTTTGTGCTGACCCATGTGGATTGTACGCTGATTTGCGAACATCCGAAAGTCGGGCCGCACGCGGCAGAGATGCGTAAAGTCATGGCAGATATCCTTGAAATTGACGTGAGCCGCGTGTCAGTCAAAGCCACCACGTCAGAACGCCTTGGCTTTACCGGTCGGGGCGAAGGGGTCGCGTGCATGGCCACAGCAACATTGGTGAAATCATGACACTTGCAAAACTGATTGGCACATTCATGGGGGTCGGATACATCCGCCCTGCCCCCGGCACATGGGGATCGCTGGCCGCACTGCCCTATGGCTGGCTTTTGCACGTGATTGGCGGCTTGCCCTTGCTGCTGATCGGGATCGCCGTCGGCTTTCTCAAGGGGTGGTGGGCCACGGCGCAGATGACCAAGGGCAGCGATGATCATGACCCTTCCGAGATTGTCGTGGACGAGGTCATCGGCCAATGGATCGCACTGATCCCGCTGAGCTACGCGGCGGGCTCTTTGGGGATCAGCATTCTGAACATGTGGCCGGGCTGGATTGCTGCCTTTGCGCTGTTCCGGCTGTTTGATATCACCAAGCCTTGGATCATCGGCTGGGCGGACCGGCGCGGTGATGCCTTGGGGGTGATGCTGGATGATGTGATCGCGGGCGTTTTCGCGGCCATCGGTGTGATGGTGCTGGCGGCTCTGTTTCATGGCGTGATGTAGATGAGTATCGCCGCTGAACTCCTTGTATTATCATTAAAAAAGCAGGTCATGCTCTGCTGCGCAGAAAGCTGTACGGGGGGCATGGTCGCGGCCGCGCTAACCGATCTGCCGGGGTCATCGGCGATGTTTGACCGGGGCTTTGTCACCTATACCAATCAAGCCAAAATGGATCTGCTGGGTGTGCCGGAACAGGTGCTGGCTGATTTTGGAGCGGTCTCCGAACCCGTGGCCGCCGCGATGGCCAAAGGGGCATTGAACGGATCCGAGGCGGCGCTGGCGGTGTCAATCACCGGCATTGCCGGCCCTGGTGGATCAGAGCACAAGCCTGAAGGCCGTGTGTGTTTTGGCGTGGCGCATCAGGGCGGCACCCGGACCCAGACCGTTGAATTCGGCGCCCTTGGCCGTCATGCCGTAAGGATGGCTGCACGGGATCATGCCTTGGCGCTATTTCTTGAAGAACTTCAAAAACTGCCCGAATAATGGGCAAAAGGCCAGACGGGGCGCCCAAATGCGCGTCATCTTGCAGAACTGCCCCTAAAATCGGCGGCGAACGCTGTTCTGCGCGGCAGGGCTGCGCAATCTGCGGGCAGAGCTGAAATTTCTGTTGGAGAGCCCGATGAACGCCGCTGATTCTGCGTGGATCATGACCGCCACCGCCCTCGTTTTGTTTATGACCCTGCCGGGGCTGGCCCTGTTTTATGGCGGGCTTGTCCGATCCCGCAATGTGCTAAGCGTGTTTATGCATTGTTATGCCATTGCCTGTCTGATGTCGGTGCTTTGGTTCTTTGTCGGCTATTCCATTGCCTTTGGCCCCGGTGAAAGCGGGCTTTGGGGCGGTCTGGCCAAGGTGGGTCTGGCCGGTATCACCGCAGACAGCCTTTCTGGCACCCTGCCCGAGATCCTGTTCTTTGCCTTTCAGATGACCTTTGCCATCATCACACCGGCGCTGATCGTGGGGGCTTATGTGGAACGTATCGGTTTTGGCTTTATGCTTTTGTTTTCCGCGCTTTGGATGCTGATCTGCTATGCGCCTGTGGTGCATTGGGTCTGGGGCGGCGGCATGCTGGCCGATGGCGGCATCTTTGGCGAGACCGGGGTCAAGGACTTTGCTGGCGGGATTGTGGTTCATGAAACCGCAGGTCTGGCCGCACTGATCCTTGCCGTGGTGCTGGGGCCACGAAAGAACCAGACAACACCGCCGCACAATCCTGGCATGGTGATGATTGGCGCGGCGATGCTTTGGGTCGGGTGGTTCGGTTTCAACGGTGGTTCGCAACTGGCCGCAGATGGCGGCGCGGCGATGGCGATCACAGTCACGCATATCTCCGCGGCAACGGCGTCCCTGTCCTGGGCGCTGTGGGAGCGGATCAAGTTCGGCAAAGCCTCCTTGGTCGGCATTGTCACAGGCACCATCGCGGGCCTTGCCTCAATCACACCGGCGTCCGGGTTTGTCGGGCCATGGGCGGCGCTGCTGATCGGTGCAGTGGCCGGGATTCTATGCCAAGAAGCAGTTGTCCTGATCCGCAACCGCGTGAAAATTGACGACACGTTGGATGTCTTTGCCGTGCACGGCGTTGGCGGGATCTTTGGGACGATCATGATTGCTGCCTTGGGGGCGGGCTCTTGGGCGGCGCAGCTGGGATCTCTGGTAATTGTCGGGGTGTTCACCACAGTTGTGACGCTGGTGCTGATCTATGTCTGCAAGGCGGTCCTGCCGATCCGTGTTGATCTGGAAACTGAAACCAATGGTCTGGATCTCAGTGTTCATGGCGAACGCGCCTACGACATCACAAGTTGATCACTGAGCGCGCGCAGGTCATCGCCCTGCGCCGCCGCCCACAAAGATGCGCCGCGGTCCTGCCCGAGCAGGTCCGCGGATTTTCGTTGCAGCTTCGCGCTGCGGTCCTCGAAGGACATCGGCGCCATCAGATCATGACGCAGCCGCCGCATGCCGCCGCCGACCAGGCTGACGGAAATCTCTGTTTGGGTCTCGCTCAGACGGTCTTCTTCGCTGACCTTTATTTTGGACCTAAGATCAACCACTTGCGGATCTTTGGTGATCTCGTCCGTAAAATTTGAAATAGCGCCAGTGGCATGGCCTATCAGCGCCATCGCGGCAGTCTGGGCATAGCTGAACTTGGCCGCGAGACCCGTCGTCGGTTCTGCGATGTTGCACACTGACATCCAGCGCGGATGGGTGCGGATATGCACCGATGCGATTTGATCGGGGTCAATCTCAGCGGTGCTGAGCGCCTCAAGCATCGCATGAAGCCCGTGACAGCAAGCGTGAAATTTGTGGCTTATGCTGAGCAGGTGCCAGGCGCCCTTGCCCGGTTTGATCTCTGCCGCTTCGCCGTGATGGGTGGCACCAAAACCAAGCGGTCCGGCCAATCCGTCCTGCGCGGCGGTCATACCCCCCTGCGCCCAAAGTGCGGCCTCAACTCCGCTGCGGGCCGCCAGTCCGGCGTTAAGCGGTTTGGCCATGGTGCCGAACTGCGCCTTAATCCCGGAGGCCATGCTCGCACAAAGGCCAAGCGCATGGCGCAGCTCTTCTTTGTCCAGCCCAAGCAGCCGTGCAGCCCCCATGGTGGCCCCGAAAGCACCCGCCGTTGCGGTCTGGTGGTAGCCGATCTGGTAATGAGCGCGGCCCAGCCAAATCCCTGTTAAGATAGAGCTTTCCACCCCAACTGCCGCGGCATCTACCGCCACGTCCAGCGGTGCACCAACGTCCTCAGCCAGGGCAATGACCGCAGGCAAAACCGCCACGGAGGGATGGCCGATATGGGCAAAATGTGTGTCGTCGTAATCCAGCGCATGGCTGAGCGTGCCGTTGATCAATGCAGCAGTGGCCGCAGGCGCATGACCCCCGCCAAGAACCGTACTTTGACCTGTGCCCAGCCGTTTTTGCATCTTCACAAAATCGGCGAACTCAGGCTCCCGCGCACCGGCAATCCCGCAGGCGGCCCAATCAAACAGCGACAGACGCATCATGGCCACTGCATCTTCTGGCACGGTGGCCTTGCGAAACTTCAACAATTGATCCGTGATGGTTTTGTCCATCAGCCTTGCGCCCCGTAAAGCGCCTCTGCCCGTTGTTCAAACGCCCGCACAACCCGTTGCATTGCCTCGTTAAACACCACGCCAATGATCTTTTGCAGGATCGCATTGCGAAACTCGAAATCAACGTGAAATTGCACCGCACAACCGCCCGGCACATCCTCGAATTTCCAATTGGAATGCATGTGCTTGAACGGTCCATCCAGATATTCGGTGTCAATTCTATGCTGGTCAGGCCACAGCACAACACGGCTGGTGAATCGCTCACGGAACACTTTGAAGCTGATCACCAGATCGGCGTCCATCACCCAATGATCGCCCCGATCCTCGTTGGACCGGATCCGCGCAGCGGCGGTCCAGGGCAGGAATTCGGGATATTTCGCCACATCTGCCACCAGATTGTACATCTGCTGGGCGCTGTAGGGCAATTGGCGGGTTTCAGAATGGGTTGGCATTGCTATCCGGGTCTTGTCACGTTAGCCCTATGTCTCTGCTTGAGGCTGTAAATTCAAGGGCGAAGCCATGACAGATCGTCGCTATGTGATAGATGAAATGATCTCTGCCAAATCCATCGCGGCGCGGATTGAGGATTTGTGCAAGGAAATCCAGCAAGAGTTTAAAGGCACCGACAAACTGGTGGTTGTGGGGCTGCTGCGGGGATCGTTTGTGTTCATCGCCGATTTGGTGCGTGAACTGGATCTGCCGATCGAGGTCGATTTTCTGGAAGCCTCCAGCTATGGCGACGGCATGGAAAGCAGCAGGGAAGTGCGCATTCTCAAAGACTTGCGCGGCGCAATTGAAGGGCGCGATGTGCTTGTCGTTGAAGATATCGTTGACACCGGTCATACACTTCATCACGTCACTGCCCTGCTGAAATCGCGTGAGCCGGGGCGGCTGAAGTCGATTGCCCTGCTCGACAAACCCAGCCGCCGCGAGGTCGATCTCAAGGCGGATTGGACCGGCTTTGAAATTCCGGATGAATTTGTTGTCGGCTACGGCATTGATTTTGCCCAACGCAACAGGAACCTGCCGTTCATCGGCAAAGTGCGGTTCGTGTGAACCCAAATTGGCTGTTTCGCATGTCCAGGTGGGCACGCAATCCGCCCTCGGCCAAGCGGGTCAAACTGGTGTTCGGCATTATCGCCCTGGCCTTTGTGATCTGGGGCATTGAATGGCTGGGCTACTGGCCGGATTGGGCGACGGCAGAGCGTATTCCACGGAAGTTCTAGAAAAATACATCTGATCACAAAAACTTTAGACACGCCAGACGGGTGCTGTGTTAGGCTCATAGCGTATTAGGGAGGACACCATGAAATCGCTTAAGAAACAAACACTTGTTCTGACTTTGAGCGGCGCATTGATCGCCACCGCAGGATATGCTGCCAGCCATGCGGCCACATCCAGCAACAAGGCGGTTGCCGCACGGCACGCCCAGATGCAGATGATCGGCTATCACACTGGCGTTCTGGGCGCGATTGCCAAGGGTGAGGTCGAATTTGATGCTGCCACGGTCAAGGCCGCCGCCGGTAATCTTCATGCCTTGGCCAAGATGGATGGCTCCACGCTTTGGCTTGAAGGTACCGCGCAGGGCGAAGTTGACGGCTCGCGCGCGAAGGCGGAAATCTGGACAGATGCGGCAGGGTTTGCGGCGAAGTTTGCCGATCTAGAAAAGGCCAGCATGGACATGATGAACGCAGGTGATGCCGCTGCGGTTGGCGCTGGCATGGGGGCAATTGGCGGCGCATGCAAGGCGTGCCACGAGACCTATCGCGGCCCGAAAAACTGATCCTTGGTCGCTTTGGTCAAAATCCTAGGGGCCTGCGCCGTGATCGGCGCGGGTCTGGGCTGGTTCCTCACCGCACCTGATCCGCTTGACCCCGCGTTTGGCGCAGGTTTGACGGCCGATCCCGAGGCCGGCGCCTTGGTGTTTGCAGCAGGCGGTTGTGTCTCTTGCCATGCGGCGCCGGGCGCAGAAGGTGATGAGAAACAAGTGCTTGCTGGCGGTTTGCCCTTTGCCAGCGATTTTGGCACCTTCTATGCCCCCAATATTTCGCCCGATCCGAATGCCGGCATTGGCGCGTGGTCCCTGCCCGGTTTTGCCCGTGCCGTGACCCGCGGCGTTTCTCCCGAGGGACAGCATTATTACCCTGCCTTTCCCTACGCGGCCTACCAGCACATGCAGGATCAGGACGTTGTGAACCTTTTTGCCTATATGCAAACGCTGCCTGCCGATCCGACGCCCAGCAAGGCGCATGATGTGGGCTTTCCGTTCAGCATCCGGCGGTCTTTGGGCGGATGGAAGTTGTTGTTTATGAAAGAGGATTTCGTGCTATCTGGGAATCACTCACCAGAGGTCATGCGCGGGCGTTACCTGGCAGAAGGCTTGGCCCATTGCGCCGAATGCCACACGCCACGCAACGCCTTGGGCGGTTTGGACCGGTCGCAATGGCTGGCGGGCGCGCCGAATCCCTCGGGCAAGGGTCGCATTCCCAACATCACACCGGGCAAGCTTGACTGGTCCGAAAGTGATCTGGTCGCCTATTTCACAACCGGTTTCACCCCGGATTATGACAGCGCGGGCGGCGAGATGGCCGAGGTGGTCAGCAATCTGGCGCAATTGCCGCAGAGCGACCGCGAAGCGATCGCGGCCTATCTCAAAGCCGTACCAGCGATCCCTTAAGCTTTGGCCAGCTTTGCATTCCGGGCATCGCGCAGCTTCGCAAAATCGTCACCTGCGTGATAGCTTGACCGCGTGAGCGGCGTGGCTGACACCATCAGGAAACCCTTGCCATAGGCCGCTTTTTCATAGGCGGCAAATTCATCGGGATGGACAAAACGATCCACCCGGTGATGTTTCGGGGTCGGCTGCAAATATTGACCGATGGTCAGAAAATCAATGTCGGCGGCGCGCATGTCTTCCATCACCTGAATGACTGACTGGCGGTCTTCCCCAAGGCCCACCATGATGCCCGATTTGGTGAACATCGAAGGGTCCATTTCCTTGACCCGCTGCAATAGGCGCAGCGAATGGAAGTACCGTGCACCGGGGCGCACTTCGGGATAGAGGCCCGGCACGGTTTCAAGGTTGTGATTGAACACGTCGGGGCGTGCCTCGACCACCTGTTCCAGCACTTTGGGATCGCAGCGGATAAAATCCGGTGTGAGGATCTCGATTGTGGTGCCGGGGCTGCGATGGCGCACCGCGCGGATGGTCTGGGCGAAGTGTTCGGCGCCGCCATCCTCGATATCGTCCCGGTCCACGGAGGTGATCACCACGTGATTGAGGCCCAGTTTCGCCACGGCATCGGCCACCCGTCCGGGCTCAAAGCTATCCAGCGCCTCGGGCGGCTTACCGGTCGCGATGTTGCAGAAGGTACAGGCGCGTGTGCACACTTCGCCCATGATCATCATCGTGGCGTGACCTTGCGACCAGCATTCACCCACGTTTGGGCATCCGGCCTCTTCGCAGACCGTGACCAACTTGTTGTCGCGCATGATCTTTGCGGTGTCGGCATATCCCTTGCCGCCCGGTGCCTTGACCCTGATCCAGGCCGGCTTCTTGGGTTGGGCATTGTCAGGCTTGCGCGCTTTTTCGGGGTGGCGCTGTTCAGGTATCTTCAGATCACGCATGATGTCCTCCGGGCATTTTGCTTTATGTAACAGAAAATCTGGCGTGCAAAACCCCACCCGCTGCAAGGCAGCCATGCATCCGGCGCGTCATCATCGCGCAGTTATTGCCACCAACGCGGCCCCATCCGGCGGCGCAGCCAGCCGCCAACAGACCAATGATCGCGGGCAATCATCAGCAAAAGCGCAATGAACGCGCCCATCACAGCCAGATCAATCACCTGATTGCGGTGGATCGGAAATCCCTTGTCGTTGAGGGCAAAAGGGTCAAAGAACCCCTCCCAACGGCGGGTGATGGTGTAGAAATGCATCACGGCCAATGCACCATAGCTGGCAAAACGAAAGATCCCGAGCGCTGCAAGAAGGCACAGAAGAATTTGCACTGATCCGGCCAGATAGATCTGGCTGATGTCCACCGTCACGCCGTCAAAATGTTTGGCAAGCTGTTGATATTGCTTGGGGGTGATCAGTTTATGCGCGGCCCAAAGAAACATGAACCACGCCAGCCCAAGGCGCAGAACCAACAGTGCGGCGGCGTCGCGCCGGTCTTGAGATGTCATGATGGGTGCCCCGCCCGATTATGGTTGCGGCCCCTACCCTACAAAGCTGCACAGATTTGGGAAATCACAATAGGTAATGTCGCGCCATACAGGCCCGATTTCATGGTGCCATGGCCGATCCTGAGGGGAGGGCCGGGAACAGTCCTTTGGCCCTGAACCGCCGCGCCCTATCCGATCATCGGCCCTCGCGCGCCAATCGTTTCATCGTAGTGACGCCGCAGCCGGATAAGGGCGATCCGCAACACCACTTTGCCAGATCGCGCCGACCATCCCAAGCGTTTCTCGGTGGTCTCCAACCCCTCAAGATAACAACAGCAGCGCAAGACCACGTCGGACAGTCCCGGCCCCAGATGAGCAAGCGCCGCCGCCACACGGGCCCGGGCCGCCTGCGGCGCACTGTCACCGGTTTGGGCTCCGTTCCGGCCGGTGGATGTCCCCGCGGTCAGAAATCCTTCCCAGTTCTGCGTGACCTTGCTGTCCATCTGTGCCAGTTCAAAATCCTCGCGCAGCCGTTCACCGGCCTGCACCAATGGCTCGCTCAAGAACGGTTTGCCGTCCTTGTCCTTGCGCCGCGACAGCGCGGAAAGCGGGCTTTCGGCGAGACAATACCGCATACGCTGGCGCCGTGGCGCATCTGTTTCAGGATCGTGGCTGTCTTGCCATCCGGTGCCGGTGTTCTCGAACCCGCTTTGCGCTTCGGCAAAACCATTGGCCGCGCGTGGCGGATGTTTGAGCATCGCCGTCAATTTGGCCCGCCCGGCACGGGTGATCTGATACCGTGTCACACGGCCGGTGCTGATCGATGTGATCCAGTTCTTGAGTGCCATAGCCTGTGCCACACCGCTGTCCACCACAGCCGTGCGGGTGCTGCCGCCGCCCGCGATATCACGCACAACAACAGCCTTTTCCATTTCCGGTGCGACCGCCAGCACGGCCCCCGTTTCCGCCAATCGCCGCAAGACCCGCAAGGCCTCGCGCTGCAATGTTGATTGATCGGGAATTGCGGTCATCTCCGGTTGCGCCATTGCGGTTGTATCCTTTTGTCTGGGTCTGGTCGTCGGGCGCTTGGCACGCACCGCACCAAGCCTGCAAAGAGCGGCATCAATCAGGGGGTCATCACGGCACATCTCGATCTTGCGGATGCGCCGCAGAATGGTCGAAGCATGGCAGCCCGCCTCCCGCGCTAGAACACGGATCGGCGCACCTTCTTCGGTATGGGCCAGATAATTGCGTGCGCCGATTGGCACCCATTCCGGCAGTTTTTGTGAAACCCGCAGATTGCCCATCTCGTTTGATGCACTCATGCCATCCCCTCCATGATGTCTGGCAGCAGATATCCACAGCGTTATCCACACAACTTAGAAGTGTATTGGTTACACGATCGTTAAAATCTGCTGGTTTGTTAAGGATTGTCTCCAAATCGTAAACAATTGGAAACGCCCCGTCCGGCGCTGGTCAAACCCGCGCAACACATGGGTTTTGCGATCAATATGCGCCCCGCGGAGGGCCGATTGTCGGCTCTGCCCCATTTGGAGGACATGCAGAATGAGAGATCCCCTTTCCATATTGGCCAGGTTGCACCGCCCGGCCCTATTGATGCGGGCGGCACGGATCGGCGCACAAGAGTACAAACGCCAGATCCACCTGCCGCGCCTTCTGGGCTACGGGGCGTTGCCGCGCCATGGGGCGGCTCTTTTCAAACTGATTGAGCTGGAAGCGGACTTGGATGATCAACGCAAGACATCCGACGCGGCCTATCATTTGCTACGCCATATCGACGTGCTGATTGCCGTGGTGGGTGAGGCGCAAATCTTGCGCGCCTCACTCGATCGTTCATCGGCCCAAAAGCCGGGCGCGGATCACATAAAGCTGTCAGGCTCCGCCGCTTTCTTTTCCGCGACATAGGCCTCAAGGGATTCGCGGATCGCAGGGTCAAGCGCTGGCTGCTGGTAATCTGCCAGCATCTTTTCAACCCGCAGGCTGGCAAGGGCTTGCGTGTCCCGCGCACCTTCGTCTTCCCATGTTTCAAACGGCTTGTA
This sequence comes from Sulfitobacter sp. M368, assembly GCF_025141875.1. NCBI lineage: Bacteria > Pseudomonadati > Pseudomonadota > Alphaproteobacteria > Rhodobacterales > Roseobacteraceae > Sulfitobacter > Sulfitobacter sp. M368. The sequence continues at coordinate 2,042,925 of NZ_CP081113.1, forward strand.
ATCCAGCAGATCGGATTTCCAGAACGCGGTTTTGAAGTTGTTCTGGGTGTGGTCACAGCCAAGGTAATGCCCGCCCGGACCCACTTCGCGAATGGCGTCCATGGCTTGTGCATTCTCGTCCACCGACACACCCTTGGCCAAATGGTGCAGAGTGCCAAGCTGATCGGCATCCATGACAAACTTCTCGAAGGAGCTGACAAGCCCGCCTTCGAGCCAGCCGCATGAGTGCAGCATGAAGTTCACGCCCGACAGCAGCCCCATATTCAGACTGTTCGCGGTTTCATATGCCGCCTGCGCATCCGGCAGTTTGGAGCCGCAGAACGACCCCGCAGAACGGTAAGGCAGCCCCAGACGCCGCGCCAACTGGCCCGCCCCATAGGTGATATGCGCGGCTTCCGGTGTGCCAAATGTCGGTGCACCTGAGTTCATATCAATCGAGGTCACAAAGGCCCCCATGATCACTGGCGCGCCGGGACGGATCAGCTGGCTATAGGCGATACCGGCCAATGTTTCGGCCAGAACCTGCGTGAGGGTGCCCGCCACAGAGACAGGTGCCATCGCGCCGCCCACGATAAAGGGCGAAATGATGCAGGCCTGATTGTTCTGCGCATAGACCTCCAGCGCACCCATCATCACATCATCGAACGTCATCGGAGAGTTGATGTTGATGAGCGAGGTCATCACGGTGTTGTCTTGGACAAAATCCTTGCCAAACAGCAGCCCGGCCATATCGACCGAATCCTGTGCGCGGCTTGGCTCTGTTACCGAACCCATGAACGGCTTGTCGCTCAGCGTCATATGGGCGAACAGCATGTCCAGATGGCGCTTGTTCACCGGCACATCCGTTGGCTCACACACCGTGCCGCCAGAATGGTGGAGCCATTTGGACATATAGGCCAGTTTCACGAACTTGTTGAAATCGGCCATCGTGGCATAACGGCGACCGCCAGCGGCATCACGCACGAAGGGCGGGCCATAGACCGGGGCCAGCACCAGGTTGCGCCCGCCCACGACCACGGAACGTTCCGGGTTCCGGGCATGCTGGGTATACTGCGCCGGCGCTGTCGCGCAGAGTTTCCGGGCCAGGCCGCGCGGGATGCGCACGCGCTCCCCGTCGACATCCGCACCCGCATCACGCCAGCGCTGCAAGGCCGCCGGATTGTCGAGAAAGTTCACGCCGACTTCTTCCAGAATGGTATCGGCATTCTGTTCGATGATCTCAAGCGCCTCTTCGGTCAGCACCTCGAAATTGGGGATGTTGCGCTCAATATAGCGTGCAGTCTCAAAAGAAACCGCGCTGCGCTCTGCCCGCCGTGCTGCGCCGCCGCCCCCGCGTGTCCGTCCGCGCCGTGCTTGTTCCGCCATTGATTTTATCCTTCACAACGATTGTTGAAACAGTGCCTACCGGATTCCCGACTGGACCCTCACGCGGATTACGTCCCGCTAGGGCAAAAAACGACATCTGCCTGTCTCCCTGCGCCCCTTTTTGGCTTAAAATATTCCGGGGGTTTGGGGGCTGGCCCCCATCCGCCCTTGCCACGCAGATCAACCGCGCCTAATCAGACGCTATGACAGAGATCGTATCCCCCACCGACCATGACCGCCTGCTGATCATTGATTTTGGCAGCCAGGTGACCCAGCTGATCGCCCGCCGCCTGCGCGAGCTGAACGTGTTTTGCGAAATTCACCCGTTCAACAGCGTTGATGACGCCTTTCTGGCGGAGTTCGATCCCAAGGCCGTGATCCTTTCGGGAGGACCGTCTTCGGTGATTGACGCCGGATCGCCCCGCCCTCCGGCAAAGGTGTTTGAACTGGATGTTCCGATCCTTGGCATTTGTTACGGCCAGCAGGTGATGATGGAGGTTCTGGGCGGCAAGGTGGAACGCGGTCATGGCACCGCCGAATTTGGCCGGGCCTATGTGACACCGGGCGCCGAAAAACTGGCGCTGCTTGACGGTTGGTTCGAAAATGACCGCGAACAGGTCTGGATGAGCCATGGCGATCACGTCAGCAAGATCGCACCAGGATTCGAGGTCTTTGGCACCTCGCCCAACGCGCCTTTTGCAATCACGGCCGACACCAGCCGCAATTTCTATGCGGTGCAATTCCATCCCGAGGTGCATCACACCCCAAATGGCGCGAAGCTTTACGAAAACTTCGTGAAGTTGGCCGGATTTGAGGGCGACTGGACCATGCGTGCCTACCGCGAAGAAGCCGTGGCTGCGATCCGCGAACAGGTGGGCGACAAAAAGGTGATCTGCGGCCTGTCTGGCGGCGTTGATTCTTCCGTGGCCGCTGCGCTGCTGCATGAGGCTATCGGCGATCAGCTCACCTGTGTGTTTGTCGATCACGGGCTCTTGCGCAAGAACGAGGCCCAAGAGGTCGTCACCATGTTCCGCGATCACATGAACCTGCATGTGATTCACGCCGATGAGGTCGAGCTGTTCCTGGGCGAACTGGAGGGCCAGTCAGACCCTGAAACCAAGCGCAAGATCATTGGCCGTCTGTTCATTGATGTGTTCCAGAGATACGCCAATGACATCGAAGGGGCAGAGTTCCTTGCCCAAGGCACGCTTTACCCCGATGTTATTGAATCGGTGTCCTTTTCCGGCGGTCCTTCGGTCACAATTAAAAGTCACCACAATGTTGGTGGCCTGCCGGAAAAGATGGGTCTGAAACTGGTCGAGCCCCTGCGCGAGCTGTTCAAGGACGAGGTCCGCGCATTGGGCCGCGAACTGGGCCTGCCCGACAGCTTTATTGGCCGGCATCCTTTCCCCGGTCCGGGTCTGGCGATCCGTTGCCCCGGTGAGATCACCCGTGAAAAGCTTGAGATCCTGCGCGAGGCGGATGCGGTCTATATCGACCAGATTCGCAAGCACGGTCTTTATGACGAGATATGGCAGGCGTTTGTGGCAATCCTGCCCGTGCGCACCGTCGGCGTGATGGGCGATGGGCGTACCTATGATTTTGCCTGCGCGCTGCGTGCCGTGACATCGGTCGATGGGATGACGGCGGATTATTACCCCTTTAGTCACGAATTCCTGGGTGAAACCGCAACCCGGATCATAAACGAAGTGCCGGGCATCAACCGCGTCACCTATGACATCACGTCCAAACCTCCGGGCACCATCGAATGGGAATAACCGCCCCGTGACCACTGCTGCATCTGCCAATCCAACCCGCGTTTTGGGGGCGGCTTTGTGGATGCTGGGCGCTATTGGATCGTTCTCCGCAATGGCGGTTGCGGGCCGCGAATTGGGTCCGATCCTCGATACCTTTGAAATCATGATGTATCGCTCGTTTTTCGGGGTGATTATCGTGGTGGCGCTCGCCTTTGGCAGCGGCACATGGCGCGAGATCAAGACAGACGCGCTTGGTCTGCATTTCATCCGCAACATTGCGCATTTTGCGGGGCAAAACCTGTGGTTCTACGCGGTCACAGTAATCCCCATGGCGCAGCTTTTTGCGCTCGAATTTACCAGCCCACTTTGGGTGATTGTGTTGGCGCCTTTCATCTTGGGTGAGCGGATGACGCGGGTGCGTGTGACCGCCGCCGTGATGGGCTTTGTCGGGATCTTGATCGTCGCGCGGCCCGATATGGGCGGGCTGAACAGCGGGATGATCGCCGCCGCCAGTTGCGCCATTTTCTTTGCCCTTGTGGCAATGTTCACCAAACGTCTGACCCGCAGCCAGTCCATCACCTGCATCCTGTTCTATCTTACTGTTATGCAATTGGTTTTTGGGATCATTTGCGCGGGTTACGACGGCGATATCGCCCTGCCCGGCTGGTCCAACATGCCGCTTTTGGTATTGATCGGGATCTGCGGTCTGGTGGCGCATTTCTGCATCACCAAAGCCTTGACCATCGCACCTGCGACCGTAGTGGTGCCAATTGATTTTGCCCGCCTGCCGATCATCGCGATTGTCGCGATGCTGTTTTATGGTGAGGCCTTGGATATCTGGGTGTTTGTCGGCGCGGTGATCATTTTTGCAGGCAATTATTTCAACATCTGGCACGAGACCCGCAAAACCGCCTGACAATGCGCAGGTTTCGGGTCGATGGCAGGGAAACGGGCGGGCTAGATGATGGTCATGAGTGAACAAAAAACAGTCTCTTCCCGCGCATGGGTAGAAATGCTTTTGCTGGCCGCCATCTGGGGTGCGTCCTTTGTCTCTATTCGTATTGCGCTGGATGAAGTTGGGCCGCTGACATCAGTTGCGCACCGAGTGGGCTGGGCCGCATTGGCCCTTTGGGGGGCCGTGCTCGTGATGGGGCTGAAGATCCCCCGTGATCCGCGGGTCTGGGGTGCGTTTCTGGTGATGGGGCTTTTGAACAATGTGATTCCCTTTGGCCTGATGGCCTGGGGGCAGTTGCATATCGAAAGCGGGCTGACCTCGATCCTGAATGCAGCCACAGCGATCTTTGGGGTTCTGGCGGCGGCAATGTTTTTTGCCGATGAACGGCTCAGCCTGCGCAAGGTGATCGGCGTCGGTCTTGGCTTTGCCGGTGTGGCCACGGCCATCGGTCTGGACAATCTGCGCAGCTTTGATCTGCGCTCGTTGGGGCAGCTGGCGGTGATTGGCGGCACGATTTCCTATGCGCTGGCCAGTGTTTGGGCCCGCAAACGCCTTGCCGGGCATCCGCCGCAGGTGGCGGCGGCGGGCATGGTCACGGGCAGCACCTTGATCATCCTGCCCGTAGCGTGGTGCGTTGAGGGGCCAATCACCCTCGCGCTTGAGCCGCGCACCATGGCGGCGATCGGCTATTACGCCCTGATCGCGACGGCACTTGCCTATCTGCTGTATTACCGGGTTCTTGCCATGGCGGGCAGCGGCAATCTGATGCTGGTGACACTGCTGATCCCGCCCTTCGCCATTGTCCTTGGGGCGGTTTTGCTGGGCGAATCCCTGCGCCCTGCGGCCTATGGCGGATTTGCCCTTTTGGCGATTGGTTTGCTGGTATTGGACGGGCGCATCTGGCGTTATTTAAAAGGCTCCGCTAGGTAAAGAAAAACACTGAACCACGGACCCGAATTTATGCTGTACCCCACCGCCCAAGCATGGCGTGATGCCCCCCACCGAAAGGTGCTTATCTTTGGCATGTCCGGTCTGGGCAAAACCCATCTGTCCGGCTTGCTGCGCGGCTCTGGAGATTGGTTCCACTATTCCATCGATTACCGTATCGGCACTCGCTATTTGGGCGAACTGATTGCCGACAACGCCAAGGCCGAAGCGATGAAAGTGCCTTTTTTGCGCGATCTGCTGCTGAGTGACAGCATTTATATCGGCTCCAACATCACATTCGAAAACCTCAGCCCGGTTGCAACATGGCTGGGCAAACCCGGTGATCCCGACAAGGGCGGGCTGCCCATGGCCGACTATGCCAAACGCCAGGAAGCGTTCCGTCAGGCCGAGATTGCGGCCCTCGAAGACACCGCGCATTTCGCCGCCAGGGCGCAGGCACTTTACGGGTATGACCATTTTATCTGCGACACGGGCGGATCGATCTGTGAATGGGTCGATCCCGAAGATCCGAACGATCCGCTGCTGACCAAACTGTCGGAGGAATGTCTGCTGGTCTGGATCAAGGGCGATGAGGCACATACTCAGGAATTGATCCGCCGCTTTGACCGGGCGCCCAAACCGATGGCCTATCAGCCGGAATTTCTGGCAGAGGCATGGGCGCGTTATCTGAAAGAAAACAACATTGTAGAAGGCGACGTTGATCCAGATGCCTTCATCCGCTGGACCTATGCACAGGCTCTCTCACACCGCCAGCCACGCTATGAGGCGATGTCAAACTGGGGTGTGACCATCACGGCGGATGATATCGGGCAACTGCGCATGCAGGATGATTTTGTTGACCTGATCGCGGGCCGCCTGCCGGCCTAGCCTTGGCCTCCGATCACGGCCCCGCGACCGCCCCCTTGGCACTCTGCCTTGGGCGGTCTATCTAATCGTCTCTGACCTACGGAAGTTGAGCCATGCCTATCAAGATCCCCGCCACCCTGCCCGCCTATGACGTGCTGACGCGCGAAGGTGTTATGGTGCTGGATGAGGAACTGGCCGCGCGGCAGGACATTCGCCCGCTGAAAATTGCGCTGCTCAACCTGATGCCGAAAAAGATCCAGACGGAGAACCAGTTCGCCCGTCTGATCGGTGCAACCCCCCTGCAGATTGAATTTAGCCTGCTGCGCATGTCCGAACACCGGACCCGCAACACCGCCGCAGAACATATGGAGAGCTTCTACCGCCCCTTCGAAGAGGTCGGCGACGAAAAGTTTGACGGATTGATCATCACCGGCGCCCCTATCGAACATATGCCCTTTGAAGAGGTCACATATTGGGAAGAGCTGGAGCGGGTCATGAACTGGACCCAAACCAATGTGCATTCCACCTTTGGTGTCTGCTGGGGCGGTATGGCGATGATCAAACATTTCCATGGCGTGAATAAGCATATGCTGGAGCACAAGGCTTTTGGCTGTTTCCGGCACAAGAACATGGCGCCCGCATCGCCCTATCTGCGCGGGTTTTCCGATGAATGTGTGGTGCCTGTGTCCCGCTGGACCGAAGTGAAACAGGATGAGGTCGATGCGGTGCCTGCGCTCAACACCTTGTTGGTCAGTGACGAGGTTGGCCCCTGTCTGATCGAAGACCCCGATCACCGTGCGCTTTATGTGTTCAACCATTTTGAATACGACAGCGACACCCTGAAGCAGGAATATGATCGCGATGTGGCTGCCGGAACGCCGATCAATGTGCCATGCAATTACTACCCTCAAGATGATCCCAATGTGATGCCCACCAACCGCTGGCGCAGCCATGCCCATCTCCTATATGGCAATTGGATCAACGAGATATATCAAACGACACATTTCGATATGGACCAAATTGGCCGGTAAAATTGCCCTCCTCCTGATCCTGATCGCAGGGATCGTAGCGCTGACCCAGTGGCGGGCTGGGGTGCAGGAACGTCGTGCTGTGGTTGCACATCCGCCAACCGGCCAGATTGCCGATGTGAATGGCGTAGCCGTGCATTACCAGATCATGGGCACTGGCCCTGATCTGGTAATGATCCACGGGGCCAGCGGCAATCTGCGTGATTTCACCCTCGGTTTTGCGGACCGCCTGTCGGATAGCTACCGCGTGATTCTCTTTGACCGCCCCGGTCTGGGTTGGACTGGCCGTTTGCCGGACGCAAAAGGCGCCTGGAACACCCGCGCCGAAAGCCCGCAGGAACAGGCCGCGCTGTTGCAGGGCGCCGCAGATCAGATCGGTGTCACCAAGCCCATTGTATTGGGCCATTCCTTTGGTGGCGCTGTGGCTCTGGCCTGGGGGCTTTCACGCCCGGACGAAACCGCGGCGCTGGTGCTGGTCTCGGCGGTGTCCGAACCCTGGCCCGGTGATCTGGGCTGGACCTACAAGATCACCGGATCGTCGATCGGAGGCGGATTGGCTGTGCCCCTGATCACGGCCTTTGTGCCGGAACCCTATATCGCCAGCAGCATCGAAAGCATTTTTGCACCACAATCGCCCCCACCGGGCTATGCCAGCCATCTGGGCGTGGACCTCAGCCTGCGCCGCAGCACCCTGCGCGCCAATGCCCAACAGGTCATGTCGCTGCGCCCCCATGTTGTTGAAATGCAAAAAGAATATCACACGCTGACCATGCCGATCGAGATCATCCATGGCGATGCCGATACAATCGTTCCCGCGGTGGTACATGCCAAGGTGCTGATCAATGATGTCCCAAACGGCAACCTGACCATTCTGCCGGGCGAAGGGCATATGCCACAACACACACAGCCGGAGGCCGTGATCGCCGCAATTGACCGCGCGGCAGCCTCTGCGGGTTTGCGTTAAGCCTGTTAACATCCCATATTAAGATCAACAGTGATCAGGAGGCCCCATGGACCTGCCCTTTGACGGCGCGATCAGCGCCTATTTCGAGAATGATGCGCCCGAGGCCATCCGCAACGCGATCCGGCGCGCCGACAAAGACGACATTATCACCGCCAGCTATCCGCACCCTGAACGCATGGCCCGCAAGGTCTATGACCGGCAGATGGAGCGGTTACAGATCGAGCTGGTGAAACTGCAAGCCTGGACAAGGTCCAGCGGCACCCGCATCGCCTGTCTCTTTGAAGGGCGCGATGCGGCTGGCAAGGGCGGCACAATTGGCCGCTTTCGCCAGCATCTCAACCCGCGCTCAGCCCATGTGATCGCGCTGTCAAAACCCACCGAAACCGAACAGGGTGAGTGGTATTTCCAGCGCTATATCAAACATTTGCCCACAACTGGGGAAATGGTGTTCTTTGACCGGTCCTGGTACAACCGCGGCGTGGTCGAACCGGTCTTCGGCTTTTGCACCCCCGCGCAAAACGCGCATTTTTTCCGGCAGGTGAATCCCTTTGAAGCACAGCTTGTGGACGACGGAATCCATCTGTTCAAATTCTGGCTGAACGTTGGACGCGGCGAACAGTTGCGCCGCATGTTGTCACGCGAATCTGACCCGCTGAAGCAATGGAAGCTCAGCATGATTGACGTCAAAGGTCTGGCGAAATGGGACGACTATACCAGTGCCATCGAAGACACCCTCGCCCGGAGCCACACCGACAACGCCCCCTGGACCATCGTGCGCTCTGATGACAAACGCCGGGCGCGGTTGAATGCAATCCGCACCGTGCTGCATGCCTTTGAGTATGACCGCAAGGACAGCAAGGCCATCGGCAAGATCGACGATGCGATCTGCGGCGGTCCGGACCTTTGGGATGCCTAAAAAGGGCTATCATCACGGCAATCTGCGTCAGGCTCTGATAGACGCCGCGCTCAAGCTGATTGAGCTGCGCGGACCTATGGGATTCACCCTGTCAGAGGCCGCCAAACAGGCCGGCGTGACCCCTGCGGCGGTCTATCGGCATTTCGACGGGCGCGAAGATCTGATCGCCGAAGCTGCACGCCAAGGGTATGAAATCTTTGCCGATTTGATGGATTTTGCCTATCAGTCCGGGCAACCTTCGGCGCTCAAGGCGTTTGAGGCCACGGGCCGGGCCTATCTGGCTTTTGCCCGCAAGCATCCCGGCCATTACATCGCCATGTTCGAAAGCGGCATATCGGTGAACCGCACGCCCGAACTGGCCAGTGCCGCCAACCGCGCCAACGCTGTGCTGGAAAAGGCCGCCGAAGATCTCAGCCAGCACATCCCAGCGGACAAACGCCCGCCTGCCACGATGTTTTCTGCCCATATCTGGGCGATGAGCCACGGCGTGGTCGAATTGTTTGCCCGAAATTCGCCGGGCCGCGCCTCGCCCTTTCCGCCAGATGACCTGTTGGAAACCGGGATCGGCATCTACCTGCGCGGCCTCGGACTGGTGGATGGCGACATCTAGGCCAAACTGTCCAGCGCCTCCGCCGCCATGGCAAAGCTTTTCACCCGCGCGGCGTGATCATGGATCTGCCCGGTCAGGATCACTTCGTCCGGCCCATAGCGTTCGATCCACTCCGCCAATTGCCGCTTGATCGTATCAGCAGACCCAACCGCCGACACCCGCAAGGCCTGATCCACGGCCCGGCGCATACCCGCCCCGATCACCGCGTCAACATCTTCAACCGGACGCGGCAACTTGCCCCTCTGCCCTGTGCGCAGCCGCGCAAAAGCCTGCTGCATGGTGCTGCGAAGATAAGCGCCTTCCGCATCGCTATCCGCCCCGAACACATTGATCGCCAACATGAATCTTGGCGCGTCCAAGTGTACCGATGGCTTGAAATACCGACGGTACATCTCCGCTGCCTGATCCAGCGCATCAGGTGCGAAATGCGAGGCAAAGGCGTAAGGCAACCCCATCTGCGCCGCCAATTGCGCCCCGTAAAGCGAAGACCCAAGGATCCAGACCGGTACATGGGTGCCTTCACCGGGCAAGGCCCGCACTGGCGCATCGGGGCGCGGATCGCCAAGGTAGCCGATCAACTCCGCCACATCTCCGGAAAAATCGTCGCTGCCCACACGCCGCAACGCATGATAGACCGCCGGATCGCCGCCCGGCGCCCGGCCCAGTCCCAGATCAATCCGGTCCCCGTAAAGGCTGGCCAGGGTGCCAAATTGCTCCGCCACCGTCAAAGGCGCGTGATTGGGCAACATGATCCCACCGGCCCCGACCCTAATGTGCTTGGTTTGCCCCGCCACATGACCGATCAGAACCGCAGTCGCGGCTGAGGCAATCCCGGGCATGTTGTGATGCTCCGCCATCCAATAGCGGTGATAGCCCAATGCCTCGGCCCTTTGCGCCAAATCGCCCGTGTTCTTCATCGCCTGAACGGCATCCGTTCCTTCCGGCACCGGTGCTAAATCCAAAACCGAATATTCCATCACATGCTCCTGCTTTGCCTCAATCTAAGCACCATGGCGGACAGGTGAAACCGTCGCTCCCCTTTTTGGCTCAAAATATTCCGGTGGGGGTCCGGGGGAGGCTGGCCTCCCCCGGCGGGTCGCGGCGCAAATGCGCCGGGAAAAATGAAAAAGGCCGCACCCTGCGGCACGGCCTTTCCCAAAATCGTTGCGATAAACTTAACGCTTGGAGAACTGGAAGCTCTTACGCGCTTTGGCTTTACCGTATTTCTTACGCTCAACCACACGGCTGTCGCGGGTCAGGAAGCCTGCCGCTTTCAATGCGCCGCGCAGGGAGGGATCATAAAGCTGCAGCGCTTTGGAAATCCCGTGCTTGACCGCACCGGCCTGACCAGACAGACCGCCACCTTTCACGGTGGCATAAACGTCAAACTGACCTTCGGTGTTGGTGATGCCAAACGGCTGCGCCAGGATCATCTGCAAAACGGGACGTGCAAAATATGTGTTCTGCTCTTTGCCGTTCACCATGACCTTGCCGGAGCCAGGCTTGATCCAAACGCGGGCAACCGCGTCTTTACGTTTGCCAGTGGCATATGACCGGCCCAGTTCATCGCGGACGGGCTCACGTGGGGTCATCTCAACTTCTGGCGCCGCTTCGATACCGGCAACCTGTGCGAGATCTTCGAGTGTGTTGATTTCGTCAGCCATGCTCATGCACTCCGCGTGTTTTTGCTGTTCATGGACTTCACGTCCAGAACTTCGGGGCTTTGCGCCTCGTGTGGATGTTCAGAACCGGCATAGACGCGCAGGTTGGTCATGATCTGACGGCTCAGACGGTTGCCAGGCAGCATACGCTTGACCGCGAGGGTCAGAACACGCTCTGGGTGCGCGCCTTCAAGGATCTGTTCCTTGGTCCGCTCCTTGATGCCGCCGGGGTGACCGGTGTGCCAATAGAACTTTTCTTCGCGCTTCTTGCCAGTCATCTGGATCTTTTCAGCATTGATGATGATGACATTGTCACCACAATCCATGTGAGGCGTGTAAGAAGGCTTGTGCTTGCCGCGCAGGCGCATGGCAACGATCGAAGCAAGACGGCCCAAAACAACGCCTTCAGCGTCGATGATGATCCATTTCTTGTCGATGTCTGCCGGTGTTGCAGAGAAGGTTTTCATCGGAAATTCCCGTTTGGTGGTGATCGGCCCCGCGCAAATGCACGACACCTGTCAGTGATGGGCGGGTTATAAACATCCCCAATGTCACGTCAAGCGGTGCAAGTCATATATATTTGTTTAAAAACAATGGCTTGCTAATTAGGTATTATATTACCCCAACCTCAGACGCCAATTTGCTCCGGCGGATTGTCAAGCAGCCCGACCAGGCGCACCATTGCCGCCTCAAATGTTTCAAGATCAATGCCTGCATTGATTGAAATCCGTACGGCATGGGGGCTGTGGGCGTCTCGGCAGGCAAATTCCTCTGCCGCCCTGATCTGCACCCCCTGTTTCTCTGCCGCCTGGCAAAAGGCCGTTGCGCGCCAGCCCTGCGGCAGGGCCAGCCATAAAAATGGTACATCTTCGCGCCATTGCAGATCATAACCGCCCAGAACATTCACGGCGGTCTGCACATAATGGCCCAAAACCTTCAAAACCGCATCGGTAATGGGCGGCAAGGCAGGATGTACCAATAATTTGGCCACCAGATCGGTAATTGGCGTCGCCAGGCCAAAATAGCTGTGCTCTGCTGTCCGGTGCAGCGCGTTTTCCATGCCGCGCGGCGCAACCGCACAGCCCACCCTCAGCGCCGGTGTGATGGATTTGGACAGCGAGCTGAGATACCAGCCGCGCTCAGGCGCCAATTGCCGATACCCTGCCCCCTCGGCCCGGCCCATGCGATAACAGTCATCTTCCATGATCTGCAAATCATGGGCCCGGCACACCTCCACCAGCGCGCGCCTGCGCGACATCGGGGTAAAGCTGCAGGTTGGGCTGTGCACTTCGGGTGATGTGCAAAACACCTGCCCCTCCGGATGGCGTGTTGCAGCGGCTGCAAGGGCTTCGGGGATCACCCCGTCTTTGTCCATGGCGATTGGCACGACCTCGGCCCGCAACAGCTCCGCGGTGCGCCGGAAGCCCGGATAGGCGAGTTCCTCGATAAAGACGACTGGACGGCGACCGCGCAGAATGGTCTGCAAAATCAGCATGATGGCGCTTTGCCCGCCATGGGACAGCACCACATCGCGGGCATCCACCGGCCCGATAGGCGTGCCTTTAAGCCACTCCGCCATCGCCGCGCGGGCCGGTTCGGAACTGTTACGGGTTGGGTAATGCATCACGCCCGATGGCGGGTCAGCGGCAATTTCTCCCATCAGTTTCCGGATCAATCCTGCCTGCCCCACGGTTGGCAAATGCGGCGAATACAGGTTCACATATCCGCTTGTGTCAGGGGTGTTGTGGCGCACCACGTCCACTTCGATGGGCCCGAGCGGCGCTTCCCCCTGACGGGGGGCTGCGACAAACGTCCCGCGGCCCACCTCGGCCCGCAATGTGCCGTCATCGGTCAGGATCGTATAGGCCCGCGCCACGGTGCCCGGGGTGATCTTGAGCTGCCAGGCCAGATCCCGCACCGGGGGCAGTTTGGTCCCCTCCGGCATTGTACCTGATACAATTTGCGCCCGAATGGCATCCACGACTGCTTTGTACTTAGGCCCGGGGCCTTGCAGTACCTCGGGAGACCAAATTGTACCCATTACAATAAACCTCTGGCAGCTTTGTATCATTATTTGTATCACATCAATTGTAGCAATTGGCTGCATTGTGTCAATACAATTTTTGAAGGAGATTCCCATGGCACACGCATTGACCCACACTCACGAAGTGATGAAGCACCTGAACCAGCGCGGCATGCCGATTGTCGCAATTCTGGCGGTGAAATTTGCGGTCTGCGTGACGGATTGGGCCACTCGCTATCGCACACGACAAGCGCTCAAACAGCTTGAACCGTGGCAGCTGCGCGATGTGGGACTGACACCGGACCAGGCTTTGAGCGAGGCCTCCCGCGTGTTCTGGAAGCTGTAACTTCCCCGTGACAGGTTCCAGACCTCTTCACTTGGGCCGGGTCACCCCGGCCCCTTTTTGCTTTTATCCCATCGCCTTGGGTGGAATGGCGTAGGTCAGCGTGGCCCGTGCCACCGGCTTGTCCATACCTTCAGAATATATCATCACGTCACTGACCGACAGTTGTTTGCCCAGTTTGAGCAGCTTTGCATGGGCGACAAGCGGCACATCGGCCACCGGTTTGCGCATGAAATCAATCGAACAATTTGTCGTCACCGCCAGCGCCTTCGGTCCGATCATCGACAGTGTGACCACATAGGCCGCCACATCCGCCAGCGCGAACATTGACGGGCCGGACACTGTTCCGCCAGGGCGCAGATGTTTATTCTGCGTCAAAAGCCGCATGGTGACTTCGCCGTCACCCACGTGATCTACTGAAAAATCATCCGCGACCTGTTCAAACACAAGGCGCAGAAATTCAGTAAGTTCCTGTGCGGTCATGACAGCGGCCATACTTGTTCTCTCCTTAACGCTTGGCCTAGAGTTGGCGTGGAAAGCGGCGGAGGGCAAGATGACAATTTTGACAGTGGAACAAAGGGGCGCCGTTGCACATCTGACGATGAATGCGCCAGAACGGCTCAATGCCCTGTCGGATGAGATGTTGGCAGCTTTGCAAACGACTCTGGACGATTTTGCAAATGACCCGAAAACCCGTGTCATCACGCTCGCCGGGACAGGCAAGGCGTTTTGTGCCGGTCACGATCTGCGCCAGATGACCGCGATGCGCCAAGCCCCCGATGGTGGCGCGGCAGCGTTCAAGGATCTGTTTGATCGCTGCACGGCCCTGATGACCCGCATCCAATCCCTGCCCCAGCCGGTGATCGCGCAGGTGCATGGGCTGGCCACTGCCGCAGGGTGCCAGTTGGTTGCGACATGCGATCTGGCGGTGGCAACCGACACCTGCCGGTTTGGGGTGAATGGCGTCAACATCGGGTTGTTTTGTTCCACACCCATGGTGGCATTGACCCGGAATATCCCCAGAAAACAAGCATTTGAGATGCTGACCACTGGTGAATTTATCGGCGCAGACCGCGCCGTTGATCTGGGCCTGATCAACAAAGCCGTGCCAGAGGCAGAGCTTGAGGATACCACTGCCGCCCTTGCCGAACGGATCGCAGGGAAACTTGGCCCCGCTGTGAGAATCGGGAAAGAGGCGTTTTATCAACAGCTTGAGATGAGTACTGCACAAGCCTACGCCTTTGCCGGCGATGTCATGGTGCAAAATACGCTGCGCGGTGACACAAAGGAAGGCATCGACGCCTTTCTCGAAAAACGCCCGCCTGACTGGTCGCAGGACTGAGTCTGCCTCTGAATTTCGATTGTTTCCCATTTGAAACAGAGTGTTGAATTTTTAGCGCTTTCAAATGGGGCACGATTAGGGCATGTTTGGGGCAAGACGAACACGTCTATGATGATTTTGGGTCGCCGCCGGCGGAAGGTCCCTCCAGGTCAGCCTCTCACTGACCGACCATTCCCGCAGCGGCGCCCCCAAAACACAACACTCCTCAAAATCAGATGAGATCCCCAGGGCAAAGGTCCAGCGTGTATTGCCTCTTGCCGCGCCCTCCCCTACATCGCAGGCATGACAGAGACACTTCATATCATTGGCGGCGGCATGGCCGGATCAGAGGCCGCCTGGCAGGCTGCCAATGCGGGCGTTCCCGTGGTTTTGCACGAAATGCGGCCCAAAGTGGGTACATTTGCGCATCAAACCGGGCTTTTGGGGGAAATGGTCTGTTCCAATTCCTTCCGTTCTGACGACAGCGAGCAAAACGCCGTCGGGCTGTTGCATTGGGAAATGCGCGCCGCAAATGGGTTGATCATGGCCAGCGCGGACAAGCACAAGCTGCCCGCAGGTGGCGCATTGGCCGTGGACCGTGATCCCTTTGCCCAATCGGTGACAGATGCGCTTTTGGCGCACCCCAATGTCACCGTCGAATATGGCGAGATCACCGAACTGCCGACAGAAGGACAGTGGATCATTGCCACCGGGCCGCTGACCTCAGGGGCATTGGCAGAGGCGATTGCAACTGAAACAGGTTCCGAGGCTTTGGCGTTTTTTGATGCCATCGCGCCAATTGTCTATGCCGAGAGCATCGACATGGACAAGGCGTGGATGCAGTCACGTTATGACAAGGGCGAGACAGAGGAAGAGCGCACAGCCTACCTCAATTGCCCGATGGACAAAGACCAGTACGAGGCGTTCATTGACGCGCTTTTGGCGGCCGACAAGACCGAGTTTCGCGAAGGTGAAACCGCGGGATATTTTGATGGATGTCTGCCCATTGAAGTGATGGCTGAGCGTGGGCGCGAGACCCTGCGCTTTGGACCGATGAAACCTGTCGGGCTGACCAACCCGCATCAGCCGGATGTCAAAGCCTATGCGGTTGTGCAGCTCCGGCGCGACAACAAGCTTGGTACTCTTTACAACATCGTCGGGTTCCAGACCAAGATGAAGTACGGTGCGCAAACCGATGTTTTCAAAATGATTCCCGGATTGGAGAATGCCAGCTTTGCCCGTTTGGGCGGTATCCACCGCAACTCGTTTATCAATTCTCCGACCCTTCTGGACGATCAGATGCGCCTGAAATCGCGCCCCAATGTGCGCTTTGCCGGTCAGATCACAGGTGTGGAAGGCTACGTCGAAAGTGCCGCGATGGGTCTGCTGGCCGGGCGTTTGGCCAGTGCAGAGATCCTCGGCCGATCCGCCAGCGCGCCGCCTGACACCACGGCCACGGGGGCCCTGATCACCCACATCACCGGCGGGGCCGAGGCCAAGACATTCCAACCGATGAACGTCAATTTCGGGTTGTTCCCGCCTGTAGACGGTCTGAAATCGGGTCGACGTGGCCGCAAAGACAGGTACAAGGCCTACACCGATCGCGCCAAGGTTGACTGGCAAGGCTGGCTGGCCGGTTAACGTTGACCCGCTGGCACGGGGAACCTACGCTTGTGTCATGAGTGAAAGATTTCTGGACAAGGCATATGGCGCGCGGGATGCCGACGAAACCCGCAAATTATACGATGATTGGGCGGCAAGCTATGAGGCCGAATTGGGCGAACATGGCTATGCCACGCCGGGTCGCTGTGCGGCGGCATTGGCGCAACACGCGGCTGACAAATCCCGTCCGGTCCTCGATTTTGGGTGCGGTACGGGCCTGTCCGGTCTGGCGTTGCGGTTGGCCGGGTTCGAGACCATTGATGGCCTTGATGTTTCTGCGGATATGTTGGCGCAGGCGAAGGGCAAATCGGTCTACCGCGACCTGAGACAGATCGAACCCGGTCAGGATCTGGGCCATAGGCCCGGTGACTATGCAGCGATTGCCGCGATTGGTGTTATCGGTGCCGGAGCTGCGCCAATTTCGGTGTTTGACACCATAATGCGGGGGTTGGCAAAATCGGGGCTGTTTGTGTTTTCCTTCAATGATCATGCGCTGCAAGAGCCGCAATACGAGGCCCGTGTGATGGAATGGACAGATTGCGGCGCGGCGCGGCTATTGTTTGTGAAACACGGCGATCATATTCCCGGCATTGGCCTTAAGGCCAAGGTATATGTACTTGAAAAGAATTGATGTTTCGCACCAGATTTGCGCCGTCACCAACCGGCCCGCTGCACCTTGGACATGCTTTTTCTGCTCTGCTCGCCCATGACATGGCGGTGCAGCATGAGGGGGAATTCCTGCTGCGGATCGAGGATATTGATCGGTCCCGCGCAAGGCCGGAATGGGAAAACCAGATCTATGAAGATCTGACCTGGTTGGGGCTAAGCTGGTCAAAACCGGTCATGCGGCAATCGGAACGTTTGCAAATTTACAAACACACTTTGCAAACTCTTTGGGATCGCAAACTGATCTATGCGTGTCATTGCAGCCGCAAAGACATCGCTGCGGCGGTTGCGGCACCGCAAGAAGGTGCCGACCCCTTGATCGGGCCGGACGGCCTTGTCTATCCGGGCACCTGCCGCCCGGACAATTCGGAAGACCGGCCCGATACGATACCTACAGATGCGGCGCTGCGTCTTGATATGGCCCGCGCTGTTGCGGGCCAAGAGGCCTTTATATTTGAGGAAACCGGCAATGGTCCGTCGGGAGCGCATGGGCGTATCACCTTCACCGCCGATCAAATGATCCACGAGATTGGCGATATCGTCTTGGCGCGGCGCGATATGGGGACCTCTTATCACCTGTCCGTCGTGCTTGATGATGCGGCGCAAGAGATCACTCACGTTGTGCGCGGGCAGGATCTGTTCGATGCCACCAAGATCCATGTGGTCCTGCAACATCTTCTGAACCTGCCACAGCCAATCTATCATCATCATGATCTCGTCAGGGATGAACACGGCAAGCGGTTGGCAAAACGGGATGATGCGCGGGCAATTTCGCTGTATCGGTCAGAAGGGCTTTCCCGTCAGGAAATTCGTTCTTTGGCAATGCCTTAAAAGACGAAATTGACCTTGTAGATTGCTTTACAGCGGCTTTGACAGCTCAACCTCTGCACCTTCACGGACGGCCGTGTAGAAACAGCTGCGCCGTCCGGTGTGACAGGCCGGGCCGGTTTGCCGGACCAGAACCAGGATGCAGTCGCGGTCACAATCATAACGCAAATCGATCAATTCCTGATGATGGCCACTGGTCGCGCCCTTGACCCAATATTCCTGCCGCGACCGGCTCCAATAGGTGACGTTTCCACTGTCCAGAGTGCGCTGAATGCTCTGCGCGTTCATCCAGGCCAGCATCAGGACCTCAAGGCTGTCGGCGTCCTGCGCAATCACCGGCAGCAATCCAGCCTCGTTGAATTTCAAAGTCTCGGGATCAAAGGTCATTTGCGGCCTCTTCAAAAGTTTTGCATCTTTGTCTCAAGAGCTTATGTAGGCAATAAGCGACAAAGGAAACAGCCATGTCCGGCGAGACCGATCTGATCAAATTGTACTCTGCGCGTATTCTGGCGCTGGCCGCAGAGATCCCGCATCTGGGCCGATTGGAGGATGCCGATGCGACGGTCAAACGCCGCTCGCCCTTGTGCGGATCGACGGTAACGGTGGATGTTGCGGTGAAGGACGGCGTGCTCACATCCCTCGGACAGGATGTGAAGGCCTGTGCACTGGGTCAGGCAGCCGCTGCTGTGACGGGGGCGGCTGCGCCCGGTCAAACGCTTGGTGTGATCGAAAAGGGCCGTGACCAGCTGCATGCGATGCTTAAAGGGTCCGGTCGTGTACCGGATGCGCCCTTTGACGGGTTTGAGGTGTTGATCCCCGCTGTGGATTACAAGAACCGCCATGCCTCGATCATGTTGGCGATTGAAGCCATCGCCGAGGCCATGCGCAAAGCCGATGGCGTGGAAAAAATTAGCAAATTGTAAGTCAATTCCTGCGAAGCCTTGCCTGATGGAAGATCAGGAGGGCATATGACCGCGCAAATCCCCATTGATGCCACCGGGCGGATGGACAAGCTGGCCAAGGCCGCGGCGGCGCTTGGCTTTGAGATTGTCGATATCGCGGGATTTCTGGATCTTGCGGACAATCATGCAAAACACCAACGGTCGGCCCTTGATGCCCTGGGGGCCAGCGCCAAAGAAGTGACCAGCGTCAATGACGAAATGGGCACCTTGGTGGACGCGCTGACTGTCACATCGGATCAGGCGTTGAGCGACGTAAAGACCTCCGTCACCTTGGTACGCGATGTCGGGGACCGCACCCGCAACGTGGCCGGTTGGGTCAAATCCGTGCGGGATCGCACCGGGTCTGTGGGCGACACCCTGAACGCGGTCAAGGCCAATAACAGCGAGATTGCCGTGATTGCCGCGCAGGTCAACACATTGGCGATCAACGCAAAGATCGAGGCAGCGCGGGCCGGCGACGCCGGGCGCGGATTTGCCGTGGTGGCCGATGCGATCAACGATCTGTCACAAAAAACCAGCGTCGCCGCGACCCAGATTTCGCAAAACATCGAGAATCTGACAAGCTGGATCTCAGACCTTGGCAGGGAAGCCAAGAATGCCGCGGACAATGCCACCGATGTGCTGGGCAAATCCGAAGAAACCGACACTGCGCTCCGCCGGATGGAAGCCACCATCGAAAGCGAACATGCCCAGATCCAGAAGATTTCGTCGCGCACACAGAGGGTCAAGGACGCCATGCAACGGCTCAGCCCGGCGGTGCGCGAGATTGACAGCACCGTGCGCGAGGCGACCACCGGCATTGCCAAGACCAACACCCGTATGCTGAACCTGATTGAAACGTCAGAGCAGATTGTCCAGCATTCTGCCGCGCTTGGCGGTGCGTCGATCGATGCGCCCTTCATCAGCTTTGTTCAAAAAACCGCCCGCGAAGTGTCGCAGGCCTTTGATCAAGCCTTGTCCGACGGCACAATCGCCATGGAACAGTTGTTTGACCGGAACTACAGGCCCATCCCCAATACAAATCCCGAACAGGTCTTAACCCAGGCCAATGATTTTCTGGATCAATTGCTGCCGGATTTTCAGGAGCCCGCTTTCAAATTCGATCGTAGGGTCGTGTTTTGCGCCGCCGTTGACACCAACGGCTATCTGCCCACGCACAACCTGAAATTCTCGCACCCGCAGGGCGACGATCCGGTGTGGAATACCGCCAATTGCCGGAACCGGCGGATCTTTGATGATCGTGTGGGCCTAAAGGCCGGCCGCAACACCGAGAATTTCCTGTTGCAGGTCTACCGCCGTGACATGGGCGGCGGGGAATTCAAATTGATGAAAGACCTGTCCGCGCCGATCTATGCCGCGGGGCGTCATTGGGGCGGTCTGCGATTGGCCTATGGCTATTGATCCGACCCGCAGACAAAAAAACGCCGCACATCCCGGCAGGGGATGGCGGCGCAAGGAAAGCGTTTCTCATGTGGGACCCGCTGCGCTGTATGGAAAACCAGATCCAACAAGACAGGCAGTGACCGTTGGTGCATCAAATTGGGACGGATGCGACAGCAACAGCGGCAAGAGACCGCAGGCAGAAATCAAACAAAAGCAGGCAGATGCAGGCCAACCACAAACATGACAATCAAAGCAGCGGCGCCAATGGAATCCTGCAACAATGTTGCATGAGACCGTGATGCAATCATCTTGAGTGTTTTGAGTGTGATCATGTGAACCTCCTGTTCTGTTGCCTCTTTGTTCTCATTTTCTTAAGCCTCTGTAAAGAACTTTATGAGAACATTTGCGAACAAAATGGAACGTCAGAGGTTAACCAACTGAAATCAAACGAATAGCTTCATCCTGCCGCATGAGCCATAAAAGCATCCGGACCGCTTTGCCGCGTTCCGTTTCCAGTGCGGGATCATCGTTCAACAATTTTCGGGCATCTGATTGCGCGGTTGCCATCAAGCCCGCCTGCCTTTCAAGGTCTGCGACCTTGAACCGTGGCACCCCGGATTGCGCCGTCCCGATCAAATCGCCTGTGCCCCGCATTTGCAGATCAGTCTCGGCAATCACAAAGCCGTCTTCAGTATCACGCAGCACTTCAAGCCGGCGCTGACCGGTCTCGGACAGGGGGTGTTGATACATCAAAAGGCAAGTCGATGCCGCCTGCCCGCGCCCCACCCGACCGCGCAACTGATGCAATTGCGCAAGGCCAAATATTTCAGCCCGTTCCACCACCATGATGGTCGCGTTTGGCACATCGACCCCCACCTCGATGACGGTGGTGGCCACCAGAACCTTGGTCTTTCCCTCTTGAAAAGCCCGCATCGCCGCGTCTTTCTCGGCGGCGGGCATTTGACCATGGACCAACCCCGCCACCCCTTCACCCAAGGCCGCACGCAGGCGTTTGAAACGCTCTTCAGCGGCGATGAGATCGCTGGCCTCGCTCTCTTCAACCAATGGACAAACCCAATAGCATTGTCGCCCGTCCGCAATCGCGGCACGCAGGCGGTCAATCACCTGATCCAGCTTTTCCGTGCTGATCAAAGCGGTCTTGATCGGCTGGCGGCCCGGCGGTTTTTCGTCCAGCACCGAAACATCCATATCGCCATATTGCGCCAGCGCCAGACTGCGGGGGATCGGCGTCGCCGTCATCACCAGAATATCCGCCCTGTCCCCCTTCTGACCAAGCTCCAACCGCTGCCGAACACCAAACCGGTGCTGTTCGTCCACCACAGCCAACCGCAGATCGCGAAAATGCACATCGGCCTGAAACACCGCATGGGTGCCAACCAAAACCTGAATATCCCCGCGCTGCAGCGCGTCGATTTTGGCTTGTCTTTCCGCTCCCTTGTCGCGCCCAGTGAGAATTTCGAGAACCACACCGGCCTCTTCGGCCATAGGCCGCAGCCCTTGCAAATGTTGGCGGGCCAGAATCTCGGTTGGCGCCATCAAAACGCCCTGCCCGCCTGCCTCAACCGCGCGTAACAAAGCCAAGAACGCAACCAGCGTCTTGCCCGCACCCACATCCCCTTGCAACAACCGGTTCATCCGTTGGGCACTGGCCATGTCGGTTGTGATTTCCTCGACGGCACGGCTTTGCGCCCCCGTCGGCTTGTAGGGCAGTGACGCCAGAACCCGCGCTTGCAACTGGCCATCCCCATGGGTTTCGCGCCCCGATTTGCGCCGCTCCCGTTGGCGTGCGAGGGCCAGCGTAATCTGGTGGGCGAAAAGCTCATCATAGGCCAGCCGTTCACGCGGGGACGCGGTTGCGGCCAGATCAGACAGTTTTTCCGGATCATGCGCCGCACGGACAGCATCCGCGAACCCCGGCCAACCAGCCGCCTTTTTCTGTTCTGAATCAACCCACTCCGCCATTTCCGGTATCCGGCTGATCGCGGCGCGGGTGGCCTTGTACATCAGTTTTTGCGTGATCCCGCTGGTCAGCGGATAGACCGGCTCAAACGCTGGAATGTCGCTTAGGTCATCTTCCGGCACAGCAAAATCCGGATGGACCATTTGGGCGACACCGTCGAACAGTTCCACCCGGCCTGACACGATCCGCCGAGACCCCTCCGGCAGTTGCCGTGCCAAATAATCACCCCGCGCATGAAAATACACCAATTGGAAACTGGTTTGTGCATCCTCTACGTGAATCCGGTAAGCACCATTGCGATTGCGTGACGGACGATGGGCCCCAACGGTGATCGCAACCGTCAGAGTTGCCGGCAAAAGGGCATCTTTGACGGTGACGGAAAGGGCGCGATCGATGCCTGAATAGGGCAATGTAAACAACAGGTCACGGGGTGCAGCGACACCAAGTTGTGCAAAATGCTGCGCGGTCTTCGGCCCGACCCCGTCAAGGGTTTCAAGGCCGGCAAAAAGCGGGAAAAGTGGCTCCGGCCGAGTGCTCATGCGCCCTCGATCAGGGACAGCCAGCCGTCCTCGTCCAAGGTTTCTATCCCAAGTTCCGCCGCCTTTTTGGCTTTGGATCCCGCGCCCGGGCCCGCGACAAGGATATCTGTCTTGGCACTGACCGATCCGGACACCTTGGCACCAAGCCGTTCGGCACGGGCTTTGGCTTCAGCGCGGGTCATTTTTTCCAGTGTTCCGGTGAAAACCACAGTTTTTCCGGCAACCGGGCTGCCGCTGGTGTCGGCCCGCTGCGCCGGTTTGACCGAAAGATGCGCCACAAGCCGATCAATGGACGCGCGTTCGGCCTCTTGGGCAAAGGCGCTGACCAACGATCCGGCCATGACGGTGCCCACGCCATCCACGCCGATGAGGTCGACCCAGGCGTTGCTGTCCGGATCCGCCGCAGCCACCACAGCGCTTTCGAAGGCCTCCCAGGTGCCGTAATGCAGCGCGAAGAGGTTCGAGGCTGCCTCTCCGACATGGCGAATGCCAAGGGCAAAGATTAACCGTCCCAGCGGGATATTTCGTTTGTCGTCAATCGCGTCAAAGAGATTGGCAGCGGATTTTTCTCCCCAACCTTCACGGTTTTTGAGCTGTTGCAGCCCCTCGCCGAAGCGCTTTCTCAGTGTGAAAATATCCGCAGGTTCCGCGATCCAGCCATCGGCGTAGAATTGTTCGATCTGTTTTGCACCAAGACCGTCGATGTCGAAGGCACCGCGTGATACAAAATGTTTCAATTTTTCAACAGCTTGCGCCGGGCAAATCAATCCACCTGTACAGCGGCGCACAGCATCTCCCGGCTCCCTGACGGCTTCTGATCCACATTCGGGGCAGATGTGCGGGAACGCATAGGGTGCGGCGTCCGCCTCCCGTTTGCTCAGATCTACATCGGCAACTTTCGGGATCACATCGCCCGCACGATAAACCTGTACCCAATCGCCTACCCGGATGTCCTTGCCCTGGCGAATTTCTGCGCCCTTGCTGTCAAACCCTTTGATGTAGTCCTCGTTGTGCAGGGTCGCGTTTGACACAACAACGCCGCCCACTGTCACCGGATGCAAGCGCGCGACGGGCGACAATGCACCTGTGCGGCCAACTTGAATATCGATACCCTCCAGGCGGGTCCAGGCCAGCTCTGCCGGAAATTTATGCGCAATGGCCCAACGCGGCGTGGTTGAGCGAAATCCAAGCCTGCCCTGAAGCGCCAGATCGTTCACTTTATAAACGACGCCATCAATGTCATAGCCAAGCGTTGCGCGCTGGGTCTCGATCTTGGCATAGTGGTCCAGCATCTGTTGCGGCCCATTGCACAAAGTGGTGAGCGGGTTTGTCGAAAACCCAAATCCACTCAACCGTTCAATCGCCCCCATTTGCGTATCGGCCAGAGGATCAGACAAAGCGCCCCAAGCATAGGCGAAAAACCTCAATGGGCGCGATCTGGTGATTTCGGTGTCCAATTGCCGCAGCGATCCGGCCGCGGCGTTTCGGGGGTTGGCAAAGGTCTTGTCGCCCTTGTCTTGCTGTCTGTGGTTGAGGGCATCAAAATCGGCATGGCTCATATAAACCTCACCGCGCACCTCAAGAACCGACAGATCGGTCTCGATCTGGTGTGGCACATCGGCAATGGTTTTTGCGTTTGCAGTGACGTTTTCACCCGTTTCGCCATCACCGCGGGTGGCCGCCTGCACCAAAACGCCGTTCTCATAGCGCAAGGAAAGGGACAGACCATCAATTTTGGGCTCTGCCGTGTAACGCAAAGGCGCATCCGCCGCCAGGCCGAGGTACTTCCGAATACGTCCATCAAATTCGCGCACGTCTTCCGCATCAAAAGCGTTGGACAAGGACAGCATCGCCACTTCATGGGCAACTTTGGAAAACCCTGCGGCGGGCGCGGCCCCCACTTGTTCGGTTGGGCTGTCATCCCGTTTCAACTCGGGGAAACGAAGCTCAATTGCAGAGTTACGGCGCTTGAGCCTGTCATATTCTGCATCCGAAATGTCAGGGTCATCTGCGCCATGGTAGGCATTATTTGCAGCCAACAGGATCTGCGCCAGACGGGCCAGCTCTGCTTCAGCCTGGGTTTTGCTTAGCGCATCAACCGCTATTTCGGATGTCACGGCCCTGCCCCTTTTTGCCTGTTCCAGTCACCCCTTAGATAGGTGGCAGGGCACAGCAGGTCTAGCAGTTTCCGCCCCGGTCTTGGCCGGTTATCCGGTGGCAGCAATGTCCATGCTTGCCGGTTCCGGATCGCGCAGGACATAGCCGCGCCCCCAAACCGTTTCGATGTAATTTTCGCCACCCGTCGCCAAGCTGAGCTTTTTGCGCAGTTTGCAGATGAAAACATCAATGATCTTCAACTCAGGCTCATCCATCCCGCCATAAAGGTGGTTCAGGAACATCTCTTTGGTCAGCGTCGTGCCTTTGCGCAAAGATAACAGTTCGAGCATTTGATATTCTTTTCCGGTCAGGTGCACCGTGGCGTCATCCACGCTCACCGTCTTGGCATCCAGATTGACGGCAATCTGCCCGGTTTTGATCACCGATTGCGAATGCCCTTTGGACCGGCGAATAATCGCATGGATACGGGCAACAAGTTCTTCGCGGTGGAAGGGTTTTGTCAGATAATCGTCTGCCCCAAAACCGAAACCCTTGATCTTGCTTTCCGTATCGTCGGACCCTGACAGAATCAGAATGGGCGTCTCAATCCGGCTGAGCCGAAGCTGGCGCAGCACCTCATGGCCGTTCATATCCGGCAAATCGAGATCCAGTAAGATCAAATCATAATCATACAGCTTGGCCAGATCGATGCCTTCCTCCCCCAGATCGGTCGCATAGACATTCAGGTTTGCATGGGTCAGCATCAATTCAATGCTTCGAGAGGTCGTTGGATCATCTTCAACAAGCAATACGCGCATTTGGTTCCTCCGCACGGTCATTACGACATTGGACTGGATCGTGAACAAAAAAGGTTAACCACCCGTTACCCATGTGGATAACATTACGTTAACAACTTAAAGTTGTCTATATTTTTGTACCGTAGTCGCCTTGAGCGCCGCCTCACCATGATCTGT
Organism: Sulfitobacter sp. M368; assembly: GCF_025141875.1. Classification (NCBI taxonomy): domain Bacteria; kingdom Pseudomonadati; phylum Pseudomonadota; class Alphaproteobacteria; order Rhodobacterales; family Roseobacteraceae; genus Sulfitobacter; species Sulfitobacter sp. M368. The sequence continues at coordinate 2,068,754 of NZ_CP081113.1, forward strand.
AACCGCGCGCACCCATTCAACAAATTCCTCTTCACTGATCTGATAACGGCGCAACGCTTCGGCTTGCGTGATCAAACCATACAAAACCCCGCGCACCACCGCCGCCTTGCGTGATGCCACCCAGCGCCGGGTCTGCGCCGGCGGAAGATCCGCCTGGCTCATCACCGTGCCATCCGCAAGGGTCACGGATCTGGGCCCATCCACTTTCTTGAGAAACATCAGCCACTCCAAATTGCCGCGGCTTAGGGATGCACCCAGCCTCCTTAACGGCAGGTGAAGCCCCCCCCTTGTGAGTGCATAGGATTTTCCTATATTCCCCACTAACGCCTCCCGGAGACTTGCAATGCCCCTTGACCAGACCCCGCCGCTCAATTCCTTGGGCTTTGCCAAAGCGCCCGCCGACACGCGGGTGGTCGTCGCTATGTCCGGCGGTGTGGACAGCTCCGTTGTGGCGGCGATGCTGGCCGAAGAAGGCTATGACGTGGTTGGCGTGACCCTGCAGCTTTATGACCACGGCGCGGCATTGGCCAAGAAAGGCGCCTGTTGCGCCGGGATCGACATTCACGACGCCCGCCGCGTGGCCGAAGACATGGGTTTTCCCCATTACGTGCTGGATTACGAAAACATCTTTCAGGATGCCGTGATCGACGAATTTGCCGACAGCTATCTTGCCGGGGCAACCCCTGTGCCCTGCATCCGTTGCAACGAGCGGGTCAAATTCAAAGATCTGCTGGAAACAGCCAAAGACCTCGAAGCGGACTGTATGGCGACGGGCCACTACATCCAGCGCAAGATGGGCCCGGACGGGCCGGAGCTGCACAGCGCAGCTGATGCCAGCCGCGATCAAAGCTATTTTCTGTTCTCCACCACCCCGGAACAGCTCGACTTCCTGCGCTTCCCGCTGGGCCATCTGCCGTCCAAGGACGACACCCGCGCCCTGGCCGCCAAATACGGGCTCAGCGTGGCGATGAAACCGGACAGCCAGGACATCTGCTTTGTGCCCAATGGCGATTACGCTTCGGTGATCCGCAAACTGCGCCCCGAAGCGGCCGATCCGGGCAATATCGTTGATCTGGACGGCAATGTCCTGGCAAAGCACGAGGGTGTGATCCACTACACAATCGGCCAGCGCCGCGGGCTTGGCATCGGCGGACTGGCCGATCCGCTTTATGTGGTCAAACTGGACGCCGACCGCAAGGAAGTGGTGGTTGGCCCCAAATCCATGCTCGCCACACGCCGCGTGCCGGTGCGCGAGATCAACTGGCTGGGCGACATGCCCCTGACCTCCCAGAAAGAATGGCCCATCGCGGTCCGGGTGCGATCCACCCGCCCGCCACGCGACGCAATCCTGCGCCCGATCACAGACACCACCGCGGAGGTGGAACTGCTCAGCGCCGAGGAAGGCATCTCTCCCGGTCAGGCTTGTGTGTTCTATGACCCGAACAGCAGCCGCATCTTTGGTGGGGGCTGGATCCACAAAGGCTAGCCCAGGCCCCACCTGCGCCCTTTTTGGCCCCAAATACTTCAGGGGGTCTGGGGGACAGCGTCCCCCATCCGTAAAACAGATAGAATCGCGCCGCAAGGCGCGGCCATTACGGCAACCGGCCTAAAACAGCCTGCGCCGCGCGCAGTCCTGGCGCTGCACCGCCCTGCCCCAAACGCTGCATCGTCAGGGCCATCGCATCCAGTTGCATTTGCGGGTCATCCAGAACCTTCAACGCTGCCTCGGCAATGGGTCCGGGTCGGCAATTTGCGCCAATAAACTCCGGCACCGCACGGGTTTCCGACACCAGATTGACCAGTGTCACCGTGTCGATCTTGACCATCCGGCCAATGATCTGGCGGCTGAGCCAATTCATGTCATAGGCGATCACCATGGGTGTGGCCGCCGCCGCCAGTTCCAGCGATACGGTGCCAGAGGCCGCGACCGCCACATCGGCGGCGGCAAAGGCGGCCCGTTTTTGCGCCTGCGCTGCGCTGAGTTCCATCTCGGTGGGGTCCAGAACGATCGGTCGCCCTTCCCAGGTGCGCATGGCCCGGCGCACATCTGAAGCAACCGGCCCGGCTGCGGGCACCACGATGCGCAGATCCGGCCGCGCCCGCACCAATCGGGCGGCAACCTGTTGGAAGATCGGCAGCAAACGGCTCACCTCGCTGCGCCGCGATCCGGGCAGGATCAGTGCAAGCGGCGCATCCGCCAGATCCATCGATGCCCGAAACGCAGCAATTTCATCGGACTGGGCCACAGGTTCCGCAACCACCGGATGTCCGACAAAATCACAGGCCATGCCTGCCGCTTCCATGAAGGGGGGCTCAAAGGGTAAAAGCGCCAGAACATGATCGACCCAACGGGCCATTTTCTCTGCCCGTCCCGGACGCCACGCCCAGACGGAAGGCGCCACGTAATGCACTGTTCTGATGCTGCTTTTGGCCTTAACCCGACGCGCCACGCGCAGCGAGAAATCGGGGCTGTCGATGGTGATCAAAACATCGGGTGCGGTGTCGATCACCGCCTGCGCGGTCTCGTTTATCCGCGCCATCAAAGCCCGGTACTTCGGCAGGATCTCTGCCAGCCCCATGACGCTCAATTCGGTCATATCGAAACGACTGACCAACCCCTGGGCCATCATCTCCGGCCCCCCGATCCCGTCGAACTGCACGTCCGGGCGCAGCTCCTTTAACCCTGCCATCAAGGCCCCGCCCAGCTTGTCGCCAGACGGCTCCCCGGCAAGGATAAAGACCTTCACCCTTCGCCCCCGCGCCGCACCCATAGCACGAGACCCAGCTCATCGGCCAAGGCGGCGCAACGGTCCTGATCGAGGATGATCACATCGCCTGCATCCACCACCACACCGGCCAGACCGGCGGCATGGGCGGCGGTCAGGGTGTTTGGCCCGATGGTGGGCATGTCGATCTCACGTATCTGGCCCTCTTTGGGCCCTTTGCACAGGATCGCATCGGCGCCTTTCGCCTCGGGCGGCAATGTGGACAGCAGATGATCTGTGCCGCCAATGGTTTCGACGCCCAGCACCTGTTCGCGGCCAATCACGCAGGCTTGCCCGATGTCGAGCGGGGCCAAACCGGCCAGAACCGCCTCACCCTTGGCAGCATCCTTGCGCATTTGCGCATTGGGCCATTTTTCAGACAAGACCCCTTGCTGCGCGACCAGGTCGGGCAGCAATTCGTCCGCGCCAACCACGTCAAACCCGGTTTGTTCAAAGATCTCCATCAGGATCTGCAACGCGCCATTGTCGCCTGCGGCCAGAGCCTTTTGAAACAGCGGTACCAGCGGTAGCGTTTCTGCGTCCAGCTTGGACGGGTCCAGCGCGGGCCGGTCGATTGCTCCGCAAAAGCAAACCCTTGTGATGCCGCGCTCGCCCAGTTGCACCAGCAATGTGCCAAGGGTTTCAAGACGGAAAGTCAGATCAGCGGACACGCTGTCGGGCAACATGCCTTCATAGCCGCAGATCAATGGCGCCTGATCCTGCGCGGCGGCGACTTTGGCGGGCAGATCGCCGCGCCCTGCGATCAAGGCCAGCGTCATTTCGGGGTCAGGAAATTGCGGCTGCTGTCGGCGGCCACAAAATCAACAAGCTGGCGCACGTAGTCGCTTTCGGTTTCTTCACCAAGACGGCGGGCGCGGTCATGAAATGTGCCTTCGCCCTGGGCGAGCATCTGAAAAGCGGCGCGCAAGGCAGTGATATCACTGCGGGCCACGCCGCGGCGTTTAAGCCCGACAAGGTTAAGCCCATCCAGATCGCCGCGCGGGGCCTGCACCAGCCCATAGGGGATCACATCGTTGGTCACCATCGTCACGGCCCCCACGATGGCACCCTGCCCGATGCGGACAAACTGGTGAATGCCCGACAGGCCACCGATGATTACGTCATCCTCCAGCACGCAATGGCCGGCCACCGCGGCGCTGTTCACAACAATCACCCGGTCGCCGATGATCGCGTCATGGGCAATATGACAGCCAGCCATGAACAAGCCGTCGTCGCCAACCTTGGTCAAACCGCCGCCACCCTCAGTGCCGCAGTTCATGGTGACATGTTCGCGGATGCGGTTGCGCTTGCCGATCACAAGGCGGCTGGCCTCGCCCTTGAACTTCAGATCCTGGGGGATTTCGCCAATCACCGCGAATGAAAATATTTCGGTGCCTTCGCCAACTTCGGTCTGGCCGGTGACCACTACATGGCTTTTCAGTACCACGCCTGCATGCAAGACGACCTGGGCACCAACCACGCAAAATGGCCCCACCAGGGCGGAGGGGTCAATCTGCGCCCCGCCTTCGATCACCGCTGAGGGGTGGATGTTGCTCATGCGCCCTCTTTCGGCAGATCCAGCATCGCCATAAACTCCGCCTCAGCGGCCATTTCGCCCTCGACGGTGGCCACACCGGCAAATCGCCAGACCTTGCCGCCCGGTTTGCCCCGCACAGTCTTCAGGTCCATGCGCAACACATCGCCCGGCACAACCTTGCGGCGGAATTTGCATTTGTCGATGGACATGAAATAGATCAACATTTCCTTGTCCATCTGTTCCAGCGCCACACCAACCATCACGCCTGCGGTCTGCGCCATCGCCTCGACAATGGTGACGCCCGGCATGATCGGCGTGCCGGGGAAATGGCCCTGAAAATGCGGCTCGTTCATGGTGACGTTCTTGTAGCCCACTGCGGAGGATGTGCCGTCGATCTCTTCGACTTTATCGACCAGCAAAAACGGATAACGGTGCGGCAGGATGCGCTGAATCATTTGAATGTCGGCGCGCAATTTCTCTTGGCTCATGGAATGTCCTTTGATTGCAAGGGCGTATAACAGGGCTATCAACTCAGGCCCATTGGGGCAAGCATCAGATCGGCGCTACTTCGGCTCGATCCCGCTGCCCAATGTTTCATCCAGTAACGCGATGGCGGCGTCCGTGATGTCGATCGCGTTGGCACTGTAGAAAACCGACCGTCGCTCAAGGATCACCACGGCGCCGCTCCGGCGCATCAGTTGTTCCATGACCGGTGCCGCGGCCCCCAAAAACACTTCCCGCTCTTTGTCGAGCAGTTGGTTCAGATCGCGTTCCTTGGCAGCCTGTTCCTGCCGGATGGTTTGCACCTTCTGATCAAACTGGTCCGCCAACGCGCGAAATTCTTCTGCCGGCAAGGTCGGGCGCAGATCGGTCAATTCACGCTCTTCTGCCTCGAGCTCTGCCTCGATCTGGCGAAAATCAGCGGCCAATTCTGCTGCCTTGCTTTCCACCTCGCCCGCCACGCGGCGGCCAAAGGCACTTTCGAGAAAGACCCGGTCCGAATCCAAAGTCAGCAAAGGGCTTGAGATGGACCCGAGATTGAGACTGCTGCCACCTTGTTGCTGTGCATATGTGGGTGTGGCCCCAAGCAGGGCCAGCACCGCAATGACGCAGGCAAAAGGCGATTTCATCGCCCTAGAACTCGGTGCGCAACGTGACCTCAAAGCTTTGTTCCTTGTCAAAGGTCTCGCTTTTCAGGGCCTTGGAGACATTGAACTGCAGCGGACCGACAGGGGTTTGCCAGAACACAGACAGGCCGACCACATGGCGGAAGGAACCGCTTTCGCCAACGACGGTTCCGCCGTTGTAGTTCACATCGCTGAGATCCCACAGGTTGCCAACGTCGTAGAATACGCCGCCGGTGATCCCGTATTCTTCGGGCAGACCAAGCGGGAATTCCGCCTCGAACCGCGCCGCGACGTAAAGGTTGCCGCCCAATGGGTCATTGGCTGTGCCGCTCACGTCGCGCGGGCCAATGCCGCCCGGCTCAAAACCGCGAATGATCGACGGGGTCAGGATAAAGCGGTCCACGATGCGGTTGGTGCCTTCGGACCACGCCAATGCGCCGCCCTCAAGGGTCGCCCGCAAAGTGACCTCTTCGTTAAAGATCTTCTTTTCCCCAACAACCTTCGCCGTGGTGCGAATGAATTTGCTGTCGCCGCCAAGTCCGGCAAAATCCTGGCTGAATTTGAACAACACGCCCGACGTTGGGTCGAGACCGGTGCGCCGGGTGTCAAAGGTGTATTCATAGCCGATGGAAGACGACAGTTGCGCGCCGGCTGCGATGTCGCCCGCCGCCGTAAGGCCATGAACCGGCACCTCACGTGCCACTGTTTCGATCTCTTCTGCGGTGTAGCGCAGTTGCAGACGGCCATTTTCACTGACCGGGAAGGTCAGGCTGGGTCTGAACACGAAATTGTTGGTGTCGTAAGAGAAATATTGCGAATCTGTTTCGGCATAATCCAGCTCAAGACCAAACGCCAAATCACGGCCCAACAGGCGTGGTTCGGTGAATTTAATCCCGTACCGCTTTGCATCTGACGCTGTGGAAAGCGACAGGCCAAGCCGTTGTCCGCGCCCGAGGAAGTTGTTCTCGGCAAAGCTGATCACAACACCAAAGCCGTCGTTGTTGGAGAATGTCCCGCCAAAGTTCAAAGACCCGGTTGGTTTTTCCTCGACATCCACATCCACAACAACCTGTTCGCCGCTGCTGCCTTCGCGGGCGTTCACCTGAGCGGTTTCAAAGAACCCAAGTGCGCGAATGCGTTCGGCGGCCTGCCGGATTTCACGCGGGTTGAAGGGATCGCCTTCAACACTGTCAAATTCACGGCGGATGACGCGGTCAAGCGTGGTGGTGTTGCCCTCGATATCGATCCGTTCCACGAACACGCGCGGGCCACGGCTGAGGACATAGGTCACATTCAGCGTCAGATCGCGGTCATTGCGCTCGATCCGTGGCTCAACGCGCATGAAGTCCACACCATCGCGGATCGCCTGACGTTCCAGACGGGCGATGTCCGCCTCAACCACGGTGGGTGAATAGATCTTACCCGACCGCACCTTGATGATCTTGCGATAGACGTCGGCATCCACATTCGGCATCTCGGAGACAACATTCACTTCGCCAAAGCTGAACTGCTGGCCCTCGGTGATGTTGTAGGACACGAAGAAACCGTCGCGCTCTTCGGTCAATTCGCCGTTCACCGCGGTGGTGCGCATATCGACGTAGCCGCGAGACAGGTAGAAATCGCGCAGCATCTGTTTGTCAGCCTCAACACGGCTTTCAACAAAGGTATCCCGGCGCACCAGACGCCGGAACAAGCCAGCCTGTTTGGTACCAAGCACCCGGCGCAGACGGCGGTCCGAATAGACGCGGTTGCCGGAGAAGCTGAGCCGTTCAATCTCGACATTGTCGCCTTCGAAGATTTCAAACACCAGATCCACACGGTTCTGGCTGCGGCGGATGATGCGGGGCTGCACACGTGCGGCGATCCGGCCATCGTTGGCATAGGCCTCGACAATTGCGGCTGCGTCCGCCTCGGCCTGGGCCGGGTTAAACACCCGCCGCTCGGTCGAGGTGATCACCCCTTGCAGGTTGTCGTCCTTGATCCGCTTGTTGCCCTCAAAGCGCACGCGGTTCAGGGTCGGCAGTTCGGTAACCGTGATCACCAATGTGCCGCCACGCGGCTCAATCGCGACCGTTTCGAACAATCCGGAGTTTTGCAGGTTCTGGTAGGCGTCATTCAGCTGACCGCCTGACACCACCGCCCCGCGCCTGATTCCGGCCCGCGACAGGATCGCGCTGTCGCCGATCCGTTCGTTTCCGTTGATCACAACCGAGTTAAACCGGTACTCCTGCGCCACCGCCTCGGCGGCTGGAACCAGCCAAGCCACTGACAACAAAGCGCAAACAGAAGCGCCCCGAATTGCGTTAGCGAAATCTTTCTTTCGCGCCTGTTTCACAGGCACACCGCCCCAGGTATTCAGCCTCATGGTTCAAACCCAATTTTGCGACATCCATTGCCAACCTGAGTACGCAGGTTAACGCGGATTGTCAAAACCCGGACAAGCAAAAAAGCACTACATTATGCAGTGCTTTTCAAAGTCGAAACATCATGAAGTGGTCTGGCAAAAGGATCAGAGCGATCCGATGAACGCCCCGGCCGCCAAAGCGGCACCAATTGCACCAATGTAGAGCAGACGATCCATGTTGATATCCGCCAACAGGCTAAGGCCGCGATAGGATTGCTGAAGTGTGTGCATGGGTCTGCTCCGATTTACCTGAATCGGTTGTATCCGGGCAATGCGGCATGATTTTGATCAATTGTGGCGTTTTTGGGGCAATGCGGTGAATGCTTACTTTCTTTAGGTTGCTTTGCGATCAAGGCCGGGGTGCAGAGAATATGCTGAATATCGGGTTTGTGGACTTTGCTGCCCATAAGGATCCGTCGCGCCCGAACCGAGGGGCAGGAAGCAAAGCGCCCGCCCCGTGGGGGCGGTTCGGGCGCTGCCAAATCGGAGATTTGGCAAATCGTGCTCCGTTTCTAAGGGCATTTTGGGCTCATACCCGACATCTGACTGTTCCGCATTGCCGGACCTATTGATACCCTAAAACCCTCAAAAAGGATCCTCCCATGCCGAAACGCGCCATCATCCCTGCCGCCGTGGCCGCCGCCGCAGAGGCGCTCAATATGTCGCCCGGCATTGTCTCAGGCGATCATCTGTATCTGACCGGCACAACCGGATCAGGGCCGGATGGCGCAATGCCCGGCGATCCCACCGCCCAGTTTGAGCAGGCCTTTGCCAAGATCGGCATGGTTCTGGCCGAGGCCGGTCTGGGCATGGATGCGATTGTCGAGATGACCAGCTATCACGTGGGTCTGCGGGATCATTTTGATGATTTCGACGCGGTGCGCCTGTCAGTCTTTAACCCGCCCTACCCGGCCTGGACCGCCGTTGAGGTGGCCGGTATTCGCCGGGAAGGGGCTGTGGTTGAAATCAGGGTGATCGCGTCCATGCGCCCTTAGGGGCAGAACAGATCATTGCCAAGCGCGAAGATCATCAGGGATAGCACCAGCGTCAGACCGATCGTCATCAGCACCCGCAGTGCCTTATCGCTCGGCGGTTTTCTCGCAACGGCCTCATAGGCGTAGAACACCAGATGCCCGCCATCCAGCGCCGGGATCGGAAAGAGGTTAAGCAATCCGACAGCCGTGCTGAGCACTGCGATAAAATAGATGAAGGATTGCGCGCCCTGGCTGGCCATGGCGCCGGAGGTCTGGGCGATGCCGACCGGCCCGGACAGGTTGCAGGTGCTGATATTGCCGATAATCATTTGCTTGAGCCCCGAGATGGAGCCGGTGATGATCCGCCAGGTGTTTGCCACGCCGGTCGTTGCCGCCGCGCCCAATCCGGGCGGTTCGGTGGCCGTTTCAAAGGCCATACCGCCCGCGATCCCGATCCGCACAGAGCGTTTGAAGGTGCCATCTTCCTGCGGTTCATCCACCACCTTGGGTGTCATGGTGAAAGGCAGGTTTTGGCCCTCGCGCCAGACGGTCAGCTCCAGCGCCGCCCCTTCGGAGGCTTCGACCACCTCTTTGAGCTGGGCAAAGGCAAAGATCTCTCGGCCATTGATCGCCGTGATCACATCCCCCGGTTCCAGGCCGGCGGCATAGGCGGCCGATTGTGGCAGGACCTGCAACACGAGCGGCGGCATGACATAGGGACCGGTTACCGCTTGTTTCCGGCCGTTGCGCTCCACCTCATAGGTCAGCACAGGTTCTTGGGGGACTGTGCCCAGGAAGGATCCATAGGCCGGATCTTCGATGGATGGCACCTTGAGACCGTTGATCGCAAGGATCTCGTCACCTGCTTGCAACTCGATGCCCTGCTGGGGCAGATCGCGCAATTCACCCACTGTCAAAGGGTCTTTGGTCACGCCAACGGTATAAGCGATCGCCCCGAAAATCAGGATCGACATCACAAAGTTGAAGACAGGGCCGGCCGCCACCGTGGCCGCACGGGCCCAAAGCGGGGCGCCATGCATAGTGTGGCGCAGTTTGTCTGGATCGTCTGCCACGGCCGCCATCGCCGCCTCGTCCTTGCCTGACGCGGCATTGGCATCGCCCGCGAATTTCACATAACCGCCCAAAGGCAGCGCAGCAATTTGCCAGCGGGTGCCGCGTTTGTCATGACCGGACCAGAGGATCGGACCAAAGCCAAGACTGAACACATCGGCATGAATGCCGGACCAGCGGCCCACGATGTAATGGCCGTATTCATGCACCGCAACAATCACCGACAGTGCAACAACAAAGGCCACGATGGTCCAGATCAAGCTGCCAAATTGCGGAAGAAGTCCAAGAATGTCCAAAATGCTACCCTGCTCTTTTGTTGATCGCGGCTTGGGCCGCCTTACGTGCCAAATGGTCTACTTGGAGGACGTTATCAAGTGTCATGGTGTCATGAATGAGGCTGCTGTGCCCTTCCATCTGGTCCAAAGTCTGATCGACAACCTCGGCCATCTGCACAAAATTGATCTGGCCGGCAATAAATCCGTCCAGCGCCGTTTCCTTGGCCGCGTTGAACACGGCGCCGGTCATGCCGCCTGCGGCCATGGTTTGCCGTGCCAGCGACAAGGCCGGCCAACGGCGGTCGTCGGGGTTGCGAAATTCGAATTGGCCGATAGCGGCAAGGTCCAGCCGCTGCACCGGCAATTTCGCCCGTTTGGGGTGGTGTAGCGCAAAGCCGATGGCATGGCGCATGTCGGGCGGGCCAACATGGGCCATCAAGGCCCCATCCACAAAACCGACCAGTGCGTGGATCATGGATTGCGGATGCACCAGGACTTCGATCTGGTCGGATCTAACGTCAAAGAATTCTTTTGTCTCAATGACTTCCATCGCCTTATTAAACATAGAGGCGCTGTCGATTGTGATCCTCTGGCCCATATCCCAATTGGGATGGCTTGAGGCCTGATCAAGCGTTGCCTCCGCCAGTTTTTCAATCGGCCAATCCCGGAACGCGCCGCCACTGGCAGTGATGATCACCCGCTCCACAGCGGCAATGTCCTCGCCGATCAGCGCTTGGAAAATTGCGGAGTGTTCACTATCTACGGGCAGAATTTCCGCACCGCTGTCCGCTACGGTTTGCAGCATCAGCGCGCCTGCACAGACCAGCGATTCCTTGTTGGCCAGCGCCAATGTGCCGCCCTGTTCCGCCGCTGCAAGCCCTGGTGCGAGACCCGCCGCGCCGACGATGGCAGACATGGTCCAATCCGCAGGACGGGAGGCGCATTCGGTGATTGCCTGCGCCCCTGCCGCCGCGGCAACTTGCGTTCCGGCCAAAGCATCGCGCAGATCATGCAGAAGATGATCATGGGCCGTGACCGCAATGTCTGCATTCAGTGCAATCGCATCTGCCGCCAGTTGCGCGATATTGCCCGCGCCGGTCAGGGCAACAACATCATAGGCGTCCAGATCACGGCGGATCAGATCAATCGTGTTCTGCCCGATGGAGCCCGTCGCCCCCAGGATCGAAACCTTGCGCGGCATGCGGGCCTACCCAAGCCCCGGAGGGAAACCAATAAACTGGCCAATGATCAGCAGGAACACCGACGCGCCCAGCATGCCATCAAACCGGTCCAGCAAACCACCATGACCCGGGATCAGGTTTGAGCTGTCCTTGACGCCCATGCGCCGTTTCATCCCGGATTCGGCGATGTCGCCCATCTGCGATGCCATTGAAACCGCGATGGAAATCCCGATCAGTTGCAGGCTCACCTCGGTGTTGATCGAAAACAACAGGCCCACAACCGCAGCGCCAATCCAGCCAGCGCCGGTGCCTGACCATGTTTTCTTGGGGCTGACCTTTGGCCAGAACTTCGGACCGCCAAAGGTTCGTCCGGCAAAATAACCAACCACATCCGTGACCACAACAACCAGCACCAGCCACAGCATCCAGCCAAAGCCAAGATCGTCACGCACCTGCATCATGCCATAACCGGACAGCAGGATCATGACCGAAAAAGCCATATAAATCGTGCGGTTATGACTGAGTTGACCAAAACCGATCAGGGCCGGTGCCAGCAACACCGGCAGGGCAAAGCCAACCGGCAGATAGATCGCCAGAAACACCGCCGCGCCGGTCAATGCACCCATTTGCAATTGCACGTGCCGCGCACCGGGGCGCAGCATGCCAACCAGTTCCCAGACCATCAGCCCGCAAATGATCGCGACCAGCACGTGAAAGACATGGCCGCCAAACCAGATGCCAAGCAGGCCAACCACCACCATTGCCGCGCCGGAAAACATCCGCGCAGAGAGATCAGACCATTGTTCAGGGTTTTTGGCCATTGTCTTTTCCTCAGGTTTTCACTGCGCCAAAACGCCGATCCCGTCCGCCGAATGAGGCGCAAAGACTGCCAAATTCCTCGCGGGTGAAATCGGGCCAAAGCGTGTCAATAAACTCATATTCCGCATAGGCCGATTGCCATAGCAGAAAGTTAGATATCCGCGCCTCGCCGCTGGTGCGGATCACCAGGTCTGGGTCCGGTAAAACGTAAGTATCCAAATACCTTGGCAGAGTTTCTTCATCCACCGACTCTGGGTCTAGCCGCCCTGCCGCAACATCCTGCGCCAGCCGTTTGGTGGCGCGGGCCACCTCGTCACGGCCACCATAGTTGATCGCGATGGTGAGATTGACCTTGTCGTTATGGGCGGTCGCAGCCTCAAGGTCGTTCATCAGCTTGATCAGCTTGTCATCAAGGCGCAGCCGGTCGCCGATGAAACGGACGCGCACACCATCTTCGCTGAGGGCGCGGGTTTCCTTGGTGATGTAGCGTCGGAACAGGCTCATCAGACCGGCCACTTCGACCTGCGTGCGCTTCCAGTTCTCTGTCGAAAAGGCAAATATCGTCAGGTACTTAACGCCAAAATCCGGACAAGATTGGACGATCTCCCGCACCCGGCGCGCACCTGCATGGTGGCCAAACAGGCGCGGGCGACCACGCTGTGTGGCCCAACGGCCGTTGCCATCCATGATGATCGCAACATGGCGTGGACCGCCCGGTGTGATATCGGGCTCCGGGGTCTGGTCCGCCTCTTGGGGGATGTTCATGGCGTGCGGTGCTCCGCTTGAGGGGGCGTGGGCGCAGTGCCACGGCTGTTGTCCCAGAAAAAAGGCCGCCCTTGGGACGGCCCTGTAGCAGGGTCAGACCTGCATGATCTCGGCTTGTTTGGATTCGAGTTGTTCGTCGATCATCGCGATGAACTTATCCGTCAAATCCTGCATTTCGGTTTCCCAGAACTTCTGATCGTCCTCGGACATGCCATCGGCCTTGGCCTTTTTGATCTGGTCCATTCCGTCACGGCGCAGGTTGCGGATCGAAACGCGGGCATGTTCGGCATATTGCCCCGCCACTTTGGTCAGATCGCGGCGGCGTTCTTCGTTCAGCTCGGGAATGGGCAGCATGATGATGGTGCCGTTGAGCTGTGGATTGATGCCAAGGCCGCTTTCGCGGATTGCCTTTTCGACCTTTCCTACCAGACCTTTGTCCCAAACATTGATGGTGACCATGCGCGGCTCTGGCACGTTGACGGTGCCGACCTGATTGATCGGGGTCATCGACCCGTAAGCATCAACCATCACGGGCTCAAGCATCGACGCAGACGCGCGGCCCGTGCGCAGGGACGAAAATTCAGTGCGCAATGCGCTGATCGCCCCGTTCATGCGGCGCTCAAGGTCGTCAGTGTCCAGAATAAATTCATCTGCCATGGGGTTTTCTTATCCTCAATTCGGGCTCAATTCAGGCGCGGACCGGCCATTTGGCCCTCGGAACACGCGTTGGTACAAGTATAAATCAACAGTTGGGACAATGACCAGTGGGCATTCGCCCGGCCCTAGCCGTGCACGCGGGTGTAGGTGCCCTCGCCCGCCAGAATGCCGCGGAAGCCGCCCGGCTCATCCAGCGAAAAGACAATAATCGGCAGGTTGTTGTCACGGGCCAGTGCGATGGCCGATGCGTCCATAACGCCCAGCCGTTTGGCCAGCACATCATCATAAGACACGTTGTCATAGCGCTTGGCATCGTCAAATTTGTTCGGATCCTTGTCGTAGACGCCGTCAACCTTGGTGCCCTTGAAAATCGCCTCGCAGGACATCTCGTTGGCCCGCAGGGTCGCGGCGGTATCGGTGGTGAAATAGGGGTTGCCGGTACCGGCGGCAAAGATGCAAACCCGTTTCTTTTCAAGGTGCCGCACGGCGCGGCGGCGGATATAGGGCTCGGCCACTTCGTTCATGGTAATCGCCGAAATGACCCGTGTGTGAATGCCCAGACCTTCCAGCGCCGATTGCATCGCCAGCGCGTTCATCACCGTGGCCAGCATGCCCATGTAGTCCGCCGTTGTCCGCTCCATCCCCTGCGCGCTGCCTTGCAAGCCGCGAAAGATATTGCCGCCCCCGATGACCATGCAGATCTCGACGCCCATCTCATGCACGCTTTGCACTTCGCGGGCGATGCGTTCAACAGTCGGCGGGTGCAAGCCAAAGCCCAGATCCCCCATCAGCGCCTCTCCTGAAATCTTCAGCATCACGCGGTTGAAACTGGTCTGCGGGGTGTCTTGGGACATGGTGGCACCTTTCGGAGGGCTCTGGGGTTTTCATTTGGGCGCAAAATGTCGCAAATGGCGGCAAGGTTCAATGTAAAGCATCAGGTCTGCCCAAAGAAATGCCGCATCAGACGTCTTCTCAATTCGAAACCCTGCTGGATCGGCTGTCACCAGAGCAACCTGTTCTGATCGCGGGGCCGACGGCATCGGGCAAATCGGCGCTGGCGCTTGAAATCGCGGCGGCGCAGGGCGGCGTGGTTGTGAATGCGGATGCCAGTCAGGTTTACGACTGTTGGCGGGTGATCACCGCGCGGCCCACAAAGGAAGAAGAGGCGCAGGCGCCACATCTGCTTTATGGGCATATACCGGCCACGGCGCCTTATTCGACAGGGCATTGGCTGCGCGAGGTGGTGCCCTTGCTGGCGCAGGGGCCACGCCCGATCATTGTAGGCGGCACCGGATTGTATTTTTCTGCGCTGACACAAGGCCTTGCCGAGATCCCCGCCACCCCGCCGGAGGTGCGTGAACAGGCCGATGACCTGCCGCTTGAGGTGCTTTTGCAAGGGGTGGATGCTGCGACACTGGGCAAGATCGATGTCCAGAACCGGGCGCGTGTGCAACGCGCATGGGAGGTGCAGCAAACCACAGGCAAACCCTTGGTAGAGTGGCAAAAACAGACCGGTCCGGCCCCGTTACCCTTGGATCACTGCGTTCCTGTAGTCTTTGACGTGGACAAGGATTGGCTCAACGACCGGATCGCGCGGCGCTTTGATTTGATGATCGAGCAAGGCGCATTGGAAGAGGCAGAGGCCGTGCGCGGTGTCTATGATCCTGCCCTGCCCGCCCACCGCGCCATCGGTGTACCCGAGCTGATGCAATATCTGAACGGAGATCTGACGCTGGATCAGGCCAAACGAAACGCGGTGATCGCGACCCGCCAGTTTGCCAAACGGCAGCGGACCTGGATGCGCTCCAAAATGGCCAACTGGCACAAGATCACCCGCGGGTAGTGGCTTTGCCTGCAGCATTGACTTGCATTTTACACACAATTGCCCCTTTATTCCTTCAAGAAATTCCATTCGAATTTCAATAAAGCGATAATTGCATGATCCCGATGACAACCGACATCCAGGTTCTGACCCTTGCCCAGCTCAGCGGCGGGCAGGATTGGCAGGTGCAACTGGCCCATGACCGGAGCCATCATCTGTTGGTCTGGATCACCCGTGGTCAGGGGCGTGCGCTCTTGGATGGGCTGCGGCGCGGTATCGGGGCGCATAATGCCCTTTGGGTACCTGCGGGGGCATTGTTTTCTTTGGATATGGGGCGGCAAAGCATGGGACAGGCGGTGCTGATCCCGCAAGGCACCCCGCTGCGCTTGCCGGAGATGCCCCGGCATCTGCGCATTCGGGATGTCACGACCCAATCGGAACTGACCGCATTGATCGAGGCCGCACATCGCGAGCAATCGCAGCGACGGCCGCTGCGCCAGGATGCGCTTGAGGCCCACGCCGCGCTGATCTCGGTCTGGTTGCGGCGGCAGATCATGCAGGATGAACATGTCCCTGACCGGCGCAATGCTGCCGGACGGCTGAGCCAACGCTATTGCAACCTGTTGTCTGCGGGTTATCAAACCGGGGCAAGCATGGCAGCCTATGCGGATGAATTGGGTGTGACCTCGACCCATCTGACCCGCGCCGTGAAATCGGCGACCGGAAAAACCGCGGCGGATCTGTTGACCGAACGGGTGCTGCATGCCGGACGCAGCCTGTTGGGTGAGACCACAGAGCCGGCCAAAGACATCGCACGACATCTCGGATTTGGCTCAGCCGCGTATTTTACCCGCTTTATTCAGCATCATACAGGAATGCCGCCCAGCAAGCTGCGGCAAGGCTCCCAATAAATCTGCGGTAAATGTCACATTTTCAAAAATCGAAAATGTCGTTTTTAGAATGATGTGATGTCGTAAAATTCTAATTTTTTGCCGGAACCTGACATTGACCTGACGCAAGCGATGGTGCCTCATGGGCCCGATGGGAGAGCTACGAGGCGCGGTCTGCGCCTCGTGGAAGCGGTATTGTACGCACGATACCGCAGATCAAAATGGCCACAGGCCAATCAATTCCAGCGGGACGAACCCGCTGCGCCACCAACAGGGGCACGACATGGGACTATTTATTCTGCGCCGCCTGGGCGTGATGATACTGACGGCTCTTTGCCTGACGTTCATCGTGTTCTGGCTTACAAATCTTTATCCAAACCTCGAAAAACTGGCCAAGACACAAGGCAACTTCCGGATGTCGGACGAAGCTGTGTCGTCTTATCTGGGTGACCGCGGCTATCTACAGCCGATGCCGGTCAAATTTGGTCAATGGCTGGGCGTGATGCCCGGCTGGGTGACTGAGAAGGACGAAGGCAAAACCTTCGGGCGCTGCTTTTCAGAAGGCACACCAGAGGCCGAGCGGCCCACCCGCTGCGGAATTTTGCAAGGCGACTGGGGGTTTTCTACCGTTTTCAAAGATGAGGTCGGATCGACCCTGATGACCCGGCTGGCGTTGACGGGCAAATTGATGTTCTGGGTTTTGATGTTGATGGTGCCATCGGCGCTGATTGTCGGGGTTCTGGCAGGGATGCGCGAGGGATCCAAGCTGGACCGGTCGCTTTCGACCTTCTCGATCGCGACGACGGCCACGCCTGAATATGTATCCGGCGTTATCTTTATCGCGGTTCTGGCGTCATCGAAATTCGGCGTGTCGCCGATCCTGGCCGAATGGGGCTGGATCGACGGCAAGACGCTGTTCTTTGGCTCTGCCACCAAGGCGATGGATGATGCCAATTTCTGGAACTTTTTCCTGCCGGTGCTGACCATTTCGCTTTACGGGATGGGCTATATCGCGCGGATGACGCGGGCTTCGATGACCGAGGTGATGACGGCGCAATATATCCGGACCGCGCGCCTTAAGGGTGTGAAGTTCTCCGATATCGTACTCAAACACGCGCTGCGCAACGCGCTGATCGCCCCGTTCACGGTGATCATGTTGCAAATCCCGTGGCTGCTGAACGGTGTGGTCATCGTTGAGACCCTGTTCAACTACAAGGGTTTTGGCTGGCTTCTGGTGCAGGCGGCATCGAACAACGACATTGAATTGCTTTTGGCGGTCTCTGTTGTTTCTGTTGTGGTGGTTCTGGTGACCCAGCTGATTTCCGATATCGGCTATGTTTACCTCAACCCACGCATTCGCATTTCTTAAGGGAGCAAGGACATGGAACCTTTGACATGGACGGGCTCTCTGAGTGGGCTGAATATTATCTTTACCGCAGTGCTGGTCCTGCTGGTGCTGGGAATCGTGGGGCAAATCCTGATTTCCTTTGTGCCGCAATCTGACACCCGCGCCGTGGCCGGTGACGGCACTTTGGCCAGCAATCAGGGCGCCAGCGGCTTTATCAACATGGTCGTGAACTACCTGTTCTATGCCACCGTGGGGCTGGCGTTGATCTATCTGGTGCTAGGCATCGTGATGGGCACCGGCGCAGGTATCATCGGCGGCATGGCCCGGCAGCTTTTGCCGGTCTGGACCGCCCTGATCGTAACCTTCGTGTTGTCGATCACCTTCAAACGGAACCTCGGCCTTTATGGCAAGCTGTTTGACAGCACCGTAGGCATGATCGGGTTTGCGATCGTGATGTTCTGGGTGTTCACCGGCATTATGGGCGGTGTGTTTGACCTTCTGGTGACGCATGACAGCCTGAGCCAGGTGTCGGGCATGAAGAACAAATTGCCCGGAACGCCCCTGCGCGGCGCAGAAGAGGGTGACTACCAGTGGTTCCTGCTGGGCGGTGACAACCTTGCACGGGATGTCTTTAGCCGCCTGATCAAGGGCTCGTGGGTGGTTGTGAAAATCGCGCCCTTTGCGACGCTCTTTGCCTTCATGGTCGGGATCACACTGGGCCTGCCTGCCGGATACTATGGCGGCCGCCTGGACACGATCCTGAGCTTTCTGGCCAACCTGATCCTCGCCTTCCCGGTGATCTTGCTGTTCTACCTGCTGGTGACACCCGAGATCGTGCTGACCGGTATCCCGAACTATATGGCGCTGTTCCTATTCATCTTCCCGCTGGTGTTCCTGGCGATCTTGCTGAACTCGCGGTTCTACACGCAGCCAAGTTTCCGCACACCGCTTCTGATTGTGGTGTTGGGGGTTGGCGCGTGGCTCTACCTGTCGATGGTGTCCAGCAATGGCACGATTGTGGAGACACCCAACTATTCCATCCCCGGTATTCCGGCGGCGCTGGACTTGTTTGACATCGGATCTGGCATCCTCGTGGTGTTTGTGTCGGTGGTGTTTGTGAACTCGCCCACCGTGTTTCGTATCGTGCGCGGTCTCGCGCTGGATATCAAAACCCGTGACTATGTGGCGGCGGCGCAAACCCGTGGTGAAGGACCATGGTATATCATGCTGTGGGAGATCCTGCCCAACGCACGTGGGCCGCTGATCGTCGATTTCTGTCTGCGGATTGGCTATACCACCATCCTGCTTGGCACCTTGGGCTTCTTTGGTCTGGGTCTGGAATCGGAAAGCCCGGATTGGGGCAGCACGATCAACTCAGGCCGGCGTCTGTTGTCGCTGTATCCGCACGCGGCCATCGCGCCCGCGCTTTCGCTGCTCAGCCTCGTCCTGGGTCTGAACCTGTTGGCGGATGGTCTGCGCGAAGAAAGCCTGCGCGACTGATTGAAAGAGTTGGACCGGGGGCCAGCCCCCGGACCCCCGGAATATTTACGGCCAAAAAGGCAAAGGGGATATTCCCCGCAGATTTTGGCCCCTCCCGAAGGAGAGTAGAATGGTAAAAGATGCATATGACGGTCCAATTCTGGAGATCGACAAGCTTTCGATTTCGTTTTTCACAAGGCTGCGGGAAATCCCTGCGGTGATGGATTTTTCCGCGACGGTTCAGCCCGGTGAGGCGCTGGGCCTTGTGGGCGAATCCGGCTGCGGCAAATCCACAGTGGCGCTGGGCGTGATGCAGGATCTGGGCAAGAACGGCCGCATTGTCGGCGGTTCGATCAAGTTCAAGGGCCGCGATCTGGGAGAGATGAGCGATGACGAGTTGCGCGACATTCGCGGCTCCGAGATCGCGATGATCTATCAAGAACCGATGGCGAGCCTCAATCCGGCAATGAAGATCGGCAAGCAGTTGATGGAAGTGCCGATGATCCACGCCGGCATGAACGAGAAGGACGCCTATGACCGCGCCCTGCAGGTGGTTACGGATGTGAAACTGCCCGATCCCAAACGGATCCTGAATGCCTATCCGCACCAGTTGTCGGGTGGCCAGCAGCAGCGGATCGTGATCGCGATGGCGTTGATGTCAGAACCGTCCCTATTGATCCTGGACGAGCCGACGACGGCGCTTGACGTGACGGTTGAGGCAGCTGTCGTTGAGCTGGTCAAGGAACTGGGCACAAAGTACGGCACATCGATGCTGTTCATCAGTCACAACCTTGGTCTGGTGCTTGAGACCTGTGACCGGATCTGCGTGATGTATTCCGGCGAAGCGGTCGAACGGGGCTCTATCGAGGATGTGTTCGACGAGATGCAGCACCCCTATACGCAGGCGCTGTTCCGGTCGATTCCGCTGCCCGGTGCGGACAAGAATGCCCGTCCCCTTGTGGCCATTCCCGGCAACTTTCCCCTGCCCCATGAACGCCCGCCAGGATGTAACTTTGGCCCGCGCTGCGATTATTTCGAGGCGGGGCGTTGTGATCAGGGCTACATCCCGATGCAGAATGTCGCGGGCAATGACCGTCATTCCACGCGCTGTTTGAAATTCGAGGAGATCGACTGGAAAGCGCCATTGGAACTGGCAGAGGTCAAAACCAAAGGTGATGTCGGCAAGGTTGTCCTGAAGATGGACAAGCTGAAAAAATATTACCAGGTGGCAGCTAATGCGATGTTTGGCGGCGGTGACACCAAGGTGGTCAAGGCCAACGAAGAGTTGAGTTTTGAGGCGCGCGAATCCGAAACGCTGGCGATTGTGGGCGAATCCGGTTGCGGCAAGTCCACCTTTGCCAAGGTTCTGATGGGTCTTGAGACCGCCACCGAGGGCAAGATCCTGCTGGATGGCGTGAATATTGGCGATGTGCCTATCGAGGACCGCACCACCAAGAATGTCGCCGATGTCCAGATGGTGTTCCAGAACCCGTTTGACACGCTCAACCCGTCGATGACCGTGGGCCGGCAGATCATCCGCGCGCTGGAGATCTTCAAGGTTGGCAAGAACGAAGCCGAGCGGCGCCAGCGGATGCTGGAACTGCTCGATCTGGTGAAACTGCCGCGCGAGTTTGCCGATCGGATGCCACGGCAGCTGTCCGGTGGTCAAAAGCAACGTGTGGGCATCGCCCGCGCCTTTGCCGGGGATGCGCGGATTGTTGTGGCGGATGAGCCGGTGTCGGCGCTTGACGTGTCCGTGCAGGCCGCGGTGACAGATCTGTTGATGGAGATCCAGCGCGAGCAAAAGACCACCTTGCTGTTCATCAGCCACGACTTGTCAATTGTGCGCTATCTCAGCGACCGGGTCATGGTGATGTATCTGGGCCATGTGGTTGAGCTGGGCAGCACCGATCAGGTGTTCTCGCCGCCCTATCACCCCTATACCGAGGCTTTGCTGTCTGCGGTGCCGATTGCCGATACCTCAGTCAAGAAAAAGCACATCGTGCTTGAGGGCGACATTCCATCCGCAATGAACCCGCCACCGGGTTGCCCGTTCCAGACGCGGTGCCGCTGGAAATCGGAGGTGCCGGACGGGCTTTGTGAACGCGAGGTTCCGCCCATTCGAGAGATGGCCGACGGGCATCAGGTCAAATGCCATCTGAGCGATCAAAAGTTCTCAGAGATGGAGCCGGTGATCGAAGTGGGAGTCGCGGCAGAATAAAGCAAAGCGCGGATGGTTTCCCATCCGCGCTTTTTCTTAGTCTATAAAAGTATTTAGCGGGTGATTGCGTCACCGGATGTGTTCACCCGAGCCAGCTCTTCCGCCACGGTCTTGGCAAAACCATAGACCATCGCCGTGTAGAAATCTTCGGTTGATGGCGGCACCAGGAAGTAGCCCTCAGGCGCAACAGTGTCGGCGGTCGCGGCCACGATATTGACCGGGAATGTCACATCGCCAACGCTGCCATCACGGCCTTCGATGGCAACCACACCCTCGATCTGGTTGAATTCCGCGCTGTCCGGCAGATATGTATCACCGTCCAAGGCGATTTTGCGGATGTCGATCCGGATTGTCGGGTCGGCCGCATCGTCGCTGGTCGGCACCATCTCGGCCACCGCTTTGTTGATGTCGGTCTGCAGCTCCGGGTAGAGCGCCGCTGCGTTGCTGTCTTGCGCGGCGTCATAAGAGGCGTCGACGCTGATCTGCGAGATTTTGGGCAGCTCGGCCGCAGTTGCAGATGTGAGGGCCAACAGGCTGACGCCAGCGGCGAATGTAAAACTTTTGATCGTTGTGAACATGATATGCTCCTTACTCTTTCTGGCGCCAAGATCCGGAGAATTCCGGTTGCGGCGCTCTGAGTAAAGAACGGGCGGAAAGTGAATTGGTTCCGGCAGGTGTTCAGGGAACGGGCGAAAACACGCCGACCCATGCAGTAAGGCGTTGTTCTAAAACGAAAACAGGAAGGGGTCAGCTCCCCGCAATAATCCGGACATAGTTGCGCGTTTCCTTGTAGGGCGGCACGCCGCCATACTTTTTCACCGCGCCCGGACCGGCGTTATAGGCTGCCAGCGCAAGCCGCCATGTGCCAAACCGTTTGAATTGTTGTTTGAGGTAACGTGCCCCACCTTCGAGGTTCTGGGCCGGATCCGTGGGATCGACCCGCAGCTTGCGGGCTGTGCCGGGCATCAACTGTGCCAGTCCCATCGCGCCTTTGTGGGACTTAGCGTTGGGGTTCCAACCGCTTTCTTGCTGCACCAATCGCAGAAACAGATCCACCGGCACGCCGTGGCGAGCTGCGGCGTCTTTTGCGACCTGCAAGTAGACGCCTTTGTATTTGCCTTTGTATTTCGGCGTGTTGCCCCATTTCGTCGGGGTGATGACAGTTGGCGGCTTGAGCCGCACAGAGGCCGAATACTGCTTGGACGCCCGGTTATCGAGGATCTTTTTCTGGGACTTGAACAATCCGCTGCGGCTTTTGCTTGAGAAAATATCCGCGCTGGCCGGTGCCCCAGCCAAAGCCATGGCAACAGCCACTGCCCAGGTCAGTGATTTTTTTGAATTGCGCATCCTGCCCGACGCCCCCAACGTTGATTGGGCGAACTATATCAAAACCTGACCTTCGTGCCAGCCCAAGTTTCCCTGCGGTGGCAGAGAATTGCCATGAAACCGTTTGTTAACCATGGTTCAGCCAAGCTCACCCCGATATAACGGCTTAAACCGGGGCCGCGCGGATTCGCAGCACGGGAATGAATTGATAGATCAGGGGGCAATATGGCCGGTTCAGTTAACAAAGTGATCCTTATCGGCAATCTGGGGCGTGATCCCGAGGTACGGTCGTTTCAAAATGGCGGCAAGGTTTGCAATCTGCGCATCGCCACCTCCGAGACATGGAAAGACCGCAACACCGGTGAACGCAAAGAGAAAACGGAATGGCATTCGGTGGCCATCTTTCAAGAAGGTCTTGTGCGGATTGCCGAACAATACCTCAAGAAAGGCTCCAAAGTTTACATTGAGGGACAGTTGCAAACCCGCAAATGGCAGGATCAGTCCGGCAATGACCGGTATAGCACCGAAGTTGTGCTGCAAGGCTATGGTGGCACGCTGACCATGCTGGATGGCCGCGATGGTGGTTCCGGCGGCGGTGGTGGCGGCTATGGCGGCGGTTCCGGTGGCGGCGATTACGGCGGCGGCGGTTATGACAGCGGCAATGGCGGCGGCGGTTACGACAGTGGCCCGTCGGGTGGCGGCGGCGGCGGTTCCCGCGATCTGGACGACGAAATCCCGTTCTGATCAGCGAAAGACAAACGCAGAAACGGTCCGATTTTCGGGCCGTTTTTTTTGGCGAGGCTTAAGGGAAACTTCAGGAAGCGCTCGGATACTCCGCCCCATTATTCCATCGAGGGGCCAGATTTGTTTTCCCAATTCAAGAATATGCCGATCCGGCTGAAGCTACCTGTCATAACCGCCCTGATGATCGTGCTCGCCGTTCTGGCGATGGGCGCGGTGTCCTTTCAAATGGCGCGGGCCGCAGCCAAAAAACAGGCCGAACATACGCTTCATGCTGTCGCTCAGGGGATGAACAGGTCCGTCACCGGATATCTAAACGCCATCGCCACCCATATTACGCTGGAGGCTGGAAATCCGCATGTCCATGATGCCTTAAAAGCACTTTCTGAGGGTTACGAGGCTTTGAACAATGCCGGACCGGCCCTGAGCAAAGCCTATATCAAAGATAATCCGCACCCTGAGGGCAAAAAGGACCAGCTTTATAACAGCGGCGAAAACACCGCCTATGATCAGGCGCATGAACGATATCATCCGTTCTTTCACGCCCTCCAGAAGAAGCTTGGATATTACGATATTTTTCTGTTCGATACCAAGGGAACATTGATCTATTCGGTATTCAAGGAAAGCGATTTTGCCACCAATCTGCTAAGCGGCAAATGGAAAGACAGCGGCCTGGGACAGGCCTACCGCGCGGCGACAAAACTTGCACCGGATGCCGCGCCGGCTTTTGTTGATTTCAGCCCCTATGGACCCAGCGCCGATGCACCTGCCGCCTTTCTTGCGCGTCCGATTTTTTCCCGTGATGGCAAACGGTTGGGGGTTCTGGCCTTTCAGATGCCGGTGGACCGGATTAACGAAGTGACCCGCGGCGTTGTCGGACTGGGCAGGTCCGGTGATGTGTTTATTGTCGGAGAGGACAACGTTCTGCGCAGCGATTCCATCCAGACGGAGCAAAACGACATTTTGACCACCTCCTTTCGTGCCAGTCCCGCCGAAGGGTCACATCACAGCACAGCCGAAGTTGGCCTGACTGGTGATCCGGCCGCGATCCATCGGGTACCCCTGCCCTTCCTGGGCACGAATTGGACCTTGGCAGTTACGCAATCCATGGAGGAGATCCTCGCGCCAACCGTACGTTTGCGGAACATCTTTGCCTTGATCGGCGCTTTGATCATTGGGGTGGGATTACTCTTTGCCGCAATCTTTGCGCGCTCAATCTCAAACCCGCTCCGTGCGGTTGATCGTGCCATGCGTGAGGTCGCCGCGGCGCATTATGATCTGGAGGTGCCGCACATCACGCGCAATGATGAAATTGGCGGCATTGCCAATGCTTTGGAAGGGTTTCGGAAGTCCCTGATCGCCGCCGGCCGGCTGCAAGAAGAAGCTGCCTACAAGGGTGCCGGATTTGCCGCGTCATCTTCGGCCATGATGCTGATCGGGACAGATGGCCAGGTGGTCTGGACCAACCATGCATTGGATCGCTTGTTTTCAGATGCAGCGGCAGAGCTTCGCCAGATCAGGGCAACGTTCGACCCAAAGGCCGTCACCGGCACGGATTTCCACCAATTACATCCGCTTTCTGATCTGAAACCTGCGATGTCTCGCTCGGCGATGGACGCGCCGATCCAACGCTATTTCCGCGCCGGGCGGCTGATCCTGGGTCTGGCCATTGCCGCCGTCCACAACAAGGACGGTGATCCGATTGGTCATGTGGTTGAATGGAAAGATCAAACAGGCGATCTGCGCAATGCCGTCATCATGGCGTCTCTGGATCAGGCCAACGCGCAGCTGGAGATTTCGGCGACAGGCATCATCGTGTCCGCAAATGATACCTTCGCAGAGTTGCTGCAGACCAACGGCGCATCTCTCGAAGGGACGCAGGCAGATCAGATCATCACCCTGCCCGGTTCCTCAAGCGCATTTGACCAGATCCTCGAAGCAGAAGAGCCGCTGTTCGGTGTTTTCGAGATTTCGACTGCCGGTGGCCCGAAATATCTGGATGGCAGCCTCACGCCGATGGCCGATCACACCGGCTTGTCCAAGGGCATGATCCTGATCGGGCGCGACATCACAGAAACGCATCTGACTCAACAGGCCCACAAAGCCCAACATCGTGCCATGACGCAGGCACAGGAGCAGGTTGTGGACACGCTGCGCGTGGCCTTGCACCGGGTTTCTCAAAAAGATCTGACCACTCAAATCGACAAGGCATTTCCTCAGGAATACAGCGCCTTGCGCGATGATTTTAACCTTGCAATCTCAACCCTGCTCACTGTCATAGAAACCGTTGGCGCCAATGCCAGCAACATCGACAGCGAGACCAGCGAAATCACCAGCGCAGCCGACGATCTGGCGCAGCGCACTGAAACCCAGGCCGCAACGCTGGAAGAAACCGCCGCCGCGTTGGATGAGATCACCGGCTCCGTCAGAACCGCAGCAGACAGCACCCGGCGTGCCGCACAATTGGTTGAAAACGCACATCAAATGGCGATGCAAAGCGAAGGAGTGGTCGATGATACCGAAACGGCCATGCACGGGATCGCCAAATCCTCCTCCGAAATTACAAATATCATCAGCGTCATTGACAATATTGCCTTCCAAACCAACCTGTTGGCCCTGAACGCAGGCGTGGAAGCCGCCCGCGCAGGTGAAGCCGGAAGGGGCTTTGCCGTGGTTGCTTCGGAAGTGCGGGCGCTGGCATTGCAATCGGCCAATGCGGCGCAGGAGATTACATCGCTGATTTCGGCAAGCCGATCACAGGTCGACAACGGCGTTGCTTTGGTGGGGCGTACAGGTACGTCCCTAAAGGGCATCGTCGCGGCGGTGGCCGAAATTGCAGAGCTTGTTGCCACCCTGTCCACCTCATCGGCGGATCAAGCCGCGGTTCTGCAAGAGATCAACGCATCTGTTGCCAAGCTGGATGCTGTGACACAGCGAAACGCCGCAATGTTCGAGGAAACCACCGCGGCCAGCCATGCGTTGCGTGGTCAAGCCCATGGATTGTTTCAGAAAATATCAGAATTCAACATTGGCCAGCGCCCCGTCAATCCACCGCAATCGCAGCAGATTGTGTCGTGATCAAGCAGCTTAGCGCCGCGCTGCCAAAGCGTCAGACAAGGTTTCTGATACAGCATGTAAAGGCACGTCAGAGGTGACAAAAGCCGCACCGATGCTGTGGGCGAGGATAAAGTTCAGCTGGCCTTTGACCACCTTTTTGTCCTGACCCATCAGATCTATCAACCCTTGCGCATCCGGCAATTCACCCTCGATGTCAGACAAATCTGTTTTCATTCCCATCGCCTTGAGATGGGCGCGCACGCGGCTGGGGTCTTCTTGAGCGCAAAGGCCAATGCGGGCCGACAGCTCAAACGCCAAAGCGCAGCCAATAGACACGCCTTCGCCATGCAATAACCGATCCGAATACCCCGTTGCCGCTTCCAAAGCGTGACCAAAGGTGTGGCCCAGGTTCAACAAGGCCCGGTCGCCCTGTTCGGTCTCATCGCGGATCACAATGTCAGCCTTCATCTGAACGGACCTGCGCACCGCCTCCACGCGAGCGGTCATATCACCTGCGGCCAATGCTGGCCCTTGCACTTCCAACCAGTCAAAAAAATCAGCGGCACCCAAGAGCCCGTATTTGACCACCTCGCCATAACCGGCGAGAAAGTCCCGCGCGTTCATCGTCCCCAGAACCGCGGTATCGGCCAGCACCAGGGACGGTTGATGAAACGCGCCGATCAGGTTCTTGCCCTGCGGTGCGTTGATGCCGGTTTTGCCGCCGACGGAGCTGTCGACTTGCGCCAGCAGCGAGGTAGGGATTTGTACAAACCGCACGCCGCGCCGCAGGATCGCGGCGGCAAAGCCAACCAAATCGCCGATAACGCCGCCACCAAACGCGATCACGATGTCGCCGCGTTCCACTTTCTGGTCGAGAAGCCATTCGACGGCTTGCGTCAAATAGGGCCAGGATTTGGTCGCCTCTCCCGGTGGCAGCTCCAGCACCGCCATATCGATGTCTGCCGCACTCAAACCATTGCGCAAGGTTTCAAGGTGCAGCGCCGCAACGTTGCGGTCAGTGACAACACAAACCTTCTTGCGGCCGCCAAGGGGCGCAATCCGCGTGCCGGCTTCTTGCAGCAAACCGGGCCCGATATGCACATCATAGGCACGTCCGGGCAGGTCAACATGAACGGTTTCAAGCATCTGTTTTCTCCAGCACATCTGGCCGCGTCAGCAAGACATCAATCACCCGCTCCGCCATTTGCTCTATGGTGAGGTTCGGCATGCAAGCCACTGACAAATCGGCCTTTTGATAGATCGGAACCCGCGCGTTAAACAGCGAAGTGAGCGTGGCTCTGGGATCGGCCGTGCGGAGCAAGGGCCGCGTGTCCTTGTGCCGTACCCTGTTCCAAAGCAACTCGATGTCCGCATTCAACCAAACCGAAACGCCCCGCGCCGAAATGTTGGTCCGGTTCTGCTCGGCCAGGAACGCGCCGCCACCCGTGGAGAGGATGCCCCGTTCACTGTCGAGCAAGCGGGAAATCACTTCGGCCTCGCGTTTGCGGAAAAACGCCTCACCGTCACGTTCAAATATTTCGGGTACGGTCAGATTGGCCGCGCGTTCGATCTCTGCGTCGCTGTCCAGAAAAGGCACATCCAGTTTGGACGCCAGGGCCCGCCCCACCGCCGTCTTGCCCGCACCCATCATACCCACCATCACAGCGGTCTTTTTCAGGTGGTAACGCGGGGCTGACGCGTGGTCATCGGCCATGGTTTGCTCAATTTTGCTCATTTTCATCTGAATGACGTGATCTTGGCCAAAAGGCCATATATAGATTGAGGAACAAAGCAAAAAACAAACGGGCAAATCATGGGCAAATTGATCAAACTGCTGATATATCTCCTGATCATCGGGTGTATTGGGTTGATCGGCTATGCCTATATCGGGCCGTTTTTTGGGGCTGATTTCAACCCCGCGCAGGTCGAAACCCATGTTCCGGTCACATTGATCGCGGAATGATCTGATGCCGCTTCGCAGCCAATTTTTAATCTTGCGCCTCACCGCAGCGGCCATTGGTGTTTTGGCCGCCCTGCCCTTGGCGTCACAAGAGACGGTGCCCGCCGCGCCCCTTTCAGTCATTGACTGGCTTGGCACACAATCGGCCACTGTCCCCGGATCACAGCCACGCAGCCTGATCATCGACGAGGTTCCAGTGGCCAAAACCGGCAGCGTGCCGGAGGTGTCGGTTGTCCCGCTTGGCGATGGGGCACCCCGCGAAATTGGTCTGGTGCCGTCCGCAATCACCGGACTGCCGCCTGGCCTTTGGGCGGGCAGTGACGTGACCCGATTGAAAACATTGATCGAAACATTGCCTGACTTGCGCCTGCCGGCGGCGCAATCGCTGCTTTTCACCGTCCTCTTGGCAGAGGCGCAAGCCCCCAAAGGCGGCAGCGCAGCGGGGGATGCCTTGGCGCTTTTGCGGGTTGAAAAACTTCTGAAAGAGGGTGCCCTGGACCCGGCGCTTTCCTTGATCGAACAGGCCAATGTGACAACCAGTGCGGCGCATTTTGATCTGTGGATGCAGATCAGCTTGCTCAGCGGCACCGAAGATCGCGCGTGCAACATGCTGTCGCGGTCGGCGCATTTGACCCGAGACTATGGCACCCGCATTTTCTGCGCAGCACGAGAACAGAAATGGGACAATGCATCGCTGACCTTTGGATCGGCGCAGGCCCTGGGATTGATGAGCGCCGAGAAGCTGGAACTTGCTGACAGGTTTTTGCATCCCGACGCTTTTGAAGAGGCGGCCGCCCTGCCCGCGCCGCGCCAGATGGATCCGCTGAGCTTCCGGCTTTTCGAAGCGATCGGGGAGCCGCAACCAACCCGAAACCTGCCCCGCGCCTTTGCCGTTGCTGATCTGCGTGATCTGGCCGGATGGAAGGCCCAGTTGGAAGCGGCGGAGCGGCTGACCCGCGCAGGCGCATTGCCGGACAACCGTCTGCTGGGCCTCTATACGGATCGCTCCCCCGCTGCGTCGGGCGGCATCTGGGATCGTGTGGCGGCCTTGCAGCGGTTCGAAACAGCCCTGTCCACTGGCAGTGCCGAAGCGGTCGCCAAAACCCTTCCTGCGGTCTGGTCGGCCATGGGCAGCGCCGGATTGGAAGTGACATTCGCAAGCCTGTTTCACGAAAAACTGGCGGAATTTGATCTGGATGGGACCGCAGGCAGCATCGCAAAGAAAATCATGTTGCTGTCGCCCAAGTATGAAAGCGCCGCCGCGCCGGATGGCGGTTTTGTTGATCTGATCGCCAAGGGCGAAGTGCCAGACCGGCGGCCCGATGCGCCGCTTGCAGGTGCCATTTATGATGCCTTTTCAGAGGCCACCCCCCGCTCCGACCTGATTGCGAACGTGGCACAGGATCGGTTGGGGGAAAGCATTCTTGTACTGCTGGGCCTGCTGCAACAGGGCGCAAACGGCGATGCCGCAGCTTTGCGCGATGCGCTGGCAACACTGCGGGCGCTTGGCCTCGAAGACACGGCACGCCGTTCGGCTTTGCAAGTGCTGTTGCTGGAGCCCTGAAGCATGCAAACCGCCACGTTTCATTGGATTTCATCTTTTCTTGAGGCACAGGCAGCCGAACTGGGCGCCGCGACCAACACGCAACTGGCCTATGGCCGTGATCTGAAGGATTTTGATCTGTTTCTGGCCCGCCGCAGCCGCGATTTTCAGGATGCGGCCC
This sequence comes from Sulfitobacter sp. M368, assembly GCF_025141875.1. NCBI lineage: Bacteria > Pseudomonadati > Pseudomonadota > Alphaproteobacteria > Rhodobacterales > Roseobacteraceae > Sulfitobacter > Sulfitobacter sp. M368. Next base: position 2,098,897 of record NZ_CP081113.1, read on the forward strand.
GTGCGGATGTGGAGGATTATCTGGTGCATTGCGACGCGCAGGGGTTGGCCAAATCCACCCGTGCACGCCGCTTGTCCGCGATCAAACAACTTTACCGCTTTGCCTTTGAAGAAGGGCTGCGCAGTGACAACCCCGCGATCCAGATCGCCGGTCCGGGCCAGGACAAACGCCTGCCCAAGATCCTGAGCGAGACCGAAGTGGATGCCCTCTTGGACGCCGCCCGCAATTCCGGGCGCAGCAAATCCGACCAGATCCGCAACACCTGCCTGATGGAACTGCTTTATGCCACCGGCATGCGGGTAAGCGAGCTGGTCAGCCTGCCTGTGAGCGCCACGCGCGGTGATCCGCGGCTGCTGCTGATCATGGGCAAAGGAGGCAAGGAACGTATGGTTCCGTTGTCACCTCCGTCGCGTGAGGCGTTGTCCGAATGGCTGATCGAGCGTGACGCGCAGGATGCAGCGGCTGAAAAATTGCGCAAGCCCGTGTCGCGATTCTTGTTCCCTTCGCGCGGTGCATCGGGCCATCTGACGCGCCATCGGTTCTATCTGTTGATAAAGGAATTTGCCGTTGCGGGCGGCGTCGATCCTTCAAAGGTCACGCCCCATACCCTGCGCCACGCCTTTGCCACGCATCTGTTGGCCCATGGCGCCGATCTGCGGGCAATCCAGACGATGCTTGGCCATGCCGATGTGGCCACAACCGAGATTTACACCCATGTTTTGCAAGAACGGTTGTCAGAGCTGGTGCTGGATCATCACCCCCTGGCCGATGCACCAAAGCGTAAACCGGCAGGCAAGACATCCTCGGACGGCCAATAACCGGTGCGCAGCGCGGTCTTGTAGTCCTCTGGCAGCCCTGCGGCTGTCATATCGGCCTGTGCAGCTTCCACATCATAGCTGAGCCGGTGAAACTGCACCTCGCCGCCATCGAGCAGGGCAAACCGCGTTTGTTGCCGCCCGTCATGGGGCGGCATGCCGATCACACCGGCGTTGATCCACCGGCCCCTTGGCGTGGTCTTCAGAAACGGCAGTCCGCAATGGCCCGCGATGATGTGATCCACCGGCCCGATCCGGCGTTCCAATGCGTCCCATTCCTCTGCGAAAACACTCTCTGGCGAGGTCTCCCAGATAAAGCGTGCCACATCCTGAACACCGCCGTGAATCACCCCGTAACGGTTGCCTTGATGGTGAAAGCTGATCACATCTGGCCGCGCCGCCATCCACATTTTGTCCCCATCGCTCAGCGCTTGGGCGGCAAATCCGTACCACCGGGCGCTCAACACGTCACAGACGGTGCCATCGTCAAAGCCGCAACCGCAATCTGCCGCGTCGCTGCCCAACTGGATCTCGCAGTTGCCCGCCACCACGGCACATCCCATCGCCCGGATCATCGCTGTGGTCCGCTGCGGCGCACCGCAATAGGCCGCAACGTCACCGGTACAGATCATATGATGCGGGGCAATCCCGCGATCTTGAGCCGCAGCAAAGAGCGCGCCCAAGGCCTGTGCATTTGAATAGGGGCCGCCAAACAACAGGACCGGACCATCCAAAACACCCAAATCAACATGCCGCATTGCGTCTGTCCTTCCTGCACACCCTTGAATGACATGCCCATGATGCCCATAACCACTGCTACAATGAAACAAACGGATAACAACACCCATGGAACCCAGCGCACCTATTCTTGATGGCGCTTTTTGGATCAGCAGCAGCATCATCTTGTTTCTGCTTGTCCTCTCCGGCTTCTTCTCCGGCTCCGAGACGGCCCTGACCGCGGCCTCGCGGGGGAAATTGCGTGCGCAGGCTGACAAGGGCTCGCGCGGGGCAACGCGGGCGCTCAAGATCACCGAAGACAACGAACGTCTGATCGGCTCGGTCCTGCTGGGCAACAACCTTGTGAACATCCTTGCCGCCTCTCTTGCCACGGCGATGTTCACCCGGCTTTTTGGCGAATCCGGTGTGGCACTGGCGACGCTGGTGATGACCCTTTTGGTGCTGATCTTTGCGGAGGTGCTGCCCAAAACCTATGCAATTACCAATGCCGAACGCGCCGCCGCGCTGGTCTCGCGCCCGATCGCGCTGGTGGTGCTGGTCTTTGCCCCGGTGGTCAGCGCCGTACGCCTGTTTGTCCGTGCCGTTCTCCGGATTTTTGGCGTGACCATTGATCCCGACAGCAACATCCTCGCGGTGCGCGAAGAAATCGCTGGCGCATTGCAGCTGGGCCATTCCGAAGGGGTGGTGGAAAAAGAGGACCGCGACCGGATTTTGGGCGCCCTTGATCTGCGTGAACGGGTGGTGGAGGAAATCATGTTGCACCGTTCCGGCATTGAGATGATCGATGCCCAGGCAGAGCCCTCTGATATTCTTGAACAATGTCTGCAGTCCAACCACACCCGCCTGCCGGTCTATCGCGATGACCCTGAAAACATCATCGGCGTGGTGCATGCCAAAGATCTGCTGAGGGCGATGTACAAGCTGATCGGTGGCCCCGATGGCGAAGCGGCGGAACTGAAGAACTTCAACGTGGTCAGCGTGGCCATGAAACCCTATTTCGTGCCCGAGACCTCGACCCTTGATGAACAGATGCGCCAGTTCCTGCGCCGCCGCACCCATTTTGCGCTGGTGGTGGATGAATACGGGTCGCTGCAAGGTCTGATCACGCTGGAAGACATCCTTGAGGAAATCGTGGGCGAGATTACCGATGAATTTGACCCCGATGCCGATCATCACGTGACCCCGGCGGAGGACGGGCATCATTACGTCGATGGCGCGATGACGATCCGCGATCTGAACCGCGCCACTGATTGGTCCCTGCCCGATGATGAGGCCAACACCGTTGCCGGTCTGGTGATCCACGAGGCGCAGATGATCCCGACCCCCGGTCAGGTTTTTAGCTTCCATGGCTTCCGGTTCGAAGTGATGGCCAAGGACGGCAACCGCATCGCGCAGTTGAAGATCCGCCCTCTCTAGCGGAAAGCCTGCCCTTTTTGGCCCAAAATACTCTGCGGGGGTCCGGGGGTGCAAAACCCCCGGCGCTTTCGTCCAGACACTGCGCCCCGTCAGGCGCGCAGCTTTTCTCCTTTGGGATCAAACGGCGGTTCGGCCAGGATCACCGCCTTGTGCGGCTGGCCCAGAACCATCACTTCGACCTCATCCCCCGGCCCTGCGTCTTTGACAAAACCCAAGGCCAGTGATTGACCAACGGTATAGCCATAGGCGCCCGAGGTGACGCGCCCGATGCCTTTGCCGTCCTTGAAGATCGGCTCGCCCCCTGTGGCATCCGCGTTTGAAGCCGTTGTCGCATCGGTATCCAAGGCGAGAATGACCAGATGCTCGCGCGGGGATTTGGCCAAGGTCTCCGCCACGGCCGCCTTGTTCAAGAACGCCTTGTCCATCTTGCACAGTCGGTCCAGGCCGACCTCTTGCGGCCAGTATTCGGGTGAATATTCGCGGCTCCAGGACCCGTAGCCTTTCTCGACCCGCAGCGACATCAATGCGCGGCTGCCCACTGGCCCTGCGCCAAAATCTGCGCCCGCTTCGATCAGTGCTGCAAAAAGCTGTGCCTGATCCTCAACGGCGCAATGCAGCTCCCAGCCGAGATCGCCGGTGAAGGACACCCGCAAGGCCAGAACGCGAATGCCGGCCAATTCGATCCATTTGGACCGCATGAACGGGAAATCTGCGGTGGCAAGCGAGGTATTGGTCAACCGCCCCAGCAATTCGCGTGATTTTGGACCCGCGACATTGAAGCCGCAAACCGCCTCGGTCCGGCTTTCGAACGTGGTGCCTTCGGGCAGCGGCACCTCTTTGAAGAACCGCGCGTGATAGCGTTCGGCCATGCCAGACCCGATGATCCAGAATTCCTCTTCTGCGATGCGGGTCACTGTGAAATCTCCCGCGATGCCGCCGCGCACGCCAATCAACGGCGTCAGGCAGGACCGGCCCACCGCCCGTGGCATGTTGTTGGCAAAGACGGCATTCAGCCAGTCCTCCGCCCCCGGTCCCTTGCAGACGTATTTGGCAAAGTTGGAGATGTCGATGATCCCGGCCTTGTCCCGCAGCATCTTGCATTCGCGGCCGACCTGATCCCACCAACCCTGACGGGTGAAGCCTTCGGTCTCATCCTCCGCACCAACGGGAAATCCGTAATACAGCGGATGTTCCCAGCCATAGTTGAGGCCAAAGACCGCCCCCATTTCGCGCTGCGCCTCATAAGCGGGGCGTTTGCGCATCGGGCGTCCGGCGCTGCGTTCCTCATTCGGGAAGTGAATTTTGAAGCGGTTGGCGTATTGGTCGCCCACCCGCGCCTTGGTAAAGGCCGCATCGGCCCAATCGCCAAACCGCGCCACATCCCATGCGAACATGTCATAGCGGCTTTCGCCGGTGACAATCCAATCGGCGGCCAGCAAACCCATGCCGCCCGATTGGGAAAAGCCGGGAATGATGCCGTTGCAGCAGAAGTAATTTGACAATTCCGGCACCGGACCAAACAGCACATTGCTGTCCGGCGACCAGATCATCGGCCCGTTGATCACCCGTTTGATGCCTGCCTCGCCCACAGCAGGCACACGGTCGATCGCCCGCATCATGTTGTCCTCGATCCGTTCCAGATCGTCGGCAAACAATTCATGACCAAAGCCTTGCGGCGTGCCATCCTCGGCCCAGAACCGCAGATCTTTCTCATAAGCCCCAACCAGCAGGCCCTTGCCCTCCTGGCGCAGATAATATTCGCCATCGCGGTCCGCGACAGAAGGCAAGCGCCGGTCGAGCGCGTCAATCTCGGCAATTGTTTCGGTAACGAAATATTGGTGCTCTGTGGGTTGCAGCGGCAGTTTGATCCCTGCCAACGCCGCAACCTCGCGCCCCCAAAGGCCAGCGGCATTCACCACCCATTGGGTTTTGATATCGCCCTTTTCCGTGCGCACGATCCATGTGCCGTCAGGCTGTTGCTCAGTCCCGGTGACAGGGCAAAAGCGGATAATCTCAGCCCCGTTTTGCCGTGCACCCACCGCATAGGCGTTGGTCACGCCTGACGGGTCCACATTTCCGCCCGAGGGTTCAAACATGATGCAGCGGATGCCGTCGTAATTGACCAGCGGATGCAGCGCCTCGGCTTCGGCGCGGCTGACCTCGTGAAAGTTCAACCCGTAGTACTTGGCCTTGGCCGCTTGCAATCGCAACTGATGCTCGCGGGCTTCGGTCTGGGCCAGATACAGCGATCCGGGCTGGAACACACCGCAGCTTTGGCCGGTTTCGGCTTCAAGCGCATTGTACAGGTCCATCGTATAGTTCTGGATACGGGTGATGTTGTTGTTGTCATGCAATCCGTGAATATTGGCCGCCGCGTGCCAGGTGGATCCTGAGGTCAATTCGTCCCGCTCCAGCAGGACAACATCTGTCCACCCCAATTTGGTCAGGTGGTACAGAATAGAACAGCCGATAACGCCGCCTCCGATAACGACAGCTTGGGCCTGGGTGCGCATGATTTTGCTTTCCAATTGGTTTCACTGCCTCAGAACTTGACCCTTGCACATTCACTCAGATTGCCGGAACCCGACATGGCCTGTCGCCAAATGGAAAGTTTCCGGCATTGTTTGAGGGTCTTTGGTCTGCAGGCCGGGTAACCGACAGCAGTCGATCCCGGCAACAACACATATCAACGCCTCAATTCATGCGGCAAAATCGACATGTTTTGTCGGGAACCCACATGAATCGGTCGGTCGCCCTGTGCAACCTCCGACCAAATTGAATGGAGAATTATATGAAGACCTCAACCCGTGTCGTAATTATTGGTGGCGGCGTCGTCGGCGCATCGGTTTTGTATCACCTGACAAAACTCGGCTGGTCCGATGTGATGCTGCTGGAGCGTTCCGAGCTGACCTCGGGGTCGACCTGGCATGCCGCGGGCGGCTTTCACACCTTGAACGGCGATACCAATATGGCCGCGCTGCAAGGCTATACGATTCGCCTTTACAAGGAGCTGGAAGAGCTTACCGGCATGTCCTGCGGGTTGCACCATGTGGGCGGCGTGACACTGGCCGACAATCAGGACCGGTTTGACATGCTTTTGGCGGAGCGGGCCAAACACCGCTTCATGGGCCTGGAGACAGAGATTGTCACACCCGAAGAGATCAAGAAAATCGCACCTGTGACCTCTGTCGAGGGGATTATTGGCGGGCTTTACGATCCTCTTGACGGGCACCTCGACCCCTCCGGCACCACCCACGCCTATGCCAAGGCAGCCCGGATGGGCGGCGCGACGATTGAGACACATTGCATGGTCCAAGAGACCAACCAGCGCCCCGATGGCACCTGGGATGTGGTCACTGACAAAGGCACCATTCATGCCGAACATGTGGTCAACGCCGGTGGCCTTTGGGCGCGTGAGGTCGGCGCGATGGCCGGGGTCTATTTCCCGCTGCATCCGATGGAGCACCAATACCTTGTCACAGAAGAAGTGCCTCTGATCGCCGAAATGATGGCCGACGGCAAAGAGCATCCGCATGTGATGGACCCGGCTGGCGAAAGCTATCTGCGGCAAGAGGGCAAAGGTCTGTGTATCGGATTTTATGAGCAAACCTGCCGCCCATGGGCCGTTGATGGCACCTCCTGGAGCTTTGGTCAGGATCTGTTGCCAGACGATTTCGACAAGATCGAAGACAGCATCGCCTTCGCCTACAAACGCTTCCCCGATCTGGAGAAAGCGGGCGTCAAGAACGTTATTCACGGGCCGTTCACCTTTGCTCCGGATGGCAACCCGCTGGTGGGTCCGGTGCCGGGCATGCGCAACTATTGGTCTGCTTGCGGCGTTATGGCCGGGTTCAGCCAAGGCGGCGGCGTTGGCCTGATGCTGGCGCAATGGATGGTCGAAGGCGAGCCGGAGCGCGACGTTATGGCGATGGACGTGGCGCGTTTCGGCGATTGGATCACGCCGGGCTACACCCTGCCCAAGGTCATCGAGAACTATCAAAAACGCTTCTCTGTTGCCTATCCAAACGAAGAACTGCCCGCCGCGCGTCCACACCGGACCACGCCGATGTATGACATCTTTACGGAAATGGGCGCGGTCTGGGGCCAACAGTTTGGCCTTGAAGTGCCAAACTACTTCGCCCAAGGCGACGAGCCAACCTATGAAACCCCCAGCTTCCGCCGCTCGGACGCCTTTGACGCAACCGCCCGTGAAGTGGCTGGCGTGCGCAACGCAGTGGGCATCAACGAGGTGCAGAACTTTGGTAAGTTCCTGATCAAAGGACCAAAGGCGCGTGCATGGCTGGACCGGATCATGGCGGGCCGCGTTCCGCAAAAGGGCCGTTTGTCCCTGACGCCAATGCTGTCAGAAAAGGGCAGATTGTTTGGTGATTTCACCATTTCCTGTCTGGCAGAAGACCTGTTCCAGCTTACGGCCTCCTATGGCTCGCAGGCCTATCACCATCGCTGGTTCCTGAGCCATCTTGAGGATGGCGTTGAGGTCGAAAAGATCTCTGATCGCCGCAACGGCTTCCAGATTGCTGGCCCGAAGGCCCGCGATGTACTGCAGGCCTGCACGCGCACTGATGTCTCGACCATGAAGTTCCTCGATGTGTGGGAAATGACCATTGGTCAAGTCGCCTGTATCGTGCAGCGGGTCAGCTACACAGGTGATCTGGGCTTTGAGATCTACTGTGATCCGATGGACCAACGTGCGTTGTGGAACGCGCTTTGGGGCGCGGGTCAGGATCACGGCATGGTGCCCTTTGGTATGCGTGCGATGATGTCCCTGCGTCTGGACAAGTTCTTTGGCTCGTGGTTGTCGGAGTTCTCGCCCGATTACACTGCTGCCGAAACCGGGCTGGACCGCTTTATCAGCTTCAAAAAGAACACCGATTTCATTGGCCGCGCAGCCGCCGAAGCAGAACGGGCCACGCCCCCTGCCCGCAAGTTGATGGCCTTTGAGGTCGATGCGGATGATGCGGATGTGCATGGCTATGAGCCGATCTGGCTGGACGGCGCTGTGGTTGGGTTCTGCACCTCGGGCGGTTATTCGCACCATGCGCAGAAATCCATCGCCATGGGCTTTGTGCCAACAGAACACGCGGAGGAAGGCCTGGCAGTCGAGATCGAAATTCTGGGCAAGATGCGTCCGGCCAAGTTGATCACAACACCGCTGTTTGATCCCGAAGGGGCGCGGATGCGCGGCTGACAACCCTGTCGTCCGGGCCTAGACTGCCCGGATGACCGCTGTGTTCGACTTTCCCATAATCGTGCTTGCGGCGGGGCAATCCCGCCGCATGCAGGGCCGTGACAAGCTGCTGGAGGATGTGGACGGTGCGCCGCTGATCCGAAGGCAGGTCAAGACGGCCCGATCCGCCACGACCGGCGCTGTCATGGTTGCGCTGCCCCCGCGTCCGCATCCACGTTATCGGGCGCTTGATGGTCTGGATGTGACCCTGTTGTCAGTGCCCGACGCCGACACAGGAATGAACGCCAGCCTGCGCCACAGCTTTGCCGCGCTGCCCAGGAATGCCCCCTGCGCCATGGTGTTGCTCGGCGATTTGCCAGATCTGGAAGTATCGGACCTTTGCCAGGTCGCCGCAGCGGTGGATTTGACCAGCGGCACCCAGATCTGGCGCGGCGCAACGGCTCAAGGTGGAGCGGGCCATCCCATCATTTTTCACAACAGTTTGTTTGATGCATTTGCCACGCTCCGTGGCGACAGTGGCGGGCGCGAGGTGGTGGCAAAAGCCGAAGGCCGGGTTGAGCTGATTCCGCTGAAAGGCGCTCGTGCCCGTGCCGATCTCGACACGCCCGAAGACTGGGCCGCATGGCGACGGGCGCGTGGCTAGCGCCCGAAAACAAGTCCCCGGAGCCAGCCTTGAGGATCACAGGAGCTGCGCCTCGTGTTTGCGCAACGACCGCCGTGCCGCGCCATAGGCCATGACACCTTCCTGGGTCGCCAATTCGGGGAACAGCCTAAATATTTCATTGCGTTGCTCCTGTTCGACACCGGCAAGGGAATTGTCACCGGGTTGAAAGCTCTCGCTCCAGGCGCCATCAGACAGGATCACCTCATGGTGGTCGAACATCAGATGGACATAGGTCAGATCACTGGCCTCAACTGTATCAATCCCCGCCCGGCAGGTCAGATGTTTGGCCGCGACCAACACTTCGCGGTCCTCGAAATAAAACGCGCTTTGATCGCTGACGATCAGAATCCGGTGGTTCGGTGAAACGAGCAAATCGCGTTCCGGCATGCCCTTGCCAAGCGCCCCTTGCCGGATCAGTACCGGCCTCAGATCGGTATCGCGGGCCAGCTCGGCCCCCGAAAGTCGCCGCTGCCCGACCCAGCGGATCGGCTGCAAGCCGTTGTCGCGGGTGATCACGGAATCGCCCACCTGCAATGTCTCGACCCGCCGCTGGCCCTGCGGCGTTGCGATCAATGTGCCGGGGGTGAAACAGGGCACCACCGCTTCGATCTCGTCGAACCGCAATGATCCCGTTGCCATCCCATCGGCGTCAAAATACTGGACCTCGCCTGATTGCTGATCCTCGGTCAGATAGTTGATCTCAAACCGGCCGCCCTCAACCGTTGATCCACGCAGATCCAACGTGTCGAAATCCACCGGCCCGCTGCCTCCGTCGATCACATCACCAACGGTTACGCCGGAGAAGAGATCCATGCCTTCGCCGCCCGACATCGTATCATTGCCCGCGCCGCCGATAAGGATGTCATCCCCCATAGCACCAAGCAGAAGATCATCGCCATCGCCGCCCGCCAACATGTCGTCGTCGCCGCCGCCATCCAGCAGGTCATCGCCGCTGCCGCCGTCCAGTATGTCACTGTCTTCATTACCAAAAAGGCTGTCTTGGCCCTGCCCCCCAAACAAGGTGTCGGCGCCTGTTCCGCCGCTGAGGTGATCGTCGTCAATCTGCCCATCCAACAGATCGTCCCCTGCACCGCCAAGCAGCAGATCATCATCATCTGCGCCATAGATTACGTCATTGCCGTCGCCGCCGCTGACCGTATCGCGGCCATTGAAAGGGTTTCGGTCCGGGGCATAGGGGGTCTCATCGTCGGGGGCATCCGGGATGCTCAGCACGTCGAGACCAAGTGCCGGATCAAGCCCGGCATAGATCGTGTCATCGCCGCTGCCGCCAAAGATATTGTCATTGCCTTCGCCGCCGATGATCAGGTCTGCCTCGCTGTCGCCGCTGATCACATCGTCGTCGATACCGCCGTCGATCAAGTCCGCGCCCGCGCCGCCGGTGATGGTGTCCCGATCGTCACCCGTGCGGATCACATCGTCGCCTGCGCCTCCATCAACGGCGTCGCGGTCGTCTTCGGGATCGGTGTCCGGCGCAAAGGTCAGATCATCGCTCACGTCGGCGGGATAACCCAGATCGGGCGCTGCCACCCCTTCGCGAGAGGTGTCGATGACATCATTGCCTGCACCGCCTGTCACGGTCTCCCGACCTGCGCCATCGGTGATCAGATCATCGCCTGCGCCGCCTTCGATTACGTCGTCGCCCGCACCGGCCAGAATTGTGTCGTCACCCGCGCCCGCGCGAATGAAGTCGTCATCCGGTCCACTGCCATAAAGCAGGGCATCCCCGCCATCGACAAGATCTCCATCCGGATCAGCGACGTAATTTTCATCAATGAGTTCAGAGCCTTCACCCCCATCGACAAAGCCGTCACTGGCGCTCGGAGGGGCCACCGTGATCGTTAGCATCCCCTGATCTGTTGCCGCCTCAGGATCATCCGCGGGGCGGTCGCTGACGGTATAGAGAACGGTGGCCGCGCCGCTGAACCCCGGATTGGGCGTGAAGTTGACCGTATTGTCCGGGTTGATTTCAACCGTGCCTTCCTCGCTATGGGCGGTTGTGAGGGTCAATGTGTCCTCCGCATCCGGATCCGTGTCATTGGTCAAGACCGGGTGGCCAAGGATCGGCGTTTCGTAAGCGGTTTCTGCGCTGTCCTCCTCGGCGCTGGGCGCGTCATTGACAGGCAGGACGTCCAGCTTGACCGTGCTGCTTGCAGTGCCGCCTTTGCCGTCCGAAATGCTGTAGCTCACCGTGGTTTCGCCGTGGAAATGCGCCGCTGGGGTGAACAGCACCTGCCCGTCTTGCAGCGTGACACCGCCGTCGGGGCTGCTTGCCTCAATCAAGGTCAGGGGATCGCCATCGGGGTCACTGTCATTGGCCAGAACGTCGATCACCACCGCCGTGTCCTCGTCGGTCTCGATGCTGTCTTCCGCGGCCAACGGGGGTGCATTGCCGTCGCCCACTGCGACCACCGCCTCGCCCGTGTCCTTTGCCCCGTCGGGATCGACAACCGCATAGGTGATCAGCGCCTCGCCGGTGAATCCGTCATCGGGGGTGAAAGTGACCGTGCCATCGCCGTTGTCCGTCACGATGCCGCCTTCGCTGGCCAAATCGGCTATGCCAAGCGATTCTGGTGCGTTATCGACATCCGTGTCGTTCGCCAGCAGGTCGATAACCACTGCCTCGCCGTAGGGCGTGCTGGCCATATCATCCTGCGCCACCGGTGCATCGTTGATCGGATTTACCGTCAGCGCGACCAACCCATCATCCGTCCCGCCATGCCCGTCTTCGATGGTATAGCTGACTTGTGCATCGCCGGAAAAATCGGGGTCCGGTGTGAAGGTCACCGTGCCGTCGTCGTTGATGATGACCTCACCCTGTTCACTGTTTGCCGCGGTCAGGGTGAGTGGATCACCGTCAACATCCAGATCATTGTCCAAAACCTGCAGGACAATGCTGCCGTCTTCGTCCAGTTCTGCGGTGTCATCTTTGGCATTGGGGTCATGATTAACGGGGTGCGGGTTTTTATCTTCGAACACCAGATTGTCGACCGCCCCTCCTTTGGGCAGAACCACCTCAACACGGGCAGTGCCCGGCACGGAAAGTTCGACACGCCGCTCGCCTCCATCTTCGGTTGGATCGACCCAATGGTTTTCCATGACCTCCCCATCCGCATCATAAAAAATCAGCCGGGTCGCGCTGCCGGGCACCGCTTCGATGTCTTTGAAGGTCAGGGATTTGATCCGCACCGGCCCTTCGAAATCAAAGAACAGGCTGCCAGCGGCATCGCTGCCGGTCTCGTCCTCTGGATCATCGAGTGCGGCAATGATCAACGCGCCGCCAAGCTTTGCAGAGGCAAGATCGGCATCTTGTCCAGTGGCTGCCGCGGTGTCGATCACACGCGCCTGCCCTGCGCCGCCTGTTGCCGAGATGTGAACCCCTTGCGCCGCATAGGCATCTGCAACCGCCGTTCCTGCGGCCAAAGCATTGAAATCAATCGTTTTGATCATAGCGGATTCTCCTAAGCAATGATGCATCCGGCGCGTTTTGCACCGTCGATGACCGGCAAGCATGTCGCGATGGCCCGAAACGATCCTTTTCGAAACCGAACGCTTTGCGCGGCAGGCGGACCCTGCCCAACAAATCTCAACAGAGGGTGGAGAGCGGCCCGCTGGACAGGCGAATAATGTGGTGCATTTTATTCAAGATGTTTTGGGCGACGAGGGCAGATCGCAATACCTGATTGGCCCACCGCCCTGCGCACGACCATGCCAAAAAAACGACACAGCCCCCAAAGCCGCGCTTGACACTGACGTTAGTGTCATACCGCTAAGGCTGCCTCCTCATCATGGATGAGACATCATTTCAGACAGGAGAACACAAGAAATGACACAGACGCGAGATTGGCACGGTAAGGTTGCCATCGTGACCGGCGGCAGCTCTGGCATTGGCAAGGCGACAGCGCTGGCGCTTGTTGCACGCGGGGCGCATGTTTTGATCACAGGGCGCAATGCAGATCGTCTGGCGCAGGTGACGTCCGCGCAGCCCGCGATCAGGTCGCTGCAGGCAGACAGCGCAGATGCGGGCAGCGGCAAACAAATCGTTGAGGCGGCGCTGGACAACTGGGGGCGGATTGACCTGATCGTAAACAATTCCGGTGCCGGCCAGCCCCTGCCGATGGAGGGCTATGACGCGGGCATTATCGCGACAATGGCCACGGTGAACATCACCGCGCCGTCCCAGCTTGTCGCCGCAGCCCATGCCGCCCTGAAAGACAGCAAGGGGGCCATCGTCAACATCAGCACCGCCGTGACCCGAAATGCCGTACCGATGCTGGCACATTACGCTGCAACCAAAGCGGCGCTGGAGCATTTGACCAAATCATGGGCGATGGAGCTTGCCGGGGATGGGATCCGCGTCAATGCCATTGCCCCCGGTCCGGTTAAGAGTGGTGCGTTGACGGGAATGATGGGGTTGCCCGATGAGATGGCGCAGCAGATCGAAGCGCAAGAAGCGGCGCAGGTCCCATTGGGACGGCGGGGCGTCCCCGGTGACATCGTGCCTTGGATCCTGCGACTGGGCGGTTCGGATAATGAATGGCTGACCGGTCAGATATTGACCATCGATGGCGGATGGACCTTGCGAACCTGAACCAGGATTTCGGATGGGCAGGTGACATCATCTGCCCATTGCGACTTGATCCACCAATGCAACCCTACCACATCTGTCAGGGCTGCCGACAAGGAGACAGAAATGCAGGCGAAAGAAGCGGCCGAAAGGCTAGAGATCACACCCCGCATGTTGCGCCATTACGAAAAAGAAGGGCTGCTGACGGTGGATCGTACCCTCAACGGTTATCGCCACTACAACGCGGCCGATCTGCGCCGCGCGGGGCGAATCCGTGATCTCATCGCATCGGGGTTTTCCACGCGCGAGATCAGAGGGATGAGCGCATGTCTGTCCGACGATGGTTCTGGTCCCTGCGAAGGTGGTGTCGAGATGTTGAAGCAAAAACTTGCGAATATTGATCGGCTTCGGGATGATTTGACCCGGCGTCGGGCTACAGTTCTGGATCGCCTTGAGGTCTTGGAACAGAGCCTTGCAAGAAAGGCGGCATTGGCGGAGTGGATAACAGAAGACAGCCAGGTTTGAGCCAACCACCGCATTCAGAACCGAAGTCCCGAAAATGGTAACACCCCCGGCAATCAGATTGCCGGGGGTGTTTTATCGTCCGGTTCGGGCCTTTTCGATTACAGGCCGCCATCCGCTTCAAACGGGTTTTCGGCCACGCCGACCAGTTGCAAAAGCATCTCGCCGCTGTCTGCCGCCATGGCTTCGGCAAAATCCACATCGACACGATCCACCGCGGCCTGTTTGGATGCCGTATCATCGCGCAAATAAAGGGCCATTGCGGCACTGGCATCTGCGGTATCTGACATGCCTTTGATCACCGCGAAATAGGTGCCGATATCGGTCTTATCCAGCAAGAACGCCTGATCACCGCGTTGCAGGTCTATAAAATCCTGCGTTGCATCTACTGGCGGATCGCTTTTGGCACCTTCCAACACGCGCAGAATGAAAGTGCCGCGCGTCACGTTGCCCTGATCCAGCTGCCCCACCCAGAAGTCCAGGCCCGCCTGGTCCGGTGTCCGGCCCAGCACGTTGGAATAGACCTGCGTGGCAAAGTCCAGATTGGTCGCATCTTCGGGATATGTGGCGCGGGTTTCATCCTGATCCAGAAACAGCGCCGCCATTTCATCCAAAGACGTGCCATTGGCAAAGGCCGAGCCCCAGAAGTAAAGGCCAAGCGCATCTGGCGCACGGTTGAAATATGCGATGTAGAGCTCAATAAAGGTATCGATCTGCGCCTGGTCCAGACCGGTGATGCCCTGTACGATCGACAGATCAAAACTGCCCTGATCGAAGATGGACCAACCGCTGGAAAAGGATAGCGTTTCGATACCGGTCAGCGTGTCGGTGCCATCCCCGTCTGCCTGCCGGTCTTCGATGACAATCCCGCCATCTGCGGACATCTGCAGGGTATAGCGCCCCATCGCGCCGCTGAACCCGGCGGTATCTTCGCCATCACCGCCATTGATGCCGTCATTGGCCGCGCCGCCCGTCAGATGATCGTCATCCGCGCCGCCAAACAAGACGTCCTCGTCCGCGCCGCCGGTCAGCGTGTCGTTGCCTTCCATCCCGAACAGAACATCGGTGCCCAGTCCGCCATCAAAGCTGTCGGCGTTCTTGGACAGATAGAACCAATCGCCATGTTCCGACCCCTCCACATTGCCATCCAGACTGACGACAAAGCTTGGATCGGAATTGCGCGAGCCGAGAATCAGAGTGTTGAGCGAGGCCGAAATCCCCGGCAACGCATTGACCAGCGCATCGATCAGGGCCTGCACCTGACCTGCGGCCTGTTCTTGCAATTGTTCCGCATCACCGCCAGCCTGTTCGGTCAGCAAAGCGCCGATGCCCTGCAGTGCCTCAAAGGCCTGCGCTGTGGCAATTTCGGCCGCGTTGGTGGCGGCGTTGAATGCCGCGTTGTTCGCGCCCTGCCCCAGCAGTTCGCCGATCACACTGTCGTTGGAGCCGATGAAGGCCATGATCGCATTGCCGGCGGCCTCGCCCAGCAGGCTGTAGAATTCGCCCAGCGTGCTGCCGCCATAGCCGTTGGCCGGATCGCCAAAGACCGACCAGATGCCGGTGGCGGGGTCGATGTCAAAGATCGGCGAATTGAAGATCCCGTCCTGTTGGCCCCAAAGCAGCTCTGCCGCGCGCGCTTGCGCGGCATTGAACAATTGCTCAATCTCATCGGTTGTGCCGCCCGACGGGTCCAGATTGTCGATGGCATCGCGCAATGACATGTCGCGCGGGAAATCGGCCATTGCGGCGCGAACCTGATCCAGCGGACCGGTGATGCCAGAATAATCGCCCTGCGCCCAAGCTTCGATAAATGCGCGGGCCTCTGGGGGAAGTTGCACATTGGGATTGTTCAGCAGTTGCTGAAAGATGAACGGGCTGATCGATTCCAGCGCCGTTTGCGCGGCATCAAGCAGATCCAGATATTGCCCGACGCTCATCCCAAGAATATCATCCACCGACCCCGGCGGGGAAAAACCGCCGCTGTAGGCGCCGATGGTGCCAAATGAGTCAAAGGATTGGTTAAATGCGTTCGTAAACGCTTCGTAATCTATGTCCATGGAACAGCCCACTCGTTGAATCAAAATATGGCGATACTAAACACGGTATTTTGCGTTCTGAAAACTGGGATTTTGGGTGAATTTAATGGTTTTTCAGGGCCGTACCCCCACGTTTCGGGGGGATTAAGGTGCAAAAGCAGCAATTTGCGGGTAGCGCCGCGGGCTGACATATCCTGATAGTTGTATGGGCTGCGACATGCCAGGGCGCGGCGACTTTCAGATCTCGGCACCCGTGCGATGCCCGCAATCAGACCCACGCCAGCGTGAGCACCGCCAAAACCAGATATCGCGTGCCTTTCGCAATGGTCACAAGCACCAGGAATGCTCCAAGCGGCTCCCGCATCAGCCCTGCCGCGACGGTCAGCGGATCCCCGACGATCGGCAGCCAACTGCCCAACAGCGACCAACGTCCATAGCGCCTGTACCAGCTTTGCGCACGGGCCAGTTGGGCCTCTGTACATGGAAACCAGCGCCGGTCCCGAAACCGCAGCAGGTATCGCCCCAGACACCAGTTGATCACCGCACCCAACACGTTGCCGACGGTCGCCACCACCAGCAAGGTCATCGCCGGATGGACCTCACCAAGGAGCAACCCAACCAGAACCGCCTCTGACTGCATCGGCAGGATCGTCGCGGCGATCAACGCGGACAGGAATAGACCAATATAGGCGATCATGGGCGGGCATAGTCCAGTTGGTCACAAAAAGATGCGATCTGCGTAGGCTGGACAGATCATCCTTGCCGGTAGCTATCCCAGCGCTGCGGCCCCTGCAATCTTGCGCATTTGTGTTTCACATCAGGAAAGTCCAGCCAGCCGCGCAAACCGCTGCGCTTCCGCTTTTACGACGCTCCTGGGGCCACCTCTCTCAACTATTCCTGATAGTAATCCAGGATTGTGGACTCATTCCTGTCAACGACAAAGGTTGATTTCCATCCTACGATCACCACGTCTTCATTCTGTATTGGAGAAAAAACCACCCGGAAGCTCTGGTTACAATTCAAGAAATGCATATCGTAACTATCCAGATGTTTTGCCAGATCATAGTCAGGATCGCTGGACGCCACTATTCGTTTGGCTTTTGGCCACACAAGGGATATCAGGCGGTTTTTTTGGTCTACAGTGACGTTCTCGCTGCATTGATCACTGGCTTTCTGCGGTTGGCAGGCCGCCAGAACGAACAAAACCGGGCTGATCGGCGCCCATAGTCTCATGCGTCATACTCCTTTTGCGCTCTCGGATCTTTACCAGTCGGGAAGATCTACTGAATTGGTCAAATGTCGGCTGTGAGCCCAAGTCGACCAATGCTACAATGCAAACGAATGACTGCTTTACTAAAGGGTTCCGCCTTCAGGCCAGTTTTTCCAGTGATTGTTTGGCAGTTCCGCTGTTGAATACAGGGTCGTGTCATTCGCTTCGAGCACCCGAGCAAGCTGCCGAAAAGTCTCTGTCTGGCTTGGGGTCTGCCCATTGACCAAATCGGGGTGGTGCCACTCATCAATGAGCATAATTTGCTTCATGCTTGGAAGAACACTGACGCGCCTTTCAGTTTCCGTCGCTAAAAGTTCTTCGCGATGATCATGGGCAAGAAAACGGCACAACTCAAAGACTGCAGGCTGCGCTTTTTCCAAATCCACACCCTTCGATGAGTAGGCATTTGTTTGCGGAATATCCACTGATTGACCGCGTATGACTATCTGGCCATTGCCCGCGACAAACTCCCAGTTTTCCTGGTCCATCCATTCTTCGTTTGAGATTGGCCAAAAGTTTCGCATTTCCCAATATGGATTATGCTTCAAATAGTTATCGTATGCTTCCTTGGATACGTAGTCTGTCGGCTTGTTCCTGTCATGCAATTCGCTTGATATAGTTACAATCGACAGGTCGGGGCGACCCGCTCTGGGCGAAAACCCGAAGATTTCAAAAACAACAGCCCAGTGTTCATCAGATCGGAACAACGACAATCTCGACGCAGCGAGATAAACATAACCGTTGTCCAGCATCGGGAACGCAAATGCCTCTGATGATTGGTCAAGCACGCCAAGGATCGCCTTAGCTGTTAGTAGGCTTCGTTGACGTCTTTGAAAGATTTTCTTCATAGTCGAACCTTGGTTCGCAGCGAGCGTGATCGCAAGGCGTTTAGCCGCTCACGTAAAAAGAAGTTGGCCTGCGAGCTCCAAAGCTGAAGCAACAGGAAGAGAATAGCAAATCCTGCGTCTTCAAAGCGGAAATTGGATTGCCGACTGCAAAAGGCAGCAAAGTCCGCACATCCGACGTTAGAACTGAAAATGAAGTCTGACCGATCCGTCACCTCGGAACAATATTGGAAACCGCAATTCGGACGATGGTCAGCGGCCCTTCGGGTTCGGCACACCACTGTCAGATCGACCTTTTCAGACTATTTTGCGGAGCCATCTCCCCGCAAGTTCAACACTTGCAAGAGAATGTGGTACCCAAGGCCGGACTCGAACCGGCACGCCTCGCGGCGGGGGATTTTGAATCCCCTGCGTCTACCATTCCGCCACTTGGGCACAGCGCCGATTTAGCCTGCATCATCGGTGCGGGCAAGGGTAATTCTTGGGATATTTTGCCCAGCCCTTGACCGCGCCCGTCTGCCGTGGTGTTGCAGGGGCAACGAAGGGATGCACAACCGATGATCAAACGTCTTTATCAATGGACCCTGAGCCTTGCGGAACATCCTCATGCGCTTTGGGCGTTGTTTGTGGTCGCCTTTGTCGAAAGTTCGTTTTTCCCCATTCCGCCGGACATTCTGATGATCCCGATGATCATCGCGCGGCCGCGGCGGGCCTGGCTGATTGCTTCGGTGGCGCTGTTTGCCTCTGTCTTGGGCGGTTTGCTGGGCTATGCGATCGGGGCTTTGGCGTTTGAGACATTGGGCCAGCCGATCCTGAGCGCGCTGGGCAAGGCCGACGCGATGGCGGAATTCTCCGAGCGGTTCAACGATCTTGGGTTCTGGGCAGTGCTGACGGCGGGGGTGACGCCCTTCCCTTACAAGGTGATCACCATCATGTCCGGTTGGACCGGAATGCCGCTGGCGACCTTTATCGTCACCTCGATCCTGGCACGGGGCCTGCGGTTTTTTATCGTCGCGGGATTGCTGTGGCAGTTTGGCGCACCGATCCGTGATTTCATTGAACGGCGGCTTGGGTTGATGTTCACTCTGGCGGTGGCCCTGTTGTTGGCCGGTTTCTTTGCGGTGCGGTATCTATGACACGTAATGGTTTGATTTTGCTGGCCACGCTGGGCTCTGCCGGCCTGCTTCTCGGGGCCTTTGGCTTTCAACATATTGGCGGGCTGGCGCCCTGCAAACTGTGCCTGTGGCAGCGTTGGCCCCATGCGGCGGCGGTGCTGATCGGGGTGATCTTGCTGCTTGGCGGACCACGCCTTCTGGCTTGGCTTGGTGCCTTGGCGGCGCTGACCACCGGCCTGATCGGGGCCTATCACGCGGGTGTCGAATGGGGCTTCTGGCCTGGACCATCCAGCTGCACGGGCGGCGGCATGGACATGGGCGGCATGGACGGATCGGCGCTGCTGTCGCTGGATGCGCCTTTGGGCATGGTGATGTGCGATGAGGTGGTTTGGTCGCTGTTTGGTTTGTCGATGGCGGGCTGGAACGCGGTGATTGCCTTTGCCCTGACCGCGATCTGGGTCAAGGCCGCCCGCAGCGCCTGACCGTCAACCAGATTTTTTGGTCTTGAGCAGCAGGCTGGTTTCGCTGGCCACAACGCCATCAAGTTTGCGAATCCGCGACAGCACACCGTCGAACCCTTCCAGCGTTTCGGTGCCAATCTCGACAATCACATCCCAGCGGCCATTGGTGGAATGCACCGCCCGCAGCTCTGGCATGGAGGACAGCTGACGGGTGATCCGTTCGGCGCCGCGCCCTTCGATTTCGATCATCATCAGGCCGCGTACCGGGTCATGCATCACATCGGCCCGCGTCACCACGGAAAAACCGACAATCTCGCCGCGTTCCTTGAGCCGGGCAATGCGGGCCCGCACCGTGGCCCGCGACAGATCCAGAATCGCCGCCAGATCAGACAATGATCTGCGGGCGTCATGCCGCAACGCGGCGATCAGGCGATGATCCACTTCGTCCATACTTACCTTCCAAATCGAACAATCACCCCTCAATACGGCCAGTTTGATCAATTGTCGATGCATCCTTTTGGTAGATATGAATAGACAAACACAGATTGAGGATCTTCCCATGACACAACAGCATTGCATTTTGGTTGGCGCGCCGATGGACAGCGGCAAGCGGCGTAAGGGGTGCCTGATGGGACCGGACGCCTACCGCACGGCGGGTCTGGCCGAAGCGCTGCGTGATCTGGGTCACGAGGTCAGCGACCGGGGCAACGTGGCCCCTGCCCCCTTCACCGCAAAGGAACACCCCAAGCTGGTGGCTTTGGAAGAGACAATCGCCTGGACCGAAGCCCTGGCCGATGCTGCCGAAGCCACGATGAAGGACGGTTTGCCGATCTTCATGGGCGGTGATCATGCGCTGGCACTCGGCACTGTCCTGGGCGTGATGCGCCATGCGCAGGCAGTAGAGCGTCCGCAATTTGTGCTGTGGCTGGATGCGCATAGCGATTTTCACACGCCCCACACCACCGACAGCGGCAATTTGCACGGAACGCCACTGGGCTATGTCACCGGGCGCGAAGGGTTTGATGGCTTTCCCGTGATCGACCTCCCACTGCCACAGGAAAACGTGGCCATCATCGGGTTGCGGTCTGTGGATGCGGCGGAACGGGCTGCCCTGCAAGATACGTCGATTGTCCATGTCGACATGCGTGAGATTGACGAAAGCGGGATCGCGCGCCCTCTGGCCGCGTTTCTGGACAAGGTTGCCGCGGCCAATGGGCTGCTGCATGTCTCGCTGGACGTGGATTTTCTTGACCCTTCCGTGGCACCGGCGGTTGGCACCACGGTTCCGGGCGGCGCAACCGTCCGTGAGGGGCATCTGGTCATGGAAATGCTGCATGACAGCGGCTTGATGACCTCGCTTGACCTGGTGGAATTGAACCCGTTTCTGGATGAACGCGGGCGCACCGCGTCCCTGATGGTGGATCTGGCTGCATCGGCCCTTGGGCGCCGTGTCTTTGACCGTCCGACACGCGCGTTCTGAGATGTTTGTCCAAGCCCCCAAGTCGGTAGTGATGATCCGCCCGCATCATTTCCGGTCCAACCCGGAAACACGGGGGGATAATGCCTATCAAAGTGACAGTGCGGGCGATGTGGCCGCATTTGCCCGCGGCGAATTTGACCATGTGGTCGGCACTCTACGGGGGCACGGCATCGCTGTGCATGATTTCGACGACACCGGCACAGACACGCCGGACAGCGTTTTTCCGAACAACTGGTTCTCGACCCATGCAGGCGGCCATATCGCGGTTTATCCGATGTATGCGGCCAACCGCCGCCGCGAGCGGCGCTGGGACGTGATCGAAATGCTCAAATCCGAATACCGGGTGCAGGACATCATCGATTATTCAGGTCTTGAGTATGACAATCTGGCGCTTGAAGGCACCGGTGCGATGGTTCTGGATCACATCGGGCGTGTGGCTTACGTCGCCCGGTCCAAACGCGCCGATCCGGTGCTGCTGGAACGGTTCTGCACCAACTTCAACTTTGAGCCGATCGCCTTTGACGCCGCTGATGCGAAAGGCACGGCGGTCTATCATACCAATGTGCTGATGGCAGTGGGAACGCGCGTGGCGCTTGTCGGCCTTGAGATGATCACCGATCCGCACCGCCGCGCCATGGTGAAAGACAGGCTGACCGAGACCGAACGTGACGTGATTGCCCTGAGCGAGGCGCAGATCGCCGCCTTTGCCGGCAATGCGATCGAGCTGGAAGGCAAGGACGGTTTGATCCTTGCCCTTTCGGCGCGCGCCTTTGCCGCGCTGGAGCCAGATCAGGTCGCCCGTATCACAGAATCCGCGCGGATTGTGCCCTTGAACATACCTACAATTGAAACCGCTGGCGGGTCCGTGCGGTGCATGATCGCCGGTCTGCACCTGTCCCGCCGCACCCAATAAAATAAGAGGTTTACCCATGACAACGCTAGAACCCTCCGAAAAGGCCCTGGTGCCTTTCGTATCTGTCGATCACATGATGAAACTGATCCACCACATCGGTGTCGAGCAGATGATGACCGGCATTTCCGACTATATTGAATCGGATTTCAAACGGTGGGAGTTGTTCGACAAAACCCCGCGCGTGGCCAGCCATTCTGAAAAGGGTGTGATTGAGCTGATGCCGACCTCCGATGGCGATGTTTACGGGTTCAAATATGTGAACGGGCATCCGTCCAACACCAAGGACGGGTTGCAGACCGTGACGGCCTTTGGCCTCCTGGCGGATGTGGCGACCGGCTATCCTGTGTTGCTCACCGAGATGACCATTTTGACAGCGCTTCGCACGGCGGCGACGTCGGCGCTGGTGGCGCGGTTATTGGCACCCAAGGGTGCGCATGTGATGGCGATGATCGGCAATGGCGCGCAATCGGAGTTTCAAAGCCTTGCCATGAAGGCCATCGCTGGCATAGACGAAGTGCGCCTTTATGACATCGACAAGGCCGCGACCGCCAAATGCGCCGCCAACCTTGCCGGTTCCGGCCTCAAGGTTGTGGCATGTGAGACCGCCGAAGAGGCGATGCTGGGCGCACAGATCATCACCACCTGCACCGCGGACAAGCAATATGCGACCATCCTGACCGATAACATGATCGGCAGCGGTGTGCATATCAACGCCATCGGCGGCGATTGCCCCGGCAAGACAGAACTGGCACCGGCGATCCTGCATCGGTCTGAAATCTTTGTGGAATATCCCGAACAGACCCGGATTGAAGGCGAGATCCAGCAGCTTGAACCTGATCACGCGGTCACGGAGATCTGGCAGGTTCTGACCGGTCAGGCCAAGGGCCGCAGCGACGACAAACAGATCACCCTCTTTGACAGCGTCGGCTTTGCCATCGAGGATTTTTCGGCGTTGCGCTATGTGCGCGACCAGATTGAAGAAACCGGGCTGTTCCACCCACTGGATCTTCTTGCAGACCCGGATGATCCGCGCGACCTGTTCGGGATGTTGCAGCGGGCAAAATAGGCCCGCCGCCGCCCCTTCAGGCGTCTTTGGTCACGTCATAGCCGTAGAGCCAATCATAGGCCCCGATCATCCGTGACGGGGCCAATTTGCTGCCCAGTTGCAGGCCAAGATGGGCCAATCCGCGCATTGGGCCGGGCTTGAGGTGATAGCGCCATGCGTTGCTGTTGGCCGCCTCGATCACCTTTTTCACCCGCGCCATCCGGCGATTTTGATAGCCCGCCATCCAGTTGCCGCCCTTGATTGCCGCATCGGTCAGCACCCATGCATCTTCCAGCGCCATATTGGCCCCTTGCGCCAAGAACGGCAGGGTGGGATGTGCGGCATCACCCAACATCGCAACGTTCTGTGCGTACCATTTCTGCGCCACCGGGTGTCTGTGCAGCCCCCAGAGGTTGACCTGCGTGACCGCCGCCAGCATCTCAGGCACGCGGCCCGCAAAGCCATCAAAAGCGCGGCGCAGGTTGGCCGGATCGTCAGGATGGTGCCAGCCCTCTTCGGCCCAATCGTCGCGCTCTTCGACCGCAACCAAATTGATCAATCTGCCATCGCGCATCGGATAGCTGACCAGATGCCGCCCATCACCCATATGCACATGCGCCTCATCGGGGTGATTGCAGTGGTTGGGCACAACCGCGCGCCAGGCCACCTGCCCGGTGAAAAACGCCTGATCCTCACCATTCAGCAGAGGCCGTGCTACGGAATGGATGCCGTCCGCGGCTACCAATGTACCGGCCCGCCGGGTGCTGCCATCGACCATCTGCACGGTCGGGGTCTCGCCGGGGCGGATCGAGGCGACCTGAGCGCCCAGTTCGAACGTCACATTGGCGCGTTTGGCAGCTTCGGCCAGCACATCCACCAGATCGGCGCGGTGCAGGAACATATACTCCTGCCCCTTTTTCAGGCGGGTCAGGTCCAGCCGCGCCACCTGTGCGCCGGCCTCGTTGTGCAACACCACCGCCCGGCCTTTGACCGCACCGCGGCGGCGCAAGCCGGGTTCAAGCCCCAGAGCGCGCAGAACGGCCATGCCATTGGGGCTGATCTGCAGTCCTGCGCCCACTTCGGTAATCTGCGGGGCCTGTTCGAGCAGCGTCACCGCCACCCCGCGCCGGGCAAAACCCGCAGCCGCGGCAAGCCCACCAATGCCGCCGCCGATCACAATCGCATTTGTGTGCTTCACATCGTTCTCCAAAACAAAACGCCGAAGCGTTCCCGCCCCGGCGCTTGCTATTTCAGACCCTGATTAGGGGATCAATCGTATCAATCGTCGCGGTGCACTTTTTCGCGGCGCTCGTGTTTTTCCTGCGCTTCAAGGCTCATCGTCGCGATGGGCCGTGCGTCCAGACGCTTGAGCGAGATTTGATCGCCCGTCACAGAGCAATAGCCAAATTCACCCTCATCAATGCGGCGCAAAGCAGCGTCGATCTTGCCGACCAGTTTGCGTGCGCGGTCCCGTGTGCGCAATTCCAGCGCCCGGTCTGTTTCTTCCGATGCACGATCTGCCACATCTGGAATGTTGCGTGTGCCGTCCTGAAGCCCTTCGATGGTGTCGCGGCTGCCAGCCAGCAGCTCCGATTTCCAGGTCAGCAGCTTGCGCCGAAAATACTCAAGCTGCCTGTCATTCATGAACGGTTCGTCCTCAGCCGGAGAATAGTCATCCGGCAGGAAAACTTCCTGCTTCATCGTATGTCCCTCAACAGTTTTTAGTCCTGGCATATAAGACTCTCTCTCCCCGAGATCTCGTCCTGCCGCAGCGTCTACCTGAGCAACCAGCGATTGTCACTACACAATCCCTTGGAATTTTGGTTAAAGGCATGGGCAGTTTTTGCGCAAGACAGAGGGTTGAAAAGCAATATGAAATTTCAGGGTACCGCCGATTACGTCGCGACAGATGACCTCAAGATTGCCGTGAACGCGGCCGTGACGCTTGAGCGTCCCCTCTTGGTCAAGGGCGAGCCGGGCACCGGCAAAACC
Organism: Sulfitobacter sp. M368; assembly: GCF_025141875.1. NCBI lineage: Bacteria > Pseudomonadati > Pseudomonadota > Alphaproteobacteria > Rhodobacterales > Roseobacteraceae > Sulfitobacter > Sulfitobacter sp. M368. The sequence goes on from NZ_CP081113.1 coordinate 2,124,003, forward strand.
GAACTGGCGCGGCAGGTCTCTTCTGCACTGGGGCTGCGGATGATCGAATGGAACGTCAAATCCACCACACGCGCCCAGCAGGGTCTTTATGAATATGACGCCGTCTCGCGCCTGCGCGACAGCCAGTTGGGCGATGAGCGTGTGCATGACGTCAAGAATTACATCCGTAAGGGCAAGCTTTGGGAGGCCTTCGAGGCGGGCGAAAAAGTGGTGCTTTTGATCGACGAGATCGACAAGGCCGACATCGAATTTCCCAACGATCTGTTGCAGGAACTCGATAAGATGGAGTTCTTTGTTTATGAAACGGGCGAAACCATCAAGGCGGTCAACCGCCCGATTGTGATCATCACGTCAAACAACGAAAAGGAGCTGCCCGACGCGTTTCTGCGGCGCTGTTTCTTCCACTACATCCAGTTTCCTGACGTCGAGACCCTCAAGAAAATTGTCGAAGTACATCATCCGGGCATCAAGGAAAGCCTGCTGACCACCGCGCTCACCCAGTTCTATGAAGTGCGCGATCAGCAAGGCCTGAAGAAAAAGCCGTCTACCTCCGAAGTGCTGGATTGGCTCAAGCTGTTGTTGGCCGAGGATATGGATGCCGAGGATTTGAAATCTGACGGCAAAAGCGCCTTGCCCAAGCTGCATGGGGCCTTGCTCAAGAACGAACAGGATGTGCACCTGTTTGAACGGCTGGCCTTTATGGCGCGGGCGCAACGGTAATTTCCACGCTTTCCCGGACCCAAATGGCAGGCTCCCTCGGGAGCCTGTTTCTGTTTCTGCCCCAATTGCCCAAGATTTGCCTTATTTGCCCTCTACCAAAGAGGAAAGATCAGGCACAGACCTGACACTCAAGGCTCAGCATAGGGCAGCAGGCAGAGATGACAGTCCCATTCGCAGCACCCAACTGCGCGTTCTTTTCCCGTTTTCTGCGGCCCGTTTGGCCGCTTTCTTGCGCGGCTGCGGGGCATCGCCTGTGACCTCGCGTCTTGCCCTGCCACTTGTGATGCTGCTCAGCGCCTGCGTGCCCGCAGCGCAGAGCGACATGCCCACGCGGGCGCAATTCGCCCAAAGCACCCTGCCCCCGATGAAGACCTTCGCCGCCACCCGTCCGGCCGCGCCGATACGGTCAAACCGCGATCTGGCAATTGATTTCATTGAGCTGTCCTTCCAGATGGAAAGTGGACGGCAACTGCCGGTTCTGACCCGTTTCGAAACCCCGATCACCCTGCGCGTCACCGGCAAGCCGCCTGCAACCCTTGGCCCTGATCTCAAGCGATTGATGGCGCGGCTGCGCAATGAGGCGGGGATCGACATTTCTTATACCACACGCAGCGATGCCAATATCACCATCGAGGCCGTGAGCCGCGCCGATATTCACCGGATCTTGCCGCAAGCGGCCTGTTTCGTGGCGCCCAACGTGCGATCGCTCAGTGAATACCGCGGCGCCCGCCGCAAGGCCAAAACCGATTGGACCGCGCTGCAAACCCGCGAAAAGCTTGCAATTTTCTTGCCCAATGACGTCAGCCCGCAAGAGGTGCGCGATTGCCTGCACGAGGAACTGGCGCAGGCGCTTGGCCCGCTGAATGATCTTTATCGTCTGCCCGACAGCGTTTTCAACGATGACAATGTGCATACGGTTCTGACCGGTTTTGATATGCTGATCCTGCGGACCTATTATGATCCGGCATTGCGGTCTGGCATGACACGCGGGCAAGTGGCCCGCGCCCTGCCCGCCATTCTGGCCCGCAACAACCCACAGGGCGCGGCCCTGCCGGCCCGTTATGCCACACGCACACCGCAAGGCTGGAGCAAGGCGATCCAAACGGCATTGGGGCGCGGCACCCCAGCGGCCCGCCGCAATGCGGCCGCCCGTGAGGCCGTGCGCATCGCCACGGCGATGGGGTGGCAGGATCATCGCCGCGCTTTTGCGCATTATGCCATGGGCCGGGTGTTACAATCCACAGAACCGGATCGGGCGCACCATCAATACCTGATCGCAGACGGATATTATGCCGCCAGCCCCGGCACCACGCTGCACCGCGCCTATATCGCAACGCAGCTGGCCGCCTATGCCATCGCACAGGGGCGCGGCACCGAGGCTTTGCGGATCATCGCACCACACATCGAGGTCGCCCGCCAAAGTGAAAATGCCGCACTGCTGGCCACCTGCCTGTTGCTCAAGGCCGAAGCGCTTGAACTGGAGGGCCGCCCTGGCGAAGCGCGCAGCGTCAGGCTGGACAGCATCGGCTGGGCGCGATACGGCTTTGGCCCAGATTGGGCAGTGCGGGCCAAGCTGCGCGAGATTGCATCGCTGAGCCCGCTCAAAGGTTAAACGCGGGGCGCAAGCAGTTATGATCTTTTTGGTTTTTGGCATCCTGGGTGCCATCTATGGTGGTTTGACGGCCAAGAAACGCGGCGGAAACCGCAAGGATATCGCGCAATATGCCGCCAGTGCGGGCATCGCCTTTGCTTTGATCGGATTGGTTCTGACGGTCCTGGTAGACCGTTGGATCTTCTGAGGCAAACCCGATGTTCTTGCCCTTTTTCGACCAATTGCGCCGCCACAAGGTGCCGGTGTCCATGCGCGAGTTTCTGGCGTTTCTGGATGGGATGTCTGCGGGGTTGGCAACCTATGATGTTGAGGCGTTCTACTACCTCGCACGCATTTCCATGGTCAAAGACGAACGCAACATCGACAAGTTCGATCAGGCCTTCGCCGCCGCGTTCAAAGGGCTGGAGAGCATCAGTTTCGACGATGTACTGGAGGCCGTTGATATCCCACGCGAGTGGCTTGAAAAGATGGCGGAAAAGCATCTGAGCCCCGAGGAAATGGCCGAAATCGAAGCCATGGGCGGCTTTGACAAGTTGATGGAGACCCTCAAACAGCGGCTGGAAGAGCAAAAGGGCCGTCATCAGGGCGGCAACAAATGGGTTGGCACTGCTGGCACCTCGCCGTTTGGCGCCTATGGCTACAATCCCGAAGGGGTGCGGATCGGACAGAAGGAATCCCGCCACCAAAAAGCGGTCAAGGTTTGGGACAAACGCGAGTTTCGCAATCTCGATGACACAGTTGAACTGGGCACCCGCAACATCAAAGTGGCCCTGAAACGCCTGCGCCGCTGGGCAAGGGACGGCGCGGATGAGGAACTTGATCTGAACGGGACGATCCGCTCTACCGCCGAACACGGCTATCTCGACGTGAAAACCCGCCCGGAACGGCGCAATGCGGTCAAGGTGCTGCTGTTTCTCGATGTGGGCGGCTCCATGGATCCGCATATCCGGGTGGTGGAAGAGTTGTTCTCGGCGGCCAAGGCCGAGTTCAAACATCTTGAACATTTCTATTTTCACAATTGCCTTTACGAAGGTGTGTGGCGCGACAACCGCCGCCGCTGGGATGCCCAGGAAAGCACGATGGACATCCTCCACACTTACGGGCCTGATTATAAATGTATATTTGTCGGTGACGCATCGATGTCGCCCTATGAAATCGCCTATCCCGGCGGCGCCAATGAGCATTGGAATGCCGAGGCGGGCTCGGTCTGGCTCAACCGCGTGCGCGAGCAGTGGAAAAGCAGCCTTTGGATCAATCCGGTGCCCGAAAAATACTGGCAATACACCCAGTCGATCATGATGATCCAAGAGATTTTCGGACCTGACGCTATGGTGCCCATGACCCTTGAGGGGCTGTCACGCGGGATCAAGGAATTGACCCGCTAGGGGCTTTTTAGGCGTATACTGCCCCTTGGCCCCCCTGCTGTTCCGCACTAGGCTTGGCCCATGTCCAATGCCCCCGTCACCCATATCGACCTCGCCGCGTTTGCCGCTGATCCCTATCCGGTGCTGGCGCAGATGCGGGCCAAAACGCCGATCACCTTTGTACCCGAACTGGGCGCGACCCTGCTGACCCGGCGCGACGACATTCACCGCGAGGAAAAGCGGATCGAGGTGTTTTCATCGGTTCAACCGGGCGGGTTGATGGAACAGATCATGGGCCTGAATATGATGCGCCGTGATGGTGAGCCGCATGGGCAGGAACGCCGTGCGTTGTTTCCCGCGCTCAGCCCGCGCACCGTGGCAGATCACTGGGCGCCACAGTTTGAACAGATCGTGACTGCGCGGCTGGACCAATTGGCCCCTCTGGGCGGCTGCGATCTGGTTCGCGATTTTGCCATGCCGGTGTCCGGTGCCGCGCTGTGTGCCATGACGGGGCTGACCTGCATGACCCCTAAGGAGATGGACAGCGCCAGCCAGCAAATGATTGATGCCATTGCCAATTATGCAGCCAACCCGCAAATCGAGGCGACCGGTCTTGCTGCCTCAACCCGTGTGGATGACGCGATTGCGGAATGCTTGCCGCAGGTCCGCGCTGTGCCTGATCCCTCGATCCTGAGTGTACTCGACCGGGCTGAAATGCCCCTGCCCTCCATCGCGGCCAATATCAAGGTGATCATTGGCGGCGGCCAGAATGAGCCGCGTGATGCCATTGCGGGCCTGCTATGGGCTTTGCTTGCCCATCCGGATCAACGCGCCCTGATCACATCCGGCGATGCCACACTGTCGGATGCGTTTTCCGAATATGCGCGGCTTGTTGCGCCCATCCAGATGGCCCCGCGCATGGTGGCGCGGCGCGACACTGTTGCTGGCGTGACGTTTGAGCCAGGTGACCGGGTGTTCTTGATGTTTGGCTCGGCTTGCCGGGACGAAGACCATTTTGCCAATGCGGATCAATTTGATCTGTCCCGTGATACCTCTGCCGCTATCCCGTTCGGCGCTGGCCCGCATTTCTGCGCCGGTGCTGCGGCCTCCCGCAGCTTGGTGGCTCATTACGCCGTGCCAATGATCCTTGAGCGGTTTCCACAATTGCGGCTTGCCGGACCCGTACCCTTTGCCGGCTGGGCGTTTCGCGGGCCAACCTCGGTGCCGGTAACGTGGTAGCGGCCCAGACGCCCTTGCCCGTCGCGCCGTGCACCCCATATTGATGCTATGATCCGCGTTTTACCTATCCTTCTGGCCGTGGCCTATGCCCTTGCGATGTATCGCTTTTCCGCTTGGCGCACCGCGCGGGAACTCGACGCACGCTCCACCCCTTTGGTTGATCCTGCGCTCAAGGACATGTCGGACCGGATGGCAAAAGCGCTCGATCTGCCGCGGATCAAGGTGCACATCTACGAGATTGATCCGGTGAACGGTCTGGCCGCGCCGGATGGCCGGATTTTCATTACGCGCGGCTTTTACAACAGGTTCCGTGCGGGAGAGGTGACAGCCGAAGAACTGGCCAGTGTGATCGCTCACGAGCTGGGGCATGTGGCACTTGGCCATTCGCGCCGCCGCATGATTGATTTTTCTGGGCAAAACGCCATGCGCACGGTTTTGGCGATGGTTCTGGGCCGGTTTATCCCGTTTGCAGGGGTTTGGATCGCCAATATGTTAACCACGCTTCTGGCGGCGCGGTTATCGCGCGGCGACGAATACGAGGCGGACGCCTATGCCGCCGCGCTTTTGACGAAGGCGGGGATCGGTGTTGGTCCGCAGATTTCCCTGTTTGAAAAGCTGGAAGGATTGACCCAATCCAATCACGGCACGGCGCCGGCCTGGCTTTTGAGCCATCCCAAAACCGCCGAGCGTATCGCGGCCCTGCGCAAGCTTGAAGCACGCTGGGACAAGGCGGATCCGTAATTCGTATACGGTCTCTAAGTGGTCAGTGCCTTGGCCAATCGCGGCAGCCTGGCTTTTTTCATCAGCCCGCGCATATCCCAGTCCTGGCCAGACATATGCTGCGCGGCTTGCAGTATGCGCTCTGAAACCACGCGGATGGCGGCATCATGTTCGGGCCAGAGCTGCATCAGGTAGCTGTCGGGATCGACCCGTTCAATGCCCTCTTCGGCCAAGGTGCCGCGCGGAAAATCCTTGGCGTTCAAAGTCATGATCATATCGGCACCGGCATCCACCGCGACTGCCAAGACATGAATGTCGTCCGCATCCGGCAACCATAACCGGGCTACGAGGCCGGGGGCTGCGGGGCGTTCGGCCTTTGGCCAGGCGGCGCGGATCAGGGCAATCTCTGCGCGGGCCTGTGCCTCACCTTCGGGGCCGAGCTTGATCGCGGCGCGGGCCCATTCTTCCAGGATACGCGCTGACCAGATCGGTTCAAACGCGCCTGATGCTGCCACCCCAAGCACCACCTCGCGCATCACCGTGGGGTAAAGCACGCAGGTGTCGATCAGGATGCGCGGGGCGCTCACAGGCGGAAGAACAACGACTTCAGATAGCCGCTTTCGGCCAGTTGCGGCAGCTGCGGGTGGTCCGGTCCGGCAAAACCGGTGTGCAGCATGATCGCCCGCCGTCCGGCACGGCCAATGCCGCGCACTGATGCATTCCGGAACTGCGCCAGATCCGCCGCATGCGAACAGGAACACAGGGCCAGAATGCCGTTCTCAGCCACCAATGGCGCGGCCAGACGCGCGATCTTTTCATAGGCCCGCAATCCGGCCTCAAGCGCATTGCGCGAGGGGGCAAAGGCGGGCGGATCACAGATCACCACATCAAACTGTGCCCCTTCGCTGCGCAGGGCGGCCAGCGTGTCAAAGGCATCGCCCTGGCGGATGCTGAATTTGTCCTGCACGCCCATCGCTTTGGCACCGGCCTCGGCCAGCGCAAGCGCGGGCGCGGATCCATCTACCGCCAGTGCAGAAGCCGCACCATTGGCCAAAGCGGCCAGAGAAAATCCTCCAACATGGGAAAAAACGTCCAGAACCCGCGCGTCTTTGCTGAGGTTGGCGGCAAAAGCATGGTTGGGACGTTGATCATAAAACAGGCCGGTTTTCTGGCCACCGGTCAAGTCCGCCATATAGGTGGCGCCATTCATCGGCACGGGCAGCGCCGCCTCGGGGGCTGCGCCAGTCAAAACCGCAGAGACATCGTCCAGCCCCTCAAGGGTGCGCGTGCGCCCGCCTGCGTTTTTCAGGATGTTGCTGATGCCGGTTACGGATGTCAGCGCCGCGCAAAGCGGTTCCAGCAGGGCATCGGCCCACGCGGCATTGGGCTGCACCACACATGTGTCGCCAAACCGGTCGATGATCACACCGGGCAACCCGTCAGCCTCGGCATGGATCAAGCGATAATACGGGGCATCAAAGAGTTGCGAACGCAGGGCCAGCGCACGGGCGATATGCGCCTCAAACCATGGCTGATCAATCACCGCATCCGGGTTTTGGTCCAGCATCCGCGCAATGATCTTTGACGTCGGATTGACCGAAACCAGCCCCATAGGCTGGCGGGCGTCATCTTCGAGTCGGGCCAGTGTGCCGGGGTCAAGTTTCTTGGTCCGGCGGTCCAACACCATTTCATTGGCATAGACCCAAGGGAAGCCGTGGCGGATGGCACGGGCGTTGGCCTTTGGCAAAAGGCGGACGACCGGCAGTGAGGCGGATGAAGAAAGGGGCGCTGTCATAGCGCCCCCTCTAGTGGGTTCTGGCCTTTAACGAAAGCGCCGATTTTGTTGTGGTCCCGCATTGCCCCCAATGCGCAGCCAATCAGACGCTTGGTTTGGCCAGCTCCTCCTGGATCACCTGGGCAAGATAGCCGGTGACCCGAACCTTTTGTGTGTGCCCTGCCCGGTCCGCCTCAATCGCGGCCTGCCCGCCAAAGGCATGCAGGTTCGCTGAGACTTTGCGCGGCGGCGCCAGTGCGATGCCGGTATCGGCGCTGCGCACAGTCAGGATAAACTCCATATTGTGCACGCCGCTGGCGAAATAGCGGGTCTTCTCGCTGACGGAATGGAACCGTGCGATTTCCACGTCCAGCACCACCGGAACAGCGCCGTTCATGTTTGCCGTGCCTCTGGCAAAAGCTTCTTCAAAGATGGCTTCGATCTGCTCATAGCGGTCGCCAATCGGATCACCGCGCCAAACGATGTCACCGCGTGGATAATAGACGTTGGCCTCGGAGACTTTGAGGCTGCGCGGGGCGCGGACGTTGATCTCTGTCACATTCATCGAATAGGGCAACTGCTTTTGCGCCACCGATTCTGCTACAAGGGGCGATGATCCCAGCAAGGGTTCGGTTGCCTCAAACGGTGCGTTCCGGCTGGTTACATCCGGCAGTTGGGCGCAGGCGGCGGTCATCGCGCCCAGGGCCAGTGCCCCGATCAGTTTCAGTGTTTTCATGTCATCCTCGCTTGGGCGCATCGCCGCAGGCTGTTTCACTTCACATTGAAACAAATGCCCGGCAATGAGGGCGAGAATTGGGCGTAATCTGTGAAAGAGCGGGGCGTTCCGATGTCCGCCGGGAGGCCCGCTGCCTCAATGGTGCCTGTTCGGCACGGCCCACAGGAACGCAGGCGAAGGATCAGTTCCGTGTCCGGCTGCGCCAACCGCCGCGGCGGCGCGGGGCGGTCATGGTGGTGCGCCCATCCGTCAGGATCTGCGTCATCGGGTGATCGGGAAAGTCATCCCCATAGCGGCCCAAAAGCACCCCGAGACTGTTCAGCGTATCCTGCCCTGATGGCAAGGACAGCGCCCAGTCAAGAAAGATCGTCCGGCATTCCGCCGCCGAGATGCCATCCATCCGGTACGCTTCGAAAATCAGTCCTTTCGGATCCATTTCATCACCTTTTTTCATGTCGCCTCGTTGGCTTGGGTTGTCGGCGGCGCCGGCAGGGCCGCGTCGATCATTTCGGCCGCGCGGGCATAGGTCTGGGTCATTTGCGCCTCAAGATCGGCGAAAGTGTCGCATCCCAACGTTCTGGCGAGGAATTTTTCGCCCGCCTGCCCCAATTTGTCCGATCGTACCGGATTTGCGGACAAGAGCCGACCGGCACATTGCAAGGTCCAACATTGGTCATAGGCCTGTTGCAACGCGGTACGTTGGCTTTCCGAGATCACCTGTGATGCCTCTGCCGCGCTAAGACCGTCGGAGATGTCGTGGGCCGCGCGACCCGCCATCAAGGCTCCGGCTTGGGCAAACAATTCGATGTCCTGCAAGCGCCCTGCCCCGATCTTGGCGTCAAAGGGGCCATCGGGGGCTTTGGCAGCGGCAATGCGCAGGCGCATCTGGGCGACCTCGGGCAAGATCTGATCGCTTGGATGTCCGGTCTTGAGAATATCCGCGCAAAGGGCAGCAACATCTGCGGCCAATCCCGGCGGTCCGGCCACCACATCGGCCCGTGTCAGCGCCAGATGTTCCCAGACCCAGGCCTCCTCCTTTTGATAGCTTTCAAAACTGGACAGGCTGGTGGCCACCGGCCCTTGATTGCCCGACGGTCGCAGCCGCATATCAACTTCGTACAAGCGCCCCTGCGCCATCGGGGCGGTCATGGCGGTGATCATCGCCTGGGTCAGCCGCGCATAATAGAGCCTTGAGGCCAGCGGGCGCTTACCTTCAGAGCTGTCCTGCCCGTCCGGATCATAGATCACCAACATGTCCAGATCGGAGGTCGCGGTCAGACGCCCGGCCCCAAGCGAGCCCATGCCCAGCAGCACCGCACCGCGCCCCGGCGGCGGACCATGGCGCAGGGCAAATTGTGCCGTGACCACAGGCCAAAGCGCGGTGAGAACCGCGCGGGCCAGTTCCGCATATTGCCGGCCTGCGGTCGCTGCATCAATGAGACCACGCAACAGATGCACCCCGATCCGAAAATGCCATTCACGGGCCCAACGGCGGGTGCCGTCCAGCTGCGCCTCATAGTCCGGCTCTGCCGCCAGTGTTTCAGCGAGCATCTCGGTCAGTCCCGCCTGCCCCGGCCAATCGCTGAAGAAATCGCCGCCAATGACCGCATCAAACACGCCGGCGTTGCGCGACAGGTGCACCGCCAGGGCCGGTGAGGTGCTGACGATATCAATCAACAGATCGGCCAATTGCGGGTTTGCCTTGAGCAGTGAGAACAATTGCACCCCAGCGGGCAATCCGGCGAGAAAGCCATCAAAGGCCAGCAACGCCTCGTCCGGTTTTGCCGCCCGTGCCAACCGCGCCAGAAGATCCGGTTTCAGACGCTCAAAGATCTCCAGCCCGCGTTCAGAGCGGAGCGCCGGATAGCTTTGCCAGCGATCCAACACCTGATGATCAAACACATGATCGGCGGCGGCCTCCTTGGCCGCATCGGGCGCAGGGGCGCGGGAGGCGGCAAAGAACCCTTCGGTCAGCTCATGTACCGCACTGAGCCGCGCGTGCAGTTCTGCCTCAAGCTCCGGCACGTCTTTGTCCATCATCGCGGCAAGCCGCGCAAAACCTTCGGGCGATTGCGGCAGATTGTGGGTCTGGGCATCGCGCACCATCTGAACCCGGTGTTCCACCGTGCGGTGATAGCGATAGTGATCGGCCAGAACCTGCGCAACATCCGGCGGCACCCAGCCCTTGTCCGCCAAGACAGACAAGCCCTCACAGGTGCCGCGCAACCTCAGATCCGGATCGCGCCCGCCTGCGATCAACTGGCGGGTCTGAGTGAAAAACTCGATCTCGCGAATGCCGCCGCGCCCCAGTTTCATATTGTGCCCCGGCAAGGTGATCGGCCCGCCCAGCCCCTTGTGTTCACGGATCGCCAGCCGCATGTCATGGGCGTCCTGAATGGCCGCAAAATCCAGATGCCGCCGCCAGACAAAGGGCCGCAGAGCCTTGAGGAACCTGTCACCCGCCACCAGGTCGCCTGCCGCTGGCCGCGCCTTGATATAGGCCGCGCGTTCCCATGTCCGGCCCAGCGACTCATAATAACGTTCCGCCGCCTCCATCGCCATACAGACCGGGGTGACCGCGGGATCGGGGCGCAGGCGCAAATCGGTGCGAAACACATATCCTTCGCTGGTCAGATCACTCAGCGTCCCGCTCATCGCGCGGGTTGCACGGACAAACCCGGTGCGGGCCTCGTGGAAATCACCCGGATCAAAGCGGGTCTCATCAAAGAGGCAGATCAGATCGATGTCAGAGGAATAGTTCAGCTCATGCGCGCCCATCTTGCCCATGGCGAGCACCACCATGCCGCCTGCGTCGTGCAGATCGTCTTCGGTCAGCCCCGGCATCTTGCCGCGCCGGATCTGCGCCGCCAAACCGCCGCGCAGGGCCGCACCGCAGGCCGCATCGGCATAATCGGTCAAGGCGCCGGTCACCTGTTCGAGCGACCAAGCGCCGCCCAGATCCGCCAGCGCCGCCATCAGGGCCACCCGCCGTTTCCCGCGGCGCAGCCCATCGGCCAGATCAGACGCCGCAAGCTCCGCCACGCCTGCAATCACCTGATCCACCGCAGTGTCAGGATCTTCCACCGCGCCGCGCAACCAATCGGCCTCCCGCTCCAGCAGGCCCATGAGATAGGGCGCGGTCGAAACAGCCCCTTTGATCAGCGCCGCAACCGAAGGGTCAAACCCGTCAATCAGAGGGCCGGCATCGGCGGCGCGGCCCTCATCAAAAATGCGGGGTGTACGTGTGATCTGGCTGGAAAGATGGGATGTTGTCATGCCACTAGCTTTGCGTCAGTGTCGCGCCATGAGCAAGAGCCTGAAACGCGTTCGCGCCGCATTGGATGCGGCAAATGTCACCGCAGATGTCCGTGAAACCGCACTGGCACGGACCGCAGCAGACGCCGCTGCGGCACTCGGCTGCACAGTGGATCAAATCGCCAAATCCATCGTGCTGCGCGGCGAGACCAGCGGCGAGGCTGTTCTGTTTGTGACCGCGGGCGGGCAACAGGTGGATCTGACCGCCGCCGCCGCCCTCGCCGGAGAGCCGCTGGGCAAGGCCGACGCCGCCCTAATCCGTGCGCAAACCGGCTTTGCCATCGGCGGGGTTTCCCCTGTTGGCCACATCAATCCGACGCGGTCATGGTTTGACCGGACTTTGCTGGAGTTTGACATGATCTGGGCCGCCGCCGGCACCCCGCATCATGTGTTCGGCTTGGCGCCAAAGGAGATGCTGCGCATTTCGGGCGCGCAACTGGCTGATTTTAAGGTGATTTAGAAGACAAACCCTTTCCCGCACAGAAAAGGAAAACACGCGGATTATTTGGGTGGACGGCCAAGCGAAGCCCTCGGATGCGGGGTATGAGCTCAAAGATACCCTAGGAGATGAAGCCGAATTGCCAAATCACCGATTTGGCAGCGCCCGAACCGCCCCGTTTTGCCAAAGGCAAACCTACGGTTTGACGGGGCGGGCGCTTTGCTTCCTGCCCCTCGGTTCGGGCGCGGTGGTTCTTTCAGGGCAGCTCTGTTCGCACAGCCGACATTCGCCTGCCGCTCCTTTATGTCGTGCCCTACCCTACCAGTTGGCAAGTCAGACCGAAACTGTCAGATGTCGGCTGTGAGCCCATAGCAGACCCATCGCTGTCCTAAAAAGCCAACGCCTCTCAAACTTAATGTTTCTCAGGTGCAGAATAGCGAGAAAGAAATGTAACTGCATCAGTTAGACTTCACCAAATCAATGAGCTGGTGTTTTTGCGATTTGAGCCCCAATCAGGCTAGAAACTGCCACCACAAGCAGGCCTACACCAGCGATCTCAAATGTAAGGCTTTCGATCTCTGACGATGAAATTGCTAAGAAAAAGAAGGCGTGGGCGGTGTATGCGATCATCATCATCTTTACGTGGTCAAAAGCATCAGGCCGCCTCCTCACTAACCCAAAATACACGCAGGAAAAAATGTAACCAGACATCACGTAAAATAGAGCAGGAAAGAGAGCGAACTTGCTCGATGTTTCCACGATTCCGAACAGCTCAAATCTGGTTGGCTCGTAAAACTTTGCATGAATGAACGCAGTTACAAGCACAACTTCAAGGGAACGCTCGACTACCCAACTTAGAAAAACACGCATGTCACAGCCTTTTCGGAGCGCGCAGACAAATTTACACCTTTGATCCTCTGCCACAAATGAAACTATCAGCGGTTGGACCGTTAAGATTTGGAGTTAATGATTGCAAGGTGGTCAACAGTGTCACTTTGTCCGCAGGACCAACATTGGCTCCTTTTTGTTGCTTCCCAGCTACCATCTACCTGCGACGGATGCAGAAGGTTACCACATCAAGAAGCAAAGCTACCGGTCCGCCAAAATAAAGCCCTCCAACAATGGCCCGATCCACACTTCGGACGCCAAAACCCTCTGGGAACGATAGGTGAAGGCATAAGAATACAAGCCAGAAACCAACAATGATCTTAAAATCAATACTTCTGGCAGTCAGGTACTTTCGAAGCAACTTGCGGCCTCCCTTTTGTCGTGCCCACAGCCTACCAGTTGGCAAGTCAGACCGAAACTGTCAGATTTCGGCTATGAGCCCCTTTGCATGTCTGGCCTGTCCGAACTAACGTCCGCATACGAATTTTCCGGAGATATTTCAGTGAGTGGTGTTTGGCGACCAGAGCGACGCAATCGCAATATCGGAACTTCATGGTCGGGATATTCGAAGTCGAACGACATGCGCATTCCAGAAAGCTGGCAAGACAAGCATGGAAACTATTCGATGTTCTATGAACGCCTCGAAGCTGCGAAGGAGCAAGAGGCGACAATAGGCGACTTCAAGCTAAAAGTTCTCTACGAAGAGCCACGCGAAGGCTTCACATATGGATGTACGCCTGCTGACGTGATCAAGATTTTAAGGGCAGTTGCAAGTCTATCTCCGGAATTGCCAAACATAATTGCATTCCGGCAACCAACCCGAAAACAGCGACAACAAAAGCCCGTTTGGGGCCGCTTTCTATATTTTGCAGAATTTGGAAAGCATGAGGGAACTGCAATCATACTTGAGGCCCAAGAGCTAGGTACCGTGTTGAAGTGGTCAAAGCGCATGACGATTGAGGATAGAGCCGAATACGAACGCCTCGCTGCAGACGGTCATCCATTCGTGGAGACGAAACGGCACTTTGAGGCCAAGCTGGTTGAAGATGCGGTGCGAAATACCAAGCTCTATCGAACATTGCTTCATGAGATTGGACATTTGGCGCACTATCACCGTGATGTTCTCGATGATCGAACAGCCCTTGATGAAGATTTTGATGTTGCTCGTGACCTATATTTTTTGAAGCCGAGCTCGGAACGAGAAATCTTTGCACATTCTTTTGCCGAAAGTCTTTCGCAGTCTTTAAGGCTGACTGGAGAAATACCTTTCGATCCTCTGGGGTTGAGGTAAGCAGACGTTCGCGAATAGCAACTGCTGGTCTCATTGTCCGCAAAGCCGACATCCTGTGGCTGCTAACGCCCACAAGTCTGACAAGTTTTGTCAGATGACCGAAAAGAGTCCAAAGCTACTACCGAGTGCGGGTCTGCAGTTCAGCCGCTAAACACTCAACGGCGCTCATATCTGTACTATTCAACTTTGGATCAACGGCTTCAATTGCAGCGACGCAGGCTGCAAGAAGGTGCCTAACGTCTTCAAGCCCCAATTGACTGGTATTTTCAGGGTGTCGGGCAATAGCTACTAGTAAGTCCCCTTCGAAAAAGTCTCCCTCCGCAAACGGGTTATTCCGTAGGATTTCAACGGCTCGCGGAAGAAGGTACTTTGCGCCAATGGACTGACCAAGCATGATACGAAGATCTTCAACACTAAAATCGCCTAGCCGTTTCTTCCGCAATTGGTGGCAGGTTGTGACCAGACGAGAGTTAAAATCTGGTTCAGGCCACACTTGAGATTCCAGTTGCTCAAGAGTCATATGGTCAGTTTTCTTCATGATCCGATCCTGAGCTAACAGCAAAGCAAGTCAAGGCCAGCTTTGCCCGCAAAGCCTACTTCTCGAAGAGGCAATAAATGTCAGTCTGCACCATAACGAGCCTTAAAAAATTCGGCGTCTACAGCTTCATTGGGGTCGTAGTCACATTCTTGCCATTTCAAGAACTTTGTTTTTGCTCTTGGAAAAGATGAAAAGCGCCCCCAATTCTTTTCAAGCCATCCGAGTGTCACATGCGCACCATTGTCACGTAGATCATTCTCGTGAATGGACCAGCTCCCCATCAATCCTGCTTTGTAGCCCAACCAGTTGAACCCGACGAGGTGCCCGTCGGACATGATGAACATATAACAAAATGCGTCCCGATCTGGGTGAGTATCGAAAAAGTAGATCAGATCACCTATGCCAATGCATGCGTCAGGGTCTGTAACTTCACGATAGGTCTGCCCCATCAAACTGAATTCAAACATTTTCGATCCACTATTTATGTCTTCACTTGCGTCTCGAGTAACAGTGGGAAAGGATGGCTTCAAGACGCAGCCCTGTGGTTTTCAATTCTCCGCGCAGGGAACGGCAGCTAGGTCCGCATAGCCGACATTGGCTCCTTTTTGTCGTTCCCTACCCTAGCAGTTGGCATGGTCGACCAAAACTGTCAGATGTCGGCTGTGAGGCCAAAGTCCCCAGTTTTGAGCCATTGCTCGTTGCCACATTGGTGGCGTTCATTCATGTTACAAAAATGAGCGAACAACACCCAAGACTTGAACTTATAAGGCTAAGAGAAATTGGATGGTCTCTGTGGGACCCAATCGGTTTGGATGAAAGTTCGGGTATCTGGAGGGAAGAAACCTTTGCAGATGAATATGACGCCTATCTGATCAAAGCAGCGGTAATGCTGCGAAATCAATGCGCTCTAGCGGAGGTTGTCGAGTATCTATTCTTTATTGAGACCGATTACATGGGGTTGGGTGTTGAAACAAGCGAGAGTGAGATTCGCAAAAATCTTCTGAAGGTCGCACAGGCAATAAATGATGACCCGCTCATTTGGAGTGACGGCATTTCCGCCGAAACCTCTTTGTAGTTTCTGAACGCCAGCTCCGTCCAGCATAGCAGACATTAACGGCATTTTGTCATGCCGATGTAGTGTGACACCAAGTATTGCAGTAAGCGGAAGACCCCGGATGAGCGCGGAAGAAGCCGGATGGACCATATAAAAAAGGGTCTCCGACAAGCTCAGGTCAAAAATGGCTGAATTGCAGGAAGTCTTGCAAATGAGCCCAAATCAGCCCTCTGCAACGCATCCTGTAAATCTATGACAAATATTCCTGCAAAGCCCCTGCCCGTCCTCAAAACCCATTTATATAGGGCTTCGAGCGGCATTCGAAGGGCACATAAGCGGCCTTATGGGTGGAATTTAGCGCTGTGAACTGGGAAATGGGCTTCCCAGTTCGACATTCTCTTCCCAGAAAGAGATTACAGCCGTAATAACAGAGCCTTAGCAAAATTGAAGCGCCAAATCAAGCGTCTGGAACTGGGAAGAGAATTTGGGACTTTGCAGGCGGATGGCCTACCAAAATTATCAGATGTCGGCCTTGACCTCAAAACTTTCACGATGTTGCAAAGTGAACGATCGGCAGCTATTGCGCTTGGGCTGGCTACAAATTTGCCTACATTAGGGTGTTCTAAGTGAATGACTTCATCTGAATTGTTCTACGCGCGCGACCTTGCGGCCATACATGCAAAGCATCATGAAGCCTTGGCTCGTGCTGCTGCTGAAGTACTTTTGTCGCTGATGCCAACTGCCGGGCGCGTCCTGGACCTTGGCTGTGGTGCCGGACCGCTTTCTTTCCTGCTCACGGCTGATGGACATGAGGTCTACGGTATCGACCTTTCGGCTGAACTGTTGTCAATCGCCAGGCAACGTGTGCCCACTGGGCGCTTTGAAAAGCGCGATATACTTTCCACAGACTTTGGCGACGTCGATGCGATTGCTGCAATCGGCGAGGTTGTGAACTATGCTACAGCCACTGGAGGACCCAGTTCTTTAGAGAACCTATTTCGTCGTGCTCGCGAAAGCCTACCAGTGCGAGGTCAGTTCCTTTTCGATTGCGCTGGCCCCAAACGCCATAGGAAGGGCGAATACGTCTGGTCTGAACAAGCAGATAGCTTTGTTGCCATGCAGGCCATTGCGAAAGACGACATTATCACCCGAAAAATCGTTACGTTTACTCAGCGCGACAATGCTTGGGAGAAATCCAACGAAGTTCACCGCTTGCATACCTACGAGCCTACCCAGATATTTAGAATGCTGGAAAAAGCAGGCTTTGAAGTGCAGCATCTGTCAGGATATGGCGAGTTCGAACTGCCTGACGGTCTACATCCCTATCTTGCAACAGCCCTCTAACTTGATCGGTGGCATAAGGAACGCTGTGACCAGCCAGAGGGAGGCTCTCCAAAGCCGACATTGGACCGCACTTCTTGAACGACAACTCTGTCCCGCATAGCAGACATCAACGGCATTTTGTCAGGTCGAGCCCCCTAACCGTCCACAGAAATCAGCTTCAAGCAGTATTCGAAGGGTACATAAGGGGCCTTACAGGCGACGATGGGACCGGTTCATGCATTTCACCCACAGCAACGGATCACTATTTGCACAGCACAAGCATCTGAAATTAATGCACTTTTCAAATAAATGTAAAAACCATTCACATAAGCCCTTGCAAGAGACCCGATAAATGCCAATCTATGTAATGTGAAAGGCATTCACATAGCCCTTTCGCAGACGGGCCGCACCGGCGGCCTTCACCCCGAACTGAAAGGCATATTTGATGACCACGATCACTTCCGAACAAACCTACGCCCCGCGGCAAAGCTGGTTCGCCCGCTCCGAAGCCTGGCTGGATGACAAAGGCAAAGGCGCCTGGATCGCCGCCATGGTCCTTGGTTTTATCTTCATCTGGCCCGTTGGCCTTGCCCTTTTGATGTACATGATCTGGAGTAAACGCATGTTTTCTGGAAAATCCTGCGCCCGCCGTGGCAGCCGCCACATGATGTCCACCCGCAGCACCGGCAACAGCGCCTTTGACGCCTACAAGGCCGATACCCTGCGCCGCCTCGAAGAAGAGCAGAACAACTTCGAAGCCTTCCTGGAACGTCTGCGCGAAGCCAAGGACAAGGCCGAATTCGACCAGTTCATGAACGACCGCGCCAAATCCAAGGATGACACGGCAGACGCCTGATCCGCACATGCTTCCCCCCGCCTCCCGGTCCTGCCGGGGGGCATTTTCCCAAGGAACCAAACAGATGACCCCCGATCCCGATCTGCATCCCCAATTTTACGAAGGCATCCCGGCCAAGCGGTTGTTTGCATGGCTCATTGACGCAGCCCTGATCTTTGTCCTGTGCCTGGTGATCGTGCCGTTCACCGCCTTTACCGGCCTGTTTTTCTTTCCGCTGCTGATGCTGGTCACGGGCTTTGCTTATCGGGTGATCACCCTCGCCAATGGCTCTGCCACTTGGGGGATGCGGCTGATGTCGATGGAAATCCGGACCCGCGATGATGAGGCGCTGGATCTTGGCACCGCCTTTCTGCATACGCTGGGCTATAGTATCTCCATCGCCTTTGCGCCGTTGCAACTGATTTCGATCGTGCTGATCTGCACCACGGCCCGCGCACAGGGCCTCACCGATATGGTGCTGGGCACCGTGCCGATGAACCGGCGCCGCTGATTGATCGCATTTTATTAAAACGTGTCTTGGCGCATGGAGGACCGGTTGTTATCATCCTTTCGCAACAATCGGATGTCTCATGCGCCACTCTTTGCCGCTCACTCCGCAGTTCTATGTAACTGCGCCGCAACCCTGTCCCTATCTTGAGGACCGGATGGAGAGAAAGCTGTTCACCGCCCTGCAGGGCGAAGCGGCGACTGAGCTGAACGACAGCCTGTCTGCGCAAGGGTTCCGCCGGTCACAAAATGTGCTCTACCGCCCGTCCTGCGCGGATTGCGCCTCCTGCCTCTCGGCACGGATCGACGTCTCCGCCTTCACCCCAAGCAAAAGCCAAAAACGTATCATTAAGCGCAACAAGGCGCTGATGCGCCGGGCCACCTCGCCCTGGGCGACCGAAGACCAATATGACCTTTTCCGCCGGTATCTCGACAGCCGCCATGCGGATGGCGGAATGGCAGATATGGATGTGTTCGAATTTGCCGCCATGATCGAGGAAACCCCGATCCGCAGCCGCGTGATTGAATATGTGGATCAAGACACGGGCGATCTGGTGGGCGTCTGCCTGACCGATGTTCTGGGCGACGGGGTCAGCATGGTCTATTCCTTCTACACCCCCGACCGCCCCCGCGACGGGCTGGGCAACCACATCATCCTCGACCATATCGAGATCGCCCGCACCGCTGGCCTGCCCTATGTCTACTTGGGCTATTGGGTGCCGGGCAGCCCCAAGATGGGCTATAAGGCCAAGTTTTCCGGGCTTGAGGTCTACATTGGCGGACGCTGGCAAAAGATGCGCGATCCCGACACCTTCATGCCAGAACAGCATCCGCTCAGTACGGACCCTATTGCGGAACAAGTTGCCAATATTGCCCTGCCTGACATGGCCCGCAGCCGCCGCTGATCTTTTCCCCCTTTTTGGCTCTTAAATACTCCGGGGGAGTCCGCAGGACGGGGGCTGGCCCCAC
This sequence comes from Sulfitobacter sp. M368, assembly GCF_025141875.1. NCBI lineage: Bacteria > Pseudomonadati > Pseudomonadota > Alphaproteobacteria > Rhodobacterales > Roseobacteraceae > Sulfitobacter > Sulfitobacter sp. M368. Next base: position 2,143,327 of record NZ_CP081113.1, read on the forward strand.
TTACATCTTGAATCAAATGAGGGCGCCTATGGCGCCCTCTCGTTTTGTTTCAGCCGTGGATCAAACCACCCCGGATCAATTCGGGATCAGATCCGGCACAATGGTCACAATCGACGGGAAGAACCACAAGATCGCCAAACCCGCCACCTGGATCAACACGAACGGGATGATACCGCGGTAGATATGCGCTGTGGTCACGCTCGCCGGGGCCACCCCGCGCAGATAGAACAGGGCAAAGCCGAAAGGCGGTGTCAGGAACGAGGTTTGCAGGTTCACCGCGATCATGATGGTCACCCATTTGGGATCAAATGTACCGCCATAGATAACCGGCCCGACAATCGGGATCACGATGTAGATGATCTCAAGGAAATCCAGCACGAAGCCCAGAACAAACAGCACCAGCATCACGATCAGGAACACCGTCAGCTCATTGTCAAACGACTTGAGGAATTGCTGGATGTAATGCTCACCGCCAAAGCTGATGACGACGAGGTTCAGCAGCTGCGACCCGATGAGGATGGTAAACACCATTGAGGTCACTTTGGCGGTTTCGCGCACCACCGGGGTCAGAACACCGGAGGTGTAAAGGATCCAGCAGGAGAACAGCAGACCAAAGACCGCATAGAGATAGGCGCCATAGGCCACAAAGAAGGCAAACCAGCTTTCAAAACTCACACCCTCTTGGTTGATCCGCAGGTCAAAGTTCACCCCGACAAGGATACAGACGATGATCGCCAGCGTGGACCAGATGATCACCTTGGGTGAACGGTCCTGATCCCGCAACTTGCGATAAGCGGCCAGCATGATGGCCCCGCCCGCACCCAGCGCCGCAGCCGGTGTCGGGTTGGTGATGCCGCCAAGGATCGACCCCAGAACTGCCACGATCAGAACCAGCGGCGGGAACACCACGCGGATCAATTCGTTCCTGGCACACAGCCCCGTCGCATAGACCACGCCGTACATGATCAACGCAAATGGGATCAGCATCAGCACAACCGTGGTTCCCGGCGAGGTCAGCGGCGAGATCAATACAATGTCCACCAGCACCGCCAGCACCACACCGATGCCGCCGATGATCAGCGGACGGGTCTCCGATGACGGCGAAACGCCGCGGCCCGTGGTCAGGAACAGCGACAGCAGGATCAGAAGGATCGCAACACCTGTCCCGATGGGGGCTGCGGCTGCCACCTTCGCGGCCTGCTTTTCGGCAAAGGCCTCTTCGGAGAGTTTTTCACTGGCTTTGATACCGCCGGATGCATCGATATCGACCTGCTGCTGGATTGCGGCATCCCATGCCTCTTGACCATGCAGTTCAATCATCGCGGCCTTGCATTCATCGCCGACATTCGTGCGCAGACTTGCCGCGTCACCGATTTCGGAGAAGGACGACACCGTGGTGTTCTGGCTGCCCACAATACCCATGTTGCCCAGGAAGATGGTCCCGACGATCAACAGAACAGGTGCGCCAACAAACCATGTAAAGGCTTCGCCACGAGTGACAGGCTCCGAATTGGTTGCGCCCATAGGCACGGCCGGGGCTTTGTCCGGGTTCAGCAGCGCATAGCCAAAGGCATAAAGCGCATAAAGCAGGGCCAGCATGATCCCCGGCAGCAATGCCGCCTGGAACAGGGTGCCAACGGAGACCACCGCAGGCTCGCCCAAATAGGTCAAGGCATCGGTACAGCCGACCGAAGTTGCACGCGCCTCTTGTGCGGCGGAATACAGATCCCCCGCCAGCGTGCCAAGCAGAACGATCACAATAGAGGGCGGAATGATCTGCCCCAAGGTGCCAGAGGCCGCGATCACGCCAGTTGCGATCTCTGGCGAATAATTGTTGCGCAACATGGTTGGCAGGGCCAGCAGGCCCATGGTCACAACCGTTGCACCCACGATCCCGGTGGAGGCGGCAAGGAAGGCGCCCACAACCACGATCGACACGGCCAGACCGCCGGGCAGCGGGCCAAACACCCGCGCCATGGTGGTCAGCAGATCATTGGCGATCTTGGAGCGTTCCAGCGTGATCCCCATCAGCACGAACATCAGAACCGCCAGCAGCGTCTCGATCGACTGGCCCGCCAGAACCCGTTCGTTCATCCGGTTCACGATGAAAGACACGTTCCGGTCCAGCGCGGTTTCCCAACCTGCCGGGAACACCGATTCCGCCACGCGCGGCAAATCGGGATACCTGAACAGCGATATCGCATCATCCTTGACGCCGGAATTGACCAGATCGCGGTAGGCTTGCGAGGATGTATCAATCGCCTGATGGATCATCAGACCCGCACTGTCGAGCGCGGCAATGATCCCGAAGGAGATGATGCCGGCCCCGCCGATGGCAAAGGCCACCGGAAAGCCGGACAGGATGCCCCCGAAGAGACACACAAAAACAATGATCAGGCCAATTTCGACCCCGTCGAGACCAAATAGCATCAGGTCTACTCCCTTAGATTAATGTGTGCCTTCGTAGGCTTCTTCACCCTCGCCCAGCGTATCGCGGTCGAGGTATTTGTTTTCGGATTCAGGCCCTTCGCGGAACTCGCACCAGCTGCGGTAAAACACCGCCAGGGCTTGCAGCAGAACCATCACACAGAAGGCGCAAAGCAGAACCTTGAACAGGAAATAACCGTTGAAACCATTGGGCGAGAAACCGATGGTTTCCACATTCCATTTCAGCAAACGCGATTTGCGCAACAGCAGATCAAGCCGGTCCGAGGCGGATGGGTTTGGTGTCACCAGATGCCGCCACATGAAGAACCAGCCGTAAAGCCATGTCACCGTTACAAACGGGATCATAAAGAAGATCGCGCCAAACATATCGACGATCTTCTTGGTGCGGAACTTGGCCCCGGCATAGAACAGGTCAACCCGGACATGCCCGCCCTGCACAAAGGTATAAGCCACACAAAGAGTGACCACCAAGGCATTGAAAAGTTTCAGCTCTTCAGCAAACCAGGAGATATCGAATTGCAGCGGGATACCGAAACCGATGGAGATATCGGGCCGGGTAAAGATCCGTTGCAGGAAAACGATGATGATCTGTTGCAGCACCATCAGCAGACCGGCCCATGCAAACAGACGGCCCACCGAGTTGTTGAACCATTCCAGCCCGCGCACGTAAGACCACATGATCTCACGCTTCCACATGCCGACGATGGTCAACAGGATGAGGAACGTCGTCAAAACAAAGAACAGCTCAACCGATGCACCGTAATAGATGAACCGCATCAGGGCTTCTTTGTTGGACCAGTCCAGCCACATGCCCGGATTGAGCAAGGCGGCAAAGAAGTTATAAAAGGACTCCAGTATGTTGCCCGTCACAAATTGGACGAAACCACCGTCTTGGAATTTGTCGAGACAGCTGAGTTTTGCACCCTCCGCCGCCCGGAAAAACCCCGAACACATCACTTCATCGGCCATATGATCCCCCTCGCATTGCGCGGCGCCCCTCTTTGGCCCCATGCACAAGCACCTGTGTTTCGGCCTTTTGGCCGTTAAACGCGTTTTGGTGTCAGCATCCGGGGGCCGCAGATCATGCAGCCCCCGAAAAAATCAGTATCGGCACTTAGCCTGCGTTACGTACGCGCTCACGCTGCTCTACGTAGAATGCGTCAGACTTCGACAGCCATTCGGCAGAAGACGTCAGCGACGCTTCGAAGCTTTCGCGTGTTCTTGCAAACAGCTCGTCGCCCATGTTCTCATCCATGACCTCTTTTGAAGCCGCGCCGAATGCATCCCAAACGTCGTCTGTGAACTGCATGGTTTTCACACCCTGCTGCTGCAGACGCGCCAGTGCGGCACCGTTGTTGGCCAGCGTTTCGGCCAGCTGCACGTGGGTTGTCGCCATTGTGGAATATTCGATGATCTTCTGGTGCGCTGGTGACAGCTCGTTGAACACGTCGAGGTTCACAGCGCATGCAAGACCGGAGCCTGGCTCGTGGAAGCCCGCAGTGTAGTACACTTTGGCAACTTCCTGGAAACCGGCGCGTTCGTCGGCGAACGGGCCAACCCACTCCAGACCGTCAAGAGCACCCGAAGAGAGAGCTTGATAGAGTTCGCCGCCCGGGATGTTCTGAACGGATGCGCCCAGTTTGCCCAGAACCTTGCCGCCGAGGCCAGGCATACGGAATTTCAGACCGTTGAAGTCCGCTGCGGAGCTGATTTCCTTGCGGAACCAACCGCCGGACTGGGAACCGGAGTTACCAGCAAGGAAGGACTTCAGGTTGAAGATCTCGCCCAGCTCGTTGTGCAGCTCATGGCCGCCGCCGTGGTGGTACCAGTTTGTCAGCTCTTGCGCTGTACCGCCGAATGGAACGGCTGTATAGTAAGCATAGGCTGGGTGCTGGCCGATATAATAGTAATCGGCGGAGTGGTACATGTCGGCCTGACCGGAGGATACCGCGTCAAACACTTCGAAAGCGCCAACCAGTTCGCCCGGTGCTTTCTTGTCGATGGTCAGAGTGCCGTCAGACATCTCGTTGACCATGTTGTTCAGGTATGTGGCCGCATCGTCCAGAACGGCGAAACCGCGTGGCCAAGATGTTACCATTGTCAGTGTGCGCTTGCCTTGTGCATACGCAGGTGCTGCCAGCGTTGTGGCTGCGGCGGCTGTCCCGCCAAGTGCAGATGTCTTCAGAAATGAACGACGATCCATTGGATACTCCTCCCAAATTACCGCGCCCGACGCGCATTTCCGCACGCACAGGTCGCTTCAAGTGACGCTACAGTAACGGGCGCTGCTGTTTTTGAAATACCTACTACTACGTATAGGGAGGCTCGGAATCGTAGATTCGGTAAAGTTTTTTGACCGAAAACCGGGAATTTGAGCGATTGGCACCCCCGCCAAAGGGGGATCACAACCTCTCGGGGCTTTGATTCGGCGCAGATTCGGCGTATCGAATCAATATGCGTCGCCCGCTTTCCTTTCTCTCCCCCAGCTATGCGCAAAAGCTCACTCTGCTGGCCACGGTCCCGCTGATTGCGGCGGTGGCGGCGATCGCGATGATCGTTGCTTTGCAGGCACGGGCATTGGCAGAGCGTGAGATCACCACGCTTGAGACCCAGTTGATCGAGGCCAAGAAGGCCGAGCTGCACAATTACGTAACGCAGGCGCGCAACGGGTTCTACTTTGTCTATGGCCGCGCCGCGCCCGATGATGATGCGGCCAAGGCGCAGGTGACACAGATCCTGTCCGCGATGATCTATGGCGATGACGGGCAGTTCTTTGTCTACGATTATGACGGCAACGCGATCGTGAGCCCGCGCCAGACAGAAAGGATCAACCAGAACTGGACCGGCCTGACCGACAGCGAAGGCACGCCTGTGGTGGATGAATTGATCCGCATTGCCCGTTCCGGTGCGGGCTATCACAGTTATCTCTGGCCCAAGCCATCGACCGGCAAAGAGGCGCGGATGATCACCTATGTGACCTCCTTTCCCTCCTGGCAGTGGGCCGTGGGCACAGGCGTGTTCATTGATGACGTTCTGGCCTCGGTCGCCAACGCCCGCGCCGATGTCGAGGCCCGCGTGCAACGGACCTTTGTTTATATCGGCGGGATTACCCTGCTGGCGCTTCTGGTGGTTTTTGCCACGGGGATGTTCGTTAACCTGCATGAACGGCGGCTGGCGGATGCCAAGCTCAAGAAACTGACCTTGCGGGTGTTTGACGCGCAAGAAGAGGAACGCGGACGGGTGGCGCGGGAATTGCATGACGGGATCAGCCAAATCCTTGTCGGCGTGCGCTATGCGCTGGACAACGCGCGGCGGCGCTTGGAACGGGGTGATCCGGCCGCGGAAGAGCCGCTCAACAAGGGGATCACAACCCTCGCCGATGCGATTTCCGAAGTGCGCCGGATCAGCCGCGATCTGCGTCCCGGTGCCCTTGACGATCTGGGCCTTGGCCCGGCCATCAAGACCCTGACCGAGGAATTCGAGGCCCGCACCGGGATCATCTGCACCTTTGAAACCGTGGTGTTCCGCAACCGGCTGGACAATGACGCCAAGATCGCGCTCTACCGCATTGCTCAAGAAGCCCTGACAAACGTGGAGCGGCATTCGGGGGCAACACGGGTCGAAATTGATCTGCGCGGCCACCGGCGGGGCGGTACGCTGCGGATCACCGACAACGGCAAGGGGCTGACCACGGGCCGCAGCGCCGGATCTTCCGGCTTGGGCCTGCGCAACATGCAAGAACGCATGGACCAGTTGGGCGGGACACTGCGACTGATTGAAGCAAAAGGCGGCGGAACGACGATTGAGGCCACCGTGCCATTGACGCATCTGTTGCCGCCTGAAAAGACAGAGGCCAAACCAACAAAGGTTGCCGCGGAATGACCGAGAAAACCAAAGTTCTGATTGTCGACGACCATCCAATGGTTGCCGAGGGCATTCAATCGATCCTCGAAAGCTATGACGATGTGGCCGTGGTCGGGACCGCATCCAACGGCCGCAACCTGATGGACCGTCTGGATACGTTGGCCCCCGATGTGATCTTGATGGATCTGAACATGCCCGAGATCGGCGGGCTGACCGCCACCGAAATGGTGCTGGAGCGTCGCCCCGGCACTCGGGTCGTGATCCTGACCATGCATGACAGCCCTGAATATATCTCCTCGGCCCTGAGCCATGGCGCCAAAGGCTATCTTCTCAAGGACGTGCCGACCGATGAGATCAAGCTGGCGATTGATACTGTGATGCAGGGCAAGCAATATCTTTGCACCGGCGCGCAGGGCTCTATCGCGCCCAAAGACGGCGAGCCGCGCGAGGCGTTGACTGAACGGGAGCAGACGATTTTGCTGCAACTGGCGGCGGGCAAATCCAACAAGGAGGTGGCTGTGGCGCTTGAGATTTCCGTGCGCACAGTTGAAACCCACCGCAAGAACATCAAACGCAAACTGGGCATTTCCAGCACCGCCGGGCTGACGCGCTATGCGCTGGAACATGGGGTTTTGCAGGGCACCGGTGTGCGGCTTTAACGGGCTGGCCTACCGAAACGACCGTTTTCGACTGGTAGGATTTTGCAGGGGGGGCCGGTACGCGAGACTTAGCTGCCCTAAAGCCTCCATCGCGCCCGCCCCGTCAAACCATAGGTCTGCCTTCGGCAAACGGGCCGGTTCGGGCGTTGCCAAATCCGAGATTTGGCAATTCGGCTTCATCTCCTAAGGTATCAATGGGCTCATACCCGACATCTGACAGTTTCGATCGGCATTGCCAACTTGTAGGGTGGTGCAAGACACAAAGAAGGCCGAATGGCGGCTGTGCGGACGAAGCGGCCGTTCTGATTTGCCAATTGAAGGTCTGCTTTGGCATGCGGTCGGGAATTTACCGCACTACGACGGACTGCGCGACGCCATAAGACCTGCACCAAGGGAGATGAAAGTCAGCCCAGTCACGTGTGCGATCCGTTCCTTGATCTTCGCTGAAACGATCCGGCCCCGGACAGCGCGGGCGGCGTACCCGTAGAACAGGTGGATAGTCAAGATCACGATCGCATTGGTCAGATACATGACCGCAAGCTGTGGGGCGAGCATCCGCTCGGGATCGAGAAACTGCGGAAGCAGAGCGGCAAGGAACAGGACGGTCTTGGGATTGCTGGAGGAAACCAGAAACGCCTCTACAAACCGCCGCCTAGATGGCGGAGGGGCCGCAACCACGTCTGCGTTCACCTCCACGGATGAACTGGACCGGGCGTTCAGCAACATCTTGAGGCCGAGATAGATGAGGTAGAGCGCACCAATTGTCTTCATCGCAAAGTAAAGAAGGGGTGTTTGCGCGAGAATTGCGCCAAACCCATAGACGACCAGAGTCATGAAGATGAGTTGGCTCGTGAGGTTGGCCGTGATCGTGAGCAAGCCAGCCCGCATTCCGTATTTAGCCGAATGCACCATGACAAGCAGCGTGTTTGGTCCCGGCGATAGGGTCGTGATGAGAGAGGTCAGTAGAAAAACGCTCCAGATCGCAAGCTCCATATGCTGCCACTCCCTTCAAATCATTGATGCTACGGCCCCTTTATGGTGCAGTCTCCGCATGAAAACTAGCCGATTCAAACATTCAGGCGCTGTGGTAGTGCGACCCGCAAATGCCGCTGACGTTGCGACCATCGTTCACATGCTTTGGGATGATGAGCAGGGCCGCAAACGAGAGAGCGTTTCGCAAGATCAGGCCAGCACCTACCTTTCTGCCTTAGAATTGATCGAATGCGATCCCAACAGCCAGGTTTTCGTTGCAGCGATTGATGACGCGGTGGTGGGCTGCTTGCAGCTTACAGTCATTCCGGGCTTGTCGTACCGAGGCGTCAAGCGCGCATTGGTTGAAGACGTGCGCGTCGTGAAATCTCATCGAGGGCACGGCATAGGTAATCAGATGCTCGCCTTTGCCGAGGCCAAAGCAACGGAGCTAGGGTGCGGACTGATCGAACTCTTCGTCCATGATGGTCGAAGTGATGCTCATCGGTTCTATGAAAATGCAGGATATTCCGGTGCCCATCGCGGTTTCAGAAAGAACTTGAATTCGGGATAGCCGGTCCGTTTGCGGTCGTTCGCCGCTGCGCAACAACTTAGTAGGTATGGGCTCCTTCCAGACCTTCGCCGCGCCGCAGGATGTGCCAGAACTCAACCGTTTTTTTCACCGGCCGAAACGACGGATTCTGCGGCTTAAACGTCAGATAACCTGTCCAAAATTTTGGAAAATTACCCCCGCAAGCCATCGGGTGAAACAAAATGTCGCATTTTTCACCCCCAGAGACATAAATTCTGCCGGATTGAGTGTTGACGCCCCCTGCCCGCGATTCTAATGTCGCGCCACGTTTAAGGAGCCTTTGAAATTATGACTACCCTAGTCGTCATTGTAGGACACACGCGCATGGGCCGGTAACGGTAAACCATAATCCTTCCCATGCGCCCCCGAAAATCGGGGGCTTTTTTATGCGCAACACAAATATTGCCTTACGGAGCAAGACCATGACACGCCAGATGACCGGAGCCAAAATGATCGTACAAACCCTGATTGATCAGGGTGTCGATACCGTCTTTGGATATCCAGGGGGGGCGGTGCTACCGATTTATGACGAGGTGTTCCAGCAAAACAGCATCAAGCATATTCTGGTGCGCCACGAACAGGGTGCGGTCCATGCCGCCGAAGGCTATGCACGCTCGACCGGGAAACCCGGTGTTGTTCTTGTGACCTCCGGCCCCGGTGCCACCAATGCCGTGACCGGCCTCACCGATGCGTTGCTCGATTCCATTCCGATTGTGGTTTTGACCGGACAGGTGCCCACCTTCATGATCGGCTCTGACGCCTTTCAGGAGGCCGATACCGTCGGCATCACCCGCCCCTGCACCAAGCACAACTGGCTGGTGAAAGAGACCGACCAATTGTCTGGTGTTTTGCACGAGGCGTTTCATGTTGCCACGTCAGGCCGTCCGGGCCCGGTTTTGGTGGACATTCCCAAGGACGTGCAGTTTGCCACCGGCACCTACACCCCCAAGGCGCCCTCAACCTCGCATTACCAGCCCAAGGTCAAAGGCGACCTTGAGGAGATCACCGAACTGGTGGCAGCGATGGAAAAGGCCAAGCGTCCGATCTTTTATACCGGCGGCGGGGTGATCAACTCCGGCCCCGGCGCAAGCCAGCTTTTGCGTGAATTGGTTGAGGCCACCGGCTTTCCGATCACCTCTACCCTGATGGGGCTGGGTGCCTATCCGGCCTCGGGTAAAAAGTGGCTTGGGATGCTGGGCATGCACGGCCTTTATGAGGCCAACATGGCGATGCACGGCTGCGATCTGATGATCAACATCGGTGCCCGGTTTGACGACCGGATCACCGGCGTTGTCGACAGCTTTAGCCCCAAGTCGAAGAAGGCGCATATCGACATTGATCCCTCCTCGATCAACAAGGTGATCCGGATCGACATTCCGATTGTCGGCGATGTGGGACATGTGCTTGAGGATCTGCTCAAGGTCTGGAAATCACGCGGCCGGAAAACCAACTCCGAAGCGGTCGCCAAATGGTGGCAGCAGATCGAGGAATGGCGCAGCGTTGATTGCCTGAAGTTCCGTCAGGAAGGCAAGACCATCAAACCGCAATATGCCCTTGCCCGTCTTGAAGAGCTGACCAAGAAACACGACCGCTACATCTGTACCGAAGTGGGCCAGCACCAGATGTGGGCCGCGCAATATCTTGGCTTTGAAGATCCAAACCGCTGGATGACATCGGGCGGGCTTGGCACGATGGGTTATGGCTTTCCGGCGTCGATCGGCGTGCAGATGGCGCATCCCGAAAGCCTTGTGATCAACGTGGCGGGTGAAGCGTCCTGGCTGATGAACATGCAGGAAATGGGCACTGCGATCCAATACAACCTGCCTGTGAAACAGTTCATCCTGAACAACGAACGCCTTGGCATGGTGCGCCAGTGGCAGGAATTGCTGCATGGAGAACGCTATTCCCAAAGCTGGTCAGAGGCCCTGCCCGACTTTGTGAAACTGGCCGAAGCCTTTGGTGCCAAAGGCATTATCTGTTCAGATCCTGCGGATCTGGACGATGCGATCATGGAGATGCTGAACTATGATGGTCCGGTGATCTTTGATTGTCTGGTGGAAAAGCACGAAAATTGCTTCCCGATGATCCCGTCCGGCAAGGCGCACAACGAGATGCTGTTGGGCGATGCGCAGACCCAAGGCGTGATCGACGCAAAGGGATCCGTGCTGGTCTAGATCGTTTTCTTTGAAAGAAAACGGACGGAAACTTTAAAAGTTTCCGATGCAAAAGAACGAAGGAAACGAAAATGTCAGCCCTAAAAATCAAAAAAGGCGCCACCTCGCACTCCGCCTATAACCTGCGCCCCAATTTTTCCGATGTCATCGAACGCCATACGCTGGCGGTGCTGGTCGAAAACGAACCGGGGGTTCTGGCCCGTGTGATCGGCCTGTTTTCGGGGCGCGGTTACAACATCGACAGCCTGACCGTGGCCGAGGTGGATCACACCGGCCATCTGTCGCGCATCACCATTGTAACGTCAGGTACGCCGCAGGTCATCGAACAGATCAAGGCGCAGTTGGGCCGGATCGTTTCGGTGCATGACGTGCATGATTTGACGGTCGAAGGCGCCAGTGTTGAGCGCGAATTGGCGATGTTCAAAGTGTCCGGCAAAGGCGATCACCGTGTCGAAGCGCTGCGCCTTGCAGATATTTTCCGCGCCAATGTGGTGGACAGCACGCTGGAGAGTTTTGTGTTCGAGATCACCGGAGCGCCTGAAAAAATTGACGCATTTGCCGATCTGATGCGCCCGCTGGGCCTTGTCGAAGTGGCCCGTACCGGCGTGGCCGCCCTGTCGCGCGGCGATTGAATGACAGGCCTGTTCTAGGCCTCCATCGCGGCGGGCTCTTTGAGTTTCGCCGTGCGTTCTGCTTCAAATGGCAGGATTTTTGCGCTGCCTGCGCGTGTCCTGCCGGTTTTCATTTGCCCCGCAGTCGCCCTGAGCTGGTTGGGCAAATCTGAGCTTCCATAGCCCGAAATCAGTTTCGGGTTGGAGGCCCGGCGCATGTTTTCATCTGTCCAAACGTCAAAACAGACCATGTCGCCGGCGGTAAGGGCCGAGGCGGCGTCGTTTGTCGGATCGCTTGAGCGAAAATAGGCCAAATCCCCCTGATCCTCGCACCAGAACACAGCTTTGGCGACCGTAGGATCACTCCACAAGACAATTCCTATCATAAATAAGCCCCCGAGAATTATGCCTAACATTCAGTTAGCAACAAGCTAGGGGCTTTTTGTAGCGTCTAAGTTGAAACGTATACTGGCATTTTGTGTCGGATTACCCCATAAGGTGGTACGGTATAGCGTCACCAGTGACGCTAAGTAGCATCAGATCCGCAGTGGGATCTTCGATTAAACAGGGGAGTCGTGTTTTGCAAAAACAATCAGAAGATGCATCCCCACGTCAAGGTGAAAAGCGATCCCCAGCAGAAGTGCGCACAATTTTTGGACGGAACCTGCGCCATCTGGCAGAAAACTTTCCGTCAATCGCCGATCTGACCCGGCAGCTTGGCATCAACCGCACCCAGTTCAACCGCTATCTGGCAGGCGAAAGTTTTCCACGCCCTGACGTTCTGGACCGAATCTGCCGGTTTTTCGAGATCGACGCGCGCATCCTGCTGGAACCTGTAGAAGAGATCCGCCTGTCACAAGAGCGCAGCGCCAATGGCGTTTTGACCGATTTTCTGGGGCTGCAATCCTCAACTGTATCGGAAGACCTGTTTCCATCGGGTTTCTACCGCTTTGCCCGGCGCAGCTTCATCAACCCGGATGATTTTGTAACCGGCCTGCTGCACATCTCCCGTCAGGGCTCCCAGACCAGCCTGAGGGGCTATGAGACAACAGCGGCGATGCGAACGCAGGATTTGCCAACCCATCCGCAAACGCGGGTCTTTGGCGGGTTGGTGTTCCGTCAGGAAAACGGCATCGCGATCTTTGCCGCGCGGCGCAATGCCATGACATCCTCTTTCAACTATCTCACGCGGGTCGCGTCATTCGAGAACAACTTTTGGGTCGGCTATGTCACCCGCACGGTGGGCGAGGACGCTATTGGCACGCGCGCGACGCGGCTGGTCTATGACTACCTCGGGACCGAGTTCCGAAACGGCCTCAAAGCCCGCCGTGAGGCAGGCTTTTGCAAGGTCGAAGATCTGAGCCCGTTCCAACGCCGTCTGCTCCGCCCCGACGAACCCTTTTCCTAAACCGACATATGTCGCCAGAGAACAACTCGGGTCGTTTGTGAATTTTAGCGGCGATTGGCGCCGTGGTACTCTTGTGTCCAACAGGAGGAAGCATCATGGACCATCCGACCACCGATCTGAGTAACGTGCGCCGTCCCATTGAAACGGCCAATGGCCTGCCCAATGGCCACTATATCGATGCCGGTATCTTTGCAGAAGAAAAGCAGGCTGTGCTCTTCGACAATTGGGCAGGTCTTGCGGTCGCCGCCGATGTGCCCGAGGTCGGCGATGCCCTGCCCGTCACCTTCCTGAACATGCCTTTGCTGGTTGTACGCGACAAACAGGGCCATGTGCGCGTGTTCCAGAACACCTGTCGCCATCGGGGCATGATCCTTGTGGAAGAGCCGCGCAAGATCGAAGGGGCCATCCGCTGCCCCTATCACAGCTGGTGCTATTCCACCGATGGCCGTCTGGTCAGCACCCCGCATGTGGGTGGACCGGGGCAAAACACCCACGACGGTATTGATCGCGCCCTGCTGGGCCTGATCGAGATCCGCAGTCACATCTGGATGGATGTCATTTTCATCAATGTCTCCGGCACCGCCCCGGCGTTTGAGGATGCCCACAGCGATCTGCTGGCGCGGTGGTCGGAATTTGACAAGCCGCTCTTTCATGGCGGCGCAGACAGCGCGTTTCAACTTGAGGTCAACTGCAACTGGAAACTGGCCGTCGAAAACTACTGTGAAAGCTATCACCTGCCTTGGGTGCATCCGGGGCTCAACAGCTATTCCCGGCTTGAAGATCATTACCACATCGAGGCGCAGGGGCGGTTTTCCGGTCAGGGCACCCTGGTCTATCGCCAGTTGACGGGCGAGGACGGAAAAACCTTCCCCGACTTTGAAAATCTGTCAGATAAATGGGACACGGCCGCAGAATACATCACCGTCTACCCAAACGTGCTGCTGGGCGTCCACCGAGACCATACCTTTGCTATCGTGCTGGTGCCGGAGGGGCCTGAAAAAACGGTCGAGAACATTCATCTTTACTACTCTGCCGCCCAGACCGACCCCGATTTGCGGGCCCGCAACACCGAGCAATGGAAACAGGTCTTTGCCGAGGATGTCTTTGTCGTTGAAGGCATGCAACGCGGGCGGCACGGGCCCGGCTTTGATGGTGGGCGGTTCTCTCCGGCAATGGACGGCCCGACCCATATGTTCCACGATTGGGTCGCCAGCCAGCTTGAGCGGCACCGCGCCGCGCCGCAAGCGGCGGAATGACCGATCTGGATCGTGATCTGCTGGCGGCGCATGCCGCTGGCGATAATTCGGCTTTGGTTGCGTTGTATGCGCAGGCTGCCGAAGTGGCGAACAACACAGAGCAGGCCGCTTTTTACCTGACCCATGCGCATGTTTTTGCGATGGAAATCGGGCATCCTGACACGGACGCATTGCGCCAGCGCCTGATCGATATGGGCCGCGAAAGCCCCCTGCCCGCGCCCAATCCGCCGCTTAGATAGCGGGCGGGCGTTGCTGTGGCCAACGGGTTGCCTCATGCCACTGCTGCGCCAGCTGCAAAAGCCTTGCGTCGCTCCCCCTTGGCCCGATCAGTTGCAGCCCGGCTGGCAAGCCATTCTGTCCAAATCCGGCAGGAATATTGACCACAGGCAGGCCCAGCAAGCTGGCCGGGATCACCACCTGCATCCAGCGGTGATAAGTGTCCATCGTGATGCCTGCGATCTCTCTGGGGTAGTCCAGCGTCACGTCAAACGGCCAGATTTGCGCCGAGGGCAGGACCAGCACATCGAAACTGTCAAAAAGCGCGACTGCTGCGCGGAACCAGTCAGATCGCACCTCACTGGCCTGTTGCACCTGCATCGCGCTCAGGGCCAGCCCGCGCTCGATCTCCCAGATTGCTGCGGGTTTGAGCATGGCGCGGGTGTCGGGGTTTTCATGAAGCGCCCGCGCCCCGCCTGCCACCGCAAAGGACCGCAGGGTGATCCAGCTGTCCCAGATCGCATTGGCGTTGAACGGCGCGGCCAGTGGCGTGATCTCGTGGCCCAGATTGCCCAGCTGTGCCACTGCTTCTGCACTGAGGTCCAGGAGGCCGTCCTCGAAGGGCAGCGCCCCGTCCCAATCGCCAAGCCATGCAATCCGCTGCGGCGGCAGGGCTTCGGCCATCTGTGGCAGGGTCGCGGCCTGATCCTGGCTCAGCGGCAGGCGGGGATCAGCCCCCGCCATCGTGTCCAGCAAGGCCGCGAGATCCGCTGGGCTGCGCGCCATTGGTCCTGCAGTCGCCAACTGGTGCAGAAAAACATCGCCCGCCGGCTCCCCCGGCACACTGCCCCAACCGGGGCGCATTCCATAAACGTTGTTCCACCCCGCCGGATTGCGCAGCGATCCCATCATGTCTGACCCATCCGCAACGGCCAACATGCGGGTGGCCAGTGCCGCCGCCGCACCACCCGACGATCCGCCAGAGGACCGCGCCGGATCATAGGGGTTGGTGGTGGCGCCATGCACCGGATTGTAGGTGTGCGAGCCAAGACCGAACTCGGGCGTGTTGGTTTTACCAATCACAATCGCACCTGCCGCCCTGATCCGCGCCACCGGAAGATCATCCTGCACGGCCATCTGCCCGGCAAAAATGGGCGAACCCTGCGAGGTCGGAAATCCCGCCGCATTGGCCAGATCCTTGATTGCAATCGGCATACCATGCATCCAGCCGCCCCGCGGCGCAGCATCCGCCGCTTCTGCCTCCGCCAGCAGTTGATCAGAATCGCGCAGCGATACGATGGCATTCACCGTCCCGTTCACAGCCGCAATACGATCAAGCGTCGCCTGCATCACCTCACGCGCCGATACATCACGCCGCTCAAGCGCAGAAGACAGCTCCAGCGCACCCAGTTCCAAAATATCCATGGAGTGATGAGACCAAGACTGCGGCCGCTGCGCAATCCCATTTCTTTCTGGCTCAAAATATTCTGGGGGAATCGCGGCCTGCCGCGATGGGGGCAAAGCCCCCGAAACCGCTCAGTCGCCCTGCGCTTCGGCCCGGCTTTTGCCGCTTACGGCCAGTGCCAGTGTCGCCCCCATCAGCCCGTCCAGATCACCGTCCAGCACACCCTTTGTATCGGAGGTCTCATAGTTGGTGCGCAGGTCTTTGACCATTTGATAGGGCTGCAACACGTAAGACCGGATCTGATTGCCCCAGCCTGCATCGCCCTTGTTTTCATGCATCTCGTTCACCGCGGCATTCCGGCGGTCCAGCTCCATCTGATAGAGGCGGCTTTTCAGTGCTTTCATCGCGATATCGCGGTTCTGGTGCTGAGACTTTTCCGAGGAGGTTACCACGATACCGGTGGGCGCGTGGGTGATCCGCACGGCGGAATCAGTGGTGTTCACATGCTGGCCGCCCGCACCCGACGACCGGTAGGTATCAATGCGGATGTCCGCGGGGTTTACTTCGATCTCGATGTTGTCATCGACCACCGGATAAACCCCGACAGAGGTAAAGGAGGTGTGACGTTTGGCAGCGGAGTCAAACGGGCTGATCCGTACCAACCGGTGTACCCCGCTTTCGGACTTCAGCCAGCCATAGGCGTTCGGTCCGCTGATCTTGTAGGTCGCGGATTTGATCCCCGCCTCTTCGCCCGCGCTTTCGGACTGCAGCTCAACCTTATACCCCTTTTTCTCGGCCCAGCGGACATACATCCGCGCCAGCATGCTGGCCCAGTCACAGCTTTCGGTGCCGCCCGCGCCGGAGTTGATTTCAAGGAAAGTATCATTGCCGTCGGCCTCGCCGTCCAGCAAGGCTTCAAGCTCTTTCTGGGCGGCCTTTTCGGCCAGCGCCTTCAGTGCCGCTTCGGCATCCGCGACAACCTCGTCATCCTCTTCCATTTCGCCCAGTTCGATCAGCTCGATGTTATCGGCCAGCTCTTGCTTGATGCCCTCATAGGTGTCGATGGCATCCACCAGCATCTGCCTGTCGCGCATCAGTTTTTGCGCCGCATCCGGATCGTCCCAGAGGTTCGGATCCTCGACGCGTGCGTTAAATTCCTCCAGCCGGTGCTGGGCGGTTTCAACGTTCAAACGCTGCGCCAGCAGTTCCAGGGATTTCCCGATCTGATCTGCCGTATTCTGTGCTTCTGCGCGCATGGGTGCCTGCCTTCATCTGGGTTCAAGACGAGATAAACCAGCCCGCGCGGCGCAGCAAGCCGCAGGGCGGTTTTCCCTGACCTGTTTGGTTAATAAAGACCGCCCGAGGACAATGTCCCAAAGGTGGCCTTGGGGCCGACCACGGCCTTCTTGCCGGTTGAGGTGGTCACCTGACGCCCGCCGCCGCCCAGTTCCTCGACCAATGGCAAATCACCGCCCATGGCAAAGCCACCATCGAAGGTGATGCCAAAGATCGGCTCTTCGCCATCGCGGAAACATTCAGAGACAACATTGTTCCCCGATGCCCCATCGCTGAGCCGTGCACCGGTAAAGCGGTCGATGTTGATGAACACACAGCTTTCGGGAACTTTGAAATCGCCGCCGCCGTATTTCTTGATGGCCTGAGACATAAAGCGTTGGAACACCGGCGCGCAAAGCGCCCCGCCCCCGGACCCGCGGCCCATGGCACGCGGCGTGTCAAAGCCGATGTAACATCCCGCCACGATGTTGGAGGAAAAGCCGACAAACCAGGCGTCCTTTTCATCATTGGTTGTGCCGGTCTTGCCTGCGATGGGCACTGGCAGGTTGATCGCCTTGCGTGCGGTGCCGCGTTCGACAACGCCGCGCATCATCGAGGTCAGCTGATAGGCTGTCACGGGGTCCATCACCCGTTCGCGGTTTGAGATCACCCTCGGTGCCTGCCCCGGTGCCAGACTGACCTGTTTGCAATCGTTACACAGGCGTTGGTCATGCTGGTAGACAGTGCGCCCGTAGCGGTCCTGAACCCGGTCCACCAGCGTGGGCTGCACCCGTTCGCCGCCATTGGCAAACATCGCATAGGCCGAGACCATCTGGAATAGCGTGGTTTCCTGCGATCCCAGCGCATTGGCCAGCACCGGCGAGAGGTCATCATAGACGCCAAATCGTTCGGCATAGCTGCCCACCACATCCATGCCGACCTCCTGGGCCAGTCGGATGGTCATCAGGTTCCGCGATTGTTCGATGCCGGTGCGCAGGGGCGTTGGCCCGTAAAATTTATGCGAGGCGTTCTTGGGCCGCCAAACCCCTTGTGGGGTATCAATCTCAATCGGCGCATCTACAACGATGGTGGCCGGGCTATAGCCACTGTCGAGCGCGGAGGCATAGACAAAGGGTTTGAAGCTTGAACCGGGCTGGCGGCGGGCTTGCGTGGCCCGGTTGAACACCGAGGACTGATAGGAAAAGCCGCCCTGCATTGCAATCACGCGCCCGGTGTCCGCGTCCATGGCGACAAAACCGCCCTGCACCTGCGGCACCTGCCGCAATGTCCAGCGGATAAAGCTGCCATCGTCATCCGCGGTCATCCGGCGCACCAGAACCACGTCTCCAACGCTTAGCAAATCACCGGCAACACGGGCCTTTTTCGCCAATGTGCCATCATCGAGCCGTTTGCGGGCCCATTGGACATCCTTGGCGGGAATCCAATGGCCATCTGTGTCATCTTCAACGCCTTCGATGCCAATGCGGGCGTCATTTTCGCCAATCTCAAGGACAACGGCAGGATACCATTGATCTTCCAGATCGATATCGCGGGGCACGCGCAGCTCGGCCAATGCGGCACGCCACTTTTCTTCGGTTTCAAGAGCCTCGGCCGGAAGGGTTTCGCCCGTCCCGCGCCAGATGCCGCGGCCACGGTCGTATTGTTCCAACTGCAGGCGCAAGGCGTTGGCCGCGATCGGTTGCATCTCGTTGTCGATGGTCGCACGGACGGTCAGACCACCGGTGAAAAATTCACCTTCGCCAAAGTTCTCAGACAGCTGGCGGCGAATTTCATCGGTGAAATAGTCGCGGGGCGGCAGTTCAGCCTTGAAGCTTTCGAAGTCACCATTTTGGACGGACCGCAGCGGCAATGCTTTTTCGGCTTCATATTCGGCCTTGGAAATATATCCGTTCTCGAACATCTCCCGCAGCACAAAGTTACGGCGCGACAGCAGGCGCTCTTTACGACGGACGGGGTGAAAATCCGACGGTGCCTTGGGCAAGGAGGCGAGAAATGCCGCCTCATGGGGGGCCAGTTCGCCCAGTGTCTTGTTGAAATAGGTCTGGCTGGCCGCGGCCACACCATAGGAGTTCTGCCCCAGAAAAATCTCGTTCAGGTAAAGCTCAAGGATTTTTTCCTTGGGCAGGGTTTCTTCCAGACGGGCGGCAAGGATGATTTCCTTGATCTTGCGCTCCGCCCGGCGATCGCCGGACAACAGGAAGTTTTTCATCACCTGCTGCGTGATCGTGGAGGCTCCGCGCACATCGCGCCCGCGCGAGCGCACCGCATCAATCGCCGCCGCCGCAATACCGCGCAGATCGTAGCCTTCGTGCTGGTAAAAATTCTTGTCCTCGGCCGAGATGAACGCCTGTTTGATCAGGTCCGGGATGGTGTCGGCCGGGGCAAACAGCCGCCGTTCCTTGGCAAATTCGTCAATCAAACGCCCCTGCCCCGAATAGATCCGGCTGATCGTTGGCGGGGTATATTGTGCAAGGCTTTCGTGGCTGGGCAGATCACGCCCGTACATCCAGAACACCGCCCCGATGGACAGCGCAACCATAGCAAGGCTCATGGTGATCGCGGTAAAAATACCGCCAAAGAAAGACAGGATGAAACGGAACACGAATGAACAACCTTTTCAGGGCAACGAGGTAGGGTCCGGTATACGCGGACAGGCGGCAATGGTCAAAACACGAAACGCATCTGGTTCGGCCAATCTTTGCCCATCTTGCGCCGGGCAGAACTGCCGCCTGCGGGATATTTCTTATTGCCGTATCAGAGGCTTGCGGGCTTCGTCCTGATCGCGCCACGCCAATATCGCATCTGCCATCGCATTGACCATGACCGCACGCCAGATCGGATCACGCAGATTGTTGAGATCCCGCTTGGAACTGAGAAAGCCGATCTCGACCAGAACCGACGGAATATCTGCGGATTTGAGCACTGAAAAACCGGCGTTGCGCAGCGGGCGGCGGTTCATGGGGCCGCCGGCCTGCGCCATGCCTTCAGCCAGGATTCTTGCCAATGCGGCAGAGCGCGGCTCTGTCTCCTGCCGCGCCAGATCCAGCAGAATACCCGCCACCTGATCGTCTGATCCGGTCAGATCAACGCCTGCAATGATATCAGACCGGTTGTGCCGTGCGGCAAGATGGGCGGTCGCCGCATCGCTGGCCTCTTCCGACAGGGTATAGATCGTCGCGCCCTTTGCCCCGCCCTGGGTCAGGCTGTCCGCGTGCAGCGAAATAAACAAGTCAGCCTGTGCCTGATGGGCAATCGCCACGCGGGTTTCCAGCGCCACGAATACATCTTCGGACCGGGTCAACACCACGTCCACACCGCTGCGCTGCAACACTTCGCTCAGCGACAGGGCAAAGCGCAGCATGAGGTCTTTTTCGTCCACCCCGTCCGTTTGGGCGCCCGGATCAATGCCACCGTGACCGGGATCCAGCGCCACAACAAAACGGCCATCATCGCGTTTTGTTATCGGCTTTTTGGGGGACAGCGACATCGTCCAGGATGGATCAATCGGCACCCCTGCGGCCTCGGCAAAGGCGTCTGGGGTTACGTCTTTCAGAACGATTTCTAGCTGTGCAGTGCCGCTGGCCTCGTCTACCGGCATGCCGATCTGATCGGGGATCATCGGCTCGGCCAGATCAGCCACAAGCCGCGACCAGCCGGGTTGAAACGTTCCAAAGCGGATCTCCGAAATTGCCCCCGGTTCGGGAAGCAGACTATCGGCGTTCAGGCCGGTCCAATCGACCTCACGAAAATCGACAACAAGCCGCGCCGGATCATTCAGAAGAAACACCCGAAACGGCACACCTTGGCTGAGGCCGAGGGTCAGCGTGGTCTTGCCAAACCAGCCCTCTTCAATCTTGCTTTGCTCTGGATTGACCCGTGCCAATGCAGACAGGTCTTGGGCCAAAGCCCCCTGTGCTGTGACCAAGATCACTGCCAATAGCTTGAGTATCGCCTGCATCCGCTCCACCGTTGTTTTCGGCTTGTTGTTCGAGCCAAGCTAGCAGCTTTTGCCAATACAGGCCAGTCGCCGAAGCTATGCGCGCGCTTGCAAAAATGCTTTGAGCCGCGCCAGACCCTCGCGGATGTCCCCGGTGCTGCGGGCGTAGGAAAACCGCAGGCTTGTCGCACCGCGGAGTGGGTCAAAATCCAGCCCCGGTGTCACCGCCACACCTGCCTGATCCAGAATTTCCGCCGCAAAGGCGCGGCTGTCCTGCGTCAGGTCGGAAACATCGGCATAGACGTAGAATGCACCATCAGGCGGGGCAAACTTGGTGAAACCAGCGTCCTTCAATCCGTCCAGCATCAAGGCACGATTGGCGCGGTAGACGTCCATATTGGCCTGCAACTCATCATCACAATCCATCGCCGCCAGTGCTGCGATCTGGCTGGCGTGCGGGGCGCAGATAAACATGTTCTGGGCGATCCGTTCCACCACCCGCACATGATCCTCCGGCACCACCATCCAGCCGATGCGCCAGCCGGTCATGGAGAAATACTTGGAGAACGAATTGATCACGTAGCAATCATCCGTCAATTCCAGCGCGGTGACGGCCTTTTTCTCGTATTCCACACCATGGTAAATCTCGTCCGAGATGAATGATGCGTTCTGCGCGGCGCAGGCGTCGATCAATGCGCCAATCGCGGGCCTGTCGAGCATGGTGCCGGTTGGGTTGGCAGGGGATGCCACCAGCAGACCGGCCAGGTCCATATCGGCAAAATCGGCTGGCACCGGTTGATAGCGGTTTTCAAGTTGTGCAGGCAAATCAACAGGATCGAGATCCAGCGCCCGCAAAATCTGGCGATAGCTTGGATAGCCCGGTGCGCCGATGCCAACCTTGTCATGGGTGTCAAATAGCGCGGTAAAGGCCAGAATGAACCCACCCGAAGACCCCGGTGTGATCACCACCCGCGACGGATCAAGGTCAACGTTATACCATTCGCCATACATCCGCGCGATCCGCGCCCGCAAGGCCGGCAGGCCAAGCGCCACGGTATAGCCCAGCGGCCCGTCATCCATCGCCTTTGCAAGGGCTGCGGTTGCGCCTTTGGGCGCCCCGGTGCCCGGCTGGCCGACTTCCATGTGGATAATGTGGCGCCCTGCGGCCTCGGCCGCGCTGGCGGCTTGCATCACGTCCATCACAATAAAGGGATCGACGGCGGACCGGGTTGATATGCGCATGGGCTTGCTCCTAGTGTTGCGATGTGTTTTCACCGGGTCTTGCGCATGCCGTCAACCCACATGCGACGAATGAAAGGTTTCCAATCATGATGCACCGCCTGATCGCGCCGATTTTTGCAGCCACGCTGGCTTTGCCCGCCGCTGCGATGGATTTGACAGAGCTGACGGACGCCGAACGCGCCCAGTTCCGCGCGGAGGTGCGTGCCTATCTGATGGACAATCCCGAAGTGATCATGGAAGCGGTCACATTGCTGCAAACCCGCGAGGCCGAGGCGCAGGCCCGCGCCGATGACAATCTGGTCAGCGACAATGCCGACGCGATATTTGACGACGGATATTCCTGGGTCGGCGGCAACCCGGACGGCGACATTACACTGGTTGAGTTCCTCGATTACCGCTGTGGCTATTGCAAACGCGCACATGGCGAGGTGGCCAAGCTTTTGGAAACAGACGGAAACATCCGCTTGATTGTGAAAGAGCTGCCAATTTTGGGTGATCAATCGGTGCTGGCGTCACGCTTTGCCATTGCGACCAAGCAGATTGCTGGGGATGACAGTTACAAGGCGGTCAATGACGCGTTGATGGCCTATAACGGGGATGTGACCCTGCCGGCCCTGCGCCGATTGGGGAGCACCTTTGGCCTGGACATGGAAGCGGTTGAAGCCCGCATGGACAGCGACGAGGTGACCATGGAGATCGCCCAGACCCGCGCACTCGCACAACAGCTCAATATCTCGGGCACACCTACATTTGTGATGCACGACGAATTGCTGCGCGGCTATCTGCCCTTTGATCAGATGATGGCCCTGGTCGAAGAAAAGCGCGGCTGAAACCGCGCGGCGCCGGAATATGGGCGGACCGCCGCCGGGCAATCGCTAGACAACTTCAAGGTTGCAATCCGTCTATTCCGCAGCTTGCGCCTCCTGGGCGTCGATCTCGGCGGCTTTCTTTTCGACCTGTTCGACGATGTGTTCGATCATGCTGGCGTTGTCCTGTTTGTGGCTTTGCTTGCCTGCCAGATAGACCATGCCGGACCCTGCCCCGCCACCGGTGAACCCCACATCGGTCATCAAGGCCTCTCCCGGTCCGTTGACCACGCAGCCGATGATCGACAGGCTCATCGGAGTCTTGATATGCTCCAGCCGTTTTTCCAGCGCCTCAACGGTTTTGATCACGTCAAACCCCTGCCGTGCACAGGAAGGGCAGGAAATGATGTTTACGCCGCGATGGCGCAGGCCCAATGATTTCAAGATCTCATAGCCGACCTTGACCTCTTCAACCGGATCGGCAGACAGCGACACGCGGATCGTGTCGCCAATGCCCATCCAAAGCAGATTGCCCAGACCAATGGCAGATTTGATGGTGCCGGACATCAGCCCGCCTGCCTCGGTGATGCCAAGGTGAATGGGGGCATCCGTGGCTTCGGCCAGCTTTTGATAGGCAGCAGCCGCCATGAAGACATCAGAGGCTTTGCAGCTGATCTTGAACTCGTGAAAATCGTTGTCCTGCAAGATCTTGATATGGTCCAGACCACTTTCCACCATCGCGTCGGGGCATGGCTCTCCGTATTTGTCCAGCAGGTGTTTCTCCAGCGATCCGGCGTTGACGCCGATGCGGATCGAGCAATTGTGATCCCGCGCCGCTTTGATCACCTCTTTGACCCGCGTCTCGTCACCGATGTTGCCCGGATTGATCCGCAGGCAAGCCGCCCCGGCCTCTGCGGCCTCAATGCCGCGTTTGTAGTGGAAATGGATGTCGGCGACGATGGGCACGCTGACCTCCGGTACGATCTCCTTGAGCGCCTTGGAGGATGCCTCGTCCGGCACAGAGACCCGGACGATGTCGGCACCTGCATCCGTCGCCGCCTGGATTTGCGCGATGGTGCCTGCCACATCGGTGGTCAAGGTGTTGGTCATGGTTTGTACGGTGATCGGGGCATCGCCGCCCACAGGCACATTGCCCACCATGATCTGACGCGAGGTGCGGCGGTAAATGTCCCGCCAAGGGCGGATGTGGTTCAGCGACATGGGATCACCTCGGTCTGGGGGCGTTTGTTGTCCCTCAGTACCTAGTCAAGCCGGCCCTCTGGTGCAATGGGCGCTTAGTTTGTTTGGCAGGGCATCGCGGCCAAAACGGCCGGATCAATATCGGAGGTTTCCAGATCGGCAAACATCCGTGACAGCGAGGTGTCCTGGGTTGGATCAACCGGCGCGTAAAGTTCGGCCAGCGCTTGTTGGTGCAGTGGCAGGTTCGATGTGATCGCACCACGTGCACCTGCCGGGCCAAAACAGCCATCCGCCATCGCGAAATAGATGGCGCCGGATTCGCCGGTGCGCAGGGTTGGTGGCTCTTCCGTGATGGGCACATCCCATGTGTCGCCCTTGTTCATCACCCCTTCAAAGATGACGGTGCCATCGGCGGAGCGAACCCGCACCCATGAGGGATAAGCGGCAACCATGCGCACGCCCTCTTTCGCAGCGCCAACAACCACCGGCACATTCGGCAGAGTGCCCAAAGCCTCGGCAACAGCCAGATCTGTGGCCGATTGTGTGCCGCCAAACCCGGCAGTCTGAACACCGATCTGTGGCAACTGATCCGCCGCGGTGGCAAAGCTGCCGACGGAACGAGGATCAATTGTTGCAATGGGCGCATCACGTGCCACCAGCACCGGCACATCCAGTGCCTGAGGCCGATAAAGCCGGTCCAGAGCGGCGGTGCGCGGTGCAGGCATCTGCGGCGCGGCCGTGGTGTTTTCGCTGTCCGGCGCTGTGATCAGCGCACCATCCAGCGGATCCAGGTCGGACAAGACAACCGGTGTCTGGTCAACAGGTGCAACCTGCACGCGCTGCACTTCTTTCAAAACAGTCCAGCCGCCAAATCCAATAGCACCGATCAGCGCAACCAGCACCAGCATGGAGCCCACCGCGCCCGGTTCGACACGGCTGAGCAGGCTGTCGCCCATTGGTGCCATGGCAGGGTTGGAGCGCGCAAAAATGTCGCCGCCCGTGGGGCGGGGCTGACGGTCTTCGATGTTGGTTTTCTTGATAACAGAGGCATCGGCAGACATGCCGTGCGCAACCGAGAAACCGGATTCTGCACAGAAGGCAGCAAAGGCCTTGTCCGGGTCCATCGACAGATAGCGCGCATAGGACCGCACATAGCCAGCAATAAATCCGGGAGTGTCAAAAGCGTCAGGGTCGGCGTTTTCGATGGCGGCGATATAGGCCGCTTTGATCCGAAGTTCGCGCTGCACATCCAAAAGCGATTTGCCCATGGTGGCGCGTTCACCGCGCATAAGGTCTCCAAGCCTCAGTTCAAAGGCGTCAAACCCCTTAGGTTCAACCTCTTCGTCCGTTGCGATCTTGGAGGACCATCGCCTGATCATAGTACCGTCCCGTCGTTAACCTGCCTGAAACCTTAAGCCTTGATCATCCATCCCAACGATTCGGCTTTGGCCTTTTCTTCACTGAGCTATAGCACAAGGCAACGGGAAATACGAATTTTCCCTGTTTAACCCGCAGCTTCGGCACGATTCAGCGCACAATGGGACCACAAACCATCCATTGCGCGTACCAATGCGTCCATTTCTCTTGGTCCGTGTACCGGCGACGGGGTAAAGCGCAACCGCTCTGTTCCGCGTGGCACGGTCGGGAAATTGATCGGCTGGGCGTAAATGCCGTGATCTTCAAGCAGCATATCGGACAGCATTTTGGTGTGCACAGGATTGCCCACCATCACCGGCACAATATGGCTGCCGTGATCGATGATCGGCAGGCCCAGCCCCTTCAGCCGCAGTTTCAATGCCTTGGCCTGTGCCTGATGCCTTTCGCGCAGCTCGGGTGCGCGTTTGAGGTAGGCCACCGATGCCGCCGCGCCCGCCGCAATGGCGGGAGGCAAAGAGGTGGTAAAGATAAACCCCGGCGCATAGGACCGGATCGCATCACACATCTTGGCGCTGGCCGCGATATAGCCACCCATCACGCCGTAGGCCTTGGCCAAGGTGCCGTTGATGATGTCCAGACGGTGCATCAGGCGGTCGCGTTCCGCCACCCCTGCCCCGCGCGGCCCGTAAAGGCCCACAGCATGCACTTCGTCGATATAGGTCAAAGCGCCAAATTCATCGGCCAGATCACAGATCGCCTCGATCGGGCCAAAATCACCGTCCATCGAATAGATCGATTCAAAGGCAATCAGCTTGGGCGCGGCAGGATCGTCGGCCTCAAGCAATTCGCGCAGGTGCGCGACGTCATTGTGCCGGAAGATCCGCTTGGCCCCGCCATTGCGGCGCACGCCTTCGATCATCGAAGCGTGGTTCAGCGCATCGGAATAGATGATCAAACCCGGAAACAGTTTTGGCAGAGTCGACAGTGTCGCGTCATTGGCAATGTAGGCGGAGGTGAACAGCAGCGCCGCCTCTTTGCCATGCAGATCGGCCAGTTCGGCCTCTAGCCGTTTGTGATAGACCGTTGTGCCGGAGATGTTGCGCGTCCCGCCGGAGCCTGCGCCCGTGGCATGCAGCGCCTCTTCCATGGCTTGCAGAACAACCGGGTTCTGCCCCATGCCGAGATAGTCATTGCCGCACCAGACGGTGATGTCCTGCTCGGTGCCATCGGGACGTGTCCAGACCGCGTGCGGGAACTGGCCATTGCGCCGCTCAATATCGATAAAGGTCCGGTAACGGCCCTCTTCATGCAGACGCGCAATCGCCTCATCGAGCTTGTCGGTATAGTCCATGCGCCTCTCCATCTGGCAGTCCGGGCAGTCAGCAAGGCGCCTGACGCCCGTAAGGGGTATTTAGAACGAATACAGAAACGTATTCAGCTATTCAATGCTTTATAGAAGCACCCGATGTCGCAGCCTTGATCTGGATCAACATGCGTCGTTGACGTGGCGTGCGGTGTCGATTGTGGTTGTTGCGGGTCTGTAATTGGGCGAAAGGACGGACATGAACACTGTGCCCTCCCGCCCCGAATTTATCGTCCTGACCGCTTTGATGATCTCGCTCGTAGCGATGACAACGGATGTGATGCTGCCTGCATTGTCACTGATTCCCCTTGAATTAGGTCAGGATGATCCTGGTAAGGGGCATCTGGTCATTTCGGTTCTGTTTGCCGGTTTTGCACTGGGACAACTGGTTGTTGGTCCCCTGTCAGACAGCTATGGCCGCCACCCTGTGATCCATGGCGGGTATCTGATGTTCTGTCTTGGCACTCTGCTTTGTCTTTTTGCAGGCTCGTTCGAGATGCTGTTGCTGGGCCGTTTGCTGCAAGGGCTGGGCATGGCAGGACCGCGCATTGTGGCGGTGGCGATTGTGCGCGACGGCTATGAAGGGCGCGCGATGGCGCGGATCATGTCCTTTGTGATGGCGGTCTTTATCATTGTGCCCGCGATCGCCCCCGCCATTGGCCAGTTGCTGATTTCGCTGTCGGGATGGCGGGCCACTTTTGCCATGTTGCTCGCAATGGCGGGGATCACATGGGTCTGGTTTTCATTGCGCCAGCCCGAAACCCTGATGCCTGAAGACCGGCGGGTTCTGTCGCTGCGTAACATTGCAGGCGGCATCGCCGAAATCATCCGCACCCCAGCAGCCATCGGGTTTACCCTTTGCAGCGGCATCATCTTTGGGCCGTTTCTGGCCTACCTGAGCCTTGCGCAGCAGATCTTTCAAAACAGCTATGACAAGGGCGAGGCTTTTGCCCTTTGGTTTGGCGCTGCCGCTCTGGCCATCGGGGCGGCGTCGATCCTGAACTCGGCATTGGTCGAAAAATGGGGTATGCGGTTCCTGTCCAATATCGCGCTTTGTGTGGTTGTGGCGTCGGCCTCTGCCTTTGCGGCGTTTATCTTGGCGCAGGGGGAGTTGCCACCTTTCGCCTTGTTCATGGCGTGGCTGATGATCACCTTTTTCTGCATGGGGCTGCTGTTTGGCAATCTCAATGCCCTGGCAATGGAGCCACTTGGCCATATGGCAGGCCTTGGCGCAGCGGTCATTGGTGCATTGTCCACCGCCATCGCGATCCCGGTCGGCTTTGTGATCAGCGAAATCTACACCGGCAATGTCACCCCTCTGGTGCTTGGATTTGCCGGCGCGGCGCTTGCTGTCTTTCTGGTGGCGCAATGGTCCAGCCGCGCGGCAAAACGCCAAGGCGCCTGATCCCGCGCCCTGCCTCTGGACACTGGGCAGCGGCCTGATACGGTCCGGCAAAACCAAACAAAACTGGAGTGACCGATGTCCCTTGATGATGTCCTTGCGCGTATTGACGCCGACCTGCCTGAAGCCACCGACCGGCTGCTGGATCTGTTGCGCATTCCGTCGATTTCCACCGATCCGGCGTTCAAGGCCGATTGCGACCGCGCCGCCGATTGGCTGGTGTCGGACCTGCAAGGGCTGGGCATTGATGCCTCCAAACGCCCGACACCGGGCCATCCGATGGTGGTGGGCCATGTGGGCAACAGCGGCCCGCATCTGCTGTTTTACGGCCACTATGATGTGCAGCCGGTAGATCCGCTGGATCTGTGGGACAATGACCCGTTTGACCCGCAGATTGAGGACACCGCCAAGGGCCGGGTGATCCGCGGGCGCGGATCGTCCGATGACAAGGGCCAGTTGATGACCTTTGTCGAAGCCTTGCGCGCATGGAAAGCGGTCAAGGGTGACTGGCCTTGCCGGATCACCTTTTTCCTTGAGGGCGAAGAGGAATCCGGCTCGCCCTCCCTTGTGCCCTTCATGAAAGAGAACGCAGAAGAGCTGAAGACAGATATCGCCCTGATCTGTGACACCGGTCTGTTCGAATCCAAGACCCCCGCCATCGTCACCATGCTGCGCGGGCTTCTGGGTGAGGAACTGACCCTGACCGGCCCTACGATGGACCTGCATTCGGGCATGTACGGCGGCATCGCGATGAACCCCATCCGGGTGCTGAGCGGGATCATTGCATCCCTGCATGATGACACCGGCCGCATCACCGTGCCGGGGTTTTATGATGGCGTGCCGGAATTGTCCGACGAGTTGGAAGCGCAATGGCAGGGCCTCGCCTTTGATCATGAAACCTTCCTTGGTGATGTTGGCCTGTCACAGCCCGCAGGCGAGCAGGACCGCACCCCGCTTGAGATGATCTGGTCGCGGCCCACCTGTGACGTGAACGGGATCTGGGGCGGCTATACCGGTGACGGGTTCAAGACCGTTCTGCCATCCAAGGCCCATGCCAAGATCAGTTTCCGCCTTGTGGGCGATCAGGATCCGCTGGCGATCCGCGAAAGCTTCCGGCAAATGGTGCGCGATGCCCTGCCCGCCGACTATGAGGTCGAATTCAACGGTCACGGCGCCAGCCAGGCCTCGGGCGCGGACACATCTGGCGATATGTTCGAAGCGGCGCGCAAGGCGCTGTCAGACGAATGGCAAATCCCGGCCGCCTATATCGGCTGCGGCGGGTCGATCCCGATTGCCGGTCACTTCCAACAGATCCTTGACACCGAACCGATGCTGGTGGGCTTTGGCAAAGACGACGACGCGATCCATTCCCCGAATGAGAAATACGACATGGAAAGCTTTCACAAAGGCATCCGGTCCTGGGCACGGATACTGGACGCATTGAGCTGATGCGAGGGGGGCGGTGAAACTGCCCCCCTGCTCGGGCGCGGTGGCATATTAGGGGCAACTCGGGCCGCACAGCCAACCTTCGACCCTAAGCCCGCCGTGTCGGCGGCTTGCGGCCCTCTCGCACAAACACATAGACCCCGGACCCGATCACCACGGCCGCCCCGAGGAACACGCTGTTTTCCGGCCATTCGCCAAACACCATCCAGCCCCAGAACAGCGAAAAGATCAGCAGGATATATTCAAATGGCGCAACGGCCGAGGCGCGGCTGAGGCGGTAGGCTTGGGTCATCAGGTACCCCACCACCGCGGACAGGCATCCCAACCCTGTGATGGGCAACAGATCCGCCGTTTCCGGCCAGATCCACTCCCGCAGCAGGAACCGCATGCTGTCATTGGTGTTTTCATCGACAAAGCGCCCGTCGCCCACGGCAAAAAACATCACCAGGCTGACACAGACAAAGGCAAATTGCATCTGGATCGCCAACGCCGAGGCGCGGCTGGTCTGGCCCAGTTTGCGGGTTAGCACCGACATGCTGGCGTATCCAGCCGCCGCCAGAACCGGCAGCACCACAAGCCAGCCCAGACCCCCCTCGCCCCTGGCGATCTGCGGGGCCATCATCAGCAAGACACCGCCAAACCCGATTGCCACGGCCGTCATCCGCCGTGCGCCAACCTGTTCGCCCAGCACCGGAATGGACAGCAAAGTCACAAACAGCGGCGCAACGAAATACAGCGCATTGGCCATTGCCAGCGGCATCGCGACAATCGCCGCGTAAAGCGCCGAATTGGCAAAAACCACCAACAGCGCCCGCAGCAGATGCAGGCCATAACGCCCGGTGCGCAGCAATTTCACCCCGCCTTCGATCTGCAACAGCACAAAGCTGAACCCGATCCCAACCGCCGAGCGCAGCAAAACCAACTCGTGCAGGGGGTATCCTCCGGACAGTGATTTGATCAGCATGTCATTGATAGAAATAAAGAACATCCCCGCCACCATGCAAAGAATGCCCAGTCTTGCGGGATGTGTCACGGCGCTGGTCATGCCCCCTCTTACACCTGCGCGATTTGGTTTGTAAGCTGTGAAAGTCCAACAGGGAAAGGCCGCATAGATGACCATTATTCAAGGGTTCGAAAGCCAGACCGTGACCGCCAACGGGCAGCAGGTTCATTATGCACGGGGCGGTGATGGGCCGCCGCTGTTGCTGCTGCATGGTTTTCCGCAGACCCATGCCATGTGGCACGCGGTGGCCCCTGCATTGGCGGCGCAGTTCACAGTGATTGCCCCCGATCTGCGCGGCTATGGCCAAAGCGGCAAGCCGCAGGGCACCGAAAACTACAGCTTTCGCCATATGGCCGCCGATCCCCTGGCGCTGATGCGCGATCTGGGGTTTGACCGGTTTCACCTTGTCGGTCATGATCGTGGCGGGCGCACGGCGCACCGGATGGCACTGGATGCCCCTGACGCGGTGCAAAGCCTGACGGTGATGGATATCGTGCCGACCCATCTGCTGCTTGATCAACTGTCGCAGCAGGTGGCACGCGCTTATTATCACTGGTTTTTTCTCGCTCAGCCCGCGCCGTTTCCCGAAACCATGATCGGCCATGACCCTGACGCCTATTTCGAGAGCTGCCTGAAGGGATGGGGTGCAACCAAGCTGTCCGATTTCGACCCAGCCGCGCTGGACGCCTATCGCGACGCATGGCGCGACCCCGAGGCGATCCGGGGCATGTGCGCCGACTACCGCGCCGCGCTGGATCATGATTTTGTCCTCGACGCGGCGGATCTGGACCGGCAAGTCACCTGCCCCGCGCTGGTGATGTACGGCGCGGATGGCGCAATGGGCAAAGCTTATAACGTACCTGCCACATGGGAGGCCCGTTTGCGCGATATCACCGCCGCGCCGGTGCCGGGCGGGCATTTCTTTGTTGATGAATATCCACAGGAAACCACCGAGGCGCTGTTGGCATTCCTCACCGCTGCAACACCCTGACCTGAAACGAAAAAAGGGCCCTCTGGTGAGGACCCTATTTCAGGATAGTGGCGCGGTTGACGGGGCTCGAACCCGCGACCTCCGGCGTGACAGGCCGGCACTCTAACCAGCTGAGCTACAACCGCGTGAGGAGCGACATAAGAGAGTTGCGCAGGGCCGTCAAGCGCGTTTGCACGGAAATTTGTCAAAGAAATCAGCCAAGAAAAAAGGGCCCTCAACGAGGACCCTTTTTCAAGCAGCAATGGCGCGGTTGACGGGGCTCGAACCCGCGACCTCCGGCGTGACAGGCCGGCACTCTAACCAACTGAGCTACAACCGCCCGCTGCTGCGACCTCAGGTTCCCCCGAAGCGCTTGGTGGTTCTATGGCTGCATGGGCACAGGGTCAAGCCGCAAAAATGCAGATTTATGAAGAAAGTTTGCCCGGGCTATGCGGCGTTGCAAATGACCCTCCTTGTGGGGGCAGGTATCGCCAAAGATCGACATTCCACACCGCTTTGCGGCAAGCCTTGAACCGAAGGGTGGTCTGGTCCTATGCCGATCAATCCCATTTCATCCATTCTTTCCGCAAAGGGACAGGATGCACACCGCAGTTTTGCGCCAGAAAGTCCAATAACTGAAATCTAGGATTTGGGCCTGATTGCGATTGTTCGATCATACTCATACCGACACTTGAAAGGGATGAGAGATGACCATTGCCCGCATTCAGGTATGCGCGGGTAAAGCGAAGAAGCGGAAGCCAATGTCGGCTTTGTGGACAAAGCGACCATCTACCACACGCCTGAAAGACAGCACGGACAGTGTTACTGGGCTAGTGGTGTCCTTGGAAATGAACCTGCATAGTTTCCTATTCTTCAAAATAGTGGGGGCTATTCGGTGCATCCAAAGCACTTCCTTCAATCAGCGCCTCCATGTCACTGGGGAGCATGCGGCTCATTATGTCGTGGTGAGCTAACGTCATAAGCTTGTAAGCGCCATTAGTCTCGAGCGTCCCCAAATATTTTTCAACGTCTTCAAGTGTTTGCATATGGAGGGGTTGATGGAAGAACTGTATTAGTTCTGCAAGAGTTGCATGAACCTTCATCAGGTCTCTTAAGTATACGACGGTCGTTCGATCAGCGGGGATGTTTTCGTCGATCCCGAAAAATGCGTGTTCGACAATATTATCGGTGTATTTGTTTTCCATTCTACCCTCGACACAATGAACTGATAATTCTTATTGCCATTCGGGCTACAACAACAGGTCAGAAAGGGCTCTGAGCCAACATCTGACAATGTCGCGCAAATTCCTGTAGGCTAGCGGCCTCAGGATGGCGATCAGGCGGGACTTTGCTGCGCAACAATTTCCACCGCGCCCGAACCGAGAGGCGGGAAGCAAAGCGCCCGCCCCGTCAAACCGTAGGTTTGCCTTTGGCAAAACGGGGCGGTTCGGGCGCTGCCAAATCTCCGATTTGGCAATTCATGCGCTATATCTGACAGTATCTTTGGACCCAGAACCATCATCCTAAAAAACCCCACGCACCCAGCGTTGGGCGTGACCCTCATTTTATCTTATCAACGTCTCCTATGGGCTCATACCCGACATCTGACAAGTTCGGTCAGCTTTGCTAACTGAATGAATAAGACACGACAAAAAGAGAGAGTAAATGGTGGGTCGTGAGAGGCTCGAACTCCCGACATCTTCGGTGTAAACGAAGCGCTCTACCAACTGAGCTAACGACCCGCCGTGCGCTCTCTTAGCGCAAGGTCGAAGGGGGGTTCAAGCCCCTAAATCCAACCTTTTTTGTTTTCCGTTCTCAAGGTAAAAAACAACGCCCTGCCCGCCCGCCATATCGCGCAGATCTCTGATCGGGCGGCCCGTCAGGATCAGCCGCAGCATACGCGATGTGATGCCATGGGTGATCAGAACCGCTGGGTCGGTCAGGCCGCTTAGAAAGCGGTGGCAGCGGGCATGCAGGGCGGCAAATCCCTCGCCATTGGGGGCCAGTTCGTAAAGGTCAAAACCATCACTCGCGCCGGAGCTTTGGATCAGATCTGCGCGGATGCCGCCCGCCCAATCGCCGAGGCCAATTTCGCTCAACGCGGGGTCGGTTGCAATGGGATCGATGAGGCCCGCGCAGGCAATGCGAGCGGTTTGCACCGCGCGGCCCTGCGGGCTGCTGATGGCGGAAAAGCCGGTCAGATCATTGACTTGCAGGATCTCTCTTTGCGCCTCGGCTTGTGCACGCCCGGCCTTGGTCAAGGGCGAATCAAACCGCCCCTGCAACCGGCCCGTTGCATTCCATTCTGTCTCGCCGTGGCGCAGAATATAAAGCGGCGGCGCAGAGTTCACTCCGGCGCCTCAAGCACCGTTTCCTGACCGTTTTCAAGCAGATAGACGCAGCCTTGCAAGTTCGACAGATTGCCCGCCTGATCGATGGGCAGCCCGCAAACCTCCGCCCGCAGCACCTGCCCCAACAGACCATGGGCCACAATCACGCTTGGTCCGGTAAGATCGTTCAGAAAATCGACAATCCGGGCATGAAAGGCGGCCAGCCCCTCCCCCCCGTCGGCCGCCTCGTAGATCTCAAGCGGCGTGGGCGATTGTGCGGCCCATTCGGGGCGGTCAGCCAGAATTTCGGTGCGGGTCATCCCCTGCCATCTACCCGCGTGAATTTCCATCAACCGCGCATCTTCCTGCCGCGGCACATCGCCTAATGCGATCTGCGCCGTTTGGCGGACCCGCCCGAGGGGCGAGGCATAGATTGCCGGATTCTGGGCCAGAATTTCCGGCATGATCCTGGCCTGGCGCGCCGCTTCGACTTGGCCTTGTCGGGTCAGCGGCGAATCCAACTGCCCCTGCAGGCGGAACTCGCGGTTCCACTCTGTCTGCCCGTGGCGCAGGAACCAGATTTTCGGATAGTTATTTGTCATGGGATCTGCCGTTTAGAATTGGATGCCCGTTTGATGCATCAGAAACGGCGGGAAGGGAATGGTGGGTGATAAGAGATTTGAACTCCTGACCCAGACTGGCCGCGTAGCGGGCGGACGTCGGTCAGGCCAACAGCCTTGTAAGGCTTATCTAGAAAAGACAACCAAAGAAAGATGGTGGGTGATAAGAGATTTGAACTCCTGACATCTTCGATGTGAACGAAGCGCTCTACCACTGAGCTAATCACCCTTGCGCGGCGGAGTAGCCAATTGGGCCCGGCCTTGCAAGGGCCGAGTTGGAAAAACTGGCCGCGCGGGATCTATTCAGAAGTGTCAGGCGTTTTTTTGGTCGTGCTGCCAAGGGGTTGACGGATCTTGGTGATCATCACACGGCCGTTGGGCAGCATCTTTTCCTTACGCACCTTGATACGGCCCAGGTCCGGCAGATTGATCTCGCGATGCTCGGTGAGCGCCTCGCCAAGCACCGCAAGCATGGCCTCAATCACCGGCTTTGCGTCTTTCTTTTTGATGCCGGCCCGGTCGACAACTTTTTCGATCAGCTCTTTTTTGCGCAACATCGGACCAAGCACCACAGGTTGCGGCGCGTCTACGACCGCTGGCGTGGCGGTTTTGGCTGAAATGGGCGTTTTTCCGGCAACCGCAGATATCGGCGGCGCGGCTTTTGCCAGGGTTTTCTTGACGGCCGGTTTCACCGCGCTTGCGGCGGATTTTGTCACTGCTTTCGCAGGCTTGGATGATGTCATGCTCAGTTTGCCCCGTTGATAGGTTGTTATCGTTGTGTTTACCGATACCAGATATTGATGAATTAAGCCAGTATCCCTTGCTCGGCGCGGCATTGTCGGTAACATGGGGCGGTGTTTCAGACTTGGGGAAAAATGATGAAGAAAAGCACAATTTGCGCGGTTGCCCTGGCGGCGGCCACATTTACATCTGCGGCACAGGCCGGATCGCTTGCCGATCCCGTTGTCGAAGAGCCTGTGGTTGTTACCGATGCAGAGGGCAGCAGCAGCGGCACCGCCATGGTTGCCATGCTGGCAGTTCTGCTGGCCATTCCGGCACTTGGCGACTGATCTTTAGGATCAATCCACCAGCAAAAGAAAAGCGCCCTGCTGTCATCACAGGGCGCTTTTTTCGTTTACTTGGAACACATCGGGATCAATGCGCGGTCGCGCTGTCCCCTGCTCCGGATTTGGGCGCCACAGCAGCCGCTGCGGCGGCATCTTCGGCCTCTTGATCCCATTCAATCGCCTCAGGCTTTGACACCAAGGCTTGCTCCAGCACCTCGGAGACATGGCTGACCGGAATGATGGTCAGCCCCTCTTTGACGTTGTCGGGGATATCCGGCAGGTCTTTTTCATTCTCGGTCGGGATCAGAACCGTGGTGATCCCGCCGCGCAGGGCCGCAAGCAGTTTCTCCTTGAGCCCGCCAATGGGCATCGCATTTCCACGCAGGGACACTTCACCCGTCATGGCGATATCTTTGCGCACAGGGATCTGCGTCAGAACTGAAACAATGGAGGTGACCATGGCGAGACCCGCCGACGGGCCATCCTTTGGCGTTGCCCCATCGGGCACGTGCACGTGGATGTCCAGCACGTCGAACTTCGGCGGCTTGACCCCGATCTGCGGCGAGATGGAGCGCACATAGGAACTGGCCGCGTCGATGCTTTCTTTCATCACATCGCCCAGCTTACCCGTGGTTTTCATCCGGCCCTTGCCCGGCAGGCGCAATGCTTCGATCTGGAGAAGCTCACCGCCCACCGACGTGTAGGCCAGACCGGTCACAACGCCCACTTGGTCTTCTTTTTCAGCCAGACCATAGCGGTGTTTACGTACACCAAGGAATTCATCAAGATTGTCGGCAGAAACCACCACAGCGTCTGCCTCTTTCTTAATGATTTTGGTCAGCGACTTACGCGCCACCTTGGCGATTTCACGCTCCAGATTCCGCACGCCCGCCTCGCGGGTGTAATAGCGGATGATGTCGGTCAGCGCGGAATCCTCGATCTGGAATTCCTTGGCCTTAAGACCGTGGTTCTTGATCTGCTTTTGCACCAGATGCTGTTTGGCGATCTCGCGTTTTTCATCCTCGGTGTAGCCGGACAGCGGGATAATCTCCATCCGGTCCAGCAATGGGCCAGGCATGTTGTAGCTGTTGGAGGTGGTCAGGAACATCACGTTCGAGAGGTCATACTCGACTTCCATGTAGTGATCCACAAAGGTGGAGTTCTGTTCCGGATCAAGCACTTCGAGCATGGCCGAGGCCGGATCACCACGGAAGTCCTGCCCCATCTTGTCGATCTCGTCCAAGAGGATAAGCGGGTTGGTGGTCTTGGCTTTTTTCAGCGCCTGAATGATCTTGCCGGGCATCGAGCCGATGTAGGTCCGGCGATGACCGCGGATCTCGCTTTCATCGCGCACGCCGCCCAGGCTGATGCGGATAAACTCACGCCCCGTGGCCTTGGCCACAGATTTGCCCAGCGATGTTTTACCAACACCCGGAGGGCCGACAAGGCACATGATCGGGCCTTTCATCTTGGAGGAGCGCTGCTGCACCGCGAGATATTCGACGATCCGTTCCTTGACCTTTTCCAGACCATAATGATCATCGTCCAGCACGGTTTGAGCGCGGCCTAGATCCTTTTTCACACGGGATTTTACGCCCCATGGGATCGACAACATCCAGTCCAGATAGTTGCGCACAACCGTTGCCTCGGCGGACATCGGGCTCATGTTCTTAAGCTTTTTCAGCTCGGCTTCAGCCTTCTCCTTGGCCTCTTTGCTGAGCTTGGTCTCGGCGATCTTGGCTTCGAGTTCGGCAACTTCGTTTTTGCCGTCTTCGCCGTCCCCCAGCTCTTGCTGGATCGCCTTCATCTGTTCGTTCAGATAGTACTCGCGCTGGGTCCGCTCCATCTGGGATTTCACGCGGGTTTTGATCTTTTTCTCAACCTGCAGGACGGACATTTCACCCTGCATCAGACCGTAGACTTTCTCAAGCCGCTCGGACACGGACAGCGTTTCGAGCAGATCCTGCTTTTGTTCCACTTCGATGCCCAGATGGCCCGCAACAAGGTCGGCCAGGCGTGCAGGCTCTGCCGTTTCGCCCACGGCGGCAAGCGCCTCATCGGGCACGTTTTTCTTGACCTTGGCGTAACGCTCAAACTCATCCGCGACCGACCGCAACAAGGCTTCGGTGGTGGCCGCATCGCCCGGCATTTCCGTCAGATATTCGGCGCGGGCTTCGAAAAAGTCATCATTTTCAAGGTATTCTGTGATACGCACACGCGCCTGACCTTCGACCAGTACCTTGACCGTGCCATCGGGCAGTTTCAGCAGTTGCAGCACATTGGCCAGCACGCCAGCCTTGAAGATACCATCGGTATCGGGATCATCGTCACCGGGATCGATCTGGCTGGACAGCAGGATTTGTTTGTCGTCCGCCATCACCTCTTCGAGGGCGCGTACAGATTTCTCGCGGCCCACAAACAGCGGCACAATCATATGGGGGAACACCACAATATCGCGCAGCGGCAAAACGGGGTAGGACGCGTTCAAAGGCTCTAACATGCTCTTTCCTTATTCTAGCAAGACGGTGCAGGTTCCTCAGTAGGCAACCTCTGCCGTCTCCTGTTCAGAACCAGATATGTATACCTGATCCGCCTGTTTCAATCCCTTAACGGGGCTTTGGCGCATCATCACCTGCTGTGCAGGCAGTGGCAACCACGGTTTTGCGCAAATTGATCACTAAATAAAACGGCCAGCGCACGGCAGATGGCGCGAAAATGCCAAATTTTGTCGGTCGTCACGGGTGACAGGGAATTTCCCGTATGGTTGGTTTGCGGCGAAAAAAGGAGAATTTTCCAATGATCAAAAAATTCGGAGCAGACACCGCATTGCTGCTGATCGACGTTCAAAAGGGCGTGCACACCCTAAGCCATTGGGGCGGGCCAACGGGCCGGATGAACAACCCTGATTGTCAGGAGAAACTGGTTCAATTGCTGCGCAGTTTCCGCACCGCCGGACGCCGCTGCGCCTTTACCCGCCACGATTCCATTGAGCCGGACAGCCCGCTCAAGTTTTCGCTGCCGGGCGGCGCACAGCTTGATGGCCTTGAAACCGCCGAAGGCGATATCATCGTCAACAAGGACGTGAACTCGGGCTTTATCGGCACCTCGCTGGAGGTTGATCTGCGCCGGGCCGGTATTCAGCGCCTGGTCGTGGCCGGTTACTTTACCAACTTCTGTGTAGAGACCACCGTACGCATGGCCGGAAACATGGGTTTTGACGTCTATCTCGCCCATGACGCCTGCGCGACCTGCAACCGGATTGATCGGAACGGCAAGGACCACGATCCGGAACTGGTGCATGATATGGCTGTCGCTTCCATGCACGGGGAATTCTGCACGGCCCTGACCACGGACGAGCTGGTTGGCCTGTTGTCCTCTGACGCCGCCGATCTGGACCGTGCACAGGGCAACGAGGACACCTCTGCAAAGCCGGAATTGCGTCTGGCCTGACCGGCCCTCAGAAATGCGTCACAGGGGGTCAATGTCTCCCTGTGCGCGACCGGCATGGAAATCCGCCTGCCATGCGGCAAAAGTTCCGCCCGCGATCGCCTCGCGCATACCTGCCATAATATCCTGATAGTAATGTAGATTGTGCCATGTCAGCAGCATGGAGCTGATGATTTCCTGACTGCGGAACACGTGGTGCAGATAGGCCCGTGAATAGTTCCGGCAGGCCGGGCAGCTGCAGTTTTCATCCAGAGGGCGCGGATCATCCTGATGCCGCGCGTTCTTGATGTTCAGCACGCCGTGACGTGTGAACACCTGCCCCGTACGCCCGGACCGGGACGGCAGCACGCAATCCATCATGTCGATGCCGCGCGCCACCGCGCCGACGATGTCATCGGGCTTTCCCACCCCCATCAGGTAACGCGGCTTGTCTTCTGGCAATTGATCGGGCGCAAAATCAAGGCAACCAAACATCGCCTCCTGCCCCTCGCCCACGGCCAATCCACCAACCGCGTAACCGTCAAATTCGATTTCACGCAGCGCCTGCGCACTTTGGGCCCGCAGGTCTTCTTCCAATCCGCCTTGCTGAATTCCAAAGAGCGCATGACCGGGACGGTCACCAAAGGCATCCTTGGACCGCCGCGCCCACCGCATCGACAATTCCATGCTGGAGGCAATCCGGTCCCGATCCGCAGGCAATGCGGGGCATTCGTCAAAACACATCACGATGTCGCTGCCCAAAAGCGCCTGAATTTCCATCGAACGTTCCGGCGTGATCTCGTGCTTGGACCCGTCGATGTGGCTTTTGAAGGTCACGCCCTTTTCCGTCAGCTTGCGCAGGCCTGCAAGGCTCATCACCTGAAACCCGCCGCTGTCGGTCAGGATCGGGCCGGACCAATTCATGAATTTGTGCAAACCGCCCAAGGCCGCCACCCGCTCTGCCGTGGGGCGCAGCATCAGGTGATAGGTGTTGCCCAGCAGGATATCGGCCCCCGTCGCCGCCACGCTTTCGGGCATCATCGCCTTGACCGTTGCCGCGGTGCCAACAGGCATGAACGCCGGGGTCTGGATGTCGCCCCTTGTGGTGCGGATCACACCGCGCCGCGCCTTGCCATCCTGCGCTTGTTTTTCAAAAGTGATACGGGTCATCGCGGCCATCCTTGTAATCTGATTGCTGGCGATACACCCAGCCTGCAAAACTTGCAATCAGGACGCAAAATGCACAAATAGAAGGGTAAGTTTCAACCAAAAGGGTATGCCAAGTGGATATTGAACAACTGTTGATCAACGCCTTGGAGACCAACCTCGCGTGGCTTCTGCTGGCCGCATTGGTCGTCATTTTGATCGTCAAGGCTGTCAAGATTGTTCCGCAGTCCGAACAACACGTTGTCGAACGCTTTGGCCGCTTGCGCTCTGTGCTTGGGCCGGGGATCAATATGATCGTGCCTTTCATTGACAAGATTGCCCATAAAATCTCGATCCTTGAGCGTCAATTGCCCACTGCCAGTCAGGACGCGATCACCCGCGACAACGTGCTGGTTCAGGTGGACACCTCGGTGTTCTACCGGATCACCGAGCCGGAAAAGACGGTCTACCGGATCCGCGATGTGGACAGTGCGATCTCCACCACTGTGGCCGGTATCGTGCGGGCCGAGATCGGCAAGATGGATCTGGACGAGGTGCAGGCCAACCGCAGCCAATTGATCACCACCATCAAATCCAGTGTCGAGGACGCCGTAGACGATTGGGGCATCGAAGTGACCCGCGCCGAAATTCTGGACGTGAACCTTGATGCCGCCACCCGCGCCGCGATGATGCAACAGCTGAACGCCGAACGTGCCCGCCGTGCGCAAGTGACCGAGGCCGAAGGCTCCAAACGCGCGGTTGAACTGGCCGCCGACGCCGAACTTTATGCCTCCGAACAGACAGCCAAGGCACGCCGGGTATTGGCCGAGGCCGAGGCCTACGCCACCCAGGTTGTTGCCACCGCGATCAACGAGAACGGGTTGGAGGCGGCGCAGTACCAGATCGCGCTTAAACAGGTCGAAGCAATGAGCATTCTAGGCAAGAGCGATGGCAACCAGACGGTCTTTGTGCCCGCGCAGGCGTTGGAAGCCTTCGGTGATGCGTTCAAACTGCTGAAAGGACGCGGATAATGGCGGATTATCTTTCGCTTTGGTGGGTCTGGATCTGCATCGCGCTGGCCCTTGGCGTGGTTGAATTGCTGGCGCCGGGGTTCATATTCTTGGGTTTCGGACTGGGCGCCTTGGCGATGGTCGGGGTGGTTCTGTTGGCACCGGGCATCAACGTTCCGGCCCTGCTCGCCCTCTTTGCGGTTTTGTCGCTGATTGGCTGGATCGTCCTGCGCCTGGGCTTTCGCAAACAGTCAAGCGGCGCACGTATAGTCACCAAGGACGTCAACGACAACTGAGTTGATCAACAGGCTGCTTGTGCGCGCTGGGGCGGCCTGATACCTCTGCGTATTCAATAAAACTAAAGGATACGTTGATGGAAGAATTGGTCTTTGGGTGGGAAGAATGGGTTGCACTGCCGGATTTGGGGCTGCCTGCCATCAAGGCCAAAGTGGACACGGGTGCGCGCACCTCTGCCCTGCATGCCCATGACATCGAGGTGTTTGGCCCCGCTGCCAAACCCAAGGTGCGCTTTAACGTGCATCCCATTGCCGGACGCGAAGACATTGTCATCACCTGCTCTGCCCCTCTGGTGGACCGGCGCGAGGTCACATCTTCCAACGGCGAATCCGAGCAACGCTATGTGATTTCCAGCACCCTGACAGTGGCCGATCAGCAATGGCCGATCGAGATCACCCTGACCAACCGCGCCGGTATGACCAGCCGGATGCTCCTGGGCCGTCAGGCGCTGGCCGATCACATCTCCATTTCCGCCACAGAAC
This sequence comes from Sulfitobacter sp. M368, assembly GCF_025141875.1. Taxonomy (NCBI): domain Bacteria; kingdom Pseudomonadati; phylum Pseudomonadota; class Alphaproteobacteria; order Rhodobacterales; family Roseobacteraceae; genus Sulfitobacter; species Sulfitobacter sp. M368. Next base: position 2,185,349 of record NZ_CP081113.1, read on the forward strand.
GGCGTTTGCAGCCAGAGTTGAGCTATGACGCCTATCACGATGCCACCGTGCGCCGCACCGCCCCACAACGGGCGCTGCGCATTGCCGTGCTGAGCCGTGAGAACAACTATTCTACCCGCCGCCTTGTCGAGGTTGGCGAAGCGCGGGGTCATGTGGTTGAGGTGATCGACACGACCCGCTGTTACATGGCGATCAATGCAATGGCCCCCGAGGTGCATTATGATGGCAAACGCCTGCCGCGCTATGACGCTGTGATCCCGCGCATCGGGGCCTCCATCACGCCTTATGGCACCGCAGTCATCCGTCAGTTTGAGACCATCGGAACCTATTGTGTGAACGGCAGCGCCGGCATCACCGCCAGCCGCGACAAGCTGCACGCGCATCAGGTCTTGGCCTCCAAGAAAATCGGCATGCCAACCACGGCCTTTGCCGCCTCGCCCAAGGACACCTCCAATCTGATGGGGTTGGTGGGCACTGCGCCGCTGATCGTGAAACTGCTCGAATCCACCCAAGGCAAAGGCGTGGTGTTGGCCGAAACCAAAAAAGCCGCCGAATCTGTGATCGACGCCTTTCGCGGGCTCAAGGCCAATTTTCTGGTGCAGGACTTTGTCAAAGAGGCCGCAGGTGAGGATATCCGCTGTCTGGTGATCGCTGGCAAGGTCGTGGCCGCGATGAAACGCACCGGGGCCGAGGGGGATTTCCGGTCAAACCTGCATCGGGGCGGATCGGCCAAGGTGGTGCGCATCTCCAAAGAAGAACGCGAAACCGCCGTGCGGGCGGCGCGGGCCTTTGGGCTGGGCAAGGCTGGCGTTGATCTGCTGCGCTCGGAAAGCGGGCCAAAGGTGCTTGAGGTAAACTCCTCCCCCGGTTTTGAGGGGATCGAGATGGCAACAGGCAAAGACATCGTCGGCAAGCTTTATGACGAGATAGAAGCGCGCGTGAAACCGCAGCCCGTGCGCCGCCGCAAGTCAGGCTAGGCTGCTGCCCTGCTCCAGCCAGCGTTGTTCTTTGGGCGGCAGCATTCCGGCGATCCGGGCGCGATAAGCGGCCAGATCCTTGTCTGATAGTACCCCTTCCCACTTGTTGGATGACGCCGTGTCGAAAAACCCGGCGTCGTCATGCCAGAAACCAACGCCAGCGCCCGGTGCAAACCGCACGGCGTTGGCTTTCATATTGGCAAAGGATGCGGCTTCAACCAACCGTGCCATGAGTGCGGCCGGATGCGTGATGCCGATGTGATCGGCGATGCGACTGATCGCGGCTTCGGGGTCACGGCACATATCCGCATAATGCAGGCGCAGCAGGTTGCCGGTGCCTTCCTCTTCCAAAGCCAATGCGCTGCGGTAATGATCCACAATCATCTGCAAACTGGCCGCATCAAAACGGTCTGCGTCCAGAAATTCATAAAAACTCTCAACCGGATCGTCAGGAAAGCTGACACCAGTGCCGGAATGCGCCAGATTGGCGACATGGCGGCGAAACGAGAAATGCACGTCAATCGGATGCCGGTAGACACAGATATAGCGCAGCGCCTCCCAGATCGGCAGCCCGTCAAAAGGTGTGTGTGACTTCACCTGCCGCCGCCCTGTCTGGGCTTCCAGCCGCTCCATCACTTCGGCAATGTCGCGGGCGCTCATGTCGATCCAGGGCGCATTCAGGCTGGGTTTTGCGTCTACTTCGGGATCACCGGAGATCAGCAGCGCCAAAATCGCCTGGATCCATGTCGTTCCGGATTTGGGCGGCGTAGACAGCACGATGTCGCCATCGCGGGGCTCAAATGCCTGCCAACGGGTGGAATCGGTGATGGTGTCCCCATAGACCTTTGCCGGAGGCCGCTGCGTCATGCTCATTTTCTCGTTCCGTCCCCATTTGTCGCAGTTCTTGCCGCTTGCCCCTATGGACGCCTGCCCGCTTAAACCCTATATAAACACTCAGGAACCAGAACCGAGGCAGATATGACCGACCAGTCCCAACCCCTTGAAGGTACGCCGCTGATTGCGCCGTCCAGCACCGATCATCCTTTGTATGAACAGGTGGTTGAGGCCTGCCGCTCGGTCTATGACCCTGAAATTCCTGTCAACATCTATGAATTGGGTTTGATCTATACCATCGACATCAATGACCAAAACGAGGTCGATATCAAGATGTCTTTGACAGCGCCCGGTTGCCCTGTCGCCGGTGAAATGCCCGGTTGGGTGGCCGATGCGGTGGAACCCCTGCCCGGTGTGAAGCAGGTCAATGTGGAACTGGTCTGGGAGCCGCCATGGGGCATGGACATGATGTCTGACGAGGCGCGTCTCGAACTGGGCTTTATGTAACAGGCGCAAAGCTTTGCCCCGCGCCGCTTGAGATATTGCATCGGGCCTCCTATCTTGAGGCCAAGCAGGAGATCACACCATGTTCGGCATTCCCGGCAAGCAAGCCGTTACCATCACACCCAAGGCCGCGGCGCAAATCACCAAGCTGATGAAATCGGCGGGCCATGCAGGCCTGCGGATCGGGGTCAAAAAGGGTGGCTGTGCGGGCATGGAATACACCATGGAATACGTCGATACGGCCGATCCCAACGATGAGGTTGTCACCCAGGACGGTGCCTGCGTGATGATCGCACCGATGGCGCAGATGTTCTTGTTCGGCACCGAGATCGACTATGAAACCACGCTGTTGGAATCCGGTTTCAAGTTCAACAACCCCAATGTTTCAGAGGCATGCGGTTGCGGCGAGTCGATCAAGTTCGACGAAACCCTGTTCGCCAAGTGAGCCTGAGCGCCGGTGATATCGCCTTTGCCACCGAACTGTTTGAAGAGCTGCCGGATCTGACCACCCGCCGGATGTTTGGCGGCATGGGGATCTATTCAGAGGGGGTGATCTTTGCCCTTCTGCATTCGGATGGCCAGATCATGATCAAATCGACCGGTGGTGCCTTCTCAGATGAACTCGAAGCGATGGGTGCGGTCAAATGGACCTACACCCGCAAGGATGGCGCGGCCTCTTCGATGCCTTACTATTCCCTGCCGGATGCCGCTCTGGAGGACAGTGAACTGGCGCTTGATCTGGGCCGTCGGGCGCTGGCGGCTCTGAACTAGGCTGGCGACACTTCCGTCGCAAGTCTGCGCTGAAATTTCTTCATAAATTCAATACGATCTGCCGCGATTGCGCGGGCCGTTTTGGTATGAAGCTGCGCGGCGACCTTGAACAATTTCACCTCAAAATGATCCAACGCAAATGCGGTGTCGTCCAAAGGGCGATCCCTTGCCAAAGGGTCCGCCCCGTCGAACAGATCACGCCCGATCTGGCCTGAAACGTTGAAACACCGGGCAATCCCGATGGCGCCCAATGCTTCCAACCGATCCGCATCCTGCAATATCTGCGCCTCCAGTGTGGTGGCGGGTACCTTGGCGGAGAAACTATGCGCAAGGATCGCGTGATGGATGGCATCCAATGCGGTTTCGTCGAAGTCCTGAGCCAGAAATTGGACCGCGTGATCGGCAGACAAGCGTGCGGCCTGTCCGCGGTTTGGGTGGTATTTTGGCAGGTTGATCACATCATGGAAAATCGCCGCGGCCAGCAGCACCTCCCGGTTCGCATCGCGCTGGTCCCCGGCGATCCGCTGGCACAGCGCCCAGACCCGCCGCAAATGCCACAGATCATGCGCCCCGTCCTGCGCATCCCCCCAGACACGCAGCACTTCCGCCTCATATCGGGCCTGTGCTGTCACTTTTTCTGCAGATGCACGTAGGTTTCGTTGTAACGCTTTGTCAGGTGATCGCCTGCCATGATCACCTGATCACTGCCCTCGGGGGCGACATTGGTGTCATGGGTGGGGTTAAAGAACATCGGCACCGATATGCGTTCGTTGCTGCCGCCCACAACGCGGTGCGGGGTCGCTTTGATGGTTCCGCCGCTCCAAAACTCCATCATCTCGCCAAAGTTGATAACAAATTCGCCCGGCGGCGCGGCAACCGGTATCCAGCCGCCTCCGCGTTTGCGCACCTCAAGCCCCGGTGATCCATCTGCCGCCAGCAGGGTCAGGCAGCCATAATCGGTATGGGTGGCAATGCCAAAATCCTTGGCACCTGCATCCGCAGGACGGGTCGGATAAAAATTGCCGCGCAGCAGGGCCATGGGTTTTTCGAAGGCATCGTCAAAGCTGTCGCGTGGCTTGCCAATAGACGCAGCCACCCCGCGCAGAACATCCATCGCGACCACGCAAGCGGCCTCATAATAGCCGCCCACAACGGCCTGAAACGCCGCCGGTTGATCCGGCCAGCGGTTTGGCGCGTAGAACGGATTGTCCAACAAGGGATCGTCCGCGGGCAGTGTCAGACCGCAATCGAACACCTGTTTGAAATCGGGGTTGGCATCCGGGTCCACCTGTTCAGAGGCCGCAGCGCCCCAGCCGCGATTGGATCCGGTCTTGGCCATGTCGTAGGCAGCCTTTTGCGCATCAGGCAGCTTGAAAAAGGCGCGGTAGGTTTCGATCACCTCTGACACCTTTGCCTCGGTCAGCGCGGTGTTGTACACGGTGGCAAAGCCGACATCCGTCGCGGCACCCTGCATCGCCTCAAGCGCGGCGTTGTCTCCTGCCGTCAATGCGGCCAGATCAATCTTTGGTATCATCACACATCCCCCCTCGCCCATGAGCATCGAGGCACACAGCCCTGTCAAGGGATGCCTTGCGTTGCCTCGCATCGGGCCGGGTGGTAACAACGGGCAAAACAACAAATGAGGGATGTATGCGCCGCAAAATTGCCGCCGGAAACTGGAAGATGAACGGCACCGCTGCCGCGCTGAGCGAACTGGATGCGTTGGCCAATGCCATGCCAGCAGCCGCGCCCGAAGTTGTGATTTGTCCGCCTGCCCCCTTGTTGTTCCGTGCCGTGGAAGCTGCGCCAAAAGGCATCTCCATCGGGGCGCAGGATTGTCACATGCAGGCCAAGGGCGCCTTCACCGGCGATATCTCTGCGGAGATGATCGCGGATACCGGCGCAGGCTTTGTCATTGTCGGCCATTCCGAACGCCGCGACGCCCATGAAGAGACCAACAGCGACATCCGCGCCAAGACCCGCTGTGCCTGGGCCTCTGGGCTGACGGCCATCGTCTGCATCGGCGAAAGCGGCGAGGATCGCGCCGCCAACAACACGCTGGATATCATTGGCGGGCAGTTGGCCGGATCACTGCCGGACGGCGCAGATGGCGCGAACACCGTGATCGCCTATGAGCCGATCTGGGCCATCGGCACGGGCAAGGTGCCAACGCTTGAGCAGATCATCGAGGTGCATGACTTCATCCGCGCCCGCCTCATCACCCGCTTTGGCGCAGAGGTTGGCGATGCGATTGCGCTCTTGTACGGCGGATCGGTCAAACCGGATAATGCCGAGGTGATCTTTCGGGCAGAGAATGTAGACGGGGCATTGGTTGGCGGAGCGTCGCTTAAGGCATCGGATTTTGCGCCGATCATTGCCGCGCTGGCCAATTCCTGAGCGGCCCCGATGGACAAGACATTCCGCGCAAAAGCCGCCGCCGTCTGTGACGACAAGATCACGAAAAAGGGCGAAGGGGTCGGCCTGTCCTTCTATGCCTTTTTTGCCAACCGCAACGACACCCCCGAATTACTGTTTGAGGTGGCCGAGTGGTGGATCAAGACGCACCGGCTGGATCATTTTGAGAAGGCGGTGAAGATCCGCGACATGCTGCGTTCAGGCGTTTGAACGCGGCCGCGCGAATAAGCCAAGGGCGGCGCATCTGGTGATGCACCGCCCTTTTGTTTGTCTCACGCACCCGCCTAGTTGGTGATGATCTCCGGCCCCATCATCATGGTCGGCAACCATGTGCTGAGGATCGGGATGTAGGTCACCATAATCAGGAAGACGAACAGCACCGCAAGGAACGGCAGTGCCGCACGCACCACGGACATCATCGGCATGTTCGCCACGCCCGAGGTCACAAAGAGGTTGAGCCCCACCGGCGGTGTGATCATCCCGATCTCCATGTTCACCACCATGATGATGCCAAGGTGGATCGGATCCACGCCCAGTTCGATCGCGATAGGGAACACCAGTGGCGCCACGATGACCAACAGGCCAGAGGGTTCCATAAACTGGCCACCGATCAGCAAGATCACGTTGACAATGACCAGGAACATGATCGGCCCAAAGCCAGCATCCAGCATCGCCGCCGAAATTTGCTGTGGGATCTGCTCGTCCGTCAGAACGTGTTTGAGGATCAACGCATTGGCGATGATGAACATCAATGTGACCGTCAGTTTGCCCGCTTCAAATAGCGTGTGGCGTGTGTCACGGTGGAAAAAGGCCGTGAACAGCGCCATCGGCTTTTCGATCAGCGACAGGTTGCGCGGCATTTCGGCCTGATGCAGCGGCCCCATGTCACGATAGACAAAGGAGGCGATGAAAAAGGCATAGACCGCTGCCACCGCCGCCGCTTCGGTCGGGGTGAAGATGCCGCCATAGATACCGCCAAGGATGATCACGATCAGGAACAGGCCCCAACCGGCCTCGCGGCCCGAAGACCAGACCTCGCCCCAGCCCAGCCATTCGCCTTTGGGCAGGTTCTTGATCTTGGCCATGGCGTAGATCGTCACCATCAGCATGGTGCCCGCCATCAGCCCCGGAATGACGCCCGCAAGAAACATCCGGCCTACGGACACATCTGTGGCGGATGCATAGACAACCATCACGATGGAAGGCGGGATCAGGATACCAAGCGTCCCTGCGTTGGCGATGACGCCTGCGGCAAATTCCTTGGTATAGCCAACCTGCCGCATGCCCGCGATCACGATGGACCCGATGGCAACCACGGTAGCCGGGGATGATCCGCTCAGCGCGGCGAACAGCATACAGGCAAAGACGCCTGCAATCGCCAGACCGCCGGGCAAATGCCCGACCAGCGCGATGGAAAACCGGATGATCCGGCGCGCCACACCGCCTGTGGACATGAACGAAGAGGCAAGGATGAAGAACGGGATCGCCAGCAGGGTGTAATGCCCCGCCATCGCCTGAAAGAACGTCTGGGCGATCGACGCCATCGAAGTATCAGAAAGCGCCAGCAGGAAAATGATCGAGGACAGGCCCAACGATACGGCAATAGGCACGCCGATCAACATCAGACCGACAACCATTGTAAATAGGATCACAACTTCCATGATCTTATCCTTCCGCGTTCATATGTTTGACGTCTTCGACCGCATCCTCAGCCTCGTGGCTGACGATCAGGCTGGTTTGACGTCCGGTGATGACTTTCAATGTCGCCTGCACAAAGCGCAGCAACAGCAGCGCCGCGCCGAAAGGCAGCATGAAATAGGGGATGAAACGGGGCAGCTTTTCATAGGCTTCGCCCTCGTTCATGATCGGCTCGATAAAGCGGAGCCATTCAGGCACGGGGATGTCGATCACCTCATACCAGGCCTGATCACGGCTGTTCTCAAACCCTGTCGGGAACCAGCGCCCCGATGTGGCATCCAGCCCGGCAAATGGCGCCCAGTAATCCCATGCGCCTTTCATCAGCAGGCCCGCATAGATCACACAGATCAGCCCGGCAATCACCGCCAGAACCTTGCGCGGCCCTTCGTTAAAGAGGTTGATCACCGCATCTACCCCGAGGTGCGCCGTGACCTTGACCGCATAGCTCATGCCAAACAGCACCAGCCAGGCAAACAGGAATGTCACCGCTTCAAGACCCCAGATGATCCCTGTGTTAAAGCCGTATCGCAGCACCACGTTGATAAAGGTGATGATGGTCATCAATCCCAAGATCAGCGCAATTGCGGTCTCTTCGATTTCACTCACAATGCGGCCTAGGCCGCTTTGGGCTTGCCCGTGCGTTGCCATGTGGTTCCCCCCACTTGCCTTGAATTTCGGTGAAAATGGTAACGTGCAGCCAGCCCTTTGACAAAGGCTGGCTGCGTTTGACGCTTAGTGCTTGGCGTTGATCGCCTGCGCCGCGTCGATGTTTTCCTGACCGACGTCGTCCTTGAACTGCTCCCAAACAGGTTTCATCACGCTCACCCATTCGGCACGCTGTTCATCGCTCAGCTGGCGCACCACACCGCCGGCTTCGATGATCGCGTTTTTCGCGTCTTCGTTCACCTTGGTGGATTCCGCGTTCCGTGCTTCGGTCACTTCCTTGATGATGGTGGCGAGCTGGTCACGGACGTCCGCATCCAGGCTGTCCCACCAGTCAGAAGAAGTCACCAGCATATAGTCGATGATGCCGTGGTTGGTTTCGGTCACACCGTCCTGCACCTCAAAGAACTTCTTGCCGTAGATGTTGGACCATGTGTTTTCCTGACCATCCACAACGCCGGTTTGCAGGGCGCCGTAAACCTCGGAGAACGCCATCGGCTGTGGAGATCCACCAATTGCAGCCATCTGGGCCTTCAGCACGTCAGAGTTCTGCACGCGGAACTTCAGGCCATTGGCATCCGATGGGCTTTCCAGCGGCTTGTTGGCCGACATCTGTTTCATGCCGTTGTGCCAGAACGCGAGGCCCAGCAGACCGCGGCGGGTCATGCTTTCCTTCATTGCCTGACCGGTTTCGGAGTTCTGGAACTCATCCACGGCGTTGATGTTCTTGAACATGAAGGGCAGATCGAAAATGCGGAACTGCTTGGTGAACTGCTCGAACTTGGACAGCGATGGTGCGGCCAGTTGAACGTCACCCTGAAGCAGCGCTTCGAGCACCTGATCATCGTTATAGAGTGTCGAGTTCGGGAACACTTCGATGCAGGCCTTGCCATTCATCTCTTCGTTCACACGGGTTTCCAGCAGCGACGCGGCGATCCCTTTTGGGTGCTTGTCGGTGTTGGTGACGTGGCTGAACTTGATGACGATTTCGCCATCATCACATGCGGCAGAGACTGCGCCTGCGCTGACAGACATGGTCAGGGCGACGGCGGCGGCGGTGAAAAACTTCATTGGTTTCCTCCCAGAAAACTAGAATCACAGATCGGGCACCCGGCTTGGATGCACTGGGGGCTATCAAACAGATCGCAATGCGGTCTCACAAGATTGTGTTAACCCTGATGGTCGTGAGGCCGTTTTTTCGATGATATTCAAACATCTAGCGGCCAAAGCTACTCATGGTCAACCAAGCCCACTGGGCGGTTTGTGCGAAATCCCGCACAAGCGATCCGGCACTTGTGCGAGAATCCGCACAGATCATTGGCGGAAATCTTCGGGCCGGATGCCATAGCGGGCCAGTTTGTCATAAAAGGTCTTGCGCGGCAGCTTCAGTGCCTCGGCTGCCGCCGAGGCCTGCCCAGCCGCACGGCGCAACGCGGCCTCAAGCAATGACTTTTCCACCAGCGACATTTGCTCATTCAGCCCAAGCGCGGCATCGGGGGCCACATCATCGGGCAATCCCATTACAAAGCGCATCGCCACCGACATGAGCGAACGTGCATTCCCCGGCCAGTCACGCCGCATCAGCCCCGCCACCACCTCTGGCGTGACGTCCGGTTTTTGAAGGCCCGCCTGCTCAGCCGCCTGATCGACGTAACGGCGGAACATCACGGGGATGTCCTCTGGCCGCTCGGCCAAAGACGGAATGCGCACGCTGAGCCCCTCCATCCGGTAATAGAGATCGGCGTTGAACCGGCCCGCGTTGACCTCGGCCTTGAGGTCGCGGGTGTTGCCCACCATCAGGCGCACCCCTTCGGACGGGCTGCCGGTTTCGCTGAGTGTGAGTTGCAGTTGCGGGGACAAATGGGTGATTTCATCCACAAACAGGCTGCCGCCATCGGCCTCTTGCACCGCCTGGGCAAGCGTTTCCGCCGTCAGGCCTGCCGCCGCGCGTTTGACAAAGGGCGCTTTGGACCGGGCCGAGCTGAGGTGAATGACCTCTGCCACCTTCGACGTGCCCGACCCCGGCGCACCGTTGACGAGCACATCCTCTTCGGTCTGCGCCACCAGACGCACCCGCTTGCGCAAAGCCTCCGCCATCGCCGAGGTGCCAAAAAGCATCCGTGCCGCCGGATCGCCGGTTTCAACCAGCTTCAACAACCTGCGATTTTCCAGCACCAGCGCACGGGTCTTGAGCGCCCGTTCCAGCACGCCCAGCAGATCGGCAGGCGCACAAGGTTTCTCCAGAAATCCGAAGGCGCCCTGCCCCATCGCCGCCACGGCCATGGGAATATCGCCCTCGCCGGTCAGCAAGATCACCGGCAGATCGGCGTCCTGCTTCTGCGCGTATTGCAACAGATGAAACCCATCCCGCCCCGGCATCCGAATGTCCGACAGGATCACTCCGTCAAAATCCGCCGTGATCCGGTCCTTGGCCGCCACAAAGGATCCGGCGGTGATCGCGGTGATCTCAGCCAGCTCAAGCGTTTGGGCCAATGCCTCGCGCACGGCGGAATCGTCATCCACCAATAGTACCTGCCCTGTCATGCCACCTCTGCCTGCTTCACCTGATCTGCGGCGCGTTCCAGCGTCACGGAGAACAACGCCCCGCTGCCCTCACAATTGCTGCCTTTGATTTGTCCGCCAAAGCTTTGCACAATGCCATAGCTGATCGACAGGCCCAGCCCCATACCGCCCGTGTCACCCGCCGGTTTGGTTGTGTAGAACGGATCAAACACCTTGTCGGGCATTTCGATCCCCGGCCCGGTGTCGCGGAAATTCACCGTCAGCGCGTCGTCATCTGTCACCGAAATGCGCAGCACTTTCAGATCACTGTCACTCATGGCATCCACGGCATTGGTGATCAGATTGACAAACACCTGCCCCAGACGGACCTCGCCGCCGCGCACCCACAATGGGCCATCCCCTGCCGGATCATAGATCAACTCAACCCCCGCATCGGCGATATGATTGGCCGTCAGATCCAGCGCCGATTGCAGCACCGCCCGCAGTTCGACCCGTTCATCGGGGCGGTTTTCCTGCCGGGCAAAGGCCCGCAGGTTCTGGATGATCCGCCCCATGCGCCGTGCCATGTCCGAAATGCGGGTGAGGTTTTCGGTGGCGCGGTCCGGTGCGCCGCGGTCCATGAACTGCACCGCGTTTTCGGCAAAGGACCGGATCGCCATCAAGGGTTGGTTCAATTCATGGCTGATGCCCGCAGACATCTGGCCCAAGGCACTTAACTTGCCCGCTTGCACCAGATCATCCTGCGCCCGCCGCAAGGCCGCCTGCGCCTCCTCGCGCTCTGCCGCCTCGCGGCGCAACTGGGCGTTGGTGTCGCGCAAGGCGGCGGTGCGTTCCGCCACCCGCGCCTCAAGCTGCACATTGGCCTGTGTGAGGGCCCGCCGCCGCTCCGCTGCGAGAAACAGCAACGATCCAAAGGCAAGGCAAAGCGCCGCCACGGCCGCTGCCTGCGCCAGCGCGAACTGCCGGGTCTGCGCCACATCAAGCAAAACCTCGCCGGTGAGCCCGATGACCGGCAGAGCCTGGGTCAGATGCAGACCTTCTCGCGGCAGATACGGACCCCAGCCCAGCTGCCAGATTTCATGCCCGCCAATGTACCGCGCCGAAAAGTCGGGCGCATCGCCCTGGGGCGGGAGCAATCCGGGGCTGTCTTCGGGCCGCTGCCAGAACAGGATCTCGGATCGGTTGGAGATATAGACCTCCCCCGCCGCATCTGTGAAAAACGCCGGCGGATTGGTGCCGCGCCAATTGTAATCAATGCCATTGAGATCGGTCATGACCACGACCGCGCCTTGCACACGGCCTGAGGGATCAAACACCGGCGCGGCATGGAAAAACGCACGGCGGGTCAAGGGCTCTCCCGGTCCATGACCCCAGCCCAACGCCCCGCGCAGCGCCCGTTTGATATAGCGCTGCTGCGCCAGATCGGCAGGTTCCGCGCCAATGGCAGAGGCCGCAACGCGCCCTTGGGCATCCACGATCAACACGTCCAGTGCCGCCGATTTATCCGCCACCTCCAGCAGCAAATCTGTGCTGCGGGTGACACCAATGCCCGACAATTCCGCCGCGACAGTGGGGTGATCGGCCAGCATCACCGCCAGATCGCGATAGCGCTGCAATTGCCCGACCAGCCGGTCACCCGCCAAGGCCAGATCGGCCTGCCCGCGCGCGGCCAGTTGATCCAGACCTTTGACAAAGGCATAGCGCCAGACCCCACCCGAAAGGGCCGCCACCACCAGCAGAAAGGCCACCACATATCCGGCCCGTTGTCGCAGATTGCCACTCATGCACCCATGATTGCACCTTCCCCCTTGCAAAGGCCAGTCCTGCGCGGCTTATCTGCCGCCATGAAAACGCTTTCCCTGTCTCCGCTTGATCCCGACTTTGTGCAAAACCCCTATGCCGCCTATGCCGCGGCGCGGGCAGATGGGCCGGTGATGTATTGGCGGGACTACGCCATGCCCGCCGCCTTTGATGCCGCCACCGTGCAGGCGCTGCTGCGCGACCGGCGGCTGGGCCGCGAGGTGCCGGAGGGCGCACGCCCGCCCTATCCTGCCCATCTGGTCGATTGGGCCGCGATGGAGGGCCACTCCATGCTGGAGCTGGAGCCGCCGCGCCACACTCGTCTGCGCGGCCTGGTCCTGCGTGCCTTTACCTCACGCCGGATCACGGCGCTGTTGCCCGATATTGAGGAGGTTACAGCGGAACTGCTGCAAGGTCTGCCGAAAGATCCCCTTGATCTGATCCCCGCCTATTGCACCGAATTGCCCGTGCGGATCATCGCCCGGCTCTTGGGCGTGCCCGAAACGATGTCAGCGGATTTGTTGCGCTGGTCCAATGCGATGGTGGCGATGTATCAAGCGGGCCGCAGCCGCGCCATCGAAGACGCGGCCAACTCCGCCACCGCCGAATTCGTGGATTTCCTGCGCGGCTATGTCGAAAAGCGCCGCAATGAGCCGCGTGATGATCTGATCACCAGCCTGATCGCGGCCGAGGAAGACGGCGAAAAGCTGACCCCGGATGAATTGATCGGCACCTGCATCCTGCTGCTGAATGCGGGCCATGAGGCGACGGTGCATTCCATGGGCAATGCGGTGAAATGCCTGCTGGAGCATCAAACCGGCCCGGCCGCACTTGCACCGGATCAGATCGGTGCCACGGTGGAAGAACTGCTGCGCTATGACCCGCCGCTGCATATGTTCACGCGTTTTGCCTATGAAGATATCAAATTGGGCGGAGTGACCCTGAAAGAAGGCGACGAAATCGCCCTGATGCTGGGGGCCGCAGCCCGTGACCCGGCAGTCTTTGAAAATCCTGATGTGTTTGATCCCTACCGGCTCGCAAAGCCCCATGCCGTCTTCGGCGGCGGCCTGCACTTCTGTGTCGGCGCCCCGCTGGCACGAATGGAACTGCAGGTGGCCCTGCCCGCGCTGTTTGAGCACCTGCCGCAGATGTCACTGGCCGAGGTGCCGCGCTATGCCATGAGCTATCATTTCCACAAACTGGACCGGTTGATGATCGCGCCATAGCAGGCGGCACTGCATGACGCAGACACCCGGGGCTTTGCCCCGAACCCCAGAGGTTTAAGGGCCAAATGAAGAAAAAGGCGCCCTTCTCTTCATTTGGCCAGAAAAACCTCCGGGGGGAGCGCCGCGCAGCGGCGGTGGGGGCTGGCCCCCTATCCGCCGGTGTCAGGCACTACGGCTTGCGTCAGTCATCAAACCCCAGAAATCTTGTGACATTTTCCACCGGGCGGCGACGTGACACAACATCATTGGCAACAAACCCATCATCCGGCCAGCCCAGTGCGACACAGGTCAGGATAACTTGATCTTCGGGGATCTGCGCCACCTCACGCACCACGGGACTTTGCATGATGCCCTGCCCGTTGATTACCGCGCCAAGCCCGCGGGACCAGGCGGCAAGGACCAATCCATAGGTCATTGCACCCGTGTCAAAATGCGCAATCGTGTTGTTCAGCAAGCTGCGGTCGAAGCACACGACGATGGACACCGGCGCATCAAACTGGCGAAAGCCGCGCATGACCCAATCCTGCCGGCGCTCTGCATCGTGCCGCTCGATCCCCATCGCCTCGAAAAGCTGAATCGCGATCTCGATCTGGCGTTGGCGGTGTTCCCCCTCGTAGGCGGCATAATCTTCGATATCGCGGGTCGGGGTCACGCCGCCCAGCATCCGTTCGGTGTTGCCTTTACGGACCTGCTCAAGCGGTTCTCCGGTCAGCACGTGCAAATGCCAGGGCTGGGTGTTCATCGAGGAGGGCGCGCGATTGGCCAGTGCGATCACTTCTTCCAGCAACTCCTGTGAGACCGGTTTGTCCAGAAACCCCCGAATGGAACGGCGCTCTTGAATCGCCTGATCGATATTCATCATCTTGCCCTGCCTTGCTGTGCGTTTGGCCTCACGCTACGGCGCGGCGCGGCGCGTCCCAACCCCTTATGGCCGCGACGCTGCGTCAGCTGGGGCGCAGTATCCGATCAAAGCGGCAGCATCACCGTGGATTTGATCTCTTCCATCGACAAAAGCGCAGTCACATTGTGCACACGCACCTCTGAAATCAGCGCCTGATAGAAGGCGTCATAGGCGCGGGCGTTCTTTACACGCACCTTGAGGATATAGTCGATGTCACCGGCCAGGCGGTGCGCCTCTTGCACTTCGGGGCGGTCTTGCAGCGCCTTGAGGAAGGCTTTTTGCCAGTCCGCCTCATGCTCGGACGTCCGGATCAGCACAAAGAAACAGGCCTCGAACCCCAGCGCCTCGGCATCCAGCATCACGGTCTGTTGGCCGATCACCCCGCCCTCGCGCAATTTGCGAATCCGGTTCCACACCGGGGTCTTGGATGAGCCGACATTGCGGGCGATATCATCAAGCGATTGGCTGGCGTCGCGCTGTAGCTCGGCCAGGATTTTCCGGTCAGTCTCATCAATTCGGACAGTCATTCTGTATTTTCCATTTCAGGCGGTTATCTGTTCTTTCTGCGCTGCGGTATGGAACAAATGTCCTTATCTACCGCCGCATCTAGCGGAATATCGGGAATATTTCCTATATTGAGGGTCAAGTCAAACGAAGTCGGGGCCTGTTATGGATCATTTCCCAATCTTTCTTGCCACCAGCGGCCAGCGCATTGTGCTGTCCGGCGGCGGCGATGCGGCATTGGCCAAACTGCGGCTTCTGCTCAAGACCACTGCTGAGATCCACGTTTACTCCCCTGCCCCCGCCGCCGAGATCGACCTTTGGGCCGCGCGGGGCAAACTTCAGTTGCATCGGCGATCGCTCCGTTCCGGAGATGTCGCCGGTGCAGCGCTTTTCTATGCTGCGGATGAGGATGACGCGCTGGACGCCGAAACCGCCGAAATCGCCCGCGCCGAAGGCGCGCTGGTCAATGTGGTGGACAATCTGGAGGCCAGCGCCTTTATCACGCCCGCCATTGTGGACCGTGATCCGGTAACCATCGCAATCGGCACCGAAGGCGCCGCGCCGGTTCTGGCCCGTGCCATCAAGGCCGATCTCGAAGAACGCCTGCCCAGTACGCTTGGCACCCTGGCGCGGATCGGCAAAGGGTTTCGCAAGATGGCCGAGGCGTTGCCCTTCGGCCGTGCCCGCCGCGATTTCTGGCGTGACTATTATTTCGACACCGGCCCCAAGGCGATGACAGCCGGCGAAGCCGAGGTGCGTCCGGCGCTGGACGCCCTTTTGGACGATCATCTGACCCGCACCGCGCGCGCGGGGCATATTGCCTTTGTCGGTGGCGGTCCGGGCGATCCTGAATTGCTGACACTCAAGGCCCGCCGCGCCTTGGACGAGGCGGATGTGGTGATCTATGACCGCTTGATCAGCGCCGAAATTCTGGAACTGGCCCGCCGCGAGGCGCTGATGATTGACGTGGGCAAGGAGGGGTTTGGCCCCTCCACATCGCAAGAAACCATCAATGATCTGCTGGTCCAGCACGGATTGGCCGGGGCGCAGGTTGTGCGCCTGAAGTCAGGCGATGCCACTGTCTTTGGCCGTTTGGACGAAGAGATCGAGGCGATTGATGCCCATGGCATCGGCTGGCACATCGTGCCGGGGATCACATCGGCTTCTGCCGCTGTGGCCGCCATTGGTCAAAGCCTGACGCGGCGCGGGCGCAATGCCTCTGTGCGGTTCCTGACGGGCCATGACATGAAAGGGTTTGCCGATCATGACTGGGCCGCGCTGGCCCGGCCGAATGAAGTCGCTGCGATCTACATGGGCAAGAAATCCGCACGCTTTGTGCAAGGCCGCTTGATCATGCACGGCGCAGATCGTGCCACGCCTGTGACCGTGATCGAAAATGCCTCCCGCCCCGAACAACGCATTCTGGAGACCACTCTGAATGCCCTGCCTGATGATCTGACCAAGGCCAATATGACCGGCCCCGCCCTGACCTTTTATGGCCTTGCGCCGCGTGCCGCCGCCATTGCCGCCACTGAAATTCCGTTTGAGGAGATGGCCTGATGCCAAAACCCTTCACCCCCAAAGTTGTCACCGCCAATGCCTTGCTTGAAGGCGATGTGATCTACCAAACCGCCGCTGGCTGGAGCCGCGATCTGAAAGACGCGGAGATCCTCACCGATGAGGCCCACGCCGATCTGCGCATGATCGAAGCCAGCGCCCAGGTGGATCTGGTGGTTGGTGTTTATCTGGCCGATGTCTCGCTGGATGGCGACACCCCGCGCCCCACCCATTTCCGCGAGGATTTCCGTGCCACGGGCCCCTCGAACTATGCCCATGGCAAGCAGGAGCATATCTGATGTACAGCTATACCGAATTTGATCACGCCTTTCTGGCCGAGCGCAACGCGCAGTTCCGGGGACAGGTCGAACGCCGCATTGACGGGTCACTGACCGAGGATGAATTCAAGCCTCTGCGCCTGATGAACGGTCTGTATCTGCAACTGCATGCCTATATGCTGCGCGTGGCGATTCCTTACGGCACGCTGAACAGCCGCCAGATGGAGAAACTGGCCGAGATTTCAGAGCGTTGGGACAAGGGATATGGCCATTTCACCACCCGCCAGAACATCCAGTATAACTGGCCGCAACTGCGCGATGTGCCTGATATGCTGGATGCATTGGCCGAGGTGAACCTGCATGCGATCCAGACCTCCGGCAACACGATCCGCAACGTGACCGCCGACCATTTCGCCGGTGCCGCAGCGGATGAGGTGGCCGATCCCCGCCCGGTGGCCGAATTGATCCGCCAATGGTCCACCGACCATCCGGAGTTTCAGTTTCTGCCGCGCAAGTTCAAGGTGGCTGTCACTGGAGACACCGCTGACCGTGCGGTAATCAAGGCCCATGACATCGGGCTGCGCATCGTCAAACGCGGCGAAGAGATCGGCTATGAAGTGATTGTTGGTGGTGGCCTTGGCCGGACCCCGATGATTGGCAAGGTTCTGTATGAGTTTGTATCTCAGGAAGACCTGCTGCCGACACTGGAAGCCATTGTCAGCGTCTACAACCTGCTGGGCCGCCGCGATAACAAATACAAGGCGCGGATCAAGATCACCGTGCATGAAAACGGCATTGAGGACATTCGTCAGCGGGTCAACGAGCGCTATGCGTTGATCCGTCCGCAGTTCACCGGCGTTGATCAACAGATGCTGGCGCGGATCGAGGCGGATTTTGCCGCGCCTGAATTCAAGTCGGCGGATCAGACGCCTTACCTCAACGCCTATAATCAGGATCCCCTGTTCCGCAGCTGGGCCGACACCAACCTGACAGCGCACCGCAATCCGGAATATGCCATCGTGTCTATCTCGTTGAAAGCACACGGCAAAACACCCGGCGACGCGACGGGCCGGCAGATGCGTCTGATGGCGGCATTGGCCAAACGCTATGGCCATGATGAGCTGCGCATCAGCCACGAACAGAACGTGATCCTTCCGCATGTGCATCGCGGTGATCTGCCGTCGGTCTATTATGCGCTCAAGGCCGAAGGTCTGGGCACGGCCAACATCGGTCTGATCTCTGATATCATCGCCTGCCCCGGCATGGACTATTGCGCCCTTGCCACCGCGCGGTCGATCCCGATCGCACAGGAGATTGCCACCCGTTTTGACGAGTTGAAGCTGGAACATGACGTTGGCCCGCTCAAGATCAAGATTTCGGGCTGCATCAACGCCTGCGGGCATCACCATGTCGGCCATATCGGCATTCTGGGTCTCGACCGTGCTGGTGTGGAAAACTACCAGATCACGCTGGGCGGCGATGGCACCGAGGATGCGACCATTGGCGAACGGGCTGGCCCCGGATTTTCTGCAGATGAGATCATCCCGGCGGTGGAACGTCTGGTACTGGCCTATCTGGATCTGCGCAATGATCCCGCAGAGACATTCTTGCAGACCTATCGCCGCCTCGGTCTCGCGCCGTTCAAGGCCGCGCTTTATCCGCAGGTTGCGGGCAAGGAAAGTCGGGCCAATGCCGCTTGATGACATCGGGACTGTGAGTCCTCACGCGAACCGGCTGCCGCCGGAGGATGCACTGCAGGTGGAGGTGGCCCATCTGAATGCCGCCCTGCGCCATCACAGCGCCACGGACGTGCTGCGCCGCGCGGTCGAGGTGCTGCCGAACCTTGCGCTGGTGTCCAGCTTTGGCGCGGAATCGGTCGCACTGCTGCATCTGGCGTCGATGGTGAAACGGGATTTGCCGGTGCTGTTTATCGACACCCAGATGCTGTTCACCGAAACACTGGTGTACCAGCAGGAACTCAGCGAACGGCTGGGCCTGCACAATGTGCGGATCATCAAGGCGGCGGATCTGGAGACCCATGATCCGGACGGCACCTTGCATCAGCGCGACACCGACGCCTGTTGTGACCTGCGCAAAACGCGACCGCTGGCGGCGGCGCTGGAGGGCTATGACGGCTGGATTTCAGGACGAAAACGGTTTCAATCCGGCACCCGCGCGGCGCTTGAGTTCTTTGAGGTCGAGGCAGGAACAGACAACAACCCGGCCCGCATCAAGGTCAATCCACTGGCCTATTGGTCCTCGCAGGATGTGACTGATTACATTGACGAAAACCGCCTGCCTCGGCATCCGCTGGTGGCCAAGGGATTTCCCTCTATCGGCTGCGCGCCTTGCACATCCAAGGTGGCACCGGGCGAGGATGCCCGCGCGGGGCGCTGGCGCGACCAGGACAAAGAAGAATGCGGCATTCATTTTGTGAACGGCAAAATGGTGCGCACAGGAGATATGACATGACACAGTTGATCAACGACACCGGTTTTGTGGCGGATGACTGGACCAAGGGGTTCTGTGGCGCAGGTGCCGCAAATGATTGCGTGGCGCTGGATCTGGCATCGGACAGCGATCCCAACAGCGTCGAACTGGCCCCCTCGATCGAGATGATCCGCATTGATTTCCCGTCCTCGGCCGATGGGCGCGGCTTTACGATTGCGCGGGCCTTGCGTCTGCGCGGGTATCAGGGCCGCTTGCGGGCCAAGGGGCATCTGCTGGCCGATCAATATGCGATGGCGCGGCGCTCCGGATTTGACGAAGTTGAGGTCAACGACGAGATCGCCGCCCGCCAACCTGCGGATCAATGGCTGTTCCGTGCCGATTGGCAGGCCCATGATTATCAGTCCCGTCTGCGCGGCGCCCCTGCGACCTGACGTGCAATTGCCCTTTGGGGCTTCATCTTCTAAGACAAGGCCGCAAGCGCCGCTTGCGTGATTTTTTAATGACAGAGCAGACCCCCGTGAACCAAACCGCCGCCAAACCCGTGCCGACCCTGCCCGATGCGCAGACCGTGACATCCGTCAAACACTGGACCGACCGGTTGTTTTCCTTTCGGGTGACGCGCCCGGCCTCCCTGCGGTTCCGCTCGGGCGAATTTGTGATGATCGGGCTGATGGGCGATCCGCATCCCGAAACCGGCAAACAAAAACCGCTACTGCGCGCCTATTCCATCGCCTCTCCGGCGTGGGACGAAGAGTTGGAGTTCTACTCGATCAAAGTGCAGGACGGCCCGCTGACCTCCAAGTTGCAGCACATCCAGCCCGGTGATGAAATCATTCTGCGCCCCAAACCTGTTGGAACGCTGGTGCATGACGCCCTGTTGCCCGGCAAGCGCATCTGGTTTTTTGCCACCGGCACCGGCTTTGCCCCCTTTGCCTCGCTCCTGCGGGAACCGGAGACCTATGAGAAATTCGAAGAGGTGGTGATCACCCATACCTGCCGCGATGTGGCAGAGCTGGAGTATGGCCGCCGGTTGATCGAAGAGCTGAAGTCAGACGAGCTGATGCAGGAACTGATCGGCGCCGAGAACCTGAACAAGATCCGCTATTACCCCACCACCACGCGGGAGCAGAGCCCAAAGATGGGCCGGATCACAACGCTGTTGCAGGATGGTACGGTCTTTGCCGATCTCGGGATCGACGGGATCAATGCCGAAACCGACCGTGCGATGGTCTGCGGCAGCCTTGATTTCAACAAGAACATCCTTGCGATCCTCGAAGGTTTCGGCCTTGAGGAAGGGGCAAATTCAGATCCCAAACACTTTGTGATCGAAAAGGCGTTTGTGGGTTAGGGTCAGGACCCATTCATTTTGCGCCGCTGGCGTCCAAACCGCGAAAATTCAGTGGTTTGAGACATGCAGCAGCTAACGGGTTAACTGCAAATGGCTCACGCCGCTGAAATGAAGAGGTTTGGTCGTCTGAAAGATTTGGCGGGTTTTCCCTGTGAGCTGCGTTACAACTGCTTGAAATTCAACAAGAGTTCCTGCGCAGAGGTGCCTGACCACAGTAAAAACCTGCCAAACCAGCGACGTAAAATGAATGGGTCCTGACCCTAAGCCACTGACGTAAAGACAAAAAGAAACCGCGCCCTGTTGCCAGAGCGCGGTTTTTTGTTTCCGGTGAAAGGGCTGATTACAGACCCATCGCCTCGCGGACCTTTTCCAATGCAGCTTTGAGCAGTTCAGGATTGTCCTGCGCCTTGCGCACTGTTTCGGTCAGCAGTTTTTTCTTCACCGCGCCCAGTTCGGAGTCCTCGATCATGGTGCTGACTTTCTCGAAGTCAAAGCCATCCACGCTCAACAACTGATCCAACATAGACGTTTCAGCCGCCTCGGCGGTTTCGCTGATGGCCTCAGCAGTGTCAGTGGCAGAATCTGTTGCCGCTTCGGTGGTTTCGGTCACCGCATCGGTCGCTGCCTCTGTGGCCTCGGAGGCCGCCTCTGTCGTTGCTTCCGCCGCCTCGGTTGCGGTCTCTGTTGCGTCTGTCGCAGCGTCGGTTGCCGCGTCGGCCGCTGCATCTGCGGCCTCGCCGGCTGTGTCAGTGGCTGCATCAACAGTGTCCGTTGCAGCCTCGGTGGCGGTGTCGGCTGCATCGCTGACCGCTTCGGCTGTGGCATCTGTCGCTTCACTTGCGGTCTCTGTCGCCGCTTCTGCGGCATCGCTGGCCGCTTCGGTAGCGGTTTCAACTGCATTTTCAGCGGCTTCTGCCGCGGCATCCACGGCGTCACTTGCCGCTTCGGCTGCGGTATCGACGGCATTGACTGCCGCGTCTGTCGCTGCTTCGGCAGCTTCACTTGCGGCCTCTGCTGCGTCACTTGCAGCGGCGGCGGCATCATCCACGGCGTCGCTGGCAGCGTCCGTCACGGCAGTTGCTGCCTCGGTGGCCGCTTCGATCGCGGCAGGTGCGTTCACGGCATCAGCCGCCTCCGTCGCCACTTCGGTCGGCGACTTGCCGGAGAACAACATATAGCCCCCCAGACCAATCACGGCTGCAACGATAATCCAAATAGCATTTCTCATGTATGATCCCCATAATTCCTGCGCCTTTCGGGGGCTGATCCCCTTTTGCGGCTGCTGCTTGGTCAATTGCGCCTGTTGCGGCATCTGTTCAAGGGGAATTTCCGGCCGGAAGCGGCCCTCCGCCGCAATTACACGCTTGAAGTAGTGCCGTGGCGGGTTTACTTTACATCCTCGCTAATAGTGAACAATCAAAGGACAATCACCATCGCTCGCAGACCCCATAACGCGCCGCCCCAACGTGACACCGGCCCGCGCGTCAATGACAACATCCGCTCCCCTGAAATTCGCCTGATTGGCGCTGACGGTGAAAACGTCGGCGTTGTGACGCCGGCCCGCGCCATGGAAATGGCAGATGAGGCCGGGCTCGATCTGGTAGAAATCTCGCCCAATGCCAACCCGCCCGTGTGCAAGATCATGGACTTTGGCAAATTCAAGTACGAGACCCAGAAGCGCGAAGCCGAAGCACGCAAAAAGCAAAAGATTATCGAGATCAAAGAGGTCAAGTTCCGCCCGAACACCGACACCAATGATTACGATGTGAAAATGCGCAATGTGTTCAAGTTTTTGGACAATGGCGACAAGGTGAAAATCACCCTGCGTTTCCGGGGCCGCGAGATGGCGCACCAGAACCTGGGCCGCGAGTTGCTTGAGCGGGTCGCGGAGGACACCAAAGAGGTGGGCCGCGTGGAGAACTTCCCTAAGATGGAAGGCCGCCAGATGGTCATGCTGATCGGACCTTTGCCTTCAAAATAGACCAACATGGTCTTCCCTTCGCTCCCTCAAGGGGGAGCGACTGAAATTTCTGCCACTATCCGATTGGGATGAGCGCGCTTGGATCGAGGAGCGCAAAAGGAAGCGCCCGCCTCGTCAAACCGAATGTCTGCCTATGGCGAAAGGGGGTGGGTCCGGCGCTGGGAAATCAAAGTTTGGCCGGTGGCAGTTTTTCACGCCGATCTATTTTCCCAATCCTTCAAAGTTAAGCAGCTTCTGAGTCATTTCACGTATAGCCAAATATTCAGTTTCCGAGCACTCGTACATTTGCCCTGACAGTTGCCCATCAGGCCACGCCCAAGGCTTAAACCCATTTTGAAGGTCGACACCTTCAAGCCCAATGAACCCTGCCCGACCATCCTTAAATTCTGTTGTTCCATCGCTGAAGATGTCTGTAATCTCCAAGATGACGCCATCGTCGTCAGCATGAATATACTGTAAAACGACCCAATTGGACTTTTGGTCCAACTTGTTTGTTTTTCTGTCGAGAACGTTCCGAAGGTAACGCATATCAAACGCCTAAAATTCTGATCCGATAGTTCTACATTTCTGTGACTTTATTTTCTGCTTCCCAAATCAAAAAGCCCCCGCTCTCGCAGGGGCTTCTCTGTCTCTTCAATACAAAATCTCTTACCGCAGCAAGCCGGTGATGTTGCGGACAACGGCGCGGCGGTTGGCAGGCTCGTCGTCCAGGGACGGCACCTTGAGGTCCGACTCGCCGTAGCCTTGGGTGATCATGTTCTGCGGCGGCACGTCGAAATATTCGGTCATGGCCAGCGCCACAGTTTCTGCCCGCCGATCCGACAGCGCCAGATTGTAGGTGGCATTGCCCACAGCATCGGTGTGGCCCTCCACAAGAATCACCGTGCGCGGATCTTTGGCAATCAGATCACTCAGCGTCCGGCCAATCCGGGCAAGGCTGCGTGCCTGTTCAGGGCGGATCGCGGCAGAGCCAGTGGCGAATTGGACCGCATCCAGTTCAAGCTGCGGCGCGAGGGCACGAACCTGCGGGATCTCACGCACCTGGCGCAGCGAGAAACGCCGCCCCTGGTCCGACATCATCTCGGCCTGAAGTGCCGCCCGCAAGTCGGCCTCTTCACGTTTGCCAACCTGATTGTCGCTCTGAACCACCTGCGGCAGCTCGTTCACGATCACTTCCTGTTCTTCGACCAGATCATCAACAAGGACAAATTCCCGGCCCTGCGGATCAACCGAGATCCGGCGCAGCACGGTGCCATCGCGGCCTCGTATCGTTACGATCTTGGAATTGTCCGGTTTGGTCACGATTGTGCGGGTGGAACCGTCACCAAAGGTCTCGGTGCGCACTTCGTCACCGGGGCGGCGGATCAGGGCGTCATCGTCCTTGAGCACACGCAGATCGCCATTGGGATCTTCGACCACAACGCGGTCGCCCGAGCGGCTGACCACTTTGTCGCCGTTTTTCAGAACGGATCCCACAACCACAGCGCCAAGGCCAAGCAGAAGGGCTTTTTCGAATTTGCTCAACCCGCCATCGTCTTTGGCTACAGGCTGGTCACTGCCGGTCACGGCGGTGTCAAACTCCTCGTCTGATGAGCGGACCTCATCCTGCTGAACCTCTTGCGTGGTCACTTCCGCCTCGGCATTGCCTTCGGCAGCGGCCTCTGCTGCGGCACGGGCGGCGGCGCGCTCCGCCTCACGTTCTGCGCGGCGCTGTGCACGGCGCTCTTCGCGGCGAGCCTCCTTGGCGGCCTGTTTTTCAGCGTCTTTGGCAGCTTTTGCTTCAGCTTGAGCGTCCTCTTCGGCTGCGGCTTCCGCTGCCGCTTCCGCTTCGGCGGCAGCTTGTGCCGCGGCTTCCGCGTCCGCAGCCGCTTGCGCCTCTGCTTCAGCTTCCGCAGCGGCCGCAGCTTCTGCCGCGGCCTGTGCTTCGGCTGTTGCCTCGGCCTGCGTTTCAGCCGCCGCCTGTGCGGCCGCTTCTGCATCCAGCTTGGCCTGCGCGTCCGCCGCGATCTGCGCCTCGACCTTCGCGGCCTCCGACAGCGCGGACTGTTCGGCGATCAGTTTTTCAAGAGCGGTGCGATCCAGCCCCAGAACCCGGCCGGCGTCATAGGCATCGGCAATCCGGTTGCCGTCGATCTGGCAAGGAAACTCCAGCAGCCCGTCAACGTCACACTGCGGCAAATCACCCGCAGATTGGGCCAAGGCGGGGGCCGGCATGGCCATCGCCAGACACAGGCCGAGAGTTGTGGTGGATTTCAGAATCTGTTGCATGTGGTGGTCCTCATTACGCTTGGCACCGTGAAACGGCGCTTTCTACTCAACGCAAAGTGAGGGCTCAGGGTTCCGCTATGCAATATCAACGGCAAAAGGCCGCGCATCCAGATCGGGATACGCGGCCTTCTCCTTGCGTCACAGTCGGGCGCGGATCAGCCGATCGCGGCAACGGCCCGTTTGGTCATCACGCCAATCAAATGGGCACGGTATTCGGCTGTGCCATGCAGGTCACTGATCATATCGGTGCTGTCCACCGACAATCCGTCCAGTGCGCCGGCAGAGAAATTCGACGACAACGCCGCCTCCGCCTCAGCCCAGCGGAAAACACCGTTGTTGGATGCACCTGTGATCGCCACGCGCACACCGTCGCTGAATTTGGCCACGAAGGCCGCAACAAGCGGAAAGCGCGAGGCCGGTTGCAGGAACTTTTCGTAGTGCGCCGCCTGCGGGATCGGGAATTTCACTTCGGTGACGATTTCGCCTTCTTCCAGCGCCGTGGTGAACATGCCTTGGAAATAATCATCCGCCGCAATTTCGCGGGCGTTCGTCACAACTGTCGCGCCGCTGCCCAGCACCCCTGCGGGGTAGCAGGCAGAGGGGTCGTTGTTGGCAACAGAGCCACCGATGGTGCCGCGGTTGCGCACCGCCGGATCACCGATCCGCGCGGCGAGCGAGGCCAGCGCAGGATAATGCGCTGCCGCTTCGGCTGCGACAGTGGCGTGGGTGGTGGCGCCGCCAATGCAAAGCTGCCCGTCATCGGACATGCACACCCCTTTCATTTCATCCACAGCGCTCAGCGACACCAAGACCGAGGGCGCCGCAAGCCGCGCCTTTAGGGTCGGTATCAAGGTTTGCCCGCCGCTGAGCGGCTGCGCATCTTCCCGGCTCAGTGCCTGCACCGCATCTGCGATGGACTGAGGACGTTCCACATCAAAATTATACATTGTCTTTCCTTCCGATCAGGAGGCACGGACCATCTTGTCACTGCGCCCCTTATTCACTTGCCAGATAAACTCCGGGGGGTGCGGGGGGCTGGCCCCCCGTTCGCCCGAAGCTGCATCCTCATCCGTTCATGGCCGCCCAGACTCGCGCCGGTGTCACCGGCATGTCGATATGGCCCACGTCCTTACCACCAGAGCGCATCGCGTCCAGCACCGCATTGACCACCGCGGGCGGCGATCCGATTGCCCCCGCCTCGCCGCAGCCTTTTACGCCCAATGGGTTGTGCGTGCAGGGCGTCTGGCAGGAATGATCCACCTCGTAGAACGGCAGATCGCTGGCCCTTGGCATTGCGTAATCCATGTAAGACCCGCTGAGCAATTGGCCATCGCTGTCATAGGAACAGTTTTCCAACAGCGCCTGTCCGATGCCTTGTGCCAGCCCGCCATGGACCTGTCCGGTCACGATCATCGGGTTCACCACATTGCCAAAGTCATCGGCCGCGAGGAACCGTTCGATCTTGACCTCGCCGGTGTCGGGGTCCAGCTCCACCTCGCAAGCATAAGCGCCCGACGGATAGGTAAAGTTGGACGGATCATAGAACGCGGTCTCTTCAAGGCCCGGCTCGACGTCTTCCAGTGGGTAGTTGTGCGGCACATAGGCGGCGAGGGTCACGTCGCCCCAGGCGACGGATTTATCCGTGCCTGCCACGCTGAACGCGCCGTCCTTCAATTCGATATCCGCCTCGGAGGCTTCCATCAGGTGCGCCGCGATCTTTTTCGCCTTGGCGATGATCTTTTCGGTGGCCCGCACCATGGCAGAGCCGCCAACGGCCAGCGAGCGCGAGCCATAGGTGCCCATACCCATCGGCACTTTGGAGGTGTCACCGTGGACAATCTCGACCATGCCTTCGTCGATGCCGATCATATCCGCGACAACCTGCGCAAAGGAGGTTTCGTGCCCCTGCCCGTGGCTGTGCGATCCGGTCATCACCACCAGACCACCCGTGGCGTTGACCCGCACCGTGGCGCTTTCGTATAGGCCGGCACGCGCGCCCAGTTGCCCAACAAGGTTGGACGGCGCGATGCCGCAGGCTTCGATATAGCAGTTCACACCAAAGCCGCGCAGCTTGCCCTTGGCCTCGCTGGCCTTGCGCCGCGCCTCGAACCCGGCCAGATCCGCCATCTCTTCCAGCTTGTCCATTGTGGCGTTGTAATCGCCGGTGTCATATTCCACCGCCACCGGCGTGGCATAGGGGAACTCGGTGATAAAGTTCTGCCGCCGCAGGGCAATCGGATCGACCTTCAGCTCATGTGCCGCCTTGTCAATCAGGCGTTCCAACTGAAAACTCGCCTCTGGCCGGCCCGCGCCGCGATAGGCGTCCACGGGCACGGTATTTGTAAAGACCGCCTTGACGTTCACATAGATCAGCGGCGTCTTGTAGTTGCCCGCCATCAAGGTGCCATGCAGCCATGTGGGCACCGAAGGCGCAAAGGTGCTGAGGTAGGCGCCCATGTTGGCGTAGGTGTCGGTGCGCAGCGCGGTAAAGTTGTTGTCGGCGTCCAGTGCCAGTTCGATCTTGGTCACATGGTCACGGCCATGGGCGTCCGACATGAACGCCTCGGTCCGGCTGGAGGTCCATTTGACCGGGCGGTTGCATGCCTTGGCGGCAAAGGTGCAAAACGCCTCTTCCTGATAGTGAAAGATCTTGGTGCCAAAGCCGCCGCCCACATCGGGTGAAACAACGCGCAGCTTGTGCTCTGGAATGCCCAGCACGAATGCGCCCATCAACAGGCGGATCACATGCGGGTTCTGCGAGGTGGTATAAAGGGTGTGCTCATCCCCAGCACGGGAATAGTCGCCGATGGCCACGCGCGGCTCCATCGGGTTGGCAACCAGTCGGTTGTTGACAAGCTCAAGCGTGGTGACATGTGCGGCCTCGTCAAAGGCCTTGTTCACCGCGTCCTTGTTTTCTTCGACAAAGCCCCAATCGTAACACAGGTTCGAGGTGAGATCGTCATGAACCTTGGGCGCACCATCCTGCACCGCCTCTTTCATGTTCACAACGGCGGGCAGCTCATCAATATCGACCGAGATCGCCTCGGCCGCGTCGCGGGCCTGTTCCAGCGTTTCGGCCACCACGGCGGCAATCGGTTCGCCGACATGGCGGACCTTGCCATGGGCCAGAACCGGATGCCGGGGCTCCTGCATCACCTCGCCATGCCTGTCTGTGACCTGCCAACCGCAGGGAATGCTGCCGACCTCTTCGAAGTCCGCACCGGTAAAGATCTGCACCACGCCGGGCATATCCGCCGCGGCGGATGTGTCCACATTGGTCAATGTGCCATGGGCCACGTCAGAGCGCAGGAAGAAGACATGCGCCTGCCCCCGTATGTTCATGTCGTCCGTGTAATTGCCCGCGCCGGTCAAAAACCGGACGTCCTCGCGCCGCTTGCTGCTGGCGCCGATACCACCGTCCTTTGGCATAGTCATTCCTCCCTATGGGGTTGATGTGCAGGCACATCCACCGTGTCATCTGAGCCGCGCGCTGGCCTCCCCGCCGCGCATGGCTGTTTGATTTGACGCGCTTTGCACCGCGTTCCGCTTTGGGGTCGGGCTGCTTGCAACCGGTCCCGCAGCGGGCTTGTGCATCGTTATTCCGCCGCGATGGCGCTGACGTCCTGGCCCGAAGCAGCCATGATCGCCTTGACGATGTTGTGATAGCCGGTGCAGCGGCAGATATTGCCGTCAAGGTAGTGGCGCACATCTGCCTCTGTCGGCTTTGGGTTCTCTTTCAGCAGCGCCGCTGCCGACATCACCATGCCGGGCGTGCAAAAGCCGCATTGCAGGCCGTGGTGATCCTGAAACGCCTGTTGAATGACGTTGAGCGATCCGTCTGCGTTGGCTTGCCCTTCGATCGTGGCCACCTCTGCGCCTTCGGCCTCGACCGCCAGCATCGTGCAGGATTTCACCGCCTCGCCATTCACATGGACCACGCAGGCCCCGCATTGGCTGGTGTCACAGCCGACGTGGGTGCCGGTCAGCCCCAGATCGTCGCGTAGAAATTGCGAAAGCAGTGTGCGGCCTTCCACGTCGCCGGACGCGGATTTGCCGTTCACGGTCATCTTGACCTGTGTCATGTCTTCCTCCCTTTTGGTTCTTGTTTGAGGGGAGTTAAGCACGGCAAAGCGCTTATGAGAATAGAAAACCTCAGCATTTTTGGGGAGGGGCGGAATAGTGTAGGCCTGCCCTGTGACACCTGACGCTAGGTCAACTTCCCCGTCGCGGCATTGGCCGTGTCGGGATTTCTTTCAGCAATCCGCCCACACCCATCCCGGCAATATCAGCCGAGGACACCGCGATCCCGCATGCCACACGTGACAAAACCCAATCAGCCCCGTTCAGTGCCGGCGCACGGGCACAGCCCGGCAGGCCGATCACGGGACGGCCCGCGAGATCGCCCAGAAACAACAGATTGCCCGGATCAACCGGCATGCCGAAACGGGTGATCTGCCCCCCGGCGCGGCGAAGGGCCGCAGGGGCAACATCATCAATATCCGAGGTGGCAGATCCGGTCAGGACCAGCACCAGATCGCTTTTGGCCTGCGCCACGGCTTCGGCCAATGGGGCGGTTTGATGCGGGATCATCACCGTTTCCGTCAGATCCACCTGCAAGGCCTCCAGCCGCCCGGCGATGGCGGTGCGCCCCTTGTCGCCGACCCCGCCGGGGATCTCGGTGATGATCAGGCTGGCGGTTTTGACCTGCGGCTGCGCCAGACGGATCGCCCCTGCCCCCGCCGCCTTTACAGCCGCGTTCAGCGCCTCTTGTGGTACTGCGTAGGAGATCATCTTGATCGTGGCGACCATGCCGCCTTTGGCCATCTGCTGCCATGGCGGGACAGTGGCGATGGTGATCATCGGATGCACAGCGTTGATCGCCTCAAGCGCGGCCACATCCAGCACAGCCACCCCCGGCCCGTCTGAAATCAGGTTAACCCGCCCTGTGAACGGCCGCGTTGCTGTCAATCCGCCTGTTTGGCCCAATATCGCAGACGCAAGGGTCGCGGCTGCGGCGTCTTCGGCGACGTCATCGGCGTCCAGCGTTGCGACGACAACCTCCGTGAGGCCAGCTGCCTGCATCGCCGCCACATCCGCTTGCGAAATCACCCGCCCCTTGCGCAAACGGCCCCTGCCGACAGCCACCGAATGGGCCAACACCGCGCCTTGAGCCGCGCTTAAGGGAACCGGCCCGAACTTCATGGTTTCCGCAAGCTCTGGATCACTTCGGCCATGATCGAGACCGCAATTTCCGCCGGACCCGAGGCGCCGATATCTAGGCCAACGGGGCCGTGGATCTGGTCAATCTGATCCGGCTTGAAACCCGCCTCTTCCAGCCGTGCCCGCCGCGCGGCATGGGTGCGGCCGCTGCCCAGAGCGCCGATGTAGAATGGGCCTGCCCCCAAGGCAAAGTGGATCGCCGGATCGTCCAACTTGGGATCATGGGTCAGCAGAACCAGCGCGGTGCGAGCATCCACCCCCAAATCGCGCAGCGCATCGTCGGGCCAGTCGTTGATCACCTGTGCGCCGGGAAACCGCGCCGCGGACCCGAAGGCCTCACGCGGGTCAATGATAAAAGTGTCAAACCCCACCGCTCGCGCCATACCCTCCAGATGCTGCGCGATATGCACGCCGCCCACGATGGCCATCCGCAGCGGCGGATTGTGGATCGCGATAAACGTCTGGCCGTCCTCAGACAGGCCAGAGCGATCCGTGCGGAACCGATCTGCATGGCCGTCCGTGACCAGTTTGCGGGCGTCGCTCTTCAATCCGGCCTCATAGGCCACGGGCTTGCGGGCCGCGCGGGCCGCGACCAGATCGGCCAGCATATCTTCCGGCATTCCGCCTGCACCAATGGGTTCGACCAACACCCGAATGGTGCCGCCGCAGGCCAGCCCAACGGCAAAGGCATCGCCATCACTGACCCCATATTCCAACAGGCGGCTTTCACCAGTCTCCAGTGCCTCCAGCGCCTCGATCACCACCGCGCCCTCGACACAGCCGCCGGAGACTGAACCCTCCATCGCGCCGCTGCCCGACACAACCAGTTGCGCGCCAACCCGGCGCGGGGCCGACCCCCATGTTTCGATCACAGTGGCCAGCGCGGCCCCTTCGCCCGCCTGCACCCAGCGGAGCGCCTGTTCCGGTGCTGTCTCACGGTTTTGCATGGGGTCTCCTTTGTGTTGCCTTTACGCTAGCGGCTAACGCGGCGGTGGGAAACCGCATCTTGGCGCATGCGCCAAGATCACCGATCAATTCCGCGCGGATCGCTTGCGCCGGGGCCGCGGCGCGACTACATCTGTCTCAAGCCAAAACCCAAGACCGGAGCCACCCTATGCCCATGCAAGCCAGCGAAATCGAAGACCTGATCCGCGCCGCCTTTCCCGACGCGCAGATCACCGTCGAAGGCAACGACGGCGTGCATATGGCCGCGATGGTGGTGGATGCCTCGTTCAAGGGGATGAACCGGGTGCAACAGCAACGCGCGGTCTATGCCGCCCTCAAAGGCAAGATGGACGGACCAAACGGCGATCTGCATGCGCTGGCCCTGACCACCAAAGCGCCGGACTGATCTGATGTGGTGGTGGATCATAGGTGCAATCGTGGCCGTCGTGGCCGTGATCAGCTATGGCCAATACCGTGCGCAAAAGGGCATTTACCGCCCCCTGTCCAGCCGCCAACCGGCCCGCCGCGCCAATGAAAAGACCCCACTGGGGATGGAGGCGCTGGATATGGGTATCGTGTCCAGCGCCACGCGCCGCAACGAAAGCCTTGAGCGGGGGCAAACCAACTGGACCCGCAAGGGCTTTGGATTTTTTACGACAAGTGCCGATACCGACATCGATCCGCTTGCCGACGATGAAACCTATGCCGCGCGGTTCCATGCCGCGTTTCAAAAAGACAAAACAAAGGATTAATCTGATGAGCGATGCTGCAACACAGATCAAAGAAACCATCACTGCCAACGATGTTGTGCTCTTTATGAAAGGCACCAAGGAAATGCCGCAGTGCGGATTTTCCTCGCGGGTGGCCGGCGTGCTGAACTACATGGGCGTCAATTATTCGGACGTGAATGTGCTGGCCGATGAAGGCGTGCGTCAGGGGATCAAGGATTTCTCTGATTGGCCAACCATACCGCAGCTTTACGTCAAAGGTGAATTTGTGGGGGGCTGCGACATCATCACCGAGATGACCCTGTCGGGCGAGCTGGACACGCTGTTTGACGACAAAGGCGTGACTTACGACAAAGAGGCCGCCGACAAAATTCGCGAAGCGAACGGCTGATCCTTTGGCGGGGCTGTCTGCGACGGGCCGCCCCGCCCTTTCCTTTCCGATCTTATCAATCTCTTGCGTTTTGCCGCGGCGAATGTAGGCTCCGGCCAGATTTTAAGATTGGTTTTTGCCTTGGATATATTTGCCTATCTCGCCTCCCCGGCGAGCTTCGTCCATCTCGCCACTTTATGTTATGTTCTGGGGCTCTTGACCCGTAACGAGCTGATCCTCAGGACATTTTTGCTGTCCGGCAGCCTGCTTTATATCCTGTACTATTACAACGTCGGCGACCGTCCACTGTGGGAAGCCATCGTGGCAAGTGGTCTGATCGCGCTGTCCAATGTGCCGGTGATCTTTCGGATTTTCAAAGAACGGTCCACCTTGGGGATGAGCGAGGAGATGCTGACGCTCTATCGCAGCTTTCCCAACTTCAACCCCGGCCAATTTCGAAAATTGATGCGCAAGGCGCAGTTTGTGACGGTGGAGCAAAGCACTACGCTGTTGCAACAGGGTGAGCAACCAACCCATTTATATCTCACAACATCCTACGGGTTTGGCCTGATCCGGGATGACCGCAAAACCGAGCTGGGACCGGACAATCTGCTGGGCGAGATCTCGTTCCTGTTGGGCGGTCCGGCCACCGCCACCGTAATCGCGGAACCTGGCTGCAGCTATGTCGCGTGGGAGGTGTCGGACCTGCGCGATCTGATGCAAAAGTCCCAGACTATCGAAAACGCCGTCACCGTCTTGCTGAGCCAGGACATCGCCCGCAAGCTGGCGGTCAGCTTTCCTCAGAAATCGGCGCGTCCGCCCTTGATCGTCGATCTGCCAAGGGCGGCGATACCGCCGCTTTAACCTTTTGAAGCGGCGGCTTTTTCTTCGACCGATGCGGCCAGCGCCTCGGCCTGAGCGGCCAGATCGGCCAGCGTTTCAGTGACCTGTTGCGGCACCACGGGCACCTCGATGCGTTCAGGTTCAACCGTGGCGTTGCGCAACCCGGCCAGTTCGGCCTCGCGTTCTGCCAGTTCGGCGCGC
Organism: Sulfitobacter sp. M368; assembly: GCF_025141875.1. NCBI lineage: Bacteria > Pseudomonadati > Pseudomonadota > Alphaproteobacteria > Rhodobacterales > Roseobacteraceae > Sulfitobacter > Sulfitobacter sp. M368. Next base: position 2,218,355 of record NZ_CP081113.1, read on the forward strand.
ACCTCGGCGATGCGGTCCTCAACCGATGCGGTCTTGTCGGCCAGCATCAGGCCCGCCATCAACAACATCCGCGCCTCCGGCATCCGGCCCACCTGATCGCTCAGCACCTGCGCTTCGTCGTCCAGCATTTTGGCGGCAGAATGCAGATAGCTTTCCTCGCCCTCCTGACAGGCCACCTCGAATTGACGTCCACCGATTGTAATCCGCACTTCAGGCATCGGCGTTCTCCTCGTTGTTTGTGCCAGCCGCGCCATTCACCAGCGGGGTCAGTGCCGCCAAGATGGCAGAGGATTCCGCCACATCCGCCGCTCGCGCCGCACGCAGCGCCTCAAGCTCTGCCAGCATCGCTTTGTTGATCAGATGGGCATCGCCCACGCCTTCAGAATTGGCCGCACGCAAGGCCGCGCAGGCATTGGTCAATTCCTGATTGGCGCGGCGCACCCGCTGTAGTTCTATGTCCAGCAATGCGATCCGCGAACGGCTTTCCTCGACCTGACTGTGCAGCGCGGCGGCCTCGGTTTCGGATTTGGTCTTGAGCGTGCGAATGCGTTCACTCAGCTGGGCATTGGCCGTGCGTTCCTCTTCAAGCGCCTGTGCGATCGCGGGATCGGGGGCCGGTGCGGCATTGCCTATCTGTTCGACACCCTGCGCAACGCGATCCATCGCTGTGGCAATCCGGCGCTGTAGTTCCTCAATATTGCTCATAGCCGTTTTTCATCCCCTCATCTGCCGCCCACCGGGGCAGGCCCGCAATTGGCCGCCGATCCACGCGCGAATCGCCCGGTGTGACATATTTTCTCAATCCTACCCAAACTGCCGGGCAATTGCGCCCCCCTTTCAGATCAGCAGCTTGAACGGCGAAGTTCAACCACCTTGCGCCCCGAACGCGCCAATGCGCTTGGCTTTGGCTTGAACTTTGCCATATCGCTGGTATGCACGGGCGCAACACATCCATTGCCTGATAAGGAAGCCCCGTTTTGGATCTCAACGCCCTGCGCACCGCCAACCCCGACCATTGGTCAAAAGCCACCGCCATTCGCGCCCTGACGCTGGATGCCGTGGCCGAAGCAAACTCCGGCCATTCCGGCATGCCAATGGGCATGGCCGATGTGGCCACCGTGTTGTTTGAAAAGCACCTGAAGTTTGACGCGGCCAACCCCACATGGCCTGACCGTGACCGGTTCATCCTGTCTGCGGGTCACGGCTCCATGTTGATCTATTCGCTGCTGCATCTTGTGGGCGACGTGCAGTTCCCGATCGAAGAGATCAAGAACTTCCGACAGATGGGCGCCCGCACCGCAGGCCACCCGGAAAACTTCCTCGCGGATGCGATTGAAACCACCACCGGCCCACTGGGTCAGGGTATTGCCAATTCCGTCGGCTTTGCCATGGCGGAGGAAATCCAGCGCGCCCGCTATGGCAAGAAGGTCGTGGATCACTTCACCTATGTCATCGCCGGTGACGGTTGCCTGATGGAAGGTGTGAGCCAGGAGGCGATCACCCTTGCGGGCCGTCACAAGCTGAGCAAGCTGATCGTGATGTGGGACAACAACAACATCACCATTGATGGCCCGGTGTCCCTGTCCGACAGCACTGATCAAGTGGCACGGTTCAAGGCCGCAGGTTGGCACACCATTGAAATCGACGGTCACAACCCCGATGAGATTGACGCGGCGCTGACTGAGGCCCGCAAATCCGATCTGCCCAGCATGATCGCATGCAAGACCCACATTGCCCTTGGCCACGCGGCGCAGGACACCTCCAAAGGTCACGGCGCCCTGACCGACCCCGCGCAGATGGCCGCCGCGAAAGAGGCCTATGGCTGGACCACCGGCCCGTTCGAGGTGCCTGCAGATGTGAAATCCGCATGGGAAGAGATCGGCAAGCGTGGCGCGTCCGAGCGTGCTGCGTGGGAGGCCCGTTTTGAGGCTCTGCCCCGCGCCAAACGTGAGAACTTCACCCGTGCATGGGCCTTCGACGCCCCCAAGAAACTGAGCGCGACCGTCAAAGCATTCAAAAAGCAGATGTCAGAATCCGCACCCAAGCTGGCCACCCGCGCCTCTTCGGAGAAGGTGCTGGAAGTGCTGAACCCGATCCTGCCGGAAACCGTGGGCGGCTCTGCTGATTTGACAGGCTCCAATAACACCAAAACCGCCGATCTGGGTGTGTTTGACGTGGACAACCGCGGCGGGCGCTATGTCTATTGGGGCGTCCGTGAGCATGGCATGGCGGCTGCGATGAACGGCATGGCGCTGCACGGCGGTGTGCGCCCCTATGGCGGCACATTCATGTGTTTCACCGATTATGCGCGTCCCTCCATGCGTCTGGCGGCGCTGATGAAGGTGCCAACAGTGTTTGTGATGACCCATGACAGCATTGGTCTGGGCGAAGATGGCCCAACCCACCAGCCGGTCGAACATCTCGCGATCAGCCGCGCCACACCCAACACCTATGTGTTCCGCCCCGCAGACACCGTGGAAACGGCAGAGGCTTGGGAAATCGCGCTGACCTCAAAAGAAACCCCATCGGTTCTGTCCTTGACCCGTCAGGGGCTGCCGACCGTGCGGACCGAGCACAAGAACAACAATATGTCCTCCAAGGGTGCCTATGTTCTGGCCGATGCTGAAGGCAAACGTCAGGTGATCCTGATCGCGACCGGCTCCGAAGTGTCGGTGGCCATGGCCGCGCGTGACATTCTGCAAGCCGAAGGCATTGGTGTGCGGGTTGTGTCCATGCCGTGTATGGAACTGTTCGCAGAGCAGGACGAAGCCTATCGCAAGCGGATTTTGCCCGGCGGCGCGGTGCGTGTCGGTGTCGAGGCCGGTGTGCGTCAGGGCTGGGATCAATGGCTGCTGGGCGAGCGCGGCAAATTCGGCAAGGCCGATTTTGTTGGAATGGATCGTTTCGGTGCCTCAGCCCCGGCGGAAGAGCTGTTTGAGAAATTCGGCATTACGGCTGCGAATGTTGCCGAAAAGGCCAAGGCGCTGCTCTAAAGCACCCAAAGCAAACGTAAAATCAAAGCCCCGTCTGATCCTTGTCAGGCGGGGCTCTTTCTTGCCAAACCCCGCGCGTGCGACAGCAGGAAACGGCGCAATCTATTGCCGGTTCACAAACCTGTTGCAATGTGCGCCACTTAACTTAGGGTTGTGGCTGTAACGTTAACGAGTTGTTATTCCGGATCGGTTTATTCTGGCTGCAAAACGGATGGGAAAGGACAACAGTGGCGATTGCGTATCTCTTGATTGCAGTGATGTCTGGCCTTGCGTCCGGTATCTACCATCTGGCCAACGGCGGCTCTGCGGCGGGCGCGTTTGGGTTGGCCGTATTGTTCGGTCAACTGGTAATGGTAACTGTGATCTGCCTGGCCTACCTGCGCAATCAGCGCCGGGCGGTTACGCCGCGCGGCGGTGAAAAATCCCACGCCAAAGCGGTGTAATCACCTTTTCCCCGATGGGGATCAGGATCAGCCCAAGCGCCAAACCGAACACCCCGTCCATCACGGCCTTTGATGCCCATTCAACGATGCCGACAAACCGGTCAGGCATGCTGTGCCCGATGGCATAGGCCAGGTCATGCACCCAGTGGCCGAGGGTGCCAAAGCCCAATTCTTCCAGACCGTGAATGATGATGGATCCACCCACCCAGAGCATTGCGGCGGTGCCGATGATCGTAAGCGCCTTGAGAAACCCCGGCATGCCTTTGACCAAACCGCGCCCGATAGACCGGGTCAATCCGAGCCGCCCCTTGTTGGCCATCAGCAGGCCCAGATCGTCCATTTTGACGATCACCGCAACCGATCCATAGACCGCAACCGTGATCATCACCGCCACCGCCGCCAGCGTCGCGGCCTCCATCCAGAAATTGCTGGGCGGAATGGCGGCCAGTGCAATGGTCATGATCTCGGCGGAAAGAATGAAATCGGTCTTGATCGCCCCGGCGGCTTTCTGTTCTTCCAGATGTGCCGGATCATCGGGGATCACATCATGGCCGGGAAAATCCTCATGGCCGTGACTGAGACCCAGCGCATGCGCGACCTTTTCCGCCCCCTCAAAACACAGGTAGGCTCCACCCAGCATCAACAGCGGCGGAATGGCCCAGGGGGCAAAATTTGACAGGGCAAGGCCAACGGGCAGAAGGAACAACAGCTTGTTGCGCAACGATCCCTTGGTGATCCGCCAGATCACCGGCAATTCGCGGCTCGCCTCGAATCCCTGCACATATTTGGGCGTCACAGCCGCGTCATCAATCACCGCGCCTGCGGCCTTGGACCCGGCTTTGGCCGCCTGCCCGATCACATCATCCACCGATGACGCCGCCACTTTGGCAATCGCCGCCACATCGTCCAGCAATGCAATCAGACCACTCATAACCCCATCCTTCTTATTACCTGCCCAAGCTAGCGCGGAAACCGCCCCCGGCAAAACCTCTGGGTTATCGCTAACACAAAAGTTTATCGCTAACAGTCCCTTATCAGGCCGGATTGCCCCTTTAACCTTTGGGCACGCCCCAGATATAGAGCGCCCAAAGCCCCCATAAAGGATTGCCGCCATGACCATCAAAGTTGGTATTAACGGATTTGGCCGGATTGGCCGTTGCACGCTGAGCCATATCTCCGCCTCTGCGCGTGAAGATATCGAAGTGGTCAAAATCAACGCCACCGGGCCGCTGTCCACGGCGGCGCATCTGATCAAGTACGATTCCGTGCATGGCCGCTTTCCAGGCGAGATCACAGTTGATGACGGCTATATCAATCTGGGCCGCAACGACATCGAAGTGATGTCGACCTATAACCTTGAGGAACTCGACTGGTCCGGCTGTGACGTGGTTCTGGAATGTACCGGCAAGTTCAACGACGGCAACAAGGCCGGCGTGCATCTGGAACAGGGCGCCAAGCGGGTTCTGCTGTCTGCGCCGGGCAAAAACGTAGACCGCACCGTGGTTTACGGGGTCAATCACGACACGTTGCAAAAATCGGACCGGATGATCTCAAACGGGTCTTGCACCACCAATTGCCTTGCGCCCCTGGCCAAGGTGATGCATGAGGCGATCGGCATCGAAAGCGGGCTGATGACGACGATCCACAGCTACACCGGCGACCAGCCGACGCTGGACCGTCGCCACTCTGACCTTTACCGCGCCCGCGCCGCAGCGATGGCCCTGATCCCGACCTCCACCGGTGCGGCCAAGGCATTGGGTGAGGTTCTGCCCGCCCTCAAAGGCAAGCTGGACGGCACAGCGATGCGTGTTCCGACACCAAACGTCAGTGCGGTTGACCTGACCTTCACCGCCTCGCGCGATGTGACCGTCGAAGAGGTCAACGCCGCCGCCAAGGCCGCCGCAGAGGGCCATATGAAAGGTGTGCTGGGCTATGACCCGGAACAGAAGGTCAGCATTGACTTCAACCATACCGAGGAAAGCTGCATCTTTGCCCCGGACCAGACCATCGTTGTGGCCGACCGCACCGTGCGCGTGCTGGGCTGGTATGACAACGAATGGGCGTTTTCGGTGCGCATGGCCGACGTGGCCGTCGCCATGGGCCAGTTGGGCTGATCCTTGCATCCGAGATGTGCCCCTGTCATATCGGGGGCGCATCATCTGGACGAATAAGACGTGACAAACCGCCTTGCCATTATTCTGGGGTCATTCCTGATCACCGCTTTGGTGATTGATATGATCCTGTTTGGCACCGAACATATTATTTTCCTTGCCCAAAAGTTCCTCGAACTGATCGAATGGGTCGCCTTCTGGCGGTGATGCCCTGCTGCGATTGCTGCATCGCAGAACATTGTATCGGTACTTTTTATTCCCTCTCAGGGCGTTGACACTGCGCCGCAAGAGCGCATTTTCAGCACAGATAATTTGATCAAAAGGTGATGCCATGACTGTGAAACTGGCCATCAATGGCTTTGGGCGCATCGGACGCAATGTGCTGCGGGCGATTATGGAACGCGGCGATGATATGTTTGAAGTGGTGGCGATCAATGATCTGGCCCCACTGGAGACCAACGCGCATCTGTTTGAATTTGATTCCGTGCATGGCCGCTTTGGCCGCCCTGTGACCCTTGGCAAAGATACGCTGGATGTGGGGCGTGGCCCGATCCGGGTCACGGCTGAACGGGCACCGGATCAGCTGCCCTGGGGGGATGTGGATATCGTGCTGGAATGCACCGGTCATTTCCGTAGCCCGGAAAAGGCCGGGCTGCACCTCAAGAACGGATCAAAGCGGGTGCTGATCTCTGCCCCCGGCAAAGGCGACATAAAAACAGTTGTTTACGGGGTGAACCACGGGCTTATCGATGGCTCCGAAGCGGTGATCAGCAATGCCTCCTGCACCACAAATTGTCTCGCCCCCCTTGCCCATGCGCTGCATGAGGCCTTCGGCATCCAACGCGGCCATATGACCACCGTGCACAGCTACACCGGCACCCAGCCGGTGCATGATCGGGACCACAAAGATCTTTATCGTGCCCGTGCCGCAGCGCTTTCGATGATCCCGACAACCACGGGTGCGGCCGAGACATTGGGCGTGGTGCTGCCACATCTGGACGGGTTGATCACAGGCACCGCCATCCGCGTGCCGACGCCCAATGTGTCCTGCGTGGATCTGGTGGTGGAGCTGAAAAGGCACGTAACCGCCGAGGAGGTAAATGCCGCGATGCAGGCCGCCGCGGACGGTCCCCTGGCGGGTGTGATGGGCGTGACCGACCGCAAATTGGTGTCGATTGATTTCAACCACGATCCGCGCAGCACGATCTTTGCCAGCGATCAAACCTCAGTGCAGCAAGGCAATCTGCTGCGGGTCTTGGCGTGGTATGACAACGAATGGGCATTCTCAAACCGGATGCTGGACACAGCCGGCGTGATGGCCGGCTATCTGTAAGCCCTGCCCCCAAACTGTTCCGCACCGCCCCAACTTCGGGGCGGTTAGACCTTGCGCGGAAACTTCTCAAGAAGATCGTTGTTCACGCTCGGGGTGACAAATTTACTGACGTCACCGCCAAGGCGCGCGATCTCCTTGACCAGTTTACTGGCAATCGCCTGATGCTGCGCTTCGGCCATCAGGAACACGGTCTCAATTGAATTATCAAGCTGGCGGTTCATACCAACCATCTGATATTCATATTCAAAATCCGCCACAGCCCGCAAGCCACGTACGATCATCTGGGCGCCCACATCGCGGGCGCAATCAATCAAAAGGTTTTCAAACGGATGGGCAACGATTTCGACCCCGGTTTGGCGGCTGAGCTCGGCACATTCGGCCTCTATCATCTCGACCCGCTTTTCCAGACTGAAGAGCGGCCCCTTGTCACGGTTGATCGCAACGCCGATCACCAGCTTGTCCACCAACGTTGTCGCGCGGCGAATAATGTCAATATGGCCCAATGTGATGGGATCGAAAGTGCCGGGATACAGGCCAACGCGCATGAGGCAATCCTCAGTTAGAATCTTTGGCGGGCAAGCAAACATGGCTTGCCCAAAGGCGCAAGCGGCTTAATGCCCCATGATCATCCCTTGCAGGGCGTCTTTTTCCATCGACAGTTCCATCAGGCGTGCCTTGACCACATCCCCAAGCGAGATCAGGCCAACCAGATTGCCATTCTCGAGCACCGGCATGTGCCGGAACCGCCCTTCGGTCATTTTTTGCAGCACTTCATCGGCGCGGTCGTCCCGCGAACATGTGACCAGTTTCGACGTCATCAATTTGTCCACCGTCAGGGTCAGACAACCACTGCCGGATTTGCCCAGCTCACGCACGATATCCCGCTCTGACAGGATGCCATCGGGGGCTTTGCCGTCTTTGGAAATCACCAAGGTCCCGATCCGTTTTTCCGACAGGATTTTGGCCGCTTCGGAGATCAATAAACTTGGGGGGGACGTCACCACCGCATCGTCAGGTTTGGTCTTGAGAATTTGTGACACCAGCATGGCAGGACCTCCAATTAATTCATCCCTAACACCAGCGTCACCAGATTGGGCAATTGAGTCAAGCTTTTGCCTCAAGCGCTGCGACCTCAGAGCGCAGGGCGGTGATCAATTGATCGGCAAAGCGGCTCAATCTCAGGTTACGTTGATCGTCGGCGTGTCGGATCAGGTAGAAGGACCGTGTCAGGCTGACGTCATGTTCCAGAATTTTTTGAACCCCCGGCGCAAAGGGCAGCGAGAAATCATGCACCACTCCAACACCGCCGCCCTGCTGGATCATATGCACCTGTACGGATACGGAATTGGAGGCCAAAGGCACGCGCGCCTCACCCAGATCGCCCAGGTAATCCAACTCACGGTCAAAGATCATGTCGGGGATATAACCAACCAGCCGGTGCGATCGCAGATCGGCCTGTTCAGTGATCTTGGGGTGGTCCTGCAAATACTGGACAGAGGCCGCCAGATGCAGGTGGTAGTCGGTGATTTTCTGGACAACCAGCCGCCCTGCCGTCGGGGCGCTGACCCCGATGGCCATGTCCGCCTCCCGCCGCGACAGGTTGAACACGCGCGGCAGGGCCACAATCTGAATATCCAGACCGGGGTTTTCGGCCACGATCCCCGCACAGACCTGCGGCAACAGGAAATTGGCACAGCCATCGGGCGCACCGATGCGAATCTGGCCGCTCAACCGGTCGCTGGGCGCGGAAACACCTGCCGTGGCGACACGCATCGCCTGCTCTGCCGTTTCGGCCCGCTCCATCAACTGACTGCCCGCTTCGGTCAGCGCATAGCCCTGCGGAGATTTTACAAACAGAACCGCCTGAAGATTCTTTTCCAGCCGCGCCACGCGCCGCCCCAACGTTGCCGGATCAAGCCGCAGTTGTTTGCCCGCGCCAGACAGGCTTTGTTCCCGTGCGACGGCCAGAAACAGCCGCAGGTCATCCCAGTTTTGCATTGCAGCGATATTTCCCAGCTTACATTTTGCAAAATTGCAAAACCATTTTGAAATCTTGCCTCTTTTACATGTCTTTTTGCAAGCCTATCCTGCGGCAAATGCCAATGGAGGACATAATGCAAGAGCTTACCCACTATCTGAACGGTGAACATGTCAAAGGCACGTCGGGCCGTTTTGCCGATGTGATGAACCCCGCGACCGGCGAAGTGCAGGCAAAATGCCCGCTGGCCAGCAAGGAAGAGATGGACAAAGCGGTTGAATATGCCGCCGCCGCACAGCCCGGCTGGGCCGCGACCAACCCACAGCGCCGCGCACGGGTGCTGATGAAGCTGGTGGGCTTGCTGAACCGCGACATGGACAAACTGGCCGAGGCCCTGTCCCGTGAGCACGGCAAAACCCTCCCCGATGCCGCAGGCGACGTACAGCGAGGCCTTGAGGTTGTGGAATATTGCATCGGTGCGCCCGAGATGCTGAAAGGTGAATTTACCGACAGCGCCGGCCCCGGCATCGACATGTATTCCATGCGCCAGCCTTTGGGTGTGACGGCGGGCATCACGCCCTTCAACTTCCCTGCGATGATCCCGATGTGGATGTTTGCCCCGGCCATCGCCTGCGGCAACGCCTTTATCCTCAAACCGTCCGAGCGTGATCCCTCGGTGCCGCTGATGCTGGCGGAACTGGCCGAAGAAGCGGGGCTGCCAAAGGGTATCCTGCAGGTTGTGAACGGCGACAAAGAAGCCGTCGACGCGATCCTTTATCATGATGTTATTCAATCGGTTGGCTTTGTCGGCTCTACCCCGATTGCCGAATATATCTATGGCACAGGCTGCGCACAGGGCAAACGGGTCCAGTGTTTCGGCGGCGCCAAGAACCACATGATCATCATGCCGGACGCCGACATGGATCAGGCCGCCGATGCGCTGGTCGGTGCCGGTTACGGCGCGGCGGGCGAACGCTGCATGGCGATCTCGGTTGCGGTGCCCGTGGGCGAGGAAACAGCCGACCGCCTGATCGAAAAGCTGGTTCCGCGCATCGAAAAGCTGAAGGTTGGCCCTTACACCGCTGGCAATGATGTGGATTACGGCCCCGTCGTGACCGCCGCCGCGAAAGCCAATATCGAACGTCTGGTACAAACCGGTATCGACCAAGGCGCGGAACTGGTTGTCGATGGCCGTGATTTCAAACTGCAAGGCTATGAGGACGGCTTCTTTGTCGGGCCGCATCTGTTTGATAAAGCGACCAAAGACATGGATATCTACAAGCAGGAGATCTTTGGACCTGTGCTGACCTGTGTGCGTGCGAAATCCTACGAAGAGGCAATTGGCCTGGCGATGGATCACGAATACGGCAACGGCACCGCGATCTATACCCGCGATGGCGATGCGGCGCGTGATTTTGCCAACCGGATCAACATCGGCATGGTCGGCATCAACGTGCCGATCCCTGTGCCGCTGGCCTATCACACCTTTGGCGGTTGGAAAAAATCCGTCTTTGGCGATCTGAACCAGCACGGGCCGGATGCGTTCAAATTCTACACACGCACCAAAACCGTGACCGCACGCTGGCCGTCGGGCATCAAAGAAGGCGGCGAATTCTCCATTCCGGTGATGGAATAAAAATCAGGGGTGCGCCGTTGCGGCGCACCCTGCCCCTTGGGCCACGCGGCGCCCGAAACTGCCCGCGATCCCGATCTTACGATGAGCTCTTGCAATACTCTCGCAAAGATTGGAATTTAACATCCGTTCAATAACGCGCACCTCGGGAGATACGTGATGGATTTTGCACTCAGCGAAGAACAAACCGCCATTTTCGACATGGCCTATGCCTTTGGGCAAGAACACATCGCCCCCTACGCCCAACAATGGGAAAAGGACGAAACCATCCCCAAGGATCTGTGGCCGCGCATCGCCGAGCTAGGCTTTGGCGGGCTTTATGTATCTGAAGAGGCTGGCGGTTCTGGTCTGACCCGTCTGGACGCAACGCTGGTGTTCGAGGCACTGTCGATGGCTTGCCCCTCCGTTGCGGCTTTCCTGTCGATCCACAACATGTGCGCCAAAATGCTGGACACATTCGCAAGTGACGAACTCAAAGGTCGGATCATGGAAGATGTGCTCTCCATGAATACCGTGCTGTCCTATTGTTTGACCGAACCGGGATCTGGCTCTGACGCTGCTGCCCTCAAGACCCGCGCGGAGCGCACAAATGAGGGATACACCCTCAATGGCACCAAGGCGTTCATCTCCGGTGGAGGTTATTCCGACGCTTATGTTTGCATGGTGCGCACTTCCGATGATGGCGCGGCGGGCGTGTCCACCGTATACGTCGAGGACGGCACCGAGGGACTTTCCTTTGGTGGTTTGGAAGACAAAATGGGTTGGCGCAGCCAGCCAACTGCGCAAGTGCAGTTTGACAATTGCAACATTTCTGCGGGAAATCTGGTAGGTGAAGAAGGAAAAGGTTTCAAATATGCGATGATGGGGCTGGATGGCGGCCGTCTGAACATCGCGGCCTGTTCCTTGGGCGCGGCCCAGACCGCATTGACCGCAACACTGAACTATATGGGCGAGCGTCAGGCCTTTGGCAAACCCATCGACCAGTTTCAGGGGCTTCAATTCCGTCTCGCGGATATGGAAATCGAATTGCAGGCCGCCCGCACCTTCTTGCGGCAGGCTGCATGGAAGCTGGACAACGGCGCGCCCGACGCAACCAAGTTCTGCGCGATGGCGAAAAAGTTTGTTACTGAGACCGGCAGCAAGGTTGTGGATCAATGTCTGCAGCTGCACGGCGGATACGGTTATCTGGCCGATTATGGCATTGAAAAGCTGGTGCGTGATCTGCGTGTGCATCAAATTCTGGAAGGCACAAACGAGATTATGCGTGTCATTGTCGCCCGCGAGATGCTGAAAAACCGATGAAAGACATAAGCTTACGGATAGTTGGGCGGGCGGGACGCATCACCCTGCAACGCCCGCAGGCGCTCAATGCGATGACTTATGAGATGTGTCTGGCGATCGAAAAAGCCATGGACGCATGGGCGGCAGATGACAACGTGTTGCTGGTCGTGTTCGATGCGGAAGGCGACCGCGCCTTCTGCTCGGGCGGTGACATCGCCGAGCTTTATGCCACCGGATCCAAGGGCGATTATGCCTATGGTCGTCAGTTCTGGACGGATGAATACCGTCTGAACAACAAGATTTTCAACTACCCCAAACCAGTGGTGTCCTTCCTGCAAGGTTTTACCATGGGCGGCGGCGTTGGCATTGGCTGCCATGGATCGCACCGGATTGTCGGTGAAACCAGCCAGATCGCAATGCCCGAATGCAACATTGGGCTTGTGCCTGACGTGGGCGGCTCATTGATGCTTGCTCTGGCCCCGGGCCGTCTTGGGGAATACCTGGGGATAACTGCCAGCCGAATGAACGCGGATGATGCCATTCTGTGCGGCTTTGCAGATACTTACGTTTCACAGTTCAAGTGGATAACTTTGATAGAGGCTTTGGAGGAAACCGGCGATCCTTCTGTGATCGATACGGTATCCGAAGCCCCCGAGCCGGGCCCGCTTCGGGCCGCACAGCCACAAATTGATGCGCTTCTGGGCGGTGAGACCCTTGGCGATATCCTTACCGACCTGCGCCGCGACGAAAGCGAATTTGCGCAGGACACGCTCAAGAAAATGGGACGTTCCTCGCCGCTTTCGATGGCCTGCACTGTCGAGATGATGCACCGGTTGCGCGGCCCTTCCCTGACCTTGGAAAAAGCCCTTGATCTGGAATACCGCTTTACCTTCCGCGCGATGGAGCATGGTGATTTCCTCGAAGGTGTCCGCGCCGCGATCATCGACAAGGACCGCAACCCATCCTGGCAATATGCCGATATGAATGTGCCGCTTGCCGCGGTGTCCCAAATGCTGCGCCCGCTGGGGGCGGATGCGTTAAAACTCTAGGAGGCCCTATGACAGCCCTGAACATCGGATTTATCGGACTTGGCAACATGGGCGCGCCCATGGCCGCAAATCTGGCCAAAGCGGGTCATCGGATCCGCGGCTTTGACGTGGCCGGAACCACCGCCGAGGGTGTCACCCCCTCCGCCAGCATCGCAGAGGTGGCGCAGGGCGCGGATGTGGTCATCACCATGTTGCCGAACGGTGCCATCCTGCGCCAGGTGGCAGATGAATTGATCCCGCATATGCGCAGTGGCGCGGTGTTTATTGATTGCTCGACCGTTGACGTGGAAAGCGCGAGGTACGCCGCGCAAGCTGCTGAAAATGCTGGCGTTATGGCTGTTGACGCTCCGGTATCGGGCGGCATCGGCGGGGCCGCGGGCGGCACCTTGACCTTTATGGCGGGCGGGTCTGACAAGGCCTTTGATACCGCAAAACCGCTGTTTGACATCATGGGCCAAAAAGCCGTGCATTGCGGCGATGCAGGCGCGGGGCAAGCCGCGAAAATCTGCAACAACATGATCCTGGGCGCAACCATGATCGCCACCTGCGAGGCCTTTGCCCTGGCCGACAAACTGGGCCTTGATCGCCAGAAGATGTTTGACGTGGTCAGCACTTCGTCGGGCTACAGCTGGTCGATGAACGCCTATTGCCCCGCGCCGGGCGTCGGGCCGACCTCACCGTCGGATAACGACTATAAACCTGGATTTGCAGCTGAACTGATGCTCAAGGATCTGGGCCTGAGCCAGCAAGCCGCCGAAATGGTCGACGCCGACACGCCGATGGGCGCGTTGGCACGGCAGCTTTATGCGCAATTCGTTGAGAACGAAGATGGCAAAGGCAAGGATTTCTCCGCGATGTTGCCACGGTTTGCTTCACGCGGGCGCGACTCCTGAGGTCGCAAACAGGCATTTCTGCCACATTTGGAGGGATAGGCTGACAGGATACCACAGCGCTGGAGCCTGATATGCCTGTCCCTTTTCACGAATTTTCCGCCAGTTTGACCTATGCCGACCTGCCTGCAGACCTGCTGGCGGTGTTGCGGCGATCCTTTACCGACACTTTGGGCGTGGCGGCCGTGGCGTCTACCACGGATATGGCAAAATATGCGGTGCGCGGGGCGCGGGCAACCTTCGGCCCCGGCACGGCGGGCGGCGCACGGGCATTGATGGACGGCAGTCTGCTCTCCCCTGCGGGCGCGGCGATGGCGGGCGGGTTTACCGTGGATGCGATCGACGCCCATGACACCACCTCACCTTGCAAAGGCCACGTCGGATCCGCCGCGTTTCCGGCGCTTTTGGCGATGGCAGAAGTGGTGGATAAACCCCTGACTGGACAGGATTTTGCGGTATATCTTGCGGTCTGCTACGAGATCAGCTGCCGCGCCGGCCTTGCCCAGCACGCGACCTGTCCTGATTATCACACCTCCGGCTCCTGGACCGCCGTTGGCGTGGCTGTGGCTGCCGCGCGGATGCTGGGATGCGATGCGGAAGCCTTGCGACAGGCGGCAGGTATCGCCGAATACCACGGCCCGCGCAGCCAGATGATGCGCTGCATCGATTATCCCACCATGGTGCGTGACGGCGTCGGCTGGGGTGCGCCCTCCGGCGTTGTGGCGGCCTATCTGGCGCGTGAAGGGTTCACCGGCGCCCCTGCCCTGACGTGCGAGCAAGCGCCAGAGTTCTGGGAGGATCTGGGCAGCAAATGGCGCACGGTCGAAGACACGTCCTACAAGGCCTATCCTTGCTGCCGCTGGGCCCATCCGAGCATCGATGCCGTGGCGCATTTGATGGCAGAATACGGCCTGACACCACAGGACATCGCGGGCATCGATATCGCCACATTCCACAACGCCACACGCCTTGCCGGGCACAATCCGGCCACCCCGGACGAGTTTGCCTATGGCATTGCATTTCCTGTCGCCACGATGATCGTGCGCGGCCAGATCGGGGTGCCTGAATTGGGGGCAAGCACCCTGCAAGACCCCGAAATCAAAAGAATTAGCAATCTGGTGAACTTGATCGACGACGACCATTTCACCAAAATCTCTCACGGCAAACGTTGGGCGCAGGTGACGATCCACACCACCGATGGGCGCAGCCTTCAGGACCAGCCGCGCACACCCAAGGGTGACAATGACCTGCCGCTGTCAGACGCGGAAATATCGGAGAAATTTCACCTGTTTGCCGACCCGGTCATCGGCAGCAATCGCGCAAAAGAGCTGGAACAGCTAAGCGATAATTTCGACAGCCTGAACGCGTCCGATTTCACCCGCCTGCTGGATTTGAGCCTTACTGCCCCTTAGCCCAAGCGCGGCGGACGGATCACTCCGCCGCGACTTTGGTGCGTTTTTCGAGCATCGGCTTGAGGTATCTGCCGGTGTAGCTCTCCGCGACTTCGGCGACCTTTTCTGGTGTGCCAGTCGCCACGACACGGCCACCGCCATCGCCGCCTTCGGGACCGATGTCGATGATATGGTCGGCGGTTTTCACCACGTCGAGATTATGCTCAATCACCACAACGGAATTGCCCTGATCCACCAGTTCATGCAGCACTTCCAACAACTTACGCACATCTTCGAAGTGCAGGCCCGTCGTCGGTTCATCCAGAATATAGAGCGTGCGTCCGGTCGACCGCTTTGACAGCTCTTTGGACAGCTTCACCCGCTGCGCCTCACCGCCGGACAGCGTTGTCGCCTGCTGACCGACCTTGATATAACCAAGTCCAACACGCATCAGCGCGTCCATTTTCTCGCGGATCGACGGCACCGCCTGAAAGAAGCTCTGCGCATCTTCCACGGTCATATCCAACACATCGGCGATGCTTTTGCCTTTGAATTTGATCTCCAGGGTTTCGCGGTTGTAACGGGCACCCTTGCAGGTCTCGCACTCCACGTAAACGTCCGGCAGAAAGTGCATCTCGATCTTGATCACACCATCGCCCTGACAGGCCTCACAGCGGCCGCCCTTGACGTTGAACGAGAACCGCCCTGGCTTGTAACCCCTTGCCTTGGCTTCGGGAAGTCCGGCAAACCAATCGCGGATCGGGGTGAAGGCGCCAGTGTATGTGGCAGGGTTGGATCGTGGTGTGCGCCCGATGGGCCGCTGGTCAATGTCGATCACCTTGTCCAGATGTTCCAGCCCCTTGATGGTTTCGCAAGGGGCCGGTGTTTGCCGTGCGCCATTGAGGTTCATGGATGCGGTTTTGAATAGGGTTTCGATGGTCAGCGTGGATTTGCCGCCCCCCGATACCCCCGTCACGCAGACAAATTTGCCCAAGGGGAAATCGACAGTAACGTTTTGCAGATTGTTGCCCGTGGCCTTGACCACCTGCACCTTTTTCTTGTTGCCCTTGCGCCGCGTGGCGGGCACGGCAATCTCTCGTTTGCCGGTCAGATACTGCCCGGTGATGGAATTTTCATCTGCTGCAACAACGTCCGGCGTGCCATGAGACACAACCTGTCCGCCATGCACGCCGGCACCCGGCCCGATGTCAAAAACATAGTCGGCCTCGCGGATCGCTTCTTCGTCATGTTCAACGACGATCACGGTATTGCCCTGATCACGCAGGTTCTTGAGGGTCAGGAGCAGACGATCATTGTCGCGCTGGTGCAGGCCGATCGATGGCTCATCCAGCACATAGAGAACGCCCGTCAAGCCAGAGCCGATCTGGCTGGCCAGACGGATACGCTGACTTTCCCCACCACTTAATGTACCACTTGAACGCGCAAGCGTAAGGTATTCTAATCCAACGTTATTTAGGAACCCAAGACGCTCTCGGATCTCCTTCAAAATCGCCTTGGCGATCTCGTTCTTCTGAACCGTCAGATGCTCCGGCACTGTGTTGCACCAGTCAAAAGCCTCGCGGATGGACATCTGAACAACCTGACCCGCGTGCAGCAATTGATCCGCTGGACCGTCGCTGGGGCCAATCTTCACGGCCAAGGCTTCGGCCCGCAGACGATAGCCCCCGCAGGTGCCGCAATGCCGGTTGTTCTGGTAGCGCTCAAACTCTTCGCGGATCCAGTTGCTGTCGGTCTCGCGGTAACGGCGTTCCATATTGGGGATCACCCCCTCAAACACTCGCGTCACCTCGTAGACACGGCCGCCTTCGTCATAGCGGAACTTGATCTCTTCCTTACCGGAGCCATAGAGAAAAACCTGCTGCACCTTCGGGTCCAGATCTTTCCACTTGGTGTTCTGATTAAACCCGTAGTGTTTTGCGATGGCCTCAATGGTCTGCTTGAAATAGGGGCTCTTGCCCTTGCGCCACGGGGCCAATGCGCCGTCATAGATCTTCAGGTTCTGGTCGGGTACCACCAACCGTTCGTCAAAAAACAGCTCAACCCCCAGACCGTCACAGGAGGGGCAAGCGCCAAAGGGTGCGTTGAAAGAAAACAGCCGCGGCTCAATCTCGGGAATGGTGAAACCACTGACCGGGCAGGCAAATTTCTCTGAAAAGGTATAGCGTTCCGGATCGCCTTCGCTGGGCGCGGTTTCCATAACGGCAATGCCATCTGCCAGATCCAGCGCCGTGCGCAAACTGTCCGCCAGCCGTGTCTCAAGCCCCTCGCGGACCACGATCCGGTCCACCACCACGTCAATGTCGTGGCGGAATTTCTTGTCCAGCGTCGGCGGTTCGTCCAGCTCGTAGAACGCACCGTCGACCTTGACCCGCTGGAAGCCTTGCTTGCGCAACTCGATGAATTCCTTGCGGTATTCGCCTTTTCGGTCGCGAATGATCGGGGCCAGAAGATAGGCGCGTGTGCCCTCCTCCATCGCCATGATCCGGTCGACCATATCTTGCACCTGTTGCGCCTCAATGGGCTTGCCGGTTTCCGGGCTGTAGGGTGTGCCGACACGGGCGAACAGCAGACGCATGTAGTCGTAAATTTCGGTCACCGTCCCCACGGTGGAGCGCGGGTTTTTTGACGTTGTCTTTTGCTCAATCGAGATTGCCGGGCTGAGACCTGCGATGTGATCCACATCAGGTTTCTGCATCATATCAAGGAATTGCCGGGCATAAGCCGAAAGCGATTCCACATAGCGGCGCTGGCCTTCAGCATAGATCGTGTCAAAGGCAAGCGAGGATTTGCCCGAGCCCGACAGGCCGGTGATCACCACCAGCTTATCGCGCGGAATGTCCACGTCGATGCTCTTGAGATTATGCTCGCGTGCGCCGCGGACCTCGATATGTTTCAGCTCTGCCATGCAGCACCCCCATTAACGGTTTGTACATAGTTGTCCTCCAGGGATTCTCCAACGAAAAAATGAGAACTAAAGGCGAACATTTTAGTTTGCGCGCAGATGCGTCAACCACAAATGCGCCGCAAGACCCAGCGCAAAGGCGCCACCTGCCAGCAGCGGCAGCGCGGTGTAGCCCGCAATCGAAAGGCCTGCTGCCATGATCGGGGTGCCAATGGTGTTGCCGATATTGCCCATTTGCGCCATCGCGCCGTTGGCGCGGGCTTGCCCTGCGGCGGTATCGTTGAGTTGCGGCACTGCGGCAAAGCTGGCCCCCTGGATAAGCCCCATCGCCCCGGCAAGCGCCAGACAGGCCAAGGGCGCACCCGGCTCCGCCCAAAGCCAGAGCACCGCCAACGCGGACAGGGCAAAGCCCAGTTCGACCACCTGCACCGCCGTGAGGCGCCGCAAAAGAGCCACGCCAAGCGTCATGGACACCGCGATACTGGTCAGTGGCATCGCACCCATGATCAAATTGCGCAGGTCGGGGTCCAGATAGGGCGGCAGGACCGTCAGAACGGAGACAAAGCTGAAGGTATAGAAAAGCCAACCTGCTGCTGGCGCGGCTAAACTGGCGGAACGGTAGATCACACCATGATCGCGCAACAGGCCTGTCAGGGAAAATGCGGGCTGGGCGGCTTCGGCGGGCAAGGCCCGCAACCGCGCGGACAGGTACAGCGCAAAACCCGCCATGTAGAGGCCATGCGCGGCAAAGAGCGCGGGCAGCCCCCATGAGATCGCCAAGGGTCGCCCGGCAAAGGCCAGCACCGCAAAGGCGACGCCAAAGAAGGTGCCCCAGAGGGTCAGCGTGAAACCGCGATGTTTGGGGGCGCTGATCTGGGCGATCAAGGTGGGCGCGGCGACCACGATGGCCAGGTGTGACAGGCCTTCGGCCACCCGGCTGAGCAACATCCACGGCAAAGGGGGCAAAAGGGCTTGGGTCAAGGATACCGCCGCGCCCAGCCACAGGGCCGACAGCAACGCCCGCCGATAGCGGATCCGCGCCACCAACAGGCCAGCCGCCACACCAAAAAGGATGCCAATGAAACCGACCAGTGATACGACAAAGCCAAGGGCGGCACCCGCATTGGGATAAACCTCTGGCAACAAATCAAAAATCACGCTGACCTTGCCATATTGCGCGGCCGCGCCAAGGCCCGCACCCCAGAGGGCGAACACAAGAGGAAAAGAAGTTCTGTCGGTCACGCTTGCACTGCCTTGGGAACCGGCACGCAATAGATGGGCCGCTAGTGGCCCACCTTGCCCGAAACGCGAGGGGCCTTCCAGCCCCCCGGCTTGGTTTACATGTGGATCACGCGCCCATAGGCATCCAGCACCGCCTCATGCATCATCTCGCTGAGTGTCGGATGCGGGAAGACGGTGTTCATCAGGTCTTCTTCGGTGGTCTCAAGCTGGCGGCCCACAACATAGCCTTGGATCAGCTCGGTCACTTCGGCCCCGACCATATGCGCACCCAGAAGTTCGCCGGTTTTGGCGTCAAAGACGGTCTTGATCATGCCTTCGGGTTCACCCAATGCAATCGCCTTGCCGTTGCCGATGAAGGGGAAGCGGCCCACCTTGATGTCATAGCCCAGTTCCTTGGCTTTGGCCTCGGTATAGCCGACCGAGGCAACCTGCGGATGGCAATAGGTGCAGCCCGCGATGGATTCCGGCTTGATCGCATGGACCTTCTGACCCGCCATATGTTCGGCAACCATAACCCCTTCGTGGCTGGCCTTGTGCGCCAGCCATGGCGCGCCAGCGATGTCGCCGATGGCATAGAGACCGTCCACACCGGTGCGGCAGTACTCATCGGTCACCACATGGGTGCGGTCGATCTTGACGCCCAACTCCTCAAGGCCCAGCCCTTCGACGTTGCCGACAATCCCAACGGCGGAAATGACGGTGTCAAACTCGTGTTTCTCAGTCTTGCCGCCCACCTCGATATGCGCGGTCACCTTGTCTTTGGCGCGATCAAGCTGTTTGACCATCGCCTTTTGCATGATCTTCATGCCCTGCTTTTCAAACGCCTTTTTGGCGAAAGCCGAAATCTCGGCATCTTCAACCGGAAGGACACGATCCATCACTTCAACCACGGTCGTATCTGCACCCAAGGTGTTGTAGAAGCTGGCAAATTCAATCCCGATGGCCCCTGATCCGATGACCAGCAGCTTTTTCGGCATATGCGCTGGCTGCAGCGCGTGTTTGTAGGTCCAGACCAGTTTGCCGTCGGCCTCTAGCCCCGGCAGTTCGCGGGCGCGGGCACCGGTGGCGACAACGATGTTCTTGGCCGTCAGGTCTTCTTCGCCCTTGTCGGTTTTGACGTGTACCTTGCCCTTGCCGGCCAGTTTCGCGGCCCCCATAAAGACGGTGATCTTGTTCTTTTTCATCAGGTGGCCGATGCCGCCTGACAATTGCCCCGCCACTTTGCGCGAGCGTTTGACAACCTCATCCAGATCATAGCCGATGCCGTCTGCCTTGAGGCCAAATTCCTTGGCACGGTGCATCAGGTGGAACACTTCGGAAGAGCGCAGCAAGGCCTTGGTCGGGATGCATCCCCAG
Source organism: Sulfitobacter sp. M368 (assembly GCF_025141875.1). NCBI lineage: Bacteria > Pseudomonadati > Pseudomonadota > Alphaproteobacteria > Rhodobacterales > Roseobacteraceae > Sulfitobacter > Sulfitobacter sp. M368. Next base: position 2,238,978 of record NZ_CP081113.1, read on the forward strand.
TTGAGGCAAATGCCGCCCAGATGTTCACGCTCAACAATCGCGACATTCATGCCCAGTTGGGCACCGCGAATCGCGGCAACATAGCCACCGGGGCCAGCCCCGATAACAATCAAATCAAAGGATTTCGCGGCCATAGAACTTCCTCACTGTGTGACGATTGCAGAATATAGTTTACCATTAAACTATATTCCCACCCGCCACAACCGCGAGATTGCCGCAGGGTCAGGCCGCCTGCATGTCGGCCTGTAGTTCCCGCACTGTAGCACCGTAGCCGCCATTTGCCACATAGGCCGTTTCAAGCTGGGTCGGCGTGCGAGACAGCGCATCGTTGCGATATGGGAAGCGACCAAACTTGCGGATCACTTCGCGATGCGCACGGGCATGCAGCAGATTGCCTTCGCGGTTCTGGGGCATGCGTTCACACATCAGCCGCACACAACGCTCCTGATCGCAAAGGTTCTCCGAATGCATCAGCGGCAGGTAAAAGAACTGCCGCGCGGGTTCATCAATGCGCAGATCCCAGCCCTTGTTGATCGCCGCCTTGGCCGCCGTCAGCGCGATCCGATCACTTGCAAAGGCCTCGCCACTGCCGCGGAACATGTTGCGGGGAAACTGATCCATCAAAATGATATAGGCCAATGCGCCCGACGGATAGGTCAGCCATAGTGAAAATTTGCCCTCACAGGCGGCTTGCCAGGTTTCGTGAAACCGGTCCCGGATCTGACTGTCCAAAGCATCGCTTGCTTCATACCAGCCCTTGGGTCCGATTTCATCCAACCAGAACTCAAGGATCTCTTCAGGCCCTACCATGGTGCGCTCCCTTTATCGTGCTGCACGGTTAAGTCATTCCATGCTAAGAGGAATTTAACCACGGTGCCTACTCACGAATTGTATCAAATGCGACATAGTTATCGCTATCACGTATCATTTTCGTCATCATGGTCTGCTTCGATGGCAACTTCCTGCGCGACTTCGACTGCGACGGTGGTCGCGGATGGGTAAATCGCGACGTAGTTGCCGGTCTCATCCACAGGCACGCCCGCACGGCGGGTGGAGCGGTAGGCGGCATAGCTGGCAAGCGCAATAAAGAGCCCGGCAGTGAACAGGTAAAACCCGCCAGGGCCAAGCGCGGTGCCCATCATCCAGCCGGTGATCACAGGCCCAAGGATGGCCCCTAAGCCGTTGATAAAGACCAAAACACCGGAAGCTGCGGCCATATCCTCGTGCTCAAGAAAGTCATTGGTGTGGGCGATCAGCAGTGAATAGAGCGGGTTCGACATCCCCCCCACCACAAAGGCCGAGACCAGAAGCACCGGGAAAACATGGCCCAGCATCATACCAAGCACCGATCCCCCCGCCCCGATAAGCGAGACAACCACGATCAATCCGCGCCGGTCCATCCGGTCGGAAATCCAGCCAATCGGATATTGCAGGATCACGGAGCCAACAAAGAACATCGCCACGAAAAGTGAGATTTGTGCAACAGTTAGCCCGGCTTCTGCGCCATAGACCGAGGCCATGCCGAACTGCGCAGAGAAGACGCCACCCAAGAGGAACATGCCCACACAGCCCAGCGGAGAGTAGCTGACCAGCTCGCGGATGCGCATGGGTTTGGTGGTGTCAAAGGCCGGCGTCGGGCTGATCGACAGCAAGATCGGCGTCACGGCGATACTCACCAGAACCGACGGGATCACAAACAGCACAAAGCCGGACGGATCGGCAGTCAGCAGCAGGGCTTGGGCAATCACGATGCCCAATGTTTGCACGATCATATAAAGTGACAGCGCCTGCCCCCGGTTGTCGTTGGTGGCCGCGTTGTTCAGCCAGCTTTCGGCGGTGACATATACGGCAGAAAAACAGAATCCGATCAACACCCGGCCCAAAGACCAGACGATGACATTGGGGAACGTCGGGTAAAGGATCATCACTGCCGAGATGAGCGAGGCCAGCGCGGCAAAGACCCGCACGTGGCCGACACGCCGGATCATGCCCGGTGCCATGCGGGAGCCCCCCAGAAACCCGACAAAATAGCTCGACATGACAATCGACATCTCAAAGGTCGAGAAGTTTTCGATTCCGCCCCTGATGCCCAGCAGCGTGCCTTGCATGCCGTTGCCAACCATCAGCAAACACATACCCAGCAAAAGCGCCCAAGCGCTGGAAAGAACCTGAAGCATGGCGCGAATCCTTTTTGTTTCTTGCCCCTGCCTGCCTGCGGATCGCCGTGAGGTCACGCCCTTCTGCGACAAGATGGCGTGATTTTCCGGCTAGGGCAGCAGCAGTGACGCATCCCCGTAAGAAAAGAAGCGATAACGTTCGGCAATCGCATAGGCGTAGATGGATTTGATCCGGTCCTGCCCCATCAAGGCAGAGACCAGCATCATCAGCGTGGATTTGGGCAGGTGAAAGTTGGTCATCAAGGCATCGGCGATCTGGAATTCAAACCCCGGCGTGATGAAAATATCGGTGTCGCCTTCCCACGCGCGGATCGTGCCGCCTTTTGCGGCGGTCTCGATCAGGCGCAATGCGGTGGTGCCCACGGGGATCACCCGGCCACCCGCCGCCTTGGTCGCGGTCATTTCGGCGGCAGCTCCGGCGCTGACCTGTCCCCATTCGGAATGCATCTTGTGCTGCGATATATCGTCCACTTTGACCGGCAGGAAGGTGCCCGCGCCCACATGCAAGGTCACATGGGTGAAGGTCACGCCCTTGTCGCGCAGGGCCGCCAGCAACGGCTCATCAAAATGCAGCGACGCAGTGGGTGCAGCCACGGCACCGGTGTTGCGGGCCCAGACGGTTTGATAATCGGTTTTGTCTTGCGCATCGGCGGCGCGTTTGGCGGCGATATAGGGCGGCAGCGGCATTGCGCCCGCCGCATTCAGCGCCGCGTCAAAATCATCGCCCGTGCAATTGAATGCCAGATGCCCCTGCCCGTTTTCGACCCCTTTCAAGGTGGCCCGCAGGTCGTCAGAGAAAACCACCTCCTCGCCGATCTTCAGCTTGCGCAGCGGTTTGATCAACGCGCCCCATGTGCCGTTGCCACGCGGCTCAAGCAGGGTCACTTCGATCTTGGCTTGTACGCGGCCTTGCGCACTGTCGCGAAAGCGCAGACCATTCAGGCGTGCCGGGATCACCCGCGTGTCGTTCAGCACCAGCCGGTCTCCGGGCCGCAGCCATTTGGTCAGGTCCGTGACCTGTTGATCATGGATCACATCGCCTTCGGCCACCAGCAACCGCGCTGCCGATCGCGGCACCGCCGGACGGGTGGCAATCAGGTCGTCGGGCAGGTCAAAATCAAAGTCAGAAAGTTTCATGCCCGCGCCCTAACGCCCATCATAATCAGGAACAACCGGTTTTTCCGCCACTGGCGGTTTGGCGGGCAGAATGGATTGGGTGTTGCCCTCCACCGCTGGCAATTCGGGTTTGGGCGCGCGGAAAATCTCGCGGAACATGCCGGGGGTCAGGGCCGACAGCGGGTTCACCGACACAGAGGGGTCTTTCGCCTGCCCTTTGAGTGTGTAGTGAAACCCAAACAACCCCTCACCCTTGCGGGTCAGCACCGATCCGATCCCATTGAGCAGGTACACCGGCGTGATCGTGCCCTGCATATTGAGCAACCCGGAGTTGAGTGCATAGACCCCGTCCATCGACAGCCCCATGGACGCCCCCACCGCCGATCCTTCCGTCAAGGTCAGGCTGTCGGGCGTCAGGCGAAATCGTCCCTCGACCTTGTCGAAATAGATGCCGTCACCGTTGAGTTCGTTGATCAGGCCCACCACCGACACCGCATTCAGCAAGGCCGCGATGCCCGGTGCCTGTTTGATACGGATCCCATCCATGGTCAGCTCTCCGTCGAAGGCCCCGCCGGTGCCAACGGGCAAAAGCGTCAGGCCCAGCGTTCCGCCCGTCACCTGTTTGAGCAAACCGGCCGAACGCAACACGCCGCCCGCATCTTCGGAGGTCATCCGCACCGCGCTGCGCCCGTTCTGCGGCACCACCCGGCCTGCGACCGGCGTCTGCCCGTTAAGACGCGCCTGAAACGCGCCATCAAGGCCTCGGCGGGTGTCAAATGTCCCCGTCAGCCCGGTCAACGCGATGGTGTCGGTGATCTGCAACCGGTCCAGCGTGATCTGCATCGGCGGTCCGGCGCTGCCCCCCTGCGAGGGGCCAAATTCCGCGCGGCGCAGATCGAGCGAGCCGCCGCGCACCGCCACCTTGACCGGCCTGCCCGCGCCCTGCCCGATCAGATCCACCGGCGCGTTCAGCCATTGCCCCGCTGACAGGCTGGTGAACCGGACGCGGTCCAGTGATCCTCCCGCGTTCAGGTCAACCGTGCCCTTGGCCGACAATCCCGGACCGCCCACCGATAGGCTGTCAATCTGCGCCGGATCGCCCAACCGGCCGCTGATGTTGAGCTGACCACGGGTTGAAGCGGCTTTGGTCCATGACAATTGAGGCACCCGCAGACGTACCCCTTGCAGTGCCGAGGTCAGCGCAAATCTGGGCGTTTCACCGCGGGCAAAATCCAGTGCGATATCGGCCTGCGCCTGCCCCGAGACCGTCCCCTCCGGCAAGGCCACGCCAAAGGCATCCAGCGCAGCCTGATCCAATGTCACCTGCCCGCGCAAGGCCGATTGCGCCGCGCCCTTGCCGATGGGTTGCTCCCACGCGCCGTTGAAGGCGACACCGTCAATGCGCCCCGGCCCGCTGATCCGAAGGCCGGTGTTGTCCACGGTCACGTCCAGCTCTGTCGCCTCCAGTCGCCGGCCTTTGACCAACACGTCACTGCGGACCGCCCTCAAGGCACCGGTGAAGTGATAGTTCACGTCCTGCACCTTGCCGCCCTTTTTGAGAGGCACCGCAATGGTTCCCTGAACATCCGCCAGGCCCTCGGCCAGCCGCACGGGCATCTTGACCTTGTCCATCACCGAGAGCGGGGCAAAGTTGATCAGCGACAGCGCCGCCGTGATGCTGGAGCGGGTTTGCAACCGGATCACCGCCGGAGCGCCGTCTTTGACGCGCACGTCCGGTATGATGAAGGATGACCCGTCCACACGAATGCTGCCCCCCAAAGGCGGCGCGACTTCGCCTTGATCCACGGTGACGACCAACCGGTCGTCCGCAAGGCTGAAATGTCCCTGCCCACCGGTGATCGGCGGCATGGTTTTCAAGAACCGAACTGTCGATTTCTCAAAATCGAAGGCGAGAAAGCTATGCCTGGCTTTGTCCGGCGCGGACCGGAACGCCAGATCAATATTATGCACCCGCCCGTCAATCAGGTTGTCGCCCAACCATTTGCGGGTCTTGGGTTTCACACCTGCGGGCCACAACTCCAGCAAGCGATCCGGGTCGAGCCCGTCCATCCGGCCATCCAGCGCCAAACGCCAGCCGCCCGGATCGGCCGCCAATTCCCCATCCACCAGCAGGGTCTTGCCCCGGTCCGAGATCTGCAGCCGCCCCAGCGTGATGCGGAACGGGTTCAGCTCCAGCCGGAAATCCATATCCGCTTCGGACAGATCAACCGCTTCGGGATAAAGCTCAAAGGGATTGGCAACCAGATCCGACAGGGTGATCTGGCCGATCAGTTCGGTCAGCGGCCCCTGTGCGCCGTCGGTGGTGAGAGAGGCCGTGCCCGTAGCCTGTCCGGTGATCCACGGGCTGCGCACGGACAATTCGTCAAACCGCAGCAACCGCTTGGCCGGATCATAGCTGAAATAGCTGCGTGCGCCGTCAAAGGGCACCGGTTTGGTCAGGGCATTGGGCTGCACCGCGCCCTTGCCGATCTGCAATGTGGCGTTCAACGGGGCAAAGCGGCCATCGCTGTTCAGGCCGCTGCGCACCGACCCCGCAATCGGCGCCCGCAGCACGTCGAGCCAGGCAAAAGCCGGACCCTGCGCCGCAATATCGCGGGCGGCGACCCCGTCAAAGCTGACACCAAAATCGGCGGCGGTTTCGCCAATGCGGCTGTTGTAGTTGGCCGCAAGGGTCGCCACGCCCGCGCCGCCGCTGAGCACCGCCAGATCCGCCGAAAGCGCCAGATCGCGCCCGTCCCGTTGCAGGATCAGCCGCCCGCCATCCACCGTCCAGCCGCGCCCGACACGTTCATCGTCATAGCGCAGGGTCAGCGCCCTCACTTCGACCGTGCGCAGCGCGTTGAGCGACGGGCTTTGCAGTATCTCGTCCATCTGGCCGATCAGTTGCGGCAAGGTTGCCGCCTCGCGCGCCGGGGCTTCGGCGGCCTGCCCGCCGCGGATCGACACCCGCCCTTCGGCATCCCGCTTCAGCCGCGCCACAACGCCTGACAGCGACAAAACCTTGGGCTGGATCTTCCCTTTGAGCAACGGCCGCGTGGCAAAGGTCGCCTTGAACTCATTGAAACTGACGATCTCCCGCCCTGCAGGGGTGCTGATCACAACATCGCGCAGCCGCACCTTGGGCCGCCAGCCCTCGCCCACCACAAAGACCATCTCGCCAAAGCGCACCCGCGCAGTTGGCACCATTTCCGCGATCCGTCCTTCGATCCGGGCCTGCAACCACGGCGGCGCGGCAATCGGCAGCCCTTTGATCACCGCCGCACCCACCAGCGCCAATGACGTCAGGATCACAACCAAAGACACGCTTCGCAAAACAAAGCGATGCCACCGGCGGCGGCGTTTGGGGGCTGTTCCCCCAGTAGGTGAGGCGGGCGCGGCGTCGCTCATCGCTATCCGGTTTTGGTGTTGCAGGCTTGGCCGTTGCCAATTTCGGCCTACTATGACAGTCCATAATCCCGCTTCCAAGTGAATAGAAAGTGAGCCATGCCCGAATTGTCCCAGCCTGCCCCCGATTTCAACCTGCCCGTGACTGGCGGCGGCAATGTTTCGCTGTCTGAACTGCGCGGCGCACCCGTGGTTCTGTTCTTTTACCCACGCGACGACACGCCGGGCTGCACCAAGGAAAGCATCGGTTTTTCGGAGCATCTTGAAGATTTCAAAGCCGCAGGCGCCAAGGTGTTTGGCATCTCCCGCGACACCATGGCGAAACATGACAAGTTCACTGCCAAACATGATCTGACCGTGCCGCTTTTGTCTGATGAGAATGGCGAGATGACCGAGGCCTATGGCGTTTGGGTTGAAAAGAACATGTATGGCAAAAAGTCGATGGGGATCGAGCGGGCCACCTATCTGATCGACGCACAGGGCAACATCGCCCGGATCTGGCGCAAGGTCAAAGTGCCAGGCCATGTCGAAGAGGTTCTGGATGTGGTGAAAGCCCTGTGAAACCCCTTGCCCAGATGGCCGAGGCAGTTCTGCGCTGCGCAGATGGCCGCGAGAAAACCGCCATGTCGCGCAGCTTTGCCGCGCAGTGGCAGGGGGCCCGCGATGCGGGCGACACGCCCCGGATTGGCCGTGCCGATCCGCCCCTGCATCCCTCTCGCCCCGCCGCGCCAGAGCTGTTGAACCCCCGCGATGTGCCGCGCCGCCGCCCCGGCACGCCCGAGGGCCGCATCGCGCTGTTGCATGCGGTGGCGCATATCGAATTGAACGCCGTTGATCTGCATTGGGACATCATTGCACGGTTCACGGACACCAAATTGCCAATGGGGTTCTATGACGATTGGGTCAAGGCGGCGGATGAAGAATCCAAACATTTCAATCTGATGTGTGACTGCCTTGAAGCGGAAGGCAGCTTTTATGGCGCCTTGCCTGCCCATGCCGGCATGTGGCGGGCCGCCGAGGACACAGTGGATGATCTGATGGGCCGCCTGGCCGTCGTGCCCATGGTGCTTGAGGCACGCGGGCTGGATGTGACCCCCGGCATGATCGAGATTTTCAAACGCGCCAAGGCAGATGGCGCGGTTACAGCGCTTGAAACCATCTATGCCGAAGAGGTTGCCCATGTGGCCTATGGCAGCAAATGGTTCCACTTCCTCTGCGGACGTTTTGACGAGGATCCCAAGGAACGGTTTCACGCTCTGGTGCGCAAATATTTCCACGGTCATCTCAAACCGCCCTTCAACGAAGAGAAACGCGCCGAGGCAGGCATTCCCCCCGATTTCTATTGGCCGCTGACCGAGACAGGCGAACCTTGAGTTGAACCTCGCCTGCCAAGCATTTGGAATAGGCGGTTTTTTGCCCATTTGGTCAGTTCCGGTGGTTTGATGTCGCAGTATCGGTCAACAGGGTTGCCCCATGGCCGGTCACTGGATAATGAAATCTGGACCAAAATGTGCCGGGGGGGAACCTGCACCTTTGGTCGGGGGACGATAAAAAGGACAACATTGTGCGTACAAGGCTCGCCATCAAAGTGAACGCCATTCTGGAACAGTATTTTCCTGAACGCCGTGTTTTTCTCAAATCCGACAACGACACACGATTTATCCGCTTGCGCCCCGGCACACAGATTGTTGCCTTCGCAGGCTCCGCCGCGCTGGTCGCCTGGGCGATCGTCGCCACAGCCATTATCCTGATGGACAGCATCGGCTCCGGCAATTTCCGCGAACAGGCCAAACGCGATCAGCGCACCTACCAGGCGCGTCTGAACGATCTGTCCGGCCAGCGCGACAGCCGTGCCGAAGAGGCGTTGGCCGCGCAGGAACGGTTCAACGCCGCGCTCAAGCAGATCTCGCTGATGCAGTCAGAGCTTTTGCAATCCGAGACCCGTCGCCGCGAGCTTGAGACCGGCATCGACGTGATCCAGTCCACCCTGCGCGACACCATGAAAGACCGTGAAACCGCGCGCCGCACCCTGGCAGAGCTGAAAGACACGCTGGAGGACGGAGCCGGACAGGTGCAGGTCGCCGCCAGCAACGCCCCGATGGATTTCCTGGCCGAAGCGCTTGAGCGGACGGCAAAGGAACGCGATCAGGTTGTGGCCGATGCGCAGGATGCCCTGCTTGAGGCGGACCGCATGGCCCAGCAGATTGCCCTGATGCGTGATCAAAACGATGCGATCTTCCGCCAGCTTGAAGAGGCAATGACCGTCTCTGTGGCCCCGCTTGATAAAATGTTCCGCAACGCCGGCATGCCGCCGGACCGGATCATCGAACAGGTGCGCCGGGGCTATTCCGGCCAGGGCGGACCTATGACGCCGCTGTCCTTTACCACCCGCGGCGAGGAACCCACCGCCGATACCCTGCGTGCCAACCGTCTGCTCAACCAGATGGACAAGCTGAACCTTTACCGGATCGCCGCGCAGAAGGCGCCCTTCGCCAACCCTGTTAAATCCGCCTTCCGTTTCACCAGCCAGTTCGGTTATCGCCGCGATCCCAAGACCGGCGGACGCCGCATGCATTCGGGTGTTGATTTCGCCGCCGGACTTGGCACACCGCTTTATGCCACCGCCGATGGCGTCGTGGTTCATGCCGGATGGCAGTCCGGCTATGGCCGTCTTGTTAAGATCCAGCACGAGTTCGGCATCGAGACCCGCTATGCCCATTTGTCCCGGCTTCGCGTAAAAGTAGGCCAAAGGGTCTCGCGCGGACAGCGTATCGGTGATATGGGGGCATCTGGACGCGTAACTGGCGTACACCTGCACTACGAAGTGCGTGTGGGCGGCAAAGCTGTTAACCCCATGATCTATATCAAGGCTGCAAACGATGTTTTCTAAAAGCAAAATCAACGACCCCGCACCATCCAAGGACGCCGATGCGCCCAAACCTGCGGCACCGCAAGCGCCATCCGCTTCGACACAAACCACGTCGAGCGAGTTCAAGGCCAGCGCCCCAAAGGCAAAACCTCCCGCCTCCGTGCTGTCATCCGACCTGCATGTGACAGGCAATATGAAGACCACCGGCGACATTCAGGTAGAAGGCACGGTGGAAGGTGACATTCGCGCGCATCTGCTGACCATTGGCGAGACCGCCACGATCAAAGGCGAAGTGGTTGCGGATGACGTTGTGATCAACGGTCGCATCGTGGGCCGTGTACGCGGCCTCAAGGTGCGCCTGACCTCCACGGCACGTGTTGAGGGCGACATCATCCACAAGACCATCGCCATCGAATCCGGCGCCCATTTCGAGGGTTCCGTGCAGCGGCAGGACGATCCCCTGAACCCCGGCGCCAAATCCGCACCGGCGGCCAAGGCCAATCCAGCCAGCTAAGTGGCGCAACAGTCCAAGAATTGAAAGGCATCGCCATCGGGCGGTGCCTTTTGTTTTGGGTCTGGCCTGCGAAAAGGGACCAGCTGCGCGGCAAGTCTTCAGACCCTTATGAGCGGCGGATCATCAGCCCCTTCGCCTTGCCACGATCCCTTGGCTGGTGCGTGACGGAGGGCCGGATGGAAACGCGTAGACCTGCTCAACCTCAAAACCGGCCTCGGCTACCAGTGCCAGAATCTCAGCCCTTTGAAATGTCCGGTGCCGCCACTGCAACCAGATGATCGCATTGCACCAATGCGGCTTTGACACCACAAGGCGCAGTTGCCCCCCGGGAACCAGCAGATCCCGCATTTGCCCGAGTGCGGTCAGCGGATCATCGCAATGTTCCAGGACATGCGCCGCCAAGACCACATCGACAGGCTCCGTTTCCGTCGTCTGCCCGAGAAATGACTTTAGCATCCGCGGCTCCACCCCGCGCCGGTTCAAGGCCGCTTTGCCCCGTTCAAGCATGGCTGAACTGGGCTCCAGCAGGGTCAATTCGCGCGGCGGGCCATGAATGGCCACCCATGCTTCGGCAAATGCGCCGGTGCCTGAACCAACGTCGATGACCCGCTTGTTGCGGCCATCAAGATCAGATGGCGCAGACAGAAAGCCCAAGTACCCATCGTAGTAGCCAAGCGTCCGCATCTTGTCGCCCCAACGCGGGGCGGCAATGTCGTATCGGTTGGTTGTGGAGATCTGGGTGTCTGCCATGAGGAGTTCCTGCCGGTATAGGCGATGCTGTTGCGCGAGAGCCTACTCAAGCATGTATCGGAATACCACTGAACTCAATGGAATGTGAACGCAACACAGTCCAGCGGCACGCAGTGGCCTCGGCTCTCTCAGACAGAAAGTTCCCCCTTGGCCAAGCCCGGACCAAAGGCTTCTGGCTTTTGCAAACGGAACGTCTGGTCCGTCCGTGCCGCAGACAGAATCCGGTCACAGCGAAAGGTCCTTGGCCCGCCCCGCAGGTGATCGACCGCAACCACGTACCAAACCGGATATTTCAGCAATAGGTAATGCGGCTCGATCCGGCGCTCGGAGGTCTCTCCGTCCTCACGTCGATAGGCAATCTCAAGCAACTCCTGATTGATGAAAGCCTGATGCAGCGCCTGGACCACCCGTTTGGGCGGCGCATCTGCGCTGGCCTGCACGTAGGTCGAGGCGGTCACCCCCACCAGAATGCGGGATTTCAACTCATTCACCTTCTTGCGCTTCTCCGCAGAGAAAGACGCCACCAACTGCCGCCGGACACTGTCCAGATTGGCCAGAAACATCGGCGAATTCATCTGCTGGGCCACCGCGATGCTGATCAACAGATCGACCGCGTCACCATAGGTCAGGTTCAACCGGCCAACGCCCCAGTTCCGGTCAAGACGCAAGCCGCCGCCGCGCCCCCTGTCCGCGTCGATCTGCATGCCGTGGTGGTCGCGCATCAACGCCAGATCACGCGCAATCGTCCGCGGGCTGACGCCATGCTGCCGGGCCAAATCGCTGACGGTGCAATGGCTGTCCTGCTTGAGCTGGACCGCCAACATTTCGAGCCGTCTGAGTCTGCCTGGGGTATCTGCGCGTGCCATCGCACAAATAGGACATAAACTGTCTTATTTGGCAATATGGATGTCCGCAAGCCTGCGATTGCATCGCGGCTGAAACAAGGAAAAAGCCATGAAACTAAACTACGCTGTCGTTGGAACCAACGACTTGAACGCCTCCAAAACCTTCTATGACGCCCTGTTCTTAGAGGCGGGCCTGCACAGCATGTCGCCTTCGGACAGAATGACCTATTGGCTGGCTGAGGCCTTCGCCTTTGCCGCCGCAATTCCCTTCGATACCAAGCCCGCGACCAGCGGCAATGGCACGATGGTGGGTTTTGCCGTTGGCAGCCAGGCAGAGGTGGAACGCCTGCATGCCCTGGCGCTTGAGCTTGGCGGCACATGTGAAGGTGCGCCGGGCCAGCGCGGCCCAAAGTTTTCGGCCTATGTAAGGGATCTGGACGGCAACAAGCTTTGCTTTGCTGAATAGAGGCAAAGGGAGGGGCGCGCCGGCCGGGCTTGCGCCCCTACCGCCCCAGCATCCAAGTGCCATCCGGCCAGAAGGCGTGAAAGGCAAAGGCAAACATCACATCATGGGCCAGATCACGCCCCTGCCCGTCCTGCACACGGATGCTGCCCACGTCGCGGCCCTTGGCGATCTGGGCCGTGTCGAGGGCGGAGGCCTGCCCGGCCCGCCAGCGGATCGTTACGCCCGCCTCTGTTAACTGCTCCGCTTCGGCTAGCCGCGTCATGGGCCAGGCGCGATTGCCGACCCGCACCACCCGTTCCAGCGCCGGAATGCCATGGGGCGGCGGATCACCGGAATAAAGGAAGGGCCGCGTCAGGCTGTCATAACCACGATATGGATTGCGCCCATAATCGCGGGGATAGGTCGGTTCGGCCATCACCAGCCCCTGCGGATGCGCGTCCTTGAATTCCGCCCAGCTTTCCATCCAGCTTGGCAACTGGCGCAGCTCTGTACCGGTCATTTCACCCACAATCCCAACGCCTTGCGCCTGCTGCCACCAGCTTTGGGTTTCGCGGTCATACATCACCATATCCGAATTGCGCAGCTTGCCTGTGACGCCAAAGGTCAGCACCCGCCCCTTCACCCGGCCATCAAACACCATGGCCGAATTGCACAGCGGGCAGAAGGTCACCGTCACAGGTGATCCGCCAATGCGGTCATTCACGATCTCATGCCAGGTGAGGTACCGGATCGGATAGGCGCGCGCCTGATGCCCGTCCAGGACCACGGTGATCACCGGCTCGCGGTCCGCGATCCGGGTTTCCTTGCTGGCATGGACAAATTGCGGGGCATCCAGCGCAGGAATGCCATCCTTGGGCGGCCCGCCCGAAAGGATCTCGGTCCAACTGTCCACCGAAGTGTTTTCGAAATCCGTGTCTGGCCATTCACTGCGCCAGAACTCAGGGCTGGCATGGGCAGCGGCCAGTGAGAGACAAAAAGCGAGGGCGGCGGTCAAAGCTTTGATCATGCCCCACCCTGACGCAAATGGGGCCCGCAATCCAGCAGGCCCCACGCAATCTTGATCAATGATGATGGCCGGCGTTACTCGGTCACGGTCACTTTGCGCATCAGATCGGGTGTTCCGACCACCGCACCATTGCCGCCGGTGCCGCGCTTGATCGCATCCACCACGTCCTGCCCTTCAGTCACGCGGCCCACAACGGTGTATTGCCCGTTGAGAAAGTGACCGGCGTCAAACATGATAAAGAACTGGCTGTTGGCGCTGTTGGGGTTCTGGCTGCGGGCCATGCCCACAACGCCCTTGTCATAGGGCACATCGGAAAACTCCGCCGGCACATCCGGCATATCAGAGCCGCCCATGCCTGCACGGCCAAGATCGCCGCCTTCCCGGCCAAACTGCACGTCACCGGTTTGCGCCATAAAGCCGTCGATCACCCGGTGGAACACCACGCCGTCATAGGCGCCTGCCTCGGCCAAGGTGGTGATCCGCTCCACGTGCTGGGGCGCGACGTCCTCCAGCAGATCGATCATCACGGTGCCATTGGCCTCGCCCTCGATCTCGATCTTCAGGCCGGTGGCCCCGACCGCCGTGCCCATCAGGGCAAACGCAAAAGCACCTGCAAGTAACTTACGCATCCGCAGCCACCTTCATGCTGATCATGCGGTCCGGCTCCGGCGCAGGCTCGCCCCGTTTGATCGCATCGACATGTTCCATGCCGGAAATGACCTGACCGTAAACGGTGTATTGACCGTTGAGGAAGTCGTTGTCTTTGAAGTTGATAAAGAACTGGCTGTTGGCGCTGTCCGGATTGGCAGAGCGCGCCGCGCCGATGGAGCCGCGTGCATGTGGCACCTTGGAAAATTCAGCCGGAACATTGCCCAGATCGGAACCGCCCGTGCCTGCCAGACGCAGGTTGAAGTCTTTTTCGATGTTGCCGTGTTCCACGTCGCCGGTTTGCGCCATGAAGCCGTCGATCACCCGGTGAAAGGCCACGTTGTCGTATTTGCCCGCGCGGGTCAGTTCTTTCATCCGCTCTACGTGCTTTGGGGCCACCTTGGGCAACAGCTCGATAACGACGGTGCCGCCTTTGAGCTCCATCAGGATGGTGTTTTCTGGGTCTTTGATCTCGGCCATGCCGCGCTCCTTTAAACTGGTTTGCCTCTAACTAGGTTGGATAAGCGCAATTGCCAAGCTGCTGCATTGACCTGAGGCCCCAGAAAGGCAAAACACGGGGCCAAACCAAAGGACAGGAGTATCACATGGGCTGGAAATCGCTGGATGACATGGAATTGTCAGGCAAACGTGTGCTGGTGCGGGTGGATATCAATGTTCCGGTGGAAAATGGCGTGGTCACAGATGCCACGCGGATTGAACGTATCGTGCCGACAATCACCGATATTCTGGCCAAAGGCGGCAAACCGATGCTGATCGCCCACTTTGGCCGCCCCAAAGGCCGCGTGAACCTTGAGATGAGCCTTGCGCAGGTGCTGCCCGCGTTGAACGATGCGCTAGGCCGCAAGGTTGTATTGATCGAAACGCTGGAAGGTGCGGAGAACCTGACGGCAGAGGCCGACGCGGCAGATGTGCTGCTTTTGGAGAACATTCGATTTTACCCCGGTGAAGAGGCCAATGATCAGGACTTTGCCCGCCGCCTGTCCGGCCTTGGCGATGTCTATTGCAACGACGCCTTTTCCGCCGCTCACCGCGCCCATGCCTCGACCGAGGCGCTGGCGCGACTGCTGCCTGCCTGCGCGGGCCGGTTGATGCAGGCCGAGCTCAGCGCGCTTGAGGCCGCCCTTGCCACGCCAGAGCGCCCGGTTGGCGCTGTTGTGGGCGGGGCGAAAGTCTCCACCAAGATCGAGCTGCTGGAAAATCTCGTGAATCGCCTTGATGTGCTGGTGATCGGCGGCGGCATGGCCAACACCTTTCTCGCTGCCCTCGGCGCGGATTTGGGCGCGTCTTTGCAGGAGCCAGATTTTTTCGACACCGCCAAAGACATCATGGCGCAGGCCGATAAGGCCGGGTGCCGGGTGATCCTGCCTGTTGATGGGCTGGTTGCGCGGGAATTTGCGGCAGGTGCCGATCACGAAGTTGTTCAGCTTGGCCCCGACGCCAAACTTGACGCAGATCAGATGGTTCTGGACGCAGGGCCAGACAGCATCGCAGTGACCGCTGCTGCCTTTGAAGGGCTGAAAACCCTGATCTGGAACGGCCCCATGGGCGCATTCGAGATTGCACCTTTTGATACCGCAACCGTCGCCGCCGCCAAAACCGCCGCGCGGCAGACCCGCGATGGCGCGTTGATTTCCGTGGCAGGTGGCGGTGACACCGTTGCCGCCCTGAACCAGGCGGGTGCCGCGGAGGATTTCACCTATATCTCCACCGCGGGCGGCGCGTTTCTGGAATGGATGGAAGGCAAGGAATTGCCGGGGGTTGCGGCGCTTTCCGCCTGAAAACGGGAAGGCTTCACCCGAAACGGGTAAAAAGGCCACGCTGCGGGCAATTCGGAAAATTAACCTGCACAATAGGGCACGGGGGGATTCACACGGCGAATCACCTGTGTCATATTGCCTTTACGTCCATCAAGAGACGATTTGAGGCAGATAGAATGACCCGCACCGCACGCCCGGCCTTTGGCACGCTGTTCTTTTTCGCCATCGCTTTCGCGTTGAGCCTGTATTTCACCTTTGCCGCTGTGCAGGGTGACTTTGGCCTCTTCCGCCGGGCGGAAATCCTCGCCGAAACGCAGGATCTTCGGGCACAGCTGGATGGGGTACGTGCCGATGTGGCGCGGATGGAAAACCTGACCAAACGTATGTCAGATGATTACCTTGACCTTGATCTTTTGGACGAACAGGCCCGTAAGGTGCTTGGTATGATCCGCTCAGACGAGATTGTAATCCGCTAAAATCAACGATTTGACCACATTTGGGTGGTTTTTGGGTGTGACTTCTTGCCCCAACGTCAAATCTCACTACCATTATGTTCTCGAATCCATTAGAAGATAGTTTAACGCTAAACTATCTGCGGACATCTGATCTGCGCAGACGGAGGACATGCCCATGGCAGCGAAGAAACCTAGTAAGAAACCCAATGTCTCAGCGGAGGAGCTCAAAGCATACTATCGTGACATGCTTTTGATCCGCCGATTTGAAGAAAAGGCCGGTCAATTATACGGCATGGGTTTGATCGGTGGTTTCTGCCACCTCTATATCGGCCAGGAGGCCGTTGTGGTTGGCCTTGAGGCCGCCGCAGAGGAAGGCGACAAGCGCATCACATCCTACCGCGATCACGGTCACATGCTGGCCTGCGGCATGGACCCCAACGGCGTGATGGCCGAGCTGACGGGCCGCGAGGGTGGCTATTCCAAGGGCAAGGGTGGCTCCATGCACATGTTCTCGAAAGAGAAGCATTTCTACGGCGGCCACGGTATCGTCGCAGCGCAGGTGCCCCTGGGCGCGGGCCTCGCCTTTGCCGACAAATACAAGGAAAATGGCCGTGTCACTTTCACCTACTTCGGTGATGGCGCGGCAAACCAGGGTCAGGTTTATGAAACCTTCAACATGGCCGCCCTGTGGAAATTGCCCTGTATCTTCGTGATCGAAAACAACCAATACGCCATGGGCACCTCGCAGCAACGCTCGACCTCCTCTGCCGAGATATACGAGCGCGGCAAGGCGTTCGGCATCCCCGGTGAAGCTGTGGACGGCATGGATGTTCTGGCCGTCAAAGAGGCTGGTGAAAAGGCCGTTGCGCACTGCCGCTCAGGCGAAGGGCCCTACATCCTTGAGGTCAAAACCTACCGCTATCGCGGCCACTCCATGTCCGACCCCGCGAAATACCGGACCCGCGAAGAGGTCCAGAAAATGCGCGAAGAACGTGATCCGATCGAAGCTGTGCGCGCCTTGCTGCTGACCGGCAAACACGCCACCGAGGACGATCTCAAATCCATCGACAAAGAGATCAAGGCCATCGTGAACGAAAGCGCGGAATTTGCCAAAGACAGCCCCGAGCCAGCGCTTGAGGAACTTTGGACAGATATTTACGCAACAGAAATCCCGCAGGAGGCTTGATAGATGGCTACTGAAATTCTCATGCCCGCCCTCTCGCCCACCATGGAAGAAGGCACGCTGGCCAAATGGCTGGTCAAGGAAGGCGATACCGTGTCGTCCGGCGATATCCTTGCCGAGATCGAAACCGACAAGGCCACCATGGAATTTGAAGCCGTGGACGAAGGCACCATCGGCAAGATCCTGATCGAAGAAGGCACTGAAGGGGTCAAGGTCAACACCGCGATTGCCGTGCTCCTCGAAGATGGCGAAAGCGCTGATGACATCGACAGCGCCGCATCGGCCCCTGCGCCTCAAGCCAAGGCCGAAACCACGGCAGAGGCCGCGCCCGCGCCGGCCGCCGCGCAATCCGCGCCCGAAGCGCCCAAAGTGGACCTGACACCGGATTGGCCCGAAGGCACGCCGATGAAACAACAAACCGTCCGCGAAGCCCTGCGCGACGGCATGTCCGAAGAGATGCGCCGCGATGAAAATGTATTCCTGATGGGCGAAGAGGTGGCCGAATACCAAGGCGCCTATAAAATCTCCCAGGGGATGCTGGACGAGTTTGGCAAAAAGCGTGTGATCGACACCCCGATCACCGAACACGGGTTTGCCGGAATCGCCACAGGCGCAGCCTTTGGCGGTCTGCGTCCCATTGTCGAATTCATGACCTTCAACTTCGCCATGCAGGCGATTGACCATATCATCAACTCCGCCGCCAAGACGCTCTATATGTCCGGCGGCCAGATGGGTGCGCCCATGGTCTTCCGCGGCCCCAATGGCGCGGCGGCCCGCGTCGGCGCCCAGCACAGCCAGGACTACGCCGCATGGTACATGCAGGTGCCCGGCCTCAAGGTCGCGATGCCCTATTCGGCCTCGGACTACAAAGGTCTGATGAAAACCGCGATCCGCGACCCCAACCCGGTGATCTTCCTCGAGAACGAGATCCTCTATGGCCGCAGCTTTGATGTGCCGGACATCGACGATCACACCGTGCCATTCGGCAAGGCCCGGATCTGGCGGGAAGGCAAGGACGTAACCATCGTCAGTTTTGGCATCGGTATGAGCTACGCATTGGAAGCGGCCGAGAAACTGGCCGAAGAGGGTATCGACGCCGAGGTCATCGACCTGCGCACCCTGCGCCCGATGGACACCCCCGCGATCATCAATTCCGTGATGAAAACCAACCGCTTGGTCACCGTCGAAGAAGGCTGGCCGCAGGGTTCTGTCGGCAGCTACATCTCCTCCGTGGTGATGCAGGAGGCGTTTGATTACCTCGACGCACCGGTGATCAATTGCACTGGCAAGGACGTGCCCATGCCCTATGCCGCCAACCTTGAAAAACACGCACTGGTGACCACCGATGAGGTCATCGCAGCCGTGAAAAAAGTAACCTACAAATAAGGAGCGGCCCGATGCCCACAGAAATCCTCATGCCCGCCCTGTCCCCCACCATGGAAGAAGGCACGCTGGCCAAATGGCTTGTCAAAGAGGGTGACACGGTCTCCTCCGGCGATCTGCTGGCCGAGATCGAAACCGACAAAGCCACCATGGAATTCGAAGCCGTGGACGAAGGTGTCATCGGCAAGATCCTGATCCCCGAAGGCAGCGAAGGCGTCAAGGTAAACACCGCCATCGCGGTTCTGCTCGAAGACGGAGAAAGCGCCGATGACATCGGCTCCGCCGCTCCTGCCCCCAAGGCAGAGGCCGAACCCTCCGCAACGCCTGATGCCGCGCCTGCCGCAACCGCCGCAACCGCTGCAGCGGCACCCGCCCCCGCCGCCCCCAAAGGCGCCGATGGCACGCGCATCTTTGCCTCCCCGCTGGCCCGGCGCATCGCTGCGAACAAGGGGCTGGATCTGGCCAATGTCACCGGCAGCGGCCCCCATGGCCGCATCGTCAAGTCCGACGTTGAAGGGCTTTCCGCCTCTGATGCTCCAGCGGCCAAACCTGCTGCAGACGCCGCCGCACCGGCAGCGCCAGCCGCCGCCGCGCAAGGCCCGTCCACGGACGCGGTTCTGAAAATCTACGAGGGACGCGAATTCGAAGAGGTCAAACTCGACGGAATGCGCAAGACGATCGCCGCCCGCCTGACCGAAGCCAAACAAAGCATCCCGCATTTCTATCTGCGCCGCGATATCCAACTGGATGCGTTGATGAATTTCCGCGCCGATCTGAACAAACAGCTTGAGCCGCGCGGCATCAAACTGTCGGTCAACGATTTCATCATCAAGGCCTGCGCTCTGGCCCTGCAACAGGTGCCCGAGGCCAATTCGGTCTGGGCCGGTGATCGCACGTTGCGGCTCAAGCCATCGGACGTGGCAGTCGCAGTCGCCATCGAAGGTGGCCTGTTCACCCCGGTCCTGAAAGACGCCGAGATGAAATCGCTTTCGGCCGTCTCAGCGGAAATGAAAGACCTCGCCGCCCGTGCCCGGGATCGCAAACTCGCCCCCCATGAATATCAGGGCGGCAGCTTTGCCATATCCAACTTGGGCATGTTCGGCATCGAAAATTTTGACGCGGTGATCAACCCGCCCCACGGCGCCATCCTTGCTGTTGGCGCTGGCGTCAAGAAACCCATTGTCGGCAAAGACGGCGAAATGGCCGTGGCCACCGTGATGTCCGTGACGCTGTCCGTAGATCACAGGGTGATTGACGGTGCGCTGGGGGCCAATCTTCTCAACGCAATCAAAGACAATCTCGAAGCGCCAATGACCATGCTGGCCTGATCCCTTTTTGGCCCCAAATACTCGCGGGGAGCATGAGGGGCCGCCAGCCCCTCATCGCCAGCCCGCAGGGATGGCCACAATCACACAAAAAGCCGGGGACTTCCCCGGCTTTTTTCATTTCCTAACAATATGTTCGGCCAAGAGTTTAGTCCTGCGGTCCCAGCATGTGGTTCATCGACACCGCCGGTTGATCACAGCCCGCCTCGCCCACAATCCGCGCCGGAATTCCCGCAACGGTCTTGCACGGCGGCACAGCCTCCAACACCACAGACCCCGCCGCAATGCGGCTGCAATGGCCCACAGTGATATTGCCCAAAACCTTGGCCCCGGCTCCGATCAGAACACCATCTTCAATCTTCGGATGACGGTCCTCTTCTTCCTTGCCCGTCCCGCCCAGAGTGACCGAATGCAACATCGACACATTGTCTCCAACCACGGCGGTTTCGCCGATCACGATGGAATGGGCATGGTCTATCATGATGCCGCGCCCGATTTTCGCCGCCGGATGAATATCAACGCCAAAGATCTCACTCACCCTCATCTGCACAAAATAGGCGAGGTCGCGCTTGCCTTTTTGCCAAAGGTGATGCCCGACGCGGTAGGCCTGCACCGCCTGATAGCCTTTGAAATACAAAATCGGCTGAAGCAATCTGTGGCACGCCGGGTCGCGTTCATAGATCGCCACCAGATCGGCCCGCCCGGCCTGAATAAGCTCGGGGTTTTCGGCATAGGCTTCTTCAACCATCTCGCGCACGACCATCATCGACATTTCATTCGACGAAAGCTTGGCCGCGATCCGGTAAGACAGAGCCTTTTCGATAGACTGGTGGTGCAGAATACAGGCATGCACAAACCCGCCAATCAGGGGCTCGTCCGACACAGCTTGCTGTGCCTCTTTCTGGATCTGGTCCCAAACAGGGTCCATAGGTGCAATCTTTGTGCGCAGTTCAGCCATAATATCCGTCCTTTGTTGGCTCTACCCTAGCCCATGCAACATCTGATGCCCAAACGCAAATCTGTGATGTGGTACATAAAATCATGTGGTCATGAAAGTTCTACTTACAAGTTTTTTGTTGCCCGAAAGCGGCTCAATGCGGTCAGAACCACCAGGCAACACTTTGCATAATCGCGATCATCAAAACTGCGCTCGGCGGCCAAGGCGTGTTTTTGTGCCGCCGCCAACAGCGTCCCGTTGCCCCATTCGGGATGATCGCGCCCCAACCGGCGCGTATATTTGTCCGCATGGCTGGCCTGCACAATCAATGCCGCGGCAAAGCTTTCCCGGCGATCAGGTCTTGCCGCCATCACCGCCCGCGCCGCAGCAGTCACATCCGACCAAAGCACGCGGCGCATTATGCAGAAACCACCACCGCCGCGAAAAGCCCTGCCCCGTAGGTCGCCGAGATTTGCGCCACCTGAACATCAAAGGGGCGCACCGCCCCATCTGCGGACTGTGCAGCGGCTGAATAGGTCCAATTTGGCTGAGCTACGATCTCTTGGCGCAATGTCGCGCCGTTCTTGCGCACCTGCACCAGATAGGATTCGCTTTCTTCACCCAGTGGCACTTCTGCCGCTTCCCAGCCATCCCCCCCTATCCGAGTGCGCCTGATCCATTCCAGTCGGGCGTCGCCGCCCATCTGCAAATCAACGCGCAGATGGCAGGGGCTGAAGGGGCGCAGCCCGTTGCCGTCAAATGCGACTTCCACATGCCGATACGACGGATCATCATATCCACGCCCCGCCGGTCCGATCCGGAAATGTTGCGCAACACGGCGCAGGTTCGGGCTCAGCTCAATCTGTTTTGGGATACCGTCGAGCAGGACAAAAACCGACCCTTCCGGCCAAACCTCCGGCATCAGCGCATCAGACCCCGCCTGCCCCCGCAGCCGTCCACGCAGCCAATAGGTATCCTGCCCGATCAACTCTGCCTCGGCGAACTGGAAGATCTCCCAATTGCCGGGCGTACCATCCCCAATCGCTGCGGTATTTGCTCCGCTCAGAAGGGCTTGCGCCTGCACATTCTCCAGTTGCCCAGAGATCAGCTTGACCTCCAAGACCGGCCCATGATCCATCACCCCGGCACAGGCTGCGGGCAGCGCCGTCTTGGTTATGCCGATGGTGGCGCGGGCATTGATCAGTCTGTTTAGCGTATAATCGGCATCCACGCCCGACTGGAACACCGCCGCCGCCCCCGGCCAGGGATCCGCCGTGATGGCGATATGTGGCGCATGGGGCACTTCATCGCCGCGCAACAATGGCAGGTCCAGAAAGTGCGAGATCACCGGAACCGGCGCAACAAATGGCTTGATTGGGACGGGATCCTCACTCAGGTCAGCGGTGTCATAAACCTGCGGCTCAATGCGCACAGCATCCACCAGTTGTGTCAGGGATTGTTCAACCCGATCAATGCGGTATCGCCCCGCGCCTTCATTGCCCTGACCGGGCAGTTCGATCACATCACCCGCGCCCAGATCCATCCGCGACGGCGGCAACGCAAGGCGCAAGGTCTCCCGCGCCACCCGCGCTTCGGTCAGCCAACGCTCTGCAATCTGGCGCCCTTCACTGCGCGTCAGGGACATGTTCAATTCCGACCCCGTGACCGCATGGGTCGCCTCATCGGCCAGAACGGCCTCCTCCGCGATCACGTCAAAATCGGCATCCGCCTGCACAAAACGCAAACGCACCCGCCCGGACACTTCGGCCTCGGCCTCACGGCTTTGCTCTGTCACACCGTCCAGCTCATCGCTCACCGCCAATCGACCCACATCGATCGCCTCCGGGGTCAACCCATCGCGGGACCGGAACACCAAAGCGCCTTCCCGTTCAACCGCATCAAATCCGTATCGGATCATCAATGGCTGCAACGCGGCACGGGCATCGCCGACCTGCTCCACCGCATAGCCGCGCAAGTAACCGTAGAGCCCTTCGGTGCTAAAGGCCGTCAACCCCGCCCGCTCGCAGATCTCCCGCACCACTGAGGCCAAGCTGCGCGACGAGGTGCGCCCATTGATCCAATGCCCCCGCGCATAATTTTCGCCATCGCTCCAGCGTTCGATATCATTTGGGAAAAACGGATAGGGCCTGCTGTCCCAGGCCCAAACAAAGGCCCGCGACATATCCAGCATCCGCTCCTCATATTCCGAAGAAAGCGGATTGTTGTCAGGCTCTGTCCAATATTCCGACATGGCCCGCAGATATTGCATCTGGATCAGCTCATCCCGCGCCCCGTTGGAAAACCGGGGAAGCAAGCTTTCAGAGCTTTTGCGATCAAGGAACTTGTTGGGTTGGTTCGCCCCTTTGTCCACCGCGCCGCAGCCGTATTCGGTGAACCAGATCGGCTTTGATTTCGGCAACCAACTGGTCGGGCTCGCTGCGCGCACCCCGCCAATCCGGTCGTGGTGCGTGTTCTCCCACCAGCCGCGCAAATCCTTGTAACGATGCACCCAAGGTTCGCCATAATCCCCATCGGTGATATCCGTGCGGATCTGCGCGGCGCGGGCGGTCTCGGAATGATAATACCAATCGAAACCTTCTCCGCCCTCAATATTGGACTTCAGGTAATCAAGATCATAGATCGCATCCCAATCCAGCCCATCCAGATGTCCCTCCTCATCGCGCCAATCGGCCAAAGGCATGTAGTTGTCGATGCCAATGAAATCGATATTCGGATCCGCCCACAAAGGGTCAAGATGAAAGAATCGGTCGCCCGATCCATCCTGCGGCGCGTATCCAAAATATTCAGACCAGTCCGCCGCATAGCTCAGCTTGGTATCTGGCCCCAAAAGGCTGCGCACCTCCGCCGCCAGGCTGCGCAAATGCGCCACTGCCGGAAAGCTGTTTCCCGGCCCCCTGATCTGCGTCAGACCGCGCATCTCTGATCCGATGCAGAATGCCTCAACACCGCCTGCAGCAAGGCACAGCGCCGCATTGTGCAGGATAAACCGGTTCATCCCCCATTCTGCAGGGCCGCTATAGATCACGGCCCCGTCTTCCACCGTAAAATCCGCCGCTGTCGCCGCTCCAAAGAAGGCATCGACCTCGGAAACCGCCTGTGCCGTGCCATCAGGGCTGCCCGGCCGCCCCGGTGCCTCAGACAGGGTGATCCGTCCGCGCCACGGCAGATCAGGCTGAAACCCGTTGTCGCTGTAGGGGTCTGGCAACTCGTTGCCCTTGAATGGGTCCATCAGGATAAAGGGGTAATACATCACCGCCTTTCCCGCCGCGTTCAGCGCCTGAATGGCCTCGATGACCGAAGCATCAGTGGGCGTGCCGCCATAAACCGGACGCCCGTCGTCCTGCACGATCACCTGCGCTGCCGACCGGTCAATCCCGCCTGAGGTCCAGGGCATTTCCGGGCTGTCCACTTCAAGCTGCTCAACCTTTGGCCGCACTGTGCACGCCCCGCACCGCAGATCATCGCCGAACCAGGACACAACCAGCGACGCCGCTTGAAGGTTTGGCAGTTCTTCGGTGACGGCATTCACACATTGGGCAAAGTCCGGCTGTGCCGCCGGAGTAGAGACATTGGCGCTTTGCAGCACCCCATCACCCAGGTCGTAGTTCACAGGCGAGGTTGCCAGTTCATATTCCCCCGTGCCGGGGATAATCGCCACACCGCGCACGCTGAACGCAGGGGTATGTTCCCAGCCCGGCGCGCCCGGCTGTTCGGGGCGGATCACCTCAAAGGAAAACTGCGGTATCCGGTTGCCAAACTGCCCCAAGGGCAGATCTTCCATAACCACATAGGCCGTTCCGCGATAGGCAGGCACCCGGCCCGCGCCCTCGATTGCCTCCATGACAGGATCCGGCAACTGGTCTGCCGTGCCATGATAAACCCGCATGTTCAGATCCTTTGGCGCAACCTCTTCGCCATCCGCCCAGACCCGGCCAATGCGGGTGATCTCACCTTCGCAAATCCCAATCGCCAGACTGACCGCATAACTGTACTCGGACACCTCCGGCGAAGGGCTGCTGCCCTTACCGCCCCCCGACACTGAGACAGTTTCGATGAAGTCAGACGCCCAGATCACATGCCCACCCATGCGCATCCGGCCGTAAACCTGTGCAATCGCTGCACCCTCTCCGGCGTTGGTCAGGCGAAAGCGATCCACCTTGCCAGTCTCGACCGCTTCACCGCCCTGACCCAGCAGGCGCTGATCCACCACCCGTCCCAGTGTTGCGCCGACCGCACGGCCGATTGCCACGGATGACAGCCCTGCAAATGTGCCCCCGATAGAACCGCCAAGCGCAGCGCCGGCTGCGGAAAATAACAATGTCGCCATCACAACGCTCCTTGAGGAAATTCAAACCGCGCGACAATGCGCCTGCGCCATGGACCTGCAAGCGGGCTTTCGGTCACGCCATGCCGCGCATAGGCATGTATGAAACGCGCGTCCGCCCCAGTTTCGGATTGCAGCCCCAGATGTTTTGCCACCGATCCCTGCCGCATCCGGAACAGCACGACATCACCGCGCGCTGCATCCCCCAAGGGTTTGGCCCGCAAATGCCGCAGCGCCGCCGCCCAAAGCCGCTCTTCACCTTGCGGCTCGGACCAATCCATCGAATAGGCAGGCACCGCTTCGGGTTCTGCACCAAATTGCTCGCGCCAAATGCCCCGGATCAGCCCCAGACAATCACACCCCGCCCCCTTGGCCGCTGCCTGGTGCACATAAGGCGTGCCAATCCAGTCTCTTGCAGCGTGAACCACCTGATCGCCCTGAACTGTCATCGCCGCGACCCTCCGGTGTTGGCCCCTTTGGATTTCGGCACCGCAACCACCCAATCCTCACTCGGAATATCGGGGAACCCCTGAAAGTTGATCAGATTGTCGAATTTGAGCCGGCAAATCTCCAATCGCTTGTCACAACCCGCAACCAGCCGCACAGTGTCGCCGGGTGCCAGCACCGCACGCAAAGGCTCCCACAGATCAATCACCCGATTGCCGTCCTTGATCCGGTCATGTTTGATCACCGACCAAAGCCCCGCCGCCGCGCCATCCAGTGCCTCAAGGCGGCCCCGCTCGAACCACCCCTCGCCGTAACCTTCGAAGGCATCCCAGATCAGCCTGCGACGATCCTCGATCTGCTCCACCGCACGGGTCTCGCGATAGCCCGGTTGGCTGAGATCAAACCGGCAATTCTTATCGCCCAGAACCGCGGTGCAAGGCTTTTGATAGACCCGCCCCATTGGCCGGTTCAACGCCTCGGTCAAGCCGCGCAACTCGGCCCGAAATGCACCATCAATACGCCGCAACTCACCAATGCTGCCCGAGAACTTCAGCATCCGCTGATCCGGATCCTGCCAGTTCACCAACCATGCCTTGACCGCAGCCCCGTCAAAACGGCCTTGCTCGATCTCATCCTCGCGGATGGACGCATGGCTCAACGCACCCAGCGCCTCGGTGTTGTCCACGGCCAACCCTGTGGTCTGGGCAATCGCCCGTGCGCTCAGCCCCGCATCAGCCTCAAACACGAACCCCTCGAACGCCAAAGGCATATCGTGATCGGTAAAGGCAAACGTCTTGCCATCCGCCCGCTCAATCGCCCAGGCGTGGCACAGCGTGGTCAACCCGCCTGCCAGATGGTCCAACACCCCCTGCTTTGCCCCGCCCATCAGATCCGCACCTCGATCACGGGAACATTGGGCACCTGACCGGCCTGAAAGCTGGCCACCGACGTCAGGATCCGGTCTGTGTCAAACCGCACCGGCACGTCAAACTCATAGCCGGCCAGTATCTCCATCCCCGGATCAGGCGGATGGGCGAAACGCACCATGCCCGTGACCAGATCCACCTCATAGTCCACGCCCTCTTGCAGGCTGTCCTGCTCAACCCCGACACGCACCGTGCCAGAGACCGGTTTCTTGATCGGACGGGCATAGCTTTGTGCGCCGGACCTGTAGGTCTTGATCAGCTGAAAATCGACCGTTTCGCCATTCCCGAAGCCGATGGTCTGGTCATCAAAAGCCACCTCAGCCGATACCGCGCCAGACTTGTAATCCGCCCAGTCTTTCCAGCGAAATCCATGCATTTGTCCCATCCGGGCCTCGAAGAACCCGATGAGCACCTGCAGATCATCAATCGACCGCATGCCAAGCCCGGCATCATAGACCCGCCGCGAATGCGCCCAGGGGGTGTTGCGCTCTTCGAATCCATTGGCAAGCGTGACCACATCGGTGCGCCGCTGCGGCCCACCCACGGACCCAAAACTGAGGCTGGCCGGAAATCTGATTTCGTGAAATGTCATGGCTGTTCCCTCGCTCAGCGGTTTCTCTTGCCAACAGAAAGTGCCCGGCTCATCTGCGCCGCGATCTGGCTCTGGGATCGCTGGAATCCTTGAACATCAGGCGTCGTGATGTTCATCACCACATGCACATCGCCGCCGCCCACGCCGCCACGCACCCCCAGCTTCCCGTCCGCGCCGCGGGCCAGTGGCATAATCGCCTCCGGTCCCGCTTCCCCCATCAACCCATAGCTGCCGCGCAACGGGAAATGGGTTGGCCCGGCCACGATGCCGCCGCCACCACTTTGCACACGCCCCGCGCTCACCACGCCGCCCCTCGCAAAGGGGATCACGCGCCCTTGCGAAAACGGCGCGCCTTGCTCAAACGGCAGAACATTCTGGACCAACGCACCCACGCCCTGTGAAATCAGACCGCCAATATGCTGCGTCACCGGCTTGATCGCAGCGTTGTAGGCGGTGTTCGCCATCGTCTGCGCCACACTGCGCAACGCATCGGTCAATTTCATGCCGTCAAACACCACGCCATCAAACGCCTTGCGCAAGCCCCGGCTCAGCCCACGCTCCATCGTCGCCATATCCTTGCCCGTCGCCGCCAAGGACACCCGCATCCGGCGCAGCTCGCTGTCGAAGCCGCTGACAAGCACACTGGTCTGCGCCAATGTCCCGTTGAGCCCGGCCGCCTTGCCGTTCAACTGATCAAAGCTGTTTTCATCCGCCATCTTGTGTTCCTTTTGCTTGGTCAGGATAGGCATCCATCAAGGCGTCCAACCCGTCCCGCGTCATGGGCTGGCGCGATCCGGCCTTACCCAGCATCACCTGCAGCTCTGCCGGGGTCAGGTTCCAGAACACATCCGGCGCCAACCCCAGTTGGTGCAACCCGGCCCGCAACAACGCAGGCCATGCCACTGGCTCGCTCACTCCGGCACCACAAAGGCGCGCGCCAGCAACTCTGCTGCCGCCTTCGCCGCCGCAACAGGACCGCCTTCGATTTCGGCCCCAGCCAGTTCCGCGTCGCTGATCTCCGCGCCGCCGCCGCGCAACCCAGCTCCCAAAAGCGCCAGCACATCACGGCTTGAGAACGCCCGCGTCTCGAACCGTTCGACCAGCGCCACAAGCGATCCGACCTCCAGCGTCTCCTCCAACGCCGCCAAGGCGCCCAAAGACAGCCGCGCCAGGTGGCGCTGGCCATTGACCGTCAGGGCCACTTCCCCGCGCCACCGGTTCGCCATGCTCAGACCACCACCACATCTGCGGTAAAGGTCAGCATGCCCGCCGATTGCAAGCTCAGCTCATAAGTAGCCTCGCCGTTCAACGCCCCAGCATATTCCAGCGCCGTCACCTGAAACGGGCCCTGCACCACGCCGAAATCGGGGATGATGATCTGAAAATCCGGCGTCAGCCCATCAAAGAACAATTGCCGTGCCCGCTCATCCGTACCCGCATCGCGGAACACACCTGACCCGCTGATTGCTGCAGATCGCACGCCCGCCCCGACCAGCAACTCGCGCCAACCCCCTTCGCTATCAAGCGCGGTCACATCCACCGTTTCCGCGTTGAAGCTGATCCGTGTGGCCCGCAGGCCTGCGACGGTCTCGAACTGCCCGTCACTTGTCATATCGATTTTGACCAATAGGTCTTTGCCTGCTTGAACAGCCATGTCGTATCTCCTGTGATTTTCCGTGAATTTTCCGATGGGCGGCCCTAGCCGTCTTCGACCCTTGCCCGAAACCGCATGTCAATCTGCCGTGCAGATACCGCGTCGATCCGGTGCGCCTTTGCTTTTTCAAACCACAGGCCCACCAACCGTCCCCGGCTCAGCGCCAGATCCGCCTCATGCAATGCATCGCTGACCGCGCCCGCCGCCGCCTTGGCGTCCGCAAATCCCGGCCGCGTCGTGATCACCGAAACCGTGACCACATGCACCGCGCCTGCGCCGCTGCAGTCGGAGGCGTCCTCAGCCGTTTCACTGCCCAGCCGAACATAAAGCTCCGGCAACGCACCCGAGGGCACCGCGTCATAAACCGCATCGCCCACCAGCGCCGTCAACGCCGGATCACCGCGCAACGCGTCGAAGATCGCGGCCTGCAACGGCCCGGAAAGTGCAAAGCTCATACCACCACCTCCTCATCGGCAAAGCAGGTCAGGTAGCGCCCCGCGCCGTCCCACTCGGCCACCGCCTGAATGACAAAGATCCTCTCGCCATCGCGCAAACGCTGCTGCGGCTTGGGCCGGTCCGGGCTGCCATAGGGCGCACCGCGCACCACGATCTTGTGCGACACCCGGCTCACCGGTGCGCCGCCCTGCGCTGTTTCCCGGCCCGTGCGGGCGGTGATTTGCGCCCAAAGCGTGCCAAGGGCGACCCAGCCCTCCGTGTAGCCTCCCGCGCCATCACTCACCCGCTCCGGCCCCTCAAGGATCAGGGCATGGGATAGAACCGGCATGCTCATGCGCCTGCCCCGATGCGGATGGATTTGTAACGCTCGATCAAGCTGCTGACGCCGAAGGGCATGCAGCCCTCGCTCAGCCCGGTGTCATTGCGATACTCGTAATAATGTGCCGCCAACATCAGGACGGCCTGCTGCATGTCCGGCGGCAAATCCGCCCATTCCGCGGCCATACCCGCCTCGAACCGCAGCCGTACCGAACCGCCCGTCGGAATACCCGGCAACGCCGTTCCGGTGCTGCGCAAACGCGGGCGATGCATGTCCTGCTCCAACCAGTAAAGCGCTGGACCAACCGCAATCTCGGTCCCGTTGCCCGCAATCACCGTCACTTGGGACAGTGCAGAAACCGGCGCAATCGGCAGCGGTTGCGCCGCGTCGTCGCGCCAATGGCTCACTGTCCACACGAACCCCCGTGTGAACAATGCCTTGCCAGTGCGGGCCTCAATCGCCGCCAAGGCAGCGCGCAAAAAGGATAGCAACACCACATCTTGCAACCCGTCCTGACCAAAGCCACTGCCAAGCCGCAAATGCGCCTTGAAGGCCTCCACCGGCAAGGCCGCATCCGCGACAGGTGTCTCTTCGATCAACATCATGGAAATTCTCCGAAAAATCGCAATTGGCACAACCGATCTGGTGCCCGGACGCGCGGCCGCCCGCACCGCTTGGTCGGAAGGGAACAGCTAGGCAATGCAGGGCCATTGGTCACGCGCCCGGACCGGGGCAAATGCCCCGGCCCCGCTTTTGGCTCCGGCTTACACCAGACCAAATTTCAACAGCTTGATGGCCGCAAAATCGCTCACATCGCCGCCAACACGCTTTGTCGCATAAAACAGAACATGCGGCTTGGCGCTAAAGGGATCACGCAGAATGCGCAGGTCAGGGCGCTCCGCCACGGTGTAGCCTGCGTTAAAATCACCAAAGGCAATCGCCATCTGGTCACTTGTGGCATCCGGCATATCCTCAGCCACCAACACCGGATAGCCCATCAACCGCGCAGGCTCCCCCGCCGCCAGACCGTCAGACCACATGAACCGGCCATCGCCGTCCTTCAGCTTGCGCACCAGACCGGCGGTCTTGGAATTCATCACGAAAGACCCGTTGGCCCGATACTGTGCCCCCAGGGCGTAGACCAGATCAACGATCGCATCCGCTGTCAGATCTCCGTCCAGACCCGTCGGCACATAACCCAGATTGCCCCAGGTCCACGCGGCATTGTCTACCGCCGTATGAGCGAGCATCCCCTTGGGCTTGTCGATCCCATCGCCGTTGATAAAGGCATCGGCCTCGGCCCGCGCAAACTTGTCCGCGATCCGCCCCGACAGCCAGCCCTCGATGTCAAATGCACTGTCATCCAGCAATCGCTGCGACGCCTTCGGCAGGGCGCTCAGTTCATGCAGCGCAATGGTGATCCGGTCGATTTGCGGCGTGCTGGTCTCTGCCGTCGGATCTGTCTCCGTCGCCCATCCTGCGCCGACATCCGTATGATCCACCAGTACGTCATAGGATGTCGCCTCAACCTGAACCACCGCCGCAATCGCCCGGATCGACGCCGTGGTGTTCAACACCGACTGCACACGGTCCGACGTCTGCGGATCGACCAGATAGCCCCCGTCAGAGTTGACAGCGGTGGACATGGATTTGCCCTCCAGTTCCAGCCCGCGCAGCCCATCATCATCGCCATTGCGCAGATAGGCCTGAAAGGCCACCTGATGCGGCGCGGCAGTGTCATTCGCCGCGCTTAGCGGGGTGCGTGCAGGCAGTGTCATCTTGCGGTCCAACATGGTCATTCGCTCTTCTGTTTGTTGCAGTTTCGTTTCGATTTCGGACTGGAAGCCTTTGAATTCCGTGACAAACCCATTCACGGCCTGCCGCACTTCCTCCGCCGGGGGCAGATCGCCGCCCATCGTCTTGCTCTCGCTCATTTGTTTCCCTCGATCCCTTGTTGCCTCATCCGGCGCAGATCTTGCCGCGCCCCTTCAAAGATCCCCGCCATTTGCCGCATCTCCGCAGCGCTTTGCCTGTCTTCCGCTTTCGCGGCGACCCGCGCATTCGGCAGCATCGGAAAGGTCACCAATGACACCTCCCAAAGCTCCAACTCCGCCAACAGACGCTGCCCCTTGGCCGTCTTGCTGGACTTTACAGTGCGATAACCAATCGACAGCCCGTCAATCGCACCCGCCGCAATCAGTGCAGCGGCTTCGCGGCCCTTGGCCACGCTGTCCAGAATGCGCCCCTTGACCCAGAGGCCGCGGGCGTCCTCGCGCACCTCATCCCAAACGCCAATGGGCTCGGACGGATCATGCTGCCACAGCATCTTGACGCTGCGCCCCGCCTCCCGCAGCCCCTTCAAGCTCTGCGCATAGGCGCCGCGTTGCACCACATCGCCGCTTTGGTCTGCCGCATCAAACAGGCTGGCATATCCGCTGACCTGCACGCCGCCTTCAACCACCTCAGCGCTGCCAAACCGCGCAAACTTGCGTTCAAGCCCGCACCGTTCAGCGGGCAAAATCTCCCCGTGCTCTGGCCCGCAGCCAAAGCGCATTGCATCATATTCCATGACAACTCCTTAGAATTTTGCGCCTTAAGGCGTGACCACCAGAAAGCTCTGCACCGCCTGCGCCAGGATCACCGCAACCACCCCGTAAACCGTCAGCCAAAGCCGCCGTTCCATCCGTTCCATCATATCCTCCAGACGGTCCAGCCGGCGCAGCAGGTTTTCATGATGGATCGCGCTCACCCGTTCATGCGCTTGCAACCGCAGCCCCGGTGCGCATTCAAACCGCTCATATGCCGGAAGCTCACTCATCGGCCACCACCGCAGGCAGCCCCAGCATCCGGCGCTTTTCAGCTTGGCTCAGAAACTCCGCCTGTGCCACCCGCGCCCATTGCGCATCCCGCTCCGCTGACAGGGCGGGCACCTGATCCAGATCCGGCTTGACCTCCACGATCTCGCCGGAAAGGCCGGACAACCAATGCCCCAGGGCCGCTGTGACACGCGTCGCCAGTGGCAGTACGGTCAAACGGTAAAACGCGCGATGGGCCTCCTGATAGTTGGCATAGGTCGCATCCCCCTGCACCCCGATCAGCATCGGCGGCACCCCGTAGGCCAAAGCAATCTCCCGCGCTGCCGCCTCCTTGGTCTTCTGAAATTCCATGTCGGAGGGGGAAAAGCCCATGGGCTTCCAGTCCAAACCGCCCTCCAGCAACATCGGTCGCCCTGCATTGCGCGCGCCTTGATGATGGCTCTCCATCTCGCTCACCAGCCGGTCATACTGATCTTCGCTCAGCTTGCCCTGACCTTCCGCGCCCTTGTAGACAATCGCCCCCGATGGCCGGGCGGCATTGTCCAACAAGGCTTTTGACCAACGCGATGCAGCATTATGCACATCCAGCGCCATCGCCGCGGCCTGCATCGGGCTAAAGCCATAGTGATCGTCCTGCGGATGGAAGTTGCGGATATGGCATATCGCATCGCGGCCACCCCGCAGATCAAACCGGTGCTTGCGCCCGCCAACAGCATATTCATAGGCCATCGGCCAGCCATCCGCCCCCGGCACCACCGACATACGGTCTGAGCGTAACACATGCAGCTCTGCCGGAACCCCGGTATCCCCCGCCGCCTCAACATAGCCATTGCCGCTCAAGAGCAACTGCGCATATAGCGCCTCCAGCAGCTCGGCCCGCCCCTGCGCCCCATTGGGCCGTGCCAGCAAGTCGGCAATCGGATGCGCCTCGTAGCGATGCGCTTTATCCTGCACCGCCAACGGCAAGGCCGCCGCCGCCTCCGCAATCAGTTTGACCGACCGGAACCCGACAGGATTGCCGCAAAACCCGGTCCGCGTCAGGCTCGCCGTGTCACGCGGGCTCCAGGCAACCCGGCCCGAGGTCTGATAGGCCACAACCGGTCCGGTGGCCGATGCCTTCTGCGCCGGTGCCTCTGCCGCCGCCCCGCGCCGCAGGAAATCCAAAACCATCACGTCACTCCTCATTCGCTCTGCCCCAACCGGCGCAAACAGAACCTGCCAACAAAAGGTTAAGACCGCGAAACCAGACCGTGCGCCGCTTGGCGCAACACCTCGTTTCGCGCCTCCCCCCCCACTTCATTTGGCAAGAAAAACTCCTGCGCGGCACCCGCCGCACAGAGTGCCCTCACAAGGTCCGCACCCCCGGTGCCCGCCACTTGGCCGCAGGCGCGATCATCAGCTCGTGAATGGCCCAGACCAGCGCATCCACCCGGTCCGGGCTGCCGCCACCCTCATAGCCCCGCGCCGTCATCCGGCACATCTGGTCCTCTAGGGCATCCAGCCCGCGCAGGTGGCGCACCCGCCCCTGCTCATAAAGGGCGGCCACCGGTTCCGCCCGCGCTGCCTTGCCGCGGCTGGCATGCACCGCCTTGATGGGCAGCATCGGATCCACGCCATGCAAAACCTCGCTGACCATCTGCCCGCCCTGGTTGATCTCGACCACCAGACGGTCCGCGCCAAACCGCTCCATCGCGGCAATGGCGGCCTTGGCCCATGCGCCCGGACTGGCCCCCTGCACCGTACAATCTGCCAAGACAACCGCCCGCCAATCCTGAACTGGCCCCTGTGTTGTCGCGCCGACCACGACGATCCCGCATTCGTCGGCGCTGGCACCGCTGCTGATGGAGGGGTCAAGCCCGACAACAATCCGGTCAAACTCAGGCGGGGCTTCAAGACGGCCTTGCTCCAACATCTCGCAGGTCCACAGCGCGCCTTCCGCATCAGACAACAACACCCCGTCCAGCTCTTGCCGTCCCATCCGCGTGCCGCGATACCTTGCCCGCACCTCTTCCATGAAAGAACTTGCCAGATTGGCTGCATTCGCCTCCGTCGGCGCATGGGACTGTACCGTCGACGGGGATTTGAGCAGCTTTTTCAAGACATCCACATTGCGCGGCGTCGTCGTCACGCAGACCCGCGGATCATCCCCAAGCCGCAGCGCAAATTGCAACTGGTCCCAAGCCTCCTGCCCGCGCTTCCACTTGGCCAGCTCATCCACCCAGGCGGCATCAAACTGCGGTCCGCGCAGCCCTTCAGGGTCATGCGCCGTATGCACCGTGGCAACCGCGCCATTCGGCCAGATCAACCGCTTGCGCGTGGCCTCCCAGTCGGGCCTGCGATCCTCTGGCGAACAGGCCAGAATGCCGCTGTCACCAAAGATCATCACCTCACGCACCTGCTCGATCGTTTCGCCCACCAAGGCCACGCGCCGGCACCGCCCCTTATCCAAAGGCCGCGCCCCCTCAACCATGCTGCGCACCCATTCCGCGCCCGCGCGGGTCTTGCCCGCACCGCGTCCGCCCAGCACAACCCAGGTGCGCCACGCGCCCTCTGGCGGCAATTGATGAGACATCGCCCAGAACTCAAACAAATAGGGCAGCGCCATCAATTCCCCCGCGTTCAGATCATCCAGAAACTCGGCTTGCACCGCCGCATCTGCGCAAGCGATCCAGCTTGCACCCGATGTCAGCCCTTGCTTGCTCCAGATCGAGGGCATGGCCTGCCCTTGCGATCCCCGCTTGTCGATTTCTACAGTCATTCAGAAACATCTCCGCCTTTGTGCATTGCGTCACCAGCCCCTGCATGTCGCGCAGGTGCTTCGCCATCTGTGTTTTGTCGATATCCTCCCCAGATCGGGCCGTTTGTGCCTGGCCTTCGATCTCTTGCCGCAACACCCGAATTGCGGCCCGCAAGGCGTCAAGGATCTCAACACCATGCGCAATTTCTTCGTCCGGGGTGATTACTGTCATTGTCGCGCAAACCTCTTGTAAGGAATTCCCGACCAATCAAACGCAAAACGGCCCGCGAGGTGTCCCTCGGGGCCGTTCATTCACGTCTGCTAGCGTGACAAAATCTATAGATCAGACCGTGCGCAAAGTCAAGAATAACAGTGTTAACAACACCTTACCCAAACGCACGCCAAAGCGGTCGCACGCGCCTAGTTCCCACCCGTCGAGGCATTACCCGCTGCCGCTGCACCGCGCTCCGCTTCGATCTCGCGCCACTTCGCAACGTTGCGGTTGTGCTCATCCAAGGTCTCGGCAAAGGCGTGTCCACCCGTACCATCAGCCACGAAAAAGATGAACGGGCTCTCATCCGGCTGCGCTGCCGCCATCAGGCTGGCCCGTCCGGGATTGGCAATTGGCGTCGGCGGCAAGCCTTCGATCACATAGGTATTCCAAGGGGTTGCCTTGCGCAGCTCCGACCGGCGCAAGCCGCGCCCCAAGATGCCCTGCCCCTTGGTGATGCCATAAATGACCGTCGGGTCGGTTTGCAGACGCATGCCCTGGTTCAGACGGTTCACAAAAACACTGGCCACCTGCCGCCGCTCTTCTGGCACGCCGGTTTCCTTTTCCACGATCGATGCAAGGATCAGCAGATCCTCAGGCGTTTCAATCGGCAAATCCGGATCACGCGCCTCCCATGCGGCAGAAACCAACAGCTCTTGCGCATCCTGCATCTGGGCAATCACCTCAGCCCGATCATCGCCGGGCCGCACCTCATAACTGTCGGGTGCCAGCGATCCTTCAGGCGGCTGCGTTGCAATCTCGCCATCCAGCACCTCAATCCCCTTCAGCGCCTCAACCACCTGCCAGCTGGTCACACCTTCGGCTATCGCAATGCGAAACCGCGTGTCACCCTTGGCAGTGGTCTGGGTAAACAGCTCAGGAACCTCATCCGCGCCGGGCGTGAACTCCACCCGTTCCACAAACCGGTTCGTGTTTGGATCCAACTCGCGGACCTGCACCGATACCCGGTTGATGCCGATCCGGTACACCACTTCAGTGCCGCAAGTGCTGGCTCCGCCCTTGGTGATCACATCGACAATCTCCGCCATCGACGTGCCCGGCTGCACCAAAAAGCTGCCCGCCTTTAGCTGGGAAGTTTTCTCTTGGTAATCGGAACCAATCCGAAAGATCGCCGCAGAACTTACCGCCCCTTGCTCCGCAAGGCTCCGGCTCACTTTGCGCATGTTCGATCCGCGTTCGACCTGCAGGCAGATGGCCTGCGTCAACGGACCCTCGGCCTGATACTGGCCCTTGCCCCAGAGGATCACGCCCCCGACAAGGAACAGCAATACTGACAGGAACGTGACCGCGTTAGACGCAATGTGTCGCCACATTATTTGACTTTCCCGAACAGAACGCTTGCGTTGGTGCCACCAA
Organism: Sulfitobacter sp. M368; assembly: GCF_025141875.1. Classification (NCBI taxonomy): domain Bacteria; kingdom Pseudomonadati; phylum Pseudomonadota; class Alphaproteobacteria; order Rhodobacterales; family Roseobacteraceae; genus Sulfitobacter; species Sulfitobacter sp. M368. The sequence continues at coordinate 2,275,775 of NZ_CP081113.1, forward strand.
AGCCGAACGAGTTGCTCAGCGCCACATTGATCTCGCGCTCGACCTTTTTGTTCGGGGCCAGATCAATGGGCGTTTCCACCGCGGGGTTATCAAGGTTGATCGTTGGCGGTGCGACCTGATCACGGATCGCAAGGATCGAGAAAATCCCCTCAATTGCGCCCGCCGCACCAAGAAGGTGGCCCGTTGCAGATTTGGTCGAAGACATCGTGACCTTGCCCGCATCCGCGCCCATCATCCGCTCAACCGCGCCCAATTCGATGGTGTCGGCCATGGTCGAGGTGCCATGCGCGTTGATATAGTCGATGTCTTTCGGCTCCAGCCCGGCAGAGCGCAACGCCGCCCGCATGGACCGCTCGCCGCCTTCACCATCTTCGGACGGCGCGGTGATGTGATAGGCATCGCCCGACAGTCCATAGCCCAAGACCTCGGCATAGATCTTCGCGCCACGCGCCTTTGCGTGTTCGTATTCTTCCAGAACCACAATACCCGCGCCCTCACCCATGACAAAACCGTCGCGGTCCGCGTCATAGGGGCGGCTGGCGGATTTGGGATCATCGCCACGTTTGGTCGACAGCGCCTTACAGGCGTTGAAACCGGCAATGCCAATCTCGCAAATTGCCGCTTCCGCACCGCCTGCAACCATCACATCCGCATCGCCCAGCATGATCAGACGGCTGGCATCGCCAATGGCATGTGCGCCCGTGGAACAGGCCGTCACAACCGAATGGTTTGGCCCTTTAAACCCATAACGGATCGACACCTGCCCCGAGATCAGGTTGATCAAGGCACCCGGCACAAAGAACGGGCTGACCCGGCGCGGACCTTTTTCTTTCATCATCACGGCGGTGTTGGCGATGGAGTTCAAACCACCAATGCCGGATCCGATCAATACGCCCGTGCGCTCAAGATCTTCAACGTCCGTCGGCATCCAGCCGCTGTCTTCAACAGCTTGCTGCGCGGCGGCCATGCCAAACAGGATAAAGGTATCTACCTTGCGCTGTTCCTTGGGTTCCATGTATTTGCCAGCGTCAAACGTGCCGTCACTGCCATCACCCAATGGCACTTCGCAGGCATATTGCGTGACCAGATTGCTCGCATCAAACCCCGTAATCGGGCCCGCGCCGGACTGACCGTCCAGAATACGGCTCCAGCTTTCCTCTACGCCATCTGCCAGCGGCGTGACCAAACCCAAACCGGTTACAACTACTCTGCGCATATCCAAGCCCCTTGGTGTTATATCGCTTTGGGGGGCTATACCTTGCGGCACCCCCTTTGTTCAAGTGCGCAGGCACGCCCTCGCACAGCGGACCAAGCGTGCCACGGCGACCCGCCCCCGCCAAGCCCCGAAGTTAGCCAACCGGCCCCTTGCGGGTCATCAATTGCACCTTATCGCCGCCAAATTCCGCCTCGCGGAGCGGAACATAGCCGACTTCCCGTGCGATGCGCAGCGATCCGGTGTTGTCCGGCGTGATCATGCAGACCGTCCGACCTGCAATCACACGGTCAAACCAATCATGGGCGGCCTGTACGGCCTCCAGCCCCAAACCCTGCCCCTGGCTCCCCGGTTCGAGCACCCATCCCGCCTCGGGAAAAGGATCAAAATCATCGCCCAATCCGCGTGAGCCGAAGAAAAAGCCGGTCTGCCCTGCCATCTGATGCTGACGGTGAACTTCGATGGCCCATTGGCCAAAGCCAGTAATCTGCCAATGGCCCGCATTGCGTAAAAATGCGTCCCATGATTGGGATTTGGGCCGCGGTTTGCCACTGATATGGGTCACCACTTCGGGCATCGCCCAGATTTCGGCAAAACGGCCAAAATCCTCGGCCCGCATGGCACGCAGGGTCAATCGGCGGGTGTTGATAGTCGGAATATTTCGGGACATTGAGGGTGAATTGCCTTCACTCGTAAACTGCTGCTTTGCCTCAGTTTTGCGCGGCCTGCCGCCCGGCACAACCCCTGCTTTGCCCTGCCCAATAGAAAACGGCGCCATTCCGCCAAGGAACAACGCCGCTTTGAATTTCATAGCTGCAAAGGCGCTCAGGCCAATGCGAAAAGCCGATTAGGAGGCTTCTTTGATGAACTTTACCGCATCGCCAAAAGTCTGGATGTTTTCGGCTGCGTCATCTGGAATTTCGATGCCGAACTCTTCTTCGAACGCCATCACCAGTTCAACAGTGTCAAGGCTGTCTGCGCCAAGATCGTCGATGAACGACGCATTCTCGGTCACTTTGTCCTCTTCAACACCAAGGTGTTCCACAACGATTTTTTTCACGCGGTCTGCGACGTCGCTCATAATAAGTCCTCATGTCTTTGGCCCTGTTTGGGCCCTTTTCTATCCGCACGCCGTTGAACGACGCTTGGAAATTACCCCGTTGCCGAGGCGGCTATTTCCCCTGTTCGCACAGGGAATAGGGTGCGATCAAGCACCCCTCGATACGAATCTGCGCCTCGTTTACCATATCAATCCTATCAGGCAAACGTTTTGCGTCAGAGGCTACAACATGGCCATGCCGCCGTTCACATGCAAGGTGGTGCCTGTTACATAGGCCGCTTCATTGCTGGAAAGATAGACCACAGCAGCGGCAATCTCGGATGGCTCGCCCATGCGGCCAGCAGGGATTTGCCCCATGATTCCAGCCTTTTGATCATCGGTCAGCTTATCGGTCATCGCCGTGGTGATAAATCCGGGCGCAACCGCATTTACTGTGATCCCGCGGCTGGCAACCTCACAAGCCAGCGACTTGGACATGCCCACCATGCCTGCTTTGGACGCCGCATAATTGGCCTGACCGGGGTTGCCGGTGGCGCCGACCACGCTGGAAATATTCACAATCCGGCCCCATCGGGCCTTCATCATGCCGCGCATCACCCCTTTGCACAGCTTGAACGTCGCGGTCAGATTCACGTTCAGAACCGACTGCCATTCATCATCCGACATCCGCATGAACAGATTGTCGCGGGTGATCCCGGCGTTGTTGACCAGAATATCAACCGATCCCATCGCTTCTGCCGCCTGTTTGGGCAGCGCATCAACCGCCTCCATATCGCTCAGGTTACACGGCAGCACATGCGCCCGCTCGCCCAGTTCCGCCTTCAGCGCCTCAAGTGGCTCAGTGCGGGTGCCGGACAGGCCAACTGTTGCGCCCTGCGCATGCAATTTGCGCGCAATATCGGCGCCAATCCCGCCCGATGCACCTGTCACAAGTGCATTTTTACCTGTCAGATCAAACATGTGTCTTCCTTTGCTCTTTCTCTTTTAGGGGTGGGTCAGCACACCAAACCGCGCCAATTCACCCCGTGTCATCTCATGTATCCCGTCTGAGGGCGCGGCCTGCAAGGTAAACCAGTAAAACGCATCACTGCCCAGCATATCGCGGGTGTACTGCGCGTTGGTCTGATGCTCCGCCGCATCGCGCGGATAACTGCTGCCCTCGCCAAAGCCATCGGCCCAGCTGTGCACCCCGATCACCGCACCGTTTTGCGCGGTACGGCGCACGCCGGCCAGGAACAGATCCACCGCACCTGAATAGATCTCGCTCTGCGCGGTCAGATGGGTGTCCAGCCCGCGCCCGCGCAAGAAATACCCCATCCGCAATACCGCCTGATCATCCAGTGATCCTGGCATCATCCCCTGCACCACGGTGACAATCTGCGGGTTGGCGGCAATCACCGCCTCGAAATTCGCCGGTGTACGGCTGGTGATCTCACCATTGAGCCAAAGCTGGCTGCCGCGCACCTCCATCGCTGTGCGATCCACGGCATTGTCTGTAATCGCACAGCCGAGAATCGCCAATACAGCACCAAGTAGCGCGGCCAGCCGCATCAGGCGTCTTTGGTCGCCGCAACATCATCGGGCGTGCCGATGGCCCGCATGGCACTGTCCTTGGCGATCCGCCGGATCATACCGGACAGGGCCTTGCCTGCGCCGATCTCCCAAAATTCGGTCACGCCCTGCGCGGCCATCCATTCCACCGAAGACCGCCAGCGCACGCGCCCGGTCACCTGCTGCACCAGCAAATCGCGGATCTGGCCTGCATCGGTCACCGCCTCTGCCGTAACATTGGCCACCAGCGGCACTTGCGGATCATTCATCGTGACCTCGCCCAGGGCGCGGGCCATTTCATCCGCCGCTGGCTGCATCAAGGCGCAGTGGAAAGGCGCCGAAACCGGCAATGGCAAGGCGCGTTTTGCCCCTGCCTCTTTGGCCAGAACAAGCGCTCGTTCAATGGCTGCCTTGCTGCCGGACAGCACGTTTTGGGTTGGATCATTTTCATTGGCCAACTGGCATACATCGCCCTGCGCGGCATCCTCGGCCACCTTGGCCGCTGTGTCTGCGTCCAGCCCCAGAACCGCCGCCATCGCGCCTTGACCCACAGGCACCGCCGCCTGCATTGCCTTGCCGCGAATGCGCAACAACCGTGCGGTATCGGCCAAAGACAACGTGCCCGCCGCGCAAAGTGCCGAATATTCGCCCAATGAATGGCCCGCCACAAAAGCCGCCCGGTCCAGACCAATCCCCTCGGCCTTCAACGCCGCCATCGCCGCCATCGAGGTGGCCATCAGAGCAGGCTGCGCATTTTCTGTCAGGGTCAGTGTCTCGATCTCACCCTCCCAGATCAGATCGGACAGCTTTTCACCCAGGGCCGCGTCGACCTCATCAAAAACGGCCCGCGCCTCTGGATAGGCGTCTGCCAGCGCCTTGCCCATACCGATGGTCTGTGCGCCCTGACCGGGAAATACGAATGCGATGCTCATGTTGGCCCCTTCTTTTCAGTGGCCTTTGGTCTAGCCTGCACCGCCCCCCTGAACAAGAGTGCAGAGACGCTGTGCATGGATTGTCATTGCCTTGGCCGGATTGACACTTAGGTTGGCGCAGACCCAAGCAGGAGCTAACGATGTCCCTATCCAACACCCAAACCCGCTATGGCGCGGTGACCAAGGCGATCCATTGGCTGATGGCCCTGTTGATCCTGTCACTGATCCCGATGGGATGGTTTGCCCATCAATTGCCTTTTGAAACGGACGCCGAGCTGGCCCGCAAGGCATGGCTGTTTTCACTGCATAAGACATTGGGCGTGCTGGCATTCTTCCTTGCTGTCCTGCGGATTATCTGGGCGTTCACTCAGCCCAAGCCCGGCCTTTTGAACGCTGACAAAAAACTGGAAAGCTGGGCGGCAGACACCGTGCACTGGATGCTTTATGGCGCGATGGTGGTGGTGCCGCTGTCCGGCTGGATCTCCCACGCAGCCGCGGCAGGTTTCGCGCCGATCTGGTGGCCCTTAGGCCAGGGACTGCCGCTGGTGCCAAAATCCACCGCGGTTGAACACTTCTTTGGCGCGCTGCACTTCGTGTCCGGGCGGCTGCTGATCCTGTCCTTGGTGCTGCATATCGCGGGCGCATTGAAACACCACGTGATCGACCGTGACGCGACACTGCGCCGGATGTTGCCGGGCCGTCCGGATCTGCCTCCCCTGCCCGATCAGGCGCACAGCCGCACCCCCGTTTTGGCCGCCGTTGCGCTTTGGTTGGCGGCCCTGGGTCTATCGGCAGCATTGGCAGGCGGCAAAACCCAAGCCGCGCCCGAAGCCCTGGCCGAGGTCACATCACAATGGCAGGTCGAAACCGGCACCATCGAAATTACCGTGGTACAATTCGGCTCTGAAATCACTGGCAGCTTTGCTGATTGGACCTCTGTCATTGCTTTTGATGAGACCATCCCGACGCCCGATGTCGCGATCGGCAGTGTGGAGACAACGATCTCGATCCCCTCGCTCACCCTTGGCTCTGTCACCGCGCAGGCGCTTGGGCCTGACTTTTTTGCTGCCACGGATTATCCAACGGCGGTATTCAAGGCAGATATCAAACATGCCGCCGACGGGTATGAGGCGATCGGAACCCTGTCCATAAAGGATCAAACCGCGCCCCTGACCCTGCCGTTCAGCCTTTCGGTGGACGGCAACCGCGCTGAAATGCGCGGTGATCTGACACTGGACCGGCGCAGCTTTGGGATTGGTGATAACGTCAATGACCCCGCAACGCTGGGCTTTGAGGTGCGGGTCAAAATCACCCTGACCGCGCAGCGCGGCACGGAATAGCAAAAGGCCGCCGGGGTGTCCGGCGGCCTATTGTTCTGTCTCGCGTTGAAAGTTTAGTCGGCTTTCATCGCCTCGATAGAGATTTTCACCTGTACTTCGTCGCTCACATAGGGCGCGAATTTTCCAAGGTTGTAATCCGAACGCACCAGCGTGGTGGTGGCGTCAAAACCCATCCAGGGCTTGCCCGCCATCGGGTGATCGCCTTTTTGGTTCAGCTTGGCATCCAGGACCACTGATTTGGTTACATCGTTCAGCGTCAGATCACCGGTGATCAGAGCGGTATTGTCGCCGGTGACTTCGATCCCTGTAGAGGTGAATGTCACCAAATCGCCCTCAGCGGCGCCGAAAAAGTCTGGCGACATAAAGTGCGCGTGGCGCTCTTCCCAGCCGGTAAACATCGACATCACAGGCATGGACACCGTGACCGAAGAGGCGTCAGGGGCGTCCGCATCAAACATAATCTCGCCTTCAAAGCCAGAGAACATGCCATAGCTGGTGGAGAAGCCGAGGTGGTTGTAATCAAACACGATTTGGCTGTGGCTGGCATCCAGCACATATTTCTCTGCGCCTGCGGCAAAGGATGGTCCGGCCAGAACTGTTGTCAGGCCGAGGGCCGAGGCAAGAATTGCGTTTTTCATTTGGGTCGCTCCGTTGGTTTGCGTTTGTGCAAGCCAAAATGGGGACCAAGGGCGCAAGTGCAATTGGACAGGTCTGAACAGGGTCTGCGCATTTTTGAACACTGGAGCCGGCCGGCGGCCCTTGCAAAAACAAACGCCCCGGCTATTGCCGGGGCGCTTTTGGGTCGTGAAAAGGCATTCTGCCTTTGTGTCGGGCATTCTGCCCTGTCGTTTCAGGCATTCTGCCTGTCTTGTCCGGGCCTTCTGCACCGGTTTTTGGGCCTTCTGCCCGGATCACGCAAGCGTTCTGCTTTTTGCGGGCTTTTGCCCAGCGTCACCCGGCAGTCTGCGCCAGTTTCCCGACGTCTTTCAGCCCCCCCACGAGGCTGAAAAGGGCATCGCGATTCTTCATTGTGATGTCCACCAGCAAGTCGTCGTTCCGGTCCCACATGCGCACGCGCGGCCCGTCCTGTTCGGCGCGGGCCAGATCGTCAAACCCGCAGCGTCGCAAGATGATGTCACCGACCCCTTTGGCCGGGCGCACCACCCGCACCTCGCGGCGGATAGTGTCGATCTCGACACGCGGATCGCGGGGAGTGCTGCTGGCCAGCAGCAGACCGAACCCGGCCAATCCCCCAGTCAAAGAAAGAGCCAGCTTGAACAGCAACAGATCGTTATCCCAGCTTGATCCCGGTGCGACCCAGAGGCCAACCGCCGCAACCATCAATGACGCGCCCATCAGCCGCTGCACCGAGCGCTGCATCACGCGGCCCTCATCATTTGGCCGGTTGCGCATCGCGCTGGTTTGTTTGTCTTCTGACAAAAAGGAAGCATCCTCGCCCTCCATAAAATCTGCTGTCGCTGTCACTGCACCCATCCTCGCTGTTCATCTTGAGTTAAGGAATGGGCGAAGAAATGGCCGAGAATTGGGCGACAACTGGGCGATGTGCGTACCTTGTCAGGGCAGCGCCGTTATCTGCCCTCTTTGCCGGCCATTGCCATTCTGCGCCAATGGCGATACCTGTGCCGCAGGCCCGACCGCCTGCCGCCCGCAATACCGGTGAAGTGTCGGATTGATTTTGGACCTACCCTGTTCTGCCGGTGGGAAACGCGGGCCCCTTTCGAAAATGCGGAACGTGTTTGTGAGGCCAATCATGTCCCTTAATCCTGCTGTGGATCCTTCTCCGCAAAATCCCTTTACCCACGGGCCGCTTGGCCCGATCTTTGCCAAGACCGCACTGCCCATCATCTTTGTGATGTCGATGAACGGTCTGCTGACGGTGGTCGATGCGATCTTTCTGGGCCGCTATGTCGGCGCAGAGGCGCTTGGCGCTGTGACCCTGATCTTTCCTTTGTTCATGCTGATTGTGGCGCTGGCGACGCTGGTCAGCAACGGCATGTCCAGCAAACTGGCCCGGCACCTGGGCGCAGGAGAGCATGACGCCGCCCGCGCCGTGTTTGCCGGTGCGCATGGGCTGGCCCTGTTCGCCGGTGTGCTGCTGGTGCTGACCTATCTGGCGGTTGGACCGGCGGTTGCACAATTTCTTGCAGCCGGGTCCGACGTGCTGGCCGAGATGGCCCAGACCTATCTGGCCATCACGATGTTCATGTCGCCCTTGCTTTTCGTGCTCAGCGTCAATTCGGATGCGCTGCGCAATGAGGGCCATGTCGGTGTTATGGCCGCACTCAGCCTTTTGGTGTCCTTGCTGAACATTGCCTTTAACTATGTCCTGATCGCCCTGATGGAGATGGGCGTGGCCGGATCGGCCTATGGCACGGCGCTGGCGCAACTGGTGACGATCCTGATCGTTATCGGCTTTCGCCTGTCGGGTAAAACCCTGCTCACCCCGCGCGCCCTGCTGCAAGCGCCCCTGACAAGCGATTGGGGCCGTATCCTCGCCCTTGGTGCGCCGCAAAGTCTGAACTTCATTGGCGTGGCCCTGGGCTCCACCGCGATTCTGCTGGCGCTGCAAATGGTGGATGCGCCGCAATATACGGCGACAGTGTCGGCCTATGGCATCATCACCCGCGTGATGACCTTTGCCTTTCTGCCGCTTTTGGGGCTGACCCATGCGCTGCAAACCATTGTCGGCAACAACTATGGCGCGCGGGCGCTGGACCGCTCGGATCGCAGCTTGCGGATCGGGATCTGGATCGCGTTCCTTTATTGCCTTGGTTGTCAGGTGGTCTTTGTGGCACTGGCACGTCCCATTGCACGGCTCTTTGTCTCTGATCCAGAGGTGATCACGGCGTTTCAATGGATCTTGCAAGTCACCACTGTGATGTTCTGGCTGGCGGGTCCGATGATTGTGATCGCCTCCTACTTTCAGGCGCTGGGGGATGCGACACGGGCGGCGGTGCTGGGATTGACCAAACCCTATGCCTTTGCGCTGCCGCTGACCTTTGCCCTGCCGCTTTTGATGGGGGAGTTTGGGATCTGGATTGCCGGTCCGGTGTCTGAGATCTTGATGGCGATCCTCACCTTTGTAGTGCTGTCCCAGACCGCCCGCCGCCTGAACCTGCGCTATGGGCTTTTTGCCGCCGCGCGGGCCTGATCCTATTTGACGCGCGGCGGCCTTGCCCTGCGCGTCAAACCGTGTATATGGACCCTTCCTTTGCAAATCTTTTGAACCGCGCAGTCTCTCGTGGTGGGGCCGCAAAGGATCATGCCCTGCCTATGAAATGCGCCTTGATAAAAGTAGGAGTACACATGCCACTGTATGAGCATGTTATGATTGCGCGTCAGGATCTTTCCAACACGCAAGCCGAAGGCCTTATCGAACATTTTGGTGCCGTCCTGTCCGACAATGGCGGGAAACTCGTGGATCACGAGTACTGGGGCGTCAAGACAATGGCCTATAAAATCAACAAGAACCGCAAGGGCCACTATGCCTTCCTGCGCAGCGACGCACCAGCGACCGCCGTTCAGGAAATGGAACGCCTGATGCGCCTGCATGACGATGTCATGCGTGTTCTGACCATCAAAATGGATGAGCATAAAGACCTGCCATCCGTTCAGATGCAGAAACGTGACGAACGGCCCGAGCGCCGCGAACGTCGCTGATTTTGGCTTGAGGAAAAGGATCTAAACCATGGCTGCAAAACCATTTTTCCGCCGTCGCAAGGTCTGCCCATTCTCGGGCGACAACGCACCTGCGATCGACTACAAGGACACACGTCTGCTGCAACGCTACATCTCTGAGCGTGGCAAGATCGTGCCTTCCCGTATCACCGCGGTATCCGCGAAAAAGCAGCGTGAACTGGCCCGTGCCATCAAACGCGCCCGCTTCCTCGCCCTGCTGCCCTACGCCGTTAAGTAAGGAGAAAGCACATGCAAGTTATCCTTCTGGAACGTGTATCCAAGCTTGGCCAAATGGGCGAAGTTGTGGACGTAAAGCCGGGTTATGCTCGCAACTTCCTGCTGCCACAGGGCAAGGCGCTGTCTGCGTCCAAAGCCAACGTGGAAGCCTTCGAAGCACGCAAAGCACAGCTTGAAGCACAGAACCTCGAAACCAAAAAAGAAGCCGAAGCCATGGCGGACAAGCTGAACGGTCAGCAGTTCATCGTGATTCGCTCTGCTTCTGACGCCGGTGCGCTTTATGGCTCCGTCACCACCCGTGACGCCGCCGAAGCATCGACAGAGGCTGGTTTCACCGTGGACCGCAAACAGGTTGTTCTGCAGAACCCGATCAAGGATCTGGGTCTGCACGATGTCACCGTTGTTCTGCACCCCGAAGTCGAAGCCACAATTCAGTTGAACGTTGCACGTTCCCCTGAAGAGGCCGAGCTTCAGGCGTCCGGCAAATCCATTCAGGAACTGGCCGCGGAAGAAGAAGCCGCAGCTGATTTCGAGATTGCCGAATTGTTTGATGATATCGGTTCCGCCGCATCCGACGATGACGAGCTGGCCGAAGCGGTCCAGCCTGCAGAAGAAGCTGAGGACGACGCGGCGAAAGCCTGATCTCCCCCTTCCCTTCTATCGAACAGAAACGCCGCGCAGATCCTGCGCGGCGTTTTTCTTTGCCCTGCGCAAATCGCCGCCGATGCCAAAGGCTTTACCTTGTCGTAACGCCCTTGCGGGATAAACAGAGGCTATTGTTCCTGTTTGCCGGTGCGTTCCATGCCTCACCTCTATTCCCGACGTTCGATGTTGTTGCTCTGCGCGGGGGCGTTGCCGCTTGCGGCGTGCGGGGGTGGCGGCAACAGCGCCCCGGCGCCCTACACCAACCCGCCCGAACCGCCGCTCTATCCCAATGAAACCCCCGCCCTGCGGGCCAGCATCAACCGTTGGGCGGATCACTATGCCTTGCCGCGACCGTTGGTGCACCGCCTTGCCATTCGGGAAAGCACGCATAACCCTGCGGCCCGCAACGGCCCTTATTGGGGGCTCCTGCAAATCCTGCCCGCCACGGCCCGCACCATGGGTTTTCGCGGACGCCCCGCTGATCTGCTGAACGCGGAAACCAATTTGCAGTTTGGTCTCAAATACTTGCGCGGCGCGTGGCTCTTGTCCGATGGTAATTTCGACACCGCCATCGGCTGGTACGCGCGGGGCTATTACTATGAGGCCAAGCGCCGCGGCATGTTGGTCGAAACCGGTTTGAAGTCTGGCTGACGGGATGCGGCCTGTGGCTGGATCTCCGTCAAATCACGCGCAGACCCACCCAAAGCCCCAGTGCAAAGGTCAAATGTGTTTGCAGGCTCCGGCTGCGGGCCGTCCATGGCTCTGGCAATTTCCGCCCCGCAATCCCCATCCCGAACGCGGGCTGCATCACGAACCATGGCGCCACAACGGAGCCCACTCCGACCACAAACGCCGCAGCGACCACGGATGCACCGGCCTGCACCATCCAAACCGCAGGCGCTGCCCAGATCACACCAATCACATAATGGAGCAGCCAACCAAACGGGCGTTCACCGCCGCGTTGTTCAGTGGCCGCGATGTTGTTGTGAAACCATCGACCGGACCACATGTGCAACATCCAGCGGCCCAACAGCGCGTAGTCCAGCCCCCTTACCCCGCTCAGCCGCGCCCTCAGCACCGAAATCACATCCATCACCACCGTGGCCACCACACCAACCGGGATCACCTGCGCCGCTATTCCATCTCCGAACATTTTTTGCCTCTTGTCAGTTACGTTCACGCTGCGCAACCTGCATCTTCAAGTGCACTTGAGGTCAACCATGCAAAACCCCGACATTTCCGAACTGGCCAAAGACAGCGGCGTGCCTGCCTCAACCCTCAGATATTACGAGGAAATTGGGCTGATCCGCGCGGTCGGACGCAAGGGGATCAAGCGCGTGTTCACCGCCGATGTGATGGACCGTCTGACGTTGATTGGCTTGGGCCAGCGGGCCGGTTTCAAACTGCGCGAGATCGCGGCGCTGATGGGCCGGCGGGACGCGCCGCGCCTGTCGCCAGATGCCCTGCGTGCCCGCGCCGATGCGCTTGACCTACAAATTGCAGAGTTGCAACGCATGCGCGATGGCCTGCGTCATGCGGCCAATTGCACGGCACCCAGCCATCTGGAATGCCCCAAGTTCCGGCGTATCCTGCAAATCACAAAAACCCGCAGGCGGCAGGGTAAACCTTAGCGGAGACAAACGAAAAAGGCCGCACCAGATGGCGCGGCCTTCACAACTTGGATCAAGTTGATCTTATTCGTCTTCGAGCGCTTCAACGGCCTTTTGCAGGTCGTCCTTGCTGATCTCTTTTTCAGTCACTTCGGCGTTTTCCGCGATGTGATCAATCACTTTGTCTTCGAACAAAGGCGCACGCAGCTGTTGCTGCATCTGCTGGTTTTGCTGAACGAATTCAAAGAACTGGCGTTCCTGACCAGGGTACTGTCGTGCCTGGTTCATGATCGCCTGGGTCATCTCGGCGTCGGTCACCTGTACTTCGGCTTTCTGGCCCAGTTCTGCCAGCAGAAGGCCAAGACGCACGCGGCGTGTCGCCAGCTTGGTGTGCTCTTCCTTGGTTTCGATCTCGGGGTGATCGTGGCCTTCAACGTCAGGGTTTTCGTCATGCCACAGCTGGTGGGCAATCTGGCCCGCTTCGGTTTCAACCAGGGTGGGCGGCAGGTCAAAGTCAACCATGCTGTCCAACTGGTCCAGCAGGCCGCGCTTCATCACCGCGCGGGAGGCACCGGCGTATTCGGCTTCCAGACGCTCAGCGATCTGCGCTTTCAACCCGGCCAGATCTTCGGCACCGAATTTTTTCGCCAGTTCATCGTCGATCTCAGCGGCAACAGGCTCTTTCACCTCTTTGATTGTGCAATCAAATGTCGCCTCTTTGCCCTTCAGGTGCTCGGCCTGATAATCGTCAGGGAAAGACACGGTCACGGCTTTTTCTTCACCGGCCTTTACGCCAACCAGCTGCTCTTCAAAGCCGGGGATAAAGGAGTTGGACCCCAGAACCAGCGGATAATCTTCGGCAGAGCCACCTTCAAAGGCTTCGCCATCCACTTTGCCGACAAAATCCATGACAACCTGATCGCCGTCTTTGGCTTTGGAGCCTTTCTTGCGGGCTTTGAAATCCTGCGCGGTTTCGGCAAGGTTGGCCAGCGCTTCATCCACAGCGGCGTCGTCGGCTTTGACCACCAGCTTTTCCAGCTTGATCTTGGACATGTCCAGTTCAGGGATTTCTGGCAGCGCTTCATAGGTCATTGTGACCTCGACATCGTCGCCTTCTTTCCAGTCTTCGTTGGCCATTTTCACTTCGGGCTGCATCGCAGGGCGATCGCCGGATTTTTCGAAATGCTCGTTCATCGCGCCGTCGATGCTTTCCTGCATCGCTTCGCCCATCACGCGCTGGCCAAACTGCTTTTTCAGCAGCGCCATCGGCACCTTGCCCTTGCGGAAGCCCTTCATCTCGACTTCAGGCTGCGCCTCGGCCAGCTTCTCGTTCACTTTGGCGTCCAGCTCGGCCGCCGTCACGGTGATGGCATAGCCGCGTTTCAGACCTTCGTTCAGCGTCTCGTTGACCTGCATGTTTGCTCCATAGGATAGGGCCGCGCCGCGCGGCGCGGGTAAAAATTTCCGCCCTTCTATGGCTGATGAAGGACGTGCGCAAGGGGGTCAGCCCGGTCGAACCGGCCTTAGGCGGTGGTTGGGGTTAAAAACCTGCCTGCATCTGCAAAACAGGTCCCTTGGCCACCGGATCGGATCACATGCCCAAGGCTTCTTTGTACATTTCCAGAACCGCCTCTTCTTCGGCGATGTCGTCCTTGTCGCGTTTGCGCAGAGCGATGACCTTGCGCATGACCTTGGTGTCATAGCCGCGCGCCTTGGCCTCGGCCATGACTTCTTTTTGTTGCTCGGCCAGGTCTTTCTTTTCCGCATCCAGACGCTCGATCCGTTCCACAAACTGGCGCAGCTCGTTGGCTGTCACACGGTATGTCGCATCGCCTGCGGTTTCGATCACGTCTGGGTTGGTGCCTGTATCGCTCATCTGACGGTCCTCTTGATTGGCTTTCAGACTGACTACCTTCGGGGCGGCGCCCCCGCAAGCGGGACTTGCCCCAAGCGGGGGATTGTCGTAGCAGCCTGCCATGGAAACCGACACATTTACCGTTTTTGATTGGATCATCTGGTCTGGTGCCGCGCTGTCCCTGCTGGGGCTCGTTGGGCTGGTCTGGTGCATTCTCAAGGTCACCCGTGCCAAACGTGCACAACTGGATGATGAGGCGATGCGCGCCGTGCTGCAATCTGCACTGCCGCTGAACCTTGGGGCGCTGTTCTTGTCGGTCATTGGCCTGATGATGGTTGTGGTCGGGATCTTCATGGGCTGAGGCGGGCCTTGCCTCCTGCCCTGCGACCCATTGCACCGACCTGCAATGACGGCTGGACAGGAACCCGCTCTGCGCTTAAATCATCCTATGGATATTCGCCAAATCACCCCCCGCTATTTTGTCAGCCCGCAGATTGACCCGTCCGATATGGACGCCCTGCGCGACGCTGGCATCACTCGCATCCTGTGCAATCGCCCTGACGCCGAAGTGCCGCCAAGCCACAGCGCTGATGCGATCCGCGCCGCGGCTGAGGCTGCTGGGATCGCCTTTGCGGTTCAGCCGCTGACCCATCAGACCATGGTGCCCGATGTGATTGCCAAGAACCGGGCGCTGGGTCTGGATACAGGCGATGTGGTTTTGGCCTATTGCGCCTCTGGCACCCGCTCGACCATTGCATGGGCGCTGGGGCAAGCCGGCACGCTGCCCGCAGATGAGATCGTCGCAGCCGCCGCGGCGGGCGGTTATGATCTGAGCAACATCCGCCCCGCGCTGGATCAACCTTTCGTTTGATCCCTCTGGATTGAAGCTACCCCGCCTCTTGTTCGGCGGGGGGATCTTCGAAGCCCGGCAGGTCTGACATGTCCGGCAAATCAGGTAGTTCCGGCAGATCGGGCAAATCCGGCAGGTCAGGAAGATCTGGCAGGTCTGGCAACTCGGGCATGTCATCCTCCATTTCAGGCGGCTCCGCTCCGTCATAATCTGCACCCGGCATCTCCATCATTGCAGCGGCCGGAGACAAGCCAACTGCCGCGCGGGCATCCCCGTCCGGTTCCGTCTGCTTTTGACCCTGCCCGGTCTGTGTGACCCGGAGCGCCCGCATCCCGTTGACGCGCCCCAATGTGCCAAGGCCAAGTGCTTTGCCGCCCATGGTCAGCACGCGGGCCTGATCAAAGGCACATCGGCCCAGATCAATCTGATCCCCCACCTTGAGTGCCCCAAGCCGGCGCAGCGGCATCCGAAACCGGGTGAGCGCGATATTGAGATCAACGTGCAACGCCAAAACCGTTTCGGTCAGCTTTTTGGGAACCCGTTTGTCGGGTGCGACGCTGTCATCTTTGACGTCCTCCGGCGGGATCGGGTCTTGGGCCACCTCGCTGTGCGGCAAGCAAAGGGTCAATGTCCCCTGCCGAGTGCCGCCATCGATATCCACCGTGATTTCGATGATTTCATAATCCTGTGCCGTCAGCGCCATCAACAGCAGCCGCGGCGTAGCCGTCCGCGCACCAAAGGTATAGCCGCGGATCAGGTCGCGGTCGGCCTCCGTTTCAGGCAGGCCAGCCGCACGGAGGATCAGCGCGTCAATGAAAGGCGCACACATCGCGGCATCGGTTTCGGTCGTGGTCCGCACGTCGCCCTCTGCGGCGGGCAAGACCTTTCCCATGGTCTGTTGTTGCAGCAAGGCGCCGACCAGCGCCTGATCGACCACAACGCCGCCCCTTTGCCGCTGGGGCCCATCCATCAGCAGCAGCAGCGCATCCGCCGGAAACAGCTCACCCAAGGTGTCCGCGCTGCGGGTTTCGCGGCGCAGGCCAATCACTGCCATCGCCATATCGAACAGATCATCCGCCACCTTGGCCAAAGTCAGGCGCAGCGCCTTGGCCAGAGTCATTGCACGGGCCTGATGCGTCGCGCGGCCCGAATGGGCTTTGCGATGCAGGACACCTGCAGGCGGTGTTGTCTCCTCGGTTATGGCTGATTGTTCTTGGTCTTGACCCATTGCCTCCGCCCGCGGTTGGGATTGCTGGGTCCAGCCATAGCGGAAGATTGGTTACTATGGCCTTTATGCGGGCTGGCTGAGTTCCGATTGATCTGTCTGGACCGGGGCAAGCGCCGATGCCGGCAAGAAAACCCGGAACGCGGCCCCTTCATAGGATGTCAGATAGCTGATTTCGCCGTCCAGCCTGTGCATGATCTCGCGGCAGATCGCCAAGCCCAACCCTGCACCATCTCCTTCGGCGCCAGTTGCGCGATAGAACTTTTCGAAGATGACAGCCTGCGCATCGGCGGGGATGCCCTCACCATTGTCGACAAAATCAACCGTGATCCCGTCGCTGCGCCGCCCCACCAGAATGGTCAATGCGGGCGCGTCGGCGCGGCAGTACTTCTTGGCATTGGTGATAAGATTGATGAATACCTGCACCAACCGGTCCAGATCGGTGCGGATGATGATCTTTTCCTGCACCCCTGCGCGGGTCACGCTGATGGGGTTTTCGCTGCCGGTCAGGGCCGTGGTCACCGCCCGGTCCAGCACATCTTGCAATGCACCTTCGCCAATGTGCAGATTGCCCTGCCCGTTTTCGAGCACGGACAGATCCAGCAGATCGTCAAGCAGCCGGGTCAGGCGAATGGTCTCCGAATGGATGATCGAAGCATAGCGGGTCTTGTCCGCCTCGCTGAGCTTGGCCGCGTCCCGCAGGATTTCAGAGAACGACCTGATCGAGGTCATAGGCGTGCGCAACTCATGGCTGATCTGGCTGAGGAAACTGTCCTTTTGCAGCGACAATTGGGTCAGCTTTTCATTGGCGTGGCGCAATTCTTCGGCGGTTTCGGACAGCTCTCTCGATTTGGCCTCAAGCTGGCTGGAGTATTCCAGCATCTGGGCGGATTCGTCCGCCACCGCCAGCAAATCCTGCACCGACACTGACGTGCCGCCAACGATCTGCCCCACCATCGCATGGGCCGTGGCCGCACCAACCGAACCTGCCAGCTCGCGCTCCAACTCCTGCACAAAGGCCGGTGTGGGTTCCGGCAGGTTGCCCGGCCGTCCCTGTGCCTTGGCCTCTTGCCGGAAAAATGCCTGTGCCTCGGCCGCCCCCAGGATCCGCTGGGCCATGATCATCAAGTCTTCACTGCCCGCCACCGAGGCCGTCCAGCCCCGCGCCGATCCGCCGTGGTCCAGCACATTGACAAACTGTGCGCCCTGCAATCGTTCAATCGGATCAGGAAAGGTAAAAAGCGAGACCACAAAGAACATCAAAGTGTTCAGGCTCAGGCTCCAGACAACGGCATGTACCGTGGGGTCCAGCCCCTCAACCCCAAAAAGCGCTTGCGGGCGCAGCCACGCGGCCCCCATCAAGCCTTGCTCAAAGGTGCTTTGTGACAGGGCCACATCCATGCCAAAGCTGGGCAAGAGCATGGTGAAGACCCACAGGACAAAGCCGATACCCAACCCGCAGAGCGCGCCCAACCGCGTCGCGCCGCGCCAGAACATGCCGCCCAAAAGCGCGGGCAGGAACTGCGCCACACCGCCAAAGGAGATCGTGCCAATGGCCGCCAAGGCGCCGCTGCCACCACTCACGCGGTAATAGGAGAAGCCAAGCGCGATGATCAGCAGGATCGAGAGCCGCCGCGCAAGGATCACCACGCTGCGCACATCACCCGATTGGGTGGCCCCGCCGCGCCGCAGGTTAAGCCAGATCGGCATGACGATATGGTTGCTGACCATGGTGCTGAGCGCCAGCGTGGCCACGATCACCATGGAGGTGGCAGAGGAAAAACCGCCCAGAAAAGACAGCATCGCCAACCCGTTCTGACCCTGGCTGAGCGGCAGGCTGAGCACAAAGAGATCAGGGTTTGATCCCGCAGGCAGCAAATCAAGGCCCACGACCGCAATTGGCACCACAAACAGGCTCATCAACATCAAATACAGCGGGAAGGCCCAGGAGGCGATTTGCAGATGCCGGTCGTCGTTGTTTTCCACCACCATGACCTGAAACATGCGCGGCAGACACAGGAACGCCGCCGCAGAGACGAACATCAACGCCGCCCAACGGCTGCCCTGCACTTCCCAATCACCAATGGCGGAGGCGTCGATACGCTCAAGCGTGTCGCCCACGCCGCCTGCCAGCCCCCAGACCACAAAGACCCCAACCGCGATCAATGCGACCAGTTTCACCACCGCTTCCACTGCGATCGCGATCACCACACCATGGTGGCGTTCGTTTACATTGAGATTGCGCGTGCCAAACAGAACGGTAAACAGCGCCAGCCCCGTTGCCACCCAGAAGGCCGCCTGCGCCCTGTTGAACGGCGCACCCTCGGCCCCGGCAAGGCCCGCATCCGGTGTCGCAAAAATTGCCAGAGACAGGATAACCGACTGTAATTGCAGGGCAATATAGGGCGTCACGCCGATGACCGCCATCACGGTCACAACAATGGCAAGGGTGTTCGACTTGCCATAGCGCGACGAGATCAGATCTGCGATGGACGTCACACGCTGGCTGCGCCCGATGCGCACCAAACGGCGCAGCACCCACCACCAGCCAATCATCACGATAGACGGGCCGAGGTAAATCGTCAGATACTCCAGCCCCGACCGCGCGGCATAACCCACCGCTCCGTAAAACGTCCATGCGGTGCAATAGATCGACAGCGACAGCGTATAAACCACCGGTGAGCGCAGCAGCCATCCCCCGCGCCCCCGCAATGCGGCGCGTTCCGCGAGAAAGGCGATGGCAAAAAGTCCGACAACATAGGTCAGGCACACCAGCACCAATTCGTTGAGAGAAACCATCAGGGCGTCCTGTCCGAGCTGCCCTGTGCCGTGTCTACCTCCGCTTCGCCGCGGGTGTAGCGCCACAGCGCCCAAGCCATGACCACCAAGGCCAGCCAGACACCAAAGAGATATCGCAGGGCCACGCTCATCGGCATCGGATCGGCATCACCCGCCTCTGGCAAAGGCCAAAGCAGGGGCACCATCCACAGGCACAGGCCAATCAACGGAAGAAACCGCAGCGCGTCCATCATCCGCCGCATTCGATAGCTGCGCCGTTCCAGAAACATGCGCCGCTGCGGCATCGCTCAGGCCCCTTTCATTGTGCGGTCAGTTCGCGCACCGCATCCAGCATCTCGGCATTGGAAAACGGTTTGGTCATGAACCGGCTTACGCCTGCTTTTTCCGCCATCTCGCGGTCGCGGCTTTGGCCGCGTGCGGTCAACATAAGCACCGGAAGCGCATCAAAGGCCGGATCCGCCCGCAAATCATGCAGGATTTCAAACCCGCTTTTGCCGGGCAGCATTACATCGAGCATCACAAGATCCGGCCCGGTGTTTCGGATCACGTCCACTGCGTTTGATCCGTTCGCCAGGGTTTCGACCCGCCAGCCCTCATTCGACAGCAAAAAGCGGATTGCCTCTGCAATGTTTGTTTCGTCCTCAACCAACACGACATGTTTGCTCACGCGCGGTCCTCCTCCCCCAAGGTGGCAGGGCGGCTCTGTCTGATGCAGCTGGCGCCATGCCGACCCTGAGCATGCAACGGTTTGAGCGGGCTGTCAAAAGCCCAAAGGCCGCAGTCAGACGCCGCTGCTGAGAATTGACGGCTCTCGGCGGGCGGCGCAGCTCTCTTGCGGGCAAACCCTGCAGGTCGATCCCATCGACCGCCCCTGCCCCGCGCCGGCGGATGCGGGCAGCAAGACCATCACCGCCTGCACAAGTGGCAACGCATTGTAGGACGGCGCCGATTGGGTTTCGGATGTGGCAAAACATTCAAATTTGGCTTGGGCGCGGCCCAGTTGCATGACGGTTTCCGAAATCACCATGCCCGTTTGCGCCAATGCGCCAAACAGCGGCCAAAGCGGACAACAGGCCCCGTGGCGCGGCACGGTGAAGCCTTCGACCGATTTGCGGAAAATCACCGTGCCAGAGCGGTCGCAGACCACAAGCCCCGCGCCCAGCTCC
Source organism: Sulfitobacter sp. M368 (assembly GCF_025141875.1). Lineage (NCBI taxonomy): Bacteria > Pseudomonadati > Pseudomonadota > Alphaproteobacteria > Rhodobacterales > Roseobacteraceae > Sulfitobacter > Sulfitobacter sp. M368. The sequence goes on from NZ_CP081113.1 coordinate 2,295,957, forward strand.
GGCAAGGCGGCCAAACGGCGCAGAACAACCACGACAGGTTTGTGCAGGTTCCGCGCCAGCGTCAGCGGGTCTGTTCCTGCGGTTTCGATCTCCTTGCGCAGGTCTTTGAGTGACAAAGCCGCTGCATCACGTGCCCATTGTTGCAAGACCCCTCGTGCAATGTATTTGGCGGCCTGCGACCTGAGCATCTCGGCGGTCTCTACAATCTCGGCAATAGTGGCCTCGGTCGCGGAACCGGTTTCCAGACTGCCAAAGCTGAAATCATGTTCTGACAGAAACGCTTCGACCTCCTCTTGCGGCGAGCTGGCAGCATCGGCGGCGTCCGCTTCGGCATCAAGATAAGACACCAGGGCCTGCGCACTGTCAGAAAGGCGGTGGCTGTCTTCATTGATATTGGCGTGAAACCGTTCGCGCCATTCCGGCTGAAGGGTCTTGGTTTCCGCAAGGATCGCAGCGGTGGACCGGATCGCGGCAGCGGTGGAGAGAAGCTCGTGCATGGACGCCGCCAGATGCGGATCATGGGCGAGCCTGTCGGTCAAAGCCTCGACTGTCTGTTCAAGGGAGGCCACCCGCCGCCGCGTTCCGGCCAGCACATCGGCCCAACCGGGGAAACGCCCGGCGAATTCGTCGGCTCGGCTGGCCTCTGGTCCGGTCAAACCCGCCTCGTCCGCAGCCTCGCGCAGGGCGGCGATCAGGGCAGCCTCCGCCCCTTCGGTCAGGGTTTGCGGCTCGACCCCCAGAACCGCCGCGATATTGAGGAGCAGCTTGCCGCCGATTCTGCGGCGGTTGTGTTCGATGAGATTAAGGTAGCTGGCCGAGATACCGATATCGCGGGCCAGATCCGCCTGTTTGAGCCCGGCCATCACGCGGCGTTCGCGGATGCGGCTGCCGGTCAGCCCCTCACGTGCCATTGCCGTGGCTCCGGTCAATATCCCGCGTTTTCAATGGGTTTCTGCGCTGCAATATCATTTTCTTTACACCTTCGAAAATGTTCCTGCGAAGATATTTACAAATTTAATGTGTTTATCAAGGGGGTTATTGATTGGTTTTCATATAGCAGGCGATAGTCAATTTGCACATTTGTGCCGTGTGAAGGTGCGCGGGAGACGCGCCTTTGCTGTTTCATAATTCGGGAGGAATTCATGTCATTTTCCAATCTGACACGTCGTGGTCTGATCAAAACCAGCGCAGCAGCTGGTGCCGGTCTTGCACTGCCGACGTATCTGCGTGCCGACGGGCACTCTGGCTTTACCAACGCCCCCACAGGCAGCACCGTAACCCTGGGCTTTAACGTGCCCCAGACCGGCCCCTATGCCGAAGAAGGTCTGGACGAGTTGCGCGCCCAGGAACTTGCTGTTCAGCACCTCAACGGTGAAGGCGACGGCGGTATGATGAACACTTTCAGCTCCAAAGCGCTGAAAGGGAACGGTATTCTCGGCAAGAAGGTCGAGTTTGTAACAGGCGACACGCAGACAAAGTCTGACGCGGCGCGTGCCTCTGCCAAGGCGATGATCGAAAAAGACGGCGCAATCATGATCAACGGTGGTTCGTCCTCCGGTGTGGCTGTTGCTGTTCAAGGCCTGTGCCAAGAGGCCGGCGTTATCTTCATGGCGGGTCTGACCCACTCAAACGACACAACAGGTAAAGACAAGAAAGCCAACGGTTTCCGTCACTTCTTTAACGGTTACATGTCTGCCGCTGCACTCGCGCCAGTGCTTAAGAACGCATATGGCTCTGACCGCCGCGCGTATCACCTGACGGCTGACTATACATGGGGCTGGACACAGCAGGAATCGATCGCAGCCGCGACCGAGGCCATGGGCTGGGAAACTGTGAACAACGTGCTGACGCCGCTCGCGTCCACCGACTTCTCGTCCTACATCGCGCCTGTGCTGAACTCCGGTGCGGACGTTCTTGTTCTGAACCACTACGGCGGCAACATGGTGAACTCGCTGACCAACGCGATCCAGTTCGACCTGCTGAACAAAGAAGTGAACGGCAAGAAGTTCGAGATCGTTGTTCCGCTTTATTCCGAGCTGATGGCCGCTGGTGCGGGCAAAAACGTGCAAGGCGTGATCGGCTCCATGAACTGGAACTGGCAGCTGCAGGATGAAGGCTCCAAAGCCTTCGTGAAATCCTTCGGTGAAAAGTATGGCCGTCCGCCATCCAACTCCGCGCACACCTGCTATGTTCAGACGCTGCTCTATGCGGATGCCTGCGAACGTGCCGGCACTTTCAACCCATGCGGCGTTGTCGAAGCTCTGGAAGACTTTGAGTTCGACGGTCTGGGCAACGGTCCGGTTCTGTACCGCGGCGAAGACCACCAGTGCTTCAAAGACGTGTTGGTCATGAAGGGCAAAGAGAACCCGTCCAACGAATACGACACACTGGAAATCGTTGAAGTGACACCGCGTGCTCAGGTTGAGTATGCGCCAGATCACCCAATGTTTGCCGGTGGCGAGCTGGGCAAGTGTAACCCAGGCGCATAAGCCGACCCAATCCAACGACTACAGGGCGCATTCCGTTTGATGCGCCCTGTCCCATACCATTACGCCGGGCGCGACCTGCCTGCGTAATGACGCATTGCAAGAGGTGGGGACCATGGACGCAATCATTCTTCAATTTCTGAACGGCCTGGATAAGGGATCCGCCTATGCGTTGATCGCTCTGGGCCTTACGTTGATTTTCGGCACGCTGGGGGTGGTGAACTTCGCCCATGGTGCGATTTTCATGATTGGTGCGTTCTGCTCCGTTACCCTCCAGCGTATTCTGACGCTCAGCTCGGAAACGCTGTCGGAAACCGAGAAGGACTTTCTCGGCAATCCGCTCAAGATCAAAACCCCCTATGTCGAAAGCTGGTTTGGCCCCGAGGTGGGCGCCTCCATCATCGACTGGGCGGTGCCGCTGGCGATCCTGCTGGCGATACCGGTAATGCTGTTTGTCGGCTTTGTCATGGAACGGGGCCTGATCAAACACTTCTACAAACGTCCCCACGCTGATCAGATCCTCGTGACCTTTGGCCTTGCCATCGTGCTGCAGGAGGTCATCAAGTATTTCTACGGCGCCAACCCGATCCCGACCCCCGCGCCTTCTGCCTTTGTTGGCAGCTTTGACTTTGGCCCCCTGCTGGGTCTCGACAGCTCGCTCGCTTATCCCTACTGGCGTTTGGTCTACTTTGGCTTTTCTGCGCTGATCATCGGTGCTGTCTTTGCCTTCTTGCAGTTCACAACCTTTGGCATGGTGGTGCGCGCAGGCATGGCTGACCGGGAAACTGTGGGCCTTCTGGGCATCGACATTGACCGCCGGTTCACCATCATGTTCGGCATCGCGGCGGCGGTCGCGGGATTGGCAGGTGTGATGTACGCGCCGATCAACTCGCCCAATTACCACATGGGTATGGATTTTCTCGTCCTGAGCTTCGTGGTTGTGGTCGTCGGCGGCATGGGCTCCCTGCCCGGCGCGGTTCTGGCTGGCTTTATGCTGGGTATCCTCGAGAGCCTCGCCTCCATGAACGAAATCAAAAACATTCTGCCCGGTATCGACCAGATCATCATCTACGTGGTTGCTATCATCATCTTGCTGACACGTCCGCGGGGCCTGATGGGCCGCAAAGGCGTGATGGAGGAATAAACAATGCTCGGACTCAAAAAACACGACACCCAGTTGTTGATCATTGTGATCTGCCTGGCGCTGTTCGCCCCTTTCCTCCTCAACCCATTTCCTGCCGGCTCTGCCATGGCGCAGTTTAATGCAGGCTATCCGGACCTGATGCAGCGGTTTGCGATCTTTGGTATCTTTGCCATCGGTTTTAACCTGCTGTTTGGTCTGACCGGTTATCTCAGCTTTGGCCATGCGGCCTTTCTGGGGATCGGATCCTACTCGGCGGTCTGGATGTTCAAGCTGCTGGGCTACAACATCATTCCCGGCATGATCCTGTCGGTCATTGTTTCGGCCTTCTTTGCCCTGCTGATCGGCTATATCTCGTTGCGCCGCTCAGGGATCTACTTCTCGATCCTGACACTGGCCTTTGCACAGATGTTGTTTGCGATTGCCTATTCGGATCTGATCGGCCGCTTTGTCGGCACGCCGATCACCAATGGCGAAACGGGCCTGCAGGTCTATACCTCCGATCCGCAGTTTTTCCACAGCGCCGCGAAACCGGACATTCCGCACCTCTTTGGCCAAAAGATGCAGTCGACCTATACATTGGATGTCGGTGCATGGAGCTTTGACTTCAACTTTGGCTACTATTTCTGTGCGCTGGTGCTGATCTGCATGTTCTATCTGGCGATCCGTATCTTCCGCTCACCCTTCGGGCTGATGCTGCGGGCGGTGAAATCGAACCAGCAGCGGATGAACTACACCGGTCTGAACACCAAGCCCTATACTCTGGCGGTCTTTGTGATCTCTGGCATGTATGCCGGCCTTGCGGGCGGTCTGATGGCCTCCATGGATCCGCTGTCGGGCGCGGAGCGGATGCAATGGACCGCCTCGGGCGAAGTGGTTCTGATGACGATCCTCGGCGGCGCAGGCACCTTGATCGGTCCGGTTCTGGGCGCGGGTTTCATCAAGTACTTTGAGAACATCTTTGCCAAGATCAACGACAACGTGTTGCACAGCTGGTTCTCCTTCCTGCCCGATGGAATCGAGGATTTCATGGTCACCATCGTCCACCCCTTCGTGGGCAAGGGCTGGCACCTGACCCTTGGCCTGCTGTTCATGATGGTTGTGATCTTCCTGCCTGGCGGCCTTGTGCAGGGCGCTGAGAAAATCGGGGCCACCTTCCGCCGCAAGGACGCAAAATCCGCCGACGCTGAGGCGAAAGCCGCCAAACAGCGCAACCCCGCAGCTGAATAAGGAACGAAACAATGGCAATTCTAGAAGTCAAGAATGTCGGCAAACGGTTTGGCGGGTTGCAAGCGCTGGGGGATGTGAACCTCAACGTGGAAGAAAACACCGTGCATGCAATCATCGGACCGAACGGCGCGGGCAAGTCCACCTTGCTGAACTGTTTGGTCGGCAAATTGATCCCTGACACTGGATCGGTGATGTTTGACGGGCAATCGGTTCTGGGCCGCAAACCCTTTGAGATCAACCAGATGGGCATCAGCCGTGTGTTCCAGACACCCGAGATCTTTGGCGATCTGACGGTGATGGAAAACATGTTGATCCCCTGCTTTGCCAAACGCGATGGCGCGTTCCGGATGCATGCACTGGAAACCATCGCCAATGAGCAGGAGATCGTTGCCAAGGCCGAAGAAATGCTGGTCGATATGAACATGATCGACAAACGCGAGATGCACGCCGCCTCCATGTCACGCGGTGACAAGCGGCGCTTGGAAATTGCGATGTGTCTGGCGCAGGATCCACGTTTGCTGTTGCTGGATGAGCCAACGGCGGGCATGGCGCGCGCGGATACCAACAACACCATTGATCTGCTCAAACGGATCAAGGAAGAGCGCGACATCACCATCGCCATCATCGAACACGACATGCATGTGGTGTTCTCACTGGCCGAACGGATCACCGTTCTGGCACAGGGCACGCCGCTGGTGGAAGACACACCTGACAAGATCAAGGGTCATCCCAAGGTGCGCGAAGCCTACCTTGGCGAAACCCAAGCGGCATAAGGATCAGAAAAATGAACACCGCAACACTGAACCGCAACGCCAATCACGCCGCCACCGCACCCGCCTTTCTGTCGGTCTGGGATCTGCATGCCTACTACGGCGAAAGCTATATCGTGCAAGGCGTGACCTTTAACGTCCATGAGGGTGAAATCCTTGCCCTGCTGGGCCGCAACGGCGCGGGCAAGACCTCCACTCTGCGGGCCATCGCCCGTCTGAGCGAACCCGAGGTGCAGCATGGCGAGATCTGGCTGGACCACCAACCCCTGCACAAGATGGCCAGCCATCAGGCCTCTGCCGCCGGTCTTGCATTGGTGCCCGAAGACCGCCGGATCATCCCCGGCCTGACGGTTGAGGAAAACCTCAAACTGGCCCAGATCGCGCCACCGGTGGGTTGGTCACTGGATCGTCTGTATGATCTCTTCCCCCGCCTCGGCGAGCGCAAAAACCAGGAGGGCGTCACACTTTCAGGCGGCGAACAGCAGATGTTGGCCATCGCCCGCGCCCTGGCCCGGGACATCAAAGTGCTATTGCTGGATGAACCCTATGAAGGTCTCGCGCCGGTGATTGTGGACGAGATTGAAAAGACACTGGGCCTGATCAAGGAACAGGGGATCACCACGATCTTGGTTGAGCAAAACGCGGTGCGCGCCCTGAAACTGGCCGACCGGGCGGTGATCCTTGACACCGGCGGGATCGTTTTTGACGGCACAGCCGAAGAGGTTCTGAACAACGCAGAGCTTCGGGCGGAGTACCTCGCGATCTGATCTTGGCTTTGGCTGAGGCATGAAATTACCCCCAACTAAGCAGCAGGTCCGCCTGCTGCTTTTTTTGTTGGCCTGCGGATCACTGGCTGCATGCCATCAGCCCTCCAACAGCTTGCGCAACTCGGTCTTGAGCACTTTGCCATAGTTGTTTTTGGGCAGCTCCGTCAGGTGGTGATAGCGTTTGGGCCGTTTGAACCGCGCAATCTCGTTCAGGCACAGCGCATCCAGCGCCGCGGCATCGGCATCCCCGACGACAAAGGCAATCACCTCTTCGCCCCATTCTGCATGGGGTTGTCCGACAACGGCCGCTTCGCTGATCATTGGATGGGTCAGCAAGACCTCCTCTACCTCGCGTGGATAGACGTTTGACCCGCCGGTGATGATGACGTCTTTGCTGCGGTCCTGCAGGGTCAGGTAGCCTTGATCGTCCAGAAACCCCATGTCACCGGTCATCAGCCAGCCGTCTTTCAGGGCTTTGGCGCTGCCCTCGGGGTTTTGCCAATAGCCGGGCATGACTGTTGCGCCGCGCACCATGATCTCACCTTGTGATCCGCTGGGCAATGGTTGCCCGCCTGCATCCCCAATGCGAATCTCGACTGCCGATTGCGCCCGTCCAACGGAGGCCAGCCGCTTTTGCCAGTCAGCGCGGCTGCGGTCTGCCACATCGGCGCGGGACAGGGCGGTGATCCCCATAGGGCATTCTCCTTGCCCGTAGATCTGCACAAAGACCGGACCAAACTGGTCTACAGCCTCAATAATATCGGCATTGTACATCGGGCCGCCCGCATAGACGACGGTGCGCAGCCCCTGCCCGCGCAGGCCTGCGCCCTTGGCGTAATCGGTCATGCGTTTGACCATCGTGGGCGCAGCGAACATGTGAACCGATCCGAAATGCGCGGCCAGATCAAGGATTTCCGCCGGATCAAACCCGCCAGACGCCGGGCAGATATGCGCTGCCCCCTTGGCCACATGCATCAGGGCATAAAGCCCTGCACCATGGCTCATCGGGGCGGCATAAAGCGTTGCGTCCTCCGCGCGCACTGGATCGACGTCCGCCTCATAGCACAGCGCCATCGACATCAGCATGCCATGGGTGATGATCACGCCCTTAGGCTTGCCCGTGGTGCCGGAGGTATAGAACAGCCATGCCAGATCATCCGCTGTGCGATCCACCGGGTTCAGCATGGGCGGGGCGGCCATGGCGGCCTCGAAATCCTCCTCGGTAATGGTCACAACCTGCGCTGCGCTGTCCGCCTCCCTCAGACCCTGCGACAACTCCGGGCTGGCAAATACCAACTTGGCACCGGCATCCTCAATGATGAACGCCGCCTCACGGCCGTGCAGCTTGGCATTTATGGGCACCGCCGCCGCGCCGCAGCGCCAGATGCCATAAAGAACCACCAGATAATCTGGCACATTCTTCATAAAGACCGCGACCCGGTCCCCCGGCGCAACGCCCTGCGTGATCAGCCAAGCGGCCAGCGCACCGGCGCGGGCGTTCAGTCCCGCATAGTCACAAATCTGGTCCCGCCCCTCAAATACAGCGGGCCAATCCGGCATGGCCGCAGCGGTGCGGATCAACCAATGGTCGAGATTCATGAAAACGTCCCCTTTGAATCCCACCATGCCAAGCCTTTATTGAGGCTGCAACTGGCGGCTTTCCATGGGGAGGCCCATGGCATATAAGCGAAAAAACGTCACGGCACTTTCGGTGCCTGCACAAAAGAAGTGTTGAGGAAAAAAATGACTAAGAACACCCATGACGCTGATGTGGCCTTTATCAAGGCCTTGGCCGAGCTGCTGAACGAAAATGACCTGACCGAACTGCAGGTCAAACGCGATTACGCCGAGGATGACAGCCTCAATGTGCGGGTCAGCCGCAAGCCACCCCAACAGATCGTGGCACCGCAACAGATGCAGGCTGCAGCACCGATGGCCGCTGCGCCCGCCGCTGCGGCCCCGACTGCCGCCGCTTCCGCAGAAGAACCTGCAGATCCGGCCAGCCATCCGGGCGCCGTGACCTCCCCCATGGTCGGGACCGTTTATATGCAGGGTGAACCGGGCGCACCGGCGTTTATCACCGTTGGCGCAAGTGTCTCTGAAGGAGATACGCTTTTGATCGTTGAGGCGATGAAAACGATGAACCACATTCCAGCCCCCAAAGCGGGCACAATCAAGCGCATTCTGGTGGGCGATGGCGATGCCGTCGAATTTGGTGCGCCGCTTGTGATCATCGAATAAGGGCGCCCAGATGTTCAACAAGATCCTCGTTGCCAACCGCGGAGAGATCGCCCTGCGCGTGATCCGTGCGGCCCGCGAAATGGGCATTCAATCGGTTGCGGTGCATTCCACCGCCGACAGTGACGCGATGCATGTGCGGATGGCGGACGAATCTGTCTGCATCGGTCCGCCTTCATCCAGCCAATCCTACCTGTCCATTCCCGCGATCATCGCCGCCTGTGAGATCACCGGCGCCGAGGCGATCCACCCCGGCTATGGCTTTCTGTCCGAGAACGCCGGATTTGTGCAGATCATCGAAGACCATGACCTGACATTTATCGGCCCCACGGCGGAGCATATCCGCGTCATGGGTGACAAGATCACTGCCAAGGACACGATGAAAAAACTGGGCGTGCCTTGTGTGCCCGGATCAGAGGGCGGCGTGGCCAACCTCGAAGAAGCGAAAAAACTGGGCGAAGAGATCGGGTATCCGGTTATCATCAAAGCCACGGCAGGCGGCGGCGGCAAGGGCATGAAAGTGGCCGAAACCGCAGCGGACATGGAAAAAGCCTTCCAGACCGCGCGGGCCGAGGGCAAGTCGAACTTCGGCAATGACGAAGTGTATATCGAAAAATACCTGACCACACCGCGCCACATCGAAATTCAGGTGTTTGGTGATGGCAAAGGCAAAGCCGTGCATCTGGGGGAACGCGATTGTTCCTTGCAGCGCCGCCACCAGAAGGTCTTTGAAGAGGCACCCGGCCCCGCCATTTCCGCCGAAGAACGCGCGCGGATCGGCAAGGTTTGCGCCGATGCCATGGCTGACATCAACTATATCGGCGCGGGCACCATCGAGTTTCTTTATGAAAACGGCGAGTTTTATTTCATCGAGATGAACACCCGTTTGCAGGTCGAACACCCTGTGACCGAGGCGATCTTTGGTGTTGATCTGGTGCGCGAGCAAATCCGCGTGGCCAGCGGCATGGATATGTCCTTTGGCCAGGATGATCTGACCATCAATGGCCATGCCATCGAAGTGCGCATCAACGCAGAAAAACTGCCTGATTTCCGCCCCTGCCCCGGACGCATCACCCAATATCACGCCCCCGGCGGTCTGGGTGTGCGGATGGATTCGGCGCTTTATGATGGCTATTCGATCCCGCCCTATTACGACAGCCTGATCGGCAAGCTGATCGTGCATGGCCGTGACCGGCCCGAGGCACTGGCGCGTCTTGGACGTGCCTTGGGCGAGCTGATCGTCGATGGTGTTGATACCACGGTGCCGCTTTTCCATGCGCTGTTGCAGGAAGAGGACATCCAGTCCGGCGGGTACAACATTCACTGGCTGGAACACTGGCTGGAAACCAATCTCGGCGATGCCTGATCTGCAATGTCCGAGCTGACGCCGGAACTGCTGCTGCATGGCTATTCCATCGGGATTTTTCCGATGGCCGAACACCGCGACGACCCGGAGATTTTCTGGGTCGATCCGCGGCGGCGCGGGGTGATGCCGCTGAACGGGTTTCATCTGTCCCGGTCACTGGCAAAGGCGATGCGTCGCTCGCCGTTTCGCGCCAGCGTGGATGAAGATTTTGCCGGAGTGGTTGAGGGCTGCGCAGATCGTGCAGATACTTGGATCAACGATGAAATCTTTGGCCTTTACAACGCGCTACATCTCAAACGTCACGCCCATTCCATTGAGATATGGGAAGATCAGACGCTTGTGGGCGGGGTTTACGGCGTCACATTGGGCGGCGCCTTCTTCGGCGAATCCATGTTTTCGCGGCGCACCAATGCATCAAAAATGGCGCTGGCTGTGTTGGTGGATCGGTTGCGGCAGGCTGGCTTTGTGCTTTTTGATGCGCAATTTTTGACCGATCATCTGGCGTCACTTGGTGCGCAAGAGATCACCCGCGCGGAGTATCACGCCCGCCTTGATCGCGCCAAAGAGGTGAAAGCCCGCTTTGATGCGCCGCCGGTGGCCAGTCTCTATGAGGTTGTGCAGCGGATGACCCAAACGTCGTAACGGGCATGTTCCAGCGCCGAAAGCGCAGGCGCGGAGGCAATCATCCAGCCGGAAAAAAGCGTCCCGGCCTTGCCCGCTTCGGAGATTTCCAAGGCGGCATAAGCATTGCCGGACGGGTTGCCCGCCGGATAGCGGCAGTCGGCCATCACGATCTGCAAATTGCCGAACCGCACGGCGTTGCCAACGCCGATTTCAATATCTGTGGTCTGGCCCGATACCTTGTCGAGCGCCCGCAGGACACCGCCAGAGGCACTTGTCACCTCTTGGGCGGCCAAAGGCGCCGCCAGACAGGTCAATACTGCTAGGTATTTCAACATTTTAGCCACCTCACCGCATCGCGCCGGAAACGCAAATACCGGTTACTCTGGGCTCCATGCTTCGTAATCGCCCCGGTCTGCGGGTTTCTGGCGCCGGATCGACCCTGCAGGTGCATAGGCCATCTCGGTGCCAGACAGGTTTTCAACATGGGGCTTTTCCCATGGCTTGTGCACCAATGGGCGGTCACTGGGCGTTTCATTCCAGGTGTGGTGCAGCCAGCCATGCCAATCGGGGCTGACGCGGCTTGCCTCCATGTCACCGTTGTAGATCACCCAGCGTTTGCTGTCGTCATGGTTGCGGTAGTAAATATTGCCCTGATCATCCTCGCCCACTTTGGTGCCTTTGCGCCAAGTGAAAAGCTGTGTGTTCAAGGTCTGGCCATCCCACCAAGTGAGAGCCCGGAAAATTGTGTTGAGAATGCCCATGACGGTCTCCGCTCTTGTTGTTCGGGTTATGCACCATGGCCGCGGCGGCGTCCAGTAACCTATGGTGTTGCAGCAAAGACTCCTGCCATGAAACTTGGTCAATTTGCCGGTTAAATCCCTTTGGATCGCGCAAACATTCGCCGTATTGTTTCCAAAACGGAGATAATACCGATGGCAGGCACCCCTTCGAAACCGCTGCATGTGGCGGAATGTCATGGCGTGAAAGTGCCCGACAGCCCGATGATGACCCCCACCCGCGCTGAGCGGATCAATGCAGCGCGTTACGAGGGGCAGGAAATTGCCGGTGCATTGGATGTGATCCGCCCCGGCGACAACGTTCTTGAGATGGGTGCGGGGATTGGTCTGGTTGGGGCGATTGCCGCGAAAAATGGCAAACCTTCCAAGGTGTTATCCTTTGAGGCAAATCCGGGGTTGATCGAACATATCAACGCGCTTTATCGGCTGAACAAGCTGGAACAAGTGATCGAGGTGCGCAACGAGGTCCTGATCTCTGCGCCGGATGCGCCTCAGACGATGGCTTTTCACATCCGCAATTCCTATCTCGGCTCCTCTCTCATCGACAGTGACAAACGTTCCACCACCCGCGTCGATGTGCCGACAGCGGACTACGCCCGTGTGCATGCCGAATTTGCCCCTGATGTGCTGCTGATGGACATCGAAGGTGGCGAGCTTGATTTTCTGCGCCACGCCGATCTGAGCGGCATTCGTGCGGTTGTCATCGAATTTCATCCCGAGGCCTATGGCAAGGACGGCATGCGCGAATGCAAAAGCATCCTGCGGCAAGCCGGATTTGCGCAGGTGCCGGAACATTGCACGCGCCATGTCTGGACCTGCATTTATGATGAAGAGCTCAGCCCGCCCAAGCCGGATCGCGGCTGGACCCGCGAGATGCGCGAGGTGCCGCAAGCGATTGTGGTGCCCCCTGCGGAGCAGGATTTTGTACAGGAGGCTGGCGTTCTGCATGAGGATGGCCGCTATTGCCCCACGGGCGCCTTGTGGCGCAACGGGCGGGCGCTGACGGTTGAACCGCCGATGCCGAAGGGTGATCTACCGCTGCGCAAGGGGCGCTGGCTTTGGGGCGGCGTCCTGTGGATGCATTTCGGGCATTTTCTGGTGGAAAGCACCAGCCGCCTTTGGGCCCTGCCCGCGTTGAAGGGTGAGATCGATGGTATCCTGTTCGTCCCCAAACGCCCGCGCAATGGCAGTGAAGTGGCTGATTTTCAGAAGGTATTCATTGATCTGATGGGCTGCGATGTGCCGGTTGTCTGCGCTGACAAACCAGAACAGGTGGAACAGCTTGTGATCCCCGGTCAGGGCTTTGGCCTTGGCACGATGATCGAAGGCACCCAGAACTACCAAGACGCGATCCAAGGGCATTTTGCCAAAGATATCGCTGCGGACGGGCCGGAGAAGCTTTATATCAGCCGCAGCGCCCTGCCCTCGGGTCGCGGTAATCTGCTGGGAGAAAAGCAGCTAGAGACCTATCTGGAGGCTGAGGGTTACACGATCTACCACCCGGAAAAACATGATCTCACAAGCCAGATCGCAACATACAAAGCCGCCCGCAAGGTGATCGCCGCCGAAGGGTCGGCGCTGCATCTGCTGGCCATGGTCGCCGATCCGGCAGCGGAGGTTGCGATGGTGGTGCGCCGCCCCTCCGGCGCCACGCGGCAGTTGGAGCGGCATTTGACCGCGTTCCTCGGCAAGCCCCCCGTGACGGTGACACAACTGGCCCGATCATGGAAACCTGTCGGCCCGGCCAAGCCGCGCCTGTGGATGGGAGAACTGAACATGCCCGCTGTTCAGGACGAGCTGACTGCGGCAGGTTTCATCGGTCAGACCGCCAAGAAATGGCCCTCTCTGAAGCCGGCAGAGGTCAGCAAGGAGCTGGGCAAAGGATTTGAGGAGGTCGCCTGAGACGGCGATTTGATCAATCCGGCAAAAGCGCCGTCACCTCAATCTCGATCCGGTATTTCGGGTCGATCAGCCCGCATTCGATCATCGTGGCCACCGGTGGGTTGGCGCCAAATGTCTCGGCGAGGATCGGCCAGCAAGGTTCGAATTCATGGCGGTCCGGCAGCATGTAAGTGACGCGGATCACATCGGCAAAGCTGCAGCCCGCCTCGGTGAGCGCCGCTTTGATCACCTGCAAGGCATGGCGGCATTGTGCCACCACATCATCACCCTGCCCGACGGTGCCCGCCACATGCACAAAGCCACCTGCGACAACGGCACGGCAATAGCCGACCTTTGGTTCAAATTCGCCGCCTGAGTGAATGCGTTTGATGGTCATGGAAATTCCTCACGTTCAATTAAAAAAGGGCGGACCCATAGGCCCGCCCTCAAATCGTTAGCCGCTGATCACGGATCAGCCCGCCGTCGCCGGCTCTTTCTCGGCTTCCTTGCCATGGATCATCAGCGGCGCAGCGTCCGAATTCACGGCCTCCTCGTTCACGACCACTTCGGACACGGAATCAAGGCCCGGCAATTCGAACATTGTATCCAGCAGAATGTCTTCGAGAATGGAGCGCAGGCCCCGCGCACCGGTTTTGCGTTCGATGGCACGTTTGGCGATGGCCGACAGCGCATCTTCGGTGAAGGTCAGCTGCGTGTCTTCCAGCTCAAACAGGCGCTGGTATTGTTTGACCAATGCGTTCTTGGGTTGGGTCAGGATGGTGACAAGCGCGTCCTCATCGAGATCTTCCAAAGTCGCCAGCACCGGCAAACGGCCGACGAATTCAGGGATCAACCCGAATTTCAGCAGGTCTTCCGGTTCCAGCTCGGTGAAAATCTCGCCGATGCCGCGGTCATCATTGTCGCGCACATCCGCGCCAAAACCCATGGCAGAGCCCTTGCCGCGCGCCGCGATGATCCGGTCCAGACCGGCGAATGCGCCGCCACAGATGAACAGGATGTTCGTGGTGTCCACTTGCAGGAATTCCTGCTGCGGATGCTTGCGCCCGCCCTGCGGCGGAACGGAGGCCACGGTGCCTTCCATCAGTTTCAGCAAGGCCTGCTGCACGCCCTCGCCCGACACGTCGCGGGTGATGGAGGGGTTTTCGGACTTGCGGGTGATCTTGTCGACCTCGTCAATATAGACAATGCCGCGCTGCGCACGTTCAACGTTGTATTCAGAAGCCTGCAACAGCTTGAGAATGATGTTCTCAACGTCCTCACCCACGTAACCGGCTTCGGTCAATGTGGTGGCATCGGCCATGGTGAAGGGCACATCCAAAATCCGTGCCAGCGTTTGCGCCAGCAAGGTTTTGCCACAGCCGGTGGGGCCAATAAGCAGGATGTTGGATTTCGCCAACTCAATATCGCCGCCCTTTTGGGCATGGTTGAGGCGCTTGTAATGGTTGTGCACCGCGACCGACAGCACACGTTTTGCTGTCGCCTGTCCGATCACGTAATCATCCAACACTTCGCAGATGTCTTTGGGGGTTGGCACACCATCGGTTGCCTTGAGGCCCGATGCTTTGGTTTCCTCCCGGATGATGTCCATGCAGAGCTCAACGCATTCATCGCAGATGAAAACGGTTGGCCCCGCAATCAGCTTGCGCACCTCGTGCTGGCTCTTGCCGCAAAAACTGCAATAGAGGGTGTTTTTGCTGTCGCCGCCGGAATTATTCGCCATCTCAACCCTTTCAGGTCTTTCGTGTTTATTTGCCCCTGCGTTGGGGACTGCGTGGTTGGCCCTGATCCTAGGCCAGAGGCACCGGCGCTACAATCGCAAAATCGCAGCGCCGGATGGTTCAGGTGTTACTTGTCATCCTTGCCCTTTGTGGGGGCGTCCGGATCGTCTGCCTTGCCGCGGCTTTCGACAATCTCGTCGATCAGGCCCCAGTCTTTGGCGTCTTCCGGTGACATGAAGTTATCCCGCTCAAGCGCCTCTTCGACTTTCTTGAGGGTCTGGCCCGTATGCTTGACGTAGATCTCGTTCAGGCGGGTTTTCAGTTTCTGGGTTTCCTGCGCATGGATCATGATATCCGTCGCCTGCCCCTGATAGCCGCCAGAGGGTTGGTGCACCATCACACGGCTGTTGGGCAGTGAGAACCGCATGCCTTTCTCGCCCGCCGTCAGCAGCAGCGAACCCATCGAGGCCGCTTGCCCGATGACCAGCGTGCTGACCTTGGGTTTGATGTATTGCATGGTGTCGTAGATCGACAGGCCCGAGGTCACAACGCCGCCGGGGCTGTTGATATACATGGAAATTTCCTTCGACGGGTTTTCCGCCTCCAGGTGCAAAAGCTGCGCCACGATCAACGAAGACATGCCGTCATGCACCGGGCCGGACAAAAAGATGATCCGTTCCTTCAGCAGACGCGAGAAAATGTCATAGGCGCGTTCGCCGCGGCTGGTTTGCTCCACCACCATGGGGACCAGCGTGTTCATGTATGTTTCGTATGGATCTGTCATTGATGCCTGCCTGTTAAGATGTCCGCAGGACCATACCCGCAAAACCGTTACCCAGAGATTAGTCTCGCCCCTTGGGGGGTTCAAGGGGGGCTCTGCCCGCCACGTCCAATTGGCGGGGCTGCGCGGCCTTGCAACTGGCGCTGTGCGGGGGTCAAATGTCGCGGGCGGGCTGCCATCGGCTGCTTGGAGGCGAATTTTGCAGCGGTAACAAAACTGACATCTGAGCTACATAAATCCATTACACAAACGGGCCACTAGGGGCGCAACGCAACCCGCAGCCATAGGAAAAGCCATGACGCGCAAAGACATCCTGAATGACCCCAGCATCGGCAACAAGGCCGAAGCCTTTGAGGCCTTTGATGATATCCCGACAAATCCCAATCTGAGCCACACCATCGGCGATGTGATCAACGCCCGCTATGGCCGCCGCGATGTTCTGCGCGGGATGCTTGGGGTGTCGGCCACCACTGCGCTTTTCGGCAGCTCGGCCTTGATGGCCCCGAACGAGGCCTCCGCAGCCGAGGCGCAGAGCCGCTACAAATTCGAAGAGCTGACGGCAGGCAATGACGAGACCCACCATGTCGCCGAAGGCTATGACGCGCAGGTGTTGCTGCGTTGGGGTGATCCGGTGCTTGCGAATGCGCCCGAATTTGACGTGATGAACCAGACCGCCGAGGCCCAGCTCCAGCAGTTTGGCTACAACAACGATTACGTCGGCTTTGTGCCGCTGAACGAGGCTGGAACACGCGGCCTGCTGTGTGTGAACCACGAATACACCAACGAAGAAGTGATGTTCCCCGGTCTGGGCCGTCAGGACAAAGCCGGGTTCGAAGGGATGACGCCCGAATTGATCGACATCGAGATGGCTGCCCATGGTGGCACCGTGGTCGAGATTGCGCAGGATGATGCAGGCCAATGGTCCGTGGTGCAGGACGGCAAGATGAATCGCCGGGTGACACCGTTGAACACCGCAATGACCCTGTCTGGCCCTGCGGCGGGTCACAAGCGCATGAAAACAAACGATGATCCTGCTGGTATGAACGTGATCGGCACGATCAACAATTGCGCTGGAGGCATGACGCCATGGGGCACATGGTTGATGGCCGAGGAAAACTTTCACGGCTATTTCTGGACCGATGTTCTGGATGCGGATGGCAAGCCGGACCTGAGCGCGCATGACGATGCTGCGCAGAAGAAACGCTACGGCGTGCCGGGCCGCTGGTATGCCTGGGGCAAGTTCCACGACCGCTACAACATCGACAAGGAACCCAATATGCCGAATAAATTCGGCTGGGTGGTCGAAGTGGACCCGATGGACCCGACCTCAACCCCCGTCAAACACACCGCTTTGGGCCGTTTCCGCCATGAAGGCGCGGAAACCACTGTCAGCACCGAAGGCAAGCTGGTTGTCTATATGGGCGACGATAACCGCTTTGACTATCAGTACAAATATGTCTCCAACGGCTCTGTCTCCGAGGACCGCGCGGCCAATGCCAAACTGTTAAGCGATGGCACGCTTTACGTGGCCCGCTTTGACGAGGATGGCAGTGTCACATGGATGCCGCTGGTGCATGGTATGGGGCCGCTCACGGCTGAAAACGGGTTTAACGATCAAGGTGATGTGCTGATTGATACGCGCCTCGCTGCGGATCTCTTGGGCGCGACACCGATGGACCGCCCCGAAGACGCGCAGCCGCGCGGCGACGGCACGGCCTACATCATGTTGACAAACAACAACAAACGCAAGGAAACCAACGCTGCCAACCCACGCAGCAAAAGCGACTTTGGCCATATCATCGAGATCAAGGAAGACGGCGGTGATCACGCGGCAACCCGTGGCACCTGGTCTATCCTTGTGAAATGTGGCGATCCGTCGGTTTCCGAGGTTGGCGCACAGTGGAACCCCGAGACCTCTGAAAACGGCTGGTTCGGATCGCCCGACAATTGCGCCATGGATGCCGATGGCCGCCTTTGGGTATCGACCGATCAGGGCAGCAAATGGGGCAAGACCGGTAAATCCGACGGGCTGTATGCGGTGGAAACCGAAGGCACGGCGCGCGGCACGTCCAAGCTGTTCTTCCGCTGCCCGGTGGGCGGCGAAATGTGCGGCCCCTACTTCACCGATGATGGCGAGACATTGTTCCTTGCCGTGCAGCACCCCGGCACCGATGGCACCAAAGACCTCAAGGGGTTTGAACGGGCCTCAACCTTTGAAGATCCCGCGACCCGCTGGCCGGACTTTGACCCCAAGATGCCACCGCGCCCCTCCGTGGTGGTGGTTACAAAAAAGGGCGGCGGAAAAATCGCAGTTTGAATTCAAACCAAGACATTTCAGAAGCCTATGCCCCGCCGTTTTGGCGGGGCTTTTCTTTTTTCCAAAACTCCCAATTGGCCGCTCAAAACAAGAGAAAATGCAAATAAAAACACCACCATTTGACCTAACTGCGCCCGCCTCTTTCCGCATTTCAGACACAAATTCCGGTGACCCCATTGCAAGGCTTTCCGGCCGGTCCTGATTGCTGGCTGGTCTCTCAACATGGGGTTTGCGCGATGACCGCCTATATATCCGAGCTCGACACGCAGGGCGGTATTGGCAATGAGTTTGTCGAGATCGCCGTACCAATCGGTACCGACATGTCCGGCTTCACGCTTTATATCTACGACGAATTCGGCAGTGTCCTCAGTGGCCCTTACGGGATGGGTTCCCTTCAGGCGACCATCGGCAATCAGGACGTTTACGTTCTGGACAATGCCTCTGTCGGACTGCCTGGCATTCGCAGCGAGGACGGTGTGGCATTGGTGGATGACACCGGAACCTTGGTTCAGTTCATCTCTTTCGAAGGCCGGGTTGTGAATGCAACCAATGGTCCGGCAGCCGGCCAGTCGAGCACGGATATCGGCACGCCCCCCGCGACCGGCAGCTTGCAGTCGGACGATGGCGGAGCGTCCTATTATGCGCAAGCCAATCCGAATGCAGGCACCGTGCCATGTTACGCCCCCGGAACCCTGATTGACACGCCGTCCGGGCAATGCCCTGTCGAAGACCTGCGCGCCGGGGACCATGTGATCACGGCCGACAATGGTGCGCAACAGATCCAATGGGTGCGCTGCAGCGGCCAGACCCTTTTGTCTCTCGCGGAAGGCAGGTTACCGGTTCTCATTCAGACCGGGTCCTTGGGCCCGAACCTGCCAGAGCGGGATTTGGTGGTCTCACCTCAACACCGCATCCTCGTTGGCGCCAACGGACAACTGATGGAGATTTTTGAACGGCCCGCATTGGTCCCCGCCAAAGCGTTGACCGGTCTGGCGGGCATTCGGTACATGACAGGCAGATCGCAGATCACATGGGTGCATTTTGCCTGCCGGCGCCATGAGGTTGTCCGCGCCAACGGCTGTTATGCAGAGAGCCTGCTGCTTGGGCAGATGGTGATCAGCGGGATGACACAGGCGGAGCGTCGCAGGGTCAAAGCCCTATTTGGCGCGGCACCACATCAAGGTGCGGCGCTGAACGGACCGACCGCGCGGGTGTGTCTGAAGATGCAAGACGCGAAAGTGCAGGTCCAACAAAGCCTGACCGGAGGCCTGAAAGTCAGCCACAAGGATCAGAGAAATCGGCCAATGGCACCGGCGGCAAAAACTGCCGCCAGTGTGGGGCTTGAAAGGCGTTACTCTGCCAAACATTCCCGCATGTCTGCGGCAAGTTGATTCAACGTTTCCAGATAATGAGAGCGGCCCAGCGGCACATCTGCACCCAAGGGATCGAGCGTGCCGATTTTTACGGGCATACCTTCAGTTACAGTAACCAGCAAAGCTTGGTTCAACTGCGGCTCTGCAAAGGCACAGACCACGCCCTCTGACTGCACATGCTCACGCAATTGAGCGACACGCGCCGCGCCGGGGCTGGCGGCCTCTGTGTCATGAACCGAGGCCACGGCATGCAGTTCATATCGCGCTTCGACGTATTGGAACGCATCATGGAGCACGACAAAGGGGCGGTTTTGAAGAGGGGCAAATGTCTCCTGCGCTTCGGCCTCATGCGCCAGCAGGCTTTGCATCAGGGAGAGTGCGTTTTTTTGATAGAGTGCGGCATTGTCCGGATCCATCTTTGACAATTGGTCGGAAATCGCCACCGCCCAAGCCGCGCCATTCAGCGGGTCAAGCCAGGCATGCGGATCGACGCCACCCGTGTGGTGGTCGTCGTGGTCGTCATGATCGGCGTGTTTACTGTCGTCTGCATGATCATCATGGGCTTCATGACCATCGTGTTCCTCGTGGTCTTTGTGCTCATCATGATCGGCGTGGTCATCGTGATCTTTATGCTCATCATGATCGGCGTGGTCATCATGATCGTCATGATGATCTTCGGAACCATGGTCATGGTGGTGGTCCTCAAATCCAACACCTTCGCGCACTGGCAAGACCCGCGTGCCCTCCACATCCATCAGGCTCATTTGCACGGCATCACTCGCAAGGCTTTCCAGCGGATCCGCCAACCACGGTGTCAGACCGGGGCCAACCCAGATCACCAGGTCCGCTGCGGCCAGATTGCGCGCTTCTGAGGGGCGCATGGCATAACCATGGGGGGAGGCACCGGGCGCAATTATCAAATCGGGCGCCCCTGCCCCGTCCATGACTGCCGCGACGAGGCTGTGCACCGGCGCAATATCTGTCGCCACACGCGGCACTTCGGCAAAGGAGGTCGTGGCAAGCAATGAAAACAAAAGGCTGAGGCGGCGCATGGTGGTCTCCGGTAATGTTATAATATCACGCTTGCTACCGTGGATGTTATAACATATCAATAGGGAAAATTCAGAAAGGCCTCCCATGTCCGCTATCGGCTTTGCCGCACATGATCACGCCGCCTGCGTCAAAGGCACTTTGGCCAAGGCAGAGGCCCACTGCGCCGAAACCGGCCTGCGCCTGACCCCTGTGCGGCGGCGGGCGCTCGAAATTCTGCTGGCCGAGCATCGGGCGCTGGGGGCTTATGATCTGCTTGCCGTGCTGGCCGAGGAAGGTTTGGGCGCACAGCCGCCCGTCGCCTACCGTGCATTGGATTTTCTGGTAAAAGCCGGGTTCGCCCATAAGATCGAGGCATTAAATGCCTATATCGCCTGTGCGCATCTGGGGTCCGATCACGCGCCCGCATTCCTGATCTGTCGCAGTTGCAAATCGGTGGCGGAGACGGACACGGCCCCTGCCCAGGGGCGCCTGGGCGAAGCGGCTCGCGCCGCCGGATTTACCATAGAACGCACCGTGGTCGAGGCCGAGGGCCTTTGCCCCGATTGTCAGGATGATGCGGCGTGACATTGATTGAGACCAAGGGTCTGACCCTGCGTTATGGCAGTGCAACTGTGCTGCGCGATGTGCATTTCAAACTCTCACAGGGCGAGATTGTGACCATTGTCGGCCCCAACGGGTCTGGCAAGTCCAGTCTGCTGCGGGCCTTGATCGGCGCATTGAAGCCGGCCAGCGGCGCGGTGATCCGCAAGCCGGGTCTCAAGATCGGCTATGTGCCGCAAAAGCTGCAAATCGACGGGACATTGCCCCTGACGGTGCAGCGGTTCCTAAGCCTGCCAGTGCGCCAATCCCAAGAAGTCACAACCCAAGCTCTGGCACAGGCGGGCGTGCCGGAACTGGCACAGCGGCAAATGACCGATCTGTCCGGCGGGCAGTTTCAGAGGGTTCTGCTGGC
Source organism: Sulfitobacter sp. M368 (assembly GCF_025141875.1). Taxonomy (NCBI): domain Bacteria; kingdom Pseudomonadati; phylum Pseudomonadota; class Alphaproteobacteria; order Rhodobacterales; family Roseobacteraceae; genus Sulfitobacter; species Sulfitobacter sp. M368. The sequence continues at coordinate 2,317,472 of NZ_CP081113.1, forward strand.
CCGCGCCTTGCTGGGATCGCCCGATGTTCTGATCCTTGACGAGGCGACACAGGGGCTGGACCAGCCGGGTGCCGCCGCGTTTTACCGGCAGATCGAAGACGTCCGCCAGCGCACAGGCGTGGCGATCCTGATGGTCAGCCATGACTTGCATGTGGTGATGGCCGCCTCTGACCGGGTTTTGTGCCTCAATGGCCATGTCTGCTGTGAAGGTGCGCCGGAGGTCGTCGCCGATGCGCCGGAGTATCGCGCGCTCTTTGGCACTGGCACACAGGGGGCTTTGGCGCTTTACCGGCATCATCACAACCATGACCATGATCATGATCATGATCATGATCACAGCCAATGCGGTGAGGACCAGAATGTTGGATGATTTTGCAATGCGTGCCGCCCTTGCCGGGCTTGGTGTTGCGCTGGCCGCCGCGCCTTTGGGCTGTTTTGTGATCTGGCGGCGGATGGCCTATTTTGGGGATGCCACCAGCCATGCTGCCCTGTTGGGCGTGGCGCTGGCCTTGGCGACAGATCTGCCGGTTGTTGGCGGCGTCCTCCTGGTGGCGCTGGTGATGGCGCTGATCATCAGCTCCCTGACCGAACGCAATGTCAGCACCGATGCCCTGCTGGGAGTGCTGGCTCATTCGGCGCTGGCGCTTGGCCTTGTGGCCGTGTCGCTGATCCCCGGACAGCGGGTGGACCTGTCGGCCTATCTGTTTGGCGATATTCTGGCGGTGCGGCAGGTGGATCTGGCGATCATCTGGATCGGTGCCGCGCTGGTCGGCGGCCTGATGGTCTGGCGCTGGCAGGCGCTGCTGACGGCAACGTTGAACCCCGATCTGGCGGTTGCATCGGGCGGACATCCCAAGCGCGAGAAACTGGTTCTGACATTGGCGCTTGCCGTGACCGTGGCGGTCGCACTCAAGGTTGTTGGGGCGCTGCTGATCGCAGCCATGTTGGTCATCCCCGCCGCCGCCGCGCGACCCTTTGCCCGCACGCCGGAGGTAATGGCGATCTGCGCCGTGGCGATTGGCGGCTTTTCCGCATTGGGCGGATTGGCCGGATCCTTTGCCTTTGATACCCCTACAGGGCCGAGCATTGTCACTGTGGCGGCTGTGGTCTTTGCCCTGTCTGCGGCAATTTCACCGCTTCTGCGGCGAAGATAACACTGGCCTTTTCAATAGATTACAATACGCTCCCCCACAAAAGGGGAGAGTCATGCACCATCAGGTTGTCATCATCGGGGGCGGTCCATCGGGGCTTTTGCTGGGGCAATTGCTACACGGGATAGGCGTCGATGCCGTGATCTTGGAACGAAAGACGCGCGATTATGTGCTGTCGCGTAACCGCGCAGGCGTGCTGGAACGCGGCATGCTGGACCTGATGAAACAGGCCGGGATCGACAGCCGCGCGCAGGCCGAAGGGCTGCCGCATGATGGCACGCTGATCGCCTATGAGGGCGATATGTTCCGCGTTGATCTCGCCGCCCATGCGGGCCATTCGATCATGGTCTACGGGCAAACCGAAGTGACCCGTGATCTGTATGACGCCCGCGACGGCATTGACGCGGTGACCCATTTTGAGGTCAGCAATGTGGTGATCAACGGCGCGGACAGCGACCGGCCCAGCGTCAATTTTGACAAGGGCGGGCAATCGCATCAGATCGACTGCGATTATGTGGCGGGCTGTGACGGGTTTCACGGGGTCAGTCGCCAGACCATCCCCGAAAACATTCGGCAAGAATTTGAAAAGGTTTATCCTTTTGGCTGGCTCGGCATCCTGTCACAAACGCCGCCGGTCAATCACGAGTTGATCTACGCCAATTCGCCGCGCGGCTTTGCCTTGTGTTCCATGCGCAGCGCAAACCTCAGCCGCTATTACATCCAATGTTCGATGGCCGATACGGTTGAAAACTGGTCGGACGAGGCGTTCTGGACCGAACTCAAGCGCCGCCTGCCCGAAGACGTTGCGGAGAAACTGGTCACCGGCCCGTCGATTGAAAAATCCATCGCGCCGCTGCGATCCTTTGTGACGGAGCCGATGCGCTGGGGCCGGTTGTTCCTGTGCGGAGATGCGGCGCATATCGTGCCGCCCACCGGGGCCAAGGGGCTCAACACTGCCGCCTCGGATGTACACTACCTCTTCCAAGGGCTCAAAGCCTGGTATCAGGACCAGAACCCTGAGGGCCTTGACCAATATTCGGAAAAGGCGCTTGCACGGGTCTGGAAGGCCGAGCGGTTTAGCTGGTGGTTCTCATCGCTGATGCACCGGTTCCCGGACCAATCGGAATTTGACCTTCGCATGCAAAAAGCCGAACTTGATTTCCTGCGCAGCAATGACGCGGCGCAAAAAGCCATGGCCGAAAATTACGTGGGGTTGCCCTACTGATGTCTGACACAAAGATCCCCCAAGGCGGCTATGCCGCCCGCCAGCCCGGTCATCATCCCGTGGCGCTGTATCCGCCCTATCGCACCTCCGTCAAGCGCAGCCCGCAGGCCGCGCCGCTGTCCTTTCCCACCAGCATTGGCGAGGAAAGCGGACCGGTCTTTGGGCATGACCTGCTTGGCCCGCTGGATGCGGATTTGCTGCACAATTTTGCGCAAGATGGCGCCTCGGCCATCGGACCGCGCATTATTGTGCATGGCAAGGTGCGCGACCAGTTTGACCGCCCCGTTGCCGGTGCATTGATCGAAGTTTGGCAGGCCAATGCCGGCGGGCGCTATCGACACAAGAAAGAGGGCTATATTGCCCCGCTTGACCCAAATTTTGGCGGATGCGGGCGCACCATCACCCGCGAAGACGGGTCTTATGAGTTTCGCACCGTGCTGCCCGGCCCCTACCCCTGGCCCAATGGCCCGAACGATTGGCGACCGGCGCATATCCACTTTAGCCTGTTTGGCGCGGGATTTGCCCAGCGGTTGATCACGCAGATGTATTTCGAGGGTGATCCGCTGATCTGGCGCTGTCCGATCGTCGGGTCGATCGGGGATAAATCCGCCGTTGAGCGACTGATCGCGCCTCTGGATATGAACCGGACCGTGCCGATGGATGCCCGCGCCTATGAGTTCAACATCACCCTGCGCGGACGGCGGCAAACCATGTTTGAAAACCGGATGGAGGGTCTGTGATGGGCGATCTGCCAGAAACCGCAAGCCAGACCGCTGGCCCCTATGTTCATATCGGCTGCACCCCAAATTTTGCGGGGATCACAGGGGTTTATGACGAAGACCTTGGCGTACGGATGATCACTGGCGATGTTGCCGGGGAACGGATCACCCTAACTGGCCAGATCTTTGATGGCACCGGCACACCGCTGCGCGATGCGATGGTTGAGGCCTGGCAGGCGGATGCGGGCGGGCGCTATGCGGGGCAAGACGGGGCCGATCCGCATTTCACCGGATTTGGCCGATGTGCCTGCGATCAGGCGACCGGCGCGTTTACTTTTGAGACGGTGAAACCGGGGGAAACTCCATGGCCACAAGGCGGGACGCAAGCGCCACATATCACCTTGTGGATCGTGGCGCGGGGAATCAATCTCGGGCTACACACGCGAGTCTATTTTCCGGGTGATCCGGCGTTAGAAACTGATCCGGTTTTGGGCCGGATCGAACATCGCGTGCGGGTTCAAACCTTGATCGCCGATGCCGAAAAGGATGGGGTGTATCGATTCAACATCCACCTGCAAGGCGCTGACGAGACCGTGTTTTTCGACGTTTAGACCAAATCGGCTTAGACCAAACACGCGGAACAATACCCGCCGCGACGGACCCCGAGGGGCAGGAAAACTGCCCCTCGCGCCCAATCACGTCACGCGGCTGCGGACCTTGTATTTGTCATCATCCCACAGACCATTGGCCATCACATCACGGATGATCTCAACCGCGGCAGTGACATCGCCCGCGTCCAGATACAGCGGTGTAAAACCAAAGCGCATGATGTCGGGCGCACGGAAATCGCCAATCACACCGCGATCAATCACCGCCTGCATCGCGGCGTAGCCATGTTCGAACCGGAACGAGACCTGCGAGCCGCGGATTTTTGCATCGCGCGGGCTGGCCAGTTCAAGCTGTGGCACCTGCGCCTCAACCTCTTGGATGAATTGTTCCTGCAAGGCCACCGACGCCGCCCGCAGATCCCCCATATCAACACCGTCCCAGACCTTCATCGCCTCTTCCAAGGCCGCCATCTGGAGGATCGGCGGCGTGCCGACGCGCATCCGCTCAATGCCCTTGGCAGGTGTGTAGTTGAGATCAAAATCAAAGGGTTGCCGGTGACCAAGCCAACCACTCAGCGCAGGTTCGACCGTATCTGCCAGATCAGGCCGCACATAGATGAACGCAGGCGCACCCGGCCCGCCATTGAGGTATTTGTAGGTGCAGCCAACCGCAAATTCACAGTCCGACCCGGCCAAATCAACCGGGATCGCCCCCGCCGAATGCGCCAGATCCCAAACCATCACCGCCCCCGCCGCGTGGGCGAGCTTGGTTATTGCCTTCATGTCATGCATCCGGCCAGAGCGGTAATCGACCTCTGTCAGCATCACCACGGCAATGTCATCGCCAATCGCTTCGGCCACCTCTTCGGGGGCCACTGTGCGCAGTTCGTAGCCCTGCTCCAGCAAGCCAACCAGACCTTCGGCCATGTAGAGGTCCGATGGGAAATTGCCGGTGTCACTCAGGATCACCCGCCGTTCCGGGCGCAGTTTCACCGCCGAAGCCAGCGCCTGAAACACCTTCACCGACAGGGTATCGCCCATCACAACCGATCCCGCCGATGCGCCCACCAGCGCGCCGACCTGATCACCCACCCGTTCGGGCATCGCCATCCAACCGGCCTTGTTCCAGCCGCCGATCAACATCTGCGCCCATTCGCCCGTCATCACCTCTGACACGCGGGCCGGCACGGTTTTGGGCATCGGGCCCAGCGAATTGCCATCCAGATAGATCACGCCTTCGGGAAGGATAAACTGGTCTTTTCTCAATACATCAGCCACTTAAAGCGCTCCTCTGACGTGCCACAATTCCGGAAACAGCTCTACTTCGAGCATTTTGCGCAGGTAGGCCACCCCGGATGTGCCGCCCGTCCCCCGTTTGAACCCGATCACCCGCTCCACCGTGGTGACATGGTTGAACCGCCAACGGCGGAAGTAATCCTCAAGATCCACCAGTTTTTCGGCCAGCTCGTAAAGCTCCCAATGGGTCTGGGGATCCTCGTAGACCTTCTGCCACAGATCCTGCACCTCAGGCTTGGCCTGCCAGGCGGTGCCTTCTGCCTCTCCTGCCAGGGATGGAACGCCCAGACGGTCGCACAACAGATCGATCGCCACCTGATAGAGGCTGATCTTGCCCAGTTCATCGGTCAGCGCGGCATGAGGCTCCGGCGTGTGTTCATGCAGTTTGGTCAAGGCGCGGTTGCGATTGCCCAACAGGTATTCGATCAGGCGGTATTGATAGGACTGAAACCCCGACGATGCCCCCAGATAAGGTCGAAACGCGGTATATTCGCTGGGCGTCATGGTCCGCAGCACATCCCAGGCTGAATTGAGCTGTTCAAAGATCCGCGCCACGCGGCTGAGCATCTTGAACGCAGGCTGCAATTGCCCGTCTGCGATGCAACGGCGTGCTTCTGTCAACTCATGAATGGCCAGCTTCATCCACAATTCGGAGGTCTGGTGCTGGATGATGAACAACAAACCGTCATGGGCCATATCCAGCGGGTTTTCCACGGTCAGGATTTTGTCCAGCCCCAGATAATCGCCATAGGACTTGTCCTTGGCGAAGTCCATTTTGGCCCCTTTTGCGGCCTCGTCAAACGTGCTCATTGGTCTTCTCTCAGTGCAAATCTTTGAATTTTCCCGGTCGCCGTCTTGGGCAAGGCGTCAATGAAACGGACGTCGCGGGGGTATTTGTAGGGAGCAATGGTTGCCTTCACATGGTCTTGCAATTCCTTGACCAGGGCCGCATCCCCAACGGCCCCCTCGATCAAGACCACATGGGCCTGAACAATCGCACCGCGTGCCTCGTCCGGGGCACCAACAACGCCGCATTCACTGACCTTTGGATGGCTCAGCAAGGCCGCTTCGACCTCCGGTCCGGCAATGTTGTAGCCCGCCGAGATGATCATATCGTCGTTGCGGGCGGCAAAATGCAGATAGCCGTCATCGTCCATCATGAAGCTGTCGCCGGTGATGTTCCAACCGTCCCGCACATAGGTCTTCTGCCGATCATCCGCCAGATACCGGCACCCCGTTGGCCCGCGCACCGCCAGTTTGCCAACCTCACCGCGCGGTACGTCATCGCCGTTGTCGTCGATAATCCGAACCTCATAACCGCCAACAGGTTTGCCCGTACAGGCCGCCTTGTGATCATCAAACCGGTTGGAGATGAAGATATGCAGAATCTCGGTTGCGCCAATTCCGTCCAACATCGGCTTGCCGGTCTTTTCCATCCAGTCGTGATAGACGGGCGCGGGCAATGTCTCGCCTGCGCTGACCGCTGCGCGGAGCGAGGACAGGTCGGCGCCCTCCTCCATCGCCTGAAGCATCGCGCGATAGGCCGTGGGCGCAGTGAAACAGACGGTTGCTTTGAACTTTTCAATGATTTCAATCATGTTCGGCGGGCTTGCGGTTTCCAGCAAAGTTGCCGCCGCACCAAAACGCAAGGGAAAGATCGCCAATCCGCCAAGGCCAAAGGTAAAGGCCAGTGGCGGCGATCCGACAAAGACGTCCTCCGGCGTGACCTGCAGCACCTCCTTGGCGTAACCATCCGCAATGATGAGCAAATCCCGGTGGAAATGCATCGTCGCCTTGGGATCGCCCGTGGTGCCCGAGGTAAAGCCAAGCAGCGCCACATCGTCCTGCGCGGTTGGCACGGCATCAAAATGCACCGGCTTTTCCAGCGCCAAGCGGTCCAGCTCTGCGTCATGGTTGCTGGTCCCGTCAAAACCAACCACGGTCTTGAGGAACCTCGACGCCTTGGCACATCCGGCCATCTCGTCCATCAGCCGGGTATCGCAAAGCGCATGGCTGATCTCGGCCTTGTCGACAATCGCGCCCAGTTCCCCTGCCCGCAGCATCGGCATGGTGTTGACCACCACCGCACCTGCCTTGGTCGCGGCCAGCCAACAGGCCACCATCGCGGGATTGTTGGCGGACCGGATCAAAACCCGATTGCCCGGCTTGAGGCCCAGATCCTCGACCAGGGCGCGGGCCAGCTTGTTGGTCCAGTCGCTGAGTTCCTTGTAGGTACGGCGGCGGCCATTGCCGATCAGCGCCGTATGATCGCCAAAGCCTTTGGCCACCATTGCATCGGTCAGCTCGACACCGACGTTCAGCCTGTCCGGGTAATCAAACCCATCCAGCAGCAAATCCGGCCAAAGCGCCTGATCCGGCAGGTTGTCGCGGCAATAGCTGTCGCTGTGTCCGGTTGGCCCAAGCATCTTAACGTCCTCCCAAGGTCTGGCGGGCGATCACCACCCGCTGCACATCGGATGCGCCCTCATAGATCCGCAAGGCGCGGATTTCGCGGTATAGCCGCTCAACCGTTTCGCCGTGGCGCACCCCATCGCCACCGTGCAGTTGTACTGCCTTGTCAATGACTTGCTGTGCATGATCTGTCGCAAACAGCTTTGCCATCGCGGCCTCGCGTGTGACCCGTGCCGCGCCGCTGTCCTTGGCCCAGGCGGCCCGGTAAATCAGCAAGGCCGAGGCATCCACATCCACCGCCATATCCGCGATATGGCCCTGCACCAGCTGCAAATCGGCCAAAGGCGCACCCTGAACATGGCGGGTGCTGACCCGCTCCATCGCCTCATCCAGCGCCCGCCGCGCAAATCCCAGCGCCGCCGCCGCCACGGTTGAGCGGAACACATCCAGAACCGACATCGCAATGGCAAAGCCTTTGCCGCGCTCGCCCAACAGGGCCGATCCGGGCAGTTTCACATCGTCAAAATGCAAGGTCGCCAAGGGATGCGGCGCCATCACCTCAAGCCGCGCCTCTACCTTTAGACCGGGCGTATCGGCAGGCACCACAAAGGCTGACAGCCCCTTGGCCCCCGGCGCCTCCCCGGTGCGGGCAAAGACGGTGTAAACATCGGCAATCCCGCCGTTGGAAATCCAGGTCTTGCGCCCGTTCAGGACAAAGCCGTTGCCATCCGCCTGCGCCGTCATGGTGGAATTGGCCACGTCCGATCCGGATTGCGGCTCGGTCAAGGCAAAGGCCGATATGGCCGCGCCGCTGCGGGTCTTTGGCAGCCATTCCGCCTGCTGTTCGGCATTGCCAAACAGAGAAATCGCACCGGTGCCAAGCCCCTGCATGGCAAAGGAAAAATCGGCCAGCCCGTCATAGCGCGCCAAAGTCTCGCGGATCAGGCAAAGCGAACGCACATCAAGGCTTTCGCCGGCCTCGGCCCCCGAATGGCGCAACCATCCACCCTGCCCCAGCATTGTCACCAGATCACGGCAGGCCGCATCGGTATCCCCGTGGTCCACAGCGCCAAGGTTCTGCACCGCCCATGCGTCCAGCGCCCCGGCCAGTTCCCGATGGTGATCCTCAAAAAACGGCCATGTCAGAAAACTCCGATCCGGCATTGCGCTCCTCCCTCTTCCCTTTTTGGCCCCAAATACCTCCGGGGGTTTGGGGGCTGGCCCCCAATGTGGTCTTCGTTTGGGAGCTGGCCCCCAAGTCCGTTGTCAATCCGGGCTCAATCGCCCTCAAATACGGGCCGTTCCTTGGCAACAAAAGCCTTGTAGGCCCGCTCAAAATCGCCGGTCTGCATGCAGATCGCCTGCGCTTGCGCCTCGGCCTCGATGGCCTGCTCGATCGACATTGACCATTCCTGCGCCAGCATCGTCTTGGTCATCATATGGGCAAAGTTTGGTCCCGCCTGGATCTTCTTGGCAAAGGCCAGTGCCTCGGCGTCCAGATCGGGCCCGTCCACCAGACGGTTGAAAAAGCCCCAGCGCTCGCCTTCTTCCGCCGACATCGACCGCCCTGTATAGAGAAGCTCTGCCGCGCGGGTCTGGCCGATGATCCGGGGCAGGATCGCACAGGCCCCCATGTCACAGCCCGCAAGGCCCACGCGGGTAAACAGGAATGCTGTTTTGGCCTCAGGCGTGGCAAGCCGCAGGTCAGAGGCCATCGCGATGATCGCGCCGGCCCCCACACAGATCCCGTCCACTGCTGCAATCACCGGCTTGCCACAGTTTACAATCGCCTTGACCAGATCGCCGGTCATACGGGTAAATTGCAGCAGTTCTTTCATATTCATGCGGGTCAAAGGCCCAATGATATCATGCACATCTCCGCCAGAGCTAAAGTTGCCGCCATTTGAGGCAAAGATGACGATGTCCACATCGTCGGCATAGACCAGATCGCGGAACCAGTCGCGCAATTCGGCGTAGCTGTCAAAGGTCAACGGGTTCTTGCGGTCAGGTCGGTCGAGCCGCACCGTGGCGATGCCGTCTTTGATCTCGCAAAGAAAATGTTTCACATCACTGCGCATTCTCAGGTTCCTTTTTGTTCATTTCCATATCTGCCCGGTCTGCCGCATCGGCAAAGGCTTGCAGCCGCGCGGCCATGGCACGGGCGTCTTCGGGGGTCACATCCGCCAGCATCAGATCCACCCATTTCTCATGGGACAGCGCTTGGCGGGCAAACTCCGCCTCCCCCGCGCGGGTCAGGCGCAGGCGGGTGGCGCGGCGGTCTCCGGGCACGGCGATGCGTTCGACAAAGCCCTCATCGCTGAGCCGGTCGGCGATGCCGGTGACATTGCCGTTGGAGACCCGCAGCACGCCCGATAGCTGGCTCATCTTGAGCCCTTCGGGATGGCGCGACAGGGCTGACATCACGTCAAAGCGCGGCAGCGTTGTGTTGTAGTCCCGGCGCAGGTTGTCGCGCAATTGATGTTCGATCCCGCGCACCACTTTCAGCAGCCGCAGCCAGAGGCGCACACGATCCTTGGCGGCGGTCATATTTCCCCGCCCGAAACACTCAGCGCGTGACCATTGACCATCGAGGCCTCGGGGGAGGCCAGAAATTGCACCGCTGCGACGACTTCATCCGTTCGGATCATCCGGCGCATCGGGTTGCCGCCCACCACCATCTTTTCGGCTTTCTCACGGGGGATATTCATGCGCTCCATTACCCCGGTCACGGCCGCTTGGCCCATGTCGGTATCGACAAAGCCGGGGCAAACCGCATTGCAGGTGATGCCCTCGCGGGCCAGCTCCACCGCCAGTGATCGGACCAGCCCCAGCACACCATGTTTGGCGGCGGAATATGCGGCGATATTCGCGCCGCCTTTCAGGCTTGCGGTTGATGCGATGGCAATAAGCCGCCCGCCTGCTGTCATGCCCTTAAGTGCCTCGCGGAAGGTCAGGAAAACCCCGGTGAGGTTCACTGAAAGCGTGCCTTGCCAGACCTCGAGCGGCATATCAGCCACGCGCATTGCCTTGCCGGAACCGGCATTGGCGATCACCACATCATAAGGCGCATCAAACAGCGCCTTGACCGAGGCCTCCTCCGTCACGTCCAGATGTTTGCAAGTCATCCCGCGCCCGCCGTTGGTCTCTTCAAGTGCGTCCATACGGCGCCCTGCGATGGTCACGTCATCCCCCTGATCGGCGTAATGATGTGCAATGGCGCGGCCAATGCCTGATCCGCCGCCCGTGATTAAGATGCGTCTCATACTTTCTCCATCTCTGCGGCACGGTCTGCCAGTCGCCACGCCTGATCCCGGCCCGCCTCATAAGGCAGCGGCCATTTGGCATGACGATCGCCAATTTCAGTGGCGGCGTGCAAGGTCCAATAGGGATCGGCCAGATGTGGCCGCGCCAGGCAGACCAGATCGGCACGGCCTGCCATCAGAATGGAATTGACGTGATCAGGCTCATAAATATTGCCCACAGCCATGGTTTTGATCCCGCCATCGTTGCGGATGCGGTCCGAGAACGGCGTCTGGAACATCCGGCCATAGACGGGCTGACCTTCCTTGCTGGTCTGGCCTGCGGAGACATCAATGATGTCCGCGCCAGCGGCCTCAAACATCTTGGCAATCTCAACGGCTTCTTCGGGGGTCACGCCATCATCACCAGCCCAATCGCTAGCTGAAATACGCACCGACATCGGCTTGCTCTCTGGCCAGACCGTGCGCATCGCATTGAACACCTCAAGCGGATAGCGCATCCGGTTTTCCAGAGGGCCGCCATATTCATCGGTCCGGGTGTTGGATAAGGGCGAGATGAAGGACGAGATCAGATAGCCGTGGGCGGCATGCAGTTCGATCATGTCAAAGCCTGCCCGGTCCGCCATTTCGGCGGCGCTGACGAATTCATCGCGGATCTGGTCCATATCGGCGCGCGTCGCGGCGCGGGGCACCGCATTCTCGTCCGACCACGGGATTGCGGAGGCGGACACCAGTTCCCAGTTGCCGGATACCAGCGGCTTGTCCATGCCTTCCCAGCCGATCCGGGTAGAGCCTTTGCGCCCCGCATGACCGATCTGACAACAGATTTTCGCGTCGGTCTCGGCATGGGTGAAATCCACCAGCCGTTTCCAAGCGGCCTCATGCTCTGGCGCATAAAGGCCCGGACAACCCGGCGTGATGCGCCCCTCGGGCGAGACACAGGTCATCTCGGTGTAGACCAGCCCTGCGCCGCCCTTGGCCCGCTCACCATAATGGATCAGATGCCAATCGGTCGGGCAGCCATCCACGGCTTTGTATTGCGCCATGGGCGAGACGACGACACGGTTCTCCAGCTTCATATCGCGCAGCTGGAACGGGGCAAACATCGGTGCGCGCACCGGGCCGTTTGCCCCCGCGCCGGCTTGCTCCATGAACCAACGCTCTGCCCCTTCGAGCCATTTTGCATCCCGTTCGCGCAGGTTCTCATGGCTGATCCGCTGACTTCGGGTGAGCATGGAATAGTTGAGCTGTACCGGATCAAGATCGAGATAGCGTTCCACATCCTCAAACCATTCCAATGAGTTACGCGCAGCCGATTGCAAGCGCAACACCTCAAGGCGGCGGGCGTCTTCGTATTTCTGGAAGGCCACTTCGATATCGCTCTCTGCGGTCACGTGATCGGCCAGCGAGATGGCCGATTCCATCGCCAGTTTGCTGCCTGACCCGATGGAGAAATGCGCGGTGGCTGAAGCATCGCCCAGCAAAACCACGTTTTTGTGGCTCCATTTTTCGCACAGAACGCGGGGAAATTGGATCCAGGCGGACCCGCGAATGTGTTTGGCGTTGGTCATCAGGGCATGACCGCCCAGATGGTCCTTGAAGATCTCTTCGCAGATGGCGATGGTCTCTTCCTGGGTTTTTTCGCCGAACCCATAGGCGTCAAAAGTATCCTGATTGCACTCCACAATGAAGGTCGCGGTTTCATCGTCGAATTGATAGGCGTGGACCCAGATCCAGCCCTTGTCCGTCTTTTCAAAGATAAATGTGAAGGCGTCGTCGAATTTCTGATGCGTGCCGAGCCAGATGAACTGGCACTTGCGCACATCAATGTCCGGCTGAAAGGTTTCCTGAAACTCCAAACGTGTTTTGGAATTGAGCCCGTCACAGGCAACCACCAGATCGTAGTCATCCATGTAATGCGAGGCGGCATGCACTTCGGTCTCGAACTGCAGGTTCACGCCCAGTTCCCGCGCCCGTTCCTGCAAGATCAGCAATAGCCGCATCCGCCCAATGCCGCAGAACCCGTGGCCGGAGCTGACGGTTTTCTGGCCCTTGTAGACCAGCGCGACATCATCCCAATAGGCAAAATGACTGCGGATCGTCGCCGCCGACACCGGGTCATTGATCTCAAGATTATCAAGCGTTTCGTCCGACAGAACCACGCCCCAGCCAAAGGTATCATCGGGTTTGTTGCGTTCCAGCACGGTCACATCGGCGTCCGGCTGGCGCAGTTTTAACGAGATCGCGAAATAGAGCCCCGCAGGCCCGCCGCCCAAACAGATCGCACGCATCAGCCTCTCCCTCAGATGTCCATTTGCAGGCAGGGTATGGTGAGTCGTGATTTGCTTCAAGTGAAAATATTTTAGATATAAAATAATATTCACGGTCAATCTTTCAGCGCCAAAATCCGCCGCTTTGATGATGAAAGCGACCTGAAATGTCGGGAAACCTGCGCGACAGGGGTTCTTTCAAAATGCAACGGTCTGCGAAAATGAAAGGACAACAGATGAGCCTCCGCAAAGGTCGCCGCGCCCGTCAGGCCCCAGACACAACCACCCCGCCCCGCAGTCACGCCTACCGGCAAATGCGCCACCCCTTTGAACCCCAACGAATTTTTTCGGATGATGCCATTGCGAACATGCACCAGATGGCGCTCAAGGCGCTGTCCGAACTGGGCATGAAGGTCTTGCTTCCCGAAGCGCGCAAATTGTTTGCTCAGGCCGGCGCCCTTGTGGATGACAGCACCGAAATGGTGCGGATCGGGCCGGAACTGGTGGCAGCAGCGCTTGAGACCGCGCCGCGGTCCATCCGGCTGCGGGCGCCCAATCCGGACCGCGAACAGCGGTTTGAGCCTGGCGCAATGCTGTTTTCCGCAGGGGCCGGTTGCCCCAACTCGATTGATGCGCTGCGCGGGCGACAACCAGGGCGCCTTGAGACCTTCGAAGAGAGTCTCAAGCTTGTCCAAAGCTTCGACGCGATCCACATCCTCGGCCCCTCGGTGGAACCGCAGGACGTGCCATCACACCTGCGGCACTACGCGATGATGGAAGCCCAGCTGAGCCTGAGCGATAAACCCGCCTTCATTTTTGCCCGTGGCAAAGCGCAGATCTCGCAAAGCCTCGAAATGATCGCGCTAGGGCATGGGTTGTCAGATGACGAGCTGCGCAATGGGTCGTGGTCCTATTCGATCATCAACACAAATTCGCCCCGGCAGATCGACGTGCCGATGGCCGAAGGCATCATCGAGATGGCCCGTGCCGGCCAGATGACCATCATCACGCCCTTCTGTCTGGCAGGTGCGATGGCACCAATCACCGTGGCCGGTGCGCTGGTCCTGCAACACACCGAAGCCTTGGCCGCGATCACCCTCGCACAGCTCACCGCCCCCGGTGCGCCGGTGACCTATGGCGGCTTTGCCTCCAATGTAGACATGAAATCCGGCTCCCCCGCTTTCGGCACGCCATCGCATATGAAACTGACCATTGGCTCGGGGCAATTGGCGCGGCACATCGGCCTGCCCTGGCGATCCGCTGCAGGCGCGGCTTCAAACATCTCGGATGCGCAGGGGGCCGGTGAGAACCACATGGGGCTCTGGGCGGCGCTGCAAGCGAACGCAACGCTAACGGTGCATTCCGCAGGCTGGCTCGAAGGCGGGCTCAGCTTTGGATTTGAGAAATTCATCAACGACATGGAAGCGGTACAACAGCTTGCCGAAATGGCGATGCCAACCCCCGAAGATGACGCCAGCCTCGGCTGGGATGCCTTGGTGGATGTGGACCCCGGCGGGCATTTCTTTGCCACGCAACACACCATGGACCGCTACCGCGACGCCTTTTACACACCGCTGGTTGCGGATCTCAGCAATCACGGCGCATGGGTCGAAGCGGGATCAAAAACCTCAACCGATCGCGCCGTGGACGTCTGGCAAGGGCTGCTGCGCGACTTCATCCCGCCCCCAAGTACCGCCGGTATGGCCGACAAATTGAAAGCGTTTGTAGATGCGGGCACCAAGGCGGGCGGCGCCCCGCCCACAGAAGGTTAAGGCCGCCCGCAGGCATAAGGGGGCCAGCCCCCGCCGCCGCTGCGCGGCGCTCCCCCGGAGGTTTTTCTGGCCAAATGAAGACAAGAGCGCCTTTTATCTTGATTTGGCCTGAAACCACTTGGGCCCGGGGCAACGCCCCGCGTGTTTGCGAAGCGCGGTGATCGTGCAGAAGAATTAGGGCGTGATCAGTGACACGCCCGGAATGCGCTGAATGGCCAGCACGTCTTCGTCGTAAAGATCGGTCATTTCCTCGACCAGATCTTCGGTCCAGCCATCCATGTCCAGTTCCTCTTCGATCTCGTCTTCGAGCGCGAATTTGTCGAGGAAGGCGGCAATCACCCGGCGCTTCTGGATTTCGGTCAGGTCCGGATGGCCATCCAGATAGGCGCGGAACCTTTGCATGCCTTCCTTGCTCATGATCGAAGCCAGCAGATCAAACCCGCCCGCGACCTTTTCATGCGGCTCGAACCCGGCCATCTCGCGAATGATTTGCGACCAGATCAGCGGCATGTCCTCGTTGCACCAGATGGTAATCGGCACATGCGGCACCGCTTCCTTGATGTCTTCGATTGTCTCGGACCAGCGCACATCCAGCGGGTCATGCGGCCCCCAGAAAGCATCCGGATCTTTCTTGTCCGCCTTCCCATGCAAGATCGGCAAAAGCGCCGCCGGATTTCGGATCGCCAGAAAAATCTCAAGATCGTCATCGGGGAACAGTTCGGCCATGAACCGCATGCGCCGCGCGGCTGCGGGGTAAAGCTGGCCTTTGCGCACCGCCGTTGCTGGGGTGCGGAAAAAGTTGGGATCCGAAAGGATCACCCTATCGGCCTTGCTGCCATCAAGGATGACATCCAGCAGCACCTCACGCGCCTCGGCTGAGGCCGGAGTGCGGTGCATGGCGTTCAAAGTGTCGCGGATCAACCCGCGGTAACTGTTCGGTCCGGGCACAGCGATCCCGCGTTGACCAAATTCACCCTTGTTGCGCAGCAGCGATTTCATCAACCGCTCTTGTTCTGTGAAATGCGCACCTGTGTGCAAGATCAATTGCATGATCAACCGCTCGATTTTATTGCTATGGCACGTTGAATACAGCGTTGAAGCGCTTGTGTAAAATGCCAATCCGCCGCTGCCTGCAGGGCATTGCAAACCCAAGTTGAGCGCTGGCCAAAGACACGCCAAATGGGCGAAGTGAAATTTCCTGACTTTTGCCCAAGAGAATGTCTTGCATCCCCCCAAATCATCTTTTAAAGAACGCCCACGCTAGGCGGTGACACGCACCGGACAGCACTGACATCTTCGATGTCTGCCCCTATAGCTCAGCTGGTAGAGCAATTGATTTGTAATCAATAGGTCCGCGGTTCGAGTCCGTGTGGGGGCACCATTTCAATCAATCAGCGCCTTGTTTCTACCGGAAAGATCCAGATATCTGGCCTTACCGATGTAGTCCACGGCCCGGCCCGCTGATGCCCCTCGGGCCAGTCAGCGCGGCAATCAGGCCCCAGCCGCACAGTTTTTGCACAGCGGTGCATAAAGAACGGCGTTTAGCCGTGCCTCGGAAATCGGCTCTTCACATTTCTTGCAGATGCCAAAGCTACCGTCCTTGATGCGCTTCATTGCAAGGTCAAGAAGCGCGATTTCCTTTTGGGCCGCCATCCCCAGTCCCTCAAGCACCTCGTCATCTTCAAGATCGATCGACTGGTCGTTCATATCGGCAGACTTGGGTTCGCCAAGCTCGTGATCGACATCGTGAATGCGGTCATCCAGTTCTTTGATGCGGGCGGAAATCAGTTCTGCGTAGTGGGTCAGGTCAATCATGTCTGTTCCTCGTTGGTTTGCCCGAACATTATGACCGGAAATACATTTCTGCGTATTGACTGGGATCAAGCGCAGGAATTTTTCTCCGAAAAAACAACGGTGCGCACTGCCCACCGAACACCGTGCCGGGCAGCGATTTTGCCGTCCTGCGCCAATCAGCCCGTGCAACGGCGGAACACGCCAGACCTGCATGTGCGGGACTGTGATTTGGCAGGTCAAAACCCGGCGCATTTGACATGGCTCAATGGCAAACAGGCGGGGTTGAGCGATGATGGGCTCATGAAACAGGAACATGGACATAGCCGCAAGGAAATCGCTGACCGCCTGTCGGCGGGCCATCGGCACAGCAACCTCAAAGACATGATCTATGGCGGGATTGATGGCGCGGTTACGACCTTTGCCATTGTTGCAGGGGTCGAAGGCGCGGGATTGTCGCACAGTATCATTGTGGCCCTTGGCCTTGCCAATATTCTGGCGGATGGGTTTTCGATGGCAGCGAGCAACTATTCAGGCACCAAGGCAGAACTGGATGATCGCAAACGCATTATCCAAATCGAAGAACGCCATATTGCAGAGCACCCAGAAGGCGAATTGGAAGAGCTGCGGCAGATATTGCAGATGCGCGGCCTCTCCGGTGACGTGCTTGTTCAAGCGACAAGTGCCATTGCCCGCAGCCGCGACAAATGGATCGGGATGATGCTGACGGATGAATACGGGCTGGCGCCCAATGATCCCGAACCCATGCGCGCCGCCCTTGCGACGTTTATGGCATTCATGATCGCGGGATCTGTGCCTTTGATACCCTTCTTGTTTGGTCTGGCAGATGCGTTTCCCATTGCCATCGTTTCGACCTTGCTCACCTTCTTTTTCATTGGCGCTGCCAAAAGCCGCTGGTCACTAGCCAAATGGTGGCGCTCAGGCCTTGAAACATTGCTAATCGGGGGCACGGCCGCATTGTTGGCTTATGCTGTTGGTGGATTGTTCCATCCGTAAGCACAGGCATTGAGGGGCGTCAATTCGGGCGTGCCAGAACGTGTTGAATGAGAAGCAATGGCGGTGGCTCCTCGTTCCCAGATGCCACAGGAAAATTCTTCCGAAAGGGATGCGATATTGTGGTGAAGCTAGGGTGATTAGTCACCCGGACCGCCGAAACCGCTCAGGCACCGCTCAATTTCCACCTTTGGCGGGGCGCGCAGCGTTTGCAGAATGACGCAGCTTCGTTCGGCAGCGTTGATCAGGGCGTTCAGATGCGGCTCCGGCAAATCACACTCTGTTCTCAGATCGACCTTCATATGTGCGCTTTGAAATCCGACGGGCACGCCCTCCCCTGTCATGAGCGCCCCGCGCACGTCCGCACCAAGGCTGACCTGCACTTCGAGGTGGCTCAACTTGATCTCCTTGAGATTGGCAATCATGCGGATCGCCGTGTCAAGGCAACTTGCCAAGGCGGCGGCGAGAAGTTCGCCCGGGCAGGGAAAATCGCTTTCTCCTCCGACGGCTTTGTGGACAGATACCGGGATATCCAAAGGGATGCCTTCGCCGCAGACAACATGCCCATGGATCGGGTGATCGGCGGGCACTTGGGCATCAACAGTCCTTGCGTGATCATGCACCCATGCAGCCTCCGGTGTGTCATGATAGCGCTTGCGCAGGGGCAATTGACGGTCGGAGATATTGTTCAGCGGTCTCTGTGCGACGGATTGAATGTGACTCAGATGATTGGAATCCAGTGTCATTTTATCGCCCCCGTCCAAGTCCGGGCACAAACGCGGGAACCTCACGCTGATAGGTACGGTAGTCCTCACCGATTTGGGCAACCAAGTCCCTCTCTTCGAGATGGAGCACAGCGATGACGATGTATCCCGTGGTCACCACTGCAAACAGCAGATGCCCGACTGACATGGTTGGCGTTGCCCAAAAGGCAATGAGAAACCCGGTCATGATGGGATGGCGCACCACTTTGTACAGGCCAAATTTGATGAACCCAGGTTGCGTCGCCGTGCGCCTTTTCAAATTTGCATAGATTTGCTTGAGGCCAAACAGGTCAAAGTGATCAATCATGAAAGTCGAGGCCAGAACAACCAGCCAGCCGACCCAGAACAATGTGGTCAGAACCGCTGCGATGATCGGAGTGTTGATATGCCATACAGGCGCCGGCAGCGGCTGCCAGAACAGAAAGATCAGGATCATCGCAACGCAGGTCATCATGATATAGGTGCTGCGTTCGGCGGCTTTGGGGATAACTTTTGTCCAGATGCGTTTGAAAGCGGGACGCGCCATGATGCTATGTTGCAGGGCAAAGACAGACAGCAGCGCCAGATTGATTATCAGCGATCTTGCAACCGGCCCCTGCACCCCGGAATCAATGGATTTGGGCACCAGAATGTTTCCAACAAAACCAATGGAGTACAGGAACGTTACTAAAAAGATGACGTAGGCGGCGACGCCATAAATGAATGTCAGTGATCGGCCCATGGCAGGTTCCTTGCATTGCGGCACCACCCGTGAATTCGGGCTTGCTTCAAGGATCGGCGCTGGAAAGGGTTGGAGATACTCCGGATTATGTACCAAACGACTACTGAATCCGTAGTAGCCAGCCCCCCACACGCACTATAGGCATCATGGATGGATAAAAAATCTAAGAACCTATCAGGCAGCCTCTGCCCGGCAATGGCATCGGCAGATCTATTGGGCGACAAATGGACCCTCTTGTTGCTGCGCGAGATGTTCTTGGGAACCACAAGGTTCAGCCGGTTTCAAAAGGCCATCCCCAGAATGTCCCCATCGATCCTGAGCAAACGGCTCAAGACACTTGAAGCGGCAGAGATCATCATTCGAAAGGCAGCGCCATCTGGTCAGGCTACCGAATACAAGCTGACCCGATCTGGCCGGGAACTGGGGCCAATAGTAGAAAACATGGCTGTCTGGGGTATGAGGTGGCGCAAACGCAGCATTGCGGCGCAAGATTGCGATGTTGGCGGGTTCATTTGGGATTTCCACCGAACGCTGAACACCTCGGGCCTGCCCGACGGAGAAACCGTGATCCTCGTGCAGATTTCCGACCGCACGGATCTGAACACTTGGTGGGTGATTGTAAACGACGATGATGTTGACCTTTGCACCGATGATCCGGGGCATGATGTTGATGTATACCTGACAGCACCGCTTGCAAATCTTATCGCACTCTGGCTGGGCGATGTCGGTGTGCAGCCTGCCGTTGATGACCAAACCATCTATTTGGACGGGCCAAGGCATCTTATGAACACAGCGCAGGATTGGATGGCCCAGTCCCCCCTTGTCGGGGTGCGGCCTGCTGCTTCTGCGCGGTGACATTTCAGGCCTCGTAATGCTTGGGGACTTTTCGCCATGCGCAGCATCGCAGAAACCTGCAATGTAATCCCCGATCAGCCATTCCCTGCCGCCTGCATAAAGGGCCAGAACGATCATCTCAAATCTACTGTCCGAACGCATGATGCCTGACCGCCATTGACAGGCAATTCCAGCACGCACGCTGCAGCGCTGTATGCGCAGTCGCCTCAACTTTCCGATCAGGGCACCTGGCGTTTATCGTAGCTGCGCGGATGTGTTGACCCAAATCAATGTGGGCCATGCGATTAACCCTAAGATGAAAGCGATTGCGGGCAATGCTCGGTCTTGGGGGTCCGACGATGGATAAGACATCTCGAAAAGCGGTACATCTCAAGCGATCCATAGGCCTGCCCGGACTTGTTCTGTATGGCCTTGGCGTCACAATTGGTGCTGGCATCTACGTTTTGGTTGGTGAAACGATTGTGCGTGCGGGCTCATATGCACCTGCCGCATTTTTGCTTTCCGCCATCGTAATGGGGTTTACGGCGGCCTCCTTTGCCGAATTGTCCGGGCGGGTTCCACAGGCCGCGGGCGAAGCGGTCTATGTCGAACGGTCATTTGGTCTTCCCTGGCTGACGATACTGGTCGGCCTTGCTGTTCTGGTCGAAGCGATGGTCGCAGCTTCGGCGATCGCGGTAGGGGCAGCAGGCTATGTCGGAGAGTTGATACATCTGCCAGAAGAAGTGCTTGTGGTCTCCATCGTCCTTTCGATGGCCACGATCGCAGCATGGGGCATACGGGAATCCGTGGCCATAGCGGGTGCGATGACATTGGTGGAGGTTATAGGCCTCGTGGTCATTATCGTCTTTGGGCTTGTTGGCGATCCGGGCAGCATAAGCGCGTTGCCATCTTCACTTATGCCCCCGGCATCGGATGGTGCGGCCCTTTCTGGCGTGTTGGCCGCGAGCATGATCGCATTCTTTGCATTCATTGGTTTTGACGACGTCGTCAATCTTGTCGAGGAAGCCAAGAACCCATCCAAGATCATGCCATGGGCCATTGGTATCACGCTATTCGTGGTAACTGTGCTCTATATTTTGGTATCGTTTGTCGCAACGCAGACTGTTTCTGCCGAGGGTTTCGCGGGCACATCTGCACCTATCAGCTTGCTCTTTGAAAGCCTGACCGGACTGCCCCCGCTTGCCATTACCCTGATCGCAATTGTCGCGACCATGAACGGTGTTGTGATCATCCTTATCATGGCCGCGCGAGTGGCATACGGCATGGCACAGGAGGGTCGGCTTCCAGCTTGGATCGGCGTTGTATCCCCGCGCACGCAAACCCCTCTCAGAGCAACAATACTGGTCGCAACAGCGGTGTTGGTTATGGCAACAATGATCCCTCTGGATAAACTGGTGGAAACATCGTCCGAAGTGCTTTTGGCGATTTTTGTATTGATCAACCTGGCACTGGTGTGGATGAAGCTCCGGCATGCCCCTGCACCGGCAGGTACGTTCAAGGTGCCTATCCTATTACCGATTGTCGGTGCGATACTTTGCCTGGGACTATTGATCGGTGCGTCCCTCGTCGGAAGCGAGATCTGAAAGATGCAACAGGTCCGGCCGCTGTGGGCTACTTTTGCTCGGGGAATCTGGGCCGCGCGGCACTCAAAGGCTCAAGGCGAGAATTGAACCCATGCGGATTTGGAGACACCGGGTTGCGCCGTTTCTCATTGTTCTGAACACATCCCGAACGCAGGCCTGCTGTTCTAAGGCCAGCCTGGTCTGCCCTGGCCCCTCTGGCCAAGGCAGATGGTTCAAGATGGGCAGGTGATCAACCTTTGAGGCGCTCAACAATGCTTTGCGCGGTAACGGTGCCGACGGTGCCTGTGGTGTCCGTGACGTTCAGAGCGGTCTGTGCGCCGCTGAGTTTATCAATCAGGTCGGCCACGGGCGTTTCGGCCGGAACTTCGGCGGATGCGGAACCGGTCTGCGCCCCCATAACATCCCGTGCGGTCAGAACGCCAAGCGGGTTCATATTCGCCACAAAATCCGCCACATATTCTGACGCGGGGTTTGAGAAAATCTCGCGCGGGGTGCCCAGTTGCACGATACGCCCCCCTTCCATGATCGCGATGCGGCCGCCCAGCTTGAAGGCCTCGTCCAGATCGTGGCTGACAAAAATGATCGTCCGTTTCAGATCGCGTTGCAGGTCCAGCAATTCGTCCTGAAGCCGGGTGCGGATGAGCGGATCAAGGGCCGAGAACGGCTCATCCATCAACAGGATCGGCGCTTCGGTGACAAAAGCGCGGGCGAGGCCCACGCGCTGCTGCATGCCGCCGGACAATTCGCCCACTTTGCGGTCAGCCCAATCGGACAGGCCCACAAGGGCCAGCTGTTTGTCGGCACGCTCAAGGCGTTCTTTTTTGGGCACATCCGACAATTCCAGCGCCAGTGCCACGTTGTCGCGCACGCTGCGCCAGGGCAGCAGGCCAAACTGCTGAAACACCATGGATACGCATTCGCGGCGCACCCGGCGCAAATCCGCGGGGGAGCAGCCCTGCACATCGCAGGACCACGCCCCATCGTTCACAGTGACATTGCCGCGCACCACGGGGTTCAGCCCGTTGACCGCCCGCAGCAGCGTCGATTTGCCCGACCCCGAAAGCCCCATCAACACGAGGATCTCGCCCTCTTCGACCTCGAAGGAACAATTGTGCACGCCCAGCACCTGCCCCGTGGCGGCTTCAATCTCTGCACGGCTTTGGCCCGCGTCCATCAGCGGCAGGGCTTTGCCCGGCTTTTCGCCAAAGACGATGGAAACGTTATTGAATTCAACAGCTTTGGTCATTTTCCGCCCACCCGCAACATTCGATCCAGCATGATTGCGACCACGACAATGATCAGCCCGCTTTCAAAGCCAAGGCCGGTGTTCACTTGATTGAGCGCGCGCACAACCGGCACGCCGAGCCCGTCCGCGCCCACCAGCGCGGCAATCACCACCATTGACAGCGACAGCATGATCGTCTGGTTCAGCCCGGTCATGATCTGCGGCAGCGCATAGGGCAGCTCGATTTTCCACAGGGTCTGGCTCGGCTTGGCGCCAAAGGCTTCAGCGGCCTCAAGCAGCGCCTTGGGCGTAGAGGAAATGCCCAATTGCGTCAGGCGGATCGGAGCGGGCAAAACAAAGATCACCGTGGCGATCAGACCCGGCACCATGCCAATGCCAAAGAACACAATCGCGGGGATCAGGTAGACAAAGGTCGGCAGGGTTTGCATCAGGTCCAGCACCGGACGCATGAAACGGTACAGCTTGGGCCGGTGCGCCGCCGCGATGCCGATGGGCACGCCCACCCCCATACAGACCACACAGGCCGAAAGCACCAGCGTCAGGCTTTCGGTGGTCTCCTCCCAGTAGTCCTGATTGAGAATGAACAGAAAGCCCAGCACAACAAAGGCCACGGTTTTCCAATTGCGTTGGATCACCCATGTGAGCACGGCAAACAGCGCAATGATGATCAGCGGATGCGGGGTTTGCAGCACCCAAAGGATCGCGTCGATCAATTGTTCCATCAGCAAGGCCAGCCCGTCAAAGAACCACGCGCCATTGATCTGCAGCCACTCGAACATCGCCTCTGCGACGTCGTCGATTGGCACTTTGTTTTCTGTCAGCCAGTCCATTGCGTCCCCCGCCAAACTGTTGTGCATTCAAAAAAGATGCCCGTCCTATGGCTAAGAACGGGCATCTTTCGATTGTGGGCTGATCTTACTTCAGCGCGTCTTTGGCGGCCATCATCGCGTCGCCGCCGTCCTTGGTGGTGACCCCTGCCAGCCAGCCGTCGAGCACCGATGCATTGGCCTTGAGCCAATCTGTGGCGGCCTCTTCTGGATCTTTGCCATCATCCAGAATGGCACCCATGATTTCGTTTTCCATGGCCAGCGTGAATTCCATGTTGCCCAGCAGTTTGCCAACGTTGGGGCATTCCGCGGCATAGCCGGCGCGGGTGTTTGTATAAACGGTCGCGCCGCCCAGATCGGGACCAAAGAAATCATCGCCGCCCTCAAGGTAGGTCAGCTCAAAGTTGGCGTTCATCGGGTGTGGTTCCCAGCCGAGAAAGACAACCGGATCGCCCTTGCGGTTGGCGCGGGCCACCTGTGCCAGCATCCCCTGTTCGGAAGATTCCACCACTTCAAAGTCTTTGAGACCAAAGGCGTTGTCGTCGATCATCGACTGGATCAAACGGTTCCCGTCATTTCCTGCCTCGATACCATAGATCTTGCCATCCAGCGCTTCGCCTTTGGCGGCGATGGCGTCAAAGGAGGTGATGCCCATGTCGGCGGCAGCCTTGTTCACGGCCAATGTGTATTTGGCCCCCTGAAGGTTGGCGCGGACAGTGTCGACTGTGCCAGCCTCGCGGTAAGGGGCAATGTCCGCTTCCATTGTGGGCATCCAGTTGCCAAGGAAGACATCGATGTCGCCTGCTGCCATGGAGGTATAGGTCACAGGCACCGACAGGATCTTGGTTTCGGTGTCATAACCCAGTGCATCCAGGACGACGCTGGCGGCGGCGGTGGTGGCTGTGATGTCGGTCCAGCCAACATCGGAGAAGGTGACTTTGTCGCAAGAGGCGGCGGCTACAGATGTGCCGATGGTCAGCGCCAATGCGGTTGTCGCAAGCAAGGTTTTCATGGTTCAGGTGACTCCCAGATGATTTTTATTGATTGCTGAGCCAATAAAAAAGCAACTGACCTGACAATGCAACATGATTTATCCCCCGGCGCGGGGGGCAGCGGCAAATAGCACCGCGCTTGCGCCCTGCCCGTCCCAGATCATAGACTGTGAGATATTGACGCAGTTTTTTGATCAAGGACACTCCATTGAGCAACGCCCCCACTCGCCCGGCGCAGCGCACCACCCTGCGCAACTTGCGCATGTTCAGCGGCCTTTACCTGCTGGCCTATGTGACCTGTCATTTGCTGAACCTGTGCCTTGGCATTCTGTCGGTGGATGCGATGGATGCTGCGCGCCCCTATCTTTCGGGTGTCTGGACCAATGGCGCGGCCTCCTATGTCACGCTGACGATGCTGCTATTGCATTATTTTGTCGGGCTGTGGTCGATTTACCAAAGGCCAAGTATCTCCGGCACTGTCCAGGATCTGGTGCAAGCCTTGTCGGGGCTTACGGTTCTGCCCTTACTCGCCACCCATGCGATTGGCGTGTCGATGTTGCAGCAATCGGGCGTTTTGGTGGATTATGTCCTGATCAACCGGATTTTCTGGCTCAGCAATCCGGGCATCGGATTGACGCAGGTGGTTCTGTTGTCGGTCGTTTGGGTACATGGCTGTGCGGGCCTGTTCATGTGGCTGCGCGCCAAGCGGGCGGCAGCGGGGTATTTGCCCTGGCTTTACCCAATGGCCGTGGCAGTGCCGGTTCTGGCGTTGATCGGGTTTGCGCAGGCCGGGCGGATCGTGCTGGCCGAGGGCGCGGGGCCGGAATTGATCCGCGATCCGGCTTTTGTGGCACCGATCCCCTTCGGCCTGATCAAGACTGTCACAAACTGGGTGATCTGGGTGTCTGCTGGGCTGGCTGCGCTGGTGCTCGCGGGGCGCGGTTTGCGCAACTGGCTGGCGCAGAATGTGCGGGTCACAGTGACCACCCAAGATATCGGGCGGATTGCCCCCTTGACGGGTCAAAGCCTTCTGGACGGGTTTCGCCGCGCCGATCAGCCCCATGCCAACCTGTGTTCCGGGCGCGGGCGCTGCGGCACCTGCGCGGTGCGCATTCTCGATGTGGCAGGCAATCCGCCGCCACCGCCCACCCCGCTGGAGCAGATGACGCTGGACCGTATCAACAAGGGCGATGACGTGCGGCTGGCCTGCCAACTGCCGCTTGAGCATGGCACCGAATTGACCGTCGCACGGGTGTTTCCGCCGGATTTCAGTTTTGACAGCCCCCGCGTGGCAGAACCGGCGCGACATACCGATGAGGTGCCTGCATGATGATCCGCCTGATCCGCGCCGTTTCGCTGTGTTTGGGCCTGTCCTTGGCGGCCGTCCCCGCCACCGCGCAAGATACCAGTGCTGCGCCCGTTGATGCCCCTTCCGCCAATGATCTGCACGAATTCACCCGACTGCTGGCCGATCCGCGCATTCAAGGCTGGCTGACCGCTCAGGCGGACACCACCGAAGTGATCGCCGAGGACAACGGCGCAACCTTTCGCGAAGAGGCCGAGGCTGTTCTGACCGGCATACGGGCGCGGATTGGCGATCTGGGGCAGGCATGGCGCGCTTTCCCATCTGCCCCGGCCTATATTCTTGAGCGCTGGCAAACCAAGGTCACCCCCGCACAACAGGTGCGCGGCCTGACCTTTGTGATGATTTTTCTGTTTGTGGGCGCGGGGCTGGAATGGCTTTACCGGCAATACACCAATCCGGTCAAACTGCGCATCGAATTGCAACATGTCAGCACCGTGCGCGAACGGGTGACGGCGGCAACCTTGCGGTCGTTGATCACCTTGACCGGTTTGGCGATCTTTGCGGTTGGCAGCATTGGCACCTTTGCCGCCTTTTCATGGCCGCCGACATTGGAAACCTTGGTGCTTAACCTCTTGGTTGTGGTGTTTGGCGTGCGGGCAATCCGGGCGGTACTGGTGTTGTTTCTGGCCCCCTCGGTCGAGGAGTTGCGGTTGCTGCCGCTGTCCAATCCGGTGGCCAAATTCCTGTCCAAACTGCTCCTTTGTCTGGCCGGGTTCTTCGTGCTCGCCGCATCTATGGCAGATGTCTTTGGGCGCATCACCGGCAGCGGCGGTCAGACGCCGCAAGCCTTGGGCGTGAGCCTTGCGCTGGCTACTTTGGCGCTGGTTCTGACCCTGGCCGCGGTGATCTATGGTTTTCACAAGATCGGGGCAATCCTCGCCCTGCCCCGCAGCCGCACACAGCGGCTTTGGCGGGTCTATCTGTGCGTGCTGGCGGTTCTGGTCTACGCCGCGCTTTTGCTTGATCTGCCCCCCTTGATGTGGAGCTTTGCACTGCTTGGTCTATTGGTGCCCGGTCTGCGGTTGCTGCGGCTTTGGGTGGATGACAGTTTTGACCGCGCCAAAGCTGAGGTGATCCGCATCGAAGCGCCCAACCCTGATGCCGCGCCGCAAGACAGAGGCGATCTGGCTGAACCCGCCCAGGAAGAACCGGCCGAAGAGACAGACGCGCCCCTGCCCGATCATCCTTACGAAAGCTATCGCCCGCTGGCGCAGCGGTTGGTGCGTTTTGTGGCGCTGTTTGCGGTCGGGATCATTCTGGCGTTGGTCTGGGACTTGCGGGTCTTTGAACGTGCGGCAACGCCGACATTCTCGGGCCGCGCCCTGCGGGTGCTGATCGACAGCGCGGTGGCGCTTTTGCTGGCGGATCTGGTCTGGGTCTGGGCCAGTTCGGCCATTGACCGCAGGTTGGCCGCCTACCGCCCGCCCGAACCGGGAACAGCGCCGGGGCCAGAGGCGCGGATGGCCACCTTGCTGCCGTTGCTGCGGGTCACATTGATGGTCACTTTGCTGGTGATGGTGGCGATGTCTGTGCTGTCCTCGCTGGGCGTTAACATCGCGCCGATTCTCGCAGGTGCGGGCGTGTTGGGCATCGCCATCGGATTTGGTGCGCAGTCACTGGTCAAGGATGTGGTCTCGGGGATCTTTTTCCTTGTCGATGATGCGTTCCGGGTTGGCGAATATGTCGAAATTGACCAGCTCCGCGGCACGGTGGAGAAAATCTCGATCCGGTCCCTGCAGATCCGCCATCACAGAGGCGCGGTTCATACCCTGCCCTTTGGCGAATTGCGTCATCTGACCAACCATTCGCGTGATTGGGTGATCATGAAGCTGGAATTCCGCGTGCCCTTCGAGACCGACCTGAAACTGGTCAAGAAGCTGATCAAAAAGATTGGCGCGGAGATGCTCGAGAACGAATTCTACGGTCACAGCATTATCGAAACGCTCAAGTCCCAAGGTGTGCGGCGGATGGAAGAGTTTAACATGGTTGTTGGCGTCAAGTTCATGACCCGCCCTGGCGAGCAATGGCTGGTGCGGCGCGATGCCTACCAGATGGTGCGCGATGCCTTTGAAGCCAACGGCATCCGCATGGCCGAGCGAAACGTCAAGGTCGAAGTGGCCGGATCTGACAACATGACCGAAGAGGAACGCACGGCGGTCGCAGCCGCCGCACAGCAAGCCACTGAAACCCAACTTGGCCCCAAGGCGCCGATCCCGGATGAGCCGTGATCGCCCTGTGATGCCTGCTCCCTTTGTGATGAGGGCGAGAATGACGCACCGATGAGGCTTTGCTTGTGGCTGTCTTGATGTTAGAACTATTAGACTTTTAGCGAACGAAAGACCTCCTTATGACTCTGGCGCAATCCAGCTCGGATTTCATGGCCTGTTCAGATTGCAACATTCGCAATCGTGCTGTTTGCGCGACCTGCGAGCCGCATGAGTTAAGCCGGCTTGAAGATATCAAGTATTACCGGACCTTTGATGCGGGCCAGTCGATCATGTTTGAGGGCGACGAGATGCATTTCGTCGCATCCGTTGTGTCAGGTGCGGCAACGCTTTCTCGTACCCTGCCGGATGGGCGTATCCAAATGGTTGGTTTGCTGTTGCCCTCCGATTTCATTGGCCGTCCGGGACGGGATGCCGTGGCCTATGACGTGGTCGCGATCCAAAAGGTGACCCTGTGCTGTTTCCGGCGCAAACCTTTTGAAAACATGATCAAAGATACGCCACATATCGGACAGCGCCTGCTGGCGATGACGCTGGATGAATTGGAAGTTGCCCGCGAGTGGATGATGCTTTTGGGCCGCAAGACCGCGCGGGAAAAGATCACCTGTCTGCTGTCCTTGATTGGCCGGCGCACCGCGTCGTTGCATATGCAGAAACTTCAAGATGGCCTGTCGTTTGAAATGCCGATGTCGCGTGAGGCAATGGCTAATTATCTGGGCCTGACCATCGAAACCGTCAGCCGCCAGATGACTGCCCTCCGCAAGGATGGCATTATCGAGCTGGGCGGCACCCGCACCATCACCATCCCCGATCTGGCTGGTTTGATGGCCGAAACCGGGGACGATACCGATGGGATGATGCTGACCTGATACGTCAGTGCGCGAGGAACACCGGCAAAGCCGCGCTTTCCAGCATATGCCGTGTCGTGCCGCCAAACAGCGCCTGCCGCAGCCGTGAGTGGCCGTAGGCGCCCATCACCACCAGTTCACAGCCCAACTCCTGCGCACGGCGTTCGATGGTCTGCGAAACCGTGTCATCGGTGCGCGACAACACCATCACCTCGCATTTGACATCATGGCGGGCCAGAAACTGAGCAAAGGCGCCACCGGGGTCTGACCGGTCTGGCGAATCCTTGGCTGGATCGACAATGGCGACATAAACACTGCTGGCGCGGCGCAGCAGC
This sequence comes from Sulfitobacter sp. M368, assembly GCF_025141875.1. NCBI lineage: Bacteria > Pseudomonadati > Pseudomonadota > Alphaproteobacteria > Rhodobacterales > Roseobacteraceae > Sulfitobacter > Sulfitobacter sp. M368. Next base: position 2,346,752 of record NZ_CP081113.1, read on the forward strand.
GGCAGCGCCAGACGCGCGGCCCGCAGTGCGGTTGCGCTTTCGTCCCATGCGACCATGACCTTTTTCGCGGGGGCCAGCATTTCATGCTTTTCGGGCAGCAGCAAAAGCGGGCAATCCCCGTCAAACAGAACCGTTTCCGCCGTTTGCGCCACATGGGCCGCCGCAACCCTGTCAGAGGACCGTTGCTGAATCACCAGATCGCTGAACCGGATATGCCGGGTGATGTCATTGCTGCGCGACGAGGTCAACGACGACACCTCATCCACATCCCAGCGGATATCTTCCTTTGCCAGCTCCTGCTGGGCAACCTCGGCCAGTTCTCTGGCCCGGAGCATCCCGTCTTCGAGGCTGGCCGAGATCGGCACCGCGTCCAAGGCCCCCTGCACCACACCGGGCTGATCCAGACCTGTGCCCAATGCCAGAACCTGAAGATGCGCATCACAGGTACGGGCAAAACTTGCCGCGGCCTCGATCTGCGATACGGCTGTTTCCTTGTCAGTCAGAACAGTGGTGACAGTCTGAATGGACATGCTGTTTCTCCTTTTATTTCCCAAGCAGCCTGCATGTCGCATTGACCCCTGTCTTTGATATCGCCCAAAAAGAAAACGAGCGGCATTTGACACAGATCAAAGAACATCTGCGGGCCAAGATGCAAATGCTGCTCTACGACGCAAACCGCGCCTTCCCGCTCCTCGGGGTTGGTGGCGGACAGAGGGGACAGAAAATGACGTCTGATTATTTCAAACTTATCATATTGGGGCTGATTACGATCTTTGCAGCCCTTGCAGCCGATTGGGGCCGCGATCTGGCTTATCAGATCCATGCGCTGATCATCATGGTTGTGGCCGCCGGGATGTTCATCTGGGTGCTTCGGCGCACAGACGAGCCAAACAATGGCGGTATCGACGCAAACGGATACATGGACGACGTGGTGCGGGCCGGCGTTATTGCCACCGGCTTTTGGGGCGTTGTCGGGTTTCTTGCCGGGACGTTCATCGCGTTTCAGCTGGCCTTTCCAGCGCTGAACTTCGAATGGGCACAGCCCTATGCGAACTTCGGGCGTCTGCGTCCCCTTCACACATCAGCGGTGATTTTCGCCTTTGGCGGCAACGCGCTGATCATGTCGTCGTTCTACATTGTGCAGCGCACCTGCGGCACGCGGCTTTGGGGCGGGAACCTGCGTTGGTTCGTGTTCTGGGGCTATCAGCTGTTTATTGTGCTGGCCGCGACCGGCTATCTGCTGGGTGCCACACAATCCAAAGAATATGCAGAACCTGAATGGTATGTGGATATCTGGCTGACCCTGGTTTGGGTGGCGTTCCTGTTCATCTACATGGGCACGCTGATCAAGCGTAAGGAAAAGCACATCTATGTGGCCAACTGGTTCTTGCTGAGCTTTATCATCACCGTGGCGATGCTGCATCTGGTCAACAACCTGTCCGTTCCCGTCAGCATCTGGGGCTCGCGCTCTATTCAGGTGTTCTCGGGTGTGCAGGATGCCATGACCCAGTGGTGGTATGGCCACAACGCGGTTGGGTTCTTCCTGACTGCGGGTTTCCTGGGCATGATGTACTACTTCGTGCCAAAACAGGCCGGCCGTCCGGTGTTCAGCTACAAACTGTCGATCATCCATTTCTGGGCGCTGATCTTCTTGTATATCTGGGCCGGTCCACACCACCTGCATTACACCGCTTTGCCTGACTGGGCCTCGACCCTTGGCATGGTGTTCTCCATCATCCTGTGGATGCCCAGCTGGGGCGGGATGATCAACGGTCTGATGACGCTGAACGGCGCCTGGGACAAGCTGCGCACCGATCCGATCATCCGGATGTTCGTGATCAGCCTTGCGTTCTACGGCATGTCCACATTCGAGGGACCAATGATGTCGATCCGCGCGGTGAACTCTCTGAGCCACTACACTGACTGGACCATCGGTCACGTACACTCCGGCGCACTTGGCTGGAACGGTATGATCACCTTTGCGGCGCTCTACTTCCTGACGCCAAAGCTTTGGGGCCGTGCGCAGATGTACTCCATGTCTGCAATCAACTGGCACTTCTGGCTCGCGACCATCGGTATCGTCCTTTATGCGGCATCCATGTGGGTGACCGGCATCATGGAAGGCCTGATGTGGCGTGAAGTGGATGCACAGGGCTTCCTCGTGAACTCCTTTGCCGACACCGTTGCTGCGAAGTTCCCGATGTACATCGTGCGGGGTCTGGGCGGGGTTCTCTACCTCACCGGTGCGCTGATCATGGTGTGGAACATGTGGATGACCATCCGCGGAGGACAGAAAGTCACTGCCCCCGTTGGTGTGCCAGCTGAGTAAGGAACAAAAACATGTCTGATAATCAAAACACTGCGCCCAAAAAGGGCTTCCTTGCCCGCCATGCGATGATCGAAAGATCGGCCACCTTGCTGATGGTTCTGTCTCTGGCCGTTGTGACCATCGGCGGGATCGTGGAAATCGCACCGCTGTTCTACCTCGAAAACACCATCGAAGAGGTAGACGGGATGCGCCCCTACACCCCGCTGGAGCTGACCGGTCGGGAGATCTATGTCCGCGAAGGCTGTTATGTGTGCCACAGCCAGATGATCCGCCCGATGCGGGACGAAGTGGACCGTTACGGCCATTACTCCCTCGCAGCAGAAAGCATGTATGACCACCCGCACCAGTGGGGGTCCAAGCGAACCGGCCCTGATGTGGCACGGGTCGGCGGCCGTTACTCCGACGGCTGGCATGTGGATCACCTGATGGACCCCCAGTCCGTGGTGCCTGAATCGATCATGCCCAAGTATGCATTTCTTGCGCGTACCCCGATTGATGCGAAATACATCGAAGACCTGATCCGCACCCAACGTTTCGTCGGCGTCCCCTACACCGACGAGATGGTTGAGAATGCGGCGGCGGACTTCCTCGCTCAGGCCGATCCCGACAGCGATTACGACGGTCTGCAGGAGCGCTATCCCAACGCACAGGTCCGCAACTTTGACGGCCAGCCCGGCCTGACGGAGATGGACGCGATGGTGGCGTATTTGCAAATGCTTGGCACGCTGGTCGATTTCTCGACCTTCACGCCTGACGCAAGCCGTTAAGAAAGGAGACCACGATGGAAACCTATTCTTGGATGCGGGAATTCGCGGACAGCTGGATGCTTTTGGCAATGACGCTGTTCTTCCTCGGCGTGATTGTCTGGGCCTTCCGGCCCGGCAGCCGGAAGACCCACCTGGAAACCGCCAACATTCCCTTTCGCAATGACACGACCGGATCTCTGGACGGTGCCGATGGCACCGACCCAAAGGGCGGACACTATCAGATCGGAGACGCGAAATGAGCGCGCAGAACACGAAGAGCGGCAAGAACGATAACGTTGACGACGTCACCGGAATCGAAACCACGGGTCACACATGGGACGGGATCGAGGAGCTGAACAACCCTCTGCCGCGTTGGTGGCTGTGGTGCTTCTATCTGACCATCATCTGGGGCATCGGCTATTCCGTGGCCTATCCGGCATGGCCATTGATCAACGGTGCGACCGAGGGCTTGCTGGGCTATTCCACACGCGGCGAAGTGGCCCGGGACATCGACGGGTTCCGCGAAGCCTCTGCCGCGCGGGACGCTCAACTGGCCAGCGCCGATCTGGACACCCTGCGCGAGAACGAAGATCTGTTCCGCTATGCCGTGTCTTCGGGCGCCTCTGTCTTCCGCAACAATTGTTCACAGTGCCACGGCTCTGGTGCGGCGGGTGCCAAGGGCTACCCCAACCTGCTGGATGACGACTGGCTCTGGGGCGGCTCGATGGAAGATATCGCCTACACTGTCCGCCACGGTATTCGCAACGATGTGGATGATGATGCCCGCTATTCCGAGATGCCCGCCTTTGGTGAGCTGCTGGAAAAAGAGGAAATCACCGCATTGGTCGAACATGTTCGGTCCTTGTCGGGCGAAGAATTTGACGCGGCTGTCGCGGCACCGGGGGCCGAGCTTTACGCGGACAATTGTGCCTCTTGCCACGGCGACGCTGGCCTTGGCGACCGTGATCAGGGTGCGCCAAATCTGGCGGATGCGATCTGGCTTTATGGCGGTGACCGCGAGGCACTGACAGACACCATCACAAATGCCCGGTTCGGCGTGATGCCCCCATGGGGTTCGCGTTTGACAGAGGCACAGGTGCAGGCTGTTTCGGCCTATGTTCACCAGCTTGGCGGCGGCGAAGAACCCGCCAACTGAGACCAAGCCACAAGAGACTTTGCGTTTGCGGTTCTGTTCGCACCAAACCGCGCGCAAAGGAAGGGGTGCCTGAGGAGGGGCACCCCTTTTTTATGTTCGTCCGGTAATGTCGGTGTTGTGCTCTGCGGCCAGCATCGTCCTGAATTGCATCACGGCCTTTGCAGCCAGACCTGCCGCACGAAACACCTCGGCGGCAAAGCTGACCGGCGCTGTACCGGGGGCGGTGATCACGCTGGCGTCGCTTACGGCCGCGGGTTGCGTCAGATAGTGGCCCTGCCCTGAGTAACTTGGTGCATTGTCTGTCAGGAACGCCGGTGCATTGGACGTGTGGGCACAATTGTCCAATAGCCCTGCCCGCGCCAATGCCAAGGTGCCGCCACAGATCCCGGCCACCGTGCCGCCATCTTGATGATGATGGCGCAGCAGCTCTGAGAATTCTGGCGCGTGGTCCGTTTCCCAGATTGTGCCACCGATCACGGCAATCACAAGGGGCCGCAATCGCGCCAGATCAGCCAGGGTATTGTCCACCTCAACCTTCATTCCGCCTTGCGAGGTCAGATAGGCCGCGCCCAGTGTGACATATTGTATCTCAAGCCCGTAGAATGGCCCACCCGTGCCCCCGATCAAAGCATATTCCCAATCGGCAAATCCATCGCAAAGCAGTACCGCAACCTTGTGCATTATTTTGTCCTTTCAATGCGTTAATTGATTTGGGTGTGACAGCCCGATGGATCTGCGTCCAGTAAAGAACCTGCCGTTTCGGCCCCCGCCTGCGGTCTGCTGACGCAGGCTGTCAGGACACTTGACCCAGATCAAAGCAAAGATCACGCTGCGGCTGCATAACTCCGGTGCGAACAGACCCTTATTTGGACCGATTCAAATGACAGATTCCCCTCAGCCACTTTATACCCCCCGTGAACCCATCTTTCCGCGCCGTGTGTCTGGTTTCTTTCGCACGATGAAATGGTGGATCATGGGCATCACCCTTGGCATCTACTATCTGCTGCCGTGGGTGCGTTGGGATCGCGGGCCAAACATGCCCGATCAGGCGGTGCTGGCGGATCTGGCCAACCGGCGGTTCTTCTTCTTCTGGATCGAGATCTGGCCGCATGAGTTCTATTTCGTCGCGGGCTTGCTGATCATGGCGGGGTTGGGGCTTTTCCTGTTCACCTCGGCGCTTGGCCGGGTCTGGTGCGGCTATACCTGCCCGCAGACCGTCTGGACCGATCTGTTCCTGCTGGTCGAACGCTGGATTGAGGGGGACCGCAATGCGCGGATCAGATTGCTCAAGGCGAAATGGGATTTCCGCAAATGGCGGCTTCGGGTCAGCAAATGGATCGTCTGGCTGCTGATCTCTATCGCCACAGGCGGGGCTTGGGTGTTCTATTTCACCGATGCGCCGACCCTGGCAGTGAACCTCTTCACATTGGACGCGCCCTATGTCGCCTATGCCTCCATCGCGGTGCTGACCGCAACCACCTTTATCTTTGGCGGTTTCATGCGCGAACAGGTCTGCATCTACATGTGCCCATGGCCGCGCATCCAGGCCGCGATGATGGACGAAGGCACATTGACCGTAGGCTACCGCGATTGGCGCGGTGAACCGCGTGGCAAGCATCGCAAAGGCGCCCGCGCCGCCGCTGCCGCCCGCACCACAACGGCTTATGCCGAAACCGAAGTGCCCGAAGTGGAAGTCGCGCAGGGCGATTGCATCGACTGCATGGCATGCGTCAACGTTTGCCCCATGGGTATCGACATCCGCGATGGCCAGCAGATGGAATGTATCACCTGCGCCCTGTGTATCGATGCCTGTGATGAGATCATGGACAAGATCGGCAAGCCGCGCGGCTTGATCGATTATCTCGCGCTCGAAGATGTGCCCCCCGCCAAGGAAGAGCCCGAATACCAAAGCTGGAAGCCCAAGCCGGTGTGGCAGCACGTGTTCCGCACCCGCACCATCCTTTACACCACGCTGTGGTCGATTGTCGGTCTGGGTCTGCTTTTTGCGCTGTTCATCCGGTCGGACATTGAACTGACAGTGTCGCCAGTGCGCAACCCGACCTATGTGACCCAATCGGACGGGTCGATCCGCAATATCTATGATGTACGCTTGCGCAACAAATCTGGCGATGACCGCCTGTTCCATTTGTCGCTGACCTCGGAGGAGACACTGCGCATCAACCTTGAAGGCAGCGAGACCCTCAGTGTAGAAGTACCCGCAGACAGCACGATGTTGCAGCGCGTGTACGTCACTGCACGGCGGCAAGATCCGGCGGCCAGCAGCGACCGCACTGACTTGCGGATCTGGGTTGAAGATCTGGACACACAAACCCGCGCCAGCACGGCAACAATCTTTAACGGGAAAGGCTCATGATCATGAAGCGTACAATGAACGGCTGGCATGTCTTCGGCATTTTTGCAGGGTGTTTTGCCGTGATCATCGGGGTGAACCTGACCCTGGCCTTTCAGGCGGTTTCCACCTTTCCGGGGCTTGTCACCAAAAATTCCTACGTGGCCAGTCAAAAGTTTGACGCCGACCGCGCCGCACAAAATGCATTGGCATGGAATGTCACTGCCGAGATCACCGATCAGCAGTTGAGACTGACCGTGCTGAACCGCGACGGCGTCGCCTTTCAACCGGCCGAGGTCAAAGCCACACTGGGCCGCGCAACCCATGTGGCAGAGGATGTGACCCCGGCCTTTGTCTGGGATGGCACGGCGCTGGTGGCTGATGTGGATGTGCCAGCAGGCTATTGGACGCTGTGGCTGAACATGACGGCCGAGGACGGCACCGAATTCCGCCGCCGCATCCCGATCACGGCGCGATAGGAAACGCTCATGTCACTGGCCGAAACCCCTCATTTGGCTGCCTGTCCGGGTTGCGTGGCAGGCCCCCTGCCCGCTGCCGCGCAAAGTGATACGGCGGGTGATACCTTTCATCTTTCGCTGCCTTCGATCCATTGTGCCGCCTGTATCTCCACCGTGGAACGCGGGCTCTTGGGCCGCGCCGATGTGCATGCAGCGCGGGTCAATCTGAACCGCAAACAGGTTGAGATCACGGCCGAGACCGGCACGATGCCCGAAGATCTGATTGATCATCTCACCGGGCTGGGGATCGAGGCACGCATCCTTGATGTGGATGCCCTGGGGCAAGATGGCGACCGCGAGGGCCGCGCCTTGCTCATCCGCATCGCCATCGCGGGCTTTGCCATGATGAACGTCATGTTGATGTCGGTCGCGGTTTGGTCGGGTGCCACCGATGCCACGCGCACATTGTTTCATTGGCTGTCCGCCGCGATCTCGCTGCCAGCCTTGGGATATGCCGCACAGCCGTTTTTCCGTCATGCCTGGACGGCCCTGCGTGTCGGGCGGCTCAACATGGATGTGCCGATCTCGCTTGCGCTGATCCTGACGGCCGCGATGTCGCTTTATGAGACAGCCGCTGGCGGGCATACCGCCTATTTTGATGCGACCCTGTCGCTGACCTGTTTTCTGCTGATTGGCCGTTACCTTGACCATCGCTGCCGCGCCACGGCGCGATCTGCGGCCAAGGAACTGGCCGCGCTCGAAGTGCCGCGCATCCTGCGCAAGACCGACGAGGGGCGGGAAACCATCAACCTGAGCCAAGCGCAGGTGGGTGATCCGATCATCGTTCTGCCCGGCGCACGGGTGCCTGTTGACGGTGAAGTGATCGAAGGGATCAGCAACATCGACCGCGCCCTGCTGACCGGGGAAAGCCTGCCTGTGGCCGCCAATGTCGGTGCGCAGGTCAGTGCGGGCGAAGTGAACCTGAGCGGGCCATTGACGATCCGCGCCACGGCTGTGGGCGCCGACACCAGCCTGCGCCGCATGGTCACGATGATCGACGCGGCGGAATCGGCCCGCAACCGTTATACCGCACTGGCCGACCGGGCCGCCGCGATCTATGCCCCGGCTGTGCATTTGCTGGCGCTTGTGACCTTTGTTGGCTGGATCACCTATACCGGTGATTTCCGTCATTCGCTCAATATCGCGGTGGCGGTTCTGATCATCACCTGCCCCTGTGCCTTGGGACTTGCTGTCCCTGCGGTGTCCACCGCGGCGGCAAGCCGGTTGTTCCGTTCCGGTCTGCTGGTCAAGAACGGCACCGCAATGGAACGGATCGCGGAAACGGATGTGGTGGTCTTTGACAAGACCGGCACATTAACCGAAGGCCAGCTTGAGGTTGGCGCGGTTGAGACATTGCCACAATCCACCCGCGCCATCGCGCTGGGTCTTGCGCAATCCTCGACCCATCCGATTTCCCGCGCCCTGGCTTTGGGCCTTGAATCCCTTGGCACCGCAGCAGCCTCTCTGACCGACGTGACCGAACACCCTGGCAAGGGCGTTTCCGCCCGGTTCAACGGTCAGCTGGTCAAGCTGGGTGCCGATCATTTTGTCGGTGCCAAAGCTGAGGGTGGACATGGTGCATGGGTGCAAATCGGTGACGCGGCGCCGGTGTTCCTGCCCCTGCAGGCCACCCTGCGCAAAGGGGCCGCAGACATGGTGGCAGAGCTGCGCAAGAGCGGAACCGAGATGCACCTGATCTCTGGTGACACCGCCGCCGCGACACAGGCTGTGGCACAGGCGCTTGGTATCAGCCATGTGCATGCGGGGCAAAGCCCGGCAGACAAGATCGCCTATCTGAACGGATTGGCGGCAACCGGCAGCAAGGTCTTGATGGTCGGCGATGGTCTGAACGATACGGGCGCATTGGCGGCGGCCTATGCCTCTGTCGCGCCGGCGGCGGCGGCGGATGCGGCGCGGGCGGCCTCGGATGTGGTAATGCTGGGCGATACGCTGTCCGCCCTGCCCGAATTGATCACAACATCGCGCAGCGCCAAGCGGCGCATTCTGGAAAACTTCGGCATCGCGGCAGCTTATAACGCCTTGGTGATCCCCTTCGCCATGGCCGGATTTGTCACGCCGCTGCTTGCAGCCATCGCCATGTCCAGCTCATCCATCGTGGTCTTGCTCAACGCGATGCGGCTGCAACGGAGGCGCAAGGCATGAATATCCTGTCCATCCTGATCCCGGTTTCGCTGGGCCTTGGCGGGCTTGGCCTGCTCGCCTTTGTCTGGAGCCTGCGGGCCGATCAATACGACGATCTGGACGGTGCGGCATGGCGTGTCCTTTTGGATGACGAAACCGCGCCAGTTGATCTTGATCAAAGACAGCCCGAGGAAAGCGATTCAAAAAAGTCCTCATGATGGATTTTGACACACTCAAGGCCCGTGGCCTTTTTGACCAGCGCCTGCCCCGATACACCAGCTATCCGCCGGCCCCTGCGTTTCATGACGGCATCGGCGCCGATTTTCAGGCCAAGGCGCTTGCCGCGCTGGACCCGGATGAGCCGATTTCGCTTTATTTGCATATCCCGTTCTGCGAACGCCTGTGCTGGTTCTGCGCCTGCCGTACGCAAGGGGTCAGCAGTCTCGCCCCCGTTCAGCACTATATCGCCACGCTTGAGGCCGAACTGGCCGTGGTGGCCAAGCATCTGAAGGGCAAACAGCGGATCAAACAGATGCATTGGGGCGGCGGCACACCGACGATCCTGCCGCCGGAGTTGATCAAACGGCTGGTTGCGGCGATTGATGGTGTGTTCCAACGTGATGAAAACACGGAATTTTCGGTCGAGATTGACCCGACATTGGTGGATGCTGACAAGATCACCGCGCTGCGGTCCGCAGGCATGTCACGGGCCAGCATCGGGGTGCAGGATTTCGCAACTCAAGTGCAGGAATCCATTGGCCGGCTTCAAAGTTATGACCAGACCAAGACCGCCGTGGATCTGTTGCGACAGGCTGGCATTGCCTCGCTGAACATTGATCTGGTTTATGGTTTGCCGTTTCAGTCCGTCGAAGGGTTCGGGCGCACGCTGGATCAGGTTATGTCGCTGGACCCGGACCGGATCGCGCTTTTTGGCTATGCCCATGTGCCGCATATGGCCAAACGCCAGCAGTTGATCCCCGAACAGGCGCTGCCGGATGACCGCGCCCGCTTTGCCTTGTTCAATCACGCCACCGATGTTCTGACCGGATCGGGCATGACCGCCATCGGGATCGACCATTTTGCCAAGCCCACAGACAGTATGGCCATCGCGGCGGCACAGGGCAAACTGCGGCGCAATTTTCAGGGCTATACAGTCGATGGCTGCGGCACATTGCTCGGTCTGGGTGCCTCGTCCATTTCGCGCTTTGAGACAGGGTTTAGCCAGAACACACCGCAGACCGGCCCCTATTCCAAGATCGTGCGCGGTGAGGAACTGGCCACTGCTCGCGGGTACGAGCTGACGCCGGAAGACAAGCTGCGCAGCCGGATCATCGAAATGCTGATGTGCGATTATGCCATTGATTATAAAGAGTTGTCGCTGAGCGATGCACAGCAGGCGATGCTGGCGCCGGCCTTTATGGCGCTGCGGGCGGAATGTGCAGGCCTTTATACCGAAGACGCAGATCGCCTGTCATTGTCGGACGAGGCGCGGCCCTTGGTGCGCCGTTTGGCACATTTCTTTGACACGTTCACCATGGGCAACGTGGGTTATTCGCGGGTCTCCTGAGAGACCCGCCTGCTTGCGCGGGATGGGTTCGGCTCAGGCCGCAAAAGGATCATCCAGAACGCCAATCAGTGGCATCAGGAAATCCCCGTTTGCGGCATCCAGCGCATCCGCAAAGAATGCGTCAATCGCGTCGGTGGAGGCCTCAATGCCCGCCGCCGTGCCATCAAAGAGCGCCATCGCTTCGGCAGCGTCTTCCACGTCGGACATGCCTTTGTGCACGGCGAAATAGGCGCCGATGTCGGTTTTGACCTCCAGATATTGTTGGTCCGCCGCCTGTTGCGTGATGAATTCGGCGCTGGCGTCATCCGGGGCGTCGGCCCGTGCGCCGCGCAGCACCTCAAGAATGAAATCCGCCCGCTGGACCGACCCATCATCCAGAAGTCCAACCCAGAAGTTGAGCCCTGCCACATCCGGTGTACGGCCCAGCACGTTGTTGTAGACGGTTTCGGCAAAATCCAGATTTGATGTGCCATCCGGATAGGCCGCGCGGGTTTCATCCTGATCAATGAACAGTTTTGCCATGTCATCAAGGGTCGTTCCATTGTCAAAGGCGGTGGCCCAAAAGAACAGCCCAACCGCATCCGGAGCGCGGTTGAAATAGGCGATGTAAAGCTCGATCACGCTTTCCATCTGGTCTTCGCTCAGGGCGGCGGGACCGGCAAAGGCCCGCAGATCCATATCCCCGCCGTCAAACAAGGGTAAGGTACTGTCAAAGCTGAGAAATTCGATGTCTTGCAGCGTATCGGTGCCATTTCCATCCGCGCGGCGGTCGGCAATCACCATGCCACTGCGGCTGATGGTGAGCGTGTGACTTTGCTGTGCGCCGGCAAACTGCGCGGTGTCCACCCCTGCGCCGCCGTTCAGATCATCATCACCCTGCCCGCCGTTCAACGTGTCGTCGCCATCGCCGCCGGATACGTCATCGGGACCGGTGCTTCCGGTCAGGGTATCATCCGTTGGGCCGCCTTCGACCCGGTCTTTGACAAGCGGTCCGATAGGGCCAAAGCTGGAGCTGGTCAGGGTTTCCTCGGTGCCGTGGCCGTCAGTATAGGCAATCCGCGCTTCGATAAAGGCGTCCAGATCAGCGGGCGTGAGCGTGTATTCGCCTGCCTCGGCACCGGCGATCACCGCACCGTCGCGCAGCCAGACATAGGCGAAGGCCCCCAATCCGTCTGCGTCAGCCACAGCGCTTGTATCCACGCTGATCGTTTTGCCCACTTCGGCGGTGCCGGTCACGACCAGTGCCCCTATCGGCAGGTCGTTTCTGTTTTCCACCACGCCACTGGCGGCCGAGGTCAGGGTTTCCAACGTGCCAAACCCGTCTTCGTAACTGATTTGCACGTGGATTTCCGCGCCGATATCTTCTGCACCCAGATCATAATTGGCAGTCACGGCATCAGGCTGCACCAGCCCGTCACGGAACCAGACAAAGCTGAACGCGCCGGTCCCGTCAGGATCACTGATCCCGGAGGTATCTGCAAATAGTGTGCTGCCTTCTTTGGCCATGCCGGTCAATGTAATCGCGCCTTCGGGGGCATCGTTCACGTTCTCGACGGGCGCTGTGGCGGCTGATGTAAGGGTCTCAACCGTGCCATGGCCGTCGGTAAAGCTGACCTGGACCTCGATCGTTTTGCCAATATCGGCGGCTGTCAAAGCATAGCTTGGACCGGTCTGCCCCGGCACCGGATCGCCGTCGCGCAGCCAGACATAGGCAAACGGGCCGAGGCCGTCGAGATCCGCGATGCCGTCCGTTTGGGCGGTCAATATGCTGCCCTCTTGCAGGGAGCCGACCACTTGCGGTTCACCTGTTGCTGGATCGTTCACGTTTTCGATCAGGGCCGTTGCACCGGAGGTCGCTGCCTCGGCATTGCCGAACTGATCATTGAAAGACACCCTCACAGAAATGGCACTGCCGATGTCCGCGGCGGTCAGGACATATTCGTCCTGTGTGGCACCGGCCACGGCTTCGCCATCGCGCAGCCATTGATAGTGGAACGGGCCAAGTCCATCCGGATCGGTAAGTCCGCTGGGATCTGCGGTCAATCTCGCGCCTTCCTTGGCCTCACCGTAGATGTTGACCGTGCCCGAAACCGGATCGTTTGTATTGGTCACAGGGCCGGTTGGGCCGGACAGCAGAACCTCGCTGGCGCCAAAACTGTCGGTAAAGGCCAGGCGGGCGGCAAAGACCTTGCCAATGTCGGCGGAGGTCAACGCATAGGTTGTGCCGGTCACGCCCGTGTCCTGACCATCGGCGAGCCAGGTGATTGTGTATGGTTCCAAACCATCCTCATCGGCCAGATCGCTGACCGAAGCGGTCAATGTACCGCCCTCGGTCACATTTCCGCCAATGGTGAGCGTGCCACTGGCGGGATCGTTCTGGTTCTCCACGATGGCGGTTGCGCCGCTGATCAGGGTTTCAAGGCTGCCCTGCCCGTCAGTATAGGACAAACGCACTTGCAGTGAGGTGCCAACATCCGCCTGCACGGGCGTGTACTGCGCCGCCGTTGCGCCCGCAATTTCGGTACCGCCGCGCAGCCACTGATAGGAAAACGCGCCCAATCCGTCGGGGTCTGCAATGGTGCCGGTGGCAGCCGTCAAAGATGTGCCCTGCTTTGCCAAGCCGGTGATCTGCACTGTGCCCTGAGGCGCATCGTTGACGTTCTGCACGGGGCCGCTTGGGCCGCTGGTCACGGCCTCGCTGGTGCCTTGCCCGTCAATGTAGGAGACCCGCACCGATATCTGGGCATCCACGTCCTGTTGCCCCAGTTCGTAGGTTTCTGCAGTCGCGCCAGCAACGCTTTGACCGTCCCGCAGCCATTGGTAGGAGAATGCGCCGAGGCCATCCCCGTCTGTCACTGCCGACGCATTTACGCCCAGCGTTTCGCCTTGCGCCGCGATACCGGTCAGGGTGACGCTGCCTTGGGGTACTGTGTTGGTGTTTTCGACCGCGGCTGTTGCGGTGCTGGTCACGGCTTCTATCGTGCCTTGCCCGTCCGTATAGGTGATCCGCAGGGAGATTGTCGCGCCGACGTCGTCTTGTTGCAATTGATAGCTGCTGCCGGTTGCGCCGGCGATATCACTGCCGCCCCGCTGCCACTGGTAGGAAAACGCGCCGAGGCCATCTGCATCGGACAGAGCATTTATATTTGCGCTCAGCGTTGCACCTTCCTGTGGCTGGCCATTGATCTGCACGGTGCCTTGCGGTGCATCGTTGATGTTCTGCACTGCCGCGCTGGCACCGCTGGTCAGGGTTTCCAATGTGCCTTGCCCATCGACAAAGCTGACCCGCACCGAGATCTGTGTATCCACATCTTGCTGGGACAGTTGATAGCTGGCCGATGTAGCACCGGATATTTGCGCGCCATCGCGCAGCCACTGGTAGGAAAAGCCGCCCAACCCGTCGCTGTCAGTGATAGCAGATGTGTCCGCCACGAGGGTCGCGCCCTGCAAGGCCGTTCCCGTGATATCTACCACGCCTTGCGGTGCATCATTCAGGTTCTGTACAGGACTGGTCGCCGCGCTTGTTACGGTCTCAAGTGTGCCTTGCTGATCGGTGTAGCGGACCCGCAGCGCGATGTCGTGGCCAACGTCGGATTGCGTCAGGGCAAAGCTGCTGCCTGTTGCGCCATTGATTACGCCGCCATCACGCAACCATTGATAGGACAACGCCCCCAGCCCATCGGCATCGGTCAAGGCATTGGTGCGCGCAGAAAGCACGCTGCCTTCTTGCGCGGTGCCGTCGATCTGCACGCCGCCCTGGGGCGCGTCATTGACGTTTTGCACGGTGGCAGTGGCGGCGCTGTTGATGTGTTCGGTTGTGCCTTGCTGGTCGGTGTAGGACACGCGCAGGCTGATGGTTTCGTCTACATCTGATTGGGTCAGGCGGTAACTGCTGCCCGTCGCGCCAGAAATAGCCGCGCCGTCCCGCAGCCATGTATAGTTGAACAGACCAAGGCCATCTGCATCCGACAAGCCAGAGGTCTGCGCGGTCAGCAACACGCCCTGCCGTGCGGTGCCATTGATCGAAATCCCGCCTTCCGGCGCGTCGTTGACGTTTTGCACGGTGGCCGTCAAGGCGCTGGTCAAGGCTTCGTCATTACCGGCCTGGTCTTCGAAGCTGACGCGCAGTGAAATCCGCTCGCCCACATCGGCCTGGCCCAAGGTATAGCTGCTTCCGGTTGCGCCGCTGATCGCGCTGCCATCACGCAGCCATTGATAGGAAAACGCCCCCAGACCGTCGGCATCGGCAATCCCGCTGGTATTCGCCGTCAGGGTCTGGTCTTCGCGGGCGGTGCCGCTGATGGTGACAGATCCGGTTGCCGCGGAATTGCCGGCGGGCACATCGCCTTGCAGTTCGATGTTGGCGGCGGTCAGGGGTGTCCCGCTTTGCGAGCCGTGAAAAATATCGATGTAGGTGCCGTCAGACAATGTGAGCCGCGAGACATTGGAGAAAGGTTTGGTGATCGAGGCAATCGCCGCATCGGCCGTGGCAAAGCCGCTGTCAATCAGCCGGATCACCTCGGTGCCAAGATCAAAGTCATAGACCGTGTTCTCGCCATCCCCAAGGCCGACGACAAAGGTGTCGGTTCCGCCTTGGCCGAACATCACATCCTCCCCCGCGCCGCCGCGCAGGGTGTCATTGCCTATGCCGCCCTGAAGCTGATCATTTCCGGCATCGCCAAACAATTCATCCGCGCCGGTCTGGCCAAACAATGTGTCTTGCCCGCCGCCGCCGTGTAACGTGTCATCGCCCAGATCACCCTGGATCTGATCGTTGCCGCCCAGACCGTCGATGAGATCACCGATGATGGTGCCAAAAATCGTTTCGCCCCCGCCAGTGGCGATGTCAGGTTGAGATCCCTGCGCGGTGTAGCCTGTGACCTCGTAACCGATATCGGCAAGGATGGCTTTATCCACTTCGCTCAGCAGCACGCGTGTACCCGTGGTCAGCATCGGATCGAGCGATACGGTATCACCGTCAAATCCTTCTTCGACGTGGCTGTGATCATCGTGCAGAGGCACAGCTGCGCCGCCGTTCACCGAACGGGCATTGGTTCCGGTAAAGGTTTCGCCCGATACCAGCGCATCAAAAGCACCAGAGGTGCCAATGCCAAGGATATGGCCGATCTCATGCACCGCGACCGACAGGAAATCGTTCTGCCCCGCAGAGGGTGCTCCAAGGCCAAAGTTCCAGTTCGTGCCGGTGTCAAATGTCAGCGTGCCTGCCCAGGGCTCAAAGTCGCTGACCGCACCTTGGCCGCGAAAATCATCGCTGATCCGCGCTGAAAAGATATCGCCGGATGCCGAATACCCCGATGGTCCGGCGTATCCCAAGGTGGAACCGCCAAGCGAGGCCGCGCCCACGAACACAATCAGGTCATCAACGGCCTCGGTCAGGGTGATGGTTTCCTGGGTCACGCCATTTGTTGGATTGGTGATGTCGAAAGAGATACCCGCCTGCACGTCGTCAAAGTCATCACCGATGACGCTTTCCCAAAGACGGGCCGCTTCCTCGAGGGTGGCACGGCGGCTGGCGTCCAAGAAAAACCCATTCGTGTCAAAGCGATAGTCAAACTTGATCTCAAACGACATGTCGTAAACCCTTAATCATCAATCCGGCGCCTTTGCGCCCAGGTGCACCCGCGCAACCGGCCCCGTCTTGCATCACACATTCGCAAAACCGGCCCGCAAAAACGCCCAAGCGTCTGTGACCATGATCGAAAAAGTTGACGAAAAGATGTTCCAAATCGTGCTTGGGCACAGAAAATAGATAAACGTGACCACAACGCCAGTGCAGCCTGCGCCGTCGGCGAATATCGGCATAGTGGAGATGTCCCTCGGCGAATTGCCGCTGTCGAAATCCTTGGAGGCGGTCAGTCCAGAACCACCGCCACCAGCCCGACGAAATCACCCATTTTAACCAGCCCCGGCACATGACGTGCCGCCAGAATGCCGCTGCGCCCTGCAGTGCAAATCTGTGGCGCAACGCCGGTACGGTCTGCCGGCCAGATGCGGGCAATCGATTGCCCCTCAGTCACTGAATCCCCCATGTCCCGAAGGTATTCAATCATCCCCGCAGTTTCCGCAAAGTGAAAACAACTGGCATCCGGCATGTCGATATTGATGGTTGGATCCTGCGTCATCTCACCTTGCAAAATACCACTGTGGATCAACAGGTTGCGGATCCCCTTGCGGGCGATGGCGACACTTCGGGCGGTGGATGTGCCCGCGCCGCCCAATTCGGTTGTGACAAAGACCTTGCCCTGATTTTCGACCTCGGTGTCAAACATGCCAACGTTGTCGATCTCCAGCATTCGCGCCGAATAGGGCGCGTTGAACGCCTGCATCGCGGCCATGCAAGCGGCCTCATGGGTTTTGTCCTCCAGCACATGCGCTGCCGCGAAGGGCAGAAAATCCAGCGTGCTGCCGCCTGAATGGAAATCCAGCACCACATCGGCCAGCGGCACCAGCCGGGTTGCGATAAAATCGCAGATCTTGGCGGTGGCGTTGCCATCGGGCTGGCCCGGAAAGCTGCGGTTCATATTGGCCCCGTCAATGGGCGAGCACCGCTTGCCGGCCGCAAAGGCAGGCATGTTCATCATAGGCAGGATGATCACCCGCCCGGTGATCTGATCGGGGGTCAGCGTCACCGCCAGATCCTGAAGCGCGATTGGCCCTTCGTATTCATCGCCGTGATTGGCCCCGGTCAACAGCGCGGTTGGCCCCGTCCCATTGGCAATCACCGTGATCGGGATCATCACAGAGCCCCAGGCGCTGTCATCGCGGCTGTAGGGCAGCTTGAGAAAACCATGATGCACGCCCTGCGCATCCAGCGGGATTGTGGCGCTGATCGGGTTGGCCGTCATCGTTTCACCCACAACTCACGCGGGGTGTTGCACAGGCATTCATGGCCCGTTTCAGTGATCAGGATCGGCTCCGTGATTTCCAGCCCGCCATCATCAAGCCAGAGCGCGGGCATAAAGTGGAAGGTCATCCCCGGCTCCAGCACAGTGGTGTCGCCGCGCCGGAACGAGATGGTACGTTCGCCCCAATCGGGGGGATAGCTTATTCCGATGGCATAACCGCAGCGGCTGTCTTTCTCAAAACCCGCCTTGTTGAGCGTGGCATTGAATGCGTTGGCGATGTCCTGGGCCTGATTGCCCGGCTTTGCCTGTTCCAACCCAGCCTCAATGGCATCGAGAACCGCGCTTTCCGCATCACGGTATTTCTGCGGCACATCGCCAAGGAACAGCGTGCGCGATTGCGGACATTGATAGCGCCGGTGTGCGCCTGCGATTTCAAAAAAGGTCGCCTCGCCCTTCTGCATCGGGCGGTCATCCCACGTCAGATGCGGCGCTGTGGCATCAAGGCCTGACGGCGCCATTGGCACAATCGCCGGATAATCCCCCCAATGCCCTTCAGCCCCGCGAATGGCAGTTGCGTAGATCTCGGCGATCAGATCGTTCTTGCGCAATCCCGGTTCGGCCAATTCGAGGACACGTTCATGCATGACTTCGACAATACGCGCAGCGCGGCGCATGTATTCAATCTCAGTCTGGGATTTGACCGCCCGTTGCCAATTGACCAAACCTGTCGCATCGGCGAACCGCGCCTCCGGCAATGCACCGGTTAGTGTCATATGCGCCTTGGCGGAATAGTAATAGTTGTCCATCTCAACGCCAATTCGCGCATTTGACAGCCCAAGTTCGTTCAGCAAGCCCGCCAGATCGGACATTGGATGTTTGTCGGGGTTTTGCACATAGGTGTCATCGTAGCCGCGAATGTGGTCCGCGCCGTCCATGAATACTGTGCGCCCCGCGCCCACCGCATCCATCGCCCTGCCCCACCAGACCGGATCGCCCGATTGGGTCAGGACCACACCCTGATAAACGTAGAAGGACCACCCGTCATAGCCCGTCAGCCAAGACATATTGGATGGATCGCAGACCACAATGGCCTCAAGTCCGGCGGCGTCCATCGCGGTGCGGGTTTTGGCAATGCGGCGGTAATATTCATCGTCAGAGAAGTTTTTATCAAATGTTGTCATGGGCTTGTTCCGGTCAAATCCGCGCGGGCCTGTCCCGCCTCCCGATTAGATTTTCCTGATTTGTTGCAATTGACAAGCGCCCATGTTGCACCGACATGATCACCCTCATGAAATCACCGCGCCTTGATAAGACCGATATCGCCATCCTTGCCCTGCTGTCGCGCAATGGCCGGATCAGCAAAAGCGATCTGGCCCGCAAGGTCGGGCTTCGGCCCACGGCGTGCTGGGAGCGGATGCAGCGGCTTGAAGAAAACGGCGTCATCACAGGCTACCGCGCAGAGTTCCATTTGCGCGCCATCGGCCCGTCTATCACGGTCTTTGTCACGGTTGAGCTGGGCGCGCATCGTGCTGAAAATTTTGACAAATTTGAACGCGAGGTGGCCCGCCATGATGAGATCACAGGCTGCTGGGCCTTGGGCGGCGGCTTTGATTATCTGTTGCAGGTCGTGAGCCCCGATATCGACAGTTACCAGCGCCTGATCGACACGCTTTTGGATCAACGTGCGGGGGTGACGCGCTACTTTACCTATATCGTGACCAAGCCAGTCAAAGACGGCCCGCCACCCTTTGATCTGCTCAGCGGGGGCTGAGCGCAATCCGATGATTTTTTGGGATCAGAACCGATTTGCCGAAAAATCATCGCCGCGCCGCAGGCTAGGTCAAACCCAATGAGGCAACACATCTGCCAAGACAAAGACCAAAGGACCGGCCATGACAGACACACGCAGCAACGACCAGCTTAGCCAGTGGGACCACGATCACTTTTTTCACCCTTCGACCCATCTGGGCCAGTTTGCCCGCCGCGAAATGGGCAACCGGATCATCACCGGGGCCGAGGGGGTTCATATCACGGATCGTGAAGGCAACCGGTCATTGGATGCTTTTGCCGGACTTTATTGTGTGAACGTCGGATATGGCCGCACCGAGATCGCCGAGGCCATCGCCAAACAGGCGCATGAACTGGCCTATTACCATTCCTATGTGGGGCACGGTACCGAGGCCTCAATCACCTTGTCACGGATGATTGCAGAGCGTGCGCCCGAAGGCATGAACCACGTCTATTACGGGCAAAGCGGATCTGACGCCAATGAGACCAACATCAAATTGGTCTGGTACTACAACAACATCCTTGGCCGCCCGCAGAAGAAAAAGATCATCTCGCGCTGGCGCGGTTATCACGGCTCGGGGCTGATGACCGGCTCTTTGACCGGATTGGGATTGTTCCACAACAAGTTTGATCTGCCGCTGTCGCAAGTGGTGCACACCGAAGCCCCCTATTACTATCGCCGCGATGATCTGTCCCAGACCGAAGCACAGTTCACCGCCCATTGCGCGGCAGAACTTGAGGCGTTGATTGAGCGTGAGGGGCCAGACACCATCGCCGCCTTTATCGGCGAGCCGGTTTTGGGCACAGGCGGTATTGTTCCGCCCCCTGCCGGATACTGGGAAGCGATTCAGGATGTATTGAACAAACACGATATCCTGTTGATCTCGGACGAGGTCGTGACCGGCTTTGGCCGTTTGGGCACCATGATGGGATCGGATCACTACGGGATGAAGCCCGATCTGATCACCATCGCCAAAGGTCTGACCTCGGCCTATGCACCGCTGTCCGGCTCCATCGTGTCGGACAAGATGTGGAAGGTGCTGGAGCAAGGCACCGATGAAAACGGCCCCATTGGCCATGGCTGGACCTATTCGGCGCATCCCATCGGCGCGGCAGCGGGGGTGGCCAACCTCGAATTGCTGGACCGGCTGGATCTGGTGGCCAACGCGGGCAGCACCGGCGCGCACCTGAACGCCGCAATGGCGGCGGCATTGGGCACCCATGCCCATGTGGGCGAGATCCGCGGCGAAGGGATGCTTTGTGCGGTCGAGCTGGTGAAGGATCGTGATGACCGGATCTATTTCGATGCCGCTGAGAAAGTCGCACCACGGATCGTGGCAAGGATGTTGGAACTGGGCGTGATTGCCCGCGCCATGCCGCAGGGCGACATCATCGGCTTTGCCCCGCCGTTCTGCCTTACCCGATCCGAAGCGGAC
This sequence comes from Sulfitobacter sp. M368, assembly GCF_025141875.1. Lineage (NCBI taxonomy): Bacteria > Pseudomonadati > Pseudomonadota > Alphaproteobacteria > Rhodobacterales > Roseobacteraceae > Sulfitobacter > Sulfitobacter sp. M368. Next base: position 2,367,650 of record NZ_CP081113.1, read on the forward strand.
CACGTTGTCGGCGTGACCCACCGGGCCATCACTGACATTCTGGGCTAAACAACCAGCGGGCGGCGATCAATCGCCGTCCGCCACCCCAGCCGCCCGTGCCCGCGCCCGCCGTGCACGATAGCTGGGCAGCACCACGAGGATCGCGGCAATCACCAACAGGCCCAACGTCATCGGCCGTTCCCAGATAAACCCGATGCCATCATAAAGCTGCATGGAGCGGGCGAAGTTGTTCTCAAGCATGCCGCCCAGAATGAACCCGATCAGCAGCGGAGCCAGCGGGTAATCTGCAAACTTCAGCGCCGTGGCACAGATGCCGAAACCCACCAGCAAAAGCAGCTCTGTTGCGTTGTTCTGGCCGATGTAAGCCCCCATCAAGGTAAAGAACAAAATGAACGGGATCAGATAGTTGCGCGGGATCGATAGCACTTTGGCAATATAGGGGATCAAGGGCAGGTTCAGGATCAACAACACCAGATTGCCGATGAACATCGACATGATCACCGCCCAGAAAATCTGCGGCTCGTCGATCATCAGGCGCGGCCCCGGCGAGACATTGAGCGCGATCAGAGCCCCCAGCAGGATCGCCGTGGTGCCAGAGCCGGGAATGCCCAGCGTCAGCAGCGGCACGAAAGATCCGGTGCAGGCGGCGTTGTTGGCGGTTTCGGGCGCGGCGAGGCCTTTGATCGACCCTTTGCCAAATTCCTCTTGCTCTTCCTTGGTGGCGATATTGCGTTCCACAGCGTAGCCGAGAAAGCTGGCGATCGTGGCGCCCGCACCGGGCAGAACCCCGATGAAGAACCCCTGCAAAGATTGCCGACCGATCACCGGCGCGATGGCGCGGGCCTCGCTGCGGGTGATGCGCAGGTCTTTGATCTTGCCGTCGCCGCCACCTTGGGTGATTTTCGGTTTCAGCACCAGAAACAGCGCCTCTGGCAGGGCGAACATCGCCATCGCCAGCGTGATAAAGCCAAAGCCCGATTGCAGGTCCATCACCCCCATGGTGAAGCGCGGCAGGTTAAAGAGCGCCCCCTCGCCCACGGTCGCCATGATCAGGCCCAGCACGGTCATCATCATCGCCTTGGCCACCTGCCCCGTGCCCGCAAAGGCCGCGATGGCAGACAGGCCGACCACCATAAGGGCGAAATACTCCGCCGAGTGGAAAAGCAGCGCCACCGAGGACAGCATCGGCGCAAAGACCATCAGCAGCAATGCACCGATTGTACCACCGGCAAAGCTGGCGATGGCGGCAATGGTCAGGGCCTTGCCGGCCTTGCCCTGTTTGGCCATCGGATAGCCATCAAAGCTGGAGGCCACGGTGCCCGCCACCCCCGGCGCATTCAACAAGATCGAGGAGGTCGAACCTCCAAAGATCGCGCCGTAATAAACTCCGGCCAGCAGGATCAGCGCCGCGGAAGGATCACCCATCGAGATCGCCACCGGGATCATGATCGCGATGATCGACATCGGGCCAAGGCCGGGCAGCATGCCGATGAATGTCCCGATCAGACAACCACCGATGACCATCAACAGGTTTTGCAGGGAAAGGGCCGTTTGCAGGCCAATCAGAAGTCCTTCGAGCATGTCATCACCCTCCGAAAAAGCCGGGCAAGGGGCGCATGTAGATGCCCAAGACCTGTTGCACCAGATACCAGACCACCACAGCCGTCAGCACCGAAACCGGCACCATCAGATGCCATTTGCGTTCGCCCAGAATGAACGATCCCAGAATGAGAAATGCACCGGTGGAGAACAGAAACCCAAGCGGCCGCAGGCACAGCGCATAGGCCACCATCAGCGCCAGCAGCAAGATCGCCTGACCCAAATGGTAATCCCCCAAGCGGCGGTAATCGATCTCACCGACTTGGGTTTCGCTTTTCTCCAGCCCCAGCAGGATAATCAGCGAGGCAAGAATGCCCAGCACCGACAGAACTTTGGGAAAGGTGCTTGGCCAGATGGGGTTGCGCTTCATAAAGGGGGCAAGGCTGCCGTCCATTGTGAACCACGCGGTGTAGCCATAAGTCAGGCAAATTCCGAGCAATATCAGTGCGATCCAGCGATCAAGCGCCATCGTCCCATCCCCCCTTTGGTGATGCAGGGCGGCGTACCGCCCTGCCATGTTCAGCCTTTGTTAAAGAAATCCGAGCTTTTTCATCAGATCACCGATGACCTTTTCCTGATCTTCCAGGAAAGCGCGGAAATCATCGCCGGAGTTGTGGATGTTGACCCAACCGTTGCGGGCGCGCACGGCCTCCCATTCAGGTGTGTCATACATTTTGGCCAGCGCATCTTGGTACATCGCCACTTTGTCTGCAGGCAGACCGGGCGCACCAAAGAACCCGCGCCAGTTCACAAAGCTGGTGTCGATGCCCTGCTCTTTCATAGTCATCGCATCCGCTGCGGCAGCCACACGTTCATCGGCTGTCACACCGATAATCTTGACCTCGCCCGCCTTGGCCAGATCCACCGCTTCGGAAAAGCCGGTCGAAAGCGCGGCAATCTCGCCTGACAGCAGCGCCGCCATGGCCTTGCCGCCCGCGTCATAGGGGATGTATTTGACGCCAAGCGCATCTTTGCCCGCCGCTTCCATCACCATGGCCGCGACCAAATGGTCCATGCCGCCGGGAACAGAGCCGCCGCCGATAGCCGTGGCAGAAGGATCCGCGTCATAGGCCGCCAGCAGATCCGCCATGGAATTGATCGGGCTGTCCTTGCCCACAACAATCGCCGCGTAGTCACCGATGGTGCCCGCCACCAAGGTCAGATCGCGGAAATTATGCGGGAACACGCCCGTCAGCGAGCGGATCACGATGGGTGTGGAGTTGACCATCAGCGTTCCGTGGTTGCTTTCGGCGTTCTCGATCAGATAGCCGATGGCCTTGCCGCCGCCGCCACCTGACATGTTTTCGTAAGACGCGGTGCCCACAAGGCCCGCGCCGGTCAGTGCCTCGCCGGTGCCACGTGCGGTGCCATCCCAACCGCCGCCAGCACCGCCGGGGATCAAGAAGTGAATGCTATCGAGCACCTTGTGGCCATCCGCCATCGCAGGTGCGCCAAAGCTAAGCGCGGCAAAGGCAGCGCCAATCAGGGCGCGGCGGCCCAGTTTCAATGTGGTCATGTTGTCCTCCCATTTGACATCTGGCCGCAGCACGGCTCAGTTGAAGGAAGACTAGAACGCCAACCTGACACAAACCTGACACGTCACAAGAAGGCCGCGCCGCGCCATGAAATTTCTGTTGGTCGAAGACAATGCCGAGCTGGCCAAGGCGATTTCGTCGCGGATGAAGTTCGACGGCCATGTTGTTGATCACGCGGACAAACTGGGCGATGCCATCGCCTTTTCCGAGACCGGTGAATATGATCTTATTCTGCTCGATATCATGTTGCCGGATGGCGACGGGCGCAGCTTTCTCAAACAACACAGATCGGGGGGACAGGACACGCCGGTGATCGTTTTGACCGCCCGCAGTCAGGTGTCCGACAGAATCAGCATGCTCGATCTTGGGGCCGACGATTATGTGACCAAGCCGTTTGACCACGCCGAATTGCAGGCCCGGTGCCGCGCAGTGCTGCGCCGCAAGGCGGGCAAGGGCAAGACCGAGATTGAGCTGGGCGGCGCGGTGTTTGATCCGGTGGCCGGCACCCTCCAGATCGGCGGCGCAGCGATTGGTCTGCGCAATCGCGAATTGCGTCTGCTTGAATTGTTCATGAATGCACCGGGGCAGATTTTCTCCAAACAAAAGCTTTTTGATCGGCTGTTTTCCATTGATGACGACGCCAGCGAGAACGCGATTGAGGTCTATGTCGGGCGTCTGCGCAAACATCTCGAAGGCAGCGATCTGCGCATCACCACGTTGCGCGGGCTGGGCTACAGGCTTGACCATGGTTGAGGAGGTGCCTGTCTCCGGATCGCTGCGCGGACGGCTTATGATCACCCTTATTGGCGGCGCGGCGGTGCTGGCGCTGCTGCTGTTTCTGGCCTTGCGCAGCTATGCCGCGCAGGTCGCACAGGAGGGTCAGGACAGCATTCTGCGCGCCTCTGTCGCTTCTATTCTGGATGCCGCTGTGCTGCGACGCGGACAGGTTGAGATCGACATTCCCTATGCGTCCTTTTCCATGCTCAGCACCGCCTCTGATGATCGGGTGTTCTATGCGGTACATCAGGACCAGTCCTTGGTTTCAGGCTATGAGGGGCTCTTGCCCAAAGCAGACAGCCAAGCGGCGCAAGACGGATTTCAAACCGTTGAATTCCTGAACACGTCCCTGCGTCTTGCAACCGCATCGCGCATGCTGGTGGGGGAAAGCGAACGCACGCAGATCACAGTCTCCGTGGGCCAGACCCAAGACGCGCTGGCCGGAACGCTCAACCGGATTTCGCGCAATGCCGCCTATTTTGGCGCGGGGTTCTTTGCGCTGGCTGTTGTGCTGTCGCTCTGGGCGACCTCCGCCACCATTGGCCAGCTCAAACGCCTGACCACCTCCGTGGCGCGGCGCGGGCCGCAAGACCTCAGCCCGTTTGCCAAGCCGGTGCCGTCAGAGATGCTGCCGCTGGTGCAGTCACTCAATTCACTGATGGGGCGGTTGGATCATTCGCTCAAGCAATCGGAGGATTTCATCGCCGAAGCCGCGCACCGCGTGCGCACCCCGCTGGCCACCGTGCGGTCCTATGCCGAGGCGACGCTGCAACGGGTCAACCGTGGCGAAAACCGCGAGGCATTGCGGTCGATGATCCGCGCGATTGATGAGAGTTCACGGGCGGCAGGGCAGTTGCTGGATCATGCGATGATCACCTTTCGCGCCGATCATCTGGACCGGCAGGACATTGATTTGGTTGAATTGGTGCAGGATCTGGTTCTGCGCCTGACGCCCGTTGCGGATATGCGCGATGTCGATCTGCGGGTCCATGGCGCGGCGCAACTGCCCTATTCAGGTGATCCGATCCTGCTGCAGAACGCCATCCGCAACGTGATCGACAACGCGCTGAAATATGCCCCGACAGAAAGCGCGGTGGACATCACACTGACCGGCGATCCGGTAAAGCAGATCCAGGTTTGCGACCAGGGTCCGGGGTTTCCCCCTGCGGAAATCGATACGCTGGCGGCCCGGTTCAAACGCGGTAACAACGCGGAGGGGATCATTGGATCCGGACTGGGCCTGACCATTGCGCAGGATGTGGCCTTGGCCCATGGCGGCACATTGAACCTGTCAAACCGGGTGGAGGGCGGCGCATGCGTATCCTTGCAGTTCTAGTTCTGTTGCTTTGGCCCGTGGTAGGTTTGGCTCAAGACTGGGAAGATCAGCAGCTATTTGAAGGCAGCGCCGCAAGCCAGACACTGCGGGTGTTGTCCAGCACCGACACCTCGTTTTTTGCACCCATCATCCAGCGGTTCTTGCGTGAACAGCCGGGATGGGCCATCGAATACTTCGTGCATAGTACCGCCGAGATTGACCGGCGATTCCGCGAGAACCCCGATGGCTATGATTTGGTGATCTCAAGCGCGATGGATTTGCAGCTTAAACTGGCCAATGATGGATATGCCCGGCAGATCAATGACATAAGCCACCCCGATTGGGCGCAATGGCGGCAGAGCCTGTTTGCCTTTACCACGGAACCGGCAGCGATCGTGATCAACCGAGCCGCCTTTGCCGGACATGAGATGCCCCAGACCCGTCAGGATCTGATCCGGGCGCTGCGGGCGCGGCCGGAGCAGTTTCGCGGACGTTTGGGCACTTACGATGTGCGCGAGTCTGCGCTTGGCTATCTGTTTGCCACACAGGACGCCCGCGCATCCGAAACGTTCTGGCGGCTGATGGAGGTGATGGGCGGGCTTGATATCCGGCTTTATTGCTGTTCGGGCGAGATGATTGACGATCTTTATTCCGGCAAGATTTCTGTCGCCTACAATGTTTTGGGCAGCTATGCGCTGGCGCGGCGTGACACCCATGATGCGCTTGAGATCATCTTGCCGTCTGATTTTCCGACCACGATGATGCGCACGGCCTTTGTGCCCAGCGGTGCCAGCCATCCGCAAATGGGCGCTGAGTTCATCCGCTATCTCATTGCGCTGCAGTCGGCCGGAACGCCCCAGGATTTCCCTCTGCCCCCGCTCAACTTGGAACAAGGCAGCATTGCACAATCCACCATCGCACTGGAGCCTGCGTTGATGACCTATCTTGACCGGCTCAAGCGGCGCACGTTTCTCAAGGAATGGCAAAGCGCGATCATACAGGACCGCTGAAAACCTGCCTCAGGATTTGCCGCCAAAGCCGGGCACGCGGCCGGTAAACAACGACCACAGGACAACAACCATATAGGCAAGGCACAGCACCACGAGGGTGGTCCAGACATAGGTCAGCACCGCCGCCGCCACGACCGCCACGCCAACAAGGTAGTATTTGACATTGTGGCGCGAGACCTTGGTGGTCTTGAACGACCATGTCGGCACGCGGCTGATCAGCAGCAGTCCAATCACCACCATATAGGCACAGATCACCAGCTCCGGCAGGACCAACGTATTGGGAAAAGCAAAGGTCGCGAACATCGGCAACAGGACCAAAAGCGCGCCTGCGGGGGACGGCACGCCCGTGAAATGCGGACTGGGAGGCTGGTCGGTTTCGGCCTTGCTGGACACGTTGAACCGCGCCAGTCGCACCACGCAGCAGACCGCAAAGACCAGAACCGAAAACCATGCGGCACTGTTCATGTCTTGCAGCGCCCAGAAATACAGGATCAGCGGCGGCGCAACCCCGAAGTTCAGAAAATCGGCCAGTGAATCGAGTTCCGCACCCATGGCGCTGTCGCTGCCCAAAAGCCGCGCCATGCGGCCATCAAGACCGTCCAGAACACCGGCCACTACAATCAGCTGCACCGCAAAAACGAAATTGCCCTGAACCCCATAACGAATGGCCGACAGACCGGCGCAAATCGCCGCAATGGTGAGCATATTCGGGATCAGCTGGACCAGCGAAAACTCACCCTTGGTCTTTTCAGGAAGATCGCCCATCCGTTTGCTCATGCGCCCTCTTCGGTGGCGGCGGGCAGTTCGGCCAACACCGTTTCGCCCGCGATCATGGTTTGGCCAATGCGGACCATCGGCTCGACCCCTTTGGGCAAATAGACATCCAGCCGCGAGCCAAAGCGGATCAGGCCAAAGCGTTCACCGCGCTGCAAGGTTGCGCCGGGTTCGACAAAACAGACGATGCGCCGGGCCACCAGGCCGGCGATCTGCACCACGGCCAGTTCCTGCCCGTTGTCCATCTTGACGCAAAGGCTGTTGCGTTCGTTGTCCACGCTGGCCTTGTCCAGCGAGGCATTGAAAAATTTGCCGGGGCGATAGCTGACCGCGCGGATTTCGCCGGAAACCGGCGTGCGGTTCACGTGGCAATTGAACACGTTCATGAATACGCTCACACGGGTCAGCGCCTCATCCGGCATGCCCAGTTCCGCGGGCGGCACCGCAGGTTCAATCAGGGAGATCACGCCATCGGCAGGGCTGATGATCAGTCCCGGACGGTCCGGCGTGACCCGTTCAGGATCGCGGAAAAAGTAATAGCACCACACCGTCAAGCCAACGCCGATCCAACCCAGAAAGGTCGAAAACACGAACAGGACAAACGTGACAGCCGCAAATATGGCAACAAATTTGGTGCCTTCAGGGTGCATTGGTTTGATGAAGGTGCCCATCATTTGCATGGCGTCTTTTCCTTGTGGCAGGTACCGCATCCCTCATAAGGCGATTGGGCAAGAGTGCAAGGGTATTCACACCGGCCTCAGGTCAACCACCTTGGCCGCGCCGCAGCGTCAGGCAGGTGGACCAGATGTGTCAGCCCCGCATTGAGCCGTCCCCAATTCCCACCATCCCGCAGCAGCGCCGCTGGCCATGATGTGGTTCGCGCCATTGCCGTTTCAAGGCTGTCACCGGCTTGTTCCGTCAAAACCGCGATGGCGCGGGTCAAATCCAGATGCGCCCCGGCCAAGGTGCCATCCGCCAGCGTCAGCCGGTCACCGCACCGCCGGATTTCGCGGCCATTGAGGGCAAAGCTGTGCACGTCGCTGCCAGCTGTGGCCATGGCATCTGTCACGGCAAATATCCGATCCTTGCGCCCCTTGGCCCGCAGCGCCAGACGCATGGTTGCGGGATGCACGTGAATGCCGTCAGCGATCACCCCGGCAAAGACATCGTCCTGATCCAGCACGGCCCCTACCAGACCGGGGGCGCGGTTGGTCAGCTGGCTCATGGCGTTGAACAGATGCGTTGCGCCTTTCGCGCCCGCATCAAAGGCGGCCATGCAGGTCTCGTAATCCGCATCGGTATGGCCAAGGAAAACAACCACGCCAGCGTCTGACAGGGTTTTGATCTGCGCCAAGCTGGCGTTTTCAGGGGCCAGCGTGACCTTGAGGGTTGCAATGCGATCAGCTGCCCGCAGCAGCATCTGCAAATCCTCGTCCTCCATAGGCCGGATCAGCGCCCCGTCATGCGCGCCCTTGCGGGAAACCGCCAGATGGGGCCCTTCGAGATGCAGGCCGACGATACCCGGCAATCTGGTCGCTTGCGCCTCGATCACGGCGGCAATTGCCGCCTCCGTCCGGGCACGGGTGTCCGTGATCAGCGTGGGCAACAAGGCGGCTGTGCCCAGCGCGGCATGGGCCGCTGCCATCTGCTGTAGGGTTTCCACCTTGGGCGCGTCATTGAACATCACGCCGCCGCCACCGTTGACTTGCAAGTCCACATATCCCGGCATGATCGTTCCACCTGCCAGATCGGTCGCAACGCAGCCTTCCGGCAATGGTCCTTCGGGCACCGCCGCCACCTGCCCCGCTGCATCTGCAATCAACATATGCCCCCGGTGCAAGGTTTCTCCGTCATGGATGTTTGCGCCCAAAAAGGCCTGGCTGGGTTTCAACATCGTTGGCCGGTATCCTTGCGGCGATCTGCATCACTTTGGATCTAACACATCCAGTGCCGAGCCTGCCAGTGGCCCGATGCCAAATCCGCAGGGTCAGGCCGTTTGTGCGCGGGCGATAATCTGCCTCATATGAACGACATAGCTTTCGGGCAGGTCCAGTTCGTCCAGCCCCTTGAGGATCGGGCGCACATAGTCGTCACTGGGTGCAATCATGCGGGTCAATCCGGGTATTTCATAGGTCACCGAGGGCACCTCATTGCCATCTGCATCAATGAGCGTGATCTCTTTGCGGGCCCACATATCCTCTGACACGGCGGCTTGATCCAGCTTTTCCATGTCATCTTGGCTCAACTCATATTGGATCCCGTACATGACATCATCGGGAGCCACATCCAGCGTGCATCCGGTCACGCCATCGCGTTTGCACGCTCCAAAGCCCATCCGGTATCCCTTGAGTTTCATAATCCCCAAAGGTTTGGCGGAGGGGGCAAACTTCTGCATGCCTTCGACATCCAGAAGTGTCCCGTAGGCAAAGTAATTCATGTGTTGTTCCTTTCGTTCATCTTATTCAACCGTTTGAAAACCTGTTTAATGGCCACATCGCGCCGCACCCGGACCGCGCCCATTTCTGCGCGGGGGGCGGTGAAACCGGTTCACCCAAGCGCCGAGGCAACGCTCCATTTTTCTGGGCGGGCAGCCTGCACGCGAATATTTTCGATGTCGGCAATTCGGTGACAGGCCGCGCGATGCCCTTCTGCGACATGCTGCATTTGCGGGAAGGTCTGGTGGCATTGATCTTGCGAAAACGGGCATCGCGGCGCAAAGCGGCAGCCCCTGGGCGGATCCACCAGATCAGGCGGCGTGCCGGGGATGGCAATCGGCTCTGCCTCGCTGTCCAGATCAGGAAGGGAGTTCTTCAGCCCCAAGGTATAGGGATGAAACGGCGTGTTCACGACCTGCGCTGTTGGCCCCTCTTCGACGATGACACCGCCATACATCACCGCCATGCGGTCACAGTTTTCGATCACCAGCGCCAGATCATGTGTGACCAGCAGGATGGAAAAGCCGAACTGGGTTTGCAGATCACGGATGCGGCGGAAGATCTGGTCCTGGACAATGACATCAAGCGAGGTTGTCGGCTCATCCGCCAGGACAACAGAGGGGTTCAGAACCAATGCCATCGCAATAATCGCCCGTTGCCGCATGCCGCCCGAAAACTGATGCGGGAATTCGCGAAAGCGTTTGGGGTCGACACCGACAAGTTCGAACAAGTCTTTGGCGCGTGCCGTTGCCTCACGGCGTGAGACATTCTCGTGCGCCTTGATGGCATCAATGATCTGATCGCCCACCCGATGCACGGGATCAAGCGCATTCAAAGCACTTTGGGTGATCATCGACATGTCTTTCCAGCGCCGCTGACGGCGGCGTTCCGGGGTGGCGGCGATCATGTCCTCTCCGTTCAGACAGACCGCTCCGGACAGGATCTCTGCGTTGCCAGGCAGAACCCCCATGACCGATTTCAAGAAGGTACTCTTGCCGCAGCCGGATTCGCCGACCAGACCAAGGTTTTCACCGGCCTCAAGGGTGAGGTTCACCCCCTGCAAGGCGGCGGCAGGGCCGCGGTCAGTGCGATAACGAACGGACAGATCAGTGACGGACAGGCGCGGGTTTGCCATGATCAAAGCCCCCGCAGGCGCGGATTGACCGCTTCTTCATAGGCGCGTCCGATGAAATAGACGGAACTGACCAACACCATGATCGCGGCCCCCGGAGGGATCACCCACCATGGGGCGCGGTACATCATCTGGCTGGCGAAGGCCTGATAGATCACCGATCCCCAGCTGACGACTTCGGGATCGCTGTAGCCCAGAAATCCGATGCTGGCCTCGGTGATGATGGCCCATGCCAGCGCAAAGGCGATGTTCACCAATGCCAATGGCAGGATGTTGGGGGCAATTTCGCGGTAAATGATGGTCCAATCACTGGCACCGGACACACGGGCGGCGGCAATAAACGGCATTTCCTTGAGCGACAGCACCTGCGCCCGGATCACCCGCGCGGTGGACCGCCACATCACAAGGGTCATGGCAAAGATAATGGTCCAGATGCTGCGCCCCGAGATTGAGAGCACCACAATGATGAAGGGCAAGAAGGGCAAGCCCAGAAACACGTCTGTTATGCGCATCAGGATGGCGTCGGTCTTGCCGCCGAAATAGCCGGAAATCAGTCCGACGTTGACGCCGATGACCACGACGCCCAGCGCTGTCAGCACTCCCACCAGCATCGCGGGCCTTGCGCCCCACAAGATCTGGCTGAACACATCCCGGCCCAGCGCCGTGGTGCCAAGCCAATGATCCAGCGATGGCGGGGCCAATCGCACCAGTTTGCCCGCCGCGTCATAGTTACGCTCCATCGGGTCAAAGGGCGCGATGAGCGGCCCAAAGATCGCCATCAGGGCGCAGAAAACAAAGATCCAGAAAGCGATCTTGCCAGACCAGGTCTGATGCACGGTGCGCAAGAAGTGCCGGGCAAAGGCCACCGGCCCTTTTTCAAAACGCGCCTCGCTGGCCGCCATCTGTGTCGCGGCGGTTTCGGCGGTGATCTCAGTCATAAACAATCCTCGGATCCAAAAGCCCATAAAGAAGATCGGCCGCAAAGGTGCCCAGCACCGTCAATACGGCAATCAGGAAGAAAGCGGCCTGCACCACCGGATAATCCGATGTCTCGACGCCCTGGATCATCAGCAATCCCAGCCCCGGCCATGAAAACACGGTTTCGATCACGACAGAGCCTGCGACAGCCCAGCCAAGGATCATCGGGATCGTGGTCGCCACTGGCAGCATGGAATTGCGCGCCGCGTGGTGAAAAAGGATGCGGCGTTCCTTCAGCCCCTTCATACGGGCCAGTTCGATAAAGTCCTCGCCGATCGTGCCCAGCATGCTGGAGCGCATCAGCAGCAGAGGGAAACAGATCTGATAGGCGGTGTTGACCATGAAGGGCAGTGCCAGATGGTGCAGGAAATCCTTGGAAAAATACATCGCCAGCGTCGGGTCCGGGAATGCACCGGGGGTGACGATATGGCCCGCTGGAAACCAGTCCAGCCATAGCGAGAACACCAAGATCGCCAGCATCGCGACCCAGAACACTGGTGCCGATTGAAAGGCCGTGGCCGCAAACACCACAGAGAACTCTGCCTTGCCGCCACGCCACCATGCCATCACCGCGCCGATGATCATGCCCAACCCATAGGCCGCTATGAGCGACGGCAGGATCAGCATGATGGTGTTCATCAGCCGTCCCTCGATCAATTCCGCAACCGACCTATTGGTCCGGAAAGACACACCAAAGTCGAACTGGGCGTAATTCTTGAGGTAGATCACGAATTGCTGGTGCAATGGTTTGTCGAGGCCGAATTGCTCCATCATGGCGGCTTGGGCCTTGGGATAAAGCGCGTCACTGATCACCATGGCCGTAGGATCACCCGGCATCAGCCGGAACAAAAAGAACATCAGCACCAGCATCGCCAGCAGGGTCAGCACCATATGGACCAGACGCGTGACAAGATACTTACCCATGGGCGGCGTCCTTCCCTGTGTTGGCCAGATGACAGGCCACCATCTGTTTGCCCGTTGAGGCCAATGGCGGCGCCTGTGTTGCGCAATCAGCAATCGCCACTGGGCAACGGTCGCGAAACAGGCAACCCTCCTGCGGCCGGATCGCATCGGGCAAAGCCCCTTCGATCTGCGCGGCAGGCCTCTCCGCCCCCGGCACATGGCTGGGTATCGAGGCTATCAGCGCCTTGGTGTAGGGATGGCTGGGGTTTCTCAGGATTTCCCGAACAGGGCCGATCTCGACAATCTTGCCCAGATACATGATCGCCACATCGTCACAGATCGTCGGAACGGTCGCCAGATCATGTGTGATGTAAACCAGCGACAGATCGCGTTCCCGCACCAACTGGCGTAGCAGGCGGATGATGTCCCATTTGATCGACACGTCCAGCATCGAGATGGGTTCATCCGCGACCAGAAACGCGGGGTCCAGAACAATCGCCCGTGCGATGCACAAGCGCTGCCGCTGCCCCCCGCTCAGAAGATGCGGATGTTTGCTGAGGAACAATTCGGGCGGGTTTAGTCCCACCTGTTCCATCGCTTTGAGAACAGCTGTGCGGATCTTGGCTGTATCGGTCTCCCCCTGGTAGACCAGCGGGCGCGAAACGATCTGAAACACATCATGGCTGGGGTTGATGGAGCCGTAAGGATCTTGAAACACCATCTGCATCTGCCGGTGAAAGGCATGGCGATCGCGGATGCGCATCTCACCCAGATCGTCCTTGTTTATGAGGATGCTGCCAGCTGTGGGGCTTTCCAGCCCCACAAGCATCTTGGCCGTGGTGGATTTGCCGCATCCGCTTTCGCCGACGATGCCCAGCACCTTGCCTGCATCGACCTTGAAACTGATCCCGTCCACAGCGCGGACCACCTTGTGCCGGTCCGCGGAAAAAAGAGACCTCAGCCCGGTCACCACCGGATAATGACGAACGAGATTGTTTGCTTCAATCATTGGGGTGACCTGTTGTCGATTGCGGGCTGAGGTATGGTTTAGTCTGTGCGGATCACTTGGGCGGAAAGTGCAGCCGTCCGTCGTCATCCCAGGTGAACCCGGCGTCCTTCAGCATCTGCCGGGCCAGATCGAGATCAAAGACCGGCGGCTTCAGTGCAGGATTGTGCCAATAGGCGTTGACCGGCACGATCGAACTGCCCGAGGCCGCCGCGAGACCACCAAAGATGTCATTGATGATCGCATCATAAGGCACGGCATGGGCCAAGGCGCGGCGCAGGTCCTTGTTCCAGAACACCGGCCCTGTAACCTTGTAGCGCACGGAGTTGTAGCCGTTCGACTTCGCCTCATAGAGCTTGATGTTGTCGAGACCGCGGTATTCATCAATGGTGATCGGAACAACCGGCTGGAAAGAGGCGTCAATCTCGCCCTTGCGCAGTGATTGCATCACCACCTCGGCAGAGCCGTAGACAATACTCAGGATATCAGACTGCGGTTCGCCATAGTGCTCCTTGCGCGCAGACAGGTACATCTCCTGCCCCTCCTTGCGGTATTTCACGGTGTAGGGGCCGCTGCCGATTGGGCGATCATTGGCAAAATCCTGTGGCTTTTCGATGCCCAGATCCTCTACCAGCGTGCCCCAGACATGCTGCGGCAAGACATAGACCTGCCCCAGCGTGTTCATCACGAAGGGCGCATAGGGTTGGTTGAGTGTGAAACGGACCGTGTCATCACCAACAACGTTCACCGAGGCCACTTTTTCAAGATATTTGGTGAAGTAAGCGGATTCCCACTTTTTCATATACTCAAAGGTGAATTTCACGTCCTCCGGTGTCACCGGCTGTCCGTCAGAGAACGTGTGACCTGTGCGCATTTTGACATCCACGGTCAGGTCATCGACCACCTCAATGGACTCCGCCAACCACATGCGTGGCGATCCATCGGGTGCAAGCACCACGAGCTTGTCATAGATCAGGGCCAGATTGGTCAGGTCTTCATTGGTGCTGGCCACCAGCGGGTTGAGCGTGGTGTAATCCACCGTCCAGCCGATGCGCACGGGACCACCATGTTTGGACTTCATCCGCATGATGTTGTCGTTGGCGCGGATGCCCTCGGGCGAGGCTTCAAAGCCGTCGATTTCCATGTTGTCGCTGTTGATCGCATGGGTGCTGATGGCATAGGTCACGATGGCCTCGGGCGGATCGTTGTACAGTTCCTCCTGCAAGGCATAGATCACTTCGCGGCGTTCTTCGGGGTCGTAGATGCCCAGCTGCTTTTCGCCCAGTTTGTCCACCATGGGGTTGCTGTATTCACCCACGTTCCAGTTGCCGGGGGCGGAATTTGCCGAGTTGAACTGAGAGTTGGTGAAAAAGTCCGGCTCAAGCCGCAGCGGATTGCCCGAGAGCGAGGACAAGACCGCGTCAAACTTATGCTCCTTGAACCACAAAGACAGCATCGGATTGGGGAAGGCGACGGGATTGATATTGACCTTAAGCCCCAGCTTCTCCCACTGCTCTGCCACGTAGTTTGAGCTTTCTGCGTAGTGCGAATATTTCGCGGCGGGCCAGGTCAGGAAATCAACCTCTGGCACAATCTCGCCGTCTTGGGCCATGGCGCTGATTGGCAAAGCCATCAGCGCAGAGGCGGCCATTAAATTCCGAAACATCATACATCCTCCCCGATGTGAAAGTCAGAAACAGGATCACCCCAATCACGACATTTGCCTTTGCAAAGCATATTTGCCCGAAAAACGGACCAAATTGCGGGTTTGGAGTTGCCCAATGTGAATTTGTTCCTCTAGTTTGGAGAAATGCCAAAACATGTAAAATGAAGATTTCGCCGCTCTATCAGTCCAAAATGGAATGACAACACACCCGATGTGAGGGACATCCGATGAGACGCACATTGCCGCCAACCAGTTCTTTGGCCTGCTTTGAATCGACCGTTCGCCTGGGCAGCGTCACCTTGGCCGCGGAGGAGCTGAACCTGACGCAAAGCGCTGTAAGCAAACGCCTTTCGGGGCTTGAAGATTTGTTGGGGCGTAAATTGTTCACCCGCGAGCAGCGACAGCTCACCCCGACACCGGCAGCGCGTGAATATGCCAAAGAAGTCAGCGAGATTATCAACCGATTGGAAATTTCAACCGCGCGGCTGATCTCTCAAGGCCGGCATGGCGGTGTGCTGACCGTTGCCATTCTGCCGACCTTTGGCACCAGATGGCTGGTGCCGCGCCTGAGTGAGTTTCTGTCAGAACACCCCTTGATTGAGCTGAACTTGATCTCGAAGATCAGCCCCTTTGATTTTGAAAACGAAGTCACGGATCTGGCCATCCACTTTGGCCTGCCTGAATGGGACAAGGCCCATTGTGAATACCTGATGGACGAGGCCGTCGTGGCCGTTTGCGCCCCTTCCGTGCTTGAACTGGACCAACCCATGATGCAGGCCAACGAGATAGCCTCACATACGTTGATCCAGCACACCACGCGCCCCTATCTTTGGAATGATTGGCTGAAAAGTTGCGGCACCCGGCCAGTGGGCGCAACAGTTGGCCCGCGGTTTGAATTCTACGCCCATGTGATCGAGGCCGCGCTGGCCGGCATCGGCGTTGCGGTTCTGCCAGAGTTCCTGATCCAGAACGAGTTGGAGCGCGGCATGCTCAGGCTCGCCCATGAGCATCGCTTGGTCTGCAAAGAACGGTATTATGCGGTGTATCCGGCAAAAAATTCGCACAATTCAAACGTTGTGGACTTTGTGAACTGGCTCAAGATCAAATGCGAGGAACAGACACAATTGTCGCAACGCGCAGAACTTTGAACCGCCCGGTCAGTGTGCTGGCCTGCGCCGGCCTTGCCCTTCCCTCTTTTGCGGTGCATCCCTTGATCATCACACAAGGCCGGAGACACAGTGGAAGCGGAATTTGCCATCATCGGAGGCGGGATTGTCGGGCTGTCGCTTGCCTTTGGCCTGCTCAAGCGTGGCAAATCGGTTTGCGTCTGGGATGAAGGTGACAGTGCCTTTCGCGCCTCTCGGGGCAATTTCGGGCTGGTCTGGGTGCAAAGCAAGGGATTGCACCAACCGGCCTATGCGCAATGGACAAGGGCCTCTGCCCGCGCCTACCGGAGCTTTGCCGATGAGATCGAAACTGTCTCTGGCCTGCCACTGAACCTGCAACAGGATGGCGGCTATATCATCCACATGAGCGAAGACAGCCTTGATGCCGACCGCAAGCTTTACGAAGGATTGCGCAACCGTCTGGGGGGCGATTATCCGTTCGAGGTGATGGGCCACAACGCGCTCAAGACAGAAGAGCCCAACATCGGACCCAAGGTGGCGGGCGCGCTCTATTGCCGTGAGGACGGGCATGTGAACCCTTTGCGGCTGTTGCGCGGGCTGACCATCGCGGTGCGCCAGTTGGGCGGCACGGTGCGGACCGGCCACAGGGTGACAGACGTCCAGCCGCAATCAGCGGGGTTCACCATGACCGACCAGAACAACACAACTATGGTTGCAGAAAAGGTTGTGCTGGCCGCCGGGTTGGGCGCGATGACGCTGGGGCCGCAGCTGGGGTTCACTGCCCCCATCCGGCCGCAGCAGGGGCAGATCATCATCACAGAAAAGCTGCCCAAACTGATGAACCGGCCCAATGTCGAGGTCCGGCAGGTCGACGAAGGCGGCATCCAGATCGGTGCCAGCAGCGCCGAGGTTGGTCTCAATGATCGCGAGGATGTGGCAACGGTGGCCGGACTGGCGGCGCATGCAGTGGATATGTTTCCCAAACTGGCCCACGCCAGAATGCTGCGCAGCTGGGCCGCGTTGCGGATCATGTCACCCGATGGACTGCCGATCTACCAGCGGTCGGTGCAGCATCCCGGCGCTTTTTTTGTGACCTGCCACAGCGGCATCACGCTGGCGGCGGCACATGCAGGGGTATTGGGCGATTGGTTGACCGACAGCGCGGAGCAGCCTGATCTGACAGCTTTTGGTGAGGACC
The DNA here is from genome assembly GCF_025141875.1 of Sulfitobacter sp. M368. Lineage (NCBI taxonomy): Bacteria > Pseudomonadati > Pseudomonadota > Alphaproteobacteria > Rhodobacterales > Roseobacteraceae > Sulfitobacter > Sulfitobacter sp. M368. The sequence continues at coordinate 2,385,105 of NZ_CP081113.1, forward strand.
GGTTTGATGTTTGAACGGATGGACAAGGGCCAGCGCGACAGCCTGCGCTTCACCTTCAACGGCGCAGAGGTCACTGGCCAATCCGGCGATACCATCGCCGCGGCATTGCTGGCAAAGGGCCATAGGGTGTTTCGCCAGACCCCGACAACCGCCGCGCCCCGCGGGCCTTTTTGCATGATGGGCAGTTGTTTTGAGTGTCTTGTGGTGGTGGATGGCGAAACGGTGCAAGCCTGCCAGACCGCAGCGCAGGACGGTCTGACCGTTACATCGCCGCCCGCTGTAAAGGACATCCCATGACCCGCTCCGACTTGATCGTCATCGGTGCAGGTCCAGCTGGCATGGCCGCCGCCATGCTGGCCGCGCAGCAGGGCATGTCTGTGCTGGTGCTGGATGAAAACCCCGCGCCGGGCGGCCAGATTTACCGCAATCTGGCAACATCCACGGCAACACAAAGGGCCGTTATGGGTCCGGACTATGCCGCAGGCCTGCCGCTGATTGATGGCTTGGCTGCGGCCCCCCTCACGGTGATCTCAAGCGCGGTGGTTTGGGATGTGGATCAAGATTGCACCGTCACCTATTCCAAAGACGACCAGGCCTATCGCGCCAAGGCAGATCACCTGCTGCTTTGCACGGGCGCGACGGAACGGCCTGTGCCGCTGCCCGGTTGGACCTTGCCAGGGGTGATGACTGCAGGCGCGGCGCAGATCTTGATGAAGACCAGCGGATTATTGTGCAAGGACGCCGTTCTGGCGGGGACCGGTCCACTGCTTTATCTGGTCGCAGTGCAGATGGTGCAGGCAGGCACGCCGCCCAAGGCGTTGGTCGAGACCCAGACACCCGTCCACTACCGCGCCGCGTTGCGCCATGCGGTCGGCGCGTTGCGCGGCTGGAAAACCTTGGCGAAAGGGGCGCGGATGCTGCGCGATCTGCGCCGCGCCGCTGTGCCGCGTTACACGGCTGCCAGCGATCTGGCCATCACGGGCGATACTGCCACCAGCGGGCTGCGGTTCACGGCTCAGGGTCAGGCACATCATCTGGAATGCACGACCGTGCTGTTGCATCAAGGGGTGGTGCCAAACACACAGATCACCCGCGCCTTGCGCCTGGATCATCGCTGGCACGCGGGGCAACGCTGTTTCCACCCGTCTGTTTCCGAATGGGGGCAAAGCAGCCATCCACAGATTTACATCGCCGGTGATGGCGCGGCAATCGGCGGGGCCAGAGCGGCAGAGCACGCCGGTCAATGCGCCGCTGCCGATATCTTGCGCAGCGCTGGCCGGATCACCACCGCCCAGCGTGATGGCCTCGCGGCCTCCGCCAAACGAAATCTCGCCCGCGAACGGGCGCTGCGCCCGTTTCTGGATGCGCTTTATGCCCCGCCCGCAGCGATTTTGTGCCCCCCCGATGCCGTGACCGTCTGCCGCTGCGAAGACGTGACCGCAGGTGACATTCGCGCCTATGCCCGCCTTGGCTGCAAAGGGCCAAGCCAGACCAAGGCCTTTGGCCGCGCGGGGATGGGCCCCTGTCAGGGGCGCTCTTGCGGACTGACGGTGACCGAACTATTGGCGCAAGCGACGGGGCAAAACCATCAAGACACCGGATATTTCCGGATCCGTGCCCCGCTGAAACCCGTCACATTGGGCGAAGTTGCCGCCCTGCACAGCCCCGCCCCATCACAGCCCGAAGGACAAGACCCATGATCACCCGCAGCCACACCGCACAGCGCATGAGCAAGATCACGATCCACAAGGAAACCGTCTATCTTTGCGGTCAGGTTGGCGGGGCCGAGGGCGATGTCACAGATCAGACCCGCGAATGCCTGCGCCGGATCGAAACGTTGCTGACCGAAGCCGGATCAAGCCCTGCGCATATCCTTCAAGCGGTGATCTGGCTGGCAGATATGTCGGACTTTGCGGCGATGAATGCGGTTTGGGACAGTTGGGTGCCCGAGGGCGCGGCCCCCGCCCGTGCCTGCGGCGAGGCAGCCTTGGCCCGGCCAGAGCTGAAGGTCGAGATCATTATCACAGCGGCATTGGCCTAGCGCCCGACACCTCGTCAACCCGCGTCGCCGTTGGGGATCAACACGCAAAGCTGCGCAATCCTGTCCTCAGTGGTTTGAAAGTCCTGTGCCGCATTGGCAATTCCCTGACTGGCCGAGAGCAACAGCGCAGCCAGTTCCTGGGGATTGCGGGAGACCTGCGCCAGGGCCTTTGCAATTGCGTTTTCGATAACACTGTCGGTTTCCACAAACTGAACCGACCGCAAACGGGTCTTGGCAGCAAAGAGCTCAGCGGCATGCGGCGATTGCCGCACCAGATCATGCACAATCCGGTGTTTGTCCGTCAGGGCCGCCCTCACCCGCTGTTGGACCGTCGCCGCGTCCGAGGCCAGCGCCGCCTCCACCGCATTGATCAAACGGAACGCCACATGATCGGCCACCGCGACAAAGACCGCATCCTTGTCAGGAAAATAGCTATAAAGTGTCGCCTTGGAGACCCCCGCCGCTTGCGCCAGTCCCTCCATCGAGGTGGCGCGAAAACCCGATTGCACAAATGCCTGTTGGGCCAATGAAACGATACGGTCACGGCGGCTGGACCGGAGGGGGCTGAGGGCATCTGTCATAAAGGCTGTTCCATTTTCAAAACTATACACTATGATCGTTATTCGTTCAATTCGTTTTGATTCTCCCTGTTCAAAAAATGGAACTGCGTCATGAAAATCATCAAGTGGGCCCTTCTCGCCCTTCTCGGAACAGTGATCGCCACCTTGCTGGCGATCAAGCTGATCTATGGGATGGGCAAGCCCTACCCTGATGTTTCGACGCCGCCTCTGCGCAGCGATGCGGCGCCCGCAATCACGCTGCCCTTGCCGCCGGGTATGGTCGCCGCAGGGCCGCAAGGGCGGATCTTTTTCACCTATCACCCGTTTCATCGCCCGCAAGACCATACAGAACATCTGATCTTTGAATGGACCCCTGGCGGCGCAGTGCCCCTGGCGCCTGAACTTGCCGCACAATTGCACGGTGTGTTCGGCATCACTGTGGACCGCCAAAACCGGCTTTGGGTCGTGCGCCCCGGCGCCATGGAAGGCCGCCCGACGCAGGTGTTGGCTATCGACATCGACAACGGCCAGATTGCCTTTGAACATACATTCCCCGATGGCATGGGCGGTTTTGCGCAGGATCTGCGGGTCTCGGCTGATGGCCGGTATGTCTATCTGGCCGACACCGGATTGCTGCGGTTCACCGATGCGGCGCTGCTGGTACTCGACACCCAAACCAAAGAGGTCCGCAAGGTGCTGGAGGGCCATGAAACGATCGCGCCGCAAAATTGGGTCATGCGGCGCACCGATGGCAGTGCCTATCGTCTGGGCTATGGTTTGGTCAGTTTTCAGGTGGGCGTGGACGGATTGGAGTTGTCCGAAGATGGCGATTGGCTAATCTATGCGGCGATGAGCCATGACAGTGTTTACCGTGTGCCAACCGCTCTTTTGACCAATTTCGACAGCCGCCCTGAAGACATCGAGAACGCCATCGAAAAACTCGGCCCTGCCCCGATGAGCGATGGCATCGCGCTGACCCCGGCGGGGGCTGTGATCCTGACGGATGTGGAAAATGGCGGACTGGCGGTCCTTGAGGATGGCAGATTGCAAACGCTTGTGGCCTTGGACGGCGTTGATTGGGCCGACAGCGTGACGGTGGCCCCGAATGGCGACATCTGGTTTACCGACAGCCGCTTGACCGATCTGCTTGATCCATTTGGCAATCCCGCCTCGGCCGAGGTCATGAAGCAATCGGCGCCCTATGCCATCTACCGCATTCCGGCGGGCAACACCGCAGAGTGACGACGGCCAGCGGGGAAACACCGCCGTCGTGACATCGGGGAACAAAACCGAGGTGACATTTGCAAAGAACGGACCGTGCCGCGAGCATAGCTTAACGGAACGTTTAACTTTGCAGGCGGCTCCGCCTATCGCTTGATTGCATCAACGCTCAGGCGGGGCTGCATTTCAAACAGGCACTGTCAAGGCGTTGCAGCTTTGCTCGCTCACCCAAAACTTGCCATTTGCAAAGTCCGGGCCGCGTTTCGTGTTGAAAAACGGGGCTTTCATCCCTTTCAGAAAGAAAAACATATCGCGAGTAAATTTTTTGATAACAATGTAAAACTTTATCACCTAACATGCGACTGACCACAAATGAGGGGGCGCCGCAATGTCCGACACCAAGATCAAGAATATGGAAGAGTTTGCCCAGATCAGCGGGCTGTCCCGACCAACGGTGTCCAAGTATTTTCACGACCCCAACAGCGTTCGGGCCAGCACCCGCCAGCGGATCGAGGAGGCGCTTGAGGCCCATGACTACCGGCCAAACATCTATGCGATGAACCAGAACCGCAAGTTGACCAAGAACATCGGTATCGTGGTGCCCTATCTGGCCGATCCGTTTTTTGCTGAGATCGCCCGAAACATCGAAACCCGCTGCATTGATGCTGGCTATTCCCCGACGCTGTTCAGTTCTCACGGTGATCCTGATCTCGAACGGCAAATCCTTGATAACCTGCGCCTTCTCAAACCCGCAGGCGTGCTGCTGGCCCCGCTTGGGCGCGCCTCGGACCGCAGCATTATCGAGGCCTTTTGCAATGAGGTGTTCACTGTTCTGTTCGACAGCAATCTTGACGGTCTGGGAGAGGCTTTTGTTGGATCTGACAACGCGAGCTTTGTCTCCCAGACCGTTGATTATCTTTGCAGAACAGGTGAACCGCCCTGTTTCTTCGAGATGCGCAATCCGGCCAACCCCAACGCGAACAAGCGCAGGGCCGCCTTTATCCAGAACATGGAAGCACGCGGGCATGAGCCGCATGTGATCCGTGTCGAAGGCACCGGCTGGCATTTCGAAGAAATTGGCAAGCAAGGCGGGCTGCGGGTGCTGGAGGACAACAGCCTGCCCAGCAGCACGATCCTGTGCAGCAATGATCGTTTGGCGATCGGCTTTCTTTCGGCCTGCTATGAAAAAGGCCTGCGGGTCGGGCGCGGCTCCGGCTGTGCGCTGCGCGTGGCCTCGCATGATGATCACCCGTTCTCGCGTTTCACCTGCCCCTCCCTCACCACGGCCGGGCACGATTACGACGGCGTGGCCAAGGGCAGCGTTGAGCGTCTCTTGAAGCTGATCGAAACCGGAGAGCGGTTTGCCGAACGCACCGATACCCTATGCGCCGCACAACTGGTGCTGAGGGCGTCGGCATAAATCATCATAAAATTTACGCGCGTAAATTTTTGATTGACGCCCGTCGCCTCTCTCGCTTAGTCTGCGGCCATATAACATCCAGCTTAGGGAGGATTCGGATGTCTTTGAGAAACGCATTTCGTGCGGCAACTGCGGTCACTTTGATCACCGCCGGTGGCGCATTCGCCGACACCATCACCATCGCAACAGTGAATAACGGCGACATGATCCGCATGCAGGGTCTGACCGATGACTTCACCGCCAAAACCGGCCACGAGGTAGAGTGGGTTACGCTGGAAGAAAACGTGCTGCGCCAGCGTGTGACAACCGATATCACCACCAAGGGTGGTTCCTTCGACATCATGACAATCGGCATGTACGAAACGCCGATCTGGGGCGCAAACGGCTGGCTGGTGCCACTGGACAATCTGTCTGAAGAATACGACGTCGATGACATCCTGCCAGCGATGGCCGGCGGTCTGAGCCATGATGGCACGCTGTATGCGGCACCGTTCTATGGCGAAAGTTCCATGATCATGTATCGCACCGACCTGATGGAAGCGGCTGGCTTGGAAATGCCAAAAGCCCCTACATGGGACTTTATCGCCGAGGCCGCAGCCGCGATGACCGACCGCGACAATGACATCAACGGCATCTGCCTGCGCGGCAAGGCCGGTTGGGGTGAAGGTGGGGCGTTCATCACCGCGATGTCCAATTCCTTTGGCGCACGCTGGTTCGACATGGACTGGAACGCCCAGTTCGACACGCAGCCATGGGCAGACACGCTCAACTTCTTCAAGAACATGATGGATGCCTCCGGCCCCGCCGGTTATGCAACCAACGGCTTCAACGAGAACCTGTCGCTGTTCAATCAGGGCAAATGCGGCATGTGGATCGACGCCACGGTCGCGGCCTCTTTCGTGACGGGCAAGGATTCCACCGTTGCAGATCACGTCGGCTTTGCGCTGGCACCGGACAACGGTCTGGGCAAACGCTCCAACTGGCTCTGGGCTTGGGCACTGGCCATTCCTGCCGGCACTCAGAAGCAGGACGCCGCACTGCAGTTCATCGAATGGGCCACCAGCAAAGACTACATCGAACTGGTCGCAGGCAAAGAAGGCTGGGCCAACGTTCCTCCGGGCGCACGTACTTCACTGTATGAAAACCCCAACTACCAGGCCGTGCCTTTCGCGCAGATGACGCTGGATTCTATCCTGTCAGCCGATCCTAACAACTCCACCGTTGAGCCAAGCCCATATGTGGGTGTGCAGTTCGCGGCGATCCCGGAGTTTGCAGGCATCGCAACAGACGTGAGCCAGGAGTTCTCAGCGGCCTATGCCGGTCAGCAGACCGTCGAAGAAGCGCTGGCCAAGGCCCAGGCCTTGACCAACGACGCCATGGAAGCGGCTGGCTATAAATAAGCCGCGCTGACACCCCGTAAGGGCGGCGGCCCGGTCGCCGCCCTTCACCCAGACGACCTTTTCATTCACTCTGATCTTATTCTGGCGGCAAGTCCGCCCCCGAGGAAGGTGTATCCAAAATGGCCACCAAAGCATCCAGATCCGCCGCCCGCGTAATGATGGCCCCTGCTGTGATCCTGCTTTTGGGCTGGATGTTGGTGCCCCTGACCATGACGCTTTGGTTCTCGTTCCGCAAATACCTGCCCCTGCGCGGCGGTGATCTGGGATGGGCCGGGTTTGACAATTACACCCGTTTCGTCAGTTCCAGCGCCTTTTGGCCCAGTGTACAGGCCACCCTCATCATCGTGGGTTCTGTTCTGGTGATCACCGTTTGCCTTGGCGTGTTGCTGGCGATGTTGCTGGACCAGCCGATGTGGGGGCAAGGCGTTGTCCGTATCCTCGTGATTGCACCGTTCTTCGTGATGCCCACTGTATCTGCGCTGGTGTGGAAGAACATCTTTATGGACCCCACCAACGGTCTGTTTGCGCATCTTTGGAAATTTTTCGGGGCCGATCCGGTCTCGTGGCTGTCGCAGGCCTCCCTGCCCTCGATCGTCCTGATCGTCAGCTGGCAATGGCTGCCTTTCGCGACGCTGATCCTGCTCACCGCGATTCAATCGCTGGACAGTGAACAGTTGGAAGCCGCCGAAATGGACGGCGCACCGCATCTCAAGCGGTTCTGGTTCATCATCCTGCCGCATCTGGCGCGTGCAATCACCATTGTCGTGCTGATCCAGACGATTTTCCTTCTGTCGATATTCGCCGAGATTTTTGTGACCACCGGCGGTGCCTTCGGATCAAAAACCCTGACCTACCTGATCTTCCAGCGGGTGCTGGAAAGCCAGAACGTTGGACTGGGATCGGCAGGCGGCGTCTATGCAATCATCCTGGCCAATATCGTCGCTATCTTCTTGATGCGGATTGTGGGGAAGAATCTCGATGCTTGATCCACACCGCACCCCCGCTCGTTACGGCACCTCGCCCCACAGCTTTTTCAACCAAAGGACTGTCTGATGGCCCGCTCTGTCACCTCACAACGCAAGGCAATCAACACTGCAGTGGCTTGGGCCGTTGGTTTGCTGATCTTCTTTCCGATCCTCTGGACCATCCTGACCAGCTTCAAAACCGAGGCGCAGGCGATCAACGACCCGCCGCTGTTCCTGTTCTTTGACTGGACGCTTGAGAATTACACGGTGGTGCAGGAACGCTCCAACTATATGCGGTTCTTGTGGAACTCTGTGTTCATCGCGGGCGGTTCCACCATTCTGGGCGTCATGATCGCCATTCCCGCCGCGTGGTCGATGGCCTTTGTGCCCTCCAAGCGGACCAAGGATATTCTGCTGTGGATGCTTTCCACCAAGATGTTGCCGGCGGTTGGGGTTTTGTATCCGATCTACCTGATCTTCATCCAGTTTGGCCTGCTCGACAGCCGTCTGGGTCTGGTGATCGTTCTGATGCTGATCAACCTGCCGATCATCGTCTGGATGCTTTACACCTATTTCCGCGAAATTCCGGGCGAGATCCTTGAGGCGGCCCGCATGGACGGTGCCACCCTGCGCGAAGAGATCCTCTATGTGCTGACGCCCATGGCCATCCCCGGCATTGCGTCAACCTTGCTGCTGAACTTCATTCTGGCCTGGAACGAGGCGTTCTGGACACTCAACCTGACCGCCGCGAAGGCCGCACCGCTGACCGCGTTTATCGCCAGCTACTCCAGCCCTGAAGGGCTCTTCTACGCCAAACTCTCCGCCGCATCGACAATGGCGATCGCACCCATCCTTGTTCTGGGCTGGTTTAGCCAAAAACAACTGGTGCGCGGTCTGACCTTCGGCGCCGTGAAATAAGACAGGAACCAAAGATTATGGGACGTATCACACTGGACAAAGTCACGAAAAGCTTTGGCGATGTCGAAGTTATTCCACCCTTGGACCTGACCATCGAAGACGGCGAGTTTACCGTTTTTGTCGGCCCGTCCGGTTGCGGCAAATCCACCTTGCTGCGACTGATCGCAGGCCTTGAGGATATCACCTCGGGGCAGATCCGGATTGACGGCACCGATGCCACCAACGTGCCGCCGTCCAAGCGCGGTCTTGCGATGGTGTTTCAGTCCTATGCGCTTTACCCACATATGTCGGTGCGCAAGAACATCGCCTTTCCGCTGCGCATGGCCAAGCTGGACAAGGCCGAACAGGACCGCCGCGTCGAACAGGCGGCAGCGGTTCTGAACCTCGCCGATTATCTGGATCGCAAGCCCGGCCAGTTGTCCGGCGGTCAGCGTCAGCGTGTTGCCATCGGCCGCGCCATTGTGCGCGAACCTTCGGCGTTTCTGTTTGATGAGCCTTTGTCCAACCTTGACGCGGCCCTTCGGGTCGGGATGCGCATGGAAATCTCCGAGCTGCACAAAAAACTTGCCACCACGATGGTCTACGTGACCCACGATCAGGTCGAAGCGATGACCATGGCGGACAAGATCGTGGTGCTGCGGGCGGGCCATATCGAACAGGTCGGCAGCCCGCTTGAGCTGTATCACAATCCCCGCAACCTCTTTGTGGCAGGCTTTATCGGCTCGCCCACCATGAACCTGATCAGCGGACCGGAGGCAGCCAAGCGTGATGCCACAACCATCGGTATTCGCCCCGAACATATCATGGTCTCCGACAAGGAAGGTGCTTGGAAAGGTGTTGTGGGCGTGTCCGAACATTTGGGCTCTGACACGTTCTTTCATATCCATGACACGGGTCTGGCCGAAACCATCACGGTGCGTGCGGGCGGCGAGGTCGGGTTTCGCCATGGGGATACCGTACATCTGACCCCGCGCGAAGATGTGATGCACCGCTTTGACGCGCAGGGGTTGCGCATCGCATGACACGGCTGGCCGGTAAGAACGCCCTGATCACGGGTGCGGCACGCGGGATCGGTCTGGCCCTTGCCAAGGCTTACGTGGCTGAAGGGGCGCGTGTGGCCATTGCGGACATCGACATTGACCGCGCCCAGACCGCCGCCACCGCATTGGGCGATGCGGCGCTTGCGGTACAGATGGATGTGACCGATCAGGCCAGCATCGAAAGCGCCGTGGCACAGGTCACCGATGACTTTGGGCAGATCGACATTCTGATCAACAACGCCGCGCTCTTTACCGCAGCACCCGTAGTCGAAATTGACCGCGCCGATTATGCGCGGGTTTTCGACATCAACGTGGGTGGCACGCTGTTTACGCTACAGGCCGTGGCCCGCCACATGATCGAATGTGGCACCAAGGGCCGGATCATCAACATGGCCAGTCAGGCCGGTCGCCGCGGAGAGCCATTGGTCGCAATCTACTGCGCAACCAAGGCTGCGGTGATCAGTCTGACGCAGTCGGCAGGGCTCGATCTGATCAAACACGGCATCAACGTCAATGCCATCGCTCCCGGTGTGGTGGACGGCGAACATTGGGACGGGGTCGATGCGTTCTTTGCCAAATACGAGGGCAAGGCACCGGGCCAGAAGAAACAAGAGGTCGCGGCAAGCGTGCCATACGGCCGGATGGGCCGCGCAGAGGATTTGACAGGTATGGCGGTCTTTTTGGCCAGTGACGAGGCGGAGTACGTGGTGGCGCAATGCTACAACGTCGATGGCGGTCAATGGATGAGCTGATGGCAGATGGTGCAAACGGCAATGGTCTGGTCCGGCTGAGCGATCAGACCCTCAGCGTGCTGCCCGGCGGCGTTGCGCGACCAACCTACAACCGCCAAGCCCTCACCGCAGGGATTGTGCATATCGGTCTGGGCAATTTCCACCGCGCCCATCAGGCGTGGTATCTGCATCGGTTGATGCAAATGGGCAAAGCGCAGGATTGGGCCATCATCGGCGCAGGTGTGCGGGCGGCCGACAGCGCCCAGCGCAGCCGCCTGTTGGGGCAGGATTGCCTGACCACGTTGATTGAACTGGACCCCGCGGGCATGTCCGCAGAAGTGTCGGGCGCGATGATAGAGTTTCTGCCTGTGGCCGCGGACAACGCGCCGTTGATCGCACAGATGGCCGATCCGGAAATCCGCATTGTGTCGCTCACCGTGACCGAGGGGGGCTATTATGTCGATCCGGCGTCTGGCGGCTTCGACGCGGGCCATGCCGACATCACACATGACGCCGCCCATCCCGGCAGCCCGCGCACCGCCTTTGGCGCGATCATCGCCGCGCTTGGCCTGCGCCGCGTCCAAGGGACCGGCCCCTTCACGGTGATGAGCTGCGACAATCTGCAAAGCAACGGCGATGTGCTGCGCCAGACGGTGCTGTCCCTGGCGCAGATGTCCGATCCGGCGCTGGCAGACTGGATCGCGGCAGAGTGCAGTTTCCCTAATTCTATGGTCGATTGCATCGTTCCGGCCACCGGCACAGCCGAACGGGCGCTGGCCAACCGTTTTGGCATAGACGATGCCGCGCCAGTGACCCATGAGAACTTTCGCCAATGGGTGATCGAGGATGATTTCTGCGCCGGGCGTCCGCCACTCGAAGAGGCCGGCGCGACCTTTTGCGACGACGTACACCAGTTTGAAGCGATGAAGCTGCGCATTCTTAATGGTGGGCATCAGATCATCGCCGCCGCAGGAGATCTGCTGGGCATCGAAACCATCGCCCAGACGATGGATCATTCGCTGATCCGTCAAACCCTGCGCAAGATCATTCAGCAAGAGATCGCGCCCCATGTGGCTGATGTGCCCGGCATGAGCCCCCTCGCCTATCTCGATCTGATCGAGCGCCGCTTTGCCAATCCCGAGATCCGCGACACCACGCGACGGGTGGCCTATGACGGGTCAAGCCGCCAGCCGGGGTTTATTCTGCCATCGGCACGCGACGGTCTGGCCGCAGGCACGCCGGTGTCCGGTCTGGCACTGGTTTCGGCCATCTGGGCGCGGTATTGCCTTGGAACCCGCGAGGATGGGACATCGATTGAAGCCAATGATCCCAATTGGCAGGCGCTGACCGAGCTGGCCAAGCAGGCGGCTGTCGAACCGGACCTTTGGTTGGCGCAAAGGCAGATCTATGGTGATCTGTCGTCAGCCACGGCTTTTGCAGCAGCCTTCTCCGGCTGGATGAAGCTGCTGCATTCAGACGGTGTTAAGGCAACCTTGACCCAATATCTGGACCTTTGAGCGATGATACTGTGTTGCGGCGAAGCCCTGATCGACATGATCCCGACACCCACCGCATCGGGCGGCATGGCCTACGCCCCGCATACGGGCGGCGCGATCTTTAACACCGCTATCGCACTGGGCCGCCTTGGCGCGGATGCAGCACTGCTCAGCGGGGTGTCCACTGACGGATTTGGTGAGATGTTGGTTGCCTCGCTGCGGGCCAATAACGTCAAGACGGATCACCTGATCCGCTCGGATCGACTGACCACTTTGGCGATTGTGCACCTGACAGAGGGCAAGGCGGTTTATTCCTTCTATGATGAGAACTCTGCCGGTTCCGCATTTGCAGCGGCGGACATGCCCGCCCTGCCGGACGATCTCACCGCCCTGTATTTTGGCGGGATCAGCTTGGTCGCGGAACCTGCGGCCACCGCCTATGAGGCGCTGATGGCGCAGGCGGCAGGCCGCAACACCATTGTGCTTGATCCCAATATACGTCCGGGGTTCATCACAGATGAACCGGCCTTTCGTGCGCGGCTGGCGCGAATGATCGCAAAAAGCGATATCGTCAAGGTGTCCGACGAAGATCTGGACTGGATCGACCAAGGTGGCGGATCGCTCACGGATCGCGCCCGCCGGTTGTGCGAGGCCGGACCGCAGTTTGTCGTGGTAACCAAAGGCGACAAGGGCGCTACTGTGGTGAGCCGCACCGCCCAGTTGGACAGCCCGGCATTATCCGCGCAAGTGGTCGACACCGTTGGTGCGGGCGATACCTTTAACGCCGGTTTGATGCTGGGTCTGGACCGTTTGGGCCTGTTGAACAAGGCCAGCCTGGCTGCAGCACAGGTTCCACAATTGCGCCCGGCCCTCACGTTGGGCGCACGGGCGGCGGCTGTGACGGTCTCGCGGGCCGGTGCAAATCCGCCTTGGGCATCGGAACTGGATCTTTCGGAATGACCCAGCCGCATGTCACGCAACTGGCAGGCCAAATCGCGGCGCTCAGTGATGGCAGGACACGCCGCATGATCGCAATCGCCGGTGCGCCGGGGTCAGGCAAATCCACCATCGTTGCGGAACTGGCCAAGCGGATACCGGGCAGTGCGATCGTTCCGATGGATGGGTTTCATCAGGACAATGACACCCTTTCGGCGCGCGGCCGCCTGCACCGGAAGGGGGCGCCAGACACCTTTGACACAGGCGCAATGCTGCGGGTGTTGCAAAAGGTCGCGCGTGGCGGCGCGGTGTCGGTGCCGGTTTTTAACCGCGGTGCCGATGCCGTGGTGCCAGATGGCGCGTTGATCCCGGCCACAGCCGATATCATCCTTGTGGAAGGCAATTATCTGTTGTTGGACACGCCCGGTTGGCGCGAGATGCACGAAATGTGGGATCTGACGGTGCTTTTGGATGTTCCGCCAGATGAATTGCGCAGGCGGCTGGTGCGCCGCTGGACAGACCATGACCTGCCCCCGCAACAGGCGCTAGATCGCGCCGCATCAAATGATCTGCCCAATGCTCAAACGGTCATGACGCAATCGATTGTTCCCGATATCCGCCTAAAATCGGCTTAAGGACGCATTTACGGCGATTGATTCGGCCCATTTGCGGATTCATCCGGTGATTGAATCGAAACAATTGCGAATATCTCTGATCATTGTTCCCCAAGGGCGCATGGCGTCCGCCTTATTTAGCCCTTGTTTGGCGGAGGGCACTTTTACAAACCTCAAACTAACGCATTGTTTTAAGTGTATTTAATTCAATATAGCGCTGTTCTCAGGCGTTGCCAGGTGGCCATTTTTACGGGCATTCTCTGCCTTGTTTAGGACCAAATAGAACTGTGAGACCACCCGATGCCTCTTTCAAACGCGGCGGGCGCAACACTATCCATTGTCGCTCATATTGATGACGATCTGCTGTTTCAGAACCCCGATATTCAGCACAGTATTTCTGCGGGTGGTGGGCATACGACAGTCTACCTGACAGCCGGTGATGCCGGTCAGGACGCCGCCTATTGGGAAGGGCGCGAAATGGGTGCGAAGGCGGCCTATGGCCATATGGCGGGCGCGGATGATTGGGTCGACACTCTCACAACCTTTCACAACGGCACCGATGATTTTGAAGTCCGCGCCTCCTATTTGGAAAGCGACCCTGACATCCGGCTCTATTTCCTGCGGCTGCCCGATGGCAATCCAAACGGGTCCGGCTATGCCAGCACGGACCAGCAAAGCCTTGAACAGCTCTGGGATGGCGATATTGCCTTGATTGACAGTGTGGATGGGGCCAATACCCTGTCTGCGGATGATGTCTCCGGTCTTCTGCTCGGGATCATGGAACATCATCAGCCGGATGCCATTCTCATTCAGGATCACAGCTCCGAACATGCGGGCGGCAACCATTCGGACCATGTGAATTCCTCGCAATTTGCCTATGAGGCACAGCAATTCTACAGCAGCGATCATGAGCTGATTTCCTATGTCGAATATGCCACTGCCGATCTGGGCGCGAACCTGTCGGATGAAGATGCGGCGCAAAACCTTGATACCTTTTACGAATACGCTGCCCATGACCCGCATGTCGCCAATGGCACGGACGCGGAGGGCAATCCGATCATTTCAGACACCTACCGCGCATGGACCGAAGCCAGCTATGAGGTCGGCAACCTGCCAGATCCCCATGCTCATCCCGAAAACTGGACGGATCAATTTGCCAGTGGCGCAGGCGGCTGGGACAATGGCGAACACATCCGCACATTGGCTGATGTGAACGGTGACGGTCTGGCCGATATCGTTGGTTTTGGCGACAGCAGCGTCGACATCGCCCAGTCGGACGGCACCCAGTTTGAGGCTGCAACCTCGGCGATCAATGACTTTACCCAGAACGCAGGTGGCTGGCGCATCGATACCCATGACCGCACCATCGCCGATGTGAACGGCGACGGCATGGCTGACATTGTCGGCTTTGGCGGCAGCAACGTCATTGTGGCGTTGTCCGATGGAACCAATTTCGACGCCATCGAGCTGTGGTCAAACGGCTTTGACAGCGACGCCGGATGGGACAGCAGCCGACATGAGCGTGAGGTTGCGGATGTGGACGGCGACGGGCTGGCCGATGTGGTGGCCTTTGGCGAGAACCGCGTGACCGTGGCCTTGTCCAACGGAACGGAATTTGAGGCGGGCCAAGGATGGTCAACCGATTTTGGCTATAACGACGGCTGGCGCATGGATGCCCATGTGCGGGTGCTGGATGATGTGAACGGTGACGGGCTGGCCGATATTGTCGGATTTGGCAGTGATGGCGTATCGGTCGCCACCTCCAACGGCAATGGCTTTGACGAGACCGAGCTTTGGCTGGATGAGGCTGCGGCGGGCAGTGACTGGAACGCAGCGGATCACACCCGCACAGTTGCAGATGTTGATGGCGATGGGCGGGCCGATATCGTGTCATTCGGTGCGGATGGTGTCTATGTCGCAACCGCAACCGGCACCGGGTTTAACGAGGCAACGCTCTGGACCACGCTCATGGGCACATCCGATGGCTGGACCAATGCGGATGACGCACGCAGCGTCGGTGATGTGAATGGCGATGGCCTGGCAGATCTGGTCGGCTTTGGCGCAGAGGGGGTGCAGGTCGCCCTTTCTACAGGCACCGGATTTGAACAGGTTGATGGCGCGCCGCTGGTGCAGGATTTTGATACGGCAGCCTATGTTTCCGACAGCAACCCGCCGGAGGAAGAGCCTGACGCAGGCCAAGGCACCGAAGGGGACGACACTCTGGTTGGCACCACCGGCGATGACACGATCCTTGCCCTTGGCGGTGACGATTCCGTCGAAGGGGATACGGGCGACGATCTGATCGATGGCGGCGATGGCGCAGATACGCTGCGCGGAGGTCATGGGGCCGATACGATCAACGGCGGTGATGGCGATGACCAGATCGAGGGGCTTTATGGCGACGACGTGATCACCGCCGGTGCCGGCAACGATCACGTTTTTGCCCGCGACGAAGACGATATCGTCTATGGCAATGACGGAAATGACACATTGATCGGCGGGCGCGGCACCGACACGATATATGGCGGCGCAGGCGATGACCTGATTGCAGGCAGCCAGCTTGATGACGAAATCCACGGCGGCGACGGCAATGATCTGGTGTTTATCGGCACGCCTGAAGGCTCTGACCGGATTTTCCTGGATGATGGCAATGACATTCTCGACGGCGGCAGCGCCGGGTCCGGCTTTTATGCCGAGGGCGGCAATGGCAACGATCTGATGAACTCCGGCGTTGGCAATGACACCTTGCTGGGCGGCGCGGGCAATGACCAGATCAACAGCGGCGCTGGCGATGATCTGCTGTATGCAGGTGGCGGCAGCGATATTGTGACCGGCGGCGATGGCGATGACGTGTTCTTTTTGCAAGACCTTCCCGGCAGCGTGCGCATCACCGATTTTGGCGCCAATGGCGCGGCAGACCAGATCGACCTCTCCGAGATTGCAGGTTTTGATAGGGTAGAAGACCTTTCAACGGCCCTGTCTTGGGTGAATGGCGAAATGACCATAACCCTGCCCGTGACCGACGGTGTTTTGACAGTCACTGTTCTGTCCGATGCGCCGCTGAGCGCCGGTGATTTTGGTCTCGCCGGTGATCTGGTATTGCCCGAGGTCGTTGAAGACACCGTTGATGATGGCAGCGGCGATGACACTGTCGATGGCGGCAATGGTGATGACACCGTCAATGGCGGCAATGGAGATGATACCGTCGATGGCGGTACGGGCGATGGTCCCTACTATTCACTGGACGGGCCGGACGCAGGCCATTTTGACATTGATACCGTCACAGGCGAGGTCAGCAACAAGGATTGGTTCACACCGAACTACGCGCAGGTTTGGGACACCAATGGCGATCACATCTATGAAGCCTCAGTCGTGGAACATGATGCCACCGGAACCGAAATTGGCCGCAGCGATCTGCAATTGGTGGTGACCCCAACAGAGGCGATCTGGCGCGATGCGATTGATCTGTCGGGTGGTGACGACACGGTCGATGATGGCAATGGTGATGACACCGTCGATGGCGGCAATGGCGATGACACCGTCGATGGGGGCAATGGCGATGACACCGTCGATGGCGGCAATGGCGATGACACCGTCGATGGCGGCAATGGCGATGACACCGTCGATGGCGGCAGTGGCGGCGATCCGTTGGATGGCGGCACCGGCGCAGGCGAAACATACGTTTTGGCCGGCACGGATGCAGGACATTTCGACCTTGATCCGGACACCGGCGAAGTTACCAACAAGGATTGGTTCACGCCAAACTACGATCAGGTTTGGGATACCAATGGCGATCACATCTACGAGGTTTCCGTGCTTGGCCTGGACGCAAACGGCGAAGAGATCAGCGTCAGCCATTTTGAACTGGTTGTGACCCCGACAGACACGTTCTGGCAGGTTGGCGATGCGCCTGCGGGCGATGGCAGCGACACCGATCCGGGCGATGAACCGGGCACTGGCGATGACATCGATCCCGATGGCGGCACAGGCGGTGACACTGGTGGCGATACCGGCGGCGGCACGGATGAGGCTGTCTTGCGCTTTGCCCTCGAAGGGCCGGACGCGGGCCATTTCGATGTGGACAATGACACCGGCGAGATCAGCAACAAAAGCTGGTTCACCCCGTCATATGATCAACTGTGGGACACCAACGGCGACCACATCTATGACGTGTCGGTGGTGGAGTTTGACGAGGCGGGCGATGAGATCGGCCGCGATGCGCTGCAACTTGTGGTCACGCAAACCGATAGCTTCTGGCAAGATGCCCCTGCCTTGGCAACGGGACCAGAAGAGATGACAGGCGAAGAGATCATGGCGGCGCTCGCCCTGCCGGAAAGTGCCGATGACAGCCTGATTCCGCCGGATGATCCCGATGAAATGGAAGACCCGTTGCTGGGCTTCTAGGCTGGGGCGGTTGGCCGATTGCGCGCCGCGCCAGCGTGCCGCTACGCCCGCAGAATGGCCGCGCCCTCAATGGGCGGTACGTCGGCGGCGGTTATGGCTTCGCCTTGCAAATAGGCCGGTTCGGCCAGCCGCGTGAGCGGATCAAAGGTTCGGCCCGTCTCTGAGCCATCCAGCCACCGCCAAGACGCGTGGCCCTGCAGGCGGCATATCCGGCCCGCCGCATGTACCGCCAACACCATCTGATCAATCATCCCTGCCCGCCCGGCGGTGATGTTCAACGGGACCGGCGCATCGGGGTGCAGATCCGGGATATGCATGATAGGGGCATGGCTGAGCGTCAGCCGCGCATGAGACAACCCGCGCCGCTGCATCAGGTGAAGAATGGAAATTTCCAGCGGGAAATAGCCATCGATGAAATCGTCAAAACGACCCGGCGCTTGCGATCGCACAACAGCGTCCATCATCAGAACAAGCCAAAGTATTCTTGCTGTTCCCACTCCGAAACGGTCATCAGGTACCGATCCCATTCAGCGCGTTTGAGTGTGGCCAGGTAGGATGTGAATTCCGCACCAAAACTTTGCCGGATGTGGCCTGATCCGTCAAAGGCTTCAATCGCCGCCAGCAGGCTTTGCGGCAACCGGTCTGCGGCTTCGCCGTAAGGGGATTCCGTGGCAGGCGGCGCAGGTGTTTGGGATCGCAGACCGGCCAGCCCCGCATAAATTTGCGCGGCAAAGGCGAAATGCGGATTTGCGGTGGTGTCGGCCACACGGTTTTCAATGCGCGACGCGGTGTCACCGGGATACATCAACGCCCGCACCATCGCGCCGCGATTGTCCCAGCCCCATTGAATGCGGTTTGGGGCCAGTTGGAAAGGCGTGAACCTTTTGTAGCTGTTCACCGTCGGGTTCGTCAGCAAGCAGGACGCAGTGGCATGTGCCAACAAACCCGCGATCCAGCCATCGGCTTGCGGCGTCAGCCCGCCATCTGCCTTTGGCACAAATACGTTCTGGCCCGTGTCGTTTGCAATCAGGGACTGATGGATGTGCCAGCCGTTCGCCGCCGCATTGGGCAGGTTGGGTTTGGCCATGAATGTGGCATGGAGCCCCCGCGTCTGGCAGACCTCCTTGACCATTGTGCGAAACAGCACAAACCGGTCCGCTTGGGTCTGCGGGTCTGACGGGGCAAAGGTGAACTCGAACTGGCTTGGTCCCATTTCGATTTCCATCGAACGCGGCTCAAGCCCCATGGCATCGGCGTTGCGGCGCAGATCATCCAAAAGATCCTGCGCCTCGGAATAGCGGGTTTCGCTGAGGTACTGATGGCCTTGGGTCAGGTTGGATGTCTGCACGGGCGCGGGGGGCATGGTGGCTTGCGCATGTCCCAGCGCGGCATCGCGCAACTGAAAAACCTGAAACTCGACCTCAAGCCCAAAGACCGCCTGATAGCCCGCAGCGTCCAGATCCGCCGCCGCCTTGGCCAGTACTGCGCCGCAGGCGAAGGGCACCTCGGCGCCGCTTCGGTCCAGAACATCGCAAAGCAAAATCGCTGAATGGGGCGACCATGGCAGGATGAAAAACCGCGCCGGGTCCGGTCGGATCAACACATCACCCGCGCCTGCCAAGGGCAGATCCGCGACCTGCGCCCCTTCGGTCCAGACCGGGAAGACGGTGCTGTTGGACGTGTCTTTGAGCAGCAGCGTAGAGGGAATGCCGATGCCCTTTTCAAAGGCGGTTTCCAAAGCGCCGGCGACGATGGTCTTGCCGCGCAAGATACCGTGTTGATCGACAAAACAGATGCGCAGGGTCTCAACACCCTGTTGCGCAACGGTTTCAAGGACATGCGAAATGAGTTCTGCGCGGGTGTTCATAAATACTTAAACCGATGCGTCCCAAGGGCATTCTGCGCGCCGTGCAATATCTGCCGCATGGCTTGCGCTTTGCCAGTTGGCGGTCGGCGCGATGGCGTCGTTTGACAGTGGGCCAAGAATCCCCGTTACATCCGCCCGGCCTTGCATCGGCAAATCCTCAGGCCGCTCCGCCGCGAGATCTGCAATCGCCTTTCGCAACATCCGCCGATAACGGATGATCGCCACATCACTGCGGCCCAGATGCTCTTGTCTCCGGTCCTGAATTGCGCCCATCCCTTCAACCGCCCATTGATCATGCACGTTAATGTCCAGCCCCATGCCTGTATAGGTCAGGGTCTCCTGTTCGGCCGGATCGTAGTGATAGTTGTTGTCGCGGTTCTTCAGTGGCGCGTAATCGGGCAAGCTGTGCTCCTTGAGCCGCTGCTCTCGCATCAGTTCCTTGTTCACGGGGTTTTTGAAGCTGGTGAATATCGTGAACCAATAGCAGTTTTCATCGTCGATCGGCACATGCCACTGGGTGATCGTCATCTCGCGCGACATCGGAATGCAGATCGCCTCGGGAAAAATCTGGTTGGTCACGCGGACATGGGTCAGGTCGTTGTCCATATGGCGCAGCGCGGTGATCTTGAGGCCATAGTCGGTCTCGTCCACCTTGATCTCTGGCCGTGGGTATTCGCGCAGCACCTGCGTCATGGGCATGTCGGTATGGGCCGCCTTGTCGCGGAATTGTTTGCCATAGCTGTCGCTTGGATCTTCGTCCTCCAGGAACCTGTGCAGGAACGAGGCATGGGCCGGATCAATACCGATCTCCAATGCCTGAAGCCAGTTGCAGCGCCACAGGCCTTTGAACGCAAAAACATGGCTGTCCGGTGCGCGGAAACAATCAAAGCTCGGGAACTTTGGCGGATCGCCAGGCCCCATATAGGCAAAGACCGCCCCTTTGATCTCATGGACGGGATAGCTCGGTCCGTTTGGATCAAGGATGATCTCTTGCGGTGCGGGACAATAGGCCGGTGGCTCTCCCTCCGGTGCGATGCGTGTTCTCAGGTTCAGTGTGCCGCTATCGGCGCGAACAAGGGCCAGACGTTCACCCAGCAGATTGACCGCAACGGGAAAATCGCCCCCCAACTCGTCGCTTAGCGCGGCAGGCTGCCAATAGTGGCGCAGCACGTTGCCTGCATCGGTGTTTGGACCAATGCGCGTGATCTGGTCGTTCAAGGCCTGGCTGATCATGTGTTGTCCCCCTGTGTTTCGCACCATGCCGAGATGACACCGTTTTCCTCTTTTACCGGCACCATCGGCACTTTGATCTGGGTGTACATTTTGGACCCTTCCGGTTCGGCAGGTTGTTCCACGCATTGGCCGGTCCGGTCAAAGTGCCAGCCATGAAAGGGGCAGCGCAACCCGTTGTCTTCAAGCCGGCCAAAGCACAGATCTGCCCCCCGGTGCGGGCAGTTCCTGCCAATCAACCCCAAGCCGCCTTCCTCATCACGAAAGAGGACATAACGATCACTGCCAAGGGTGATCGGCAAAAGTGGACGGCCCGCATCCAGCGTCGCGGATTGCGCGATGACCTTCCAATGACCCTCAGCGCGATTGTCCGCAGTGATCGGGGAGGTTGTCATGATAGTTGAACCCTCTTCATTTGTGCGATATATGAACTTAAATGCGTAATATGAACGTAGCCTAACAATTGGACCCCCGTCAACATGACCACGCGTGACACCGCATCAACATTTGCCAAAGGCCTTGCCGTTCTGAGCTGCTTTGAGGGCGGGCGGAATGATCTGACCATGGCCGACATTGCACGGCTGACCGGCTTTGATCGGGCCACAGCCCGCCGCCTGTGCCTGACATTGCAAAGCAGTGGCTACCTTTACAAACACGAAAAGGCTTTGCGGCTGACACCCAGGGTGCTGGCCATCGCGGGCGGTTATCTCAAGGCAGAATACATAGGCAAGTCCGTGCAGCCAACACTGGATCAATTTGCCAGAGAACTGGACGGAGAGATTGCACTTGCGGTGCGCGATGGCACACGGGCCATCTATGTGGCGCGATCCGCCGTGCCTTCGGCGCGCCTGTCTCTGGGCCTGTCGGTCGGCAGCACACTGCCGCTGTTACCCACGGCGGTCGGGCGCATGCTGCTGGCCGGTTGCTCTGGGCCAGAGCGGGAACAGATCATCAACGATTGCGGGATGGTGCGGTTTACCGAACAGACGACACTGGACCGCCCTGCCCTTGAGGCCGAAATTCACAAGGCCGCCACCCAGGGCTTTGCCTTTGCCGCCAACGAGTTCGAGATGGGCGCCGCCGGGGTGGCAGTTCCGGTTCACGGCATTTCACAAACGCAGGCGGTCTTGGCGACCACTGCATCGGTCAATTACCTTGACCGGCAAAGCCAGCTTGATCACGTCCTCGATATTCTGCGCAAGGCGGCGATGAGCCTGCGCAGGTAACACCGCCATGCCCGATTGCACGTTGGCCCGCAATCAGGCAGAAACCAAATGACCCGGCGGAAAGCCACGGAAAGGAACAGCCCGCTATGATTGCCTACGTTACTGTTGGTGCGGATGATATCGCACTTGCGAAACGGTTCTACTCTGCGTTTTTGCCAGCGCTTGGTTACGGCCTGGCAGAGGGTGCGGAGGGGCTCAGCTTTGCACTGCCGGTGGCACCGGGGCAGTCTCCGGTCCTGCCGGATTTTTACGTCAAACCGACCTTTAACGGGCAACCGGCCACAGCCGGAAACGGCGCGATGGTTGCCTTCGAGGCCGGCAGCCAAAGCCAGGTGCGCCAATTGCACGCCGCCGCCCTCGCCGCTGGCGGGCAGGACGAAGGGCAGCCGGGGTTTCGTGCATCTTATGGGCCGCGTTTTTACGTCTGTTACTTGCGTGACCCGCAAGGCAACAAGATCGCATTGTTTTCCAGCAACCCCAATGAGCCCGGCCGGGACGATTAGGTCTATGCGGCGGGATCTTGGGTCCGCGGTCCCGAAAGATGGGCAATCACGCTTTTTCTAACGGCGCGAATGCGGGGGATGTCCCGCAAGTCTTGATGCGATCCCACCCAGATCGGCACTTCAATGTCGGGCATTCTATCCGCCAGATGCAAAAGGTCCGGAACACGGTCGCCAACGAATGATGGCAAGACCGCAATCCCGGCCCCCGATTGCGCCATGCGGGACAAAACCACAAAACTGTCCGATCCGGACTGCATGCTGTCGCCCGGCACATTGGCAGACAGCCATTTTGCCGGGACTGATCGCGCCAATGGGCCTTGCAGCCTGAACCATTTTTCCAGATCCGCCGAGGTGGCATAGGCCCGGAACACAAGCGGGGTCACGGATGTGGCAATCATGTCCTCCGGCAATGTCATCGCGGGGCGCACGAACAGATCGGCCTCCATCCGCGCGAAATTGAGGTGGCTGTTATTGCTCAGCAATTCGATCTCAAGCTGCGGGGCTTCGGCCTTCAGGGTCTGCAAGACATCCGGCAACAAATACTGGCAAATGGTATCCGTGGATGAAATGCGCACCACCCCGCTCAGCTGTGGATTTGCCCCCAGCATCAGCCGCTCAACGCCCAGGACCGCGTTTTCAACTTCCCGCACCGCCTGAACCAGCGCCTCCTTGCCGGGCAACACCCGGTAGCCGTTTGCGTTTCGGTCAAAGATTGCGCCACCGTTTTGCGCTTCAAATGCAGCGACACGCCTCAGCACGGTTGCATGATTCACGCCCAGATCACGGGCGGCCGCGCTGACCGATCCGGCCTCGATCACCGACAGGACGTACCGCAGGTTGTCCCAGTTTGAGCTGTGCATAATTTCGCAAACCCTATGCAATTATTCCCACTTCCTTTGAATATTCACACAGCTAGACTGATCCGCATATATATTTTTGGGAGGACTGCGGATGAAACTGGGAATTTGCGCACTTGGCGGCATGATCACAGCGGCGGTTGTTGCCACATCAGCGATGGGCGATGGCCACGCGGACAAGGCGATCATGGCAGCCGTCAAAGCGCGGCAATCACAGATGACACTGTATTCATTTAACATCAGCGTTCTGGGCGGCATGGCCAAGGGTGACATTGCCTATGACGCGGAGGCGGCCAGTGCCGCGGCCAGCAATCTGGCGGCATTGGCGCAGATGGATCAGTCGCGCATGTGGCCGCAAGGATCCGACAACGAGGCGCTTGGCACAGAAGCCACTGCGGCACTGCCCGCGATCTGGCAACCCGGCAGCACCGCCGCAGAAAAGGGTATGGCACTTGCCGAGGCTGCGATCGCGATGGAGCAATCAGCTGGCGCCGGGCTGGATGCATTGCGCGGTGCAATTGGCGCGGTTGGCAAATCCTGCGGCGCATGCCACGAAAGCTATCGTCAAAAGAACTAAGGGTTGATCAACAGCCGCGCTGGAATGCAGCGCCGGATGTGATTTTTAGTGGCCAGTGAGCGGGATATGCTTGCTGGCCTTTTTCCTGTCTTTCTGGCAAGGATGGACGCGGCGCTTGGACCCCGCCCTGCAAATGCCAGAAGGCCGCGCATCGCCCTCCCCTCAGATCGCGACCGAACCTCGACCACCGCCCATTCGCACAAAAACAACAAATCCTGCGGTAAACCCTTGATCGGTATCCAAGATGGGGCCACCATCGCGCGGTTCATACAATTCATTCAAAAATGTCGGGCGGTGCTTACGGCCGCGTCAGAAGGGCGATCAAAGATGACACAAAGCAAAACCTGGCTCAGCATGATCTGTGCAGCGCTGTTATCCTCTTTGATCGCAGTACAGCCAGTCGCTGCGCAATCCCCTTTTGAGGGTGGCTGGACGCTCAACACAGAGATGTCCAACCTCAGTTTCCAGTCGGTCAAGAAACAGACCGTTGTGGAATCCAGCGGCTTTGCCACCTTTCAAGGCACAATCGACGAAAGCGGGATGGCCAAGGTCACGGTCTTGCTTGATTCCGTAGACACCAAGATCGACCTGCGCAACGTCCGCATGCGGTTCTTGTTCTTTGAAACGTTCAAATTCCCCGAGGCCACGATCACGGCGCAGATCAATCCTGCCGATATTGCTGATCTGGCGACAGTCCGGCGCAAAAAAGTGGCTGTGGATTACACGGTCGACCTGCACGGCGTGCAGCAATCCTATCAATCCATGGTCACCGCAACCTTGCTGACCGATGATCTGGTTTCCATCGCCTCGGCCACGCCGATCTCTGTGCCTGTCGCCGATTTCAACCTGACCGAAGGTTTGGGCAAGTTGCAGGATGCCGCAAATGTCGAGATCATTCCCTCCGCCACGGTTTCCTTTGACTGGGTTTTTGCCCGCAACACCTCGACCCTCGCCGTGGCTCCTGCGGCCGCGCCCGCGCAGCCGGCCAATGCCGCGCTTGAGGCCGAAGGGGATTTTGACAAGGCGGCCTGCAAAGGGCGGTTCGAAATCCTTTCGCGCACAGGGAATATCTACTTTGCCTCCGGTTCTTCACGTTTGGAAAACAAGTCCGGCCCATTGTTGGACAGCCTCGCCAGCATCATGTCGCGCTGTCCCGGCATGATCATCGAGGTGGGCGGTCACACGGATAGCGTCGGTTCTGCTGCCTCCAACCAACGTCTTTCCGAATTTCGTGCAGCCTCGGTCGTGACCTATCTGGAGGGCAAGGGCCTTGCAAAAAATACAATGGTCGCCAAGGGTTACGGAGAGACGCAACCGATTGCAGACAACGCCACCAAAAAAGGGCGCTGGGACAACCGCCGGATCGAATTCAAGGTGCTTGAAAACTAGATGAAACAGATCTTTCGACTTTGGACAGCGCTGCTGGTGCTGAGTTTCGGGGCGCAGTCCGCGTGGGCCGAGACCCGGCTGGCGCTGATTGTGGGCAATGGAAGCTATTCTTCTGTCACGCAGCTGGATAATCCGGTGCATGATGCCGCGCTGATGGCGCAGGCACTGACCGCGAAGGGGTTCGAGGTCACGATGCTGACCGATGTCGGGCAAACCGCGCTGAACCAAGGGATCGCGCAATTCGGGCGCGATCTGCGTGCGGCAGGAAAGGATGCAACCGGTTTGTTCTATTACGCCGGTCACGCGGTGCAGTCGTTTGGCGAAAACTACCTGTTGCCGGTGGATGCCAGCCTGACCGATGCTGCGGATTTGTCCTTGGTCGCTGTTCAGGCAGAGGCCGTCCTGCGGCAAATGCGATCTGCGCAGAACAAGACCAATATCGTCATTCTGGATGCCTGCCGGAACAACCCGTTTGAGGCCATTCGCGATCTCAACGACAACGGCTTGGCCGAGATGAAAGCGCCGACTGGTACGTTCCTGTCCTATTCCACGGCGCCGGGCGCCGTTGCATTGGACGGTTTGGACGGCAATAGCCCCTTTACCAAAGCGTTGGCCGTGCAGATCAACGTTGTCGGATTGCCGATTGAACAGACCTTCAAACGCACCCGTATTGAAGTGATTGAACAGACCAATGGCCGTCAGACCCCGTGGGATACGTCTTCACTGACCGGGGATTTCTTTTTTGAGGCCAAGCAGCAGCTGACAGCGCAAGAGTTGCAGGAAAAGCAGTTGTGGGATTCCGTGAAGGTCAGCGACGATCCCGTGCAGCTTATGCTGTTCCTGCGCAGCTATCCTGCGGGCCGGTATCAAGAAGAGGGGCGTCAGCGCCTGACCGCCCTGTTGGAAAAAGAGCTGGGCACCGGGCCTGCCGCACCTTCAGACGACGCCGCCCAGGACACCGCAGAACCCGCCGTGCCTGCACCCAAGACACAGGACACCGCTGCCGCGCCCAAGCCCCCTGCCCCGCAAACCCCAAGTGCAAGCGAGGACGAACTGATCGCCGCCGCACAAAGCAGCGGATCAGCGGTGGATTATCAGGCATATCTGGACGTGTTCCCGCAAGGCACCTATGCCGAGCTGGCGGCCTTTGAACTGAAAATCATCAAGGAAAAAGCTGAACGCGCTGCCGCTGCAGATGCGCCTGTTGAGCCCCAAACCCAAACCATTGCCGCGACGCCCGAAACACCTGCGGTGGCCGATCTGTCTGGTCTGACCTTCGACACGCCATTCCCGACAGGCGGTGCGCCGATTCAAGGTCTCAGTATCTCAGAGATTGTAGAGCTTGCCCCGATGTTTGCGCCGATTGAGGGCATTCCGGAGGAATTGTGGAAGGATCAAACCTGTTCCAACTGCCATGAGTGGACCAAAGAAGCGCTTTGCGCCCAGGGCACCACATACACCCAGAACAACAACGTCCGGGCCTTGTCCAAACAGCATCCATTCGGCGGTGTCTTCAAGCAGGGCCTGCGCGACTGGGCGACGGGCAAATGTAAATAGGGCCGCTTGCGCCGGGTACCTTTGGCAAAGGCAAGACATTATGCACGACCTCCACCACTGGCCCCGCCAGAGGTTGATTGGTTGAGGCAATGGATTGCACCGCCCGGCCATGCTACCGGTTCCCCATTGCAGACCCTCTAGGAGTATTTTTATGGCCGGTCTTTTGATTGCATTCACCGGGGAAGGACAGTTGTTTCAAATCTGGCCCACCCACGCGATGAAGCGGTTCCCGCAGGCGACCCTTTATGATCGCAGCGCCAAGGTTACGGCCTTCCGGCAAGCGGAGGCCAAGCTGGGCAAGGATGGTTGGCTCAACCCCGAGGGTCAGGCAGCCGCCAGACGCACGGCACAGAACCTTGCCAATCCGACCGAGGTTGACGCGACCGTAACCTTCAGCGGCCCCCTTCAAAACGGTGTGGTTAAGGTCAAATGCAAAACCGGTGCCGAAAAGGTGTTTCAGATCCGGCTGAACAGCCTGGACGACAAGGCCATCGAACAGGCGTTTTTCAACGTCGATGCGGCGATCACCCGCTGCAAAGTCGGCGCACCGATGGCCTGAAGGCTGAAGCCAACCGCCCGTGCCGTTCGCGGCGTGGGACGTAGCAATAAAAACGGGCGGGTGCAGAGGCGGGTTTGAAGGTGCGTCACCACCGCCAAGGAGATATCAAGATGATAATTTACGGTCTAAGCACCTGCGCGATTTGCCAAAAGGCCCGCAAGGCGCTGGAAACGGAACACAAGGATATCCGATTTCGCGATGTCCGCGCCGAGCCGTTGAGCGAAGCTGAACTGGCGGAGCTAATTGCAGAATTCGGAGACCGGCTTGTGGATCGCAGCACCAATGACTATCGCGGACTGAATGCCTGGTTGAAAGAGTCAGAAGCCGACGCGCAAATCGCAGCCCAGCCCAAAGTCATGACCCGTCCTGTGATCCGCGATCAAACCGCGTTTTATCTGGGCTGGGATGAAACGGTGCAAAAGGCGTTATTGGCAAAGTAGCGGCTTTGCCACCGTCTCACCCCACCGCTTGTTCCCCCAAAGGCTCAGCGTTTCTACTTGCGCAGATCTGTGGGGGTCTTGCCGGTCTCACGTTTGAAGGCCTTGTAAAATGCGGAGCGCGAGTTGAAGCCGACGTCATAGGTGATCACAAGGATGGTCGCGTCCGTCGTTGTCAGTTGCTTGATCGCATCCTTGATCCTCCAGCCGTTCACCAGCTCGAAAAAGCTTTTGCCCAGATGGGTGTTGAGAGTTTGCGAGACATAATGCGAGGTCACGCCGATGTGCTTTGCCAAATCCCAAAGCGACAGGTTTGGAGCGCGGTAGAGCAGATCCTTGGACATTGCCGCTTCGATCTTGCGGGCGATGCGTTCGGCGCGGTCCGGATCGAGTGCGGATTTTTCGTATTTTTGAGCGGGTGGCAGATCCGGCATGCCCGGTTCGACCAGCGGGCCGCGGACCAGACCTGGACGTTGCCGCAGCCCCCAAACGCCGATCACCCAGAACAACGCGAGCAGTGAAAAACTGCTCAATGTCGAGATCCACGGCCCATACGCTTCTTCGGAAAATGCGCCGACCCAGATCAAGCCCGTGAAGGCCAAGTTGACGCAGAGATAAAAGCCGGCACTTGCGAGGATAACCCAAACCCAGGTCAATTCCCTGTTTTCGGTGCTGGCAAAAACATCTTTCAGCCGGGTCTGATAAGCCATCAATCGACGCACCGTAAGATAGACATAGGTGCCGATCATGATCTTGAAGGCAATATCTGCAACCAACACCGCCAGGCCGACAAGCAAAACCACCACCAGTTGCGCAACATCCTCCTCCAATTGGGTCTCAGACAGTTCGACGGGAAAGAAGAACAGAGTCCAGAAACACAGTGTCACGAAAACAATCGGAACAATGTGGTTTCGAAGGTTCGCAATGCGCTCTGGCACGCCTTCTGTGGTCAATGCGCGCACATAGACCCAGAACAGGAAAGGACAGGCGATTTCCAATGCGCCGGTGATCAGATTTATCCGCGACAGCACCCCGGTCCCGGAGGGGTCATAAGCCTCGGTCAAAACCGCCACGCCCGTTGAGATGCCCTGAAACAGGAACAGCAACGCCAGCGGAAAATATACCCCCGGATCGCGACGTCTGAGCATCAACAGATGCGCACAAAACAGACAGATGCCCGTCAAGGCGATGTTAAAAAACAGGTCAATGCTTGCAAAGGTCATTCAGCATCTTTTCATAATTCAAGCACAGATCGGGTTCCTGTGCATGACAGTGCAATGACAGATCGGCAACCATACATATCATAGCCATTCTCTGTTCTCCCAGTTGTCGCGACTGCGCGGCGGTCATGGCCTTCTTGATTGGCTGGACACTTCACATGCCCAGCCAAGCGGTGACTGGTGGTCGCGCCGCCCCGCGAGGTAGAGACCCAGCGCAGAGAAAGCTGATTTGCGGCGTCCGCCATCACCCAGCAATCTGGCTGGCGCTCTCGCGGCTCAACCAACCTCGGTCTGCTCCATCTGTTGGTTGTTCAAAACGCCAAAGAACTTGTGGCAAGGGCAAGATTCTCGGCCGCCACACGTTGCTGAACCGCAGCGCAGGCTTGCAGGTTTCCTGCCAGACAGGCGGCATCAAGCTGCTCCCGCGCAGAAATTTCCGCAGGCGTTTCGCAGGCGCTGAGGCCCAGAACAGCAAGGATAAGGTATCGTTTCATGTCATGTCTTTCTTTGTGTTTTCGCATTTCTCCCCCGATCTTTTCGGTGGGCCACATGCTGCGCAGAGCCATCGCCAGCCAAGTGAACTTTTCCTTGGCGTTCATCGTTCGAGGCATCAGGGTGAAACGGCTATTGATTGGCTTCTGACCAGCTGTGACCGGATCAGTTGGCCTGTGATCTCCACGAAAGTCGTCCGCCCCAACAGGGCGAGACAATGTTTTTCGAGAACCAAGCGGCCCGCTGCCGGATCTGGCAAGGGATGCACAGACCTGAAAAACACAAAGGCCGCGCAGGGCGGCCTGATGACAACGAGAAGAGGGAAAAGGTGGCGGAGGCTCAGGGATTCGAACCCTGGGGACGCTTTCACGCCCGTCGGTTTTCAAGACCGGTGCATTCGACCACTCTGCCAAACCTCCGCGATATGTCTCCCTTAATCAACCTGTTACGATTCGGCAAACCGAGAAATGGCGCGACGGGTCGGGGAATTTTGCCGATCCGCCCTCGCCAGCCTTTTCAGGTGCGACTTGCCGCGTTAGGATGCCGCAAAGATCCCCGTCAGGGGACGATTGGTGCTGCCGGCAAATCGGCAAAAACGTGCCCGACAGGGACACACAGGCAAGGACAGAACATCATGAGCAGGCCCGTTGACCGCATGCAATTTACCCGCCCCCGTTTGCGCCTTTTTACCGGTGCGGCGCTTTCTCTGACGCTGCTCGCGGGCTGCGATGAGAACGGGCAGTTCAACCTGCCGTTGCCCAAGCCCAAGGCAGAGGCCAGCGCCGCGGGCAGCACGCAATCGACCAAGCTGATTGAACGCGACGTCGAAGCGCCGGAAATTTTTTCGGCCACCGAACAAGGGCTTTGGGACGGACGGCCCTCGCTGGGCGGTGTCTGGGTGGCCCATCCCGATGTACAAGAGCCGGAGCGCGTGATCATCCGCAACCAAGCCAATGGCAAGTTCGTAATCGGCGCATTGTTCCGTCGCGAGCGCGAATTGCCCGGGCCGCGCCTGCAGATCTCCTCCGATGCGGCGGCGGCGCTCAGCATTCTGGCCGGTGCGCCGACAGAGCTGAACGTGACCGCATTGCGCCGCGAAGAGACCGCCGTGCCAACGGCGCCGGCCCCTGCCCCGGAAACCACCGATACAGTGGCCGCGCCCGCCGAGGTGTCAGAAACCACGCTGGATCCCATCGCCGCCGCTGGCGCCGCGATTGAGGCCGCCCCTGCCACGCCCGTGGCCGAAGCCCCTGCTCCGAAACCAGCCAAAGCCGCGCCCAAGCGCAGCGCCTCATCGCTCAAACGGCCCTATGTCCAGATCGGCATCTTCAGCGTCGAGGCCAACGCCAAACGCGTGGCCAAGCAGATGCGCGGCGCCGGGATTGTCCCGACCATCAAGCGCGGCGAAACCAACGGCAAACCGTTCTGGCGCGTTGTCGTTGGCCCGGCCAGCAACAAATCCGAGCTCAATGACCTGATCAAAAAGATCAAGGCCGAAGGGTTCTCTGACGCATACGCCGTCACCAATTGATCTGAACGACAGGAGCATACCCCCCTCATGATCCGCTTCTTTGCTACCTGCCTGGCGCTGATCCTACTGGCCCTTCCCGCCGCGGCCTTCGATACCAAGGCCACAGCGGCCTATGTCTTTGACCAGACCACCGGCACCGTCTTGCTGACCAAGAACGCGGACACCCCCTTGCCGCCTGCGTCGATGTCCAAACTGATGACGCTATACATGGCGTTTGAGGCCATTGAACGGGGCAAACAGAACGGCGGTCTGGATCTGGTGGAAAAACTGCCAGTTTCCAGCCATGCGATGGCCTATGGTGGGTCGACGATGTTTCTGGACACCACGGACCGGGTCAAGGTCGAAGACCTGCTGCGAGGGATTATCGTGCTGTCCGGCAATGATGCCTGCGCTGTGATTGCCGAGGCTTTGTCGCCCGATGGCACCGAATACGGCTTTGCCCGAATGATGACCCAGCGGGCACAGCAATTGGGCATGACCAATTCCACCTTTGCCAATTCCAATGGCTGGCCGCAGGCCGGACATCTGATGTCGGTGCGCGATCTTGGCCTCTTGGCGAACCGGATCATCACTGATTTCCCCCAATATTATCCGCTGTTCTCGGAGCGCACGTTTGCCTTTGACGGTCGTGCGCCAAAAAACACCACGAACCGCAATCCATTGCTCGGCCTTGGGATCGGGGCGGACGGGCTGAAGACCGGACACACCAATGAGGCCGGTTATGGCTTGGTTGGGTCGGCCAAACAGGGCGACCGCCGGGTGATCTTTGTGCTGTCGGGTCTGGGCAGTTCGTCGGAGCGGGCGCAAGAAGCCGAAGCCATCGTCAATTGGGCCTTCCGGCAGTTCTCGCAAAAATCGCTGGGCGCGGCCGGCAAACGTCTGGCCGATGCGCCTGTTGCCATGGGCGTGTCCGATAGTGTCGGCCTTGAGTTGCAGGATGATCTGTCGGTTCTGGTGCCGGTCTCCGGCGGTGTCAAAGTGACCGGAGAGGTAATCTACACCGGCCCGATCCATGCGCCAATTGCCAAGGGGGATGTGCTTGGCGAATTGCGGGTTGAGCGGGGCGATCTGCCCGAAGTGCGCGTGCCGCTGGTCGCCTCTGACGCGGTTGAACCGGGCGGTTTCATGGTCAAGGTGACTGCCGCCGCACGACATTTGCTGGCGCGTCTGAATGCCGGACCGCAGGACGCATCGTGAGCCAACCGGGACTTTTTATCAGTTTTGAAGGCATCGACGGTTCTGGTAAATCGACGCAGGCGCGTCTTTTGGCCGAAACGCTTGAGGCGCAGGGTATCGACGTTGTTCTGACCCGTGAGCCGGGCGGTTCACCCGGCGCGGAAGAGATCCGCGCCTTGGTGTTGCAGGGTGATCCGGATCGTTGGTCAGCCCGCACAGAAATCCTGTTGTTCACCGCCGCCCGCCGCGATCATCTGGAACGCACGATCCAGCCAGCACTGGATGCGGGAAAAGTGGTGATCTGCGACCGTTTTGCCGATTCCACGCGGATGTATCAGGGGCTGTCGCGCGGCGATCTGCGCGGCATCGTCGATCAGTTGCACCACCTGATGATCGGGGTTGAACCGGACCTGACCATCTTGATCGACATGGATCCGGCGAAAGGCCTATCGCGTGCCCTGTCGCGCCAGACGGTGGAAGAGCGGTTCGAGGACTTTGGCGAAGATCTGCAAAAGGCGATGCGAGCCGGGTTTCTGGCACTGGCCAAAGAATACGCAGAGCGGTTCGAGGTGATCGACGGTGCCCGCGAGATCGACGAAGTCGCGGGGGAAGTTCTGGCGACGGTCAAGGCCCGGCTGGGCAAAACTGCTCAAGGCTGATATCAGGCTGCCCCGGCCATGCCCAAAAGCACCGCTTTGCTTGCCTCATCGGATGGAAAAAACAACTCGATCTTGAGATCATCCAAGGACAGATCCTCTGCCGTGCCGAACTGCGCGATGGTCGAGAACAATGACAACTGCTGATCGCCGATGCGATAGATTGTGGGAATAACCGGCGGCGTATCCTCTGTGCCTGATGGCCCCGCCGCTTTGGTCAATTCCTCCGCCACCGCATCAAACCGCGCATCGCCGCCCCGCCCTGCGCTTTCGGTGCGCAGCCGCAGCGCCAGATGCTGTGCCACTTCGGGCCAGTTCACAATCACCTGCGGCAATAGATCTGAGCTGGAAATTTCCAGCAAATCCGCCCCTTCGTTGACCCCCAAGATGCCAAACAGTCGCTGCGCCGATTGGTTCATCCGCACCACCCGCCACATCCGGTCCAGCGCAAAACCGGGATAGGGATCATGGCGCATCAACATGTGATCAATCGCGGCGCGGATCGGGGCCATCTGCGCATCCTGCCAATCCCGCCCCGGATATCGCGCGGCAAAGCCTGCAAGGGTCAGCATCTGATTGCGCACCGCCAGAGGCAGATACAGCGCCGCGCCCAAACGTTCCACCATCTCGCGGCTGGGCTTGGCGCGTCCTGTTTCCAAAAACGACAGATGCCGCGAAGAGACCTCTGCCTCCAGCGCCAGATCAAGCTGACTGAAACGGCGCTGCTTGCGCCAGGATTTGAGGCTGTCTGAAAATGTGGTCATGGGATCAGACTATCACGAATATTGGCGCGGCACAGTTACCTCGGAGGTAATTGATTTGCCTCCTTCCAATGGCGCATCACTGTGCCAGTTCAATGTCACAGGAGGCTGCCATGCCAGCACAATCTGCAAAAAGACTTGGCCAGTTCGCGGCCATCACCGTGATCGGCTTTGGCCTGATCACCGCCCTTGGCTCCAACTCCACCACAAGCGCACTGCCGAATTTTCTGGTGGATCTGCTGCATTGGCCTTTCAACGGGCTGGAACAGGTGGATACCCCCGCCGCCCGCGTCATCGCGGCGATCGCAGGCGGGGTCATGGTCGGCTGGGGCATCAACTTGCTGCTGATCACCAACCATCTTTTTGACACCAACAACCGCCTTTGGTGCTTGCTGGTGTTTCCGGGGCTGGCCTGTTGGTACGTGGTGGACAGCACCGGATCGGTCTTGTCCGGCGCGTGGCTGAACGCCTGGCTCAACCTCAGCTTTCTGGTGATGTTTGGTGCGGCCTATTGGATGCGCAGCCGGGCCGTGGACCGCGCTCAGACCGTTTGATACCCTTCGGCAGCGGTCGGGGTTT
This sequence comes from Sulfitobacter sp. M368, assembly GCF_025141875.1. Taxonomy (NCBI): domain Bacteria; kingdom Pseudomonadati; phylum Pseudomonadota; class Alphaproteobacteria; order Rhodobacterales; family Roseobacteraceae; genus Sulfitobacter; species Sulfitobacter sp. M368. Next base: position 2,419,468 of record NZ_CP081113.1, read on the forward strand.
TTCGCCGCCACCGCCGCCCTGCCCCATTCCATCCGCCCGCAAACATGCTAAACGATTGGCATGACTGATGACGCCCCTCAACCCGATCGCGTAACCGGTGCGCTGCACCCCCGCGACACGCCCCGCTTGATCGGGCAAGGCGCGGCTGAGGCGGCCTTTCTTGACGCATTCAACGCAGGTAAATTGCACCACGCGTGGCTGCTTTCTGGTCCGCGCGGGGTGGGCAAGGCCACGCTGGCATGGCGGCTGGCGCGGTTCTTGCTGGCCACACCGGACCCTGAGGATGGCGGCATGTTCGCGGCGGAACCGGCAACCAGCCTGAGCATCCCCGAAGATCACCCCGTGGCGCGGCGCATTGCCTCCGGCGGTGAGGGCGCGGTGAAATCGGTCACGCGCTCCATCAATCCTGACACCAAGAAAATGCGCAAACAGATTGTCGTGGACGATGTACGGGCGCTGAACGGATTTTTCCAGATGTCCGCAGCGGATGGCGGTCGGCGTGTGGTGATCATCGATGATGCTGATGAGATGAACCCGAACGCCGCCAACGCCCTGCTCAAGATGCTGGAAGAGCCACCTGAACGGGCGGTGCTGCTGCTGATCAGCCATCAACCCTCAAGCCTGCTGCCAACGATCCGGTCGCGCTGCCGGACCCTGCGGCTTGGCACCCTGTCACCCGATGAGATGGCGCAGGCGCTCGGCGCCTCAGAGATTGAAGTCAGCGGCGACGCGGCAGCCTTGGCGGAACTTTCTGGCGGATCAGTGGGCGGTGCAATGCGTCTGTCTTTGATGGGTGGGCTACAAATCTATGCTGAATTGATCGCGCTGATGTCGTCCCTGCCCCAGATGGACCGCGCCCGCGCCCTCAAACTCGCCGAAGCCGCCGCGCAACGCGGGGCGGAAGAGAAACTGACCTTGCTGTTCACATTGGTTGAACTGCTTTTGGCGCGGCTGGCCCGCACCGGCGCCACCGGATCCCCGCCCGCCACCGAGGCTGCGCAGGGTGAAGCGGCTGTGTTGGCCCGTTTGTCACCAACGCCTTACCAAGGCCGGATCTGGGCCGATGTCGCAGCAGAGATTTCGGCACGCGCCCGCCACGGGCTCGCGGTCAACCTTGACCCTGCCGCGCTGGTCCTAGATACCCTGCTGAAGATGGCCCAAGCGGCCCCGCGATAAGACAGGACCGCAGGCATGACGCAGACGCCGCAGATCACAGACAGCCATTGTCACCTTGATTTTCCCGACTTCGAAGGCCAGCTGGACGAGATTGTCGCCCGCGCCGCCCGTGCCGGTGTGACGCGCATGGTCACGATCTGCACCAAGCTCAAGAACGAACCTTCCGTGCGTGCCATCGCAGAGGCGCACGATCCGGTCTTTTATGCCGCTGGCACCCACCCGATGTCCGCCGCGTCAGAGCCGCTGACCAGCACGGACGAGCTGATCGCGCTGGCGCAGCATCCCAAGTTTGTTGGCATTGGCGAGACCGGCCTTGATTATCATTACACCGCCGACAGCGCCCAGGTGCAGAAAACCTCGCTGCGCATCCATATCGACGCGGCGCGGCAAACCGGCCTGCCCCTGATCATTCATGCCCGCGACGCCGATGATGATATGGCCCGCATTCTTGCCGAAGAGTTCAAGCAAGGGTCTTATGCTTGCGTGATGCATTGCTTTTCCTCCTCCCCCGCGCTGGCCCGTGCCGCGCTTGACCTGGGGTTTTACCTCAGCATGTCGGGCATCACCGCCTTCCCCAAATCCACCGAACTGCGCGAGATTTTTGCCAACTGCCCGCTGGACCGCGTTCTGGTGGAAACCGACGCGCCCTATCTTGCGCCGCCGCCCCATCGCGGTAAGCGAAATGAGCCGGCCTATACCGCCCATACCGCGCAAAAGGCGGCGGAAACCTTCGGGCTGGATTATGCCGAATTCGCGGCCCAGACGCAGGCCAACTTTGACCGCCTCTTTGCCAAGGCTGCGGCCTATCAGGTGCCCGCCTGATGGCTCAAATGCGCATCACCATCCTGGGCTGCGGCTCTTCTGGCGGGGTGCCACGCCTTGGCGGGCATTGGGGCGCATGCGATCCGGAGGAGCCAAAAAACCGCAGAGGCCGCTGTTCCGCTTTGGTGGAACGGATCGGGCCCGAGGGCACAACATCCGTGCTGATCGACACCTCCCCCGATATGCGACAACAGCTCTTGAATGCCGGGGTGAGCCGCCTCGATGCGGTGCTCTACACCCATTCTCACGCCGACCACGTGCATGGGCTCGATGATCTGCGCATGATCGTGATCAACATGCGCGCCCGCCTGCCGGTCTGGGCGGATGCACCCACGCGCGCGGCCCTGCTGGAACGGTTCGGTTATGCCTTTATCCGCCCCGAAGGCTCAATGTATCCGCCGATCCTCGACATGCACGACATTGAGGGCGATGTCACAATCGACGGCCCCGGTGGCGCATTGACCTTTACGCCGTTTCTGGTCAACCACGGCGGCATGGATGCACTGGGCTTCAAGATGAACAACGTTGCCTATCTGCCTGATGTTGCAAGTATTCCCGATGACGTCTGGCCACATCTCCAGAGCTTGCGCTGCTGGATCGTCGATGCCCTGCGCCGCGATCCACACCCCACCCACAGCCATCTGGAGCAAACTTTGCAATGGATCGCCGAAATGGCTCCGCAAGAGGCGGTGCTGACCAACATGCACAACGATATGGACTATCAAACCCTGCGCGGCGAACTGCCCGCACATATTTCGCCCGCCTATGACGGTATGACGCTCAACTTCGAGATCGACTGAACTTCATTTGGCCCTTTAAACCTCCACGGGGGTGTGGGGGTGTGAAACCCCCACCGCAACGCCTCCACCAAACCCAAGGCCCACGACGTGCAAACCCTGCTTGATGTCATTCTGCCCGTCTTTCTGGTCATCGGATTTGGCTATGTGGCGGTGTGGAAAAACCTGTTTCCGGCCTCTGGCATCGACGGGGTGATGAAGTTCACCCAGAACTTCGCCATCCCCTGCCTGCTGTTTCAGGCCATCGCCCATCTGGATCTCTCCGCCTCGCTGACCCCGGCCCTGATGACCAGCTTCTTTGGCGGCGCAGCGATCTGTTTTGCCCTCGGCATCTTTGGTGCCCGGCTGTTGTTCAAGCGCGATTGGGAAGACTGCGTTGCCATCGGTTTTTGCTGCCTGTTTTCCAACTCTGTCCTGCTGGGCCTGCCGATCACTGAACGGGCCTATGGCACGGATGCGCTGGCGGGCAACTTTGCCATCGTCGCTTTTCACGCGCCGTTCTGCTACGGGCTGGGCATTACGGTGATGGAGGTGGTGCGCAACCGCGGTGAAACCGGGCTGACCATGCTGCGCAATGTGGGGCGGGCGATGTTCCGCAATGCGCTGGTCATTGGCATTCTGGCAGGCTTTGCCGTCAACCTTAGCGGGCTGACCATCCCCACCGTTGTCGAAGACGCGCTGTCCCTGATTGTCCGCGCTGCCCTGCCCGCCGCGCTGTTCGCGCTTGGCGGTGTGTTGATCCAATACCGGCCCGAGGGCGATATGAAAGCCATCGCCATGGTTTGCGGCATTGCGCTTTTGGTGCATCCGGCCTTGGTCTGGACATTCGGATCGGCACTGTCATTGCCAACGGACGCCTTTCGATCCGGCGTTTTGACCGCCGCAATGGCACCAGGTTTCAACGCCTATATCTTTGCAAATATGTATGGCCGGGCGCGGCGGGTTGCGGCCTCGTCGGTGTTGATTGCCACCGCGATATCAATCCTGTCGGTCTGGTTCTGGCTGGGCGCATTGCCCTAAACGCTCAGACTAACCCCAGAACCGGCGCGACCGTGGCCTGATCAAAATTGGCTCCGCACAGCACGATGACTGACGTTTGCCCGGCAAAGCGTGGCCGATCCTCCAGCCAGGGGGCCAAGGCCAACCCGGCGGACCCTTCCACAAGCATCTTTTCATCCCAGGCGATGCGCCGCATGCCTTCGGCAATCTGGTCTTCGGTGCAGGTGATGAACTCATCCACCACCTCCGTTACCAGCGGCAGGGTGATCGTACCTTCGTCGATGCCGCCCGCGCAGCCATCGGCAAGCGTATCGGAATGTACCACATCAACAGTTTTGCCCGCTTTCACACTGGCGTCCAGCGCAGCGGAATTGATGGCGCTGACCCCGATCATGCGGGTACGCGGCGAAAACGCCTTGAGCACCGATCCGATGCCCGAGATGAGGCCACCACCACCAAGCGACACAAAAACGTTGTCGATCTGCGGCAATTGCTCCAACAGCTCAAGCGCAAGAGTGCCTTGTCCGGCGATGATCTGCGCATCGTTATAGGGCGAGACATAGGTGTGGCCGCGCTCTTCTGCGACAACCCGCGCATGACGTTCAGCCAGCCCGGAATCATTGGAATGCAAGATCACCTCAACACCCAAGGCCTTGATCTTGTTAAGCTTATCTTTTGCCACCGTTTCAGGCAGCACCACGGCCAGTTGATGGCCCGTGATCTGCGCCGCCGTTGAAAGCGCGATGCCGTGATTGCCCGAGGAGGCGGTGATCACCGGCTGGTCCACTGGCAGGGACGTCAGTTTCGACAGCGCCCCGCGAAACTTGAACGATCCCGTGCGCTGAAAATTCTCGGCCTTGAAGAACAGACATGTGCCATCCTCAAACACCCGTTTTGACGGCAGACAGGGGGTCGGCGGCAACCATTGCGCAATGCGGCGGCGCGCCTGAACGCTGGCGGCGGCCTGTTGCAGGACGAGGGGCGATGGGGTCATGTGGTGTCTCCTTGCCCGGCCAATCTATGCGGCCCATGCGGCAGGCACAATCCACCCGCACACACCCTTGTTTTGGCCACTGGCACATTGGCGAAAAATGGGCCTTACTGGCGATAAATCCGATTGTCTGGAGGTTTCTCATGCAACTGCGCGCCCATCACCCCTATCCCTCTCGCCGGTCGGCGGTTCTGGCTGGCAATATGGTGGCCACCTCGCAGCCATTGGCGGCGCAGGCCGGGGTTGCGATGTTGGCGCGGGGCGGCAATGCGGTGGATGCGGCCCTCGCCACCGCAATTGCTTTGACGGTGCTGGAACCGACAGGCAATGGCATCGGGTCAGACGCCTTTGCGATCCTTTGGGATGGCAATGAGCTGCACGGGCTCAATGCCTCTGGCCGCTCCCCTGCGGGATGGACGGCTGACCGGTTTGCTGGCCAAACCGAAATGCCCTTTCGCGGCTGGGAAAGTGTGACAGTGCCCGGCGCGGTCTCGGCTTGGGTGATGCTGTCAGACCGGTTTGGCAAGCTGCCTTTTGCCGATCTGTTCGCACCCGCCATCCGCTATGCCGAAAGCGGCTTCCCCGTCTCGCCCGTCATTGCCAGCCTCTGGGCGCGGGCGGCAGAGGAGTTGCACGCGCAACCCGGTTTTGCCGAGACCTTCATGCCAAATGGCCGCGCCCCCCAGGCCGGAGAGATATTTGCCAGCCCCGGCCATGCCCACACCCTGCGCCGGATTGCCGACACAGAGGGCGCTGCCTTTTATCACGGTGACATCGCACAAAAGGTTGCGGCATTTGCTGCCGAACATGGCGCAGCCCTGACAGCGGATGATCTGGCAGCGCATGAGGTAGATTGGTGCGGTACGATCTCAAAAAACTTTGACGATGTAACGCTGCACGAGATCCCCCCAAACGGTCAGGGCATTGCGGCGTTGATGGCGCTGGGGATGCTGAGCCATACCGCGATCCGCGATCTGGATGCTGATGATCCACAAGCGATGCATTTGCAGATCGAGGCGATGAAGCTCGCCCTGGCAGATGCAGAAACCTATGTGGGCGATCCGGGCTATATGGACCACGTCGGGGCGGATGATTTGCTGGATGACGATTACCTCAAGGCGCGGGCCGCATTGATTGATCCGGCGCGGGCGCAGGATTTTGGTGCGGGTGCGCCCAAACAAGGCGGCACGGTTTATCTGACGGCGGCGGATGCATCAGGCATGATGGTGTCCTTCATCCAGTCCAACTATGCCGGTTTTGGCTCTGGCGTAGTGGTGCCCGGAACCGGCATTGCCTTGCAAAACCGTGGCGCGGGGTTCTCGCTTGACCCACGCAATCAAAACTATGTCGGCCCGAACAAGCGCCCGTTTCACACGATCATTCCCGGTTTCGTTATGGGGCCCGAGGGGCCGCGCATGAGTTTTGGCGTGATGGGCGGGCCGATGCAGGCGCAAGGGCATGTGCAAATGGTGCTGCGCTGCGAGTTGTTTGGCCAGGACCCGCAGATGGCCGCAGATGCGCCACGCTGGCGCGTGACCGAAGGGTTGGGTCTGGCCTGCGAGACCACCCTGCCAGAAGCGACCCTGGCCGCGCTCACCGGATTGGGGCACGAAATCACGCTGGAGGCACCTGACAATGCCTTTGGCTTTGGCGGGGCGCAATTGATCCGGCGTTTGCCGGGCGGCGGCGGTTACGCTGGCGGATCGGACCCGCGCAAGGATGGGGCCGCCATCGGGTTTTGACGCAGCGTCAGGCACCTGATCCAGCGGCCGGTTTGATCCACCTCAACGCGGCAATGCAGCATCGCAGCTAAACTTAAGGGGACGGCAACAAAGCAAAGGACCACCCCCGTGGGCACACAGAATTATCCTGACCTGACCAAAGGCATCGCAACCCAGATCGGTGCATTGCGCAAGGGCATTCCTGACACGATGAAGGGCTTTGGCGATATGGCCAAACACGCCGAGGCCGAGGGCGCATTGGATGGCAAAACCAAAGAGCTGATTTCGATGGGAATCGCGATTGCCCTGCGCTGTGACGGGTGCATCGGGTTTCACACCAAGGCTCTGTTGCGGCTGGGGGCAACGCGGCAGGAATTTCAGGAAATGCTGGGCGTGGCGATCTATATGGGCGGTGGGCCGTCCTTGATGTATGCGGCCCAAGCCATGGACGCATGGGAACAATTTGGCGGCAGCGCTGAATGATCCGGAACCGATTGTTGCGCCCGGCCTGAACCGGGCGCGGCTTTGATCTAGGTGGACGGCATAATCCAGAAACCTCTCAAGCTGTACCTCTTGGTTACCTGTGCAGTGTCTTCCTTTGGGTCTATCGGTTCCGAATTGAATATTCAGGCCTGTCGCGCGACCAATGCCGCACGCAGTCGTTGGTTTTCCTCCTGAAGGGCAGCGATTTCCCCGCCTGCCTCTGCATCGGTCAAACGGCGCGGAATGTGACGCGGGCAGTTCCAATCAAATGCGTCCACGGTTATTTTCATCAGCCGTTCCGTGCCCGGCGGTGCGAGATCCGGCAATTGCGCCGGCCAATCGGGGCTGGCCTGTTCAATCGTTTGTGCACGGCCCCAGATTTTCAGGCGGCGGGCATTGGGATAATCCATCAAGATCAACGAGACACGGTCATTTCCACTGAGGTTGCCAAGGCTCAGATACTGCCGATTGCCGCGTACATCCGCATAGGCAAGGGTTTTGGCATCCAGCACACGCAGAAAACCGGGCGTGCCGCCGCGAAATTGAACATAGGGCCAGCCGGTCTCGGACACGGTGGCTTGGTAAAACCCGTCCCTCGCATGGACAAACGTCGCCTCTTCGGGGCCAAGTGTGTCGCCGCCGGACCGTTCATCGGTCAGGAATTTTGCGTAGCTGCCCGATCCGTTTCGGTCTTGTGCAGCACGCACGGCGGGGGTGAATGCAATTTCAGCAAAGGCATAGGCCATGGTCTGTTCCTCTAGTTCAATAATGCACGATCAACCGGGAATGTCTCCACAAGGTTAACTGATCGGTTCACGTATGACGTAAGTTGTACTGATCGGTTAATGTTATCAAATCAATTTTTGCGTTACTGCGTATCTACACGTCATAACCGGCTCAAAACACGACGGGAAACCACTGATTTTTCGAGATTTACTTGACCGGCAACAGATTTGAAGTAATTTACAGATCAGTCAATGTTGAGGCCCGGATGAGCAAGAACAAGCGAAGTGAATTGCTTCAAAAAGCCTTGCTGCTGTTCTATCGGAACGGCTTTCACGCCACGGGCATGGATCTCGTGGCCAAAGAGACCGGCGTCTCCAAAACCTCGATCTACAAACACTTCCGCACCAAGGAAGAATTGATCCTCGCGGTGCTGCGTTTGCGCGACGAGGGCTTTCGCAATGACCTTTACCGCCGCATGGAAGAGACATCCGAAACGCCGCAAGGGCAATTGCTTGCGCTTTTCGACGTGCTCAAGGACTGGTTCAAGGAGGACAGTTTTAAGGGCTGTATGTTCATCAAGGCCAGCGCCGAATTTCAGGACAAGAACCACGCAATCAACGCGCAGGCCTTTGCGCATAAACAATTGCTGACCGATCATCTGGCCAAGCTGGCGACGCAGGCCGGCTACCCCCACCCCGAAGATTTGGCGCGCAAGTTGGTGATCCTCAAGGAAGGAGCGATCGTGATGGCCGCGATGTCCCACACCACAGCCAGCGCTGATGAAGCCAAGGAAATCGCCAAGGTTCTGCTGGCGGACTAATGCTGTGCCGCAGCCACCCTGAGTGATCCATTACGCAGCACCAGCCGTAGCAAAGGCAAGACCGTTCTTGAGCAATGTGAGGCCGCCAGTGATGCATCTTCCCCGAGTGAGCCTGTTTGCCTTTGTTCTGGCCGCAGCGGGCGTGCCGCTTTATATCCATCTGCCAAGGTTTGCCGCGGTCGAGCTTGAGATGAGCCTCGCCACCCTTGGCGTTATCCTTTTGGCCATCCGGGCTGTTGATCTGGTGCAGGATCCGGCAATCGGCTGGGCCATTGACCGTTGGCCACGGGCCCAATGGATCTTTGGCACAGCGGCGCTGCTTGGCCTATCCATTGGTTTTCCCTTGTTGTTTTCGCTTGATGCCGGTCCGCAAGTGGCACTGCGCTTGACCCTGACCTTGGTGCTTCTGTTTTCGGCCTATAGCTTGGGGATGATCCTGCTTTATGGGCGCACGGCCACCCTGGCACCGGGAAACGCCCTGCCCGACACCATGCGGCTGGCGGCGTTTCGCGAGACCGGTATGTTGGCCGGGGTGATCTTTGCCGCCCTTGCGCCGCTTGGGTTTGCGGCATTGGGCGGTGATGGATATTTGATGTTTGGCCTTTCACTTTGTGCGGTCGGGGTTGTGGCCGCCCTGCTCACCGCGCCCCTTTGGCGGCGCATCCCCCTGCCCGCCAAGGGGTTCTCCATCGAACGGTATCGCGATCCGGCGATTGGGCGGCTTTTGTTGCTGGCCTTGGTCAATGGGTTGCCGGTTGCGGTGACGTCCACCCTTTTTGTGTTCTTTGTCGAGGACCGGTTGCAATTGCAGGGCCAGGCCGGTCTTTTGCTGCTGGTATTTTTTGCTGCCGCTTTGGTCAGCGTGCCGGGCTGGACGGTCCTTGCGCGGCATATATCGCCGCGCAAGGTGCTGTTGCTGGCGATGCCGCTTGCGATTGCAGGGTTCATCGGCGCGGCGTTTTTGCCGGTAGGCAGTGGTCTTGGTATGGCAGCGATCTGCGCCGCATCCGGCGCGGCCCTCGGGGCCGAGATGGTGATCCTGCCGGTGCTGTTTGCAGACGCCCTCAACAAAGCCGGACTGAAAGCCTCAGAAGGGTTTGGCCTATGGTCGTTTGCCGGAAAACTCGGGCTCGCGCTGACCTCTTTTGCCCTGCTCCCGCTGCTGCAAGGGGCAGGCTTCACGCCCGGACAGGCCAACAGCGATCAGGCGCTTTGGGCGTTGACGCTTTGCTATGCGGTGCTGCCTTGCGTTTTGAAACTTGCAGCCGTTGCCCTGGTTTGGCGCCTCCCGGAGTGAAGGTTTGGCCTGATTGCAGGCGCAACTGCCCTCCTGTGTTTCAGTTTAAAGAGGGGCGTTGATCTTCCACGAAAGGAACTGTGGTGCGGGTGAAGGGACTTGAACCCCCACGCCTTGCGGCGCCAGAACCTAAATCTGGTGCGTCTACCAATTCCGCCACACCCGCACGATTTGCCAAAGGCAACAGGCGGGTGACTATCAAAACCTCAAACGCTTGGCGAGGGCAAAAATGACTGCCCTTAAGATGATCTTTGCATCTATGCCCGACAACCGGAGCAAAGCGGGCACTGGAGGGGCAGAATGGAACCGAACCCAAGCGATCGCGGCGTCCATCAACCCGGTCTCCCGCACAGGATGACACCACATCTTTTGCCGCGCGGAGGCCTGCCGGCGGGCACGAACGTGCTTACCTCCGATGGCGCCTTGCCGGTTGAATTCCTATCTGCGGGGGACCGGATTGTCAGCCGTGATGCTGGGTTTGTGGCCGTGCGCGGGGTGCGGCGCGATCTTTGGGGCGGCGCATGGGCAATGGTGCGTGCGGGCGCATTTGGTCCGGGCATGCCCGAGGTGGATCTGCCATTGCCGGCGGCGCAACAGGTGCTGCTGCGGGGCGATCTGGCCGTGGCGATTGCGGGCCAGACGCAGGTTCTGATGCCGCTGTCTGAACTGGTAGGACAGTCAGGTTTCCAAACCTGTGACATTGGCCCGTCCCTTGTGTTTGCCATCTGCTGCGGCCCGCCGCAGGTGATTTACGCAGGCGGGGTCGAGCTGTCTACGGCGGGCTGCGGCGATGGCCTTGGCGGCTAAAGCCCCATTGCGCGGAACACCTTGGGCAGTTCTTCTGGCAGATCTTCGGCAATCAGACCCGGACCAAAAGAGGCGGCACATTCCACGTGAAGGTAGGCGGCGATCTCGGCCATGGTGATCAGCTCAGCGCTGTTGTCAGAGGCGGCAAGGCCCGCGATCAAACCGGCCAGAACATCACCGGCACCAGCGGTTGCCAGCCACGGCACCCGCCGGTCATAGGCTGCCGCATGCACGCTTGCGCCGCCCTCCGGCGTGGCAATCACGGTGTCTGGCCCTTTCAGAAGGACGATGCACCCTGCCCGCTCCGCCGCCTGCCGTGCGACGTCGATCTTGGAAAGACCATCCCGCCGCGACAAGGCCAGATCGGGGAAGAGCCGGGCAAATTCGCCCTCATGCGGGGTGAGGACAGTGCGCGGATGACATTGGGCAAAAAGCGCAGCGGGATCGTCGGCAAAACTGCCAAGCGCATCTGCGTCCAGCACCACAGCCGGATCGCGCCACGCCCGTGCACCGGCGCGCTGCGCCAAAACCTGGCCGACCAGATCGCGGGTGCGGTCATTCACGCCAAGGCCGGGGCCGATGCAATAGGCTGTGACCCTGTCATCCGCGACGGTGCTCAGCGGCGCGTCCTTAGCCAAGGGGCGCAGCATGATCGCATCCAATTGGCAGGCGTTCTCGATCAAGGCGGAGGGCGGGCAAAGCAGTGTCACGACCCCCGCCCCTGACCTCAGCGCCGCCCGCGCGGCAAGCCGCCCCGCCCCGCCGCGTCCGACCCCGCCTGCAAAAACCATCACATGCCCATGGTCGAACTTGTGACCGTTGTGTCGGGATTTCCCGATAAAGGATCCCGGCCAGATGCGCGGGGGCAACTTTGATCCTGCAAAGACCGGCGTCACCAGCCGGGCGCGGCTGTCGTCAGGCGGCTGGCCCAGCATGCTGCGTTCCGGATCGGATTTGCGCAAACCAATATCCGCGATCACGACCGCCCCGCAAACCAACGGCCCGACGCCCAGATAATGCCCCGGTTTGGGTGTGTGGAAGGTGACGGTCAGCTGCGCCAGGTTGGTGGATATGACGTCGCCGGTCTTTTCCAGATCTTGCGGCACCAGGCCAGTGTCAAGGTTCAGCCCCGACGGACAATCAACGGCAACGCGCCGGATCGAGGACCGGCTTTTCCATTTGATCTTGCCCAAGGCGGCAAGAGCCTGCTGCACCATGGGTGGTAGTGGGCGCGTCAGACCAGTGCCAAAGACCGCATCAAAAATCAAATCGGGCCGCGCCGCCACTCGCAGGTTTTTGGCTGTTAGCTCCAAGACGCCGCCCAGCGCGGTCCAGCGGGTATAATTGGCTTTGGCATCTGGGGGCAGTTTGTCTGCGTCACCAAAAAGAAACAGATCGACCTCCCAGCCTGCATCCTTGAGCAACCGCGCAATGACAAATCCATCTCCGCCGTTGTTGCCCGGCCCGCATAGAACAAGCGCGCGGTGCGACACTTGCGCCAGCTCTGGCCAATGCGAAAATGCAGCGTCAATGACACCCTGCCCGGCCCGCTCCATCAGGTCCAATCCGGTGACGGCGCCGCTGTCCATTGCGGCCTGTTCCACCGCGCGCATTTGCGCGGATGTCAGCAATTCGGTCATGGCCCGAGATCCCCCGATTCATTTCTGCCTGTTTTTTGTGCGCTCTGCCCAAATACCGAGCGGGGCGCAGAAAATCACCGCGCCCATTTGTCCCAAGCTACCGCAGCAGATGGATTCTCAACAGGTTAAATGAAATGAGAACCCCAAGCGATTTCATCCACGAAGGGGCACGCCATGAAAAAGATCGAAGCGATCATCAAACCGTTCAAGCTGGACGAGGTGAAAGAGGCCCTGCAAGACGTTGGCGTTCAGGGCCTGTCCGTGATCGAGGTCAAGGGCTTCGGCCGTCAGAAAGGCCATACCGAGCTCTATCGCGGTGCGGAATACGTTGTTGATTTCCTGCCCAAGGTCAAAGTCGAGGTGGTTCTTGACGATGATCAGGTCGATGCCGCCATCGAGGCCATCGTAGACGCCGCAAAAACAGAAAAGATCGGCGACGGCAAAATTTTTGTCTCGCCCGTTGAGCAAACGATCCGCATTCGGACCGGCGAAACCGGCTCGGACGCGCTGTAATCTATCCATCCATCTTAAGAAATAGGTATCATCATGAACAACAAAGAGTTCCTGAAAAAGATCAAGGACGAAGACATCGAATATGTCGACATCCGTTTCACCGACACCCGCGGCAAGCTGCAGCACGTGACAGTTGTAAACGATCTGGTTGACGAAGACTTCCTCGAAGAAGGCTTTATGTTTGACGGCTCCTCCATCGCGGGTTGGAAAAGCATCGAAGCCTCCGACATGAAGCTGATGCCGGATGTGTCCAGCGCCTATATTGATCCATTCTATGCGGAAAAGACCATCTGTGTGCATTGCTCTATTGTTGAGCCTGACACGGGTGAAGCTTACGAGCGTGACCCGCGCGGCACGGCGCAGAAGGCCGAAGCCTATCTGAAGTCTTCCGGCATTGGTGACATTTCCTACTTCGGCCCCGAAGCGGAATTCTTCCTCTTTGACGATGTGCGGTTCTCCAACTCGATCAACAAAGTGTCCTACGAAGTGGACGCCTCTGACGCATCCTGGAACACGGACACCGAGTATGAGATGGGCAACATGGGCCACCGTCCAGGCCTCAAGGGCGGCTATTTCCCTGTGAACCCAACAGATGAAGCGCAGGATCTGCGGGCGGAAATGCTGTCCACGATGAAGCGTTTGGGCATGAAAGTGGACAAGCATCACCACGAGGTTGCGTCCTGCCAGCACGAATTGGGTCTGATCTTTGGCTCCCTGACCGAACAGGCGGATGAGCTGCAGAAGTATAAATACGTGATCCACAACGTGGCCCATGCCTATGGCAAATCCGCGACCTTCATGCCCAAGCCGATCTATGGCGATAACGGATCTGGCATGCACGTGAACATGTCGATCTGGAAGGACGGCAAGCCATTGTTTGCAGGCGACAAATATGCCGACCTGTCACAGGAGGCCCTTTGGTTCATTGGCGGTATCCTGTCGCACGCCAAGGCGCTCAATGCCTTCACCAACCCGGCGACCAACAGCTACAAGCGTCTGATCCCTGGTTTCGAAGCGCCTGTTCTGCGGGCCTATTCCGCGCGTAACCGCTCCGGCTGTGTGCGTATCCCATGGACCGAAAGCCCAAAGGCCAAGCGTGTTGAAGCCCGTTTCCCTGATCCGGCAGCCAACCCCTACCTGTGCTTTGCAGCCCTGCTGATGGCTGGCCTTGACGGCATCAAGAACAAGATCGATCCCGGCGAGGCGATGGACAAGAACCTGTATGATCTGCCTGCTGAAGAGCTGGCCGGCATCCCAACGGTTTGTGGTTCCCTGCGCGAAGCAATGGAAGAGCTGGAAGCAGACATGGACTTCCTGCTGGCCGGTGACGTGTTCACCCGTGATCAGATCGAAGGTTATATCGAGCTGAAGATGGAAGAGGTGCACAAATACGAGCACACGCCTCACCCTGTTGAGTTTGGCATGTATTACAGCGTGTAATTTCAGAGACTTACACTATTCACGAAAGGGCGTCCCATTTGCGGGCGCCCTTTTTGGTTTGTCCAAATCGTCGCGGCCAAACCATGATTGCGCCCCAATATGGCCAGAATTGCCTCGAATAAATGGGCTCGTGAATAATTAGTGAGCATACGATGGCAATCTCAACCACAACCTTTGCAGAACGCATCGGCCGGATAGAGAAGCACCAGAGCGGAAGGCTGACAGTCGAAACGTGCAGCAGTCCCCAGTTGAGTGCGGGTAAAACCAGGCGGACACGGTTTACGTTTCCGTTCTTCTTTGGTGTCGGCATTCTGACGGGCGGTTCGGCGTATGCCTGGGTCGTGACGCGGGCCGATCCGCAATGGGTGATGGTTCTGACCACTTGGACCAACGGTTGATGCAACAGGCCGCAGTTGCCCGTTGAAACAAATCCAAACCTTGTTAATCTTCGTTAAGTTCGGATTTTTGAGGTTCCCCCAGTATGTTTAAAAAGTCACTCCTTACCGTTGCGGCGCTTGCCGTCCTGGCAACCCCTGCCCTGTCAGCAGAATGCATCACCAGCAAAGGCAGCTTTGGCGCCTACAAGCAGAGCTTGGCAAAAGACGCAGCCAAGGCGGGCGTGGGCCAACGGGGACTTCAGGCGTTGAACGCGGCCAGCCTGTCAGACATCACCTGGCGTTTTGAATCGCGCCCCTCCAGCCAGACCGGCGTATCGCAGGGTGATCCGGCGCGGTTCCTGGCCAAGCGATCCGGCAGTTCGGCGCAAAACTTTGTCAACCAGACACGCAAGAAGATTGCCCGCAATCCCAATACCTTCGCCGCGATTGAGCGGACATACGGAGTTCCGGCCAGCCTTTTGGCAACGATCTGGGGACTTGAGACAAGCTGGGGCGGCTATTTGGGAAAGACACCCATTGTGAGCGGTGCGGTGACTTTGTCGTCCTATTGCCGCCGCCATCCCAAGTTTGAAACCCACGCCATTGCCGCGCTCAAGATGGCCGATCGCGGTGTGATCTCCGGCAAGACCCGCGGTGGTCCCTCGGGCGAATTGGGGCATATGCAGTTTCTGGCGGGCAACTGGCTGCGCTATGGGGTGGATGGCAATGGTGATGGCCGTGCCGACCCCTATACCGCCGCAGATGCCCTGGCCACCGCGGCCAATATGCTGCGCAAAAACGGCTGGAAGCCCGGCAAACCCTTCGGCCAGGGCACCCGCAATTTCAAGGTGCTGTCGGTCTGGAACGACAGCGGCAACTATCAACGCGCCATCGCTTATGCGGCAGGGCTGGTGGAGTAGTAGGCGAGAATTTGATCAGGTCGAGACAATATCAAAGGCTGCTTTGAACCCATTGATACCCCATGAGATGAAGCCGAATTGCCAAATCTCCGATTTGGCAGCGCCCGAACCGCCCCCACGGGGCGGGCGCTTTGCTTCCGCCCCTCGGTTCGGGCGCGATGGCGCCTTTAGGGCAGCCTTTTCCGCAAAGCCGTCTCTGCCCCCCAATTGCCCTCTGCCGCTCTTCAACCCACGCCCCCTTGCACACCGCCATTCCTCCCCCTATATGACCGCCAAGGGTCAGGCCCCTGCCATCCGCAATCCGGTGAAGTCCTGAATTGTTTTCAAACCTTCAATCTCGCTGATTGATAGGCAACGCGGATCCCTTTCACCCGACGCGAGTGCAGGAGTGTTTGATATGACCAATCCTATTCCGTCCCGTGATGTGCTCAAGGCACAGGCCAAACGCCTGCGCAGTGATTTGAATGCACGCGGCCAGACCATCAGTCACGCAGAAGCGCTGGAAACCATTGCCCATCAGTGGGGCATGCGCGATTGGAACACCATCGCGGCCAAAGCGGCCAATGCCCATCCCGGCTGGACCCCCGGTCAGCGGATATCGGGGCGCTATCTGGGCCATGCCTTTCGCGGCGAGGTCAAGGCGGCGCGGCTGTCGTCCAATGGCTATTGGTCGCTGACCCTTCGCTTTGACGAGGCGATCGATGTGGTGGCGTCCGAGCTGTTCAGCTCGTACCGGCGGCAGGTGAATACCACCGTGAATGCAGCCGGTGTGTCACCGCAGAAAACGTCGAACGGGGTGCCGCATATGGTGCTGGATGTCGCCTGAGCAAAGGGGCGCAGGTCGTTTGATCTGCGCCCGACGCGGCCCAAAACTAACGCCGAACAACCCATGTATGTATGGTAAAGATCACCGCATCCGTGCGCGGCATCCGGATGATGCATTGACGCTCTGATCTGTTGAAACGTTCCACTTCCCCCACAGCCTTGCGCCGCGGTTGGTGCAGATCCGCCTCAACATAGCTCAGCCGGTTGAACCGCCACAGGGGCCGCCCGGCCCGCACGCCGTCAAACATCCGCTGTACCCGTCGGGCAATGTCATCATCGTATTCCGGCACTGGGATATGAATATCAACCAACGGCTTGCCTGCCTTTTCCGCCAATCGCCAATTGGCCGGAAAACACAGAACTGCGCCGGTCAATACGTGTTCATCCCCGCGCTTTTGCAAAATACAGATATCTTCTTGCACCAAATGGCCAAGGGTGAGCAGAGGTTGCTCATAGTCCAGCGGCACAATGCGGCCATCGGGGCAGATCACCTCATCCCCTGCCCGTTCAAATCCCAGCCCCGGTAACAGATGCAGGGCCTCCTCCAACGCTTCCTGCGCAGCGGGCAATGCGGCGGGGTCCATCCACAGCACAGCCTCGCGTTTCTCGGCCAGCAGTTGGGCACGATAGGCCAGTTGCGCGGCGTAAGCCTCATCCACGCGCAGCCAGTCATCAGGCGCACAGGGGCCAACCCCAGGCAGTTTGTTCTCAACGGTTTGCGGCGGCGGCAGATGCTCTTGCAGGATCTCGGTCATGGACGGACCATATGAAGACCAACCCGCCTTGTCGTGCAAAAACGACACCTCTTTCTGTCGGATTTCAGCAACCCTTGGCATTTCAAACAGGCACTCTGATCCAAACAAGCGTTGGAGCCCACCATGAACAGCCATTATCGCGACACCCGCAAGATTGATCCGAAATTGGGCAGCACCCTTGCCGATGGCAGCCCCAACGACAACAACCGCATTGAGATCGGCCCGACGCAGCTGGCGTTTGACGAATGGCGGGGGGCGGGGCTGGAGATGCCAAATCTTGAAAAGATGCGCCGCTACAGATGGGAACGGCTGACCCGCCATGTGGTGGACCGCGGCTATGGCGGCATCTTGATGTTTGACCCCCTCAACATCCGCTATGCCACCGACAGCACCAACATGCAGCTTTGGAACACCCACAATCCGTTTCGGGCGGTTCTGCTTTGCGCCGACGGCTATATGGTGATCTGGGACTACAAGAACTCCCCCTTCCTGAGCGAGTTCAACCCACTGGTGCGCGAACAAAGGTCCGGTGCGGACCTGTTCTATTTTGATCGAGGCGACAAGGTTGATCTGGCGGCAGATGTGTTCAGCAACGAAGTGCGGGCGCTGATTGCGGAACACGGCGGCGGCAATATGCGGTTGGCGGTGGACAAGATCATGCTGCACGGGTTGCGAGCGCTTGAGGCGCAGGGCTTTGAGATCATGGACGGCGAAGAGGTCACCGAAAAAAGCCGCTCGATCAAGGGACCGGACGAGATTTTGGCGATGCGCTGTGCCTCTCATGCCTGCGAGGTCTCTGTGCGCGCGATGGAGGATTTTGCCCGCGCGGCTGTGCCAAATGGGAAAACGTCCGAAGATGACATCTGGGCGGTTCTGCACGCCGAGAACATCAAACGCGGCGGCGAATGGATTGAAACGCGGCTTTTGGCGTCCGGGCAACGGACCAATCCATGGTTTCAGGAATGTGGCCCGCGCATCACCCAGCCCAACGAGATCATTGCCTTTGATACCGATCTGATCGGCAGTTATGGCATTTGCGTGGATATCTCCCGCACATGGTGGGTAGGAGATCAGAAGCCGCGTGCAGACATGATCTATGCCATGCAACACGCGGTTGAGCATATTCAGACCAACATGCAAATGCTCAAACCCGGTGTGATGATCCCCGAATTGACCGCCGGTACGCATGTGCTGGACGCGCAGTATCAGGCCGGAAAATACGGCTGCCTGATGCATGGCGTGGGCCTGTGCGATGAATGGCCTCTCGTGGCCTATCCTGATCACGCGGTTGCGGGGGCTTACGACTACCCGCTGGAGGCCGGCATGGTGCTGTGTGTGGAGGCGCTGGTCTCGCCCGAGGGCGGGGATTTTTCGATCAAGCTGGAAGATCAGGTTTTGGTCACAGAAGATGGATTTGAAAACCTGACAACCTATCCCTTCGATGCGGCCTTAATGGGCGACTAAAGCCAGGTTCAATATTTATCATTCGAATACAGATGCTTGAGGCGGGTTTCCGCCCCATTCCTTTGCGCGCGCCAAGTGGCATATGTCATAAGACACCTTGGAATTACCCGGCATTTGCCCAAATTTTTGCACAATTCGCGCCTATCTCGGTCCTCGGCATTAAGCCCTAGTAGGTCAGAAGACTGAACATCCCGAGAAATGAGGAGAGCAGTCATGTCGTCCATTCTCAACAATAATTCCGCAACGGTGGCCCTGGCCACACTCAAAAATGTCAGCCGTGGTCTGAATGAAACCCAGTCGCGTATTTCTACCGGTTTGCAGGTACGCTCCGGTAAGGAAAACGCCGCCTATTTCGCCATCTCCGAAACGATGAAGGGCGACAGCGGCATGTTCAAGGCCATCAACGAAGGTATGACAGCCACGAAAAACTCCGTTGCAACCGCCCGTCTTGGCGCCGAAACAGTCAAGGATCTGGCCAACCAGATGGTTGAGCGTATCGCGTTTGCCCAAAGCGATGGTGTTGACAAAGCCGACGTTCAAAGTGAACTCGACGCTCTGGCCGAAAACATGCAATCCGCCATTGATCAGGCCACCTTTAACGGTGACGATCTGGTGGGTGCCGCGTCTTCGACCGTGACAGTTGTCAGCGGTATTTCCCGCGCCAGCGGTTCTTTCGCAACAACCACAATCAGCTTTGATACAGTTGACCTTCAGGCGATTCAGACCGCAATGGCAGCGGTTGATGTGACCGACACTTCAACAACCATGGCGGCCAAACTGGTCGTGGCCGAGGGCCAGCTGTCCAACGCGATTGACGCGGCGACGTCTATGGGCGTGACCGAGAAAACGCTTGAAGGCCAGATGGACTTTCTTGACAGCCTGACAGACACGCTGGATTCCGGCATCAGCTCCATGGTGGATGCGAATATGGAAGAAGAAGCGGCCCGTCTGCAGGCCTATCAGGTGCAGCAGCAGTTGGCGACGCAGTCCCTGTCGATTGCCAACCAGGCACCAGGCAACATTCTGAGCCTGTTCCGTTAATCGGCTGCCAATCTTGGAAATTTGCCCCGTCCGGTCCTGCCGGGCGGGGTTTTCTTTTGTTTCGCGCGTGCCCGCCGCGCCGCAATTGTCCTTCAAACCTGCTGACCCGTGGCCCTAGGTTTGCTAACGTCCCATTGTCGCTTTGATGGATCAGGGCAAAGTAAAGTGGGAAAAACCAATGCTTGACGTCGATGAAGAGATCACCAGCCTTTCGCGACTGCGTGAATTGCTGCCCACAGAAGGGTTCACAAACACCTTTTTGAAGGTCACGGACAAAATCACTCCTGTTGCGACCCAGTTTATCGAAACCGCGCCCTTTATCGTGATCGGCACCAAATCCTCGGACGGTCTGATCGATGTTTCACCCAAAGGGGATCCGGCCGGATTTGTTGAGGTCTATGACGAAAAGACCCTGATCATCCCCGATCGGTTGGGCAATCACCGCGTGGATGGATTTCAGAATATTCTGGAAGATCCGAACGTTGCGATCCTGTTTATTGTGCCGGGGCATGGCGACACGCTGCGCGTTGCGGGCAAGGCGAGGATTGTCAAAGACAAGTCGATCAGCGCACGACATGCGATCAAGGGCCGCGCTCCAATGTTGGCATTGGTTGTTGAGGTCGAGGAGGTCTTTATGCATTGCTCGAAGTCCTTGATCCGATCGCGCCTGTGGCAGCCTGATCATTGGCCGGCGAGAAAGACAGCGCCAACGCTGGCTGAATGGGTGATTGAAGTGGTCGACAGAGACCAGACCCTGGACGAGGTCCAGGAGGACCATTCCACTGACGAGGCAGAGCGCCTGTATTAGAACCGGTGCAATGGCAGTCTGAAATTGACATTAAGATCGCGGCGCAAAGCCCTGATCTTGAGTCCTATTCTCCAACCCGTCTTTGCCCCTATTGCCCCAAAGCCTGCCCCAGATCTGCAATCAGATCGCCCGCGTCCTCAATCCCCACCGACAACCGCAGCAGACCTTCGGGGATGCCGGTGTGCGGCTCGATTGTGTGGCGATGCTCCACCAGGCTTTCAACCCCGCCGAGCGAGGTTGCCCGCAAGAACAATTGCAACCGCCCCGCCGCCTTGAGCGCCGCCGCGCCGCCGCCTTTGACCACAAAGGACAGAAGTCCGCCATATCCGCCAGTCATCTGGCGTTTGGCGATCACATGGCCGGGATGGTCCGGCAATCCGGGGTAAAGCACGGCCTCAACCTGTGGGTGATCTTGCAAATATTCAGCGATCTTCATGGCATTGCGGGACATTTCCCGCATCCGCAGTGGCAGCGTGCGCATCCCGCGGGTCAAAAGCCATGCCTCCATCGGCCCCATCACCGCGCCAGCCTGATTGCGATCATCCACGATCATCTTCCAGATGTCATCCTCCGGTGCCGCCGTTGACAGCGTTCCGGCCAGAACATCGGAATGCCCATTGATCCCCTTGGTCGCCGAATGCATGACAATATCCGCGCCGAGCGCCAAAGGCTGGCTCAACACCGGTGTCGCCGCCGTGCTGTCCACCACCAATTTCGCCCCCGCCGCATGGGCCATCCGCGCAGCGCCGGTCACATCGGTGATGCGCAGCCACGGATTTGACGGGGTCTCGATCCAGATGAGCGCCGGTTTATGCACCTTGCAGGCGATCTCCAGACTGATCGGGTCAGAGGTTTCCACCTCATGCAGTTCGATCCCCCGCCGCGTGCAGAAATCGCGGATCCATGCGGTTGTGCCCCAGTAGATCTGCGTCTGAACTACCACGCTGGCGCCGGTCGGCACGGTGCGAAACACCGCCGCCACCGCTGCCATGCCGGAAGGAAACAGCAGGCTCTCTGCCGCACCTTCGAGTTTTGACAACAGATCTTCAGCCACCCGCACGTTTTCGTTGTGGGACCGCAGATAGACATTCTCCGGATTGACCGGATCATAGTTTTCATCCCGCACAAAGGTCGTGGCCATATGAATACCCGGCACAACACCGGCTGTATGCGCGTCAGCGGCCCCGCCCGCGTGGGCGGCGATGGTTGCAGGGTGCAGATCGGGTTTGAATGTGTCAGCCACGGGCATATCTCGTCTTGGATGGTTTCGCGCCAGTGCTACACTCCTGCCGCCGCGGTGTAAAACCCTCGCCGCGATGCTCCGCCGCTGTCACTCCCCCGTGAGGGGTCTGTCACATGACTTGCGCATGGCCTGCCCATCACTCACCTTTGACCAAAGCCAAGCGGAGAACAGATCATGGCCACCAAACGCATCACCTTTCCCGGCCATGACGGCACTCCGCTTGCGGCGCGGCTGGATCTGCCCGATGGGCCACATCTCGCGACCGCGCTCTTTGCCCATTGTTTCACCTGCGGCAAGGACATTGCCGCCGCCCGCCGCATCGCGGCACGGCTGGCCGGCATGGGCATCGCTGTATTGCGCTTTGATTTCACCGGTCTGGGCCATTCGGAGGGGGAGTTTGCCAATACCTCCTTTACCTCCAACGTCGAAGACCTGATCGCGGCCTGCACCTATCTGGATCAATCCGGCATGGCGCCCAGCCTGCTGATCGGCCACTCCCTTGGCGGCGCGGCGGTGCTAAGCGCCGCCAGCCGGATGCCAGGGATCAAGGCCGTGGCCAGCCTTGCCGCGCCTTTTGACCCCAGCCATGTCATTCACAACTTTGCCGATGCCCTGCCCGAGATCCGCGCCGAGGGGCAGGCCGAGGTTTGCCTCGCGGGCCGTCCCTTCACGATCAGCAGAGGCTTTGTCGAGGATATCGAACAGGCCGCCCTGACCCAGTCCATCAAAGCCCTGGATGCGGCGCTTATGGTGATGCATGCGCCGCTGGATGATGTGGTGGGCATCGAAAACGCCAGCCAGATCTTTGGCGCCGCCAAACACCCCAAAAGCTTTGTCACGCTGGACAATGCCGACCATTTGATCAGCCGCGCCGAAGATGCCGATTATGCCGCCGAGGTGATCGCCACATGGGCCGGCCGCTATATTCCACTGGCCCCGCCTGCCCCGCCGCCCGGCGCACCCGAGGGAATCATCCGCGTTGCCGAAGCCGACCCGGACGGGTTCTTGCAGGATGTCTTTTCAGGCCCGCACCATCACGCGCTGGCGGATGAGCCGCTCGCCTATGGCGGCACCAATCGCGGCATGTCGCCCTATGGCTTTCTTTCCGCCGGACTGGGCGCCTGCACCTCGATGACCATTCGCATGTACGCCCGCCGCAAGGGCTGGCCCCTCGATCACGTCAGCGTCGATGTCTGCCACGACAAGGTCCACGCGCAAGACGCCGAAACCGGCAGCGGCGCCAAGGTGGACACATGGCGCAGACGCATCCGGCTGGAGGGGGCATTGGACGCGGATCAACGCCAGCGCCTGCTGGAGATTGCGGATAAATGCCCCGTCCACCGCACCCTTGAACGCGCCTCTGAGGTGGTGACAGAACTCATCGACTGACCCTCCCCTCTTTTTGGCGTCAAATACTCCGGGGGAATCGGTGCCCCGCACCGATGGGGGCTGGCCCCCTAATCGGCCGCAGGTCGATAAACAGCCTCTGAAATATCCCCCGCCGCCCCGATAAACCGCAACCGGTCGCCTTGCCGGGTCATGTCATAACAGGCCCAAAGGTCCGAAGGCGGCCATTGGCTGCAGTATTGGTCGCCCTCAACCCGCCAGTATCCCCATGAGTCGCGCCCCGAATTGTACAAGGTCTTGCCCGAGGCGCGAAAATCCTGCCAGGCCGATCCGTATTGCACCACTTTGCCGGTCAAAGCGGCGCTGATCTCTGCCCCGCTCAGAGGTGTCCAAGCCGCCTCGTCCGCTTGCACCGCAAACGGCCCGCACAACATGAAAAACAGCACGAATTGACGCATCTTCTGGCTCCTGCCTTGTTCTTACCCCTGCGGCAGTCTATTGCGCCGGTGACCCACAAAACAGTCACAAAAAGGTGTGTGCCGATGATCCCCCGCTATTCCCGCCCCGATATGGTTGCGATCTGGTCTCCGGAGACAAAATTCCGGATCTGGTATGAGATCGAGGCCCACGCCTGCGATGCAATGGCAGACATCGGCGTGATCCCCCGCGAAAATGCGGATGCGGTGTGGAAGGCCAAGGATGTCGAGTTTGACGTGGCCCGCATCGACGAGATCGAAGCTGTGACCAAACATGACGTCATCGCCTTTCTGACCCATCTGGCCGAACATGTCGGCAGCGACGAGGCCCGCTTTGTGCATCAGGGCATGACCTCCTCCGATGTGCTCGACACTTGTTTTAACGTGCAGCTGACCCGCGCCGCCGATCTGTTGATCGCGGATATGGAAGGGTTGCTGGCCGCGCTCAAACGCCGGGCGCTGGAGCACAAGATGACCGTGCGCATCGGGCGCAGCCATGGCATCCATGCCGAACCCACCACCATGGGCCTGACTTTCGCGCGTTTCTACGCCGAAATGGACCGCAACCTGACGCGCCTGCGCACCGCACGCGACGAGATCGCCACCGGCGCCATTTCGGGCGCCGTCGGCACCTTCGCCAATATCGACCCTGCGGTCGAAGAACACGTCTGCGCGAAACTGGGTCTCAAGCCCGAACCGATCAGCACCCAAGTGATCCCGCGTGACCGCCATGCCGCCTTCTTTGCCGCGCTTGGCGTCGTCGGCTCTTCGATTGAGAACATCGCCACCGAGATCCGCCATATGCAGCGCACCGAAGTGCTTGAGGCCGAGGAGTTTTTCTCGAAGGGCCAAAAAGGGTCCTCCGCGATGCCGCACAAGCGCAATCCGGTTTTGACCGAAAACCTGACCGGTCTGGCCCGTCTGGTGCGCATGGCCGTTGTGCCCGCAATGGAAAACGTCGCCCTCTGGCACGAGCGGGACATCTCCCACAGCTCGGTTGAGCGCAACATCGGCCCCGACACCACGATTACGCTTGATTTTGCCCTCGCCCGTCTGACCTCCGTGGTCGACAAACTGGTAATTTACCCCGACAACATGCTGGCCAATATGAACAAATTCCGCGGTCTGGTGATGTCACAGCGGGTCTTGCTGGCCCTGACCCAAGCGGGCGTCAGCCGCGAGGACAGCTACAAGCTGGTGCAGCGCAATGCGATGAAGGTTTGGGAAGAAGGCAAGGACTTCAAAACCGAACTGCTGGCGGATGCGGACGTGCTGAAATCCCTCAGCGCGGAGGAGATCGAGGAAAAATTCGACCTGGGCTATCACACCAAACATGTTGATACGATCTTCGCCCGCGTGTTCGGCGATTAAAAACACGGTTCTGGCGGCCACGGCCCCGGCTTCATTTGGCAAGAAAAACGCGATCCCGCCCTCTCATGGGGCGGGATCGGTTGTTTTTGGCGAAGAAACAGGCCGCTTCCCGCGCAGTTGTGGTTTTTGAAATCTCAATATTTGAAAAATCCGCCCTTCGGTGTAGCTTTGACTTATCAACCAAAGGAGACGGACCATGAAGACCAAGACCCTTTTGATTGCCCTTACCCTGATCGCGGCCCCCAGCCTGAGCCTTGCGATGGGCTGTTCGCATGGCAAGGAGAAACAGGCAATGTCATGTGCCGCCGGCACAGCCTATGACAGCGCCAGCCACAGTTGCCTGCCTGTCAGCACCTGATCGGAACCGAGACATTCAAGACGCCCAAACATCCAAGCTGCCGGAAAGGTTATACTTTTCGGCAAGCTGATCCATTTTTCCAAAAATCAAACATTCGTGAGCGAATAAATTGGCAGCCCTGCGGGTTATCTCTGTGTGATACCCTTCAGACACGAACATCAGGAGTTTTTATGAAGTATTTTGTTATGGCATCCGCCCTCGCCCTTCCGCTCAGCATGGGTACGGCCCTTTATGCGGCAGGCGGCGGAGATGAGACCGCGCCGTCCAAACCAAAGTGCAAGAATGGTCAGGTCTATGACAAAAAGACCAAGGCTTGCGTGAACGCCGAAGAAAGCCATTTGGACACAGACACGCTTTATCAAACCGTGCGCCAGCTGGCCTATGCAGGCCGTTACGACGATGCGCAGACCGTTCTGGCCGCGATGCCACAGGATGATGACCGCACCTTGACCTATCTGGGCTTTACCAACCGCAAGATGGGCAAGACCGATCTGGCGATGTCCTATTACAATCGCGCCCTGGTGGTGAACCCGGCCAATGTGCTGGCCCGGTCCTATATGGGCCAGGGGTTTGTTGAAGAGGGCCGTGTGGCCGATGCGCTGGAACAATTGCGCCTGATCCGCAGCCATGGCGGCAGCGGCACATGGGCCGAAGCCTCCCTGCGCAAGGCCATCGCTGCTGGACGCACTTACAACTACTGATTTCAACCTTTTTTCACCTTTGCCTGTCACAACGTCCCGGCATTCTGCGGGGGACAGGCCAAGATGAACGATGTGGTTCCGATGAACAGTCTCGCGCCGCTTCCTGTCCTTGACGGGGGCGGCGTCACTGTGTCGCTCAGCCGCCGCGCGAAGGCGGCAATCATTGTGCGGCTTTTGCTGAACGACGGGGCCGATATCCCGCTTGAGGACCTGCCGGATGAATTGCAGGCGAGCCTGACCCACCAGATGGGGCAAATGCGCGTGGTGGACCGCGATACAATGATGGCGGTGGTTGAGGAATTCGCCAACGAGGTCGAAAAGGTCGGCCTGTCCTTTCCTGCGGGCATCGCCGGGGCGCTGGATGCGCTGGACGGCAAGATCAGTCCACACACCGCCGCACGCCTGCGCAAAGAGGCCGGCGTGCGCCAGTTTGGCAACCCTTGGGCGCGGCTTGGCGAATTGGGCGCAGAGCGCCTGCTGCCCGCCGTTGAGAACGAAAGCATTGAGGTGGCGGCGGTGGTGCTGTCGAAACTGCCCGTTGCCATGTCCGCCGAGATCCTCGGCAAATTGCCCGGCCCACAGGCGCGGCGTATCACCTATGCGGTGTCCCTGACGGGCGCTGTCACGCCAGAGGCGGTCGACCGGATTGGCCTGTCATTGGCCAGCCAGCTGGACGCCCAGCCCGCCACCGCCTTTGACAGTGATCCGGTTGAAAGGGTCGGCGCGATCCTGAATTCCTCCACCAATGTGACCCGCGACGATGTGCTGACGGGCCTCGACGAAACCGATCAGGGCTTTGCCAATGCAGTGCGCAAGGCGATCTTTACCTTTGCCAATATCCCCGCCCGCATCGCCCCACGCGACATTCCCCGCATCCTGCGGGAGGTGGATCAGGACAAGCTGGTGCTGGCCCTCGCCGGTGCAGAGGCGGCTGGATTTGCCGCATCGCGTGATTTCGTGCTGGAGAACATGTCAGGCCGCATGGCCGATCAATTGCGCGAAGAGATTGAAGAGGCCGGCAAGGTCAAGGCCGCCGAGGTCGAGGCGGCCATGTCAGGTATCGTCGATGTGATCCGCGCGATGGAACAATCGGGCGATCTGTTGTTGGTGGTTGAAGACGACGACGAAGACTAGGCTCCGGTCCCCTTCTTCGCAGAGGATCACTGCCCATCCTGCGGGTGGTGTCTTGTTGCCGCTGGGCGGGCGGGCTATGTCTGGCGTAATCGCCACAGCTGATCGAGGCTTATGTCCGCCCCTGCCCCCACAGACGCAAATGATCCGCCACGGCTGCGCAAATTTGTCCATTACACCACCAACCTGATGATCGTCGCGGTGATCCGGCTGGCGCTGGCATTGCCTTATGCCCTGCGCGTGCGCTTTGTCGGGTGGTTGGTGCAGCATGTCATCGGCCCGCTGGCCGGATACCGCAAACGCGCATTGGACAATCTGGCGCTGATCCATCCTGAGATGGAGGAAGACCAACGGCAACAGATCGCCTCCGATTGTCTCAACAACGTCGGGCGCAGTTTTATCGAAAACTATTCTGCCCGCGATTTTCCCGCCCGCATGGCCCAGATCACACCCGAAGGGCCCGGCTTTGCCGCGCTGGAAGAGGCCGCCGCCGCGAACCGTCCGGTGATCCTTGTCACCGGGCATTTCGGCAATTACGAGGCCACCCGCGCCGCCTTGGTGGCACGTGGCTTCGATATTGGCGGGCTCTACAGGGACATGAAGAACCCCTATTTCAACGCCCATTATGTGAAAACCATGGAGGCTTTTGGCGGGCCGGTGTTTCCGCAGGGGCGCAAAGGCACTGCCGGATTTGTGCGACATCTCAAGGGCGGCGGGCAACTGGTGCTGCTGTTTGATCAGCATGTGATGTATGCGCCGATCCTTGATTTTATGGGCGAACCGGCGCGCACAGCCTTGTCAGCGGCGGAACTTGCGCTGCGCTATGATGCTTTGCTGATCCCGTTCTATGGCATTCGCCAGCCAGATGGCTTGTCGTTTCAAACACTGCTAGAGGCACCCGTTCCCCATTCAGACGCCCAGACCATGACGCAGGCAATCAACGACAGCCTTGCCGCGCAAGTGGCAAAACGTCCTGAACAATGGTTCTGGGTTCACCGCCGCTGGCGCAGTCACGAGCCCTAGGTTGATTTGCGATCAGCGCAGGCGGGCCGCACCAAAAATTGGCCCGGCGTTGCGCCCCTGAATGATCACTACGGAGGGTTTGTCGCCTTCCACCTGCGCCACAAGATCCAGCGCCTCACGGCCGTCCCAGTGGCCCAGAACGGTCCATCCTTCGACGATATTGGCGTATTCCACGGTTTTACCTGCATTCTCTCCGCGTTTGATATGGGTCGTTTGGCGCGGCTCATAGCGCAGCATATGGACCGTCATACCGCCCTGGACCTGCGCCAGGCGCTTGGCTGTGATCTTGAGGGCATTGCCATCGCGGGACAGTGTTACGGCAACCTTGGGCGCCTGGCGGGCGTGTTCGGCAATCGCCTTGGCCAAGGCCATGGGTTTTGCGCCGACAATATCGGTCTGCCCCTGTACGATCATTTCCGGGGTATAGATTGAGCGGCGATGCCCTGCCGCGGCATAGGCCCGCTGCCGCTCGGCATGGGCGGGATCGCCAAAGGGGTCTTTCCAGCCGATGTAATCCCAATAATCCACATGCAGGGCCAGCGCGATCACATCGTCCCGGTCTGCCAATTCATGCAGGATCTGATCGGCGGGCGGGCAGGATGAACATCCTTGCGAGGTATAAAGTTCGACCACCACGGGTGTGTCTTGCGCAGACAGCGGCGCGGCCAGCGCCATCAAACCTGCAAGAAGAGAGTATTTTAGAAATTTCATCTGATTCCATCACAACACGCCGGGATATACAGCATCTAACCGTCCGGCCCTGAAATAACCAATCAAGGTTTCTTGAGAGCCCGCGTGAGCGATGGACCAATAAAACATGGAATTTCGGTACACCATGGTATACAAAATAGCTCAAATGCCACTAATAGTGGTTGAAACGTGCCTCGCCAGATGGCATTGAGACGCCAGAAACGCCACCCATCAGACCCCGAAGGGAGCCACTCCATGACAATTACCGTTGGTCAGGACACCGCAAAGACCCGCAAATCCATCACTGCGGGCAACCAGACGATTGCCTATTATTCGATCCCCGCCGCGCAGGACGCCGGGCTTGGCGACTTTTCCAAGCTGCCCGCCGCGCTCAAGGTCGTGCTGGAAAACATGCTGCGGTTCGAGGATGGCAAGACCGTCACCGTGGACGACATCAAGGCCTTTGCCGAATGGGGTGCCAAGGGCGGCAAGAACCCGCGCGAGATTGCATATCGCCCTGCCCGCGTATTGATGCAGGATTTCACCGGCGTTCCGGCGGTTGTCGATCTGGCCGCGATGCGCGACGGTCTGGTGGCGCTTGGCGGTGACGCGGAAAAGATCAACCCGCTGAACCCTGTTGATCTGGTCATCGACCACTCGGTGATGATTGATGAGTTCGGCAACCCGCGCGCGTTCCAGATGAACGTGGACCGCGAATATGAGCGGAACATGGAACGCTACACCTTCCTCAAGTGGGGCCAGAAGGCGTTCAACAACTTCCGTGTTGTGCCCCCCGGCACAGGTATCTGTCACCAGGTGAACCTTGAATATCTTGCACAAACGGTCTGGACCGACAAAGACCAGAACGGCGATGAAGTGGCCTATCCTGATACGCTGGTCGGCACAGACAGCCACACCACAATGGTCAACGGCATGGCCGTTCTGGGCTGGGGTGTTGGCGGGATCGAGGCCGAGGCCGCCATGCTGGGTCAGCCGATTTCGATGCTGATCCCCGAAGTGGTCGGTTTTGAGCTGACCGGCCGCATGATGGAAGGCACTACAGGCACCGACCTTGTGCTGAAAGTTGTTGAAATGCTGCGTGAAAAAGGCGTGGTCAGCAAATTTGTCGAATTCTACGGCGAGGGTCTTGATCACCTGCCCCTGGCAGACCGTGCGACCATCGCCAACATGGCACCTGAGTATGGCGCGACCTGCGGCTTCTTCCCGATCGACGGTGAAACCCTGCGTTACCTGCGCACCACGGGCCGTGATGAGGACCGCGTCGCGCTGGTCGAAGCCTATGCCAAGGAAAACGGGATGTGGCGCGGCGACGATTACGCGCCGATCTACACCGACACCTTGAGCCTTGATATGGGCACCATCGTGCCTGCGATCTCCGGCCCGAAACGCCCGCAGGATTATATTGCACTGACCTCGGCGCACACGGCGTTTGGTGAATACGTCAAAGGTGTCCGCGCGGGCAAGGATGCCTCCCCGAAAGAAGAAATTCGCTGGGAAGGCGAAGGTGGCCAGCCTGAACCACGTGAAATCCCCGGTGATGAAGGCAGCCACAAACGTGGCTATGTGAAAACCGACGACGGTCATTACCAGCTGCATGACGGGTCTATCGTGATCGCCTCGATCACGTCCTGCACCAATACTTCGAACCCTTATGTGATGATCGGCGCGGGTCTGGTGGCACGCAAGGCACGCGCGCTGGGTCTGACCCGCAAGCCTTGGGTCAAAACATCGCTGGCCCCCGGCTCGCAAGTGGTGTCGGCCTATCTTGAGGCTGCGAACCTGCAGGAAGATCTGGACGCCATCGGCTTTAACCTTGTCGGCTATGGCTGCACCACATGTATTGGTAACTCCGGCCCGCTTGAGCCAGCGATCAGCAAGGCAATCAACGACTATGATCTGATCGGCACCTCGATCCTGTCGGGCAACCGCAACTTCGAAGGGCGCATTTCCCCTGATGTGCGCGCCAACTACCTCGCTTCGCCTCCCCTCGTGGTGGCCTATGCGCTGGTCGGTGACATGAACCATGATCTGGCAAACAGCCCGCTGGGTCAGGATCAGAATGGCAATGATGTTTATCTCAAGGACATCTGGCCCACCACGCAAGAGGTCGCGGAACTGGTCGAACAGACTGTCACCCGCGAGGCGTTCCAGACCAAATATGCCGACGTCTTCAAAGGCGACGAAAAGTGGCAGGCAGTGGAAACCACAGACAGCCAGACCTACGACTGGCCGGTACAATCCACCTATGTTCAGAACCCGCCTTACTTCCAGGGGATGAGCAAAGATCCCGGTGTGATCACCAACATCGAAGGTGCCAAGGTGCTTGCGGTTCTGGGCGATATGATCACCACTGACCACATTTCCCCCGCCGGTTCATTCAAGGCGGACACCCCTGCCGGTCAGTATCTGACCGAACGTCAGGTGCCAGTCCGCGAGTTCAACTCCTACGGCTCCCGCCGGGGCAACCATGAAGTGATGATGCGCGGTACCTTTGCCAACATTCGCATCAAGAATGAGATGCTGGATGGCGTTGAGGGCGGCTATACAAAAGGCCCCGATGGCGCGCAGACCTCGATCTTCGACGCGGCCATGGCGCATCAGGCCAATGGCACCCCGCTGGTGGTCTTTGGCGGTGAACAATACGGCGCCGGGTCCAGCCGTGACTGGGCGGCCAAGGGCACAGCCCTGCTGGGCGTCAAGGCGGTGATTGCCGAGAGCTTTGAGCGTATCCACCGTTCCAACCTCGTTGGCATGGGCGTGATCCCGTTTGAATTCACTGGCGGTGACAACCGCAAATCTCTGGGCCTGACGGGCGAGGAAACTGTGTCGATCTCTGGTCTGGACACAATCCAGCCCCTGCAAGAAGTGCCTTGCGCGATCACCATGGCGGACGGAACGGTCAAGAACATCATGATCAAATGCCGGATCGATACCGCGATCGAGATCGAATACATCGAACATGGCGGCGTGCTGCACTACGTGCTGCGCGATCTGGCCAAAGCAGGCTAGAACTGCGATCAGTCAAATAGAAAAGGCCCCGGCATTGCGTCCGGGGCCTTTTTCTTTGCCAGCTTCATTTGGCCAAAAACTCAATCCCGCTTATCGGCCAAGCGCCTCGCGCAGCGCGGGCAGGAACCGTTGCTCGTAGTCGCTGCCAACCAGCGGTCCGGCATAGCGGAACAGCACCGTGCCGCTGCCATCCAGAATGAAGGTTTCCGGCGGCGCGGTCACGCCCCAGTCAATCGCGGTGCGCCCCTGTGGATCGAACCCGACGCCGATAAAGGGATTGCCGTCTTCGGTCAGATAATCGCGGGCATTGCCTTCGAGGTCTTTGAAATTGATGCCGACGATGGGCATGCCCTCTGCAGCCATTTCAAGAAGCTTGGGATGTTCGGCGCGGCAGGGCGGGCACCAGCTGGCCCAGAAATTCACCAATGTCACCTCGCCCGAGGCCAGCATATTGGCGGTGGCAGGCGGAAACCCGTCCAGCGGCAGCTCTGGCACGCCGGGTGCCTTTTGCCCAACCAGGGTGGAGGGCAGCCCCTCGGGGTCATCACGGAACATGCCAACGGCAGCCAGCGCCACAAATCCGGCAAAGATCAGCGGTGGGGCGATCATCAAGGGGCGTATCCTAGCCATTTTTCTTGATCTCCGCTTCGATCTTTCTCAGGGCGGCGCGCGCCGTCCGGCCACGGCGCAGGGTCAGCGCCAGAAGCCCGGCAAGCAAAAGCAGTGTCGCGCCATAGGACGACAGCACTTCGAAGGCATATTTCCCCAGATCCGGCATCACAGCCCCCTCTCCGACCGCGCCAGCAATGCGGCGGCCCTGCGGATGCGAATTTCTGTGCCGGTGCGGTAGAGCACCATTGCCAGAAACAGCAGCACAAAACCCGCCATCGAAATCGCCAGTGGCACAAAAAACGTATCATCCACTGTGCGCCCGCCCGTGGCCACAGGCACCGAGGTGCCCTGGTGCAGGCCCTGGTTCCAGAACCGCACGGCATAGCGCGACAGCAGCGCAAAGACAGAGCCGACCAAACACAGGATGGAGGTCAAATCCGCCGCCGTGTCCGGGTCTTCGATCGCGGCCCACAGGGCGATGTAGCCCAGGTAAAACAGGAAAAGGATCAAAAACGAGGTCAGGCGCGGATCCCAAGCCCACCATGTGCCCCACATCGGTTGGCCCCAAAGGGCCCCGGTGATCAGGGCTATTACGGTCATCACCATGCCCACCGGCGCGGCAGCCTTGGCGGCCAGCGCGCTGACGTGGTGCCGCCGGATCAGCCAGATCAGCGAGGTGATCAGCATCATGCCCCACGCGTTGATTGCCATCATCGCGGATGGCACGTGGATAAAGATGATCTTGACCGTTGATCCCTGCCGGTAGTCATCGGGCGTGCCAAAGAACCCCCAGACCAGACCAGTGGCCACGCTCGCGGCGGCGAGCACCCAAAGCACAGGCTGCACCCGCTCTGACAAAGCGAGAAATTTCACGGGGTTTGCATATTGCCAAATGGACATGGGGTTTATCTAACGCTCCGCTGCGGCCCGCTCAATGGTCAAACGCGTGAACGGGGCGGGATGGACAAAAAGACGCGATCATCGCAGACCCATGCGCAGAACAGCGGCGCTGGCAAAGGGCATCAGCGCGATGGTGGCAAAGGTGATCCCGGCCAGCATGATCAGGTAGGTGTCATGCTGCATTCCCATCGCCCCGCGCCGCGCAGCCTCGGCCCCGAAAATCAGCGTCGGTACATAGAGCGGCAGCACCAGCAACGACAAAAGCAGCCCGCCACGTTTGATGCCCACGGTCAGCGCCGCACCAAAGGTGCCGATCACCGACAGCGCTGGCGTGCCAAGCGCCAGCGAAATGACCAGCGGCAAAAACCCTTGCGGCGGCAGGTTCAGCAACACCGCCAGAACCGGCGCGGCCAGCACGAGCGGCAGGCCCGTGGTCAACCAATGGGCCAGTGCCTTGATGCTCACCACCGCCTCAAGCGGCAGGGGAGCCGTGACCAGCAGATCCAGCGTCCCGTCCTCGTAATCCAGCGCCAGCAGACGATCCAGCGACAGCAGGCAAGCCAGCAATGCGCCCAGCCACAAGACCCCTGCCGCGATCCGGCCCAGCAGTTCCGGCTGCGGGCCAACGCTGAACGGGACCAGCACGGTCACGATGAGGAAAAACGCAAGGCCAAGACCAAATCCGCCGCCCGCCCGCAAGGCAAGACGCAGATCGCGGATCAGCAGGGCAATCACAGGAACGCCTCATCGCTGGCCCCGGCGCGGGCGCTGGCACGGGCGCGAAACGGTGTGAGGTCCAGCACCTCGGCCTCCAGCCCCAGATCAATATGCGTGGCCATCAGGGCCGAACCGCCCTGCCCAAGATGTGCCCGCACCGCCGCAGCAAATTGCGCCACGGCATCTTTGTCGAGCGACACAGTCGGTTCATCCAAAATCCAGATGGGTCGCCCGGTCACCAACAATCGCGCCAGACCCAAGCGGCGCTTTTGCCCGGCCGACAGGGTGCCTGCCAATCGGTCCGCCAGTGGGTGCAGGGCATAGGCGTCCAGCGCTGCGGTGATACCGGTGCGGCCAAAGACCTGCGCCCAGAACATCAGGTTTTCGCGTACACTCAACATCGCCTTGAGACCATCGGCGTGGCCAGCATAGGCAATCTGATCCTCTGCGCCGGTGATCTGTCCCGACAGCGGCGGTTGCAATCCAGAGATGCTGCGCAAAAGCGTGGTTTTGCCCGCCCCGTTTGGCCCGCGAAGGATCAGCGCCTGACCGGGCCGTACCGTCAGCGATACATCCGTCAGCACAGGCACGCCGCCACGGGCAAGGGTCAGGTTGTCCACACGCAAGGTCATGGCACAGCCCTACCTGATTGGCGCGTCATGCAAAAGCGGCATTGCAGCACATCAGACGGGGATCATTGCCAGCGCGATCCGGCGGCCCTCGCTGAGCAGCACGTTATAGGTGCGGCATGCGGCGGGGGAAGACATCGGCTCTGCCGCGATACCGGCCTCTTGCAATTGCTGATCCAGATCATCGGGCAGATGGGCGATCTCGGCGCCGGTGCCGACAAACAAAACGTCAATCTCTCCCGCCATTGCCAAAAGCGGCGCTGTGTCCTCCAACCCGCCCCAGCGTTTCGGGCCATCTGCGCCGGTGATCACCGGCCCCTCAATGACCTGCCCGCCGATGCGGAAGAATCCGGGTCCAT
Source organism: Sulfitobacter sp. M368 (assembly GCF_025141875.1). NCBI lineage: Bacteria > Pseudomonadati > Pseudomonadota > Alphaproteobacteria > Rhodobacterales > Roseobacteraceae > Sulfitobacter > Sulfitobacter sp. M368. The sequence continues at coordinate 2,454,477 of NZ_CP081113.1, forward strand.
ACCCTTCGACCGGCTGGGCGTTGTTATATTCAACTTCATTGAGACGCATGGATCATCCTTTCCAAATCGGCAGCCCCAGGATAGCGGAACTGAAAATCACGAGATAGGCCACAAAACGAAAAAGCCGCGCCGCCTTGGGGTTGAACAGACGCGCGCCGATGACATTGGCGATCAGGTTTGGCACGCCGAGCATCAGACCCAGTGCAAAGACCGGCCAGACCATCAGCCCGCTCAGCCACAGCACGGGAAACAGCACCAGATCCACCGCAAACAGGTACAGCATCAGATTGGCGCGGATGGTCGCCACGGGCAATGTGCTGGCCATATAGAGCATGATCACCGGCGGGCCGGGTATACCGGCAAAACCGGTCATGAATCCGCCAATGCCGCCTGCGCCGACGGTAAGACTTGCGGTCAACGCTCCGGTGTAGCGCCAGCCGGAGATGACCAGCACCAGCAGCGCCAAGACAATGCCGGAGATGATCCAGCCAAAAACCAATGGATCCAGTTGTGTCAAAAGCCACAGACCGACGGGCAGACAGATCAATGCACCCAGGATCAGCCGCCCCACATCGCGCGGTGTCCCATCACGCATTGAGGGCCGCAGGTTGGGCACCGGGCCAAGGATTTCAGCCGCTGTCAGGAAAATCACAGCCTCGACCGGCGACAGCACCGAAGCGGCCACTGGCATGATGATCATCGCGGAGCCAAAGCCGGAGAAACCGCGCACGATGCCCGCGACAAAAACAGCCCCCACCAGCCAGATCAGCCCTTCGGGCGATCCGGCTGGAAGCAGCCAATCAGGCATCTATGTTGGCGTATTGGTTGCCTGCGTTTGCATCCGGCTTGGACCAGTCACGTTTCACGCCAAGGTACAAAAGCACCGCGGAGGCCACAAAGATCGAGCTGTATGTACCGACGATCACGCCCCAGATCATCGCAAAGACAAAGCCGCGGATCACATCGCCGCCCAGCACAAACAGCGCAATCAGCGCTAGCAGGGTGGTGACAGAGGTCATGAACGTCCGGCTCATTGTTTCGTTGATCGACAGGTTCAGAACCTCTTTGAGATCGCGTTTCTTGTATTTGCGCAGGTTTTCACGCACCCGGTCAAACACCACCACCGTATCGTTGAGCGAGTAACCCACAATGGTCAGCAGCGCTGCGATAATCGCCAGATCGAACCGGATCTGAAGCTCAGAGAAAATCCCGATGGTCAGCAAAACGTCATGCACCAGCGCCAGCACCGCACCGACGGCAAATTGCCATTCAAACCGCAGCCAGATGTAGATCAGGACCGCGCCAATCGCCAAGACCACGGCAATTGCAGCGGTTTGGATCAATTCGCCCGATACTTTGGGGCCAACGGATTCAACGGATGTAAATTTGATGTCCGGACGGATGTCTTTCAGCGCGGCCTGAACCGCCTCGATGGTGTCCACTGACACCGCTTCTTGTTCGTCCTGCGCCTGAATGCGGATCATCGCCACGTTCTGATCTTCGCGGAAAGTCGGATCGAACACCTCTGTGATGGTGATATCGCCAAGATCCAGTTGCTCCATCGCGCCGCGGTATTCGGCCACGTTCACCGCCAACGGGCTTTCGGTGCGGATTGTGGTGCCGCCGCGAAAATCGATGCCAAAGTTCAAACCCTGGATCATGAAGGAGGCAAAGGCGATGACCATCATCAGCCCCGAAATGCCCAGCCACATCTTCCAGTGCTTGAAGAAATCGAAGTTCGAGTTTTCCTTGAACAGTCGCAAACGCATGTCAGACCTCAATCGTTTTCGGGCGGCGTGCCTCGAACCAGATCACCACCAACAGGCGGGTGACAAAGATCGCGGTGAACACAGATGTGATGATGCCAAAGCCCAGCGTGATCGCAAAGCCGCGCACCGGGCCGGAGCCCATGACGAACAGGATCACGGCTGTGATCAATGTGGTGATATTGGCGTCTACGATCGCCGATAGCGCCTTTTCATAGCCAAGCGAGATCGCGCGGGCCGGCCCTTTGGCGGTTTTCAACTCTTCGCGGATGCGCTCAAAGATCAGCACGTTGGCGTCCACCGCCATGCCGACCGTCAAAACGATCCCCGCAATGCCCGGCAAGGTCAGCGTCGCACCGACAAGGCTGAGCAGGCCAAAGATCATGCCGACGTTGATGACCAGCGCGATATTGGCGAAAATGCCGAACAGACCATAGCTCAGGAACATAAAGACCAGCACGGCAACAAAGGCGATGATGGTTGCCACCTTGCCCGCATCGATGCTGTCTTGGCCCAGTTCGGGGCCGATGGTGCGTTCTTCCAGAAACTCCAGCCCCGCAGGCAGCGCACCGGCGCGCAGAAGGATCGCGAGGTTGGTGCTTTCCTCGACATTGAAATTGCCGGTGATAATGCCCGATCCGCCGGGGATATGGCTTTGGATCGTGGGGGCGCTGATCACCTTGTCATCAAGGATGATCGCAAAGGGCGCACCAATGTTTTCAGCGGTGTAATTGCCGAACTTGCGTGCGCCGGTGGTGTTGAACCGGAAACTGACCGCGGGCGATCCGTTCTGGTCAAAGCTGGGCTGCGCATCGACCAGTTCCTCGCCAGTGACGACAGGCGCGGCCTCAACGGTGTAATAGGCACCTTCCTCATCCACGGAGGCCAACACTTTGTTGCCGATACCGGGGTTGGCGTTGGCATCCGACCCGCGGCTCACAACCGGGTTGAAGGTCAGCTGCGCGGTGGTGCCGATGATCGCTTTCAGCTCGGCCGCCGAACCGATGCCGGGCACCTGAATGAGGATCCGGTCCGCGCCCTGGCGCTGGATCGTCGGCTCGCGGGTGCCGACCTCGTCAATCCGGCGGCGGATGATCTCAAGCGATTGTTGCATCGTGCGCTCATCGGTCGCCTGCTTTTCCGCATCCGACAGGGTGACGATGATCATCCCGTCTTCGCCGCGCACATCGATGTCATTGGACCCTGCCCCGGTCAGCGTGGTCACCGGTCGAGCCAAACCGCGCACGATCTCCAACGCCTGCGCCATCTTGTCCGTATCGTTGAGCCGCACGCGCAGCTCATCTTCGGGAGATTGCTGGCGGCGCACGGGGGTCAGGCTGCGCAAGGCGTCGCGGACCTCGGGCCATTGCGCCTCCATCCGTGCAGCATAAACGTCCTGCACCTTGACCTCGGCCAGAAGATGCGCCCCGCCGCGCAGGTCCAGACCCAGATTGACCAGCCCCGATGGCATCCAGTCGGGCCAAAGCGCCAATTGCGCCTGAAGCTCGGGGGTGGATCCGGAAAGCTCAATCGCCTTGGCGGCATCATTGTGCTGTTCCACGGGGCCGTAAAACGCATTGGGCAGCGCCAGCCAGAGCCCGATGGCACAGGTCAGCGCAATAGCAATCCGTTTCCACAGATCAATCTGAAGCATGGGTCCGCCTTTATCTTAAGCGTTGGCCGCAGGGGCGGTTTATTTGGCCGGTTCGGTCTTGGAGACAACCGTGGCGATGGTGGATTGGATCACGCGAACCTTGACGCCATCGGCAATCTCGATCTCCAGCTCGCCATCTTCGCGCACTTTGACCACTTTGCCGATCATGCCGCCCTGGGTCACAACTTGATCCCCGCGCCGCAGGGCCGCAACCATCGCCTGATGTTCCTTGGCTTTTTTCTGCTGGGGACGGATCAGGAGGAAATACATGATACCGAAGATCAGGATCAGCGGGATAAATTGCTGGATGCCTTGCATGGAGGTGGTCCTTTTAGCTGCTGTTGAGGGCGCAGAACGCCCCACCACGAAGTTTGGCAGAACCTATGCGTGGCAAGGGCAAGGCGCAAGGTGCAAAGGGGAGTTTTGGGTGGACGGGACGGAGGAAGCAGGTAGTCTCGGATAAGTTGTGGAACTGCCCGTTATGGCCAAAGAAGTAATTGAATGACCCAGATTACAATCCCGCTCCCTCATAGCTTGGTTTTGGCCATTGGCGTGCTGCTCGCCTTTGGGCTGGCATCCGCGCTGGTTGTCTTTGCAATGATGCCCGCCAAGGCAAAACCCAGAGAGGCAATCGCGTCGTTCCAATCTCAAATGGGTTTGGACCGGCTGCCAACGGCTGTGTTTTTCCTGATGGTTACAAGCTGGGGTGCTATTTTTCTGGTTCTGTTGATTGGCATCCTGATCACGATCTTCGATACGATCTGGCGGGCGACACCGGGGATGTTGGCCGATGACAGCGCGGCAATTTGGGACTGGCGGTTTTCGATCGCAAAGCTGACGGCGCTCACTGCTGTTCTGGGCGCGGTAGTCGCCCTGCCCTTTACGATTATTCGACTGAAGCTGAACCGGGAACAGACGACGCTGATGGAGAGACAACGAGAGATCGAAAACGATGCTCTTCTAAACGAAAGGTTCAATTCCGCCGTTGCAGACCTCTACACCCAAAAACAAGTCACGAAATGGGAGGGAAACAGGGCAAGCAATGGATGGACGGATGACCCTACCCGAAGGATTGCAGCTATCGACCGCCTAGAGGAACTTGTCCGTGAGCGGCCGGCATTCGCTAGCCGCGTATCCAAGATGCTTTGCGCCCTTGTTCGAACAGAACGAGAGAGCTTTCCGCCTTTGGATTGGGACAACACCCTTACATTCGAAGAACAACATGACCGCTTCCTGGAATGCCGAATTCGTGTTCGCCCAGACCTAGAAAATGCTGTCCAGACTATTGGCCGTCTGAAAAGCATAAAAGGTGTAGATGCCAGTCAGGTCGAAATCAATCTAAGCAAAGCGAATCTTCAAGGGATGGACCTTCGGGAGCTTGATTTCAATGGTGCAGACCTTTTCGCAATCTTCGCTCAGGGAGCCGATTTTGAATGTTCTAACCTAAGCGAGGCCTACATTCTCTGTGCGGAAATGCAATGTTCAGACCTTCGAGGTACGGAACTTCATGGGGCATGCCTAAAGAGCGCCGAGCTCCAGTTTGCCGATCTCGCAGCTGCGAAATTTGATGCTAGAACTGATCTTTTGGATACGGTACTCGACGGTGCTGCGCTACAATTTACTGACCTAAGTACCGTGCCTCAGATAGAGCCCGCATTGCCTAGAGTGTTTGGTGACACCAGTGTAACTCTTCCCAACAACGCAAAGCACGCCCCTGAGCATTGGCCGAAAGAAACCCTCGCATTCGAAGAATTTCGAGACCAATGGCGCGCCTTCCAACGTTCCATCGGTCAAGACCCGGACAATCCCCAATAGCCTGCCCCGCCCCCTCACTCCGCTCTACCCCTTTGCTGCGCAATCCGGCATAACGCGGCGAGACGATTCATTTCCAAGGACGCATCCCATGCATGACATCCGCGCCATCCGCGAAAATCCTGAGTTTCTTGACGCTGCCCTTGCGCGGCGGGGCGAAGATGCGATGTCCTCCAAGGTGCTGGCCCTGGACGAGGCACGGCGGGCCAAGATCGGTGCGGCTGAGGCCGCCCAGGCCGAACAGAACAAGGCCAGCAAGTTGGTGGGCGCGGCCAAGGCCAAGGGTGACGAGGCCGAGTTTGAGCGGCTGCGCGCGCTTGTGGCTGACAAAAAGGCCGAAGTGGCGGCGATGCAGGGCGAGGCCAAGGAGCTGGACGCGCAGCTGACCGATATGCTGGCCCGCATTCCCAACTCCCCTGCCGATGATGTGCCAAGCGGCGCGGATGAGGCGGAGAATGTCGAAGTGCACCGCTGGGGCGATTTGCCGGAATTCGATTTCGAGCCCAAGGAGCATTACGAGATCGCGGGCGTGGCCCCGAACATGGATTTTGAAACCGCCGCCAAGACATCCGGCGCCCGGTTTGTGATGCTCAAGGGTGCTGTGGCGCGGGTGCACCGGGCCTTGGCGCAGTTCATGGTGGACACCCATGTGGATCACAACGGGCTAACCGAAGTGAACTCCCCCGTTCTGGTGCGCGACGAAGCCATGTATGGTACGGACAAACTGCCGAAATTCGGCGAGGACAGCTATCAAACCACCAATGGCTGGTGGCTGGTGCCAACGTCCGAGGTGCCGCTGACCTATACCGCGGCGGAAGAGGTGCTGGACGAAACCGCGCTGCCCAAACGCTATACCGCCCATACGCTTTGCTTCCGTTCCGAGGCAGGCAGCGCCGGGCGCGATACCGCGGGCATGCTGCGCCAGCACCAGTTTGAAAAGGTCGAAATGGTCAGCGTCACCCATCCGGACGAAAGCGATAACGAGCAAAAGCGCATGCTGCGCTGCGCAGAGGATCTGCTGGAACGGCTGGGCGTGCCCTATCGCACGGTGATCCTGTGCACCGGAGACATGGGCTTTGGCGCACGGCGCACCTATGACATCGAGGCCTGGGTGCCCGGGCAGAACACCTACCGCGAGATTTCGTCGGTTTCGACCACGGGTGATTTTCAGGCCCGCCGGATGAATGCCCGGTTCAAACCCAAAGACGGCGGCAAGCCGCAGTTCGTGCATACATTGAACGGCTCCGGCCTTGCGGTCGGGCGCTGTTTGATTGCGGTGCTGGAAAACGGCCAGCAAGCCGACGGTTCTGTGAAGTTGCCCGATGTTCTGGCCCCCTATCTGGGCGGCAAGACCACCATCGCGTCGGATGGCACGCTGGCCTGATCCGGCAAGGGCCGGCTGCTTTGCGCGGCCGGGATTGCACCAGTTGAAAAATACACATCCTCGGCTAGCTTGAGGGTAGGGTCACAGCCCTGCCCCTTTGACTGACCGAGGATTGTCTATGTCCGACCCCATGCGCCCTGCCTTTGCCCTTTTGGCTGTTCTGCTGAGCCTGTCTTTTGCCGCATCTCCGTTTTTCGTGGAGGGATTTGGCGGGTTTGATCCCAACCAGTTTCCGGTCCCCCAAGAAAATCCCCCTGTGCAGCCGGCCGGCTATGCCTTCGGGATCTGGGGGCTGATTTACGTCTGGTTGATCCTTGGTATGGGCTGGGGCGCATTGCGGGCGTTGCGGGACGGGCAATGGCATGACATGCGCGTGCCGCTGTGCCTGTCGCTGGCCTTTGGCACTGGCTGGCTTGCGGTGGCGGTGGCGAGCCCCGTTTGGGCTGCGGTGTTGATCTGGGCGATGCTTCTGACCGCTCTGGCGGCGCTGTTTATGGCGCCGGTCGGGGATCGGGTCTGGGCGGCATGGCCGGTCGGGCTTTATGCCGGTTGGCTCAGCGCGGCGTCTTGCGTGTCACTGGGCCTGTTGGCGGCGGGCTACGGCTGGTTGGATCAGACCACGGCAGCGCTGTTGTTTGTGGGACTTGCCATTGTACTGGGCGGATTTGTACAAGGCGCATTGGGCCGTGCGCCGACCTATGGAGCGGCGGTCATCTGGGCACTGGCGGCGGTGGTTGTGAACAATCTGGAAACCGCGCCGATGGTGGCCTATGTGGCGGGCGGCGGTGCCTTGGTGATGGTTATCCCAACGTTGAAAGCCTTGATGCGCGGCTGAGGGCTGGCGGGAATTTTGAGATTTCCGCGCCAAACCTTCAAAGATTTTGGAGGATTGGCACGAAAACACCGCAAATTTGCTTTCTTGAATGGATACGGGTCGGACTTTTGAAAAAGTCCGACCCGTGCTTCTTAATCCTTGCGCCGACCTGCCATATGTTTCCGCAACTTCGACGGCGGCGCCTTTTTTCGGCCCTTGTAAGGGTTGGCATCGTTTTGCCCCCGCATCCAAAGCCGGATCGGCGTTCCGGGCATGTCAAAATCGACCCGCAAACCATTCACCAGATAGCGGCTATAGCTTTCGGGCACCTTGTCGGGATGGCTGCACATCACCACAAAACCGGGCGGACGTGTCTTGGCCTGCGTCATATAGCGCAGCTTGATCCGCTTGCCCTGCGGCGCGGGCGGCGGGTGTGCTTCCATCATGCCAGCCAGCCAACGGTTCAACTGCGCGGTGGTGATCCGGCGGTTCCAGACGTCATAGGCCCGCATGATCGCTTCATGCAAACGGTCCAGCCCCCGGCCCGTCTTGGCCGACACTGTGATCAGCGGCGCACCGCGCAACTGCGGCAGCAGGCGTTCAAAGCTTTCCTTGAGCGTCTTGAGTTTGGCCTGACGTTCGTCTTCAATGTCCCATTTGTTGACCGCGATGATAACGGCGCGGCCCTCGCGTTCGGCCAGATCGGCGATGCGCAGGTCTTGCTGTTCAAACGGGATTTCGGCATCCAGAAGGACGACCACGACCTCGGCGAACTTCACGGCCCGCAAACCATCGCTGACGCTGAGTTTTTCCAGCTTTTCCTGCACCTTGGCCTTTTTGCGCATGCCGGCTGTGTCAAAGATCCGCATCGGCACGCCGTTCCATTCGGTGCGCAGGGAAATCGCATCACGGGTGATGCCTGCCTCCGGCCCGGTGAGCAGGCGGTCCTCACCCATGATCTGGTTGATCAGGGTAGATTTACCGGCATTGGGGCGCCCCACCACAGCCACCTGCAAAGGCTTGGCATGGGTCGGCACCGGCACCGCATCGGGATCTTCGGCCTCGTCCTCAGTCAGATCGACATCGGTTTCAGGCGCGTCTTCACTGGCGCGTTCGGCAAATTGATCGGCCAGTGGCATAAGCACGGAATAAAGATCGTTCAAGCCCTCGCCATGTTCGGCGGACATGCGGATCGGTTCGCCCAAACCCAATGAATAGGCCTCGATCACGCCGGCATCGGCGGCTTTGCCTTCGGCCTTGTTGGCGGCGAGAATCACATGGGCAGAGCGTTTGCGCAGAATATCGGCAAAGACCAGATCGGACGGGGTGATCCCGACCCGCGCATCTACCATGAACAAGCAGATGTCAGCCATGTCCACTGCGCGTTCAGTCAGACGGCGCATCCGGCCCTGAAGACTGTCATCGGTGACCTCTTCCAGACCGGCGGTATCCACCACGGTAAAGCGCAGGTCGGCCAGACGCGCGGCGCCTTCACGCAGATCACGCGTGACACCGGGCTGGTCATCCACCAGCGCAAGACGTTTGCCGACAAGACGGTTGAACAGCGTGGATTTGCCCACATTGGGGCGGCCCACGATGGCGAGAGTAAAGGACATTTTAAGGCTCCAGGCCGGATCAGGCCAAATCAAGCCTGCGCTTTAGACCATTTCGCGGTCAACGGAAAGCGTGCAATTGCCCCTTGCGCGAGACAAGGTAAAGCGTGCCGCCCGCCACAACCGGCGCAGTGGTCGCGCCGCCGGGGATTTCGGTGGTGCCCAGAAGGCTGCCGTCACGCGGATCAAAGCTGCGCAGCAGCCCGTCGCTGGAGGCCACGATCACGCGCCCGCCCGCCACAACAGGGCCGTGGTGCGCATAGACCTCGGACTGCCGCTTAGGCTTGGATTTCACAAAATTCGGCAGAGGCACGCCCCAGATGCGGCTGCCGTCATTGGCATCCAGACGCACCAGCTCATTGAGATCTGTCAGAGCAAAGACGCTGCCCCCTATGGGCCAGACCGGGCCGATTGCGCCCTCGCGGGCGGTCCATTGGGGTTGGCCGCTGCCCAGCTTGAGCGCCATCAGGCGGCCCGACTGGTTGCCAGCATAAAGGGTATCGCCCGACAGCATCGGCGCAGATGTGATGTCAGAGATAGAGGACATCGCGCGGCCGGGACGCTTGCCCACAACGGCCGTGTTCCAGCGCGGCAAACCGCCACGGCGGAACACCGCCTGCACTTCGCCCGACCCGAAAGAGAAAATCGCCAATTGGTCATTTACCACGGGGGCCGGTGTGCCCAGCACGTTCTGCAGGCTTGGCGTTGCGGACACCTGCCATTGGATGCGGCCGTCGGATTTGCGCACAGCCCAGCCCATGTCATCCCCTGCGGTCAGATAGACCAGATCGCCATAAACAGTTGGAGTGCCTGTGCCGCTGGCATCGAGGTCTTGCGTCCAACGCACCGCGCCGGAAGCCGCGTCGATGGCCGACAGATAACCGTAACCTACCGAGACATAGACCGTGTCGCCCTCAACCGCGAGGCCGCCACCGGAGCTTTGCCCAGCCTTGTCTGACGCGGGGGTCAGATCACGCGACCACAGGGTCGCGCCAGAGGTGGATGTGGCTGTCAAAGTGGCCGATGCATCAAGGGTAAAGACCCGCCCGGAGGCGACAACAGGGTTTGCAGAGATGCGCAGTTTGCGGCTGTCCCCCTGCCCGATGTCCGCGCTCCATGCCAGTTGCGGAGCGGCGCGCAGGGCCGGATGGGATGTGCGGTATTTCGGGGTGCCGGGGCTCTGGCTCCAACTGGCGTTGTTGGTGGCGGCGCCCAGCGCGATGGGGCGGCTTTCATTCGGGCTGGTGTCACGCACCTGAAGCGGCTGAGCAAGATCGGGATCCGTCAGCACCGCACGGACGTTTTCCCGTTCGCCGACCAGATAGGTCTCTCTTTCGGTGCAGGCGCTCAGCACCAGCGCACCGGCAAAAAGGCCGCAAATCACCGGATGGACCGCAAAACGCTTTGGTTGGATCATCGCCCTGCTCACTTCTGTTTCGTCTGTTCGGGGCGCACCCCGTTCATCAATTCTCGCCTGCGGGCGCCTCTGCCCCATCCAAACCGGCAATGCCGTCAAGATCAGGTTCGCCGCCCAAGGCCACAATCACCTGTAGCGCACGTTGTTGCAAGTCCGAGGTCGTCTCGGCATCTGCCAGAATGGCTTGATACCGCTCAACCGCCGTCTCTGGGGCACCGGTTTCAATGTCGATCAACGCCAATTGTTCCACCGCCAACAGCCGCAGCGGGTTGCCCGGCTGCGCCATCGCCTCAAAGGACAGGCGGCGGTCATCTGCCGGTGTCATGCCCGCTTGCAAGGTCAAGGACTTGAACTGCGCAATCTGGCGGTAGATCTGCGGCACTTCGCCGTCGATGGCCAATGCATCAAGGGTTTCGACAGCTGCGGCCGCATCGCCCGAGGTGGATTGCTCGGCTGCGGTCATCAGGCGCAACACCGCCTTTGCCCCCGGCGTGCCCGCGTCAATCGCCGCCAACTGGCTGGCACGTGCGGCGCTTTCGTTTTGTTCAAGCGCGTTCAGCATCGCATCGCCCAGGGCTTCGGCCTGCGCCTTGCTTTGTGCCTTTTGGTATTCGTTCCATGCAGCCCCGCCGACGACCAGAAAAATGGCAAGGACCGCGATCCAGCCATAACGGCGCAGCATTTTATAAAGCCGATCCCGACGGACCTCTTCGTTGACCTCTTCGATGAAACTGTCGGTATCGCTCATTGCGCCTGCCCCCGGCCTTCGATTTTGACCCTCTTAGCCTGCCTACCGCATCAAGCCAAGGCCTTGCCCGCTCTGTATCTGCCTGATTTTCCGGCTTGCAATCGATTCAATATAAAAAAAATGCGCACCTAAACTAGTCAGTTTAGATAACATACCCTAAATAGTGCCCATGGCCGGGCCTGAAGGGATTGGTCCATCAAATTATTGCGAGGCACTCAGATGCGCATTTTCTCCATTTTGGCCGCTTTGGTCGTGACCGTTATTCTGGCAATGTCAATTTTGGCCCGCCCACAGCTTATGGCCCTTCTGGGCATGAACGGCGACGCCGAGGCGGCGCAGGACAGCACATTGACCACCGGCGAAGCGGGCACCGCAGAGGCCGCAACACAAAAACTGGTCAAGGTTCTGGTGCGCAAGGTGATCGCGGAACAAGTGGACAGCGCGGTGATCCTGCGCGGCCAAACCGCCGCCGCGCGGCAGGTCGATGTGAAATCTGAGACCTCTGCCATTGTTGCCTCTGCACCGCTGCGCAAGGGCACCACCGTTGAGGAAGGTCAGGCGCTTTGTGTGCTGGACCCCGGCACGCGCGGCTCTGCACTGGATGAGGCACGCGCCCGTCTGGCTGAGGCGCGGTCCCGCGTCCCCGAATCCGAGGCCCGCGTAGACGAAGCGCAAGCGCGGCTTGAAGAGGCCAAAATCAACCAGAACGCTGCCTCCCGCCTCATTCAGGACGGTTTCGCCTCGCAGACCCGTGTGGCCTCTGCCGATGCCTCGGTTGCGGCAGCCAAGGCGGCGGTCAGTTCTGCCACCTCCGGCCTATCCTCCGCAAAGGCCAGCATCGAAGCAGCGACAGCATCTGTGGCAAGCGCCGAAAAAGAGATTGAACGCCTGACCATCCGCGCGCCCTTTGGCGGTTTGCTGGAAAGTGACACGGCGGAACTGGGCAGCTTGCTGCAGCCCGGCGCCCTTTGCGCAACAATCATCCAGCTTGATCCGATCAAGCTGGTGGGTTTCGTTCCGGAAACGGAAGTGAACCGCGTCAGCCTTGGCGCCCGCGCCGGTGCGCAACTGGCCGCCGGCGGCAAGCAGGTCTTTGGCGAGGTGGTGTTCCTGTCTCGCTCTGCCGATCCGCAAACCCGCACCTTCCGAGTAGAGATCGACGTAGCAAACAGCGATCTGGCGATCCGGGATGGCCAAACCGCCGAGATCGGCATCGCTTCTGCAGGTGTCAAAGCACATCTCATTCCACAATCGGCGTTGACCCTGAATGACGATGGCGCTTTGGGCGTTCGGATGATCGATGACGCAGCAGTCGTGGCATTTGCCCCTGTCGAGATCATGCGCGATACGCCCGATGGCATCTGGGTGACGGGCCTGCCCCTTGAGGCGGATATCATTGTGGTCGGTCAGGAATACGTCACCGCAGGCGTTACCGTTGCGCCGACCTGGGAGGAGTTGAGCCAATGACCGGTATCGTCGATTGGGCCGCTGGCCGTGCCCGAATGGTGATGGCCTTTATCCTGCTCAGCCTCGTGGTGGGCGGGTATTCCTATTCCACACTTCCCAAAGAGGGTGAGCCGGACATTGAAATCCCGGCTCTTTTTGTATCGGTCCCTTTCCCCGGCATTTCGGCCGCAGACAGTGAGACACTGCTGGTCAAACCGATGGAGACCGAACTGGCCGATCTCGATGGCCTGAAAAAGATGTCAGGCACCGCAGCGGAGAACTACGCCGGTGTGGCGCTGGAGTTTGAATTTGGCTGGGACAAGACCAAAATCATGGCCGATGTGCGCGATGCGATGTCCACGGCCGAGGCGAATTTTCCCGAAGGCGCTGAAAAATACACGATCAACGAGATCAATTTTTCCGAGTTTCCGATCATCATTGTAAACCTCACCGGCCCCGTGCCGGAACGCACCATGGCCCGCGTGGCCCGCGACCTTCAGGACGATCTTGAGGCGCTGGATGCGGTGCTTGAGGCCGGTCTCGCGGGTGACCGCGACGAGATGCTTGAGGTCTTGATCGATCCTCTGCGCCTTGAGGCTTATAACGTGACGGCGGGCGAATTGATCAATGTGGTCAAGAACAACAATCAATTGATTGCTGCAGGCGAAATCGAAAGCGAGCAAGGCTCCTTTGCGGTCAAGATCCCCTCGTCATTTGACGAGCCCCGCGATGTTTACGCCCTGCCGGTCAAGACCAACGGCGACCGGGTTGTGACCCTTGGGGATCTGGCCGAGATCAACCTGACCTTCGAAGACCGCAAAGGCACCGCCCGCTTTAACGGCGAAAAGACGTTGGCGCTTCAGGTCGTCAAACGCAAGGGGTTTAACCTGATCGACACCGCGCAACTGGTCAAGGAAATCGTGGCCGAACGCAGCGCCGAATGGCCCGATGGCCTTCAGGCGGCAGTGACGGTCGGCACCTCCAACGACCAGAGCCGCATCGTGGACAGCATGGTGCAACAGCTTCTTGGTTCGGTCTTTACCGCCGTGGCGCTGGTGATGATCGTGGTTCTGGCAGCGCTTGGCATTCGCGCGGCGTTGCTGGTTGGTTTTGCAATTCCCACCTCGTTCCTGTTGTGTTTCGCCTTTTTGGCCCTGATGGGGATCTCGATCTCAAACATCGTGATGTTCGGCCTGATTTTGGCGGTCGGGATGCTGGTGGATGGCGCAATTGTGGTCGTTGAATACGCCGATGCCCGTCAGCAGGAGGGCGTCGGCCCGATGCACGCCTATGTGGATGCGGCCAAGCGGATGTTCTGGCCGATCATCAGCTCCACCGCGACAACGCTTTGTGCCTTCCTGCCGATGCTGTTCTGGCCCGGCGTACCGGGCGAATTCATGGGTATGCTACCTGTGACCTTGATCTTTGTTTTGTCTGCCTCTCTGGTGGTGGCCTTGGTCTATCTGCCCGTGATGGGCGGGGTCACAGGCCGGCTTGAGCGTTGGATGGCCAACAACATGGAGGCCATTGCCGGTCTGCGCTGGTATCTGCATATCCTGCTGTTCCCTGTTGCACTGGCCATGATCTTGCTGCCAATGGCAGGCATGCCGCCGCTTTTTGCTGTGATCTCTGCCCGCTTTGCCGAGATGGACGCGCTGAATGTGATTGGCTCTGTGGTGCCAACCTTTGCTGTTGTGTTCCTCTGTGTGGTCGTGCTGGCCGCGCTGCTGGCGGTCGGGCTGTCGGGCGCGATGATGGGGCTGCTGTCGTTCTTCGGCATTTTCACCCGTTTGGGGCGCGGTGGTCGCTGGGTCACCTCGAAACTGTTCCGCAAACCCCCTGACAAGATCAACGCAGGCTACCGCCGCAACGGTTTTGGCCGGGTGATCGCCTTTATTGCGGGCAATCCGGTGATGCCGTTGGCCATGGCGGGGATTGTGTTCGTCTTTGTCGGATCGGTCCTGATCTACTTTTCCAACAACTCCAAAGGGGTTGAGTTCTTTGTGGAATCCGAGCCGGAGCAGGCCATCGTTTATGTGCTGGCCCGCGGCAACCTGAGCCTCGATGAAAAGGATGCGCTTTTGCAAAAGGCCGAAGAGATCGTTTTGCAGCATCCCGGCATCCAGACAGCCTTTGCCTTTGCCGGTGAAGGAGGCTTGGACAGCAACACCGGCGGCGCCGTCACCCCCAAAGACAGCATTGGGCAGGTACAGCTTGAAACCATCCCGTGGGAGGATCGTCCGAACCGCAGCTCTGTCCTGTTCACGGTGCCCTTCGTCGGCTTCGAGGTGCGCCGTGAAACGCAGGATCCGGCCTATGACGGGGATGTCATTATCGCAGAGCTGACCGAACAGTTGGAGAATATTCCCGGCATCCGCGTTGAAATTTTGGCACAGGCCCGCGGCCCGGCTTCGGGCAAGCCCGTGCATCTGAGGCTCAAGTCCGACAGCTATACCGACCTGATCGCAGCAGCGGCGCTGGCGCGGGAACAATATGAAAAGACCCCAGGCCTGACCCTAATCGAAGACACCCGCCCCCTGCCCGGCATCGACTGGAAAATCGACGTGGACGTGGAAAAAGCGGGCCGCTATGGCGCGGATGTTCTGACCGTTGGCGCGATGGTGCAATTGGTTACACGCGGCTTGTTGCTGGACACGATGCGGGTCGACAGCTCGGACGAAGAGATCGAAATCCGCGTGCGCCTGCCCGAAAAAGACCGCGTGCTCAGCACGCTGGACACGCTTAAGGTGCGCACAGCTGATGGGTTGATCCCGCTGAGCAATTTCATCACCCGGACGCCGGTGCCAAAGCTGGCCGAGGTCAACCGTGTGGATCAAAAGCGCTATCTTGATGTCAAGGCGGACGTGGCGCCCGGCCTGATGAAGCTGGTCAAATCCACCGGCACCGACCGGACCGATGCGACAGTGACCCTCGCCACTCTGCGCCCCGCGGGCAATGACGCGGATATCAGAACCGTCGATGGCATCGCCTACAAGATCACCGACCGCACAGAGGCGGCGGGCGATACGGACCTGCAAGCCGGACTGTCGGCGGGCGAACTTCGTCTGGTTCCGATCAATCCCAACGAACGGATCGCCGAGATCACCAAATGGCTGGACACCAAGCCGCTGGGCCTTGGCGTGACCTATGAATGGACCGGAGATCAGGAAGATCAGGCGGAAAGCCAGGCCTTCCTCAGCTCGGCCTTTACCGCCGCGCTGGGTCTGATGTTCATCATCCTGCTGGCGCAGTTCAACTCGTTCTATAATGCGGTTCTGGTGCTGTTGGCGGTGGTTCTGTCGACCACGGGCGTGCTGATCGGAATGCTGGTGATGGATCAAACCTTCTCGATCATCATGACCGGCACCGGCATTGTCGCGCTGGCGGGGATTGTGGTGAACAACAACATCATCCTGATCGACACCTACCAGGAATATGAACGCTACATGCCACGGATTGAGGCGATCATCCGCACCGCGCAGGCACGGATCCGGCCGGTGCTCCTGACCACGATCACAACAATGGCGGGCCTCGCACCGATGATGTTCGGGCTTAGTCTGAACTTTGCCGAGGGTGGCTATACCATCGACAGCCCAACCGCGCTGTGGTGGAAACAGCTGGCAACGGCTGTGGTCTTTGGCCTTGGGATTGCAACTGTGCTGACCCTGATTGTCACGCCGTCAATGCTGGCCATCCGGGTCTGGGCGACGACCTATATCCGTTGGGTGGCACGTCTGCTGGCCAAGATGTCACTGGGCCGGGCCAGCCGCGCCGCGCAAGACTGGTCGCTGCAACGGGACGCCCGGCGCAAAAACACCCATGAGATCATCTGGGATGACAGCACCGCCGCGGCGCCTACACCAGCGGAATAGCAACCGCGCCTTCGTCTGGGCTCCGGCCCTCACAGCCGCCCCAAAACCAAAATCGCCCGCAGTGCGCAACACTGCGGGCGATTTCGTTTGTGAGTGCAACAAGCGCGGGCACCGCCGCAAGAATTGAATAAATGGGTCCAGACCCAGAGCAACAACCACCGCAGTGACGGCGGACCACCACGCCCCTGCTTCATTTGGCAAGAAAAACTCAATCCCGCCCGAGCGACAAGCACACTCGCCTGCGATGATGCGGCGATTAGCCCTCTTCGGCCTGCTGGCGATGCCACAGCTGCGCATAGCGGCCATCCTGCTCCAGCAATGCGTCGTGCCGCCCTTGCTCAACAACCTTGCCCTTTTCCAAAACCACAATCAGATCAGCATCTGCAATTGTGCTCAACCGGTGCGCGATGGTCAGAACCGTGCGCCCCTGCCCGGCCCGCATCAAAGCGTCCTGAATTTCATGCTCTGTCTCGCTGTCCAGCGCCGAGGTCGCCTCATCCAGCAGCAGGATTGGCGGGTCTTTCAACAAGGTCCGCGCAATGCCCACCCGCTGTTTCTCGCCGCCTGACAGTTTCAGGCCACGCTCACCCACCGTGGTGTCATAGCCATCGGGCAGGCCGACAATAAAGTCGTGGATCTGCGCGTCCTTTGCAGCCGCTTCGACCTCTTCCTGGCTGGCTCCATCGCGGCCATAGGCAATGTTGTAGCGGATCGTGTCATTGAACAGCACCGTGTCCTGCGGCACCACCCCGATGGCCTGATGGAGGCTCAACTGGGTCACATCCCGCACGTCCTGCCCGTCGATTTTCACCGCGCCGGATTGCACGTCATAAAACCGGAAGAGCAGCCGCCCGATGGTTGATTTGCCCGATCCGGTAGAACCGACAATCGCAACGGTTTGCCCCGGTTTGGCATCAATGGTCACGCCGCTGAGAATGGTCCGGTCCGGGTCATAGCCAAAAACCACGTTTTCCAATGTGACCTGACCGCCATTGACCTTGAGATCCGGGGCATCGTCGCGGTCCCTGATCTCGGCCGGTTGTTCCAAAAGGCCAAACATCTGGCCCATGTCCACCAAGGCCTGACGGATTTCGCGATACACCGTGCCAAGGAAATTCAACGGCACGGTGATCTGCACCATATAGGCGTTGACCATGACAAAATCGCCCACCGTCAATGTGCCGTTCTGCACGCCAACCGCGGCCAGCACCATGACGCCAACCAGACCGCAGGTGATGATCAGGGATTGACCAAAGTTCAGGAAAGCCAGCGAATAGTTGGTCTTGATCGCGGCAACCTCGTAGCCTTCCATTGCCGCATCATAGCGGGCGGCCTCGCGCGCTTCGGCCCCGAAATATTTGACGGTTTCATAATTCAGCAGGCTGTCGATGGCCTTTTGATTGGCATCGGTGTCCTGATCGTTCATCTGGCGTCGCAACTTCACCCGCCATTCGGTCACGGCAAAGGTGAACCAGACATAAAGGCCGATGGTGACCGCGACGATGGCCAGATACCACGCATCAAACAGGATCGTCAGGATCACCCCGATCAACAGCAGCTCAAGGATCAGCGGCCCGATGGAGAACAGCAAGAACCGGAGCAGGAACTCGACCCCCTTTACTCCCCGCTCAATGATCCGGGACAGGCCGCCGGTCTTGCGGGTGATATGGTAGCGCATGGACAGGCGGTGAATATGGTTGAAGGTCTCTAGCGCCAGCATCCGCAAAGCCCGCTGGGCGACGCGGGCAAAAATCGCATCGCGCAACTGTTGAAAGCCCACGGTCATAAGCCGTGCCATGCCGTAAGCCACCGTCAGACCAATGGCCCCCAGTGCCAGCATCGGCACGCCTTCACCCGCCAGCTTGTCCACTGCCCCTTTGTAGAACAATGGCGTGGCCACCGAGATCAACTTGGACACAACCAGTGCCACCATGGCCCAGACCACCCGGTGTTTGACCCACGGCATATTTGACGGCCACAAATAGGGTGCCACCTTGCGCAGCACCAAAAGCGCCGATTGGCGTTCGGCCTGATCGGCCAGTTCAGCATCACTCAGCAGTTTTTTGGGATCGCCGGATTTGGCAGGCGCGGCGCGGGCTGTATCAGAAGGCATAGGAGTTCCAGTTCGGGTTCCCCGTTACATAGGCCGCTGATCCGGCAGTTGCCAGTGGTTGCGGTTTTTTCCGGCTTTCATCACCCCACTTGCAGGACAATTCTTCCGATCTGACCCTTTTCGCCAAAGGCCATTTGCGCCACCCCAATATCCGCAACCGGATGGGTCTCTGGCAACGGAGGGCTGATCTCTTTGCGCTCAATGCGCCCATCAAAATTGACAAACCCATGTACAGGTGGTCCAAGGGCGGCACATTCCAATCTGCCTTGAAAACGGGACGCCCCTTCCATGACCGCCACAAAACGCATCGTGCTATCAAGTGACCACTCGGCTATTGATCTGCGCCAAACAATTGCCGCGCATATCACGTCGCTTGGGTGGGAGGCCGTGGATATCGGCCCAACAACACCTGAAAGCACCCATTACCCAGATCATGGGGAAGCCGCCGCGCAAAAGGTGGCATCGGGCGATTGTCGCTTCGGGATCATCCTGTGCGGCACGGGTCAAGGGATCATGATGGCGGCCAACAAGGTCAAAGGCGTGCGCTGCGGCGTCTGCTCTGACACCTTCTCGGCCGCGATGATCCGACAGCACAATGACGCCAACATTCTGTCTTTGGGCGCAAGGGTGATCGGCGAAGGGCTGGCGTTGAGCATCGTCGACGCCTTCCTAAGTGCCGAGTTTGAAGGCGGACGCCACGCGATCCGCGTTGACATGATCAAGGCTCTTGAGGCCTAGACCCAACTCTCGCCAGCGCCTGAAGCAGGCACCCGGGGCTTTGCCCCGGACCCCAGAGGTTTAAGGGCCAAATGAAGAAAAAGGCGCTCTTGTCTTCATTTGGCTAAAAAACCTCCGGGGGAATCGACGCGCAGCGGCGATGGGGGCTGGCCCCCTTTTCCATCAGTCGGGCAGATCAAACACCTGTCCGGGGTAGATTAGATCAGGGTCGCGGATCGCATCGCGATTGGCGTCAAACACCCGCACATAAAGCAACCCGTCACCGTAACGGTCCCGCGCAATGGCCCAAAGCGTTGCACCTTTCTGGACCGTGATCGCTTTGATCGGCCCTTCAAGGTCTTGCGTGGCCTCGGTCAGAACCGTCTGGGATTCACGTTTGAAGGGGGTTTCAAGCCGGTGTGTCACGCTGCCGGATGGGGCAAGCCCGTCAACCCGCAGGGTATAGATGCCCGCCGCGATGCCTTGCACCGTACCGCCCCAACGCCCGTCATCGGCAACCGGGAAATCGGCGATTGCAGCATTGTCCAGATAAGCCCGGACGCTGCGTGTGTCACCCTTTGCCCGGCCCGACAGCAAAACGTCGCCGTTGTCTGCATAGCTGATCGTGTCAAGTGCGACGCTATTGTCGATCACCGGCGTGGCAGGGTTGAGCAATTCAACACCTTCCGAGGTGGATTTGAGCACCGCCACCTGCGCTGGGGCTTCTTCCTTAGGCGTTTTCTCGGCCTTGGGTTCGACCTTGGCTTCGGCTGTCGGTGCAGCCTCTGCCACTTTGGTCTCAGTCGGCTCTGGCACAGTTACTGATGCTGCGGGTGCAGCTTCAGCCGTTTCTTCCGTTGTTGTTTCTGCGGTGGCGACGGTTGCGGGGGCTGACGCGGCAGGTGCTTCTGATACCTTCGGTGCATCGGTGGGTTCAACGTCTGCTGCGGCGACCGCTTTTGCCGGTTCCGCTGTTTCGGTCGGAGCCTCCTGCATCGCCTGCGGGACCGCTGCCGAAGGCGTGGCGCTTTCGCTGCTTTCTTCCCCGGCTTGCGCGACTTGGGGCGCCGGTTGGGTCACGTTTTCTGACGCTACCTGCGCTGTGGGCTCGGGCGTTACCGGCGTTGCGATCTGCGCTGTCTGCGGCGTCTCACCTGCCTTGGCTGGTGGCTCTGCCGCAGCTGTCACATCCACGGTTTGCGGCGCTGTTGCTTGGGTTCCCGTTTCTGGCGCTTCCGCTTCGGCTTTGGCTTCCGCTACGGCTCCGGCGTCCGCTCCGGCGTCCGCTTCTACTTCGGCTCCGGCGTCCGCTTCGACTTCTGCCACCACCACAGGTGCAGACAGCGGCGCGAGAATGATCTCGCCCTCCGACAAGACCTCAGCCCCGTCGATCACCTGCAACAAGGACAACGCATGCGGCTTTCCGTCAGGCAGGATCATCATCAAGGCCGCAAACTTGCCCGACCCATCAGCCGTGGTTTTGGCAATCTGCACGCCATCTTGAAGGATTTGTACAACTGCACCCGGCACCGCGCGTCCGGCGATCACTGTCATCCCGTCCGCCTCGCGGCGCACTTCGTCAAAGGCTGGCGGCAGGGGGGCTTGGACCACCTCTGGCTCTTCCGAGGGGACTTCGGCTTCTGGCTCTGCTGTGGTTGGGGTCTCCGCGTCCACGTTTACCTCAGGCGCGGGGGCGGTTTCCGGCTTGGTCGCGCTTGCGGTTTCGGTCTCCTGCACCACCGGCGCGGGGTCTGGCTCTACCTGTGCAGCGGGTATCACGGCGACGCTGTCCTCGCGGCCAAACTGCACCCATGCCACCACTCCCGCGATGACCACACCGATAACACCCGCCACCGTGACGCCTGACGCGCCACCCAGACCGGCCAAAAACTTGCTCATGACTTTCGTTCCCCCAAGGTTGAGCCTTTCTAGCAAGCAGTCTAACACGGGTCAAAACGCGCCCCCAAAGCGCTGCATTTTTTTTGGCTCAGGAGGCAACATGGCACAGAAATCAGTTTGCGTTTATTGTGGATCGCGGCCCGGCGACGATCCGGCCTATACCGCAGACGCAGAAGGTTTGGGCCGCGGATTGGCCAAATCGGGCCTGCGGCTGGTCTATGGTGCGGGCGATGTCGGGCTTATGGGAAGCGTGGCACGGGCCGCGCAATCGACGGGTGGAACCACCTTTGGTGTGATCCCCAAACACCTCGTCGACTGGGAGGTCGGAAAGACCGATTTGACCAGTTACGTGGTGACGGAAACCATGCATGAACGCAAAAAGGTGATGTTCATGAACTGTGACGCCGTGGCGGTCTTGCCCGGCGGTGCAGGGTCATTGGACGAGCTGTTCGAGGTGCTGACCTGGCGGCAACTGGGCCTGCATGAGAAACCCGTTTATCTTGTAAATACAAATGGTTATTGGGATCCGCTCATGTCACTGCTGGAGCATGTCGTTGCGCGCGGCTTCGCGGATGCCAGCGTGCTTGGATATATCACGATTTGCGACAGTGCTGCGATTGCATTGGATAAGATTCAAACCGATTTGACCTGACGAAATGGGCATCTCCTCAGGTCTTTTTGGATGCTGCGGCGGGCGGCCAGGCCGAGGATTGGCGACCAACTTTCAGTGGCCGGAAAGCCAACGTCAGGCGCCGTCAGTCCAAGTTTCGACCGTAAAACCGGGCAGCGGCGCAGGTGGACTTGCCGGAACCGCGCTGCGGCTGCCGCCTCCCAAAATGGCCTGCGACAGACGTTCAAATCAGTGATCTGAACAGATTGCATCATGTGGCGCGTTTGCCACATCTGCTAGGGCCAAAACCGGTCTCCGGTGGCCAGGCCCCTGCCCCGCCACCGGATTGCACAAGCTTAGGCTGCGGCCAACTCCGTGCTCACAATCTTTTCGATCTCGTCAATCGGGTGATTGGTCAGTGTTTTGGGCACTTCGCCGATCACCTTTTGCGTGACCTCCTGATGCAATTCCTGCCGCAATTCTCCCAACGTGTTGGGCGGCGCGACGATCACCAGCTTGTCGAACCGACCCTTGTGCGCCTGTTTGTAGAGAATATCTGCAAGGTCATGGGCAAACCGGTCCTTGGCCAGTTCATGCCAATCCGTATCATCAACCGCTGAACGATGCACGGAAGGTCCGTCGTTGAACCGTCCAGGCCGATTGGCGGCCTGCTCGCGGTTGGGTGGATTGTCCTGTTCCTCTTCGCGGAAGACTTCGAGAAAAGGATCTTGGCCGTCCGTCTTGTTTTCAAGAAAAAGGGCTTTTTCGCCATCTGCGATCAAAACCCAAGTGCCATTGTCGATCTGGGTCATGCTGCATCTCCATGGTTGCGTTTGTCTTGGCCGGTGACGCGGGTCGCGCCAGCGGGGCGTTCCTTGGCGCGTTTTTCCTCATCCTGCGTCGCCACATCGCGTTGCAAATCTCCGCCGGAGCGGCCTTGCTGGCTGATCCGGGTGGTGTCTCCGAGGATCTTTTCGCTGTCTTTGCTGCCGTCGTTGGAGCGGTGTCGCTCTGCCATTGGGGCCTCCTGTTTGTTGTATTTCCATCTGAAAATCAACGTTTGGGGGGCGGAGTAGTTCCATTGCGAGGTCTGTCTGAACGCTGTTTCTCAAGCCGAAATCATGGACGGAACTCGCCGGGTGGCGCCCGGCTCAGGTCAGGCAAGATCGCCTCGCGGTGACCGAGCTGTTGAAGGTTCTAGTTGACGGGAAAGGTAAGGATGCCGGCGGCTTGGCGGATGCAAATGTGCATCGACAGCCAGAATTGGTCGGGACGCAGCGTGCCGGCCGTGCGGCACGCTGCGCATAACTTAGAAAGGGCTTACAGGCGCGACGCCACGTTTTCCCAGTTCACAAGGTTGTCGAGGAAGTTCGACAGGTAGTCCGGACGGGCATTGCGGAAATCGATGTAGTAGGAATGCTCCCATACGTCACAGCCGAGCAGCGCAGTCTGGCCAAAGCACAGTGGGTTCACGCCATTTTCTGTTTTGGTCACTTTCAAACCACCGTCGGTGTCCTTGACGAGCCATGCCCAGCCAGAGCCGAACTGACCCGCGCCAGCCGCTTTGAATTCGTCTTTCATCTTGTCGACAGAACCAAAGCTTTCGTTGATCGCTTTTTCAAGCTCGCCCGGCATCGCATTGCCATCCGGCCCCATCATTTCCCAGAACTGGTTGTGGTTCCAAAGCTGGCTGATGTTGTTGAAGATACCATTCTGCGCAACGGCACCCGCATCATAGGTGCCCTTGATGATCTCTTCGAGCGATTTGCCCTCCCATTCGGTGCCCTCAATGGCTTTGTTGCCGTTCACAACATAAGCATTGTGGTGCTTATCGTGATGAAATTCGAGGGTTTCAGCGCTCATGCCCTTTGAGGCAAGAGCATCGTGTGCATAAGGAAGATCGGGAAGTGAAAAAGCCATGAGGTGGGCCTCCTGATTAGAAATTGCGTCTGCATCACATGGAGTGCCTGAAGGGCATTCGTCAAGGTCCAGTCGTGCAAATGGAGGCTATAGGCGTTATTTCGTCCGTTTCCTGCAAACCCCTGTCGCACGCACACCGGTGTCATAATGGGCCGGTATAGCAGTGACTTCGACCTTGCCCGAACTCTTGCTCAGAGAGGCGCGGTATCGAAAGTTGTTGAAGGTGCGGCCGCTGTCGGCTCTTGCGTTTGTCACCACCCATCTGAGGATCATCCGCTTGCTGTCGTTCCTCAGAACTTTGGTTTCAAGTGGGGCGTTGTTGAAGTGCAGCACCACCCCATCCACGACCTTCACGTCGCCTTGTTCTTCAACGACAAAGGCCATTTTGGGCGTGATCCAGCCATAGGCCTTATCGGTACCCTGCAGGTCGCAGTCATACATATAACCGGGGGATGCCGCCGCAGCTTTCGCAAGAAGAGACATAGCAACGACAGAAAACAGAAAATTCTTCATTACATCATCCTAGTCTACTTGATCTTTTTGCAGGTGCCCGAGGCACTGATCACATTGTCATAACCATGACGCTGCCCGCTCAAAGTGAACTTGTTTAGAGATGTGAATAGCGTGACGCGATAGCTGTTGATGCCTTTGCCGCCGTTTGTCGCCTTGAGGCCTCGTAATTTCCACTTGAAAGTAAAAGACGTGTCAGAGCGTGCGGACCAATCAACTGGAATGGGCGCTTTGTGAAGATGATTGATCATCGAATCAAAGGCCGATCCGACCTTTGCCTCGGTGTCATACGCAAGAATGATCCGCTCAGGCACCCAGCCTCCACTACCAAAATGCTTGGTTTCACAATCGTAGGCTTCAGCCATCGCGCCCATTGGCAAAGCGAGAGCCGTCATGGCGGCAAGGAAAAAACGAGTCATTCATTCATCTTTCAGTTGTGTTTCAAGGTGTGAATATCACTGTACACCTGAGACACAACCCAAAAGTGAAAATGGGCGGCAAATTACCGTTTGGTAATGCCGCCCACTTTTAAGTCTACCCTGAAACTTGCGTTGCGGGTGTCAGAAATGCCGCACTTCGGACCCCGGCTGTGCCGCGATCTTGAGCAGGTCAAACATGTATTGCGCGACGGAGCGGAAACAGATGATCTGAAAGGTCTCTGCGTCGCGCATCCAAAAGGCGGCGGGCACCTGTGCCATCCGGCTGCGGCGGAACATGCCGGGGGTGAAGCTTGCGGGCGCCAGGTCCACAGGGGCCAGTTTGGCCATCACCTCACGGGCATTGGGGCCTTTGACTTCAAACACCGCGCGGGCGTCTGACACATTGGCCACCAACGCATGTTTCCCTGACAGGGCTTCGCTCATGCGGGCCACATGACCGTTCGCCTCTGCATAGGGACACATCACCAGCAATTCATCCGGTGACATCCACGCCAATCCGTTCTCGCCATCCACATGACATTCCCGCACATCGGGAAATTTTGCGCCCGTCAGCTTGGTCGTGAGGGTGCGCAGATAAGCGGCAGACAGATCACCGCGCAGGGTGATCATGCCCAGTGGGCCCAACTCGCGGATCGCGGCGATGCCATTGGTTTCGCTGGCATTGTTCAGGGCTGTGACGGGCTCAGACATTCTGCTTCTCCCCTTCTTTGTCATAAAATACAGGGTCCACGATACGGGCGTGGTAGGTCTTGCCATCGGTGCCGGGGAAGTCGATGACCTCGCCCATGCGGTCCGGCCCGTTGAGCACCAGACCCATGGCAATGCCGCGGTCCAGATTGGCCGAATGATAGGTCGATGTGACCCGCCCGATCATATTGCGCTGGCCGTTTGCATTGGTGCCTTCGCCCACCGCATAGGCGCCATCCGGCAAGGTGCTGCCATCGGTGGTTTCAAGGCCGACCAGCTTCCACCGGCTGGGATCCGCCATATGGCTGCGTTCCTGCGCCCGTTTGCCCAGATAGTCTTCTTTCTTTTTCGACAAGGCCCAGTGCAGGCCCAGATCCTGCGGGATCACGGTGCCGTCGGTCTCGTCCCCGATCATGATAAAGCCCTTTTCAGCGCGCAGAATGTGCAGGCATTCGGTGCCATAAGGCATCACGCCCAGATCATTGCCCGCCACCATCAGCGCATCCCAGAAGGCCTGCCCATGGCTGGCATCCACGGCGATCTCGTAAGACAGCTCGCCCGAGAAAGAGATCCGGTAAATGCGACATTTGAAACCGCCCAATTCACCATCGACCCACTCCATAAAGCCAAGCGCCTCTTTCGAGACATCGGTGCCGCCCAGCTTTTCAAGGCATTTGCGGGCGTTGGGGCCAACGACCGCAACCTGTGCGTATTGTTCGGTCACATTGGCCACATAGACATCCCAATCCCACCATTCGGTTTGCAACCATTCTTCCATGTGACCATGGATGGTTTCCGCGCCGCCGGTGGTTGTGTGGCACAGCCATGTATCCTCATCGATCCGCGCAACCACGCCATCGTCGATCAGAAAACCGTTCTCGCTGCACATCAGGCCGTAGCGGCATTTGCCCGGCTTCAGGGTCGACATCATGTTGGTGTAGAGCATGTCGAGGAATTTGCCCGCGTCCGGCCCTTTGACGATGATCTTGCCAAGGGTGGAGGCATCGAGCAGGCCCATGTTGGTCCGGGTGTTCGTGACCTCGCGGTTGACCGCGTCATGAGTGGTTTCGTTGCCACGTTTGAAGGCATAGGGGCGACGCCACTGGCCGACCGGTTCAAACTCTGCCCCGTTGGCCTCGTGCCAGTCATGCATCGGTGTGCGGCGGATGGGCTGGAACACCGGACCGCGCGCCTCACCGCCGATGGAGGCCATCGAAATCGGGTGATAGGGCGGGCGGAATGTGGTGGTGCCAACCGTAGGGATATCCGCGTCCAGCGCCCCGGCCAACGTAGCCAAGCCGTTGATGTTACTCAGCTTACCTTGATCCGTCGCCATGCCCAAGGTGGTATAGCGCTTGGCGTGTTCGACTGAAACGAAGCCTTCTTGGGCGGCCAGACGCACGTCCGACACTTTTACGTCGTTCTGATAATCAAGCCATGTCTTTTCACGCAGTTTGACGTTTGCGCCCTGCGGCATCAGCCATACAGGGGCCATCGGCGCCTCTTCACGGCGTTCGGCGCTTGGGGCAGCTGCATCCTTGGGCAGTTTGAAGCCAAGGCTGGTGACAACGCCATCGGCCGCCGCATGAGCGTCACAGAGCACATCATCAAGCGGGAACATGCCCGATGCCGCGCCTGCCGGGGTCACAAAACCCATGCCGTCTGCGCCTTTAGGCGGGTTGTCCAGATCGGGGCTAAAGCAGGCCTGCGTCGTGTCCCAGCGCAGTTTGCCGCCACAATGGGACCACAGGTGCACCACCGGAGACCAGCCGCCAGACATGGCCACGGCATCACAGGCGATCTCTTCCAGCACAGCGCCTTCGCCCGCTTGCGAACAAACGCTCACGCCTGTGACCCGCTTGCCGCCTTTGACGGAGGCAATCGCGTGGCCCATCATCACCCGTATGCCCAAAGCCTTGGCCTGCGCCATCAGCATGCTGTCTTGCGGCAGCACCCGCGCATCGAGGATCGCGGGCACATCAAGCCCCGCATGTTTTAGCGCGATCGCGGTAAGATAGGCATTGTCATTGTTGGTCACGACCACGGTGCGATCGCCAATCGACACGCCCCAGTTGACCACATAGTCGCGCACAGCAGCGGCCAGCATCACGCCGGGAATGTCATTGCCCGCAAAGCTGAGCGGACGTTCAATCGCGCCGGTTGCGGTGATCACATGACCGGCGCGGATGCGCCACAGGCGGTGACGCGGGCCGGCCTTTTGTGGCGCGTGGTCCGTCAGGCGTTCATAGCCGAGCACATAACCGTGGTCATAAACCCCTGCCCCCATGGTGCGGCTGCGCATCTGGACATTCTCCATGCCCTGCAATTCTGCAACCAGGTCATCGACGAATTCCGTGGCGGGTTTGCCGTCAACCGTACCGCCATCCACTGGCGCACGACCGCCCCAATGTTCGGTCTGTTCCAGAAGCAGCACCTTGGCACCACTGAGGCCGGCGGTTCGCGCGGCCTCAAGCCCGGCCACACCGCCACCAATCACCAGAACATCACAGAAGGCATAGAAATGCTCATAGGTGTCCACGTCGGTGTTTTTGGGCGCTTTGCCCAGACCGGCGGAATGTCGGATGATCGGCTCGTAGACATGTTTCCACGCGGCGCGGGGGTACATGAACATCTTGTAGTAGAACCCCGCAGGCAGGAACCGGCTGAGGTGTTTGTTGATCGCGCCCACGTCAAATTCAAGGCTGGGCCAGTGGTTCTGGCTCGTTGCCTCAAGCCCCTCGAAAATCTCGGTGGTGGTGACACGCTGGTTCGGCTCAAATTTGCCCTCGGACCCCAGATTGACCAGGCCGTTGGGTTCTTCTGCGCCGGAAGCGACCACGCCGCGCGGGCGGTGGTATTTGAACGAACGGCCCATCAACATCTGGTCGTTGGCCAACAAGGCCGAGGCCAGCGTATCGCCTTCATAACCGCGCATCTGTTTGCCGTTGAAGGAAAAATTGACCGGTTTGTCAGTGTTCAGCAGGCGGCCACCTGTGGCAAGTCTTGTGCTCATGAGCGGGGCTCCTTGATAGCGGAGAAATCAGAAAAAAGGACGAATGACAGGCCGCGCATCACGCGCCGCTGCCTTTGGACCAACCGGGCCGGCGGTCTTCGATGAGATCAAGAACCTCTTGCGGCGGAGAAACCGTTTGCGCCGAATAGCTGGTGAAAACCTCAAGCGTGGTGGTGTCACGGGCGACATGGAACCACTTGCCGCAGCCGTTGTTGTGGCGCCAGCGTTCAAAATGCACGCCCTTGGGGTTGGCCCGCATGAACAGATAGTTTTCAAACTCGTCATCCGTCGAACCGGGGCCAAAGCGTTTGAGATGCGCCTCGCCGCCAGCATGGAATTCGGTTTCTTCTGCGGTGACCCCGCAAACGGGACAGGTCAGGATCAGCATAGCGCGGCTCCGGGCTTGAGAATTGGGCGTGAAAGGCCCATCTTGATGGAATGATTGTTTTGTATCTTGTTCTTGGCGCCGTGGCGCTGGCCGGCGTCGGCATTGCGATTTACGAATGGCGTAGCAAGCGAACCTTGCTCAAGCATGATCTGAACAAGGCGCGGCAAGCGGATCCGCACACCGAAATCCTGCGTGAGCATATCACCGGCGTGATCCGTACGGATACGCATCACCGTTGACCTGATTTTTGCGAAAGCGGACCCTTGCAGCCGGGCGGCCTGCCGGGCTGGCGCGGGTGTTACTGTCGGGCCGAGCCGAGCGTCAGTTGCTGTCTGACACTGCCGTGCCTGAGGAGGTGTCACTGGGCGCAGAGCCGTTGCCGAGCATTGCGATGCCCGCGACAAAGACCCCAAGAACGACAAGCGCGATGATAACTCCGCGTTTGGTTCCGCCGTTGTGAATGGTCTCTCCAGCCATGGTTCAATCTCCTGTGCTGATGCATCAAGGATGCCATCATGCGCATTTAACGCAAGCTTTTGCTGCTTGCCGTTTGATATTTGGCTGGGATTGGCCGACGCGGTTTTGGCGAAAAACGACGCATCGTGAACAGGTTGATCAGCCCCAGCTGCGGGACTGATCCATGTCATGAAACCCTTAAGGAATGACAAATCATTCCGAGGCTGTTGCGGCCCCTTCGACGGCTTCGGCTGCGCCTTGAACGGCGTCGCCTGCCCCTTCGATGGTGATGTTGACGTCATCCGCGCCGCTGCTTTCGCCGCTCGCGAAGACAACATAAGCCAGGACCGCGACGACCACGACGACGGCACCAAGGACAAAGCCCATGCCTGCGCCACCGGTGTTTGTGGTGGTTGTTGTGGTTGTGCGTTCCGAAACGGTGTGATCGGGGTGTGCCATTGTGCGTCTCCTTTTGATCTGGATATCGCAACAACAACGCCCCGCCCTGCGGAAAGGTTCCGCAGCGCCGACATTTGGTCCTGATATGAACAGGATAGGTTCATCAGTGCGCCACGCCCGCTGCAACGCTTTCATCAATGAACCGGCCTTCTTGGAAGCGGTTCAGACCAAAGGCTTCGGTCAGCGGCGAATGGCCCTTGGCCATCAATTCGGCAAAACCCCAGCCAGATCCGGGGATCGCCTTGAACCCGCCGGTGCCCCAGCCGCTGTTGATGAAAATGCCCTCGACGGGCGTTTTGCTGAGGATCGGCGAGCGGTCACCGGTTACATCCACGATGCCGCCCCATTGGCGCAGCATCTTGAGGCGCGACACCATCGGAAAGGTCTCGACCAAAGCCCGCACGGTTTCTTCGATGTGGTGGAAACTGCCGCGCTGGGTATAGTTGTTATAGCCGTCGGTACCTCCACCGATGACCATTTCGCCCTTGTCAGATTGCGACATATACCCGTGCACGGTATTGGCCATCACAACCACGTCCATGCAGGGTTTGATCGGCTCTGACACCAGCGCCTGAAGCGCAACAGATTCGATTGGCAGACGGAAACCGGCCATATCGGCCAGATGGCCCGAATGCCCTGCAACCACCATGCCCAGCTTGCCACAGTCGATATCGCCGCGGTTGGTGCTGACGCCCACAACCTTGCCGTTCTCCTGTCGGATGCCGGTGACTTCGCATTTCTGGATCACGTCCATGCCCATGTCCGAACAGGCCCGTGCATAACCCCAGGCCACCGCATCGTGCCGCGCTGTCCCGCCGCGTGCCTGCCACAGGCCGCCCAGAACCGGATAGCGCGGGCCATCCAGATTGATGATCGGCACCAGTTCCTTGACCTTTTCAGGGCCGATGAATTCGGTGGTCACCCCTTGCAGCATATTGGCATGGGCGGTCCGCTTGTAGCCGCGCACCTCATGTTCGGTTTGCGCCAGCATGATCACGCCGCGCGGCGAAAACATGACGTTGTAGTTCAGATCCTGGCTCATGGTCTCGTAAAGGGACCGGGCCTTTTCGTAGATCGCTGCCGAGGGATCTTGCAGGTAGTTTGACCGGATGATCGTGGTGTTCCGGCCGGTATTGCCACCACCCAGCCAGCCTTTTTCCAGGATTGCAACATTGGTGATGCCAAAGTTCTTGCCCAAGTAATAGGCGGTTGCAAGACCATGCCCGCCCGCACCGATTATGATCACATCGTAACGTTTCTTGGGTTGCGCATCGCGCCATGCGCGGTTCCAACCAGTGTGATGGCGCATTGCCTCGCGGGCCACGGCAAAAACGGAGTATTTTTTCATTGCGGTCTTCTCCGACAGGGAACCGGCACCCCTAGATTGGGCCACGGAATAAGATTCGATGCCGTCTGGGACGGCTGTTTCTGTTCTGAAGATATACCCAGAAAAAAGGATACTCACCACGGCATTCCTTGACGGATTTGCGACATGGATGTGGATTGAGAAATCGCGCGGCACTCTGCGTGGGCCGGGAGGGCGAATTGTCCCCTTTTTTCATGCGGTCCCATTGATTAGGTGTGTGAGGCAGAGAATCTAGCAGGGCGACACATGACATTCTGGATCATCACCTTGGCCATGACGGCTGTTGTTTCGCTTTTGTTGATCCGGGCGCTGATCCGAAATGACGGCGGCGACGTCGCAGATGCGGCCAGCTTTGACATGCAGGTGTACCGCGACCAACTGGCCGAGGTGGAGCGGGACGTCGCACGCGGGGTTGTGCCCGCCGAGGACGCGGGCCGCATCAAAACTGAGATTTCACGCCGTATTCTGGCCGCCGACACGGCGCTGCAATCGGGCGCAGCAGCGGGCACGGGGCCAAAACCTGTGGTGATCGCATTGGTGGCGCTGTTGGTGGTTGCAGGCAGTCTGGCGCTGTATTTCCGCATCGGGCAACCGGGCTATGGTGATCTGGCGCTGGCCGACCGGATCGCCTTTGCCGAAGAAATGCGCAAAACCCGCCCCGGCCAGCAAGAGGCGCTGGACCGGATGCCACCCCTGCCCCCGGCGCAAGATCTCAGCCCGCGTTACGTAGAGCTGATGGAAAAGCTGCGTGAAACCGTGGCGCAGCGGCCTGATGATTTGCAAGGGCAACAATTGCTGGCCCAGAACGAGGCAAGCATTGGCAATTTCGCAGGGGCCGCCGAGGCACAGCGCCGTGTCCTGCAGATAAAGGGCACAGACGCGACCGCCAGCGAGATCACTGACTTTGCCGAACTGATGGTGATGGCGGCGGGGGGATATGTGTCGCCCGAGGCGGAACAGGCGCTCAGCGCTGCACTGGATGCCGATCCCGAAGACGGGCGTGCGCAGTATTACGTCGGGCTGATGATGGTGCAGAATGGCCGTCCCGATATTTCTTTCCGCATCTGGAATGCCTTGTTGCGGCGCGGCCCGGCTGATGCCCCATGGATAGAACCGATCAAGGGCCAGATCATGGAGGTTGCCGCGCTTGCCGGTGAAACCCGCTATAGCCTGCCCACAATCGGCAACGGAGCGGCCAAAGGCCCCTCCGCCGAAGATATCGAAGCCGCCGGAGAAATGACCGCCGCTGAACGCATGGAGATGATCGGCGGCATGGTGGCGGGTCTGTCCGACAGATTGGCCACCGAAGGCGGGCCGCCCGAAGACTGGGCGCGGCTGATCACATCGCTGGGTGTATTGGGACAAAGCGAACAGGCATTGGCAATCTTCAACAATGCCATGCAGGTCTTTGCCGGCAACCCCGGCGCGTTGGACATCATCCGAAACGCAGGCAGCCAGGCCGGGGTGGCGGAATGATCTACGAAGACATCACCGATTTTGTTGCCGCCCTGCCCCCGATGCAGGCGCTGATCGGTCTTGATCTTGGAGAAAAGACCATCGGCGTTGCGGTCAGTGACAGCTTTCACAGCGTTGCCTCTCCGCTGGAAACGGTTCGGCGCAAGAAATTCGGGCTGGATGCGGCGCGCCTGACCGAGATCATCAACGACCGGCGCATTGGTGGTCTGGTGCTGGGCCTGCCGCGTAATATGGATGGCTCCGAAGGGCCGCGATGCCAATCCACACGCGCCTTTGCCCGCAACTTTGACAAACTGGCCCCCTTGCCGATCACATTCTGGGATGAGCGTCTGTCCACTGTAGCCGCCGAACGCGCCTTGCTTGAGGCAGATACGACACGCAAACGTCGCGCAGAGGTGATCGACCATGTGGCGGCCGGGTATATCCTTCAGGGGGTGCTGGACCGGATGGCAGTGATACGGCGGCGGGGAGATCAGGAATGACAGACGAGATCTGGAAGCGCGACGAGGTCGAAAGCCCCTGCATCAAGATCTGCGTGGTGCATCCCGAGGCGCGGCTGTGCACCGGTTGTTTGCGATCAATTGATGAGATTGGCCGCTGGTCACGCATGAGCCCCGAAGAGCGGCGCGAGGTCATGGCGGAATTGCCGTCGCGGGCCGGTGCATTTGGCAAGCGGCGCGGCGGGCGCGCAGCGCGGATGGCGCGGCGGTAGTCGATTCAGGTAGTTCAGCGCTTGCCAGCGATGTTGAACAGCAGTTCCAAAGCCAGATTTGACGTCACGGCACCCTCATACCCTGTAGGCGCGTGATTGCCATTGGCACCAAATGCCGGAAGCCGGGCAAAACCAAGCGCTTGCTGATGCTTGAACCGTCCCTGAAAGCCAAACGCACGTTTGGTTCTGCGCGGTGTTTGCCGGGCGTAATATGCCAGATTGCCCTGCGGTCCTGTCAGAATGATTTTCATAGCGTGATGCCTCAATAGCATTGTTTCGACACTGGCTATTATCGTTTCTGAAATGGCAACATTGTGGCGACCCCAAGGTGATTGTAGGTAAAAATTCTACTTTGGCGGGTAGAATTATCCTACGAAAGCCAGTCTACGGGTGCAATTTCAGGTCTGAAATAGGCAATCATCCGGCCTTCGGGCGGCGCAATATCCTGCGGCCCCCATGGGCCGACACCGTGCAGCAAATGCCGATGCAGCAAGATCGATTGCCCCGGAGCGGCCCGCACCGGCGTGGGGGTGATACTGTCAAAGACCGCGCGGCGGGCCGCATGATAAGCGTCTGTAATATCGACAGTCTTCGGATCGCGTTTGCCGATTTCTGCCCGAAATGCCTGCCCCATGATCTTATGACTTCCGGGCCAGACCATCAGCGGCGCAGCATCGCTTTGGTTCAGGGGCAGACCAAGAATAAACCCGTGCGGTTCCTGCATATACCGGCGGCGATCTGGCCCTATGGCCAACAAGCCATCCACATGCGCGGCAAAGCGGGTCACGCGGTATCGGTGGTTGCCATCACCTTCATCGGCATCCCTTTTGGGATAGCCGGGATAAACAATAGAGAGCTGGGCGCGGTGCCATTCTGCGGGCGGCGCAATATGATCTTGCCATGGACCCGTCAGGGGCACGCCGGAAACCGATCCATCCGGCGCATTGGGCAAGGCATCCACCCCGACAAACCATGTCTTGCCATGGCGCAG
The DNA here is from genome assembly GCF_025141875.1 of Sulfitobacter sp. M368. Taxonomy (NCBI): domain Bacteria; kingdom Pseudomonadati; phylum Pseudomonadota; class Alphaproteobacteria; order Rhodobacterales; family Roseobacteraceae; genus Sulfitobacter; species Sulfitobacter sp. M368. The sequence continues at coordinate 2,488,760 of NZ_CP081113.1, forward strand.
ATTGACCTCCTGCACCTTCGGATCAGCGGCAACCGCCTTGGCCACTTGCCTCGCGGCCTGCGCCCAGTTTCGGGTCGCGTCATCCGGTTCAAAGACGGCAAAGCCTTTGCTCGGCAGATCCCTTACCACCCCAGCGCCTTGCGCAGCATATTGATGGCCACCAGCACCAGAAACACCGCAAACACCCGTTTGAGCGGTTTTGGGTCCATCGCATGGGCCAGTCTCACCCCTAAGGGTGCGGTGATCAAGGTCATCGCAATGATGATTGCAAAGGCCACCAGATTGACCGCGCCAAGGGTCAGCGGCGGCTTGCCCGACTGCATATCCACGAACAGGAAACCGATCACCGAGGGCACCGCGATCAGCACGCCAAATCCGGCGGCGGTGGCCACAGCCCGGTGGATGGGCGTGTTAAACAGGCTCATCAGCGGCACGCCAAAACTGCCGCCACCAATGCCCATCAGGACCGATAGAAACCCGACACTGGGGGACAGCGCCGCCCGCAAAAGCCCCGTGGGCATCGCTTGCCCCAGCCGCCATTCGGCGCGACCAAAGCCCATGTAGAGGCCCACGATCAAGGCCAGAGCACCAAAGATCGCCTGCAAGGTGCCGGACCTCAGCTGTGCCACCAATAGCATGCCGATGATTGCGCCGATCACAATCCCCGGTGCCCAGCTCCGCAGGATCTGCCAATCCACCGCGCCCTTTTTGTTGTGGCTGTGCACGGACCGTAGGGAAGTGACGATGATTGTCGCCAAAGATGTCGCGAGGCACATTTGCATCAATTGCGGGCCATCATAGCCAAGGGTTTGAAACGCATAGAAAAATGCAGGGACCAAGACGATGCCACCGCCCACGCCGAGCAATCCGGCCAACACCCCGGCAAAGGCGCCGATGGCCATCAACATCAGGGCCATCTGTAACAGCAAAGCGGTCTCCGGCATTTGCACTCTCCCTCAGGGTCTTGGTTTTGCTACACCGCTTCGCGGGTCTGTGCCAGTGTCTCGATCTGTTCCAGCGCTTCGAGCACCAGTGACACATCGGCCCCCGGTTTGCTGACACCTTCGGACAGCGTCCGCCGCCAGATACGTGCGCCGGGACGCCCTGCAAAGAGACCCAGCATGTGGCGGGTGATCTGATGCAAACGCCCGCCGCTGTCCAGATGCGCCTCGATATAGGGCACCATGGCCCGTACGGCCTCTTCGGGCGTTGTGTCGGCACCATCGCCATAAATCCGCCGATCTGCCTGGCACAGAATATCGGCCGGGCTGTGGTAGGCGCTGCGCCCGATCATCACCCCGTCCAACCCAGCGTCCAGAAACGCCTCCGCCTCCTCAAGCGAAGTGACCCCGCCGTTGACCGAAATATGCAGATTTGGAAACAGCTCTTTCATACGGTGGACCAGCGGATAATCCAGCGGCGGGATGTCGCGGTTTTCCTTGGGTGACAGACCCTGAAGCCAGGCTTTACGGGCATGGATACTGACGCGGGTACAGCCTGTTGCAATGACCCTTGCAAGAAACTCCGGCAAGATCTCTTCGGGGTCTTGATCGTCCACGCCAATCCGGCATTTCACGGTCACATCCACATCCACCGCCGCCCGCATGGCCGACACGCAGCGGGCCACAAGCGCAGGGTTCTCCATCAGCACCGCACCAAAGAGCCCCGATTGTACCCGGTCCGACGGGCAACCCACATTGAGGTTGATCTCGTCATATCCAGCCTCTGCTCCCAGCCGCGCCGCCTCTGCCAACTCAGCTGGATCCGATCCGCCCAGTTGCAGGGCCACGGGATGTTCAGAGGCGTCAAAGTCCAACAGATGGAGCGCCCCGCCCCGCACCAATGCGGGCGAAGTGACCATTTCGGTGTACAGCAGCGTATTCCGGCTCAGCAATCGGTGCAGGTACCGGCAATGACGGTCGGTCCAATCCATCATCGGTGCGACGGACAGGCGGGCGTGCCAATCGAGGGTGTTGGACAGATGTTGCATGGGCGCTCTGTGCTTGGGTCGGGTCAGCCCGTGGATTAGAACAAATTGGGCAGGGCAACAATAGAGCCGCCCTGCCGCTGAGAGGTATTGCCCTGCCAATGCCCCCGCGTCAGACGATCAGCTCACCAGCGAGGGCAGCCACAGGACGATCCCCGGAAAGGCCACCAGCAAGGCGATTGTCACGGCATCGGCGACGAAGAACGGCATCACGCCACGGAACACATCTTGAACCGTCAGATCATCACGCACGCCGGCAACCACGAAACAGTTGAGGCCTATGGGCGGGGTGATCAGGCAGAACTCTGCCATTTTGACCACCAGTATCCCGAACCAGATCGCGCACATTGGACCGGACATGCCAAAGGCACTGTCCGCTGCTGCGACTGCCTCTCCGCCGTTCAGGGCCATCACCGCCGGATAGACCACAGGCAGGGTCAGCAGCAGCATCCCGATCGCATCCATGAACATGCCCAGTACCGCATAGGCCAAAAGGATACAGACCAAGATCACCAGTGGTGACATTTCCAGCGAGGTGATCCAATCGGCAAAGGCATCGGGCAATTCGGCAAAGCCCAAGAACCGTACATAGATCAGCACGCCCCAGATGATGGTGAAAATCATCACTGTCAGCTTGGCTGTTTCCAGCAGCGCCTCTTTCAGCTGCCCCCAGCGCATGCCCCGATAAAGCGCCATCAGGAAGATGATGAATGCGCCCACCGCGCCGCCTTCGGTGGGGGTGCCCCAAGCATCGCCAAAGGGGTTGTAGACAAAGAAGATGATGATCACGACCACCGCCACAATCGGCAGCGCGGGTGGCAAGGATGCAAAGCGCTCGCGCCAGGTAAAGCCGCTGACCGGCGGTCCGACAGATTTGAAGACGACCGCAATGCCAATGATCAGCATCGCATAGACCACGGCGGAGAACGCACCGGGGATGAACCCGGCCAGCAGCAGTTTGCCCACGTCCTGTTCCACGATGATCGCATAGATCACCAGAATGGCCGATGGCGGGATGAGCGAGGCCAGAGTGCCGCCCGCCGCCACAACGCCAGCGGCGAATTGTTTGTTGTAGCCGATCTTGAGCATTTCCGGGATGGCGATGCGGGCAAAGACTGCCGCCGTGGCCACGGATGCGCCCGACACTGCGGCAAACCCGGCGGTGGCAAATACGGTTGAGACCGCCAGCCCGCCTGGCACCCAGGCAAACCAGCGTTTGCAGGCCTCGAACAGGGCCGTGGTGAGTTTTGCATAATAGGCAAGATAGCCGATCATGATAAACACCGGGATCAGCGACAGCACCTGTGCGCTGACCTTGGAATGGGGTGTCAATCCGGCGATTTTGACGCTGATTTCCAATGCCTTGCCAAACCGATCCGGATCATAATCGAACCCGTTCCAGCGCAGCCAGACCAGCCCGACAAAGCCCGCCATACCGGCGGCAAAGGCCACACGCATGCCCAGCACAACCAAAAGCAGCATCCCGCCCGAGACCCATAGGCCAATTTCAATGGGTTCCATCAGTCGGCCCCTTCCAGCATCTCTGCCTCATGCATGGCCTGTTCTGCCACCGTCAGGTTCAACGGCACCGCCACAGGGTTCTCCAACCCCAGAACGAGGGCACGTCCATAGCCCCATGCCTGCAACAACAATCGCAGGCTGAGCACAAAAAACGCGACCGGGACCACCAGTTTGCTCGGCCAGATCGGGATACCGATATCAATGGAGCTGTCGCGGCTGCACAGGGGGCGCGCGCAGTCAAAGGAGCGGTCGAAATGTTCCCAGGCGCCCCATGTCAGGGCAACAATCAGCAAAAGCATCAACAACACCGAGATCAGCTCAAACAGCCATAAAAGCCGCCCCTTGAGCGCCCCGACCAGCATATCCATGCGGATATGGGTGCCGTCGCGCTGTACATAGGACACGCCCATGATCGCAATGATCGGCATTGCCGCTTCGATATAGTCGACATATCCCGCCAAGGGAGAGGCAAAAAACTTGCGGCCCGTGACGGAATAGGCCGCCAGAAACATCAGCGAAAAGATCGCCAATCCACTGAGCAAGGCACAGAACCGTTCGATGGGAAGCAAGGCCCGGTCAAGTTTGCTGAGTATACTGGAGTCTTCCAGCACTGCGGCAGATCCAGCCATATGCGTCGTCCTTTTATGGGAGGGCAAGACGGGGTGGACCCCGCCCTACCTATGTAGCTTTGGGGCGGGAATACACCCGCCCCGAAAGGCTTAGCTGCCTTTGGCCTCGGCCAGTGTTTTCACAACCAGATCATAAAGCTCCTGACCCGGCAGGCCTTGCGCTTCCATGTCTTTGATCCACGCATCGCGGATCGGATCGGCCGCCTTGGCGCGGAACTCTGCGATCACCTCAGGGGCGATCTCAACTTTTTGCACGCCTTTTTCGGCCAGCACGCTGTCCCATTTTTCAAGCAATGCGGCGTAGTTGGCCAGATAGTGATCCAGCGCTTCATCAACCGAGCTGTCCAGCGCCTCGCGCTCTTTGTCAGACAGGGATTCGTAGGCGTCGATGTTCACCACCACAGGGCAGTTCACGGTGCCGGGGTTCAGGTTCGCGGTCCACCAATCGGCCTGGTTGATGGTGCCAAAGCTGAGGTGAGCATGCTGTGCGAAGGCAACGGTGTCCACCACGCCCGATTCCATCGCCTGATATGCTTCGGTCGCGGTCACGGATGTCGGCACACCGCCCACTGCTTCAAACGCTTTGCCCAACCCGCCGGTGGCACGCACACGCATGCCCTCGAAGTCGGCCAGTGTGGTGCGCGGATCGCCTGTCCCCACCAGATTGTATTGCGGCATTGGCGAGGTCATCAGCAGCTTGGCATTCCATTGCGCCATCTCGTCGGTGGCCGCGGGATGCGCGTAAACCGCCTTGGAGACCGCCACTTCCTGCTCCAGATTTTCAACGCCGAGGAACGGCAGTTCCAGCACGGTCACAACCCGGTTCTTGTCGCGGTGATAGCCGGCACAGAATTGCGCCATCTCGAACGCGCCGATGGAAATCCCGTCAAGGTTCTCGCGGTTCTTGCTCAGCCCGCCATAGCTGACGTTCATGGTGAACTCGCCGCCGGTTTTTTCCGAAACCAGTTCAGCAAGTTTTTCAACATGTTCTGTAAAGGCGCGACGTTTGCCCCAGACCGACACGTTCCATTCGGTCGCGGCCGCTTCGGTGACAAAGGCAAGGCTCAGGGCGCAGGCAGCTGCACCGCTCAAATATTTGGTCATTGATGTCTCTCCCATTAATACGCGCAACACTTTCGTGCGCTTGGGGTCAAGGCTAGCCCGCCAAGACCCGACTGCCAAGCCCGATCGCTGAACAAGATTTGGGTGCCCCACGCCGCACCTTGCATTTGCCCGACAAGCCAAGCGTCGCGCAGCCAATCAGGATCTGCCCGATTGTCTGTAAAATGATGCGCCAAGGCTGCACGGCGTCACAGTTGCGTGTTCCCTTCCTTTCTCAGCCCGCTATGATCCGCTCAGGAGGGATGCAAAGGGCCATTGGCCCGCACGCATCACAGACGACAGATTGCCAAGGGAGGGGACCATCATGTCCGACGACGCCGCCAAGACCTATCCGCCATCCGCCGAGATGGCCGCAAATGCCCATGTGAATGCAGAGCGGTATGCTCAGATGTATCAGGCATCCATGGATGATCCCGATGGGTTTTGGCGCGAACAAGCGGCCCGTGTGGATTGGATCAAACCTTTCACTCAGGTGCAGGATGTCGATTTCACCTTGGGCAATGTTCATATCAACTGGTACGCCGATGGATCGCTGAATGTTTCGGCCAATTGCGTAGACCGGCATCTGGAAACCCGCGGCGACCAAACCGCCATCATCTGGGAGCCGGACAGCCCCGACGAAGACGCCAAACACATCAGCTATCGCGAGCTGCACAGCCAGACCTGCAAGATGGCGAATATCCTGCGCGATTTGGGCGTTGGAAAAGGCGACCGGGTAATTATCTATATGCCGATGATCCCCGAGGCGGCCTATGCCATGCTGGCATGTGCGCGGATCGGTGCAATCCATTCCATTGTTTTTGCTGGATTTTCCCCCGATGCACTGGCGGCGAGGGTCAATGGATCAGAGGCAAAGGTGGTCATCACCGCCGATTATGCCCCGCGCGGCGGACGGGCCACCCCGCTCAAGACCAATGCCGATCAGGCGCTGCTGCATTGTCCGGACAGCGTGAAACTTCTGGTGGTCAAGCGCACCGGCGGCCAGACCACATGGGTGGACGGGCGCGATTTTGATTACAACGCCTTGGCAGCAGATGCCGCCGACACCTGCGAGCCCGAAGAGATGAACGCCGAAGATCCGCTGTTTATCCTCTATACCTCCGGCTCTACCGGACAGCCCAAAGGCGTGGTGCACAGCACGGGCGGCTATCTGGTTTATGCGGCGATGACCCATGAGATCACCTTTGATTACCAGGAGGGCGATATTTACTGGTGCACCGCGGACGTTGGTTGGGTCACGGGGCACAGCTATATCGTCTATGGGCCGCTGGCCAATGGCGCGACCACGCTGATGTTTGAAGGGGTGCCAACCTATCCCGATGCCAGCCGGTTCTGGCAGGTTTGCGAAAAGCACAAGGTCAATCAGTTCTACACCGCGCCGACCGCCATTCGGGCGCTGATGGGGCAAGGCAATGATTTTGTTTCCAAATGCGATTTGAGCAGCATCAAGGTGCTGGGCACCGTGGGAGAGCCGATCAACCCCGAGGCATGGAATTGGTACAACGACGTGGTGGGCGGCGGGCGCTGTCCGATTGTCGACACATGGTGGCAGACCGAAACCGGCGGGCATTTGATGACACCGCTGCCCGGCGCCCATGACATGAAACCCGGCGCCGCGATGAAGCCGTTTTTTGGGATCAAACCCGTGGTGTTGGAGCCCACAACCGCCGAGGTGTTAACGGAGAATCCTGTTGAGGGCGTGTTGTGCATCGCCAACAGCTGGCCGGGTCAAATGCGCACCGTTTGGGGCGATCATCAACGGTTCGAAAAAACCTACTTCGCCGATTACCCCGGCTATTACTTCACCGGCGATGGCTGCAAACGCGATGCGGATGGGGATTATTGGATCACCGGCCGTGTCGATGATGTGATCAATGTCTCAGGGCACAGGATGGGCACCGCCGAAGTGGAAAGTGCGCTTGTGGCGCATGCCAAGGTGGCCGAGGCGGCGGTGGTCGGCTATCCACATGAGATCAAGGGCCAGGGCATTTATTGCTATGTGACCTTGATGGGCGGCGAAGAGCCAAGCGAGGAGCTGCGCCTTGAGTTGCGCAATTGGGTCCGCACGGAAATCGGGCCGATTGCCTCCCCCGATCTGATCCAATGGGCGCCGGGCCTGCCGAAAACAAGATCGGGCAAAATCATGCGGCGGATCCTGCGTAAGATTGCCGAGAATGATTATGGCGCATTGGGGGACACATCGACTCTGGCCGACCCGTCGGTGGTGGATGACCTGATCGAGAACCGGATGAACCGCTGATCTTATGGCGGGGGGCCCTGCCCCCCCCAAGATCACCAGAGCCGGACCCTATTCAACCTCCGCCAGCAGATTGGCGACATGCACCACGTCTTCATGGCTGAGCGGTTTGGAAAGAAAGTCGCGCACCGCCTCAAAGCTTGCAGCGCGCGCACGGTCTTCGGGCGCGATGGATGTGGTCAGCATGACAACGCAGACTTTCACAAACCGGGGGCCAAGATCACGGCTCGCCGCCTCCAGAAACTCAAAGCCGTTCATCCGCGGCATATTGATATCCAGAAAAATGACATCGACCTTGGGCCTGTCCTCCCGCGCAAGGTATTCCAGCGCCTCTGCCGCATATGGAAAACCGATCACCTGATCGACCAGCCCGGACCGTTTCAGGATGCGTTCATACATCATTTGGTCAAAGGGTTCGTCGTCAACAATCATTGCACAACCGATGGAGGCCTGGTCTGTCATGATATCTCTCCGCCAGATTTTGCGGGCAGGATCAGTGAAAAACAACTGCCCTCGCCGGGATTAGATGCCACTTCAAGCGTGCCTTGGTGGATCATCGCAATGCGCAGGCACAGCGGCAAACCAATGCCGGTTCCGGCAAAATTTTCGCGGGTGTGCAACCGCTGAAACAGGGCGAAGATGCGCGATTGATCCGCCTCAGGTATGCCAATGCCATTGTCGGTGAACCGAATAGTAACCTTGCCGTTCGCCGGATCTGTTTCTGCATCCAAACGCACCACCGGCGCGACACCATCGCGGTGAAACTTGATCGCGTTGTTGATCAAGTTTTGAAACAAGATGTTCATCTGGGTGGCGGCCCCATCAACCCAAGGCAGCGGGCCGATTTGCACCTCACCGTTTGCGCCGCGAATATCGGCCTGCAACGCGGCCACGGCATCGGCTGCGACCTTTGACAGATCAAGCGGTTCAAGCTTGGGCTCAAAGCCGATGACACTGGTGTAATCAAGAATATCATCGATCTGGGTCTGCATTCTCGTGACAGTTTTTTGGGCCATATCCAGAATGGATTGTGCCTCGGACCGCTCTGAGCCAAGGCCAAGATGCTCCAACTCGTCCAAAAGCAGCTTGAGCGTATTTGCGGGAGCCTTCATGTCGTGCGACACGGAATAGGCAAAAGACTTCAGCTCAGAATTGGCCAGTTCTGCCGCCCGCCAGCCATTGCGGGCGTTTTCTTCCGACTTCTTGACAGCGGTCAAATCCGTATGTGCGCCCAGCATTCGAATGGGTTTGCCTGTCTCATCACGGATCGCAAGGCCGCGGCAGCGCACCCAAACCACCGATCCATCCGCATGGCGGTATCGCACCACCTGATCGTATGGGCATTCGGGATCTGCACAATGGGCCTCGAAATTCTTGAGCGCCAAGGCCAGATCTTCGGGAAAGATGATGTCCTGCCATTCATCCGGGCAATGGGTTTTGGTTGCTGGGTCAATGCCGAACAGTTCCCATAACTCGGGGCTCATCCATTCGTTTGCCGGATCTTCGAGATCCCAATACCAGATTCCGTCAAGCGAACCTTGCTGAATAAAATTCCAGGTGCTTTCGTCCGATTGGATCAGATCGGTCAATTCCGCTTTGAGATAATTGTTGTCTTTCACACCTGCTCCGGAATGTCTGTTCGTGTGCTGGTTTGCGGGTGGAACGATCGCTAAAGTGCAATTCTTGAGAAGAGGTTAATTTTCGAATTTTGCCGCCCACAGCGCCGCAAAACATCAAATTCAAACCCACTTGGGCGAAGAATTCTTGGAAATGCCGTATTTTGACCCTGCGCAATGCGCATTCGCGCCCTAGATAGAAGGTCTGAGAAACCGATCCAGAACAGAAAAGGCGCAACCACACATGGCGCGTTATGGACAATTACAGGCAGCCGTGGCACCGCTTGGCGCGATGGATGACGATGTGATCACTTTTGCCCCGCAGTCTGACGATGGCGCGGCCCTGCGCCATGCCTTTGGTCGATTTGGCACCGGTGTGACCGTGGTCACTGTGGATACCCCGATGGGGCCCATTGGCATGACGGCCAACAGTTTCTCGTCGATCTCTTTGGACCCGCCTTTGGTGCTTTGGTCCCCTGCTTTACGCTCGCAGCGTCATGACGCTTTCGTGCAGGCCTCGCATTTCTGCATTCACGTATTGGGCGACGACCAGCAGCCCCTTGCAGACCATTTTGCCCGTAACGGCGATGGGTTTGACCGCTTTGACTGGACCGCTGGTGATCAGGGCACACCGCATCTGGCGGGCTGTCTGGCCGCGTTCCAGTGCGAGACTTTTGCGGTGCATCCGGCTGGCGATCATTCGATCGTTCTCGGCAAAGTCACCGAGGTCACAGAGCGGCGCGGCAAAGGCGCCGGGTTGATGTTTGATCAGGGCCGGTTCGGGCGTTTTCAGCCCAACAGCTAACCCTCAATAGTCTTTCTCAAAGAAGATCCCCAGACCACTGTTCCCGTCTGAGCCAAGCGTGCCCTTGGCCTTGAGATTTGGCGTAAGATCAAGGTTCAGGGACACCTCACCAGTGCCGTCTGAGGCCGCGGTTATATCGGTATAGATGTTCTCGGATATATATTTTCCCGCCCGCACGGCGGTTGCGCCATTGCTGTTTGTGGTGACATCAAAATCATCCAGACCGAAACCGTCCCGCAGGTTTGAGATCACCCCGCCGCCGCCCCGACCGGCCAAGGTGGCCACGGCCCCCGCCAATTGCAGCGCCTGGAAGGCGGAGATGTCCGATAGGTTGCGGTCAAACAAAAGCTGCGCGAGCACTTCGTCCTGCGGAGCATCAGGTGTGGATTCGAACGACACCCTGGGATCATCGGCGGGGCCCTCCACGATCACCCGTGCCTCACCCATCTTGGTATCGGTCGAGGAGACAAAGCGGATGAAAGGGATCAGATCCCCTAGGAAAAAGATCGATCCCTCGACCAGATTGAACCTCTTGCCCAGAATATCGAGCCGTCCCCGGACCAGATCAAACGCACCGGTAGAGATCACCCGGTTGGTGCTGCCTGTCACCTTGAGACTGCCGCCGAGTTCGGCGTCCAGTCCGCGACCGCGCACAAAGATGCGGCGCGGTGCGTTCACCTGAATGTCCAGAGCAAACCCCGGCCCGCCACCGCGCGCGGCTGGATCTGTGCCCGCGCCTGCACCGTTCAAACCGGCCTTTCTGCGGGTGGACAGAACCGGCCGGGTTGCGCCGATATGGGTGATCTGCGGAATGTCACCAATGCTTGTCATGCCGGTCGAGGGCACGCTCACATTGGTTTCGCCCACGTCGATCTGCCCGCTGATCCTTGCACCGCCCGTCAATGGTCCGGCAAGGCGCAGCGCCCCGCGCAGCGAGGTTTGGTAAAGCTGGGGATCAATCAGCACCAGATCGCGCAGTACAATGCTCAAATCGGCAGGCAAGGCGGGCGTCAGGGTCACAGCCCCTTCTGCCTGCAGAGAGCCGCCATTGACCGCCTGCCCCTGCACATCAATCACCGCGCGGTTGCCGCCCAGCTGGACCCTTGCCGCGATATTGTTCAACGCGACTCGCAGATTGGGCGCGGTAAAGGAGGCATTGTTCGTGACCACCGTCCCGCTGAGCGAGGACAGCGCGGCCGGGCCGTTGATTGCCAGATCAAAGCGGGCCTGCCCCTGCAAATTGCGCGGCGCCAGAAACGGGCGGCTCATGCCAAGGGGCGCATCCCCGCGCAGCGTTGCGTTGATCGTGCCGTCTGTGTTGATCAGCCCCGCAAATGTGGCCTGCGTACCGGACGGACCATTTGCATCGGTATCTACACGCCAGCCGTTCCCTTCTTTGCGGGCGTTGCCTGTGAGGTTGAGCGGTCCGTTCACCTTGTCCACCACAGCCCCGATGTTTGGCATCGCCAGCGTAAAGTTCACTGCCGCATTCGGGCCTGTTACCACCCCCTGAACAGAGGCGCGGGTGGCATAAGGTCCGGTGGCATTCGTATCCACGGCGATCCCCTCCGGGGTTTGCCGCAAGACCCCTTTGGCCGCCAGGGGACCGGAAACACCGGGGGCGAGCGGGCGTACATCGGGCAGCGAGACATCAAAGGTCAGTGACATGTCCGGCCCTGTGGCAAGCCCTTCGACCAACGCCTTAGCGCCAAAGGGGCCGCTGGCCGCCGTGTCGATGAAAAAGCCTTTGTCGGTTTGTTTGACCGTGCCGCTTGCCTTGAGTGGTCCCCTAAGCTGTTCGGCCAGCGGGCGCACCTCCGGCACATCCAGATCGAAGCGGATATCCACCGTAGGCGTCACCGCGCCGTTCACTGTGGCCACAGCGCGGTAAGGCCCGTCGGTCTGCGCCTCGATGCGCCAGCCGCTTGCGTCTTGGGTAGCGACCACTGCTGCCTGCACCGGTCCGCTGTATTGCGGGAGCACCGTCCCGATATCCTTGAGCGTTGCGTTCAGCTCAGCGCGGCTGCCTTCGCTGCGCAATTCGGCATCACCGCTGAGGTTCAGCGCCGCGTTGCGCAAGGAAAGATCGCGCAGGAAAGTACCATCGGAAGTGCGTTTGGCCAAAACATCCAGAACCGTGCGCCCGCGCAGCAGGGCATCCGCCTGCGGGACTCCGAGGGCGAGATCCTGGGTCGTGCCCTTGATTTGGACATCGAATTCCCCGCTCAGCGGCGTCACCTCACCGGCCACGGCCAAATCGCTGCGCCCGTCCAGTTCCTGCCCCGCCAGAGCCGAGAACCGGCTCAGGTCATCGGCCTTGAGCAGCAGATCCAACTGGGTGGCAAAGCCCTCGGCAAGCCCCTGAACCACAGCCATGCCTGACAGCCCGTAGTCCGTTCCGGTCAGCGTCAGACCGTCGATTCTGGTGGGCTGGCCCTCGCTATAAGAGACCGCCGCCGCGCCCGTAATCCGCTCACCCAGCGCCTCAGACAGAGCCGGATCAGAAAGCGCGATGCCCGTCGCCTCAAGCGTCACATCACCGTCAAAGGCCCGCAGATTGCCCTGCGCCGATTGCAATGTCCCGTCCAACGCGACCCGGCTTTGCCGTACCGCAGTGCCGCCGGCGACCAAGCCTGCCGTATCAAACACAGCTTTGACAGCTTCGCCCCTGGATGCGTCATAGATGATTTTCAGGTCCGTCTTTTCCACGCTCAAACCCGCGCCACCTGCGGGCAAAACCACAGGCGTGCCGTCAGGGCTGGTGATCTGGCCGTCGATGTCGATGAGCACAGGCCAGCTTTCCGCATTCAGCGCCAACTTGCCCTGTACCTGCGCCGATTGCGCCTTGAGGGCGAAGGCATCCACTGCCAATGCGCCGTTGGCCTCCTGCACCGCATCAAGTGTCAGGCGCACATCATCGCCAAAAAAGGCGCGATATCGCGGGGCGAGCAAGGCGGTGATGTCGCCTCCGATGTCCGCCTGAATGCGCCGGTCCGGCGTGTCGCTGGCGCGGCGCGGGGCCTGCGCACCAATGGTGATCTCGCCAGACAGCCGTTCCTGCCCTTCTGTTGCAACCACAACGTCAGTGGCAAAATCATCCAGCGGGCCTTTGCCTGCCACTTGCAGATCCACCGAAGGTTGCCCCGGCAGGTTCAAGAGCCTGGCTGCGATGCCATTCTCGCCTTCGCTGAGTTTGACCAGCAGATCCAATATGTTGTCACTGCGGGCAAAACTGGCCCGGATCGCAAAGCTGCCGCGCTTGGCGTCTGTGCGATCTGCGGTCACATCCACATCCGCCACCGTATCAGTCAGCCGCGCCGACGCCCGCACCGAAAGCTGCGCCGCCTCGCCCAGCAATGGCGCGCCCAGATTGATCTGCCGCACAGCGAATTCGGCCAATTCCACCGAGACCGGCAATTCCGGCAGGCTGAACGGGGTGGCCTCTGCCTGCGGCAATGCGTTTTCATCGGGCAAAGGCAGGCGCGGAACGTCCAGTGTTTGGGCGGTAAGTTTTTCCACCTCAAGGCGTCCGCGCAGCAAGGCCGAACGGTTCCAGACCAGTTCAACCCCATCAAGGGTCAGCCAGACGCCATCCCTGTCGGCGATGGTCATCCGGTCAAAGGACGCAGAGGAGCTCAGCGCGCCTTTGAACCCATCAATACTGACATCGCGCCCCGCCCCGCTGAGGGCGTCTTGGATGCTGCGGGTCAAGAAGCCTTTGTCATCCTCTTGGGCCAAGGCTGCTGTCAGCCCCAAAGCCCAGAACACAATAACGAGGAGGAAACGAAAACAACCCATTAAAACGACTGCCCGATACCGATATAAACTTGCACATTCTCGCCCGTGTCGGGGCCGGAGGTCGGCACCGCCACGTCAAAGCGGATCGGCCCGATGCCTGTGGCATAGCGCAGGCCAAGCCCGGCGCCGGAATGCCATTCGCCCGAGCCGTCAATAAATTCTTCCGCGCCGATATATCCGGCATCGGCAAAGCCTACCAAACCGATACGGTCTGTGAGGGACATCCGCGCCTCTGCCGACAGGCCGACAAAGCTGCGCCCGCCAACCACGTTGCCGCCGCCCAGATCAACGCCAAGTGCCTGATAGGGTTGTCCGCGCACTGTCCCGCCCCCGCCGGAATAAAACAGGTAATCCGCCGGCGCCGTGCTCAGATCCGGGCCATAGACCGATCCGAACTGTCCGCGAAACGCCAAAGTGACCGGACGGGCGCTGCCAAAAGTGCGATAGGCACGGGCGTCCACATAGGTGCGCAAACCATTGTCAGACCCGCTGAGCGCGACAAAGGGGGTCACGGCAGCCTTGAGGTAATAGCCTGATTTGGCGTCCAGCCGATCATCGCGATAGTCAAACTCCGCCGACAATGGCAGGGTCAGCAACGTATACCGGTTCGTACCAAAGGCATCTCGGGTCTCGGCTCGGCGTAAACCAAGGCCCAGCGTATAGGTGCGCTGTTCATTGGCATAGCGTTTGATCCCTGCCTCCAGATCCAATTGGCGCGAGAAGAAATTGACCTCGTCCAACTGCGCAAGGCTGGCCAGCGCATAAAAATCCGTATCCGCGTTAAAGGTCGCGGGGCGATCAAACCGCGCGGACAAACGGTAATCCTCGCCGCCAGAATTGCCGCCGATGCCCTTGACCTCACCCTCCAGCCGCAGGCTTTCCGCCCCGCCCAGCAGGTTGCGATGCAGCCAGAATCCGCTCAGCGTCAGACCTTCCAGCGAGGACAGCTCTGCACCAAAACCGAACCGACGCTTGGGCGCTTCGGTGATTTGGGCGGTGATGGGCAATGTATCGCCTGGCCCGATCATGTCGGCCTCGATCAAGGCGGCAGAACTGAACGCACCCGTGCGGCGCAGACGGCGCTGGGATAATTTCAGATCATCCGGCGAAAACACCTTGCCCACTGGCAGATCGGCGATCTGGCGAATGCGTTTGGTGCGCACATCCTTGTTGCCCTTCACCTGCAACGGACCGAAGCGCAGCTTGGGTCCGGGGGCGAGGCGCAGTCTGGCGGTGATGGTCTTGTCAGGATGCCGTGCCGTCAGTTGTTGATCCGCCAGCGCGGCCTTGGCATGGCCCTGCGCCCGCCATCCGTCGATGCCATCCGACACGGTCTCTTTCAAAACCCCCAGACCTGCCACTTGCCCCTTCGCAAACCTTTCGGGAAGCTCTGTGCCGGGGGCCAGCGGCGCGATTTCCACACCGCCAAAGCGGAACAGGGGGCCAGGCGTGACCGAGATCACCGCGCGGTCGATGCGGCGCGGCGGTCTGACGGGAGGGATATTGGCCGCATCCGTGCCATCCAGCGTGATCTTGATTACGGGGCCAAAATACCCGTTGTCATAAAGCACCGCCAGAAGACGACCATAATCGGCCTGCGCCGCCGCGACGGTTTCCTGCGTGGAGGGCTGTGTGTCGGATTGCCCTTGCTCAACCAACAGCGAGCCGCCCAGAAGTGTTTGATAAAGATCGCTGCCTTCCGGCACGCCAGTGATGCGGACATCCGCTGCCTCAGCCGCAAAAGCCACACCAATAGACACGGCTGCGCTCA
This sequence comes from Sulfitobacter sp. M368, assembly GCF_025141875.1. NCBI lineage: Bacteria > Pseudomonadati > Pseudomonadota > Alphaproteobacteria > Rhodobacterales > Roseobacteraceae > Sulfitobacter > Sulfitobacter sp. M368. The sequence goes on from NZ_CP081113.1 coordinate 2,504,266, forward strand.
GCACAGCCAACCGCCCGGCCTGAAAACCCATAGACATCACACGCACTCAATTGCCCTTCGCTACACCACCGCCGCGGTTGTCCGCGGTCAAAACTCTGTCGAAGCACTTAGGGCGATTTAGCGTGATTTCTCCCGTGGCCGCAAACTGTCTCTTGCGGCAGTGGGCCATTCAGACCACTAAATCTGGCAATTTTCCGTGATCGTCGGTCATTCGGGGCAAAAGCGGCAATAATCCGCACATATGGGATGCGGGTTAGCGCCCCAGTTGCGATGCGGCGCGGGCCAACTCGGTGATGCCATCCCAATCCTGCGCAGCGACCAGATCCTTGGGGGCGACCCAACTGCCGCCTGCGCAGATCACATTGGACAGTGACAGGTAACTTTCCGCATTGGCAGGGCTGACGCCGCCGGTGGGGCAAAAGCTGATCTGTGGCAGAGGGGCGCCAATGGCCTTGAGCGCGGGTGCGCCGCCAGACGCTTCGGCGGGAAAGAACTTGAGCATGTCATAGCCCCGCGCCAGCAGCGCCATTGCTTCGCTTGCTGTCGCCGCGCCGGGCAGCAGCGGCATGTCCTCTTCTGCGCAGGCCGCCAACAATGCCTCCGTCGCGCCCGGAGATACGCCAAAGGTCGCGCCAGCCGCCTTGGCGGCGCGAACATCTTCGGGGGTGATCAATGTCCCTGCCCCGACATGCCCGCCCGGCACCTGCGCCATGATCGCAATGGCCTCAAGCGCTGCGGGGGTGCGCAAAGTCACCTCAAGGGCAGGCAAACCGCCCGCGATCAGCGCCTCTGCCAAGGGGCGCGCGGTGGCCGGATCGTCGATCACCAAAACCGGCACAATCGGGGCCAATGCGCAGATCGCTCGGGTTTGGCGGCTTGCGTCTTTTGCGCTTAGGGTCATGGATCAACCTCCAAAAATTGTTGCGCCACTGTCCGCACCGCCCACGGTGTTTCGGAACATGGCAAAAAGTTCACGGCCCGTTCCGGCCTGATTTCCCGACAGATCGGCGGCGGCGGCATGGCGCTCCGCCACCCCTTCTGTGAGGATCTGCAATGTGCCTGCCACCGCATCCACGCGCAGCACATCGCCGTCCTGTAATTTGGCGATCGGCCCGCCGTCCAAGGCTTCGGGGCAGACATGGATCGCGGCGGGCACTTTGCCCGATGCGCCCGACATGCGCCCATCGGTGACCAGCGCGACCTTTTGCCCGCGCCCCTGCAAGATCGACAACAGCGGCGTGAGGCTGTGCAATTCAGGCATGCCGTTGGCTTTCGGCCCCTGAAACCGCACCACGACAATTACATCGCCTGTCAATTCGCCCGCCTTGAAAGCCGCTTTGACGCTGTCCTGATCGGCAAAGACCCGCACGGGCGCTTCGACGATCTGATGCTCTGGCGCGACGGCAGAAACCTTCATCACAGCAGTGCCAAGGTTGCCGGTCAAACGCCGCAAACCGCCCGTCGGGGCAAAGGCTTCGGCCACCGGGCGCAGGATGCCGGGGTTGAGCGATGTTTCCGGCCCGTCCTGCCATGACAATTCACCATCCAGCAGCTTGGGATCGCGGGTGTAATGGGCCAGTCCGGTCCCTGCGACGGTCTTGGTGTCCGGATGCAGCAGGCCCGCCCTCAGCAACTCGCCAATCATATAGCCCAGACCGCCTGCCGCATGGAAATGGTTCACATCTGCCAGACCGTTGGGATAGACCCGCGCCATCAATGGGGTAATATCGCTGAGCTCCGAAAAATCCTGCCAATCCAATATGATCCCGCCCGCCTTGGCCATGGCAACAAGGTGGATCAGCAGGTTGGTGGAGCCGCCCGTTGCGTTCAGCCCGACAATCCCGTTCACAAAGGCACGTTCATCCAGAATATCGCAGACCGGGGTGTAATTTTCCCCCAAGGCCGACAGCAACAGCGCCTGTTTCGCCCCATGCACGGTCAGCGCCTCGCGCAGCGGGGTGTTTGGCGTGACAAAGCTGGCGCCGGGCAGGTGCAGCCCCATGAATTCCATCAACATCTGGTTGGTGTTGGCAGTGCCGTAAAAGGTACAGGTGCCGGGGCCGTGGTAGGCGGCCATCTCGGCGGCCATCAGGGCATCGCGGCCCACTTCGCCCGCGGCAAACCTCTGCCGCACCTTGGCTTTCTCGTCATTGGCCAGACCGCTTTGCATCGGACCTGCAGGCAGGAACACCGCTGGCAAATGGCCAAAGGCCTGCGCCGCAATCACAAGGCCCGGCACGATCTTGTCACAGACGCCAAGAAATACAGCAGCGTCAAAGGTGTTGTGGCTGAGCGCGACAGAGGCCGCGAGGGCAATGACATCGCGCGAAAACAGGCTCAGCTCCATCCCCGCTTCGCCCTGGGTTACGCCATCGCACATCGCAGGCACACCGCCCGCCACCTGCGCGGTGCCGCCGATGGACCGCACCGCCGCTTTGATCTGTTCGGGATAGGTTTCAAAGGGTTGATGCGCCGAGAGCATGTCGTTGTAGGTGGTGACGATGCCCAGATTGCCCGCAGAGGTCTGCGCCAAGGCATCTTTGTCCTCGCCCGACGCCGCATAGGCATGGGCCTGACCGCTGCAAGACAGATGGGCGCGGGCCGGACCTTTGCCCTGCGCGATGCGCATCCGCTCCAGATAGGCGGCACGGGTTGGCGCGCTGCGCTCAATAATGCGATCCGTAACGGATTTAACGGTTGGGTGAAGTGTCATGGTCTGTCCTTTCAACCAATTTCGCGCCAGCGGCGGCCATCGCGGTGCAACAGCATCAGCGCGTCTTCCGGGCCGGAACTGCCGGGATCATAGGGTTCGGGCGTGGTGCGGCTGCGGCTCCATTCATCCAGGATCGGATCTGCCCAGCCCCAGGCCGCCTCAACCTCGTCGCCGCGCATGAACAAAGTCTGATCGCCCCGGATCACATCCATGATCAGCCGCTCGTAAGCGTCCTGCGGTGCTGCATGTTCGCCCAGAGCCTCGGCAAAGGTCATATCAAGTGTGACCTCGGCCAGCCGCATGCCGCCCGGCCCCGGTTCTTTGATGGTGGTGCGAAGGGTAATGCCTTCATCCGGTTGCAAACGGATGATCAGGGCATTGCCGCGCTGATTGTCAAACTTGGGGAAGATCATATGGGGCGGGTCACGGAATACGACGACGATCTCGGAGGTGCGCGCCCGCAGTTTCTTGCCCGTGCGCAGGTAAAACGGTGTGCCCGCCCAGCGCCAGTTGCCGATGTTGACCTTCATCGCGACAAAGCTTTCGGTGGTGCTGGCGTCATCACCTGCGTGATCGCGATAGCTGCCCTCGCCGTCACGACCGCGATATTGGCCACGCACGATGTCGGCCTGCGCCACAGGCTCCAGCGCTTCGATCACCTTAACCTTTTCATCGCGGACCGAATTGGGCACAAAGCGCGAAGGCGGCTCCATCGCGGTCAGGCACAGAAGCTGCATCAGATGGTTTTGCACCATGTCCCGCATCGCGCCGGACTTGTCGTAATATTCGCCGCGCCCCTCGACGCCCAGGCTTTCGGCCACGGTGATTTGCACGTGATCCACATGGGTCGCGTTCCAGAGCGGCTCCCACAGGGAATTGGCAAAGCGAAGCGCCATCAGGTTTTGCACGGTTTCTTTGCCCAGATAATGATCAATCCGGTAGATCTGATGCTCGGCAAAGCTGCGGCGCAGATCCGCGTTCAGCGCCTGTGCGGAGGCCAGATCATGACCAAAGGGCTTTTCGACCACGATCCGGCTTTCGGCCGTGGCGATGTCATGCTCGTTGAGCTTGGCCGCGATGGTGCCAAACAGGTTCGGTGACACCGACAGGTAAAACGCCCGCACCAATCCGGGGCGCAGCATCTGGGCCAGTTCGGGCCAGCCCCCTGCCCCTGTTGCATCGACCGCGACATAGCTGAGCCGTTCAAGGAATTGATCCAGCGTCTCTGCGTTATCGGGTGCCTCCTTGGCAAATTCGAGCAAGGTTTCCCGCACCGAAGTGCGGAATTGTTCTTTCGTCATTTTTGAACGCGCAGCGCCAATGATCTGGGCCTCCTGCGGCATTTGGCCAACCAGAAAGCGGTGAAACAAACCGGGCAGAATTTTGCGGCGCGCCAGATCGCCGGTGACGCCAAAAATAACCAGATCAAAAGGGTCTACAGGGATGACGCGCGATACCATGGGGCGTGGTCCTTTGCGGGTGGCCATTGGCCGGTAAACGATTGGCACGGCCCAAGTCGGCCCTGCGGCACAGCGGATCGAAAGATCCTTTTTTTGCCCAATAGCACAGCGATTTGCGCAATGATAGCGCTAACAATGGCCGATTTCGAAAAAAGGCCAACCTATTTGGGCGCTGTTCTTGATCCTTCGGAGTGCCAGTTTGGCACGGCGGCAACCACTTCACCATGAAATTGCGCCCTTCCCTGACCGGTCAGGCCTTTTCTGAAAACCTATCCTTGGCGGTGTGCAACCGAAGATGGCGCATAAATGCACGGGCCACACTGGGCGCAGGCCGGTGATCGGGCGAGACAAAATAACTTCGGTATTCGATCTGGCTTTCGAACAGGCGGAACACCAGATCGTCGGACCTGTATTGCACAATTGGGAACGGGTTTACGACCGTTACGCCCAGTCCCGCCTTGGCAAGATCCACCGCGGCAAAAGAGGTCGACGCCTCGGCAACGATGCGGGGTTTGCTGGCAACCTGGTGCAGCACCTTTTCAAGCTGCGCCCGCCTGGCATGACGATGGGACAGCGCCACCAAGGCTTGATCATGCAGATCTCTTGGCCGGATCACATCCTGCGCGGCCAGCGGATGATCGGCAGGCATCGCGCAGACCGCACCGGAGCGGCGGTAGGGTGTCAGTTTGACGCCATCACGGGACAGTTCCACCCCCGTCAGACCCAGATCAAACCGATTTTCCAGAATGCCGCGGATCACATCCTCAGAAGGGGCGACCTCAAGGCTGACAAAGAAATGCGGATTGGTTTTGAGAAAGCTGGCGATGTGTTCCACCAAGAACCTGTGGGCATAGGTTGGTGGTGCGATAATGCGCAGGGTTTCCTGTGCGACCTGCGGCGGCCCGTCGATCCTGTCCAAGGCCTCGAACAACGGATCAAGGCGGCGGTTCAGTTGTGCAGCCTCACCGGTTGGCCGCAGCCGTCCGCCGTCACGCTCAAACAACATCTTGCCTGTGCGCGCCTCAAGGCTGGAGATCGAGCGGCTGATGGCAGATTGCGACAACCCCAGACGGATCGCCGCCTTGGAGGTGGTGCCGCTTTCCATCAGCGCCCGGAGCGCCTGGTACTCGGACAGACTATGCCATGCTTTGACAACCATAGGTGCGCTGCGGAATCCTCATCGGTGTATGAGACAATATCATGTCCTTATCTGTGGTCTATGAGAATTTCTGGAATAAAGTGACCTGATCCGGGGGGACAAGACAATCGTGACCGAATTTACCCATCCCGTCATCTTTGACGGGCACAATGATGTTCTATTGAAATTGCACCGCGCTGGCGGGCTGGCCGCGTCCGGGACTTTCGTCACCGGGCGGGAGGGCGCGATTGATACACCCTCAGCGCAGACCGGTGGATTTGGCGGAGGCTTTTTTGCGGTTTACGTGCCCTCGCCCAGCAATCTTGAATTCAAATACGCGGAAATGTCCAAGCCGACCTATGATCTCCCCCTGCCGGAGCCCATTGATTGGGAAGATGCCTTTCCCGTGGTGATGGCGCAGGCGGCGGTGTTGTTTGATCTGGAGAAACGCGGTGCGCTGAAGGTATGTCGCACGGTGGCAGAATTGCGGGCGACGCTGGGCAGCGGCAAGCTGGCCGCGATTTTCCACATCGAAGGGGCGGAGGCGATTGACGCCGAACTCCACACACTTGAGATCCTCTATCAGGCGGGGCTGCGGTCCATCGGCCCGGTGTGGAGTAGACCCACGATCTTTGGGCATGGGGTTCCGTTCCGTTATCCCAGCACCGCAGACATCGGACCGGGGCTGACCGATCATGGCCTGCGACTGGTGCAGCGCTGTGATGAGCTGGGTATAATGATCGATCTGTCGCACTTGAACGAGGCCGGTTTCTGGGATGTCGCGCGGCATTCGGGTAAACCGCTTGTGGCCACACATTCAAACGCCCATGCCATCTGCCCGCACAGCCGCAACCTGACCGACAAACAACTTGCCGCCATTCGCGAAAGTGATGGTATGGTGGGTTTGAATTTTGCAGTGGCCTTCCTGCGCGAGGATGGCCGGATGCTGGATGATGTTCCACTCGAACAGATGCTGCGCCACCTTGACCACTTGATAGAACACTTGGGTGAAGACCGGGTCGGCATGGGATCAGATTATGATGGGGCCGTTGTTCCCGAGGCGCTTACGTCTTGTGCAACTCTGCCCCGATTGAGACAGGCCATGGCTAAACACGGTTACAACGATGCGTTGATGACCAAACTTTGCCATGGAAACTGGATGCGTGTGCTTGAAAAAACCTGGGGTCAATAACCCTGAGCCACGTACATTTGAAAATGAAACAGAACGGGAGAGGTTCCAAAAATGAATGTTATTAACCGATTACTGACAAGCGCCGCGATTGGTATCGCGGTCAGCATGTCGTCCTTTGCGGCCCATGCTGAAACGCCAGCCAATATGCTGGTCATTGCCCACCGGATTGACGATGTGACAACCGTGGACCCGGCCGAAAGCTTTGAATTTGCAGGCTCCGACATCAGCCGGAATGTCTACAACCGCCTGGTCAACCTTGATCCGCTGGATCTGGGTGCAGGCTACAAGCCGGATCTCGCCGAAAGCTGGGAAGTTTCCGAAGACGGCAAGACCATCACTTTCACCATGCGTGAGGGGGTCAAGTTTCACTCCGGCAATCCGGTGCGGGCCGAGGACGCGGCGTTTTCACTGCAACGCGCTGTGATCCTGAACAAGACACCTGCGTTCATTCTGACGCAGTTCGGCTTTACGCCTGAAAATGCGACAGAAACCATCCGCGCAGACGGCAACAAGCTCATGATCACGACGGACAAGCGCTATGCGACCTCCTTTGTGTTGAACTGTCTGACTGCGACCATCGGCGGCATCGTCGACAAAGAAGTGGTCATGGCCAACGAAGTTGACGGCGACATGGGCAACACGTGGCTCAAGACAAACTCTGCCGGTTCCGGCCCGTACAAACTGGACGGTTGGAAGCCCAACGAAAGCGTCACGATGTCCGCCAATGCCGATTACTATGCCGGTGCGCCCGCCATGGAGCGCGTGATCGTGCGCCACGTTCTGGAAAGCGCCTCACAGCGTTTGCTGCTGGAACGCGGTGACATCGACATTGCGCGCAACCTGAACCCCGAAGACATCGCCGGTGCAACAAGCGCGGATGGCGTCAAAGTGGTGGATGAACTGAAGGGCCGTTTGATGTATCTGGCGCTGAACCAGAAACACCCTGTTCTGTCCAAGCCAGAGGTGCGTCAGGCGTTCAAATATCTGATCGACTATGAAGGTATGCGCGACAGCTTCCTCAAGGGTCAGTATACGATCCACCAGAACTTCCTGCCTGCCACCTATCTGGGTGCGTCGGATGAGAACCCGTTCTCTTACAACATCGAAAAGGCCAAAGAACTGTTGGCCGCTGCCGGTGTTGAGAACCTCGAAGTCGAGATTGGTGTGCGCGAAGCGCAGGAACGTATCGAGATCGGCCAGTCCTTCCAGAACGCGGCCGCGCAGGCCGGGATCAAGGTCAACATCACGGTTGGCACAGCCAAACAGATCCTCGCCCGTTACCGCGCGCGGGAACTGGACGTCTACCTTGGGGCATGGGGTCCGGATTATCCTGATCCACAGACCAATGCGGGCACCTTTGCCTACAACCCGGACAACTCTGACGCCGCCAATGCGACCGGCCTTCTGGCATGGCGCACCGGTTGGGACACAGGCGGTCTGACTGACAAGGTTGCCGCAGCCGTGACCGAGAATGACCGGGACAAGCGGGTTCAGATGTATCTGGATATCCAGAAAGAGTTCCGCGAAACCTCGCCGTTTGTGGTAATGTTCCAGCAGATCGAACAATCTGCCCTGCGTGACAATGTGACCAACTGGTCCACAGGTCAGGCTGTGACATCCGCCGCTTACTGGCAGGTGACAAAGTAAATGGCCCTCACTGAGGACAATAACGGGGGGCGCCCATCGCGGGCGCCTCTTGCCAGCAGTTTCATGCCGTTTTTCAAGGCAAGTCTGCTGACGCTGGGCTCCATCGCGGTGACGATGCTGGGTCTGTTGTTCATCACCTTTATCATCGGCCGCGTCATGCCGATTGATCCTGTGCTGGCGATCGTGGGCGAAAGGGCCTCACAATCCACCTATGACGCCGTTTACCAACAGCTTGGGCTGGACAAGCCGCTGCTGGTGCAATTTGCATATTATCTCTGGGATGTGCTGCATCTGGATTTTGGCACGTCGTTGCTCAATGCCAGACCCGTCTCGGAAGACATCGCGCGGGTGTTCCCCGCAACCTTGGAACTGGCCACGCTGGGCATTTTCTTTGGCGTCATCCTGGGCGTGCCGCTTGGCGTTCTGGCCGCGGTGCGCAAAGGATCATGGATTGACCAGATCGCCCGCGTGGTCGCTTTGGTTGGTTATTCGATGCCGATCTTCTGGCTGGGCCTGATGGGGCTTTTGGTCTTTTACGGGATTCTGGGCTGGGTCGGCGGGCCGGGCCGCGTCGGGATCTTTTATGTGGATGTGGTGCCAAGCGTGACGGGGCTGATCCTTGTGGATGCAGCGCTGGATGGCAATTGGGACGTGTTCAAGGATGCCTTTTCCCACATCATCCTGCCGGCCTCACTGCTTGGCTATTATTCGCTGGCCTACGTCAGCCGGATGACACGGTCTTTCATGCTTGAACAACTCAGCGCCGAATATGTGACCACGGCGCGCGTCAAAGGTATGTCCGAGTGGGATGTGATCTGGAAACACGCATTCAAAAATATCCGCGTGCAGCTGATCACCGTCATCGCGCTGAGCTATGCCAACCTGCTCGAAGGGTCGGTTCTGACCGAGATCATCTTCTCATGGCCCGGTATCGGCAGCTATATCACCACCGCCCTTCTTAGCGCTGATATGAACGCGGTTCTGGGCGGTACTGTGGTGGTCGGGCTGATCTTCATCCTGCTGAATATTTTCTCTGACCTGCTTTACAAGGTCTTTGATCCGAGGGCGAAATAGATGGCTGACACACAAACGTTGCGCGAATGGCTGTTGACAGAAACGCCCACCTCGCGCCGCCATGCCAAGATGTCTGCGCTGTATCAGGGGTGGCTTTCCTTCCGGTCCAACACGATGGCAATGGTCGGCCTGGGCATTCTGGTGGCGCTGGTGTTTATTGCCGCCGCAGCCCCGCTGATCGCACCGCATGATCCCTATGTGCAGGATCTTGGGAACCGGTTGGCCCCGTTGGGGTCGGAAGGGCATATCTTTGGCACCGACAGTCTGGGGCGGGATATCCTGTCACGGCTGATCTACGGGGCGCGGATTACCCTCTATATCGTGGCGCTGGTGGCCCTGATTGCGCCCATCGCCGGGCTGCTCGTCGGCACGGTGTCGGGCTATGTGGGCGGCTGGACCGATACAGTTCTGATGCGGATCACCGATATCTTTCTCGCCTTTCCGCGCCTAGTTCTGGCACTGGCATTTGTCGCGGCCCTTGGGGCGGGCATTGAAAATGCGGTGCTGGCAATCTCGCTCACCGCATGGCCACCCTATGCACGGATTGCACGGGCCGAGACACTGACCATCCGGTCGTCCGATTACATCAGTGCGATCAAATTGCAGGGTGCAGGTGCTTTGCGGATCATCACCAAACACATCTGGCCGTTGTGCATTTCCTCGCTGATCGTGCGGGTGACACTGGATATGGCGGGCATTATTCTGGCCGCAGCCGGCCTTGGCTTTCTTGGCCTTGGCGCACAGCCGCCCAGCCCGGAATGGGGCGCGATGATTTCCGAGGGGCGCCGGTTTATCCTTGATCACTGGTGGGTTGCCACCATGCCCGGACTGGCGATCTTTACCGTGTCTTTGGCGTTCAATCTGCTTGGCGACGGGCTGCGCGATGTGCTTGATCCAAAGGCGGGCGAATGATGACCAAGCTACTTGATGTTGAAAACCTCTGGGTCAAATTCCCAACCCGTCAGGGTGTCTTTGACGCGGTGCGCGGGGTGTCTTTCACGCTGGGCCGTGAACGTCTGGGTATTGTCGGCGAGAGCGGCTCGGGCAAATCCATGACGGGCCGCGCCATCCTGCGCCTGATCCGCCCGCCGGGCATTGTGGAGGCCGATCAGATCGCGCTGGACGGCGTAGACCTGATGGGCAAATCCGAGAAAGACATGCGCGCCGTGCGCGGCCAGCGAATTTCGATGGTCATGCAGGACCCGAAATTCTCGCTCAATCCGGTGATGACCATCGGCGATCAGATCATGGAAGCCTATCGCCTGCATTCCAAAGCCTCCAAATCGGAGGCCTACGCAAAATCGCTTGAGATGCTTGAAGCCGTGTCGATCCGCAATCCCGAACGGGTGATGCGGGCCTATCCACATGAGATGTCAGGCGGCATGGGGCAGCGGATCATGATCGCGATGATGCTGATCCCCAACCCCGAGATCCTGATCGCGGATGAACCCACCTCGGCGCTGGATGTCTCGGTCCAGCGGCAGGTGCTGGATATCATGGACCGGCTGGTCAAGGAGCGCGGGATGGGGCTGATCTTTATCAGTCACGACCTGAACCTCGTCGCCGATTTCTGCGACCGGGTGTTGATCATGTATGCGGGCCGGATCGTGGAGGTCTGCGATGCTGACAAGCTGCACGAGGCGCAGCATCCCTATACGCGCGGATTGCTGAACTCCCTGCCCCGTCTGGATGCGCCGCGCAAGCGGCTCGAAGTGTTGCAGCGTGATCCGGAATGGTCCACTGCCCCAAGTGTGAGTGGCCGGATATGAGCATGTTAAGCGTTCAAAACCTCAACGTCTGGTTCGGAAGCAACCGCGACCGCGTGGATGCTGTTATTGGAGCCAGCTTTGACATCCCGCGCGGCGAAAGCTTTGGCCTTGTCGGCGAAAGCGGATCGGGCAAATCGACGATCCTGCGGGCGATCACCGGATTGGCGCCCGATTGGTCGGGCACAATCACGGTGGATGGTCAGCAGATCGGCAAGGTCCGGCCCAAGACGTTCTTCAAGACCGTGCAAATGGTGTTTCAAGATCCCTATGCTTCACTGCATCCACGTCATTCGGTGGATCAGGTGCTGGGCGAAACGTTACATTTGCATGGGTTCAAGGACATCGACAGCCGTGTGGTCAAACTTCTTGACGATGTCGGCTTGGGACAGAAGTTCCGCTTTCGCTATCCGCACCAACTCTCGGGGGGGCAACGTCAGCGGGTGGCAATTGCCCGTGCGCTGGCCCCGGAACCGGCGCTTTTGTTGCTGGATGAGCCAACCTCGGCGCTGGATGTGTCGGTGCAGGCCGAGATCCTGAACCTGTTGGCAGATTTGCGGGCGGACCGGGATTTGACCTATCTGATGGTGTCGCACGATCTGTCAGTGGTCGGGCATATGTGTGACCGGCTGGCCGTGATGAAAGACGGCGAGATCGTCGAGGTGCTGGATGTCGAAGCCTTGCGGGCGATGAATGCCGCCCATCCCTATTCCAAACAATTGCTTGAGGCGTCGGTCTAGGGGCAAAGCCTATTTGCGGCTGAACGCATATTCCGACACATGGCGGTAGGTCTGACCGGGCTGCAGGATCACGCTGGGAAAGCTGGGCTGGTTCGGCGCATCCGGCCAGCCTTGCGGCTCCAGCGCCAAACCTTCGAAGGCCTTGAAGGGCTTACCGGTCAGCGTCGTGCCTGCGGGTTCATCCAGAAATTCGCCGCTGTAGACCTGCAGGCCCGGTTCGGTTGAGGACAGGGTCATTGATACCCCTGACTCCGGCGCAGCCAGCGTGCAGATCGGGCGGCAAACGACCTGTCCCTTGGCGGTGCAAAAATTGTGGTCAAGCAGGTGATCGCCGATCTGCCGCGCATTGCAAAAGTCAAAAGGCGTGTCTGCGACCGCTGCCACCTCGCCCGTTGGAATCAGATCTTCATTGACCGGCAAATAATGCTCTGCCGCGATGGCAAGTTCGTGTTGCCGCACATCGCCCGCGCCATCGAGATTGAAATAGAAATGCGGCGCGAAATTGCACGGTGTGGCCTCTTGCCCCCGTGCCGATATCTCCAGACGCAAGCTGGCCGGTGCCTCAACGCTGTATCGAAGCCGAACATCCAGCCCCCCGCCAAAGCCCAAATGGCCGTCAGGCACATGCAGTTGCAAGGTCAGGGATGCCGCGGACTGATCCGTCACCGTCCAGACCATCTTGTCCACGCTGCCAGCCCCGCCGTGCAGGGTGTGCCGCCCCAGAAAGTTCTGATCGGTATGAAAGGTCTGGCCGGCCAGATCATAGCGCCCGTGCGCGATCCGGTTGGCGCAGCGCCCGACAATCGCGCCCAGGTAAGCGGTGCCGGTTTGGTAGTCCTTCGGATCAGCCAGACCCAGCACCAGCGGATGATCCACGCCGTCCAACCTGAGATCCTGCAAGCTGGCCCCGAACGGCAGGATTGTTGCCGTCAGCCCCCCGTTTGAAATTTCAATTGGGGTGAAAGCCGCTGAACGGTCAGGTGTCGTTGCGATGTGGTCAGCCAATGGTTTTCTTTCTTATCTGGCGCAAGGGCGATGATGCGGTGCGACGGGTCATCCGGTGGCCACCACCCCGCCATCGATAACGAGGGCCTGCCCCGTCATACCGAAACTCATATCCGAAGCCAGAAACAGCGCCGGCCCCACCATGTCTTGCGGCATCAACACCTGTTTGAGGGCTTGGCGTTCCATATGCGCCGCCACGGCGTCTTCGGTGGCCCACAGCGCCTTTTGACGCTCAGTCATCACCCAACCGGGGATCAATGTGTTGATGCGGATGTTGTCTGCGCCAAACTCACGGGCAAGGCTGCGGGTCATGCCGGCGATTCCCGCCTTGGCGGCGACATAGGCGGGATAGCCGGCATTGCCCATCATGTACGAGATCGACGAGACGTTGATGATTGTCCCGCCGCCAAGGCCGCGCATGTCTGCAATTGCGGCCTGACAGGCAAAGAACTGTGCCTTGAGGTTGATGGATTGGGACCAGTCCCAGAACGCCTCGGTAACGTCTTCGGTGCTGTGCCGCTGATCATTGGCGGCATTGTTGATCAGCACCGAAAGCGGCCCTTGGATTTCGCGGGTTTGTTCCATCGCCCGTTTGAGCGCAGGCACATCTGTCAGATCGCATTCGATATAATGCGGGCGGGTGCCGGTTTCCTGCTCTGCCTGATCACAAAAGCCGATGCCGTCCTGGTTTTGCACGAATGTCACCTTGGCCCCTGCCGACAGGAACCCGAGCGTCAGCGCCGCGCCGATGCCGCTGCCGCCGCCGGTGATCATGACCGACTTGCCGGTCAATGACGGGGCCGGATCGCCCACTGCGCCGGACAGGTTCACCATTCCGCCAGACTTCCATCCTCGTGACGCCAGATCGGGTTGCGCCAGCGGTGGCCTACCTTGGCGCGTTCCTTGACATAGTCCTCGTCAATCTCGACCCCCAAACCGGGGCCATCGGGTATTTTGACAAAACCGTCCTCGTAGGCAAAGACATCCTTGTTCACCAGATAGTCGAGGATATCGTTGGACTTGTTGTAGTGGATGCCCAGAGATTGCTCCTGGATAAAGGCGTTGTGGGACACCGCATCAATCTGCAGGCAGGCGGCCAGGGCCACCGGACCCAAGGGGCAATGCGGGGCCAGCGCCACATCGAAAGCCTCGGCCATGGAGGCGATCTTGCGGCATTCGGTGATGCCGCCCGCATGGGACAGATCGGGCTGGATGATATCCACATAGCCGTCTTGCAGGATTTTCTTGAAATCCCAGCGGGAATAAAGCCGTTCGCCCACCGCAATGGGCGTCGAGACATGATTGGCGATCTCGCGCAGGGCCTCGCTGTTTTCTGACAGGACCGGCTCTTCCAGAAACATCGGGCGAAATTGTTCGAGCTCTTTGGCCAGCACTTTGGCCATCGGTTTCTGCACCCGCCCGTGAAAGTCGATGCCGATGCCCAGATCGTACCCGACCGCATCACGGATTGTGCCGATGGTGGACACGGCGGCATCGATCTTGGCGTTTGAATCGATGATCTGCATCTCTTCGCAGCCGTTCAGCTTGATCGCCTGAAAGCCCCGCGCCATCACATCCCGCGCGTTTTGCGCCACATCTGCAGGGCGATCCCCGCCGATCCATGAATAAACCTTGATCTTGTCCCGGCATTTGCCGCCCAGCAGCGCATGCACTGGCAGGCCCGCAGCCTTGCCCTTGATATCCCACAGCGCCTGATCAATGCCCGCGATGGCCGACATGTGAATGCCGCCGCCCCGGTAGAAGCCGCCCCGATATAGGACGTTCCAATGGTCCTCGATCAACAGGGGGTCTTTGCCAATCAGGTAATCGGCCAGCTCGTTCACCATCGCCTCGACCGCCAATGCGCGGCCTTCGAGCACCGGCTCGCCCCAACCGGAGATCCCCTCATCCGTTTCGATCTTCAGCAAGCACCAGCGCGGCGGAACAATATAGGTGGTCAGTTTGGTAATCTTCATCGGAACGCTCCGTCGTGGGTCAACTGGTCAAGCTCAGGTCGTGCTGCGCCGCCGGACCAAACCGCCGCCGCTTCGGGATTGCAAAATAACGACGATCAACAGGAAGCCCCCGCGAATGACCGATTGCCAATAGGCCGACAGGGAAATCACCCCCAGACCGTTTTCAAAATTCAGGATGTTGAAGATCAGCCCAAGCAGCACTGCGCCCGCCAGCGTTGCCGGGATCGACCCGACCCCGCCCGTCAGCAAAGTGCCGCCCACAACAACGGATGCAATCGCCGAAAGCTCCCAGCCAAGCCCTTCGAGGGGCTGGCCCGCACCAAAGCCGGAGGCAAGGATCACACCTGCAAGCCCGGCGCAACCGCCCGAAATGATATAGGTGATCGCAAGGGTCTGGTTGACCGGCACGCCCATGAGTTTGGCTGCCTCGGGGTTGCCGCCGATGGTCAGGATGCGGCGGCCCAGCGTTGTCCGCTCCAGCATGATCCAGAGGGCAAGAAACACCAGTGCCGCGAGGATCACCGCCCATGGGATCAGACCAAAGGCGCGGGTCAGGCCAAACTTGGTAAAATTCGAGGTCCAGTCCACCGAGACCGATTTGTTATCCGCCAGCACCAACGCCATGCCACGCGCGCCCAGCATCATCGCAAGGGTCGCGATAAAGGGCACGATCCGCATCTTAGTGATCAGGAACGCGTTGATCGCCCCTGCCGCAATGCCGGTCAGAAGCCCGGCGGGCAGCGCCACTTCGATGCCGTAGGGGCTGGTATAGGCGGCGACCACCGAGGACAACGCCACCACTGACCCGACCGACAGGTCAATGCCACCCGTCATGATCACCAGCGCCATGCCCAGCGCGATCAGGATGAACATGGAGTTGTAGCCAAAGAACGTCTGTACATTATACAGACCCATAAAGTTGTCGTACCGCAGGGTCGCAAAGATCACGACCAGCACAACGGCGATCCAGACACCCTCCGTGCGCAGATCACGGGACCGGTTGAACATTCCAAAAATCACATTCACTCCGCCCGGTTGAATTGAAAATAGACGGCAAGGATGATGATCACCGCCTTGGCAATCAACGCCACGGCGTCATGCACCCCATTGGCCAGCAGGGTGTATTTCACCAGTTGGATGATCGCCGCGCCGATCAAGGCGCCGATGATAGGAGCCTTGCCGCCCATCAGGTTTGCACCGCCCACCACTGCCGCCGCGATGGCGTCCAGTTCCATCAATTGCCCGGTCTGGTTCGCATCCGAGGCCGAATTGATGGCAGAGACCACCATCCCCGCAAATCCGGCCAGCACCCCGCAGATCGCATAGGTGGCAAGGCGCACCCGGTTCACCGAGATACCTGACAGCCGCGCCGCCTTGGCGTTGCCGCCCACCGCCAGCAGATAGCGACCGTAGGCCGTACGCCGGACGACCCAGCTCAGGATCAGGGCAAAAACAACTGCCATCAACGCCTGAAACGGAATGCCCAGCACCCGGCCCGATCCAATGAATTCAAACGCCGGGTTGTCAAAAACCTGCAAGTTGCCGTTGGTCAGCACCTGTGCCAGCCCCCGCGCCGAGATAAACAAGACCAGCGTGGCCACAATCGGCTGAATGGCGAATTGGTTGATCAGCCAGCCATTGAACATCCCGCAGAGCAATCCGGCCAGCAGTGCCACCGTGATGGACAGCACGAGCGCCAACCCCGGACTGGCCATGCCAAATTCGGACAGGAACACAAAAGGCGCCAATGCCCCGGACAGGGCCATCACCGCCCCAACCGACAGATCGATGCCGCCCGATGCGATGACCAGGGTCATGCCGATGGCCACGATCGCGATGGTCGCCACCTGCGTGAGATTCACATAAAGGGTCTGCACCTGAAGGAAATTCGGGGTGATCACCATGTTGATCACAATAAGCGCGATCAGGGCCAGAAAGGTGCCATTGTCGCGGGCCAATTGCCCAAGATTGATTTTCGCCACAGTGGAAGAGCCGGTCATATCTTTTGCCTTTGCCATCGTCATACTGCTGCACCTGCCGCTTCACCGGCGACCGCCGCGAGCAGGTTGTCTTCGTTCAGGTCATCGCCGGTCAGTGTGGCAATCGTCTTGCCCTCTTGCAAAACCACAACGCGGTTTGCGCCTTCGACCAGTTCTTCAAATTCAGACGAGATCATCAGCACCGAAAGCCCCGCTGCCGACAGCCCCTCAATCAGGGTCTGGATTTCGCGTTTCGCGCCCACATCAATGCCGCGTGTCGGTTCATCAAGGATCAGCAAAACCGGCTGCGTCGCCATCCAGCGGGCCAGCAGTACCTTTTGCTGGTTGCCGCCCGACAGCTCACGAATGGGCTGGTCCATGCCGGCACATTTGACGCTGAGTTTGTCAATGAAATCCGCCACCATCTCACGTTCGGCCACGCGCGGGATGACCCCGCGTTTGGCCATGCGCGGGATCATCGCAAGGGTGAGGTTCTCGCGGATCGACAGGCCGGGGATGATCCCCTCGGCTTTGCGGTCTTCGGTGCAGTAGCCGATACCGGCATTGATCGCGTCTGCCGGTTCGCGGAAAAAGGATCTGCGCTCCTTGAACGCCATGTTGCCGCCCGCGGGTTGGTCTGCACCAAAGATCATCGCAACGGTTTCCGTGCGCCCTGCCCCCAGCAATCCGGCCAGACCGACAATCTCGCCCTGATGCACGATCAATGAGGCGTCTTTGACGTTGGTTCCGTTCGACAGGCTCTGAAGCTCCAGCACGACGGTTTTGCTGCCTGCGTGGGTCTTGCCAAATCCGGTGGCGCCACTTTCGGCGATCTGGTTGGCATCGCGGCCGATCATCTCGGACACCAGACCCAGTTTTGTGACATCCGACATCTCGTGCGTGGCAATCATGCTGCCATTGCGCATCACGGTGACGCGGTCGCAAACCTCGAACAGCTCTTCAAGGTGGTGCGAGACATACAGGACAGCAACGCCCTGCGCGGACAGATCACGGATCACCCGGAACAGCACCTGCTTTTCCTGATTGTCCAGCGACGAGGTCGGCTCGTCCATAATCACCAGCCGCGCATCAAATGACACAGCGCGGGCAATGGCGATCAGTTGTTGCACCGCGATGTTGCAATGATGCAAGGGCTGGCGCACGTCGAGGTTCAGACCGAAGCGCTGCAACACCTCTTCGGCGCGGCGATGGGCTTTGGGCCAATCAATCATGCCGAATTTCTTCGGCTCCTGCCCCAGCACGATGTTTTCGGTGACAGAGCGGTAATGCACCAGATTGACCTCTTGAAAAATCGTGCTGATGCCGCCCAGTTGGGCCTCGTGAGGAGATGAAAATCGGACAGGCTTTCCGTCCAGCTCAATCTCGCCCGCGTCCTTGCGATAAGCGCCGTTGAGGATCTTGATCATCGTGGATTTGCCCGCGCCGTTTTGCCCGATCAGCGCGTGCACCTCGCCGGGGCGGATCGTCAGCGCCGCATCTGTCAGCGCTGGCACATCGCCAAATGATTTGCGGATTGCGGTCATCTTCAGGACCGGAGTTTCGACCATCTTTGCCCCCAAAATTCAGTCGGACCCCGCACCCATGGCGCAGGGTCCGTTTGGTCATTCGCTTAGCTTAGTATGCTTCGCCGAGTTTGGTCATTCGCTTAGCTTAGTATGCTTCGCCGATGTGGTCAGCCGCGTTGTCTTTTGTGAACACGCGGTCTTCGACCTTGACCCATGTCGGGACATCTTCGCCGGCGGCATAGGCTTTCATCGTGTCGCAGGCGACCGGGCCAAAGAACGGCGCGGATTCAACCGAAACGCCGAGCTTGCCGTCGATGATGGCCTGCAAGGCATCGCGCGTGCCGTCGATGGAAACCAGCGTCACGTCTTCGCCGGGTTTGCGCCCCGCAGCCTCAAGCGCCTGAATGGCACCGATCGCCATTTCGTCGTTGTGGGCATAGACCACAGTGACGTCCGGATGCGATTGCAGCAGCGTTTCCATCACCTGACGGCCCTTGTCGCGGGCAAAATCGCCGGATTGGCTGGCTACGATCTTCATGCCGGGCTGCCCGGCGACCGCGTCATCAAAGCCTTTTTTTCGGTCATTGGCCGGGGATGATCCGGTGGTGCCTTCCAATTCAACGATCACTTCAGTGCCGTCGGAATTGGCGATCAGCCATTCTGCGGCGCGGCGGCCCTGCTCAATAAAGTCGGAGCCCATGAAGGTGACGTAATCAACGCCCGCCTTGGCCACATTGGGATCAACCGAACGGTCCACGAGGAACACCGGAATGCCCGCCCCTTTGGCGCGCAGCACGGCGGGCAACAAGGGTTGTTCTTCGCGCGGCGGCAGGAAAATCGCATCGACGCCCTGGGCAATCATCGAATCGACATCGGCGACCTGCTTGGCCGCAGACCCGGCGGCGTCCGTATAAACGAGGTTCCAGTTGCAGCTTTCCGCTGTGTCCTGAAAGCTTTTGGTCTGGGCAATACGCCAGGGGTTGTTGCTTTCTGTTTGTGCAAAACCAACGGTATATCGGTCTTTTTGCTCAAGCGGTGGCAGCCCCTGCGCGGTTGCAGCGGTTGTCACCAGTACGGCGGCGAGCGTTGCAAGTGATGTACTCAGTTTCATAAGTTCCTCCCTAATGTTTGCCGTACGACAACATTACTATTATCTATTAGCTGTCAACTAATATTTTTTAGTAATCGACTTGATGAGCCCTCTTTTCAGGGCTAGGTTAAGACAATACAGCCGGTCAGGAGAGACTGATGCCCAAGACAAGCCACCGCGATAAAAGAGTTACAATGAGCGACGTTGCGCGGGCGGTCGGCTGTTCCCAGTCCACTGTTTCGATTGTTCTCAATGGCAATCAGAGCATCTCGATCTCGCCCGACACCCGAGAGAAGGTGATCGAAGCGGCCCGCAGCATGGGCTACAAAATCCGCCAGGCCCAGTTGTTGAACACCACCAGCACACGCGCGCCGGAATTGCGCCGCGTCGGGTTCTTGATCGATTCCCTTTCCACCAGCCCCGAAGGCATAATGGCGATCCGCGGTGTTCAAAATGCCTTGCAAGACACCGGCGCAGTGCTGGTCATCTATGAGGTGGGCAACGACCCCAAGAAAGCGCCCGCCATCATTGATGCCATGGTCCAGGACGGGGTCGAGGCCTTTATCTATGCCTGCATCTTCACCCGTGAAATCACGGTACCCGATGCGCTTCGGTCGCTGGACCGGCCTTATGTCCTGCTCAATTGCACTGACAAGACTGCAGAGGCGCCATCAATCGTGCCCAGCGAGATCGCCGGCGGCCAAAGCGCCACCAACGCCCTGATCGCGGCCGGCCATCAGCGGATTGGCACCATCATGGGAGAAGACTTCATGAGCGCGGCGCAAGACCGTCTCAAGGGGTACAGGCGCGCATTGGCCACGGCGGACATCCCGTTTGATCCCGCGCTCGTGCAGCCGGGCGATTGGTCGGCCAGCGCGGGCTACAGCGGCACCAAGGCGCTGATGGAAGCGGACAATCCTCCCACCGCAATTTTCTGCCAGAACGACCGGATGGCGATCGGCTGTTATGAATACCTCAAGGAACACGGCCTGCGCATTCCTGAGGATGTGTCGGTGATCGGCTATGACGACGAGGAAATCTCGCGCCATCTGACGCCGATGCTGACCACGGTCAACCTGCCCCACCGCGAAATGGGTGAATGGGCCGTTGAACGGCTGATCGGGACCGACGATCACGGACACGGGCCCGCCGCAGAAAAGCTGGAGTGCGAGTTGGTCCCAAGGGATTCTGTTGCGGCGCGATAAAGGTTGCAGCCAAGGCAAGCTGTACCGGTTTTTGCCAGCATATTTGTCAGAGATTCCCCTCCCGGTTGGAAAATTGCGGGAAGGACCGCACATTCCTGCGCCTCAATTGGACGAGGGCCGTCGCTTCTCTGCGAAAAGGGAGTGTGGTGCAGCAGGGCGGACAAATCCATAACCAGATGCTCTCATTGCTCCTGCGGAGCAACTGCCGCATTCAACTGATCCGGTCGTTTCGGCATCTTCCTTTGGAAGAGCCTTTGGTGCGGCTGAGAAGACTCGAACTTCCACGGGTGTTACCCCACAGCGACCTCAACGCTGCGCGTCTACCATTCCGCCACAGCCGCACGCCGTGGTAGGTGGGCACCGTTTAGACAAAGATGCAGAGCTTGTGAAGAGGCAATCGGCAACAAAATGCCCCGCTGCCAACGGGCAACGGGGCTTTGATTTTTGGAAGGTCGGCTCTGGCCTATTCGCTGATCGAAAAGGTCGGCAAACCGGAGCTTGAGGCAGGCTGCACTTGCGGCAGCGTGCTGGCCGGTGCCCCGGCCATACGCATGGAAGCCTGGCGCAGCAACTCTGTCCGTTCCGGCTGGCCGGGGACAAACACCGCGGCGGCGCCCGTATCCGCCGCCATCAATGCCGCCTGATACCAGCTTTGCGCCATGTCGATCCGTTTGGCCGGGCCGAACCCCTGGCTGAGGTGGTGGCCCATCAATTCGCCATAGACCCCCTCACCCATCGTATAAAGCAACAGAGCCGAGCCGATCGCCACATCCATATTGTCGGTGCGGTATCCAACGCCCAGACAGATCCGGGCGGTGCCTGCCAGCTGCGCCGGGGACATGCCGGTGGTCAGCACAAAGGAGGACACATCCGCCACCACCGCATCCCGCGGCTTGAGCGAAAGCGAGGCGACCTTGTCCTGCATCGCGGGGCCAAAGCCCGCGCATTGCTGGGCAATCTGATCGGGGGTGAACCCCTGGATCTGGCTGACCAGTTCTTCGGATTTTGCGATGGCATAGGTCCGCGCCAGACAGAACTGTTCATTGAGCGCCACGTTCGGGTCGCTCATCGTGGCCAAGGTGGTGAAGCCGCCATTGGTGTTGGTGATCAAAGACACCGTGTTGCAATGGGAGGCCAGTGAGGCCTGTGTCCCCGCGCCCATGAAGTTGGGCAAGCCGGATGCGGCGGGTGCGACCGCATTGGCCAGCCCTGCCACACCGGACAGGGGCGCGGCGGCAGTGACAACCTGTTGGGTTTGCGGCACCTGCTGCGGCGCGACCACGATGGTGGTGGATGGCGCGGCGGCCGGTGCCGCCTGCCCGGCCATTTCGGCGCGGTAGGTTTTCAGCAGCCCGCGCGTGCCGTCCGGTGTGGAGGCGACCTGCTGCTGCACCGCATAGCCGCCCGCCTGCGCGCGGTTGTAGCTGGAGATCAGCAGGTTCTGTTCAAACGCCGACAGTTGCCCTGTCACCGGATAGCCAAGGTAGGCCTGATACTGCGACACGGCGTTGCGCGTCTTGCGGCCCAACTGGCCATCCACGGATCCTGCATCAAAGCCGAAATAGTTCAGCGACGCCTGAATGCTTTTACCTTCCTGGGTGGATGGCAATGTGGAGCGGGATGACTTTTTGCGGTAGGTTCTGGTCGAGCGCCGCTGCTTTTTCGCATTCGCCCCCACGATCCCGCCGATGATCGCACCTGCGATGAAATCCCCTGCATCTGCTTCCACACGTTCCGCCGGAAGCAGGCTTAGCGATGCCGCCAAAACGGCACCTGTCATGACCTTAAAGTACATTTTCCGCTCCAAAAATTGAATCACTCTATTGGCAGCAAGGCTACCACAGGTTGCTTGGGGGCCAAGCTAAAGTTGATCACAAATCGCGCATTTGCCCTTGAAACACGGCATTTTCGTGCCAATCTTGGCCGCTTAACCCCCAATTGCGAGGCCCTCATGTCAGACCAAACAGCCCAGCCCGACGCCCCGGTCATTCAAATCGATATCGTCTCTGACGTGATGTGCCCTTGGTGCATTGTCGGTTTCAAACAGCTTGAGCAGGCGCTGGGGATGACCGGCGTGGGCGCTTATATCCGGTGGCATCCGTTTGAATTGAACCCGGCCATGCCGCCCGAAGGTCAGAACCTGACCGAGCATATCGCAGAGAAATATGGCGCTTCGGCCGAGCAGTCCGCGCAGAACCGCAAGCATCTGGCCGATTTGGGGCAATCGCTTGGGTTTCCATTCAATTTCGGGCCGGACAGCCGGATTGTAAACACCTTTGCCGCGCATCAACTGTTGGATTGGGCGCAGGAACACGGGTTGCAACATCCCCTGAAGATGGCTTTGTTTGCGGCGCATTTTCAGGATGGAAAGGATGTCTCGACGCAGGAGGTTCTGCTAGACACGGCGCAGTCGGTGGGCCTTGACCGAGATGCCGCCGCAGAAGTGCTTGAGAGCGGCAGTCACGCAGAGGACACCCGCGCACGGCAGCAATTCTGGACCTCGCGGGGGATTTCGGGCGTGCCGTCGATGGTGTTTGCAGGCAAATACCTGCTGACCGGAGCGCAGGGCGCGGAAAACTATGCGCAAATGCTGATGAAGGTGGTGCAAGAGGCCGATGAGGCGGCCTGACGGAGAGATCAGAACGTGGTCACAGCCACTGATCGCACCATGACGCCATAAGAATGTCCAAAAGCTTTGGCATTTGGACCAGATGGCACCGACCTCGCGCATCAATCTGGACATCTCACCGACCCAGCCCTCCGGCTGGGCAGTACAGTTCGGGCTTGCCGGGCTCTTTATGGCAATTGCGGTTGGGCTGTACGGCGTGTGGAGTGTCGATTACCGCTGGTCGGTGGTTCTGGATGTGCAGCAGGTCGCGGGCAAAGATATGTCTGAGCGCGTCGTTCTGTTTGAAGCCGATGGCCGGACGCGGCTGGTGCGTACTGCAGATCGGCTGGTGCAGGTTCGCAAGGGCAGCTTGGTCTGTATCTCCAAACGCAGAATGATAGCGCGGCGTTGGGCCCGCTATGGTGTTGCCTTGCCCGGTTATTGTCGATCCCTACCCTTTCCCGCAGGGGATCAGACCGTCCTGAACCGCGATTGATCTCTTTCCCCGCCTCCCGCGACAGGCTAAACCCTGCCCATGGTAGAATGGATCACAACAGACGGCTTGACCGATTACCGCGAGGCCGAAACCTGGATGGAGGCACGCGCCAACGCCATCGCGGCGGGCGAGGCTGAGGAATGTATCTGGCTGGTCGAACATCCGCCGCTTTATACTGCTGGCACCTCTGCCAAGATCGAAGATTTGACAGACCCGGACCGGTTTGACGTCTATGAGACAAAACGCGGTGGACAATACACCTATCATGGGCCGGGTCAGCGTGTGGCTTATGTCATGCTGAACGTGGCCGCACGTGGCCGCGACGTGCGCTGCTTTGTGCGCCAGCTTGAGGCCTGGGTGATTGCGACGCTGGATCAATTCAACTTGCGCGGGGAGATCCGCGATGGCCGCGTTGGCGTTTGGGTGCAGCGCCCTGAAAAACCGCCACAGCCGGATGGCAGCCCTGCCGAGGACAAGATCGCTGCGATTGGCATTCGCCTGCGCAAATGGGTCAGCTTTCACGGCATCAGCATCAATGTGGAACCCGATTTGGAACATTTCAGCGGCATCGTGCCCTGCGGGATCACCCAGCACGGGGTGACATCGCTGGTGGACATGGGCCTGCCCGTCACCATGGATGACGTCGATGTCGCGCTGCGGACGACCTTTGAAGACGTGTTTGCAGAACAACCTGCCGGGGAATGCACTCTGCCCGGCTAGGCAGAGTTGCCTGATCTGGCGCGTCCAAACCCGGAGTGCTCAAATGTCCGCCCCCTGCCCGTTTTGCCCTTGTCAGGGCAAAGGGTTGTGTAGCAAGAGGCGGGATTGAACCCACCAGCCGTTTTGGCAATCGCCCAATTTCCCCAAATGTCGCGCAGGAACACTGAAGTGTCAGAAGAAAAACACCGCACCGATTTCATCCGCCATGTCGTTTTCTTCAGCAGCAAGAAAGTGGATGACATTGACCGCATCGTTGACGGCTTGTCAAAACTGGCCGAGATCCCGTCGGTCAAACACTTTGAAGTGTCGCGCAACCGGAATGAAGATCGCTTTGGCAACGAGGTCGATGTCATTGTTTACGCAGAATTTGAAAACGAAGAGGCTTTGTCTGCCTACCGCGCCCACCAGATCTATCAGGACTGTATTGATATCGTGCGCCCCCTTCGCGATCTGCGCATCGCTGCCGACTTCTAGATGACGCAAGGCATCTCGCAGGCATCCGTCCTGTTTGATCGGGGGCCGCTCGAAACCGGCTCATTGTTTCGGGCTCCCGAACACCTTGTCGAAGCATGGCATCGCGATGAGATTGACGCGGCACTGCATGCGATGGATGCGGCCCAGCGCGGCGGCAAATGGCTTGCCGGATACGCATCATACGAACTGGGCTATGTGCTTTGCCCTGATGTCTTTCCCAATTTCCGCAGTGCAAGCGCAGAGCCGCTGCTGCGGTTTGGGGTGTTTGACCAGGTTCGCCCCACCGACCCGCCACCCGAAGGGAACGCCGCCCACCTTGGCCCATTCGCACCGGAATGGAGCTTTGAGACCTACAAAGAAGCCTTTGATACCGTTCATGAATTCCTCAAATCCGGCGATATTTATCAGGCCAATCTGACCTTCCCTCTTGCTGCAACCTATGACGGTTGCTTGCGGCAGCTATATGAAAGGCTCAGGCAGAAGCAGACCGTGCCCTATGGTGCATTTGTCGATCTGGGGGCGACAAAACTGCTGTGCCGTTCACCTGAATTGTTCTTTTCCCTGTCTTCGGACGGACAGCTGCGGGCGCGTCCCATGAAAGGCACGATCAAACGCAGTGCAGATGCCGCAGAAGATGCAATGTTAAAGGCCTGTTTGGCAGCATCGGAAAAGGATCAGGCGGAAAACCTGATGATCACCGACCTGCTGCGCAATGATTTTGCGCGGATCTCTGAAGTGGGCAGCGTTCAGGTTCCATCGCTTTTCGAGATCGAAAGCTATGCCACTGTGCATCAAATGATCTCTGAGGTGACGGCCACCATCAGACCGGATTGCGGCCTTGCCGAGATCTTGATGGCGATTTTCCCCTGTGGATCAATCACAGGCGCGCCGAAAATCCGGGCGATGGAGATATTGGCCGATTTGGAGATCGGCCCCCGCGAGGCCTATTGCGGCATGATCGGCTGGATCGCGCCCGATGGCGCGATGGAGTTCAACGTGGCAATCCGCACTTTGATCTGTGGACCCACCGGCCAGGCGCGGCTGAATGTCGGTGGCGGGGTGGTGTATGACAGCAACGCCCAAAGTGAATATGACGAAGCCTTGCTCAAATCCGCCTTTGCGCAGCTTTGGCCCCCTGCCCGATCAGCCGCTGCAGGGATGACCCTTTGGCACGATTGAGCGCGATCACCGCCCGTTTCATTCGGCGGGGAATCATTGTGCAGGCAGATCCCCCCCTTGGCGGTCCTCCGCGCTGCGAAACTCCGCCCGATTTTGGGCATTCCGACGCTTTGCCCCAAGATCAAGGCAAATCGGCACGCTTTCCAACGGACTTGGCAAAAATAACCTGCTCCTGCGGCAAACCCGCCCATTGCCCCCCAGCGAAAGCCGCACTAGAACAAACGGGACTGCGCACCGCGTCAGCCAACAGGCGTGGTGTATCAAAAATCTTTATCTAGGAGGCACCGCATGGCAGACGCAGCCATTCACGGCCAAGACCACCATGACGATCGCGGGTTCTTTACCCGCTGGTTCATGTCCACAAACCACAAAGACATCGGTATTTTGTACCTGATCGTGTCAGCCGTCGTCGGCTTTATCTCGGTCGCGTTCACCGTTTACATGCGGCTTGAACTGATGGATCCCGGTGTCCAGTACATGTGTATGGAAGGCGCGCGTTTCTTTGCCGATGCATCGGCAGATTGTACGCCAAACGGCCACCTGTGGAACGTTCTGATCACCGGCCACGGCATCTTGATGATGTTCTTCGTGGTTATTCCGGCGCTCTTTGGCGGCTTTGGCAACTACTTCATGCCATTGCAGATCGGCGCGCCTGACATGGCGTTCCCGCGGATGAACAACCTGTCGTTCTGGCTTTATGTGGCCGGTACAACATTGGCTGTTTGCTCGGTTCTGTCGCCCGGCGGCAATGGCCAGCTGGGGTCCGGTGTAGGCTGGGTTCTCTATCCACCGCTGTCCGTCAAAGAAGGCGGCATGTCGATGGATCTGGCGATCTTTGCGGTACACGTCTCGGGTGCCTCGTCCATTCTGGGTGCGATCAACATGATCACCACCTTCCTGAACATGCGTGCCCCGGGCATGACCCTGTTCAAGGTGCCACTGTTCAGCTGGTCGATCTTTGTCACAAGCTGGCTGATCCTGCTGTCACTGCCTGTTCTGGCGGGTGCGATCACCATGCTGTTGATGGACCGCAACTTTGGCTTTGCCTTCTTCGATCCAGCGGGCGGCGGTGATCCGGTTCTTTACCAGCACATCTTGTGGTTCTTCGGCCACCCCGAAGTGTACATCATCATTCTGCCCGGCTTTGGTATCATCAGCCATGTGATCGCCACCTTCAGCCGCAAGCCGATCTTTGGCTATCTGCCAATGGTCTGGGCGATCATAGCGATTGGCGCATTGGGCTTTGTTGTGTGGGCGCACCACATGTACACCGTGGGCATGACCCTCAACCAGCAGGCTTACTTCATGCTGGCCACCATGGTCATTGCGGTGCCGACAGGGGTTAAAGTCTTCTCTTGGATTGCCACCATGTGGGGCGGTTCGGTTGAGATGAAAACACCCATGCTTTGGGCCTTTGGCTTCTTGTTCCTGTTCACCGTTGGCGGCGTGACCGGTATCGTTCTGTCACAGGCCGCTGTGGATCGCTATTACCACGACACATACTACGTTGTGGCGCACTTCCACTATGTGATGAGCCTTGGTGCGGTGTTCGCGATCTTTGCAGGGGTATATTTCTACTTCCCCAAGATGACGGGCCGTATGTATCCTGAATGGGCGGGCAAGCTGCACTTCTGGGCGATGTTCATTGGCGCCAATCTGACGTTCTTCCCACAACACTTCCTGGGTCGTCAGGGCATGCCACGCCGCTACATCGACTATCCTGAGGCCTTTGCCTATTGGAACCAGTGGTCGAGCTGGGGCGCGTTCCTGAGCTTTGCCTCGTTCATCTTCTTCTTCGGGATCATGGCCTATTCACTGCGTCGCGGCGCGATCAGCACGGCCAACAACCCATGGAACGAATATGCCGATACGCTTGAGTGGACTTTGCCAAGCCCACCACCGGAGCATACCTTCGAAATCCTGCCCAAGCAGGAAGACTGGGACAAACAACCCGGCCACTAAGGTGACGGTTTAATAACAGCAAAGGCTCCAACGGCGGTTGGGGCCTTTTTCTTTGGCGGGTTGGCGCCCACCGCTGCGGGTGCGTTTCAGGCAAATCGGGCTCTTGAGTTTTTCTTGCCAAATGAAGCAGCGGGCAGCGCGACGCAGGGTCAGGCTTTGCCACTTGGCAAAACGGGTTAGGGTTGGCGCAAAGGAGCCCGATCATGACCCTGTCCATCACGCCAATTTATGCCGCCCTTATCGTCTTGCTGTTCCTTGTCCTCAGCTGGCGGGTGATCCTGTACCGGCGGGCGCACAGATTGTCCCTGGGCGATACTGGAGACAAGAACCTGCTTAAGCGGATGCGGGCGCAAGCCAATTGCGCGGAATATGCGCCGCTGGCCCTGTTGCTGATGGTGATGAGCGAGTTGATGGGCAGCCCTGCCGTGGCGCTGCATTTGATGGGGCTGACGCTGGTGGCGGGGCGTGTGCTGCATGCGCTTGGCTTTGCCGCCACGCCGCAAAAGATTATCCTGCGGCAGTTGGGGATGCTCTTGACCCTGTTGATGATGGCGGTGACCGCCTTGGGCCTGTTGGCCCATGCGGTGATCTAGGCAGGGAACCAGCGGTTCAGGGCGCGCCAGCCCATTGCCCCCAAGGCCGCCGCCCCCAAGGTGCCGACCCAGAACGGCGCGGTCAGGGCCAGATCGCGGCCAAGAGGCGCTTCGGCAATGCGGACAATTACCCCGGAAAGCAACAATCCGACGGGCATCATGCCCCAGGCCATCAAACGATACAGGCTGTTCACCCGTCCCAACATCGCATCGGGGATCGCGCGTTGCCGGTAAGACACCGAAACCGTGTTCCAGACCAGACCGGTAAAGCTGAAGAGCATCAGCACAACACCCAAGGCCACAGGACCAGGCGCGAGGGCCATTCCGGCAAAGGCGGGCGCAGAGAGTGCCAGCATCCATTGCGCGGTGCGCTTGCCGCCAAAGCGGCGGATGATCGGATCGCCACACCAGCCGCCAAAGATGCCGCCCACCGCCCCTGCCGCGAGGATCAGGCCATAGGCCTGCGCCCCGATATTCAGGTTCTCCTGTGCATGCAGGATCAGCCCGATGGCGACCATTTCATAAAGCAGGTTCCAGAAGCCGGTGATCCATGCCAACGCCATCAGCAGCGGCTTGCTGCGCAGAAAGTGCACCGCCTGCATCAATTCGCGCCGCCAGTGGCGGTCGGGCTGGCTCTCTGGGCGGAAGCTTCCTGCCATCTGCCAGATCAGAACAACGGCCATCACATAGGCGAGCGCGTTCAGGGCAAAGGGCAAGGGCACGGCAATCGCGATCAGCGTCGCCCCCACGGCAGGGCCCAATAGCGCATTGCCGACCAGTTCGACGCTCCACAACCGGCCATTGGCCTTTTCCAATGCTTCATGCGGAACGATGGCGGGCAGCATCGTTTGCGCCGCATTGTCGCGAAACACTTCGGCCACGCCGACCGCCAGCGCCGCCAGTATTACCATGCCGAACACCGCTGGATAGGAGGTGCCGGTTTGCGGCGCATCCGCCAGCGGCACAACCGACCAGAGCACCATCGCAACGGCAACAAAGGCCAAGCCGCGCAGGACATCCATCCACAAGATCAGTTTGCGGCGGTCGACCCTGTCGGTGATGATCCCGGCTGGAATGGCGCAAACAAACCACGGCAGCCTCAAGGCCACAGGGACAAGGGCAATCATCAAAGGATCGCGGGTCAACAGCGAAGCCAGCCAGGCCCAGGCCACTGTCGCGACACCATCTGCAAGGTTGGTTACGCCGCTGGCTGTAATGAATCGGACAAGAAGTGACTTTTGCATCGGCGCCCCTTTTTGGGCAGGCCACGATGAATACCGGGCAAGGTCAAGCGCCGATCGCCTTCGCGGCAACAACAGGGCGCGGGTGTTTCGAAAGAACCGCAGAGCCCTGCCAATTTACGCCCTGCCCCGGCAGACAGGTCAAAATTCCAATGCAGACTGGCCGCTCCAACTCGGCCAAAACAAACAAAATCCGGATCAGACAAAAAAAGTGCTGTTTGGCTGTTTTTCCCTCTTGCAGCCCCCAGCGCAGATGGGTATTCCCCCCATATCCGAAGGATGCGGGCGTAGCTCAGGGGTAGAGCATAACCTTGCCAAGGTTAGGGTCGGGCGTTCGAATCGCCTCGCCCGCTCCATTCGGATCCTGTCACCCAACAGGACATCAAAAGGCCGCCTTCGGGCGGCCTTTTTGGTTTTTACGGACGGATTAAGCGATCTTGCAAATCGGCAACAATCTGCGCGTGTGCCACATATCACCTCGAAAAACCCCAAATGTGCGGGCAATGTGGGCAACAGCGTCATAATTTCGCCGATTTCTCAGGGTTAATGGATAACAAGAACGACAATCCACTTGCCAGAAGGCGCGGGAATAAATCGGAAAGGTACGCAATGAGACTCTTGGCTGTTGATGATGATCCACTGATCCTTGATCTTTTGCCGCTTGTGTTCAAACAAGCTGACCTGCCGGATATTACCCTGGCCAGCAACGGGCCGGCCGCGCTGAACCATCTGGCCGATCCGGATGTTGAATACGATTGCCTTTTGCTGGATGTCGAGATGCCTGAAATGGATGGTATCACATTGTGCGAGCGCATCCGCGCCCTGCCCCGGTATCGCAATACGCCGATCCTGATGCTGACCTCGGTTACAGATCACAAACGCATCGAAAACGCCTTTGCCGCGGGTGCCAACGACTACATCACCAAACCTTTTGACGTCAAAGAGATGGTTACACGGGTGCGCGTTGCCCGCCGGATGACAGAAACCACGGACCTCGTCCCGCGTCTTGATCCGCTGGAGCAGATCGTCGCAGAACCGGGCCAACACCCCTTTGACCTGAGCGATCCTGTCCGGATTTCCCATCTCAACCAGTTGATCCTGCCGTTTTCGCTGGGCAATTACCTGTCACAGCTTTCGCGCCGCCGGCTGGACGCCTGCACCATCTTTGCCACCAAGATCGAAGACATCGACGGGCTGTTTGCCCGGTGCCAGACCCATGAATTTGCCATTGCCTTGACCGAGGTTGTCGATGCCATTTCAGAGGTTGTCGATTGTCCACATATGCTGATGAGCTATCAGGGCGACGGCGTGTTTTTGTCGATCATGCAGGGCAGCGAGCCACCACAATGGCCCGAAATCGAAGATCAGGTGCATGCGGTTCTTGACCAGGGTGCGGCCCTCTTTGATGACGGCACCTCGATGGGGCTCAGCGTGTCTATCGGCAATCCGATCACCCCGAATGCCAGCCGCAACCAGCGGGTAAAAAAGACATTTGACCGTGCCATTGGCCGCGCCATGATGCGCGAAAAGAGCAAAGCCAAAATTGGCCGGGCTTCCGCTGCGGCGCGCAAGGCGATCACACCGGGCGTTCATCTGGTCTAATCCTAGTTGATCGGAAATTGCGCCAGACACCGTGCGGCGTTGCGCCTGTAGTCCTCCAGAGTGTCGGGAAAGCTGCGCCGGTCGCGGACAATCTCAAGCGCGGCTTTCTTTTGCCGCCATGTGCCGCTGACATGCCGCTCAAGGATCAACACGGTCACGCCCAGCATGATCTCTTTTTCCTGATCCCCGATCAGATCCGCCCCGGCCAATACAACAGCGGTCAGCGCCAGCATATTGGCACAGCGCAGCGCCGCGGCCTCCTCCCCTTCGTAGGTGCGCGCGGCAGAGGCCGGATACGCAAGCAAACAAGCCGCGAGAACCGCAGCCCATAGCGTCAAAGGTCGGCGCAAGATCAAAAAACCTTGAATGTCATCGTGGTGAGCGAGCGTTCAATCCCGTCGATATCTAGCAATTTGTCGTTGATATAGACGCCAACATCCTCCCCCTTGGGGATATAGAGCTTCATCAACAGATCAAAATCACCCGACGTCGAATACAGCTCCGAATGGATTTCACGCAGGGCGATTTCTTCGGCCACACGGTAGGTCGAACCGGGACGGCAGCGGATCTGGATAAAAACACAAGTGGTCATGACAGCCTCATTCTGGTTTGGTCCAGACTCTCACATGCCCCAATGCGCCGCAATCCCTGATCGCAGGTGCCATTGCCCTTGGCCTGCCCGCCTGCGCTGGTATAAGGGCGCGAAACCGCAGGAGATCCCCATGCGCACAGCGACCCTGACCCGCACCACTGCCGAAACTGATGTCACGGTTGAGATCAATCTCGACGGCACCGGCGCATATGATAACCAGACCGGCGTTGGCTTTTTCGATCACATGCTCGACCAACTGGCGCGGCATTCGCTGATTGATATGAAAATCCGCGCCAAGGGTGATCTGCACATTGATGATCACCACACGGTTGAGGATGTGGGCATCACACTGGGTCAGGCACTGGCCAAGGCCTTGGGCGACAAACGTGGTATCCGCCGTTATGGCGCCTGTCTGCTGCCGATGGATGACGCGCAGATCCGTACGGCGCTGGATCTTTCGGCGCGGCCCTTCCTGATCTGGAACGTGGATATTCCCACCTCAAAGATCGGGACTTTTGACACCGAACTGGTGCGCGAGTTCTTCCAAGCCTTCGGCACCCAGGGCGGTATTACCCTGCACGTTGATATGCTGCACGGGATCAACAGCCACCACATCGTCGAGGCGGCGTTCAAGTCCGTAGCGCGGGCGCTGCGCGAGGCGGTCGAGGTTGATCCGCGCAAATCAGGTGATATTCCGTCGACCAAAGGCGCACTCTGAGGAAAAGCTCCATGCTGACCGCGATTATTGACTACGAATCCGGCAATCTGCATTCCGCGCACAAGGCGTTTGAACGGATGGCAGGCGAGGTTGGCGCAGGCGAGGTGATCGTCACTGCCGACGCCGATGTCGTGGCAAAGGCCGACCGGCTGGTGCTGCCCGGCGATGGCGCATTTCCGGCCTGCATGGCGGCGCTCAAGGGCTCGGGCGGCCTTTATGATGCGATGGTCGAGGCAGTTGAAGAGAAAGGCCGCCCCTTTCTTGGCATCTGCGTCGGGATGCAGCTGATGGCGACATTGGGCCGCGAATATGCTGACACGCCGGGTCTGGATTGGGTCGGCGGCGAAGTGACCAAAATCACCCCGGCGGACCCCGGTTTAAAGGTGCCGCATATGGGCTGGAACGATCTGGTGATCGATCATCCCCACGCGGTGTTTGATGGGATCAAGACCGGCGATCACGCCTATTTTGTGCATTCTTATCATATGGTTGTGCAAGATGAAGCACAGCGGCTCGCACATGTCGATTACGCCGGTGATGTGACCGCGATCATCGGACGCGGTACCATGCTGGGCATGCAGTTCCACCCGGAAAAGAGCCAAGCCACTGGCCTGCGGCTGATCGCCAATTTCCTCAATTGGAAACCTTAACGCAGCCGTTTCCAAACCATATCTCGGCACCCTTCCTCACCGCAGGCCCGCACCTGCAATTTACCAGCACGTTCCTCGATCCGTGTTTCAGGATGCCAGATGCCGCGGGTGTCGATCATTTTGCCCAGAAAGCTGCCGTCGGGCTGCGGCTTCATATCCCAAAGTATCTTTTGCCCCACCATGGTGGAGGGCGTGTCATAGCCGCGCCGGTCCTTGACCCGCTCCACCCGGCCGCACATCGCGCGACCGCATGGTTTGGTGCGTACATTCAACACCACGCCGAGGCGGTCCGGCTCTGACTTCCACAGGCCCAGCGGCACCTCAACCTGCGCATTTTGCGCCAGCGCGGCTCCGCCTGACATCATGGCAAGGGCCGCAACGGCAATCAATTTGCAAAGGCTCATGTTCAGCTTCTCCCCCAACAGAAAAGGCGCAGAAAGAAATACCTCTCTGCGCCTCAACTTTCAATGTCTCGCCGAACCTAGTTCAGTCGCTGCCATGTCTGTTTTGAGCAAATCAAACCGCCGGCGACGCAACCAGACAGTTTCAAAGAATTGCCAGAGACCGCCATCTTGCCGATATAGATCTTGTCATTGGAGGGCCGCCAAACCTTGCCTTTGTATTTGCCGCCCCCCTCCGGTTTCATGTCGATCACAAGGGTCTTGCCCAGATTTTTGGATTTGTATTCGCCGCTGTCATTGAACGTGCGAGCGATTTTGCCGCAGACTGCGTTGCCGCAAGGCGCCATTTTGACATGGGCATATGCCCCGTCATCGACTTGTGTTTTCCACGTCCCAATCGCAGGTTCGGCCAAGGCACCCCCTGCCAATCCAAAGGCAAACAGCGCCGCAGTGATTATCGTTTTCATGTCATTCCTCCCCGTTTTCTGAGGCCAGTTTGTGCGATCACCCCCCTTTCAGGCAAGGCTGACCTTGGGTCGCGTTGCAAATCGCCCCGCAACATGCATAACCGGACCCAACTTCAGATCATAAGGACAGGCCATGATCCTCTATCCCGCAATTGACCTCAAAGACGGCCAGGCTGTGCGCCTTGTACATGGCGATATGGACCGCTCGACCGTGTTTAACGACGATCCCGCCGCGCAGGCCCGCAGCTTTGTTGAGGCGGGTTGTGAATGGTTGCATTTGGTTGATCTCAATGGCGCTTTTGCCGGAACACCTGTGAATGCGGCGCCGGTTGAGGCGATCCTGAAGGCTTGTGACGTGCCCGCGCAATTGGGCGGCGGCATCCGCGACATGGCCACCATCGAGGGCTGGCTGGAAAAAGGGCTGGCGCGGGTCATCCTTGGCACGGTTGCCGTCGAAAACCCCGATCTGGTGCGCGAGGCTGCAAAGGCCTTTCCGGGCCAGGTTGCAGTGGGCATTGATGCCCGCAATGGCCGCGTGGCCACCAAAGGCTGGGCCACAGAGACCGATGTGATGGTCACCGATCTTGCCAAATCCTTTGAGGACGCAGGCGTTGCGGCCATCATCTACACTGACATCATGCGCGATGGCGCAATGGGCGGCCCCAACATCGAGGCCACCGCCGATCTGGCCCGCGCGGTCTCGATCCCGGTGATTGCCTCGGGCGGCGTGTCTTCGCTGGACGATCTTATTGCTCTCAAACAGACCGGCGTGATCGAGGGGGCCATCTCTGGCCGCGCTCTTTATGATGGCGCCATTGATCTCGAGGCTGCTCTCTCGGCCCTCGCCCCCTAACTTCATTTGGCCAAAAAACCTCTGCGGGGGGTCCGGGGGGCGCAATGCCCCCCGGCGCTTGCCCCAAGGACAACAGCGGATTAAACCACCCTCATGCTCAAAACCCGCATCATCCCCTGCCTTGACGTTGCCGATGGCCGCGTAGTCAAAGGCGTGAACTTTGTCGGCCTGCGCGATGCAGGCGATCCGGTGGATGCCGCCATTGCCTATGACGCCGCTGGCGCGGACGAGCTGTGCTTTCTCGACATTCACGCAACCCATGAAAACCGCGGCACGATGTTTGATCTGGTGCGCCGCACGGCGGAGCATTGCTATATCCCCCTGACAGTGGGCGGCGGGGTGCGCAGCTCTGCCGATGTGCGGGCGCTGTTGTTGGCGGGGGCGGACAAGGTCAGCTTCAATTCCGCTGCTGTGGCCAACCCGGATGTGATCGCAGAGGCTGCCAACCAATTTGGCAGCCAATGCATCGTCTGCGCGATTGACGCCAAAACAGTCTCACCCGGCAAATGGGAAATCTTTACCCATGGCGGCCGCAAGCCCACAGGCATAGACGCGGTGGAATTTGCCCGCACCGTGACAGCGAAGGGCGCGGGCGAGATCCTGTTGACCTCAATGGACCGGGACGGCACAAAACAGGGGTTCAACCTGCCGCTGACCCGCGCCATTTCGGACGCTGTCCATGTGCCGGTGATCGCCTCTGGCGGGGTTGGCACGCTTGATCATCTGGTGGATGGCGTGACCCAAGGCGGCGCCTCTGCGGTGCTGGCCGCCTCGATCTTTCACTTTGGCGAATATACCATCGCCGAAGCCAAGGCGCATATGGCCGCCGCTGGCATCCCGATGAGGCTGACATGACCCTGGACGATCTTTACGCTACCATTCTCGCCCGCAAGGATGCAGATCCATCCAGCAGCTGGACTGCACAGCTTTTGGCCAAAGGCCCGGAGAAATGCGCCGAGAAATTTGGCGAGGAGGCCGTGGAGGCCATCATCGAAGCGGTCAAGGGCGACCGCGATGCCCTCACCGGCGAAGCGGCAGATGTCCTCTATCATCTGCTGGTGATGTTGGCTGCCCGTGATGTGCCGCTGTCCGATGTGCTGGATACGCTCGCCGCAAGGCAAAGCCAGTCTGGCATCGCCGAGAAAGCTTCTCGCGCGCCCTAAAGCTTGCTGGAAATCACGCCCGTGGCAAAGCCGCCCTGCCGCAGTTCTCCGAACAGCCGTTGATATTCGATTTTGGGACAACGGTTTTGTACCACATCGACGCCGCGCGCCTCGGCCTTGGCCGCAGCTTCGGCGTGCTCAACCCCGATCTGCATCCAAATGGTTTGCAAGTTGGGAAACGCCTCCAGCGCCTCATCGACAATTTCCGGCACCGCTTCGGAGCGCCGGAAAATATCCACCATATCAACGCCGCCTTCGATCTGCCCCAGACCGGCAACCACCGTTTGGCCAAACAGCGTTTCACCGGCATGGCGCGGATTGACCGGGACGACCTGATAGCCGCGCAGGCCCAGATACCGCGCCACATAATAGCTGGGGCGCACCGGATTCATGGAAACACCCACAACAGCAATGCGTTTGGTGCGGGTCAGGATGGTTTTCAGCCAGGCATCAGAATAGGTCATGTCTCACCCTACCCTCGTGCATCAAAAGAAAAAAGCGCCCCGATTGCCAAAGGGCAAGGGGGCGCGAAGGTACGGAACGAGGGACAGTAAAGCATCAGCCGGCGGTTCCAATCCGGCCTGCACATAAAAGGTAAGTTTCCTGCGCTGCTTTCAAAGGGGTAGCAGGGCGCAGATGAACAATCTGTTAAAAAACGGGCAATATCCCGCCGATCCGCGCGGTTTCAGTCAAAGATGTCTTCGACAAAATCGAACAGATCCTCGGCGAAGTCCTTGAACTTGCCACCGAAGATCTTCTTTTTCTTGGGCTTTTTTCGCCGCTTGCGCTGCGGCTGCGCCTGCCCTGCAAAATCGCGCAGGGCCGGTTGATGGCTGATCGCCGCCGGGCGCGGCGCGGGTTTCACCGGCAAGGCCTTCAACTGCCGCAGGGGCGCGCCGCAGCTTGCGCAGGACAGCTCATGCCGTCCTTTGCCCAGTTTCAGTGCCGCCTTGCTGCCGCAGTGGCAGCAGGTCGCGATCTTGGTTGGCCCGGCCATTGCGCCCTCTTAGAAATGCTCCTTGGTGGCATATAGGGCGATTGCGGCGGCATTGGAGACATTGAGCGATCCAAACTGCCCTGATGCGTCAATCCGTACCAGTGCATCCACCGTTTCGCGGGTTTTTTCCCGCAAGCCCGGCCCCTCGGCCCCCAACACAAGCGCTACAGGGCGGTCGCGTTTGCCCTCCACTGCCGCCTCGATGGTTTGGGTCGCCTCACCGTCAAGGCCCAGTACCAGATAGCCCATGTTCTGTAACGCCCGGATCGCATCGGCCAGATTGCGCACCCGCAAGTAAGGCTGCCGTTCCAGCGCACCAGAGGCGGTCTTGGCCAGCGCCCCGGTTTCCGGCGCGGAATGGTGACGCGTGCCTATCACCGCAGAGGCGCCCAGCACCTCGGCAGAGCGCAGGATCGCGCCCACGTTATGCGGATCGGTCACGCGGTCCAACAACAGCACACGCGGCGCTGAATCGCCGATGCAGACATCCTCAAGCCGCCCCCAGTTGAGCGGTTTGACCTCCAAGACCGCCCCCTGATGGACCGAGCCGGGGTCAATCGGCGGATGGAACTTGCGCGGATCGACGACCTGCGGCGTGATGCCCGCAGTTGCAATGGCCTCTTCCAGTTTGATCTGCGCATTTGGTGTGACCATCAACGTCAATTTCTCCCGCGCGGGGTTCACCAATGCATCGCGCACCGCATGCAAACCAAAGAGCCAAAGCGTCGTATTTGCCTCGGCTTTTTTGTCCTGCTCTTTCTGCACGACCCACTTTGGTTTTTTCATTGTGCCATCCTCAAAAAATTGTCGCGCCCTTTGGTCGGTTTTCGCCTTGACGCCTGTCAGGGTCGCTTGTAATCACGCCTCCACGTTCGGTGCAATGCACAGAAGGTAAGTGGGCGACAGGCCGCAAGGTGTGGCAGGGGACTGTAACTCCCTCGCGGAGACGCACGCCTGGTTCGATTCCAGGGTCGCCCACCATCAAACCATTTTTCAGCGAAAAAATTGTTTGAGTGCGCAAAGTCATTTTGCGCAGCAAAGTGACAGCGCACACCCTCTCAAATCAAACGCCAAGAACACCCCGATTGATCCCCCGGATCAATCCTGCGCGTTTCTTCGTGGCAGGGGCCACCTGCGGTTCCCTCGCGGAGACGCACGCCTGGTTCGATTCCAGGGTCGCCCACCATCAAACCATTTTTCAGCGAAAAATTGTTTGAGTGCGCAAAGTCATTTTGCGCAGCAAAGTGACAGCGCACACCCTCTCAAATCAAACGCCAAGAACACCCCGATTGATCCCCCCGGATCAAAGCCGTTTGAATTTCGTCAAATCGAGCGGCGTCCATGTGGTGACCGACAACCGCCCCTCTTTGTAGGCAAAGGCCAAACTGAAGGAATTGCGCACAACACGTATGTCAATTGCGCCGATGGGCCACATGTTGCCTTCAAACAGAACTCGGGCCGATCTTTCGGCCGTGACATCCATAATATGAAACCGAGCCTTTTTGGGAAAAGACTGGCGAAAGGTCTTCTTGATGTCTTTCTTGGAACGCCACAATGCACTGCCGATGGCAAAATGCTCGTCAAACGGGCCGATAATGTACCAATCGAGCACATTGTCGCCGCCCATCAGGTTCAGATTTGCGAAGATGGTGTCCATCTCCTCCTGCGTCGTGCCCGGACTGACATGAACGCAAAGCATCCTGCTGCCAAAAAGACCAACGATGCCAAAGCATTGCGCGATACCGGGGAACCTGACGCTTTCTTCCGCGATCCCCATCACATATTCGGTAAGATCCTGGTCGGCGGCTGGGTTCTTGACCCTAATTCTCATGTTTTTTCCAATGGTTCAGGCCGTTCGCAGGCGGTTATGCTGGGGGGCATGGTGGTTTGGTCTTGCAAACCAATCAAGCGATTTAGTGATTTTCGGCGTTTTGCCCGTCACGGAACGTCTATCCGCCTCAACAATACAGCCGGATATGCGCCCGCGTCATCGCGTTCACCAGCAGCGCCAGTTCGGAGTTCATCCGTTCCGGCAAAAACCCAATAGCGCCGCGCCACCCCGTGCCGCCTGCCCTTTGTTCTTTCACCGCAGATTCGTAATTTGCCATCAATTGCGGCAATTGGACTTGCGCGGTGGCATAGTATTTTGACAACCACTCGAGCCGCCGCGCATAGGCCGCCGTGAACCCGGTCACATGGGTCTGGGCATGGCTATATTTTGCGCCCAGGTCAGACAGGCTCTCGTTCAACTCCCGCGTGACCGCCTTGGCCGACGCCAGACTGGTGATCGATTTGCGTATGCTGGCGAGATCGGTCTCGCCCGTTTCAGCGCCAACCGCAACGCGCAGCATCATGATCTGTTTGGTGGTCAGGGCCGATCCGCCGATCTTGGTGTTATAGGCCTCCTGCTTGGCCGAGACTTCGGCCAGTTTGTTGGCCTCCTGGAATTGTTCGATCGCATCAACAATGGCCACCAGCGCCTCAATGATATTGCCAATGATGCCAAGCGTTTCCATCCCGCCAACGAACTGATCGGCAGAGGCTTTCATCGCCGCCTTGGACGCGCCGGCCTTGAACATGCTGCTCTGCTCGATCTCTCGGCAGGCCAGCAACAGGGATTTGGTTGCCTTCATCATTTTGACCATGACATCGGCGGCAGATTTCATCGAGGCGTCCGGTTTTCTGTCTGACAGACCGGCAAGCGCAAAAACCGTGTCAACGATATCGGCAAAATCCCGCGTCGCACTTGATAATTTCAAAAGCGCCTGCCCGCCTTTCTCGCCAGCCTCTTTGCCCTTGCCCGCTGCCATCGCCCGAACCGCCTCTTGGCTGTCCTTGCCAATGTCCAATGCGGTCTTCAGCCCTTCGGCCTTTGCAAATATCTTGGACCCCTTGGTCAGCGCCTCAAACTTTCGTAGCACCTTGGCCCCGGCGATAAAGCACTCCGCCAGCTTGCCTGCCGCTACCAGCGCATAGGCCGTTCCAGTGGCCCGGCGGATTGTGACCCCCTCGCGCTGCAATGCCAGTTGCTCGTTCCCTGCCCGGACAAGCTGGTGATAACCGGTGTACATCCGGACCGCACTGGCCCGCGCCTCGGACAGTTCAGCCAGCCGTTTTGGCGCCCAGTCTTCCATCTTTTTGCCCTGTGCGTATCGTTGTTCCAGCCGTGTCAGATCCCGCAGGCTGTATTCGATTTCCTTGCGGGTCTGTTGAGCGGCTGTGAGGATATGATCGGCAGTACTGGCAACTTGTTTTTCATTGGCTGTGGCCGGCATGGCGGTGTCCTTCCATTGGTCTGTATGAGATCAGAATTCAGCAGGCGGCATTGCCCTTCGCCGCATGCGCCATGCGTCAAAGGGGGATCCAATGGTGCCTGCGCCAATGGGTCGGTTGGGTAACTTTAGTGGAAAACGGGCTTCAGGTCCAACGCCGCGACGCTCAGGGCCGGGCTTGCGCACCGCCGAAGCGGGCGCAAATGCATCCAGGGCCGCCCCATCAGGGGACTAGAACATCGCCGCGCTGGAAGGTTGCGACATCCATGCTCAGATCATCATAGACAACTTGGATCGTGATAGAATGCACCGCGCCTTGCTTAAGCTTGAGATAGGGGAAACCGTCATCTTCCAAAATCGCGTTGGGCGTTGAAAACTGCGTGTGACAGGGCGGCAGCGGCCAATTCTGCATTGGCTCGTTATTGACGGAGATCGCCATCGCCGCCAGCCCGCACCGCCAGCTCCAAAGGTGCGTGACATACAGCAGATCATTGCCATCATAGTCGCGCACCGCCACCCAATTGCCCTTCGTCGCATTCAGGATCGGCTTGACCTCGGCTGCGGTGGTGAACTTGCCGGTCGGGGTCTGTGGTTCAGCAACCAGCCCGGCAGGCACTACGGCCATGTTGAACCCGGCCCCGACTGCGGGCGCCTGTACCTGCGGCACTGCGGGCACAGCAGGCACGCTGGCGGTTGCCGTTGCGCCGCCAATTTGAACGCCCTCGCCCATCACAACGGATTGCTCTGAAATCACCACGCTGGGCGCGGCGCTCTGGCTCTCGGCCAAGGCGCTCTCGTCCGCGCCGGATCCGTCCGCCGCGTTCAACCCTGCCGCCATCATCGCGAAAAAGAAATCGATCATATTCTATCTCCCCCTGGCCGCGGCTCAATTGCCGTCTTTTGCCATGCAACATCTGCCCCTATAGTGGTCACAAAAGACCAAAGGGCAGAACAAGTATGGCACGCAAAACGGCCAAGCCGCAAACCTTCAACGTTGTTGTTGTCGGCCAACAGGGCAGATTGTCTTATGAAGCACTGATTTTTGCTGCCTCGCTGCGGCAGTGCAGCCCCGATTTTTCCGGCCGCCTGCTGATCGCGGAACCCCAAGCGGGGCCCCTGTGGGAGGGAAACCCCGCAATCCAGAACGTCGCCCTGCGGGAGGCGCTTGAGGACCTGGGTGCCGAGATCATCCCGTTCAGCAACGCGGTTTTTGGCGAAAACTATCCCTATGGCAACAAGATCGAAATGCTGCAGGCCCTGCCCAAGGGGGAGCCATTTGTGTTCTTTGACACCGACACGCTCATCACGGGCGATCTGTCCCGCGTGCCGTTCGATTTTGGCAAGCCCAGTGCCTCTTTGCGCCGCGAAGGCACTTGGCCCCAGCCCCAGCTTTACGGTCCCGGCTATGCTGGCCTGTGGAAGTCTCTCTATGACAAATTTGGCTTGGATTTCGACAGCAGTCTCGATCTCAGCCAACCGGACGAATACTGGAAACGCTACCTCTACTTCAATGCGGGCTTTTTCTTTTACCGCTGCCCGCATGAGTTTGGTGCTTTGTTCCTCGAATACGCCCGCGCCATCCGCGACACGCCCCCCGTGGAGCTTTGCGCCCAAAGCCTTGATCCATGGCTCGACCAGATCGCGCTGCCATTGGTGATCCACGCGCTCGGCGGCGGGCGCGATACGCTGCCAGAGGGCCTTCTGGATGGCGAGGTGTCCTGTCACTACCGGGTTCTCCCATTGCTTTACGCCCGCGAAAACGACCGGGTGGTCGAGGTGCTCGAACAGGTGACCGCACCCAACAAGATCAAAAAAGTGCTCAAGGGCTATGACGCCATCAAACGCATGATCTATCAGGGCCGCGGCCAGAAAGTCCGCGCCCTATTTGATCGCGACAACCTGCCCCGCAAGGAACAGGCGATCCGCAACAAGATCAAATCCAACGGCTTCTGGATGCGCTGACCGCTGCCCCTTTTTGGCAATAAATACTTCACGGGGGTCTGGGGGTGTGAAACCCCCAGCGGCAGGCCGCAAATACCATCCAAAACATATGTTCGCGAACGCGCGCCCAGGCAGAACGCAGGTTCTTTCGCGCATCGCCACGCCGCATAGGTTCCCTGAAAAACACCCTTCTCTTGTGCGCCCATAGCCATTGCCGTAACCATATTCCCAAACAGAGGAGAGACACCCATGACAGATGCCACATACGGCTTTGACACCCTGCAAATCCACGCCGGCGCAAGGCCCGATCCGGCCACCGGCGCACGGCAAACGCCGATCTACCAGACCACCGCCTATGTGTTTCGCGATGCCGATCACGCGGCGGCGCTGTTCAACCTGCAGGAGGTGGGCTACATCTACTCGCGCCTGACCAACCCGACGGTTGCAGTATTGCAGGAACGCATTGCCACCCTCGAAGGTGGGGTT
Source organism: Sulfitobacter sp. M368 (assembly GCF_025141875.1). Lineage (NCBI taxonomy): Bacteria > Pseudomonadati > Pseudomonadota > Alphaproteobacteria > Rhodobacterales > Roseobacteraceae > Sulfitobacter > Sulfitobacter sp. M368. The sequence continues at coordinate 2,547,192 of NZ_CP081113.1, forward strand.
GGCGCGGTTTGCTGTTCTTCGGGTCACGCGGCGCAGATCATGGCGCTCTTCCCGTTGATGGGTCCGGGCAAGAACATCGTCGCCTCAACCCGGCTTTATGGCGGCACGGTCACCCAGTTCAGCCACACGATCAAACGCTTTGGCTGGTCCTGCAAATTTGTTGATTTTGATGATCTGGACGCGGTGCGCGACGCCATAGACGATGACACCCGCGCAGTCTTTGGCGAGGCGATCGCCAACCCGGGCGGCTATATCATGGATGTGCGGGCCGTGGCCGATGTGGCCGATGCCGCTGGCATTCCGCTGATCATCGACAACACCTCGGCAACGCCGTTCCTGTGCCGCCCGATTGATCTGGGCGCGACATTGGTTGTGCATTCCACCACCAAATACCTCACCGGCAACGGCACCGTCACGGGGGGCTGCGTTGTGGATTCGGGCAAGTTTGACTGGTCCGCCAATGACAAATTCCCCTCGCTGAGCCAGCCGGAACCGGCCTATCATGGCCTCAAGTTCCACGAGACCTTTGGCAATCTTGCCTTCACCTTCCACGGCATTGCCATCGGCCTGCGCGATCTGGGCATGACGATGAACCCGCAGGCGGCGCATTACACGCTGATGGGCACAGAGACCCTGTCCCTGCGGATGGAACGCCATGTGGAAAACGCTGTGAAGGTTGCCAAATGGCTCGAAGCGGACGACCGCATTGATGCTGTGACCTACGCCGGTCTGGAGTCCTCGCCCTATTATGATCGTGTCGCCAAGGTTTGCCCCAAGGGCGCCGGTGCCTTGTTCACCATTGCGGTCAAGGGCGGCTATGACGCCTGCGTCAAGCTGGTGAATTCGCTTGAGATCTTCAGCCATGTGGCCAACCTCGGCGATACCCGTTCGCTGGTCATCCACTCGGCATCCACCACCCACCGCCAGTTGTCCCCGGAACAGCAAGAGGCCGCAGGCGCGGGCGCCAATGTGGTGCGGATCTCCATCGGCACAGAAAACGCCGATGATCTGATTGCCGATCTCGATCAGGCTTTGGCCCAAGCGACAGGCTGATCGCCTGCCTCATGAGCGTTTTGGCCCCGTCTGCAAAGGCGGGGCCTTTCCTTTGCGGGCGATTGTCAACTCCGCGCACAAGATGCCCTGAGAGATGAAGCACGATTTGCCAAATCTCCGATTTGGAAGCGCCCGAACCGCCCCGTTTTGCCGAAGGCAAACCTACGGTTTGACGCGGCGGGCGCAGTGGTTCCATTAGCGCATCTTCGTCCACATCCCAGACATCAAATATGGAACGCAGTCAGCCGCGCCACCGTCCAGCACGCAATTTTTAAGGCTGGCGGATTTCAAAAACCAGCGTCACCCGCGCCTCTACGCCCACTTCTCCGCTTGCGATGGCGCTGTCCATACTGGCGCGTCCAGCCGACATTTCCATCATCCGCGGTCCGGCATGGCTGCCGACCTCGCTGAGCCGCACCAATGGGCCAAGCTCAATACCGGCCGCCTGTGCCAGTTCTTCGGCCTTGTCCCGTGCATCTTCCACGGCAAGTTGCCTGGCCAAGGATTGCGCAGCGCTGGGATCTTGAAGATCGAATCGCAAGCCATTGAATTCATTCGCTCCGATCTCAATCACCGCATCAAGGGTCGATCCCAGAATCGACAAATCCCTTACCCGCACCGTCACAGTGTTTCCGGCCTCATAACCCACAAGATCAGGCGGAGATCCATCGTTGATACCGCGGGAGTTATAGACCGGTCGCAGGTAAAACCCGCTGGTCTGTTGATCGATGCCTGCGACGCCCAAATTGGTCAATGCGCCCAGAATGCCCGCAACGTCTGCAGTCACCCGCGCCATCGCCTCTTGCGCCGTGTCTCCTCTGTGGCGCACGCCCAGGGTGATGGCCGCCATATCCGGCGCCAGGGCCACACGCCCCTCACCCGTTACGATGATCCCGGTCTCGGTGGCGGATTGCCCCCATGCGGCAGGCACTGCCAACAGCCAGATCGCAGCCGCCCAATTGATCCATCTCATACCATTTAACCTTTCATGCGCTATAATTGGCCTCACAATGCCCCCGCGCCATCCATGGGGGCAAGCCTCGCCGCCGCCTTTCCCTTTCCTTAGGCAAAGACCCGCGCTATTCTTGAACCTGACCGGAGCTGTCTCGATCCGGGTCCGTGCAATATGTTAAAGATCGCCCAATGAAGCCGAATTTTGCCCTATCCCTGTCATTCCAAGGAATCAGGCTCTTGCACCGTGCGGCGGGTGGCTGGCGCGTGGTGGGCGAGGTGCCGCTGGATGTCGCCGATCTGGGTGCTGATCTTGAGGGCTTGCGCCAAAAGGCGCTGACGCTCGATCCCGGCGGGGTCGAGACCAAGCTGATCTTGCCCAATGACCAGATCAAATATCTGACCATCGACACCCCCGGACTGGACGCGGCGACCCGCCGCGAGGCCGCCGCGCGGGCGCTGGATGGAGCCACCCCCTATGCAGTGTCCGATCTGGCCTTTGATATTTGCATGGATGGCGACCAGACCCATATCGCCGCCGTGGCGCGTGAGACGATGGCCGAGGCCGAAGGTTTTGCCACACAATACCGGTTTCACCCGCTGTGCTACGTCGCTGTGCCGGACGACAACCCCTTCTTGGGAGAGCCCTTCTTTGGACCAACCGCCGCTTCCGACGATCTGCTGGAGCCGGGTGACACGGTAGAGCCGGACGGCATTGCCGTTGTGGTGATCGGGGATGTGGAATGGCCCAAGGCCAATGCCGAAGACCCCGCCGCCGTACCAGCGCCTGAATTGGTTGACGGTTCCGCAGCAGCAGAAAAAGAAACCGACATCGCTGATGTCTCCCGAACATCTGCGCCGGAAGACGCGGCAGAAACAGAACCGGTTGCGGATCAGGCTATTGGTCAGGGCGAAGGTCACACCGATGCCGCGCCGCAAGAGGACACCCCTCTGCCGGTGCTGCCGCCGCTGAACGGTGTCAAAGAGGCCCGCAGCGACGCGCCGCCCGTTGAGGATTTGCCGCCCCCGCCCAGTCGTGAAGGCGCCTCTGCCGGATTTGCCAGCCGTCGCGGCAATGGTGCATCAAAAGCTCCGGTTCTGGGGGCCGCCAGTCGGGCAGTGCCGCCGCCACCGATTCCTGCCCCGGATGCATCCGTCACCGCGCCGGGCATTCCGATCGAGCCTGACAGCAGCTCTTTTGCGGATCCTGATCCAGCCCCCCCAACCGCCCCGGCCAAAAGCGGCTTTCTGAGCCGCCGCAAAGCCAAGCCTGAAGGACCCGTCACCGCGCCGCAGGGCGACAACGCCACCTCCGAGACAGAACGGCTGACCGTATTTGGCGCACGCAAATCCGACGTGCGCGGCAAGCCTCGGTTCCTTGGCTTGATCCTGACTGCCGTGTTGCTGATCTTCCTGGCAGGTGTCGCGGCCTGGGCCTCCGTGTTTCTCGATGAAGATTTCAGCCTGTCACGCCTCTTTGGCGGCAAAGCGACCGTGGAACAGGCGCAGGATATACCACCAGCCGCGCCTGCCGAAGATCCGGTAACAGAGGCGGCCATTGAAACAGCCTCCCTTGATCCGGCGCTGTCGGATGAGGACGGGGCGGTGCTGGATGCCCTGCGTGAGCCGGTGCAGCCTGCCCCGCCAGAGGTGATGACCGAGGCAGAGCTTGAGGCGCATTATGCCACCTCCGGTATCTGGCCGCGCGCCCCTGACGTACCGCCAGAGCCTGCAAGCCTGATCGACATTGACGACTTTTACCTGACCAGCATCGACCCTGTGAGCACAGCAAACGATGCGGTCGCCCTGCCCCCCGCTGACAAATACGCAACCGACGTGGCCTTGGCGTCCGTGTCATCGCCGGTGGCCGCTGGCACCCGCTTTGCGCTGGATGCACGCGGGCTGGTGCGGCCCACGGTTCAGGGGGCCCTCAGCCCGGATGGCATTACCGTATTTTTGGGCAAGCCGCCGATTGTTCCGCCCGCCACGCCAACCCGTTTTCAATCTGCCCCGCAAGATTTGGGTGTGCGAGATGCGCTGGCCGCATTTAGGCCCAAGCTGCGCCCCGGTGATCTGGAAGAGCAGACCGAGCGCGCCCAACTGGACGGCTTAACCCGCAGTGAATTGGCCGGATTGCGCCCGGTTCTGCGCCCCCTGTCGGTGCAAGAAGCCGCCCGCGCCCAATTGGTCAGCCCAGCCGACACCAACGAAGCGGTCGCAGCCGCGCTGGCCGTGCCAGAAGCGACCGAAGACCCATTTGACAGCGCCACACGCCAAGCGGTTGCCGCTTCTATACGGCCCGATACCCGCCCGCGGAACTTTGCGCGGATCGTCAAACGCGCCGAGCGTAGCGCGCCCAAAGACGAGGTGCGCGTCGCCAGCGCGGCCGCCGTGGCACCGCGGACTGTCAAACCCAAGATCCCGACGAAAACGTCCGTTGCCAAGCAGGCAACCGTGAAGAACGCCATCAACCTCAAGAAGGTCAACCTGATCGGCGTTTACGGAAAACCGTCCAGCCGCCGCGCCTTGGTCCGGCTCAGCAATGGCCGCTACAAGAAGGTTGTTGTGGGAGATCGGATCGACGGAGGCCGGGTGTCCGCTATCGGCGACAGCGAATTGCGCTATACCAAACGCGGGCGCAACGTTGTCCTGAAGATGCCAAAAGGATAACGCCGCACCCAGTGGATGCGGCGTTCCCAGTCAGGGGTTGATCCCCTGTTGTCCGAGGCAGAGAGGCCCCTCGGTTTTATCATGTTTCTGCAAGCTCGCCCGTGTCGATCTGCTCTTGCTCGATGCTTTCAAACAGGGCTTTGAAATTCCCCTCGCCAAAGCCGTCGTCGCCTTTGCGTTCGATGAACTCAAAGAAGATCGGACCAACCATGGTTTTCGAGAAAATTTGCAGCAGGATGCGGGTTTCGCCGCCGTCCACCACACCTTCGCCGTCGATCAGGATGCCATGTTTCTTCATCCGGTCGAGCGGTTCTTCATGGCCCGCAACGCGGTCCTTGCTCATCGTGTAATAGGCATCCGGCGGTCCGGGCATGAACTTCAGGCCGTTCTCGGCAATCGCATCGGTCGAATCGTAAATGTTGTTCGAACCCACCGCGATGTGCTGAATGCCTTCGCCGTTGTATTTTTTGAGATAGGCCACGATCTGGCCTTTCTCGTCACGGTCCTCGTTGATCGGGATACGGATACGCCCGCAAGGCGAGGTCAGCGCGCGGCTGGTCAGGCCGGTGAACTTGCCCTGAATGTCGAAGAACCGGATTTCCTTGAAGTTGAACAGATCACCGTAGAACTTGAACCAGACGTCCATATTACCTTTGAAAACATTATGGGTCAGGTGATCGAGGTAATAAAACCCCACACCTTCCGGCTTGGACTGGGCGATCCAATCGTATTCCCAGTTGTAGGGCGAGGTGTCGTAATACTGATCCACAAAATACAGCAGCGAGCCGCCGATCCCCATAATCGCAGGTACATCCAGCGCCTTGCCGGGACCGGTATATTCTTCGGCACCATTGGCCACCGCATGGGCCAATGCCTTTTGCGCATCGACAACGCGCCAGCCCATGGATGGGGCGCACGGCCCGTGCTTTTCCACAAATTTGGCGGCAAAGCTGTCGGGATCAGCGTTCAGAATATAGGTCACATCGCCCTGCTGCCACAGCTCGATCTTCTGGGTCTTGTGATTGGCGACATGGGTGTAACCCATGCGAAGGAAGGAATCGCGCAGCTCTTGCGGATCGGGGCTGGCGAATTCAACAAATTCAAAACCGTCGGTACCGGCAGGGTTCTCTTCAGAGATCACTGATTTGGGGGCGTCGTGAGGGAAAGGGCCCATTGTGTCACCTTTTCTTAACATGAGGGGTATTAAAGCGAAGATATGCGCAAGAGCTTGCCAATTCTGCGCATTGATGGGCTTCTTTCTGGCAATTTTTACGGATATGCCGCATGATACCGGACAACTACGCGGGGAATCTGCATGAATTTGGATGAAACCGACACCAGGCTGCTGGCCGCGTTGCAAAAGAACGCCCATCTCACCGCACAGGAGCTGGGCGAACAATTGCACCTGTCTGCCTCGCAGGCCGGACGGAGGCGGCAACGGCTGGAGGCGGAAGGATTTATCCAGGGCTACACCGCCCGGCTTGATCCGGTAAAGCTGGGCCTGAACGTGCAAGGCTTTGTTCAGGTGCATCTGGACACCCACGGCCCGCAAAACTCGGCGACATTTGGCCGATTGCTGGCCACCCGCCCCGAGATAGTGAGTGCCTGGACCATGACAGGGGATGCGGACTATCTCTTGCGGGTCTATTGTGAAGATCTGCCCAGCCTGAACCGGCTTATCCATGAGGTGCTGTTGCCCCATCCGGCGGTCTCACGGGTGCACAGTCAGATCGTGATGGACCAACTTAAACGCGACGGGCCTTTGCCCACCTGATCCTCCTGAAAGGACCACAATGGAAGGTTTCCTGTTTCAAGCAAGTATCTATCTGGCGGCGGCGGTCATTGCGGTGCCCATCGCCTCGCGCTTGGGGCTTGGGTCTGTGTTGGGCTATCTGGCGGCGGGCATCCTGATTGGTCCGGTGCTGGGGCTGGTCGGCGCAGAGACCAAGGATCTGCAACACTTCGCCGAGTTTGGCGTGGTGATGATGCTGTTCCTCATCGGGCTTGAGCTGGAACCGCGTGCCCTTTGGGACATGCGGCACAGATTGTTGGGCCTCGGCGGGCTGCAGGTGGCACTGTCCACCGCCGCGCTGATGGGTATTGCGATGGCCTATGATCAGGCGTGGAATGTGGCGCTGGCCATTGGTCTGACGCTGGCACTGTCCTCCACGGCGATCGTGTTGCAGACCTTGTCGGAAAAGAACCTTATGCAAACCAGCGGTGGGCGTTCTGTCTTTTCGGTGCTGCTGACGCAGGATATCGCGGTCATCCCCATTCTCGCCTTTTTGCCGCTCCTGGCGGTGGACACAATTGGCGGGCTGTTGCCGGACGGATCGATATCGCTGAACCCGGAAGAGGTTGAAAAAGCCCATGAACACGGCGGCCACAGCGGATCAGAAGCCGCCGACGCCGCGTTCAGCTTCGTACAAAGTCTGCCGGGCTGGGGCGTGACCCTGCTGACCATCGGGGCGGTGATTTCCATTATCGTAGTGGGCGTATTTTTCACCCGTCCCGTGTTCCGCTATATTCATTCTGCCAAGCTGCGCGAGATGTATACTGCGCTGGCGCTGTTGATTGTGGTTGGCATTTCCTTTGTGATGATGCTGGTGGGGCTCTCCCCTGCCCTTGGCGCATTTCTGGCTGGTGTGGTCTTGGCCAGTTCCGAGTTCCGTCACGAGCTGGAAACAGACCTTGAACCCTTCAAGGGGCTGCTGCTTGGCCTGTTCTTTATCACCGTCGGGGCGGGCATCAATTTTGAGCTGCTGTTTGCGGATTTCGTGATCATCATGGGCATGGCCCTGCTGGTGATCATCGTCAAAGGGTTGATCCTTTATGCGCTTGGCTGGGCCTTCAAACTGCGCGGGCGCGACCAATGGCTGTTTGCGCTGGGTCTGGCGCAGGCGGGTGAATTCGGCTTTGTCCTGATCAGTTTCTCCGTGGCCACCGGCGTGATGCCCAATGGCGTCGCGGAAACCCTGCTGTTGGTGATTGCCCTGTCGATGTTGATCACACCGTTGCTGTTTATCCTGCACGAGATGATCAGCCGCCGTTTTGATGAATCTGCCCCCTTCGTTCCCGATGAGATTGACGAAGAAGGCCCGGTGATCATCGCGGGCATTGGCCGCTTTGGCCAGATCGTGAACCGGCTGTTGCAAGCCAGTGGCTTTCAAACCGTTGTTCTTGACCACAACCCCGAAACCATCGCCGTGATGCGGCGGTTCGGGTTCAAGGCGTTTCTGGGCGATCCCACCCGCCCCGACATCCTGCGCAAAGCCGGGTTGAAAGACGCACGGGTTCTTGTCGTCGCGCTCGACAGCCCCGAGGCCGCGCTGCAACTGATCACCTATGCGCGCAAGCAACGGCCGGATCTGCACATCGTCAGCCGCGCCCATGACCGCACGGATGTCTACCGCCAGTATCAGGCCGGTGCCAATGACATCGTGCGCGAGATGTTCGACAGCTCGCTGCGTGCGGGGCGTTATGTGCTCGAAAACATGGGGCTATCGGAATACGAGGCGGCAGAGGCGCAGCGCATGTTCTATGCCCATGACCGCCTGTCGGTGCGTGAATTGGCGGCGCTGTGGCGGGCCGATGTCGAGCCATCGCAGAACAAGGCCTATGTCGAGCGGGCCAAGGAGCTACAGAAAGATCTGGAAACCGCGTTTCTGAACCGGGTTGATGAGGAGGATCAGAAACGGGCCTAGGTGGGTTTGGGATGAGGTGTGGTGTTGGTAGGCTGCGCCATGAGCGGGAACTGGTTGATCGAACGGCTGACTGGAATTGCCAGATGTCGGCTTGGAGCCCCAAAATGCCCTTAGAAACGGAGCACGATTTGCCAAATCTCCGATTTGGCAGCGCCCGAACCGCCCCCACGGGGCGGGCGCTTTGCTTCCTGCCCCTCGGTTCGGGCGCGGTGGCACTTTATGGGCAACAAAGTCCACAGAGCCGACATTGCCCCAGCCCTAGGATCAGCATGAACCGTCCAACGCACCGCAAAAAATGTGCCACTGCCAGAAGACCCAGCCCTAGCCGTCGCTGACGCCCGCTTGGGCAAATGTCGCCATGCCTGCATGACAGGCCATTGCCCCCTTCATCACCGCAATCGCCAATGCGCCGCCGGAAGCCTCGCCAAGGCGCAGGCCCAGTTGCAGCAAGGGTTCTTTGCCCAAGGCTTCTAACAACCGCGCATGGCCGCCCTCGGCGCTTTGGTGGCCAGCCACGGCGTGATCCAGCGCACCTGTTTGCGTCTGCTCAAGGCACAGCGCCGCTGCGCAGCAGATGAAGCCGTCGAGGATCACCGGAATGCGCAGGGCACGGGCCCGCGCCATCGCGCCCGCCATTCCGGCCAATTCACGCCCGCCCAAGCGGCGCAAGGTCTCAAGCCCGTCGCCCTGCCCGCCATGCAGCGCTACACCTTCGGCAACCACGGTGGTTTTCAGGGCCAACCCCGCGTCATCCACACCGGTGCCGCGACCGGTCCAGTCACCGGCCTCTCCGCCAAGCAAGGCACATGACAGCGCCGCCGCCGATGTGGTGTTGGCGATGCCCATCTCGCCCACCACCAGCAGATCGGCGGTTTCATCGACCTGATCCCAGCCCGCCTTGAGCGCCGCCACCAGATCCTCCTCCGACATCGCGGGGCCTTGGGTGAAATCCTGTGTCGGATTGTCCAGATCCAAGGCCACCACATCCAGCTTGGCCCCGTTTGCGCGGGCAATCTGGTTGATCGCGGCGCCGCCATGCTGAAAATTCAGCACCATCTGTTCGGTGACTTCCGCCGGAAAGGCCGAGACACCCCGCGCGGCGACGCCATGGTTGCCCGCAAAGACGATCACCTGCGGCGCGGAAATCTCGGCCCGATCGCCGCCGCGCCAACCGCGATACCAGATTGCCAAATCCTCGAGCCGCCCTAAGGCACCGGGGGGCTTGGTCAGCTGCATGTTGTGATCCTGCGCCGCCGCTGCGGCGGCCTCGTCAACAACATGTTGCGCGGCCAGAAGGGCGCGGAATTCAGGCAGGGTTGCGAAAGACTGGGACATGGGCACGCTCGGCTTGCAAATTGAACTGCGCCCATGTCTATCTGCGGCAGGGCCGGGCCGAAAGTGCGGGAGGGGCAAATTAATGGATGATAGCGACATCAAAGGGTTTGGAGCAACGTTTCGGCGTTCAGATCTGACCGTGGCGCTGGGTTTGTTGACCCGTCTGCCGCTGCCCTATCCGGCTTATGACGCCAGCTCAACGCGTCCCGCGGCGCATGCGGCCTGGGCCTATCCATTGGTCGGCGTGGTGATTGCGGTGATTGCGGCCCTCATCGGCGGAATTGGCCAATGGTTTGGCCTGCCGCCGATGGCGCAGGCCGTGCTGGTCTTGCTGGCTCTGATCGTCACAACGGGGGCGATGCATGAGGATGGTTTGGCCGATTGCGCCGACGGGTTCTGGGGCGGCTGGACCCGCGAGCGGCGTCTGGAGATCATGAAAGACAGCCAGATCGGCAGCTACGGCGTGATTGCACTGGTGCTGTCCCTGCTGCTGCGGTGGGCGGCGATCAGTCTGGTGATTGAACAGGGCGTTTTATGGCCCGCGTTGATTGGCGCTGCGGTTCTTTCGCGCGGGGCGATGGTGGCGGTGATGTACCAACTGCCGCAGGCCCGCAAAGGCGGACTTTCGCGGCAGACTGGGCGGCCAAGCAGGGCAGCCACACTGACCGCAGGGGCGCTAGGCCTTGTGGCGGCACTGTGTCTACCGGGGGTTTCGTTTCTTTGGGTTTTGATGACAACAGCGGCGATCCTGCTGGGCCTTGGCAGGCTGGCAAAATCCAAGATCGGCGGACAGACCGGCGATGTGTTGGGCGCCACGCAGCAGATGACAGAGGTTGGCGTCTGGCTGTGCCTGATCGCCGCACACAGCCCCTAAACGCAAAACGCCGCACCAAAGGCGCGGCGTTCGGTCTGATTTTTCAATAGCTTAGGCTGCGACGCGGCTTTCCAGAACGTCACCAACCTGTTTCGCAGCAGCCAGTTCGTCACCACCGCCAACAGCAGCGACTTCGCGGGTCAGCCGCTCGAGCGCGGCTTCGTACAACTGACGCTCGGAATAGCTTTGCTCACGCTGGTCATCGGTGCGGTGCAGGTCACGCACCACTTCGGCGATGGCAATCAGATCACCGGAGTTGATCTTTTGCTCATATTCCTGTGCGCGGCGCGACCACATGGCGCGTTTGACCTTGGCCTTGCCCTTGAGGGTCTTCATCGCGTGGGTGATCACATCCGGCGAGCTGAGCGCGCGCATGCCGATCTCGGTTGCCTTGTGCGTTGGCACCCGCAAAGTCATCTTGTCTTTCTCAAACGCAATCACAAACAGCTCCAGCGTGATGCCGGCGACTTCCTGCTCTTCAATGGAGACAACCTGCCCAACGCCATGCGCGGGATAGACGACAAACTCATTGGGGCGGAAATCAAGCTTTTTCGATTTGGTCATGTAGTGGCTCCTGTGGCGCGGGCGGACCCGCAGTTGAATTCATGGGCTAAAAGACGTCAAAAACACAGGCGGGCGGCGGCCCCTTGGCCCGCGTCCGGTTGCGTTATTCTTAGGATGTGGGTGTCAACCTTGGCAGCTTGGTTGTGTCACACGTATGTCCGTAGAGTTCGACCGTCAGTTTCAGCTTTGGATAACTATACCACAAAAACCGGCCCACCGAAAGCTGCCCCTACGGAAACCACAAGAAAACGGATATTTCTCAGTAATTTGCAGCATTTTCTTCACGTATCACGCGAATCAAAGGCCGAATCAGCCACCCTCGCCCGGCGCTTCGGAAAAGTACTTTTCCAATTTGCCGGATTCGCCGTCACGCTCTTCCGCTTCGGGCAGCGGGTCTTTCTTGGTGATGATCACCGGCCACATTTCGGAATACTTGCGATTGAACTCGACCCATTTTTCCATATCCGGCTCCGTGTCGGGGCGGATCGCATCGGCCGGGCATTCGGGCTCACAGACACCGCAATCGATGCATTCATCGGGGTGAATCACCAACATGTTTTCCCCTTCGTAGAAACAATCCACTGGGCAAACTTCCACGCAATCGGTGTATTTGCAGGCGATGCAGGCGTCGTTGACGATATAGGTCATGTGATGATCTTCATCCGATTTGTTTGTGGACTAGCTATTCCAGAGTGCCCGATCATTCAAGATGGCGCGATTTAGAAAGATCAAGCTGCCGCCGGTCACGTTTGGTCGGGCGGCCTTTTCCCTCAAAGGCGGGATTCTCGGGGGGTTTGTCCTTTGAACGCGGCTCTGGCGGGGACAAATCGGTGTAAAGCGCCTGTGCTTCGGGCGCCGGTCCCCGGCGGGTGCCAAGCGCATCGATCTGGATCACGCGGATATGATCGCCCTGCGCAAAGGTCAGCACATCACCGGGGCTGATGGTGCTGGCGCGTTTCTGGGTAATGTCCCCATTGATGCGCACAGTACCCGCCTGTACGCGGGCTGCGGCAAGCGATCTGGTTTTGAAAAATCGCGCATGCCACAGCCATTTGTCCACGCGCAGTTTTGCGCCCGGTTCTGCCACTTAGGTCTTGTCCTTGAGCCCCATGAGGGCCGCGGCAAAAGGGTTGTCCGGATCGATGGGCTTTTCCTTGCGCGGCGGACGCGCCGAGAAACTCTTGGCTTTGTCGCCACCCTTGTCGCCGCGCGGGCCACCTTTGCCGCGACCTTTGCCTTGGCCTTGCGGGCGGCCTTTGCCGCCTTTGCCCTGCGGGCGCTCACCACCACCGCGGCGGGCATTTTGCTGCCCGCGTGGGGCGCGGCCCCAAGTGAAGGTATAGAAGGTCTCCATCTCGGTTTCTGCTATGGCCGCATCGGCGGCAGTGCCTTGCGGCACCTCCCCTTCGGATTGGGCGGGGATCCCATCGGCAACCGCAGGCGTTTCCGCCGCTTCGGCCGCAACAGGTGCAATGCCTGCATCCGGAATATCGGCAACCTCAGCCGGTGTGTCTGCCGGTGTTGGCGTCTCTGCAACCTCGGTTACGCCACCTTCGGGGACATCTGCGGCCACATCCATAACCGGCGTGTCGCCCGCGTCTGCCGTACCTGCCCCGTCTTTGGGCACAACGGCATCCACCGCCTTGACCTTCACCCGTTCGCCTTTTTCGGCCTTGTAGCCGAGACCCTGCATCAGCTCCGAGAATTGTTCCAGCGTCATACCCGTGATCGACAGCATATCTGCCTTGGCCTCGAACCCGCCGCGCGAATCCTCTGCCCGCAGCATGTCAGCCAGGCGTTCCAGCATGTCGATGCGGATCGCGCGGCTGCCTGCGTTGCGGTAGCCGGACATCGTGTCCGCCCCTTCGGGCGCGTCTTTTTCAACAGGGATCGTGACCAGACCGGGAGGCGGGCTTTCCGGGAATTCGGCCAGACCTTTGGACAGCGACCACAGCACCAGACGCAGGCGCGTAGGTGCGGGCTTGAGCAAAAGCGGCATAAAGATCGTGAATTGCCCAAACCGGATGCCGTGCTTGCGCAACGCGCCGCGGGCGTCCTGATCCAGCGCTTTGACGTCATCGGCCACCTGCGCACGCGGCAGCAGGCCAAAGTTCTCGACCATCTGGAAAGCAAAGCCGCGAGCAAGCCCCGTCAACGCTTCGTCTTTGGACAGGTTCAGCAGCGGTTCAAACAGGGCCGCGACTTTGCGATCAATGAAATGCTGCAAGCGGCGCTGCACCTTTTGGGCGACTTCCGGACCGGCCACATCATCCACAAAAACCTCGACCTGCGGCTTAAGCGCGTCAGAGCCTGCCACCAATTTACCAACCGCAGAGTTGCCCCACATCAGGCCGCCCTGTTCGGTGAAATCAATCTCGGTGTCCGGCGCGTTATAAAACCGATCCGCCCGCAGATGGAACTGGGGTGCCAGCGCCTGCAATGCAGCCGCCTTGATGGTTTTCTCTTCGGCCCCGCCTGCGCCCTTGTCTGCGCGGAAACGGAATCCGTCCAGCTTGCCTACGTATTCACCTTCAACGGTGACTTCACCGGTCTCGTTTACATCGGCCACCATGGCTTCCTTCTGTCCTAGCCGGCGCAAAAGCACGGATGTGCGCCGGTCTACAAATCTTTGGGTCAGACGTTCGTGCAGCGCATCTGACAAGCGGTCTTCTACGACACGAGTGGCCCCGCGCCAATGGCTTTCGTCTTTGGTCCAGCCCTTACGTTGAGCGACATAAGTCCATGTGCGGATAAATGCCAATCGCTTGGACAACGCATCAATGTCCCCGTCGGTTCGATCAATGCGCTTGATTTGCCGGGCAAGCCAGTCATCGGGGATTGTACCACGCTGATGCAGATCGTTGAAAATGATCTCCAGCAAATTTGCGTGTTCGGCATGGCTGATGCCGCGAAAATCGGGAATGCGGCACACATCCCAGAGCAATTTCACCGATGGACCATCCGTGCAGCGGGCAAAAACCTCATCCACCTGCCCCAGCACCTTGAGCGCCCGAAGGTCGTCCGCTTCACGCGCCTTGACCAATCGTTCGTGGTCCGGCGGTGCCTCAAGTGTCTGGATCAATCGGTCGATGGAGCCAAATTGCAGCGCCGGATTGCGCCAGTTGATCTTGTTTTGCGGCGTGAACGAATGATCCATGATCGCCCGCGCCACACTGTCATCCAGGGGCCGCGCATCGCCGGTGACGCCAAATGTTCCGCTTTTGAAGCCGCGCCCGGCCCGGCCAGCGATCTGCGCCAGCTCATTGGGGGCCAAGGGGCGCATGCGGCGTCCGTCAAACTTGGCCAGCGCGGAGAAGGCCACGTGATCCACATCGAGGTTGAGCCCCATGCCTATGGCATCTGTCGCAACGAGGTAATCAACCTCGCCGTTCTGGTACATGTCTACCTGCGCGTTGCGGGTGCGCGGGCTGAGGGCGCCCATGACCACCGCCGCGCCGCCCTTTTGCCGGCGGATCAGTTCCGCGATGGCGTAGACGTTTTCTACGGAAAATCCGACAATGGCAGAGCGGGGGCGCATGCGGCTGATCTTCTTCTGACCGGCATAGACCAGCTCTGACATCCGCTCGCGGCGGATAAATTCGGATTCGGGCACCAATGACGCGATGGTGCCGCGCATCGTATCAGCCCCCAGAAACAGCGTCTCATGCAGGCCGCGCGACCGCAGCAACCGGTCGGTGAACACATGCCCGCGCTCGGGATCGGCGCAAAGCTGGATCTCGTCGATGGCAACAAAATCCGCGCCCATCCCTTCGGGCATCGCCTCGACCGTGCAGACCCAGTATTGGGTGCGCGGCGGCACGATGCGTTCCTCGCCCGTGACCAGCGCCACGACAGAGGGGCCGCGCAGGGCAACGATCCGGTCATAGACCTCACGCGCCAAGAGCCGCAGGGGCAGGCCGATGATCCCGGTCCGGTGGCCCAGCATCCGCTCAATGGCATAGGTTGTCTTGCCAGTGTTGGTCGGGCCCAATACGGCCACGACACGTCCATTCCTTGCCACGTTGTTCCCCGTTCAGAGTTCGCGCCCGATACCGTCCCGTTTCAGACGGGACAGCGCGGTTTGTGCATTTTCATGATTGGGGTGAATTGCCAAGACACGGCGGTACAATTCCGCCGCGCGGCGCAAATCTCCAAATTCCTGCACCATCACGGCGAAGCCAAAAATTGCCTCGTAATGCTGCGGATCCAGCGCCAATGCGCGTTCCAGATCGGCCAGCGCCGGCCCATAAAGATCGCTGCGGAAATAGGCACGGGCGCGAGCGTGGAACCCTTCGGCAAAGTCAGGAGCGTGGTCGGTCAGCGCGGTGAGATGTTCAATAGCCAGCCGGTTGTCGCCTGCCTCCATCGCCTCACGTCCCCGTTTGAGCAGCAGATCCATCGAAGCAGAGCCGGAGCGCGACCAGATCCGCGCCACTTCGCCTTCGATCCGCTTGGCCTCCGCAGGTTCGGCCTCACGCAGCTTGTCGAACAGTTCTGGCGGCGGCACATCGGCCAAAGCCATGCCGGACAGCAACAGCAACGGCCCAATTGCCGCAACGGTATGTTTGAGGTTGACGGGTCTGTTGCGCATAACAAGAGTGAATGTAGCAGGCTGCCGCCGCAATTCCAGACGTGACGGTGACCAATTAGGCAAAAAGGGCCCAAAATGAGCGATATTGTGAACGAAGCGGTAACCGCACTGAATGCAAAGATGGCAGATGCCGATTTTGACGGCACGGCAAAGTTCGACATCGAAGGCGAAGGCGCAGTGATGATCGACGGCTCCGGCGCACGGGCTGCCGATGAAGACGCGGATGTGACATTGAGCGCGGACGCAGAGACCTTTCGCGGCATTCTTGAGGGCGACACCAACCCTACGTCTGCTTTCATGACCGGCAAGCTGAAGGTTGACGGCGACATGGGCATGGCGATGAAGCTGGCCTCTGTTCTGTCTTGATGGAACTTGCCCCTGCCCCCTTTTTTACCGATGTGTACCCCGGTCCAGAGGGGGGGCAGGCCCATTGGGCGCAAACGTCTGATGGAAAACGTATTCGTGTGGGCCACTGGCCTTTGTCCGGGGCCAAGGGCACGGTGCTGCTGTTTCCCGGACGTACTGAATATATCGAAAAATATGGGGTGATTGCACAGGATCTGGCGGATCGCGGGCTGGCCACCATCGCCATTGACTGGCGCGGTCAGGGTTTGGCGGAACGTTTGTGTGATGATCCGCGCATCGGCCATGTGGATGCCTTTTCCGATTATCAAAAAGACGTCTCGGCCATGTTGAGGGCGGCCCGTGAGCTGGCTTTGCCCCGGCCCTATTTCCTGCTGGCGCATTCGATGGGTGGCTGCATTGGCCTGCGGGCCGTGATGGAAGGGCTGCCGGTCAAGGCGGCGGCGTTCACCGGCCCGATGTGGGGCGTATTTATTGCGCCACATCTTCGGGCGGTGGCTGGCATGATGGCCCGGGTGATGCCCGCCCTCGGCAAGGGGTTAAGCCTGCCGCCCGGCACCAAGATCGATCCTTACGTGACGGTGCAACCCTTTGAGGACAACATGCTGACCACGGACAGCGAAATGTACGACATGATGCGCGATCAACTGGCCGCGCATCCCGAGCTGGCCCTTGGTGCGCCCAGCTTTATCTGGTTGCGCGAGGCGCTGGCGGAAACCCAGCATCTGGCGGGGCGATCCGCGCCCAATCTGCCCGCCGTCAGCTGGCTTGGCAGCAACGAACGCATTGTTGAAACCGGCCGCATTCATCAACGGATGGAAACATGGAAGGGTGGCCGCCTTGAGATCGTCGAGGGCGGCGAACATGAAGTTTTGATGGAAAGCCGTGCCATGCGTACCCCCATTATGGACGATATGGCCAAGCTGTTTCTGGACACCGTCACCAGCTAAACGTGCAAAAATCGCTTGCGGGTCTGTTCCTTTCGGCATGCCCGCCTAGATTGGATGCATGACACAAACCGGCGTGCTGATCTTTACCGACAAGGGCATTTATTGCCCCGCGGGCGATTTCTATATCGACCCGTGGCGGCCCGTGGCGCGGGCCTTGATCACCCATGGCCATGCCGATCATGCAAGATCGGGCATGGGCAGCTACCTTGCCACCCATGCCGCCCTGCCGGTGATGCGGCACCGCTTGGGCGAGATCAACGCCGAAGGCATCGCCTATGGTGAGGTCAGGCGCATTGGCGGGGCTGATGTGTCATTTCACCCCGCCGGACATGTGCCGGGTTCGGCGCAGATCCGGGTTGAGGTTGCCGGCGAGGTCTTTGTCGCCTCTGGCGATTACAAAATCATTGATGATGGGTTTTCCGAAGCCTTCGAGCCGATCAAGTGCCACCATTTCATCACCGAAAGCACCTTTGGCCTGCCAGTGTTCAACTGGCAACCACAAACGCGGGTGGCGGATGAGATCAACACATGGTGGGCAGGCTGCGCCGCACAGGGTAAAACCGCATTTCTTGGGGCCTATGCTTTGGGCAAGGCGCAGCGGCTCTTGTCGATGTTGAACCCAGAGATTGGCCCGATCCTCACCCACACGGCGGTGGAAAACACCAATGCGGTGTTGCGCGGCCAAGGATATGGACTGCCCGAAACGGTGCTGGCCGGACCCGACATTGCGCCCAAGGACCACCCCGGCGCTTTGGTTCTGTCGCCGCCCTCCGCGTTGGGCAGTCAATGGGCGCGTAAGTTCGGCCCCTCGGAAAGCGCGTTTGCCTCAGGCTGGATGGCATTGCGCGGCGTGCGCAGGCGCCGTGCCGGAGACCGCGGATTTGTCATTTCCGACCATGCAGACTGGCAAGGTCTGATTTGTGCAATCCGCGAAACAGGCGCGGAAAATATCTATGTTACACATGGTTACACTGATGTCTTCACGCGGTTTTTGAATGACAAGGGCTGGAACGCTCAAGTTGTCCCCACCCAGTTCGAGGGGGAAAATTTGGACAGCGGAGATGCCGCATGAAGGAATTTGCGAAACTCTTTGCCGCCATTGACCAAAGCACCAAAACCACGGTGAAAGTGGCCGCACTGGCCGATTATTTCGGCGAGGCTCCCGAAGAGGACCGTTTGTGGACCGTTGCGCTGTTTTCCGGCCGTCGGCCCAAGCGGGCCGTGACCACCACCCGCCTGCGGGAATGGGCGGCCGAGGTCGCAGAGCTGCCACTGTGGCTGTTTGAAGAAAGCTATAGCGTTGTTGGCGATCTGGCAGAAACAATTGCCCTTATCTTGCCGCCGAACCCTTCTGTGGACAACCGATCTTTGACGTTCTGGATCAATGCCTTGCGGGGGCTTGCGGATGTGGACGATTCCCAGCGCAAGACCTTTGTGCTGGAGGCCTGGCAACGGCTTGGCGGGGCGGAGCGATTCCTGTTCAACAAGTTACTCACAGGCGGTTTCAGGGTGGGGATAAGTCAAAAACTGATGACCCGCGCGCTGGCCAGAGCCACCGGCAAGCCCGAGGCGGAATTGGCGCACAGGTTGATGGGCAACTGGCACCCCGACGAGGTAAGCTGGCACAGTCTGATCGAAGCCGAAGACGCCAGCGCGGATGCCTCCCGACCCTATCCGTTTTATCTGGCCTATGCGCTGGAAGACGGGCTAGAAGCCTTGGATGATCCTGCGAATTGGCGGGCCGAATGGAAATGGGACGGCATTCGCGGGCAATTGATCCTGCGCGATGGCAATTATTTTGTCTGGTCACGGGGCGAGGAGCTGATGACGGATCGCTTTCCCGAACTCGCCCGCGCCATTGATCACCTGCCGCCCGGAACGGTGCTGGACGGGGAGTTGCTGGTCTGGCAACAGGGCGCTGAAAAACCTTCCTCTTTCAACGTGTTACAGAAACGGATCGGGCGCAAAACCGTGCCGAAAAAGCTGCTGGCGGAGGCACCCGTGGTGCTGCATGCCTATGACCTGCTCGAATGGGAAGGCGCCGATGTACGCGATCGCCCCTTTTCCCGGCGGCGCGGCCTTCTGGAACAGGCCACATCCGCCCTGCCCGACGATGCACCGGTGCGCCTGTCGCCACAACTGGCCTTTGACACATGGGATGATCTGGCCGCCTTGCGCAGCGGCGCACGGGAGGCCCATGCCGAGGGTCTCATGCTCAAACGCGCAGACAGCCCCTATCTGGCAGGTCGCAAAAAGGGCGATTGGTGGAAATGGAAGCTGGAGCCGCTGACCATCGATGCGGTGATGATCTATGCGCAGGCCGGATCAGGGCGACGGGCGAACCTGTTTACTGATTTCACCTTTGCGGTCTGGAACGGCAATGATCTGGTGCCCTTCACCAAGGCCTATTCCGGCCTGACGGACGCAGAGTTCCGGCAAATCACCGCTTGGGTGCGAAAAAACACCCTGCAACGGTTCGGTCCGGTGCGGCAGGTCACGCCGCATCATGTGTTTGAAATTGCCTTTGAAGGGATCCAGGCCAGTCCGCGCCACAAATCCGGCGTCGCCTTGCGGTTCCCGCGTATGAAACGTTGGCGTCAGGACAAGCCCCTGCAAGAGGCCAATACGCTGGATGATCTAAACGAAATGCTGCGCATATACGGGTAAAAGGTTGTTCCCCCTGCCCCTCGCGCATAGGTATTCCCAAACACCAAATGAGGTCCAATATGTTTCAGCTGCCCTTTCCTGTTCGTGATGCCAATGCCGCCGGAGGCAACAGCCCCTTTGGCGATCTGCCCGAATGGGATCTGAGCGATCTTTACGCAGGCGAGGATGCACCGGAACTCAAACGCGATCTCGACTGGTTGGAGCAGGCCTGCGCCAGCTTTGCCGCGGATTACGAAGGCAAATTGGCCGATCTTGACGCGGCAGGTTTGCTGGATTGTGTGCTGCGCAATGAACGGATCAATATGATCGCCGGGCGCATCATGTCCTTTGCCGGGCTGCGCTATTACCAGCTGACCACCGATGCGGGCCGGGCAAAGTTCATGTCCGACTGCCAGGAGAAGATCACCAATTTCACCACTCCGCTGGTGTTCTTCACGTTGGAACTGAACCGGCTGGAAGACAACCATCTGGACGGGCTGTTGGCGCAGAACGCGGATCTGGCCCGTTACAAGCCGGTGTTTGACCGCATCCGGGCGATGAAGCCCTATCAATTGTCTGATGAGCTTGAAAAATTCCTGCACGATCTGGGGGTTGTGGGGGATGCATGGGAACGGATGTTCGACGAAACCATCGCCGGGCTTGAATTTAATGTGCTTGGTGAGCCGTTGAATATCGAAGGCACTTTGAACCTGCTCACCGATCCGGACCGCGAAAAGCGTGAGGCCGCCTCGCATGAGCTGGCAGATGTTCTGGGCGCGAATGTCAAAACCTTTGCGCGGGTGCACAACACCCAGACCAAGGAAAAAGAAATCATCGACCGCTGGCGCGGCATGGAAACCCCGCAAACCGGCCGGCATCTGAGCAATCAGGTGGAGCCCGAGGTGGTCGAGGCGCTGCGCAATGCGGTTGTGCAGGCCTATCCCAAACTGAGCCACCGCTATTATGAGCTGAAACGCAAATGGCTGGGTCTGGACGTGATGCAGGTCTGGGACCGCAACGCGCCCCTACCGATGGAAGATCCGCGCGTGGTGGATTGGGACACGGCGCAAAAGACCGTCATGGATGCCTACACCGCCTTTGATCCACGTATGGGAGAGCTGGCCGAGCCGTTCTTTACCAAAGGCTGGATCGACGCGGCGGTGAAACCGGGCAAGGCACCCGGCGCCTTTGCGCATCCTACGGTGACAGATGTGCATCCTTACGTGATGCTGAATTATCTGGGCAAACCGCGTGATGTGATGACCCTGGCGCATGAATTGGGCCACGGCGTGCATCAGGTTCTGGCGGCGGGACAAGGTGAAATGTTGTCTTCCACCCCGCTGACGCTGGCCGAAACCGCCAGTGTGTTTGGCGAGATGCTGACCTTCCGCAAGATGCTGGACGGGGCCAAGACCAAGGACGAGCGCCGGGTTCTGCTGGCCGGCAAGGTCGAAGACATGATCAACACCGTGGTGCGGCAGATCGCGTTCTACGACTTTGAATGCAAGTTGCACGAGGCCCGCCGGGGCGGAGAGCTAACGCCCGATGACATTAACGCGCTTTGGATGTCGGTGCAGGCGGAATCGCTTGGGCCTGCCTTTGAATTCATGGATGGCTATGAGACCTTCTGGTCCTACATTCCGCATTTTGTGCATTCGCCGTTTTATGTCTACGCCTATGCCTTTGGCGACGGTTTGGTGAACGCACTTTATGCGGTTTACGCCGAGGGTGAGGCGGGCTTTGAAGAGAAATACTTTGATATGCTCAAAGCGGGCGGCTCCAAACACCACAAAGAGCTGCTGGCGCCCTTTGGTCTTGATGCCTCGGACCCGGCGTTCTGGGATAAAGGCTTGTCGATGATATCGGGCTTTATTGATGAGCTGGAGGCGATGGAGGAGTGATCCTTTTTCAACGGCGCGGCACCAACTGATAACCGCCGCGCCACCTTTGCCAAGCGAGCGACAGCCGGAGGAAAGACAGACAGAATGACCAAACTGATCTGGACGGCCTGCGGACTTATCGCCCTTGCATTGGGTGCGATTGGCGTTGTGCTGCCCGGATTGCCAACCACGCCCTTCATCATCCTCGCGGCGTTCTGTTTCACCAAAGGGTCACCGCGGTTGGCGGCGATGTTGGATGGTCATCACATCTTTGGCCCGATTTTGGAGGACTGGCGCGCGCGGGGGGCAATTGCCCCGCGTTTCAAGGCGATTGCCGTGGCGATGATGGCACTGACCTTCGCCGTTAGTCTGGCGCTGGGTTTGCCAATTGTGCTTCTGGTCATTCAGGCGATTTGCATGTCGGGCGCGGCGGTCTATGTTCTCAGCCGGCCGAATTGACCCCTCACTTCAACTGACTGTCCTTTGATCCACGCCGGTTGATCCCGCCCCGCGCCTTGAATTGGGCGTCCCGTTCCTGCACGCAATCGATGCATAATTTCACACCCGGAAGGGCCACTCGCCGCGCCTCCGGGATCGGCTCTTCGCATTCCGCGCAATGGGTCAGGCTCTCTCCTTGCGGCTGTTTGCGGGCCTTGAGACGGGCCAGTTCATCGTTGATCGACGCCTCAATCTGTTCGCTCACCGCGCCGTCTTTTGCCCATCCGCCTGCCATGACATGCTCCCGCTGATCGCTCGCCCTACGGTACGTCACCCTTGCCCAGCCGCCAAGGTTGATTAGCCTGCGGGTAATTCATTGCGGAACCGGACGGTTTCCAAAAAGCGGTTGGGGGACGTTTGGCGCCTTCGTTGAAATTGACGGCGCGTCTGATGTCTAGTCCGCCGCCTGCCATTGGCAGACGGCGGCGTCTCTTTCAGCTCAAGCCGGGATCAGGCGTTGGCAAGCATCCCTTTTTCCTTGGCCAGTTCGCGCATCCGCTTTTGCAACTTTTCAAAAGCGCGGACTTCAATTTGCCGAATGCGTTCGCGGGACACATCGTATTGGCTGCTCAGATCTTCGAGCGTGATGGTCTCGTCCGACAGGCGGCGTTGGGTCAGAATGTCCTTTTCCCGGTCATTCAGCACATCCAAAGCCTCAGCCAGCATCTCGCGGCGGGTCTCCAGCTCATCCTTCTCGGCGTAATCACCCGCTTGATCGGCGTCTTCGTCTTCGAGCCAGTCCTGCCATTGCATCGTGCCTTCACCGTCAGAGCCGACCTGCGCATTCAGTGACGCATCGCCGCCCGACATCCGCCGGTTCATGGAGATCACTTCGGCTTCGGTCACGCCCAGATCGGTTGCAATCCGTTTGACGTTTTCGGGACGCAGATCGCCCTCTTCCAAGGCGCCGATCTTGTTCTTGGCCTTGCGCAGGTTGAAAAACAGTTTTTTCTGCCCCGAGGTCGTCCCAAGTTTGACCAAGGACCAGGACCGCAGGATATATTCCTGAATAGAAGCCCGGATCCACCACATCGCATAGGTCGCC
Source organism: Sulfitobacter sp. M368 (assembly GCF_025141875.1). Taxonomy (NCBI): domain Bacteria; kingdom Pseudomonadati; phylum Pseudomonadota; class Alphaproteobacteria; order Rhodobacterales; family Roseobacteraceae; genus Sulfitobacter; species Sulfitobacter sp. M368. The sequence continues at coordinate 2,570,316 of NZ_CP081113.1, forward strand.
AGACGGAACCCCTTTTCTGGGTCAAACCGTTTGACCGCCTGCATCAGGCCGACATTCGCCTCCGAAATCACTTCGGCCTGCGGCAGGCCATAGCCGCGATAGCCCATGGCGATCTTGGCTGCCAGACGCAGGTGTGATGTGACCATCTTGTGCGCGGCTTCGGTATCTTCCTGCTCAACCCAGCGCTTGGCGAGCATATATTCCTCTTCAGGCTCCAGCAGCGGGAACTTGCGGATTTCCTGCATATAGCGGTTCAGCCCGCCTTCCGGTGTTGGTGCCGGTAAGTTTGCATAATTGGCCATCTTTGTCCCTTTCCCCATTGTTTCGGGGCTCATGTTTATGAGCTTAACATAGATATGGTAGCGGTATCGGCGGTTTCAAGACCCTGTCTTTACGCTTGTTGCGTTAATATTGGCATAAGACATGTGAAAGATAAGTTACGTTACCGTGTCCTCACGGGCTCGTGCACTTCGCAACATCTGGCTCAGGACGTACTGCGCAAGGCACAAAGCAAATCCTGCATATCCAGTGGCAATGGCGCTTCGAACCGGAGGTTTTCTTTGGTTACAGGATGCTCAAATCCCAATACCGCCGCATGCAGCGCCTGACGCGGAAAGTTGCGCACATGGTCGGCCGCGGCTTCGGGCATGGCCGCCTTGGGCAACTTGCGCTTGCCGCCATAAGTGGGATCGCCGACCAATCCGTGTCCCGCATGCGCCATATGCACACGGATCTGATGGGTGCGCCCGGTCTCAAGCCAGCATTCCATCAGGGCAATCACTTCGGGCATTCCAAAGCGTTCCACCGTCCGCGCCCGGGTCACCGCGTGACGCCCCCCGTTGAACAGCACCGCCTGTTTCTGGCGATCAGTCTTATGCCGGGCCAATTGCGTGGTCAGCTTGAGAATATTGCCCGGCTCGAAGGACGCCCCCTTGATACCGCGCAACCGCGGATCATTGGCATCGGGTACACCGTAGACAACTGCGCGGTAATAGCGCTCCACCGAATGGGCCTCAAATTGCTTGGCCAAACCCTGATGCGCGGCATCCGATTTGGCCACGACCAGCAGACCGCTGGTCTCCTTGTCGATCCGGTGCACAATGCCGGGGCGCTTCAAACCGCCAACGCCGGACAGATTGTCACCACAATGGGCCAGCAAGGCATTGACCAAAGTGCCCGACGGCGTACCGGGCGCAGGATGCACCACCATGCCGGAGGGTTTGTTGATCACGATCAGATCGTCATCCTCAAAGATCACGTCCAGCGGGATCGCCTCCGGCAGGATATGGCTGTCCTCGGCCTCCTCCACCGCGATGGCAACCCGGTCCCCCTCGGCCACCTTGGCGCGGGGGTCTTGCACAACCTGTTCATTGATCTGAACAGAGCCGGCCTCAATCAGACGCGCCATGCGGGTCCGTGACAGGTTTGCATCCTCTGGCACATCCCGCGCCAGCGCCTTATCAAGACGGGATGGCGGCGCTTCGCCAAAAACAAAGGTAACAAGGCGGTGTGACATGGATGATCCGATTGAGCCTGCAAATCTGCGGTTTCTGCGGCGGCTGGTAACTGTGCTGACCACCGTAATGATTTGCGGGGTTCTAGTGGTGATTGGCCTGCTTGTCACGCGGCTGAACCGCAATAGCCCGATTTTGCCCCAGGAAATCGCGCTGCCAGAAGGCGCCAGCGCTGTTGCCTTCACCCAAGGGCCCGATTGGTACGCCATTGTCACCAACCGTGACGAGATCCTGATCTATGATCGCCTGACCGGAACACTCCGCCAAACGGTGACGATCACCCCCTGAACCCTTTTTGGCCCTAAATACTCCGGGGGTATGGGGGCTGGCCCCCATGCACGCCCGCCGCAGGCGAATAGTCCAGGCCATTTCACCTTACAGGGAAATCAGTCTATTATCCTTTGACCTGTGCGAAGGACGTTACAATGCCGATCAACGATGCCGATTATCCAGATGGCCAAGCCGGTCAGGAGGCAAAACTGGGCGCGCTTGGCTTTGATGCATCAGGCCATCGCGGCGGCGGCATTGAGCGGCCTATCGTGGTCACGCTCCCGGCAAATGCTGTCCTGCTACGCCTCTATAAACCAGTGCTGAACAAGGAGGATACGCCCGGCGACTTCGGCGCTTGGTGGTTTACACCCTTCGAGTACCGGCGGATCAGCGACCATTTCGGGGTGGACGGCAGCGCTCTTGTTCAGGGACGTTCTTCCGGGGCTTCGGCGCTGCATGGCGTTCTGGCCCTTTTGCATGAATGGTACGGCGGGGATCCCGCGCAACTTTCCTATATCAACGCTGTCCGGCTGAAGGCGCCAATGTTGGCCTGCTATGGGCCAGGTGCACCCGCCAATGCAGACGGCTACAGCCGGACGCTGAAACCTATCCGTTTGAACGGCGGCACATCCGCGCGGCAGGTCTATATCCACAAATGCTGGCAGTATCAGGCGGCGATGGAACGGCTTTTGCCTGTCAATGCGCTGACGGACTGTGTTTTGGGGGCCGTGCAAGGCGCCGGAACGGGGATTGCAGCAGCGCCCCGGCTTGGGTTTGAGGCTTGAAGACGGCTTTGCTTGAGCCAAAAGGTATCGCCTGCGGCGGGCGCATATGGGGGCCAGCCCCCAAACCCCCGGAATATTTAGAGCCAGAAAGGCGCAAAAATTACAGATGGGGGTGAAGGGTGGTACCACCTCCCCGGCTCGAACGGGGGACCTCCTGATCCACAATCAGGCGCTCTAACCTACTGAGCTAAGGCGGCACTGGGGCGGATTTAGCTGCCGTGCCCAAAGATTGCAAGACCCTAAGCGCCCGATCAATTGAGAAGTTAGAGGGCAATCCGCCAGGTTTGTTCGACATTTTCCTTGCCGAATGAGATCACATGCTTGGTTTCTCCCAATTCCCAACCCGCCTTGGCATAGAGCGCCCCTGCCGCGCGGTGAGATTCGTGGGTCCACAGTTGCATCTTGTGGTAGCCTTGGGTGCGGGCAAAATCCATGCAGGTGTCCAGCATCCGGCGGCCCAGTCCGGTGCCGCGGGCCTGGGGCACCAGCAGGAACAGCCTGAGTTTGGCGGTTTGTTCGTCGAGCTTCACGCAGAATACACTGCCAAGCCGCTGTCCCCCCTGCCATGCGATCCAGCCGGCCTCGCAGCTTGGATCGTGATCTGCGATAAAATCATCAAGGATCGAGCCGACCAGCGCTCCAAAGCTGTCATCAAAACCCTCTTCGGTGGCGTAATGCACTTTGTGCTGCTCATGCAGCCAATCCCGGTCCTGCGGGGTAAACTTGCGAATCTCTATCTTGTCCATCGTTGTAGTCTGCGCCGCAGTCCGCTTGCCTTTCAAGGCCGGGCAGGATAGCGATATCGCCCAGCAAGACCGGAGAATGACATGGGTATCAACACCGAACGCGATATCGAAGCAAACCTGCAAATCGGGCCAACCGATGCAGGAATGGTGCGGCTTTTTGTCGAGGGTGACGGCATCGAAATTCCGATGGATTTCACGCCGGAAGAGGCCATCGAAATTGCCGAAGAAATCACAGCGGCTGCGCATCGCGCAGGCGGCGGCAAGCGGTGATCTCTAGCTGTCGCTGAACCGCATTTCCGGGTCGCGCAGGTGGTGCAGCCTGCGGGCGGCGTGAAATGCGAACTTTTGCAACATGACTTTGCGCCGCGCCGGGGCCAGTTTGGTTTCCGGCCCCATGCGCAGGATCTCTCCTCCATAGGCATCGGCAATGATCAGCCCGGTCTCATCCGGCAGTAGTTCTGTCGGGAAGACATCATCCACGGCCCAAAAAAACCGGTCGGCCCATTCCAGATAACCCCGCCATTTGTTGTCTGATGTAAAATCGGCGCGGGAGGATTTGCATTCCACCACCCAAATCTCGCCTTTTGGGCCAAGCGCCATCACATCAACGCGCAGCCCGCGTGCCGGCACCAATTCCTCAACGCAGGCAAAGCCGTGGCTGACCAGATGCCGCGCCACGCCACGGGCCAGCAATTGTCCGGGTTGCGGGGTCGGTGTGTCGGGGGAGAGGTCAACATATGCCATGGTTCAATTTATGAACATTACGTGAACATTTGCAAGGCCACCTATCGAATCTGAAGGTGTCAGGCTGAATCGCGGCCCCTTAGCAGCGGCTATCTGGCTTTCCAGCGGTTAATAAAAACGGCAATTTTCCTAGTAAAAACAGTGTTCTGAGGCCACTCCTTTGCCAGAGTTGACATAATACCATATGGTTTCTAATTTAATGATACCAGAAAGTATCATAAAAGGATCCCGACACGATGCCCGATCCCGCACAGCTTTGCTTTCGCGCTTTGGCAGATCCGACGCGGCGCGACATTCTCAAGATGCTCAGTCAGCAAGACATGACCATCGCAGATGTTGCGGGACGTTTCGATATGACCCGCGCAGCCGTCAAAAAACACCTCACCGTTCTGAGTGATGGCGGTCTGATCACGGTCGAGCCGCGTGGCCGCGAACGCATCAACAGCATCAACCCGCTGGGCTTTGGCCCCGTTCTGAGCTGGTTCGACTATTTCGACGGATTCTGGGACGACCGCCTGAGCGATTTGAAAACTGCCATTGAAAAGGACAAGACATGACTGAGACAAACATCCGCAAAACCATCTTTCTTGAGGCCGATCGCGTGGCGGTCTGGGACTATCTCACCGAGCCGGAACATCTGGCCAAGTGGTTTCATGCGCCCAAGACAGCATTGGCCGCCGGGGCAAAGCTGGAAATGTTCGGCACCGAAAGTGGTGATTTGCTGATCTGGGGAGAGGTCCGCGTGGCCCGCAAGCCCGAGTATCTGGAATATACCTTTACCGTCAAACCCATGGGTGATGCGGTCAGCACTGTCAAATGGACCCTGACCGAGGTGCCTGGCGGCACGAAACTGGCGCTGGAGCATGACGGCTTGCCCCAAGGCGAAGCGGCATTCGGCCTCACACTGGCGCTCGACAAAGGGTGGGACGATCATATCGGGCGGATGCGCGCGCACATTCACGAAAAAGCGGACTGACCCCTTGCCGCCTCCCCGTTACGGGCCTACCTAAGGTCCGTGACGGGTACTGCCCTGTGCGTGTGACGCTACATTCCAGTGGCCTTAAGCAAATCCGAGGGAGCTGGCTCTGTTTGAGCCCTGGTTCATTTATCTGGCGCCCACCTGTACATACAGGTCCTCGGGAATAAAAAGCTGACCGGCAGGTGCGGTCCCGTCACACTCCCCCGATTTCAGGGTCGGCGCACCTGAGCCAAGACCGGCACAGCGATGCCTTTGCCACCCTTCGGGCCATCGTCCTCATCGCTTTCGCTCATCAACAGGACGGCCACGGCGGTCTGTGCCCCTGAAAAAACGATGCCATTGAAAAACCATAGTAAAAACCCTGCCAGCAGCCCGATGTCAGAGGTGCTGATCAGGTGCCAGAGGTTGGCAACGTTGAAATAGAGCAGCGCCCCGATAAATGCCGCTGAGGCGACAAATCCAATGATGGTGTGTTGAATGTAGAACCGAACGATCACAGGCATGGGCAGCCCTCCTGACAAGAAGATAGCCCATTTTGCGCAGCAGGCAAAAGGTGTCAGAATGCCTCGGGCTGGGCTTCGCGGGCCATATGATCCAGTACCGCGTTCACAAAGCTGGGTTCCTTGCCATCGGGAAAGAACGCGCCGGCGATGTCGACATATTCCTTGATCGCCACACGCGCTGGTGTGTCTTTGCCGCGCAGTTCGGCGCCAGCCGCGCGAAACAGCGCCCGCAAGGTCGGGTCGATCCGGGCAATCGGCCATTTGGCCACCAATGCACGGTCTGTCATCTGGTCAATCGCCGCCTGGTGGTTCACGGCGTTTTCCAGCACTGATGAGAAATGATCCAGATCACCGTCCAGCATCTCGCCGTCTTCGTAGACCGCGCCAAAGCGGTGCTCAATGAATTCGCGGCGCACACGGTCAATGGTCTGCGCGGAATGCTCCATCTGGAACAACGCCTGCACAGCATAAAGCCGCGATGCCGATTTCATCTTGCGTTTCTGGTTGCCGGACAGGCCGGGTGCCGATTGGGTCATGCGTGTGTGTTTCCGTCCGTATCGCCCGCCAAGAGCGTGTCTGCGCCCAGCGGTTTAAAACCGATGCCTTTGCTTTGGCTGCCCCACTTACGGCTGAGCGCAATAAGATGCAAGGCCGCAGCGGCAGCTCCGCCGCCCTTGTTTTGACCGTCCGGATCGGCACGCACTTCGGCTTGGGTCCGGTTTTCAACCGTCAGGATACCATTGCCAATGCACAGCCCCTGAAGGCCCAGCAATTGCAACGCCCGCGAGCTGTCGTTGCAGACGGTTTCATAATGTGTGGTTTCGCCGCGGATCACGCAGCCCAGCGCGACATAGCCGTCAAAGTTGCTGCGCCGGTCCGAGATGCCGATGGCGGTGGGGATTTCCAGCGCGCCGGGCATTTCGACCACCTCGTAACTGGCCCCTGCCGCCTCAAGCTCGGCCTTGGCACCGGTCAGCAGGCCGCCCGCGATATCGCTATAGTAGGGTGAAACAACGATCAGAACCTTCAGCGGTTTGTCAAAGCTGGGACGCGCCAGAACGGTGTGATCTTCGGTTGCTGCCATGTGAATTACTCCGCCGTGATGGGCCGGGTGCCCACGATTTCGATGTTATAGGCATCAAGGCCCAGATAACGGGTTTCGGGATTGTCGGTCAGCAGGATCAGCTGATGCAGCCCCATGGAAGAAAGGATCTGCGCGCCAAGGCCAGTGCGTTTGACGGTGCGCGGCGCGTCTTCTTCGTCGTCGTCCAGGCGCAGGCGCGGGAATGGATCGCGGAACAGGATCACTGCGCCTCGGCCTTCGTCCGCGATGATCTGCATGGCGCGGGGCAGCTCGTCCGCAGGGCTGGGCCCCAGTCCAAGGATATCTTCGAGTGCATTGATCGCATGGGTCCGAACCAGCACAGGCGCATCGGTGCTGATGTCACCTTTGGTCAGGACAACGTGATCGGTGCCGGTGATCTCGTCCGCGACAATCCGCATATCCCATTCCCCGCCATAGGCGGAGGTTACTGTGCGGCGGTCGCGTTCTACCAGCAGGTTGTCATGCTTGTGGCGGTAGGCGATCAGATCGCTGATCGTCCCGATCTTGAGGCCATGCTCTGCGCCAAATTCCACCAGATCCGGCAGGCGGGCCATGGTGCCGTCTTCCTTCATGATCTCGCAGATCACGCCGGAGGGGTGCAATCCGGCAAGGCGGCTGATGTCCACGGCGGCCTCTGTGTGACCCGCACGGACCAGCACGCCGCCGTCACGGGCCCGCAGGGGAAAGACATGGCCGGGGGTGGCGATGTCCGCCGCGCCGAGATCTTCGTTGATGGCGGTGGCCACGGTCAGGGCACGGTCGCCAGCGGAAATGCCGGTGCTGACCCCTTCGCGGGCCTCGATGCTGACGGTAAAGGCGGTCTCGTGGCGGGAGGAATTGTTGACCGCCATCATCGGCAGTTCCAGCGTCTCAATCCGTGCAGCCGTCATCGGAAGACAGATCAGGCCGCGGCCGTGGGTGGCCATGAAATTGATTGCATCGGCATCCGCAAACTGTGCCGGGATCACCAGATCGCCCTCGTTTTCGCGGTCCTCATGATCAACCAGAATAAACATCCGGCCTGCGCGGGCCTCTGCGATGATCTCTTCGATCGGGGCAATGGCGCTTGCCAGCCCTTCTTCGACCGGTCCGGGTGTTTCAAAATTCATGACATATCCTATCGCCGTTCTCGCCCGCACATAGCTCAAGCGCCCGGCGATGGCCAGAGGTGCCGCAGCATCACTGCCGTCAAAGCCCAACAAAATAGAGCGGATTTGCCCTCAAGCGCCCGCGCCGAAATACCGCGCGGCATCGACATATCCGGCGGCGCGGGCGGCGGCGCTCCAATCTCGCTCAAACGTGGTGTCGCCGATGATCAGCACCTGATCCGAAACCAGCCTGCGGCTGGTGATCACCCTGCCCAGATGATCACGCATGTCTGACCAGCTGTCTGTGAACTTTGGCGCCGCATCCACATGATCCAGTGCCGGATTGGCCTGCGCCACCTGCCCCGCATGCAAGGGCCGATGCACGAGCGCCAGTTTCTGTGCACCTTCGATGGCTGAGACGACCTCACTGCGTGGCAAGGGCATCTGCGGCTCTGATGCCTTAACCACGCGCAGCGCGTTGGAGGAGAACAACAAGCCCATAATGTCACGACCGCTGGCTTTGCGGATTGAGGCATAGGTCGGATAATCGAGACCCAGCGCATGGGCGCGCCGCACATGCATGCGCACCACCATCAAAGGCATGGTCTTGGGCATCGCCGCCTCACGCGCTTTTTTCCACTGGAAGGCGCGGAACCTCTGGCCGCGCTCCATGCTTGGCCCCTGATTATGCCCGATACCCGGTGTCACGACATTTCTGCCAGCCGCGCGACGTAGCGGGCCAGCGTATCGATCTCAAGATTGATCTGATCGCCCACTTTGACACCACCCCATGTGGTGACGTCCTTGGTGTGGGGGATAAAGTTGATGCCAAAATCGCAACCGTCCACCTCATTTACGGTCAGGGACGTGCCGTTCAACGCGACAGACCCTTTGGGCGCGATGAAACGGGCCAGATCGGCAGGCGCACGCAGGGTCACGCGGGTGCTGTCGCCCTCGTCCTGCATCGCGATTATCTCGGCCACTCCGTCCACATGGCCCGACACGATATGCCCGCCCAACTCGTCGCCGACTTTCAAGGCCCGCTCAAGGTTCAGCCGTTTGCCCTTGTGCCAGCCATTGCCGCCAATGTTGGTTTTCTCGACCGTTTCCGCACTGATCTGAACCTCATACCAATCTGGCCCAAGATCCACGACCGTCAGGCAAACCCCGTCGCTGGCGATAGAGGCGCCCATATCAATGCCGGAGGTGTCATAGCCGGTTTTGATCCGCGCCCGCAGATCGCCTTCCTGCTCCAGCGCGATAACCTCGCCTACGTCGGTGATAATCCCGGTGAACATGGGTTTTCCTCTTTTTCGCAATCGTCGTTAACTTTCCGTAACCTTCACCTGTGGTACAGGCAAGTGAAAGCACAGTGTTGTTGCGACAGGGGCCATATCCTGATTAAAAATATGGCATGCAAAGATGAAAGGGCAGAATGTCCTCTGAAGATTGCCAAAACCGGGTCTTTTTATTCCTGCAAGGGCCACACGGGCCGTTCTTTGACAGGCTTGGCCGGATGCTGCGCCTTGCGGGCGCTGAGGTCTGGCGGGTCGGATTCAATGCGGGGGATCAGGCGTTTTGGCGCGACAAGGCCAGCTATATCCCGTTTTCCGCGCCCAGTGACGATTGGGAGCCTTTCCTGTCCGATCTGATGGTCGAAAAATCTGTGACCGACATCGTGCTATATGGCGACACGCGCCCGATCCATGCCTGCGCTGTTGCGGCGGCCAAGGCGGCAGGCATTGCGGTGCATGTCTTTGAGGAAGGCTATATGCGGCCCTATTGGGTCACTTACGAACGGGGCGGCAGCAACGGCAATTCGCATCTGATGGGGATGAGCATCGACCAGATGCGCAGCGTCATGGCCCAATCCGACATGGAAGCGCCCCTGCCCCCCGGCCATTGGGGCGACATGCGCCAACACATCTTTTACGGGGCCGCCTATCACTGGTTCGTTATGTTCGCGAACCGCAAGTACCGGCATTTCCGCCCCCATCGCAGTTTGCCCGTATCGAAGGAATTCCAACTCTATCTCAAACGGTTGCTCTTGATGCCGGTGATCTGGTTACAGCGGTTCCTGGCCACCTGGCGGGTGAGAAACGGCGGCTTTCCCTATCATCTGGCCCTGCTGCAACTGGAACATGACAGCTCATTCCAGATGCATTCGCCCTTCGGCACGATGACGGAGTTTCTGGCGCTGGTAATCGACGGATTTGCCAAGGGGGCGCCGACCCATCATCATCTGGTGTTCAAGGCGCATCCGCTTGAGGACGGCCGCGTGCCCGTACGCCGCGATATCAAACGTCTGGCCCGGACAGCCGGTGTCGCAGACCGGGTGCATTTTGTCCGCGGTGGTAAGCTGGCCCGACTTTTGGACGATGCCCGCACCGCTGTCACGGTCAACTCGACCGCCGGACAGCAGGCTCTTTGGCGCGGCATTCCGCTGAAGGTGTTTGGCGATGCGGTCTATGCCAAGCCCGAGTTTGTCTCAGATCAATCCCTGCCAGAGTTTTTCAAGGGGCCAAGCCGTCCCGATAGCCGCGCCTACAAAGATTACCGCCGCTATCTTCTTGAAACCTCACAAATTCCGGGGGGTTATTATTCCTCCAAGGGGCGACGGCAATTGCTGCGTCTGGTGGTGGATATGATGCTTGCTGGTGAGGATCCCTATCAGGCCTTTGATCAAGGGACCGCGGCCCCAAGGCAACAGTTGCGCATCGTCACCTGAGCCAAGCACCTCTGCACGCTAGATTTTTACAGACAACTGCGGTAGCTTGGCCGCAATTACGCCGAAAAAACCGGCGAATACTGAGGCAGAAGTGAATAGGTCGAGGAGACCGGGCAGTGAAATCCGTATCTTTCCGGTGGGCGCACCCCATCGCAGCAATCGCGGCGTTGGCCGTTGTTTCGTCTTGTGGTTTGCCGCAGGTCGGCCCCAACAAACGCCAGATTTTCGCAGGATCCGTGCAAAAGGAAGGCGACGCCTTTGTCGTCTCCGTCAATGACCGCGTGACCCGCGCCACGGCCCTGACCCCGGCCTTGGGCTTCTCTGAAGAGTTCAAACGCGCAGCTCCGCTTGGGTCTGACACGATCCGTCCTGGCGACGTTCTGGGTATCACGGTCTATGAAAACGTTGACGATCCGCTTCTGGGCGTCGAAGGCTCCCCCGCGACCCTGCTCGAAGAAGTGCAGGTTGATGGCGCGGGCTTTATCTTTATCCCCTATGCGGGCCGGATCAAGGCGGCGGGCAATACCCCTGACGCCATCCGCCGTATCATCACCACCAAACTGGGCGAGCAGACCCCTGACCCACAGGTCGAAGTGCGCCGCGCCGCCGGAGATGGTTCAACCGTTTCGCTGATCGGCGCGGTCGGGGCGCAGGGCGTTTATGCGATTGAACGGCCGACGCGCACCTTGGGCACCATGATGGCCCGTGCGGGCGGTGTTTCGATCGAACCCGAGATTGCCCAAATCACCGTGATCCGCGGCAAGATGCGCGGCAAGATCTGGTTGCAGGATCTCTATGACCACCCCGAACTGGACATCGCATTGCGTGCCGGAGATCGCATCCTTGTCGAAGAAGACACACGGTCCTTCACCGCATTGGGCGCCACCGGCAGCCAGGCGCAGGTGCCCTTTGAGTCGCAAAATCTGTCCGCGCTTGAAGGTATCGCACAGGTTGGCGGGCTCAGCGCCTCTTCGGCGGATCCGACCGGCGTGTTCATTTTCCGCAACGAACCGGCAGAGATTGCCGGGCAAGTTCTGGGTCGCAACGATTTTCAGGGCGCACAGCGGATGGTCTATGTTCTGGACCTGACCAAACCCAACGGCATGTTCATGGCCCGCGATTTTGTGGTGCGGGACGGCGATACACTTTATGTGACAGAGGCACCGTTCACGCAGTGGAGCAAGGTCATCTCGGCCATCACAGGCACGGCCGGATCTGCGGCCAGCCTGACATCGCTCACTGGCGAGTAACCCCTGATCATGGCTCTCGGGCCTGAAATATATGACACACCGGCCGCCGGACCTGACAGGGACCGGCGGCTTTTTGTCTATAATGGCGGGTTTCTGACCCAGCGGCGCGTCCGCCGCATTCTGCAGCTTTCGGGCTATTCCCTGCATCTGGGACTGCCAAAAGAAGGCGATGCCGTTGCGGTTTGGGGCAATTCGCCCACCGCGCATCGCGGACTTGCCGTTGCCGCCAAACATGAGGCCCCAATTGTGCGGGTTGAGGATGCATGGATCAGATCCTTGCATCCAGGGCGCGCGGGCGAGCCGCCCTTGGGCCTGTTGGTGGACCATCGCGGCGTACATTTTGATCCCGCACAGCCATCAGACCTTGAGATGCTGCTGGCCGAACACCCACTGGATGACACCGCGCTTTTGAACCGCGCACGTGGTGCGATGGCACGGATGGCCGAGGCGCAACTGACCAAATACAGCGGGTTTGATCCGTGTGCCCCGGCCCCGCCGCCCGGCTATGTGCTGGTGATTGACCAGACACAGGGCGATGCCTCTGTCACCGCCTCTGAGGCCGACCGCGGCCGGTTCCTTGAGATGCTGGTGTTTGCACAAGAGGAACACCCCGGTGCCAGGGTCATTATCAAAACGCACCCCGAAACTGCGCAGGGCCATCGCGCGGGGTATTTCACCGACAAAGACATTAATAACAAGATCTCTCTGCTTACTGATCCGGTCAGCCCCTGGGCACTGTTTGAAGGGGCTGTGGGGGTCTACACCGTGTCCTCACAGCTTGGCTTTGAGGCAATTTTTGCGGGCCACAAACCGCGCGTGTTTGGCAAGCCGTTCTATGCCGGATGGGGCCTGACCACGGATGAATTTCCGGTGCAGCGCCGCCAGCGCAGCCTGACGCGGGCCCAGTTGTTTGCGGCGGCGATGATCCTTTACCCAAAGTGGTATGATCCGCACCGTGATCAGCTTTGCGAGCTGGAAACCGCCATCGAGGCGCAGGCCGCGCAGGCCCGTGCGTGGCGCGAAGATCATCGCGGCTGGGTGGCCTCAGGTATGCGGATGTGGAAACGTCGTCCGCTGAACAAGATGTTCGGACAGTTCAAACCGCTGATATTCCAAGATGATCCGGCCAAAGCGCGCAATACGGGACGTCCCTGGATGGTTTGGTCTGGTCAGGCACAGGTCGGCCATGAGGACGCCATACGGGTCGAAGACGGCTTCTTGCGGTCCAAGGGATTGGGCGCCGCGCTGGTGCCGCCGCTGTCGTTGGTTTGTGACGACCTGGGCATTTACTACGATCCCTCCCGCCCCAGTCGTTTGGAACATTGGATCGAAACGCGGGCACAGATGCGGCCCGATCAGACAGCCCGCGCCCGGGCCTTGATCACCGCGCTGACCTCAGCCGGGCTGAGCAAATACAATACAGGTGCGGCAAGTGATTTGGACGATGGTCCCGGTCAAAAACGCATTCTGGTGCCCGGCCAGGTGGCCGATGATGCCTCTGTCCGTCTGGGCACGCAGGACATCTCGGACAATCTTGCGCTATTGCAAGCCGCCCGTGCGGCCAACCCCGATGACTACCTCATCTACAAACCGCATCCAGATGTGGAAGCGGGTTTGCGCGATGGTGTGATTGATGCCACCGGTCTTGCCGATCACATCGCTGCAGGCATCGATCCGGCGGGTTTGCTGGGCCAAGTGGATGGGGTTTGGACCATGACTTCGCTCTTGGGGTTCGAGGCTTTGCTGCGCGGGGTGCCTGTCGTGACCTTTGGCGCGCCGTTTTACGCCGGATGGGGGCTTAGCGAAGATCGCGGCGATGTGCCACCACGGCGGCGGATTGACGTGCCGCTTGAAGGGCTGGTCCATGCAGCCCTGATTGATTATCCGCGTTATCTCGATCCGCAAACCGGCTTGCCCTGCCCCGTGGAGTTGATCATCGACCGCCTGCTTGCGGGCGAGGTGTCCGCGCGGGGATTGGGCCTTCGGATTTTGTCGAAATTACAGGGACTTATGGCCAGCCGCGCCCATCTTTGGCGGGGCCGTTGAGCGGTCTAGGGCCGTGTCCAGACGTGCAGGATATCCGGCCCGCAAGCCAGTGTTTGGCGCAGATCAAAACGGGGCGCGTTGCGCAGGGTCTCCAGCCCCATCGCGCCAACCCCCGGCAAACCCTCGGCCCCGATCACCAGACCGGCGGTGAAGCCGACCAGTTCATCCACAAGATCGGCTTCCAGCAAAGACGCCGCCAAGGCGCTGCCACCCTCACAGAATACGCGGGTCAGCCCATGGGCGCCAAGTTGTTGCATGATATCCGCCGGATCAAGCTGTCCGCCCCGTGCCGCGCAAGGCAGCAAAACCGCACCCAGATCGCGCCATGTTTGCACCAGCATCGGATCGGCGTCTTTGCCATGGCACAAAATCACCGGGATCTCAGCCGCCGTGCGGGCCAGTTGCCCCATCAATGGGATATCCAGGCGGCGGGATACCACCACGCGGGCGGGTTGGTGATCCACACCCAAATCTCGCACTGTCAGACTGGGATCATCCGCCCGCGCGGTGCCGCCGCCCACCATTACCGCATCATGGCGGCTGCGCATGGCATGCACCACGCGCCGCGCTTGCGGGGCGGTGATCCATTGGCTTTCCCCCGTGCCGGTGGCAATGCGGCCATCAAAGGAACTGGCCAGTTTGAGGGTCAGCAGCGGCCGCCCCAATTCAACACGCCGGAAGAACCCGGCATGATCACGGCGGGCCTCGGCCTCGCCCACTCCTAGGGTTACCTCGATGCCTGCATCACGCAGCATTTGTAAACCCTGCCCATTTACCCGCGCGTCGCTGTCGGTGGTGGCCACGACGACACGCGCCACGCCCGCGTCGATCAGGGCCTGTGCGCAGGGCGGGGTTTGTCCGTGATGTGAACAAGGCTCAAGTGTGACATAGGCCGTCGCGCCGCGCGCTGCAGCGCCCGCTTGCGCCAATGCTTCAACCTCGCCATGGGGCCGCCCGCCCGGTTGGGTCCAGCCCCGCCCGACGATCCGGTTTTGCGACACGATCACACAGCCGACCGCCGGATTGGGCCAGACACGCCCCTGCCCGCGCCGCCCGAGGGACAGCGCCAGCGCCATGTATCGTTGGTCGCTCACTCTTCTTCTACAGGGTGATCTGGCCGCAATTCCTGAACAAATTTGTCAAAATCGTCTGCCGCCTGGAAGTTTTTGTAAACGCTTGCAAATCTCACGTAGGCAACGGTGTCAATCCGGGCCAGAGCCTCCATCACGATCTCGCCGATCTGTTTGGAGCCTATGTCGGTTTCGCCCATGCTTTCGAGGCGCCGCACGATGCCGCTGATCATTTGATCAATCCGTTCGGGGTCAATCGGACGTTTCTGCATGGAGATGCGGATGGAGCGTTCCAGCTTGTCGCGGTCAAAGTCTTCGCGTTTGCCGCTGGTCTTGATCACCACCAGATCGCGCAGCTGGACCCGTTCGTAGGTGGTAAATCGCCCGCCGCAGGCTGGGCAGAACCGGCGTCTTCGGATTGAAACGTGATCTTCTGCCGGACGGCTGTCTTTCACTTGGGTGTCGATATTTCCGCAAAACGGGCAGCGCATGGGCCGTCCCCCTCTTTGTCATTCCGCCTCTATAGGGGCGCAACCCGCCCTCTTGTCTAAACTTATAGGGGGTTCACGAGGTTTTGGGTAGGGGGCAATTTGACCACTACATCTGGGGCCATGATGCGACTAAACTGCGGCTTTCGCCAACCTCAGGCAAAATGCGCTGCGATCTGGCGGCTGTGCGGGGCCGTGCGGTGCTCAAAAAGATAAATGCCCTGCCACGTGCCAAGGGCCATGCGCCCTGCGGTGACCGGAATGTTCAACGATACCGGCATCATCGCGGCCTTGATGTGGGCGGGCATGTCGTCCGGTCCCTCCATCGTATGC
Organism: Sulfitobacter sp. M368; assembly: GCF_025141875.1. Lineage (NCBI taxonomy): Bacteria > Pseudomonadati > Pseudomonadota > Alphaproteobacteria > Rhodobacterales > Roseobacteraceae > Sulfitobacter > Sulfitobacter sp. M368. Next base: position 2,585,965 of record NZ_CP081113.1, read on the forward strand.
CGCAGATAGCGCATGGCTGGATCGTCCGACGGCGGCACAAGGCGGGCAAAATAGGCCAAGAGATCACGCTGCACATCTGGATCGGCGTTTTCCTGTATCAAAAGGGAGGCAGAGGTGTGCTGCACGAACAATGTCAGCAGGCCATCGCCCTGCCCCTTCAGCCACGAGGCAACTCGCGGCGTAAATTCGTAAAGACCCTGACCATGGGTCGAAATGGAGAACCGGGTTTGCATGGGCAAAGGGTGACTTGCGCGGGCCGGAATGGCAATCGCTCTATTTTGTGGAACGGGTAAATGCATCACGGCAATACCGCCGCGCATTGACTGATTTCACCATCGCGCCCGGCTGTTTGACAGTGAGCGTCAACCGCGCGGGGTCATCGGGCGGCAGGCCGGCTGCGCTGAGGGAAAAGGTCACGGCCTTGCGCCCTGCCGCGGTCCGCGACGGGCCTCGTGGGCGTTTGAGATAGATCGGGGTGGTTTCGGACAGGCCAAGGCGCCGCTCAACATAGCTGGCCGCGCCGCACCAAAACTCTGCCGCGCCCATGTTCATGCCTTGCACAACCTCGAAATCCGAAGTGGTCAGCGGGTTGATCACCAAGAACCGGTCTTCCTCTCCTTCGGTGCCAGCGCCTGCCGCGATGGGCAAATACATCGCCAACAGTGCAAAGCAGACCCCGCGGATCATCGGTTGATCAGACGCGCATCTGCACAAAAACTTTGCGCATGGGCCAAGGAAAGGTTGGCCCCGGCAACGCGCAGAGATTGCGAAAGGATCTGGACTTGCCTGGGAGAAACGTCCGACGGATCGAGCGAGAAGGTCACAGGCGCATCAAATGAAAGGCGCGGCCCGACCACATAAATCCGTGCAGTGCTGCGGGCACCCAGAACGTCATTGGCGTAATCCGCGGCGGCGCACCACATGCCGCGTGCGCCAAAGCCCGCACCATCCGCGATTTGAAATCCGCCAGCTACAGGCGTGACCGTTGCACGGTTTTCCGCTCGGAAATCCTGTGCTGTTGCGGTGGTGGCACCGGCAAGGGCGAGCAAAAGGGCAGATGCAAATTTTACCATGCGTCCGCCCCCAAACGGCGAAGTTTGATGTCGCGCAGTTCAATCAGATAATCTTTGCAAAAGAGATAGGCATGCTGGATCGGAAGGCCCTGACCGACCTGACGCACACTGACCGACACCGAGGCGCTTGGCGGCACAGACAGGGCGGAGGGATCAGCCGTGAACACCACGCCCTTGCGGCCCAGACCGCTGATCGAAGGGCCGCGCGCGGTATGCACATAGATGCGACCACCCTGTGTCAGCCCCAAACGTTTTTGGGCAAAGTCAGATGCCGCGCACCATATGCCCCGCGCGCCCTCGCCGCGGGCTTCGATCACTTCGAAGGTGCTGTTGTTGAGCGGAACCACCTTAAGCTGGTTCACAGCGGTGAAAGATTGCGCAGCGGCAAGGCCGGGCGCGAGTGTGATCGCAAGCGCAAGAAGAGCAGACCGCATAAGGAGACCTTTCATTGTTGCCTTACAAATAGGTGCTCCGGGCCGGAGTTCAAATTCAAACCGTCTCACATCGGCGGCATTTGGCGCAGGGATCATCAAACGCCATGCACAAAAAAACGCCCGGAAACCGGGCGTTTTCTGTCTATTCACGTCAGGCCATTTTACTGATCGAGGAACGACCGCAGCTTGCGGGACCGGCTTGGGTGCTTGAGCTTGCGCAGCGCCTTGGCCTCAATCTGGCGGATCCGTTCGCGTGTTACGCTGAACTGCTGGCCGACCTCTTCAAGCGTATGGTCGGTGTTCATGCCGATACCGAAACGCATCCGCAGAACACGTTCCTCACGCGGGGTAAGCGAGGCCAGAACACGCGTCGTGGTTTCCTTGAGGTTTTCCTGAATGGCACTGTCGAGCGGCAGCACGGCATTCTTGTCCTCGATGAAATCGCCCAGTTGGCTGTCTTCTTCGTCACCGATGGGGGTTTCAAGGCTGATCGGCTCCTTGGCGATTTTCATCACCTTGCGGACCTTCTCAAGCGGCATCTGCAGCTTTTCGGCCAATTCTTCCGGCGTCGGCTCGCGGCCAATCTCATGCAACATCTGGCGGCCCGTGCGCACCAGTTTGTTGATGGTTTCGATCATATGCACCGGAATACGGATCGTGCGGGCCTGGTCGGCAATCGAACGGGTGATCGCCTGACGGATCCACCATGTCGCATAGGTGGAGAATTTATAGCCGCGGCGATATTCGAATTTATCGACCGCCTTCATCAGGCCGATGTTACCTTCCTGAATCAAATCAAGGAATTGCAGACCTCTGTTTGTGTATTTCTTCGCGATGGAAATCACGAGGCGCAGGTTTGCCTCGACCATTTCTTTCTTGGCCTGACGGGCCTCTTTTTCGCCTTTCTGAACCTGCTGCACGATGCGGCGGAATTCAGAGATATCCAAACCGACATATTGCCCCACCTGCGCCATGTCGGCGCGCAGTTCTTCAACCTTGTCGCTGGAGCGTTCAATGAACATCTGCCAGCCGCGGCCGGTCTTTTCGGCCATCCGCTCCATCCAGTTTGGATCGAGCTCATAACCGCGATAGGAATCCACAAATTCCTTGCGGTTGATCCGGGCCTGGTCGGCCAGCTTTACCATCGCGCTGTCGATCTGCATGATCCGGCGGTTGATGCCATAAAGCTGGTCAATCAGGGCTTCGATACGGTTGTTGTGCAGGTGCAATTCGTTCACCAGCAGCACAATCTCCGCCCGCAATTTCTGATAGGTGTCTTCCTGCTTTTTCGAGAAGGAGCCATCCTCGTTCAAGGTCGCCGAAATCCGGCTGTCCTGCATCTCGCTTAGCTTGACGTAGTCGTCCGCGATGATGTCCAGCGCCTCAAGCACCTGCGGTTTCAGCGCTGCTTCCATGGCTGCGAGAGACATGTTGGCCTGTTCGTCCTCATCATCGTCGTCGTCGGTGGTGATGGGGTTGCCGTCCGCGTCCAGCTCTTGCTTGGTCTCTTCGGTCTTGGTTTCGGACGCTGCGGCACCGGCGGCAGGAACAACAGGTGTTGTTTCTTCTTCGTCGCCCATCTGGTTGCCAAAGGTCGCCTCCAGATCGATCACATCACGCAGCAGGATGTCTTCGGACAAAAGTTCGTCGCGCCAGATGGTGATCGCCTGAAAGGTCAGCGGGCTTTCACACAGGCCCGCGATCATCGTGTTCCGGCCAGCCTCGATACGCTTGGCAATTGCGATCTCGCCTTCACGGGACAGCAGTTCAACCGACCCCATCTCGCGCAGGTACATGCGCACCGGATCGTCGGTGCGGTCCAGTTTTTCGCTGGTGCCAGAGGACAGCGCGACCTCTTTGTTGCTGTCGGTCGTTGTCAGCTCGGTAGAGCCCTTGGCCTCTTCCTCTTCGGCGTCTTCATCTTCGATAATGTTGATGCCCATCTCAGACAGCATCGACATCACGTCTTCGATCTGTTCAGAGCTGACCTGATCGGGCGGCAGAACGGTGTTCAGCTGATCATAGGTGATATAGCCCTTCTCGCGGGCCTCACCGATCATCTTTTTGACGGCAGCCTGGGACATATCCAGCGAATGGCCGCTGTCGTTCTCGTCCCGCTTGGCGTCGTCGTTTGTATCCTTGGCGGCCATGTCGTCTCCTCCGGCGCAATCGCGCGAATCATCTGGGGGTGATTCGAATTTTCCGAATCATGAGGGGTTCGGGGTGATTCTTAAACCCGTTACCCTGCTTTTTCCTAAAGTACCTGCCAAAAGGTCACGGAGCGATTTACCTCCTGCGTTTTGGCTTTTCGTATTTGATGTTTCCAAGCAGTGTATCCAGCGCACTGCGTTCGTCTCTGCTCATGCGGGCGCCATTGTCGCCTACCTCGTATTCTGCCTTGTCTTCCTGGCCCGTGCGGGTGGCTTGGTCCGCGGCCCGTGCCGCTTCGCTGAGCCGCCAGGTGACGCCTTCGTCTGCAACGCCGGTCAGGTCTTCCATCGCTTCGGCTATTTCCGCATCCAAACCCCGCATCGCGCTTAATTTGGCCAGTTCCTCGGCCACGGTCATCGCGGCCATCTCGGCGTCGCCCGGATTGCGAATGCAGGGTGTAATGGCGACATGGCGCTGTGTGATCAGGTTTTCAAGGGCGTCATAGCCCAGTGCGTCGGATATTTTTTCGCGCAACACCGCTTCGCCGTCCGGGCCATACCGGAGGATAAGATCACGCAGGCGCGCATGAAAGGGATCAGCGCAAGTCATCGTTTCCAGCCCGCTTTCAAAGTCTTCGACGATTTGCGGACAGGTCAGGAACGCCGCCAAAATCACCGCTTCGCGCAGATGTTCGGTGGTTCTGTCATCCGCTGCCGTGGCCAGCACCGATGCTTTGGTCGATGGCACGGGTGGCTGTGGCGCATTGGATTGCCAGCGGCCCTTGCCGCCCCGCCCCATGGGCCGCGATGCGTTGCTTTTCGGGCGAAACAGCTGCCAACGCAGATCTTTGATTTCCTGTCCGTAGTGGCTGCGGATGGACGGATCTTTGATCAGTTTGATCTTTTCGCGCAGCGCCTTGTCGAGGGCCGCCTTGCGTTCGGGACTGTCGAAGACCTTGCCGTCTGTTTCGCGCTGCCACAGCAGCTGAACCATCGGGATCGCCTGATCAATCAGTTTCTGCAACGCCGGTGCCCCCTGCGCCTTGAGCAGGTCATCTGGATCGAGCCCTTCTGGCATCACCGCAAAGCGCAGTGATTGCCCGGCCTCCAGCAGTGGCAGCGCCAAATCCACCAGCCGCATCGCGGCGCGTTGTCCAGCGGTGTCGCCATCGAGCGTGATGATCGGCTCTGGCGCGATGCGCCACAGCATCTGAAGCTGGTTTTCGGTGATGGCGGTACCAAGGGGCGCGACCGCCGCCTCGAACCCAGCGCCATGCAGGGCAATGACGTCCATATACCCTTCGGCGACCAACAGCGGCATGCCCTTGCCCGCCGCAGTGCGGGCCTCGCGCACGTTGTAGAGGCTGCGGCCCTTGTCAAAAAGTTCGGTCTCGGGTGAGTTGAGGTATTTGGCGTTGTCGTTGGGGTCCATCGCCCGCCCGCCAAAGGCGATAGCCCGGCCCCGCGCATCCCGGATCGGGAACATGATCCGCCCGCGAAACGTGTCATAGGGCTTGCCGCCCTTGGTCGACGGCTTGGCCAGACCCGCGCTCAGGATCAGGTCATCTTCGACCCCTTTGCCTTTGAGCGCATCCCAAAGTCCCTGCCATTGATCCGGTGCAAATCCGATTTCCCAGCGTTCCAGCGCATCGGCGTTTAGCCCGCGCCGGTCCAAGTAATTGCGTGCCTCCTCCGCCGCACCGGTGCGCAGTTGCAGCCGGAACCAGCGCACCGCCAATTCCATAACCTCGGCAAGCTGCGTGCGTTTGTCCGCTTTTTCCTGCGCTTTGGGGTCTTGCTTGGGTACCGGCATCCCGGCCTCTCGGGCAAGGATCTCCACCGCTTCCATGAAGCCGACATTCTCTGTCTCGCGCACAAAGGAAATGGCATCGCCCTTGGCGTGACAGCCAAAGCAATAGTAAAAGCCTTTTCGGTCATCCACATGAAAAGACGCAGATTTTTCCTGGTGAAAAGGACAAGGCGCCCACATGTCGCCCTTGCCTTGATTGGATTTGCGCGGATCCCATATAACTTTGCGGCCGACCACCTGTGACAGGCTGGAACGGCTGCGCAATTCGTCCAAAAATCCGGGTGGCAGGCTCATACCACTTTATATTGGGTCCGGTGGATCAAAGTCCACAGAGCGGCGCTGCCTTTTGCAAATTAGCACCGCCTTGCGTCAGCATCAGTTTGCCAGACAGGCTGCTTTCCACTGCGCGCCCAGATCGGTCTTGCGCAGATCACGCTTTTTCAGCTTGTAGATCTCTCCGGTAAACAGCGGAATCGCGGCATTGTAGCGCTCTGGCCATGTGACCTCACCGGCCAAGACTGCCTCTTGTACCTTGCGTTCCTTCACCCGGTCCATGCGGGCCTTCTGGATCGCCGACACAATCGCCGCCTGATGGCCGCAGTCTTCTTCTTTGGCGGCGTCTGCCGCCACGGATCCTGCGCTCAGGGCCAATGCCCCAGCCAATGCCAATGCAACATGCTTCATCGTTAATGGTCTCCACTTAGGTTTACCTGCGGGATTCGCACCCCGCCCATAGGTTAACCGCGAGAGGCCACCGCTGCCATAGCCGCCTTGAGATCATGCACCAAGGTGCCTGCCATCGACCGGAACACCAGGATCATGAACTTCTCCGGGCCAAGCCGGGTGATGGATGCCGCCATGTGAAAGACCTGCGTCCGGATGGAATGGCCGCGCTTGAACTGGCTGTCGCGCAGGTCCGCAGGCACCAAACGGGCCAGAACATCAACCGCCGCCGGCCCTTCGAGCAAGGCCACCGACCAGGCATCGGATATATCCACCACCGCGCCATGTTTGTTCAGGCTTGCGTCCGGTGCAGGCCCCATCAAAAGCGCCTCGCCCCGGCCAAACCAGATGCACCTTGCCCCCTCTTTGCCGGTGGACCGATTGGGCTTTGGCAAGGCCATGCCATGCGCCTTTTCAAGCGCCGCTGCCATCGCCTTTTCCTCACCCAATGGCGACAAGGAGGTTAGGTTGCCCGCATCCATTTCTGTCAGCTTGGCCTGACCAATGGTCAGCGGAAGCAAGCCTTCAAACGGTGTTTTCGCTTTGAGTTCAACCACGTACCCGCTCCCCTTCTTGATCGACAAAGACTGTGCTGCACACTTCGACATCGCTTTCCAGCCCGCGCATATGATCCACCATGCGGATCACCTCCCCCATGCGGTCACGGCCCCGTTTGAGGAACCCCATGCCAATGAACGTGCCCACATCCGGCGAGAACCCGACCGAAGAGATATGCCCCTCCAGATTGTTCGCGACGGCCTCTGCGCCCTGCGGGTAAAGCTGTGCGCCCGCGGTCAGTTTCTTGACCGCGCCGACGGGCTTGAGGCCCACCAGTTGGGGACGATCTTCATCCACCAAGCCGGGCCGCGCGGCCATGGTCTTGCCGACAAAGTCTTTCTTTTGTGACATCATCCCTTGCATCCCGATGTCAAAGGCGGTCGCCCGACCTTCGATCTCAGCGTGCGTGAGAAAGCCTTTCTCGATCCGCAGCACGTTCAACGCTTCCATCCCGTAGGCACCCCCGCCCATCTGGCTGGCGCGTTCCACCAGCAAATCAAACAGCGCCGCGCCGTAGCGGGCTGGCACAGCAACCTCATAGGCGTGTTCACCCGAGAACGAGATGCGGAACAAGCGCCCGTCGACACCGCAAACCTTTGCCGGACCACAGGCCATGAACGGCCAGCTTTCGTTGTCAATCTCCTGCTCCAGAATGCGGTTCAGCAGATCGCGGGATTTTGGCCCCGCCACAGCAAACTGCGCCCATTGTTCGGTAACAGAAGTAAAGGACACCTGCCACTCCGGGTGCAAACACTGGGTCACAAAATCCAGATGCCGCATCACAAGCCCCGCCGCAGCGGTGGTGGTGGTCATGACATAGTGGTTTTCGCCCAGCCGCGCACAGGTGCCGTCGTCCATGACATAGCCATCTTCGCGCAGCATCAGCCCATAGCGCACCCGCCCTTCCTTGAGGGTCGAGAACATATTTGTGTAACAAAAGTCGAGCAGCGCCGCGGCGTCCGGCCCCTGAATGTCGATCTTGCCCAATGTGGACACGTCGCAGATACCAACCGCATTGCGCACATAGCCAACCTCGCGGTCACACGATTGCCGCCAGTTGGTTTCGCCCGATTTCGGGAAATAGCTGGGGCGATACCACAGGCCGGCCTCGATCATCGGCGCGTTCATGCGCAGGCTGGCTTTGTGGCTGGTGGTGAACCGCTGCGGGGCAAACCCCTTGCCCTGCGCCCCTGCCCCCATCGCGGCAATGGCCACTGGTGAATAGGGCGGACGGAATGTGGTCGTGCCGGTTTCAGGAATGCCGCGCCCGGTGGCATCTGCCAAAACCGCCAGCGCCCCCACGTTGGAGTTCTTGCCCTGATCGGTTGCCATCCCTTGCGTGGTATAACGCTTCATATGCTCGACCGAGCGGAAGTTTTCGGTGGCCGCCTGTTTGACATCCTTGACCGAAACATCGTTCTGGAAGTCCAGCCAGGCACGCCCCTTGCCTGCCACAGCCCAAAGCGGCGAGAGGTTATAAGGTGCATCCTCGGCTTGCGGCAAGGTCACATCGGCCGACTTCTTGCCCAATGCAGACAAGGCGGTTTTTGCGGCCTCAACCCCTGCCTGCAAACAGCCGTGGGTCGAAAACGTGCCGTTGCAGGCCCCGGCCACGGTCATATCGGGGATCATGCCCTCGGTCGGCACAAACGCCTGAATGTCTGGCCGCCAAGTGGGCCGCCCGTTCATGTGACAGGTCAGATGCACCGTCGGGTTCCAGCCGCCGGACATCGCCAGACAATCGGTCTGGATGGATTGCTCGCCGCTAGTGGTGCGGATGGTGATGCTTTCCAATTCCTTGCGCCCACCGGAGTTGCAAACCTGCGCACCGGTATAGACAGGGAAATCCGCCCCTTCGATGGCCGCGTCATGGCGGCTGTCGATCAGGGCCGCAACGCGCACACCTGCCGCCGACAGATCAAGGGCGGTGCGGTGCGCATCATCGTTGTTGCCAAAGACGGTGACCGACTTGCCGGGGCTGACACCCCAACGGTTCAGATAGGACCGCACAGCGGAGGCCGTCATGATGCCCGGACGGTCGTTGTTGCGGAACGCCACGGGGCGTTCAATTGCACCTGCGGCCAGGATCGCCTGTTTCGTGGAAATCCGCCAGAAGGTCTCCATCGGGGCGCCGCCGCCGCGTTTCCCGGTGTGGTGGTTGACCCGTTCAAGCGCGCCATACATCCCGCCGTCATAGGCCCCTGTGACCGTGGTGCGGGTCATCAGGCGCACGTTGTCCATCGCGCCGAGTTCCGCAACGATCTCTGCCGCCCAAGCCGCACCGGACTGGTGGCCGATCGCGCCGGTTTCGGCATTCAGCCGCCCGCCCATAATCGCGTCTTCGTCGGCCAGGATCACATCCGCGCCGGACCGCGCGGCGGTCAACGCGGCCATCAGGCCCGTTGGCCCCGCGCCGATGACCAGCAAATCGCAATAGGCATAGGCCCGCTCGTAATTGTCTTCGTTGGTCTCGCCGCCCAGCGCCCCGAGGCCCGCCGCATTGCGGATGATTGGCTCATAGACCGCTTCCCAAAACTTTTTGGGCCACATGAAAGTCTTGTAATAGAACCCAGCGCCCAGAAATGGTGCGGCCAGATCGTTGATCGCCATGACGTCAAAATCCAGCGACGGCCAGGCGTTCTGGGACCGGGTGACCAGCCCGTCATAGAGCTCTTGCACAGTGGCGCGGACGTTTGGATCCTGCTGCGCACCGCGCCCCACGGTGATCAGGGCATTTGGTTCTTCGCTGCCTGCGGTCAGAGGGCCACGGGGGCGGTGATATTTGAAGGACCTCCCCATCAGCTTGACCTCATTGGCCAGCAAGGCCGAGGCCACCGTATCCCCGGCATAGCCGCGATAGGACTTTCCATCAAAACTAAAGCTGACCGGTTTGGACCGGTCGATCAGACCTTTGCCATTCACTCTCATGACATCGCCCCCTTCACATCACTGGCCAGCTCGACCTTGTGAACCGCATGGGTGACTGTATCGCGGGTGACCACAAGCCATGACCCGCAACCGCCCTCATGATGCCACAGATCGCGGGTCTCCCCTGCCGGGTTGTCACGCAGATGCACATAGCTGTCCCAGGCCGCCTCGCCCGCGTCCGGCGCCGGGCGATCCAGCGCCACAGCGGCACCTTGATAGTAAAACTCACGCCGGTCACGGCTGCCGCAGATCGGACATTCAATTCTCACAACAGGCTCCCCGAGGGGCGCTGCGCCCCTGCTTCATTTGGCCAAAAAAACTCATATTCCATGCTCTCAACCCTCAGTGCAGGTTGTGCTGAGACCCGGTGGCCTCTTCATCCATGATCCCGCGTCCGGTGCGGAACCGGTCAAGACGGAACCGCGCGGCAGGCGCATGGTGGTTACCGGTCGCCATCAGATGCGCAAAGCTGAAGCCGGATCCCGGCACCGCCTTGAACCCGCCGTAACACCAACCGCAATCAATGAACAAACCATCCGTGTCGGTCTTGTCGATGATCGGGCTGCCATCAGGGGTCATGTCCATGATCCCGCCCCAGGACCGCAGCACCTTGGCCTTGGCGATCATCGGCATCAGGGTCATGCCCGCTTCCATCACATGTTCCATCATCGGCATGTTGCCGCGCGAGGCATAAGAGGCGTAGAAATCCAGATCGCCGCCAAAGACGAGACCACCCTTGTCCGACTGGCTGATATAGAAGTGGCCCATGCCAAAGCTGACCACATGGTCGATCACCGGCTTGATGCCTTCGGTGACAAAGGCCTGAAGGATGTGGCTTTCGATCGGCAGGCGCATCCCGGCCATCGCCGCGACCTGTCCGGACCGGCCCGCCACAACGATGCCCACCTTCTTGGCCTTGATCGCGCCGCGGGTGGTTTGCACGCCGCGCACCTGACCGTTTTCAATATCAATGCCGGTGACTTCGCACTGCTGGATGATGTCCACGCCCCGGTCACTGGCCCCGCGGGCATAGCCCCAGGCCACCGCGTCGTGCCGCGCTGTTCCGCCACGCCGGTGCAGCAGCCCGCCGTAGATCGGAAAGCGGACGTTGTCGAAATCGAGATAAGGCAGGTATTTGCGCACGCCTTCGCGGTCCAGCAATTCGGCATCATCGCCCTGCGCAATCATCATATTGCCGCGCCGCGCAAAGGCATCGCGCTGCCCGTCGGAATGGCACAGGTTGATGATCCCGCGCTGCGAATGCATGGCGTTGTAGTTCAGATCCTGCTCCATCCCTTCCCACAGTTTAAGGGAATGGGAATAGAACTCCGAGTTGCCCGGCTGCATGTAGTTGGCCCGCACAATCGTGGTGTTGCGGCCCACATTGCCGCCCCCGATATAGCCTTTTTCCAGCACCGCAATGTTGGTCATGCCGTGGTTCTTGGCCAGATAATAGGCCGTGCTGAGGCCATGACCGCCGCCGCCAATGATGATCGCGTCGTATTCCGCCTTGGGTTCGGCATCCCGCCAATGGGGGGCCCAACCCTTGTTGCCGGTCAAACCTTCACGCAAGACGCGCAAGCCAGAAAACCGCATCAGATACTCCTGTTTCGTGCAGACTGTTCACTCTAGTCAGCTTGAGACAGAACTATCAACGTCCCTGCCGGATTTTGCAGCAATTAGCGTCATGGATCATCCTAGCAGCGACCAATCACTGGTAAAGCTGGGCCGCTGCTTTGGTCAGGGTCTCCATGGCCGCGAAATAGGGGCCGGGGCCATGGCTGATCCGGGCGGCACCTGCCGACGCCAGGTCAGCAATGGCCGTGCCGCCGCCCATCCGCATGATGTTCACGGGCAGGCTTTGGGCGTCGCAAAGTGATTTGATCAGGTTCAGGTCTGACAGTCCGGGAACAAAGATCCCGTTTGCCCCTGCCTTTGCATAGGCCGCCGCGCGGGTCAGGGCCTCTTCCATCAGATCGGCATGTGGCAGACTGTCTTTTTGAAAGAACACATCGCTGCGGGCGTTGATGAACAATGGCACGCCTGCGGCATCAGCCGCGGCGCGAATGGCGGCGATCCTGCGAGCCTGATCTGCCACGGGGTGCAGTCCGTCGCCCCCTACAATCCGGTCCTCGAAATTCAGTCCAATGGCACCGGTCTCCAACAAACGTGCCGCGTTTTTCCCGACCTCATCTGCCTCAACCCCATAGCCGCCCTCAAAATCAACACTCACCGGCAAATCAACAGCGCCAACAATCTGACCGGCGGTTTGCAAGAGCAGATCCAGCGGCAAGGCCTGCCCGTCCGCATAGCCCTGCGCCGCTGCGACCGACCAGCTGCCTGTTGCAATCGCGGGTGCACCGCCCTGCGCCACGGCCTTGGCTGATCCTGCGTCCCATGCATTGCACAGAACCAGCGGCGCGCCTTTGACGTGCAGTTTTGCAAAGGCCAACGCCTTGTCTGTTTGGTTTACCATCGGGTCTTCCTTTTCTGAGGGGTATCTGCACCAAATTGGCGCTCCAGATCAATCAGCGCCTGCTTGCGCCACAGCCCGCCGCCATATCCGGTAAGCGCCCCATCCGCCCCCAAAACCCGGTGGCAGGGGATCGCGATTGCAATCGGATTTGCACCATTGGCGCGGGCCACGGCGCGGGTGGCATCCGGGCGGCCCATGGCGCGGGCCAGATCGGAGTAGCTGCGGGTCTGGCCCGCGGGGATCTCTCGCAAGGCCTGCCAGACCTGTTTCGAGAATGGCGTACCAAGAGGGGCCAGCGGTGTTTCAAAGCGGGCGCAGCGCAGATCAAAAAACGCCTCCAGCTCTGCTTCGATCTGGTCCGTGGGGGCAAAACGGCCAAAGCCGAGACTGCCCTTGGCCATGGCGTATAGCTTCCTAAGCTCGCCCGGCAAAGCACGGCGTTCAGCAAATTCGAGCAGGTGCAGCGCGTGGGCGTCACTGACCGCGATCATCACACCCAGTTTGGTGTCGATCCAATCGGCGCGCAGCATGGCATCCTTGGCAAAACGTCCGGGCGGCATCCCCATCCAGCGGGCAAAGGCACTGCGGAACGCGGCGAGGCTGTCGTACCCGGCCTCAAGTTGTGCGTCGATCACCCGTGCCCCATTGGGCAACTCAGCCGCCCCCGTGCGCAGCCGCGTGAGCCGCGCCAATTCAAGAAAAGTCATGCCGAAATGCCGTTTAAAACTGCGGCGCACGGTGGAAGGGTCAAGGCCCAGTGCCTGCACATCCGCCTCACCCCAACGGCGGGCGGGATCGGCCTGCAACGCCTGCATCAATTGCACGATCATCGGGTCTGCCTCTGCCGCCGTGCCGATGGGATGGCAACGTTTGCATGGTCTGAACCCGGCCTCGACACAGGCGGCAACGGTTCCAAAAAAGCGGCAGTTCTCGCGCTTGGGTTTGCGGGCCGGACAGGTTAACCGGCAAAAGACACCGGTCGAGGTGACCCCGACATAGGCGCGGCCATCAAAATCCGCGTCACGGTCCAGCAACGCTGCATAAAGCGCGTCGTCATCAGGCAAATCAAACAACATAGCCGCACCTTATGCGCAGGTTCGCAGGCTGTCCGCCTCAGATCGGGCAGCTATTCCAAAAAGTGCCGATTTGGGAAAATTGGGCTGGTGGCAGCAGGGCGAGAACGCCCGCCCTGCTGCGTTTGTCATTGGATCACAGACCTTTGGCGCGGTAGCTGGCGGCAACCTTGTCAATCGACACCAGATAGGCTGCGGTGCGCAGATCATCGACATCATCGCGGCTGTGCCAGACCTCTGCCATGGAATCGTAGGCCGTCGACATGGTGTCATCGAGGCCGGAGCGGACCAATTCCAATTCACCCGCGCCGCGCAGGTATTGTTCCTTGAAATTGGGGCTCAGTTGCCAGCCGATGCCGCTGTCCGCAGACAGCCGCTCCAGCTCGTCCACCACCAGCTGGTGACGCGATTCCTCTTGTCGGCGCTGCATCCGGCCAAAGCGGATATGGCTGAGGTTCTTGACCCACTCGAAATAGGACACCGTCACACCGCCTGCGTTTGCGTACATGTCAGGGATGATCACCGTGCCCTTTTTGCGCAGGATCTCATCCGCACCCGCCGTCACCGGACCGTTGGCCGCCTCAATGATCAGCGGTGCTTGCACACGCTCGGCATTGCTGAGGTTGATAACGCCTTCCAGAGCGGCAGGGATCAGGATGTCACATTCCCCCTCAAGCAGCTTGGCACCATCGGCCTCGCAATTGGCGCTTGGATAGCCGGTGATGGTGCCATGCTTGGCGATCCACTGATAAACGGCATCGACGTCCAGACCATCATCGTCATGCAACGCGCCGTCGCGTTCGATGATGCCGACAACCTTGCAGCCATCCTCTTGCGACAGGAATTTCGCCGCGTGATAGCCCACGTTGCCCAGACCCTGAACAATGACCTTTTTGCCATCCAGCTTGCCCTCAAGGCCGGCTTTCTTCTTGCCCTGTTCGTCGCGGAAGAAGGCGCGCAGCGCATATTGGACACCGCGGCCCGTGGCCTCGGTCCGGCCTTGAATGCCGCCCGCGTTGGTCGGTTTGCCCGTCACACAGGCAACGCCATTGATGTCGGTGGTGTTCATGCGTTTGTATTGGTCCGCAATCCACGCCATCTCACGCTCGCCCGTGCCCATATCGGGTGCGGGTACGTTTTGCGCGGGGTTGATCATGTCTCGTTTGATCAGCTCATAGGCAAAGCGGCGGGTGATCAGTTCCAGTTCATGATCGTCATATTCGCGAGGATCAATGCACAAACCGCCCTTTGACCCACCAAAGGGTGCCTCAACCAAAGCGCATTTATAGGTCATCAGCGCCGCAAGCGCCTCCACCTCGTTCTGGTTCACGGCCATGGAATAGCGAATGCCACCCTTTACCGGTTCCATATGTTCCGAATGCACCGAACGGTAACCTGTGAAGGTCTGGATCTTGCCGCGCAGGCGGACCCCGAAACGAACGGTGTAGGTTGCGTTACACACCCTGATTTTCTCTTCCAGGCCCGGCGGCAGGTCCATCAGTGCAACAGCACGATTGAACATCATATCAACGCTGTCGCGAAAGCTCGGCTCGTTGGAGGGGTTCATTGGGGGCTCCTGTATTATTCCAGTGATGCAACCTATGCAGGACGACTCAGTTGGTGTTACCCTGCGTCACCACCCTAACCGCCAGAATTGCAAGGTGCGACAATATTCATAGTTAATGCTCAATTTGTAAGCACAAGCGGTGATTCGCCGGAAACCGGCCTTTTTGTTCCCAGGCTGGAAACAGAGCAAAGCAAGCATCTGCATTGACGCTAAAATGTCCGTCAAAAGGGCCCGCATTGACACGCAATGGCCCTATTTAAGACACGTTTCGGGATCACAACCTTCTTAAGGCTAAGTGCGTAATCCGCGCTGCGGGCTGGAAACAGCCTATCCATGAAAAGGTGACGAAATGAAACCAGATATGAACCTACAAATGATCGATGCGATCATGCGGCAACCGCGGAAATTTGCCCGCGAAGAGGAAGGTACAATTACCATCTTCGCGATGTTCATGGTCTTGATGATGGTGATGATCGGCGGCATTGGCGCAGACATGATGCGCCACGAAATGGAGCGCACGCGCATTCAAGCTGTCTCTGACCGGGCCGTGCTGGCCGCGGCCGACCTTGACCAGACCCTGGATCCCGAAGCCGTTGTGCGCGACTATTTCGATAAATCGGGCATGGCCGGTTATGTGTCAAACGTCGACGTCGACGAGGGGCTGAACTACCGCACAGTGACTGTTGATGCCGAGATGACCATGAACACACAGTTTATGGACACCATGGGTGTCGAAGAGCTGAACGTGCCCGCCCGTTCAAGAGCGCAGGAAAAAATCAACAAAGTCGAAATCTCTCTGGTGCTCGATATCTCCGGTTCGATGAAAAACAACAACAAGATGGAAAACCTGCAAGATGCGGCCTCTGATTTCATCGACACTGTCTTGACGCCGGGCAACCGCGATTTGATCTCGGTCTCAATGATCCCCTATTCCGAACATGTGAATGTGGGCCAAAAGATCATGGACCAATTGAACGTCAATCAGGTTCACAATTTCTCCCACTGCCTTGAAATGCCGGACACAGAGTACAGCCATGCGTCCTTGAACCATGGGCGGACCTACGACCAGATGCAGCATTTCCAGTGGAACTATTATTCCAACGAGTCCGGCAGCACGCGTAACACACGTTACGACACGGTCTGCCCGCGCAACTGGTACGAAGAGATTGTGCCGTTCAGCCAGGATGCGAACGATCTGAAGAACCGGATTGATCTGTTCAAGCCACGTGCCGGTACGTCGATTTTCCTTGGCATGAAATGGGCCGTTTCGATGTTGGACAATTCCTTCACGACCATTACCGGCCAATTGTCCGACGCAGGTCACGTGGATGCGGTCTTTGCCGACCGTCCAGCGACTTATGGTGATCACGAAACTCTGAAAACCATCATTCTGATGACCGATGGCCAGAACGACCAAAGCTATCGGATCTCAGACCGCTACTACAACTCCGACAGTGAGTATGCGCACTGGAACCGCTATAACCTGCAGTACTACCTGTACAACTCCGTCAGCTCGTCGCGCCGTTCGCGTTACTACTGGCGCCGGTACACCGCATCGCTGGGTGACAGCCTGCTGGACAACATCTGCGACGCGGCCAAGGTGCACAGAATGGTTATTTGGTCCATTGGCTTTGAGGTCACCGATCACGGTGCATCCGTGATGCGTAACTGCGCCTCCTCGCCCAGCCACTTCTTCCGTGTGGAAGGTGTGGAAATCAGCGAAGCCTTCTCGGCGATTGCCCGCCAGATCAACCAGTTGAGGCTGACTCAATGAAGACGGTTCTTAAAAAACAGTTGCGGCGTTTTCGCCGTGACGAGGACGGCTCGGCGCTGGTCATCGAATTCTGCATCTTCGTGCCTATCTTGTTTGGTGCATTCCTGATGTCGGTCGAAATGGGCCTTTATTCCATGCGCCAGATGTATCTGGATCGCGGGCTTGATATTGCCGTGCGCTATATCCGGTTGAACACCAATGTCGCCATGACCCATGACCAGATCAAAACCATGATTTGTGACAATGCCGGGTTCCTTGAGGATTGTGATTCCTCCCTGCGCCTTGAAATGACGCCGGTCGATCCGCGCAACTTTGCAACCTTTGATCAGCAAGCGGACTGCGTGGACACTGCGGAGCCGGTCCAGCCGGTGCGCGGGTTTACATTGGGCCAACAACACGAGCTGATGATGCTGCGGGCCTGTGTGCGCTTTGATCCGGTCTATCCGACCAGCGGACTTGGCTATGCGTTTGAAAAGGACGGTTCTGGCAAGGCCAGGATGCTCTCATCCTCCACATTTGTTCAGGAGCCGGGTTAATGCTTTACCAGCGTTTCAAAGTCACTCTGAGATACATCGCTCGCGCGGACTTCATGCGCCGCGAGGACGGTGTGATCGCCCTTGAGGCCATGATCATTCTGCCCGCCATGTTCTGGGCATTCCTGACGATGTTTTCGATCTTCCATTCGTTTCGCACCCACGGTCTGACGCAGCGGGCAGCCTATTCCCTGGGCGATGCCATTTCTCGCGAGACGGTTCCGATTGATGGGGAATACCTGACCGGTTTGCACCAGCTGTTTGAATACCTCAGCAACAGCCAGGGCGATTCAACGATCCGTGTGACGTCGATCTTGTATGATCAGTCCGAGGATCGCTATTATCGGGATTGGTCGCAAACCCGTGGTGGCGGTGCTCTGCCGCTCAGCAATTCGGATGTCGAGAACTGGCACAATGTTTTGCCGGTGATGCCCGACCGCGAACGCGTTATTGTGGTTGAGACATTCACGACTTATGAAGCCCCTTTCAGAACTGGGCTGGAAGAGCGTGAGATCCGCAACTTTGTGTTTACACGGCCCCGTTATGCACCGCGCGTGTGCTGGGAGACCTGCCCGGACGGCATCTAAATCTCAGGCATATCCGCATCGCGGGTGGCCATCATTGCCGAGATAATCTCGGACATGAATTTGGTCTGGCTGCCGGGGGTCATCCCGCCGATGCCGATCCGGCGGCCAAATCGCCACCACAGCCCCGGTCGCCAGTTGCGCGTGCTGCCGCTACCGACCTTCAGCAAAAAACCGTTTGATGGTTTGAACGCGAAGAATCCGCGGTCCATTCCGACGATATCCGCCACCTCTGCAATCACGGTGCCATCCGCATCCCGCAGCACCAATGGCGTCAGCTCAACCGCGCTGGCCGTGGCCCGCCACATCGCCTGCGCCATCCAAAGCGACGCGGCACCGATGCCGATGAGGAACAGCTGCCATTCCCAGCCCGGAGAGCGCAGCATCGCGATATAAATCAGCAATACGCCCAATATCCCAAGCGAGACAACGCCCAAAAACCGCCGTCCTGAAGACGCCTGCACAGTGGCAACCACTTCGTCATTGTCTTTGAACTTCATCGGCTGCTCCAATTCATACCGCCTGTGCCTATCGCGCCGGTCCAAAGAGAGCAAGTCAAGCGCGACACGGTCAGGGACACCTGACCCTAGTCTCGCAGCGGCTTGCGCAATTTACGTTTGGGCTTTTTCAGCTCCCGCTCAAGCCGGTCTGCGTAGGCTTGCCGTTCTTCTGCAGACATGGCGCTGATCCGGTCAAGCCATGCGCGATGCGCAGCCGTTTGCATCTCGTGGGCAGCAGCGCCCTGCGCCTTGAGAATGTCCTGCACGGCGTCAACCTCGAACGGCTCGGCCCGAAGCACGGACAGCATGTTGTCATACTGGGCGCGCCGCTCTGCCCGTGAGGGCCGCCCAGCGCCATTGTTCTTCTTCAGATACGCGTGCAGGTCACGTCGGTCCTTGCGGGGCAAGGCGCGAACGTAAGGGGTGCCATAGCTGCGCAGGTCGGGGGCGTGATACCGGTCCAGCCCCGGCCCGCCCGCGTTGCGATAAATCGCGCCGCCAATTGCACCGACAAACAACAGGTTCACTGCCAGCGACAGGCCCAAGGCCCAGCGGATCTTGCGGCTGGCTTTGGATGTGGGTGTCTGATGGTCCATAGATCTATCCCTCTTCGATATCCCAGCCAAAGCTGGTCAGATCGCTGTCGTCAATGTCCGCGCTGGATTGCAGGTTCAACAGTTGCCCGGCCAGATCTGGTAGATTGGAAGGCGGAGCGACGCCGATCCAGAACCCGACACAGGTGGCGAACACCAGACCGCCGACACCCGGCCCCCCGCCCAAGGCCCGCAGCCACGACATCACGCCGCCTTGCACCGGCTGGACCGGCTGCATTTGTTGCGCATCGGCCAAGACCCGCATCATCAGGGCATCCGGCACGCGCGGCGCGGCGGATCGCGCCGTGGCGAATAAAGTTTCGATATCTGTTTCGGATGTGTTCTTGTCAGATGCTGTCATCTTCAAACCCCAATGCGTCCCTTTGCCCCTCAAGTGCGGATTTCAGCGCCCGTTTGCCTCGCGCTGTCAAACTTTCCACGGCTTCCACGCCGATCTCCAGAATAGCGGCGATCTGCATGTTGCTAAGCCCGTCAATATGGCGGAGCACAACCGCCTGTCTCTGCCGGTCCGGCAAGGTATCGAGCGCGGTTTGCAAGGCATCAAGCCGTTTTGCCTGCTGCATGCCCTGCACAGCCGAAGGTGCCGGATCGGCCGGTTCGGCGACATCGTCAAGCGGGACACCGCCGCGTTTGCGCAGGCGGTCAATGCACAGATTGGCCACCACGCGGTACAGCCATGTGCTGACCTTTGCCTCGCCTGCCCGCCACTCCGGCGCAATGCGCCAGAGCCGCATCATCGCATCTTGCGTGACGTCCTCGGCGTCGGCCGGATCTCCCAAAACCCGAAGCGCATGGGCAAATATGCGCGGCGTCACCTGTGCAGCCAACAGTCGGGCCGCCGCAGGATCACCCGCCGCGTAGCGCGTCAGAAGCTCCGCCTCAGTGTCCGGTTCGGTATGGCCCGCGTGCATATTCATCAGTGCTAGGCTGTGGGGGCGATCATGACAAGCGCCCCCTGCCCGATCTTAGTCAGAGCCGTAATTGCCATGGCGTTTCTTGCCATGTTTGCGCATTTCGGCAAATTCATCGGCGCTCAACGTGCCGTTGCCGTCCTTGTCCAAGGTTTTGATCATCTTGGCCGGATCCCGTCTGGCGGTCATTTCCTCCAGCGCCAGCTTGCCATCGTCATTGGCGTCCAGACGCGACATCATACGTTTGCCGCGTTTGCCTTGGCGGCTTTCTGCTGCGGCCTCAAGTTCGGAGGCATCCAGCGATCCATTGCCGTCTTTGTCGAATTTCTTGAGCATCTTTTCGGCATGTTTACCGCCATGTGCCTTGCGGGCCGACAACATCTCATCGGTGGTCAGAAAGCCATCACCATTGCTGTCAGCCGCAGCAAAGCGGGCGGCGGCATGGGCGCGCATTTCGGCCTCGGTCACTTGTCCGTTGCTGTCGCTGTCGATCTCGGCAAATTTGGATGCCTGGCCGTCGCCCTTGGCCACGGCGGCCTGGCCCCCGATGGCAATCAATGCGGCCAAAGACACGATGTGAAGGGTTGCTCGAACAGTCATGTGTGATCTCCTTGGTTTTGTTTTCTGCGCCCCCTTTTGAGGTGCGATACAGGTCAAACGGAGCCAAACAGAATTTCCGTCGAAGTTTTTTTGATAAAATCCTTGAAGAGAATTTGCGACATCCCGCCGCAAGCGAGAATTGCCCTCTTTCTTTTTGCCCGCGTTCCCCCCATCTAGGACCGATCAAAGGATGCTGAAATGACCCAGAACGTGATCGCAGAGGCCGATATGCAAACCTACGCCACAGATGCCGAAGGCGGACGTGCGCGCGGCGCGGCAATGCTGCGCGGGTGGCGGCGCAAATGCCCCAACTGCGGGTCCGGTCCCTTGCTCAAGAGCTATCTGAAGGTCAGCGACAATTGCACTGTTTGCCATCAGGAATTCCACCATCACCGCGCCGATGACGGCCCTGCCTATCTGACGATTTTGATCGTGGGTCATTTGATGGCGCCGCTGCTGCATATCGTGTTTGTGCAATGGCGCCCCGAGCCGCTGACGCTGTTCACGATTTTTGCGGTTGGATGTGTCGGCCTGTCGCTTTACCTTCTGCCCAGACTGAAGGGGGCCATGATCGGCTTTCAATGGGCCAAGGAAATGGGCGGCTTCGGCAGCGGCACCTGATCTGTCCCTTCGGTCCGAGGCAGGACGGGGAACCACAGATGACCATCGACAAAAGCAAGATCCGCAATGCGGCCACCGTGATCGTTTTGCGTGATCGCCATGACGATCCCAAGATCCTGATGGGTCAACGCGGCGCAAAAGCGGCGTTTATGCCCAATAAATTTGTGTTTCCCGGCGGTGCTGTAGATGCAGAAGATGCACAAATCCCGCTGGCCGCCCCGCTTCCCGAAACTTGCGCCGCCCGCCTGCGCGAAGACGCAGATCCGGCGCTGGCCCATGCAGTTGCCGTGGCCGCGGTGCGGGAGTTATGGGAGGAAACCGGTCTGATCCTTGGCCAACCCGGCACATGGGACATCGAGCCGCCCGCCGATTGGGCCAGCTTTGCTGCCACCGGGCATTTGCCCCATGCCGCGCCGTTGCAGTTCGTGTTTCGTGCGCTCACACCGCCGGGCCGCCCGCGCCGCTTTGATGCGCGGTTCTTCCTTGTGGACGCCGAAGACATCGCCAGCGATCTGGATGATTTCGGCGCCGCCTGTGATGAGCTTTCACACCTGCAATGGGTCGCGCTGAGTGAGGCACGTTCCTTTGACATGCCGTTCATCACCGAGGTGGTCATGGCAGAAGTGCAGGCCCGCGCCCGCGATCTGGCCCCGCCCGCATCGGTGCCGTTTTTCAAAAACAACGACGAAGAAAGCCTGTTCTTGCGTCTGCGCGGCCATCCGATGACCGATTGAGAAAGGCAGATTGATGCCAAAGATCGCCCATACCGCCGCCGATATGATCTCTGGCATGTCGCCTGAGTTGCGACCGGGCATTTTTGTCTTTGCCACTGTGGATGATCAGTTGGCCGCCGGCCTGATCGGACAGGCGATTTCGGTGTTTCGTGAGGATGAAGGGCTGTCCTTGCTCTTGCCCTTGTCAGTTGCCAAGGCGGCAGGCCTGCCCGTAGATCACCCCATGCGCTGCATCACCTTGAACGTCTATTCATCACTGGAAGGGGTTGGCCTGACGGCGGCGGTTGCCACTGCCCTGGCCGCCAACGGGATCGCCTGCAACATGGTCGCCGCCTTCCATCACGACCATGCCTTCGTCCCCGAAGCATTAAGCGAGACCGCGATGCAGGTGCTGAAAGCACTGCAATCGTCCGGCTGACAATACGTTTTAGATTACGAGAACCAGCATCAAGATTGACCCCATCAGGATCGCCATACCCGCCCATTCGCGCGGGGTGATTTTCTCTTGAAAAAACAAGGTGGAGGCTGCGACAGACAGGATCAGCTCCGCCTGACCTACCGCCTTGACGTAGGCCGCGTTCTGCAAGGTAAACGCGATAAACCAACACAGCGAGCCCCCCATAGAGGTCAGCCCGATCCAGATCGCAACCTTGCGGGCAGACCAGACCGCAGTGATTTCTCCGGGTTCGCGCAGACGCAGCCAGATCACCATGATCAGCGTTTGCATCGTCACCACCGCCGCCAGCGTGACCGCCGCCCGCAGGATCGGGTCGGTTTCAACCACGGTCAGAGACGCGCCCCGATAGCTGACCGCAGAGATCGAAAACAAAATGCCCGAAGCCAGCCCAAGGCCCGCCGCACGGTTGCGCAAATCGCCAAGTCGCCAGCCCTTGGCCTCTGGCCCGCCAGACAGCAACAAAAGCCCAACGATACCAAGTGCAATCGCGGCAAATCCAAGGGTCGACACCCCCTCGCCCAGCAGGATCCATCCCATCAGAACGGTTTGAATAACTTCGGTTTTCTTGAATGTGATGCCCACAGCAAAGTTGCGCTGTTTGAACAGCAGGACCACACAGACAGTCGCCAAAATCTGCGCTGTGGCCCCCGCCAAACCATAGATCCAGAACCCCGCACCGATCTGGGGCATCGGCTTGCCAGAGATCAACAAATACGCTGCCAGCAGCGCCAGAATGAAAGGGATCGAATAAAGAAACCGCGAAAAGGTCGCGCCGCCCGCCGACAGGGTTGCCGTCGCAAGGTGCTTTTGCAGCATGAAACGGACAGTCTGAAAGGCGGCCGCAGCCAGAGAAACGATGATCCAAAGATCAGGAAACGGGATGTTCATCCCTTCCTATAGGCTCATTCGCCCTTCGGCTTCCAGAGCGGATGCGCCACCGGATCTTTGCTGCGCAGCAGGAACTTTCCGAAAATCTCGGCGTATGATGAAAAGACATAGCCATGATTGCGCCGCAAGAACCGATCCTTTTGAGCGCGGTACAGACCCGGCAGACGATACCATGCAACGGTGGGGTGCATGTGATGCACCACATGCAGGTTGTTGTTCAAAAACAGCAACGCCAGCGGCCCGCGATCCTCGATCACCACCGATCGTCCCGAGGCGCGTTCATGGGCCTGATGTTCCAGAAACGTGCGGATTTTCAAGATCGACAGCGCGGCATAGCAGGCCAGAAGATAGACCCAGAGCGGCAGCGCCGAAAGGCTCACCAGCCAAAGCGTCAAGGCAACGCCTGGCAGATGCAAAATCCAGTGCATCGCCACGTCCAGATGCCCTTGCCGGATCTGCTTGATATCTGATTTGACAAAACACAGGGTGCCAAAGGCCGGCCCGATCAGCATCCGCCCCAGCAAGGTGTTGTTGAACAGAAGGATCTGTTTTTGCCAGCCTGACATCTTTGCCCAAACGGCCGGATCAAGGTAGTTGGTTTCGGGGTCGTCATAGGGATCCGTCAGCCGCGCATCGTGATGGTGCGCAAGGTGCAGCGCCTTGAACCGCAGATAGGGCACAAACAATCCCGGCTGAAACAGCCCGAGCAAGGTGCAGGCCCATTCGGCGCGAAAGGGATGCCCATGCAGGATTTCATGGCTCAGCGAGGAATGCTGCGCCAAGGCCGGCACCAGCAAAAGCAAGGCCAGCGGCCACCATCCCGCAGGCAGGGCAAGCGCAACAATCCAAAGCGCGGCGCAAATTGCCAAAAGGCAAACCGTTGGCCATTCGAAAGACAGGTTCTGGGTATTCGGGACGGGGTCTGTGTCCATCCGGTCAGGAAAAATTGTCGCCTGCACCTGTTCCGCCTGCATATAGTCCCGCTTCATTTTTGAATTGTAACGGTTTTGTGATGACTGGATTTTTCCCGTCTGCCCACCCAGATAATGATTAACAAAGCGATCAGACTGTGACAAAAGTCATCAAATGAGTAGTAAAGACAGCAAACTTGACCGCGCCGCCCAATTTCGCGCCCGCCTGACGCAGGCCATCAAGGATGCCAGCATTTCGCAAAGCGCCCTTGCCCGTGCCATAGGGACAGACAGATCCACCTTGTCTCAGGCCCTGACAGACAGCGGCGCCCGGATGCCGGGCGCACATGTGGTAGCGGCCTGTGCACAGGTTCTGGGGGTGTCGTCCGATTGGCTTTTGGGTCTGTCAGACCGGCCCGAAACGGCGGCTGATCTGGTAACCAACAGCTTTGAAGTATCCCAAGCCCCCCGTGCATTGGTGGATGAACAGATTTTCAGCTGGCATCGGGAGGCTGCGGGTTACAAAATCCGCCATGTGCCCGCGACCCTGCCGGATATGCTCAAGACCCAAGACATGCTGCAATGGGAATACGGGCCGCATCTGGGCCGGACCACGCAGCAGGCAATCAATGCCTCTCGGGACAGGCTGGATTGGATGCGCGGAGCGGGGTCGGAATACGAGATTGCCATGCCCCTGCCGGAGATCGAGTGTTTTGTGCGCGGTGTCGGATATTATTCCGGGTTATCGGCCCCTCGGCGCATTGCCCAGACCGACCAATTGATCGCCCTGTCGCGGCAATTGTACCCGCGGTTGCGCATCTACCAGTTCGACGCCCGCCAGATGTACAGCGCCCCTGTTACCGTCTTTGGCCCCTTGCTGGCGGTGCTGTATACGGGCGGTCATTACATGGCCTTTCGCGACCGCCAGCGGATCGAGACCATGACCGAAGATTTCGACAATCTGATCCGCGAGGCCAGCACCACCGCCCGCGAGTTTCCCGACTTCCTGACCGAGATGCGGGCGTTGATCCGTTAAAGTTTCGGGTCGGGGTTTTCCGTATGGCCATCCACTGCGATCACCTGACCTGACACCATCCGCGCCTGATCTGATCCCAGAAACACCGCCATATCTGCGATATCCTGCGCGGTCACAAAGCTGCGCATCGAGGTGCCAGCGGCGTAGCCCTCATAGACCTGATCACGGGTCATGCCCTTGGCTGCCGCTTCGCGCTCCAGCACCCCTTCCATGCGTGGCCCTTCCACCGCGCCCGGACAGATCGCATTGGCGCGGATGCCGAAAGGGCCCAGCTCCATCGCGAGGGTTTTCATCAGTCCGATCACCGCCCATTTCGCCGCCGCATAGGGTGCACGATTGGGATAGCCATAGATCCCTGCCGTAGACGAGGTCAGGATCATTGCGCCGGATTTTGCCCGTTTCATCAGGGGGGCGGCGTATTTCGCGGCCAGAAAAGCCCCTTCCAGATTGACACTGACACAGGCCTGCCAGTCGGCCAAAGCCACATCCTCAACCAACGCTGTTGGCCCGGCGATCCCGGCATTGGCGCACAGCACATCCAGATGATCCATCTGGTCAAAGACATCCCGCACGGCAGTTTCTTCTGCTGCATTGGCGTGGTGGCAACGCCAGTGATCGGGGCATTGATCCAAGGCGTCCGCATCAACATCCGTCACCCAGACCTCATAGCCCGCCGCATCGAACCCATCGGCCATAGCGCGGCCAATACCGGCCGCGCCTGCAGTGATCAGCGCCCGCTTCATCGTGGCGCGCCAATGGCCCGGCCTAACCCATCGGGCGCGGGCAGTTGCGCATGCCCCTTGGCAAACCGCAAAAGATTAGCCTCAATCTGTGGCGACGGCGGCGAGGGCTTGCGGGTCTTCAGGTCCACATGCAGCAGGAAATGTTCCCCGGTTGCCAACAACCGATCCCCTTCGCGCATTTCATGGAACAGGTGCATCTTTTTCCCCTCCCCCAGAACAACGCGGGTTGTGATCGTGATCACCGCACCGGCATGTACCTCATCGAGATGGCGGATATGGGTTTCGGCCGTGAAATAGCTGCCTCCCGAAGAGATATAGGCCGCATCACAGCCGATGAGTTCCATGAACCGGTCCGTGGCATCGGCAAAGGCGTGCAGATAGCGGCTCTCGGTCATGTGGCCGTTGTAGTCCGTCCAATCGAGCGGCACTGTACGCCGCGCCGTTGGCACGGGCTGGTCCGCTGGCAGGTCGGCGGCGCTTGCCCCAAGATCGGTGCCTTGCCGCATCAGGGCTTCTTGCTGGTTCAGCAACGCCCCTGCCCCCCAGTCCTGCGCCTTGAGCCCGCGCATCATGGTCACAAGATTGTTGTCGCGTGTCCGTTCCAATTCCCGGATAGACATATGGCCCGATTGCGCATCCGACTGGCCCGCGATCAGATCAACCAGTTCGTCGGTGAATTCAGGCACATCCATCAGCTTGGTCCATGGCCAGCTCAGACAGGGGCCAAACTGCGCCATGAAATGTTTCATGCCCGCCTCACCGCCCGCCACGCGGTAAGTTTCAAACAGCCCCATCTGCGCCCAGCGAATGCCAAAGCCATAGCGGATCGCATTGTCGATTTCTTCCGTCGTTGCGATGCCGTCTTTGACCAGCCACAGCGCCTCGCGCCAGACCGCCTCGAGAAAGCGGTCCGCGACATGGGCGTCGATCTCTTTCTTGAGGTGCAGCGCATACATGCCGATGCCGGACAGCAATGATTTGGCCTGCTCAATCAAAGCCGGATCGCCCGCATCCCCCGGCACCAGTTCCACCAGAGGCAGCAGGTACACCGGGTTAAACGGATGGGCGACCATGATCTGGCCCGGGCGGCTTGCCCCCTCCTGCAATTGGGAGGGTTTGAAGCCCGAGGTCGACGATCCAATCACAGCATCCGCCGTGCAATGGGCCTGTATTTCGGCAAAGGTTTTGTGTTTGATCTCAAGCCGTTCCGGAACGCTTTCTTGAATCCAGTCCACGCCTGCCACGGCTTCGGCGATTGTGCCGCAGAACCGGATCTCGCCTTCCTCGGGCAAAGCCACATCGGTCAATCCAGGCAAAGACCGGCGGGCGTTGGCCATCACCTCACCAATTTTACGCTCCGCTTCCGGGTCGGGGTCAAAGACATTCACCGTCCACCCGTTCAGCGCAAACCGCGCGGCCCAGCCGCCACCGATCACGCCGCCGCCGATAATTGCTGCTGTCTTGGTCATTTGTTCACTTTCCGAAGTTGGCTGATGTCCCAGCCGTTGAAATCCAATATCTCAGTGGCCGCCTTGATCCGGTCAGGCGAGGATGTGGCGTTGCGGTCAAGGATCGCGGCCCAGCTGCCATGGGCATCGCCGACGGCGGCCGTCCTGAACCCTTCGTCCACCCACATCACCACAAGCGTTTGTTCAGGCGTTTCAGATCGCAGAACGCCGGGGGCTGTGACGGTGAATAGTGTTTGATCCGCCCCGGTCTGCCGCCGTATTTTCCCGCTTGCACCAAGGTCATAGCGCACCTGCGCCGCGCAGTCCCCAAGGCAGCGCAGCACATGCCAATCCCCGGCAAATCGGGCCGCGTCAAACCGGCTGGTTCCGCCGATGGGCGCGGTTGGGTTGCGCAAGCCGATACCGACATCCTGCAAAGGCGCTGCCGCGCACCCCGCCAGCATCAGCACAAGGGCCAGCGCCCGTTTCACTTGGGCGCCCGTTTGGTCAGGCCCAGTTTTTCGCGCACCTCAGCCGGGCCAATGACCCGCGCACCCATGTTTTCGATGATGGTTTGGGCGCGCTCCACCAGTTGATAATTCTCGGCCAAAACGCCCTTTTCCAGCCACAGATTGTCCTCAAGACCCACCCGTACATTGCCGCCTGCCAGCACCGCAGCGGCCACATAGGCCATCTGGTTGCGCCCGAGACCGAAGGCAGAAAAGGTCCAGTCGTCAGGCACGTTATTGACCATCGCCATAAAAGTGTTGAGATCATCCGGCGCGCCCCATGGCACGCCCATACAAAGCTGCACCAAGGCAGGGCTGTCCAGAACACCATCGGCAACCAATTGTTTTGCATACCAAAGATGGCCGGTGTCAAAGGCCTCAATTTCGGGCTTGACCCCTAGATCGGTCATCATCCGCCCCATGGCTGTCAACATACCGGGGGTGTTGGTCATCACATAATCGGCCTCGGCAAAGTTCATGGTGCCGCAATCCAGCGTGCAAATTTCCGGCAGGCATTCCGCCACATGTGCGACCCGTTCTGAGGCACCGGCCATATCCGTGCCTTGCTGTGACAATTGCATTGGATGTTCCACATCGCCGAAAACCAGATCGCCGCCCATGCCCGCCGTGAGGTTCAACACCACGTCTGTGTCGCTGTCGCGGACCCGGTCTGTGACTTCGCGGAACATGCGCAAATCCCGGCTGGGTGCACCCGTTTCGGGATCACGCACATGGCAATGCACAATCGCCGCGCCTGCCTTGGCTGCCGCGATGGCGCTGTCGGCGATCTGCTTGGGGGATCGCGGCACATGCGGGCTGCGATCTTGGGTGCCTCCCGATCCGGTCACGGCACAGGTGATAAAAACATCTTTGTTCATATTGAGCGGCATTGTCAGGCTCCCTTGATCTGAGTTGCAACAACTATGAGACAGCTTGATCTTGCAGACTTTGCGAAATACGAAGATGACTTGATGAAATCCGGTAAAATCACACACACCACTCTTCTGGTTCTCGACGATTGCAACACGCTGAGCTTTGCGGCGGCGGTTGATCCGTTGCGGGCCGCGAACCGGCAAGCGGGCCGGACCCTGTTTGACTGGCAATTTGCGACGCCCGGCGCGGTCCCCGTGACCCTGACCAGTGGTGTGACGATCCCCGCCGCGCCCTTGCAGAAGGTCACGCGCACCGATCTTTTGATCATCGTTGCAGGTTTTGACCTTGAGGCCCAATCGACCCCGGCCTTGATTGCCAGTTTGAGGCGCCTGGAAGGGGAAGGCAGTGTGATCGCCGGTATTGACGGCGGGCCTTGGGTGATGGCAATGGCCGGGCTATTGGATCAGCATCGCGCGACAACCCATTGGGAAGACTTGGAAAAATTTACGGAGCGTTTTCCGCTGATTGATGTGGTCAACAGCCGGTTCGAGATCAGCGGCAGCCGTCTGACCTGCGCCGGCGCGGCCCCGGCGATTGAGATGATGCTGGATCTGATTGGCAGACAGCATGGGGTCACATTGGCGCAAAAGATCGCCGGGACGTTCATCTATGATCCCGCCCCGCCAAAGCCGCAAAGCCGCAGCAGCGATCCGCGCCACAACGCAGTCACCGCGAAAGCCCAGCAATTGATGGAGGCCGCACTTGATGAACCGCTGCCCGTCGCGCAGCTTGCACAACGGCTTGGCCTCAGCCAACGGGCGCTGCAATTGCAATTTCAAAAGCGATTGGGCCGCAGTCCGCAGGCGCATTACCTGCAACTGCGTTTGACAGAGGCGGAAAGACTGGTCCGCCAGACACACCACAGCTTGCAGGATATTGCGTTCGCAACCGGATTTGCGTCTCAGGCCAGTTTTGCCCGCGCATTTCGGGCCCAGTTTGGGATGTCTGCCACCCAGATGCGCCAAGAGCGAAGCGGCGGGCGCTGATACACGCCGCGAAACCGGACCCACTTAATACGGGAGCGGGTGCGATTTATGTGCGTCATCAATGGCACTGATAACCTGATCCGGCAAATCCAGATCCCCTGCCCCGATGGCACGCTCAAGCTGGTCCATATTTGTTGCGCCAAAGATGACAGAGCCCATGAAGGGGCGCTGCCTGCACCAGGCCAGCGCCATCTGTACCGGATCAAGGCCGTAAGCCTGCGCCAAGGACAGATAAGCATCCACCGCATCAAAGGCACGTTCGGTCTTGCGCCCGCCCAGTTCCGCATTGAGCGACATGCGTGATCCGTCAGGGACGGCGCCGCCTTGGTACTTGCCGGTCAACAGCCCCGCCGCGAGGGGGGAAAACGCCAGCATATCAATGTCCTCGTTGATGCAAGTCTCTGACACATCGGTATCGGCCATCCGGCACAGCAGCGAATATTCGTTTTGCACTGACACCGGGCGTGGGCCGCCAACCCGCTCTGCCACGTTGACCCACTGGGTCAGACCCCAGGCGCTTTCGTTGCTGAGGCCAAAGGCGCGGATCGTGCCGCGTTTGACCTCTTTTTGCAGGGCTTCCAGCGTGTCTTCCATATGGGCAATTGTCTCTGCCCGGTTTTGGTTTGAGGGATCATAGCTCCAGTTCTTGCGGAACATATAACTGCCGCGGTTGGGCCAATGGAATTGATAAAGGTCGATGTAATCGGTCTTGAGGCGGCGCAAGGAGCCCTCAATCGCCTCGGGAATGGTTTTTGAGGAGATCGGCGCACCATCGCGGGCATGGGTCATCCCCTCGCCCGAGTGTTTGGTGGCCAGCACCATATCGCTGCGGCGGCTGTCGCGTTCGAACCACAGGCCGATAATGCGTTCGGTTCGGCCAATGGTCTCTGCATTCACCGGATTGACCGGATACATCTCCGCCGTATCGACAAAGTTGATGTCCGCGTCCAGCGCGCGGTCGATCTGTTCATGCGCCTCTTCTGCCGAGTTTTGGGTGCCCCATGTCATCGACCCCAAACACAGATCAGACACTTCGATATCGCTTTGGCCGAGTTTGTTCCGCTTCATTCCGCCTCTCCTTTTGGCGACACACTAAGCCCTCTGCCGGCCGTCGCAAGCCACTTTCCCGCAAGCCTATGTCTGTGAAAAACGTTAAAAAGTGCTGTCGCTTTTCGAAAACGACCGGATTTTGTCGTTAAACCTCTTGGGGTTGCCAATGCATTCGGCCTATCAGCAGGTATGCGCCTGCTCATTTCATTTGCCGCCCTCTTCTTTTCCGTCATCTTGCTGCAACTTTCCTCTGGTGGCACTGGCCCCTTGGACGTGTTGTCGGGCACTGTTCTGGGCTTTTCCCGGCAAGAGATCGGGATGCTCGGTTCGGCGCATTTCTTCGGCTTTTTTATTGGATGCTGGTGGGCGCCGCGCCTGATGGGATCGGTGGGCCACAGCCGCGCCTTTGCCGCCTTTACCGCGACCGGTGCGATTGGCCTCATGGCGCATATGGTCATCATTGATGCCTATGCCTGGGCCGTGATGCGCGTGGCCTCCGGCCTGTGCGTGGCGGGCTGTTACACGGTGATTGAGGCATGGCTGCAATCCAAAGTCACGAATGAGACCCGCGGCCGCGCCATGGGCATTTACCGGGTTGTGGATATGACAGGATCATTGGGCGCACAGATGATCATCGGCATTCTGGCACCTGCCAGCTATATCTCCTACAACCTGTTGGCGATGGGCTGTTGTGCTGCGCTTTTGCCGCTGACCTTGACCAAGGTGCAGCAGCCAGAAACACCCGAATCCCCCCGGCTGCGGCCCATGCTGGCGGTTGCGCGATCCCCTCTTGCGGCGGCGGGCGTGGTGGTTGCCGCCCTCTCCAGCGCGTCGTTCCGGATGGTTGGTCCGATCTACGGCCAGGAAGTCGGGCTGAGTGCGGGCCAGATCGCTTGGTTCCTCTCGGCCTTTGTTCTGGGCGGGGCTCTGGCGCAGTTTCCCATTGGCTGGCTTGCGGACAAATACGACCGCCGCGCGGTGTTGATCTGGTTGTCGGTTGCGGCCATGGCCAGTTGTTTCATCACCGTGATGGCGTCGGGGATGGGCACTGTCGGCATCATGCTGACCGCCGGATTGTTCGGATTGACGACCTTTCCAATTTATTCTGTCGCCGCTGCCCATGCCCATGATTTCGCCAGCAGCGAAGAACGGGTGGAACTGTCCGCCGCACTGATGTTTTTCTTTGCCCTCGGCGCAATCTTTGCCCCCTACCTGGCCTCGGTCCTGATCGAGAACTTCGGCGCATCGGCGCTGTTCTTGATGATATCAGCCGGCCACGCCGTGCTGGTGATCTTTGGCCTGACCCGGATGCGCGCCCGGCCCACCCGCAAGGATCGCACCCGCTATGTCTATGCGCCGCGCACCAGCTTTCAGGTAGGGCGCCTTTTGCGCCGCAGCCGCGAGAAATAGGGGATGCCGTTTGTGCAGGCTGGCAAGTGATCCCGCCGCCTGCTAAAGCAGCATCAAACAACGGCTAAAGGCATTTCGCGCGTGACCCGACATCTGATTACATCGGCCATCCCCTACATCAACGGGATCAAACATCTGGGCAATCTGGTGGGCAGCCAACTGCCTGCGGATCTCTATGCCCGTTATCTGCGGGCGCGCGGCAATGAGGTTCTTTTCCTCTGCGCCACGGATGAACACGGCACCCCCGCCGAGTTGGCCGCCGCCAAGGCAGGCAAGCCGGTCGCTGAATATTGCGCTGAAATGCATGCGGTGCAGTCCAGGATCGCGGATGGGTTTGGCCTGTCTTTTGACCATTTCGGCCGGTCTTCCAGCCCGCAAAACCACAAGCTGACCCAGCATTTCGCGGGCGTTCTGGCCGATCAAGGTCTGATCGAGGACGTGGTGGAACAGCAGGTTTATTCCGTCGCTGACGGGCGCTTCCTGCCTGACCGCTATATTGAAGGGACTTGCCCCAATTGTGGCTTCGACAGCGCCCGAGGCGATCAATGTGACAATTGCACCAAGCAGTTGGATCCTGTTGATTTGATCGACGCCCGAAGCACCATCTCAGGCTCGACCGAGCTTGAAATGCGCGACACCAAACATCTGTTTCTCAAGCAGAGCAAGATGAAGGACCGACTGGATCAATGGATTGACAGCAAGGCCGATTGGCCTGTGTTGACCACGTCGATTGCCAAAAAGTGGCTGCATGATGGTGACGGACTGCAAGATCGCGGCATCACGAGAGATCTGGACTGGGGCGTGCCGGTCAAGCGCGGCGAGGCGGAATGGCCGGGCATGGAAGGCAAGGTTTTCTATGTCTGGTTTGATGCGCCGATCGAATACATCGCCTGTGCGCAGGAATGGGTTGATGCGGGCAAGGGGACGGATTGGCAGCGCTGGTGGCGCACCGATCAAGGCGCAGATGATGTGCGCTATACCCAGTTTATGGGCAAGGACAATGTACCGTTCCACACGCTCAGTTTCCCCGCAACGATCATGGGGTCGGATGAGCCATGGAAATTGGTCGATTACATCAAATCTTTCAACTACCTGAACTATGATGGCGGCCAGTTCAGCACCTCGCGCGGTCGCGGTGTATTTATGGATCAGGCGCTTGAGCTGTTGCCTGCCGATTACTGGCGCTGGTGGCTTCTGAGCCATGCGCCGGAAACTTCGGATGCGGAGTTCACCTGGGAGAACTTCCAGACGTCGGTAAACAAGGATTTGGCCGATGTTCTGGGCAATTTTGTCAGCCGGATCACCAAGTTCTGCCGATCCAAGTTTGGTGAAACCGTGCCCGAGGCCGGCGAATTTGGTGATGCGGAAACGGCATTGATCGCAGATTTGACGGAACGGGTTGCGCGGTATCAAGGTCATATGGATGCGATCGAAGTGCGCAAGGCCGCGCAGGAATTGCGGGCAATCTGGGCAGCGGGCAACGAATATCTGCAGGCACAAGCGCCTTGGACAACCTTCAAGACCGATCCGGACAAAGCCGCAGCGCAAGTGCGTTTGGCTTTGAATCTGATCCCATTCTACGCCAACCTGTCGGCGCCGTTCATTCCTGATGCGGCCGCCAAAATGCTGTCAGCCGTGCATCTTTCGGATCAGGTCTGGCCAGATGATGTGCCTGCCACGCTATCCGTGATGGCGCCGGGTCATGCATTCGAGGTGCCCGAGGTGTTGTTCGCAAAGATCAGCGATGAAGATCGCGAAAACTGGGCAGAGCGTTTTGCCGGAACACGCGATTGATCAACATTCGTTTTTTGAAGGGACGTCCGGCTTACAGTGCAAACCACTTCCGGCAAGCGGCCTTCTGCATTCCAGCGGACTGTTTTTAAACGGCTCATTTGACGACCTTCCCGGGCAACGGTTACTTCACTAGAATTCCTCCCATCCATCCGCATCGGCGGAAAGACTCAGGGCGGCGTTGCCTTGGCTTGTGGGCAATGCTGGCATGGGTGGTTTCGCTTGGCTCACCGGGACGGGCGTTTTTATGGTCGTAGGGTGCGCCGCATGGCTGCTGCCCAATCGGAACCGCGCAACCGCTTGTGCCAATGCATCGGCCTCACTGGTCAAAGCATGGCTGGCCGCAGTGGTTTCTTCGAACATGGCAGCGTTTTGTTGGGTGACGTGATCCAGCTCGTTGACCGCTGTGTTGATCTCGGCCAGTCCGCTGGATTGTTCCCTTGCGGATGCGGCGATATTCGACACCCTGTTGGAAATCTCTGAAACAGAAGTCACGATGGAAGCCAGCGCACTGCCGGTGCGATCCACCAGATCGACGCCCTGGCGCACCTGTTCACCGCTTGAAGAGATCAGGGTGTTGATCTCGCGCGCCGCGTCAGACGACCGTTGGGCAAGCGCCCGGACTTCGGTCGCGACCACGGCAAACCCGCGGCCTGCCTCCCCTGCCCGCGCGGCCTCAACCCCGGCATTGAGCGCCAGAAGATTGGTCTGAAACGCGATGTCATCGATCACGCTGGTGATCTTGGAAATCTCCTGTGACGAATTCTTGATCCCGTCCATCGCCTCGACAGCCTGGCGCGCCACTTCGCCGCCCTGCTCGGCATTTTTCTGGGCATCTGCCGACATTTTGCTGGCGTCATCTGCGCCCTCAGCCGCAGATCGCACAGACACCGTCAATTCGTCCAATGCCGCGGCTGTTTCTTCCAATGTCGCGGCTTGTTTTTCGGTGCGCCGCGACAGGTCGTCGGCCGCTGAGGTGATCTCATTGGTTTCACTGCGGATCGAGTCCGAATTGTGGATCACGGTGGAGATGGCGTTGCGCAGGCTGTCCACCGTGCCGTTGAAATCCGAGCGCAGCTTTTCGTAGGCAGGCGGCACATGATCAGAGATTTCCGCCTCCAGATCGCCATCCGCAAGTCGGTTCAACGCCTCGCCAAGCAAGGCGACGACATTGCCTTGCTCTTCTGCAGATTTTGCATTGCTTTGCTCCGCCGCCCGCATTGCCTCATCCTGGCTGGTCACATCGGCACCCAAGAAAATAACCTTTTCCGGTGCACCACTTTCATCCTTGATCACGGCAAGGCTGCCTTCGACAACAAACACCTTGTCGGCGTGGATGCTGTAGGCCTTGAACCGACCTGGGGGAATTCTGCCTGCGCAGGCTTCAGCCGCGAAGCGCCGCCCGTCCGTGTCTCCTTCCAGATTGTTCGCAAACATCGAGAAAAGCGAGCAAACTTCCGTGTCTTTCTTGGTGCCATTGATCATTTTCAGGAAATTGTCGTTGGCATCCAGAACTTGCCCATTGATCGAGAATTCCACGCTCAACTGACCTGTGTTGATTGCGTCCAGCAAGGCGGCATTATGTTGGATTTCCGTGCGGTCGGTCCATTCGACCACGCATCCGATCACATGGCCGTCCGCATCACAGGCCGGGTTGGTCCGGATCCGCAAAATCCGATCCGCGACGCGCAAAGTCACTTCAGTTTCGCCGGATGCGGCGGGTGCATCGTCTCCGTCCAGAATGCCGGTGATCGCAGATTGCATCCCGTAAAGTTCCGTCAGCGGCGCACCAACAAGGTTCTGAGGCGAAATGCCCGGCCAATGTTCTTCCAGTTCGGGCATCAGGCTTTCGATAATGGCGATGCAGGCGGGATTGGCAAAAATCACATTGGCGTTCTCGTCGACAACCATCAAGGATGCAGAAGACCCTGCAAAAGCCGCACTTTTGAAAGCATTTTCACGCTGTGCCTGATGTGCCTTACTCAAAGACCCGCGAAACGCATCCAGCTTGCCTGCCATCTTGCCAATCTCGTCGCGACGGTTGATGAAGGGGACCGACGTTTCATAGTCTGCGCCCGCAATCCGCTCCATCGCGGCTTCCAACGCGCCGAGGGGTTGAGACATCCGTGTGCGCAGATAATACGCCGCGACCCCCAATGCAGCGAGGAGAATGGCCAGCGCGACCGCCAGCGTTATCACATTTTCCTGCGCCAAGGCTTGCAGGGCATAGGCATCGCTCCATGCGGTGACAACGGAACCAACCACCGCGTTCTCCCGGCCGAAGCGCAGGGGCATTGCGATCATTTTCCCGTTGTCCGCCGAGACAACTTCACCGCTGGACAACGACTGCCGCGCCAGTTCTTCGGCGGTCTCGCGCAGGGGTTCAAACTCGGGTGTCTCACCTTGAAATACGATATTTCCATCGAGATCAATCACAACCGCGCCAACGGCCTCCCGCCGCGCCTCGGTCACAACGCCGCTGACGATCCCTTCAACCGCGTCTGTGTTGCCAAATTTCACCGATCCACCCATTTGAACCGCCAGCAGGTTTGTCACCTCTTCGGCGCGTTCGGCGATATTTTGCTGTGTCTTTGCGCGGACATAAACGTTGTTTCGGAACTCGATAACCGCCACGACAACAATCACACAAATTGCCACCATGAATGTGCATTTGAAGAACAGCGAGTGAATGGGGTTCATCCGCGGTTTCTGGCTGTCGCTTTCAGACATATGGTGTTCCTTCGACCTGCACGGACGGCCATGTCCGTTTGGGGCATCTAGAACATCAGTCGTTACAACCAGATTAACGTGGACGAGTGAGTTGAATGGCACAGGAAGGCGTCAACACTTTGAAATCAAAACATATTGCCTCATACGCCGCCCAAATCACCATGGCTTTTTTCTTAGTTTGTGCGTCGTTGATCCTGCGCCGCCAAACGCACGACTTCGGACAATTCTTGCAATTGTGATGCCAGCGGGGTCGTGCGCCGCCAGATCATTCCAATTGTGCGCGAAGGTTGTTGACCCGCAAACCGCGCACAATCCACAGCCGCAGAACGGGTCTCAACTGACCGCGCCATTTCGGGGATCATTGTCACGCCGATGCCCGCGCCGACCATCTGTACCAATGTTGCAAGTGAACTGCCGTCCAGACCGTTCCGAGGGGGGCTGGCATCCGCCTGACAAAACGACAAAGCCTGATCGCGAAAGCAATGCCCTTCTTCGAGCAGAAGAAGCCGCATATCGCGCAATTCTTCGCGGGTTGGCACCGGCGCATCGGCTTGCGTTGCCGGGCGCACCAGAAGGAAATCTTCAGAAAACAATGGTGTCTCAATCAGGGATGGCTCGGACACCGGCAATGCCACGATCGCCGCATCAAGGCCGCCCTCCAGCAACTCTTGCACCAGCCGCGCTGTCAAGGTTTCGCGCAGATGTAGGTCCATCCGCGGATAGCGCCGCGTCAGATCGCCAATTAGCCGGGGCAGCAAATAAGGCGCGATGGTCGGGATGACACCCAACCGGAACGTGCCGGCCAATCCGTCCTGCCCCGCACGGGCGAAATCGCCCAGATCATCCACCGCACTTAGGATACCGCGCACCTTTGCGCTGATTTCGGCCCCAAAGGCGGTGAGCCGCACCTCGCGGGCGCCACGTTCAAACAGGGGTCGGCCCAATTGGGTCTCCATCTCTTTGATCTGCACGGACAACGCGGGCTGCGAGATGGAGCAAAAGGCGGCAGCGCGGCCAAAATGTTGCTGCTGCGCCAAGGCTTCGAAATAGCGGAGCTGTTTCAGTGTTAGATTTATCATAACCTCAAACTATCAAAGCCATCCGAAAATCCAATTTTTATTTACCGCGCCACCTTGTTAGAAAGATTCCAAATCACACAAAAGGGAGAGACCAATGGACGGCAATGACATGGATACAGGTGGCAAATGCCCCGTGATGCACGGCGCGGCCAAGCATACGACACAAAGCGTCCGGTCCAACCGGGACTGGTGGCCCAATCAGCTTAACCTGCGAATTTTGCATCAAAATACCCCCCTGTCTGATCCGATGGCCAAGGACTTTAACTATGCCGAAGCGTTCAAATCTCTGGATCTGGACGCGCTGAAAAAGGATCTGGCGGATCTGATGACAGATTCGCAGGATTGGTGGCCCGCCGATTATGGTCACTACGGCCCGATGTTCGTGCGCATGACCTGGCACTCTGCCGGCACTTACCGCACTGGCGACGGTCGCGGCGGCGCCTCTTCCGGCTCGCAACGGTTTGCGCCGCTGAATTCCTGGCCTGACAACGGCAACCTCGACAAGGCCCGCCGTTTGCTGTGGCCGATCAAACAGAAATACGGCAATGCGATCTCTTGGGCCGATTTGTTTGTACTGACCGGCAATGTCGCCATGGAAACCATGGGTTTCGAGTGCTTTGGTTTTGCCGGTGGCCGCGAGGACATCTGGGAGCCTGAGGAAGACATTTACTGGGGCACCGAAGAGGAATGGCTGGCCACGTCAGACAAACCCGGCAGCCGGTATTCCGGCGAACGCGATCTGGAAAACCCGCTGGCCGCTGTGCAGATGGGCCTGATCTACGTGAACCCCGAAGGCCCGGACGGCAACCCCGATCCGCAGGCCTCAGCCCATGATATCCGCGACACCTTTGCGCGGATGGCGATGAATGATGCCGAAACCGTTGCATTGGTTGCTGGTGGTCACACCTTTGGCAAGGCGCATGGCGCGGGCGATCCGTCACTCGTGGGGGCAGAGCCGGAAGCAGCGCCGATCCACGAGATGGGTCTTGGCTGGCGCAACACATTTGAAAGCGGGCTGGCGGCGCATACCACAACCTCCGGCATCGAAGGCGCATGGACCCCGACGCCGATCACTTGGGATATGAGCTATTTCGACACTCTGCTGAACAACGAATGGGAGCTGACCAAAAGCCCCGCAGGCGCCAACCAGTGGAAGCCCAAGGGCGATGCAATGGCGGGCACCGTGCCGGATGCGGCCAGCGGCGAGAAAAAGTATCAACCGATGATGACCACCGCCGATTTGGCACTCAAGGTTGATCCGGAATACGCCAAAATTTCAAAGCATTACCATGAAAACCCCGAAGAGTTTGCCGATGCCTACGCGCGGGCCTGGTTCAAGCTGACCCACCGCGATATGGGGCCAAAAGCCCGCTATCTGGGCAAGGAAGTGCCGGCTGAAGATCTGATCTGGCAGGATCCCATCCCTGCCGTCGATCACCCGTTGGTGGATGCGTCAGACATCGCGGCCCTCAAGGGTAAGATTGCCGAGACTGGCCTGTCCACCGCCGATCTGGTCAAGACCGCATGGGCCTCTGCCGCGACCTTCCGCGGTTCTGACAAACGCGGCGGCGCGAATGGCGCCCGTATCCGTCTGGCCCCGCAGAAGGATTGGGAAGTCAACGAACCGGCAACGCTGTCCAAAACCCTGGATGCGCTGGAACAGATCCAATCCGACTTCAATGCATCTGCAGCTGCCGGCAAGAAAGTCTCCCTTGCCGATCTGATCGTGCTGGCCGGGTCTGTCGGGGTCGAACAGGCGGCCAAGGCGGCAGGCCACGACATCGAGGTGCCGTTTACACCGGGCCGCATGGACGCCTCTGCCGATCAGACCGATGCCGAAAGCTTTGACGTGCTGGAACCGCAGGCAGACGGGTTCCGCAACTATCTCAAGGTGGATTATGCGGTGCCAACAGAAAAGCTGTTGGTGGACCGTGCGCAACTGCTGACCCTGACCGCGCCCGAAATGACCGTTTTGGTTGGTGGGATGCGGGCGATTGGTGCCAATGCAGGCGGTTCAACCCATGGCATCTTCACCGACCGTCCCGGTGCGTTGACAACCGATTTCTTTGTCAACGTTCTGGACATGGGCACCGAATGGAAACCTGTAGACGACAAGGAAGAGGTGTTTGAAGGGCGTGACCGCGCAAGTGGTGAGGTCAAATGGACCGCGACGCGAACCGATTTGATCTTTGGTTCCAACTCGCAATTGCGCGCCTTGTCAGAGGTGTATGGCGCAGCGGATGCCAAGGATACCTTTATCCCGGATTTCGTCGCGGCATGGACCAAGGTGATGAACGCGGATCGGTTTGATCTGGCCTAAATCCCGGCCAAGGACCCGATACCAATGAAAAGCGGCGTTTCCTGTTCATGGAAGCGCCGCTTTTTGTTTTTCGATTGTTCAAAAGGGACGCTAAGCTTTGCCCATGCGGGCGCAATACTGGCCCGCGCAATCCGATGGTGAGGCCCATGTCAAAAGATCCACTGCTCCAGCCTTTTCAGCTCAAACACCTGACGCTCAAGAACCGGATCATGACCACGGCCCATGAGCCCGCCTATCCCGAAAACGGCATGCCCAAGGACCGCTATGCCGCCTATCATGCAGAGCGGGCCAAGGCCGGTGTTGCGCTGGCGATGACCGCCGGATCCGCGACTGTAAGCCGGGACAGCCCGCCAGTGTTCAACAATATTCTGGCCTACCGCGATGACGTGGTGCCATGGGTGCGCAAACTGACAGATGCGGTGCATGAACATGGCTGCGCGGTGATGATCCAACTGACCCATCTGGGGCGGCGCACGGGGTGGAACAAGGGCGATTGGCTGCCGTCTGTGTCGTCCTCCAAACACCGCGAACCGGCGCACCGGTCCTTTCCCAAGCTGTTGGAAGACTGGGATATTGACCGGATCATCACCGATTTTGCCGATGCCGCAGAACGGATGAGAGACGGCGGCATGGATGGAATTGAATTGCAGGTTTACGGCCATCTTCTGGATCAGCTTTGGTCGCCTCTGACCAATGATCTGACCGGGCCTTATGGCGCCGATACACTGGAAAACCGGATGCGGTTTCCGATGGATGTGCTGGAGGCGATCCGCAAACGCGTCGGGTCGGAGTTCATCGTGGGCCTGCGCTATACCGCTGATGAGGCGCAGGCGGGCGGGATCTCTGCCGAAGAAGGCCTTGAGATTTCCAAGCGGCTGGCAAACAGCGGTCAGGTGGATTTTCTCAATGTGATCCGGGGGCGCATTCATACCGATCCGGCGATGACCGACATTATCCCGGTTCAGGGCATGCAATCTGCCCCACATCTGGATTTTGCCGGATCGGTCAAAGCGGCGACCGGCATGCCAACCTTTCACGCGGCCCGCATTCCCGATGTGGCCACGGCGCGGCATGCGGTGGCTTCGGGCCTTCTGGATATGGTTGGCATGACCCGCGCCCATATGGCGGACCCACATATCGTGCGCAAAATCACCGAAGGGCGCGAGGATGACATTCGCCCCTGTGTCGGGGCAACCTATTGTTTGGACCGGATATATCAGGCAGGCGAGGCCCTGTGCATTCACAATGCCGCCACGGGACGAGAGCTGAGCATGCCGCATGATATTGCCCCAGCGCCGCAGCCGCGCAAGGTGGTGATCATCGGCGCTGGCCCTGCCGGATTGGAAGCCGCCCGGGTGGCCGCGATGCGCGGTCATCAGGTGACGGTGTTTGAGGCCGCCGCAGACCCCGGCGGGCAGATCCGGCTGACCGCGCAATCGCCACGGCGGCGCGAGATGATCGGCATCATTGATTGGCGCATGGCGCAATGTGCGGCGCGGGATGTGACTTTCCACTTCAACACATGGGCCGAGGCGGCGGATGTCACTGCACTTAACCCCGCTGTGGTGATCGTTGCCACAGGCGGGCTGCCGAACACCGAACTGTTCGAGACCGGGCGCGAGGCGCCGCATGTGATCACCAGTTGGGATCTGATCTCGGGCGATGTGAAACCTGCCGGGCATATCCTGATCTATGATGAAAGCGGTGACCACCCTGCCCTGCAAGCCGCTGAACTTGCGGCACAAAGCGGTGCATCGGTTGAGATCATGACACCCGATCGCAGCTTTGCCCCCGAGGTGATGGGCATGAACCTAGTGCCCTATATGCGCAGCCTTCAGGACAAGGATGTGACCTTTACCGTCACGCGCCGCTTGGTGGATGTGGCCCCGGCGGGGAACAAAATGCGGGCCACCATCGGGACCGACTACTCTGATCACACCTATGAGAAAGACTATGATCAGGTGGTTCTGAACTACGGTACACTGCCACTGGATGATCTCTATTTCGACCTCAAACCGCAGTCATCCA
This sequence comes from Sulfitobacter sp. M368, assembly GCF_025141875.1. Taxonomy (NCBI): domain Bacteria; kingdom Pseudomonadati; phylum Pseudomonadota; class Alphaproteobacteria; order Rhodobacterales; family Roseobacteraceae; genus Sulfitobacter; species Sulfitobacter sp. M368. The sequence goes on from NZ_CP081113.1 coordinate 2,627,947, forward strand.
ATGGCGGCGCGGTGGATTATGAGGCACTGATCGCGGGACAGCCCCAGGGGATCCTGACCAACCCGGAGGGCCAGTTTCAACTCTTCCGGATTGGTGATGCCGTGTCAGCCCGCAACACCCATGCGGCGATTTATGATGCGCTGCGACTCGTGAAAGATATCTGAACGTCAGGTCACGCGCAGCCGCAGCTGGCGCCCTTCCGGCCCTGCCGCGATAATATCAACGCAAGCGAAGCCCTTGATACAGCTACGCATTTGATCTGCCTGCATCAGGCTCGCGGCGGTCGAGAGCCCGTCGGCTATCGCAGCGGATGGATGGATCACGCTGACACGGCTCCAATATTGCGGGGCGGGGTTGCCTGTTCGGGGATCAAGAATATGGCTGGCCTGTCCGGCGATTGTCATGCCCTGCGGGGCAGATGTTGCCACCGATTTATTGCTCAGCCGGATAGACTGCGCCGCCGGTTGGTCACTTTTCTCGGCCAGCCCGACGCGCCATGCCTTTTGGTCCGGCCCATGCCCCATCGCCGAAATCTCGCCCATATCGACCACGGCATCTGTCACACCGTTGCTGCGAAGCAATGCGGTGATGCGGTCGGTGATATAGCCCTGCGCGATGCCGTTGAGGGTCAGTTGCATGCCCCCTTGGTCAAAGGAGATTTCGCCCGCGCCAAAGCGGACTTTTTCCCAGCCGATCTTGGCATGGGCGGAGGCAATTGTGTCCTGTGTGGGCGTCCCGTTGGCATTGGCATAGGCGGTCCAAAGCGGTTGAATGGTGGGATCAAAAAGGCCATCCGTGGCGCCGTGGATGGCCCCGACCTGCCCCAGAAGTTCCAGCATTTCAGGCGGCGGCGCTTGCAAGCGCCCCTTGGCGTTTAATTGCGACAGGGCACTGCCGGGTTGATAAAGGCTAAAAAGTTTTTCCAACCGCAACAGTTCATTGCGGGTGATTTCAATCAGATGTGCCGCATGGTCCTGATCCAGCCCGACAAGCCGCAACTGCACCCGAGCGCCCAGCGCCACGCCTTGCCAATCCGCCGTGGCTTGGGCGGCACTGGCCTGCCCTGAGACCAATGCAAAACCAGCGGTGATCGCGATAAATCGGCGGCGTGAAACAGTCATGGCCTGCGTCCTTGTTTCTTAAGAATCCTGAAAACCCAGTTCAACCGGACCCAGCACATAGTCATCGGGGATCTGGTGTAATTGCAGCACACGGCCGCCGTGGATCTGGGCAAAGTCATTTGCGGCGGCCTGCGTTCCGAAAGGCACTGCCTCAGGCGCGCCCATGCTGCCGGTGCGGGTGCTTTCGATCACAAAGAACGCCTCGTAAAGATCAATCCAAGTGTCGTCAGCGGGAAAATCCCAATCTGCCGCGCGGCCCATGTCATTGACGTAAATCGCCACGGGCTCCTGCGTTTCTTCGGGCAAGCGGGTAAAGGCGATGGCGTCGCGGACCTGCGAGAACCAGATCGGATGGTCGATGCCCTTGAGATGGATCTGCGCCTTGGGTCCGGTGTGTTCCAGAATGGTCATGTTGCAATAATGGCCAACCGCCTCTTCGGTCATGGCGATGGCAACGGGGCGTTCGGCGGCTAGCTCTTCCTTGCATCCAGCAAGGGCAACGCAGGCACAGATTGCCAGGGCGGCCAGCTTCAAATGCTGTCTCATGGTTTGATCCTCCGCATCATCACAACAGTCAGTGCAAGTGCCACAACGATCCAGATGAATGGGCTGGCAATGGCTAGCTGAGGCGCGAAGGGCAAAACGTCACCGCCCGCCGCAAACCCGGTGCTGGCACCCGCAGCATCCAGAGCTGTGAGGTTAAACAGGCGAAAGGCATCTGCCGGATTGGCCACAAGAAGGTAAGGAAACAGATCGGTGGCAAAAACCCCTTCGGGATCTGCCAGCAAGCCGCCCAGCAGCGCCATATCATACAGCACCACCGCAAAAAGCCAGATCGCAATGGCCAGGGCCGCAGCCGTGCCGGTCTGGCGCACACAGGCGCTGGCGACATATCCGATGCCGACGAATGTGGCGCCCAGGGCAATGCTGGTGCCAATCACCCGCGCCAGATCCAGAACACCTGCCAAGGCCACGTTGTCGATGGCGAAGAAGGCACAGACCCCCGCCAAGCCATAGCCGATCAATACCGCAATGGACAAAACGATCACATGACCCAGAAACTTTCCCATGACCACCGCGGCGCGGCTGACCGGGCTGGCAAGGGTCAGTTGCAATGTCCCGCGATCAATTTCCCCGGCAATCGCGTCAAATGACAGCAACAGGGCGATCAACGGCACCAGATAGACCGAAAGTGTCGCGAGGCTGGCGGAGATGATCGTCAATCCGTCCGTGCTGCTAGAAGTGGCGGGGCCAGAGCCAAGCAAAACCAGCAACAGCGCGAACACCAGCAGGATCGCGGTTGCCAGCATGATCCATTTGTTGCGCATACCGATGCGCACTTCGTTCTGGGCGATGGCGATCAGGCCGCTCATTGTCTTGTCTCCGTATCCGCCGAATAGTGGCGGTAAATGTCATCAAGGCTGGGTGGGTAGACCTCCACATCCCGTACGACCGTGCCAAGGGCCGAGATGGCCGTCAAACGCTGCATTTTTTCGGGATAGCGGCATTCCAATTCGACCGTGGCGCCGTTGATCCGCTGGCCGCCCATCTGCTGGTGCACTTTATCGACATGCGCCGTGTCGGCTTGCACCCGAATGCGCAGCGGCAGGTTTGCCGAATGTTGCAGATCGGTCAGGGGCGCATCCGCCACCAGCTTGCCTTTGCGCAGGATCGCAACCCGGTCGGTGCGCGCTTCGATCTCGCTGAGACCATGAGAGGACAGCAGCACCGCAGTGCCGCGTTCCGCCATTTTCGAGATCAGGTGGTAGAACCGTTGCCGCGCCAGAGGATCCAGACCTGAGGTTGGTTCATCCAGCAAAAGCAGTTTGGGATCGCCCAGCATCGCCTGCGCAAGGCCAAGCCGCTGGCGCATGCCTTTAGAATAAGTGCCACATCGTTGATCTGCGGCCTCCGTAAGGTCCACATCGTCCAGAACCTGATCCACCGCAGCGGGCGCAACGCCCTTCAGCTTGGCGTAAAAGGCAACTGTTTCGCGGCCTGTCAAAAGCTTGGGGAATGACACGCTTTCTGGCAGGTAGGACACCGTATTGCGGGCCGCCGAAGTGCCGGGCGCCGCGCCATTGATGGTGATCTGTCCGTCGCTGGGGCTCAAAAAACCCAAAATGATGCGAAAGAGCGTGGTTTTGCCCGCGCCATTGTGGCCCAGCAGGGCCACCCGTTCACCCGGCGCCACATCAAAGGAGACATCTGACAGGACGTCGCGGTGGGCAAAGCACATGGAAACGTTGGAAATATTGAGCAAGGAGGTCATCTGAGGGAGGCCTGTTGTACGAGAGGGGCTGCCGGCTGCGGCGGCGGGTTCATCAGGGGGGCGTCATCAACCACACCGCCGGGCAAAAGCGCGGGAAACTCTTTTTGCGCCCAGCGGATCAACTGGATCGCAGGACTGCCCAGCAGCAGTTTGGCCGAAGGCTGTGTCCACAGGATGTGATCCATCGCGTCGTTGGGGCGGAACGCCTGATCCGCGATGCCGTCGCCGTTGACATCATAGGCGCTGTGATCGCTCCAGTAATTGCCGGTCCAGACATGGTCTTTGGTCCCGACATATTTGACCTGGGTCTTACTGCCGACAAAGGCGTTTCCGGCAATGGTATTGCGGTCCGATCCAGCAGTGAAATGAATGCCGATTTGGCATTTCTCGAAGGTGTTGTTCAGCAGTTTGTTCTTGTTGGCATTGTACATGAAAAGGCATTTTTCGCCGCCCTCTCGCACGATGTTGTCCTTGATCACCGATGAATTGGCGTAGTTCAGCATGATGCCGTGGTCGCGGTCACGGATAGAGGTGTTGCCGATCACCTTGACCCGTGTGCTGAACATGATGGCAAAGCCGAGGTGATTGCCGATCGAAATGTTGCCGGATACTTCGGTGTTGTCCGCATACATGTAATGCACCGCAAAGCGCAGATCCTCGAACCGGTTGTCCGAAAACACGTTTTTGCGGCTGGAGTTCACAAAAATACCATCCCGCCCATAGCGAACGGAATTGCCGACCACCTTTGTGCCCGGCGCATTCCAGATATAAATTCCATTGCCGCGGCGGTTCATCAGGCGGTCGCGGCGGCCAATGATTGTGTTGTTCTCGACCAGCGCGTTCTTGGCGCCATGCACATCCACGCCGTAAAGATTGCCCTCGAACCGGTTGTTCGTGATCTGCGCGCCCTTGGCCTTTTTGGTCAGCTGCACGCCGCTGTCGATATTCTGGTGGTCCGATCCGGAGCCACGAATTGTCAGGCCCGCAATGGTCACATCAGGCGCATCGACGGTGATCACCGATCCTGCGTCCGGGCCGATCACCTCTGATCCGTTCTGTCCTATGATGGAGAGTGTTTTTCCCAAAGTTACGCCACCGCCATAGGTGCCAGCCTGCAAGATCAGACGGTCGCCGGCGTCAGCGGTTCGGATGGCCCCGGCCAAGCTGCCCTGCCCCGGTGCCACCGGGATATCTGCCGCAAGGGCAGACACCGGCAGCACAAGGCTGAGCACGCTCGCAAAGGTCAGGGCCATCCGTTTCATGTCAGCTTGCCTTAAGTTGCTCGAGGCTCAACAAACATCCGGCCGCGCATTTCCATGTGCAGCGCGTGGCAGAACCACTGGCAATAGAACCAGTGCACGCCCGGACGGTTGGCCACGAAGGTCACCGAAGAGGTTGCTTGTGGCGCAACTTCCATCGCGATGCCGTGGTTGGAGAGGCAGAAGCCGTGGGTCACGTCATCCACATCATCAAGGTTGGTCACGTAAACGGTGACTTCATCGCCTTGCTTGACAGTGAATTCCTCAAGACCGAACTGCGGCGCAACAGAGGTCATATAGACCCGCACCTTGTTGCCGTCGCGGATCACCACATCGTCGGATTCCAGATCCACACCGTCAGCCGCGGCTTGCTTGACCGCATCTGCAAAAACCGGATCAGCACGATCCCAGACATTCACAGGCTTCACAATGTCGGCGCGAACGATGATGGAATCATGTGGCTCGGCAAATGTTGGGCCGTCATGCACAACAGACATCTCGTCGCCCGAGGCAATGTCGATCAGCTGTTCGTTCTCAGGCTTCAATGGGCCTACGTTGATGAACCGGTCCTTGGAGAACTTGTTCATCGAGATTAGCCATTCACCATCCGCCTCGGCGGTTTCGCCCATCGAGGTAGAGTTGTGGCCGGGCTGGTAGTGAACGTCCACTTTGGAGATGATCGGATCGACATCTTCGCCCGCAAAGGCGCGGATGGCTTTGTCGATGTTCCATTTCACAACCTGGCTGTCGAGGAACAGCGTGGTAAAGGCGTTGCCTTTGCCGTCATAGGCGGTGTGAAGCGGGCCAAGGCCCAGCTCTGGCTCGCCGACGATGCAGGACCGTGGATCGATATCGCTTTCGAACAGCGCATCCAGTTTTTCAACGTCGATGATCGACACTGTCGGGGACAGTTTACCGTTGATCACCACGTGGCGTTTGTCCGGTGCGGTATTCACGCCATGCGGGCTGTTCGGGATCGGGATATAGCGGGTGTATTTCTTGTTCTGACCTTTGCGGCCATCGACAACAGGCACACCGTTCAACATCTGCACGTCACCGGCCTTGACGCCCTCTTCAATGGCTTTGAGGTTGAATACAACCACGTGGTCCATCTCTGCTTCGGTCATATCGGCAAGGGTCATACCCATTTCAGAGTTGTAGCTGGTCGAGAAGGCGTATTTGCCCTGATAGTCACAATCGGTGTTATCAAGGTTGCCGCTGACGATCACCTGCCAGGCCACTTTCATCTCGTCACCATCAATGGCGGTGAAGATGTTCACGTATTTTTCAGGCTCGTTCAGGATCTGGCCATCATTGACCAGCGGCACTTCGTGTTCACCGTTGGCAAAGACGTAACCGGTGCGCGGGTATTTCTGCGGACGCATGCCGTGGATGTCTTGGGCGTTCGGGATTTCGATGATCTTGTCGCATTTCATCACGTCACAACGGATACGCGCCACGCGGGTGTTGGCCTTGTCGTTGGCAAACAGATAGCGGCCATCATAGGTGCCATCGGTGAAGGACATATGCGGGTGGTGCAAATCGCCGTTGTCGTAGGTTTTCATGCCTTTGGCGGCAAGAAATTCCTTGGTTTCGGGCATCAGACCTTCGGTCAGGATTTTCAGACTTTCGTTGGTCTGGCCCCAACCGGTGGCCGAGCATCGGTTGAACACCGGAATACGCATCAGTTCGCGCATGGAAGGAAAGCCGAGAATGCGCACTTCACCGGTTTGGCCGGACGACCAAAAACCGTAATAGGGGTCCAACTCACCGGGGGCGAGGTTCACTTTGGACGCACCAGCCGCCGCAGCAGGCTTGGCAGACCCAGGGACGAAGCCGGACGCCAGACCGGCACCGGCAGCAGCAGCGGCACCCGCTGTCAGCACACCGCGCCGCGAGAAGCCTTTTTTCCGGGTTTCTTCAGCAGACATATCTCTCTTCCTTTTTCAGATATTAAATCTTGAATATGTTTCCGAGATTCGGTAACATTAAGGACTGAGTACCTAGGTCGATTCTTTCTGTCTTTGATCTGGGACAACAAATGCATTTGGATGGTTTGCCTTGTCTCGCGCCCGGCGCACGGCCTTCTTGATGCAGACAGGACAATCCTTTTCACTTTGATACAAAACCTGACAGTGCAGGCACTGATGGCATTCGTTGGGATTGATATTCCCTTCAGGATGAATGGCTTGCACCATGCATTCCTTGGCACAGCGCTGGCAGGGGCTGCCGCATTCCTTGTACCTTTTGAGCCAATCAAACATCCGCAACCGGCCCGGGATCGCCAGCGCCGCGCCAAGCGGGCACAGATAGCGACAATAGAACCGTTCGATAAACAGCCCAGCCCCGAGCAGCGCCACAGCAAACAGAACATAGGGCCATGAGCGTTGGAATTTCAGGATAATCGCGGTCTTAAACGGCTCGACCTCGGCATACCGTTCGGCCAACTCAAGCGAATAGAGCGACAGTCCAAAGAGCCCCAGAAAAATCATATATTTGATCGGCCAAAGCCGTTCGTGCAGGCCCCAGGGCACGGTGATCTGCGGCACTTTGAAGAACCGTGCGATCTTGTTTGAAAGTTCCTGCAATGCGCCAAACGGGCAGAGCCAGCCACAGAACACCCCCCTGCCCCAGAACAACAGTGACGCGGCCACCGAGAACCAAAGGATAAAGACAAGCGGGTCCATCAGGAATGCGGACCATGAGAAATCTGTCGTGACCGCCGCAAAAAAAGCCAGAACGTTCACCACCGACAATTGCGCGTTGGAATACCAACCCAGCACGATCAGGGTAAAGCTGAGGAACCCGATGCGGAACCAATAGGCAAACCGCGCATTGCGTGTGACCTGCATCTGGAAAAAGAACACCACCGTCAGCCCCCCGATGGCCGCGACCAGCAGCGCCACTTCGATCCTTTTTTGATCCCAGATGCGCAGCCACAAGTGGCTCAACTCATCCGGATCGCTGGAGGCCGCAATCGATCCGCCGTTTGTCGGCGCCGCAGCGGGGGTCACGGTTTCAAGATGGCGGTCTGGCAGACGGTAGCCCAGATCGAAAGTGATGAAGGTCTTGTCAATTGCCCCCACGGCCCTCTGCACAAGCAGTTGCAGTCGAAATGGCTCTGCGGGATCAAACTCGACATCGGCAGGTATCTTGAAGATGTCCAGCTCTGTAAAGGAGGGCGCATCTTCGGGGGCCAGCCGGCCAAGGCGGCGCTGCTGCCTGTCAAAGAACCGTGCCGAATTGTCCTGCTGGATCAATTGTATGCGGTCAAAAATACCGCCCCGCACATAGCCCGAGCCTTTGAACGAATATTTGCCGCGGCCCAGCACGAGGATCGCTTCTTCTCCTTCGTCCAGCCACTCTAGCAGGTTGGCATACTCATCATCGCCCAAAAGCGTGCGCCCGATCTCCGGTGCGCTGGCCAAAGCGACGTGCATCTCGATGAATGTATCCTCAGGTGCGCCCTTGTCGGGCCGTGCAATGGCGCGAGCATCGCCGCTGTCGATGAAGGCTTGGTTGACCTGCCCTACGTCCAGTCGCAGCGTCCGGATGGAGCCATCCCCGTCAAGAGTTTGCCAATCGGAAACAGGTGCCTCTGCCGCATCGGGCCGCTTGATGGTTTTTTGCGGACCGCTGTTGCGAACAGTCGGTTGCAGCCCGCCAAGGCCAAGCTGCCGTGCGACTTTGATCCCTGCCCGCACGATGGAATCGTCGATAACCATGATCGTCACCGTGGCACCCGAGACGATATCGAGCTCATGCGCGCTGCCGCCGCTCGCTGCTTCTTCGGTCAGATCCATGCCTTTATAGCTTTCGGTGACGGCCCTGATCTCGGAGTTCGGAATGCCGATCAGAACAATGGGTTCGGAATGTTTGACAAGGTTCACCCCCGTCACCTTGGCGTCCTGATCCACCCCCATCAGCACATGAATGGGCTTGCCCGAATAGCCGGTCGTCGTCACGAAATCCGAGGTCAGGAAGACATAACCGATTATTTTACCGTCTTTTTGCGCGGGTAAAACTGGCAGATCCGCGTGCATTTTTCCGTAGGCATCGGCGCCCGGCACCAATTCACCCACGGGTACCTTGCCAATGAACTTTCCGACAATCGGTTCACTCTGCGCCGCACCAGAAAGTAGCATCACACAGACCAAGGCATAGCCGATCAAACCCAAGATCGCGTTCCCCCAGTGTCTACAGCTTGCCATGTCATTGATCCTTTGTTCCGTCGGCACCGCAGCCGCATTTGTTCAATGCGGGTCTAACGGCTTTGCCGGGCGGTCACGTTGATCCATATCAAGACCGAAACAGGAAAAGTCTTGCAGGTTTAAGGGGCCCCGCCCCTAGCCGCAGCGGGTCTGCAATCTCGCCACAACCTCGCGGACAAAACCTACATAACCGGGCAGGGAAAGGCTGGGCGCATGGCCGCACCCTTGCATTGTGGTTGATGTCGGGCGAGGGCCGCTGGCGCACATGCGCTGCAAGATCTGCGGTGGCAGAATGTCGGAGTTTGCGCCCTGAAAGACATGCATGGGCACCCCAATCCGGTCATAGCGTTCCCAAGACAGCAACTCTTCGGCCGAGGCAGTGAATTGCACAACGATCTTGGGGTCATAGTGCAGGGTCAGCCTGCCGTTGCCCATCCGCCTGAGAGATGTCATGGCCATGCGCTGCCAAAACGGATCTTCCGCCGCACCAAAGGGGGCGTAGGTGGTCCTTAGCCATGCTTCGCCCTCTGACACGGTGGCAAAGCTGGGAAGATCCGCGGCATAGGCCAATATCCGGTCAATGGCCGGTTGCGGCACTTCCGGGCCGATATCGTTGATGATCAGATAGCGAAGCCGATCCGCCATCGGGTCGGACGCGATGCGCATCCCGATCAATCCGCCCATGGAGGTGCCGAACCATCCGGCCTTGGCCATCCCGTAGTGGTCCATCACGCCCAATGCGATCCGGGCGTAGTGTTTGATTGAATACTCCGCTTCAGGGTTTTCCGACCAGCTGGATTGCCCACGGCCAATGGTGTCGGGACAAATGACAAAATGATCAGCGGCAAATCCTGCCGCCAGTTCATCAAAATCGCGGCTCGTGCGGGCCAGCCCATGCCACATCACCAGCGGCGGCGCGGATCGGTCGCCCCATTCCGTGACATGCACCTCATGCCCCAGCACAGCAAAGAATGCATGGCGCGGCTGTGCCCTCTGGCTCACCGAGGGGCCCCTTTGGCCATCACCGTGCCCGCAATCCCTTTGGGGAAGAAATAGACCAGCAGGATAAAGATGATGCCCAGCCAGAACAGCCAGCGATCAGGGTCCAGCACATGCGGCAGGACCGGAATATCCACAGTGGCCTTGGCCGCCGCCCCCATCAGATCGCGCAGGTAATATTGCGCCAACACCAGCATCGTCGCGCCGATCACCGCGCCCCACATTGTGCCCATGCCGCCGATCACCACCATCAACAGGATGTCGATCATGATCGCAAAGCTCAGCGCGGTGTCCGGTCCGGTGTATTTGAGCCAGATCGCGTAGATCGTACCCGCCAGCGAGGCCACCAGCGCCGCGATGCAAAACACGAAAGTCCGGTAGCTGACCACGCGATAGCCAATCGCCTCAGCCCGCGCCTCGTTCTCCCGGATCGCTTTCAGGACCGTCCCAAGCGGCGATCCAACCATGCGCAGCATCATCACAAACAGGGCGAGGCAGGTGAAAAACACAAAGTAATAAGCCGCCAGCTTGCCATTGATTTTGACACCGAAGACCCGCAGCACCTTGCCGTTTTCATCCAGCATCAGTTTGGTCGCGGTTTTGAACAGCGCCGGTGCGCGGTAGGTGATGCCATCTTCGCCACCGGTAAAATCGCTCAGCTGTGAGGCCAGAACCAGCGCCACACTGGCCGTGGCAAGGGTGATCATCGCAAAGAAGATCGCCTTGACCCGCAGGGACAACAGGCCAATCGCAACCGCCACAATCAGCGAGACCGCCATCCCGGCCAAGGCACCGACAAGAACGGCATCCCACCCCGGCCCCATCTGTTTGAGGCTGATCGCAGCGCCATAAGCGCCAAAGCCGAAAAACATCGTATGGGCAAAGCTGACGATCCCGGTATACCCGATCAGCAGGTCGTAGCTTGCCACCAGAACGATAAACACACAGACCCGCGCCGCAACTTCCAGCGCCCGCACATCCTGAAACAGGAAAGGTGCAAACAGCAGCAGGGCAAAGATCAACAAAACGGCGGCTTTCACGGCCTTGGTGCCGCTGGTGGTGGTTTGAGACAACGCGTTCATCTTACTTCACCGCCGGTTTGAGGCCATTGGGCCGCCACAGAAGGATCGCCACCATCAGGATCATGTTCGACGCCAACGCCAGCTTGGGCGCAAGATACCCGATGTAGTTGGCCATCAGCCCGACCATGATCGCGCCCAGCAACGTTCCCTGGATCGACCCGAGCCCGCCAATGATCACCACGATGAAGACGACGATCATCATCTCGGCGCCCAGCGCAGGTGTGATCAAGGTCTCATAGCCCGCCCACATCGCGCCGCCCAGGGCCGCGAGGGCAGAGCCAAGCATGAACACCGCCACAAACAGCCGGTCCACGCGAAAGCCCAGCGCCTCCACCATTTCACGGTTTTCCACCCCGGCACGGATGAGCAAACCAATGCGCGTCCGGTTCAACGTCAGATACAGCGCGGCATAGACCCCCAGCCCCAGAAGAAAGGCGAAGATCCGGTAAATCTCGATCGTGATATCCCCGATCAGCAGCGATCCTTCCAAAAACTCAGGGCGCGGCACAGACACCGGCGTGCCGCCCCAGATCGCAAGGATCATCTGCTCGGCCACAATAAGCGCCCCCATGGTGATCAGGATCTGGCGCAGGTGATCCTTGTAGACAGGTTTGACGATTACAGTTTCAAAGAACCATCCGGCCACCAGCCCAAAAAGGATCGCCGCACCAAAGGCCAGAAACAACGCAGCAATGTTGAGCGAGACCGCATCTGCCTCAAGCCAGCCAGAAAGCCAAGCCAGCACGCTGGCCGCGATAAACGCGCCAAAGCTGACAAAAGCCGAATGGCCGAAATTGAGCACATCCATCAGGCCAAACACCAGTGACAAGCCCGAGGCCATCAGGAAAATCATCATGCCCATCGCCAATCCGGCCACGGTGAGCGTCACCCAGGAGGACGGCGCACCAATCATCACAAAGGCCAGCGCCGCCACCACAACCGGCAAGAGGTACACCCCGCCCAACCGGCCTGCAAAATCGTTTATCTGTTGCATCATTCTTCCTCAGGCTGACAGGCTCAACAGCCGGTCTTGCAGTGCCGTATCTGCGGCGAAATCGGCCATTGTGCCGCTGTGGGCAATCCGGCCGTCGTCAATCACCGCCATGTCGCGGCCCAGCGATTTGGCGAATTCGAAGTTCTGTTCGACCAGCAGGATTGTCGTGTTCTGCGCGATCTCGCGAAAGGCATCGGCCATCGCATCCACAATCGCGGGCGCCAGCCCCTTGGTCGGCTCGTCAATCAGGATCAGCGCACGCGGCTCGATAATGGCGCGGGCCACGGCCAGCATTTGTTTCTGCCCCCCTGACAGCGACCACGCCTGTTTGGTCCAAAAGGTCTCAAGCGCGGGGAACAGCTCGTAAATCCGTTTCAGACGGGCAGGATCAAACCGGCCTTTGGCGGTGGCAAGGATCAGGTTTTCCTCAACGGTCAGGCCTCCAAAAACACCCATATTTTCAGGGACAAAGGCGATATCCAACCGGGCGATGTCTGCCGTGTGCATCGCGGAAATATCTTTGCCATTGAACAGCACCGATCCTGGCGAGGGTTGCCAGAGCCCCATGATCGAGCGCAGCGTGGTTGTTTTACCCGCACCATTGCGGCCCAAGAGGACAAACACGCCACCTTCGGGCACATCAAGGGTCACATCATGCAAAACCGCATATTGGCCGATGTTGGTTTTCATCGCATTGAGGGTCAGAAGGCTCATGCGGGCACCGCCGATTTGCCAAGGTAGACATCGCGCACGATATCGCTGGACATCACCGCATCCGGCGCCCCATCCGCAAGCAGCTCTCCATTGTGCAGAACGATGATCCGGTCGGCGAGGCTGCGCACCACGTCCATCTTATGCTCCACCAGCAGAACGATTTTGGTGGTGTCTTTCTTGATGCCTGCAATCAGGTCCAGCACATCCGGCGCATGATCAAGAGACATGCCCGCAGTGGGTTCATCAAACATATAGATATCCGGCTCCATCGCCATCAAAAGCGCCACCTCCAGCTTGCGCTGATCGCCATGGGGCAAGGCCGACGCTGGTAAATGCGCGACCCCGCTCAGCTTGGCGGCTTCAAGGTAATGCTCGGCTTGTTCTTCGAGATGTCTCAGGCCCGCCACCTGCCGCAGGATCCGCCAGCCGTCGCCGGAGCGGGCCTGAACCGCAAGGCGGATGTTTTCAAGGACCGACAATTGAGGGAACAGATTGGTCAGTTGGAACGCCCGGCCAATGCCGCGCTGCGCCCGTGCAGAAGGGGACATGCGCGTGAGGTCGGTGCCGGATTTCATCACTTGCCCTCGCGTGGCCGCCAGTTGCCCCGAGATCAGGTTGAAATAGGTCGTCTTGCCCGCGCCGTTTGGGCCGACAATCACGGTCAATTCGCCGGGATGAAAGGCGCATGAGACCGCGTTTACGGCCACATGGCCGCCAAAGCGGATCGTCAGATCGCGCGTTTCCAAGGAAGGTTGCATTGTCATGAATTTTGTCCGGTGGCTGTCCGGCCCCTGTATAAGGGGCCGGATGCATTGGGTTTAATTGTTGCGCCCGATGGGGATGTCCATCTCTTCGGCGGTGATTTCGCGCACCAGATCAGGGATCGCCCATGCCACATCATCATCCACACGGATTTTGAAGTGATACATGGATTGCAGCGCCTGATGGTCTTCGGGGCGGAAGGTCATTGTGCCCTTGGGCGTTTCCCAGCTCATGCCTTCCATCGCGGTGATCAGCGCTTCGGTTTCCCAGTCTTCGGCTGTCTCCAGCGCCTTGACCACGGCCAGTGCTGCGGCCATCCCGCCGGCGGTAAAGAAATCAGGCGGGCCGTCGAAACGTTCCTGATGGGTTTTCACAAGCCATTCGTTGACCGGATTCTTGGGCATTTCGTAGTAATAGTAGATCGCCCCTTCCATGCCCGGCGCGCGTTTGTAGGTCGGCAGTACCGGCAGGATGTGACCGCCAGTGGAGATCTCGATGCCGTGGCGTTCCGGCTGCATGGCCAGAATTTTGCCCATCGGGTCGCCGCCGCCCGCCACATAGATCAGGATAACCTTGCGGCCTTCCTTGTCCTTCAGCGCGTTGAACATTCGTTCCGTTGCAGCGGTGAAATCTGTGGTGCCTTGCGGTGTGTATTCCTCGGTCACGATGGTGGCACCAGAGCCATCCAGCGCCGCCTTGAACGCGGCAATGCCATCACGGCCAAAAGCATAGTCTTCGGCCAAGGTCGCCACAAAAAGGTTCTCATCCGGTGCCAAGGCCAAAGCCTGCGCTTGCATGTCCATCGACGAGTTGCGCGATGTCTTGAAAACATAGCGGTTGCTGTCCGGCCCGGTCAGGCTGTCGGCAACGGCCGGTTCAATGATCAAGATACGCTCATATTCCTCGGCAATCGGTAGCAATCCCTTGGTCACGCCAGAGGATGTCGCCCCAACGGCGAGCAAGACCTCATCGTCACCGTAAGCCTCGGCCAGAACGGCGCGGGCCACATCCGGTTTGAACTGCGTGTCCTTGTGAATGATCTCGATCGGGTGGCCCTTGATCATATTGGTGCCGCCCGTTGCATATTCGATGCCCAGCTCAAACCCGGTTTGGGCCTGTTTTGAGAACACCTCGAACGAGTGCCCCGAAATGCCGTGTACCAGCGCGATCTTGACCGGATCTTCGGCCTGCGCAGTGGTCGCGATGGCCAGACCAAACAAGGCGGCCCCAAGCCGCCGTGTGAATAATTTCATTCTTTCTCTCCCTACAGCAACCTGGCACAGCCGGGCATTGCGCCCGTCTGATCGGTCCCTTACTTCTGTAGGTGGAAATGTTTCAGGTCGTGCGATTGGGCGCAATATTGTGGAAACACGTATAGACGACAGCTTTCGAGAAGGGCAGTTCGCAGAGCTGGCCTATCTTTATGCGCCTGTGGGTCTGGTGGTCACGGAAAACCGAGTGATCCGCGATTGCAACCTTACATTTGCCAGCATGTTCGGATACGAAATCAAGGACTTGCGCGATCAAGTTTTTGCGGTTCTCTATCCATCGGACGAGGAGTTCGCCAATATCCGCGACCGCGGTGTGAAAGAGCTGCAAACCACCAACCACTATTGGGACGAGCGGATCATGGCACGCAAGGACGGCAGCCTGTTCTGGTGCCGGGTGCGCGGCCATTCCTTCACCCCAGACGCGCCCTTGGGTCGCGCGGTGTGGAGTTTCGCGGATCTGTCCGAGGTGCGCCCCTACAAGCCCCTGACCCGCCGCGAGCGCGAGATTGTCTCTTTTCTTGCGCTTGGCCTGACCAGCAAAGAGATCGCCATCAAGCTGGATATCTCTCATAGAACGGTCGAGATTTACCGTGCCAAGCTGCTCAAGAAATTCGGCGTCGCCAACACCAGCAGTCTGCTGCAATCGCTGGGCGAGGTGGATTCTGTGCATGTTGTTGGACGCTAGGCGCGGCTGGCCTCTTGCCCTAGTGTGATCTGGTCCATGCTCACCGAGCTGACAGAGTGAGGGACAGAAACATTTAAGGATCACATCATGACCGCACAAAATGGCCCCTTTCAGGGCGGATGCGCCTGCGGGCATGTCCGCTATGAGATCAGCAGCACTCCAATGATTGTCCACGGATGTCACTGCCGTTGGTGCCAGCGCGAAAGTGGCGGCGCGTTGGCGGTGAATGCATTGATCGAAGCGGACCGCGTGACGGTCACCAAGGGTGACGTGGCCGATATTTTGGTTCCCTCGCAAAGCGGCATCGGACAGTTGTTTTCAAAGTGTCCGCAGTGTCAGGTCACACTATGGACCAAATATCTGGCGATGCGCGGCGGTTTGGGTCAATTGGTGCGGTTTATCCGGGTTGGCACCCTTGATAATCCTGACGCCTTTCCGCCCGATGTGCATATTTTCACCTCGACAAAACAGCCGTGGGTGGTGTTGCCGCAGGATGCGCCTGCCTTTGAGGAATATTTCGTCATCAAAGATGTATGGAGCCCAGAAAGCCTCACACGGCGGGCGGTTCTGCACAAGATGGCGGGCACCCCTGCCCCCTAGTTTGCCCTTCCCCGCGGCCTGCGCTTGCGGTTAGGCTTGCGCGGCACACTGCAGGAAAGCCATGCCATGACGCCAAAAGATCTGCGCCAATTGCGGCGGCATTTTCATCGCAATCCCGAACTCGGCTTCGAAGAAGACCAAACCAAGGACAAAGTGGCCGAGATTTTGACGGATCTCGGGATCGAAGTGCATCGCGGCGCGGGCATTATTGGCATCCTCAAGCGCGGCACCGGCAATCGCGCCATCGCCCTGCGGGCCGATATGGATGCCTTGCCCATTCTAGAGACCAGTTTGCACGACTACCCATCCCAGACCCCTGGCAAAATGCATGCCTGCGGCCATGACGGGCATATGTCGATGCTTTTGGGGGCAGCGGCAGATCTGGCTGGCAATAATGGTTTTGATGGCACGGTGGTCCTGATTTTTCAGCCCAACGAAGAGCACGGGCTGGGCGCCAATGCCATGATAAATGAAGGGGTGCTCGAACGGTTTCCTGTTCAGGAGATCTACGCCATTCACAATCTGCCCGGCGCGCCGCTTGGGCAACTCTCCACCCGTCCCGGCCTGATCTGTTCCAGCGAAAGCCTGTTTGAGGTCACCATCCAAGGTCAGGGCGGTCATGCGTCGATGCCGCAGGCGGGGCGCGACAGTATCACCATCGGATCTGAGATTGTACTGGCCTTGCAAACCATCGTATCGCGCAAACTGGCACCCGGCGCTGGTGTGGTGGTTTCGGTGACAGAGTTTCTGACCGATGGTCAGCGCAACGTGTTGCCCGGATCTGCGGTTCTGAAGGGGGATGTGCGTGCCCGGTCCGGTGAGGACAGGAAAGCCGTCGCAGCATTGATGGACCAGATCGCCAAGGGGATCGGCATGGCACATGGCGTTGAAGTGACTGTGGCGTTCAACACGGAATTTATTGAAACGGTGAATGCACCCGAACCGGTAGAGGCTGCTTTGGAGGCAGGGCGAGCTTTGGAGCTTGACGTGATCGGAAACCGCGAACCGATGAGCTTTTCCGAGGACTTCGCCCATTTCAGTGCTGCCATTCCGGGGTGTTTCATGCTGATGGGCAACGGGACCGAGGGGGCCAACGGGCGGCCTCTGCATGCATCAGATTACGATTTCAACGATGATCTGTTGCCCATTGGCGCGGCGTTTTGGGCGCAGCTTGTGCGCAGCCGACTGCCCGCCCAGACATGAAGGGAAAGCCGATGTTCCAACGCAACCTTGAGACCTTTCGCATAAGGATGACCGAGGTGGGTTTGGATGTGGCGCTGATCACGGATGAGGACAGCGTCTATTACCTGACCGGCTATTACGACTATTTGCATATGGAATTTGGCCGCCCGACGATTTTGGTTGTGCCGCGTGACGGGTCAAGCGTTCTTATCACCCCGACCATTGACTATGTGGCGGCGCAAAATGCGGCGCAGGTGGACAGGATCGCCCCATGGAATGATGGGGCTGGCGCAGAATGGCGGGCCGAACTTCCCGCCGCTTTGAAAGGAGCCCACAAGATTGCGCTTGAAACCGCGCATATGCCGCCCGCTGTCCGCCGTTTTGTGGATGACCTCGCAGGGGCGCAAATGGTGGTGGATGCCACGCCGATCCTGTCAAAGATGCGGATGATCAAATCGCCCGCCGAATTGCAGCTGGCCCGCCATGCCGGGCAAGTCGCCAGTGCGATGATGCAGGCGGGACGGGACGCCATAGGAGACGGTGTGCCAGAATTTGAGGTGGCCATCGCAACCTCACAGGCGGGCACGCGGAAGGCCGCGCAACTGCTGGCCGCGCATTATGATGACGCCGACATGTCCCCCAACACCCATTTCCTGCAGATCATGGCCTCTGGGGATCAGATCACAAAAACCCACCACCGCGCCTCGACCCGCGTGATGCGGCGCGGAGAGCCGGTGTTTCTTTGCTTTTGCGGCATGACCAATTTTCACCGCTTCAAGCTGGGCTTTGACCGGACCTTCTGGATTGGCGAGGTTGCGGATGCGCGGCAGATTCCAATCTATGATGTTGCCGTGGCCAGCCAAAAGGCCGCGCTCAAAATCTTGCGCCCCGGCGTAACGGCAGAGACTGTGCATGCCGCCTATGCCGAGGTGATCCAGACGGCGGGCTATGAGTATCCGTTCCGCTGTGGCCGCGCGACGGGGTTTAGCTATCTCGAAGATCCACAACTGGTGACGGGTGATACCACGATCCTGCAGCCCGGCATGGTTCTGGCCGTGGACGGGTCGGTGAACACCGATCATTTCAGGGCACAGGTTGGTGACAGTTTTATTATCACCGAAGACGGGTTTGAACAGATCACGGACCACTCCAAAGCGCTTGACGATGTGGTTTTGTAGGCCTCTACCCGCGCTTGATCATCAACCGCGCCGAGACGCCAACAGCCGTGTCTTCAAACGACAATGCCCCGCCATGCAATTGGGCGATGGTGGAGACGATCGTTAGACCAAGACCATAGCCATCAATCGTGGCAGTATTGTCGCCCCGTTGAAACGGGGCCAGCAATGCCTCGATGTCCTTGGCGGAACTGTCGGAGCCTTCATCCTCGACAATGATCGTTGCGGTGTCTGCGTCTGCCTCAAACGAAACCGTCGCCCGCCGCCCGTATTTCAATGCATTGTCGATCAGATTGGCCATCGCCCGTTGCAGGGCAATCGGGCGGCCTGTGACCGTGATCTGGCGATCTCCTGCCATCACGCTTTGCCCCTGACGGGACATGAAAACCGAGCCGCCCCCCTGCATCACCACATCCTGTGCGGCGCGAAAACTGACGGCGCGGCCCATATCTTGATAGTCCGTCACCACCGCATCGATCAGCGCATTCAGCGACAGCTTGCGCGGCTCCTCCACGTTCATCTCGGCGCGGGTGTAGGTCAGAACGCTTTCGATCATGCCGGTCATGCTGTCGATGTCCGCGTCCAGTTTGCCGCGCAGTTCGGGATCGCCAATAAGCGCCGTGCGCAGCCGCAGCCGTGTGGCAGGTGTGCCAAGGTCATGACTGACACCCGACAAAACCGCAGCCCGATTGGCCAGTTGCTCCCGTTCCGCTTCTAGATAGCTGTTCACCGCCGCAACGATGTCCTGAAGCTCTTGCGGACCGGGCAGATCATAGCTCGCTGGCCCGCCCACCCGGCGGCGATCCCGCAACTGCGCGGCAAAGCGGGCGAAGTCGGAGGATTGGTTGAGGGCAATGGTTATCAGAATGCCAAAAGCGACAATGGCAAAGAGAACCGCAGGCAGGCGCAGGTCCGCAGGCGCCGCATCGCAGCCCCAGACGGGTGCACCCTCGATCCGCACCCAGGGCGCCTGCCCCATCTGGGCCACCACCACAGGATCGCTGCAATAAGAGGCCAGGAGCCGCAGCACCGCGCCTGTGGTTTCCGCCGCTGTTTGCCCGTCGCGGTGTGGCAGTCCGGCCAGACGATAGGTCAAGTCAGGCGACAGGATCGCCAGCATCAGCGGTTTGCTGGTGGTGCGGTTCAGGGCATCTGCAAGGATTGGCACATTGGTGATCCGCGCTCCATTGGGTGCACCACTGATCTGGTGAAAGGCCCCGGCCTCTGCGTGGCTTTGATCCACCCCTGACAAGGGCGTGACGCGGACGCCTTCGGGCGGGGCGGTGCCGTTTTGCATCGCATAATAAAGGGTTGTCCCCGCCAGTTGCGCCTTTGCCAGATGGGATTTCCAGTTTTGGGTCGATTGCATCCAAAGGCCCACAGCCATTGCTGCCGATACAAAGGCCGCCAGCACCAAGGCGCTGACAATGGCGCGAAGGCTGTGCAAAGCCTTCACTGGTCCTGCACCGTAACATCCGCCACAAAGACATAGCCGACCCCGCGTTCAGTGCGCAGGATTTGCGGGTCTTTGGGGTTTTTCTCAATCTTGGACCGAAGCCGCCCCACCAGCACATCAATGGCGCGGCCCGTGGCATCGGCTGTCTGGCCCGCCTCGCCCGTCACATCCAGCGCGGCGGCGATCTCTTCGCGGGTCAAGGGGATATGCGGATTGGCCACCAGTGTTTGCAGCAAAGCCAGCTCGCGCCGTGACAGGGTGACCTGAATACCCGCTGGCGACAGAACCTCGCCGCGTTTGGCGTTGTAGACCCAACCGTGAAATTCAAAAGTCTTGGTATTGCGCCGATGGACCAAGGACGACGACCGCCGCGCCCGTGACAGCACGGCCTTGACCCGCGCCAGAAGCAGATCAGGATTGAACGGTTTGGCGATGTAATCATCCGCGCCAACCTCATAGCCTTCCATGCGCTGATGATCGGCTGACAGGGCCGAGACCATGATGATCGGCACGTCCTGTTCACTGCGCAACCTCGCACAGATCTCAAGACCGTTTTCATCCCCCAGCATCACATCAAGCAAGATCAGATCCACCCGCCCGCCATCGAGATGTTTGCGCACTTCCGCTTCGGTCCCCGCAGGCAGGGCCATCGCACCGTTCTGGCGCAGGAATTGCGTCACCATCTGGCGCACGTCCTGATCGTCATCAACCACAAGAATCCGGGGGATTGTCACCTTTGTCTCTCCTGTGTGGCGGGCCGTTCTGACCGCCGGTGATCCAATTCATGTAACACAATGCAACAAAATCGAGGGCTTTGTAACAACTGGTAACGGGGCCGCCGTTTAAATGCCGTTTTGCGCCCTCGTGCCGCTATAAGTGGATTGCATGGCGGGCCGCCATTCCCACAGACTTGCGCCATCATGACCGCTTTTGCGGATAATTCTGGGAGGAAACACACATGAAATCCTATGCTTTGGGTATTGCCTGCGGTGTCGCACTGGGCACATCCGGCGCGGCCTTTGCCGAACCGCAAGCCGAGGTGCTGCATTACTGGACATCCGGCGGTGAGGCCAAGTCCGTTGCCGTGTTGCAAGAAGAGTTTGCCGCGAATGGCGGCACCTGGACGGACATGCCAGTGGCAGGCGGCGGCGGTGATGCCGCGATGACCGCTTTGCGGGCGCGGGTTCTGTCGGGCAATGCGCCCACCGCCGTACAGCTGAAAGGCCCTGCCATTCAGGAATGGTACGAAGAAGGCGTGCTGGCCGATATCTCTGCGGTTGCCGAGGCCAACAATTGGGAGGCGGTATTGCCAGCCTCTATTGCGGGCCACATGAAATGCGAGGGCACCTGGTGTGCGGCCCCTGTGAACGTCCACCGCGTGGATTGGATCTGGGCCAATGCAAATGTGCTTGAGGCCAATGGCATCGAAATGCCAACCAGCTGGGACGCGTTCAACGCCGCCGCAGACAAGCTGCAAGCGGCGGGGATCATTCCACTGGCCCATGGCGGTCAGGCCTGGCAAGACGCGACAGTGTTTGAGGCTGTCGCGCTTGGCATTCTGGGCGCCGAGGGGTTTCACAAGGCCTTTGTCGAGCTGGACAAAGACACGCTGACCTCTGATGCGATGGTCGCCACCTTCGACCAGATGCGCAAAATGCGCGGCTATGTTGATCCGAACTTCTCTGGCCGCGACTGGAACCTGGCCACAGCCATGGTAATGAACGGCGAAGCGGCGTTTCAGATCATGGGCGACTGGGCCAAGGGCGAATTTATGGCAGCGGGCAAAGCGCCCGGCGAGGACTTCCTCTGTGCCTCCACCCCCGGTGACGGTTTCCTCTACAACGTCGACAGCTTTGCGATGTTCGAAGTGGGCGGCGCGGACAAACAGGCGGGTCAAGCCCTGCTGGCCGAGCTGGTCGTCGGCAAGAATTTCCAAAAGGTGTTCAACCTGAACAAAGGCTCGATCCCTGCACGCACGGACGTGCCACTGGACGAGTTTGACAGCTGCGCGGTCCTGTCTGCGGCAGATATGGCAGCCAGCTCTGAGAACGGGTCGCTCTTGCCCAGCTATGCACACGGCATGGCCCTGCGCGGCGCACAGGCCGGAGCGATCACCGACGTTGTGACCGCACATTTCAACTCTGACATGTCCTCTGCGGATGCGGTTCAGATGCTGGCCGAGGCTGTTGCAAACAGCATGTAAACCACGCTGCCGCCCCGCCCATTGGCCGGGGCGGCAGATTTTCCGGGGGGATAACGTTCATGACAAAATGGCTTGAAGAAAACACACCCAAACTGGTGCTGGCGCCCTCTTTCATTGCCATTCTCGTGTTCGTCTACGGCTTTATCGCCTGGACAGCATGGGTTTCGATGACGCGCTCGCGGCTGTTGCCCAAGTACGAGATCGAAGGGTTTATCCAGTATGACCGGCTGTTTGCATCGCCGCGCTGGGACACGGCCTTTGGCAATCTTTTCATATTTGGCACCCTGTTCATTGTGATCGCGATGATCCTTGGGCTGGTGCTGGCGATCCTGCTGGATCAAAACATCCGCACCGAAGGCGCGATCCGAACGATCTATCTTTACCCAATGGCACTTTCGATGATTGTCACCGGCACCGCGTGGAAATGGATCTTGAACCCCGGTTTGGGCCTGCAAGCCATGGTGCGCGGCTGGGGGTTCGAAGATTTCACCTTCGATTGGCTGGTCGATCCGGACATGGCGATCTACACCATTGTGCTGGCCGCGATCTGGCAAAGCTCGGGTTTTGTGATGGCGCTGTTCCTGGCGGGCCTGCGGTCCGTGGACGAAGAGATCATCAAGGCTGCGCAGGTCGATGGCATCCCCACATGGCGTGTCTATACCGCGATTATCATCCCTTCGATGGCCCCGATTTTCCTGTCCGCGTTCATCGTGCTGTCGCACCTTGCGATCAAAAGCTTTGATCTGGTTATCGCGCTCACAGGCGGCGGCCCCGGCTATGCCACCGATCTGCCGGCGACCTATATGTATGCCATGGCGTTCTCGCGCGGTGATATCGGTCAGGCGGCCAGCTCCGCGATGATCATGATGCTGGTCGTGTTTGCGATTGTGGTTCCTTACCTTTATTCGGAATTGAGGTCCAAAGATGGCTGATCTGTCTGTCTCCGCTGCCTCCCTCGCGGGGCAAAGCCAGAAGGGCAAAGTCGCCCTGCGCTGGTCGCTGTATACGCTGCTGTGCCTGTTTGCGCTGTTCTATCTGCTGCCACTGTTCGTCATGATCACCACCTCGCTGAAAAGTCTGGATGAAATTCGGACAGGTGATCTGATTTCCCTGCCCCGCGAAGTGACATTCGACGCATGGCGCACCGCGTGGTCCACAGCCTGCACCGGCATCCAATGCGAAGGGGTGCGGCCGTATTTCTGGAACTCTGTCCTGATCGCCATTCCCGGCGTGGCCATCTCAACCCTTTTGGGCGCGATGAACGGCTATGTCGTGGCGCAATGGCGGTTTCGCGGCGCAAATATCATCTTTTCGCTAATGTTGTTTGGCTGTTTCATCCCGTTTCAGGTGGTTCTCCTGCCAATGGCGCGGGTGTTGGGGATGATGGGAATTGCCGGAACTATTCCGGGTTTGATCTTTGTCCATGTGATCTATGGGCTGGGCTTCACCACCTTGTTTTTCCGCAATTATTACGTGTCTATCCCGGCGGATCTGACCAAGGCTGCCAAAGTGGACGGCGCAGGATTTTTCCGCATCTTCTGGTCGATCTTCCTGCCGCTGTCGCTGCCAATCATCGTTGTGACCGTGATCTGGCAGTTCACACAGATCTGGAATGACTTCCTGTTTGGTGTGTCCTTCAGTCAGGCCGGAACCCAGCCTGTGACGGTCGCGCTTAACAACATCGTCAATTCCACCACCGGCGTCAAAGAATACAACGTCGATATGGCCGCCGCGATCATCGCCGCGTTGCCGACCCTGCTTGTTTATGTCGTTGCCGGCAAATATTTCGTCCGCGGTCTGACCGCCGGATCCGTGAAAGGATAATCCCATGGCCAACATCCTGAAAATCGAACATCTTTTCAAAAACTACGGATCCGTCGAGATCCTCAAAGACATCAACGTAGAGATCGAACAGGGCGATTTCCTTGTCCTGGTTGGCCCGTCCGGTTGCGGCAAATCCACCTTGCTCAATTGCATTGCGGGGCTTGAGCCGATCACCGGCGGATCACTGCACATTGGCGGTCAGGACATGACCGATGTCAGCCCCAAAGACCGCGATATCGCAATGGTGTTCCAGTCCTATGCGCTCTACCCCACTATGACAGTTGCCAAGAACATCACCTTTGGCATGAAGGTGCGCGGCGTGGATCAAGCGACGCAGGACCAAAAGCTGGCCCATGTGGCGCAACAGCTCCAGATCGAGAACCTGCTCAAGCGCAAGCCCGGCCAGCTGTCGGGCGGTCAGCGTCAGCGGGTCGCCATGGGCCGTGCCCTGGTGCGTGATCCCAAGCTGTTCTTGTTTGACGAACCCCTGTCCAACCTTGACGCCAAACTGCGCGTCGAGATGCGCACCGAGATCAAGCAGCTGCACCAACGGCTTGGCGCCTCCATGGTTTATGTGACCCATGACCAGATTGAAGCGATGACGCTGGCGACCAAAATCGTGGTCATGAAAGGCGGCGTGATCCAGCAGATCGGCACCCCCGCAGAGATCTACAATCGCCCGGCCAATCTCTTTGTGGCGGATTTCATGGGCAGCCCTGCGATGAACCTGATACCGGCCAAAGCCCGCGCCAATGGCAGCGGAACCGACATCCAGATCGCCCAGGATCGCGGTGATCCGATTGTGCTGACCGACACCAAGAACCGCGATCTGCCCGAGGATGTCATTTTGGGGGTACGCCCCGAGGACATCGGTGATGCGGCGATGCGGTCGGGGGCCCATGTACAGGAGGCCGAGTGCCTGATTGATATCGTGGAACCTGCGGGCGCGGACACCTATGCCGTTATGCAACTTGGCGGGAAACATGTCACCGCACGTCTGCATTCCGAAACCAACGCTGCCCCCGGCAATGCACAACGGCTGGCCTTCGACCTTGGCAAAGTGTCGTATTTCGCGCCGGACACGGGGCTGCGGTTGAACTGATCTGGCAGATGGCTTTGGCCCGCTGGATGGCCTAGCAATCCGTGCCTTGGCACTCAAGCAGGGCAACAATTTCTGAGCAGTTTTCGATCTTCCCGCCACAACAATCGGCGATCAGAAACTGCACAAGCGCATTCACACTGGCCAGATTGGCCGAATAGTGGATTTCGCGCTGATGGCGGGTCGCGGACAACACCCCTGCCCGTTTCAGAATGGCCAGATGCCCCGACAGGGTTGAGGGTTTTGTCCCCAATTGCCGCGAGATTTCCAGTGCGGGCAAGCCTTTCGGCCCAACCCTGACCAAAAGACGGAATGCCTCGAGCCGCGTCGGCTGCGCAAGGGCGGCAAAGGCCTCGATGGCGGTGTCTTGCTTCATTATTCGGTAATGCCCGAAATATCGAAGCTTGACAAGATGCAAAGCCTGACTTAGCCCAGAGTTACTTCGGCATTTACCGAATTGAGTAAGAAAGAAGCAACAAATGGCCAGTGCCCTGGCCGTATATCGCGCTGTGCATTTGCATGGGGCAATCGGAAGATTTCGGCGGCGGCGCCATCGCAGCAGCCCTTACTGGAGACACAGAATGACACTTGAACGCCGGTTGATGGCAGAATGGTTGGGCACGTTTTCGCTTTTGGCGACGGTCATTGGATCGGGCATCATGGCGGAGCGGTTGGCGGACGGGAATATCGCCATTGCGCTATTGGGAAACACCATCCCGACGGGGGCTATCTTGGTGGTTTTGATCACCATTTTCGGCCCGATCTCCGGCGCACATTTCAACCCTGCGGTTACGTTGAGCTTTGTCATGCGCCGCGAAATCACCAAGGGAGATGCCGCGCTTTATGTGGTTGCGCAGGTGTTTGGAGGCATCATCGGTGTCCTTGCCGCACATGTGATGTTTGAACATCCGCTGATTGACCCCTCCGCCACCATACGCAGCGGGACCGGCCAATGGGCGGGCGAATTTGTTGCCACCTTTGGTCTGGTTGGCACCATTTTGGCCTGTATCAAGGCGAAACCCAGCGCGGTTCCGATGGCGGTTGGCCTCTATATCACGGCGGCCTATTGGTTTACCTCCTCCACCTCCTTTGCCAATCCGGCGGTGACCATCGCACGCGGATTTTCAGACACGTTTGCCGGGATCGCCCCTGTGGATGTGGCCGCGTTCATCGCGGTGCAGCTGATTGCGGCCGTTTTGGCGACCCTGTTTTTCGGGTGGCTGTTGAACTCCGACGAGGCGGCATAGCTGCAGTCCCCTCCCTATTGAGATCGGTCCTTGCCCACAGCGGTATGAGGCCAATGAAACCGAAAGACGACAAAATGACCGACACCCCCAACATCGAAACGGACCACTTTCGCGCCATCGACACCGGCAGGTTGTTCGAAACCGATCAATCCGACCATGCTCCACGGATACTGTTGCTCTATGGCTCCCTGCGAAAGCGGTCCTTCAGCCGGCTGATGACCGAAGAAGCCGCCCGCGTGTTGAACCGTTTTGGCGCCGAGACCAAAACCTTTGACCCGCGCGGTTTGCCTCTGCCCGATGAGACCGAGGCCGACCATGCCAAAGTCCAGGAATTGCGCGATCTGGTCAGTTGGAGCGAGGGCATGGTTTGGTGCTCTCCCGAACGGCACGGGGCGATGACGGCGATCATGAAGGCGCAGATCGACTGGATCCCGCTGTCGCTGGGCGCCGTTCGACCGACACAGGGCAAAACGCTGGCAGTGATGCAAGTCAACGGCGGCTCGCAAAGCTTCAACGCGGTGAACCAGTTGCGGATCCTGGGCCGCTGGATGCGCCTGTTGACGATCCCCAACCAATCCTCAACGCCCAAGGCTTTTCTGGAATTCGACGACAATGACCGGATGAAGCCATCGCCCAACTACGACCGGATGGTGGATGTCATGGAAGAATTGGTCAAATTCACCCTTCTGACGCGCGGACGGGCGGATTATCTGGTGGAACGCTACAGCGAACGCAAGGAAACCGGCGCGGCCTTGATCAAACGGGTCAATCAACGGGCGGGGTGATCGGGCAGATCGGGGTGAGGTGAAGTTTAGCGCCAAAGCTCTTATCGTTCTTGCAGAACGACAGCCATGCATCAGCTTTTGGTATTGCAAGAAAGCGACGGTGGTGCGGCAGCGCGGACAAATCTGGAAGCAGATGCTCTCATTGCTCCTGCCGAGCAACTGCCGCATTCAACTGATCCGGTCGTTTCGGCATCTTCCTTTGGAAGAGGCTTTGGTGGGGGCGGTGGGACGAAGCTAGAACTGTCGAAGCTCTCATCGCTCTTTCAGAGCGACTGCCGCCCAGTGCACCACTTCGAGTGGGGTGGTCCCTTTGCTGCGCAAAGGAACTGTGGTGCGGGCGGTGGGACTCGAACCCACACGGGGCTACGCCCCAACAGATTTTAAGTCTGGTATGTCTACCATTCCATCACGCCCGCGCCGGGTGATGGGCGCACAATAGTCATGCGGCGGGCGGTGTAAATGCCTATAGATCCTCCCCCTGCGGTCCAAGTGGTGCGCCCTTCGCCAAAAGCGCCGCTTCGGACAGCCAGGGATTGTTCTTGACCGCCTCCAGCAGCTGCTCGCGGGCCGCAGGAAGTTGGCCCAGGTTCATCAATGTCAGCGCCCTGCCCGATTGCGCCGCGACGTGTAAAGGCTGCAACGCCAGCGCGGCATCGAGATCAACCAACGCCTTGGCGTAGTCCTGCCGCAGGAAATGGATATAGGCCCGCTGATTGAACCCTTCGGCGTAGTCGGGGCAATAGGCGACCAACCGGTCAAAAGCCGCCAGCGCTCCGAGAAAATCATAAGAATCGCGTTTGCGCATCCCGGCATCCAGCACCTCTTGGGCGGCTTCATCCGGGGCCCGCAGCCAAACCTGCCACATCGCCAGCGATGCCCGCCGACCATCGGTAAAGGTCTGTGCCGATTGCGCATCGGCAAAAAGATCAAGCAGTTCCGAGCGGGTGTCGGCGGGTGCAGGACACTCAGCAAACAGCGGTCCCGCCCAAAGGGCGATCACGAAAGAAGGGAGCAAACCAAGCCGGATCATCCTGTAATAAAGAGCGCCCGGCGCAGTTCCGTCAAGTGCCGTCCGTCAGCATCGTGCCCTTGACCACCTCCATCGCCACATAGGTCGAGGTGTTGGAGACATGCGGCAGGGCCGAGATTGTCTCGCCCAGAAACTGCCGGTAGGCGGACATATCGCGGGTCCGTACCTTGAGCAGATAATCAAAGTGGCTGGCGATCATATGCGCCTGTTCAATCTCCGGCACCTTGAGAACGGCGGCGTTGAATTTGCGCAGCGCGGCCTCGCGGGTGTCATCCAGTCGCACCTCGACAAAGGCCACGTGATCCAGCCCCAGGCGGATCGGATCCAGCATGGCGCGGTAGCCCTGGATCACGCCGCTTTCCTCGAGCCGTCGTAGCCGCGCCTGCGTCGGGGACTTCGACAAGCCGATGCGCTTGGCCAGTTCCGTAACAGGTATCCGCCCGTCCTGCCCCAAAACGGCAAGGATCGCCGAGTCGAAGCGATCCAAACTGACCTTTCCACTTTGCATCGCGTATCTCCAGAATTTCAGTCTATTCGACCTTGATTATGCATAAACTAAGTCAGTCAGCCCGCCAGATCCAGTGTACTTACGATAAATCCCTTCTGACTGGAGTTTCCAATGGCCCATGACGTCGCTTCCGCGCTGAGCTTGATGATTGATCAAGGCACCTATGCCGATCCTGAACAGGTCTTGCCGGAATTGATCCGCACTGCTGATCTGTCCGCAGACACCCGCGCAGAAATCAGCGCGGATGCCGCTGCTCTTGTCCGCGGTATTCGCGGGGCCACGGCCCCCGGTATGATGGAGGTGTTTCTGGCCGAATATGGTCTGTCCACGGATGAAGGCGTCGCCCTGATGTGTCTGGCCGAGGCGCTTTTGCGTGTGCCCGATGCCGATACCATCGATGCGCTGATCGAAGACAAGATCGCGCCCTCTGACTGGGGCCGCCATATGGGGCATTCGACCTCAAGTTTGGTGAATGCCTCCACCTGGGCGCTGATGTTGACTGGCCGTGTGCTGGACGACGATCAGCCCGGACCCGTGCGCCATCTGCGCGCCGCGATCAAACGTCTGGGCGAGCCGGTGATCCGCACCGCCGTGTCCCGCGCGATGAAGGAAATGGGCCGCCAGTTTGTGCTGGGTGAGGATATCAACGCCGCCATGACCCGCGCCAAGGGGATGGAGAAAAAGGGCTATACCTACAGCTATGACATGCTGGGCGAAGCGGCCCGGACCGAGGCGGATGCAAAACGTTATCACCTGAGCTACAGCCGCGCGATTTCGGCGATTGCCACGGCCTGTACGGACGAGGATATTCGCAAGAACCCCGGTATTTCAGTCAAACTCAGCGCCCTGCACCCCCGGTACGAGGTGGCGCAGCATGATGCGGTGATGCGTGATCTGGTGCCGCGTTTGCGGGCGCTGGCGCTGCTCGCGAAATCGGCGGGCATGGGTCTGAATGTCGATGCCGAAGAGGCCGACCGCCTTGCCCTGTCGCTGGAGGTGATTGACCGCGTGATGTCCGAACCGGCCCTGGCGGGCTGGGACGGATTTGGCGTTGTGGTACAGGCCTTTGGCCCGCGTGCAGGCCGCGTGATTGACGCACTTTATGATATGGCAGAGCGGCATGACCGCCGGATCATGGTACGTTTGGTCAAGGGCGCCTATTGGGACACCGAGATCAAGCGGGCGCAGGTCGAAGGGATTGATGGTTTTCCGGTCTTTACCGAGAAGGCCGCGACCGATGTCAGCTATATCGCCAATGCCCGTAAACTGCTTGGCATGACGGACCGGATTTATCCGCAGTTCGCCACCCACAACGCCCATACGGTTTGCGCCGTCCTCAAAATGGCACAGGACAAGGAAGCATTTGAATTCCAACGCTTGCACGGCATGGGCGAGACGCTGCACAACTTGGTTCTGGACCAAAACGGCACGCGCTGCCGCATCTACGCCCCCGTGGGTGCGCATCGCGATTTGCTGGCCTATCTGGTGCGGCGTCTGTTGGAAAACGGCGCGAACTCCAGTTTTGTGAACCAGATCGTCGATGAGGATGTCCCGCCAGAGGTCGTCGCGGCCGATCCGTTTGAAACGCTTGGTCAGGCCAGCATGGTGATCCCGAAAGGTCCAGAGGTCTTTTTGCCCCAGCGCGGCAATGCCATCGGGTTTGATCTGGCCCATACACCGACCTTGCAGGCCATCGAAGATGCCCGGGGCCCGTTTGCAGACAAGCAGTGGGACGCTGCCCCGCTGCTGGCGGCCAAGGCGGCCCCTGATGCTGCTGTCGCTGTGGTCAATCCCGCCGATCCCGAACTCTCGCCGGGCACTGTTCGCAATGCTTCCGCTGCCGATGTTGCGACCGCCCTTGATCACGCCGCGCCCTGGGATGCGCCCTTGGCGACCCGCCGGGATGTGCTGCTCAAAGCCGCCACATTGATCGAAGAAAACTATGGCGAGATTTTTGCACTGCTGGCACGGGAGGCCGGAAAAGGCCTGCCCGATTGTGTCGCCGAATTGCGCGAAGGCGTTGATTTTTTGCGCTATTATGCCGGACAAGCCACCAATATGCCGCCCGCGGGCGTCTTCACCTGCATCTCACCGTGGAACTTTCCGATGGCGATCTTTGTCGGGCAGGTCTCGGCGGCCTTGGCGGCGGGCAATGCGGTTTTGGCCAAACCTGCGGAGCAAACTCCGCTGGTGGCCCATGTCACCGTGTCGCTGCTGCACAAGGCGGGTGTGCCGCGCAGTGCCTTGCAATTGCTGCCCGGCGGCGGCGCTGTGGGCGCAGCGCTGACTTCAGACCCGCGCATCGGCGGCGTGGCCTTTACCGGATCGACCGCCACCGCGATGCGCATCCGCGCGGCGATGGCCGAACATTGCGCCCCCGGCACCCCTTTGATCGCCGAGACCGGAGGGCTGAATGCGATGATCGTGGACAGCACTGCCCTGCCCGAACAGGCCGTGCAGGCAATTGTCGAAAGCGCGTTCCAATCCGCAGGGCAGCGGTGTTCGGCTTTGCGTTGTCTTTATGTTCAAGAAGACATTGCCGATGATCTCACAAAAATGCTGATCGGCGCGATGAAGGCGCTCACTATGGGCGATCCATGGCAGCTGCGCACGGATGTCGGCCCGGTGATTGACGAACAGGCCCGCAAAGGCATTGCCGACCACATCGAATCTGCCCGCATTGCAGGCCGTGTTCTGGCCGAAATTGACGCGCCAAAAGCCGGCACCTTCGTTGCACCGACCATCATCCGGGTAAACGGCATTGGCGATCTGGAGCGTGAGATTTTTGGTCCGGTTCTGCATCTTGCCACATTCAAATCGCATGAACTGGATGACGTGATCGACGCGATCAATGGCACCGGCTATGGGCTGACCTTTGGATTGCACACGCGCATTGATGATCGGGTGCAACATGTCTCCGAACGGATTGAGGCGGGCAACATCTACATCAACCGCAACCAGATCGGCGCGATTGTCGGCAGCCAACCCTTTGGCGGCGAGGGGCTTTCTGGCACCGGCCCCAAGGCGGGCGGGCCAAATTACCTGCCCCGGTTCTCGGCTCCGGATCTGAAAACCGTCGATGGGAAATGGGATGGCACCCAAGACGCACTCCCACCGCTGCCAGCTCATGGTCCGGTCCAGCCGATTGAGACACTCTCGATGCCGGGGCCGACCGGCGAATCCAATCGCCTGTCCACCCTGCCCCGCCCCGCACTGCTTTGTATGGGGCCAGGGGCGGATGTCGCTGCCGAACAGGCCCGCACGGTCAGGGCGCTCGGCGGCGTTGCCGTGCAGGCCAGTGGCAGTATCGATCCAACGGCGTTGACAGACGGCCCTGCCTACGGCGGCGTTCTGTGGTGGGGCGATGAAGAAGTCGCACGGCAGATCGAACAGGCGCTGGCGCGGCGCAACGGCCCGATCCTGCCCCTGATCCGCGGCCTGCCTGACACTGCACGCGTGCGGGCTGAGCGCCACGTTTGCGTGGACACCACTGCTTCTGGTGGCAACGCGGCCTTGCTGGGCGCGGTGACCTAAACGGCCCGGGCCGGGCAAACACGCCCGGCCCTTTCTACGGATGCACCACTCCTGTCTTGACCCCGGCGGGCCAATCGCAGAGCGTGCGGATATGTTTCCAATCCGTGATCACAACCCGTCAGGGCGCACGCCCTATGTCACCTATGCGCTGATGGCGCTGAACATCATCATTTTTCTCAGCTATGTGCCGCTGTTGAGCGAACCGCGAGCGCTTTATGCCTTTTATGATGCTTGGGCCTTGATCCCCGCGCGGATCGGCATGGGCCAGGGGTTCGAGGGCTTGTTCACCTCGATGTTCCTGCATGGCGGCTGGATGCATCTTCTGGGTAACATGCTGTTTCTATGGATCTTTGGTGACAACATCGAAGACGAGATGGGGCACTCCCGCTATCTGTTGTTCTATATCGCCTGCGGGGTGGCCGCCGGTCTTGCACAGGTGTGGTTTGAGCCAACATCGCGCGTGCCGATGGTCGGCGCGTCAGGCGCGATCGCGGGTGTTATGGGCGCTTATCTGCTGCTGTTCCCCAAGGCCAAGGTCGATATCCTGATCATCTTTGTGGTGTTCTTCCGCATTTTTCCGATCCCGGCCTGGATCATGCTGGCCCTGTGGTTTGGCGCGCAGTTTCTGGGGGGCATCGCCGCAGAGGCCGAAACAGGCGGCGTGGCCTATTGGGCCCATGCGGGCGGTTTTGTGGCCGGGCTGATCTTTGCGCTGCCCCTGTGGCTGCGGCGCGGAGCGGGTTCTTTTTGGGCCCGCAATGACGGGCACCCACCGCATCCGCCCGCCGAATATCCCCTGCTCAAAAGCAGTATCCCAAAGGTGCGGCGCAAATGAACAACGACCCAATTCATATCCGTG
Organism: Sulfitobacter sp. M368; assembly: GCF_025141875.1. Lineage (NCBI taxonomy): Bacteria > Pseudomonadati > Pseudomonadota > Alphaproteobacteria > Rhodobacterales > Roseobacteraceae > Sulfitobacter > Sulfitobacter sp. M368. The sequence goes on from NZ_CP081113.1 coordinate 2,660,819, forward strand.
CCAGTTGCCACTGCGGCGCTGTGGTTTTGACGGCGACCCTGCCCCATGGCCTGTCCGATGCGGCCCGCTGCACCTGCTCGTTCTGCGCCCGCAGACAGGCCGCTGCGGTCACTGCAACGACGGCCTCCCTCAAGATCCAGCAAGGGGCCGACAACCTTGGTCTCTACACATGGGGCACCAAAACCGCGCAGCATTACTTTTGCAAAACCTGCGGAATCTACACCCATCATCAACGCCGGTCAGACCCCGACGAATGCGGGATCAATCTGGGTTGTATTGACGGGGTCAAGACATGGGAGCACGAGCCGTTCCCATGGAACGACGGCGTAAACCATCCCTCAGATCAATAGATTAACCGCGCACAACCTTGGCAAAGCCCGAGAAGATCGCCTCATTGGCGCAAATGATCTCTCCATCGGTCAGCACGTCGCCCGCAGGGTTCATCGGCTCAACCAAGCCGCCCGCCTCTTTGACGATCAACATGCCGGCGGCCAGATCCCAGGAATTCAAACGACGCTCCCAAAAACCGTCGTAACGGCCAGAGGCAACGTAAGCCAAATCCAGCGCCGCAGAGCCCCATCGCCGCACGCCCGCACAAACCGGCATCAAACGCGCCAGATCTTGCAAGGTCGCAGGCAAATCAGAACGCCCGCCAAAGGGCAGACCGGTTGCAAAGATGCTCTCGATCATCCGGTTCCGGCCCGACACACGCATCCGGCTTTCATTCATCCAGGCGCCCGCGCCCTTTTCGGCAAAAAACATTTCGTCCTTGGCGGGGTCAAAGACAACGCCCGCAACGATCTGGCCCTTGTGCTCCAGTGCGATAGAAATCGCCCAATGCGGCAGGCCGTGCAGGAAATTGGTCGTGCCATCCAGTGGGTCCACGATCCAGCGGCGCGTAGGATCTTGCCCCACCTCTTCGCCGCCCTCTTCGGCAAGCCAGCCATAGGTCGGGCGTGCGCCCATCAGCTCGTTCTTCAGCGTCCGTTCCGCTTCGATATCGGCCTTGCTGACAAAATCCCCGGCACCTTTGACAGAGACCTGCAGGTTTTCGACTTCACGGAAGTCTTTGATCAACGCACGGCCCGCCTTGCGGGCAGCCTTGATCATGATGTTGAGATTCGCACTGCCAACCATTTGCTGTACCTTCGATGGATCAGGCGCTGCGTATAAGCGCCAATGCCGCGAATGCCAAGGGGCAGATCCAAACTGACGCACCGTGATTCTGATCTGCCCTTGCAATCGCTGCACCACGCGGCACCATGACCGCCAATCAACAGATCAAAGGGAGAGACAGATGAGCGACCAGATGCAACAGATCGTGCTGGCCAGCCGCCCCACGGGCGCGCCCAGCCAAGAGAATTTTCGCCTAGAAACCGCCGCGATACCGACCCCCGGGGAGGGCGAGATCCTGGTCAAGGTCAGCCATATGTCGCTGGACCCCTATATGCGCGGCCGCATGGACGACGCCAAATCCTACGCCGCCCCGGTGCCCATCGGTGGCAAGATGGAAGGCGGCAGCGTTGGTGTGGTCCTGTCATCCAACGCGCCGGGTTTTGCCGAGGGCGATCACGTGTTCGGCCCGTTCGGCTGGGCCACGCACAGCACCGCCAATGCCAAAATGTGCCGCAAGCTGGATCCGTCACAAGCGCCCGTGACCACCTCGCTCGGCGTGCTGGGCATGCCCGGTTTCACCGGCTGGCTGGGCCTTAAGGAATATGGCCGCCCCAAGGCGGGTGAAACCCTTGCCGTTGCCGCCGCGACAGGGCCGGTCGGTTCCATGGTCGGGCAGCTTGCCAAGGCGCAGGGGCTGCGCACGGTGGGTATCGCTGGCGGCGCAGACAAATGTGCCTTGGCCAAAGACAGCTTTGGCTTTGACGCCTGCATCGACCACCGCGCCTATGACAACGTCAAAGACCTGCGCAATGCCATGAAGGCAGCCGCGCCAGATGGCATTGACGTCTACTTTGAAAACGTTGGCGGGCCGGTTCTGGATGCGGCGCTGTCCTTGATGAACCCCCATGGCCGCATTCCGGTTTGCGGGATGATCGCATGGTACAACGCCGGTGGCCTTGGTGCGAACGCCGCGGGTCAGGGGCTGACCGCGCCCAAGCTCTGGCGGACGATCCTCGTCAATTTCCTCAGCGTGAACGGCTTTATCATCTCAAACCACTGGGACCGCTTCCCGGAATTTGTTGCTGAGGTCGCCCCAATGATCGCCGATGGCCGGGTCAAATACAAAGAGGACATCACCGAAGGCCTGGAGAACGCGCCGCAAGCCTTCATGGAGTTGCTGACCGGCGGCAACCAGGGCAAAGCGATTGTGAAAGTCGGCTGACATCCGGTGCCTTGCCCCGGCCCCCAAGGCCAAATGAAGCAAGAAAGATCCCTGCTTCATTTGGCCAGAAAAACCTCCGGGGGAATCGCCGTTTGCGGCGATGGGGGCCGGCCCCCTACTGTGCCTGCAGTTTGCGCGCCTCTTCACCGGCCAGGCGCAACAATTCATCCATGAAAGGTTTGCCGAGATCATCCTCGCGCACGGCGGCGTAAAGGCGGCGGGTGATGCCGTCCTTTGTCAGCGGGCGGGTCACGTAGTCAGAGCTGTACTTGACTTCGCGCACCACCCAATCGGGCAACACCGAAACGCCGCGATTTGAGGCAACAAGCAGCAAGATCACCGCCGTCAGTTCAACCTGCCGGATGGCGGCGGGTTCGACTTTGGCGGGGATCAGCAACTGGCTGAAGATATCCAGCCTTGTGCGTTCAACAGGATAGGTGATCAGGGTTTCACTGCGGAAATCTGCCGCCTCGACATAGGATTTTTGCGCCAATGGATGATTGGCCGAAGCAACAAAGACCGGATTGTAATCAAAAAGTTCGACAAATTTTACGCCCGGCAGTTCCTCGGGATCGGAAGACACCACCAGATCCACCTCTTCTCGCAGCAGCGCCGGCAGCGCGTCAAAGGCCAGTCCGGGACGGATATCCACATCGACATCCGGCCAGGCGCGGCGGAAGTGTTCGAGCACCGGAAAGAGCCATTCAAAACAGGCGTGGCATTCGATGGCGATATGCATGCGTCCGGTGCTGCCCTCGCGCAGACCAGCAAATTCGTCTTGCAAGGCCTGGACCTGCGGCAACACCTGCTGTGCCAGTTTCAGCAGCCGTTGTCCGGCTGGCGACAGCTTCAACGGTTTGGAGCGGCGGACGAACAGCTCCACACCGGCCTGATCCTCCAACCCTTTCACCTGATGGCTGAGCGCGGATTGGGTGATGTTCATCTGTTCGGCGGCGCGGGCCAGACCGCCAGCCTCGTGGATGGCCTGAATGGTACGCAGGTGGCGGAATTCGATGTGCATATGAGGCATCACTCATGTTCAAGATGAAAGTTATGAATTTGTCTCACATCAACAAACATGAGACAAGCAGGTAAATTCGCACATGAGGATCACCGATATGCCAACCCCTGCCGTTTCTTTTGAGGTTTTCCCTCCCCGCAACGTCGATGCCGCGTTCAAGCTGTGGGACACCGCGCAGGCGCTGGCGCCGCTGGCCCCGCGGTTTTTCTCGGTCACCTATGGCGCGGGCGGCACAACGCGCGATTTGACTCATGACGCCGCACATGTCCTGGCGCGCACATCCGGGCTGCCGGTAGCCGGGCACTTGACCTGCGTCGGGGCCAGCCGCGCCGATACGCTGGCGGTTGCCAAAGGATATGCAGAGATCGGTGTGACCGACATCGTTGCCCTGCGCGGCGATCCTGAAGGCGGGGGCGACAGTTTCACCCCCCACCCTGACGGGTTTGAAGACAGTTGCGAGTTGATCACCGCATTGGCGGAGACTGGTACATTCAACATTCGGGTGGGCGCCTATCCCGATGTGCACCCCGAAGCCGCCGATGCGCAGGCCAATGTAAACTGGCTCAAACGCAAGTTCGAGGCAGGCGCGGATGAGGCGATCACCCAGTTTTTCTTTGATGCGGACAGCTTTCTGCGATTCCGCGATGCCTGTGCCAAGGCAGGCATCGACAAGCCGGTGACCCCCGGTATTTTGCCCATCGTGAACTGGAAATCCGCCCGCAGTTTTGCCGAGCGTTGCGGCACGCCGATCCCCGATTGGCTGGATCAGGCCTTTGATGCGGCCATCCGTGATGATCGGCATGATTTGCTGGCCACGGCCCTGTGCACCGAGATGTGCAGCAAACTGGTGGATGAAGGGGTCGATGCCTTGCATTTCTACACCTTGAATCGCCCTGATCTGACCCGCAATGTTTGCCGGGCGCTGGGTGTCATGCCACAGATTGCCCTTTCGGACGTGGCGTAACAGGTTGCTCTTTCACGGTTTTGCACCCTAGCATTTGTGCAAGGACCAAGATCGGAGAGAGCCATGCCCCGCGTTGCCGAACGCCCCGAAGACCTGCTGAGCCAGAGCGAGGCACTGGCCTTGTCCGGTCTCGAATTCATGCAGCGGATTGTGGACGGAACCAACCCCGGCCCGCCGATCGGGCAGACCATGGGCTATGCCCTGCATTCCGTCGAGGACGGCCGCGCCGTGTTTCGGGGTGCGCCCACATTCATGATGACCAATCCGATGGGCACGGTGCATGGCGGCTGGTACGGCACGCTTCTTGACAGTGCGATGGCCTGCGCGGTGATGACCAAGGTGCCGCGCGGCAGCGTTTACACAACGCTGGAGTACAAGATCAACATCCTGCGGGCGATCCCGACTGGCATGGAAATCGACTGCATCGGGATCGCCGATCACGTCGGACGCTCAACCGGTGTGGCCCACGGCGAAATTCGCGGCATTGAGGATGGCAAGCTTTATGCCACCGGATCGACCACCTGCATCGTCATGAAACTGGGTTAGCGCGTGACCGCATCAACGAGGGTTGCGCGGATGGGTTTGGCCCTCTGGCTGTATTCCAGCAGGGTTTCGTGCAACCGCTCTGACGGGTCGGCCCCAACCTTGCGCTTGCGGCGGCTCATGAACATTTTACCGTAGCCGCGCCATTTGCCTGCCGACGGCGCATCAATGTCTTGCTCAAATCGCAGCTTCCATCCGGCGGGCATAGGCAAGCCGGTTTCCTCAATCCGGGCCAAAAGCCAGACCAACGGGATGTTGGCCAGGGGGCGGGCCGCCTCGTACCCGCCAAGCTGGCCGCCGACATCGCCATGGGTTCCGCGAAACCACACCTGTTCGACATGTCCCTCAAAACCGGGATGGGTTTCCCAAAGCACCGGCGCGAAGGCAAGGCGGGATTCGTGAAACGCCAAGGCCTGAAACCCGTTGCGGATTGTGCCGCCCAGATCATGGTTGTGAAAGGCATGGCGCGGCTCTGTCAGGCGCCATAGCACGGGCGCGTTAATGCCCAGTGATTTGACGGTGTCCCAAACGCCGATTGCCTCGATCTCAACCCGTTCGTGGCAGTGCACATCGGCAAAGGCGCGGGCGGCTGCGCCTGCGGGGTTGTTCTCATAATGGCGGTAGGCATCGCGGATGTTCCGCTCGGTCGCGCAATCGGCCCGCAGCAAGCCCACCTGATCCATGATGCCGGCAAGGCTGCGCACTGCATAGGCGCCGCGCGAATATCCCAGCATGTAAATCTTGTCACCCGGTCGAAACCGTGAGGCCAGATACCCGTAGGCGCGCTTGATTTGCCGATTGATCCCCCGCCCCATCGCCACGTCAACCGCCGACCGCCAGTCGCGCCATTGCAAACCCGGCTCGTAGTAGATGGAAATTTCGCTGCCCATCTCGCGCAGCAGGGTATAGGCCCGGCCGGCGTTGGTTTGATCGTCCGGGTCCAATGAAGACATCGTGCCATCAAGGATGATCACATGGGTCACGTTGCCCCGCCGCGGACCGAAGTCAGAGGCAGGGCGGTGCCAAAGCCGCCCGAACAGGCGGCTCAGAAAGCTGTCATTCCGCAGCGATGGACGCACCTTTCAACATCTCCCAAACTCGGTGCGGCGTGAAGGGCATATCCGCCTGCCGCACCCCCTGATCCCACAATGCATCCTGCACTGCATTCGATATCGCCGCGAGCGCCCCAACGGTGCCCGCCTCGCCGCAGCCCTTCATCCCCATAACATTGGCGGTTGAGGGCACCGGCTCTGACGTGAAAGAAATATTGGGAAGATCCGCCGCACGGGGCAAGGCATAGTCCATAAACGATGCCGTGAGCAGCTGGCCATCCTCGTCATAGACAACCCGTTCCTGCACGGCCTGTCCAATGCCCTGAGCGACCCCGCCGTGCACCTGACCTTCGGCCAGCATCGGGTTGATAAGATTGCCAAAATCGTCAACCACGGTATATCGGTCGGTGGTGACAACGCCGGTCTCGGGATCAATCACGACCTCGGCAACATGTGCGCCATTTGGATAGCTGCGCCCCGGCAGGGTGGCGCGTTCGTGATGTTCTAGCAGATCCTCGCGCCCCTTCTCGCGGGCCATCTCGGCGACCTCCAGCATCGTGGGCGTCAGGTTGGACCCATCGGCGCGGAACCGTTCATCATCAAACTCAACCGCACTGGCAGGCACGCCCATTTCCTCGGCCAGAAAGGCAGTGAAAGCCTCGGTCATCTTGGCAACCGTTGCCAGCGTCGCGGTGTTCTGCGTGGTGACCGAGCGTGAACCGCCGGTGCCGCCACCCTGTTTGATCAGATCGGAATCTCCCTGCACCACGGTGATCAGATCTGCGGGAATGCCCGTCTGATCCGACAGGAACTGCGCATAAACTGTTTCATGCCCCTGACCGTTGCTTTGGGTGCCGACAAAGATCTTCACCGTGCCATCCTCTTCAAAGACCACCTTGGCCCCTTCCGAAGGATCGCCCAGAATGCTTTCGATATAGTAACACAGGCCCTGCCCGCGCAGCAGACCACGCTTGGCATCCGCAGCGCGGCGGGCCTCAAATCCAGCGCGGTCGGCCTCGGCTGCCATGCGCGTCAACAGGCGGTTGAACTCACCCACGTCATAGGTCTCACCCGTGGCCGACGTATAGGGAAACTGGTCCGGTTTGATAAAGTTGATGCGCCGCAGCTCCCACGGGTCAATGCCCAGCTCGCGGGCGGCACGGTCCATCAACCGCTCCAGCACATAAATCGCCTCGGGCCGTCCGGCCCCGCGATAGGCGTCCACCTGCACGGTGTTGGTGTAATACCCCTCTACCTGCAACCAGGTGGTCTGAACGTCGTAAACACCCATCAATACGCGGCTGAACAACAAGGTCTGAATGGGCTGGCCAAATTGCGAGTTATAGGCGCCCAGGTTACAGCGCGTGCTGACCCGATAAGCGGTGATCTTGTGGTTTTCGTCAAAGGCAAATTCCGCCAATGAGGTCAGATCACGCCCGCCATTGTCGGTGAGCATCGCCTCTGTCCGCTCCGACATCCAGCGCACCGGACGCCCCAAGACCCGCGCCGCCTGCGCCACGCTGAAATACTCCGGATAGGTCATGCCCTTCATGCCAAAGCCGCCGCCGGTGTCAGGGTTGGTAACGCGCACCTGCTCTTCCTCAAGACCAAAGGCCTTTTGCAAGAACCCCTTGTGCACCCAGACGCCCTGCCCGTTGATCGACACATGCACACGGCCATTGTCCCATTCGGCGTAACAGCCGCGCGGCTCAATCGAATTGACGATGATGCGGTTGTCGTCCACCTGCAAGGCCACGGTCTTTGCCGCCGCGTCAAAGGCGGCCTGCGTTGCCGCCTCATCGCCCATGCCCCAATCAAAGGCACAATTGTCGGGCGCCTCATCGTGCACGGCTGCGCCGCCGCGGGCCATATCCACCTTGGCCGGCAGATCGTCGACGTCGAACATGATCATCTCGGCCGCATCCCGTGCCTGCGCCAGCGTGTCCGCCACGATCAAGGCCACCGGTTCTCCCACATAGCGCACTTTGCCCTTGGCCAACATCGGGCGCTGCGGCTCGGCCCCTTTGGTGCCATCGCGGTTGTCGACCACGGCCCCGGCCATGGAAATATCCATGCCCGCCGCTTCAAGATCCGCGCAGGTCAGGATCAGATGCACGCCCTCAAGTTCGGCAGCGTCGCTGACGTCCAGTTCGGTGATCACCCCGTGGGCCACCGGCGAGCGAAAGAAGAAACCATGCAACGCACCCTCGGGCGCGATATCATCGACATACTGCCCCTCGCCGGTGAGAAACCGCATGTCTTCGGTCCGCTTGACCGGCTGACTTTTACCAAACTTATCCATCTGCGGACCTCCAACGCTATATCTGGTACAACAGATAAAGGGCTGAGGCCGCTTGTCCAGCCAGAACCGGCAGATCGCGCTGGTAACGCAGGGTAGAGTTTTTCTTGCCAAATGACGCAATACAACCGCTCTGACATTAAACGAAGTCTGTGCAACAAGGGGCATGCCCTTATCCCGTTTCATTTGGCTCCAAAAACTCTCCCGCTCTCACCGCTTTCGCCGTGCTTTTGCGGCGGCAGCGCTAGAACACGGGCCGTGGGGCGGGGCGATCTGGGCTTTTGCGCAGGAGCGGCGACCGGCCACCCTTTCCCTTGCTGCAATCCTCCGGTAGACCCCCATCCCAAACGACCACAGGATTTACGATCATGGCTCTGGACAAAACATTCGACGCTGCCGAAGCGGAAAAGCGGCTTTATGCGGCATGGGAGAAGGCTGGGGCCTTCAAAGCGGGCGCAAATGCCAGCCGGGATGAGACCTTTTCCATCATGATCCCGCCGCCCAATGTCACCGGCGTTCTGCACATGGGCCATGCGTTCAACAACACGCTGCAGGACATCCTGATCCGCTGGCACCGGATGCGCGGGTTTGACACGCTGTGGCAGCCCGGTCAGGACCACGCGGGCATTGCCACGCAGATGGTGGTGGAGCGCAAACTGGCCGAGACCCAGCAACCCTCCCGCAGTGAAATGGGCCGCGAGGCGTTTCTTGAAAAAGTCTGGGAATGGAAGGCCGAATCCGGCAACACCATCATTGACCAGCTCAAGCGCCTTGGCGCCTCCTGTGACTGGGATCGCAATGCCTTTACCATGTCCGGCGCACCGAATGCCCCTGCGGGCGAAGAGGGCAATTTCCACGATGCGGTGATCAAGGTCTTTGTTGAGATGTACAACAAGGGCCTGATCTATCGCGGCAAGCGTCTGGTGAACTGGGATCCGCATTTCGAGACCGCGATTTCAGATCTGGAAGTCGAGAACATCGAAGTTGACGGCCACATGTGGCACTTCAAATACCCGCTCGCCGGTGGTGCCACTTACACCTATGTCGAAAAAGACGAGGACGGCAACGTCACGCTGGAAGAGGAACGTGACTACATCTCCATCGCCACCACGCGGCCTGAGACCATGCTGGGCGATGGCGCTGTGGCGGTGCACCCCTCCGATGAACGCTATGCGCCCATCGTCGGCCAGCTTTGCGAAATTCCGGTTGGCCCCAAGGAAAGCCGCCGTTTGATCCCGATCATCACGGACGAATATCCGGACAAGGATTTTGGCTCTGGCGCGGTGAAGATCACCGGCGCCCATGATTTCAACGACTATGAGGTCGCCAAACGCGGCAACATTCCGATGTACAACCTCATGGACACCAAGGGCGCCATGCGGGCCGATGGCCGCCCCTACGCCGAAGAAGCCGCGATTGCCCAACGCATCGCGGCTGGCGAGGAAGCATTCGACGTGGCGAAGATCGCCGCGATGAACCTTGTCCCTGACGCCTATCGCGGCATGGACAGGTTCGAGGCGCGCAAAGCCGTGGTGGCCGACATCACCGCCGAGGGTCTCGCGGTGATGACCGATGCCGATGATCCGCGTCTGGGCAAGCCGAAGAAAAAGAAGAAACAGGACGAAGCCGAAGTTGAGGCCGGTCCTGTACCCTTGGTCGAGGCCAAGAAGATCATGCAGCCCTTTGGCGATCGGTCCAAAGTGGTGATTGAGCCGATGCTGACCGATCAGTGGTTCGTGGACACCGCCAAGATCGTCGGCCCCGCCATTGACGCGGTGCGCAACGGCGATGTGCAGATCATGCCTGAGCAGGACAAAAAGGTGTATTTCCACTGGCTGGAGAATATCGAGCCGTGGTGTATTTCACGCCAGCTGTGGTGGGGGCATCAGATCCCGGTTTGGTACGGGCCCTCTGTGATCAAGGGTAAAACCGCAGATGGTGGCGAATATGATATCTGGGCCCCCCAAAAGCCCGTGCATTTCTGCGCTGCGACATTTGAGGAAGCGTTAGAAAAAGCTGCTGCCTATTACGGAGATACCGGCGCTTTTGGCCATCTTGTTGCAGAGGAATGTGAAGGACCAGCCGACTCCACATCGTTGGAGTTCGACGATGACTCGGGCCAGCCTGTCAGGCTTTGGCGCGACCCCGATGTCCTCGACACATGGTTCTCGTCGGGCCTCTGGCCCATCGGCACCCTCGGCTGGCCCGACCAAACCGAAGCGCTTGAAAAATACTTCCCCACCTCGGTGCTGATCACCGGTTTTGACATCATTTTCTTCTGGGTCGCCCGGATGATGATGATGCAATATGCCGTGGTGGATCAAAAGCCCTTCGACACCGTCTATGTCCACGCTCTTGTCCGTGACGAGAAGGGCAAGAAGATGTCGAAGTCTCTCGGCAACGTGCTTGATCCGCTTGAATTGATTGATGAATACGGCGCGGATGCGGTGCGGTTTACCGTGACGGCAATGGCTGCCATGGGTCGCGATCTGAAGCTGTCGACAGCGCGGATTGCGGGTTATCGCAACTTTGGCACCAAGCTGTGGAACGCCCACCGTTTTGCCGAGATGAATGGTGTGTTCACCGGCACGCAAGCCGAGATGCCCAAGCCCGAAGCCACTTTGAACAAATGGATTGTCGGCGAATGTGCCCGGATCCGCGAAGAGGTGGATCAGGCGCTGGAGAATTTCCGTTTCAACGATGCGGCCAATGCGCTTTATGCCTTTGTCTGGGGCAAGGTTTGCGATTGGTATGTGGAATTGTCCAAACCGCTGTTGCAGGACGATGCACCTGAGGCCGCCGAGACCCGCCAGACCATGGGCTGGGTGCTGGATCAATGTCTGATCCTGATGCATCCGATCATGCCCTACATCACCGAAGAGCTGTGGCAGACCACCGCCAGCCGCGCCAAGATGTTGGTGCATGCCGATTGGCCGACCTACAGCACCACCGATTTGCTGGATGCTGATGCGGACCGCGAATTGAACTGGGTGATTGGCCTGATCGAAAGCATCCGGTCGGCGCGCCAACAGATGCATGTGCCTGCGGGGTTGAAGGTGCCGATGCTGGTCACGGATTTGGATGCGGCTGGACAGGCTGCCTGGGATCGCAACGAGGTGATGATTAAGCGTTTGGCCCGTGTGGAAAGCCTTGAAAAAACTGGCGATTTCCCAAAAGGGACGGTTTCGATTGCGGTGCCGGGGGCCAGCTTTGGCCTGCCTTTGGCCGGGCTGATTGATATTGGCGAGGAAAAGACGCGGTTGCAGAAATCCTTGGACAAGCTGGGCAAAGAGATTGGCGGTCTGAAGGGGCGTCTGAACAACCCCAAATTCGCTGCCTCCGCCCCCGAAGAGGTTGTCGCCGAGGCGCAGGCCAATCTGGATGCGCGACAGGAAGAGGCCGACCAGCTTCAGGCGGCATTGGACCGTCTGGCCGAGATGGAGTGATTCAAAGGCCGCGCGATGCGCGGTGCTTGTTATCGGTGCTTGTCGCAGCCTGAGCCAATCACGGTGATGCTGGAGGCAAGGCTAACGGGTCTGATTTTGCTGAGACGGTGTTCAGGGCGCAATGCGTCCTGAACGACCTTGATCAAGGGTGTTTGCGAGTCGCAGCGGCGTCAAGGACAGGCCGCGCCGATGGCGCGGTCGCGGTGCGATCCCTGACCCCGCTTCGAATCGCGGGCGAATTAGTCGAACTTGGCGGGGCGTTTTCCGAACTCTGCTGCAACGACTTCCATTTGTTCGGGTTTGCCCATCAGCGCCACTTGTTCTTGGGATTCCGCCAGCAGGACCGCATTGGTGTCGTCGGTTTCGGCCAAGGCAATCAACCGTTTGGCCGCGCGGATGGCAGAGGGGCTTTTGCCAGCGATAACAGTTGCGAGTTCGGTTGCCGTTGCCAGCGGATCATCCGCCGTTTGTGTGATCAGCCCCCAAGCCAGTGCCTGCGCTGCATCCACTGGCATTGCTGTATAGGTCAGCAGGCGCAGCACGTCGCTGCGCACCAGTTTGGGCAACAGGACCATCCCGCCCATATCCGGCACGATACCCCATTTCATTTCCATGACGGCAAATTTGGCGTCCGGCGCAGCGATACGGATATCCGCACCCAGCGCCAATTGCAGTCCAGCGCCAAAGCAGACCCCATGCACCGCCGCGATCACCGGAATGTCCAGCCGCGCCCAGATCATCGCGACTTCTTGCCATTGGTTGGTGGTTTCATCGCCGTGGGTGCGCGGCATCAGGAGTTCTGCGGGGTCTTTGCCGATCATGCCCGACAGGCCCGAAATGTCGATCCCGGCACAAAAGGCCTTACCTTCGCCCGAGATGACAGCCACCCGCGCCTTGCTTTCGGCGATTTCCTGGCCAGCGGCGATGATCCCGTCGATCATGGCTTGGTCAACGGCGTTCATCTTGTCGGCGCGGGTCAGGCGCACAAAGGCGATGTGGTTTTCATAGGTAACGGTAACGCGGGCCATGGTGTCCTCCTGCATGGGCAGAGGCATAACACCCGATCCGGTTCTGGGTGAAAAGCAGAACGTGGCGGCAGTGGGGGATTTTAAGGGACCAGCCGGTCAACCGCCCGCATCATGCCGAGGCTTTTGTCATAGACCAGCGTCAGAACCCGCCGCGCGACGGGTTTGGTGGTCAGCATCGGGACGCTGCGGACCGTGCTGGCGGCCAAGGTTGCGGCGATAAAGCCGCGTCTGGTGAGGTTTCCCATGGATGCCCCTAGTTGAGAATGATTCTCATGTAAGCATCCATGGTGCATTTGCAACCCTTGCCCCCTGCCCCGGCTGGGCCTATCACCTTTGCATGACCCGATATCGCCTTACCCCGCTTGCCCAATCCCTGCCTGCCACTGTGCCGTTTGTTGGCCCCGACACCCATGAACGGCAGGTTGGCCGTGCGTTCGTCGCGCGGATTGGCGCGAATGAGAATGTATTTGGCCCTTCCCCCAAGGCGGTCCAGGCCATGGCAGAGACCGAACACTGGATGTACGGCGATGCAGAAAGCTATGAGCTGCGCCGCGCTTTGGCCGCACAACACGACACCACCATGGATCACATTATCGTGGGCGAAGGCATTGACGGACTGCTGGGCTATCTGGTGCGCCTGTTCGTCGGGCAGGGCGATGCGGTGGTGACCTCTGATGGCGCCTATCCCACCTTCAACTACCATGTGGCAGGCTACGGCGGTACAATCCACAAGGTGCCTTACCGGGACGATCACGAAGACCCTTCTGCCCTGTTTGCCAAGGCGGCAGAGTTGGATGCCAAGCTGGTGTATCTGGCCAATCCCGACAACCCGATGGGCACTTGGCACAGCGGAGCCACTCTGGCCCGCGCGATGGAGGATTTACCGGCGGGTTCGCTTTTGGTTCTGGACGAGGCCTATGTGGAATGCGCACCGAAGGGCACAGAGCTGCCACTGCCCAAGGATGACCCGAGGGTGATCCGGATGCGCACATTTTCAAAGGCTTATGGCCTTGCCGGAGCACGGGTTGGATATGCCATCGCCGCGCCGGAGCTGATCACCGCCTTTCACAAGGTGCGCAACCATTTTGGCATGAACCGCGCCGCACAGGCCGGGGCATTGGCAGCATTGCAAGATCAGGATTGGCTGGCGCGAACGCTGGATCAGATCACCAGATCGCGCAGCAGGATTGGCCAGATTGCTGCCGACAACGGGCTGACCGCCCTGCCCTCTGCTGCGAATTTTGTTGCTGTGGATTGCGGCAAAGATGGTGTATTTGCCAAGGCGGTTTTGGATGGGCTGGTCGCGCGCGGGATCTTTGTGCGGATGCCGTTCGCCCCCCCGCAAAACCGCTGTATCAGGATCAGCTGTGGCACAGATGCGCAGCTTGACGCGCTGGCCGCCGCCTTGCCCGGCGCGATTGAGGATGCAAAAAACACCTGACGTGAGGGAAATGCGGTCTATACTCCTTGGCAGTCAGCCACCGGACCCCTTATGCGCGATTCCAATGACCGCCCTGCCGCCCCCAATTACACCACCGCCTGCGTGGTGATGTTTGGTATCAATCTGACATGGATCTTGATGGCGATCTGGGTGGTTTGGGGGTTGCTGGCGGCGGCAGCAACCGGATGGGCGGTCAACCGGGTGATCAGCCGCATTGATGCGGCCCGCGGTTAATTTCCAAACTCTTTATTCGGCCCCGCCTATCACTGCTGCTGCGGCCTCAAGGGCGCCGGACCCGCGCTCAATCTTCAGAGCGGACATACCCGCCTCGATCCCGCCCAGCATGCCCATGATCATGTGGCCGTTTACATGGCCCATATGCCCCAGCCGGAAATACCCGTCCCTGGCCGGATCACCGGGAGCCGCCATGCCCAGCCCGATGCCAAGCGTCAGGCCAAGGTTCTGTTCCAACCAATTGCGCAATTCCGTGGCCAGCGGCGCCTTGAGGCACAGCGCGGTCACTGCGTGGCTGCGATGCGCCCTGTCAGCGATGTTGACAGCGAAACTGCCTTTTTGCGCCCAGGCCTCGCAAGCAGCCCAAATGGCCTGTGCCAGAATGGCATGGCGTTGCCAGATATGTTCCATCCCTTCGTCGTGGATCATGTCCAACGCCGCCCGCAGACCATAAAGATGCTGGGTCGGAGCGGTCCCGCAATGGTATTCAAAAAGCTCCACCCCGTTTGCACGCTGGGTCCAATCCCAATAGCGGCTGACACGGGGCAGCCGGGTCCGCGCCTCTGCTGCGCGGTCATTAAAGAACACAAAGGCCAGACCGGGCGGCACCATCAACCCCTTTTGGCTGGCGGTTATGGCCACATCCACGCCCCAAGCGTCCATTTCAAACCGGTCACAGCCCATGGAGGCAATACAATCGGCCATCAGGATCGCCGGGTGTCCCGCCGCATCCATAACCTGGCGCAGGGCGGCCAGATCATTGCGCACAGAGCTGGACGTATCGACATGCACGCCAAGCACCGCTTTGATTTCATGCGCTTTATCTGCCTCCAGTATCTTTGCAATACGGTCCATCTGCATGGGGGATTTGCGGCCAAAGCTGATCAGTTCGACCTCTGCGCCCAAGGCTTTGGCCATCTCGCCCCAGCTGATGCCAAAATGACCGGTTGCAGGCACCAAAACCTTGTCGCCGGGCATGATAACGTTGCACAGCGCGGCCTCCCAGCCGGCATGGCCATTGCCGATATACATCGCAGCATGGTGTTTGGTTCGGGCGACCTTTTTCAGATCCTCCATCAGCCCCGGCATCATCTCGACCAGTTCACCGGCATAGATGTTGGGTGTGGGCCGGTGCATAGCGGTCAGGACCGCGTCCGGCATGACCGACGGGCCGGGGATGGCCAGATAAGGACGCCCCTGCGCCAATGAGATGGAATGTGCCATAGCGACCCTGAATTTATTGAGTTTCAACCGCACATTAGGCTGCTTGCTTGCCGCGTCAACCAGATGGCGGACACTTGCCCTGATCGGCCGCGTTACGTACAACGGCCAAAGGGTTTCGAAAGGATCGACCGGGGATGAATGACCAAACCTATACGTCCGGTGATCTGCTGCGCTGGCTTTGGAAGAACTATCTGAAAAAGCATATTGGCCTTATGGCGCTGGCCACGTTCTTTATGATCATCGAAGGCAGTACGCTGGGCGCTTTGGCGCGGCTGATGGAGCCGATGTTCGATCAGGTCTTTGTCGCCGGAGAAAAGGACGCCCTGCTTTGGGTCGGGCTGGTCTTGATCGGCATTTTCATTCTGCGGGCCGTGGCCGGGGTGTCACAAAAGGTCTTGTTGACCCGCGTGGCGCAGCGCACGGCGGCGGACATGCGCATCGATCTGCTGGACCGAATGATGAAACAGGACGGCGCGTTCCATCAATCGCATCCGCCCGGTTTCCTGATCCAGCGGGTGCAGTCGGATGTGAACTCTGTCGGGGATGTCTGGCGGGCGGTGATCACCGGCGCGGGGCGTGATTTCATCGGGTTGATGGTGCTTCTGGGTGTTGCGATATCGATTGATCCGGTCTGGGCCCTGCTGGCCTGTGTCGGCATTCCGGTGATGGTGCTGCCGGCCGCCGCAGCGCAGCGGTTTGTGCGCCGCCGGTCCCGCGAAGCAAAGGATCTGGGTGCCAATCTGGCAACCCGTCTGGATGAGGTGTTCCACGGGATTGTTCAGGTCAAACTGAACGCGCTGGAGTCCTATCAGGCGCGGCAATACCGCGATTTGACTGACAAATTCATCGGCACAGAAGTCCGCGCCGCCTTTGGCAATTCGGCCATTCCGGGAATGATCGACATCATGTCCGGTGTCGGCTTCATGGCGGTGATCCTTTATGGCGGTTCCGAGATCATCTCGGGGGACAAGACCATCGGCCAGTTTATGACCTTTTTCACCGCCATGGGGTTCACCTTTAGTCCCCTGCGCCGTCTGGGCGGGATCAGCGGCTTGTGGCAGGTTGCAGCAGCGGCACTGGAACGCATTCGCGAGTTGCTCGAAGCGCCCCTGCGGTTGAAAGATCCGGCCAGCCCTGTCGCTGCGCCGACCACGAACACCGATATCGTTCTGAAGGATGTGGATCTGTCTTACGGTGAGGCCAAGGTGCTCGATCGTCTGACCCTGACCGCAAAGGCCGGGCAGACCACGGCTTTGGTCGGCGCCTCCGGCGCAGGGAAATCGACCATTTTCAACGTATTGACCCGGCTCATCGACCCACAAAACGGCAGTGTCAGCATTGGCGGCGTTGCGGTGGACCAGATGAAGATGACCGACCTGCGCGGGCTGTTTTCCGTGGTGACACAAGAGGCGCTGTTGTTTGATGAAACCCTGCGCGAGAATATCGTGCTGGGCCGCACCGATGTCACCGAAACGCGGCTGCAGGAGGTCTTGAAAGCTGCTCATGTCGCGGATTTTCTGCCCAAGCTTGAAAAAGGCCTCGAGACCTTGGTCGGCCCGCGCGGATCGGCCCTGTCGGGCGGTCAACGTCAGCGGGTAGTGATCGCACGTGCCTTGCTGCGCGATACACCTGTGCTGTTGCTGGATGAGGCAACCTCGGCGTTGGATGCGCAATCAGAACAGGTTGTGCAGGACGCACTGGACCGGTTGTCGAAGGGGCGCACCACCATTGTAATCGCCCACCGCCTTGCCACGATCCGCAGCGCTGACAAGATTGTCGTGATGGACCGGGGCCGCGTGACGGACGAAGGTACCCATGATGAGCTGTTGTCGCGCGGCGGGATCTATGCCGATCTCTATCGCCTGCAATTTCAGGATGGCAAAACCGTCAGCGATGTTAAAGGGTTGCGCGCGCTCAGCGCCAAGGACCGCGCCACCAAGCCCAGCAAACAGGGGTTCATTCAACGATTGGGGCAACGCCTGTTCGGCAGCGGGTAGGCCGCTATCTGCGATAGGCAGCGGCGAGCGTTTCGGGGTCTGCCCCGGAAAAGTAACGCAGCAAGGTCCACAGATTGCGCCCGCCCCGGCGCAACCATCCTTGACGGCGGTATTTTTCGGCACTCGTCGTGACCTGCACCTCCAATCCAGCAAGCCGCCCTTTCAAGGCCCGTGCCAGCGCCACGTCTTCCATCAATGGAATGTCCTGATAGCCGCCGTGCGCATCATAAAGCGTCTTGGAGATCAGCAACCCTTGATCCCCGTAGGGCAACCCCATGCGGCTGCGCAGATTTGCCCATCCGGCGACGATCCGTGCGGGCAACCCGCCGTGGTCGAACCGCAATTGAAACCAATGGGCCTGATCCGCAGCGCCAAGCGCATTTGCGGCCGCGTCGGCCCATCCGGATGACAGGCGGCTGTCGGCGTGCAGCACCAGCAACCAATCGCCCTTGGCGGCTGCGCAGCCACGGCGCAACTGCCCGCCGCGTGACGCGACCCCCTGCACCACTTCGGCGCCCCAAGCCTGTGCCAGGGCGCCTGTCGCATCGCTGGACCCGCCATCACTGATCACCAATTCACGGATCAACCCGGCCTCCAAACCCTCCATCAGGCTTTCCAGACAGCGGGGCAAAACCGCTTCGGCGTTCAGGGTCGGGATGATCACGGAAATGGGGGCGGGCATCATTGGCTCTTTTGATGGGGCGTTGCAGACTATATGTCATGGCAAAATGCCAAAGGACACACCTATGACAACGCGCCGTATTCTGCGCCTGACAGGCGATGACACGACTGATTTTCTGCAGGGGCTGATCACCAATGACATTGCCAAGTTAAAGGGCGGAGGTGTTTACGCCGCATTGCTGACGCCGCAGGGCAAATACATGGCCGATTTCTTTTTGGTACGGGATGGCGATGCTGTGCTTCTCGACGTGGCAGAACCGCTTGGCGATATGCTGGTGCAGCGGTTGGGCATGTATAAATTGCGAGCCAAGGTCGCAATTGAACAGACCGATCTGCATCTACATCGCGGTGTGGGCGATGTGCCTGCGGACGGTTATGCAGACCCGCGCCACCCTGCCCTTGGCTGGCGGGCTTACCGCGATGCGCCGCAGCCGGAGAGCGGCATTGACTGGGAGGCGCTGCGCGTTGCGCATCTGGTGCCGGAAACCGGGGTGGAGCTGACGCCGGACACATTTATCCTTGAGGCTGGGTTTGAGCGGTTGAATGGCGTGGATTTCCGCAAAGGGTGCTACGTGGGCCAAGAGGTCACGGCGCGCATGAAGCACAAAACCGAGCTGCGCAAGGGCTTGGCCACAGTGGCCGTTGAAGGTGCGGCGCCGGTGGGCAGTGAAATCCTGGCGGGAGACAAGCCTGCCGGCACACTCTTTACCCAGTCGGGGGGACGCGGCATCGCCTATCTGCGCTTTGATCGGGCCAAGGGACCGATGCAGGCCGGGGACGCGATGGTCCAATGGGACCAGAACCCAGAAGATTGATACGAAAAAGCCCCGGCAATGCCGGGGCTTTCCATTTTGACCGAGCTATGACGCCACGTCATCGCAGCGTGAAATCAGGCGCGTTCAACGTATTCCATCGTTTCGGTGTTCACGACGATATCTTCGTCCTGACCCACGAACGGCGGCACGCTGACGCGCACGCCGTTGTCCAATGTCGCCGGTTTAAATGAATTGGCGGCGGTCTGGCCTTTGACGACAGGCTCTGTCTCGACGATCTTGCACACGACCTTTTGCGGCAAGGACGCGTTCAACGCCTCGTCCTCGTGATACTCCACAACCACCATCATCCCGTCCTGAAGGAAGGGGCGGCGATCACCCAAAAGCTCGGCAGGAAGCTGCACTTGCTCATAGGTGTTGGTGTCCATCAGAACCAGCATCCCACTGTCTTCATAGAGAAATTGCTGATCTTTCTGCTCAAGGCGCACTTTCTCAACCTTGTCCGCAGACCGGAAACGTTCGTTGAGTTTTGAGCCGTTGCGCAGGTTGCGCATCTCGACCTGGGCAAACGCGCCGCCCTTGCCGGGCTTGACGTGATCGACTTTCACAGCCGCCCAAAGGCCGCCGTTATGCTCCAGCACGTTACCGGGGCGAATCTCATTTCCGTTAATTTTAGGCATGTGTCCAAACCAAGGCAAAAGGTTGATAGAATGATGATCAGCTCTATATCTGGGAGGTGCGCCCCCTGCAAGGCAACGATATCTCGTAGCTCAATCGGACAGGCATGCGTCAAATGCATAGGAGTTATGCAAAAAATTGGTATCCGAATCGCGCGATATCCGTCATAAGGGGCTTCACGCCGAAATGACAAGAGCAAGAATAATGGAAAGGACGACGAGATGAAAGATTTCGTTGATGGCACCGCTTTCAATAACGAACAAGGCAACCGTGCCCGTAAACTTTTCGCAGCTGTGGTACTGGCTGCGCTGGACGACGCTATTGCTGACGACAAGAAATATGGCAATGGTCCCGAGCAGATTGCACGCTGGGCGCGTTCGCGCGACGGCCGTGAAGTATTGAGCTGTGCAGGTATCGACCCCAACGAACGTGTTGTGGAAGGTCTGATGGATTTTGTTGGCAAGGGTGTCCGGACCTCTGTTGCGCTGTCGCGCGAAGAATCCGAGCGTCGCAATGCCGCACAGCAGGCCGAAGCGGCCTAGGTATCCACGCATAAGACTGACAAAAAGACGTAGCCTTCGGGCTGCGTCTTTTGTTTTTGTGCGCCGCCTTTTGCCTTTGCGCCGTTCTTTCCGGTTTGTTGGTCGCCAACGCTCTTTCGCCCCAGTTCGAATTGCGCCATTTTGCGGTCAAACGGACAAAGGCCCCCCATGACCAAAGCCATCATGATCCAAGGCACCGGCAGCAATGTCGGCAAATCCATGATTGTTGCAGGGCTGGTCCGCGCCTGCACCCGGCGCGGCATGGCTGTGCGCCCCTTCAAGCCACAGAACATGTCCAACAACGCCGCCGTGACCGAGGATGGCGGCGAGATTGGCCGGGCGCAGGCCTTGCAGGCCCGTGCGGCGGGCGTCGCGCCTCACACGGATATGAACCCGATCCTGCTCAAGCCGCAGACCGCTACGGGGGCACAGGTGATCGTGCAGGGGCAGATTGCCGGACATCAAGAGGCCGCCGCCTTTGGCAAGAACAAGAACGCTCTGATGCCCGCGGTGTTGCAGTCCTTCCATCGTCTGGCCGAGGGGTGCGATTTGATCATCGTCGAAGGGGCCGGAAGCCCCGCCGAGACCAATCTGAGGGCGGGTGACATTGCCAACATGGGCTTTGCCCGCGCGGCGCATGTCCCGGTGATCTTGATGGGCGATATCGACCGGGGCGGCGTGATCGCGCAGATCGTCGGTACGCAGGCCGTGCTGGACGCGGAGGACAACGCATTGGTGCGGGGCTTTGCCGTCAATAAGTTTCGTGGTGACCGCAGCTTGTTTGATGCGGGGCGCGACGACATCGCCCGGCGCACCGGCTGGCCCTCGCTGGGTGTGATCCCGTGGTTTGATCAGGCGCACCGCCTGCCCGCCGAGGATGTGATGGACTTGCCCGCGCGGGCCCGATCACACGGCGACGGGATCGTGATCGCGGTGCCGCGTCTGCCGCGCATCTCAAACTTTGACGATCTTGATCCGCTGGCCGCAGAGCCGGGCGTCGATCTTCGGATGATCATGCCGGGCAGCCCCCTGCCCGCCGATGCAGATCTGGTGTTGATGGTGGGCAGCAAGGCAACCATCGCCGATCTGTCCGCCTTCCGCGCCGAGGGCTGGGATATTGATCTTGCCGCACATATCCGGCGCGGCGGGCATGTTCTTGGCCTCTGCGGCGGCTATCAGATGTTGGGCCAGCGCATTGCCGATCCGCACGGGATTGAGGGCGACCCGTCAGAGGTTGCGGGCCTTGGGCATCTGGACATAGAAACGGTGATGGCGCCGGTCAAACATTTGTCGCTGAAGTCCGGCACCCATCCACAAAGCGGCGCTTCCCTTGACGGCTACGAGATCCACATCGGCGAAACATCTGGGCCGGACACGGGCCGTGCGTGGCTTGATTTCGCTGGCCGCCCCGAGGGCGCTGCCAGTGTCGATGGACGCGTGCGGGGCTGCTATATGCATGGGATCTTCAGCTCGGATGCCTTCCGGGCCGCTTTCTTGGAGGAGCTGGGCGGCACGTCATCTGTGGTGTTCGAAGCCGGCGTCGAAGCCGCACTTGATGCGCTGGCCGATCACGTCGAACGTTACATGGACGTCGATCTGATGCTATCGGTGGCTGGCGAAATAGCGCGTTAAGCTGCGCTATTCCATTTCCTGTGCGGTCAAGGCACGGTGAATTTCACGGCGCACCAATTTGCGGACATTGCGGGTGATCCGCTCACCCAAAGCGCCCTGCAATTCTGAACGGACAATCTCAGACACCAGATCGCGCAGTGCCTCTTCGTCGATCACCTGATCGTCTGCACCGTATTCAAAATCGTCCTCAACCGCCGCAGTGGCGGTCTGCTCCACCGGCGGCGGGGTCAGCAGAACGTCTGGACTACGCATGGAAGCTTCGGGCCGATCGGGCGCATCCGCCGCGTGATGGCGTGTTGAGGCAAAAATACCAGGGGATGCGTCTTCTTCGTCGTCCGAAGCTTCTTCCATCACAGCGGTTAGATCACTTTGAGTGTCCCGAGATGGCTCTGGCTGCTGGGCGGTCTGAGGTTGATCGCCCGCCTCGTCTTCCCACGCCATTCCGGGGGCATCGGTGCCGGAATATTCATCCTCGCCCGGGCTGTCAGGTTCCCAGGTGTCGGAAATATTGCCAATTGCGGTTTCCAGCGCCTCGATTTTTGCGGTCAGGGACGCGGTGCCCACGGGCGCGTCATTACCATCGGAAGCATCACCCTCGGAAGCCTCGTCGTCTTCCGGCATGCGGCGCAGCCAGGATTGTTCATCATCGACACCATCAGCGCCTGCATCATCTGCATCATCTGCATCATCTGCAAAACCGTAAGGATCATCTGAGTAATCCTGATCCGGCGCAGTGTTGTCTTCGTGTGATGGCGCGTCATCGAACAATTTGTGCAGGTCCGCATCCGTTGACGCGCTGTCATGGTTTTTCCCGGCGCTTTCGGTCCCTGCCTGGGCGGTCTCTGCTGCGGCAGTTATCTGCTGGAGGTTTCGCGCAAATTCATCTGCCGACTGCGGCGCTTCGGCGCTCTGTTCAGCTTCTTTCTCAGCCGGGGAATCCGCCACCCGCAAGGCGGGCGTCAGCACCAAGCGGTCGCTTGGTTCTGCCTCTTTTGACTCGGGCTCTTTGAAGGCCTGCATCGGGCGTTTGTCTTCTGAAACCAGACGCCGGATCGAAGACAAAACATCTTCTACCTCGGCATTTGTGACGGGGTCGGACATATCATTACCACTCTTTCCTCGCTCGCCAGTTTAACGCGAACACCGGATTCTCACAATGGTTGGTTACAATTGGTCAGTTTTTAAGGATACCTTTGAGCGCCTTATCCAACTGTTTGCCCTGTTTGGAGCGTTTGGCCGGGCTGTCTTTGACCAAATTATAATAGGCCGCAGGATCATAGGTCTGCACAGGCAGTTTAAGATCCTTGACCGTCAAACGACCGGTGGCGGACAGCAATGTATAGGCCGCCACATAAAGGTTGGCGCGGGCCGAGACCTGCAGGGACTGCGCGTCCAGCAAGGATTGTTCGGCGTCCAGAACATCCAGCGTGGTCCGTGCGCCCAAGGCGGCCTCTTCGCGGATGCCACGGAAGGCAATGCGCGCGGCGCGAATCTGGCGTTCGGAGGCGGACAATTGTGCGCGGGCCGATGCGAGGTTGGCATAGGCGTTGCCAACCGATTGTTGCACATCATGACGAACAGTATGCAGGTTCGCCCGCTGCGCATCGCTGCGGGCTTTGTTCTGCCGTACGCCCGCGGACAGACGGCCACCTTGATAGATCGTCTGTCCCAGTTCGATCCCGACAGACCCACTGTGGTTGAAGTCGCTGGAACTTAGGTTTTCGCTCAAGCCAAGCCGCCCGTTCAGGCTCACCTGCGGCGACATATCCGCTTCGGCAGCGCGGGTCAGCAAATCAGCGGCAGCCACCTGATGCTGTGCGGACAAAAGCAGGGGATGCACACGCACGGCCAAGGCTTTGGCTGCATCAACGCTTTCGCTGATGGACGGCAATGGCGGCGCGGCCCGCAACTGGCCGGGCTTGCGGCCGACGGCATTGCGATATTCTTCGATCGCGCGAAGCCGGTCGCCCTGCGCACCCGCCAGACCGCTGCGGGCCTGAGCAAGCTGTGCTTCGGCAAGGGCAACATCGGTGCGGGTCACTTCGCCCACTTCAAACCGGTCGCGGGCGGCGCGCAATTCCTGGGTCAGCAGTCGGACGTTATTGGTGCGAAGAGCTACAAATTCAGAAGCTTCCAGCACGCCCATATAGGCGGCGATGGCCCGCAAAAGCACCTGCTGCTCTACATTCACCAGCGCATCGCGGGTCGCCAGAACCGTTTCCTTGGTGGCCTCAACGCGGAATTTCCGTGCACCACCGTCGTAGATCAGCAATTCTGCAATCAGGTTCAGCGACGCGGTCAAATCGTCATTCGCAACAGCGCCGCCCGTGGCGGCAGTGCGCACCTGGCCAAAGCTCTGCGTGGCGGCGGCAGTCCAACGGACAACCGGCTTGAGCGCCGATCCGGCGATGGCGACATCCTCGTCAGCGGCCCGCAGCAGGGCACGGTTCTGCTCCAGCAAGCCGGAGTGTTTGTAGGCTCCGACAAGCGCATCCGCGAGCGTTTCTGCCGTGACCGCCTGCGGCACTGCAAATCCGGCAGCAACCGCCAGAACCCCGCCCAGCAATCGCGATTTGAACGATGTTTTTGCAGACCGCATTTCGAACGCCTCTTACTATTTCAATACAATCGGCACCTGACAGGTGCCCGAAATTCAAAGCTGGAATTCAGCCGTTTTTTCAAACCCAGGCAACACAGGGGCTGCCGCGTTGAACGCCATGCGCCAGCTCACCTGATCGCCGCGCTTGTAGCCAATCCGAACCTCGCCCAATTGCCCTTCCATAAATAGACAGGCAATGCGGCCACCATCCTTGAGTTGGTCCAAAATCGCATCAGGCAAGGTGGCGACGCCGCCTTCGACCACAATCACATCATATGGCCCATGCTGCGCCACACCTTCGGCAATCGGGCCGACATGCATAATCACATTGTCCGCACCTGCTGCGGTCAGGGCTTCCTGCGCCTCGGCAGCCATGGATTCATCTTCCTCGACGGCGACAACGGCCTCGGCCATGTGGGCGATAACGGCGGCCGAGTATCCCATGCCGCACCCCAGATCGAGCACCATTTCCCTGTTCCCGATCGCCAGGGCATCCAGCATTTTCGCCAAAGTGCGCGGCTCCAACAGAACCCGCCCCTGCCCCAAATCCAGGTTCTCGCCCAGGTAAGCCGCCTCGCGCCGGGCCGCTGGCACAAAGTCCTCGCGCGGTACCGTCAACATGGCGTCAATGATTGGAAATTTGGTCACATCGGATGGACGGACCTGTGTATCGACCATCATTGTGCGGCGGGCAGTGAAATCACTCATCAGCTAAACTCATACGTTCAGATTCTTCTCAAACAGATGTGCCACATCGCGGGGCTGTCAGCAACGGCTAGCATGCACTTTCCCGCAAGTCGCATCTTGCAGCCGCTTAAATGATCCGTTAGCAGTGCCACGACCACAGGCGGCGAGTTGGCGGAGTGGTTACGCAGCGGATTGCAAATCCGTGTACACCGGTTCGATTCCGGTACTCGCCTCCAATAAAATCAATGACTTGCGTCATCCTCACTCTCCTTCACTGCCATTTTTGAAACAACCGTTGAAACTTTCACGTTTCGGTCTTGCTTCGTTCCATTTGATTTCTTGCCTCTTGAGCGCGCTTGGCGAGCTCCCTTTGCCGGATCGGCCCACCGTATTTTTTCAGCATCTCGACGCCTGAATGGCCGGTGACCGCCTTGACCATTTCGTCATCACAACCAGCCAGATACAGCTCGATCGTCGCATTTTTCCTCAGCCCGTGCGTTTTGTAGTAGCTCGCCTTCTCGTGCTTCATCTTCTTTTTGATGGTGCGCATTTCCTCCGCAACGATCCGGTAGCTCACTGATTGACCCTTGGCGTCGGTCACAACAGTGCCGCCCGTTCGTGCGAGCCCGTCGAGATGGGCTTTCAGGCGGTCGGTGAGCGGGATCCAAAGCGGCTTGTCGGTTTTGCCCTGCGTAAAATCGAATCCTTCATCGGAAAAGTGCTCCCATTTCATCTTCACGACATCGCCAATTCGTTGGCCTGTACCAACGCAAAGCTCGTAAACCAGCCGCGCCCTCTTTGAAGCAAGCGCTTCGAACTCGGCCCGAACATCATCTGGCCACGGCTCCCAGCCGTCGCTCTGCTGCTTGAATAGCGGTATGCCTTTCGCCGGATTGCCGTGCTCCTTCTTGATGAAGCCAATCAATCGTGCGTGGTTCATCAATACGACCATGACCTGAACGAGATAGTTGGCTTGCCGCCAATGATCCGCATTTGCGCGGTGCAATTCATAGATGTGATGGGTTTCGATCCTGGCCGGGTCTTTGTCGGCCCATATTTCACGAATGTGGCTGATGTACCGCCGATAATCGGATCTCGTCCGAGGCTTCAGTTTCTTATAGGCGTCGCTCTCGTAGTAGCTAAGAATCAACGCCTCAAAATTTCGCTTCACCGGCGCTGGCGCTGGTTTTCCCTTCAGCAGGCGATTGTAGTGTTCCCAAAATTCCGGGGTGCCCGCTTCCTCGTGCATCATGACCGAGATACCGCGTGAACGCCGGATAAACCGGAGATACCCCCGGTCATTGTAGACGTATTTGGGCAAGCTTTTGCGAGTCATTCGCCCATTCTCAGGTCACTGTTGAGAAAGTCGTCTGCCGCCTCTGGCGCGACCATGTTGGCATCGACGATGACACTGCCATCAGGCTTGATCTCAAATTTTGCGCGCTGCCAACCTGCCTCCCGCGCCTCGCGGATGAAGGCGGAGGCTGCCTGTTTCGCTTTTGTCTGCATACTTGCTTTAGTCATCGTATCGGCACCTCTCTTACTTGTTAACAACGCGCGCTATCACTCTGATCTATAGTGATATTTCCAACTGATCCGAACTTGGACCGCCTGTCTTTCGCCGCGCGAATGGCGCGGATCACTTCCGAATTTTGGGAATTTCCATTGCGATCGGACTCCGCCTTGATCCACTCTTTGAGCTCTTGCGGAAGCCGAAGTTGCATTGGTTTACGACTGTTCATGAAACGCCTCCAGGTTGAAACCACATCCCGTTAGTGGCACTTAGCCACTATTGCGTCAATCGCTTTTTATGGCACAGTGCCACCATGCCGGAACAAAGCTCTCAGAATCAGGATAAATTCATCGTGCGGCTACCCGACGGCCTGCGCGATCGAATACGCCTCGCGGCCGAGGCCAACCATCGCAGCATGAATGCTGAGGTCGTTGCCCTCCTCGAAGAAAACTATCCAGTTCCTGTACCGGAAAAACTGGATGACCCCGCCGCGAGGTTGCTCTTCTGGCTCGCCAAACGCATCCGTCGAAGAAACCCAAAGCCTGGGACGCCAAGGGACAAACAAGCCGCCCTGTATGAGCGCATTGCGGGTGATATCGCGGAACGTATGAAGGACATCGGCGAATAGCCTTAGTAGGCAACCCACTCATATCCGTGGTTACCCTCGTGATCTTCCCATTCAACACCCACCCCGCGCCGCCAATTCGATGATGAGCAGCGCCGTGACGGCAGGACCCATTGCGGAGCGGCCGCTGGTGTTGTGCGTTGCCAGCCGAATTCGCCCTGCGTGCCGTAGGTCCCGAGGCGCATGTTGTAACTCTCAGAACAATCATCGTCGCGACCACGTTCGCGATGGCTGTAGTGCCGAACATCCCAAACACGGATCGAGCGCACAAAATCGAATTCCAAACCGCTAATGTCGATATCAGCACCGCCTTCGACCACCTGCGCCAGAATGACGTGACCAAGAGTCTGGCCGATTTGGTTGCTGGCCTCCCAGATTTTTGGGGCCCTGCTTTGCAGGGGCGCACGTTCAGAAATACCCATCGGGCAACGCCAGATTTGTAACGGCGGCTCAATCGGCCAAGGCGTGATCCGACGGATGAATACGGCGCGGGCATGGGCACATTCTGCTGACGCGGGCCACCCACCAGCCAGGCAAAGCAGAATGGCGCAGTCAACCTGATAGGCTTTCGCGGTCTGCGGAACCCAGCTTGCTAAGACAGCCACGGTCAATCCACAGCACCAGCTTTTCAACAACTTATGGAACATGCCCCACAACTCCTTTTGTCAGCATAAGGATAGTATTGCAACATTCTATCATTTTCAGCTTTCACACCATATGCGGGCAACCGCCGAGGACAGCTCTCGCGCGTTTTGTGGAATATATTCCGTAGAGTGAGCCTCGTTGTTTGGCCGAAGACAGGCCATGAATTTGAGGGAACGCATAGGGCTAAACATCCGGAATCTAAGAAGTTCCAAAAGAATGAGCCAAGAAGACTTGGCGCATACGGCAGGTATTGACCGCAGCTACATCAGCGAGCTTGAACTCGCTCACTCTGCGGCATCGGTGGATATTCTTGAAAAAATTGCGGTCGCATTTGACGTCGATCCACAAGAGTTACTTAGTAAAAGGGGCTAGGTTTGCCCAAACTTGAAAATGTTCGCACAACGGCCGAAGCCATCGGCCGCATTTCGTGCATCAAAACAGGTGAAGAAATCGGCGTTCTATATCAGTGGGATAACGGCGAGACGCAGGCAGCGTTGTACGATGACTGCCATCCTAAAACACCACATCGCTCAGATCATCCCGCTGAACCAGACCTTGGCGTAGAACGCAGCTAACGGACGGACGGAGTACAGATCTAGCATGTGCTGAGGGTTGGCTAAGGTCGGCTTCTTCACAAAAAGCGACGCACGCGATTGGCGTATCTATCGAAGTCACTGCCGTAGTGCGCGCGCAGCCATGGCTCTTCGGAAAAAGGAGCAGCAACTAGAACAATGATGGCCGAAACACCCACGAGAAAAGCCAGCGGCGCGGCTGAAAGCATCATCCAGCCAAGTATCATTCCAATGTCAGCAACATACTGAGGGTTGCGCGAGAAACGGTACAAACCGCTCGTTTGCAAACCGCCGGTCGCACCGCCAGTCTTGTGAATGCCAAAGCCTGCTACGGCACTCCAGACCACGACGTTCCCAATGACGATCAGCGGTATGCCTACGCCATACCGGAGCCATTGCGGCAGCGCGAGGTCGCCCCATGCCAAAATCCCCAGAGCCAACAATGCGCCAAAGAGCGAAAAAGTCGGCACCCATACCAAAATCGGGGTTAAGGACGAATATCTGGCGGGAGGCCATAGCCGCTGCGTGGGCCGCGCGATGGACCACAGGATCGCAGCGAGCGTTGCGGCCGAGATCCCCAATCCCACGATGGTCAAAGCGGTCTCGATCATGTTTCTGCGTGCCCGAGCCTGTCGACTTCGCGGCGCTCCGCCAAAGCCTGTCGCACAATTTGAAATGAAGACGACAAAAACAGGCCAGCCATGATGGTTGCGACGATCAGGTCTGGCCAGCCGGTCGCCGTGCCCCAAACCCACAAAGCCGCGAACATGACGGCCACGTTGCCGATGGCGTCATTGCGGGAGCAGAGCCAAACAGAGCGCACATTGGCGTCTCCATCCTTGTACCTCACAAGCAGCAGGACGCTTGCGAGATTGGTGAGCAATGCAAAGAACCCGACAAGCCCCATGATTTCCGCTTCAGGGACACCGACATAAAAAACGCGGTAGACGGTCGCCCCGAACACCCACAGCCCCATCAGAAGTAAACTCAACCCCTTTGCCAGCGCTGCATTGGTGCGTGCTCGGATCGAAGCACCGATCACGGCAAGAGAGATACCGTAGGTCAACGCGTCCCCTAAAAAATCTAGAGCATCGGCCTGAAGCGCCTGGGACTTTGCGACGTGACCGGCAGTCATCTCGACACCGAACATGGTCGCATTCAGCGCAATGACAATCCAAAGCCGCCGCTTGTAGTCGTCTGAGACGCCTTCGAACTTGACGTCATGTCCGCAACATCCTGACATCACACACCCTCCTTCAATTCGATAAGCTCTTGGGCGGGAACAAGACTGCTTTCGCCAACGGGGATGTCAGGCACATGGCCTTGCCTGATCCGCGCAACGCGCCGGTTCATCCAATGCCGGACGATCAGGCGATAAAGGAGTCCACGCAATCCCGAAAGCTGGCGATGTTTCGCAAAAAAGTCATCAGGGCTGTCGAACACACCGAAGTCGTGATTGATACCTGTCTTCTGGATGTAGGTGCTTGTGCCAACCCACTCTACAGGGGGTGCTTGCAGACAGTCCGTTCCCGCGCCATAGGCGCATAGCGACGTTCGCCCCGGAAAAGTTTTTTGAAGCGCGCTCAGAACATCTCGATCGAGGATGAAGCCTTCAAGATTGATCCAGGTGCCATCAATCAAGATCTCGACCCAGGAATGGATGATGTTACTTGGCGCAAGCGGATAAACCAGCTCCGGCACAACACCGCGCTGCAATCCCTTGTCGATGGTGAAACCGTGGAAACGGCAGGGAATATCCAAAGCGCGCAGCAGCGCCATCAGGAGCGTTCCCTTGGTGTTGCATTGGCCGTATCCGTCAGCCAGCACGTGAGAGGCTGGCAGCGCATCGTCACTGTTATAGCCGAACAGGATTTCGTTGCGCACGAAATCGTAGGCCGCGCCAATTCGCGCCTTGGGTTCGAGGGAAGACCAGCCCCTTTCAGCAATCAAGGCTTGAATGCTACCGGATCGAAAATCGAGGATGGCGGTTACTGCGAGGTATTTCTGGGACATGGAATGCACTCTAGTTTCTTCGTCCCACCTCATATACAATCTCTAGTGACTAGAGGTTCAAGAGGTAATTTCATGTTTTCTATCGGAGAGCTTTCAAAACGTACCAAGGTCAAGGTTCCGACGATCCGTTATTACGAGGAGCAAGGGCTCTTGAACGCTCCGGAACGGACGGAAGGCAATCAACGCAGATATGACGCTAAAGGCTTAGAGCGCTTGAGCTTCATAAAACACGCGCGCGATCTTGGTTTCACAATTGAAGCCATATCTGAACTGATCGAGCTTCAGGGCCACCCGGATCGATCGTGTCAGGCGGCAAATGACATCGCCACCTCGCAACTTTCAGATGTCAGAGCTAAGATCAAACGTCTCCGGGCTCTCGAGAAGGAGCTTACGCGAATTTCAAAGGGGTGCGACGGTGAAGGGGTCACAGAGGACTGCTATGTACTGGCGTCCTTGGCCAATCACGATCTGTGCGAGCAGGATCATTCTCTGAGGTCAGATTGAAGCAGCATAGCTCGAAAATGACGCCAATAAACTGCGATCCATGCGAATACTGAGATTAGGTTTGTGATTACGAAAAAATCTCGACCTTAACCCAAATAGTCAATGATTGGGCAATCCGGCCTCTGATCGCCTCGACATGACTTTACAAGGTGCTCTAGCTCTTCATGGAGTGATTGGAGCTCCCTCTGTTTCTCTTCAATGTCCTGAAGCTTTTTTGAAGCAATTCGTTTCACCTCAGCGCTCGTGCGATCTCTGTCTTGGTAGAGGCTCAAGAGTTCGCGGCACTCCTCAATGCTAAAGCCAAATTCCCGAGACCTTCGAACAAAGCCCAGTTTTCGCACCGAGGCATCGTCATAGGTTCTGTAACCCGCTTCAGACCGTGAAGGCGCATCAACCAAGCCAATGTCGGCATAATAACGCACTGTTTTCACAGGCAATCCTGCGGCCTCTGCGGCAGATGAAATATTCATCACGACTCTCCTTGACCTTCCAGTAACTGGAAAGATTAGATTTGCATTGACGCAATTACAAGACCGCCTTTCGCGGAATTCTCGAGGATGCAGCCAATGCCTAAAGACACCTTGCAAAAACATGCAACGCTCTACCGAATGGTGATGTCCGACCACATGTGCCCCTACGGACTGAAGGCAAAAGACCTTCTGGAGCGCAACGGCTTTGTCGTCGATGACCGACACCTCAAGAGCCGTGAAGACGTCGATGCCTTTAAGGCGCAACACGGAATAAAGACGACACCGCAGATTTTTATTGGCGACGAACGTATCGGCGGGTTCGATGATCTCAGCACACATCTTGGAAAACCTGCCAAAGCGAAAGACGGCACGACCTACCAACCTGTCATTGCATTGTTTTCCATCGCTGCCCTGCTGGCCATCGTCGTTACCTGGCTGAGCCTTGGAACCGCCTTCGCAGGCCGAACGATCGAGCTCTTCATCTCGATCTCCATGGTCCTTCTCGGGCTGCAAAAATTGCAGGATGTTGAGCGCTTTGCGACGATGTTTTTGAATTACGATCTGCTTGCGCAACGCTGGGTGCGCTACGGATATATCTACCCCTTTGTCGAAACAGGTGCGGGGCTTTTGATGACGGCGGGCGTTCTGACATGGGTGTCGGCCCCGGCGGCCCTGATTGTCGCGGGCATCGGCGCAGTCAGTGTCTTCAAGGCCGTTTATATCGACAAACGCGAGCTTAAATGCGCCTGTGTTGGAGGTGACAGCAAGGTGCCGCTTGGGTTCATCTCTCTCACTGAAAACCTGATGATGGTTGGAATGGCCGTTTGGATGTTGGCAAAACTGTGAACACCTGTCGCAGTTGTAACATTCAACCCCTTGGGCTAGGCTTTTGAGGTGAAAATTATTCGTGGCATAATCGCAATCGCTTTGATTGGCATGCTCTTGATCGGGAACATGATCGAGAGCGCTGCGCATGCGGGAACCCCTGATTGCATTGGTGAGCATTGCCACGAACATGCGCCAAGCGACGTTGCCAGTATCGCGAGCCACTCACATGACGTCTCTGAAAACGATCAGGTGGCACACGAATGTTGCGACCAGATATTTTGCCAAGCGATAACTTTGTCCGATTTCCCGACACTGGATCATCCGATCGGACTTCGCTCGGCCTCATGGGGACAGATCGGCCAGTTTGCTGCTGTGAACAGGCCACGAACTCCCGAACGACCACCTAACAGCTGATCACGCCTATCGAGTTTTGCCCAAAGCATTCGGGCAAAGCGTGACCTGCCGCGTCCTCTGGGGCGATCGGCACCTCTATCAGCATGTTAGGACACCTACGTGAACACGAAATACCTATTCCTTGGCGTAAGCGCCGCTGCCGCAATCGCCGTCTTTGGCTTCCTTCGCTCAGAACCATCGCAGGACATCACTCAAGACGATCCAGCCACCCAAACTGCAACAGTCACGGCCGCAGATACGGCTACCGATACGGCTATGGTGGCGATCACCATGCCTCAGATCAGCGGCAATGCGGCGATCGGCCAGAACATCTTTGAAAGCATCTGTGCGGCCTGTCATGGCACGCAGGGTGTTGGCAACGCAGAGGCCGGACCACCGCTCATTCACAAAATCTATGAACCCAGTCATCATGGCGACG
Source organism: Sulfitobacter sp. M368 (assembly GCF_025141875.1). Lineage (NCBI taxonomy): Bacteria > Pseudomonadati > Pseudomonadota > Alphaproteobacteria > Rhodobacterales > Roseobacteraceae > Sulfitobacter > Sulfitobacter sp. M368. The sequence continues at coordinate 2,694,000 of NZ_CP081113.1, forward strand.
AAAGCTTTCAACGCGCTGTTGCCAATGGCGTTCGCGCCCACCATTGGCGGTTTGGAGATATGCCGCCGGTCGAAGGCCTCACGCGTGGCGACGTCGCCATGGTGATCGATTACATTCGCGCCATCCAACGCGCCAACGGGATTAACTAAGGAATACGACCATGAAACACCTTGCCCTTTTTGTTTGGCTCGCATCTCTTGCGTCCGGTGCGTTTGCCCACTCCCGTGTCGATACGACCACGCCTGAAAATGGCGCTGTGATTGCGGACGTCCCCGCCGATATCAGTTTTAATTTCGCCAATGACATTCGCCTGACGCGGGTGAAGATGACCCATGCGGATCACCCGTCGGTGCAACTCGATCTCGGTGACCAGAAGAGCTTTGATCGCACCTTTACGCTTCCTCTGGAAGGCATGGGGGCTGGCATCTATCGCATCGAATGGCGCGGGCTTGGGATCGACGGTCATGCGATGCAGAGCGAATTCTCGTTCACGGTGGAGTGAGCATGCCGGATGTTTGGGGTCAGGCCGCAATTCTGGCGAAACTGCTGTTATACATTGGAGCCTTGGGCGCGGCCGGATTGGTGATCGCTCAGCTGGCATTTGCCAGTACGACGGACTCTCTGACCAAGCGGATACGCAACCAGACGATTGCTCTCGCGGTGCTTGCGCTGGCGGCCTCTCTTCTGGGTTTCATGCTACGCGGTGCCGCGCTGACTGGAGGCTCAGATGGCATGACAGACCCCGAAATCTTGGGCCTATTGTGGCAGACCCCAGTTGGCGACGCGCTTTTGTATCGTGTGTCAGGGTCCGCCATGATCATTGTCGGGGTATTGATGTCGCGCGCGGGGCTCCGCCTTGGGCAATGGCTCGCGCTTGTCGGTGCCTTATTGCTGCTTTGGTCGTTTGCCCAGATCGGTCACATACCGGATAAAGGACAATTGGGCCTGCGTCTTCTTCTGTCGCTGCACCTTGCTGGCGTTGCCTTCTGGATCGGTGTCTTGCCACCTTTGCATCATCTGTCACGCAGGGACGATCGGTTGAACCAAGCGGCACAGCTCGGGCATCAATTTGGCATAGCAGCGACGATCATTGTGCCTGCTCTCATCATCGCAGGGCTTATCATGGGCTGGGTGTTGACTGGCACCCCGTCGGCCTTGTTCGGCTCGGGGTATGGTCAGGCTCTCCTTGCAAAATTCGCTTTCGTCGCTGTGGTCCTGACGCTCGCTGCGGTAAACAAACTTCGCTTCGTGCCCGCGATGCAAGCTGGAAATACAGCTGCGGCGCGCCATCTGGCTCGATCCATTCAAATAGAAACAGCAGTTATCTTGGCGGTGCTTGCGACGACAGCAGCACTGACCAGCGTATTGACACTGCGGAACTGAGACACGTTATGAACAGACGAGACTTTCTTTTGACCGCGAGTGCGGCAACGCTCCTCCCCAATGTTTCGCGCGCAATGGGCCAGTTTGACCTTACTGCAGAAGCGGTGGAGGCGCAGATACTGCCCGCCGGAGAATATTCTGCGACGCGCTCTTTCGGCTTTAATGGCGGATTGCCGGGGCCGGAAATCAGGGTGCAGCAAGGCCAGCGCCTAAACGTGCTTTTGCACAATAAGCTTGATGAAGGCACGGCGGTGCATTGGCACGGCATACGCTTGCAAAACGCAATGGACGGTGTGCCGATCCTAACACAGGACATTGTTAATCCGGGCAGCACACATACCTATCAATTCACGCCCCCCGACGCAGGCACATTCTGGTATCACTCGCACTACCTGTCGCACGAACAGGTTGCACGCGGCCTCATGGGGCCGTTGATCGTAGAAGAGGCCAACCCGCCGGACGTGGATCATGACATCACAGCCATTCTGGCAGATTGGCGACTGGACGAAACCGGCCAACTGACTGACGATTTCGCCACGATGCATGACGTCGCTCATGCAGGGCGAATGGGGAATTTCGCGCGTGCGTTTTTGCCTGACCTGCTTTTGAAGAAAGGCGCGCGCATCCGCCTTCGGATGATCAACGCCGCCACCGACAGAGTTTTCCCGCTCACTTTGACAGGGCTTAAGGGCAGGATTGTCACCTTTGACGGCATGCCTCTCGCACAGCCAAGGGAATTTGAGACCATCGAATTGGCACCGGCGCAGCGCATTGACATCATCGCTGATGTCGAAGGCGCGATGGAGATTTTCATGGCGACCCGAAGCGGGAGTTATTCACTCGGGCAGTTGGCGACAGAAGGCGAGGTTGAGCCCCGCAGCAGCGAGATTCCCGCGCTGCCATCAAACGATGTTCCGCGCCCCGGCGAGGTCACGCAAGAGCTGACTTTGGCCATGCAGGGTGGCGCTATGGGGGGCAGACATGGCGGTGACAATATCTGGGCCTTCAACGACCTCTCTGACCTGCAATCCGCCCCTTTTGGCCGCTTCCAGCGCGGCGAGACCGTGCGGATCCGATTGGTGAATGACACGAGCTTCCCGCATGGCATTCACCTGCACGGGCATCATTTTTACGAGATCCAAAGGGACGGCAGCCTTGGGGATTTGCGAGACACGAGCCTGGTACAGGCCGGTGAGACGCAAGATATCCTCTGCGTGTTCGACAATCCCGGCAAATGGATGCTGCACTGCCATATGCTAAGCCATCAGGCCGGTGGCATGAAGACATGGGTGGAGGTGCTATGAAGAATTTTCTGATCTCCATTTCCTGCTTTGCCGCAACTGGAGCTTTCGCGGATCATGAGTTGGACAACCGTGATTTGGCAAACGGGCAGGCCCTTTATGCAGAGCAATGCGCCGCATGCCACGGGGCAAACCTCGAGGGGCAGCCCGAGTGGCGATCGCCGGATGAAAATGGCGTATTGCCTGCACCGCCGCACGATCAAACTGGGCATACTTGGCACCACGACAATAAACTTTTGTTTGAGTACTCAAAGCTCGGCGGGGCAGCTGCGCTTGAGGCACGCGGTGTTACGGGGTTTGCCAGCGGCATGCCGGGCTTCGGTGAAACACTAACGGATGAGGAGATTTGGGACATTCTCGCCTACATCCGCTCGACCTGGCCGAAACGTGTTCAGGACATCCAAGCCGCGCGGAATCCACCTCATGACTAACCCGTGTTGTGCCTGTTCACGGCGGGTTCACAATCAGGTCATGCACCCTGAAACGCGCGGATTGCCAATGTATAAACGATGCAACGACAAGGATCATCCACCATGCTGACACGCCGCAAGACACTCGGTCTACTCACCGCAACACCCGCCGCCTTCGGACTGTTTCCTTCCGTCGCCTTTGCGCGCGAACCGGAGGTCTTTCAAAATCCGATTGCGATAAATGCGGTCGATCCAGTTGGCTACTTCGATCAGGAAAAGCCCGTATCTGGTGCAGCGGCGCACGCACAACTCTGGAACGGCGCTGAATGGCATTTTGCCAATCGGCGCAACGCCGACAAATTCGCGGCAAACCCAGAAGCTTATGCTCCTGGGTTCGGAGGCTACTGCGCCTTTGCGGCATCGCGAGGATATCTTGCGCCGACCATACCTGAAGCCTGGACGATCTATGAAGGCAAGCTCTACCTGAATGCGAGCCTACGGGCGCAAGAGCTATGGCGGCAAGACATTTCTGGCAACATTGCCGCAGGCCTCGGTAATTGGCCGGGGATCCTGGGCTAACACCCGTCCGCGCAGGATTGCCTGTGCTAACTATGGCTGGCGCAGAACGTATTCACCGCGCCCGGTTTTGCTCAGCAAGCCCTGATCCGTCAGCTCCTTCAGCGCTCGATAGCAGGCCTCTTTGGTGAGGCCTATTTGACTCGCGAGCTGGGTAACTGACCCCCTCAATCGTCCACTGGCGACAGCCTGAAATACCCGCTCATTCGCGGATTTCACGGCATGGAGCGTCAAGAGCTGACGATAATCCTGCACCTGTGAGGCCAAAAGCCTTGTGATCCCTTCTGAGAAGAAGGCGTCCTCACGCTGCCGCAGTAATATAGCGCTCTTGGACAGGCGAATAACCTTGGAAGGTGCGACTGCTATTGCATCACAATGGTAGTGATCGGAGTAAAGCGACGCCTCCGCAAACATGCTGCCAGCAACGGCATTGTGAAGGGTCACCAGCGCCCCTGCTTCGGTCAGTCTGGTCAGACAAATTGCCCCTGAAGCAACAAAAAACAGACCACGCGTCTGATCACCCTGATGAAAGACGTGATCGGCTTTTGCCAAGGTCATACTCTTGCGTGCATCATCATTCAAAAGATCAAATGGCTCTGGTAACATATGATTTCAATCATATTTGATTTTGCGGGATCAATCTATCAAAGACTGAACCTCAACAAAAAAACGGTCTTTCCATGTTCAGAACAATGCTTTGCGCCTTTGTCACATTCGCAACCTCTCCAGTATTTGCTCAACATATGCATCACGGATCAAATGGCCCAACAGAGGTCGGACAATCAGCCTTCGCCGCCATCTCCGAAATCGTGCAGATCTTGGACGATGATCCAAAGACAGATTGGAACAAGGTCAATATCGACGCATTGCAAAGCCACCTGGTGGACATGGACCTTGTGACGACCAGAGCCAAGACCACCACGGAAACGAACGGAATGACTGTGACCTTCACTGTGTCAGGCGAAGGCGAGACGCTGGGTGCTATTCAACGCATGACTGTGGCGCATGCACCGATGCTCGCGGCTGAAACAACGTGGGACATAGATGTCGAACCCACCACGTCCAGTGCGGTTATGCGTATCACTGTTAGCACCGAGACCGATCTGGCAAGGGTAATTGGGCTTGGCTTCTTTGGCGTGATGGCCATTGGTGCACACCATCAGGCGCATCATTTGCAGATCGCCGTTGGGCAAGACCCTCACCACTGACTTTTGTTCCAATCTGCACTGGGCTCGCAGTCAACCAGACGCTACTGCGCGCCGTAACTGGCGCTAAGCACAAGGACAAACTTCGCGTTGATCTTACGGGCCTCTTCAAAAACTTGACGCCGCTGATCATCAATGCATCTGAAGTAATATTCAACAGATGAGAAATACGCCTCCGCATCCCGTTTCAGGATTTCTACATACCGCTCCGCTAAGGCGGGCTCCGTTGGTATCCAAGGCGGCGTAGGTGGCCCACAACTGCCCGCGATCGCGGCAGAACCCCAGCTCAGAACGACCATAACCGCCCATATTTGTTTCAAAAGCGCCATATTATCTTGGCTCAGTCACTCCGTTGCAGTAAATTTATTTCAACGCATGAAAGGTGCAATAACTCAAAATGCACCTATTGATTGCAAAATTATAATATTGTATCGGTTCGGTAGTCCATGAGGGACTGCCGGGCTAATGCATAATTCTGCAAGGCTCGATCCTATGAATTTGATGCAAGACGCCCCCAATGTTGTCAGTGAAGACGGGCTGCGCACGCTGCTTGCCGAGGGTCATTCGGCGGATGTTGTGTGTCGGGTTACGCCCAAACGTACAGGTGCTCAGTGGTCCGGAGTTTGGACCGTGCATTGCGTCTCGCCAGATGGCGAGACGCGCCGCCTGCTCGTCACTGCTCGAAACAACATGGCAGCTCGGGAATTCAAGACAATTAACGGTTTATCCAGCTTCCTCGCCGGGCTTGGCGTTTCGATCGTCTCGATCCCTATGCTCGAAGGCAAAATCGCCTCTCACAAGCTGGACGACGCGGGCTAAGACACTTGCCGTCCTGGCAGTATGCATTGCTGCACCCGCCTATTCTGAAGGCTTCGTTCTTTCCATGCGAGCCGATGGCCAGCTAGAATCTAAAGCCCCCCAATCAGGTTTTGCACAAAGCTACGTCGACGGGATTGGTGCCAACCCGCCAGAGCTGATCGTTTTTACAGCGCCTGAGCCTGAAGGTCCGCCTCCTGCACCCGACCGCGCAGTTCCCCGCCCAGAAATCCTCGCAGCGCTTGAAAGCACTGCGCATCGCTATGGCGGGCACCCGGCGTTGCGCCGCGCCGGTCTGTCGGTGACAGAATGGCAGGCCCTCTTCCAAGCCAATATTGAGATCGAAAGTGCCTACCGCCCGAATGCGCTCAGTTCCGCAGGCGCGATCGGCCTGGGACAGTTGATGCCCGCGACGGCCGCGCAGCTCGGCGTTGACCCGCATGACTGGCAGGCCAACCTCGATGGCTCTGCTCGTTACCTCCTGATGATGTTGGCGCAGTTTGGCACGCCCGAACTCGCGCTTGCCGCCTACAACGCAGGGCCCGACGCGGTCGCGCGTTTTGGCGGCATCCCTCCCTACCAAGAAACCCAAAATCACGTGCACCGCGTCATTGCCGTGCGTGATCGACTGACTGGAGCCTCCTGATGCACATTCAATTCCGCACGATCCTGTCGCTGGCTCTGGCCAGCTTGATGATTGCCAACCCGGCCTTTGCGCAGAGCATTGACCTTTCGCCGGTGCAGAACCTTTTGCAGGGCATCGTCGATACGATCACCGGCCCCCTGGGCATAGTCATCGGCACCTTGGCCCTGATCGGTGTGTTCCTCTCTTGGCTCTTTGGCATTCTGGATTTCCGCCAAGCCCTCTGGGTGCTAGTTGCCATTGCAGGGATCGCGGCTGCGCCGACCATCGTGACCGCGATCTGGGGTGCGTAAATTAGGCATGGCAACGCAAACCCGCCTCTTCCTCGGTCTGATCCGGCCGCCAAAGCTCATCGGCTTGCCGATCATGTACGCCATGGTTTGGCTCTTCGGGTTTGTGTTGCTGTTTCTCTGGGTCCAGAGCTGGCCGGTGATCATAATCGCCGCCCTGGCCTATCCCGCGCTGTGGAAAGCGGCGGATTGGGATCCGGCCTTTCTTGAGGTGATGGTCACCGCCCTGCAAGAAACGCCACCGACCCCGAACCGCAAGATCCATTCGGGGGACAGTTATGCTCCGTGATCCGTCGGATGATCTTGCAACGCTGCCAGACTGGGCGCGCAAAGAGCGCCCGATGGCCAGCATGCTGCCCTATGTCAGTCTGGTGAATGATGTGACGATCCGCACACGCGGCAATGCGCTGTTCCAATGCATCCGCCTCGATGGCGTCAACAGCATGACCAGCGATGACGTGCATTTGGAGAAGACCCGCGAGCTCTTTGCAGCGATCATCGCGCAGATCGGGCCGGAGTACAGTTTCTACGTTCACAAGGTCTCAAAAGCGATCGGAACCGCCTTACCACCGGTGCCAAATGAAGGGTTTGCACAAGCGCTGGATACCCGCTGGCAAACGGCGATGGCGCGGGCAGGCCTGCGGGACAAGACGCTCACGCTCACGGTGCTGAAACGTCCTCCCCTCGGCGCGCGGCTGCGCCTGAAGCGCTCAGATTCGATCGCACAGTTGAAAGACCAGACAGCCAAGCTGTTGCGCAAGCTCGAGGAGGTCGTTGGGTTTCTGCTGTCGTCCTTTGCCGAGATGAACCCGCGCCTTCTTGGAGTCGAAAACGGCGAACTGCTGGGTTTCCTCGGGGCGCTCAACATCGGCCAAGAGCGCCCGCTGTTCGCAAAATCGCGATTTGGCGTCATTGCCGAAGATGTGGCCAACACCCGCGTCACGTTTCGGGGACGCGGCTTTACGCTCGACGATGGGACGGCGGGCAAGCGGTTTGGCACCAGTTTTGCGATCAAGACTTACCCAGCCAGAACCAGCTGCACCATGTTCGATGAGCTGAACCTTCCCGTCGACATGGTGGTCACGCATTCCTTCACGCCGATTAACAGCAACATCATGGCCAGTCGGATCAAGCGTCAGCAACGCCTTATGAAGGCCAGCGATGATGGCGCGATTTCTCTCGCAGAAGAACTGGTCGACGCGCTCGACGATCTGGAATCCAAGCGGCTCAGCTTTGGTGATCATCATATGACGGTCACGGTTTTCGCCGAGACCGAGGAAAAGCTGGAAGCAATCGCCGCCGAGGTCCGCAATATAGCTGCCAGTGAAGGCGTCAATCTGGTGAACGAAAGCTTCGCGGCGCGCACACATTATTTCGCGCAGCATCCGGGCAATGGGCAAATGCGCAGCCGCAAGGCCGCCATCACGAACACGAACTTTGCCGACCTCGCAGCACTGCATCGCGGTCAACTGGGCAAACCTGGCCACAAAGTGCCTTGGGGCAAACCGATCACCCTGTTTCCAACGCCTGAACGCTCGGGTTTCCTGTTCAATTACCACGAGACGGGTCAGCCAGACAAAGAACCGACCGGCGGGCATACCTTGATCCTCGGTCGTCCTGGTTCCGGCAAGTCGGTCTTGTCAGCCTTTCTCATGACCCAAGCCCGTCGCTGCGACGCACGCGTCTTTGTCTTTGACTATCGCGCTGGCATGGAAATGGCCGTGCGGGCCAATGGCGGGCGTTACAGCGCCATCAAGGCGGGTGAAGCCACAGGTCTCAACCCGCTCCGCACGGAAATCGACGGGCGCGGGCAAGCCTGGCTTTCCGATTGGCTGGCCACGCTGCTGCATCGCGCCGACAAGCCCCTGAGCCCGGTCCAGATCAACCGCATTCAGGAAGTGGTACGCCAGAACGCCGGAGCGAGCGATGCCGCCCTGCGCAACTGGCAGGATTTGGCCTCCCTCTTTGTGGCGGGGGCAGATGAAGGGGATCTGTTCGAACGGATACAGGAATGGACAGCTGATGGCCGCTACGGCTGGATCTTCGGGCAAAGCGCTGACGACACATTTTCGCTCGATGGTGTGGTCGTGGGGTTCGACCTGACCGGCATTCTCGACAGCGAAAGCGAGAAGGAACGCATGGCTGTCCTGTCATACCTGTTTCGGCGGGTGGAGCGCGTGATCGAGGACCGCAAACCGACGCTGATCATCATCGATGAGGCCTGGAAGGCGCTGGATAACCCGTATTTCGCGGATCGGCTCAGTAACTGGCTGGTCACGGCGCGCAAACAGAACGCCGTCGTTGTCATGATGACCCAATACGCAAGCCAGCTTGAGAAAACCCGCACCGGCAAGACGATTGTCGAGGCTGTGCCGACGCAGCTCCTGCTCCCCAACATTCGTGCCTCGGCAAGCGATTACACCATGCTGGGCCTTTCGGAGAAAGAGCTCAGTGTTTTGCTCAGCACCGGCAGCAACTCCCGTTTGGCGCTGGTGCGTGACGATCAAGGCTCGGTCGTGATCGATGCCGATCTGAGCGCCCTTGGCCCATACCTCACGATCCTTGGCGGTATGGAAAAAGGCGAGGCGCTGGTCGGCGCGGATTACCGCCAAAACCCCGATTTTTGGAGACAGATTGATGCGTAGACTTTGCGTGCTGACCCTCACCCTTTTGACCCTGACAGCCTGCGCGGAATACCGGCCTTCAGAGGCAGAATGCTTTAACTCTTTTGCCGAGGTCAGCCGCAGCAACTGCAATTTCGAGCTGCTCGGACCGATTGGTTCGCTGCATGAATAGGCTCCGCTCGCATATCCTTGCGAGTCTGGTGTGGTTTGCCGCGCCAATGGCCTTTGCCCAAGGTGTGCCCACCTTTGATGCAGGCATGTTCTTGCAGCGCGAGCGCGTGTTGCAGCAGGGCGAACAAGATCTGGCACTGCAGCGGGATCGTTTGACCAAAGAAGAAGAGCTTGAAGCGCTCGAGCAGGAACAACTCCAGGCGCTGGAAGACATCCTTGATGCCACGACGTTGGCCAGCGGGAACTCAGGCACACTGGTCGCGCGCTTGGAAGCTGGTTCATCGCCTGAGAGCGCCGCAGGCACGCTCTATGGTTCGGTCGATCCGAACCCCGGCGCAGCCCAGATGTTCGGCGATGCCTCAGGATCGATTGAAGAGCTGATCATTCGCGCGGCTCAGGAAACGCACCACATGTCTGGCGTGCGCGCAGCGGGTCTTTCGCCCAAGCAATGGCGCTGTCTGTTACAGGCGCTGATCTGGCAAGAAAGCCGCTTTACCATCGGCGCGCGTTCACCGGTTGGTGCGTTTGGCCTGACCCAGATCATGCCCGGCACGGCGCAGGATCTGGGGATCTACCCGGCCTACTATGAGAACCCCTATGTCCAGGTCACGGGCGGCGCGCGCTATCTGGCGCAGATGCTGGCCATGTTTGATGGCAACATCATTCACAGCCTGGCGGCCTACAATGCCGGTCCGGGCAATGTGCAGCGCTACGGCGGCGTGCCGCCCTTTGCTGAGACCCAGCATTACGTTCAGGTGATCCCGGAGCGCTACAACCTTTACCTTGCCCGCGTCGGCGGTGTTGATGCACTCGGCACGATTGATCCGGTTCTGCTCGCAAACTCGACCATGAGCCTCACCTCCTTCGGCGCAGGGGTCTATGGCGATTATTCCATGGTCTCGGTGCAAGCGGCCGCGCAGCGCGTGCAGGACATCATCACCCGCATTGGTGAGACAGATGACATTCACGCTGCCATGTCGCTCAACACCTATGCGCGGGCCGAACTCGCCCGCTTGATCGCCATCCGCACGCGCCTCAAGGCCGCCCACACCCGCCCGCTCAGCGCCGCAGAGCTGGCCATGGCGGCCGCGCAGGCGCGCGAACAAGACTTCATGCAATTCGATCTGGAGGCACTACGATGATCCGCTTTCTTTCTGCCGTAGCCATCTGCGCATTGTTGGTTGCGTCCCCTGCATCTGCCCAAGGCGTGCCAACGGTCGACACCCGCAACATCGCGCAGGAAATTCGACAACTGCAGCAGATGCTGGAGGATTTCGGAATCCAAACTGACCAGCTCGACACGCTTCTCGAACAGCTCGATCTCGTGCAGCAGCAACTCGACACGCTCAACGAGACCTACGCCGCGCTGACCGGCGCGACGGATATCATTGAAATGGCCATGGGCGGCGACCTTGACGGCCTGCTCGATCAGGAATTCGGCGATCTCCTTGGCACCATCCGGCAAATCCAAAGCGGTGACTTCAGTAGCCTGATCGGCAATGCGGCCCCACAGATGGAAGGCCGCATGACGCAAGCCTTGGAGGACGCAGGTTTTGACCAAGACAGCCTGTCTGACATGGCCAGCAGCGGCAATCCGGGCGCGGAACGCATTGCCAGCCAGGCGGGCACTGGGGCCGTTATGTCAGCGGCGGCCGAGAACAGCTATGACGAGGCCGCGCAGTCTCTCGAACGGGTCGAACAGCTGGTCTCGCTGATCCCGGATATGGAGACGCTCAAAGAAGCCGTCGATCACAACACTCGCGTCACGGCCGAGCTGGCCATTGCCATGACGCGCATGTGGGAGCTCGAAGCCATTCAAACCGTCGGCGCGGGCCAGTCCGGCGTGGTGGATGCCGCCACGCTGGCCGAAGAACGCCGCTACATGGACTTCACCCTGCCAGACTTGCGCGCGGACTGACTCCATGAACAGCGAGGCAGAAATCATCGAAGAAGAGCTCGTCTACGGCGCAAGACGACGCGAGCTCATGTGGCAGAAGCTGGGGCTGACAGGCATGGGCTTTGGAATGGCAGGTTGCCTCGCCGCCGCCCTCGTGGCCCTGCTCGACGCGGACCCGCCGCCCATGATCGTGCCCTTTGATAGCGAAACCGGCATGGCCCTCCCCAATGCCATGGTTGAAGCGGTCTCACTCACGGAACGCCCCGCTATCATCGAGGCACAGGTCTACCGCTATGTCATTGATCGAGAGACATACAACCAGCTCGACAATGATGTGCGTGTGCGGCGGGTCCTGGAGCAGTCGGACGGCGCAGCCGCCGCAGGACTGCGCGCGCTTTGGACCAGCGGCCATGAGGCCTACCCGCCGGACAGCTACGGCACAGATGCCCGTCTTGATGTCGAGGTTCTGTCGATCACCCATATCAGCGCCAACCGCGCTCAGGTACGCCTGCGCAAGCGGCTGAACTCGCCGCGTGGCAGTCAAAACGGGCTCTTCACCGCAACGCTGATGTTTGAGTTTCGTCCCGAGAATAGCCGGTCGATCGATGATGTCTGGCAGAACCCTTTCGGCTTTACCGTCACCGAATACGCGATCCGCTCGGATCGTTTGGAGTAACCCATGCGTCGCCTGTTCCTGATCCTCGCCTTCCTCGTTCAGCTTGCGGGCACCGCATATGCCGAAACGCAGCCGCGCCAAGGCCCCTATGATGCCCGCGTCCGACTGGCCACCTATCAGGATGGACAGGTCTACCGCATCAGCACCAGCCTGACCCATGTGACCAGCATCGAGTTTGGCCAAGGCGAAACGATCCGCTCGATTATCGCAGGCGATACCGAGGGCTTCCTTTTGGACGGTGTGCCCGGTGGCCAAGCTTTTGCGATCAAGCCCGTCTCGCGCGGCGCGCATACCAACATCACCGTCTACACCAACCGGCGCAGTTACTATTTCAATGTGACCGAGGCGAACTCGCCGACCTTCTATGTCATTCGATTCACCTATCCCGACGCGGCCCCTCGGCAATCGCGTGTGGCAACAAACCAACCTGCAAACCACGCTTACGGCGTCAGCGCGCGGTCCGAAATCACTCCGCGCGAGATTTGGGACGACGGCACCTTCACTTATTTCCGCTTTGCCGCGAACGCGCCGCTGCCTGCGATCTTTCGTTGGTCAAACGGCAATGAGCGCAGCGTGAATGCTCTGGCCCGACCTGATGGCGTGATCCGTGTGTCAGGTGTCAGCGATCGATGGGTTCTCCGACTCGGCGAGGACGAGATCTGCGTCCAAGAGATGAGCGAGGCAAATCCCGATGAGTGAAACAGCTGAGCTTAAGAAGCGCCTCGAAGCGCTTGAAGGAAAACCACAAAGCGCGAAGGCGCGCCCGTCTGTTGTCACTATTGCCTTGGGCATTGTGGCAATCGCCGCCCTTGGGGGTCTCTTGCTGTTGTTCTCTGGCCGCTCTGAACCCGACAGCCTCGAAACCGCCTCCCCGGATGAGTTCCAAGCGGCGGGACCAGGCTTTGGTGCGCTCGAGCCCACCCCTGCACCGATTGACACAGCCCCGCCGCCGGAGCCGGAACCGGCCAGCGACACAGAAGAGCTGCGCGCGCAAATGGACGCCATGCGCGCCGAGCTCGAAGCCCTGCGCAACGCACCCGCACCTGAAGTCCCAGCCGTCAACACTGAAGCATTGGAGACCTTGGGTGCAGAGATCGATGCCCTGCGCAGTGAAGCCGCTGCTACGCAAGCCGCCTTGCGCGAAGAGTTGGAAGAACGCGCACGTCAGATACAGCGACTGCAGAACGATCTGGAGCTTGCGCGCCTGGAAACCCCGCGCACGCCCGCACCAACCGGCCCCACGGCCGAGGAACTGCGTATGCAAGAGCTCGAGCGGCGGCGGCAAGCCGAGCTTGAGGAACTGCAAGCGCGTATTGCCAGCCCAATTATCGCTTTTGGCGGCACTGGAAGCGGCAACAATGATACCGCCGCCGAGCAGCGTCGACTTGATGGCGATACAGACTTTGTTCGCAACGGCGCTGAACCTGCTGAGGTGACACAGGCCCAAGTGATCGTGAACCCGTCAAACACGGTTGTTCAGGGCACGATGATCCAGGCCGTACTTGAGACCGCAATCGACAGCTCGCTCGCTGGTCAGGTCCGCGCGATGGTATCGGAAGATGTCCACGCATATGACGGCTCGCGGATCCTGATCCCACGCGGCGCGCGTCTGATCGGGCGGTATCAATCCGGTCTCGATATCGCCCAGCAACGCGTGACGGTCGCCTGGGACCGGATCATTCTGCCCAGCAATCAGACCGTTGAAATCAGCGCTTTTGGTGGCGACGAACTGGGACGCTCCGGCACGACCGGTTTTGTCGACAGCCGCTTTGGCACGCGGTTCGGGTCCGCCGCCCTGATATCTCTGATCGGAGCCTTGCCTGCACTTGCAGCTCAAAACACCGAAGATGAGATCACCTCTGATGTTCTGGAAGGCATTGGAGAAGACCTGCAAGACAGCGCGCAAAGCGTGATTGGCGAATATCTCTCCGTCTCGCCCGTGATCTATGTGGATCAGGGTGCCCGCGTCACCGTGATGGTCGACCGCGATCTGGAGATTTTCTGATCATGGCGGCCAGCTATCTGCAAAGCTCGATGGACAAGATCTCCGAGGCGCGTGACCCCAAGCTGATCGAGCTTTGCATCAACCCCGACGGCACGCTGTGGGCGGAGTTTCAGGGGGATCACTTTATGCAGCGCGTCAATCGACAGCTCTCGCAAAACGAGATCAAGGACTTGGGCAATCAGATCGCGTCCGCCGCGAACACCACGCTCAGCCGGACCAAGCCGATTGTGTCGGTCAGCATCACCTACCGTGACCGCCCCATCCGCGCGCAAGTCATCCAGCCACCGGCTGTCGATGGCGGCTATGCGATCTCCCTGCGGTTCTTCGCCGACCTACCTTTGGAACAGATCAAGCTCTCCTATCTCTTTGGTAAAGAACGCAGCAACGAGGGCGCACGACGCAAGCGCAATGCCGAACTGCGCGATGTCGTGGCCACCGGCGACATCGATGCCGCGATCAAGTTCTGCGTCACGCACAAGCTCAACATGATCGTGTCCGGTGGCACCTCGACCGGCAAGACCGTCACGGCGCGCAAGATCCTCTCTTTCGTGCCCGCCGAGGAGCGCATCATCACGATAGAAGAGGCGGCCGAGTTGCGTCCGACGCAACCCAATGTCGTCACGCTGATGTCTGATCGCGATGACGCCACGCGCAGCGCTGATGTCCTGCTGACCTGCACCCTGCGCATGCGGCCGGACCGGATTGTTTTAGGCGAAGTACGCGGCAAGGAGGCCATGACCTTCCTTGAGGCGATCAACACCGGTCATGGTGGCTCACTCACCACGCTGCACGCTGAAACCCCTCAGCTGGCCGTGCAGCGCCTCGCCATCGCCGCCCTGAAAACCGATGTGCCCATGACCTACCAGGACATGAACGACTACATCACTCGCTCGATCGATGTGATTATCCAGGCCGGACGCCATGAGGGCGCGCGCGGCATCACTGAATTCTACCTGCCGGTTGATCCGGCCCATTCAAAGGAAACAGCCCATGTTTGAATACAAGATTGAACAGATCAACACTGCCAAGACAAAGCCACCGAAGATCGAAGCGCAGCTGACGGCTCTTGGCCAAGACGGCTGGGAGTTGGTCTCGGTCGTGCCGGATTTTGACGGCGAACATATTCTGAAGGCCTTTCTGAAGCGGCGCACGGGCGCGAGCGTCTAGAGCAAAACCGAGGAGGATCCGATGGGCGTCGTCACCTGGATGGTAGAGACCACCGACAACTTTCTGGATGACGCGGCCCAAACCACTTTTGGTAACGTCGCCAGTCAGCTTGGCGGCGTCATTGCCGTGGCCTCGACGCTCGCCGTGATCGGCGTCTTCCTCAACATGGTGTTTCAGTACAAATCCATGGATGGGCGGACCGCGTTCTGGTTCGCCCTCAAGCTCATGCTGATCTCCCTCTTTGCGATGAACTGGGTCCAATTCAACGCTGTGGCCAGCGCCCTCATCAACGGTCTCGATCAGCTTGCGGGCGGCATGGTGGCCGGGCTTGGTGGCGGCGGCGCAGGAGCATCCTACTTCGCAGAGGCCTTCGACGATCTCATCGAAGAATTTGGCGATTACCTGAATGCGGCCGGTGACAACATGCATTGGATGGCCGGAGCCCTGATCGGCGCGATCGGCGCTTTCCTCCTCGGCGTGATCGGCGCGCTCTGCGGCCTTGTCCTGATCTTCGCCAAGATCATGCTGGCGTTCATGATTGGCATCGCCCCCATCATGATCGCGCTTTCGCTGTTCGACTCCAGCAAGGACTACTTCCACCGTTGGCTGTCCAGCACGGTATCCTACGCGCTCTACCCCCTCGTGATCGCAGGCGTGTTTTCCACCGTCGTCGGCATGTCGCGCTCGCTGATGACCGAACTCGGAGATCCATCCGGTGCAAGTAACATCGGCGCGCTGGTGCCCTTCTTCATGATGATGTTCCTCGCAGGCGGCATGATCATCGCTACCCCGCTGATCGTCCGCTCCATCTCGGGCAATTTTATGATGGCCGGACCGCCGAGCATTCCCGGTCCCGGCGGGTTCGCAAAGGGCTTGATTGGCACCAAAGGGTCACGGGCGCGGGCACGGTTTGGCACGAGATCGAATGCTGAGATCGCCGGAGCTGGGATAAGGCAGGCAGGTGGAGCTACTGTTTCTATGGTTCAGAAGGTCGCTGAACGGGCCAAGCGCTTGAAGTGAAATCGGCACCTTCCTGCCGTTGGTCGGACTGGTCTTTGCTGCGGCGCAGTCACTCCAAAGTAGACGCTGACAAATATCTTAGGTGCGCCGGTCAAGCGATCTAACTTGCTGCAATCAAAGGTCGGCAGCCTGCTCTCCATGGTAGAGGGTTACTGGTGCCCTTTCCGCATCGAAGAACCTTTCCAAGCGCCCGGAATTCTCTTCAACGAGTCGCCGGGCCTGAGTGGGAAGCTCGTCACGAGCTCTTTCAAAGTCGTCCATCGCAATCGGAGCTAATGAAGGTGCAGTTGTTACCCGCAGTAATCTGTCGCGCCCAATCAGCAGACCGGCCTGACCCAGTGCGTTTTGGCTTTGTAGATGCATGGCCGTCTCAATGATGGTGCGCCAGTGAAACATCCCTCCCCACTTGATTTGCGAGTCCGACAATCGCAGATCCTGCTCGCCACAGCCGAGAGACAGAATGTCGACGGTATGCCGGTCGAGATCGAAACACGAAAGAGCATCAACCAGTGCGACCATGGCTGGATTGTTCGCCCAAACACCTCCATCGGCAAAGTGCCGCGTGCCATTTCGGTATGTCGAAAAGAAGGTTGGTGCCGCCGAGGTCGCAAGGGCGGCCGTCACGATCTCCTCCCGCCAGTCCAGGCGAAAGTCAGGATGATGTGGGGTCTTCAGAACAGTGACCTCGTTGAAACCGTCAAAGGTTGGAATGTTCAACCGCCGATCCACAGACCCAAGAGTTCTGTTGCCGAAACAGTCCCGAAGGGCGCGTTCCAAGGGCTCTCGGTCATAGCGATAGACGGCCATGTTGCGCGCAAACCCGTAAGCGGATTTTGCCGCCCGACCCAAAGCAAATGGCGGGGTCCAGCCTTTTGGAAAGATTTTCCCGCCGTGGGTAAGGTAAATGTCGAGAACCTCCGCCGCGCGCATGCCCGCGCTCAGACCAAGCGCGATTATGCCGCCAGTTGATGTTCCTGCCAGCAAATCGAAATAGGCCGCTGCTGACCCTCCTTTCAGAAATCGCCGCTCGCATTCGGCCAACACGGCGGCAGGCAATATTCCTTTGATACCGCCACCATCGATCGAGAGGATGCGGAAGGTATCGGTCGTCCATTCGAGCTGTTCACGTCGATGAAAAATCGTGCCGTGTGACCGCCGCGACTGAGGTTGTTCCATGGTAACGCTCCAATGCTGCCGCGACTGGGTTGCGGCTATCCGTTTCTGGCCTGATGTGCTTGCCCGTGCCGAACCATTTGCCCGTCAACAACCAGCACTCGTAGCAACTGAGCCAGTTTGAAGCCCAAGGGATGGTGGTATCGCTAATGCGGTCATCTGGTGTCCATTCGTTGGCTTCATCATCAAAAAGGCAAAGGAATGGGCCGGTCCGCTGAGTTCGCGGATGTGCGATGTAAACATGAGGGAGAGAGCCTTCGGCATTTCCGAACCGTCGTGTCAGCGGGGGACCCAGCACCTCGACCAGAGGTTGAAGATAGAGGTTTGAACGCCCTTCGGGCAACAGAGGTTCGGTATATTCTATGCGCAGCCGATAAGCCGTTTTGTGGGGCGTGAGCGTGCCATGCCAAACGGCAGTCCGCTTGTTCGGCTGCTCGCATGACCAGGTCGGAAAAACGGCGTGCATATCAGCGATTTGATCACCAACAGTTATCATCGGGTACCACACCCCCCATGTTGGTATTGGCCCGGGCAGGTGTGATGAGGCCACTTGCAGCCGTAACACCGGCACCCAGAGCCGGGGCTGCGAGTTTAAACTCTCCACCAGGTTTCATTCCAAGCGCCCCGTGTTCAAGCTGTGCGATCCGCGCCTGATGATATGCGCGCAAGGCCGCTTCACCGGCTTTTTCGCCGAAGAGATCGTCGAAGGTTGACTGGATAACGGCTGGGTCAAAACCCACGCGCTGCAGGGTCTTCAGACGATCAATCAGTGTCTGGAGATCGCGGGCCCAAAGTTGTTGGTCGCTCCGCTGTTCAGGCCACCGATCGGTGAAGACATCGGGCGTATGAGCCGGATTGCGTACTTCCAACAACCGAAGACTGCTTTCGGCTTCTTGGATGCGGCGGCGCATACGTGTGGCCAAAGCAATGACCTCGTCAACCAGGTTGTCCTGAACCGAGCCTGCTTCCAGCGCGATCGCCGCCATGATGATCGAGGGAGGTTTCCGTTTTCCACGGTGATCATCATGTTTGCGGAAGCGCTTGTCGCGAAACCGCTTGATCAATTGCAGAGCAACAACACGCGGAGATTTTTGGTCGAGCGGGACATGGACAGGCATCGGTTGGGTATCAGCCTTGATCATGCTGCCATCAGACGCCATGCGTTTTGCCATGGTCTCGTAGGTTTCGCCGTCTACGAGGAAACGCCGCGCGTCAAAACGATCCTGGAAGACCGCGCTTGTTTCGATCTGGCCATTAAAGTGGTCGGCGAACCCCTTTGGGTTCACCTCCTTGTGGTAGAGCGTGCCCGTTTCCGGCTTGTGGTGAAACAGGGTCGCGACACGCTCCGGGGTGCCAACCAAGCGAACAACGGGCATGAGATCCACCGTCACGCCATCCGGATATGTTACCGTCACACAACGGCTGTTCTTTTCAATCAGATAGTCGTGATACTTGCTGCCCGGATCGCCTTTGATTGCCTTGTAGAGCGTGGTCAGGACCCATTCAGGGTCGCTTCCCGGCAGCACGCTCAGTTCAATGACAGCGTCGACATCATGTTGATCTCGCTTCAGGCGCGATCGCGTCGGTGCGTGAATGGCAAAGCTGCCGGACGCGTAGATCTCGTGGACAAGGTCTTCAAATGGGCTTCCCGGCCGATCCACATGGCTGGCCAATCCACGATAGTGAGCTTCCGCCTCGCGGTGCATTGTCACGGTGATCTGGATGGCACGGGCCACATCCATGAGCGCAGCTTCAACAGGATCGATATCCAGGCTGCGCGCGTAATCTTCAAAGTTTGTTCTTACATTCATTTCCTTCTGCCCCCTCAGGCTTGACGGATTCTACGATCTGTCTTACAGTTATTGACGTTTTCGTAGGGCGTTTCGTGAAAGAAAAAGCCGCGAGCAAGCGGCGGATATCCTACGATCTCGTCATAGTAACACAACCAAGGGCGTCATGTCAAACTCAACAGACGAAACGGGAGGATTCGGCGAAAGGTTACGCCGAGCCAGAGAAAACAGAGAACTTAATCAAACCGAATTGGCCGCAAAGGCCGGCCTGCAACCATCCGCCATCGGACATTTCGAGAAGGAACGACGAAAGCCATCTTTCGCCAATATCCGATCCCTGGCAAAGGCATTGAATGTGACTTCAGACTACCTCCTCGGGCGCACCTCGGAGATGGGCCAGGCAACAACAGCGTTCCGAGGGGAAGAGAACCTATCTGACGGGGACAGAGAGCACATTCAGATGATGATTGACCTGATGAACCAAAAGAAAGCGGAGAAATGAGCAAGTTCCGCCTCACTATGGCGCGACGTCAGGGCGAGCTAAAGGCCAAAGAGATGGGGTTTGACAGCTTCCCGGTTGACCCATTTGCGATCGCAGAGGCCGAAGACATCATAGTTGAGCCAAAGCCGCCTGATCGCCCAGGCGTCAGCGGAGGAATTATCTTCTTCGACGACCGTGTCGGAATCTTCTATGCGACAGATATTGTCAGCGAGGGTTTCCGCAGATTTACGGTGTCCCACGAGCTTGGGCATTACTTTCTAGAAGGGCATCCGGAGGAGATCCTTAGGTCAGCTCCGATCCACATCTCGAAAGCGGGATTCTCGCAAGGATCAAACTCCATTGAGCTCGAAGCCGATCACTTCGCGTCTGGTCTGTTGATGCCGTCGAGGCTGGTTTCAAACGTCATCGGTACAAGCCGCGTCGGCCTTGATGCAATCATCACTTTGGGCGACCGCGCCGAGTGCTCGCTGACGGCCTCGGCAATCAGAGCCGCAGAGTGTTGTGACTATCCGATGGCGGTCATTGTCAGTTCCGGTGACAAAGTCGCCTACGCATTCCTGTCCGATAGCTTCAAAAAACTCGACAAGCTTACCTTTCTTCGCAAGGGCGCACCTTTGCCAGAAAGTCTTACACGCGAATTCAATCGGAAGCCCGGCAACGTTGCTTCGGGTCGAACCCTGTGCGGGCAAACCACGCTTGCAGACTGGTTCTCTTGTACTCGTAGCTTGCCCTTAGACGAAGAGGTCGTTGGGCTAGGCAGTTATGGTTTCACTCTGACTGTGTTATCGAGCGACGTGCTGGCCAAAGATCCAGATGATGAAGATTTAGCGGAAGAAGAAGCATTGATTGAGAGCTGGACACCACGGTTCGCACGTGGGCGTTAGAATTCGAAAGTCAATCTTTCAAATACGGGTCAGGAATTCTTGTCTCCTAGTCAGTTTAGGAATGTATTCGTTTCTTCTGCAATGAGTCTTTCATCGGCAGGCAACAAAGTATGCTTTCTGCTCTCATCCCTGGGCTGCCGCCGCCATAAATTTCTCCACCCGATCTGAACCAGCCTGATATTCGCCCAAACTAGGCTTGTCCTCGTTCGGCTCACCCCGCTTTTCGCTGACCAAATTATCGATCTCTTCTCGCCGTTTCCCACCGCCTTCAGAGCCACGTGAAACCGCCCTCGGCATCTCAAGCGCTCCAATCTTCGCTTCCAGCGCCTTGATCTGCCCTTGCAGGCCGCGCATTTGATCCCCCGCCGAGGGATATGGCAGATCGCCGGTCTGCTTGTCGGAGATCAGCTTGAAAAACCGATCATCATAGTATTTGATCCGCTTGGCGCGTACGGGCATTTGCGCATCGACCACCAGAACGATGTCATCAAGGTCCATGCGCCGCGCCTCATCCTCAGGTAGGAGCGCGGTTTCTTCAGTCCGTTCAGACATGCTGCGACCAGCGAAAGGGTTTCGGCCGACAGAACGCGAGCGGGTCACAACGCGCTTGGTGGTTTTGCCAACGGCTTTGCTGAGCTCTTCGATGGTCTTTTCATCTGAGGGGGTCAGATAGAGCTTGATGCCTGCGTTACCCTGCAAGGCGCGGCGGGCGTTTTCGCCATAGATTTCATCGAGCGCAGGGATGGTCTGGGTGACGATCGCGAGATTGGCGCGGTAAGAGCGCAGAGTTTCGATGCTGTCCAGAACGATGGGCATTTTGCCGAGGCGGTTGAACTCATCGAGCATGATCATCACCGGCCAGGGTTCGTCCTTGCCAGGTTCATGATCCTGAAGCGATGCCAGCAAATCCGAGAAGAACAAGCGGATCAACGGCGCGAGCGGTTTTACCATCAGCGGTTCGACCACGAGATAAACCGAAAACGGCGATTTTCGGATGTCGCGGAAATCGAAGTCTGAAGTTGCTGTTGCGCGATCGATGGCAGGGTTCGACCACTGCTTGAGACCAGATGTCATCAAGAGCGACAGATAAGACGTCAGCGTGTCGTTGTTGGTCGAGGCCATGCGCATGAAAATCAGCTTGGCGGCTGGATTGACCACCTCGTCTGCACGGCGGCGGTACTCTTTCTGCTTGTCTCCGCCTGATGCGGCGATGCGATAAATCTCGCCCAGGGTCGGCCGATTTCGCTCGAATGCTAAAAGCCCTGCCGCCACGAATAGATCGATACCGCCATCGAGGAGCCCTTGGACGCGGTCGTTATCTGCTTGCAGAAACAGCGAGGCCAGGAGTTGCAGCTCCATCTGTTGGCGGTCGACGTTTTCCAGCGCCGATATTCGCAGCAAAGGATTGTACCGGTGCGAGCGGCCATACTTCCAGTCTGTGGGCGCGAACCGGAAAACCTTGTCGCCCTGCGCTGCCCTGTGGCGCGCCGTCGTCTCGAAATTTTCACCTTTTACGTCGAGCACCACTGTACTGCCTTGATAGGTCAGAAGGTTCGGGATGACGAACCCCGTCGTCTTGCCGCGTCCGGTCGGGGCGACGATCAAAGCATGGGGAAAAACCTTGGACATGACAAAGGGCTTTCGGCTCTTAGGCTTGCCCATTTTGCCTAGGACAAAGCCGTGGCCGGGCTTGCCGAAAAAGCCGTTCCGCTTCATCTCCGACATCTGCTGCCAGTGGGTTTCCCCAAATTTGGTCAGCGCATCGTTCATCAAGACCGCACTGAGCAAAACACCGGCACCAGTGCTGATCCCCACGATCAAGTGAACAATCTGCATATCGCCCGGGTGGGTTGTTCGAAGAACCCCATAGCTGCGTGTCAACATCAGGAAATCGATATTCGCCCCGACCCCGAACCAGCGGAACGACAGAAAGGCCGACGCCAGAACATATCCCAGCACCGCGCCGAGAAGAGCAAAGCTAATGACGCCGAGTGCGATCCGCGCCTTACCCATGCGTCACGCCCTTTTCGCCGTCGGCATCGACATGCCGCTCGCGTTGGAGGTCTATTTCCTCATTGGCGATCTCGTCGAGGACATGCTCCATCGCCACACTGTTCGCCAGAGCAGCATCGCTCTGCAGGTAGGCTTTGGCCGCATAAAGCCGGTCCAGGCGGTCTTCGATATGTTCCTCCAGCGTGGCCTCATCGCCGATCGCCAAGTCCGGGGTGCCCTCTTCACCGACCAGCTCCTCCATCTCAGCTCGCAAGGTCTCGCGCTCCAGATCGCTGCGGAAAGGATCTGCGGTCGGGTCGTCCCGCACACGGCTCAGGATATCAGCCGTGGTCGGCGGCAGCCGGTCGATGATGGCTTCCTGTCGGTCGACCTCCACCGCCCCACTGTCTTTAAGAACCTCAGCATCTGCCAACACATGGCCAAGATCACTGTGCACCTGGTCAAGGCGGTCGATCGCCTTCTCCAGTTCATCGGCGCGAGACAGGTCAAAGCCTTCTTTGTCGGCAATGGCCTTCAGATCTTGTCCTAACCACTGCCGTTCCAACGCAGCATTGCCCGCGCCGATTTCAACGCGTCGCGTCACATCCTGCGCATCAATACCAGTGCCTTTCAAAGCCTGCTCAAGCCGGTCAGTAAGAGTTGAATCCTGCAAAACGTGTTGGACCTCGGCCTGAATGTTTGCGGCCGAATAAATCCCACTCTTGGACGCATCCTCAAGCAATGTGTGGGACTGCGTTCCCATGGGGCTCAGATGCGACAAAGAGCGATAGATGTCGTTCAGCTCATGCTCCAGCGCGGCACGCCGCTCCACCGGGGCGTCCGCCACAATGCGTTCAGCTTGGTTGATCTTGTCGTGAAAGGCATCCACGACCTCATCAAACGAATGCTGTTCTTCGACCATGCCATATACCTTTCCATCTGCTTCAATCGGTTTGCCCTGCTTCAAAAGCGTCGCTGCCTTATCCAAGGCTGTTGCAATGTCATGCTGGTTCTCGCGCGAGGCCTCGGCCGCCAGGCCGCGATAAAGCCGCGCGTTCTGCGCCACTTCCGCCAAGGCACGGTCAAGCTCTGGACCGACGCGCTCACGTTCGGTGAGCTTCTGGCCAGTGGTTTCCGCGCGGCGCTGTTCTACATCGCTCGGCCTCTTCGTCGTGATCCCACGTTCGAGCTTTCGGGTCGCCTCAAGCCGCAGCCCATAGCGGTCCGACACCTCCACCATCGCCTCCCGAAAACTGTCGTAGTTGAAGTGGTGCCCTTCTTTCAGAAAGAAGAACTCCCCGTCCTTGCTGCGCCGGTTCAGGACGATATGGGCGTGTGGGTGGTCCCGGTCCTCATGCACGGCGGCGATGTATTCAAAATGGCTGCCTTCGCCCTGAAAGAAACGCTCGCAAATCTCGCGCGTGATCTCGGCGACATCCTCGCCGCGCGTGCCGATCGGGAAGGCCATCAACAGATGAGAAGTGTGCCCGAGCTTTGGATGAAACCCCTCATTCCACTGCGCTGAAAACCGGCGTGTGACCTGCTCGATCTCTTTGGCTGACAGAACGCTTTGGCCGTCATAGGTGCCACGGCTGTCGATGATATAGCTCGACTTGGTGGTCAGGTATTCCAGCTGGTTGCGGAGTTGCGTTTTGTTGTGTGTGCCGCCGTCGCGAATGGCTTTGAAGATCGCGGGGGAATGACCCATGGCTGCGCGCGCCATCTGTTTGGCACGGGCGCGCGGCACACTCCCCCGAATGCGGCTCCAGTCACGATCGAAGAAGGCCTCCTGCGCGGCGACAACGGCACTATTCCGGGCCATCGGCAAAGCCTCCCAGAACGCGGGCAATCTCGCCGGACAATGCACTTCGACGACGCTGCGCCATGTCTTGGACTTGGTCAGCGATATCGAAGATCAGCCCGGCCAAGGCGCGCACCTGGCTATGGGCAGAGTTGCCATAGGGCGGCGTCTTGCCCTGACGCTTTGCCTCGTTCAGGCGCTGCGCAATTTGGTTGATGTTGTTGCCGGTGCGATTGAGCGAAGCCGATAACCCCTGCATCTGGTTGGCCAGTTCATCGTCGGGAACGAAGAGATCGTTCGAAGCATGGATCAGCCGCCTCAACCCCTCCGCCCGGCTGTTGATATCATGCCGCGTCAACACCGCATCGAAGCCCGCAAGCTCCTTAGGCGTCAGCCGGACATTCACCAGTTCTGAACGCACGCGTGCATCTAGCTTGCGGTTTTGATCGCCCTTCAACGTGTAGAAGATACTGCGGGTCGTAACGCCGAATTCTCGGGCCAGATCCTCGATCGCCACCCCTTCGGCACGCTTGCGCACGATGGCAAAACGCTGGTTCTGCGTCAGTCGCTTGTGCCGTGGTGCGCGCGGTCGGCCCATGTGAAGTAATCACCCCTATTTCTTGCCAGCATCATACAGGCAGCCCTGTTATGGCATCTCGCCATAATTGATTCAATATTATAACATTGCATCAACTGCCTGTATTCCGTTTGGAGCAGCCCTAGGCTGCGACCGCCGGGCAAAGCCCGACGCCATGCGCAAGGCATGGCACCACTAATCGTGGTTCCACGCCTCAGCATCGCCAAGCAATTGCAGCGCTATTGTGCGGGCCGCGCCTTCGGCGCTGACATAGGTTTGATGGTCGGGCAGCTCGTGCAGATCAAAGGGCTGTTGCGGGTCGTCCGGGGTCTCAACTCGGACATAGATTGCCCAGCCATCAATCAGTTCAGGATCATCACAATACTCCTGCCCGCCATCGGGCAGATTGCAGAACCCGTGAAGATGCACGCTGGCGCGGCCCTCTCGGGCCGCCTGCTTGATGTCAGAATACTTCATGTTGAACCTCTGCACTTTCCTTAATGAAAAATTCGTCAGGCTCGCCGTTCAGGCGGGTGCCATCCCGACTGGTCAAGCCGATAGCCGACCCGTTCCGTGTGAAGGTGATGAGGTATTGCCCGAGGTCATCACGCGTCACCACATAACCGCTGTTGACCCAGTGAACGCGGTTGCCCGCGTCCACTGCTGCTTTGATCTCTTCCAAGGTCATCGCAACGCCTCCTCAAGGATTGCGAGAGCCCCAAGACAATCGTCGATATAGGGCTGCTCCTCGCCCTCCAGATCGTTCAGATCCAGCCGGTTCAACACCGCGTAGAGCGTGGCGCGGGCCTCGCGGGCGGCGCTTCGCAAGCTGACGGTGTCTTCCAGACGTGCCGTCGCAAAATCATCACTGTGATAGTCAGGGATCATTGGATTTCTCCTGCCTTGTGCTTCCAACGCGGAGCGATGTCTTTGAACGGCACCGTGAAGGGCGGCAGCGCGTCAAAGCCGTTCGAGCTTTTGACCACCTTCACCTTGGCGCAATGATCCTCAACGCTGAGGATCTCGACACAGAACACGCCGCCCAAACCTGACGGAACAACGATCTCCTTCAGCTCGTGCCGATGTTTCCAGCAATAGACGCAGGTGCTATAGAGCCCGTCGATGATGTGACCGCCGGTCGTCCGATCACAGTCGCAGGTCCAGAATTTCGGGGGCTGATATTTGTGAGCCATTTGTGGCCTCCTCTTGGGTGCTGCGGTTGGGGCTTGGCTCCCCTTCCGCCGATGGGCTGCACACCGGCCAATCTGATCTGACCGAATACGCATGTATTCGGCGGAACAGAGTGGGTGGGGGCACAGCCCGACCCACGGCCCTGGAGCGGCCAGTCAATGGGTCGAAGCCAGCAACTGGTGCGGCCCGCAGCGCGCCTTGCGCGAGGACACGGGTTGCAGGCTTTGACGACGCGCCCACGCGGCGCTTGCCCATTGACGGGACGTGACAGGGATGTTGGGCGGACCAATCAAATTGAAAGAAGCCTGAAGGAGGTGAGCGGGCTGAAAGCCGGTCGATCCTCCGCACAGTCCGTTTCTAAGAGCGGACAGTGCGCAGCAGCACTGGCCACAATCTCTCATCCCGTTCAAAATACCTGCGCCCCGCCACATGAGGCGGGGCGCAGGTGCTCAAAGCTCAACACCAGACTTCAAGTTGCCGACCGGATCGAGCAACGAACGGGCCTCGGCGCAATCCAAGCAAATACAGGAGCAACTGCCTTTCACGATGACCGGCGCAAGAAAGATCACCGGATTTGACGCGCCGCATTTGCGGCACGTCATCGGGGGTAAGATTGCGGGGCCGCTCATGCTGCGGCCGCTTTCGATTGACCTGCGGCTGCTAGGACAAAATCGGCGGCTTTCTGCGCCTCGGACGCCGCACGAAAAATCGCCCGTTTGTCCTCTTTGAGCGCTTTCAACCAACCTTCCACATAGGCGGCGCTTTGGTCGAATTCCGGCACGACACCAATCTGGGCACCAAGGAAACAAGCGCCGATTTCCGCCACCAGCTCTTCAAAGGCATAGACCTCGCGGTTGGCAAACTTCTTGATCCGCTCAAGCCGCTTTTCGCTGCCGGTCCAATGGATCACCTCATGAGCTAACGTCCCATAATAGCCTGCCGCATTGTGAAAGGTAGCAATCGGCGGCATGTGGATGTGATCTTTGGCGGGGCTGTAATAGGCTCGTGGGTCATCGCTGGTGAGGATCTCTGCCCCAGTTCGGCTGAAAAACGCCTTGAGCTCCGGATCCTCCTCTGTGCCAAGATCGCGCGGGGCATCGGGCCGGATGTAGTAATCCTCCGGCAAACCTTCGATCTGATCCGCATTGAAGACGCGGTAGGCGCGCGCATAGGGCAGCTCTTCCTCGATACCCAATTCGTTTTCACGGGTGAACGTCCCGTATTTGACCACGGTGGACGACGTCTCACCTTTGCGGACCTGACCGCCCAGCTCCTGCGCCTGTTTGTAGGTCATCCAGCGGCTGGACACATGGCCTTGCTTGGCCGCCATGACCCAGAGCATCAGGATGTTAATCCCGCGATACTCCTCGCCGTTGTGCCGTGTCGGCAGGGCAATGCCCGACGCGCTCCCTGTCCACGGTTTGCGCCAAGGCGGCGTGCCTGCCTCGATTTCCGCAATAATGGTGTCGGTGACATGGGCATAAACATCAAACTTCGGTGCCATTTGTGGCCTCCTCAATCAAAGTAACGCGGGTGAGGCTTCGCGCCCCTTCCGCCGATGGGCTGCGCCTCGGCCACCTGATCTGACCGAATACGCATGTATTCGGCGGAACAGAGTGGGAGAGGGCAAAGCCCGACCCACGGCCCTGAACGGGGCTGTCAATCGGCCACATTTGCGAAGAAAATGTCTGCGCCGAAATCAGACGCCAATTTGCCCCGCGAGGAATGGCTCGCCCGCGAGACAGGGGAAATTGGTGGCTGATTTTGGGGATGGACTAAGGTTGACCGCCACGGTCGGGGATGTTGGGCGGACCAAACAAAATTGATGATGTCTGGATCGGGGTGAGCGGGCCAACGGCCCGTTGAGCCCCGGTACAGTCTATTGGGAGATGTTGCCCGCGCGCTCAAGCGTGGGCTCAAAACAAGACGAACATCAGCCTTGCGCGACGAGCCTGACGGATCGCATGTCCAAGATGTCGAGGAATTCGAACGAAGTTCTGCAAGTCAGCCTCCGACGCCGCCTATGATGCCTAGATCATAAATCCTCTGTATGATCTAGAGTTCATAGACGCAGCAGTCTAGCCCACGACAACTTACGCTGCAGCGTAATTTTTCGAATTTTGCGCTGTAGCGTAAATTTCGCACCAGTTCTCCTCTTTGCCCTATGCCAGTTGCACCTACCGAGGGGTTATTCCATGGCCCGTCGACTTTCAGAAAATCATACCATATTTTCTGACAAGGAGTTCGAACATGATTACGTCAAACATCAAGCAACGCATCATCGGAAAAGGTCGCGGCGCAATCTTTGCGCCGACCGATTTTCTCGACATCGGATCCCGCGCAAGCGTAGATCAGGCCCTGTCACGCCTTGCTGATCAGGGTGTGATCCGCCGACTGACGCGGGGGCTGTATGACTACCCGAAGAAGAGCCCGAGCTTCGGATTTCTGTCGCCTTCCGCCGATGACATCGCAAAAGCTGTTGCTCGAAAGGACGGTCAAATCTTACAACCTTCTCCTTCGATGGCTGCCAATCAGTTGGGCCTTTCCACTCAGGTACCATCCAAGCCGACCTATATGACCGACGGCCCAACCCGCACCAAGAAGGTTGGACGGCAAGTCATACAATTCCGCAAAGCATCTCCCAAAACATTGGTCGGCGCAGGATATAAGACTGGGGTTGTCTTCCAGGCGTTGCGTTATGTCGGCAAGGACCGTGTGGACAGTCAAATCGTCGACCGCCTTGCACACGCACTGGACGACAATGATCGGAAGCTCTTGGCAAAGCAAAGCAGGCACGTCCCTGCTTGGATGCATCCTATCGTGCGACAGATTGTAGAGCGTAGATAGATATCAACGTGTTCGCTGGAGACCGTCGCCAGTGCGATCTACCGCCACATAACGCTAAAGTAGCTCTACGTATTCGTGCAAAATTTCAGCGGTTTGAAATAGCTCTCGAGCCTTGATCCGCTGCAATAATGCTTCGGCGTCCATATCAGGGTTTTTGAACCGCTCACGCATTTTACGCAGGGCAACTACAGCTGCGAGTGAGTCGAGTTCGATTGCATCAGAAATAAACTCGTCGGCCGAGATTGCATCGATGTCAAAAGGGACGAGTGCTTCGCTTGGGAAATCCTTAAGGTTTTCTGTCACAATTACCTGAGCGGATGTTGTGATCGCTGCAGCAAGAACATGGCGGTCATCAGGATCCGGCAACTGCAGACCGGCTTCAAGGCCAGTATACCCAGTAACGCACGCTTCGGGGAAAGCGCGCTCCATAGCGGAACGCTGCTTGTTAGTGTCAGCCCCGCCCTTCGTAATCTTGGCTATTGCACCGGCAGTCTCATCCATAATCCTATCGCTCCACCGGGGCCGAAAAAATCCGGCCTCGGCCAGCGACAAGATTATGTTTCTGCGCATCGCGCACGCCAGAACATTAGCGTCAATCAGTGCCGTGAAACGGTCGGCATAGTCACTCATAAAAGATCGTTCTCCATGTCCATCGCGGCAAGGTCAGACAGTGCGTCAGAGCGATCAGAGTCGCGTTTCTTTTTGTATTCAAATAGATCGGCTGCTTTCACACGGCGATGCCGACCTGTTTTGAAGAAGGCGATTTCCCCCTCTTCTAGAAGCTTCACGAGGTGTGGGCGCGACACATTCAATAAATCGGCCGCTTGCTGAGTGGTCAACTCTGCATCCACAGGGATCATCCGGAACCCTCTGCCGCTTGACACCAACCGCAACAACTCCATCAAGGATGCAGCGAGGGCTGGGGCCAACGTAACCGGTTCGATCTGTTTCTTACCAAGTGCCAGGCTCAGCTCAACTGCCTCATCACCGTTCACTTGCGAGGCAAGGATTCGGCGAAGACTGTCAGCATTTTCAATTTCAACCTGATCCGGCAAACGTTCTGCGAACGCTTCTTTTGCTTGCATCATCATCGTTTCTCTCCTTTTCACGCGACGGGATCTTGCGCCCCATTCGCAATAATCAAAATAAACGAAATAAACGTAAATGCAAGCAACGCTTCGTTCACAAATGAAGAACTTCCGAGGTTGGTTAACCCTCTTGCCAGCGGAAGAGCTTTACTTCCGAGCCAAGCCGCATCGCCTCCGATCACCGCTTCGCTCACGCCTGCAGCCCCGCAGCTCGAACCTGTTCAGGCGTCACCAGCTTTGAAGCGATCAAATCCTCGATCTGCCGGTTGGTGATGTGGCGGCACAAGGGATGGCGCTCGTGGATCCACTCGGCGAGGCTCGCACGGCCCTTGGCTTCGGCCGCTCGCGCCTTCTCTCGGTCCGCCTGTACCTGGGCAAGCCCCTTCTCCCAACGCCGCATCTTGAACCAGTTGTCTGAGAAGCAGACCTTACTGCGCGTGTAGCCCTCGCTTTCCTTGGCGTAGGCTTTGACCGCCTGCCTCAGATCATCGGGCTCCACACCGGCTTTCACAGCCGCTGCGATCAGGCGCAGACTGGTTCCCCGGTCTCGGATCCTGTCTTCGGGATATGCCGCCAAGATCTTCTCAGCTTCAGGATTTTCAACCTCCTCCGCCGCCTCGCGCCTGCGCGTAGGTGGTTTATGGATGGTTTTAGGATGGTTTGGGGTCCACCGTGAACCCCGTACCCCGTTCACCGTGGACCCCGTACCGGGTTCAGGCTGGACGGGGTTCACAGTGACCCCCGTCTCAATGTCGGGCTCGGCCGTGGGTTCGAGCGCGGCCACGCGCTCCAGAACGATGCGGTAAATGACAGTGTAGCCGTTCTTGCAGTGCCGCCTCCCTGTCTCGATCAAAATGCCTTCGCGCAGGAAGTCGATGATGGTGCGTTTCACCGTGCTCTCGCTGAGCTCTGTGTGGCGCTGGATCGTCCCCTTGGAACACCAGATGCCCGAGCCGTCATCGCTCGCCTTGTCGGCCAGGAACATGATGATCTGCTTGCGCGCGGCGCTGCCAAAGCGGCGCTCAGCGCATTCGTTTGCGATGCGCCAGCTCATTGGACCACCTCACCGGTTAGAGGCCGCGTAAAAGCTGACTGAGCGTTTGCGGTAAGGCATTGGCCCGTGCTAATGTCTTCCGAAAGCTGACAGGCTTTTTCTATTTGGCCCCGGTTCACAGTTGCCGCTGTGACGGGGCCTTTTTCATTTTGAACCGGCGAAATTGGCTTTGAAACTTTCGCTTTTTGTTCACTTTTTGTCAGGGGGTGTTTTGCACCCTTAAGTCGTTGTTTTCGCTTGCGCTCTTTCTGGATTGCAAATCCGTGTACACCGGTTCGATTCCGGTACTCGCCTCCACCTTTCTCCCCCGACAAGACCGGCCCAGGCACAAAAGCCTAGCTGATGATCAACTGCACTCAGAACCAACCATAGCAGCCGTTTTCTTAGGATTATCTGCCAACTCCTGCTACTTTGTGATCATCCGACCATCCGAGTAAGCGGAGAATTACGATGATGCGCCCAAATGCCTGTCCACCCAACCGACCTTCCATACGCGCACTGCTATTTGTTCTGCTGGCCACGATCCTTACAAACACCAGCGATGGCCGCGCGCAGACTGCCGGCCACGGCGCCCAGGGGCATGGACATGACATGGCCCGCATGCCGGGCCTGCGCGGGGCCAATGCCACAGCGCAGGAGAGTGCCGAATTGGCCGTCATGTTCCAGAACTTCCACCTGATTGACCGCACCGTTGAGATTTTGCCAGATGGTATCCGCACAGTGACCCATTCCAGTCAGCCCGAGGTCATGGATGTTCTGGTTTCGCATGTCGTCGGGATGATCGACAGGGTAGAACGCGGAGATGACCCGAAAATCATGATCCAAAGTCCAACTCTGGATATCTTTTTTGAGCACCCGGATCAGATGTCATCCAAGGTTGATGTCACGGCAGAGGGGGTCATCGTGGTGCAAACTTCGGAAAACCCCGAAATCGTAGCTGCGCTGCATCTTCACGCGGCCGAGGTTTCGGCGATGGCCGACAGGGGCATGCATGCGGTGCACGAAATGATGATGCAGAGGGCAGGCAACTAGCCTCTATGACTGCATCTTCGCATCTACCATAGCTTCCTGCGCAATCATCGCTTCCAATTGCCTGCGAAACCGCAGCTGCCCTCCATCGATGGGCAGGTCGATATGTGGGCTGGTCTTGTCGGCCATCCCCTTCTGAACCGCATCCAGAACGGCGCGGTCCTCTTCAAAGGCCTGGCGCACATCCTCGCTCATCATAGCACTCAACTCTGCATCATCGGGGCGAATATTGCGCAGCTGGAACCAGTAATAGCGGGTCTGCCCGGCCGTGGTTGGAGTCATGAAATTATAGCTGTCCATGATAAATGTATCCCGATCCAGCGGCCCTTCCGGCCCACCCGTGCCCGACGGCGTGAACACCGCGCGGATCAAGGCATGGCTGGGATAGCGGACCTCGTAATGCTGCAACCGGTCGCAATTGCCCTCAAAGCCGATGACCTTCTTGTAAAACGGCGCCGGCTCCACATCCATCATCCAGCGATGCACAATCACCCCATCTTCGGTCTTTTTTACCCGCAGCGGCGTGTCCCGCGTCGCAGCCTGACCAAAGCTGCCACCATGGACCCAGGCCACATGTGTCGGATCCAACAAATTGTCACACATCAATAAATAATTGCAGTTCAGCTCCATCGCCGCACCGCGGTTGATCCCCCAACTTGGATCACCCCAGTTTTCAATCTCGAAAATATCTTCTGGATCTGCCAGCACGGGATTGCCCATCCAAATCCAGACCAACCCATATTTCTCATGGGTCGGATAGGCATGCACCCGCGCCTCGGACGGGATGCGCCCCCCCGGCGCCCAAGTGCATTGCCCGACACAATCAAAGGTCAGCCCATGGTAGCCGCATTCAACAGTATCACCCTTTATCCGGCCCATCGACAAAGGCAGTTTGCGATGCGGGCAGGCATCATCAAGGGCCACAACCGCACCTTTTTGGGTCCGAAACACACAGATATGCCGCTCAAGCACCGTAATCCGCGCCAGATCACGGGTGATCTCATGATCCCACGCCGCCACATACCACGCGTTGTTCAAAAACATCTCTGATCCTCCCTTGGTGCGACAAATGACTTATGCGTCAAACTCCCCAATTGATGGGCCAACTGCAATCCCAAACCGCCCAATAGAAAAGGGGCTGCCGATCGATCCGGCGCCCCTCCCCCTTTTTGGCCCCAAATACCTCCGGGGAGTTTGAGGGGCTGGCCCCTCAATCCGCCCTCAGAGGCAGGCGTTTACCCCAGAATACCGGGCAGGTTCAGCCCTTTCTCGCGGGCACAGTCCAGCGCAATATCATAGCCCGCATCGGCATGACGCATGACCCCGGTGGCCGGATCGTTCCACAGCACCCGTGCGATCCGCGCATCGGCCTCTTCGGTGCCATCGCAACAGATCACCATGCCCGAATGCTGGCTAAAGCCCATGCCAACGCCGCCGCCGTGGTGCAACGACACCCAGGTTGCGCCGGAAGCGGTGTTGAGCAGCGCGTTCAACAATGGCCAATCGCTGACCGCGTCGGAGCCGTCTTTCATGGCCTCGGTCTCACGGTTCGGGCTGGCCACGGATCCACTGTCCAGATGATCGCGGCCAATCACAATCGGTGCTTTCAACTCACCATTGCGCACCATCTCGTTGAACGCCAGGCCCAGCTTGTCTCGCAGCCCCAATCCCACCCAGCAAATCCGCGCCGGCAGACCCTGAAACGAGATGCGTTCCCGCGCCATATCCAGCCATTTGTGCAGATGCGGATCGTCGGGGATCAGCTCTTTGACCTTCTGATCGGTCTTGTAGATATCCTCGGGATCCCCCGACAGCGCCGCCCAGCGGAACGGGCCAACGCCGCGGCAGAACAGCGGGCGAATGTAGGCTGGCACAAATCCGGGGAAGGCAAAGGCGTTCACCAGCCCCTCTTCCAAGGCGACCTGCCGGATGTTGTTGCCGTAATCCAGCGTCGGCACACCGGCGTTCCAGAAATCCACCATCGCGGCCACGTGCACCTTCATGCTGGCGCGGGCAGCTTTTTCGACGGCTTTGGGATCGCTCTCGCGTTTGGCGCGCCATTCGCCCATGGTCCAGCCCTGCGGCAGATAGCCATTAAGCGGGTCGTGGGCGCTGGTCTGGTCGGTCACGATGTCAGGGCGCACGCCGCGTTTGACCAGTTCGGGAAACACGTCGGCAGCATTGCCAAGCAGCCCCACGGATTTGGCCTCGCCCGCCTTGGTCCAGCGGTCGATCATCTCAAGCGCTTCGTCCAGTGTCTCGGCCTTTTCGTCGAGGTATCTCGTGCGCAGGCGGAAGTCGATGCTGTCGGGGTTGCACTCCACCGCGAGACAGCACGCGCCCGCCATAACTGCAGCCAAGGGTTGTGCGCCGCCCATGCCGCCCAGACCGCCGGTCAGGATCCATTTGCCGGTCAGATTGCCATCGTAATGCTGGCGGCCCGCCTCGACAAAAGTCTCGTAAGTTCCTTGCACAATCCCTTGAGTTCCAATGTAAATCCACGAACCTGCAGTCATCTGGCCGTACATCGCCAGCCCGCGTTTATCGAGTTCGTTGAAGTGATCCCAATTGGCCCAGTGCGGCACCAGATTGCTGTTTGCAATCAACACTCTGGGGGCATTTTCGTGGGTTTTGAATACGCCCACAGGCTTGCCCGATTGCACAAGCAGCGTTTCATCGCCCTCCAGATCGGTCAGAGCGGCGACGATGCGGTCAAAATCTTCCCATGTGCGGGCGGCGCGTCCAATACCACCATAAACCACCAATTCATGTGGGTTTTCAGCCACATCCGGGTGCAGGTTGTTCATGAGCATGCGCATCGGCGCTTCGGTCATCCAGCTTTTGGCTGTCAGCTCGGTGCCGGTGGCAGGAAAGATGTCTCGGGTGTTGTGACGGGGATTTGTCATCGTTGCTGCCTTTCATAAAGAAGCTCGGTCAAGTCATTGAGAATACGATAAAGAACCGGTCTGAGCCGTTCTGCCTTGTCGGCACGCCACTGCCATGGCGGCGTCTCGTCCATATAGGTGGATTGGGCCAGCTCCATCTGGATTGCGTGAATGTTTTCCGCAGGTTGCCCATAGTGTCGCGTGGTCCAGCCACCCTTGAAACGGCCATTGAGGACACTGGTATAGTCCTGCGCGGCGCGGCAGCGGGTTTCCACAGCCCGCTCCACAAACATTCCGCAGCTTGTGGAGGAATTGGTGCCGATGTTCAGATCAGGCAGGGTATCGTCAAAAAGATAGGGGATAACCGACCGGATTGAGTGGCAATCGTACAGCAAAGCAATGCCATGTTTTGCCTTCACCCGCGCCAGTTCTGTGGATAAAGCCTCATGATAAGGCGCGTGATACTGTGCACGGCGGCGCGAAATCTCATCTGCGTCCGGTTCTTGCCCTTCATGGTAAATTGGAAATCCTTCAAAATCCGTTAACGGGCACAGACCTGTTGTGTTTTGCCCCGGATAAAGGCTGGCGTCATCGGGACCGCGATTGGGGTCGATGACATAGCGATGAACAGGTGTGCGCACCACTGTAACGTCCAGTCCCAAGCCTTTGTAAAGGCGATCAATATGCCAATCGGTATCGGCCAGCGCCTGACCACGTTCGTTGAGTTTGTCCCATATGTCGGGCGGCACCTCCGTGCCGGTGTGCGGCATGCCCAGAACAATCGGGCTGCCTCCTTGGGTGACCTCGATCATTGCGCCGCCTCCACCAATGCACCGCTGCGAACCAACGCTGTGGTGGTTTCAATGTCGGGCGCGAGATAGCGGTCCTTGCCAAGAGTCGGAACCTCCTGTCGCAAGCGGTCGATCACCCGCTGTAATCGCGCAGAGGTCGCAAGCGGCGCCCGCGCCTCGATCCCTTGGGCGGCGCACATTGCCTCGACCGCCTGGATCGCAGACAGGTTCCGATTCATCCGCGCCAGACGGTAAGCGCCATGCGCGGCCATGCTCACGTGGTCCTCTTGGTTGGCGGATGTGGGCGTGCTGTCGGTCACGCAAGGGTTGGCCAGATGTTTGTTCTCGCTCATCAATGCGGCGGTGGTCACTTCGGCAATCATAAAGCCGGAGTTCAGCCCCGGATCAGGGGTCAGGAACGGCGGCAGATCATGGCTGAGCGTCGGGTCCACCATCAGCGCCACGCGGCGCTGACCAATCGCGCCAATCTCGGCGATGGCCAGCGCGATCATATCGGCAGCAAAGCCTACAGGTTCGGCGTGGAAGTTCCCACCTGACACGATGTGCCCTTCGCCCACCAGAACCAGCGGATTGTCGGTGACAGCGTTGGCCTCAACCTCAAGCGTATGCGCCGCCTGACGGATCACGTCCCATGCCGCGCCCAGAACCTGCGGCTGGCAGCGGATACAATACGGGTCTTGTACGCGGGTGTCGTCCTCGCGGTGGCTTTCGCGAATTTCCGAGCCTTCCATCAAATCGCGCATGGCCTCGGCCACGTCGATCTGTCCGGCATGGCCACGCAGGCTGTGAATATCCGCAACCAAAGGCGCGGTGGAGCCCATGATCGCATCGGTGCTGAGCGCGGCAATCACCATCGCATTGCGCACCGCGTTTTGGGCCTCAAACAGCCCTGCAAGGGCGCAGGCGGTCGAAAACTGGGTGCCATTGATCAGGGCCAGCCCTTCCTTGGGACCAAGCACCACAGGGGTCAATCCCGCGCGGCTCAGGGCCTCACTGCCGGACATTTCTTCGCCCTGATAGACCGCCCGGCCTTCGCCGATCATCGCCGCGGCCATATGCGCCAGCGGGGCCAGATCACCTGATGCGCCAACGGATCCTTGGGCTGGGATCACCGGCATGACATCGGCGTTCACCATTCCCTCGATCAGGGCGCAGACCTCCCAACGCACGCCAGAGGCGCCGCGCCCCAGCGACATCAGCTTGAGCGACATCATCAACCGGGTTAGCGGAAGGCTCAACGCCTCGCCCACGCCGCAGCAATGGGACAGGATCAGATTGCGTTGCAGGGTTTGGGTGTCTTCGGGCGCGATTTTCCGGCTGGCCAGTTTCCCAAAGCCGGTGTTTACCCCGTAAACCGCTTCCTGCCCTGCCGCCGCCTTGGCCACCAGAGCCGCAGCCGCTTCAACGCCGGGCTGGCACGCCGGATCGAGCGCGATTTGCCCGCCATCCCGCCAGATCGCTTCCAAAGTCTTGAGCTCTACAGCCCCCGGTGTCAGGATCATAGCTGTCCTCCAAAAATGCGTGAATGCAGCGGGTTAAACCCGATGCGGTAGGCCAGTTCGGCCGGATGTTCGATGTTCCAAACGCAAAGATCCGCCCGTTGTCCGGTGGCGATCTCTCCGCGATCTGTCATGCCCAGCGCCTTGGCGCCGTTCAGGGTTACACCGCGCAGCGCTTCTTCAGGTGTCAGGCGGAACAGGGTGCAGCCCATATTCATCGTCAGCAGCAAAGAGGTGAGCGGCGAGGAGCCGGGATTGCAATCTGTGGCCAAGGCCATCTTCGTGCCCTCGGTGCGAAAGGCCGCGACTGGCGGTGCTTGAGTTTCATGTACTGTATAAAACGCGCCAGGCAACAAGACCGCAACCGTGCCTGCGCCGGCCAGCGCTTTGGCGTCGGCGGCATTGGCATATTCCACGTGATCCGCCGAGATCGCCCCATAATCAGCGGCCAGCTTGGTGCCACCAATATGCGAAAGCTGTTCGGCGTGTAGTTTGATTGGCAGTCCCAATTCCTGCGCGACGTCAAAGAGCCGCGCGATCTGTGCGGTGTCAAAGGCAATGCCTTCACAGAACCCGTCCACCGCATCCACCAGCCCTTCGGCATGGGCGGCGCGAAGGGCGGGAATACAGACCTCATCGATATAAGTGTCTGCGCGGCCTGCATAATCTTTAGGAACCGCATGTGCGCCGAGAAAACTGGTCACGACATGCACCGGGCGCAAGTCGGCCAATGCCCTGGCTGCCCGCAGCATCCTCAGCTCTGTCTCCAAGTCCAGCCCATATCCGGATTTTATCTCGACGGTGCAAACCCCTTCGGCGATCATCGCATCAAGGCGCGGCAGGGCGCTGGCGATCAGACTGTCGAGATCCGCATCACGGGTCGCCCCAACGGTCGAGACGATCCCGCCTCCTGCCCGCGCAACCTCTTCATAGCTGGCCCCTTGCAGGCGCATCTCAAACTCGCGGGCGCGGTTGCCGCCATGCACCAGATGGGTGTGACAATCCACCAGACCCGGGGTGATCAGACGCCCGCCCATGTCATGCCGCTCCGCCTGGGCGAATTCTGCGGGCAATTCCGCTTCCGGCCCTGCCCATGAGATCAAGTCACCGTTCAGGACCACACAGCCAGCGTCGATCAGGCCATAATTGGCCCCGACCATTGTCGCCAATCGCGCATTACAGAGCATTTGATGCATGAATTTCCCTTTATCTCGCGGCTGATTTGGAATTATGTATAGACATATTCAGATCGCACCCTGAGTCGTCAAGAGGCAAGACATGACAAAAATACACGCCAAAACCGCGCTGCTGCCCCATGGTTGGGCCAGTGACGTCACCCTGACCCTCAAGGACGGCCGTATCGCCGCCATCGGTGATGGCCCTGCAGACATGCAGGTTGATATCTTGTTGCCCGCGCCCACGAACCTGCACAGCCATGCGTTTCAGCGGGCGATGGGCGGGCTGACAGAACGGCGCGGGGCAGAACCCACGGACAGTTTCTGGACATGGCGGCAGTTGATGTTCCGGTTTCTGGATCAACTGACGCCAGAGGATATTCAGGCCATCACCGCACAGGTTCAGATGGAGATGCTGGAGGCCGGATATGCCGCCAGCGTTGAGTTTCATTACCTGCATCATCAACCGGGTGGTCATGCCTATGATAACCGCGCCGAACTGGCCACACGGATCGTTGCGGCGGCAGAACAGACCGGCGTTGGCCTCACGCTATTGCCGGTGCTCTATGCCCAGGGCGGCGTGGACGGTCGCGCCCTTGGCCCCGGCCAGATCCGGTTCGGCAATGATCTGGACGGCTACCAAACTCTTTGGGACGGGGCGCAAGCCGCTGTGAAAAGCCTGCCGGCGGATGCGAACATCGGCGTGGCTCCGCATTCCCTGCGGGCCGTAACGCCAGAGCAGATCACCGCGCTGCAATCATTTGACGGTCCGATCCATATGCATTTGGCAGAACAGGTCGCGGAAGTCGAAGAGATCGAGGCCGCATATGGCGCCCGCCCTGTTGAATGGACACTGGCCAATGTCGAGGTAGATCCACGGTGGTGCATGATCCATTGCACCCAGATGACCGAGGCAGAGACACGCGGGTTGGCCGCCACGGGCGCGGTTGCGGGGCTGTGCCCCCTGACCGAAAGCTCGCTTGGAGATGGTATTTTCAACGGGGTCACATGGGCGGATGCAAAAGGGGTCTGGGGGATCGGATCAGACAGCAACATCCTGATTTCATTGGCACAAGAACTGCGGACGCTGGAATATTCACAACGTCTCAGCACCCTGAACCGGGCCGTGATGGCGACCGAAGATCGCTCAACCGGGCGGGTGTTGTTTGACGGCGTCTGCCAGGGCGGCGCGCAGGCCGCTGGACGGAACGCAGGCGCAATCGAAGTGGGAGCTTGGGCCGATTTGATGGCGCTGGACGGCAGTGCGACCGATCTGATTGGCCGGGAGGGGGACAATGTACTGGATACCTGGATCTTTGCGGGGACCGACACCCGCGTCAGCGACGTTTGGGCCGCGGGCCGGCATATGGTACAAGATGGTATGCACATCGCCCGCACAGAGATCACCAACGCCTACCGCGAGACCCTTCACCGGCTCAAGGACGTGATGTGAAACGTGGCTGGCTGGATATCCAGGCTGAGGCACTGCGGCGCATCCAAAGCCGTGAATGGCCGCCCGGCGGGTTGATCCCGAATGAGGCTGAACTGGCCCGCGAATTGGGCTGCGCCCGTGCCACGGTCAACCGCGCCCTGCGGGCATTGGCCGAGGATGGCTGGCTGGAACGACGCCGCCGCGCAGGCACCCGTGTGGCCCTGTCACCGCAACGGCGGGCGCAGATGTCTGTGCCGGTGCTCCGCCAAGAGGTCGAAGGGATGGGCAAGGTCTATTCCCACCGGATCATCAGCCGCAAGATCGAAGCCGACCTGCTGCATCTTGAGGGGCTGCATTTTGCCGACAAGGCGCCTTTTGCCGCCGAACAACGGCAGGTCAACCTGTCCGAAGTGCCGCAGATCGCCGATGTCGATCTGGATCGGATCAGCGCCAATGAATGGCTGGTTCAAAACGCACCGTTTGACCGGGGCACCTTGGAATATGCCGCCGAACCAGCCAGCGCCTTTGATGTCAAACACCTTAAATGCCCCCGCGGCGCCCCCCTGATGGTGCTGCGCCGCGAAACCTTTAGCGAAACGGCGATGGTGACGGCTGTGCGCATGGCTTATGCCCCCGGGCACGCCGTGCGATTGGTGATCTGATCAACCCTGATGCTGGGCGCGCACATATTCCATCACGGCGGCGCGCACTGACATCTCGCCGCTGTCGCGGGCCTCATAGATGACCTGGCGCACCTCTTCCAGATTGCACCGCCGCAACAGACTTTTGACCGGCCCAATAGAGGCGGGGCGCATAGACAGGCTGCGAAATCCGATGGCCGCAAAACACAGCGCCTCCACCGGGCGGCCCGCATCCTCGCCGCAGAAAGACAGATCCGTATTGGTTTGCCTGCACCTTTCGACGATACCTTCGAGAAACGTCAGAAAGCTGACGTTCAACGTGTCATAGCGCCGCCGCACCCGTTCGTTCTCACGGTCTGCCGCAAAAAAGAACTGCTTGAGATCGTTGCCGCCGATCGACAGAAATTCAACCTCCTCAAAGAACTTCTGCGGGGCAAAGGCAAGGCTGGGTGTCTCCAACATTGCGCCCACTTCGACTGTTTCAGGCAGGACGTGGCCCAAACGCTCTTCTCTTGCCAAGGTTTTGTCGACCTCGGCGCGGGCCGCGCGAAATTCTTCAAACTGGGCAACAAAGGGGAACATGACCGTCAAGGGCCGCCCCGCTGCCGCACGAATAAGCGCCTGAAGCTGCATCCGCATGATACCCGGTTTGTCGAGACCCACGCGGATCGCACGCCAGCCCAACGCCGGGTTCGGCTCGTCGTTGGGTTTCATGTAAGGCAGCACCTTGTCGGACCCGATATCAAGTGTCCGAAATACCACGCGCTTGCCATGTGCCGCATCCAGAACCCGCGCATATAGCGCCGAAAGCTCTGAGCGTTTGGGCATCTGGTTGCGCACCAGAAATTGCAGTTCGGTCCGGAACAGGCCAACCCCTTCTGCACCAGAGCCATCGAGCGAGGGCAAATCGGCCATCAATCCGGCGTTCATATGCAACGCCACAACTGACCCGCATTTGGTCTGCGCCGGTAAATCACGGATCGAAGCATAGCGTTCCTGCGCCTCTGCCTGCATGGCGATTTTGTCGCGGAAGGCCGTGGCAACGGTGTCATCAGGGCGCAGATGCACGATACCCTGTTCGCCGTCCACCATGATGTGATCGCCGTTTAGCGCGTCTTCGGTTACGCGGCCTGCCCGCACCACCAACGGGATTGCAAGCGCCCGCGCAATAATCGCTGCGTGCGATCCGACGGAGCCGTTATCAAGCACTATCCCGCGCAGCTTGCGCCCGTAGTCCAGCAGTTCGGCCGGCCCAATATTGCGGGCGACCAGGATCGGGTCATCGGGCATCTCGGCGCCGGTATCGGCCCCCTGCCCGGTCAAAATGCGCAACAGACGGTTGCTCAGATCGTCCAGATCGCTCAGCCGTTCGCGCAGGTAGGCATCGGTAGATTGTCCCATCCGCGCACGCGCCAGCGATTGTTCCTTTTCCACCGCCGCCTCTGCCGACAGGCCGCTGGCAATGTCTTCGAGCATCCGCCGCATCCAGCCTTTGGAATTGGCGAACATCCGGTAGGCCTCAAGCACCTGCTGCTGGTCCTTGTCGCCCACCGCCATGGTCATCATCTGATCGACGCTGATGCGCAGCTGTTCAACTGCTTCGGTCAGACGTTCCTCTTCGCGCTGAGGATCATCGGCAATCGGGTTGGATACCACGACCCGCGGCTCATGCAGCCAGACATGGCCCTCGGCCACACCTTCCTGTCCGACAATCCCGCGCATCATGACCGGCTGGCTGTGGCGGGCGGACATTGCCGCGCCTTCACCGACAAACGCGCCCAGCTCCGTCATTTCCGCCAGAACCATCGCCACAACTTCAAGCGCGTAGATCTCATCGGCAGAGAATTCGCGGGCGGATTTCGACTGCACCACCAAAACGCCCAGAGTTTCGCCCAAACGTTGCACCGGCACACCCAGAAAGCTGGAATAGATCTCTTCGCCGGTTTCCGGCATAAACCTAAAGCCCGGCGCTTGCGGCGCATCCGGCGTGTTGATCACATGGCGTTTCTTGGCCACCCTCCCGACAAGCCCCTCGCCCAGACGCATCCGCGTTTGGTGAACCGCATCCGCGTTCAGACCTTCTGTCGCACAAAGCTCGAGCGTCTCCTCATCGCGGAAGAGATAGATCGAACAGACCTCACAGCCCATAGAATTGGCAATCAGATGCGTGATCTTGTTGAGCCGCGCCTGTGCGGCGTCATCGCTTGCCAATGCATCACGCAAACGGCCCAGCAATTTGCGGCTCTCTGTTTCAAAACGCTCTGCCATACTGGCGCGTCCCCCGGTTTGACCGTTTCCAGCTTAGACCACAGGCCGCACCAAAGCGAAATGGCTGAATTCCCTGACGTCAGGCCATTTTGCCACAGTTGCCTGCATTATGGGCATTCAGGCCCGGTGCCAGGAAGGATCGTTCCGCGACTGCTACGCCTTGGCCAGGCCACGACCGGCCCGGCCCAGACGTGCATCTGCCGGGCCCTGAAAGCGATGGTTTGAGATCAGGCCGCCTTGTCCAGTTCAAAGGCGTCATGCAGCGCCTGAACCGCCAATTCCATATACTTGCGATCAATCAGAACCGAGATCTTGATCTCGGAGGTGGTGATCACCTTGATGTTGATGCCCTCTGCGGACAGCACCTGAAACATCTTGGCGGCCACGCCGGTGTGGCTGCGCATGCCGATGCCAACGACGGAGACCTTGGCCACATCAACATCCGCGATCAGCTCGTGATAGTTGATGATTCCGCCGTCCTTGGCATCTTGCATTGCCTTTTCGGCGCGTTTGACCTGATCCACAGGGCAGGACCACGTCATATCCGTGCGCCCCTCTTCAGAAATGTTCTGAACAATCATGTCAACGTTGACGCCCGCATCGCTGAGCGCGGTAAAGATCGTGGCGGCAATGCCCGGACGGTCCGCAACCGACACCAGCGTCATCTTGGCTTC
Organism: Sulfitobacter sp. M368; assembly: GCF_025141875.1. Taxonomy (NCBI): domain Bacteria; kingdom Pseudomonadati; phylum Pseudomonadota; class Alphaproteobacteria; order Rhodobacterales; family Roseobacteraceae; genus Sulfitobacter; species Sulfitobacter sp. M368. The sequence goes on from NZ_CP081113.1 coordinate 2,737,498, forward strand.
ATCACGGCTGAACGCCACACCTGCAACAACATTGCTTTCCATGATTTCCTCCTCATCACAAACGAGCGTTCCGGCATCGTCCGATTGTTCTTCAAAACTTGAGAGCACGCGCAGTTTGACCTTGTAGCGCATGGCCAGTTCGACGGACCGCGTCTGCAAAACCTTGGCGCCCAGAGACGCCAGCTCCAACATCTCTTCGAATGCGATCTTGTCGAGTTTGCGGGCCTTGGCACTGACCCGCGGATCAGTGGTGTATACACCGTCCACATCCGTGTAGATGTCGCACCGCTCCGCCTCAAAGGCCGCGGCAAAGGCCACCGCCGTTGTGTCCGACCCACCCCGGCCCAAGGTGGTGATCCGGCCCTCCGGGCTGACCCCCTGGAAACCGGCCACAACCGCCACCTTCATACCTTCGGCAAATTTGGCGCGAATGTTGGCGGGTGGAATATCTTCAATCCGCGCGGCCGAATGTGCCGAGGTCGTCTGCACTGGCACTTGCCAACCCTGCCAGGATCGCGCGGGCACGTCCATTTCTTGCAAGGTCAGGGCCATCAACCCGGCCGTGACATTCTCGCCGCTGGACACCACCGCGTCATATTCACGGGCATCATACATCGGCGAGGTTTCCCCAACCCAGCCCACCAGTTCATTGGTTTTTCCGGACATGGCCGAGACAATGACAATCACGTCATAGCCCTTGGCAACCTCAACGCCCACACGTTTCGCCGCGCGGCGGATCCGGTCCAGCGTGGCCACCGACGTGCCACCAAATTTCATCACAAGAACAGGCATCAGACCTCCCGCCGTTCAACACGCACGCGGTCTAGCCCCATGTCCGCCCATGCGCAAGGAGGCATGCTGTCCCTTTTTGCTCCCTTTTTGGCAATAAATACTCTGGGGGTTTGGGGGCAAAGCCCCCATTCACGCAATTGGGCTGGCCCAATTGCCAGCATCGCATGGCGGGCCTGCCCGCCGCCGCCTCTTCAAAAGGGATGCGTGCGGCCATCCCATGTCTCGAAACACCCCGTTGTCTCTAGGCTCAGCGCGTCAAACCGCGCCGCCAGACCGTTCACCGCCTCATCCGTGGTGATATCTGCGGCTTCCCCGCCCATATCGGTCTGTACCCAACCGGGATGGTAAATCCCAACGGCAATGCCTTCGGGCTTCAGATCCTTTGCAAGGTTCAACCCCAGATTCAGCGCCGCCGCCTTGGAGGACCGGTAAATATAACTGCCACCCGGCGCACGGTTGTCCGAGGCCATCTGAGAGGAAATGATTGCGATCTTACCGGCCTTGGCGCGGCGCAGATGCGGCATAAGCGCCTGAATACTCAGAAAAACGCCTGTCACATTGGTGGCAAAGCTTTGCGCCCAAAGATCCGCGCCATAGCCGCTGTCCAGTTCATGCCCCTTGTCCAGATAGACCCCGGCATTGCACACCAACAGATCCACAGCCCGATCGCCCAGCGCCTGAGCCATTGCGCGGTGGCTTGCGGGTTGGTTCACGTCCAGCTGCAATTGCGCGGCGGCGGACCGGCCCGTGCCAAACACCTCTTGCCCTGTGGCTTGATAATGCGCCGCCAGCCCCGCGCCAATGCCGCGGCTTGCACCTGTAATCACTACGGTCATAAGGTATTCCTTCTGAAGATCAGGTGAGTTTTTGCTTGGGCCGGAACGGCAGCGGCATCAAAGGCACGCCATCCTCGATCAACTCTTTGGCCTGATCCAGCCGCGCCTCGCCATAGATTGCCCGCTCCGGCGCGTCGCCCAGATGCATGGCGCGGGCCTCCGAAGCGAAATTCTCGCCCACATAATCGGAGTTTTCCTCGACCTTGCGGCGCAACTCCTGCAGCGCCTTTTCAACTTCGGAGGGCGGATTGTGCAGCGCCGGAACACTGGCAGCTTCCGCGCCCGGCTGCTCTGGCTTGGCCTTGGTTGCCACACGCGGTGCCATGATCGCCTTGCTCACCTCGGGCGATCCGCAGATTGAACAACTCAAATGCCCGGCCTTGGACAGGGCATCAAAGGCAGACGCCGATTGGAACCAGCTTTCAAACTGGTGGCCGGCCTCGCATTTGAGCGCATAATGAATCATTCAGCTATGACGTCCTTTTAAATCTTACCCTTCACAGATGGGGCGCAATCCAGCGTTGGTCAAGCTTTTGCCATGCCGCGACGGGGATCAAAATCCAGTATCATCCGGGCCAGCTCCGGTTCCGACACCAGCCGCGCCGCCTTTTTGCGCGACACCCAGCGGCGGCGGCGTTGGCCGCGTTCGGGAAACTTCTTGGCCAAGGACTTGACCGCCACGGGATAAAGCAGCGCAAGACAAGGCAAATCATCCGGCTCCCCGACGTCCTTGGCGTAGGAATAGACGCCCAGACAACTGCCGACCGACCGTCCATAGACGCCCGCCTCTTCCCAGGCCTCCTGCTTGGCCGAGGCCGCAGGGGTTTTGCCCTCCATGGGCCAGCCCTTGGGCACGATCCACCGCTTGGACCTGCGTGATGTGACCAACAGCACCTGCACCTTGCCCCGTTTGATCCGGTAGCAAAGCGCGGCAAATTGGCTGCGCACATCACCTTTGCGCGCCCCATGCAGCGAAATGGGAAGTTGTTTGATCATAAATGTCCCATACTCAGCGCCTGCCCGTTTTGGCCGAAATATAAAAGCTCTTGCCTGCAATGACCAGCGATCAGCAATGCGCTTGTGCCGTCTTTGTGCATCGCGGATAGTGCGGCTGATGAAACGCGTCCTTGCCCTTTTGATCTGGCTTTTGGTCCTGCCGATTTTGGCCGCTGCGCAAATGCCGCCGGTGACGGTCTTTGCGGCTGCCAGCCTGCGCGGCGCCTTGGATGAGATTGCTGGACAATACGGCGGGCAGGTCACAGTGTCCTATGCCGGATCAGGCACCCTTGCACGGCAAGTGGCCGCAGGTGCCCCGGCTGATCTGGTGGTTCTGGCCAACCCTGCATGGATGGATTGGCTGGCAGATCAAGAGATATCCTTTGCCGCACCGATCCGGTCGATTGCAAGCAACCGTCTTGTCGTGATCAGCCACCAGGCGGGAAATCCCTTGGATGATATCAGTGCCTTACCCGAAAAACTTGCTGCGGGCCGGCTGGCCATGGGCCACCGCGATGCGGTGCCCGCCGGCGCCTATGCGCGGCAATGGCTGCAATCGATAGATCTGTGGAACACGCTGGAGCCGCAGCTGGCCGAGACCGACAACGTGCGGGCCGCTCTCGCCCTTGTCGCACGCGGCGCCGCGCCCTTTGGCATCGTTTATGCCACCGATGCGATGGCCGAGACGCGTGTGCATAAGGTCTATGACGTGCCCGCAAGCCACCATGATCCAATCCTCTATCCTGCCGCCGCGCTCAGCACAGGTGGGCAGGCATTTCTTGCGTTTCTGGCCAGTCCAACAGCCCGTGGCATTTTCACGGCACATGGCTTTGACGAGGTGCCCGAATGACCGCCGACAGCGCCGCCTGGGAGGCCCTGCGCCTGTCGCTATGGGTGGCTTGCTGGGCCACGGCGCTGGCTGTCCCGCTGGCGCTTTGGGTGGCTTGGATTCTGGCGCGGAAATCCTTTTGGGGGAAATCCCTGCTGAATGCCGCTGTGCATCTGCCTCTGGTTCTGCCGCCCGTGGTCACGGGATACCTGCTGCTGATCAGTTTCAGCCCCAATGCGCCGCTGGGCCGGATGCTCAGCGCGATGGGTCTGCAGCTGGCGTTTCACTGGACCGGCGCGGTGCTGGCCGCCATCGTGATGGGCTTTCCCTTGATGGTGCGGGCCATGCGGCTGGCCATCGAGGCGGTCGATCCCAAGCTGGAAGAAGCCGCCGAGACCCTTGGCGCGGGCCGTATTTCAGTCTTTGCCCGCGTAACGTTGCCCCTGATCGGGCCGGGCATTCTGGCCGGGGCTGTCATGGGATTCGCCAAGGCCATGGGCGAATTTGGCGCGACGATCACCTTTGTCGCCAATATTCCCGGCCAGACCCAAACCCTGCCCGGCGCGATCTGGGCCGCGTTGCAGATCCCCGGCGGTGAGGGGCAAGCGGTCATGATGGTCATGATGGCCAGCATTGTTGCTGTGGCCGCCGTGCTTCTGTCCGAGGTTCTGGCGCGGCGGGTCTCGGCACGGATTGCGGCCAAATGACATTGCAAGTGGACATTCAGCACCGCCTTGGTGGGCTGTCCCTTGATGTGGGGTTTGAGGCGGCGGGCGGGATCACCGCAATTTTCGGCCGTTCCGGCACCGGCAAAACCACCGTGATCAACGCCGTTGCGGGACTGCTGCGCCCCGATGTAGGGCGGGTCAGCCTTGGCGCGCATGTGTTTGTGGATACAGCTTCGCGCCGGTTCGTGCCGCCCGCCAAACGCAGACTGGGCTATGTGTTTCAGGACGCGCGGCTGTTTCCGCATCTCACGGTGAAGGAAAACCTGACCTTTGGCGCACGCTATGCTCCGGCAGATGCGCCCGGTGCCAGTCTTGACGATGTGGTGGCCCTTCTGGGCCTTGCGCCGCTTATGGTGCGGCGGCCCGGCACCCTTTCGGGCGGGGAGAAGCAGCGGGTCGCCATTGGCCGCGCCCTGCTCAGCCACCCGCGGATGCTTCTGATGGATGAACCGCTGGCCAGTCTCGACGCCCCGCGCAAACAAGAAATCCTGCCCTATCTGGAACGGCTGCGCGACGGACCACTGAACCTGCCGATCCTTTATGTCAGCCACGCGGTGGATGAGGTGGCGCGACTGGCGGATCAGCTGGTTCTGTTACAAGACGGCATGGTTCAGGCGCAGGGACCGCTCTATGATGTGATGGCGGACCCAGCCGCCGTGCCGCTGCTTGGCGTGCGCGAGGCGGGCGCGGTGCTCGAGGCGGAGGTTATCGCCCATGCGGACGACGGATTGTCGACGCTGCGCATCAGTGCCGGAACACTTGAATTGCCGGGCGTGCAAGCCGATGTGGGCGCTCGCGTCCGCCTGCGGGTTCTGGCGCAGGACGTAATCTTGTCCCTTTCGCGCCCTGAGGGCCTTTCTTCGGTGAATGTTTTGCCGGTTCGGGTCGAAACCGTACATCCCGGCGGTGGGCCCGGCGCGGCGATTGGACTGCGGGCCGGCAAAGACCGGGTGCTGGCGCGGGTCACAGCGCGGGCGGTTGCCGAGCTGCAGCTTGCGCCGGGGCTCGACTGTTACGCCATTCTCAAAGCCACCACCGTGGCACCGGGAAGCATCGGGCGCTGACGCAGCCTATCTTCCAAACACCTCAGGCCAAACCGCTTGAGCCATCTTCACCGCCAAGGGGCCCAGCCCCCACCGCCGCTGCGCGGCGATTCCCAGGGAGTTTTTTCCGGCCAAAAGAAAAGAAGGGCACACTTCTTCATTTGGCCCTTAAACCTCTGGGGTCCGGGGCAAAGCCCCGGGTGTCTGCGTCAAACTATACCTTTGCAGGGATTTTCCCCATCCTTTGGGCCAGCGATGCGACCAGTTCGTCATGCGGCACATCGCCGTCGATCGCCAGCTTGCGCAGGCCAAAGTGCACATGGGCCATATCTTCGTAGTAGCTGGTATAAGCGTAATTTGTCGCCGCCCCCGCCACAGCGCCCAGCACCGGCACTGCTTGCGCCGCGAGTTTCTGTCCCATGACCACGGCCAGTTTCGGCGCGATCCTGGCAATCACGGCCTGCATCGCACGGCCCGTCAATGCCATCCGCGCCGACAGAAAGCCCAGATCCGCGCCGTCATCTCCCGACAGGGGGCCAGCGGCAGCAAAAACATGGACGCAGTCAAATTGGACGTTCTCCGCCTCCGGATCGAACCCGTGTTCCACGGCAACCCCCTGGATCACCCGCAGCAGCAGGGTGGTTGTCACTGGCAATTCGGCCAGCGCCGTGGGCAGACCGCCCGCTCCGCCTGCCGCGCCCATGGCGGCGGTCACGGTCTGGTTGAGCCAACTTTTCTGATCCGGCACAACCGACCGGCTGCTGTGAGCGGCCTTCATCGCGTGGTTCAGCGCCTTGATGGTGGCCGCTTCGAGGTTGCTGCGCACGCCTGCGGGCAACCGGTCGAGCAGGTTTTCCGCGCTGCCGCCAATGAGGTTCAGGACATTGATCCCCAATCCGCCCGCCTGCTTGTAACGCAGTGCGATTTCATCAAGCCTTGCGTCAACGTCGATCGGGGCGGGCAGATTGCTGGAAATGTCCATGTTGGTCCTTCTCTTTGCCCTCTGATGTGGGGCGGAACCGGCCGGATTTCAATCGTTCCAGCGCCGCACATGTCCTTTGACCCCGTGCCAGGCGTCTTTTGACAGGGCGCGGCCCAGCACCCGTTCGGGATTTGTGGGTGGCGGCATGATCACATCCTCCAGCCGGTCAAAGCCAAAGCGGTTGTAATAGGGCGCATCCCCAACCAGCATCACCCGGTGCCAGCCAAAGGGCTTGGCCGCATTCAGGCTTTCCTCGATCAGTGCGCGGCCCAGTCCCTCGCCCTGGCGGGTTGGGTGCACCGCCACTGGCCCCAGCAGCAGCGCGTCATGCGCACCAATATGCACCGGCCAATAACGGATTGCCCCTGCCAGAATGCCATCTGCGTCCCGCGCCACATGGCTGAGGCCCGCCACCGAAGGCACCCCGTCGCGCAGGCGGTATGACGAAAGCGCCTTGCGCCCCGGCGCAAAGCAGGTGTCATAAAGCGCCTCGACCTCCCAATAATCATCAGGGGTTTCTGGGATGAGCTGGTACAAGGTGCGGTTCCTGCCCCGAATTGCGGTGGCCATGCCCCTAACATGACGTTAGCCATAGGTGCAATTGACCAAGGAGAGCGCCACAATGTTCTATCGTCCGGAAAATGGCCACGGCCTGCCGCATAACCCGTTCAACGCCATTGTCACCCCCCGCCCCATCGGCTGGATTTCCAGCCGTGACGCGGACGGGCGCGACAATCTTGCGCCCTATTCGTTTTTCAACGGCGTGGCCTATGTGCCGCCGCAGGTGATGTTTGCCTCGACCGGAGTGAAAGACGATGTGGACGGCACCAAGGATTCGGTTGCCAATATCCGTGAAACCGGCGTCTTTTGTGTGAACATCGTGGAATATGCCGCGCGGGAGGCCATGAACCTCAGCTCTGCCACCCTGCCCCATGACGCCGATGAGTTTGCCCATGCACAGGTTGAAAAGGCCGCTTGTGATGTGATTGATTGCGCCCGCGTGGCCAATGCCCCGGCGAGCCTTGAATGCCGCATGACCCAGATTGTCAGAATCGAGGGCGACGCCAACTTTGTGGTGTTTGGCGAGGTTGTTGGCGTGCATCTGCGCGATGATTGTGTGGTCGATGGCCGTTTTGACGTGACCCGGTACGAGCCGCTGTCGCGGCTGGGCTATCGCGATTATACCCGCGTGCGCGAAGTGTTTGAGATTATCCGCCCCGACGACTGATCACGGGGCGGATGAAAATCTGCCAAAACGCCATTCAGTGACCGCCCAGGACCCCTGTGCGCACGGAATAGTCGACCGCCAGCTCGTAATCAGGATCATCGTCACTGTCGATCATCAGGTGGCCCGCTTTGGTCAGCAGTTTGTGGCAATCGCGGCTGAGGTGGCGCAGGGCTACATGTTTGCCCGCGGCCTCGTATTTCCCCGCAATCGCCTCGATCGCCTGCAGGGCGGATTGGTCCACAACGCGGCTGTCGGCAAAATCAATGATCACGCGGTCCGGATCGCCGGGCACGTCGAACAGCTCCGCAAAACCATCGGAGGAACCAAAGAACAACGGTCCGTGGATTTCATAGACCTTGGCGCCTTCTTCGGAATGGGATTCGCGCGTCGTCGCGTGGATGCGCCGGGCGTTGTTCCAGGCATAGGCCAGCGCCGAGACGATCACACCAACCACGACTGCAACCGCCAGATCTTTATAGACCGTCACACCCGTCACCAGCAGGATCACAAAGGCGTCTGTCAGCGGCACCTTGCGCAGGATCGTAAGGGAATTCCACGCAAAGGTGCCGATCACCACCATGAACATCACACCGACCAGCGCGGCCAGCGGGATCTGTTCAATCAGCGGAGAGCCGACAAGGATGAAGAGCAGCAAAAACACCGCCGCTGCGATCCCGGCCACGCGGGTGCGGCCGCCGGATTTGACGTTGATCATCGACTGACCAATCATCGCGCAACCGCCCATACCCGCGAAAAAGCCGGTCACGGTATTGGCGACGCCCTGGGCAATACACTCCTGGCTCGCACCGCCGCGGGTGCCGGTCATGTCACTGACCAGATTAAGGGTCAGCAGCGATTCAATCAGGCCGATCGCCGCGAGGATCACCGCGTAGGGCGCAATGATATAAAGGGTTTCGAGGGTGAAGGGCGCCAGGGCAGTGCCATAAAGGCCAATGCCTTCACCAAAGGGGATGTGCAGCATCGGCAACCCTCCTTCGATAGAGGCCAGATCGCCCACGCGCGGCACGTCCATTCCGGTAAAGATCACCACGGCTGCAACAATGCCAATGCCAGCCAGCGGTGCGGGGATAAACTTGGTGATGCGCGGCATGACCCAGATGATCGCCATCGTGGCCCCCACAAGCGCCAGCATCAGATAAAGCGGCGTGCCCGAGAGCCATTCACCGCCGCCCATGCCATGCCCGGTGTCCACCATGGTGCCGGGCACCTTGAACTGGCTCATCTGGGCGAGGAAAATCACAATCGCCAACCCGTTCACGAAGCCAAGCATCACCGGATGCGGGACCAGACGGATAAACTTGCCCCATTGCATCACGCCGGCGAAGATCTGGATCAATCCCATCAACACCACAGTGGCAAAGAGATATTCAACCCCGTGCTGCGCAACCAGCGCCACCATTACAACCGCCAAGGCACCTGTCGCGCCGGAGATCATGCCGGGGCGACCGCCGATCAATGCGGTGATCAGGCCGACCAGAAACGCCGCATAAAGCCCGACCAGCGGGTGCACACCGGCAACAAAGGCAAAGGCCACCGCTTCGGGCACCAGCGCCAGCGCGACCGTCAAACCCGACAGCAGTTCGATACGCAACCGGCCAATGGAAAACCCGTCTTCGGGCATCCAGCGCAGGTCGGTGACTTCCAGATTTTTCGTAAAACTATGCAGAAGTGAGGCGCGCGCCATGGGGCATCCTTTGTCGAGAGGGATCGGAGGGAGCCTTGTTGCGTCGCAAGGCGTTGGCCGCTGCCTAGACCAGAACCACCCAAATGAAAACCCTTTCGGCCTTGCAGGGCTGCCCCCCATGGCCATAGCGCCGCTCAGTGCCGCCAAATGCTCACCCATCTGTCATCCTCATCGCCCCTTTCCGGGGTTGAAATCAGCCCGGCGCTCTGCCTTCCTGCACATTGCAGAGGCAAAGATGCGAGAAGGGGCCGCTATGACACAGACCAAGATTGCCGTGATCGGCGGATCAGGCATTTACGAGATTGACGGCCTTCAGAACGCCGATTGGGTGCAGGTGGAAACCCCCTGGGGCGATCCGTCCGACCAGCTTCTGACCGGCAGTCTGGACGGTGTCGAGATGGTGTTTCTGCCCCGCCATGGGCGCGGCCATGTGCATGCGCCCAGTGATGTGCCTTATCGTGCCAACATTGACGCGCTCAAGCGGCTTGGCTGCACCGATGTGATCTCTGTGTCGGCCTGCGGCTCCTTCCGCGAGGAAATGGCACCGGGCGATTTTGTCATTGTAGATCAATTCATTGACCGCACCTTTGCGCGGCCCAAATCGTTCTTTGGCTCCGGCTGTGTGGCCCATGTCAGCGTGGCGCATCCAACCTGCCCGCGCCTTGGGGACGCTTGCGAGACCGCGGCCAGAGACGCCGGCATCAATGTGCATCGCGGCGGCACTTATCTGGCCATGGAAGGCCCGCAGTTTTCGACACTGGCGGAATCCAAGATGTACCGCGAAAGCTGGGGCGCGGACGTGATCGGGATGACCAATATGCCCGAGGCCAAACTCGCCCGCGAGGCGGAGCTTTGTTATGCCTCTGTCGCGATGATCACCGATTATGACAGCTGGCACCCTGACCATGGCGAGGTGGATGTGACTGCGATCATTGCCACGCTGATGGGCAACGCCGACAAAGGCCGCGCCTTGGTGGCCCGTTTGCCGCAACTGCTGGGCGCTGACCGGGCGCCCTGCCCGCATGGGTGTGATCGGGCTTTGGAATTCGCGATTCTGACACAGCCAGAGGCACGCGACCCCGAAGTGATGGCCAAGCTGGACGCAGTGGCAGGCCGCGTGATTTGATGATGCAACGGCCCCTGTGGGCTGAGGACAGGAAAACACATAATGACATTCGAAATCTGGCTGACCTTCGTGGCAGCATCCTTTGCCCTGCTGTTGATCCCCGGCCCGACGGTCCTGTTGGTGCTGAGCTATGCACTCAGCAAAGGTCGCTCTGTTGCGGTGGCCTCGGCGGCTGGGGTGGCCTTGGGTGATCTCGTCGCGATGAGCGCCTCGCTGGCGGGATTGGGCGCGCTGGTTCTGGCCTCTGCCACGCTGTTCACGGCGCTGAAATGGGTGGGCGCGGCCTATCTGGTCTGGCTGGGGTTCAAATTGATCCGCTCCGCACCAAGTGAGGGGCTCTCGGTACCCACAGCAGACAACATCACAGCGAGCCGGGTGTTTGGCCACACCGCAGCGGTGACGGCGCTGAACCCCAAGTCCATCGCCTTTTTCATCGCCTTTGTGCCGCAGTTCCTGACCCCTGCCGCGCCTTTGTTGCCGCAGTTTGCAATCCTCATTGCGACCTTCGTGACACTGGCGGCGCTCAACGCTTTGGCGTATGCGCTTTTGGCAGACCGGTTGCGCCAGATCATTGCGCGACCATCCATCATTACCTGGATCACACGGGCGGGCGGTGCCGCGTTGATCACCATGGGTGTATTGACCGCCACATTGCGCCGGAGCATGCCATGAAGAACGTACAGGATTATATCCGCACCATCGTCGATTTCCCACACGAGGGGATCATGTTCCGCGATGTGACCACTTTGTTTGCCGATCCGCGCGGCTTTCGCATGGCGATTGACCAGATGCTGCACCCCTATGCGGGCATCAACATCGACAAGGTTGTGGGGCTAGAGGCACGCGGCTTTATCCTTGGCGGCGCGATCGCACATCAGCTGAGCGTTGGGTTTGTCCCGATCCGCAAGAAAGGCAAGCTGCCCGGCACCACCATCAGCCAAGACTACAAGCTGGAGTATGGCGAGGCAATTGTAGAGGTCCACGATGACGCCATCAAAGAGGGCGAAAAGGTTCTGGTGGTGGATGATCTGCTGGCCACCGGCGGCACCGCCGAGGCGGGGATCAAACTGATCCACCGTCTGGGCGGCGAAATTGTCTCATGCGCCTTTATCATTGATCTGCCCGAGCTGGGCGGCCGCAAAAAGCTTGAGAATATGGGCATGGATGTGCATGCCCTCTGCGCATTTGACGGTCTCTGATCAGGTCTGACGCAGCACCGCACCGGGATTCATGATCCCGTTTGGGTCCAGCGCCGCCTTGATGGCACGCATCGCCGACAGTTTGGCCGGATCGCCATAACGTTCCAGATCGCCGACCTTGAGCCGCCCGATGCCGTGTTCGGCGCTGACCGATCCGCCCATCTGATCCACAAGATCATGGATCAGGCATTTTATCTCTTCGCGCTGGTTCTGGTGATCGGCGCGAGATTTGCCCGGCATGGGAAAAACGTTGAAATGCAGATTTCCATCGCCCACATGGCCAAAGCAATTGATCCGAAACGCGCCAATTTCGGCGATTTTCGCGGTGCCTTGGGCGATGAAGTCAGCGATCGCGCTGAGCGGAACAGAGATATCGTGGCTGGAGACAGAGCCGATCCTGCGATTCGCCTCCGGGATCATTTCGCGGATCCGCCAGAAATCATCTGATTGTTGCTGATTCTGTGCAATCACACCGTCCGATACCAGCCCCGCCTCATAGGCACCGACAAAAAGTGCCTCAAGTGCATCGGCGGGGATCAACCCACCGCTGAGGCCGACATCGATCAGCACGGTCCATTCCGGCACGTCATCAAAGGGCAGGCGCACATCAAGGTCGGCTTCGGCCAGAAAGTGCATGCCCTGCCCGTGGATCAGTTCAAAGGCGCTGACCATCTCGCCCAAGTGGTCGCGGGCCAGTGACAGCAGTTTCAGCGCGGATGCGGGGCTTGGCACGACCAACATCGCGCTGCCGGTTTGTGCAGGCTTTGGAAACAGTTTCAGCGCCGCGCCCGTGATCACCCCCAATGTCCCCTCGGCCCCGATCAACAGGTGCCGCAGGTCATAGCCGGTGTTGTTTTTGCGCAGGCGGGTCAGACCGTTCCAGATCTGACCATCCGGCAGCACGGCCTCTAGCCCCAGACATAGATCGCGGGCATTGCCATAGCGCAGCACGCCGGTGCCGCCCGCATTCGTGGCCAGATTGCCGCCGATCCGCGCCGATCCTTCGGAGGCCAGCGACAGCGGGAACACACGGTCCTGCGCATCTGCCGCGATCTGAATATCGACCAAAATCGCGCCGCCATCAGCGACCAGAACGTTTTCGTCGGCATGAACCGCGCGGATCTGATTCAACCGTTCCATGGACAGGAGCAATGGCACTGCGCCGTCCTGTGCCACCTGCCCGCCTACCAGACCTGTGCCTCCGCCATAGGGCACCACGCCGACGCGGGCCGCATTGGCGTGACGGATCAGCGTCGCCACCTCCTTGGCGCTGCGCGGCAGGGCCACGGCGGTGGGCTGACCGGCGTAAATGCCGCGCGGCTCTTCGAGGTATCGGGCATCTGCCGGACGCAGGGTGCCTGCGGGCAAGGCTGCCTCAAGCGAGGACAGAAAAGAAGCATCGGCGGGGTTGAGCGGTTTTGACGTCATGCCCCATCAATCGGCATTGGCGAATGAGGATGCAAGAGGGTATTGCACCGCGCCGGCGGGATGCAGGCCTATCCCACCTCGGTGCGCCCGCGCCGGTCGCCGCGCAGGCACGCATAAAGCACATGGGTCCGCCAGCGTCCGGCAATCTGAAGATAGCTTTGCGCGACACCTTCATATTTGAAGCCCGACTTTTCCAACAAACCACGCGAGGGTTTGTTTTCCGGCAAACAGGCCGCCTCGATCCGGCTGAGGTCCAGTCGGGTGAAGGCCTGATGCACCACCGCCTCAATCGCCTCACGCATATAGCCTTGGCGTGCAAAAGGGGCGCCTGTCCAATAGCCCAGCGTGCCTGCCTGTGCAGGACCGCGGCGGATATTGTCGAGGGTGATGGCACCGATCAGGGTTTGATCCTCGCGCCGGATCAGGAACAGCGGCATCGCCGTGCCAGAGCTGATTGATCTTGAGGCCCAATAGACCCGATTGGAAAAAGCCTTCCGGGTCAGGTGATCATCAGCCCAGGCCGGTTCCCATTGTTTGAGGTAGCTTTCGCTTTTGACCCGCAGCGCTGTCCATGGCCGGAAATCTGCATGCACGGGGGTGCGCAGCGTCAAACGCTCTGTTTCGATCTTCAGCTTGCGTTTGATCAGCAACATCAGGCCGCGCGGCGCTCCTCTAGCTGCTGCAAAGTTGGCGCGTCATCAACCGGACCGTAAAGCGCAAGCGCGGCGGGTGCCTGCGCCGCGATCCGCTCTGCCATGTCGCGCACATCGCCGGTGGTCACGGCATCGATCTTTTCGATGGTTTCCTCAAGCGGCGGAATGCGGTCCCAGATCTGGATCAGCCGCGCCAGACGTTCGGCGCGGTTCGACGGGCTTTCCAGCCCCATCAGCAATCCTGCCTTCATCTGCGCACGGGCGCGGGCCACCTCGGCGGGAGACATATCCGCAGCGGCGCGTTTCATCTCATCGATGGTGATGCCTGCCAGTTCCGGCAGTTGTTCGGCAGAGGTGCCTGCATAGACCGTCATCATGCCGGTATCGGCATAGGCCCCGGCTTGGGCAAAGATACTATAGCATAGGCCGCGGTTCTCTCGAATCTCCTGGAACAAACGCGATGACATGCCGCCCCCCAGCGCAGAGGCATAGATCTGCGCCACATAGATATCGTCAGCGCGGTAGCCGGGTGATTCAAATCCTAGGGCAAAATGTGCCTGTTCCAGCGGTTTGAGCTGGCGGGTCTCGCCCCCTTTGAACTGCGCTGGCACCGTCTGGAACAGCGGCTTGGTCGGCATATCGCCAAACAACGTCTCGGCCAGTTTGACAATCTCGTCGTGGTCCACCGCACCAGCGGCGGCAAGGATCATCTGTTCGGGGCCATAGTGATCGTCAATGAAGGATCGCAAATCTGCCTGCCCAAAGGCCGACACCCGTTCCGCCGGGCCAAGGATCGTGCGGCCAAGCGGCTGATCTGGATAGGCCTCTTCTTGCAGCCAGTCAAAGATCACGTCATCGGGGGTGTCCAGCGCCTGACCGATCTCTTGCAGGATCACCCCGCGCTCCACCTCGATCTCTTTGGGGTCGAGTACAGGATTGCGCAGGATATCGGCAATCACATCCAGCCCCAGCGCCACATCGTTTTCCAGCACCCGCACGTAATAGGCGGTCACTTCGCGCGAGGTGTAGGCGTTGATATAACCGCCCACATCCTCAATCGCCTCGGCGATCTGCAAAGACGTGCGCCGTTCGGTGCCCTTGAACGCCATATGCTCAAGGAAATGGGCGATGCCGTTCTGATTTGGTGTCTCATGGCGCCCGCCTGCCGACACCCAGATCCCGATTGAGGCCGAGGCAAGCCCCGGCATATTTTCGGTGACGATGCGGAATCCGTTTGGCAGGCGGTGCTGGTTCAGGCTCACGCGTTGAGTTTCCCTTTGATGAGCGTCTTCAACGCGTCAAGATCATTGTCCACACGGGTCAGGCGTTCGTCGCGGTCAAACAGATCCGCCATGCGCGGCGGCAGGCCGGGACGCACACCTGTAGCCGCCTCAACCGCATCGGGGAACTTGGCCGGATGCGCGGTGGCCAGTGTGATCATCGGGATTGCCGGATCGCGCTTTTCATTGGCCACTTTCACACCAATGGCGGAATGCGGGCACAGCAGCTCAGCCGAGGTTTTCAGCGTGTCTGCGATTGTGGCCGATGTTTCTTCTTCGGAGGCGCGGCCGGAGCGGTAGATCTCTTGCAAGGCCTGCAATGCGCCTTGTGACACATCAAAACCGCCCTGCCCCAGTTCATCCATCAATTGTTTGATCGCCGCGCCGTCGCGGCCATAGGCATCAAAAAGCGCCCGCTCAAAGTTGGACGAGACCTGAATATCCATCGACGGGCTGATGGAGGCATGTACGCCGCCCTTGTGATAGCCTTGGCCCTTGAGGCACCGGTCCAGAATATCGTTCTGGTTGGTGGCAACGACCAGATCTTCGATGGGCAGGCCCATCTGGCGGGCAATATAGCCGGCAAAGATGTCGCCAAAGTTGCCGGTTGGCACGGTAAAGCTGACTTTGCGGTCCGGCGCGCCCAGGGACACGGCGGAGGAGAAGTAGTAAACCACCTGCGCCAGTACCCGGCCCCAGTTGATCGAATTGACACCGGCCAGTTTCACGCTGTCGCGGAAGTCAAAGTCGTTGAACATATCCTTCAGGCGGGCCTGACAATCGTCAAAGTCACCATCCACCGCCAGGGCATGCACGTTGGATTCCGTTGGCGTGGTCATCTGGCGGCGCTGCACTTCGGAAACGCGGCCATGTGGATAAAGGATAAACACATCGACATTGTCGAGGCCGCGGAAGGCCTCGATCGCGGCAGAGCCTGTGTCGCCCGAGGTCGCGCCAACAATCGTCACACGCTTGCCCTTGCGGCCCAAAGCCTTTTGGAACATCTGGCCAATCAGCTGCATCGCAAAATCTTTGAACGCCAAAGTCGGGCCGTGAAACAGCTCAAGCAGGAAATGATTTGGCGCAAGCTGCACCATCGGCGCACGGGCGACATGGCCAAAACTGCCATAGGCCTTGGCGATCAGCTCGCGGAATTCGTCGTCGGTAAAGGTGTCACCGATGAAGGGGCGCATCACGGTAAAGGCGACCTCTTCATAGGACTGCCCTGCCATCGCGGCGATCTGATCTTTGGTCAGCGTCGGTATGGATTCGGGAACATATAGTCCGCCATCGCGGGCCAGTCCGGTCAGCATGGCTTCTTCGAAGCTCAGAACAGGGGCCGTGCCACGGGTGGAAATATAGCGCATGGGTCAGCTTTCGAGTTTGGCGCCGCGACGACGGCGCATAAATAGAATGGACATGGCCAACCAGATGGCAGCCAGCGAAAACCATGTAATGGCGTAATTCAGGTGATCGTTGGGAATCCGGCTGGTGTCTACGGGCAATGGCGTCACGACGCTGTCTGGCACCGACAGATCCCGGGCCACCACAAGGATTGGTTCCGCTGCCAAGGCCGCTGCGAGATCATCCACATCACGGGCAAACCAGATATTCAGGTCAAAATCCGCCTCGGGGGTGAAACGATCGGTCTCCTGCGGCCAGTGCAGGTTTCCGGTGACAGTGACCAATCCTTCGGGCGTCGGCACGGACTTGTCGTCCACCGAGACAAAGCCGCGGTCCACGAGGATGCGGTCATTGACGGTTTCCAGTGCCGTGATCAGACGGTACCCCGCCCCCACTTCCTTTTGGGAAACCAGAACACGCAGGGTGTCCCCTTCAAATGTGCCTGTGACCGTGACCGGCAAAAAGGCATCGGTCTGCGGATCAGGCTGTGCAGGCAAGGTTACGGGATCGGCAAGGATGCGGGCGTTGATATCCGCAATCAGCGCCTCTTTCCACGCGAGGCGCTGCAACTGCCAAACGCCCAGCGACAGCAGGATCGCGGCGCCGCCTAGTCCAACAATAATAAGAAAAAGCACGCGGCTCATGGGCGACATTCTCTGCGTCAAAGACAAGGCGCGCGAAGTCCCCTTCGCGCGCCTTGGGTTTTCGGGGATCGAGGCCGCAGATGCAACCCCGTCTGCACGTTCTTACGCAGGAACGCCCCAGATGTAGACGGCGAAGAACAGGAACAGCCAGACCACATCAACAAAGTGCCAGTACCATGCGGCCGCCTCAAACCCGACGTGTTGTTCGGGGGTGAAGTCGCCGCGCATCGCCCGGATCAAGCAGACCAGCAGGAAGATCGTGCCGATCACAACGTGAAACCCGTGAAAGCCTGTGGCCATGAAGAACGCGGAAAAGAACGCGTCGCCGCCGAACACCCAGTCGTGGTGCAGGATCAGTTCGGCATATTCGTAAGCCTGAAGCGCGGTGAACGCGACGCCCAGAATGACCGAGATTGCCAGACCGTTGATCAGGTCTTTGCGGTTGTTTTCATGCACAATCGCGTGGTGCGCCCAAGTCACGGCACAGCCCGAAAGCAGCAGGATCAACGTGTTGATCAGCGGCAGGTGGAAGGCGTTTACCGGATCAAACACCGGCGGCACATATTCGGACCCGACATATTCGTTCATCGGGTACATGGCCTGTTTGAAGAAGGTCCAGAACCACGCCACAAAGAACATCACTTCGGACATGATGAACAGGATAAAGCCATAGCGCAGGCCAAGGCGGACAACACCGGTGTGATCGCCCACATGGCTTTCGATGACGACTTCACGCCACCAGCCGAACATCACGTATAGCACGGCGACAAAGCCACCGAGGAACAGAAACGGTGTGACATCGTGCATCCAAAGCACAGCGCCAAAAAGCATCACAAATCCAGCAAGAGCGCCCAGAAGGGGCCAGCTTGACGGGCTTAGGATGTGGTAATCGTGGTTCTTAGCATGTGCCATATCGCGGGCGTCCCTCAGCTTTTCTTTAGTTCAGGTCTGTTGTGCTGTCCTGGTCCAAGGCGGCATAGCCTTCGGGCAGGTCAATTTCATAGAATGTATAAGACAGAGTGATGGTATGTACAAACTTCCCATCGCGGTCTTTGACGATTTCCGGGTCCACAAAGAAGCTGACCGGCATTTGCACCCGTTCACCGGGGGCCAAAACCTGTTCTTCAAAGCAGAAACAGTCGATTTTTTCAAAAAACGCACCTGCAGTGTAGGGAGTCACGTTGTAACTCGCCTGCCCTGCGATGGGCTGCGATGTGGGATTATAGGCCTCATAAAAGGCCAAACCGGTCTCGCCGATGCGAATCTCCATCTCGCGTACGACCGGCGTGAACTCCCACGCCATGCCGCTGTTGAGTGAAGCGTCAAAGCGAACCTTGATTGTCTGGTCGAGAATCTCGTCGGATGCCGTTTCTACCTGCCCCGGCACCCCGCCAAAGCCGGTGACCCGGCAGAACCAGTCGTAAAACGGCACGGATGCCCAGGCCAATGCGCCCATGACCACGACCAGCGACACTGTTTGTGCAACGGTTTTTTGTGGTCCGGTCATCGCCATCAATTGCTCTCCTGAGTTTGGGCCGCAGGTGCGCCCATCGCCTTGGTGAAATCGGTTTGGGTGATTTTGACGAAAGTCAGAACCATCACCAATATGACAAAAGCGCCCAGCATCAGGCCCACACCCACATTGCGCCCGCGGCGGCGGTTGTGGATTTCATGTTCGGTCCGCATGTTCATCACCAGCCCCCAAGGCCCCATGGCCGCAGCGTCGCTTCGACCAGTATCGCACCAAAGTGCAGGAAGAGGTAAAACAGCGACAGGCGGAAGAATTTGCGTTCCACCTTGTAGTTGTCGGCCTCGGATGCGTCTTCGTCGCGCTGCCAGATCCGGTAGGCGCCCAGCAGGAACAGCGCGTTCAGCACCAGCGAAAAGCTCAGGTAGATCCAGCCGCCGATCGCGGTGAAGCCGGTGCCGACAGCCAGAACCGCCAGAACAACAGTATAGGCCAGAATGTGACGGCGTGTTGCCGGGCGGCCGTGGGTCACCGTCAGCATTGGCACATCGGCATCGTCATAGTCAGAGCGCATGAACAGCGCCAAGGCCCAGAAATGCGGCGGCGTCCACATGAAGATAAGCGCGAACATCAGCCATGCCTCGATGGAAAAGCTGCCCGTGGCGATGATCCAGCCGATCACCGGCGGGAAAGCCCCCGCCGCGCCACCGATCACGATGTTCTGCGGCGTGCGGCGCTTGAGCCACATGGTGTAGAAGACTGCGTAGAACAGGATTGTAAACAGCAGCATTCCTGCCGCCAGCAGATTGGCCGCCAGCCCCAGCATCATCACCGACATGCCCGACAGGGCCACGCCCAGCGCCAAAGCCTCGCCCGGTTGCACCTTGCCAGCCGGGATCGGGCGGCTTTGGGTGCGGCGCATGATCCGGTCAATGTCAGCGTCCCACCACATGTTCAGCGCGCCAGAGGCGCCTGCCCCGATGGCAACAAACAAGATCGCGGCAAAGCCGACAACGGGATGAACAGACACAGGTGCCGCCAGCATGCCCACCAATGCGGTGAACACGACAAGTTGCATGACGCGGGGTTTGAAGAGGGCAAAATAATCGCCCAGCTGTGCCTCGTGTTCCGCTGCAGGAGTGTTGGTGATGTCAGTCATCCCATGCCTTTGCCGAAAAGAGATCCCTGCGGGGGATCTGCCAGATTGCTGATGATCGGAAGGGTGGACCGCAGCCCACCCTTTTCAAGTCTCAGTACCAACAGGGTGCGGTTTCGCCGCACCCTGGTTTCGATTCAGTTGGACGCAACAGTCAGCGGCTGAGGGATACCTGCGTATTCCTCTTTCGCGCGGCCCAGCCACTCCTGATAGGCGGCTTCGGAGACAACCTTGACCGTGATCGGCATATAGGCGTGCGCCTGACCGCAGAGTTCTGAACACTGACCAAAATAAACGCCTTCTTTCTCGGCGTTGAACCACAGTTCAGCCAAACGCCCCGGAACGCCGTCCTGCTTTACGCCAAAGGCCGGGATGGTCCATGCGTGGATCACGTCGGATGCCGTCACCTGCATCACGATGGTCTTGCCGACAGGCACCACAACAGCAGTGTCCGTGGCCAGCAGCCATTCATCGCGTGAATAGCCTGCCGCTTCAAGCTTGGCGATCATCACGTCGTCCAGACGGTTGGCGATGACGCCCGCGGCCTCTTCTTCGGAGGTCAGAGTCGCCGGCGCACCGATCATGTAGCTGTCAAAGCCAAAGCCATCATCGACGTATTCGTAAGACCAATACCACTGGTTGCCGATGGCCTTGATGGTCACGTCGGCCTCAGGGATTTCCTGCTGGCGGAACAAGATCGGCAAGGAATATGCGCCGATCAGCACCAGAATCAGTATAGGCCCGATGGTCCATGCCACTTCAACCGGGGTGTGGTGGGTGAACGACGCAGGCTCCGGATTGCGCTTTTTGTTGTAGCGGATGATCACCCAAAGGATCAGCGCGGTCACAAAGACAGTGATCAAGGTGATGATCACCAGAATCAGATAGTCCAGATCGTGAATGTCACGGGCCAGACGGGTCACGGCGGGCTGGAACCCCATTTCACCATCAACCGGTGTACCGATCACTTCCAGACCGTCGATGCGCAGATTGTCCTGTGCCAATGCTGGAAGGGCGGAGAAGCTGGCCAGAAGCGCGCTTGCAGAGAGAAGTTTTTTCATAAGTCGTCCTGATCTTGTGACCATTTGTTCTACGGGTTCAACCAAGCGGAGCCCGTTTGACAGCCGCCCGTTGTAATCTTGATGCTTACAATCATATTCTAAGCTCAAGATAAAGCCATTCGATTGCGTCAAACAGACGCTAAATTCGTTTTTGTGGCTGGAATACAGGATATATCTCCATGAGCAGCAGTGCCTTTCTTCCTTTTGAAGCTGATTTAGACCGCGATACCGCCCTTTCCATCCTGCGCAGTGCCGTCGCAGGCGCAGATGACGGGGAGCTGTTTCTGGAACGTCGGCGGTCGGAGGCATTGGTGTTTGATGACGGGCGGCTCAAGACCGCGAGCTATGATGCGTCCGAGGGATTCGGCCTGCGCGCGGTGCGCGGAGAGGTGGCCGGATACGCCCATTCCACCGAAATCAGCGAAGCGGCCCTGCGCCGCGCCAGCGAAACTGCGCGGCTTGCGGTTGGTGAGGGCGGCGGCACCTGGGCGGATGCGCCCGAGGGGACCAACAAGAAGCTGTATACAGATGATGATCCGATTGCCGGGGCGGCTTTTCCTGTCAAGGTTGAGACTTTGCGCGAAATTGATGCCTTTGCCCGCGATCTCGATGCAAGGGTGGTGCAAGTCAGCGCAACAATTGCCGCCAGCATTCAGGAGATCGAGATTTTGCGCCCCGAAGGCACATCGGTCCGGGATATTCGCCCGATGACGCGGGTCAATGTATCGGTGATTGTCGAACAAGAGGGCCGCCGCGAAAGCGGCAGCGCGGGCGGCGGCGGGCGCGTTGGCCTTGACGGTTTGCTCGATCCTGCCGACTGGCAGGCGAAAACCCGCGAGGCCTTGCGCATTGCTGTGGTCAACCTTGATGCAGTGCCTGCACCTGCGGGTGTGATGGATGTCGTACTTGGCCCCGGCTGGCCGGGTATCTTGCTGCACGAGGCAATCGGCCACGGCCTCGAGGGGGATTTTAACCGCAAAGGGTCTAGCGCCTTTGCCGGGTTGATGGGTCAACAGATTGCGGCAAAAGGGGTCACGGTTCTGGATGATGGCACGATCCCGGACCGGCGCGGATCGATCTCTGTCGATGATGAGGGCACGCCGTCGGCCAAGAATGTTCTGATCGAGGATGGCAAGCTGGTCGGCTATATGCAGGATCGCCAGAACGCGCGTTTGATGGGCGTTCAGTCTACCGGGAACGGGCGGCGGCAATCCTATGCCCATATCCCGATGCCGCGCATGACCAACACCTATATGTTGGGCGGAGACACTGCGCCGGGCGATATCGTATCGGATCTCAAGGATGGCATCTATGCCGTTGGCTTTGGCGGCGGTCAGGTGGATATCACCAATGGCAAGTTCGTCTTTTCCTGCACCGAAGCCTACCGCGTGGAAAATGGCAAAGTGGGCGCACCCGTGAAAGGCGCGACGCTGATCGGGGACGGTGCAACCGCGCTGCAACAGATTCGCGCCATCGGCAATGATCCCGCGCTTGATCCGGGTATGGGCAACTGCGGCAAGCAGGGCCAATGGGTGCCGGTGGGCGTGGGCCAGCCAACCTTGATGATCGGTGGCCTGACCGTTGGCGGGTCTGCGGCATAGCTTAAATTCAAGGGGCCGGTTTAGCGCTAATCGGCCCTACTTGATTCATCCGTTGTTAACCGTGCGAACCTATACCTGATTCTGCAACGGACGGAGACAACGGGATGACTGACAAGGACCTACATCCTTCTTCCACTCACCCCCCACTCCCACCCACCCCGGAAGACGAACAGTTTGCCCGACTTCGTCTGTTGCGCTCGCGCCGGGTCGGCATTTCGACGTATAAACGTCTGCTGGCTGAACACGGCACGGCGCAGAACGCGTTGGCCGCGCTGCCTGAGGTGGCGCGTGCCGCGGGCGTTTCAGGATACGAGATCTGCCCCGAAGATGTGGTGCGCGCCGAATTGCGGGCGGGCCGCGCGGCTGGGGCACGGTTGCTGATCCTCGGGTCTTCTCCCTACCCTGCGGCACTGGCGGAACTGGACGATGCGCCGCCTTTCCTCTGGATGATCGGTCAAACGGGTGTTCTGAGCCGCCCGATGATCTCGCTGGTCGGGGCGCGCAATGCCTCCTCGCTGGGCACGCGCATGGCCAAGGCGCTGGCAAAGGATCTGGCGAAGGCAGGATATGTCGTTGTCTCAGGTCTGGCCCGGGGCATTGATGCTGCTGCGCACCACGCCGCGCTGGAAACCGGCACGATTGCCGTTCAGGCCGGCGGTATTGATGTAATGTATCCGGCAGAAAACACCGAATTGGCCGGATTGATCCCGCAAAACGGCCTGCGCCTGTCCGAACAACCCATGGGCCTGCAACCGATGGCGCGGCATTTTCCCGCCCGCAACCGGATCATCTCTGGCCTATCGCGGGCCACTGTTGTGGTCGAGGCGGCGGGAAAGTCCGGCAGCCTGATCACCGCCCGCGATGCATTGGATCAGGGCCGCGAGGTGCTGGCGGTGCCGGGCCATCCCTTTGACGCACGTGCATCGGGTTGCAACATGTTGATCCGCGATGGTGCGGTGCTGGTCCGCTCTGCCGCCGATGTGCTTGAGGCCTTGGCGCCGACACTGGCCGCCGCGCCGGAGCTGCCGTTGCCCGCACCTGACGCAGCTGCCGCCCAAAGCAAAACAGCCCCGACCCCACAACCCGGCAAGGCCAAACGCAGCTTGCGCGAAACTGCATCCCTGCATCTGCAAATCCTATCGCGGCTTGGCCCCTCCCCCGTGGCCGAAGATCAATTGATCCGGGATCTGAAGGCGCCCGCAGGCCAGGTCGGCCCCGCGTTGGTCGATCTTGAGATGGATGGACAGATCACCAGACGCCCCGGCGGATTGGTGGCCAAAGCGGTGTGAAGGACCAGAACGAAGCGGCGCCGCGACCGGGTCAATTCCTCCACCATAGCGAGAACTCTTAACGCCGCTAGAAGGCGTTCCTGAGCGGCGCCATTATGCCAAAGCCGCCTTGCACACCTGCAAGAAAATCGTGAGCGCTGGCGCAACACTGCATTGACAATCCCCCCTCCCATCCCACATGAGACAGCGCAACCGCCCACCCAAAATTGATGTAAGGTGCCTTATTTTATGCCCGTAGTTGTTGTCGAATCTCCTGCCAAGGCCAAAACGATCAACAAATATCTGGGCGATAATTACACCGTTCTGGCCTCCTACGGTCACGTCCGCGATCTTCCGCCAAAGGATGGCTCTGTCGACACCGACGCCGACTTCGAGATGAAGTGGGAAGTGGCCAGCGACAGCAAGAAACACGTCAAAGCGATTGCCGACGCCCTCAAAGATGACAACGCATTGATCCTCGCGACTGACCCCGACCGCGAGGGCGAGGCGATCAGCTGGCATTTGCAAGAGGCGCTCACAAAACGCAAATCCATCAAGAAAGACACGCCTGTCAGCCGCGTGGTGTTCAACCAGATCACCAAAAAGGCCGTGACCGAGGCAATGCAGAACCCCCGCCAGGTCGATATGCCCTTGGTCGAGGCTTATCTGGCCCGCCGGGCGCTGGACTATCTGGTGGGCTTCAACCTGTCGCCTGTCTTGTGGCGCAAACTGCCCGGCGCAAAATCGGCAGGACGCGTGCAATCGGTAACACTGCGCCTGATCGTGGAACGCGAGATGGAGATCGAGGCCTTCCGCGCCCGCGAATACTGGAGCGTCAAAGCCTTGCTGGCCACCCCGCGCGGTCAGGAGTTTGAAGCGCGCCTGACCACCCTGGCGGGCAAGAAGCTGGACAAGTTTGATCTTGGCGATGCGACCCAGGCCGAAATGGCCGTCCAGGCGATCACCAGCCGCGATCTGAGCGTGATCTCGGTCGAGGCCAAGCCCGCCAGCCGCAACCCCTCTGCCCCCTTCATGACCTCCACCCTGCAGCAGGAGGCCAGCCGCAAGTTCGGCATGGGCGCGCGCCAGACAATGAGCACGGCGCAGCGTCTGTATGAAGCGGGCCATATTACCTATATGCGGACCGACGGTATCGACATGGCACCCGAGGCGGTGACGATGGCCCGTGACGCGATCAAGGATCGCTATGGTGCGGATTATGTGCCGGGCGAGCCGCGCATTTACAAGAACAAGGCCAAGAACGCCCAAGAGGCACACGAATGTATCCGCCCGACGGATATGACCAAAGACGCCGGATCGCTCAACCTCGAAGCGGACCAACGCAAGCTCTATGATCTGATCTGGAAACGGACCCTGGCGTGCCAGATGGCCTCGGCCCGGATGGAACGCACCACGGTTGAGATCGGCAGCAAGGATGAACAGGTCGGCCTGCGGGCCAATGGGCAGGTGGTTCTGTTTGACGGGTTCCTGCGGGTCTATGAAGAGGGCCGCGATGATGTCGTCGATGAGGATGACAAGCGCCTGCCGCAAATCTCCGAAGGCGACAAGATGGACAAACGCGCCGTCACGCCCGAACAGCATTTCACCCAACCGCCCCCTCGTTACACCGAGGCGACACTGGTCAAACGTATGGAGGAGCTCGGCATTGGGCGCCCGTCCACATACGCCAGCATCGTCACCACAATTCAGGATCGCGAATATGTCCGCAAGGACGGCAATCGTCTGATCCCCGAGGATAAGGGCCGGTTGGTGACGGCCTTCCTTGAGAATTATTTCCGGCGCTACATCGGTTATGATTTCACCGCCGATCTGGAAAACCAGCTCGATCAGGTCAGCGCAGCCGACGCCGACTATAAAGAAGTGTTGCACCGGTTCTGGCGCGATTTCTCGGCTGCGATTGCCGAAACATCCGAGCTGCGCATCACCGAGGTCCTGGAAAAGATCAACGAGGTTCTTGAGCCGCATCTCTTCCCGCCCACCGAAGATGGCAGCGATCCGCGCCTCTGCCCGCATTGCGGCGCAGGCCGGCTCAGCATGCGCACGGCCCGGTCGGGCGGCGCGTTCATCGGGTGCTCGAACTATCCCGAATGCCGATACACACGTCCCTTTGGCCCGCCAGACCCAGAGGCAGAAAAATCGGCGATCCCGCCTGATGGCAAGCTGCTTGGCACCGACAATGGCGACGAGATCCGGGTGTTCAAAGGCCGCTTCGGACCCTATGTGCAGCGCGGTCCGGTGACCGAAGAAAACAAAAAACCGCCACGGCAATCGGTGCCAAAAGACTGGCCCGCCGAAGAGTTGGAATTGGACCGCGCCTTGATGCTGCTGTCGCTGCCGCGCCAGATCGGACCGCACCCCGAAGACGGGATCATGGTTTGGTCCAACATTGGGCGCTACGGCCCCTATTTGAAACATGCCGAAAGCACATCGGATCGCGGCGGCACCAATGCCAACCTGGAAAGCCTTGATGAGGTCTTTACCGTTGGCATGAACCGCGCGGTGCAATTGCTGGCAGAGAAAGTCGCCAGCCGCGGTGGTCGCGGCAAAGCAGCCAAACCGATCCGCGAGATGGGCGAGCACCCTGATCTGGGCGGTGACGTCAATGTCATGGAAGGCAAATACGGGCCTTACGTGAAGTGGGAAAAGGTCAACGCGACGATCCCCAAAGAGATCGAACCGGCAGATCTGACCATGGAACGCGCGGTAGAGTTGATCGAGGAGAAGCTCGCCAAATCCCCGGCCAAACGCAAAGCGGCAACCAAAAAGAAAGCTCCGGCCAAGAAAACCGCAGCGAAAAAGCCAGCCGCCAAGAAAAAAGCGCCCGCGAAGAAGCCCGCAACAAAGGACTGACCGCTGCGGTTTGCCGCCACTTCTGCGACCACAGATCGCAGATCATGAATATGTGATTTGCCTTTCCACGGCTGTTTTCCGATCACCGGGGAAACAGACCCCAAGAGAGGCAAAGACATGTCAGGCAAAATTCTTACCCGCCGCGGAATGATCGCGGCCAGCGGCGCGGCACTGTTCACGCCTGCCCTGTTGCGGGCAGAGCCCAGCGCCCTGCCCCCGGTGCGCCGCAACGCCACCAGTTTCACGATGCAGCAATGGCAGGACCACTTCGACACTCTTGGCAAGGCGGCGATTGTCGCCGATACGACCTCCCGCGCCCTGCATTTCTGGAGCGGCGATGGCGAGACCTACATTGTCTATCCTACCTCGGTGCCGCGCAGTGATGAGCTGACCAAGCGCGGATATACCAAGATTGTGCGCAAGCGTGTCGGCCCCGACTGGACCCCGACCCCGTCAATGATGGAGCGCAATCCGGAACTGAAATACATGCCGCCCGGCCCGGACAATCCGCTGGGCACCCATGCGATGTATCTAAGCTGGCCCGCCTATTTGATCCACGGCACCCATGACACCCGCAAGATCGGGCGACAGTCTTCGGACGGCTGTATCGGGCTTTATAATCACATGATCGAGGCGCTATACCAGATTGCGCCCGTCGGCACACAGGTGCGGATCATCTGACCGGCACGCCTTTTCCGGCTGAATAATTTGACTTCGCCGCGCTGCGGCGTCAAAAGGTATGCCAGAGTATTCTGGACAGCCAAAGGGGAGTGTTTGCCATGAAGAAAGTCTACGGCTCAGCGGCCGAAGCATTGGAGGGTGTGCTGTCGGACGGCATGCTGATCGCCTCGGGCGGTTTCGGGCTTTGCGGCATTCCCGAGCTTTTGTTGCAGGCCATCAAAGAGGCCGGCACCAAGAACCTTACCTTTGCGTCCAACAACGCGGGCGTGGATGATTTTGGCATCGGCATCCTGTTGCAGACCAAGCAGGTCAAAAAGATGATCAGCTCTTACGTGGGTGAAAACGCGGAATTCATGCGCCAGTACCTCAGCGGTGAGTTGGAGCTTGAATTCAACCCGCAGGGCACCTTGGCCGAACGGATGCGCGCCGGTGGCTGCGGCATTCCGGGGTTCTACACCAAGACAGGTGTTGGCACCGTGATCGCCGAGGGTAAGGATCACAAAGACTTCAACGGTGAGACCTACATCATGGAAGAAGGCATCTTTGCCGATCTGTCCATCGTCAAGGCGTGGAAAGCGGATGCGACAGGCAACCTTGTGTTCCGCAAGACCGCGCGCAATTTCAACCCGCCCGCCGCGATGTGCGGCAAGGTTTGTATCGCCGAGGTCGAAGAGATCGTGCCAACAGGGTCTCTTGACCCCGATACGATCCATCTGCCGGGCATCTACGTGCATCGCATCGTGCAGGGCGAACACGAAAAGCGGATTGAACAACGTACAGTGCGGAAGGGTTAAACCATGTGGGATCGTGATCAAATGGCGGCACGCGCCGCACAAGAGCTGCAAGATGGCTGGTATGTGAACCTTGGGATCGGCATTCCGACATTGGTGTCCAACTATATCCCCGAAGGGATCGAAGTGACGCTGCAATCGGAGAACGGAATGCTGGGCATGGGCCCTTTCCCGACCGAAGATGAGATCGACGCAGATCTGATCAACGCGGGCAAGCAAACCATCACCGAACTGCCTCAGACCGCCTATTTCGACAGCGCACAGTCTTTTGGCATGATCCGCGGTGGCAAGATCGCCATGGCGATTCTCGGCGCAATGGAAGTGGCCGAGAACGGCGATCTGGCAAACTGGATGATTCCCGGCAAGCTGGTCAAAGGCATGGGCGGCGCGATGGATCTGGTTGCCGGTGTGGGCCGTGTGGTGGTTGTGATGGATCACACCAACAAGCACGGCGACAG
This sequence comes from Sulfitobacter sp. M368, assembly GCF_025141875.1. Taxonomy (NCBI): domain Bacteria; kingdom Pseudomonadati; phylum Pseudomonadota; class Alphaproteobacteria; order Rhodobacterales; family Roseobacteraceae; genus Sulfitobacter; species Sulfitobacter sp. M368. The sequence continues at coordinate 2,765,726 of NZ_CP081113.1, forward strand.
CAAGGTGCTGAAAGAATGCACCCTGCCGCTGACCGGTCAAAAGGTCGTAGACCGGATCATCACCAATCTGGGTGTGCTGGATGTGGTTGAAGGCGGGTTGCGTATTGTTGAAACCGCCGATGGCGTCACCGAAGACGAGTTGCGCGCCGCCACACAGGCGACAATCGTCTAAGCGTGTTATTCATTCCTGGAATGGAAAGCACCGCCTGCCTCGGGCGGTGCTTTTTTTGTGGGGCTCGGCCGCGGCCCCTCTTCATTTGGCAAGAAAAACTCAAGAACATCCGCAGATGCAAACGCGCCCTGTCGTTGATGCGTTTACTTCATCGCCGCGAACACACAGCCATCGCTGATCAGCTCCGGCGGGCTTTTGCATAGGCCCCGCGCCACCTGAAAGGCAGCCAGCACTTTGGGTACATAGTCACGGGTCTCGGCAAAGGGCGGCACGCCGGCATGTTTGCGCACTGATCCTTCACCGGCATTATATCCGGCCAGAACCAATATCGGGTCGTGTTCAAACTCTCCCATCAGCCAATCGAGGTATTTCACGCCACCTTGAATGTTCTGATCGGCATCAAAGCTGTTAGAGACCCCGAACCGCGCGGCTGTATCCGGCATGAGCTGCATCAGGCCCTCGGCCCCCGCCCCGCTGATCGCGTCTGCCTTGCCCGCGGATTCGACAGTGATCACCGCCAAAACCAATGCCGGAGACACCTGTGTCCCGATCGTGGCCCGCAGGATGTCGATTCCGTTGATCCTGGCAATGTCTTGCATCTGCTGCAACCGTGGCGCGGGCACCTTACCCCCGGCCAATGTATCCAACGCGGGCTGCAAACGTCCGGGGCCGGATCTGGCCGCATCAGGCGATATCTTGTCCCAGAACCAGTCATAGCGGCCTGGTGCCTTGGCCGCGATGGCGCCAGATGGGGTTGCCACGGCCTCGGGTGTGACGACCGCAGCGGGCGTATCTTCGATCTGAACGGTGATGCGCCCGGTTTTACCAGCCTTGGGGGCTTTGATCCGTTTGGATTCGAACTGGGGGAAGGGTTTCGGCCCGTCTGCATAGGCCACGGGGGCTGCCAGACTCGCCAAAAGGAGCGAATATCCAAAAAATCGGTACATGCCTGCCTGCTTTTTTGTGCTTATGGGCTCGATTGGGCGGAAATATCCCATGAAATGCCCTTTCAAACCAGCCAATCGTGGCGAAGAACGTGGCGATTTTGCCCCATTTGCCGCTGCTTTGCGGCTCCCAAACTCAACTTTCAAATTTTTTGGGTTAATTTATCCATCAGAAACAGTCGGTTAAAGAATTTCCTCAAATTTCTTAACCAGTAAATGAAAAAGTCACATTTGCCGCCAAATTCATGCCCCATTCACCCGGCTATATAGCGTCATACCAAGTCGGACAGGCAGCCAACTGAGAGAAACGGCGCCACAGACGGACGGCAGGGTTACAACTTTAAACCAGATGATCCTTGGAGGGACATACCATGATGAACTTTATCAAAAACTTCCGCAAAGACGAAAACGGTGCTGTGACTGTTGACTGGGTTGTGCTGACCGCCGCCGTTGTTGGCCTGGCCGTTGCCGCCTACACATCCATCTCCACCGGTGCAACCACACTGACCGGTAACACATCTACATACCTGGACGGTCGTAACCCTAACACTCCTTAAGTTGGACACGACGACCTAGACAAATCAAGGGGGTCGCGTTCTGCATGACAGGACGCGGCCCCATTTTTTGAATAAGCAGGCAGAAGCCGCTCCCAGCGATCCACAGGTGAAGCTATGGTTAATGCGATCAAGAAATTTTTCAAATCTGATGACGGTGCCGTCACAGTTGACTGGGTGGTACTCACTGCCGCGGTTGTTGCCCTTGCGGGAGCTGCGATGCTTTCCATTCAGGGCAGTTCGGACAACCTGGGCGAAGGCACCGGAGACTACATGTCCAGCAGAGACGCTGGCAACTTCTGATAAAAGACCTATCAGGGCTGCTTTGGCGGCCCTTTTGAACATTCAGATCGGGCGCATGACCCCTGATCAAGCAAAGTAATAGTCCTTTTCGCACCTTGGACAGACCAAAGTATCGCCACATTCATGCGCTAAAGATCAGAGCAGAGACGATTGCACCGGGATCAACCTGGCTGCGACAAACATGAGGTGAATGAAATGCGGATGGTATTTGGACTGGTCCTTTTGGTGGGCATCGCGCTTGCCGGTGGGGCTGTATATCTCGCCAAGGATCGGATCGCGCAATATCAAGTAGCGAACGCGCGCGCTCAGGAAGCCTTGGCCAAAGTTGTTCCGACAGTCACAGTCTATGTGGCCCAGGATGCCCTGAAATATGGTCAACGACTGACCAAAGAGGATGTGCGCGCCGTTGATTGGCCCGAAAATGCCATCCCGGAAGGCGCGTTTGTCGAAGAAACCGTTTTGTTCCCTGAAAATACAGACGAATTGCGCGTGGTTCTGCGTGCCATCGAAAAAGACGAAGCGATCATGGCTGTGAAAGTCACCGAACCGGGTGAAGACACCGGTCTGACCTCCCGTCTTGAGCGCGGCAAACGCGCCTTTACGATCAAAGTAGACGTTTCCAGCGGTGTTTCCGGTTTTTTGCGCCCCGGCGATCGCGTGGATGTTTACTGGACCGGTCGCGCCGATTTTGGTCGCAACGACTCCAAAGGCGAGATCACCAAGCTGATCGAAGCAGGCGTGAAGCTGATTGCGATTGACCAAAGCGCCGGTGGCGAAGTGAACGAGGCAACCATTGCCCGCACTGTGACGGTCGCCATCAGCCCACAACAGGTGGCAGCCTTGGCCCAGGCTCAATCAACCGGCAAGCTGAGCCTGTCGCTTGTGGGTGCTGAAGACGACACAATCGCCGAGGCGATCAATGTCGATCAGCGATCCTTGCTGGGTTTTGAAGCGCAGGAAGCTGCGGTCGAAGTGGAAAAGGAAAAGGTTTGCACCATCCGCACACGCCGCGGCGCAGAGGTGGTCGAACTGCCGATCCCCTGCACAAACTGAACCAAATCCGCAAGTTTACCCCATATCCTGAACAGCGCCGCATCCCTGTGCGGCGTTGTTTGCATTTGAACTATGTTGCCAATTGCCCACATGGGGCAACGCTATCCAGTCAATGATTCTTGCAATGAAACATAATCTGACGCACAGTAACGCCAACGACGGGCGAAAAGACCCATCATTGAGGCGTGATCAAAAAGGCAGGTCACATGAAAATCGATAGATTTCTAAGAGCAGCCCTCGTTGGGCTGACGATTGGCGCAATGCCATTGGCTTTGTCCGCGCCCTCTCCGGCGATGGCGGATACTTTGCGTGTTGTCAAAAAGGGCGTGAACACCAAGCTCAACGTTCCCATGAACCGCGCGGTGGTTGTCGAAAGTGACATCCCCTTTGCGGAGCTGAGCATCGCCAACCCGAACATTGCGGATATTTCTTCGCTGTCTGACCGTACAATTTACGTTCTGGGCAAATCACCTGGTCTGACAACGTTGACCCTGCTTGATGCAAGCGGGCAGTTGATCACAAACGTTGATGTCCGCGTCGCGGCAGAGGTTTCGGAGTTCAAAGAACGTCTTCGGCAGATCCTTCCGGGTGAAAAGATCGAAGTGCGCACCGCCAATGACGGGATTGTCCTGTCAGGCGTGGTCTCTTCGACCCAGCGTTTGCAACGTGCCCTTGATCTTGCGGAACGCTATGCGCCGGAACGTGTCTCAAATCTCATGAGCGTGGGCGGCATTCAGCAGGTCATGCTGAAAGTGCGCTTTGCCGAGATGCAGCGCAACGTGTCCAAATCGCTGGGCGCATCCTTGTCATTGAACGGGGCGATTGGTGGCACGGGCCTCAATGGCGGCACCGGAACAACCAATACTTCCAGCAGCGTCGCCACCTCATTGGGCGGCAATATCCCCAACCTCAATCAGAACGCTGGTGCAGTGCTGTTCGGGTTTAATGCCGGTTCCACACAGGTTGGCATTCTGCTTGAGGCGCTTGAGCAAAAGGGCGTTGTTCGCTTCTTGGCCGAGCCAAACCTTGTTGCGCTCTCCGGTCAGGAGGCAAAATTCCTTGCTGGCGGCGAATATCCTGTCCCGGTAGCCCAGTCTGAGAACCGGATTTCCGTTGAATTCAAACCCTTCGGTGTAGAATTGTCCTTCATCCCGCGCGTGGTCGACAAAGACCTCGTGAACCTTGAGCTTAAGGCTGCGGTTTCGGCAATTGACCCAACAACCAGCTTGCAATTGGGCAACGGCATCGAGATCGCCGCATTTACCCGGCGCGAGACCTCCACCACTGTTGAACTGCGCGATGGTGAAAGCTTTGCTATCGCCGGTCTGCTGAAAGATGATTTCACGGACAATGCAACGCAATTGCCGTGGCTGGGTGATGTTCCGGTTCTGGGCGCCCTCTTCCGATCTGCGGACTACCAGCGGAATCAAACGGAACTGGTGATTATTGTTACCGCTCATCTGGTCACGCCGACACGCGGCGAAGCTTTGGCCCTGCCGACAGACCGGATCAGACCGCCAACCGAGAAAGACCTGTTCCTTTATGGCCGTACTGCTGATGGCACCCGCGCACCCAAGAAAGGTGCCGCAGGCGAAGTTGCCAAGCAGGATTTTGGCGGCTCATACGGCTATGTATTGGATTGAACCGATGAAAAGCGTGATGACCAAACGACTCAAGATAACAGGTCTGGCCGTAAGTGCCGCGGCCTTGCTGGGCTGTGCGCCTAGCTCCGATCCGGTTTACACGCAGTTCTACCGTGAGGCAGGTGCCCTTGCCGACACGGGTTCTTTTGGTGACGCGAACCTCAACAACCGCTTGGTGATGACGGGTGAACGGCAATATACCATCGATTTGGCCAACCGTTTTGCCGCCGAAGTCGATTCGACGGTGAATTTTGCATTCAATTCATCGAAATTGGACGCACAGGCACAGGCCATCCTGCGCCAGCAGGCCAGCTGGATCCGGCAGTTCCCTGAGATCCGCTTCCGTGTCTATGGACATACCGATGCGGTCGGGTCCAACCGCTACAACCGTAGCTTGGGCCTGCGCCGTGCAAATGCGGCCGTGGCTTATTTGACAGCGCAAGGCATCAGCCGCCGCAGACTCGAAGCGGTTGCCTCCTTTGGCGAGACACAGCCATTGATCGTCACACAGGGCCGCGAACGCAAGAACCGGCGCACCGTGACCGAGGTCAGCGGCTTTGTGAAACGGCACCCAACCGTGCTGGATGGAAAGTATGCACAGATCATTTACCGCGATTACATCGCCAGCGCCGTGCCTCCGACTGAATTGACCGGAACCGCGCTTGGGAATGTCGCAGAATAGCGATAAAAATCAGATAGTTGGATTGATTTCAACAATAAGAGCCGGCGCTTTCGCCGGCTTTTTGCTTTTGATCAATCACCACTTTGACGGGTGATCGTTTCAACATACCCAACAATGGAGGTTTTTTGGCCCCAATCTCGCCCAACTTGGCTGCGATACCACTGTGTGAGAACAAATGTGTCTGCGCAAAATGCCAGACATGGGTCAGTGCAAAGACAGGCAAGCCTAATTGGCGCAGCTTAACCCTTTGCCCAGCCCTTGCGAGTAAAGGAATATGGCTATGAGCAGCAGTATGCCGCAACCCGAAACAGCAGCTATCGTCGCCTGCACCGTCAGCCGCGACGTGCAGAACTTCGATCTGTTGATCGAGGATATGGAAGATGCGCTTGGTGAAAGCTGGGGGGATCTCGGATTTGCCGAGGCCCTTGCCTTCTTTAGCCAACCGGAGGCCGAAGCGATGGAGTTCATCGCGTTGGCCTTGGACGAATCAGATGAGGAGAACCTCGTTCTGATGACAGAGATTATTACGCAAGCCAAAGCGCGGGACATCAAGGTGATCCTGATCGCTGAGGATGTGACCCCTGCCGCCTTACATTCGCTTTTGCGTCAAGGCGCGGATGAGTTTGTCCCCTACCCGCTTCCCGAAGGGGAGTTGATCCAGGCCATATCACGGGTTCGCGCAGGTGAAACCGTCGAGGCAGAGCCCGAACCCGCTGCACCGCAACTTAAGGCCGGTACAAAAAAGGACGGCGCCTTGTTGGTTGTCCACGGTTTGGCTGGCGGCACCGGATCTACCACGATGGCGGTGAACCTCGCATGGGAGCTGGCCAACGTCGACAAGAAAAATCCACCATCGGTCTGTCTGCTGGATCTCGATCTACAGTATGGCTCGGTTGCGACTTTCCTGGATCTGCCGCGCCGTGAGGCCGTTTACGAGATGCTGTCCGATACCGAGAACATGGACGAGGAGATCTTTGGCCAATCCCTGGTTACATTCGAGGATCGGCTTCAAGTTCTGACAGCCCCGGCTGAGATGCTGCCGCTGGATCTGATCACTTCCGAAGACGTGGGTCGTATTCTGGACATGGCCCGCAACCAGTTTGACTATGTTGTGGTCGATATGCCTTCGACGCTGGTGCAATGGTCGGAAACTGTGCTGTCCAACGCCCATGTGTACTTTACGATGATCGAACTGGATATGCGCTGCGCACAGAACGCACTGCGCTTTAAACGGGCCCTTCAATCCGAAGAGCTGCCCGTGGAAAAGTTGCGCTATGTTCTGAACCGCGCGCCCAAGTTTACGGATCTGAACGCCAAGAGCCGGGTCAAACGGATGGCAGAATCGCTGGATATTTCCATTGATTTGCAAATGCCTGATGGCGGCAAGCCGGTGACCCAAGCCAATGACCACGGTTTGCCACTGGCCAATTCCGCACCCAAAAGCCCGCTGCGCCGCGAAATCGCAAAGCTGGCGAATTCCATTCATGACCTCAAGGGCGATCAGGCCCAAGCCGCCTGAACCCTGACCGAAAGGCACTCCGATGTTTTCGAAGTATAAAAAACCATCCGCGGCCTCCGCACCGGAAAAGGCAAAGGCTCCGGCCAACGTCACACCGATCAAGGACGCCGCAAAGGCGCCAGCTCCAATCGCGACAGTGACGCGCAAAGCGGCCCAGCCCGCCGCTGCGGCCCCTGTTGATCGGGACGTTAAGCGCAAGCAACGGATGAGTGACATCAAGCTGGAGCTGCACCGATCATTGCTGGACAACCTCAATCTCGCCGCTCTTGAACACGCGACCGAGCAAGAGCTTCGCCAGGAAATCAACGCGATTTCCTCCGAGATTCTCGCTGAGAAAAGCATCGTTCTGAACCGCGAGGACCGAATGACGCTCAATTCGGAGCTCTTTGATGAGGTCACGGGCCTTGGCCCGCTTGAGACCCTGCTCAAGGATGAAACGGTCAACGATATTCTGGTGAACGGCCCGCAACAGATTTTTGTAGAACGCGCCGGCAAACTGGAACTGACCGACGTTACATTCAAAGACGAACGTCACCTGCTGCGGATTATCGACAAGATCGTTTCCGCCGTGGGCCGCCGTGTGGACGAGAGCAACCCATATGTGGATGCCCGTTTGAAAGACGGATCGCGTTTCAACGCAATGGTGCCACCGGTTGCTGTTGATGGCAGTCTTGTTTCCATTCGTAAGTTTAAAAAGGACAAACTGGGCATTGATGACCTGGTGAACTTTGGTGCCTTTACCGAAGAGATGGCTGCTTATTTGCAGGCTGCTGTTGCCACGCGCCTCAATGTGATCGTCTCTGGCGGTACAGGTTCCGGTAAGACAACAACCTTGAACGCCTTGTCATCCTTTATCGACAACGCCGAACGTATCCTGACGATTGAGGATACCGCGGAACTTCAGCTTCAGCAGACCCACGTTGGCCGGATGGAAAGCCGCCCGCCGAACGTTGAAGGCAAAGGTGAAGTGTCCCCGCGCGATTGTCTGAAAAACGCCCTGCGTATGCGTCCGGACCGGATCATCGTGGGCGAGACCCGCGGCGAAGAGGTTATCGACATGTTGCAGGCCATGAACACCGGCCACGACGGTTCCATGACCACGATCCACGCCAACTCTGCCCGTGATGGCGTGTCCCGTTTGGAAAATATGATCGCGATGGCCGGTATCGAAATGCCGCTCAAAGCGGTGCGGAGCCAAATTTCCTCGGCTGTGAACCTGATCGTGCAGGCCTCGCGCCTGCAAGATGGCTCGCGCCGCATGACCTCCATCACCGAAATTACCGGGATGGAAGGGGACGTGATCTCGATGCAGGAAATCTTCCGCTATCAGCGGGTTGGCCTGACACCGGACAACAAGATTATCGGCCATTTCACGGCCACCGGCGTGCGCAGCCACTTTGCTGAACGCTTCCGCATGTGGGGTTATGATCTGCCGTCTTCCATCTACGAACCTGTCGCAGCTCAGTAAGGATTGATGTCATGAGTGCCGAACCAATTATCTATGGCCTGATCTTCATCGGCGTGCTGGTGCTGGTCGAAGGCATTTATCTGGTGGCTTTTGGTAAATCCATCAGTCTCAACAGCCGCGTGAACCGCCGCCTTGAGATGCTGGAGAAAGGGTCGCGCCGTGAAGAGGTGCTGGACCAGCTGCGCAAGGAAATGCAGCAGCACATGGATAGCAAGACCATTCCGCTGTATTCATTGTTGTCGGAAAAGGCGCAAAAGGCCGCGATCGCCTTTACCCCCAAGCAGCTGATCATGCTGATGGGCGGCGTTGCCGTGCTCGCATTTCTCGGCCTGACGGTCGGCACCGAAACAGAACCGCCTGTGCGTGCGCTGATCTCTGTCGGCATTGGCATCGGTGCAATCTACTTCTGGGTGTCGTCCAAGGCTGGCAAACGCATGGGGATGATCGAGGAACAGCTGCCTGACGCCATCGAACTTATGGTGCGATCCTTGCGGGTGGGCCATCCGTTCTCCAACGCAATCTCCATCGTATCCAAAGAAATCCAAGATCCCTTGGCCTCTGAATTTGGCGTGATCGCAGACGAAAGCGCCTATGGCCGTGACGTGGGCGAGGCGCTCAAAGACATGGCAGAACGTCTGGACATGCAGGATTTGCGGTTCCTTGCCGTCGCCGTGACCATCCAGCAGCAGTCGGGTGGTAACCTCGCCGAGATCCTGGCCGGTCTGGCCAAAGTGATCCGCGCCCGTTTCCGTCTGTTCCGCCGGGTCAAGGCGATCACGGCGGAGGCCAAATGGTCTGGCAAATTCCTGTCTGCCTTCCCGATTGTGGCACTGATCGTCATCAACGTAAGCGACCCGCATTATTATGACGATGTGAAGGACCACGCGATGTTTATTCCCGCATGTTTCCTCGTTGGCATTTTCCTTTCGGTCAATCTGTTCGTGATGCGCGTGCTGACCGACATTAAAGTTTAAGGACCCTTGAGATGGAATTTCTTCAAGAATTAGATGCGCAACTGGGCGGACTTGGCCTTGTGATTGGCGCCGGTGTGATCGGGTTCCTGATGATCGTGACCATGGTGGTCATGATCTTGCGGCAACCCGAAGATCCACTGAACAAGCTCAAGCGGACCTCGGCAAGCCCCTCAGGACAGGACAAGGGCAAACGCCTGCGTCAGTCCGAGGGCAATGAGCAATTGCAGAAGTTTGCCAAGTTTCTTGAGCCTGAAGATGTGGCCGAACTGAGCGCCAAACAATTGATGCTGCGTCAGGCTGGCTACCAGTCGCGTGATGCGGTGCGGATGTTCTATTTTGCACAGATGGCGCTTGGTCTCATCGGCCTGCTTGGCGGCGTGGTTTACACAAACTTTCTGGGTGGCGGCGAAGGGCTGAGCACGCAAAAGACCATGATGTGGACCATCGGCCCCGGTGCGATCGGGTATTACCTGCCGAAATACTGGGTCACCCGCCGGGTCGAGGCCCGCAAAGAGGAAATCACCCGTGGTTTTCCAGATGCGCTTGATATGATGCTTGTCTGTGTTGAGGCTGGTCAATCGCTGGATCAATGTATCGTTCGTGTGGCCAAGGAATTGCGGGCATCCTATCAGGCCTTGTCCGAAGAGTTTGAAGTGGTGGCCTATGAGATGAAGGCCGGTAAAGACAAGATCACCGTGCTGAACGACATGGGCGAACGCTGCGGTGTGCAGGACGTGTCGTCTTTCGTAACGGTTCTGGTTCAATCTGCCGCGTTCGGTACGTCCATCGCAGACGCCCTGCGGGTTTATGCTGGCGAGATGCGAGATAAACGGGTGATGCGCGCCGAAGAGGCCGCAAACAAGTTGCCAACAAAGATGACCCTTGCCACAATGATGCTGACGGTGCCGCCGTTGCTGATCATTCTGGTTGGTCCTTCGGTCCATGGCATCACTGAATTGGGCAAGATCAGCGGACCTGGGCAATAATGACAAAAGCATTTCGGCGCGGATCTCTCCACGCCCTGCTTCTTACAGCTTCATTCGGATTGGCCGCCTGTTCAACGGGCGGCTTTTCTGCGCAGGGCGACAGCCCCTTTGCCCCCGGCGTGGACAAACGCGCCGATGCTGTGGACGGCATCGAAGTTGGCCACCGCTTGATTGCCGCCGGACAATACGAACTGGCGATCAAATCATTCAACCGCGCCGCATTGGAACAGGGGGTTGATAGTGAAATCCTTTCTGGTCTGGGCACGGCGAACCTTGGATTGGGGCGTTTGGGACAGGCCGAAACCCTGCTGCGACGGGCGGTCAAACGCTCCGATGCATTGCCTGAGGCATGGAACAATCTCGGCGTTGTGTTGATGGAACGGGGCAAAACCACCGAGGCGGAACAGATCTTTCGCAAGGCCTATGCGCTCGACAATGGCGAAAGTGACGCAATCCGTGACAATCTGCGCTTAGCACTCGCAAAATCCGAAAATTCTGGTATATCTGAGCTTGACGACAATAATTATAAGTTGGTGCGTCGGGGCGGAGGGGACTACTTGATCAGTTCTTCGCTGTGATGACGCCAAACGTCTGAATTGAGCAGTAAAAGGACGCACAAAATGCGCCACCCTATCGTTTTGGCCGCCTGCCTTGCAGGCGTTACCGCTGTTGCAGGCTGCGGTGAAAAAGACGCGAACGCCACCGTTGAACGGGCCTTTAAGGACGTGAACGTTGTCGATGAAAGCAACCTTTCCGATGTGATGCTGACAGTTGCGGACCCGAATGAGGCCGTAAATTACTTTGCCCGCTCCATCAAAGAAGACCCCACCCGCATTGACCACCAGCGCGGGCTTGCCTCATCCTTGGTCCGGGCCAAGCGCATCACCGAAGGTGTGATCGCATGGGAGAAAGTCACCAAGATGGAAGGGGCCACATCCGAAGACGGCGTGAACCTGGCCGATGCCTTGATCCGCGCCGGCAACTGGACCAAAGCGGAAAAGGTGCTGGACGACGTGCCGCCCACCCATGAAACCTTCAAGCGGTACCGGCTTGAGGCCTTGGTGGCAGACAGCCAGAAAGAATGGAAAAAAGCCGACAGCTTCTATGAAATTGCTGTGGGCCTGACCACCACCCCTGCGTCCGTCATGAACAATTGGGGCTATTCCAAGCTGACCCGCGGCGAATATGCCAAGGCTGAGCGCCTGTTCTCGGATGCAATTCGTCAGGATGACACGCTGTTCACCGCCAAGAACAACCTCGTGATTGCCCGTGCGGCGCAGCGCGATTACACCCTGCCCGTTATTCCGATGGACCAGACAGAACGTGCGCAACTGCTGCATACGATGGCTCTTTCGGCGATCAAACGCGGCGACGTCGAAATTGGCAAGAACCTGCTACGCGAAGCGATTGACACACATCCACAGCACTTCGAAGCGGCTGTGCGGTCCTTGCGTGCCCTAGAAAACGGCTAAGCGGATGGCCATCGTCGCCGCACATGCCTGGTGGTTCTTACCGTTTGTTCTGCCGATCTGCCTTTATGTGGCATTTACGGATATGGCCGAAATGCGCATCACCAACCCATCCGTGCTGGTTTTGGCGCTGGTTTTTGTGGTGCTCGGTTTTTTCCTGATGCCCTTTGACGCCTACCTCTGGCGGCTCGCGGCATTGGGCATCGTTCTGGTGGTTGGCATGGTGCTGAACGCCGCAGGTGCCTTGGGGGCGGGCGACGCAAAATTTGCAGCCGCCGCAGCACCTTACGTAGCCTTGGGTGATCTCGGTATGTTGACGATGATCTTTATGACCACCCTTCTGGCGGCGGCAGTGACCCATCGCAGCGCCAAGTACACACCTTTACGCCGGCTGGCCCCCCATTGGGAAAGCTGGACCCAGAACAAGAAATTCCCCATGGGCCTCGCGCTTGGCCCGGCTTTGGCCATCTATCTCATTCTCGGGGCCATCTACGGTGCCTGATAAACGCCATATTCAGGTCTTAGCCTGCATGGTGAGAAAGACCGGTCTGATCACGCAAGGAACCATGTCATGAACATGCAAGCCACCAATGTTATGGCCCCTCCTCCGCCCAAGCGGATTGAGGAAATGCTGCTGCCCACCACGATGATGCGGGATATCCTGCTGAAAACGATGTTCCGCAAGAGCATCGATATGGTCAGTGAACTGGCAAAAGCGGTTTGCCTACCGATACCGGTGACGCAAGAACTGATCGACATGGGGCGCGATCAACGCCTGATCGAGGCAACCGGCACATTGAATGCCAACAATGGCAATGAGATGGGTTATCAGCTGACCGATGCGGGCAAGGCGCGTGCGCTGGATGCTCTGGCCCAATCCGAATATTTCGGCCCGATGCCGGTGCCGCTAGATGTTTATCGTGAACAGGTCAAACGCCAATCAGTGCGCAATCTGCAGATCACCCGCGAACAATTGACCGGCGCGATGGGGCATCTTGTCCTGCCCGACAGCTTGCTTGACCACCTTGGGCCTGCGGTCTCGGCCGGGCGCTCTATCTTGATGTATGGCCCTCCGGGCAACGGTAAATCCTCCATTTCCAACGGGATACGGGATGCATTGGGCGACAAGGTTTATGTGCCCTATGCCATCGAATATGCAGGTCAGGTGATCACGGTCTATGACCCAATCGTGCATTCCCAAGCCGAAGCGGACGTGCAAGATCCGACCTCGCTGCGCCGGGTGACACGGTTCGACACGCGCTATGTCTGCTGTGAACGGCCCACGGTGATCACGGGCGGTGAACTGTCGCTCGACATGCTGGATCTGGTCTATAACCCCACCGCGCGGACCTACCAGGCGCCGCTGCAACTCAAATCGACCGGCGGTATCTTTATCGTGGATGACCTTGGCCGCCAGAAAGAGCCACCGCAAAGCATCGTCAACCGCTGGATTGTTCCGCTGGAAGAAAGCAAGGACATTCTGGCGCTGCAATCGGGCGAAAAGTTCGAGGTGCCCTTTGACACGCTGGTGATCTTCTCCACCAACTTCCACCCGAATGAGATCTTTGACCAAGCGGCCCTGCGCCGGATCTTTTTCAAGATCAAGATTGACGGACCGAACCAGCAGAACTTTCTCAAGATTTTTGCCATGGTCGCCAAGAAACGCGGTATGCCGCTGGACGAGGCGACTTTGGTGCATTTGCTGAAGGTCAAATACCCGACCATCGACAATGTCTATGCCAACTATCAGCCAATTTTCCTGATCGATCAGATGATTTCGATCTGCGAGTTTGAGGGCATCCCCTATCAGATGTCCCCCGACCTGATTGATCGCGCATGGGCCAATATGTTCGTCAAGGACGAGCATATCGTCAAATGATCACGGTTGCGGGTTGCGGGCGCATGGGCGGGCCAATGCTCGCTGCGCTGCGCGTTGCTGGGTTTGATGCCAACGGGTTTGATGTGCGCCCGGTGGATCAGGCAGGCGTGACAGATGATCTGGCAAGCCTTTACGATGAAACGGAAATTCTGATCACAGTTGTGCGTGACATCACGGAAACCGATGCTGTTCTATTTGACGATCAGTGCTTTACCTCCGCCCCGTGCCTCAAGACGATCATCATCAGCTCCACATTGTCACCGCGCTATGTGCGGGCCTTGCGGGACAGGGTGCCGCCTCACATCACGTTGATTGACGCACCCATGTCCGGCGCACAGATCGCCGCGCAGGAGGCGCGTCTCAGCTTTATGTTGGGCGGGGCGAAAGCCGATCTGGATGCCGCGCAACCGCTGTTTGATGCGATGGGTGCGCATTTCCACAGGATGGGGAATTTTGGCAGCGGGATGCAGGCCAAAGTGCTGAACAACCTTTTGGCCGCTTCCAACACCGCGATGACCCGTCTGGTCTTGGATTGGGCGGATGCTGCGGGCCTCGACGAACGCAAGCTTTTGAATCTCATTCACACATCATCAGGGCAAAACTGGTTTGCCTCCGACTTTGACAGTATCGAATTTGCCCGCGACGGCCTGGCGGCGGACAACACCATCGGCATTCTGGTCAAGGACGTGCAAAGTGCGCTCGACGCCGCGCCGGAAGGTGCTGATCTGTCATTGCCACAAATGGTGCAAACCCAGATCGGGCAACTGACGCCGCGCAAGTGAAAATCACAGCCTTGCGCCGATCTCGCTGGTCCACCATGCCAGCGGTGCTACCTTAACCGGCATGAACGCCCTGCCCCCCAAATTTGACCAATGGTTCGCCAGCAAAGGCTGGTCGATCCACCCGCATCAACAACAGATGCTGGACCGCGCCGATGCACCCGCGCTGTTGTTGATTGCACCCACCGGGGGCGGGAAAACTCTCTCTGGCTTTCTGCCAACCTTGGTTGATTTGGCGGAGGGCGATCATCAGGGAATGCATACGCTTTACATCTCGCCGCTCAAGGCGCTGGCAGCGGATATCAAACGCAATCTGACCACACCGGTCACGGAAATGGGCCTGCCGATCACCATTGATGAGCGCACCGGCGACACCACCGCGACACGCCGCAAACGGCAAAGGGCCGACCCGCCGCATATCTTTTTGACCACACCGGAAAGCCTTGCCCTGCTGGTCAGTTATGAAGATGCGCCGCGCATGTTCAAAGGGTTGAAGCGGGTTGTGATTGACGAAATTCACGCGCTGGCCGAAAGCAAACGGGGCGACCAGATGATGCTGGCCCTGGCGCGGTTGCAGACGATCTGCCCTGATCTGAAACGGGTGGGTCTGTCAGCCACCGTCGAAGATCCACAAGCCATTGCGCATTTCATGGCCCGCCATCCGGATCCCTGCGAGATTTTGCAGGCGGACCCCGGACCGGCACCCGATATTCGAATGCTCCGAACCGATGAAGCGCCGCCATGGTCAGGCGGCGGCGCGGCCTATGCCATCCCCGGTGTGCTGGAGGAAATCAAGAAACACCAAACCACCTTGATCTTTCACAACACCCGTGCGCAGGCGGAAATTTTCTTTCATAATCTATGGCTTGCCAACGACGAGAGCTTGCCGATCGGCATCCACCACGGATCGTTGGACCGCGAACAACGCGCCCGTGTCGAGGCGGCGATGGTGCGCGGCGATTTGCGGGCGATTGTCTGCACCGGCAGTCTGGATCTGGGGATCGACTGGGGCGATGTAGATCTGGTGATACAGATCGGTGCGCCCAAAAACGTCAAACGTCTGGTGCAGCGGATCGGCCGCGCCAACCACCGATACAATGCGCCATCCAAGGCTCTGCTGGTGCCCGCAAACCGCTTTGAGGTGGTGGAATGTGTGGCGGCGTTGGATGCGGTGCTGGCCGGTGATCTGGACGGTGATCCGCGCGGCCCCGGCCCACGGGATGTTCTGTGCCAACATATCCTGATTGCGGCCTGCGCCGGCCCCTTTAACGCCGATGATCTTTTTGCCGAAATGACCAGCGCGGGTGCCTATGCCGCCCTGCCCCGCGCAGAATTTGACGCCTGCCTCGAATTTTGCGCCACGGGCGGCTATGCGCTTCAGGCTTACGACCGTTGGCAAAGGCTGTTGCAGCGGCCCGATGGACAATGGCAACTGCGAGATCCCCGCGCCGCACAGCGCATCCGCATGAACATCGGCACCATTCAGGACACCGATACGCTCAAGGTTCGGATGCGGCGCAATCGCGGTGGCAAACCGCTGGGCGAGGTCGAGGAAGGCTTTGCCGCGACCCTGACGCCGGGCGATACCTTTTTGATTGGCGGACAGATCGTCAAATACGAGGGCCTGCGCGAGATGACTGTCGAGGTCAGCCGTGACGCCGCCAAAAAGCCGAAGATCGCTACCTTCATGGGCACCAAATTTGCCACCTCCACCCAGCTTTCTGCGCGGGTCCAGCAGATGTTCACGCAAGACAGCTGGCCAGAACTGCCGCGCCACACGGCGGAGTGGTTGACCCTACAACGGGAGGTCAGCCAGTTGCCGCAGCCGGGGCGTTTGCTCATCGAAAGCTTCCCCCATGACGGACGGGAGCAGACGGTGATTTACGGCTTTGCCGGGCGCAACGGGATGCAGACGTTGGGATTGCTCCTCACCAAACGGATGGAGGAACTGGGACTGCATCCGATGGGCTTTGTTGCCACGGATTATGCCACGCTGATTTGGGGGCTGGATGCGGTGGATGACCCTGCGCCGCTGTTCGATCTGGGCGCGTTGCAGGACGGGCTTGAGACCTGGCTGGCCGGTAACGCGGTGATGAAACGCACCTTTCGTGCCTCCGCGACCATTGCCGGATTGATCGAACGCAACACACCCTCGGCCCGAAAATCGGGGCGGCAGGCAACCTTTTCGTCAGATATCCTGTATGACACTTTGCTGCGCTATGACCCTGATCATCTGATGATGCAGATCACCCGTGAAGAGGCGCTGCGCGGCTTGGTCGATTTTGGCCGTATTGAAGAGATGATCGCCCGTGTGGATGGCCGGATTGACCACAAACGGTTGTCCCGCGTGACCCCGCTGTCCGCGCCGCTGTTTCTGGAAATGGGCCGTGTGCCGGTCAAAGGCGCGGCCGAGGAGCGCCTGCTGGCCGAAGAGGCGACCCGTTTGATGGAAACCTCGGGCCTTGCGCAGATCACACCGCCGCCCTCGGACAAGCCTCGCTGGCGGGCGGGGTTTTGACCTGTACCATAGCCCGATCATTTTGCCCCGCTTTCGCTGACGATCCAGTCTTGAACCCGTGTCGTAATGGACCCCTTGCGCGGCGCGGGGTGATTGATCTTGACGAAATAGCCCCGTCCTGAGGTCACGACATGCGGCAACACTTCGACCAACTCTCCGTTGGCGATATGATCGTCGATCAGGCTGTGCCAGCCCAGTGCGATCCCCTGCCCCGACACCGCCGCGCGGATGATCATTTCATAGGTGTTGAACGTCGCACCCTTTTGCAAGACCCCGCTGCGCCCGCCTGCGTGGGACAGCCATTCAGGCCAATCAAACCAGGGGGCAGCGGTGTTTCCCGCGCCCAGATGCAACAGTTTGGATTGATAGTCCCATAGGTCATTCGCATCGGACAGAGGTCCTATCGTTTCCAAAAGTCGAGGGCTTGCGATGGCGGACACAGCTTCGGGGAACAGCAAATGCGCCTCGGGGCCGACATCGGGTTTGGCCGCCATAAAGATTGAGATATCCGGCTGCACATCGCTTTCCTGCAACGGGTCTTGCGAGGCCAGAACCCGCAGATCAATCTCGCCCAGATGTTCACGCAACATCGGCAGGCGCGGCAGCAACCAGAAAGAGGCAAAGGCATAGTCCACAGCGATCAATACGCGGTTGGGCGCCGTGCGGCGGCGGCTCTGGTCGAACTGATGTGCAACCGTGTCGAGCGGCTCTGCCGCCATCTGAAACAGGGCCGCGCCACTGCCTGTCAGTTCGATCCCGGTCGAGCGGCGAAAGAACAACTCGGTTTGCAAAGTCTCTTCGAGATTCTTGATGCGCTTGCTCAAACTGGGTTGTGACACGCCCAGCTCCTTGGCCGCGCGGGTGATGCTGCCATTGCGGCAAACCACGACAAATGCACAAAGGTCGGCAACGCTCCACAGCAGATGGCGATAGCTATTGGTTATGGGAGCCATTCAATTCTCTCACTTCAACGGCAAAAAACCATACTCTACACATTTCCCTCATAGGAAAAAGCTTTGCCGTTCATATCTGCGTAGGTCGCAGGTGGTGCGCAGGCAGAGCGGCACAGGGGGGAATAACCAAGATGCAACCACCATTAACCGATCTGCCGATCAAGACGGCGGACAAGGGATTTTATTCAGGCTTCAACGTCGATGTCACCGTGACGTCAAAACTGGTCGTTGGCGCGCTGGTCATTTGGGCTGTCGCCTTTCCCGAACAGGCCGGTTCGGTCCTGTCCGGGTTCAACAGTTTTATTCTGGCCAACTTTGGTCTTTGGTACATCTATGTGATGGCCTCGTTTGTTCTGGTTTGCATCGCGCTGGCCCTCTGGCCCGCCGCCGGACGGCTCAAGCTGGGTCTGCCGGACGATGTGCCGGAATTTTCCAATTTTTCGTGGTTCTCGATGATGTTTGGCGCAGGCATCGGGGTCGGCATGTTGACCTGGGCCGTTGCCGAACCGATTTACCATTTCCGCAACAATCCTGAGGTTATTCAGGGCGCGGTTGAAGGCGGCACGGCAGAGAATTTCATCAATGCCTACCAATGGTCTTACCTGCACTGGGGTTTTTCGGCATGGGCCTCCTATGCCATCGCTGGCCTGTCATTGGCCTATTTCGCCTATCGCCGCGGTTTGCCGCTCACCATCCGGTCCTCGCTGACACCGCTGTTTGGCAGGGCGCTGTCCGGTCCGCTGGGCACTGTGATTGACATTGTGGCGGTGATTGCGACCATCCTTGGGGTTGCGCAGACGCTGGGCTTCGGTGTCGAACAGTTTGTTGCCGGGATGAGCCGGATCGGCATTGGCGAGTGGCTGATGAATGACGAAGGCACAGCGTCCTCGCTGGGCATCATTGTGGCCATTGTGATCATCATGGGCGCATCAACCCTGTCGGCGCTGTCCGGCGTAGGTAAGGGCATCAAATGGCTGTCCAATATCAACATGGGTCTGTCGATCTTCTTGCTTGGGTTCCTGATGCTGTTTGGCTCCACCTGGTTTGGCGTTCAGGCGTTGTTCGTGGGCATGTGGGAATACATCATTAACCTGCCGTCGATGATGTTTACCGTCTATTCCGGCGATGGCACAGGCGGCGTTGCGGACAAGCTTGAAGGCTGGCAGGGCGCTTGGTCCGTATTCTATTGGGCTTGGTGGGTGGCTTTTGCCCCCTTCGTTGGTCTGTTCCTTGCGCGGATTTCGCGGGGGCGCACCATTCGTGAGTTTGTGCTGGGTGCGTTGATTGTGCCTGCGATCATGTGCTTTGTCTGGTTCTCTTTTGCGGGCGGCACGGCCATTGACATGGAGCTGAACGGCGCGGCGAACGGTGCGATCTTTGGGGCCAGTGATGGCGACAAGATCTTTGCCATGACCGGCTTGATGCTGGGTGAAGTGCTGGGCTGGGGCATGGCGGTGATCATCGTTATCTTGCTGATGACCTATCTTGTGACCTCGGCAGACTCGGCGGTTTTGATCGTGAACACCATCAATGCCGCAGGCGACGAAGGGCCAAAGGCGCGCCCGCATATCCTGTTCTGGGGTGCGGCACTGGCGGCTGTGGTTGCGGCGCTGTTGCTGGTGGGCGGCTTGACCGCGATCCAGACGGCGATGGTGATCGGGGCATTGCCGTTCTCATTGGTGATGGTGTTGATGTGGATCGCATTGATCAAGGCGATCTACAATGATGGCCGCCGCGAGGCGGTAGGCGTGACCACCACCTTTGATCCGGAAACATCCGAAAGTCATTAAAACAAGATCGAGCAGTTGCGCGGCCCGCCGACCTTTGGTCCGGCGGGCCGTTGCGTTATGAGGGGGCCGCCCGCCGCGGCGCTTGCCAAACCTGCAGAATTCCAACATGAAAATAGGATGAACGGATTTGATTTCACTTTGGCCGGCGCGCAATTGATGGCGCTTGGGTCCGGTGCGCTTTGGTGGGCCGAGCAAAGCCTGCTTTGTGTCAGTGATCTGCATTTGGGCAAATCCGAACGGATCGCACGGCGCGGCGGCGCGGCCCTGCCCCCCTATGACACCCGTGATACGCTGACCCGGCTGGCGGCAGATCTGACGTTGACCAACGCCCGCAGCGTGGTCTGTCTGGGGGACAGTTTCGATGATCTGGGTGCGGCCCTTGCCCTGCCCGAGGAAGAGCGGCTTTGGATCACGCGTCTACAAGCGGGACGGCGCTGGGTCTGGATTGAGGGCAACCATGATCCCGGACCGGTGAACCTGGGTGGCAGCCATCTGTTTGAACTGCCCATCGCGCCGCTGACCTTTCGCCACATTGCCCTGCCTGGAGCCAGCGGTGAGGTTTCGGGGCATTACCATCCCAAGGCCAGCGTCAGCCTGCGCGGGCGCAGCATCTCGCGGCCTGCGTTCTTGTTTGACAGTGACCGGCTGATCCTGCCCGCATATGGCACCTATACTGGCGGGTTGCGCAGCCGCGCCGAACCTTTGGCAGAACTCATGCGCCCGGAGGCAAAGGCTATCCTGACAGGCAAAACCCCCACTGCAATCCCGATGCCGCGATAGGACGATCATGACCCCCGAGGAAATTGCCCGCATACACAGCAGCTTTGGCGCGCAAAGCATGATGGCGACCCTTGGCGCGGCGCTGGAGGATGTCTCGCGAGGCAGTGTCACGATCACCGCGCCAATCCTGCCCGGCGCGATGCAGCAACAGGGCTTTGGCCACGCAGGGCTGACCTTTTCAATCGGCGATTCTGCTGCTGGCTATGCGGCCCTGACCACCCTTCCGCTCGACAGTGAAGTGGTCACGGCCGAGATCAAGATCAACCTGCTGGCGCCCGCCATTGGGGATCGGCTGATCGCCGTGGGCAAAGTGGTGAAACCCGGCAAGCGCCTATGCGTGGTTACTTCGGAAGTGTTTGCCGAAACGGACGGCACCCGCAAATTGATCGCGATTTTGCAAGGCACCATGGTGCCGGTTGCGGGCTAGGGTCTAGGGGCAGACCTCCTAAAGCAATCCCGCCGCCTTGGCTGCTGGGCGGTTGCTGCGGCTTACGGGCACTTCGCTGCCGTCGGACATCACTAGAATATCCCGCCCGTTGCTGCGCCGGTGACCGGTGACCGCATCCAGTGCAATCCAATGGGACCGGTGCACCACAAGCCCATGCGCCTTTTCCAGCTCTGCCGCCGCATCGCTGAACCGCATTAGGATCAGGCTATCGCCTTTGGTGGTCACCACGTTGAGATAGTGATCCTGCGCCTCAATCCGGACCAGCGGGCCGCGCTGTGCATATGGAATGCGCTTTAGAAACCGTGCTGTGCTGTCCGGTGCATCTTCAAGATCGGCAGCGGCGGGATGGACCTGCTGAATCAGCCAGATGAACCCAATCACCAACAGGACAACAATGATAATCAGCCCCAGAAGGTATAAGAAAAAGCCCCAGGCCGGATCAATGCCGAACACCCAGAGGTTCAGCATCACGACGAACCCGCTGAGCCCAAGCGCGTATGCCAGCCAGAGCGCGGCGCGCCGCCATTGATCACCCGCATGGGCCAGATCCGGCAAGAAACTGCCCCAGACCGAAGCCCCGACCACCACAAACCAATAGGCAAATCGCCCCGCCAGCGACAGGTGGTCGATTGTACCAAATGGCCCGGAGAGGGCGCAGACCACTGTCACCAAGATCCAGACTGCCGTGCCCAGTACCAACCCGCGCCGTTCACGAAGCGCCAGATGCAAAAGACTCGGTTTGCTTGTCATTCGCGTGTCCCTCATGTCAGCCGCGCAAAGGGGATCGCAATCCCTGAGCGGTTTCTGTCACATCCGTCCCCAGATGTTCAATGGAGCCCGACATGACCCTTGCACCGCTGCTGCGTGCAGACCCAATCATTCAAATACACGCCATTGCCGCAATGCTGGCCTTGGGGATCGCCGTTATGATGTTTGCCCTGCCCCGCGGCACGCCACTGCACAAACGGATGGGGCGCGTTTGGGTGACCTCCATGGCGGTGACCGCAATAAGCAGTTTCGGGATCTGGGGGTTTCGCCTGATTGGCCCGTTCAGCCCCATTCACCTGCTGTCGGCCTATGTGCTTTATGGCCTCATCGGTGCGGTCCGGGCGGCGCGGCTGGGCCGGATCGCCGAACATCAGGCGATTATGAAAAGCATCGTTTTCTGGGGGCTGATCGTGGCCGGGGCGTTTACCTTTATCCCCGGCCGGATCATGTTTTCCGTGGTGAGCGGCGGTTAGGCCGTCAACCCTTCAGGCTCTTCCAGGCCATTTGCGCGGCAGCAGGCCGTCACTGTATTTGCCAGAAGGCAAGCGATGGTCATCGGACCAACACCGCCGGGAACAGGCGTGATCGCGCCAGCACGTGCGGCGCAGCTTTCGAAATGAACGTCGCCGACCAGCTTGGTCTTGCCTTCGCCCTTTTCCGGCGCATCCAGACGGTTGATGCCAACGTCGATCACGGTTGCGCCTTCCTTGATCCAGTCACCCGGCACCATTTCTGGGCGGCCCACGGCGGCCACAACGATATCGGCACGGCGCACCACGTCGGCCAAATCCTTGGTGCGACTATGCGCGATGGTCACGGTGCAGCTGTCGTTCAGCAAAAGCTGCGCCATGGGTTTGCCCACGATGTTGGAACGCCCGATGACAACCGCATCCATGCCAGAGATCGACCCATGATGATCACGCAGCATCATCAAACAGCCCAGCGGCGTGCAAGGCACCATGGATTTTTGACCCGTGCCCAAAAGGCCCACGTTGGAGATGTGAAAGCCGTCCACGTCCTTGGCAGGCGAGATGGAGTTGATCACCAGATCTTCGTCCAGATGGCCGGGCAGCGGCAGCTGTACCAGAATGCCGTGGATTTCAGGATCGTTGTTCAGATCATCAATCAGCTTGAGCAGATCCGCTTCGGAGGTGCCGGCGTCCAGCTTGTGTTCGACCGATTTCATACCAACCTCGACGGTCTGTTTGCCCTTGGAGCGGACGTAGACCTGGCTGGCCGGGTCTTCGCCGACCAGCACAACGGCCAGACCGGGCGTGATGCCGTGATCGGCTTTCAGGCGCTGCACATGCCCCGCGACTTTCTCGCGCACGGTGGCTGCAAAGGCTTTTCCGTCAATGATCTGAGCTGTCATCAGGCTCTCCCTTTAAAAATCTGTCCGGGCATAGGCGTCCCGGTAGTGGTTCATTTGCATTTCTGTGGCATGGACCGCGTTGGACATCAGCGTCGCAACCGTCACAGGGCCAACCCCGCCCGGCACCGGTGTGATCCAGCCCGCGACATCCTTGCAGCTTTCGTAATCGGCGTCGCCAACGGTCTTTCCATCGACCCGGTTGATGCCAATGTCAATCACAACGCATCCGGGCTTGAGCATCTCGCCCGTCACCAACCCCGGCTTGCCCACCGCAACAAATACCGCATCGGCGGCGCGGCTGTGCATCGCAACTGATCGGGTCATGTGGTGGCAAACCGTGACTGTGGCGCCAAGCCCCATCAGCAGGAATGCAATGGGCTTGCCGACAATTTCGGAGTGACCGATCACCGCGACGTTGAGACCTTCGATATCCAGCGGCAGAGTTTTGAGAATCTCGACTGCGGCCACGGCCGTACAGGGGCCAAGCGCCAGATCGTTGTAGACAATATTGCCGATGGACGCGGGGTGCATACCTTCGACGTCTTTGAGCGGATGCACCAGCTTTTGCAGGGTCTTGACCGGGATGTGATCCGGCAAGGGGCGCTGGATGATGATCCCGTTTACGCGCGGGTCAGCGTTCAAACCTTGGATGATACCGGTCAGCTGTTCCAGCGAGGTATCGGCGTCATAATTGCGCGCCTCGAAATCCACGCCGGCGCTGTGGGCCGACTTTTGCTGGTTGCGTACATAAAGTTCGGCGGCGGCGACATCGCCCACAGACAGGGACACCAGTTTGGGCTGCCAGCCCTTATCGGCCAGCTCTCCAGCACGCGCTGCAACGCCCTTGCGCATCGTTGCTGCAATGGCTTTGCCGTCGATGATCGTTGCACTCATGTAAATTGGTCCTTTGCTGGCGCGAAAATACGACCAAGCAGGGTGGAATGGATAAGGGGGGCAATTTGCCCCCCTTGTGTTGTTTAGAACAGGCCTTCGACTTCGCCTGCATCGTTCAGACCGATGCTTTCGGCGGAGGGCACCCGGGGCAGGCCCGGCATGGTCATGATCTCACCGCAGATGGCGACGACAAAGCCGGCACCCGCGCTCAGACGCACTTCACGCACAGGGATGTCGAACCCTGTTGGCGCACCGCGCTCGTTCGGATCCGTGGTAAAGCTGTACTGCGTCTTGGCCATACAAACCGGCAGGTTGCCATAACCCTGATCTTCCCATTCCTTCAGCTGGTTGAGGATCTTCTGGTCCATCTGGGCGCTGTCGGCACGGTAGATCTTGGTTGCAATCGTGTTGATCTTGTCCGCCAGAGACATGTCATCAGGATAGATCGGGGCAAAGTTGCTTTCGTTGGCTTCGATGGTCTCGACAACTTTGGTCGCCAGATCGGCAGAGCCTTCGGAGCCCAGTTCCCAGTGACGGGACAGAACCGCTTCGGACCCTTGGGAGGCCACGTAATCCTTTACCGCCTGCACTTCGGCGTCGGTGTCGGTGACAAAGTGGTTGATCGCAACAACCACAGGCACACCAAAGGATTTCATGTTCTCGATGTGACGGCCCAGGTTGGCACAGCCGTTCTTGACCGCATCTACGTTTTCGCTGCCCAAGTCGGCCTTGGCCACGCCGCCGTTCATTTTCATCGCGCGCACGGTGGCGACGACAACAACAGCAGATGGCGCGAGGCCGGCCTTGCGGCATTTGATGTTCAGGAACTTTTCCGCACCCAGATCGGCCCCAAAGCCCGCCTCGGTCACAACATAATCGGCCAGTTTCAGCGCGGTGGTTGTCGCGATGACAGAGTTACAGCCGTGTGCGATGTTGGCGAACGGGCCGCCGTGGACAAACGCTGGGTTGTTCTCAAGGGTTTGTACGATGTTCGGCTGCATTGCATCTTTCAGCAAAACAGTCATCGCGCCGTGCGCCTTGATATCGCGCGCAAAGACGGGGGATTTGTCGCGGCGATAGGCCACGATCATGTCGCCCAGACGTTTCTGCAAATCTTCGAGGTTTTTCGCCAGGCAAAGGATCGCCATAACCTCGGACGCTACAGTGATGTCAAAGCCCGCCTCACGGGGGAAGCCGTTGGCAACACCGCCCAAGGACGTGGTGATCTGGCGCAGGGCGCGGTCGTTCATGTCCACTACGCGGCGCCACACAACGCGGCGTGTGTCGATTTCAAGGTCGTTGCCCCAGTAGATGTGGTTGTCGATCATCGCGGACAGCAGGGAGTGCGCGGATGTGATCGCGTGGAAGTCGCCTGTGAAGTGCAGGTTCATTTCTTCCATTGGAACGATCTGCGCGTAGCCGCCGCCTGCGGCGCCACCCTTCATGCCGAAGTTTGGTCCAAGCGATGCTTCGCGGATACAAACGGCGGCTTTTTTGCCGATGCGGTTCAGGCCATCGCCCAGACCGACGGTCGTTGTGGTTTTACCTTCGCCCGCTGGTGTCGGGTTGATCGCGGTGACAAGGATCAATTTGCCATCTTTGCGGTCTTGTACAGAGTTGATGAACTGCTGGCTGACTTTGGCTTTGTCGTGGCCATAGGGCAGCAGATCGTCAGAGGAGATGCCCAGCTTCGCGCCGATTTCCTGAATCGGGCGTTTGGACGCTTCTCGTGCAATTTGAATGTCGGTCTTGAAAGCCATTAGGAATCCCCTTTTGCCAAACTGGCGTTTTCTTTGCCCTGTCTTACAGGGATGCGGGCGGTGTCGGAGGTCGCATTTCCGACATATCCGCCTCTCGTTGCGGCGATGAGCCGATCAGGCGTTTCTTTTTGGAAACGCCCCGCGCTTATTTGTGGGCCCATGCCCGCTGTCCGGGGATGTGCAAACGCAAAACGTCCCCAATCGATAACTGCCCTTCCCGTTCGATCCAGGCGCAGACGCCCCGGCGGCCCCGTGCGGCGGGCAAGAATCCTTTGCCGTGACCGGGGTGATCGTTCTCAATCTCGCGGGCGGGATAGTTGCAGGGGCCGTTTTGCATATCCACCACGATGGTCGCGCCATTCTCGGCTTGCAGGCGGGAGTTGGGCGGCAGGTGGGTGAAATCATCAATCCCCTCAACCACGAGCGACGCGCCCAGATGGATCGGGTTGATCGCCTCAAGACCAATTTCCTTGGCGATGATATCCAGCTCTTCCGCGGACAGAATGGAAAGCTGCCGCACATTGCGGATCTCGGTGCCTTTGGGGTGCTGCGACGTGACACGCACACAGGAGGCACGGGTCAGCCCTTCGTGGTAGTCCCCTGCAATGCCGGCATAGCTGGCAAAAGCGGTGTCAATCGGTTGTGACCGGATATTCGGCCGATCCTTAGGCACTGTGCCCATCCAGGTGATGCGGGCGTAATGATCAGTTGGTATTAATTCTGGCATGGTGTTCCTCGAAATTTTCAAACCGGCCCCGTGGACGGCGGCGAACTGCCGCAGGGTCAATTCATGCGGCGCACCTTGCTGAAACCCTCGCCAAAAGAAAAGACCCCACCGAAGCAGGGTCTATAATTTCTTGTTTCAGAATGATCGGGCCTCGTGATGGCCTGGCCAGATCAGACCGAGGGTTCTGGCTCCATCCCGCCGGAGGGCGGTGATTTCTTGCCTTTGCCCTTGGCCTTTGGAATGGCCGTCACGCTGGGTGCGTTGCCTTCGTCCGAATTGTCGTCATCGGGATCTTCGGCGGGCGGCTGTCCAGCCATCACGCGCTTGATCTCTTCGCCGGTCAGGGTTTCGTATTCCAGCAGGCCTTGCGCAAGACGCTCGAATTCTTCGCTGTTTTCGCTGATCAGCTTGTAAGCCAGTTCATAGCCCTCATCGATGATCCGCTTCACTTCGCTTTCGATCAGTTCCTTCGTCGCCGCCGAGACAGAGAACCCGCCCGCGCCTCCGTTGGCCTGATATCCAGCCGCAGCTTCCTGGTAATCGATGTTGCCGACCTTGTCGGACATGCCGTAACGCATGACCATTGCACGGGCCAGCTGGCTGGCTTGCATGATGTCGCCCACAGGGCCGGACGATACAGAGTCAGCGCCGTATTTGAAGATTTCAGCCGCCTTGCCCGCCATGGTCATGGCAATGCGTTCCTCGGCTTCATCCTTGAACATCTGCAGCTTGTCCATTTCTGGCAGGCTCATCACCATGCCCAAAGCGCCACCGCGCGGAATGATCGTGGCCTTATACACCGGATCACATTTCGGCAGCTTGATGCCGACGATGGCATGGCCTGCCTCGTGATACGCGGTTTTTTCCTTTTGATCCTGCGTCAGCACCATCGACCGGCGTTCCGCGCCCATCATGATTTTGTCTTTCGCGGATTCAAAATCCATCATTGCAACAAACCGGCGCCCCAGTCGCGCGGCGGTCAGTGCCGCCTCGTTCACAAGGTTGGCCAGATCGGCACCGGAAAAGCCGGGCGTGCCACGGGCAATGATGCGCAGATCCACATCAGGGCCAAGCGGTGTTTTGCGGGCGTGCACGCCAAGGATCTTTTCGCGGCCTTTGATGTCTGGATTGCCCACCGTCACCTGACGGTCAAACCGGCCCGGACGCAGCAATGCAGGGTCCAGAACATCCTTACGGTTGGTCGCGGCGATGATGATGACACCTTCATTCGCTTCAAAACCGTCCATCTCTACCAAGAGCTGGTTCAAGGTCTGTTCGCGTTCGTCATTGCCGCCGCCATAACCGGCACCACGATGGCGACCCACGGCGTCAATTTCGTCGATGAACACAATACAAGGCGCGTTCTTTTTCGCCTGTTCAAACATATCGCGCACACGCGACGCGCCAACGCCGACGAACATCTCGACAAAATCGGACCCCGAGATGGTGAAGAATGGCACGCCCGCCTCACCCGCAATGGCACGGGCCAGCAAAGTCTTACCAGTACCGGGAGGGCCTTCAAGCAAGGCGCCCTTGGGGATCTTGCCACCGAGGCGAGAGAATTTCTGCGGGTTGCGCAGGAATTCCACAATCTCTTCAAGCTCTTCCTTGGCTTCATCAATGCCAGCGACATCGTCAAACGTGACGCGCCCATGCTTTTCGGTCAGCATCTTGGCCTTGGATTTGCCAAAGCCCATGGCCCCGCCTTTTCCACCGCCCTGCATCCGGTTCATGAAATAAATCCACACACCAATCAGCAGCACTATCGGCAAGAGCGACATCAAGAAGGTCTGGAAGCCTGATTGTTCCTGAGGCGTGGCTTTGACCGGCACCTCGTTGTCAATCAAAAGCGTTGTGATTTCAGCATCTTCCGGTTTAATCGCGACGTATTCTGCACCGTCCGACTTGCGGAAGCGGACTTGCTCGCCATCCAGCGTCACCTGACGCACCTCACCGTTTTGAACGGATTTTACAAACTCTGAATAAGTGATCTCATTGCTTTGCAAATTTCCGCTGGATCCGCTGAACAGATTGAACAGCGCCAAAACCAGCAAAAGCAAAACAACCCAGAAGGCGAGATTACGCACGTTGCCCAAGGACATTCTCCCAATTTCTTCGGGTTGCGCGGATGCGCGAACCCCCAGGTCACACCGAAATGGCGCGGACACCATACTAAGATAGAGATGATGCGCTCATGTTCAATGCGATAATAATGCGCCGTAGAAGGACTCTGCGCCGCCGTCGACCTCCGCATGCCAGTTTTGGCCGTAGCCAGCAAGAGGGGCCGCGACAAGTTCATTGCCGCGCCAGACCGCAGGCGTTGACAACAGGACCGGGTGCGGGCGGCCCGTTTCGCGCCAATTGGGGCATTGGGCCAGCCCGTGATCGCCCAGCACCCCGATATGCAACCCGTCGATATTTTGTGCGGCATCGTCATTTGCCAGCGTCCAACGACCGTCCCAAAGATCTTGAACCGGGGTGGTGATCGCACTGGCGGGCTTGTATTCTCTGAAGATCCAGATCTCGCCGCCCACACGGCGCAACTGGCATCCATCCGCCGTTCCCGCCTGCCCTTTGCGCATTGCGCTCATCAACGCGCTGACCGCGCCGCGCCGCGCCGGGTAGTCCTCTCCGCTGATCCAGTTGAGCGCTTGAACAATCAGGCGGCGCTGGATCTCATCAGGTTGCACCCGCAGCTGCCGTTCCTCGATGACCACCGCCCCTGCATCAATCGTCACGATATCCCGCGCCACGAGAAAGCTTTGCCAGTTCAGCGCCTTACGCGCCTCGGCCATCTGACCAGCCACTTGCGATAGCCCTTGGGCGTCAATGCCCAAAGGTTCCAATAGCTTGAGCGCCTCGCGCATGCGAACCCGTTCAAATGTGGCATCTTCGTTGCTTGGGTCGTCGATCCATTTGATATTTTGGTGCAGCAGGTAGTCACGCAGATCCGTCCGGCTGGCCCGCAAAAGCGGCCGCACCCAAATGACGCTGTGGCGGGTGATACGTGGCGCCATACCCGAAAGGCCATCCACCCCGGCCCGCCGCGCCAGCCGCATGAGCAGCGTTTCGGCCTGATCATCCGCGGTATGGCCCAGCGCAACTGTCGAAATCTCATGTTGTTTTGTCCAACCCGCAATCAGCTCATACCGCGCCTTGCGGGCTTCGTTTTGCAGATTGCCGGTGCCGTCCCAACCCTTCCAATACAGGGTGTCATGGGCAATGCCGTGGCGCTCACAAAAATCGGCGACTGATTTTGCCTCGGCTTCGGCCTCGGGGCGCAGGCCGTGATTGACCGTAACGGCGCGCACTTTGGTGCCGTGCAATGTGGAAAATCCATGCATCAGGTGCAAAAGCGCAACGGAATCGCCGCCGCCTGACACTGCAACGCCTGTCACCGCAGGGGGATGTGGAAGGAACGCATCCGAAACCTGCTGTGTCAGGCGTGTGAACATCCGCTCAGGAACAGCCGATGGTCTGCCGACGCTGTTCGGCTTGGGCCACCATGGGGCTGTTGGGGAAACGCACACCAATTTCACTGAGTGTCACGCAGGCCTCCTGGGTTTGGCCAAGATCCGCGAGGGCACTGCCAAGCTCATAAAGGGAATGCGGGGCCATTGGCCCTTCGGGTTCGGTGCTAAAACTGGCGAGGAATGCGCGGGCAGCCTCGCGGGTGTCGCCCAGCGCGGTCAGTGCCTCGCCGCGGCGCAGTTCGGCCTCTGCGGCTAGTGGTCCGCCCGGATAGGTCTGATTGAAGGTCGCAAAGAGGTCTGCGGCGGTGCGAAAGTCACCGGAGGCGAGCACCTCCTGCGCCCGCTTGAAATCATCCGCTTCGCCAATGGCAAGCGATGCCTGATCTGTGGGCGTTGAGGGCGCGGTGATCGGCGCCGATACAGAGGTTTGTGTGTCGCCGCCCAAGGTGGTTGTCTCACCCAATGCGGACAGATCGCCCCCTTCAAGCTCAACCAAGCGGAATTCCAGATCGCCGATCCGGTTGGTGCCATCGGCAACAATGCGGTTGATGCGGTTCTCCAGCTCTTCGGTTTTGGAAGTCAGGCGCTGCAATTCGCTTTCCATCGCGCCGACACGTTCCAGCACGCTCACGCCGGCAGCATTGACCGACGCGCCGCCCGTTGTTGACAGCTCCCGCTTGAGCTTTTGCACCTCGACAAACAGTATGTTCAGTTCCTGGCGCACATCGGCCAGTGTCTGATCATCCTGGGCCATTGCCACCGCAGGGCAGAGCAAAAGCCCGAAGATCGCACCGCGTAGAATTGCCACTGTCATGTTCTTCCCTTCGGTTAGCTAATCAAACCACCAGCAAGCACTGTAACCGCACGGCGGTTCTTGGCATAGCAGGCCTCGTTCGAACACACCTCGATCGGCCGTTCTTTGCCGTAGCTGACAACCCGCAGACGGGATGCTGGCACGCCCTTGGACACCAGATATTCGCGGGCCGCATTGGCGCGGCGTTCGCCAAGCGCGAGGTTATACTCCCGCGTGCCTTGTTCATCGGCATGGCCTTCGATCACCGCCTGATAGTCGCTGTTGGTCAAAAGCCACGTGGCTTGGCCGTCCAAGGTGGCGCGGCCCGTGGCCGTCAGGTTGGACTGGTCCACCTCGAACAGCACCCGGTCGCCGATGGCCTGCTGGAAATAGGCCGTTGAAGCCGGATCATTGGCACTGCCCGGCACAATGCCGGTATTCACAGGCGCGGCGGAGCCGACATAGGTGCCATCCTCACCGCCAAAACGGCCCGGATTGGTACAGGCCGACACGGCCAAGGTTGCGATCAGGATCGTGCTTGTCGTAATGCGTTTCATGGTCTGCCTCTCATGGGTGGCGTTTTTGTTGTTTGATTGATGTTTAACACAGGCCGCGCGGGCATTGAAATTTTTTCCCGCACCGGGCCGATCACTTTTGCAGGGGGGACCACGATGGGTCGGACCCGCCTTCGGGTGTGCGCACCGGACGCAGATTGCGGCCAGAGACATCCACCGAATAGAGCGTCGATGAACCGCTTGCCCCTTGAGTCTCACGGGCAAACATCAACACCCGACCGTTGGGTGCCCATGTCGGCCCCTCATCGAGGAAAGATGCCGTCAAAAGCCGCTCTTCGGAGCCATCGGTGCGCATGACGCCGATATGGAAACGGCCTTTGTTCTGTTTGGTAAAGGCGATCAGGTCACCACGCGGTGACCAGACCGGCGTACCATAACGCCCCTCGCCAAAAGAAATGCGCGTCGCCTCGCCGCCGGTCGCGGGCATGATATAAAGCTGCTGCGTGCCGGACCGGTCGCTTTCGAACACGATGCGCCCGCCGTCTGGCGAATAGCTGGGCGCGGTCTCAATGGCCGGTGTGTTGGTCAGGCGCACGGATTGGCCACTGGCAATGTCCATGCTGTAGATGTCAGTGTTGCCGCCCTGCGAGATCGAAAACACCACCGTTTGCCCCGATGGGGAAAACCGGGGTGCAAAGCTCATGGTGCCGTCGGCACTTTCCAGAACGCGCCGCTGCACCGAGCCGACATCCAGTACATAGATGCGGGGAAAGCCGGTTTCGTAAGATGTATAAAGCACCCGGTCGCCCGTGGGTGAGAACCGCGGTGCCAGCACGATGGAACCGCTGTCCGTGAGATACTGCACATTCGCGCCGTCATAATCCATCACCGCGAGGCGTTTCTTGCGGGCATCTTTCGGGCCGGTCTCGGATACAAAGACCACGCGGCTGTCAAAATAGCCGCCTTCGCCGGTGATCCGGCTGTAAACCGCATCGGCCACCTTATGTGCCATGCGCCGCCAGCCCTCGGTTGTGCCGGAAAACTGCAATCCGCTGCCCAACTCGGCGCCTGAGAACACATCATAAAGGCGGAACTTGACGGTCAAACTGTTGCCTTGCACGTTCACCGCGCCTGTGACCAAGGCCTGCGCGTTGATTGCCTTCCAATCGGCATATTGCACCGGCGCGTTGAAATCGCTGACTGTCGAGATAAACGCAGAGGCGGGAATTTCCCGGAACAACCCTGTGCCGGTCAGGTCATCTGAGACCACGCGCGCCAGGTCATTGGCCATCTGTCCGGCCTCGGCGCTTTCTGGTTGAAAGCTGGGCACTGCAAAGGGCAAGGGTTCAATCACACCCTCGGTGATTTCAATACGCAACGGCCCCTGCTGGGCCAATGCCCCGCCGGCCTGAAATCCAAAGATCGCCACAGCCGCGGCAAGACATTTCAACGTAAACCTGACACTCATCTGATACGCATCCTTTCGGGATTGAACGTGATCTTACTATTCCGCCAAATGCGGCGGTTTTCGAGGGGAAGTTTGCCCGCAATGACACCATGGCGGAACGCCGCTGCAACGAGATACAGATTTCCCATCATTTGACCCGCATCTTTTCGGGATTGAAGGTCATCTCAATGCTTTGCCACTGGCCGTACTTGTCTGCCGGCAGATCATATCCTTTCGACCCGCATCGGATGATCGCGCGGCGGGCTGCCTCAAAGGCCTGCTTGGCCGAGGCCGCCGTCCCGCCGGAGCTGCCCTCCATACGGATCGAACCGACAATCGGTTTGCCGTTCTGCGCCATTTCGACACTGACGACCACGGTCGTCTGCAAGGCGGCGGTAGACAGCGAACCCACGTTCCAACAGCTGCTGACAGCAACGCGCAGGTCTTCCTTTTCACCTGCGGTCAAGGGCGGACCGCTGGGCGCGGCGGGTTTGGGGGTTTCTGCAGGCGCTTGCGCAGCGGCAACCGCTGCTGCAATCGCGGCGGCGTCGGCGTCTTCGCTGCTGCCGCTTTCCGGCTCGGGCTTGGCGGCCGCCACCTGCGGCTTGGGCGCAGCAGGCCGTCTTCCCGGCGGGCGCGGCGAGGCTTTGGGCGCCTGGGTCGCTTCAGTCACAATTTCTGTTGTCGCCTCTTCCGGCGCGGTTGCCTCTTGCGGCTCCTCGGGCGGCGCTTCGGCAGCAGGCTCTGGCGTCACGGCCTCTTGCGCAACCGGATCAGGCGCCGCCTCCGGTGCGGGTTGTGCCACCGGTTCGGGCGCGACACGTGGCACAGGGCGCGGCACGGAACGCGGGGCCAGTTCCGGGATGATCACGGCCACATCGCCGCTGGGTTGATCCAGTTCCGGCGGGGTGTCTGAGACTTCGGCCTCGGGTGGAAGGGCGGCTTGCTCTGTCACCTCGGGGGCCGGATCGGCGGGCGGCGTTTCCGTTGGAATGGGTTTGGGCTGCTCAATCGCCTGATCCGGCGTTGCCGCGATCTCGGGCGCGTCTGGTGTCACCTCGGGTGCGGCAGGTTGGGCCACCTCTGTTGGCGCATCCGGCGCTTGCCGGGCGGCCAGCATTGCCTCAAATTCCGCGCCGGTGATCACCGAGACCTCAGTCATTTCAAACGGCAAAGGCTCTGACTGGAACACACCACCCAAAAGCAACCAGCCAATCAGGCCAATGTGGCCTGCGCCAGAGATATAATGCCCGGCATGCACCGCCTAGTTCCCCGATGCAACGTCGCCGTCCAGCGCCGGACCGCCAATGTCCGTCACCAAACCAATGTTGGAAAACCCGCCTGCATTCAGTGCGCCCATGATCTCCATCACGGCGCTATAAGGCACCTTGCCATCCGCCCGCAGGAACACGCGGTCGCTGGTGCGCTCTGCCGCGATGGCCCGCAGTCGCGTGACAAGCGCGGCCCGTTCCACCTGTGTGGTCTGGATCTGAACGGCGCCCTCGGCGGTGATGGTCACGGTCAGCGGCTCTTCCTGATCGGCAGGCAATGCGCCTGCGGCCGTCTTGGGCAGTTCAACCGGCACCCCAACCGTCAGCAAGGGGGCAGCAACCATGAAGATGATCAAAAGCACCAGCATGACATCCACGAAGGGCGTCACGTTGATCTCTGACATCGGCTGAACCCGGCCACGCCTGCGGCCGCGTCCGCCCCCGCCTTGCTTTTTGACTACACCTGCGCCCATCGGTCAGCTGTCCAACTGGCGTGACAGGATCGTGGCAAATTCATCGGCAAAGGCCTCATGTGTGCCCAGCACCCGGTCACTGTCTGCCGAAAGCTTGTTGTAGAAAATAACCGCCGGAATCGCGGCAAGCAGACCAAGACCCGTCGCCAAAAGTGCCTCGGCAATGCCCGGTGCCACCACGGCGAGATTGGTGTTTTGTTGTTCCGCGATTTCGATAAAGGCGTTCATGATGCCGATCACCGTGCCGAAAAGACCGATGAAAGGCGCGGATGACCCGACTGTTGCCAGCACCGTCAGGCCTTTTTGCAGGCGCTCGGCCTCCTTGGCGATGGCCACATCCATGCTGCGGTCAATGCGGGCCGTGGCACCGGGGATCAACCCGCCATCATCGCGGTGCGAACGGCGCCATTCCGACATGCCTGCCGCAAAAATCTTCTCCGACGGGCCATCGGGATCTGCGCCAATGGTGTCAAACAATCCATCCAGCGGCTCCCCCGACCAGAACGCCCGATCAAACCGCGCGGCCTCGCTTCGAGCGCTGCGATATTGGATCAATTTCTGGATGATGATCGACCAAGACCAGAACGAAGCGATGATCAGCATGATCATCACAAGTTTCACCGTCAGCGTGGCCCGTGCAAACAGACCCCACATGGAGAAATCAATCTCCTGCGCCAATGCCAGCGTTTCTGCTTCCATTTTTCCCGCTCATATTTGTGCCGTTTACACGGCGTGCTGCCTCAAGGGCCCTGTTTTCAAGGCTCCATTTCGCCTGAATCTAGCGAAGTGCAAGAGTGAAAGCTAGTGCAACGGCCTTATTCCGCCGGATCGGCCAGCATTGAG
Organism: Sulfitobacter sp. M368; assembly: GCF_025141875.1. Taxonomy (NCBI): domain Bacteria; kingdom Pseudomonadati; phylum Pseudomonadota; class Alphaproteobacteria; order Rhodobacterales; family Roseobacteraceae; genus Sulfitobacter; species Sulfitobacter sp. M368. The sequence continues at coordinate 2,800,976 of NZ_CP081113.1, forward strand.
CGGAGTTTTGCTGGCAAACGGGTCGGTTTTCCGGCGGTGGTCATGCAGACCGCCGTAACCTTGGCGCGAAAAATCACCTCGTCCCCCCGCAGCACCTCCTGATCAAAGATCCAGCGCGTCGCGCCTTTGCCGTGATGGCTGGTGCGCACCTCAAGCCGGTCGCCAAAGCGGCCAGAGCCAAGATAGTCCGCCTCAACTCGTGTGATCACGAACACAAGATCCTCATCGCGCATGCTGCGTTGGTCGACGCCCATCTGCTCGACAATGTCGGATCGGGCCCGCTCAATATAACGCAGATAGTTGGCGTAATAGACGATGCCCGCCATATCGGTGTCCTCGTAGAACACCCGCACAGGAAAACTGTGGCTCATTGCACTGCTCCAACCCGCGCGGCCAGCCGCAGCGCATGTGAGGGGTCTTGCGCCGTATGGGGCAAAACCGGATCATAAGCGGCGCGGATCAGTGCCGCCACATCGGGGCGCAGCACCGTGGTGTCCGCCGCGATGGCCAGCGGACTTTGGTCCTGAAACGCCTCATCCGACCATAGCAGCATGGATTGCACGATCTGGCTGAGCGCGAGGGTCTGCGCCGGTACATCGGCCAGATGGTGGTCCATGCGCAGAAACACGAAACAGGCCTTGATCGCGCCCGCCTCATCAAAGCGGAAGAACCGGTATTGATTGGCATCTGCGGCCTGCAGCCGCCCAACCATCTGATCCAGATCCGGCACCAGACGGTCCATGCCCGGCACCTCGATCAATTCGGCCCAGTCCGAGAAAAAGAACATCATCAGATTGCTGCCCAATTCGGCGTCCATCTCTCCCATGTCGTGGCCCGCCAATTGACAGGTCGCCTCAATCGCACCCTTCACAACCGCCAGCGTGGCGTCATCAACTCCAAATACAATCGGGCACACCGGCCGCCCCCAGCGGGCAAAGGCAAAGCTGCCATCACTGCGGGTGAACAGGGTTTCGATCTGCGCTGCATCCATCTTCATTTGGCCTTCAAAAAACTCAATTCTGTCCTGTCATCCAAACAGATCGCTTTGCGATTTTGGCGGTGTCATCCCCAGATGGGTCCAGGCTTTTTGCGCCAGCATCCGTCCGCGCGGGGTGCGCTGGATCAACCCTTGTTGCAACAAGAAGGGTTCGATCACCTCTTCCAGGGCATCGCGGCTTTCGGACAAGGCGGCTGACATGGTCTCAATACCCACTGGTCCGCCTTGGTAATTCTCGGCAATCAAGCGCAAATAGCGCCGGTCCGCGCCATCAAGGCCCAGATGATCCACCCCCAACCGCGTCAGGGCCATATCAGCCAATGCGCGGGTCACGCGTCCGTCGCCTTCGACCACGGCAAAATCGACCACCCGGCGCAGCAGACGGCCCGCGATGCGCGGGGTGCCGCGGGCGCGTTTGGCGATCTCGCGGGCGCCGCCCTCATCAGCGGGGGCACCCAGCTTGCGGGCGTTGCGGTCCACGATGACGAACAGCTCGTCCTCGGTGTAGAACTGGAGCCGTGTGGGAATGCCGAAACGGTCACGCAGCGGCGTGGTCAAAAGCCCCATACGGGTGGTTGCCCCCACCAGCGTGAAGGGCTGCAGTTCGATCCGCACCGTGCGGGCGGCGGGCCCTTCGCCGATCACCAGATCCAGCTCAAAATCTTCAAGCGCGGGGTAAAGCACCTCTTCGACGGCCGGGTTGAGCCGGTGAATTTCGTCGATGAACAGCACATCGCGGGCCTCAAGGTTGGTCAGTATCGCGGCCAGATCCCCGGCCTTGGCCAGAACAGGGCCAGAGGTCATGCGAAAGCCAACACCCAATTCACGCGCCATGATCTGTGCCAGCGTTGTTTTGCCAAGGCCGGGGGGGCCGTGAAACAGGGTGTGGTCCATCGCCTCGCCGCGTTGGCGGGCGGATTGGATAAACACCTTGAGGTTTGCCCGTGCCTCTGCCTGCCCGACAAATTCGTCCAGCATTTGTGGACGCAAAGCCCGGTCAAAGTCTTCCGGCAGCGCCTCGGGGCGAACAGTGGGGTCTATTTCTGTCATCATTTATCCAAGCAGGACCGGCGCCGGGGCCGTTGTCTGCACTCTACCCTTTGGGGGCCAGAAGTTTCAACGCCGCACGGATCAATGTGGGAGTGTCCGCGCCTTCTTGTTCTCCGGCGGCCTGGGCCACGGCCCCTGCTGCATCGCCGGGGGCATACCCGAGGTTGGCCAGCGCCGACATCGCCTCGGCCTGCGCAGAGGCATTCGGCGGTGTCATTGGTGCGGAGGCCGGCGATACCGGTTCGATCACGTCAAAGTCTGCCGCGCTTTCGCCTTGGGCCTGCGCCATGGTGCCGCCCATCGCCATCACGCTGGGCGCCTTGTCTTTGAGATCCAGCACGACGCGCTGCGCAATCTTGGGGCCAACACCTTTGGCCGCCTTAACCGCGTTCCAATCCCCAAGCGCAATGGCCCGGCTGACCCCATCCGGGCCAAGCGTGCCCAGGATCGCCAGCGATGCCTTTGCCCCGACCCCTTGCACAGAGGTCAACAGCCGGTGCCATTCCTTTTCAACCAGGGTCTGAAAGCCAAAGAGTTGCAGCACGTCTTCGCGCACCAGCAAATCGGTATAAAGCGCGGCGACCTGCCCCGCGCCGGGCAAAGCGGCCAAAGTGCGCTCGGAACAATATACCAGATAGCCAACACCGCGCACGTCGATCAGAACATGATCCGTGGTACGGTATTCGATGCGGCCCGAGATTTTGCCAATCATGCGCTTGCCTTTGCGATTGCAGCCGCCAGTGTGCTCGCGGCGCCGTGATGGGCATGGCAGATGGCGATGGCAAGGGCATCGGCGGCATCCGGTCCGGCGATTTCAACCCCCGGCAATTGCATTCGCACCATATGCGCGATCTGGCCCTTGTCGGCATGACCAACACCCACAACGGTTTTCTTGACCTTGTTGGGCGCATATTCGCCCACAACCAATCCGGCCTGCGCCGGAACCAGCATCGCGATGCCCCGCGCCTGCCCCAGTTTGAGCGTGCCAGCCCCGTCCTTGTTCACGAATGTTTGCTCTACCGCCGCTGCCTCGGGGCGGTAGGTGGCCAAAACACGGGTCAATTGCCCATGCAGAGACAATAAACGAGTCGCCAGATCATCCCCTTCTGAGCAACAGATTCCGTTCGCGACATGCGAAATGCGGCTGCCCGCCACGTCGATCACGCCCCAGCCGGTGTTTCGCAACCCCGGATCAATGCCAATAACCCTGATCATCTGCCCGCCTCGTTCAATTTTGTTGCTTTTTTGATGCACTAGCACGAAACGCGAACATCCGCCAAGCATTTCGACAAATCATCCGATTGCGACACCCCGATTGTCGCTTTCGGGCCGCATCGGTCGTTATCGCCAAATTCGAGGTCAAAAACGACAATACCAAGCCATGATTTTGCCTTACTTAACGGTAGCTTAACCACAATCCTGACCTATGCAAAAAACGCAGGTCACACATGCGTTTCCATCTGTTGTGCAATCCCGGACTTAGGCCTATCTGCCCCTCACACCGCCGGGGAAACCGGCCCAACGATTAGACATAAAGGACGGCTAACATGGCATCTTTCGACACATCCCGCACCGCATACGGCTCCGCGACAGCCGTTTCCTCAATCGCCGCATTCTTCGCAGGCATCGTCGCCTCCGTTGTTGCATGGAACGACGCACGCGTGACACGCGCTGCACTGGCATCTCTGTCCAACCGTGAGCTGGAAGACATCGGTCTGGTTCGCGGGGACATCGACTACGTCGCACAGTCCAACATCATCCGCTAAGGCGGAACGCGGCGCTGCCCAGCGCCGCACCACGTCCTAGAACGAAAAGCCGCGCTTCTGATCGACAGAAGCGCGGCTTTTTCGTGTGGAGGGTTGCGGCCCCATCGCAGGGGCCGTTCCAGATTACTTCAGCTTGGTCACAGCTTTTTCTGCCAGTGTTGCAGTCACCGGATCAACGGACAGGGCAAATGCGCCTGCTTTTTCGATGATGGTGCCGTTCTCCAGCGTGGCAAGACGCGCGTTGTAGGTCTCAGGACCGACAGCCGCCAGCATAAATACCTTGAAGCCCAAAAAGCCAAGCAAAGCCATCATCACCAGCTTGACCGGAAACGCCCAATTGCGGCGTTCCTCTTTCGGCTCAATTACAATCAAACCGCTGGTACTGATCTTAGTGCCATACCCACGCGTCATTTTAGCGTGTTTCTCACCCAGCATTTCCAGCCGGTTCACGAAGTGATCATGCGTTTCTACCATGACAGTCTCTCTCAACAGTCGGCCCCCACCGCTGTTAAGAAAGTATTAGTCATGAAATGTGGCGAAAACAGGGCAAATCGCGAGAATAAGACCTAAAATAGCCGAAAGTTAATGGCCAATCCGCAAGGTTAGTGTCGTCCAGTCAACAATGCTTTCGCGATGGACCAGATTGATGCCGGATCGTGCATAAACCTCGATCACCTCATCCGCCTGTTCATTCAGAATCCCCGAGAGAATCGCATAGCCGCCCGGTTGCAGCGCCTGCGCCATGTCCGGGGCCAATGCGACAAGCGGCCCTTTGAGGATATTGGCAAAGACCAGGTCAAACGGTGCTGCCGCTGCCAGATCAGGATGATCAAAACCAGCCGCCTCAACACAGGTCACCCGCCCCTCAAGGCCATTGGCCACCACATTGGCCCGAGCGACATCCACCGCGACCTCGTCGATATCGCTGGCCAGCACCGTTTCCGGCCAGATCCGCGCCGCTGCCATCGCCAGAACCGCCGTGCCGCAGCCGATGTCGGCCACGTTTTGTCCATGAAAGCCCGCGTTGGCCAGACGGTCCAGCGCCCGCAGGCAACCGAGAGTCGTGCCATGGTGGCCGGTGCCAAAGGCCATCGCGGCCTCGATCAACAGTGGCGCGCTGCCCTCAGGCACCTTATCGGCGTCATGGCTGCCATAAACAAAAAACCGGCCTGCCTCGACAGGGGCCAGTTCGCGGCGCACATGGGCCACCCAATCGGTTTCGGGCAGTTCCGACACGACAAAGGGCTTTGCGCCCATCGCCGTGGCCAGCAGCGTCAGCGCCGTTTCATCTGGTGCCTCTTCGAAGTAACCGCCCACTTCCCACAGGCCCGATCCGTCTTCCATCTCGAAGACGCCGACGCCTGTTGGCTCGGGCTCCAGCCGCTCCATCGCATCGCCAAGGGCATAGGCCTGATCGCGGCCCGTCAAAGTGGTGAGCGCAGTGAATGTGGTCATTATCTTCTCCGATGTCTGTCGGGGTTCGGGTAGGGCCGTGGATGCGCGGGGTCAAGGGCCAGAGGTGCGGCCCGGTCCAGCCTCGCCACATAGATCCAGCCCCAGATGGCCGCGACCAGCCCCATAACGCCTCCCGCCAGTGCCTGACCATAGATCACGCCCGGCGCACCAAAAAGCGCAGCAAGCCCCGCCGCCGCGGGCCAGCTCAGCGCCCCATCCTTGACCCAGTTCAACAAAGTGGATCGCCCCGGCTTGCCCAGATTGTTGAAGGCCGCGTTGGAGACGAACAGCGCTCCGATAAAGACAAACCCGCCCACCCCGACAAAGGTAAAGGCCCGCAACACTTCGGCCCCCTGCCCGTCCAGAGCAAAGATCCGCAAGACCAGCGGCGTCGCGGCATAAAGCAAGGCCCAGGCCACCAATGTATAGCCGAGGCAAAACAGCAGCGCGTCCCGATAGGTGCGGCGCACCCGGTCCATTTGGCCTGCGCCATAGTTCTGTCCAAAGATACCGCCAATGGCGCCGGACAGCGCAAAAATGCCGCCAAAGACCACCACCGTCAGTCGCCCCACCACGGCCCAAGCCGCCACTGCATCATCGCCAAACTGCGCCATCACAATGGTCAGGATATAATTTCCCACAGGTGTCGACATCTGCGTCGCCACAGCCGGAATTGCCACCGCGATGAATGGCGCCGATATATTGCGCAGCGTCCGCAGGCGTGGCCGGTCCACCAACCCGCATTGATGCACCGCGTAGAAAAGGCCAAGTCCCATCAGGCTGAACCGGAACAGCACCAATCCGACGGCCGCGCCATCCAGCCCCCACTCCAGCCAGAATATCAAAATCGGATCAAGCACCAGCAGCACCAGTCCCGAATACAGGGTGATATACATCGCCTTGGCGCCGAACCCTTCGGCCCGCAGCGCCCCCGAGCAGATCAGCGAGACCGCCATGGGCAGCAGGGAAGGCACCGTCATGGCCAGATAACGCGCCGCCAGTCGCGCCGTTTCTCCTTCGGCCCCCGCAAGGGCCACAAGGTGATGCCGAAACCCAACAATCACCGCCACGACCAGTGCCATCACGGCAACGGCAATCGCGATACCAGCCCCGGCCTGCCGCCGCGCCTGATCGCGCCGCCCCTCACCGATAGACCGCGAAATCACGGCGGTGGCCGCAATCATCAGGCCGACAATGATCGAGACCGAAAAGAACTGCACCGCATAGGCAAATCCAATGGCAGCGACCAGTTGCGGATCACCCAGTTGCGAAATCCACAAAAGGTTCGCAGCATCCACCAGAAAGACAAAGGTGATGCCCATCGCACCGGTGGCCGTCATCCTCACCACATGGCCCATCGTGCCGCCGGTCAGGAAGCGCCCTTCGGACATGGATTACTCCGCCGCCTGCGCCAGCGGGCGCGAGAATATCGTCTCATGCCCCGGTTCGGGATGGCGCGGGATCAACATCGCCAGCATCAACGAAACCGCCGCCATGGCTGCCGCCAACAAAAAGACCAAAGCGGGTGAGAGCAGCCACAAAAGACCCAGCCCCACGGGCAGAAACACCGCCGCGATGTGATTGATGGTAAAGGCCACTGCCGCCGTGGGTGCAATATCCGCCGGATCGGCGATTTTCTGAAAATAGGTTTTGAGCGCCAGCGCGAGGGCAAAGAACATGTGGTCCAGCACATATAGCGTCGCAGCCACCATCACGCCCCAGCCGAGATAATAGACACCTCCATAGCTCAGAAACACCAAAATCAGCCCGATGTATTCAAAGCCCAGCGCCTTGCGTTCGCCAAAGTAACCCACGGCGCGGCCCATCAGCGGGGCAAAGATCATATTGGCAATGAGGTTGATCAGATAAAGCGTGGTGATCTCATGCACTTCGAACCCGAACCGTTCGACCATCATGAAGCCGGCAAAAACCACAAAGATCTGCCGCCGCGCGCCCGACATGAACTGCAGCGCGTAGTAGAGCCAGTACCGGCGGCGCAGGACCATTTTCTTGATCTGCACGGTCGGGGCTTCGAACTGTGGATAGGCGAGCATTGCAAACACCGCGATCAAAACGGTGACACCGCCGCCGATCAGATAGACGATGTTGTAGGTCAGATTCAGCGTCTCCCAGAGCGCCATGATCGCCAGATAGGCAACCAAAGTGGCCAGAGATCCCGCCGCCATCAGCCATCCCAACATGCGCGGCGCGTCTTCGATCTTGAGCCATTGCAACTGCAACGACTGGTTGACGGTCTCGTAATAGTGAAACCCGATAGAGCTGAGCATGGTGATCGTCAGAATGCCGCCCATCGAGGGAAACCACGCCGTCACGGCGGTCGCCACGCCCAGTAGGATCAGGGACACCAGCCCAAGCACCTGTTCGCGCACAAAAACGATAATGGCGATCACACCAACCGCCAGAAACCCCGGAATTTCCCGAACCGTGTGCAACAGCCCGATATCCGAGCCGTCAAAATCCGCGACCTCGATCACAAAGTTGTTCAGCAGCGCCGACCAGGTGTTGAAGGCGATGGGCATCGCCAAAGCCATCAGGAAGAGCAGCGCCACGGGCCGCCGCCAGAACGGGAGCGCCTTGGCGTCTTGAAGGGTGATATACTGTGCCATAGGGGTTCAATACGCCTACCGTCAAGAATTGACGAGACCCAAAACACGGGCACATCCGTGCAAGGACGCACAGCCTCCCTGCTTCATTGGCCAAAAAACTCATCCGCATTGTAATCTAGTAGAAACTTTGCGGATCGATATCCACCGCCAGCCGCAAATCCCCCTTCAGCCGGACCTGTGCAACCCAGCGGGCCAGAGCATCCTGCAGGGGCGCGGATTTATCCGCCTTGACCAGCAATCGCACCCGATGCCGCCCTCGCACCCGCGCAATCGGGGCGGCGGCCGGGCCAAAGACCTGCGCCCCAATGGCCCTGAGCGGGCCGTCTTGGCGGGCCAACAGATTGCCTGCATCAAACACCTGCGCCACGTCCGGCCCGCTGAGGATGATACCGGCCATCCGGCCATAGGGCGGCACGCCTGCTTGTTTGCGCTCGCCCGCTTCGGCGCTCCAGAAGGCTTCTTCGTCGCCGGCCAGAATGGCGCGGATCACCGGATGTTCCGGCTGGTACGTTTGCAAAAGGGCCGTGCCCGGCGCTTCGGCCCGGCCCGCACGGCCCGCCACCTGCCGCATCAGTTGAAAGGTCCGCTCTGCCGCGCGCAGGTCAGAGCCCATGAGCCCCAGATCCGCGTCGATCACACCGACAAGCGTGAGATTGGGAAAATTATGCCCCTTGGCCACCAGTTGCGTGCCGATGATGATATCCGCCGCGCCCGCCGCGATGCCTGCAATCTCGGCCTTGAGCGCCCGCGCCGATCCGTACATGTCAGAGCTGAGCGTGGCCACCCTGGCATCGGGCCAGAGCGCCAGTGCCTCTTCGCCCAGCCGTTCCACCCCCGGCCCCACCGGCGCCAGCTTGTCCACCGCTTCGCAGGACGGGCAGGCCTCTGGCATGGGTTTGCTTTCGCCGCACTGGTGACACACCAGCCGCTTGAGAAACCGGTGTTCCACCATCCGCGCATCACAATGATCGCAGCCGATCTGATGCCCGCAGGCCCGGCAGAGCGTGATCGGCGCATAGCCGCGGCGGTTGATGAACAGCATCGCTTGTTCACCTTTCTCCAGCCGTTTGTTGACTTCGGCTTGAAGGCTCGGTGACACCCATTTGTCGCTTGGCAAGGCTTCGCCGCGCATGTCGATTGCGCCCATGGTCGGCATCACTGCCGGACCAAAACGAGAAGTCAGATCAAGCCGCCGGTATTTGCCCGCCTCGACATTGGCCCATGTCTCAAGGCTGGGTGTGGCCGAAGCCAGCACCACCTGCGCCCCGCAGATCGCGGCACGCAGCACGGCCATATCGCGGGCATTGTATAGGACACCCTCCTCTTGTTTGTAGGAGCTGTCGTGTTCTTCATCCACGACGATCAGGCCAAGGTTCTGATAGGGCAGGAACAGTGCCGAGCGTGCCCCGATCACCAATTGCGCTTGCCCCTGCCCGACCATCCGCCAGATCCGCCGCCGCTCGGTCATGGTCGCGCCGGAGTGCCATTCGGCAGGTTTTGCGCCAAAGCGTTCCTCGACACGGTGCAGGAATTGTTCGGTCAGGGCAATCTCCGGCAGCAGAACCAGCGCCTGCCGGCCGGCCAGCAATGCGGCGGCCACCGCTTCGAGATAAACTTCGGTCTTGCCTGACCCTGTCACCCCGCGCAGCAATGTTGTGCCGTAGGTCTCTGATCGGACGGCCTCGGCCAGCATCTGCGCCCCCTTGGCCTGATCTTCGGTCAGTTCCTTGCCCGGCAAAGCGGGGTCAAGGCGCGGAAAAGGCAGATCGCGCGGGCTGTCTTCTTCAAACACCGCGCCGGATTGCGCCAATCCCTTGACCACCGAAGGCGTGACCCCGGCCATTTCGGCCAGTTCCTTGAGGGTGAAGGCCAGATCGCCGTATTCTTCGAGAGTGTCCAGAACACGGCTGCGGGCATCTGTCATGCGCGGCGGCGTGCCGCTGCCGCGCCGGTAGATCTTGCGCATCGAGGGTGGATCGCCCAGCCCCGGCGCACGGGTCGCAAGGCGCAGCATCGCGGGCATCGGGGTCAGGGTATAGGCTGCAGCACGGGCCAGAAACGCGCGCATCTCGCTGCGCATCGGTGCCGCATCAAGCACCCGGATCACATGGCGTACCTTTGCGATATCATAATCACCCTGCCCCGGCCCCCAAACCACACCAAGAACCTTGCGCGGACCCAGCGGCACCTCGACAAAGGCACCCAGAAAACAGCCACCCTCCGGCGCTTTGTAATCCAGCGCCTTTCCCAAGGGCTGCGTGGTCAACACCGCGACCAGGGCGCCATGGTCATAAAATTCCGGTGTGCTCACCAAGGGCTCCGATCAGACAAAGGGGTTTTCAGGGTTTAAGCAGGTCAGATCATGCGGTAAAGGCAGGATCAAGGCTCCCTTCCTCAAGCGCAAGGACACTGAGATGAAATTTTTCGTAGATACCGCCGAAATCGACGCCATTGCCGAACTGAACGATCTGGGCATGGTGGATGGCGTCACCACCAACCCGTCGCTGATCCTGAAATCAGGCCGCGACATTCTGGAAGTCACCAAAGAGATCTGTGATCTGGTGGATGGCCCCGTCAGCGCCGAAGTGGTCGCACTGGAAGCGGACGCAATGATCGCCGAGGGCCGCAAACTGGCCGAAATTGCGGACAATATCACCGTTAAACTGCCCCTGACATGGGACGGGTTGAAAGCCTGTAAAGTGCTGTCCGGCGAAGGCAAGATGGTCAACGTCACCCTGTGCTTCTCGGCCAATCAGGCGTTGCTCGCGGCCAAGGCCGGCGCGACCTTTATCAGCCCTTTCATTGGCCGTCTGGACGACATCCATCTTGATGGTCTGGAACTGATCCAGGACATTCGCACGATCTATGACAACTACGGTTTTGACACCCAGATCCTTGCTGCTTCGATCCGGTCGGTGAACCACGTGCAGGATTGCGCCTTGATCGGGGCTGATGTGATGACCGCGCCGCCAGAGGTGATCAAGAAGCTGGCCAACCACATGCTGACTGACAAGGGCCTTGACCAGTTCATGAAAGACTGGGCCAAGACCGGCCAGAACATCCTTTGAGAAACGCCCGCCTTTGGTGAGCTGACCCGCCGTTGCGCATGCCGCTGCGGCGGGTTTGTTTTGAGACGAAATGACTCCCTTTGGACACAGGGCCAAGGCGCAGGCAAAAAAGAACGCGACGGGGGCAGATTTTGTTCTGCAACCATGCTATACGGGCGCAAATAAAAAAGAGACGACCATGAGCAGCAATCCCAAGATTGATGACGCCCTGCGCGAGGCGATCATCACACAGCCCGATGTTATTTTGGATGACAGCGATGTGATGCAGGCCCTGATCGCGGCCAATGAAAAGGCGATGGGCGGCAATATCGTCGATCTGCGCGGCATCGCAATGGAACGATTGGAAAGCCGTCTGGACCGGCTTGAAGACACCCACCGCAGTGTGATTGCCGCCGCTTATGAAAATCTGGCGGGCACCAACCAGATCCACCGTGCGATCCTGCGGATGCTTGATCCGGTCGAGTTTGAGACCTTCCTGCGCGATCTGGGCGGCGAAGTTGCAGAAATCCTGCGGGTGGATACGGTCAAACTGGTGCTGGAATCGGTTCAGAATGACAATGACCCGGCGGTCAAACGGCTGGGCGAGGTTCTCAGCGTGGCCGAGCCGGGGTTCATCGACGATTACCTGACACGCGGGCGCAGCACACCGCCCCGGCAGGTGACTTTGCGCGGTGTTCAGGACGGATCAGAAGAGATCTTTGGCGAGAAGGCCGACTGGATTCGCTCAGAGGCCTGCCTGAAACTGGACTTCGGCGAGGGCCGCTTGCCCGGTTTGCTGGTCTTTGGGGCAGAAGATCCACATATGTTCGGCCCGCAGCAGGGCACCGATCTTTTGGCTTTCTTTACCGGCGTGTTTGAGCGTGCGATGCGCCGCTGGCTGTCTTGAGCGGCCCTGCCAAATCCGAACATCCCGGGCTGATCAGCCCAGCGGCACGCGATGCCCTGCAAAACTGGCTGTCCCAGCAAAGGGCGCTCAAAGGCGCGGCGGAAAACACGCTGACCGCCTATCAAGGTGATGTTGCCGAATTTCTCGCCTTTATGACCGTCCACAAGGGTGACGCCCAAGGTTTGGGGGCTTTGTCCAAGATCACCATATCCGACATGCGCAGCTGGATGGCGCAGACACGTGCAGGCGATGTTGGCCCGAGGTCGATGGCCCGCAAGCTGTCCTCGGTCAAGGCTTTCTATCGCTGGCTGTCCGAACGCGAAGGGTTTGAGCCAACGGCAGTTTTGTCCACCCGGTCGCCCAAGTTCACCAAAAAGCTGCCGCGCCCCTTGGCGGTAGATGCGGCCAAGGCATTGCTCGACTGCGTCGAAATCCAGTCAGACCGGCCTTGGGTCTCGGCGCGGGATGTGGCAGTGCTGACCCTGCTATGGGGCTGCGGCTTGCGCATATCCGAGGCCTTGGGTCTGCGCGGTGCCGATGCGCCCCTGCCCGACGTGCTGCGGATCGTTGGCAAGGGCGGCAAAGAACGCGTGGTTCCGGTGTTGCCTGCCGCGCAGGCGGCGGTGGCCGAGTATTTGCGGCTCTGCCCGCATATGCAGTCAGACGATGCGCCGCTGTTTCGGGGCATTAGAGGCGGTGCACTTGGGGCGCGTGCAATTGCGCAGGTGATGGCAGATGCGCGGATGCAGCTTGGTCTGCCCGCCACAGCAACGCCGCATGCGATGCGCCACAGCTTTGCCACGCATCTGCTGGATGCGGGCGGCGATTTGCGGGCCATTCAGGAATTGCTGGGCCATGCGTCCCTATCGACAACCCAGGCCTATACAGCGGTTGATACCGCACGTTTGATGGAAGTCTACAACAAGGCGCATCCCAAGGCGGGTTAGGCGCCGAAAGCGGGTTACGCCCTGCCAAGCTGATCCACAAAATCTTGCGCCGCTGCTGCCGGATCAACCGCGCCTTCGGCAACCTTATCCCCCAGATCGGCCAATGCGGCCTGCGCGTCGGGCGCCTGCAATCGTGCCAAGAGCCGCTGTTTTACATCTTCGTTGAACCAATACCGCGCCTGGGCGGCACGGGTTCTGTCCCAAAACCCATTGGCGCGGCGCCAGTCCGTGAGCGTTTCCAGCGCCTCCCAAGCCTCGCCCAGTCCGTTTTCCTGCAATGCCGAAACGGTCATCGCCTTGGGGTAGCCATCGGGATCTTGCGGCCGTTTGCGCAGCAGACGCAGGGCGCCGGCATAATCGGCGCAGGTGCGCGTGGCGGCGGCTTTCAAATCGCCATCTGCCTTGTTGACCAAGATCACATCGGCCATTTCCATGATGCCGCGCTTGACGCCCTGCAATTCATCGCCGCCTGCCGGGGCCAGCAGCAACAAGAACAGATCAGACATTTCCGCCACAACGGTTTCGGATTGGCCGACGCCCACGGTTTCGATCAACACCACATCAAAGCCGGCCGCCTCACAAAGGCGCACGGCCTCGCGGGTGCGGCGGGCCACGCCGCCCAGGTGGGTCTGACTTGGAGACGGGCGGATAAAGGCATTTGGATCGCGGCTCAGCTGGTCCATCCGGGTTTTGTCGCCCAGGATCGACCCGCCAGAGCGGGATGATGACGGATCGACCGCAAGCACCGCTACGCGCTTCCCCTGCGCGGTCAACATCATGCCGAAGCTCTCGATAAAGGTCGATTTGCCCACCCCCGGCGTGCCGGACAGGCCAATGCGCAGCGCCTGACGGTCTTGCGGCAATGCGGCGAGCAGCGTGGTGGCCGCCGCGCGATGATCGTCGCGGGCCGATTCAACCAATGTGATCGCGCGGGCAAGGGCACGGCGCTCTCCGGCGGTGACCCGTTGGGCAAGGTCTTGAATATCCATGCCGCTTTTTCGCGGGACAGCGGTGAAATGTCCATCCCCTGCCCTTGGCGCGGCCCTCTGTTTCCCTGATAAAGCGCTATGTCATTTGCTTTGCCCATCGACGACGTATTGCCGCAGGTCCTTGCCGCCCTGCGCAGCACAGGCCGCGTGGTGCTGCAAGCGCCGCCCGGTGCGGGTAAAACCACCCGTGTGCCGCTGGCCATGCTGGAGGCAGGTTTGACCGAGGGGCGCATCCTGATGCTGGAGCCGCGCCGCCTTGCCGCGCGCGCAGCGGCGGAGCGGATGGCGGCCACTTTGGGGCAAGAGGTCGGACAGACCGTCGGCTACCGTGTGCGCGGTGCCTCGGCAATCAGCAAAGAGACCCGCATCGAAGTGGTGACCGAGGGTATCTTGACCCGCATGTTGCAAGGTGATCCGGATCTGCCCGGTGTCGGCGCGGTAATTTTCGACGAATTTCATGAACGGTCCCTCAATGCCGATCTGGGGCTGGCGCTCTGTCTTGAGGTGGCCGGGGCGCTGCGCGATGATCTGATGCTGGTGGCGATGTCTGCGACACTGGACGCCGCCCCGGTGGCCGAGCTGATGCAGGCGCCGATTGTGACATCCGAGGGGCGGTCGTTTCCTGTTGAGTCGCGCTGGTTGTCTCGCCCAATTGGCAAAGAGCGCTTTGAGAATGCGGTCTCTGATCTGGTTCTGGCCGCGCTGGCGGAGGCGAAGGGATCGGCGCTGGTGTTTCTGCCGGGGGAAGGCGAAATCCGGCGGGTTGAAAGCCTGCTGGCCGCGCAGGTGCCGAAAGACTGCACCATCGCGCCGCTGTTCGGGGCGATGGATTTCAAAGCGCAACGGACCGCGATCCGCCCTGCACAAACGGGGCGCAAGGTGGTCTTGGCCACCTCGATTGCAGAAACATCCCTCACGATCGAAGGCATCACGATCGTCGTGGATGGCGGGCGGGCACGTCGGGCGCGGTTTGACGCGGCCTCCGGCATGTCCCGACTGGTCACGGAAAAGGTCACCCGCGCCGAGGCCACACAACGGGCGGGCCGCGCGGGCCGGATGTCCGAAGGAGTAGCCTACAAGCTGTGGACCAAGGGCGAAGAAGGGGCATTGGCCGCCTACCCGCCCGCCGAGATCGAGGCGGGGGACCTGACAGGATTTGCGCTTGAACTGGCGCTTTGGGGGGCGCAACCAGACGATCTGGCCTTTGTTACGCCGCCCCATGAGGGGCGTCTGGCCGAGGCGCAGAATGTGCTGCGGATGTTGGAAGCGTTGGACGCTCAGGGCCGGATCACCGCACATGGGCGGGCCTTGGCGCGGCTGCCGCTGCATCCCCGGCTGGCGCATATGGTGGCCAAAGGCGGCCCGCTGGCCCCGACATTGGCGGCGCTGCTGGCGGAACGTGATCCGCTGCGCGGCGCGGGTGTCGATCTGTCCTTGCGCATGGCGGCCATTCGCGGCCAAGGCGGCGCGGCACAGGCCCATGCGCCAACGCTGGCCCGCATCCGGCAGGAGGCCAAGCGGCTGGCGAAGGGCCAGAACGGCCCCGGTTCTGACGATATCGGGGTTTTGGCGGCCCTGGCCTATCCGGACCGGGTCGGCCTGCGCCGCAAGGGGGACGCGCCGCGCTATGTGCTGTCTGGCGGCAAAGGGGCAGTGATGCCGCAGGGCGATGCGATGGCGGGGGAACGTTTGATCGTGGCCACCGATCTCGATGGTGATCCGCGCGAGGCCAAGGTTCGGCAAGCCGCCCGGATCAGCGAGGCCGATCTGCGCGAGGTGTTTGAAGATCAGATCCTGTGGCAGGACGTCTGCGCCTGGTCGCGACGCGAAAACCGTGTGTTGACCCGCCAGCAGCAGCGTTTTGGCGCATTGGTTCTGGAAGATCGCAACTGGCCAGACGCTCCGCCAGAGGCTGTGGCGCTGGCGATGCTGGACGGCGTTCGGCAGTTGGGGCTCTTGCCCTCCGCCGCAGCGCAGCGGTTTTTGTCGCGGGCAGCCCTGATGGGCGAAGGGTTTCCCGACTTTTCCGATGCACATTTGATGGCGACACTGGAGGAATGGCTTTTGCCGCATCTGACCGGGGTGCGCAGCGCGGGGGACTGGAAGGGGTTTGATCTTTTGCCGGCCCTGCGCGGGCGACTGGATTGGGATCAGACCCAGGCGCTTGACCGCGCCGCCCCCGCGCATTTCGAAACGCCGCTGGGCCGCAAGGTTCCAATAGATTATTCCGGCGCGCAGCCGCAGATATCGCTGCGGTTGCAGGAGGTGTTTGGCGTCACACGGCATCCGAAAATCGCAGGACAACCCTTGCAGATTACCCTGCTGTCCCCCGCCCAGCGCCCGGTACAGGTGACAACGGATTTGCCGGGGTTCTGGGTCAGCTCTTATCTGGATGTGCGCAAGGACATGCGCGGGCGTTATCCGCGCCATCCATGGCCCGAAGACCCCACCGTGGCCGATCCGACCCTGCGGGCCAAGCCGCGCGGGACGTGATAGGATGTGCGGCTGCGCCGCATTCTATTTTGGTGATGGGGGGGTGTTTGCCCCCCAAACCCCCCAAGAATATTTAGGGCCAAAAAGGGGGGATCAGTCGTTGTCGGTCAGACCGGCCCCTGCCCCGGCAAGGCGGGAGGCTTCGGTTTCGGGAACCAAAAGGCGGGCCGCGAGAGTTTGCATTTTAGCCGCCAGTGTATCGGGCAATGTGACGCGTTTGGCGGGTGTTTGGACGGCCTGTTGATCGAAGGTCTGGGATACAGTGAGTTGACTGCCGCAGAGTATCGCGGTGCAGGCGAAGGATTGGGTTTGGGCATAGCTCAGCGTGAGTTCGGGCAGTGGACCGGCGGGAATCATTGCCTCATGCTGCCGGGCTTCGGCGCAGGCCATCAGCAGCACCGGCAGATCGAGGATCGGGCCGTTTGGCAGAGCGTCAAGCGCCGCACCCAGATCCGCGGCGGGACGGCCCGCAATGAGGTGGCAGGCCGCAGCCCGGCCAAAGGCATATGCCTGCGCCACGGGGGCACCACCACCGCGCGCGGCCTTTGCGGCAAGGTTCATCACTTCATTTGCGGAACCGATCATGGGGCAAACACCGGCAGCCACCAGTCATCTGCTGATGCGTTCAATTCATGCGCAAGCGGCGCGCCCTGACACAGGGTGATCCGGGTCCAGCGATCCGATTTGGGGTCAAATTTCGACGCGCCAAAGAACGACAGTTTGCAGCGCAGCATGTCGATGGGCAGGCAGGAGGTCGCGATCAGATTATCGCGGATCTCGGCATAGGGATGCACCGCGCCCAGTTGCACACGCTCCACCGCCATGGCGTGCTGCGGGTGGTCCGACAGGAAGGTTGAAATGGGTTGATCCTCATCCGGCAGCGCCATCTGGAGCGCTTTGATCTGACGTCCGATGTCCAGCGGACTTTCCAGTTCTGCGCCGGGCTCGGAAAAGCGCAGGCCAAGGCGGGGTTCCTGTTTTGCTTCAGACACATACCAGAACTGGCCGCAGCCGGTGTCTGCATCGTAATCCGGCACAAGCGCCCAATTGAAGTGGCTGCGGATGCTGTCTTGCAGGGCGGTGGTGCCCGTCAGCGGCGGGCAAAACGGGCCTTGCGGGTCGGCCATGCAACCGCACAGGCCGTCGACCAGATCACCAAAGGGTTCGATCACCAGTGCCGCCATCAATTCCTGCACATCAAAGCTGAAGCGGGCGGCCTGTTCCATCGCTTTGTCCAGCGGATGCGTGCCATCAAATTTCAGATCTGACAGGACCGACTGCCAATCCGCCCGCAAGGTCACGATGCGGGCCTGATGTTCGGGGTCCGGTACATCCCATTCCGCCAGATGCCGTGCGGCGCGGATGGCCAGTTGCATCAGGCGGTCCTGCTGGGCTGGGCTGAGCGTTTCAATGGCCCGGACCCGTGCCAATGCAGTCTCACGCGCCATCATCCAATTGTTGAGCAGCACCGGATGGGTCACCAGAAACGGCGCCATGCCAAGGCCGGTGGAATTGCCGATGCCCAGATGGCGCTTGATCCGGGGATCCAGCTTGGCGCCGCCCACATGTTCGACCAGATCATGAGTGAAATGCCGGATCAGCCAGACCGTCAGCATTTCAGCAGCGAACGGCCCTTCCAGACCGGGGCGATCCGCGATCAACGCCCGATCCGCGATGCCAAATTTGCCGTTGCCATAGACCGCCGTGGTGCGCATCAGATAGCCTACGTCGCGGATCATCTTTTCATCCGGTTGCTGACCATCCTGCAAGGCCTGCACCACATGGGCAAAGAGCCGCACGGATTTGTTGGCACGGCTGAGAACCAGATCACGTTCGGTGAACCGGGCCGCCTCCTGTTTGGGGGCGGCAGCGGCGATCCGGGCGATTTCTGCTTCGTCCGGCACCCCGTCATAAAGGACATAGGCACTGTCCCACGCGGTGGCGATCACCCGATCCGTGCGCAACTCAGGTGGCAGATCGGTGGAGATGGCCACCAGAGAATATACATGACCGCCAAATCGCAGCGAATAAACAGCATGGCCAAAACCGTCTGCGTCCATGTTCCAAACCGGCCGGGCGACATGGGCGTTTTCCTGTGCCAGACGCCGGATCATACTGCGCAGAAACGACAGCCGGGTGGGAAACATCGATCCCATCCGCGCCAGGCGCATCACCTCATCGGGAGGGCGCAGGGGCATTTGTGGTGGGATCACATCGTCCTTCATGCCGGGCCAAAACTTTCGCTGTAGAACCGCGCCCAGTTGCCGCCCATGATGCCGTCAACTTCGGAAACGCTCAGCCCCGCATTGGTCAAGCCATTGCGAATGTTTCCAAAATCGCGGTTGTCATTGAACCAGTTTGGCATCGGGGGAAAGCCCGCGTTGCTGGCGGATCCTTCGCCATAGTCGATGCCCTTGGTCCAGCGGCCCACACGCATCCATGTGACGATGCTGTCGGGCTGGTTCTGGCAAAGATCTGTGCCAATACCGAGGTTCTGCGCCCCGTATCGGTCAGCCGCCTCTGCGATCATGGTGCAGAAGCTCTCAATCGTACAATCAGAGCCGCCCGCGAGGTGGTGTGGATAAACCGAAAAGCCAAGCATCCCCCCTGCCTTGGTCAAGGCTTTGAGCACCTCGTCTGATTTGTTGCGCAGCGCGGCATGCCACCAATGCGGATTGGCATGGGTGATGGCAATCGGGCGGGTCGAATGGTCAATCGCCTCCAACGTGGAGCGGTCCGCAGAATGGGACATGTCCACCACCATGCCGACGCGGTTCATCTCAGCCACCACCTCGCGGCCCATGCGGGTCAGTCCGGTGTCGTCCTCCTCATAACAGCCCGTGGCCAGTAAGGATTGGTTGTTATAGGTCAGCTGCATGAACCGGATGCCAAGTTGATGGCAAATCTCGACAAGGCCGATGTCGTCTTCGATTGGGCTGGGGTTTTGGAAGCCGAAGAAGATCGCGGTGCGTCCAGTTTCTTGGGCCAGCTCCACATCAGCGGCGCTTGTGCCCTTGAAAATCAGATCGGGATGGTCCTCAAACCAGCGGTTCCAGCGTTCGAGGTTCAGAACCATTTCGCGAAAATTCTCGTGATAGGCGATGGTCACATGCACTGCATCCACACCGCCCTGCCGCATCTGTTCGAAGATCGCGGGAGAGAAATTGGCATATTGCAGATTGTCAATCAGGGGGGCTTTCATAACGTCAGCATGCGTCCGGCGCAGCATTTTCTCAACACAGAAAACGACCTGTAGGTCAAAATGCAGCGTCGCTCCTGATCAAGTGGCGTTGCGTTTGCAGCGCGAAATACAAACCGGACCGACATGCAGGCACATCGGTCCGGTGGCACCATTTAAGCAAGTGGGGTGGTCACTTGCGGCACTGGTTACTTCGGTACGAGGACGTGATCGACGACATGGATCACGCCATTGGATTGTTTGACGTCAGCGATGGTGACTTTGGCGGCATTGCCGCTTTCGTCGTAGATATAGACATTGCCGCCCCGCACCTGTGCGGACAGCGCATCGCCTGAGGCTGCGTTGAAGTGATAGAACCCGTCATTGGATGCCTTTGCCTTGGCCGCGATGGTCGCCGCGGACCAATCGCCCGGCACCACATGGGCCGTCAGAACCTTGACGAGCATATCCTTGTTTTCTGGCTTCAGGAGCGTTTCAACGGTGCCCGCTGGCAGCGCTTCGAAGGCGGAGTTGACGGGTGCAAAGACCGTGAATGGCCCTTCGGAATTCAAAGTGTCCACCAGACCTGCGGCTTTGACCGCGGCCACAAGTGTTGTGTGATCGGCAGAGTTGACCGCGTTTTCAACGATGGTCTTTTTCTCGAACATCGCCGCGCCGCCCACATCGGGGTTGGCTGCGAAAGATGCGGTTGCCATCAGGGCTGCTGCTGCGGTTATTGCAAATTTGTGAAACATTGTGGTCGTTACCTCCAAAAACGCCACCCCATCGGCGGCTTGTAATGAAGATACGGAGCGGGGTGGCGGAGAGTTTCAAAATAGTTGAAATTCTCTCGCGAATTTCAACAACACCTTGAGTTCAGGCCTTTTAAATTTCTTCCAAAGCACCAAGAGCGCGAATTTCGCCCGTCGGGCTGCCGCCTGGCGCGCCGCCAATGGGCTCATCCGTGATGGCGAGGGTGACTTGTCCCAACTGACCAGACAGCACATCAGGCAATGCAATGCGCATGACCTCCGCCTGCGGCAGCACGCCGAGAGACAACGGTGGTTGCTCTGGCAAAATCGCCCAAAGCTCTAGCACACGCCCCTCGGGCGCAGCGCCTGCGACGCGGCGCAATCCAACCTCGTTGCTGCCTGCCTCAACAATGGCCAGAAGTTCAAGCGGGCCGGCTTGCCCTTTGAGTTGTGCCGCCAGTATCGGCACCTGCACTTCTGGCGGCGCGGGGCGCAGCATCGGAATGGCGAGATAGGCAAGCAATCCGATCGCAGCAAAGCTGATACCCTTCCACACCCAGAGCCGTTCCAGCAATGGAACCTGCTGTTTCGGGAAGAGATCCTTGAGCAGTTTTTTCTTGATCTTGCGCGGCGGTTTTACCGGGGCGATATCGTCCGTCAGCCGTGCAAAGCTTTCTTGCCATGCGGCCACTTTGATCGCGAACTGGCGGTCATTCGCCAGCTTGAACCGAGCATTGGCCAGATCTTCGCCTTCGGAAAGGCCGAGCGCATATTCTGCCGCCAGAAACGCATCATCTTCCGGCGGGATTTCCTGCGGTTCGGTCATTGGCTCATACACTCCCGCAGGGCAATCAAGCCGCGGCGCAGCCATGTACGCATCGTGTTGAGCGGTACGTTGAAACGATCCGCCAGATCGGCATAGCTTTGCCCGTCCAGATAGGCTCCGCGCACCGCCAAGGCGCGATCCGGCTCAAGCGCATCAAGACAGCCAATCAACCGCTTGGCCTCTGATCCGGCAACGGCGGCCTGTTCCGGCGACGGACCGGGCGCAGACAGCTCAAGCCCCGGGGTGTCAATGTCCTGATGCCCGCTTTTCCGCGCGCGCAAACGGTCGATCGAGGTATTGCGGGCAATGGTGATCAGCCAAGTCATCGGAGACAGACCATTTGATTGGTATCTATCCGCATTGTTCCAGATTTTGACAAAAGTATCCTGCATCGCATCCTCAGCCGCGGCCCGTTTGGACAAGACACGCAGGCAAACCCCAAAGAGTTTCGCGCTCACTTGATCATAAAGCATGTCAAAGGCCGCGCGGTCTTTGAGCGCAACGCGGGCAATCAGGTTTTCAATTTCGCGGCGATCCATGCCGGTGTTGCCTATTTCCTAGGGTGTTGACCAAAAATGACCTGCGCGGCGCAGAAGTCAAATCCGCACTTTTCCCCCTGCCACATGTCTTTGGCTTTCCTCACTGCGCCAGACCTGATTAGGTTGCCGCATCTGCCATCTGCAACAGAAAGACCCGCCATGCCAGCGACGCCGATTATCGAGTATTTCTATTCTGCCCATTCCGCCTATGCCTATCTTGGCGCATGGGAGCTTGACCGTATTGCAAAGGCCGCAGGGGCGCAGGTTCAGCACCGTCCGTTTGACTTTATGCCGGTGATGGATGCGGCAGGCGGCAGGCGGTTCAAGGACCGGACGCAGGCGCATGTCGATTACTTCTTCGGGCGCGAGATGGTGCGTTGGGCCGAATGGCGCGGTCTGCCGATGATCCGCCATCGTCCTACGTTTCATGACAATCCGCTGCATTTGGCCAATGGAATGATCATCGCATCGGACGATCATGCGCCCGCGCTGAGCAAGGCAATCTTGCAAGCCCATTGGCGGGATGATGCGGATATTGCCGATCGGGCCACCTTGATCACACTTGCCGAGCAAATTGGATTGGACGGAAACGCCCTGTTGCTGGCCGCCGAAACGGATGCAGTGCAGGCCCAGCATGATGCCAACACCCAAGAGGCCATCGCCCGAAACGTCTTTGGCTCGCCCACCTATTTCGTCGGCGGGGACATGTTTTATGGTCAGGACCGGCTGGACATGGTGGCGCGGGCATTGGACAAACCCTTTGCCGCCTAGGCCCTGATCGCCACGGGTTCACACCATTCGAAAGGACATCTCATGAAACTCAAGAAAATCGTTCTCACCGGTGCCGCGGGGCGGCTTGGCTCTTATCTGCGCGAGCCACTGAGCCAGATGTGCGACACCTTGGTCAGCACCGATATCGCCGATGATATTGGCAAGCTCCACCCAAATGAGACCTATGAGCAAGCTGATCTGGCCAGCTATGACGCGGTGTTTCCGGTTCTGGAAGGCGCTGAAATGATTGTACATTTTGGTGCCATCGTGGACGAAAAACCTTTTGAGGAGTTGCTTGGCCCGAACTTTGTCGGCTCCTACAATATCTGGGAGGCCGGGTATCAACAGGGCGTACGCCGGATTGTCTATGCGTCGTCTATCCACGCCGTCGGGATGCACAAGAAGTCCGACTTCATTGGCGTTGACGCGCCGCACCGCCCGGACACATTCTACGGCCTCGCCAAATGCTTCACCGAAGACCTGGGCAGCATGTACTGGGACAAACGCGGGCTGGAATCCGTGCATCTGCGCATCCTGAGCGCGGCACAGGTCAACAACGCCCGGGCTTTGGGGTCTTGGCTGTCTTATGATGATCTGATCCATCTGGTCACGCGGGCGGTCGATACACCATCGGTCGGATTCAGCATCATTTACGGTGTGTCCAACAATGACCGCGTCCCGGTCGACAACACCAAGGCATCGTTCCTCGGCTATCGGCCCAAGGACAACGCCGAACAATTTGCCGAAAAAGTGCTGGCTGAAACCCCTGCCCCCGATTTGACCGATCCTGCCGAAATATTGCAGGGCGGACCTTTTGCCAAAGTTGATTTGGGGCAGAGCGGGATCGCACAGATGAAAATCGTGAATGACAAGAAGACCATGTAGTTTGGTAATAAATGAGGCCGAACGTACCATTTCCGACACGCCTGCCCCCCGTTTAGAGGGGGGTGGGTTAAAGCGATGTAAATAATTGCAGATAATTTGACCTAGAATTCAGAATTTTCTGATCTCCGCCCAAATTAGGCCATGTTTCCCGTTCAGATTGGTAACATCGCAGTCAAAGCTTTTGGCGCATATAAACGGTTTTTGGAGTTTGAAATGAGAATCCTGGCGGTAGACGATGATCCGATCATTCTCGAATTGCTCACGCAGTTCGTGATGGCAATCGGCGATCATGATCTGACCACAGCGGACAGCGCAACAGAAGCGCTGGTTGTTCTCGAAAACCCCAACACCCCCGAATTCGATTGTTTCCTTTTTGACGTTCAAATGCCCGCAATGGACGGGATCAGCCTGACCCGGTCTGTGCGCAGCATGTCCACCTATGCGGACACGCCTGTTCTGATGCTGACCGCGATGGCGGACAAACGTTACGTGGACGCGGCCTTTGCAGCCGGAGCCACTGACTACGTTACCAAGCCATTCGACATTGCAGAGCTGACCGCACGTGTCACGATGGTTGAAGGGCTTGTCGAGTCCCGCCGGGAACGCAATCGCAAGATTTTCGCAACGCAGGGGCTGGCAGAACCAGAAGCCCATGTGGAGCTTTATGAGCCGATTTCGATTTATGACGTGGAAAACGTCATCGATTATATGGCGATGGAAAACTACGTTGAACAATTGTCGCGCAGCGCCTTGTTCGGCTCGACGACCTTTGCCTTCACCATCCGTGAAGTGCTCCAGTTCCATCAAAGCCTCAGCTCTTTCGAGTTCTATAGCCTGATCTCTGATGTGGCGGAGATTATTTCCGACACGCTTGAGGGCCATCAATACCTGATGTCTTACGCCGGAAACGGCACCTTTGTGTGCATCACTGAAAGCGGCTGGCGTCCTGACATGGGCCGGTTGATGGATGCGGTGAATCTGTCGCTTGCGCAGACCGAGCTCTACAACAATAAAGGCGAACGTTTGCAGGCCCGCGTGAGCGCTGGCGAAGCCGTGCGTTTGATCTGGAAATCTGGCGCCTCCCTGATGGATGCGATGGCGCAGGCCCATGCCAGTGCCGAAAATGCCAGCTTGGCCTTTGAGCAATCCAAACATGACTTTTGGCAGATGGGGCAAACAGCGTGAAACGGTTCAATTACGAATTACCCGGCATGTCCGAAATTCGGACTCGATTTATCGACCTTCTGGCCGAACGGCGCGAGCAAATCGCGTCTCATACTGTTGCAGCCTGGGACGCAAAGAACCCCGACGACATCAAGACCAACCTTGCCGCGGCACAAGCCACATTGCACCAGATAGCCGGCACAGCCGGATCGCTGGGCTTTGGTCCTTTGGGCGACACCGCCCGCGCCTGCGAAATCCGCATCATCAAACACCTCGAAGACAACGATGGCAGATCGCTGACCTGCCCTGGTGATCTGATTGTGGAACTGGATGAATTCGTCGTGCAATGCCGGGCTGTGTCCCACCCGAATTGATTGATCAAAATTGAGGTAGAACGACAAAGGGCCCGCGCGGGCCCTTTTGCATTTCTCAGGTTGTTTTGAAAGTGATCGCAGTGTCAGGCGTCGATCTTGGCCATCGCCTCTTTGATCTGATCGGACAGGGTCATCGGGTCAAACGGCTTGGTGATCACCTCGACATTGCCTATCGCCCGCAGTTCATCCATGTCCGATTGTTGGGTGCGGGCTGTCATAAAGATCGCCGGAACCTCGGCCAGATGGGGCATCTTGCGCATGTGTTGCAGTGTCTGAAGACCGGTCATGCCCGGCATCATCATGTCCAACAGGATGACATCCGGCGTTGAGTTTTCAACTTCGGACAATGCCTCATCCCCGGATTCGCATTGAATAATGGCAAACTCTCCCGAGATGCCCAGCGCCATCATCGCAATTTCCCGGATATCAGCATCGTCTTCGACATGAAGTAAGTTGATCATCTGCGTTCCCTTTTACGAGGCTTCGCGGAACTCTTCTTCTGCCCTGTCGCCATCTTCTGCGCACTGCGTCTGCGGGAGAACAAAATAGAACGTCGTTCCGACATTCTCTTCCGTTTCAAAGCCTATAGTGCCTCCTAGACTTTCCACGATGGCTTTGCAAATACTCAAACCCAAGCCTGTACCACCTTTAGAAGATCTATCCGAATTTTCCAGATCTGCAAAGCGTTCAAAAATCTTGTGATGATCGCTGCTTGGGATGCCCGGACCCTCGTCCGTGACGGACACCCGCAGGCTTTCATCAAGCTGCTGAACTTCGATGACGATCTTGCCGTTCGGCTTGGAAAATTTGCAGGCGTTGGACATGAAGTTGGTCAACACCTGAATGATCCGGGTGGAATCTGTCTTGACCGGAATTGGCTTGTCGATGCCCTTGGTTTCCACCTGAAGCGCAAAGCGTTGTTGCAGCATTTCGGTGGCATGGTTGGTTTCGCGTACAAGGTCGGACATGTCACAATCTTGCAGATCAAAGTCCATGCGACCGGCAGAGATTTTCTCAAGGTCCAGAATATCGTTGATAATCAATACCAAACGGTCCGCATTGCGGTGTGCAATGCCAAGCAGTGCCAGCGCCTTGTCCGGCAGCTCGCCGGTGGCATTGGACAACAGCAGTCCCATGGACCCCTTGATCGAGGTCAAAGGCGAACGCAATTCGTGGCTCACCATCGCGATGAAATCGGATTTCTTACGTTCTTCGGCAACGCGGTCAGAGATATCGTTCAGCAAGATCAGGAACCGGTCTTCGGCATTTTTGACCCGCAGCAGCTTGATGCTGACGTAAAACGGTCTGCCCTTCAGAACCGTTTCGAAATGGGTCATGCCCTCGCCATTTTCTTTCAGCTCCCGGCAGGCGCTGACAATAGCCTTCGCGCCGCGGTCCTGGGCGATATCACCCAGTGATTTTTCCTTGTAATTACTCTTGGTCCAGTCGGTGCGGCGCATTGCCGCCCTGTTCATATAAGTAAAGCGCTCGCTGTCGGCATCGACAATCCAGATGTCATCGCGGAGCTCTTCCAATGTTTCCATTGTTTCTTGCTCGGCCAGCAGTTTTTTCGTGCGCGTGATGTCCGTGCGCGCGGCAATGGACCCGGTCCATTCTCCCAATGCATCGAACAACGGAATCACAGTTGTATGCGTGTGCATCACAGTGCCGTTCTTGCGGCGCAACGGGGTCTCACCCTGCCATGTCTCGCCGCGCAGCAAAGTCTTGCGGATCTCATCCGCCTTGGATTGTCCATTGCTTTCACAATAGAGAATTTTAACAGGCTGACCGATCAATTCGTCACGTGCATAGCCGGTCACATCAAGAAATTGGTCGTTCGCTTCGCTCACACAATGATTTGTGTCGACCACATTGACCATTACATGCCGGTCCAGAACGCCCAGGCGTTGGGTCAAGGCGACATTGTCGATATTGGCTTGTTGTTTGACCGCATGGCGATTCAGGAAAACCGGAATCATACCCGCCAGCGCGATCGCGCCGCCAATGGGGATGAACATGTCCAGCAGGAAACTCGAAGGGGACGCCATAAGGGCGCTGGTAATCGCATACCAACCTGTCGCCGCCAATGTCCCGACGGCGAAGGCCCTTGCGGAGGTCTTGCTAGAAATAATGTCTGCCACAATCCTGCCCTCACACTCAAATCTGTATCGCTTTCGCCCGCTTAAATGACCGGGACGCAACTCAACATTTTTGAAACCTTGCACAAGCAAACTGGCAAGAATGTGGCAGCGGCAACATTTTTAATGAAAAAGACCCTCAATCCGGTCTTTAAGACACTTTTGCCATCCGAGAAGAGACATATTCCGCAATTGTCGACAATTCTGTTCGGGATTTCTCCAAATTGACCGTCACCCGGCTGTCGCGGCGCCTGTTGCCGTCTGAAGACAAGCCCAGAACCGTAACATTCGGTAGGATTTGGTCAATGTCATCAAACAGTTCAGAGGCATCCCCGTCAGGCAGAGACCAATCCACGATGAGCAGATCCAGATTGCCGTTCTTGATACATTTTCGGGCTTCTTCCAGACTGCCGGCATGGGTGACATCCGCCACCTTTGACAGGCCGGATTTGACCACTTCGGCAAAGTCATAATCGTCTTCAATATGCAGCACGCGGGCTTTTCCGCGCCTTGGAAGACGCTTGACGTTGGGTGCCGCAACGGGATCATCCAGCGTATCTTCGGCGGTTGACGGGTAGGTGAACCAAAAGACCGTGATGCCATCGGGCGTGCTTTCAAAGCCTATTTCGCCCTGGTGGCGCGTCACGATCTGTTTGGTGATATTCAAGCCAAGTCCGGTGCCACCCTTCGCACGTGTGTCAGAGCTATCGGCTTGAGAAAAGGCCTGGAACATCAGTGGCTTAAAGTTGTCAGGAATGCCTGGGCCGCGGTTTTGAATGTAGACAATGACTTTGCCTTCCAATTGCTCGGCCTTTATCAACACCTCGGTTTCGGGGTCTGAATATTTGCAGGCATTCGAGATGAGGTTGGCCAGCACCTGTTTGCTTCGGTTGAAATCGGCACTGACGTTCAAGGGCTCGTCGGGGTGCTCAAATCGCAAGGTGTTCTTGTGGGTGGTTGCAAATGGCGAATTCTCCCGCACTGCCTCGTTGATCAATGCAGTCATGTCGAGATCCTGAAAGACAAAATCCACCTCGCCGGATGAAATCTTCTCAAGATCCAGAATGTCGTTCACAATGGTCGTCAGGCGTTCGGTATTGGACAGCGCGATGTCGATCAGGCGTTTCTTGGCATCTTCCAGCTGATCCGACCCAGTGGCCAGAACCAGCCCCAATGCGCCCTTGATCGAGGTCAAAGGTGTGCGCAACTCGTGGCTGACGGTTGAGACAAATTCATTCTTGATCTGCTCGATCTTTTTCTGGTCGGTGATGTCGATGATCTGCGAGATAAAATAGTGTTCGTCCTTGTTTTTGTCATAGGCCCAAGTCGTGTGAAACAAGCCCCAGCGCTCGGTTCCATTGCTGTTCACGATGCGATGTTCCCCGGTGTAAACATGGCTGCCATCGCTGTTCATCAAATCGCTGATCGCTGAATAAAGCTTCTTGCGTTCGTCCTTGGACATCATGTCCGGCATGCGCACATTGGCCAGCAAATCTTCCTCACTGTAGCCGGCAAGGGCGCAGAACGCGTCATTCACCCCAAGAAATCTACCGTTATTGTCCATCAGCACCATGCCAATCGGCGCGGCCGACAGCACCTGTCGGAAACGTTTTTCGCTGGCCTCAAGCGCATGTCTGGAATTGTGCAGTTCAGTAATATCGGCTTGCGTGCCGATCATCCTGAGGGCTTTGCCCTCTTTGTTGCGGTTCACCACGACCGCCTCTGATCGCATCCAGCGCCATTCGTTGTCCGAAAACTTGATCCGGTATTCTGAAATGGAGCGGGCCGTTTTGCCCTCGATACAGGCGGCGTCGTTGGCCAGCAACACAGGTAGGTCTTCCGGATGCACACGGCTTAGAAAGTTGTCCTGTGCGTCAATGTCGGTTTCTGATGGATCAACTCCCATGATCTCGCGCCATGTGTCCGTGACATCGGAATGACCGGTCTCAAGGTTCACGTCAAAAACGCCGATCCCCGCCCCCTGCAAGGCCTGATCATAGCGGATCTTGGTGATCCGTATCTCCTCGCGGGCTTCGGTTTCGCGGGTCAGATCGCGCACAATCGCGGTGACGCGGGGAGCCCCTTCAAAGGTGGTCCATTCATTGTAGTGCAGATCCAGGACCAGCTCCGCCCCTTCGCGGGTGGTGCCTGTGGCGTTAACGCCGGATGTCTCATCCTGATCGTGCGCCGCCGAAACCAGATCGTCAAAGAGCAACCCCTTGATCTGCCGAGGAGAATAACAAAAGCTTTCTTGTGCAGCCTGGTTTGCGAAAAGGATCTTTCGCTGCCCATCAAGGATAAAGACAGCCGTCACAGCGTTTTCGACAACGGCGCGGTTCTCTTCCTCGCGGGCACTGATCTGACGCTCGCGCAATTGGGCCAGCTCATGGGTTGCATCGCCCCGTATGCGCAGGCTGCGCACCGAAAACACCAGCATCGCCGACAACACCAAACCGCCGATCAAAAGCGTCCAAGCCATGGTGTTGCGGAACGTTGCCTCGAACGGCAACGTGCTTTCATACAGCACCGTCCACTTGCGACCGTAGTTTTCAAATGTATAGGTCGCTGTATATTTTCCGCTTGGCGCTTCGCTGTCGGATTCGCTGGCGTAAATCAACTGGTCCATGTTTGTCGTGGTGCCATCAAACACAGAAAATTGGTAAACAACCCCTTGATTGGCGGTCAGGTTGGTCAGCAGATTGCGGCCCACAAACGGGGCATAGACAAACCCTTTGAAACGCGACACCGCCGGATCGGGCCGCACTTCGCCTGTGTCGTTATAATAAACAGGCCGAAGCAACAGAAAGCCCGGTTGGCTGCTGTGTTCCTGCACCAACAAAATGCGCGGCGTCAGTTGCGGCAATCCGGTTTCCCGCGCCGCATTGGCCGAATTTCTGCGACCTTCTTCAAACGAGATATCAAGGCCGAGCGCCTCTACATTGGGGCCAATCGGGGAAATCCGGTTGATGATGTACTTTTGCGCGTTGTCAGTCAGCGGATGAATGTTCAAATCCGGCTCACCCAGAGCGGCCATCTCATCAACCAGTTGCTGTTCCTGACCCGACTGAATGGGGGTTATATAGCCAATGCCGTTGATCCCCGGCAGATATCTCTCGATTTCCAGCTGAGAAACAAACCGATCGAATTCGGCGCGTGTCACTTCGCTAGAGGATTCCAGGAACGCGGCCGTTGCATTGAGGCTGCTCAGATAGGTGCTCATCCGGACTTGCAGGGTTTCAATACTGTCATCCGTCAAGCGCCGGAATTCAGCGTTCGCAACCTTGGCGTTCGTGCGAACGCTGTTTGCAAAAAGACCGAGGATGACCAGAATACACACACATCCCAGCAGAATCTCAAGTTTGCGCAATTGATCGCACCTTGTTTTTTGTGACTGCCGAGCGGTGCAAAGCTTCTGCTTCGATCACGACCCCGCACCAAATCAAGTCAATTGTTCTTTTCTATCCTCAGTTGATAAGTAGGTTTTTTCAACCAATCAATCAATTTTCCGGTGAGAACAGACAAGAGCAGTAAACTGCAGCATTTTCGCCCGTCAAAATTAACCCAAGATTAACCCAGCCGGAATTTCTCTCTATTCATGGTTGAAACAAGAACAACGCCTTTACTAGCGCATCACCGACCAAGCTGGCTTTCAGGGCGGAGGAAAAACCGGATTTCATCGCTTCGAAAACCCAGCACCCTTGGCCGTTTGACATCAGTGAGCACTGCCACGTCATAAAGTTCCTGCACCACGCCTTCGATCTGCAGCATGTGCTCCAACTCGCCTGTTTTGAGGTTCACCACACACAGGCCGCATTTTGGGCTCAGCCCCTGTTGCGCCAAGCGGGCATCAAGCATGAGCCCTTCAAACGTGCGGTTCTCGCGCGGGCGCGACAGGCCGATGACCGCATAATCGCCGACAAAGGACAATCCACGCGCAAAGCCGGGCAAAAAACAAATCGGGTTGAACCGGCCGGTTGCAAGATCCATCTCGCCAAATTCGCCAGTGCCGGTTTGCAAAATCCATAGCCGTCCCTGATGCAACCGCGGGGAGTGCGGCATGGACAGCCCGGCCGCAACGGGTGCCCCGCTTGCCACATCCAAAACCATGCCCCCGTCCCGGCGATGGTCACGCCAGCCATCGGCGACGTTGGTTTGGCCAACAAGGCTGACATAGCGTGGCCCCATGTCATCCGCGGCCATGCCATTGAGGTGGCAACGGTCTTCGGCTGTCAGCCGATCAGTAAAAGGGGGCCGCCAAACTTCGGCAAAGCTGCCCGTATGGCTGAGCGTCGCCAGGCAATTGAAACGCGTGGCCACAAAAAGCGGTGTGCCATCCGGCTGTACGTGGATGTCATGCACGTCAATGTCGCCTGTGGTATGGCCTGCAATCGGGACGTAGGTCGCATCAAAGCCATCCTGAATGACGCCTTGATCATGGAAGTTCTCGAACTGCCAAAGCTGATAGAGCGAGGACATCCAGAACCGGCGTTGCCCCACCCCCAAGCCCATGCAGTGATCAAAGGTGCGTTCAAAGACCGCCAGCTTCCCGTTCGACTGGGCGCCAACCAAAAACAACTTGCCGATTTGATAGGTCGTAAACGCAATCGACAGATCCTGCACTGCCAACCACGCAGCGAAAGACTCTGATCCGGTCAGTGAAAACAGTGGAGTATCTGTCATGATCTCTCCCTCCCCGAAGGGGCTGGAGCTAGCCTAATATCACAGGCCGCCATGACAAACCGCAAACAGATCATCTGCACGTCCTGCCCCGTCCCCGGCCGTTTAGACAATCGCAAACGGGTCATCGATGACGCCAATCAGCTGCATCAAGAACTCTCCCGTATTGGGATCAAGCGCATCTTCGAAATAGGCGTCGATGGCAAAGAGTGTGTCAGCGACGCTTTGCGCTGATCCATCATAAAGCGCCATCGCGGTCTTGGCATTGTTGACCTCGGACATGCCTTTGAGAACGGAATAGTAGGCGCCGATGTCTGTCTTGGTCTGCAAATAGCCCTGGTCGAGCTGCTGCTGGTCAATAAACTCTTGCGTTGAACCCGGCGCTGGATCGGCTTTGGCGCCCCGCAGGACTTCAAGGATAAAGGCATCACGTGCGACAAAACCGTTGTCCAACAACCCAACCCAGAAGTTGAAACCGGCAGCATCGGGTGTCCGGCCAAGCACGTTGTTATAGACGGTCTGCGCAAAGACGTCGTTGGCCGTGCCTTCGGGATATTCAAGCTGCGTTTCCGGTTGCCCGACAAACAGGGTTGCCATCTCTTCCAGCGAGGTGCCGGTGGTAAAGGATGTCGCCCAGAAGTAGAGCCCCAGCGCATCCGGGGCGCGGTTGAAATACGCGATATAAAGCTCAATGATCGGCGCAAACTCTTCTGCGCTCAGCGAGGCCGGACCACCAAAGATGTTCAGTGGCATCGGCTGACCACCAAAGATCGGCAACTCAGTTTCGAAATCCAGAAACTCAACGTCGATAAGCTCATCCGTGCCATCGCCGCCGGCGCGGCGATCGGTGATCCGAGTGCCGTCAGGGGTGAAGGTCAGGGTATAGCCCAGCTGGTCGCCGGAATAGATGGCGCGATCTATGCCTGCGCCGCCGTCGACAGTGTCATTGCCCTTGCCCGGATTGATCACATCATCGCCATCAAGGGCGCGAATGACGTCTGATCCTGCCGTGCCGTCAAGAGCCTCGGAGCCAGTGCCGCCTGTGATCTCCTCGCCGGTGGCAATGATCGGTCCGACACCTTCGCTGGTGACGGTTTCCGGCGTGCCAAAACTGTCTTCGAACATGTAGATCACGGTGATGGTCTTGCCGACATCCTCTTCGGTGAGGGTGTAGGTAATTTGTGTTCCACCCGGAATATCCACGCCGTCACGCTGCCATTGATACGTAACGCTGTCCGGGTTGATTTTCTCGACGTCCTCGACCGTAGACGGATCCGCCTGAAGCACGGCCCCCTGTTCGGTCTCGCCGTTCACATCCGGTGTGCCGGTGGGTTCAATGTTGCCGTCGGCAAACAGGAAATTGTCAAAGGTCAAAGTGTCCGGACTCACGCCCTCCCCTTCGATCCGCAGGACGCTGCCATTGTCAAAGATCAAAACCGCGCTGCCTTCGGTGGCATCGTTCACGGCGCTCAGCGCGTCAAGCAAGGCAACGTCACGCAGATCAATCCGGTCTCTGCCCAGTTCAAACCCTTTCAGATTTACAAAACCGGGGATTGACCCATTTGGACCTCCCGAACCGTCGAAGGGATCAAGCAAGTCATCCACGCCGGGTTGCAGGTTATAAGTGATAATGACCCGCACATCAGGCACAGAAACGGCCGCGCTCTGGATCAAGCTGGTGTTGCCCTGCTCATCCGTCAGGGTTGCCTCTACCGTGAGCTGTTTCTGCCCGTCATCCGGCGCGGGGAAATATTGCGCATCAAAGCCTTCGACAACGCCCCCATCGATCCGCCACACCCAGTTGTCGAAATAGCCAAATTCATCATCCGTGGGCGTTGCGCCATCTAGAAGGTCGTCCAAAGACAGGGCCGGTAATCCGTCAGCATCTTCCAGTTGCGATGCATCAAGCATGAACTCGGGGTTTCCAAAAACGTCAAAGCTGGTCTGGATCAGCAAATCCCCGGTGATCGGGTCGTCCTGGGGAGCAACGTTAAAGCTCATGGTCGAGGTCACCGACCGGCCAAAACTGTCAACGATGGTGTATTCCACGACGTCCAAGGCATCACCAAACAGGTTTGCATTTGGTGTGTAGGTGATCGTGTTCTGATTTGCATCAAACTGGACCACCCCATTGGCCGCAGCGCCCACATTGGTCAAAGAAAACGGATCGCCCTCTGTGTCATCGTCATTGGCAAGCGGGCTGTCACCGCCTGCAAGATCGATGGTGAGAGTGGTGTCTTCGTTCAGCTCATAACTGTCTGGTCGTGCGACGGGGGCGTCGTTGCGGCCCACGGTGATGGTCAAACTGGCCTCATCAAACCGTCCGGTGCCATCGCCGATCCGATAAAGAAATGTGTCCTCGCCGATAAAGCCTGCATCGGGGGTGTAGATAAGCTGGGTCAGATCGTCGGAGAGCGCGAGCGTGCCGTTTTGGGCGGTCGCAAAGGTATCCAAGAAAACCGCATCGCCATCGGGGTCACTGTCGCCATCCGCAGGATTGCCAGTGGTCGATTGCAGAGGATCAAAGGTTAAGCTGCTGTCTTGCTGGACAAAAATAGATTTGTCCTTGGCATCCGGATCATCCGGCAGCGCCGCAACATCGATGGAAACGGTTGCTGTGCTTTCCTGCCCTGCGTTGTCGGTGATCACATAGGTAAAGCTGTCCGGACCGTTGAAATCCTGATCCGGCGTATAAAGCAGATTGCCATTGGCCAGTTCAATCACACCGCCCGAATTGCCTTCTGAGAAACCGAGGATCGAAATGTCATTCTCACCAAAGTCCAGATCATTGGCCAGCACGTCAATCTCGACGGGGGTGTCTTCGTCCGTCGTGGCAATGTCATTGAGCGCCACAGGCGCATCGTCCACGGCGGCAAAGCTGACAGTGATCTGCGCCTGGCTTTCCGCACCGGCGCTGTCGCGCACTGTATAGGTCAGGATCTCTGTGCCAAACGCCTCTGCCTCGGGCGTCACGGTGATTGTTCCATCCGGATTGATCACGGATGTACTGAAGGTGCCGTTGGTGACATCAACAACGGTCAAAACGGCGCCCGTATCTGGATGTGTGTCATTGCCAAGCACGTCGATCACCAGTGCCACATCCTCACTGCCTTGGGCCGTGTCGTCATTGGCTGTCGGTGTATCGGGCTCGTCTGTTACGTTCACCGTGACCGTGGCCGTGCTGGTGTTTCCGGCTGTGTCCCTGATCCCGTAGGTAAAGCTGTCCTGGCCATTGAAATTGGCGTTGGGCGAATAATGCAGCGTATCATCAGACAACAAAACCACACCGCCAAAGGCACCTTGCGAGAACCCGTTGAACGACAGATCGCCTTCGCCGAAATCTTCGTCATTGGCGAGGACATCAATGGCAAAAGGCGTGTCTTCCCCCGTGGTCGCCACATCGTCGAAGGCCACCGGCGCGTCGTCCTGGCCGATCACGTTAAAGGTGATGGTGGAACTGACAACGCGCCCGAAACTGTCTGAAAGAAAGTAATTGACCGTATCGAGGCCAGTGCCAAAGATATCGGCGTCGGGCGTATAGGTGATTGTGCCTTCGATCGCATTAAAGGCAATCGCGCCATTGACCGCTGTGCCGATGCTCTGAAATGCAAAGAAATCACCTTCGGCGTCATCATCATTCTCCAAAATGCCGCCGGGGTAAGCTTCAAAAACATCAATGATAATGTTGGTATCTTCGACCAATTCAAAGCTGTCGGGCCTGGCGATTGGCACATCGTTGCGGTGGACGGTGACTGTGATGTTGGCCGTGTCTGTGCGGCCTGTGCCGTCGTCGATGACATAGTCAAAGGTATCCGTGCCAAAGAAATCGGCATCCGGCGTGTAGATCAGGCCCAATCCGTTTGCCGCAAATTCAACGGTGCCATCCTCAGCCTCGGCAAAGCTGCTGATGCCCAGCGGATCGCGGTCGGGGTCACTGTCTGCATCCGCCGGGTTGCCCGTCGCCGACAGGCGCGGGTCAAACATCACGGTGCTGCCCTGCTGAAGTTCAACGGTGAAATTCTTGGCAACCGGATCGTCCGGCTGGGGCGTGACCTCCACAAAGACCGACGCACCGCTGACTTTGGCATCATGGTCGGACAGCAGGTACTTGAAGCTGTCTTCCCCATCAAAATCCGGGTCCGGCGTGTAAAGCAGGTTGCCGTTTTCCAGCAGCGCAACCTCGCCAGAGTTGGGTGCCGTAAAACTGACCACAAAGATATCTTCTTCGCCAAAATCCTCATCATTGGCGCGCACGTCGATCTCTATGGAGGCATCTTCGTTCACGGTCACATGGTCATCAAAAGCAACCGGCGGGTCGTTCACCTGATCAAAAGTCAATGTCAGCGTTGCTTGCCGCTCAACCCCGTCAGCATCGCGCATCGTGTAGGTGAGAACCTCTGTGCCGAACTCTTCTGCAATCGGGGTTACGGAAATGGTGCCGTCTGCGTTGATCTTTGAGGTACTGAATGTGCCGTCTGTAACGCTTACGACCGTCAGGACATCGCCCTCATCGGGGTCCGTGTCATTGGCCAGAACATCCACAATCTGAACAAGGTTTTCCGGTCCTCGCGCAAAGTCATCCACGGGCATCGGCGCATCATTGACCGGCGATATTGTCACCGCGATATAAGCGGTTGCCTCGGCGCCTCTGGCATCGCGAACGGTATAGGCCACGATGTCATCGCCGGTTGCGTTCAGATCGCCAGTGATGGTGATCGTATCGTCGGTAAAGCTGATCTCGGTCTTGTCGCCGAGATAGGCATCGACAATCGAAAATGCGTCGCCCTCTTCGTCCGTGACTCCCACCAAGGGCGACAGCGTCACAGAGTTTTCTTCGACAATCGTAACCGCCAGATCGGTGATCTCAGGTGCATCATTTACCTCGACCACGTCGATATTAACGGCCGTGGCGACAGAAGCCACGCCGTCTTCGTCGATCAACTGATAGGTAAAGAACACAGGCCCAAGGAACTGATCTGCCGCCGTGAAAGTCACTGTCTTGTCGTCATTGATGGTGAGTGTCCCCGCACCGCCAATGGTCGAGGTGAAAAAGCTGTAGGTCAGATCATCGCCATCTGCATCAAAATCATTGGCTTGCAGATCCATCCGCAGCGGCTTGTCCTCAAAGGCGGTATAGCTGTCCGCTTCTGCCGTTGGCGCATCGTTCACATTCACAATCGGGCCAAGAAGATCACTCTGTGCGATGCCCGCAATGCCGAAGTTATCGACATAGCTCAGTGTCACAAAAAATTCGCCATCCACATCGGCCTGCGTCAACAGATAGGTCGCCTCTGTCGCCCCCTGCACCGGCGTGCCGTTGCGATACCATTGGAAATCCAGTGTCGCAAAGCCGTCTCCGTCTGACAGGTTCTCCAAATTTGCGGTAAGCAATTCGTCTTCCTGCGCCAGCCCCGTGATCTCAATCGTGCCGAGCGTTGGCAGGTCAGAAAACGGCGTGCCGAAGATCAGCTTGCTGGGCGAACTGCTCGCCCCGATAAGGAAATCCGCGCCGCCATCGTTGTTCACATCGCCCGCATAACGCACGATACCGCCCGATCCATCCCCCTCAAATCCGTCGACAACAAACCCGTCCAGATCGGTGAGGTCTTCAAGCTCAAAAACACCGCCATATCCTTCGGTGCGCCCGTAAAGGACAAAAGTTTGGCCGGAGTTGAGGTTAGTATCGGTGCTCTCGCCCGTGTCCTGATCGTAAACGACCTCGCGGGAAAACGTGGTTGTCCCGATCACAATGTCCGCAATTCGGTCATTGTTCAGATCATCCACGATCTCGATTGCACCGCCGCCGATGATGGATTTGAAATCACTCTGTGTATTGGGGTTTGGCGAATTATATCCTTCAGGGATCGCCAGCGTGAACACTGTGCCATCTGTCCCGTCCAGGTCTGCCAGACTGACCCGCCGGCCCGTACCGCCATCGTCCAGATCAAAGCTTTCGCCCATGGGATCGCCCGACCCGAACAACACATAAGCCCGTTCAATTAGATCACCTTCTACCGCAGTGCTGAAGGGGCCTTTGTGGATCGCGCGTGAAATCATGATGACCACATCATCAAATCCGTCGCCGTTGACGTCACCGCCGCCTTGGACCACGCCGCCCGTACGGCTTTGGCCTCCGTCGATGTCGCCGTCGATCAAGAAGCCCTGATCGGCGGTCATCTGTTCCAGTTCGATGCTGCTTGCAAAGGCTTGATCACTGCCAAACAGGATGAATGCGCCGCCGGTCCATGTGTAGCCGGAGCCATCCGGGGATTCGACGCTGTGGTAACGCGATCCGATAATGAGATCGTCAAAACCATCGCCGTTGACGTCACCCGCAGACGCCAGTGAATCGCCGGGATTGGTGAAATAGCTCGGCCCAAGCAGGGTAAAGCCGTTGGTGCCGTCCAGATCCGCACCCGAGATCGTCGCAGGCAAGGGATCAGCCGCGTCAGAGCCGAACACAACATGCGTGGAACTGCCGTAGTATGCGCCGTCACTGACGATCATATCGTCAATGCCGTCCCCGTTGATGTCAAAACCGCCTTCAATGAACTGCTGGCCGTTCGCACCCTCCATCGCCAGCTTCACACCTTCTGTAGCGCCCAAACCACCAAGATCGACGTGATCTAAAAAATCACCATCTCGGCCAAATATGACGTGGGTCGACTCTGAGGTGCCCACCATAAAATCATCAATTCCGTCATTGTTGACGTCACCGGCCGCGGCGAGGGAAATGTTGGCATCCCCCGTTTCTGCCAGAACAGAGAAACCTTCATCAAGATCCAGCAGGAATGGCTGGGTCAGCGGATCAAAATCCGCGTCATCCTTGCCGTAAACCACATAGGCAATCGGCGTGATCGTGGCAAAGAAAGTCCGGTCTGTCCAACCCACCATGAAATCGTCGATGCCGTCATTGTTGATGTCACCCGCAGCAGACACAGCAATGACTTCGGGGAATTCAAAGCCGTTGGTGCCAAGGCCAAGGTCAAACTCAACCGGGTCGGTTTCGCCAGTGTCAAAGGGCACAATCGGCAAATCGTTGATCTGCGTGCCAATCAAACGAAGGGAACCACCATCGGACAATCCGATCAGCGTATCCGCGTTATCAATGGTGACCGTCATCAGATCTCGCTCGGCCTCGGTCAGAAGCGAAGTGTCGATGAAATCTTTCGCCGCGTCGAAGTCAAAGGCAACATCCGCGCCCATCTGTGCATGGAGGAAAATCGTGTTGACGCCGTTGCCGCCATAATACGTGTCGTTGCCTGCGCCGCCGTTGTAAAAATCGTTGAAAATGCCGTTGCCGCCAACAAGCGTGTCTTCGCCCGTGCCGCCGAATAATGTGTCATCCCCCTGCCCGCCCGAGATACTGTCGTCGCCGCCATCGCCTTTGATCAAGTCGTTGCCGCCATCTCCGAAGAGGGTATCGTCGCCTTCGAACCCTCTGAGGGTATCGCCCAAATGCGTGCCGCTCAGATTATCTTCGCCGCCAAACACAGCGACCTGGTAGTAGGTCCAATTGGCCTCGGTCATCGCATCTAGAGGTCGGAAAAGGCCCGACAGATAAAACTGCACGTCTGACGGCGCATCGCCCGGCACCACCGCCAGAACGTCTACTTGGCTCGTGGCCGGATCCGAGAAACCGGAGCCAAGGAAGGTGCCCGCGCCATTTTCACCAAAGGCGGTTGAGAAGTTGTAGATGACATCGTTGGCGCCGGGCGCACTGGCCACATGCACAAACTGGCCGCCGTTTGACGCATCCGACATGTCGATGCCGAAGATGACGTCACCCTCGACGCCCGGTACGATCACACTGCCCGTGGGGGCGAATACCGTTGTGATCAAGTCATCTAACGTAAGAAACTGATCGGTAAAATCGAATTTCTCGATGTTGGTCGCACGGTTTGTGACCTCATCGAAAGTGATGGTCAGATAGCCTTCATCGTCAAAATCAAAGGTGCTGCCTTCGAAGTCGTGGCCAAGGACCAGGATATCCGCGCCCGCCTTGCCATCAAAGGTGCTGCCGCCGGTGCCGTCGGTCGGGTTGCTGTTGCCATCCAGAAGCCGCAGCCCGGTGTAGAACTCGTTTACACCGTCATTGCCGATGGCATGAACGCTGGCCCCGTTCGCGACAGCCAGCAGTTCGACATTGTCCGGCAAAATATAATCAACGGTCGCATAGATCGCGTCAAAGCCGCCATCTTCGGCCTCTCCAAAGATCAGGTCGATGGTTTCGTTGATCAAATAGACGTCGCCGTCCGCGCCGCCCAAAAGCGTATCGGCGCCCAAGCCGCCATCCAGCGTATCGCGCCCGGCCTTGCCGACCAGCACGTTTGCAGCGTCCGAGCCGATGATCGTGTTGGCCGCATCGTTGCCTGTGCCTGTGGTCCCGTCTGTTCCGGTCAAGACCAGCGTTTCCACGTGATCGGGCAGCGCAAAATCGACCGAACTTTCTGCGGTATCTTCGCCCTCGCCATCTGCTTCGGTGATGATCTCGGTGCTGTCATCGATGATGAAGGTGTCATCGCCCATGCCGCCAATAAAACGGTCGCGCCCCAAGCCGCCGATCAGACGATCATCGCCGCCCTGACCTTGCAGCAGATCGTTGCCCGCACTGCCAAGCAGCAGATCCGCACTGTCCAGACCTTGCACAATGTCATTGCCGCCGCGCCCGTCGAGCGTATCCGGGACGGGCGTACCGATCAGGACGTCGGACCCTTCGGTGCCATCATTGGCGAGCGCTTTGATCTCGGCAAATGTCTTGTCGCCATCCTCAAAAGACAGGATTTCGATATCATCCGCGATAAAATCAACCGAGATCGGCACGTCACCTTCAAAGCGCATGATGTTGACGCCATCGGCAAACCCTTGAATTTGGGCGATATCTCTAAAATCGAAGCCCAAAACAACCGTATCGACCCCGTCATAACCGCGGGCGCTGTCGTTGCCTGTGCCCAAAACAATGGTGTTGTCCAGATCATTCCCGCTCAGGGCATCCGACTGGCCCGAGCCGATCAGGTTCTCCATATTGATGATCTGGTCACCTTCCGCCTCGCCCCCCGAAAAGGTCATCATCTTCAGATCGACCGATACGCCGATTTCGGAGAAGGCATAGCTCATGGTGTCAATGCCACCGCCGCCATCAATGACATCGCCGCCAAGGCCGCCATAGAACACGGTATTCTCGGCGTTGCCGAGAATGAAATCTGCGCCCTGCGATCCGGCAATACGTTCAATATTTGAAAATATATCGACGGCTTCTTCAAACCGCTCGACGACTTCGACTTCTTGCTCTGGCAGCAGCAGACCGGGCAAGAAGGGAATATCATCCGCGTCACTGGTCTGTGTTGCATAGCTTAGGTTCAGGAACTTCCAGACCCGTTCGGGGGTGATGGACCCGCGTGGGACATAAACGTCATCGTCCGGGTCGTCATTGCCTTGATCAAAGACCTCATAGGTGCTGCGCGCCTCGGTGGTGCCAGTGGTGATCGTGGTTTGCTCTACATAGCCGTCAAAGGTGGTTTCTGTTTCGCTGTCGCTCCAGATGAACAGATCAACGGGCGTGTAAGACCGGACGATCCCGGACGTGTCGCCTGCACGTTCGCCCACGCCCGACATGATGACCTGAACGCCAAGTTCCAGAACGCCGTAGTCAATCGTGTCGAAATCTGCGCCGCCATCCAGGACGTTGACACCCGCCCCGCCGAAGAGCGCATCATCGCCAGCGCCGCCTTCGACCGTGTCATCGCCAACGCCGCCAATCAGCAGGTCCGCGCCGTCGCGACCCTGCAACAGGTCATCACCGATTGAGCCGGCCAAGAGGTTGTCACCTGCGTCCCCACGCAGCGTATCGTGGCCCACACCGCCGGTAAGGTTTTCGATACTGATCAGGATGTCCGTGCCCGCTTGCCCGGTTTCAAGATCCGCAACGATGTCGGAGGTGTCGTTGGTCAGACGTTCTACGCCGCCCTTTGGATGAACCTGATAGAAATTCCACGATGCCGTATCAATCCCGGCACCGCCATCCAACAGATCGCCGCCATTGCCGCCATGCAAGTAATCATTGCCCGCACCGCCATAGAGGAAATCATTGCCGTCACCACCAAAGAGATTGTCCGCGCCGCCCAATCCCAGCAACACATCGATGCCGTCCCAGCCGACAATTTCGTTCAGCTCTTCGTCGCCGGTGATGGTGTCTTCGAATTGCGTGCCGGTGACATCTTCGATGCCGCCCAGCAGGATGTCGCCCTCGGCATAGCCACCATCGACCTGATTGGTGCTGAGATTGACAATAACACTTGCGCGGCTGGTCTCAAAAGTGAGCCTGTCCAGCCCCTCACCGCCTTCATAACTTTCCCGAAAGTCGCCCGCGACAAATACATCGTTACCCGCGCCACCGGACAGTGTGGTGATCTTGTCCTTTTCGTAAAGACGTACAAACGCAACATCACCGTTGGTAGGGTTATAGGTGCCCAACACGTCATCGCCATCGCCACCATAAAGTTCACCTGTGGTAAACTGGCTGACATAAAGGACATCGTCGCCGCCATTGCCCTCAAAGATGACCGGAGACAGGATATAGCCGCCGGTGATTATGTCCCGCTGGTCTGATCCGATAATGTGCTCAAAACCGGAAAACGCCGTTGCGAGGCCGCCCTCGTCCGGCGTGTTCGAATTGGCCTGGAACGCGCCCGGTACCTTGCCGAAATCTGTAGGAACGATGTCGCCCTCTTCGACACCATTCACGCCGACTGTTTGCTGAATGAACAGCGGATCCTCGACATCGGTGCGCAGAATGGTCTCTTTGCCGACCAGGCTGCCAAGGGGGCTCAGCGGGTCGATATGTACATGCCAGGCAAAATTGCTGTTGCGCAGATCCAGTATATCAACACCGTCCAAAGGCAATTGAAGCCCCGACGCTGCCTCATCGCCGTACAGCTCGTCACCATCGACCGTGTTGTCGTTCCAGACACGCACGGTATCGCTTTCGCTGCCGCCATAGAATAGGTCCGGCGAAAAGGCGTGTGAGACAAAGAGGTCAGAGCCGGCGCCGCCGTAGAACACGTTGCCGATATCGACTTCATCGGCAAAAAGCTGGTCGTCTCCGCCATTGCCGTAAATGTGCTGGCTCTTGCCGCGGAGCGAGAAAATATAATCGCCGCCCGTGCTGCCGACGATGTATTCGATGTCTTCGAGGTAGTCCACGCCGTAGCGGTCACCAACGTTTACGCTTGTCTGATATTTTGCGACCTGCTGCTGGCCCGGCTCCGATGTTTGCACGACAACGATCCCGCCGGGCATGTCATTGACATTGAAGGCGTCAAAGCCGGTTCTGGCGAAATCCGGGAACTCTACACTTTGATCGTAGAGGGATGATATCGCAATCGTCGAATATTTGACTGTGCCATAGCCGCCCGCAGTGTCGTTGATATCATCGTCACCGAGACCACCGATATAAACGTTTCCGCCAGTGCCTCCTTCGAGATAGTCATCCCCCCAATCCCCAATCAGGATGTCGTTGCCAGAGCCGCCATAGATCTCGTCATTGCCATCAAGGCCGCGGATCATGTCGTTGCCAGCGCCACCATCAAGCCGGTTCACATCGTCATTGCCGATGATGATGTCATGGTTGTCCGACCCAACGACATTTTCGATGCCCTGGATCACACCGGCGTTGTAGGTGACGGTCTCTGAGGTGGTGCTGCCATCTGGGTGCTCGGTGATAATCGTGACCGGATCGTTGATGTCATTGCCATCGAAATCCGCATGAAATTCGACCGAAGGCGGGATGTAGAAGGCTTCCCTGTCGTTTGGGTTTGTCGACCCGAGATAGACCTTCACCCCCCCGCTCGCCAGATTGTAATCCACCGTGTCGACGCCGCCGGAATCGATGATCAGATCACGG
Source organism: Sulfitobacter sp. M368 (assembly GCF_025141875.1). Lineage (NCBI taxonomy): Bacteria > Pseudomonadati > Pseudomonadota > Alphaproteobacteria > Rhodobacterales > Roseobacteraceae > Sulfitobacter > Sulfitobacter sp. M368. The sequence continues at coordinate 2,844,460 of NZ_CP081113.1, forward strand.
TCATAGCCATCAGGGCTGACCACATAGACATCATCGCCTTCGCCACCGAACAAGGCGTCGCCATCATATTTCCGGCGTGTGATGCGCCCGTTGCCGCCACTGCTCAGCTGGTCATTGCCGCCGCCCGTGATGAGAATATCGAGCCCGTAGGCGCCGTAGACCCAATCACGTTGGCCATCAAGCGTGAGTGGCAATTGCCCGCCAATCGGCTCCAGATTGGTGGCATAGGGGGACACATAGGCAATCTCGCCATCTTTACTGCGGGTCTCGATCAGTTGATCAAACAGCCGCAGGTCCAAACCGTCATCGGCAAAAATGATCAACTCAATATTCTTGAGAATGTCTTTGCCGTCGTTGCGTTGCGTGACCACGCCGTCCACGGTGATCGTTTCGCGGGTATCGACGACGATCCAATCCCCGGTCGCCACGCCATCACTGATAACGGCGGTGTAATTATAGTCTTCGCGGTTGCCCGCATAAATCACGCTGTCGGGGCTCTCGTCATCTTCGTCGCCGTTCGGGTTGTCCGTGCCGCCGTCAATAATATCATTGCCACCGCCGCCGGACAGAATGTCTCGGCCCGTGCCGCCGTTCAGTGTATCGTCAAAATCACCGCCAAAGATGTTATCGTTGCCGCCGAGCCCATCAAGGGTCAGGCTGCCTGTGGCATTCATGGACCCGTTAAGCGTATTGTCCCCATCCGTCCCGATGGACAGTGTTTCGGGGAAGTTCGGGTTGTTAATCGTTGCGAGAATACTGGCGTATTTCGCGACGATTTCCGTCTCGTAGAACTCTTGAATTTCCTCAAGGAACAGTTTTTCCAGCTTTTCGGCCAGACCGTCCAACAGATCGATATTTGGCAAAAGCGATGTAATTTCGTCAGCGGCCTTTTCCAGCAAGGCCGTGATCCCGATTTTATCGATAATCCATTCCAGCGCCGCCTCAACCGGAGCCAGAAGGAAGCTAAAGAATGACCCCATCAGATCCAGCACCGGTCCGAGGTAATCCAGAACGGTCTCTAGTGGATCGGTAATCTTGCTGACCACATCAGTGATGGCGCCAAGGGATTCCGCGAGATCGACAACGATATCCAACAGGTCATTGTCCAGCTTGGACGACAACTCTTCCATGGCCTGGTCGATTTCGGACAATTGCGTGACGAGCAGGAGCAAAGGGCCATTGATGCTATCCGCCTGGGAAATGCGCGCCTCTGCCAACTGCACCGCGATCGCCCGCGCATCGGCGGACTCCTTGTCCAGAAACTCGACCCCAGTGGAAAACTGTGACGCTGCGGGCGCCAGGTTCTGTTCGGCGCTGGCCAGCTTACGTGAATAGGCCTCTGCTGCGACGCCAAGAGCATTTGTGGCCTTGTTGATGTTCCCAAGCTGTTTTTGAACATTAAAGAGGAAATCGCCGATTTTGGTCGATGTCCCTTCGAGGGCTTCAATCTTGGTTTCCACCTTCTTGGTGTAGTCAATCACCTTCTCTGCAACCTTATCGGTCACCTTGGCCGCGGGGCGTGTAAAGGACACCGACTTGAGGGAGTCAGAAATATCCTCAATGACCTTGGCGGCCTTTTCGAGCTTCTTGACCTTGTCTTTGAGTTTTTCAACGGATTTGAATGGCTTGGACGCCAGTTTGACGACCTTCTTGGCCGTCCCCGCAGCGTCCGCGACGGACCATGAAATACTGGCGGCGTCCCGTAGCTTTACAGCGGCTGACTCTTGTAGAGTATCGTCGTCTTCCATTGTATCCCCACCACAATAAGAGGGTTCAACGGCTAGAAAAAATTTCCGTCGAACGCTGTTGGAGCCCCCGACGATCAAACTCTAGATCGATTTTCCGGAATGACGTTGCGCAAGAAGTCTTGATTTCCTGGGCAGTCGGCCACCATGCTGACCCACGCGCCCTTCATAAGCAACATAATTGTCAAGAATCCCGCTGTGAATTTAAGGGGTTACAATCACAGATAGAAGAGTCGTTGCCGGCACTCGCAGGTCTGCTTGAAACGCGTTTTACGCCCCAAGGGGCGTTGTTTCTGGTTTTATCGTTTTGATATTGGTTGCGGGAGTAGGATTTGAACCTACGACCTTCAGGTTATGAGCCTGACGAGCTACCGGGCTGCTCCATCCCGCGACACTTTTGTTGGCCTTGTGCACGGAGTGCTTTTTGAGGCCGTTTTTTGGCCTTTTGCACGGTGTTGTGCTTGAGGCCTGTTTGTCCTGTTACATTTTTTGTATCAGGCATTGTGTCTTGTTTGTCATCGTTGAGAGATACTGCTCTAAAAACCTTATTAGGTTTGGCGATGACCTACTCTCCCACGTCTTAAGACGCAGTACCATCGGCGCTACGGCACTTAACGGCCAGGTTCGGGATGGGGCTGGGTGTTTTGCTCGCGCTATGATCACCAAACCAAATAAAGTTTTTAGAGTTTTCCAAGTCAGTACACTGTGTTGTGTATGCTTTTGATTTATCGAGTAAAGTCTTGCTTTTACTGGATCAAATCAAGCCTATCGAGCCATTAGTACCAGTCAACTGAACGTATTACTACGCTTACATCTCTGGCCTATCGACGAGGTGGTCTACCTCGGCTCTCAGGGATACCTTGTTTTGAGGGGGGCTTCCCGCTTAGATGCCTTCAGCGGTTATCCTGTCCGATCATAGCTACCCAGCACTGCTATTGGCATAACAACTGGTCCACCAGTGGATCGTTCACCCCGGTCCTCTCGTACTAGGGGCAACTCCTCTCAAGTATCCTACACCCACGGAAGATAGGGACCGAACTGTCTCACGACGTTCTAAACCCAGCTCACGTACCTCTTTAAACGGCGAACAGCCGTACCCTTGGGACCTGCTCCAGCCCCAGGATGAGATGAGCCGACATCGAGGTGCCAAACACTGCCGTCGATATGGACTCTTGGGCAGTATCAGCCTGTTATCCCCGGCGTACCTTTTATCCGTTGAGCGATGGCCCTCCCACTTGGGACCACCGGATCACTATGGCCGTCTTTCGACTCTGCTCGACTTGTCAGTCTCGCAGTCAGGCTGGCTTCTGCCATTGCACTCAACGAGCGATTTCCGACCGCTCTGAGCCAACCTTCGCGCGCCTCCGTTACGATTTAGGAGGCGACCGCCCCAGTCAAACTACCCGCCACACAGGGTCCCGGATCCGGATAACGGACCGCGGTTAGACATCAAGCAGAACAAGGGTGGTATCTCAAGGGAGGCTCCACGCAAACTGGCGTTCACGTTTCAAAGCCCACCACCTATCCTGCACATGTTCGGCCTAATGCCAATGTGAAGCTGTAGTAAAGGTGCACGGGGTCTTTCCGTCTAACCGCGGGTAACCGGCATCTTGACCGGTAATTCAATTTCGCTGAGTCTATGTTGGAGACAGCGGGGAAGTCGTTACGCCATTCGTGCAGGTCGGAACTTACCCGACAAGGAATTTCGCTACCTTAGGACCGTTATAGTTACGGCCGCCGTTTACCTGGGCTTCAATTCAGAGCTCTCACCCCTCCTTTTAACCTTCAGGCACCGGGCAGGCGTCAGACCCTATACGTCGTCTTGCGACTTCGCAGAGCCCTGTGTTTTTAATAAACAGTCGCCACCCCCTGGTTTGTGCCCCCAGCCCCTAGTTGCCTAGGAACCGGGCCTCCTTCTCGCGAACTTACGGAGGTATTTTGCCGAGTTCCTTCAACATAGTTCTCTCAAGCGCCTTGGTATTCTCTACCTGTCCACCTGTGTCGGTTTAGGGTACGATCTCATGATGGAGCTATTTCCAGGGACCTCTAAGCAGCCCATTCAATCCGATAAGGATGAACTACCCTCGAGATCCGTCACTTCCATCTGGCCCAGGAATATTAACCTGGTTCCCATCGACTACGCCTTTCGGCCTCGCCTTAGGGGTCGGCTTACCCTGCTCAGATTAGCTTTAAGCAGGAACCCTTGGACTTTCGGCGAGAGTGTCTCTCACACTCTTTGTCGCTACTCATGTCATCATTCTCACTAGTGATCTCTCCACCGGATCGCTCACGCGCCAGCTTCACAGAAAAGACTACGTCTCCAATATTCCCGAAGGAAGTAAGGAGACAAAGTCTTATGTCACACTACGCTCTGCTACCATGCAATAAATGCATCCTCAGCTTCGGCTCATGGCTTGAGCCCCGTTACATCTTCGCCGCAAGACAACTTATTTAGACCAGTGAGCTGTTACGCTATCTTTAAAGGATGGCTGCTTCTAAGCCAACCTCCTGGTTGTTTTGGTCGTCTCACCTGCTTTCCCACTTAGCCATGAATTAGGGGCCTTAGCTGGAGGTCAGGGTTGTTTCCCTCTTCACGACGGACGTTAGCATTCGCCGTGTGTCTGCCGACTAGTACTCATCGGTATTCGGAGTTTGGTTAGGATCAGTAAGCCTGTGGGGCCCCATTACCCATCCAGTGCTCTACCCCCGATGGTATTCGGTCGACGCTCTACCTAAATAGATTTCGCAGAGAACCAGCTATCTCCGAGTTTGATTGGCCTTTCACCCCTAGGCACAGCTCATCCCGATCTTTTTCAACAGATGTGGGTTCGGTCCTCCAGTAAGTGTTACCTTACCTTCAACCTGGCCATGCCTAGATCACTCGGTTTCGGGTCTGATCCCACGAACTCGACGCCCTATTAAGACTCGCTTTCGCTACGCCTACACCTAACGGCTTAAGCTTGCTCGTGAGACCAAGTCGATGACCCATTATACAAAAGGTACGCTGTCAGGACGCAAGGTCCCTCCAACTGATTGTAGGCGTTCGGTTTCAGGTACTGTTTCACTCCCCTCGTCGGGGTGCTTTTCACCTTTCCCTCACGGTACTGGTTCACTATCGGTCAGTAAGGAGTACTTAGCCTTCGAAGGTGGTCCTCCGATCTTCAGACAGAATTTCACGTGTTCCGCCCTACTTAATACGTCCAATCATGCTTCTTATACGGGACTATCACCCACTTTGGTTGCGCATTCCAACGCATTCTAACCACAATCATGGCTCGGCTGGTCCCCGTTCGCTCGCCGCTACTAGGGGAGTATCATATTGATTTCCTTTCCTCCGGGTACTTAGATGTTTCAGTTCCCCGGGTTTGCCTTTTTAAGCCTATATATTCAGCCTAAAAATACCTGGTTTACCATATTATTTTGCCCTACCGCGCGGAGCGCTCCTTGAGGGCGAACCCGCAAACAACGTCTGTCTGGTAGTATAAATAACACAGTATCAGGTGGGTTGCCCCATTCAGAAATCCATGGATCAAAGCTTATTCTCAGCTCCCCATGGCTTATCGCAGAGTATCACGTCTTTCATCGCCTCTTACTGCCAAGGCATTCACCAAACGCCCTTTTCGCGCTTGATTTGATCCAGAAAAAGAAAGACTTGCGTCATTCGCGAAGATCAGAAGCTGGTAAGAAACTGATCCTCTTATTCTGAACCAAAAGCATACTTTTACCCGCCCACTCATCTGAGTGGACAATGAGTGATGTCTCTAGCTGCCATCCGTGCGGGAGGCAGCATCATCAC